>OY969804.1:1502500-3791386 GCA_963703275.1 uncultured Actinomycetes bacterium | reverse complement strand
AGGAGGACTCCCATGGACGTCGAGCCCAACAAGACCGCCGTTGTCCTGATCGAGTACCAGAACGACTTCACCTCCGAGGGCGGAGCGCTGCACGGCGCCGTCAAGGGCGTCATGGACGACTCGGGGATGCTCGCCAACACCCAGCGCGTCGTCGACGAGGCCCGCAAGGCCGGCGCGACCATCGTGCACGCGCCGATCACCTTCGCGCCCGGCTACGGCGAGCTCGGAAACCCCGACAACGTCTACGGCATCCTCAAGGGCGTCATCGACTCCAACGCCTTCGTCAAGGGCACGTGGGGCGCCGAGATCTGCGACGAGATGGCTCCCCAGGGCGACGACATCGTCGTCGAGGGCAAGCGCGGCCTCGACACGTTCGCGACCACCAACCTCGACTTCATCCTCCGCAGCCGCGACATCGAGACCGTCGTCCTCGGCGGGTTCCTCACCAACTGCTGCGTCGAGTCGACGATGCGCACGGCCTACGAGAAGGGCTACGACGTCATCACGCTGACCGACTGCACCGCCGCCACCAGCGCCGAGGAGCAGAAGGCCGCGACCGCGCAGGACTACCCGATGTTCTCGCAGCCGATGACGAGCGACCAGGTGGTCGGCGCCCTCAAGGGCACACCGGACGTCGTCAAGGCCTAACGCGGCACGAACTGCCACACGACAAGCGCCACCGCATAGATCGCGGCATACGCCGCCACCAGCCCCTGCACCACCAGCGGCCCGACCTCGCGGACGGTGAACTCGGTCGTCCGCAGCCACACGAGCTTCGTCAGCTCCCCGCCCAGCATCAGCAGGCAGAACACCGACAGGATCCCGCCCGGCCCCGGCACGGCCAGCAGCGCGTAGAGCATCCCCAGGTGGGCGAGGTTGTTGAACACGACGAAGACCATCGCCGTGATCTCGCGCTCGATCAGGCGGTCGCCGATCGCGGCGATGAGCCCGAGCTCGGCGACGCCGAGCAGCGCCAGCTCGAAGATCCGGATCCCCGACGGCGAGTGCAGCGGCCGGTCGAGGGCGTGGGCGAAGGCGATGTAGGCACAGACGAAGGCGACCGCCTTGACGCCGGTCTCGGCCCAGCCGAGCGGCCCGTACTCGCCGACATGCCAGCCGCTATCGGCGGTCTCGGCCATCGGCCCGATTGTGGCACACGCGACCGGGAGTCGCTAGGCGGCGACGTCGACCTTCAGCCGCCGCGGCATGCCGAACGACGACGTCTCGAGCCATCCCCGCAGGGCTGCGGCGGGAACCGGGGAGCCGAAGTGGAAGCCCTGGGCCGCGTCGCAGCCGTACTCGATCAGCCGGTCCATGGTCGCCTCGTCCTCGACGCCCTCGGCCACCACCTTCACGCTCAGGTTGTGCGCCAGATCGATGATCGACCGCACGATCACGGCCTTCTCGTCGGACGCAAGCATCGTCGTCACGAACGACCGGTCGACCTTGATCTCGTCGACGGGCAGCTGCTGGAGATAGATGAGCGACGAGAATCCGGTGCCGAAATCATCGATCGAGAGCCCCTCACGCATGGTTTCGAGCCGGCCCAGAAGACCGGGCTGGCCGGGATCGATCAGCGCGCTCTCGGTGAGCTCGAACGTCAGCTTCTCGGGCGGGATGCCCAGGGCGGCGGTCAGCCGTTCGACCGTCTCGAAGAGCTGTGCGTCCTCGGCGAGGCAGCGGGCGCCAACATTCACCGCCATGGTCAGGTCGAAACCGTCGTCACGCCACGCCCGCAGGGCGCGCAGGGCCTCGTCGATCACCCACATCGTGATCGGGACCATCACCTGATTGCTCTCGAGGCCGGGGATGAACTCGTCGGGCATGAGCAGCCGCCCGGAGGGGTGGTTCCAGCGCAGCAACGCCTCCACTCCGGTCACCTCGTGCGTCTTGAGGTCGACCTTCGGCTGATACAGCAGGACGAGCTCGCCACGCGCGACGCAGTGGCGCAGGTCGGCGAGCAGCGCCAGCCGGCGTGCGGGGATGTCCTCCTGCTCGGTGGCGAACATGGCGTAGCCGCTGCCGGTCTTCTTGGCGTCGTACATCGCCAGATCGGCGCGCCGGAGGAGGTCGTCGATGTTGTCGCCGTGATCCGGGACGAGTGTCATCCCGATGCTCGCCTTGACGTCGATGCTGTTGCCGTCGAGAACGAACGGCGTCTCGAGGGCCTGCAAGATCTTCCACGCGACAGTGGCCGCCCCGGCCAGGTCGGTGCCGCCGATCGGCAGGATCCCGAACTCGTCGCCGCCGAGCCGCGCCACCGTGTCACCCTCGCGGAGGCAGCCGACCAGGCGTTCGGCGACGAGCCTCAGCAGGCGGTTGCCCTGCTGGTGCCCCAGCGTGTCGTTCACCTGTTTGAACCCATCCAGATCCATCACGAGCAGGGCCAGCGGCTGCTTCAGCCTCAGGGCTGCACGGATCGCAATCTGCACGCGGTCGCCGAAGAGCACCCGGTTGGGCAGATCGGTCAGATCGTCGTGCAGGGCCTGATACCGCAGCGAGTCGGTGTGGGTCTGGCGCTCGAAGATGTCGCGCAGGCAGCCGATGTGCACCTTCCGCGTCTCGAACTGGACATCGCTCAGCTCGAGCTCGATCGGGAATGTCGTCCCGTCCTTGCGGCAGCCGACGGCCTCAACCGACCGGCCGCCCGTGTCCTGCAGCAGCGTTGCCGGCCCCTCCCGATCCCGCGGGACGACGATCGTCGAGAAGAGCTGCCCGATCGCCTCGTCCTCGTCGTAGCCGAAGAGCTCGATCGCCGCCCGGTTGCATGATTCGATCACACCATCTGCGCTGATCGTGACGATGCCGTCGGCCACGTTGTCGAGCACCCGCTCCAGCCGGCGCGCCTTCAGGTGAAGGTCGACGAAGACCTTGACCTTCGCCCGCAGTACGGCGGGCTCGATGGGCGCGAAGATGAAGTCGACCGCGCCGGTGGCATAGGCCTCCGGAATGTCGGCCTCGTCCTGCGCGTGTGCGGTGGTGAAGATGATCGGGGTGTGCTCCGACTCGCGGCGCATGCGGATGAGCCTGGCGGTCTCGTAGCCGTCCATGACCGGCATCTGGACATCCAGCAGGATCACCGCGAACGATCGCTTCATCACCTCGCGCAGCGCGGCCTCCCCTGACCCGGCCTCGATTGTCGTATGGCCGAGCTGTTCGAGGATCGAGACGATCGCCAGGCGCTTCGCCGCGTTGTCGTCGACGACGAGGATCACTGCGCCCGACTCCGGTTGGCTGGGACTCGTGGCCACGGCGGACACTACAACCGGCCGCCCGTCGGAACCTGCGCGCCGGGGCGTGGCTCGAAATACGGCCGCAGGATGGCCAGAAGCTCCCCGGCATCCACCGGCTTGGGCATGTAGTCGTTGGCGCCTGCGGCGATGCACCGCGCACGCTCGCTGCCCATCACCTTGCCGGTCACCGCGATGATCGGAAGGTCGGCGCACCCGGGCCGCATGCGGATCGCCGCCATCGACTCGTAGCCGTTCATGACGGGCATCATGATGTCCATCAGCACGATGTCGATGTCGGATCGCTGGTCGAGCACGGCGAGGGCCTCGGGTCCGCTCTCCGCCGCGACGACCTCGAGGTTTCCGCGCTCGAGGAGCGCGGTCAGCGCGAAGATGTTGCGGTAGTCGTCGTCGACGACCAGCACCGTGGTGCCGGCGGCGGAGCCGTTGTAGAACTCACTGATGCCGGACGGCTGCGGGTGATCGGCGTCGACGATCACCCGCAGCGTCGGGGCGCTCGATCGGATGCCCTGCATCTCGACCGGCAGGTAGATCGTGAAGGTGCTGCCCACCCCGGGTTCACTCACGAGGCTGATCTCCCCGCCCAGCAGCCCGACCAGGCTGCGGCTGATCGAGAGCCCGAGGCCCGTGCCGCCGTACTGGCGGGCGGTCGTGCCGTCGGCCTGAGCGAAGGCCTCGAATATGGAGCTGTGCAGGTCATTCTTGATGCCGATCCCGGTGTCGCGGACGCTGATCGCCATCACGGCATCCGCACGGACGAGCTGCTCGCAATCACGGCTCCAGCCGCCCGGACTGAGATCCAGGCGCACCGCAACCTCGCCGTGGCTCGTGAACTTGAATGCGTTCGACACGAGGTTCGTGAGCACCTGGCGCAGGCGATGCGGGTCGGTGGTGATCGTCGCGGGCAGCCGCGGATCGAGCTCGACCGAGAACCGAAGGCCCTGCGTATCGGCCACCTGGCGGAAGTTCTGGACGAGGCTCTCGCGCAGATCGGAGAGCGAAACGGCGTTCGTCTCGACCTTCATCGTGTTCGACTCGACCTTCGCCAGATCGAGGATCTCGTTCAGGAGCTTGAGCAGGTCACCACCGGACGAGCGGATGACGCTCGCGTACTCGACCTGGCGGTCGGTGAGGTTGCCGTCGGGATTGTCCTCGAGCTGCTCGGCCAGCACGAGCAAACTGTTGAGCGGCGTTCGCAGCTCGTGGGACATGTTGGCGATGAACTCCGACTTGTACCGCGACGAGACCGAGAGCTCCGTGGCCTTCTCCTCGACCAGGCGCTTCGCCTCGAGCGACTCCTCGAGCAGCCGCTCGGTGACCGACGTCGCCTCGACGGTGTTCAGGACGAGGCCGATGCTCTCGGTCAGCTGGTCGAGCAGCGACTGGTGCGCGGCGCTGAACGGCGCGAACGACGCCAGCTCGATGACCGCCCGCACGGATCCCTCGAACAGGATCGGCAGCACGATGATGTTGAGCGGCGACGCCTCGCCGAGGCCAGAGCTGATCTGGATGTAGTCGGACGGCACGTCGGTGATCAGGATGCGCTCCTTCTCGACCGCGCACTGCCCGACCAGGCCCTCGCCGAGCCGGAAGCTGTTCGACACGTCCGTGCGCTCCTTGTAGCCGTAGCCGGCCTGGAACCGCAGCACCGGCGCACCGCCGTCGCCCGGATCGGTGAGCGCGTAGAAGACGCCGTGCTGCGCCGAGACGAGCGGCGCGAGCTCCGACAGCACCATGTTCGAGACGGTCGAGAGATCGCGCTGGCCCTGCAGCATGCGGGTGAAGCGCTCGAGGTTCGTCTTGAGCCAGTCCTGCTCGGTGTTCTCGCGCATGGTCTCGCTCAGGGTGCGGATCATCTGGTTCAGGCTGTCCTTGAGCAGGGCGACCTCGCCGCTCGCGGCGACGCTGACCTGGCGGGTGAGGTCGCCCTCGGTCACGGCGGTCGCCACCTCGGCGATCGCGCGCACCTGATTGGTCAGGTTGGCGGCGAGCTGGTTCACGTCGTCGGTGAGGTCCTTCCACACGCCCTCGACCTCCTGCGACTGGGCCTGGCCGCCGAGCCTGCCCTCGACGCCGACCTCGCGGGCAACGCGCGTGACCTCGCCGGCGAACCGGTTGAGCTGGTCGACCATCGCGTTCACCGTGTTCTTCAGCTCCAGAAACTCGCCCCGCACGTCGGCGGTGATCTTCTTCGAGAGATCGCCGTTTGCGACCGCGGTCGTGACCTCGGCGATGTCGCGCACCTGGCTCGTGAGGTTGCTCGCCATCGTGTTCACGTTGTCGGTCAGGTCCTTCCACACGCCGCCGACCTCGATGGTCACCGCGGCGGCCTGCCCGAGCTTGCCCTCGGTGCCGACCTCGCGGGCAACGCGGGTCACCTCGCTGATGAACCCGTTTAACTGGTCGACCATGCCGTTGATCGTGTTCTTGAGGACGAGCATCTCGCCCTTCGCGTCGGCCGAGACCTTCTTGCTCAGGTCGCCGTCCGCCACGGCGCCGATGACGCGCTGCATCTCGTTGCTGGGCCGGACGAGATCCTCGATCAGGGAGTTGACCGACTCGATGGAGTCGCCCCAGACCTGGTCGGTGCCCTTGAACGAGACGCGCTGCGAGAGCATGCCCTCTTTGCCGACGACCCGGCTCACGCGCTGAAGCTCCGTCCCGAGCGCCTGGTTGGCGCTGATGATCGCGTTCAGGCCGTCGGCGATCTTGCCCGACACCCCCGTCCAGTGAAGCGGCATGCGCACCGAGAAGTCTCCGGCCTTGACCTGGCTCAGAACCTGCAGCAGGACCTCGGGCTCGAACGTCTCCGCCTTGGCGGACGCGGGTGTGGTCATGATCCTCCGATGACCGACGATCGTGGGACGGGAGCGAGCGATTCGATCATCCGTCGTGATGATCACAACCCCGGTGTTGCACTTCCTGCCACTATCGGCCGCAATGCCCTCAGGCATGAGGACGACGTAAATGGTCAACGTGGGGGCTGCGTGTGATGGCCGCACCCGACGCCGAGGCCGCAGACGTGATGAAATTGGCGCCGGGCCCGGAAGCCGAGACGAGGAGGAGCGCATGAGCACCACGGACACTCACGTGAAGGACTGCCGGCATCTGATCGGCGGCGAGTGGGTCGACTCGGCCGACGGCGCCACGTTCGACGACCTCGATCCATACACGGGCGACGTGGTCGCGAGCGTCGCCGCCGGCGGCCGCGAGGACGCCCGGCGGGCGATCGCGGCCGCGCACGAGGCGTTCGGGTCGTGGTCGCAGGCGGGCCCCGGTATGCGCCAGGCCATCTTCCTCAAGGCCGCCGACATCCTCGAGTCGCGCCGCGACGAGGTGGTCGAGTGGCTCGCCAAGGAGACCGGCTGCAGCTTCGGCTTCGGC
Organism: uncultured Actinomycetes bacterium; assembly: GCA_963703275.1. GTDB lineage: Bacteria > Actinomycetota > Thermoleophilia > Gaiellales > JAICJC01 > JAICJC01. The sequence continues at coordinate 3,784,751 of OY969804.1, read as the reverse complement.
ATGTTCCAGATGGGATTCGTGCCCGGCCTCTTCCGCCAGGCGGCCGGGGCGGCCTACACGCCCACCGGCCAGGTGATCCCCTCCGATCTGCCCGGCGCGTTCGCGATGGGCGTGCGCCGCCCCGTCGGCGTCGTCGCCGCCATCTCGCCCTGGAACGCGGCCCTGATCCTGTCGGCCCGCGCGATCGCGAGCCCGCTCGTGTTCGGAAACACGGTCGTCCTCAAGCCGTCCGAGGAGTCGCCGTACGTCGGCGGCCTGCTCTGGGGCGAGATCTTCGCCGAGGCAGGCCTGCCCGACGGCGTGCTCAACATCGTCACCCACGACCGCTCCGGCGCGCAGGAGATCGGCGATGAGTTGGTCGAGAACCCGCACGTGCGCCGGATCAACTTCACCGGCTCGACCGCCACCGGCCGCAAGCTGGCCGAGGCCGCCGGCCGCAACCTCAAGCGGATCGTGCTCGAGCTCGGCGGCCAGAACCCGCTGATCGTCCTGGCCGACGCCGACCTGGAGTACGCGGTCAACGCCACCGCCTTCGGCGCCTACCTGCACCAGGGCCAGATCTGCATGTCGGCCCGGCGGATCATCGTGGAGCGCCCGATCGCCGAGCGGTTCACCGCGGCGCTCACCGCCAAGGTCGCCGGCTTCGGCGTGGGCGACCCGCGCGAGCACACCACCATCATCGGCCCGCTCATCAACGCGGCCGCGCTCGAGACGGTCAGCCGCCGCGTCGACGAGGTCGTCAAGGCCGGCGCGAAGGTGCTGGCCGGCGGCAGCGCGGAGGGCAGCTGCTACCGGGCGACGCTGCTCACCGACGTACCCCGCGACAGCGAGTTCGCCCAGGTCGAGACGTTCGGGCCGGTCGCCTCGATCGAGGTGGTCGAGAACGCCGACGAGGCGGTCGCGGCCGCCAACGCGACCAGCTACGGCCTCTCGTCGGGCGTGCTCACCACCGATCCCGACAAGGGGCTTGCGATCGCGGCCAGGCTCGAGGCCGGCATCGTCCACGTCAACGACCAGCCGGTGCACGACGAGCCGCAGATGCCGTTCGGCGGCGTCAAGGACAGCGGCTGGGGGCGCTTCGGCGGGACGTTTGCGATGGACGAGTTCACCGACATGCAGTGGGTGACCGTGCAGAGCGGCACGCGGCCGTTCCCGTTCTGAGATGGGGGGTGAAGCGATCACGCGGGTCGGCGACGGCGCCGACGGCAGCGTCCACCCGCCCTACCTGCACCACGACTACCGGGCGACGCGGCTGCGCGCGCCCCTGCGCCCGCTGATCGTGCTGCCCGAGTCGATGCACGACCCGACCGGGCCGGTGTACGGCGACGGGCCGCTCGCCGAGTCCGACTGGGATCTCACCCGCCAGCACGCGGGCGAGCCGCAGGGCCAGCGCATCGTCGTCACCGGCCGCGTGCTCGACGGCAGCGGCAGACCGGTGCCAAACGCGCTCATCGAGCTGTGGCAGGCCAACGCGGGCGGCCGCTACGTCCACGAGCGCGATCGGCACCCGGCGCCGCTCGATCCCAACTTCACGGGCGCCGGCCGCTGCCTCACGGCAGACGACGGGACGTACCGGTTCGTCACGGTCAAGCCAGGCGCGTATCCGTGGCAAAACCACGAGAACGCCTGGCGGCCCGCCCACATCCACTTCTCGGTGTTCGGGCGCGCGTTCACCGACCGGCTGGTGACGCAGATGTACTTCCCCGGCGACCCGCTGTTCCCGTTCGACCCCATCTTCCAGTCGATCCGCGACCCGCGGCAGCGCGAGCGGCTGATCTCGGCGTTCGACTGGGAGACGACCACGCCGGAGTGGGCCCTGGGCTTCCGGTTCGACATCGTCCTCGGCGGCCGCGACCGGACCCCGATGGAGGCGTGACCGGGTTGCCCGAGGCGACGCCGTCACAGACCGTGGGGCCGTTCTTCTCGTTCGGCCTGTGCGTGCGCGATCAGCACGAGCTGGTCGACCCCGCCCGGGCCGACGCCATCCGCATCGGCGGACGGGTGCTGAACGGCGAGGGACAGCCGGTGGACGACGCGCTGGTCGAGATCTGGGACGGTGCGAGGTGGGGCCGCTGCGGCACCGACCTCGAGGGCAGGTACGGCTTTGTCACCGTCAAACCGGCCGGCCCCGGGGCACCGCACATCACCGCGCTCATCTTCGCCCGCGGGCTGCTCAAGCCGCTGCTGACCCGGATCTACTTCCCCGATGAGCCGGGCAACGCGGCCGATCCGCTGCTCGCGGTGCTGTCCGACGACGAGCGCCGCGGCCTGATCGGCGCGGCGGCGGGCGACGGCGAGATCCGCTTTGACATCCACCTGCAGGGCGACCTGGAGACGCCCTTCCTCGCGCTGTGACGACCTTCGCCGCACTGTTCGTGCCCGACGAGATGCGGGCCGCCGTCTCGGATCAGGCGTGGCTCGCCGCGATGCTCACCGCCGAGCGGGCGCTGGTCAGCGCCGAGGCGATCGCCGGCATCGTGCCGACGCACCTGGCGAGCGAGATCGCCGACCGCTGCCGCGCCGAGCTGTACGACATCGAGGAGGTCGGCCGCGACGGCCGGGCGGCGGGCAATCCGGCCGAGCCGCTGGTGCGGGCGATCCGCGCCGGCCTCAGCGCCGAGGCGGCGGGCTTCGTGCACTGGGGCGCGACCAGCCAGGACGTCATCGACACCGCCGCGATGCTGGTCGCCGACGAGGCGCTCGGATTGATCGATGGCTGGCTCGGGCAGGTGGCCCACGATTGCGCCGGGCTCGCCCGCGAGCACCGGCTGACGCCGATCGCAGGGCGCACGCTGATGCAGCAGGCCGTGCCGACGACGTTCGGGCTGAAGGCCGCGGGCTGGTGGGTTGGCGCGCGCGAGGCGCGCGCGCTCGTCGCGCGCGTGCGCGAGGGCCGGCTGCAGGCACAGCTCGGCGGCGCGGTCGGATCGCTCGCGGTCTTCGGCGACCGGAGCGCCGAGGTGGTGCGCCTGTACGCCCGCGAGCTCGGCCTGGCCGAGCCGGTCGCCCCCTGGCACACCGACCGCACCGCGCTGATCGAGCTCGGCGCGGCCCTGGCCGCGGCCGCCGCGGCGGCGGCCAAGATCGCCTCCGACATCGTCCTGCTCGCCCAGACCGAAGTGGGCGAGGTACGCGAGGGAGCGGGCGGCGGGTCGTCGACGATGCCCCACAAGCGCAACCCGGCGATCTCGGTGCGCGCGCTCGCGTGCGCCGCCTCCGCCCGCCGCGATGCCGGCGCGCTGATCGCGGCCGAGCCGCACCAGCACGAGCGCGCCGCCGGCCCGTGGCACGCCGAGTGGGGCGCGCTCACCGGCGCGCTCGCGGCCACCGGCGGCGCGGTGGCCGCGGCCGCCGAGGCGCTGGCCGGGCTCGAAATCGACACCGCCCGGATGCGCCAGAACCTCGACCTGACCGGCGGCCTGATCATGGCCGAGCGAGTCGCGTTCGCCGCGGCCGGGCGCATCGGTCTGGTCGAGGCCCAGCGGCTGGTGTCGGCCGCGGCCGCCGAGAGCGGGAGCTTCCGCGATGCGCTGGCCGCGAGCACGGGACTTGGCCTTTCGCAGGCCGAGATCGACGCCGCGCTCGATCCGGCGACGGGGCTCGAGCGGGCCGCCGCGATGGTGGATCGGATGCTCGGGGCGTGATCTAGAGCGTCGCCTCGAGCGTCGCGGCGAGCCACCTGGCGTACTGGCGCCCGCTCCAGCCGCACTCCAGGGTGAGGCGGAGATAGGTCGCCTCGTTGGTGATCGCAAACATGATGTCGGCCGCGCGCGCCCGCGTGAGGCCGGGCCGCAGGCCGCGGGCGCGCGCGATCGCCCGGACGACGTCGCGGTACTCCGCCCGCTGGGAGGCGAAGCCGGCGGCGCGAAGCGGCGCGAGCTCGGGTGCCGAGGCGGCGGCGGCCTCTGCCATGGCGAAGATCGGTGCCGTCCGCGCCAGGATCCGGGCCGACTCGGCCGCAAAGCGCGGGATGATCTCGGCGCCGGGCGAGGCCAGCATCCTGCGCCAAGCACTGCGGGCGGCGAGCGGCGCGTCGTGCTCGCCGCCACGGATCGCGACGCGGATCATCTCCGAGAGCAGCGCGCCCTTGGACGGAAAGACCAGGTAGACGGTCGCCTCGGCAACGCCCGCCCTGGCCGCGATCGCGCGCACGCTGGTCGCCACGTAGCCGTCGCGCAGGAAGAGCTCGAGACCGGCCTCGCGGATCCTGCGGCGGGTCGCCCGCGCAGACTCCGCTCGTGCCGTCGACCGGTACGGCCTGCGCGTTGGCTCCGACATTAGATAGAGTGATACTCTAGTGAATATGTCGGACGACGCGCATCTGGCACCGCTCTCGCAGGACTGGGCCCTGTGGCGCGACTTCGCAGTCCGAAGCGCCGGCTTTCCGGTCTCGGGACTCGCCGCGTTCGGATCGGGCGACGAGGCCGCGGCCCTCGCAGGCGTCGCCGGAAACCCGCGGTTCCGGGAGGCGCTCGCCTGGCAGAGCCGGCATGTCCTGCCGATGCTGGACGACCTCGATCACACGAGCCCGGGCCGGCGACGGCGCAGCGCGGACATGATCGCGAGCTACTGGCAGCGCTACTGCAGCAAGAACGACACCATCGGGTTCTTCGGCCCGCTCGCCTGGGGCCGGATCTCCGACTCCGGGCCGGCGCTTGCGTGCACGGCCGGGGAAGGCCCCGAGGAGCGCGACGTGCACCTCGAGACGTGGTGCCTGGAGGCGCTCGCCGCGGGCATCGATTCGGGGCTGGTCGTGCCCCTGGGCGTGCACCCCGAGCGCGAGCTGCGCGACCAGATCGAGCGGCTCGACGACGCGGAGGTGCGCGCTCGCGGCCTCGGGGCGCTCGACCGACTGCTGGCGGCGCGCGACCGGGCCGCCGCCGCGAAGGGCGCCGAGCTGCCCGCCGCGCTCGCCGACGTCGACCACACGTTCGCGGACATCACCGGCCACCGGGCCGCGCCCGGAGAGGGCGATGCAATGGGCGGGCGCACTCCCGTGTACCTCGACTGCATGCGGGCGCTCGAGGTGCGCATGGGTCCGGGCCTGACGGACGAGCTCGGCCGGGCGCTGCCGGCGCTGCTCGAAAGCTCCCGCTGGCACTGCCACCGCGTCTTCGAGCTCGGCCAGGAGCGACTCGCCGCGGTGATCGGAGATGCGCGCCCAAAGCCGCTCGCACCGCTGCTCGGCGCCATCTTCGCTACGCTCGGCGGTCTGCGCGGCGAGCTCTCCGGCCAGCAGCGGGAACTCCAGCGCCGCTGGGCCGGCCTGGAGCGGGCCGGGCTCGACGACGGAATCGGCATGCGTGCAGCCGAGGTCTTCGCCAGCGAGGGGCGGGCGTGGCCGATGGGCGTCTTCCACTCACCGGACGTCCAGATCGGCGCGCGCGATGCCGCCGCGGTGCAGGCCGGCGACTTCACGGCGGTCATCGGAGATTTCCACCCGGGCGCGAACCCGCTCGGGCAGGGGACGTTCGCCAACCGTCACCCCGACCGGCCGGCCTTCCTCGCAAACTACGCCGCCGATGTCGGCTCCCCGCAGGTCATCCTGCTCCCGCCGCGTGACAGCAGCGTGCCCATGACGGCGCGGATGATGCCCGCGATCACGCGGCCGAGCGACGTGCACGTGACCGTCTCACCGCAGGTCAGGATGCCGGCCGGCTACCGCACGGTCAGCGTCGGCGAGCTGATCGTCGCCGGCGACGACATCACCGACCGCGCAGGCTCGCTCCACATCGCGCCGGCCGACCTGTTCTTCCTGCCGATCTTCGCCGCGGCCCTCAAGAGCTTTGAGCCCTTCGCGCGCGCCGAGCACCTGCCACGGCTGACGGTCGGCCGCACCGTTTTGCGCCGCGAGACCTGGTGGGCGCCCGTCCCGGAGCTGCCCGAGGCCGAGCGCATCGCCGGCTGGGCGCGCTCGCACGGGTGGCCGCGGCGAGTGTTCGTGCTCGCCCCCGGAGAGCGGCGGCCGCTCTACGCCGACCTCGAGAGCCCGGTGCTCATGCACCAGCTCGGGCGCGTCCTGCGTCGCGCGGCCGAGGCGGAGCCCGCGGGCGCGGTGCGGGTGACCGAGATGCTGCCGGGCCCCGAGGACTGCTGGCTCGAGGACGAGCACGGCCGCTACACGAGCGAGCTGCGCATGGTCGCGGTCGACCTCAGGGAACGCCGGAGTCGGCGCGACCGCCGGACGGCTGATTACAACCCGGCCGAGCCGGGCGCGACCAGCCCGCTCTCGTAGGCGTAGATCACCGCCTGGACGCGGTCGCGCAGGTCGAGCTTCTGGAGGATGTGCGCGACGTGGGTCTTTGCGGTCGCCTCGCTGATCACGAGGCTCGCGCAGATCTCGGGGTTGGAGAGCCCGCGGGCGAGCAGGTCGAGCACCTCGCGCTCGCGGGGCGTCAGCTCGGCCACGGCCTGCGGCAGATCGGGGGACCTGGCCGGAGCCTGCCGGGCGAACTCCTCGATCACCGAGCGGGTCACCGCGGGGGCGAGCAGCGCCTCGCCGCTGGCGACGATCTGCACGGCCGCCGCGATCTCCTCGGGCGGCGCGTCCTTCAGCATGAAGCCGCTCGCGCCCGCGCGCAGCGCGTCGTAGACGTAGGTGTCGAGCCCGAAGGTCGTCAGGATCAGCACCCGGGTTGCCGGCTGGGCGCGCACGATCCGGCGCGTCGCCTCGATGCCGTCGAGCACGGGCATGCGGATGTCCATCAGCACCACGTCGGGGCGCAGGCGGCGGGCACCCGCAACCGCAGCCTCACCATCGCCGGCGTCGCCCACGACCACGGTGTCGGGCTCCGTCTCGAGGATCTTGCGCAGCCCCACCCGCACAAGCGCCTGGTCGTCGGCGATCAGGACGGTCGTCATCGGATCGGCAAGAGGACGCGGACGACGAAGCCCCCGCTCGGCCGGCTGCCCGCGTCGAGGCGGCCACCGTAGAGCGCGACCCGCTCGCGCATGCCGACCAGGCCGTGCCCGCCCGCCGGCACCTCGGGGGCGCGGCGGGCGCCGTCGTCGGCGATCTCGAGCTCGAGCGAGTCGGCGCCGTAGCGGACGTCGACCCGTGCGCGGGCGCCGCCGGCGTGCTTGAGCGCGTTGGTGAGTGCCTCCTGGATGATCCGGTAGGCCGAGAGCTCGATCCCGACCGGCAGCCGGCGCGGCTCGCCTTCGACGCGCAGCTCCACCGGAAGCCCGGCCTCACGCAGCTGCCCGACCAGGGTCGGCACGTCGTCGAGCCCGGGCTGCGGGCTGAGCGGGTCGCCCGCATCGCCGCGCAGCATGCCGAGCAGGCGACGCATCTCGGTGAGCGCGCTGCGGCCGGTGCGCTCGACCGTCTCGAGCACCTCGCGCGTCGATGCCTGCTCGTCGCCCAGCCCTCTTCGCTCCGCGCCCGCCTGGAGCACCATCATCGAGACGTGATGGGCGATCACGTCGTGCAGCTCGCGGGCGATTCGCGCCCGCTCCTCGACCACCGCCTCGCGCGCGGCGACGTCACGTTCGCGCTCGGCCATCTGCGCGCGCCGCTCCCGATCCCCGACGACCCGGCGCACGAGCAGCATCACGACCGCCGTCACCACCGTGAACGGCAGCGCGCCGCGGAGGCTGCCGCCCGGTGCGGCGCCGGTGGCGAGAAACGCGGCCACGACGAGTGTCATGCCGACGGCGAAGCGCCGCGGGGGCGTCCACACCGCCAGCGCATAGAGCGCGCAGGCGTTCGCGATCGGGTAGCCCACGAACTGGGGGCCATGCCAGACGGCGAAGTTGGCCGCCGCGAAGATCGGCACCACCGTGCCGACGAGCGCCGGATACCGCCGGCGGATGGCGACCGAGCCCGTGACGAGCGTCGCGACCAGTGCGGTGGCGATCCGGTGGTGCGCGGCGTCATGACCGAGCCAGGCATCGATCAGCGCACCGGCGGTGAGCACGACCGCAAGCAACCGGTCGACCGCCACCGGGTCGAGCCGAACGCCCCTCAGCCGGGAGAGCCACGAACGCACGACCCGACGCTACACCTCGCGCCCGCATGTGTCATCAGCCACTCGGCCGATCCCGACCGTCGGAAAGATCGGCCGACCGGCCGAGGTCAAGATCGCCCGCGCCGCCGACGACACGGCGGCAACCGCCGCCTAGCCTCGCATCGTCATCCACGAGAGAGGAGCACCACCATGCATACCCACCCATCACGTCTCGGACGGCTCGCCGCGCTCGCCGGCGCCGGCTCGGCTGTGCTGACCGTTGCCGGCTACCTCGTGATCGGCTCGAATCCCGACAGCGACGCCTCCGTCTCCACCCTGACCACCTACTACGCCGCACATCACGCCACCGCCTTCGCCGGCGGGATCCTGCTCACCTACGCGGCGGTCCTCTTCGCACTGTTCGGCCTGGCCGTGTGGGCGAGAATCCGGGCAACCTCGCTTCACCCCGTCGTCGCCGGGGCGGCGCTCGTCGGGGTCGCGATCGCCACCGCCGGCGACCTGACCTACGCGGCCGCGTGGTCGATGCTCGGCAACGTTGGCACGATGCACACCATCTCGCCGGGCGCGATCCAGAGCCTGCAACTCGTCGTCTCGGGCGGCAGCCTCGCCGACGGCGCCGGGCTCGGCATCCTGCTGCTGGCGTTCGCGACGGCCGGAATCCAGACTCGTGCGTTCCCGCGCGTCATGAGCTGGCTGGCACTGGTGCTCGGCATCCTGCAGCTCGTGCCGACGCCCGGAATCCTCGGGTTCTTCGTCGGCCTGCTCGTCCTGCCGTGGATGCTCGCCGCCGGCATCGTCATGTTCGTCCGGGCGGGCGACACCGCGCCCGCAGGCGCGCCGTGGGTGGGCGTCGGGTCGCAAACCGCTCCGGACGTGGCTCGGTAGGAACTGGTGGAACCACACACACCAGTTGAGAGGAACGCAGCATGCGAAGTGGCTATACGAGGGGCCGGCTCCTGGGGATCACGACCGTCGGCCTGGGAGCATCGATCGGCGGGGTGATCCTCGCCCCCGTCGCCGGGTACCTGCTGGCGCCGGTGACGGAGGAGACGACGTTTCGGCCGGTGCGGCTGGGTAGCGTCAGCGACTTTCCCAAGGAGGACGGCTTCCATCCCACGGCAATGTCGTTCGACGAGAACCCGGCCGAGCCGGCCGTGAGCGTCGCGCTCGCCTACGTCCACAACACGGGCGGTACCAGCGCCGACTGGCTCTCGCCGGAGGCGATGTTCGTGATCTGGTCGAACCGCTGCACCCACGTCGGCTGTCCCGTGCAGGCGACCGGGGTCGGGTTCAGCTGCCCCTGCCACGGCAGCCAGTTCGACCAGCGCGGTGCCCGCATCGCCGGCCCGGCCGTGCGTCCGCTCGACCGCTTCCAGTGGGAGATCCGGAACACGAGCGAGGTGTGGCTGACCCATCGCTGGAGCGTTGCGCATCAGCGGCCCGCACGTCTCGTACTACCCGGTCAAGCAGCCGGGGCAGCCGCTCTCGGTCGACGGCTCCACGGCCGTCGCGAACGCGCTCTATCCGTCGGTGACCTACACCGGTTAGCCCCGACGTGGCAAATTGTCGCCATGGCGACGATGGCCGACCTCGACGAACTGGCGCTGGCGATGCCGCAGGCGACCAAGACCGTCTCCGACGACGGCCGGCCGGCCTACCACGTGCACGGCAAGCTCTTCTGCTGCCAGCGCAGCCGCAGGCCCGACGCGCTCGATCCCGAGACCGGCGAGCGGCTCGACGACGTGCTGATGTTCCGGGTCGCCGATCTGGACGAGAAGGAGCTGCTGCTCGCCGACGACCGCGGCGTGTTCTTCACGACCAGGCACTTCGACGGCTACCCGGCGGTGCTGGTGCGCATCCCCAGCCTGGCCCGGCTCGATCGGGACGAGCTGCGCGACACGGTCGCCGAGGCGTGGCTCACCCGGGCGCAGAAGCGCCTGGCGAAGGCCTGGCTGGCGGAGCACTCCTCGCCGGACTGAGACCCCGCAAACCAAGCGGGGACAGTCCCCGGTTGCGGGCGGTGCGAGTTTCTCCACCCTTTTGTGACACGTCGTCGCGGCGGGTCAGGAACCCTGGCCCTCGGTCGGGCGCAGCCAGAGGCTGACCGAGCGGGGCTGGAGCGTGAGCGTGACGATGTCGAGGACGTCGGCCGAGAGCGCGTCGAGCTCGACCTGATCGCGCAGGCGGGTCGTGAACCGCTCGAGCGTCTTCTCGGCGTCGTACTTGCCGCGGTAGAAGCGGTGGTCGACCGCTCGCTGGATCCGGGTGCGAAGCGGCTGGAACGCCGCCGCCACAGCGAGCGTCGAGAGCGTGACCGCCAGTGCGCCCGACTGGCCCGCGACCGCGTCCAACACGCGGCCGATCACATAGATCCCACCGAGGTACACGGCGACAAGCGACCCGACGAGGGTCGCGTACACCAGCGTCTTGCGGATGATGACGTCGATCTCGTACAGGCGGTAGCGAAAGATCGCGATCGAGAAGGCGATCGGCAGCAGCGCCCACGACCCGAACCAGATCTCCTCGGGGATCGTGTCGCTCACCACGCCGAGGCAGCACATGACGACGAACGCGGCGATGATCCACCGCAACTGCTGGCGCTCGACCCGGGTGCCGCGGTGGTAGCGCACCACCGCGGCCGCCACGCCCGCCGCGAGCACCGGCAGCAGCGCCACCGCGGCGACCGGGAAGAGGTACTCGACACCCGGGATCTGCACGGGATTCGGGATCCGGTCGTCGACGCGCGACTCCCCGAACGCGGTGCCGACCACGGCCGAGGCGAGCACGATGGCGGCAACCCACGCGACCGGCCGCCACCGCCGCGACGGCAGGTGCCCGTCCGGGATCAGCAGCCCCAGGTAGGCGGCGGGCATGCCGATCGCGACGATCCAGCTCGTGTCGGCGACCAAACCGACGAACGTCTTTGCGGGCCATCCCGCCGCGCCGTGCTCGAAGTAGGCCTCGCTCACACCCGAGAGGGCCACCATGAAGGGCGCCACGCAGAAGATCCACGCGAGCGCGTTTCCGGGCTGCCGGCCCACCACCAGCGTGCCCACGATCGAGTAGGCCATGAGCGCGATGAACGCGGTGATCGCCGACGCGAAGCCGCTGCTCTCGCCCGACGCGACGAACACGGCGAAGCCGACGGCCTCGAGAACGGCGAGGAGCACACCGATGCGGGTTGCGGTTCTGCCCGACATGCCGCACAGTTTCGCACGGGGACCGTCCCGAATCCGTTACGAAGGAGAGCCATGATCGCTCGCACCTGGCGAGGCGCCGTGCGCCATGACGATCGCGACGCCTATGCCGACTACATGCAGGAAACGGGCGTGGCCGGCTACGCCGCGACCCCCGGCAACCGGGGCGTGTGGATGCTGCGCCGCGACCTCGACGACGTGACGGAGTTCGTCATGTTCACGCTGTGGGACTCGATGGACGCGGTGCGGGGATTCGCCGGCGACGACCCCGAGACCGCGGTGTTCTACCCGGAGGACGACCGCTTCCTGGTGCAACGCGACCTGCGCTCACACCACTTCGAGGTGGTCACGCACGTTATGCCCGAGTAGCGGCGGCAAACCAAGCGGGGACAGTCCCCGGTTGCGAGCGGTGCGAGTTTCGGCACCCTTTCGTTACGAGTCGTCGCGGCGGGTCGGCAAAACCAAGCGGGGACTGTCCCCACCAACCGGGGACAGTCCCCAACCCCGCACCCACTCCAAAGCGGGGACAGTCCCCGGTTGCGGGCGGTGCGAGTTTCGGCACCGTTTCGTTACGAGTCGTCGCGGCGGGTCAGGATCGGTACGGCAGCACCGCTCGCACCGTCGTCCCGAGCTCGCCCGTGATCTCGAAGCGGCCGTCCAGGGCGGCCACCCGGTCGGCGACGTCGCGCAGGCCGGTGCCGGCCGCCGGGTCGGCTCCGCCGATGCCGTCGTCGGAGATCGCCACCGCGATCGACTTGCGGCCGCGGTCGATGATCACGGCGGCGCTCTGGGCGCGGCTGTGCTTGGCAACGTTGGCCAGCGCCTCGGCCACCACGGCGTAGGCCGCAGACTCGACGTCCGGCGGCAGCCGCTCGGGCAGGTTGACACGCACGGTCACGGGCACGGGCGAACGGGCCGCGAGCACCGAGACGGCGGCGTGCAGGCCGCTCTCGGACCGGTCGCCGGGGTCGATGCCGCGCACGAGTTCGCGATCCTCTTCCTCCTTCTCAACCGCGACGGCCACCGGCCGCTCCTGGACCCCGTCGGTGTCCGGCGCCCCGAGCAGGACCCGCGCCCCGGCCGCGTGCCACCGGCCCACCGCCACGAACAGGTTCAGCACGAGCGCAAAGACCGGGATCGCCAGCACGCCGAGCGCGATCGCGGCAGGCCGGGAGTTGAAGTCGTTGCCGGCGATCGAGATGCCGCCGCCGTTCGGCGTCACGACGAGGCCGATTGTGAGCGAGAACCCGACCACGACCACCGCGAGCTCGGCGACACCGACGGGAAACATCAGCAGCAGATAGACCAGGTCGCGCCACGAGGCAGGGTCGGACGCCTGGGTGCGCAGCCGTTGCGCCATCCCGCCCTCGGGCGGGACGTGGTACGGCGAGGGGATGTCGGTGCCCAGCAGCCGCCGCAGCCGCCACCGCTCGAAGTTCGCGGCCGCGCGCGCGGCGACCAGTGTCATGACAAGGATGGGAATGCCGACCCAGATAATGAGCGTGACGACGCCGACCGCCAACGCCGTCACCAGGGCGGCGACATACGTCACGCCGAAGATGAAGCTCAGCAGCATGAACCCCGTCGCCCGCCACGGCGCGGTCGAGCACGCGGTGGCGATCAGCCGCCGGACTACGCCACGCGATGATTCGGGATGCGCCATCAGGGTTGGCATTGTTGTCAATGGTGAGGAAGACTTGGCGCATGCAGCCGCATCGCTCGCTCTGGCTCCGGGAGGCGCTGGCATCCGCGCCCGGGAACGACCCGGCCGAGCCCCTGGCGGAGGACGTCTCGGCCGACGTGTGCATCGTCGGCGGCGGCTACACCGGCCTGTGGACGGCCATCCGCCTGCGCGAGCTGGAACCGTCGCTCGACATCGTGCTGCTCGAGGCGGACGTGTGTGGAGGCGGCGCCAGCGGCCGAAACGGCGGGTTCGTGATGAGCTGGTGGTCGAAGTTCGGCAGCCTAACCAAAGCGTGCGGCGCCGAGGAGGCCGCCCGGCTGGCGCAGGCCTCGGCGGACGCCGTCGGCAAGATCGGCGCGTTCTGCGAGCAGAACGGGATCGACGCCCACTTCCATCAGCACGGCTGGCTGTGGACGGCGACCAACCCGGCGCAGGCCGGGGCGTGGGAGAACACATTGGCCAAGCTCGACCAGGCCGGCCTGGCGCCGTTCGAGCGGCTCGACGCGGCGGAGGTCGCACGCAGGTCGGGCTCGGACACGCACCTGGCCGGAGTGTTCGAGCCGACGGCCGCCGTCGTCCATCCCGGGTACCTGGTGCGCGGCCTGCGGCGGGTGGCGATCGAGCGCGGCGTGCGCATCTTCGAGGGATCGCCCATGACCCGGATCGAGCGCTCGAGCGGCCGGCCGCAGGTGCAAACGGCGGGCGGCCGGGTGACCGCCGAGCGGGTGGTGCTCGCGATCAACGCGTGGGCCGCGCGGTTGCCCGAGTATCGGCCGTTCCTGGTGGTCGTGGCGAGCGACGTCGTGGCGACGGCCCGCCTGCCACACCGTGTGGCCGAGCTCGGCTGGGAGCCTGGGCTCGCGGTGTCCGACTCGCGCCGGCTCGTGAACTACTACCGCACCACCGACGACGGCCGGGTCGTCTTCGGCAAGGGCGGCGGCACGCTCGCGTTCAACGGCAAGGTCGGCTCGGTCTTCAACGGCCCGTCGCCGCGCGAGGCGGAGGTGGCCGAGAACATGTACCGGGTCTACCCCGCGCTGCGCGGCACCGTCATCGACCAGAGCTGGCGCGGGCCGATCGACTACGCGGCGTCGGGGGTGCCGGCCTTCCTCAACGTCGGCAGGGCCGGCGACACGTTCTGCGCCGCCGGGTACTCGGGCAACGGCGTCGGCCCCTCGTACATGGGCGGCCTCATCCTGGCCTCGCTCGCCCTCGGCCGCGACGATGAATGGGCGGCATGCGGGCTGACCCGGCCGCCGGGCGTGCATCTGCCCGGCGAGCCGCTGCGCTCGATCGGCGGCCGTGTCGTCCGCCGCGCGATCGCCCGCAAGGAGCGCATCGAGGACTCGGGAGGGCGGCCCGACCGGGTCACGCTCGGGCTGTCCGGACTCGATCCCACCGGCTTCGTCGAGGCCACGCAGTCGCGCCGGTAGCGCCGGGGCGGCTCTATGTGCTCGCGGGCTCCGGCAGTCCGTGGCGCTCGACGATCCGGTCGTAGTTCAGCCGCAGGAGCACGATCACGTCGTCGACGTCGCGCTCGCTCTCGATCCTGCGGGAGGCTGGCCCGCGCGCGTCGGGGAACACCGGGTGCGGGACGATCCGGCCCTGCTGCATCAGGTCATCCCAGACCGATTTGGGGAACGAGAAATGGGCGGAGTGGTCGCCGTGCAGGTGACCGAGCGGCCGCCGCCCGACCGTGAACGCAAACTCTCCGCGGCTGCCGGGGCCGGCTTCGACTCCGGGCCAACTGGTGACCTCTTCGGTGATGCGCTCGCTCGCCGTCCGTGATTCCGCCATCCGCGCCTCCTGGGTCAAACTCGATCGTAGCGCTGACCTGTGTAGCCTGTGCGCCGTGGATCCGGCGCCCGATCTGATCGTGCTCTCGCAATGCCTGCTCACGATGGGCCCGGCACACGGCGAGCCGGGTTGCGTCGCCGTGCGCGACGGCCGCATCGTGGCGGTCGACTCGCCCGCCGCGCTCGACTCCCTGCGCGGCCCCGCGACCCGGATCGTGGATGCCGGCGCCCATCCGGTGACGCCGGGGTTCGTGGACGTGCACGCCCACTACGAGGTTGCCGCGCGGGTGCTGTCGGCGACCGTCGACTGCCGGGCGCCGGCGTGCGCCCGTGTCGCGGACGTGCTCGACGCCCTGCGAGCCGGGATCGACCGCGCGGCCGGCGGATGGCTGGTGGGGCAGGCCAACCTGTTCTTCGACCAGAAGCTGGCCGAGAAGCGGCTGCCGACCGTCGCGGAGCTCGACCAGGTCAGCACCGACGTCGCCATCGCCCTGCGCGCCGGCGGCCACATCACCGTCCTCAACTCGCGCGCTCTGGCCGAGGCGGGCATCACGGCCGACTACGAGCCGCCGGCGCACAGCGTCACCGGCATGCCCGTGGTGGTGCGCAATCCGGACGGGTCGCCGACCGGTGTGGTCAAGGAGATGGACAACCTGCTGCCGTTGCCTGGAGTGGACGCGGGATCGCTTCGCGACGCCCTGCGCGAGGGCGCGACGCGGCTCTTCACGCGGCACGGTGTGACCACCGTGGGCGAGATCTCCGAAACGTGGGAGGGCATCCGCCAGATGGGCTCGCTGCACGAGTCCGGCGAGCTTCCCATCCGCGTGGCGGTCTACCTGTGGACGCCGGGCACCACCTCGCTCGAGCGGGCATGCGACTGGCGGAGCGAGTTCACCCCGGGATGCTCCGAGGAGCTGCTGCGGATCCAGGGAGTGAAGATGTTCGCCGACGGCGGCTACTCGGCTGCAAGCGCGGCGGTGAAGCAGCCCTACCTGGCCGACCCGAGCTCGCGGGGGACGATCGCGCTCTCTCCCGAGCAGGTGGCCGAAGCCCTGGCGCGCACATCCGAGAGCGGCCTCCAGCTCGCGATCCATGCGAACGGCGACCGCGCCCAGGAGGAGGTGTGCCAGGCGATCGCCGATGCCGGCGGCGCTCCGGCGGATCCGCGGTTGCGGACCCGGATCGAGCATGCCGGCAACTTTCTGCCCGAGTACGCCGAGACGACGGGATCGTGGCGGCGTGCGGGCATCGTCCCGGTGCCGCAGCCGGTGTTCCTGTACACGTTCGGCGACTTCTTCCCGACCTACCTGGGCGACTACGGCGCCCGCGGCCGGTTCCCGTTCCGGCGCCTGCTCGACGAGGGCTGGCGGCTCTCGGGAAGCTCGGACGTCTGGATCGGTTCCGAGCAGCAGGCGACCAACCCGATGTTCGGCGTGTGGTGCTGCGTCAAGCGCGAGTCGTTCCGGGGCGAGATCCTCGACGGCGACCAGGCGACGACCGTGGACGAGGCGCTGCGGATGCACACGCTCGACGCGGCCGCCGTGCTTGGGGAGGACACGAGCCGCGGCTCCCTCGAGGTCGGCAAGCTCGCCGATATGGTCGTCCTCGACCGTGATCCGCGCCGCGTCAACGTGGACGACATCCCCCGCATCTCGCCGCTGACCGTCTTCCTGGGCGGTCGGGTGGTGTACGAGCAGGCGTGACCGCCCGTCATGCCGAGATCGCCGGCGCCGGGCTGACCGGCGTGACGACCGCGGCGCTGCTCGCCCAGCGGGGCTGGTCGGTGCGCGTCCACGAGCGAGCGGGGGAGCTGCGCGAGATCGGGGCCGGGATCTTCATGTGGGAGAACGGCCTGCGCGTGCTCGAGGAGCTCGGCGCCTTCGCCGAGGCGACGTCGGGTGCCGAGCGAATCGAGAACTGGAAGCTCTACGACGAGCGCCGGCGGCTGATCCAGGGGGCCTGGATGAAGGACGGCACGACGCGCCTCTACACGATCCTGCGCACCGACCTGCACCGCGCGCTCGTGAACGCGGCGCGGGCGGCGGGCGTGGAGTTCGTCACCGGGTCAGAGGTGGTCTCGGCCGAGGCGGACGGCGTGCTCGTGACGGCGGCCGGTGAGCGGCTCCCCGCCGACGTCGTGATCGGCACCGACGGCGTCTCGTCGCAGGTTCGCGACACGCTCGGGCTGCGATCGTCCGTGACCGATCTGCACGACGGCTGCGGCCGGCATCTGATCCCCCGCCGCCCCACGGATCCGGTGGGTGAGACGCTCGAGTACTGGCACGGCGCCCGCCGGGTCGGCATCGTCCCCTGCACCCTGGAGCAGGTGTATGTGTACCTCTGCTGCCCCGAGGACGACACGGCGGGGCGCGCCCAGCCGGTCGACCGGCGCTCGTGGATCGGGTCGTTCCCGCACCTGGCAGGCGTGATCGAGCGCATCCCGGACTCCGGCCGGTGGGCGTCGTTCAGCGACTCGGTGTGCACCTCGTGGCGGGCCGGCCACGCCTGCATCCTCGGCGATGCGGCCCACGCGATGTCGCCCAACCTCGGCCAGGGCGCGTGTGTCGCGATGGCCAACGCGCATGCGCTTGCGAGTGCGCTCGACCTGCACCCGCTCGTGCCCGAGGCGCTCGCGGCGTGGGAACGCAGCGAACGTCCGGCGACCGATCACACCCAGCGCTACTCGCGCATCTACGGCCGGGTCGGTACGAGTTGGCCGGCGCCGCTCCTCGGACTGCGCTCGGCCCTGTTCTACGCGGCCGGGCGCTCCCGCCGGTGGCAGCGGCACGTCAACGTGGCCGCCGTCCGGGTCTCACCGCTGACCCAGCGCCCGAACGTCTGACCACCTGTCACGCGGGCAGCGTCCCCGCCGCCTCCGCCCACCGCCGCCAGGCGGCGTGCTCGCCGTCGCGCCAGGCGACCGACTCGGCGGTGGGCGCGATCGTCTCGCCGCCCGCGGCCAGCTCGGCCAGGTCGGCGAAGCTGCCCAGGCCGACTCCGGCCCCGGCGGCCGCGGCGATCCCGAGCGCGGTTGCCTCGGCGTGGGCCGCGATCCGCACGGGGATCCCCAGCACATCGGCCTGGCGCTGCATCAGCCAGCGGTTGGCGGTCATCCCGCCGTCGACCAGGAGCAGCGGCGGCGAGACGCCGGCGCTGCGCATCGCATCGACGACGTCGCGCACCCGCCAGGCGATCGACTCCAGCACGGCCCGCACCATGTGCGCGCGGGTCGTGTGCGCGGTCAGCCCGCTCCACACACCGCGGGCCGACGCGATCCACCAGGGGGCGGCGAGCCCGGTCAGCGCCGGCAGGAAGCGCACGCCGCCGGTGTCGGGCACCGACCGCGCGAGCGCCTCCGTCTCGGCCGGCTCGGCGATCAGGCCCAGGTCGTGCAACCACCCAACCGCCGCGCCCGCGGTGAACACCCCGCCGTCGAGGGCGTAGGCGACCGAGTCCGTCTGCCAGGCCACGGTCGGCAGGAGCCCGGCCGGATCGGCGGGAGGCACCGCTCCCGCGTTTGCGAGCACGAAGACGCCCGTGCCGTAGGTCGCCTTGGCCAGGCCCGGCACCAGGCAGCCGTGCCCGGCCAGCGCCGCGGTCTGATCGACCAGCATGGCTCCAAGTGGCAGGCCGCACAGCGTCCCCAGCCGGCCGACCGACGGGCCGAAGGGCGGTAGCCAGGCGGGGTCAACGCCGAAGATCGTGCACAGCTCGTCGTCCCAGAGTCCCGGGCGGTCGAGCCGCTGGAGCTGCGTGCGGGCGGCCGTCGACGGCTCGGTGCGGGCACCGTCGCCCAGGCGGGCGGACACGTAAGCGTCAAGCGTGCCGAAGCGCACGCGGCCGGCGCTCGCAGCCGCCATCACGGCCGCGTCGTTCTCGAGCAGCCACCGGATCTTGGTCGACGAGAAGTACGGATCGAGCGGCGTCCCGGCCAGTGCGCGCACGCGCGGCTCGACGCCCGCGGTCCGCATCCGCTCGACGATCTGCTCCGAGCGCCGGCACGACCAGACCACCGCCGGTGCGAGCGGCTTCAGCGTCTCCGCGTCCCACGCCATCACCGTCTCGCCCTCGTTGTCCAGGCCGACGGCGGCAACCGGCGTGGCCCCGATTCGCCCGGTCACCTCGGCCACCGCATCGGCGACCGACGCGACCACGGCGTCGGCATCCTTCTCGACCCAGCCCGGATGCGGGTGGGCGGCGGGTACCTCGCGGTAGGCGTCCGCCAGCTCGGCGCGGCCCTCGCCGAAGGCCACCACCCGGGTGCCGGTGGTGCCCTGGTCGATCCCGATCAGCACGCTCACCGGCGCGACCGCACCGCCAGCGCCGCCAGCCCCACCGCGCCCGCGACAATCAGCGGTCGGCGCAGCGCCCGGGCCAGCATCGGCAGGTCGTCCGCCGAGATCCGAACCTGCGAGCGCCAGGCGCCGAGCTCGCCGTGCACCACGAGCTCACGGCCTTCGCGGCCGACTCCCGTCACCGTGAAGGGGAGGTCGCCGATCGGCGATTGCACCCTCATGCCGTCTCCAGCATCTGCGCCACCTCGCGGGCCGCCGCCCGTCCCGCCGCGCGGGCCGCGGCCACCGTCATCGGGTCGGCATCCGGCTGCGCGTACACGGTGCGCGCCCCCTCCCACACGGCGCCGTCCACGTTTCGCAGCGGCGCCAGGCCGTGGGCAAGCACGAGCGCGTCGCACTCCACCCGCGTGCCGTCCTCGAGCTCGACCGCAGCCACCCGCGCCCCGCCTGCGACGGCGACGGGGACGCCGCTCCGCAGCGTGATCGCCGGGCTGTCGGGCAGCGGCCGCAGCCGCCCGGCAGGCGCGATCACCTCGACGTGGCCGGCACCGGCGTGGAGGAGCTCGGCGACGGCCCGCGCCGCCCAGTCACCCCCGCCGACAACGGCGGGCCGGCGGCCGACGAGCAGGCCGGTCTCGGACAGATGGCAGGCCACTGTGGCCGCCAGGATACCGGCCGGGCGCGGGCCGGCGAGCCCCAGCTCGGCACGCCCGAGCGGCCGCGAGCCCGCGGCGACGACCAGCGCCCGGGCGCGGATCCGGCGGGCGCCGTCCTGGCCCATGACCAGCAGCTCCTCGCCGTCCCAGCGAACGGCGGTCTCGCCCAGGTGCAGCACCGCGCCGCAGGCCGCAGCGGCCGCGGCAGCGGCGCGGGTGTCCTCGTTGTCCCAGCCGTGGACGCCGCCCGCCACCGGGATCCGGTCGACGACGACCGGCTGGATCCCGAACGGAAGCGACGCGGCGCACTCGAGCCCGGTGATGCCCGCGCCCACCACGGCGACCACGTCAGTCATCGGCCGGCCCCACTCCGAGGGTGGCGTCCGGCTCGGACTGCGCCAGCTCCCAGGGCAGCGTGCCGCCGTGGAGCGAGCACAGGAACGAGACGCCGGCCAGGCAGACCGACCCCTGGCAGCGGCCGCCGGTCGCCCGCGTGCGCTTGCGCAGGCCGTCGATCGAGCGCGGGGGCAGCGCCATCCCGAAGGCGGCGGCGATCTCGGCCGCGGTCACCTGCTCGCAGGCGCACACCACCTGGCCGTAGCGAGGATCGCGCGCGAACAGCTGCTCCGGCTCGGGGTGGTGCAGCAGCCGGGGCAGCGGATCGAGCGCGGTCACCGCGTCGGGGCGCTCGTCGAGCACGGGCGCACCGGCCTGCGCGAGCAGCTCGTGCACGTGCTCGGCGATCGCCGGCGAGCCGGACACGCCGGTCGAGCGGATGCCGGCGGCGTGGATCAGGTTCGCCCGGTTCCGGTCGCGCTCGAGCCGGTAGCTGGTGTCGGACGCGGGGCGATTGGCCGCGAACGTCTTGATCGCGTACTCGCGCCGCACCGAGGGTACGAGTCGGCACGCCGCGGCGAGGACGCGCTCGAGCACGTCGGCCGTGACGGCGCGGTCGGCAGGATCCTCGCGGTCGTCCGCGGTCGGGCCGAGCAGCAGCGACCGGTTGGTCGTCGGCACGCAGTAGATGCCGCGGGTGTGCTCGTCGGGGACGCCGCCGACGACCTTGCGGAAGCGCGCCCCGAGCTCGCGGTCGAGCAGCCAGTACTGGCCCTGCCGCGGCCAGCACCGGAACGTCTCCCCCCCGGCCAGCGCCGACACCGCGTCGGCCCGCACGCCGGCCGCGTTGATGACGAAGCGCGCCCGCAGCGTGCCGCGCGGGGTGTGCACGGCCGTCAGCAGGTCGCCCTCGCACTCGAACCCGCTCACGGGCGCCGAGAGCAGGAAGCGCACGCCGTTTTGGGCGGCCAGCTCGGCGTAGCCGATCGTCAGGCGCAGCGAGTCGACGATGCCGTCGGCCGGGATGTGCACCGCCGCCCGCGCCCGCGCGCTCACCACCGGCTCGAGCTCGCGCGCCGTCTCGCCGCTCACCCGTTCGGCCTCGCAGCCGTTGGCGCGTGCCTGCGAGACCAGATGGTCGAGCCCGGCCTCGTCCTTCTTCGTGAGCGCGACGCACAGCGTGCCGATCCGCTCCCAGGGGGTGTCGAGCGACGCGCACAGCGCCTCCCAGCCGGGCGCCGAGCGGGTGACGAGCTCGGCCTCGAGCGTCCCCGGCGTGCAGTCGGCTCCGCAGGTCGCGATGCCCGTGTTGCCCTTCGATGCGCCCTCGCCCACGTCGTGGGCCGCCTCCACCAGCGCCACCCGCGCCGAGGTCAGCGAGAGCCGCCGGGCGATGGCGCAGCCGACCACCCCGCCGCCCACGATGACGACGTCGTAGGTGTCGTCCGGGGACATGCGGGAGGTATAGCGCTGCTACCGTGAGGGCGCCCGATGGACGCCCCCAATCCCCGCCGCCGGATCGCCCTCGCCGCCGTCGTGCTGATCGCACTCGTCGTCGGCGCGTTCCTCGCCGCCACCAGGGTCACCGCGGCGACCCGGCCCGCTCACGCGGCCCCGGCGATCCCGGCCACCAAGGCTCTGGCCGGGAAGGTGATCGTGATCGATCCCGGTCACAACGTGCGCAACCGCCTGCACCCGACCCAGATCAACCGGCCCGTCTTCTTCGGCGTCCCGGGCGAGACGAAGCCGTGCGACACCACCGGCACCGCCACGGCGAGCGGCTACACCGAGGCCCAGTACAACCTCTCGGTCGGCGAGCACGTGGTCAAGATCCTGCGCGACATGGGCGCCACGGTCGTCATGACCCCGGTGAACACGCGGCCGTGGGGGCCGTGCATCACCCGGCGCGCGGCGATCGGGAACATCAACCACGCCGATGCCGCCGTCTCGATCCACGCCGACGGCTCGCCCCCCTCGGTGCACGGCTTCTACGTCATCGTCCCCAGCGCGCCCCTGCCCGGAGTCGGCCTCGGCCCGAAGCGGATCATCCGCGACGAGCACCTGGGAGCGGCCATGCTGAAGGCCTACCACCGGGTCACCGGCATGCCGATCTCGAACCTGTACACCACCGGCTACCTGCGCTCGGACGCCTACGGCGGCACCAACCTCTCGCACGTCCCCAAGATCTTCATCGAGACCGGCAACATGCCCAACCCCGGCGATGCCGCCAAGCTCGAGTCACGCGCGTTCCGGCACCTGGCGGCCCTTGGAATCGCCGACGGCATCCGCCTCTACCTGACGGGCCATCTCTAGCAACTGCGCGATGATCGCGCCGTGACCACCGCGCGGGAGAGCGGCTCGGGGTGGGCGCCGATGCGGGTGGCGGCCTACCGGCGGCTGTGGTCGGCCCAGTTCGTGAGCAACGTCGGCTCGTGGATGCAGACGGTCGCGGCCCAGTGGGTGATGATCTCGCTCACGAGCTCGGCCGTGTGGCTCGGCGCGATCTCCGCGGCCGGGAGCCTGCCTGTGCTGCTGCTGGCGATCCCGGGCGGGGTGCTGGGAGACCTCATCGACCGGCGCCGGCTGATCTTCGCCTCGCAGGCGGTGATGCTCGTCGCCGCCGCCGCCCTGGCGGGCATCGCGGCCTTTTCGACCCTCACCCCCGCGATCATCCTCGCACTCGTGTTCGTGATCGGCTGCGGGGCGGCGATGAGCGCCCCGACCTGGCAGACCGTTCAGCCCGAGCTCGTCCCGGCGGGCATTCGCCCGGAGGCGATCGCGCTGGGGTCGGTCAACCAGAACCTGGCCCGGGCGGTCGGGCCCGCGCTCGGCGGCGCACTGCTGGCCGCGACGAGCGCCGCGGCCGTCTTCGGGGTCAACGCCGCGTCGTTCCTGGCGGTGCTCGGCGCCGTCGCGGTCACGACGCTGCCACGGCGGCCGATGACGCTGCCGCGCGAGCACGCGGTCGATGCCGTGCGCGCCGGCGGCCGCTACGTCGCCTACTCGCCGGTGCTGCGGGCGCTGATCGTCCGGGCCGCGGCCTTCATCTTCCCCGCCGGCGCGATCTGGGCGCTGCTCCCACTCGTCGCCCGCGACAAGCTCGGCCTGGGCTCCGCCGGTTACGGTCTGCTGCTTGGGTGCGTCGGGGTCGGCGCCTTCGCCGCGGCCACGTTCGGACCGGCCGCGCGGCGGGCTCTCAGCCCGCGGGCCCTCTACGCCGCGGCGGCTGCGGTCATCGCCGTTGCGGCGGCCGTCATGGCCGTGTCGACGAACGTGGCGATCGACGTCGTCGCGCTGATCGCCGCCGGCAGCGCGTGGATCACCGGGCTGGGCCTGCTCGGGGCGGCGTACCAGTCCGAGATGCCGCTCTGGGTGAAGGCGCGCGGGATGTCCTACTACCTGATCGCCTTCCAGGGCTCGAACGCCATCGGCGCGCTCGCATTCGGCGCGGTCGCGCAGGCGGTGGACCTGTCGACCGCGCTCGTCGTCGTCACCGCCTTCCTGGGCGCCGGGATCGTGGGCACGTGGAGGCTCGCGCTCCCGGCTGCGCCGGCGGCGGAGGTGCCGCCCGGTGAGCCCTGGCCGCTGCCGGAGGTCGAGCTCGCCGACGCCGGCCGCGCCGGCCCTGTGATGGTCACCGCCCGCTGGCCTGTTCGCCCCGACGCAGCGGGCGACTTCCTCGAGCACTCCCACGGGCTGCGCGACATCCGCCGCCGCACCGGCGCCACCAGCTGGCGGCTCTACCGATCGGCGGAGAACGACGTCGGGTTCGTCGAGTCGTTCGTCGTCGGCTCCTGGGCCGAGCACGAGCGCCAGCATGCGCGGACGTCTCCGAGCGACCTGGCGCTCATCGACCGCCTCGAGACCACGCTGCGCCCCGGCGAGACCCGCACCGTCACGCACTACATCGCCGTGGGGTCGAGGGACGCGAGGTAGGGCTGGGGCTACCGCTCGACGCCCAGCCGCTCGAACAGCTCGGCGGCCGGATCCGGCCGCTCGAGCCGGAGCAGCGAGGCGAGGACACGCTGGGGGCCGGGGTGCGGATGCCCGCGCCGCATCCCGGCGCTCGACTCGCGCAGGACCGACTTCGCGGCGGGCGTCATCGGCAGGCGGCCCGTCAGCACCGCCCGTACCGTGGGCCGGCGTGGGCCGCGGGGGCGATCGTCCGGCAGCGTCGGGACGGCCAGGCGGGTGTCGAAGCCGATCCCCGCGAGGGCCTCGACGTCGATCGCCTCGAGCGCGGCCCGGCCGGCCTGCACGTCGACGCCGAGGGCGCTTTCCACCTCCGGCTCCATGAGCAGGGCGAGAGCCAGGTGCTCTGTGCCAACCTTGCGGTCGCCACGGCGCCGCGCCTCTTCACGTGCATCGATGTAGGTCGTCCACGGGTGATAGACGGCCGTCTGCGTATTCATCTCGCTCACCTTCCGTGTTTTGCGTGCGCCGATTGGCGGGTGACGCCGAGCGCGTCGCCGATCTGCTGCCACGACCATCCCTGCCGGCGGGCCGAGGCGACCTGCTGCGCCTCGAGTCGCTCCGCCGCGCGGCGCAGTGCGAGCACCGCCCGGAACCCCGCGGCCGGGTCGTCGGTCTCGATGACGGAAACATCCATACGCGTCAGTCTAGACTGACAAACCTTCCTTTGTCAATTCAGACTGACGTTCGACAGGGTGGAACGAGGATACCCTTGGGCCGTGGACGACTACTACCCGCCGATGGTGAGCGCGCACTGGTGATCATTCGATCACGCCGCCCGTGTGGCGGCTGAGCACCGGCGGGCGAACGGCCCGAAGCTCCCCAGAGGCCCCGGAAGGCTGACGGCGCTCCGAGCGTGGGCGGCCGGCCGTGGCCGGGCGCTTCGCCCGTAGCTCGAGCTCACTCCGTGGCGAGCTCCTGCCAGGTCAGGCCACTGCGAACGCTGGCCGGCCGCTCCGCGACGATATCCGAGCCCGGCCGGGCCGCCTCGTCGGCCGCCTTGACGAGGATCCAGCGCCGGTCGCCGGTGCGCGTGAGGCCGAAGCGGCCCGCGAGCTTGTGCCCGTGCAGGACGAACGAGAGGTGGTCGGGCTCGTTGCCGAGGATGTCGACCGTGCCCTCGTCCCAGATGATGACCGCGCCGCTGCCGCGCGTGTGGCCCGCATGCACGCCCTCGAACTCTCCCGCCGCGAGCGTGTGGTCGTCGACCGGCACGGCGAGCCGGCGCTGGCCCGGATCCAGCGACGGCCCCTTCGGCACCGCCCACGATCGCAGGACCCCGCCGTCCTCGAGCCGCAGATCGAAGTGCAGAGTCGTGGCGTCGTGTTGCTGGACAACGAATCGCGCCATGCCCAGGCTCGCGCTCCCGGCGTGACTATGCAGTCGGAGCGGGGCCGAACAGCTTGCAGCGCGGGTCGTGCTCGCTCAGCAACCGCAGCAGCAGCGCGTGCAGCGTGGCCCGCTCGGCCGCATCGAGCGGCGCAAGGAACTCGTCCTCGAGCTTGTCGACGATCGTCCGCAGCTCGCCCAGGGTCTTGCGGCCGCCGGCAGTCAGCTTGACCACGTGGCGACGGCGATCGGCCGGGTCGCGCGTGCGCAGAACCAGATGCCGCTCCTCGAGCTCGTCCAGCAGCCGCACCAGGTGGCCGCGGTCGTAGCCGAGGGCGTCGGCGATCACCGCCTGCGTCTCGCGCGGGTCCTCCTCGAGCAGCGAGAGCACCGCGAAGTGAAACGCGCTCAGCCCGGTGTCCTCGAAGGCGTCGTGCGACCGGTCCTTGGCCGCAAACCCGAGCCGCTTGAGCAGGAACGTCGTGCTCGAGAGCAGCTCCTTGGGCGGGCCTGCAAGGGCCGGCTGGGCCGGAATCTGGGGATCTGTGAGCGTCATCAACAGAAAGTGTAGCGCATGAAAGCGTTTGGATGTGCTATCGTTGTGTTTATCAACGATTCTATGGGGGAAATGAATGACGCTGTCTCCAATCTCACTCACCGAAAGCCGCCGGAAGTGGCTCGCGCTCGTGGTCATCGTGGCCGCGCAGTTCATGGTCGTGCTCGACATCGCCATTGTGAACGTCGCCCTGCCGGCGATCAAGGGCAACCTGCACTTCGCCCAGGACGACCTGCAGTGGGTGATCAGCGCGTACGCAATTTTGTTCGGCGGCGCCCTGCTCCTGGGTGGGCGGCTGGCCGACATCTTCGGCCGCCGGCGCATCTTCATGATCGGCCTCGCGCTGTTTTCGGCCAGCTCCCTCCTGTGCGGGATCTCGTGGTCTGAGGCCTCGCTGATCGGCTTCCGCGCGCTTCAGGGCCTCGGCGGTGCGCTGCTCGCACCCGCGGCGCTCTCGATTCTCATGACCACCTACGCGGAGGGCGCCGAGCGCAACCGCGCACTCGGCATCTGGGGCGCGGCCTCGGGCAGCGGCGGCGCCGCCGGCGTGCTCCTGGGCGGCTTCTTGACCTCCTACCTCGGCTGGTCGTGGGTGTTCTTCATCAACGTCCCGGTGGGGATCGCCGTGATCGCCGCCGCGCCGTTCGTGCTGCGCGAGAGCCGCGGCCAGGTCGGTCACCGGCACTTCGACGTGGCCGGTGCGGCCACGGTGACGTCCGGCGTCATGCTGCTGGTGTACGCGATGACGCGGGCCACGCAGGAGGGCTGGGGCAGCTTCGCGACCATCTCCCTGCTGGCCTCGTCGGCAGTTCTCATCGCCGGCTTCGTGGCGATCGAGCTGCGCTCGCCGGCACCGCTCCTGCCGATGCGGATCTTCCGGCTGCGGTCGCTCTCGGCGGCCAACGCGACGGCCGTCATGATCGGCGGGATCGCGTTCTCGCAGTTCTTCCTGCTCACGCTGTACATGCAGCAGGTGCTCCACTACTCGGCGATCAAGACCGGGGCGGGCTTCGTGGCCGTCACCTTCACGATCGTCGTGTTCTCGAACGTGGCCCAGCGGCTCGTCACCCGGTTCGGCGTGCGCAGCGTGCTGGCGACCGGACTGCTGCTCGACGCGGTTTCGCTGCTGCAGTTCACGCAGCTCCCTGTTGACGGGCACTACTTCTGGAACATGTTCCCGGCCTTCGTGGTCAGCGGCATCGGTCTCGCGTTCTCGTTCGTGCCGGTCACGATCGCCGGCCTGGCCGGGGTCGAGCGGGCCGACGCGGGCATCGCCTCGGGACTCATCAACACCAGCCGCCAGGTGGGCGGCGCGGTCGGCCTGGCGGCGGTGACAACCATCGCCACCGCCTACACCACCACCGGCGTCGGCACCGGGCTTGCGCGCGTGGCCTCCGTCGACGCCGGGTTGACGCACGGCTTCCAGATGGGGTTCGTCGTCCTGGCCGGCATGGCCGTGGCCGGCGCCGCGATCGCCGGCACCCTGCTCGGCCCCCCGGCCGCGGCCGTCGACGCCGAGCTCGTCAACGTCGAAAACACGAACACTCTCGAGGAGGCTGCCTGATGACGATGGTGCACACCCCCACCGGCGCGAACGACCGCGAGCTTCTGCTCGGGCCCGAGATCGACGGCCTGCTCCTGCACCTGCGCGGGCTGGTGCTCGCGCAGGAGGTGCTGGCCGGGCGCGGCGCCACCCCGGCCGAGATCGACGCCCACGCCAAGGCGGCCGAGCGTGTACGCGCGCGGCTGGCCGGGCTGATCGGCGGGCAATGAATCTACGTACGCGAGCAGAAGCGCATGGCGGTCACCGCCAGCGTCTGCGCACAGGCGACGAGATCGGCCACGCGGACGTGCTCGGTCAAGGTGTGTGCCTGGTGAATGATCCCTGGGCCGTAGCAGAGCGCCGGAATGCCGGCCTCGACGGTGAGCGTCGCTCCGTCATGCCAATTGTCGAGGCCGCCGAGCACGGCGTTGCGCTCGAGCGCCGCGCTGACACCCAGCAGTTCCTGGACGATCGGCTCGTCGGCGCTGATCTCGGCGGGTGGGACGCTGCCGATGATCGGCTCGATGCGAGGTGGGTGTGCGGCGAGCCAGGGATCCGCCTCGGCAGCCCGCCGGATCCAAGCGCGGAACTCCTCCTCTATGCGACCGCCCCCGCCGTGCTCGTCGGCCTGGTCGGGCAGATACTCGATGTGACAATCGAGCATGCACGTCTCGGGATAGCTGACCACCCACTCACCCCCGGAGATCAGGACGGGGACGCAGTCGGCCGCTGACAGGTACGGGTGGCCAGGGCGCAGCGCCCACTCTTCGCGCAACCGCCGGATCGCCTCCAGGACGATGGCCATCTTCTCAATCGCGTTCACCGCGCCGCCCGTGTCGGGATGCTGCGGCGCGATGCCTGCATGCCCCGCCCGGCCGGTGACGATGATCCGCTGGATCAGGCTGCCCCGGCACGCGATCCACACCTCGAGACCGCTTGGCTCGGGGACGATCGCCGCATCCGCCTGCAGAGTCCGTGCGGTCACCAGCCCGCCGGCGCCCGTCGACTCCTCGTCGGTCACGGTGTTCACGATGAGGTCGCCCGGCAGCTTGACTCCGGCACGGGACAGCATCTCGGCCGCATACACCATGCAGGCCACCCCGCCCTTCATGTCCGAGGAGCCACGACCGTGGATCGCTCCGTCAATGACCACGGCGGCGAGCGGGTCGTGCTGCCAGCGGTCGCGAGGCTCGACTCCGACCGTGTCGATGTGACCGTTGAAGAGGAGCGTGCGCCCCACGCCGCTGCCGCGGAACCGGGCGACGAGATGCGGCCGGCCATGAAACGTGAATCCGCGCGGGATCATCGGGTGGCCGGCGACAAGGCTTGCCTCGGGCTCGAAAACGTCGACGGCCGCCCCCGCCCGCACCAGGCGGTCCGCGAGGTACGCCTGAAGTTCCGCGTCCTGCCCCGACTCCGCCCCGGCGTCTCGCGTGCACGTGTCGTAGCCGACGAGGGTGCGGGTGAGCTCGACGAGCTCGTCGGAGCCATCGGCGATTGCACGCACCACCCGCTTTTCGGTCCGTGAGAGTCCCACGACGGTCGGCGCCGGCGGAATTGCGGGAGCGCTCCTCGTTCGCGCCCTATCGGGGTCGACGGAGGGAACGCTTGCGATCCGGTGGGCGCGGGCACGGTCCGGGAGGCCGACCCGTGTTCGCCCCCGCGCCTCGATGATCCCGAGCCGGTCAAGGGCCGAAAGGGCCTCTCGCAAACTGTTGCGACCCACCCCGAGTTGCTCGCACAGGCGCCGCTCCGGAGGCAGGGTGACCTCGCCTCCACTGTCGCCCGCGGTGATCAGGTCGACGAGCTGATCCGCCACCTGCCGCGCCAGCGTCTGTCGTGCGAGCGGGCGAGCGCCTGCGAAATCATCGGGGGAGTTCAGAGAGCTCACGTTCGTTGACATAGAAGACGACCGGTTGGTAGAGTCGGCCCAACCATCCTACCGTGACACCAACCCCGTCTGTCAATAGCCTTTTCGTCGACCCGGCGACGCTCGCGCGGGTGATCCAGTCGATCGCGGCGGTTGGCTCACACCCACTCGGTTTCCGGGTCACCGGGACCCCCGAGGACGAGCGGGTCGCAGACCTCGTTGCAAGCGAGATGGAGGCCATCGGCCTCTGCGACGTGGGGATCGAGCTCGTGCCGGTCGACGCCTGGCGCTTTCTCGGCGCGAGCGTGACGCTCGCTGACGGCCGTGAGATCGAGGCGGCATCGCTGGGAGGCGTCCCGCCGACGGGCGAGTCCGGGGTGGATGGCGAGGTCGTGTTTGTCGGTGACGGCCGCCTGAGAAGGCTCGATCGCCTCGACGTTCGAGGCAAGATCGCGCTGCTCGACTGGCGCAGCTCCTCGGTGCGAATCGGCAGCATCGGCCTCGAACTGGGCCTGCGCGGCGCCTCGGCGATCATCCTCGGCTGCCTCGACGGCGGCCCGAGATTCCAGGGTGACGGCGCCCTTGGAGGCGGCCTTGGGGGATGGCACGATCAGGCGCCGCCGCTCGTCACCGTGCGACGCGAGGCGGCCCGGGAGCTCTCTGAGCGATGCCGCTCTGGTCACCTGACGGCGCGGGTGACCCTGAAGGCGCACATCGAGCGAGGCGCCTCGGGGCGCAACGTGATCGGCGTTCTCCCCGGGCGCCGACGGGGTGCGCCGATGGTCGTGGGGGCGCACCACGACGGCTGGTTCCGGGGAGCGTTCGACAACGCCAGCGGCGTCGCGGCGATGCTCGGCATCGCGCGGGCGCTCGTCGAGACGGGTTGGCGCGGTAACGGCCCCGTTGTCTTCACGTCGCACACCGCCGAGGAGTACGGGCATCTCGACGACGACCGTCCCTGGTGCGCGGGCGCGTGGCACCAGGTCTCGGTGACCCACCCGCGGTGGGGCGGCGAGGTGCCGTTCTACCTCAATGTTGAGGCGTCGGGACACCTCGGCCTCCCCCTTCGCGTCGAGGGTCCGCCGGAGCTGCGCCGGTTTGCAAATCGGATCTTCCGTCCCGCCGCCCGCGCTGGGCGGTTCCCGCAGGGTTGGATCTACGGACCGCCGGTCACCGGTACCGAGGCGTGGCAGTTCCAGCTTCGGGGGGTGCCCAGCCTGAGCGTCTACAACTGGCATACCCGCTTCGCGCGCAGCGACTATCACACCACCAACGACGTCCCGGCGATGGTCGACGCAGACCACCTGGCCGACCTGACCAAGCTCTATACGCAGGTGCTGGTTGCCGCGGACGCCACCGCGGATCGCCTGCTCGACCACCCCGCCCGCGCCCGCCACGTCGTGCGCGCGGCCAACGCGCTCGTCGACCGCGCCCCTCTGGTCCGCGCCGCCACCGCGTATGAACTGGCCGGTTCGCGGGCGGCCTTTACCCGCCTGACCCGTCTCGGCCTTGGGGTGGACGCCGCCGGCGAGACGGGCTACCTGCACGCGCAGGCCGCAGCGGACGCCCGCAATCTCGAGACCGCCGTGGGGTGCCTCCAGGCCGGTGATCGCAGCGGAGCAGCCCGTGCGGCGATGAAGGTTGGCGACAACCACGTCGTCGACCACCTCTCGCCCGCGGCGCGCCGGATCGCCCGCGCCCGCCGGCCGCGGCGCGACTCGTGGGCCGCCGCCAGCCACCTCACCCGCAGCCCCGATCTCACCGCGGCGATCAGATCGCTCCGGGGCGAGCCCGGCGCGCGGCCGTTTGGATCATGGGTCGAGCGATCCCTGCGCGATTCCCAGGCCCGCCAGGAGCAGGAGGCCCAGCGCCGGGTCGACCTGCTGGCACATGCACTCTCGGCGCCCCATGTACGTCATCCGGTCTCTGGAAGGAGCCACCCATGAAGCACTCCGCCACCCTCACCGCGCTGGTCATGGCAGTCGTGGTCACCGCAGCGGCCGGGTGCGGAGGCAGCGGCGCATCTTCGTCGTCGTCCCCATCCGGCAGCGCCTCGCATCGCGGCGGCACGTTCACCATGGTGTGGAGCGGAGTCGGGACGTCGATCGATCCGCAGGTCGACTACGACCAGAACTGGCAGATCCTCGTCATGACGAACGACGGCCTGACGGCCTGGAAACGCGTCAACGGGACAGCCGGATCGCAGCTCGTCCCCGACCTGGCGACCGCCATCCCGGTCCCCACGAACGGCGGGAAGACCTGGCTGTTCCATATCCGACCCGGCATCCACTACTCCAACGGGGCCTCCTCACACCCACGGACGTCACGGCCTCGATCGAGCGGGAATTCGAGATCCACGGGCCCGGAACGAGCTTCCTTTCGCAGATCGTTGGCGCGTCCGCCTGCGCCACGTCACCAAAGACGTGCAATCTGGCCCAGGGCGTCGCGGCCGACAACGGCGCCGGGACGGTGACGATCCACCTCACCTCCCCCGACCCGCTCCTGCCCGAGCAGCTGGCCCTGCCGCTTACGGATGTCCTGCCCGCCGGCACACCCATCAAGGAGTCCGTGTCCCAACCGGTGCCCGCCTCGGGTCCGTACATGATCAAGAGCTACGACCCGAACCAGCAGATGACCCTTGTCCGCAACCCCAAGTTCCACCAGTGGTCGGCGCTCGCCCAGCCCGCTGGGTACCCGAACGAGATCGTCATGAAGATCGGACTGCCGATCGAGGAGGAGACGACCGAGGTCGAGCAGGGCGAGGCCGACTGGATGTACGACCAGCCGGCGAGCGATCGCCTGAACGAGATCGCCACCAAGTACCCCAAGCAGGTGCACGTGAACCCGGTGCCGCAGCTGTACTACATGGCGCTCGACACGCGCACGCCTCCGTTCAACAATCTGAAGGCCCGGCTGGCCGTCAACTACGCAACCGACCGCGGAGCAATCATCAAACTCTGGGGCGGCCCCGGCGTCGCCGAGCCGTCGTGTCAGATCCTGCCGCCGAACTTCCCCGCCTACGAGCCGTACTGCCCCTACACGAAGAATCCGGGCACCACGTGGTCGGCGCCCGACCGAACGAAGGCCCAGCAGCTCATGAACGAGTCTGGCACGAAGGGCGACTCCGTCGCCGTCATCACGGCCACCGACTCGACCAGCAAGAACATCGGCGTCTACTTCGTGCAGTTGCTCGACAGCCTCGGATACAAGGCGCGTCTGAAGCCGCTCGCGGCCTCGGTCGAGTACTCCATCCAGCAGAACTCGACGTTCAAGCCCCAGATCAGTCTGAGCTACTGGTATCCCGACTATCCCGACCCCGCCGACTTCTTCACCCTTGAGGTCGGGTGCGCCGGGTTCCATCCCAAGAGCGACACGAGCCCGAACCTCTCGGAGTTCTGCGACCCGGCGATTCAGGCAATGACCGCCCACGCGCTCACCGTCGAGGAGACGGATCGCGCCGCTGCCAACAAGCTCTGGACGGCGATCGACCGTGCCACCACGAATCAGGCCCCGCAGATCTCGCTGTTCGTCCCCAAGAAGGTGACGTTCACTTCCAAGCGCGTCGGGCACGTCGAGTTCGCCGACTCGGTCGACGGCAACTTCCTCATCGATCAGGCCTGGGTGAAGTAGCGCACCGGGCGGCCTCTACGCCCCGGCGAGCAGCGCCCTCCGCAGCTGCTCCTTGGCGCTCGGCGCCAGGATCGCGAGGACGCTGTCGCCGGGGCGGAGCTCCGACTCGCCGACGGCGATCTCGGGGATGCCGTCCCGGCTGATCGAGATCAGCCGGGCTTCATCCGGCAGGTTGAGCTCGCGCACAGCACGGCCGTCCGCGGGTGAGCCGGCGGCGATCACCAGCTCGACGACCTCGAGGCCCTCGCGGCGCAGGTCGACGAGCGTGAGCAGCTCGTGCTGGGGGAGCTCGTGCTCGATCAGCGTGAGGATCGTCTTCGTCGTGGAGACGGTCAGGTGGACGTCGAGCATCTCGAAGTGGGACTGGTTGCGGGGGTCATTGACGCGGGCGATGACCTTGGGGGCCCCGTACTTGTCGCGCGCGAGCTGACACGCGACGAGGTTGTCCTCGTCGTCGCCCGTCACCGCGATCACCAGATCCGCGCGCTCGACGCCCGCCCGCTCGAGCACCGCGACCTCGGTGACGTCGCCAAGATGCACGAGGCTGCCGAACCGCTGCTCGAGCGCCGGATACCGGCCGCGGTTGTTGTCGACCAGCGTGACCTCGTGCCCGAGCTTCAGCAGGGTTGCGGCCAGATTCGACCCGACCTTGCCGCCGCCTGCGATCAGGATGTACACGCGAGCCGCCTGGACCGTGATGGGACCGTGATGGCCATGTGATGTGATTGGGACGAGTCCGGGCGTGATCGTGACACGCGCGTGACGGCCGGCGTGGCACCGTGTGAGTATGGGTGTTCTCTCGCCATCAAACGGCCCGTCGCAGGCCCGCCGCTCGCCGGTCGTCCGCAGGCACGCTGGCACCCGGCGCGCGAGCCTCGGCGGCAGCGGCCTGTACGCGGCGGCCCATCCGCGGATGGGCTCGTCGATCTATCTGGCGCTGGGGTTGGTTGCGATCCACGGTCTGGGGCTCACGCCTGTCGCTCTTCTCGTCGCCGGGCTGGTCTTCGCGGCCGTCGCGGCATGCTATGCCGAGGGGGTCTCGATGTTCCCCGAGGCGGGCGGTTCTGCGGCGTTCGCGCGCAACGGCTTCAACGAGGCGGTGAGCTTTGTCACCGGGTGGGCGATGTGCCTCGCGCTCGTCGCGATCACGGCACTGGCCGCCCTGTTCGTCCCGCAGTACCTGAGCGTATTCTGGACGCCGCTTGCGACCCGGCCCTGGGACGTGGTCGGCGGCCTCGTCGTGATCGGCGTCGTGGCGGCGGTCAACGTGCGCGGGCTGGTGCCGTCGGCCGGCGTGGCCGTGTTCCTCGGGATCGTCAACCTGATCACCCAGGTCGTGCTGGTGATCGTCGGAGCGGTCTTCATCTTCGATCCCCAGCAGCTCCGGCAGAACGTGCACTTCGGAACGGCGCCGTCGCTCGAGCAGCTGATCCTGGCCTGCGCGGTGGCGATGGTCGCCTACACCGGCGTCGAGGCGATCGGAGAGATGGCCGGCGAGGCGCGCGATCCCGATCGCGACCTGCCGCGCGCGGCGCGGGGGGTCACCGGATCGGTGGTGGCGCTCTACGTCGCCCTCTCGCTGGTCGCGATGATGGCGATGCCGGTCACGAGGAGTGCCTCCGGCGCGTACACGACCCGCCTGGCCCAGGGCCCGCCGCACGGCTATGTGGCCTATCCGGTGCTCGGGATCGTCGCCCGGTTCCCGCTGCACGTCTTCTCGACCGGGCTCGAATACTTCGTCGGGCTGCTCGTGGCGATCATGCTGCTCGTGACGGCCCACTCCGCGATGACCGGTCTGTCGCGACTGAGCTACTGGCTCACCGAGCATCATCAGCTCCCGGCCCCCGTCGCCGACCTGCATCCGGCCTACGACACCGCCTACGTCGCGGTGGCGTGCTCCGCCGTCGCGGCCTCGGCGCTCGTGATCGGACAGGCCTATGCCGGTGGACTGAGCTTCCTGGCCGGCACCTACGCGTACGGGGCCCTGCTCGCGTTCACGAGCGTTCAGGTCTCGATCATCGCGATGCGCTGGCGCGATCCGCTCCGCTACCGCCCATTCGAGGTGCCGGTGAACATTCCGGTGGACGGGCGCAGGGTGCCCGTGCTCGCGATCCTCGGAGGCGCCGCGACCGCCGCGGCGTGGGTCGCGGTCGTCGTGCTCGAGGGCGGCCCCCGCTACCTGGGATCGGCGTGGATCCTGATCGGCTTCGCCGGCTACGCGGCGTATCGCCGGCACCGGGGCCTGAGCCTGACCGAGCGCACACGGCGCGACTTCAGCCAGCAGTCCGGGCCCGGAATCGCGGTCGAGTTCCAGACGATCCTGATCCCGGTCAACACCGACCAGCCCGACATCCCGGCCGACGTGGTCGAGGTCGCAGCCCGCCTGGCGGCAGAGCGGCGCGCCTCCCTCGTCCTACTCGCGTTCACGCAGATCCCGCTCTCGGAGGAGATGGACATCGAGATCGACGGGCTCGACGCCGATGTCGAGCGCCTCGCCAACCGGGCGCGCACCATCGGCGAGCAGTACGGGATCCGCGTCCACACGACGCATCTGCGCACCCGCGATCCCGCCGACTCGATCCTGGCCGAGGCCACCCGCCGCGACTCCCAGGTGATCCTGCTGCGGGCGACCGGCCTCGATCGGACTACCTTCCGCCGGGTTGCCTACGACCACGTCGTGCGCCGCATCGTGGCCGAGGCCAAGCAGCGGGTCATGATCATCCAGCCGGAACGGGCGCGGGCATGAGGCATCACGTCCTGATCGTCGCCACCGACTCGCACGTCCAGCCGCAACTGCTGGCCGATGCCGTCCACCGCGCGAGGGAGCGGACGAGGGGCGCCGTGATGGTCGTGAACGTCCAGATCCCCGCGGTGCTCCCGCCGACGCTGCCGATCACCGCCTGGCCGCCTCGCCTGGCCGCGCGTCTCGACAGGCTGCGCGATGCCACCGAGGCGCTCGTGGGATCGCTCACCCCGCCGGGCCGGGTCGAGATCGTGCCCTGCCGGAGCGTCGCAGCGCTGCTCGCAGGCCGTCTGGCCGGTCGACACGCTGATCCTCGTCGGCAAGGCCGGCTGGAGCATCCGCCGCGCCGCCCGCGGCGTCGCCCCGGAGGTCGTCGTCATCCCGGCCCGCTCGACGCCCACCCGACGCGGGACGGCGCCGGCGCCGGCCTCGCAACCACAGGCGATCACGCAGCGGCCATGAGCACGACCGACATCCCAACCCAGGCGCTCCCCGACACGGCGGCCCCGGCTCCTCGCCGGGCCAAGCCGGCGCCGGCCGCGCACAGCCACGGCGACAGGCACCGGTCATCGCGCTTCGGTGCGCTGGCCCTGTCGCTGGGCGCGCTCGGCGTCGTCTACGGCGACATCGGGACGAGCCCCCTCTACACCGTCCAGCTGATCTTCAGCGGCGACCATCCGATGGCCCCCTCCCCGGTGCGCGTGTACGGCGCGCTGTCCCTGATCTTCTGGGCGCTCGCGCTGATCGTCACGCTCAAGTACGTGCTCCTGATCCTGCGCGTGGACAACCACGGCGAGGGCGGGATCATGGCGCTCGTCGCACTGATCGAGCGGGTGGTCAAGTCGCGCCGCAAGACCGGCCTCGTGATGGTCGGCGTGCTCGGCGCCTCGCTCTTCTATGGCGACGGAATGCTGACACCGGCGATCTCGGTGGTGTCGGCGGTGTCGGGACTCAAGGTGGCCTCACCGGCGCTCGCGACCGAGATCGTCCCGTTCTCGCTGGTGATCCTGATCGGCCTGTTCGCCCTGCAGCGATTCGGCACCGGCGCGGTCGGCGGGCTCTTCGGCCCCGTCATGGTGATCTGGTTCGTGGTGATCGGCGCGCTCGGGCTGCGCGAGGTCGCGACCAATCCCGACATCCTCCGGGCGCTCTCGCCAACCTACGCCGGCGCGTTCCTCGCCGACGACCCGACGCTCGGCTTCCTCGCGCTCGGCTCCGTCTTCCTGGCGGTGACGGGCGCCGAGGCGATCTATGCCGACATGGGCCATTTCGGCCGCAAGGCGATCACGCGCGCCTGGCTCTTCCTGTGCTTCCCGGCGCTCATCCTGAACTACATGGGCCAGGGGGCGCTGATCCTCGCCCACCCGCGGGACATCGTGAACCCGTTCTTCCTGCTCGTCCCCGGCGGCCAGAGCGGGCAGAAGGCGATGGTCGTGCTCGCCACCGTCGCAACGGTGATCGCCTCGCAGGCGGTGATCTCGGGCGCGTTCTCGGTGACGCAGCAGGTGATCCAGCTCGGCTTCCTGCCGCGGATGACGATCCGGCACACGTCGAAGCGCATCATCGGCCAGATCTACATCCCGCTCGTGAACTGGTTCCTGCTCGCGGCGGTCGTCGTCCTCGTGCTCACCTTCCGCTCACCCACCGGCCTCGCCAACGCCTACGGCATCGCCCTGAGCGCCATCTTCGCAACGAACACGTTCCTGGCCTTCGTGGTGTTCCGGACCGTCTGGCGAAAGCCGCTCTGGATGGTCATTCCCGGCGCCGCCCTCTTCATCACCGTGGAGCTCACCTTCTTCGCCGCGAACCTCACCAAGCTCCTGAGCGGCGGCTGGTTCCCGCTCATCGTCGGCGCGATCTTCTTCACCATCCTCACCACGTGGCACCGCGGCCGTCTGATCCTCGCCAAGGCGATGCGCGAGGGGCGCGTCTCGCTGCGGCGCTACATCAACCACATGATCGACGAGCCGCCCAACCGCATCCCCGGCACGGCCGTCTTCCTCACCACCTCACTCGAGACGGTGCCGACCGCGCTGCTCAACAACGCCGAGCACAACGGCATCGTCCACGAGCGCGTCATCATGGTCAAGCTGCACACGCTCGGGGTGCCGCACGTCGACGACGCCGATCGCGTCACGATCCAGAAGCTGCGGCTCGGATTCATCGCGATCACCGCCAACTACGGCTACCAGGACGAGCCCGACGTCGTCCAGGCGCTGCGGCTCGCGCGCCGGCAGGGGCTCGACATCGACCTGAAGCACACGTCCTACTACGTCGACCACGTCACCATCCTGCCGACCGGGCACAGCAAGCTGGCCGGGTGGCGCAAGCGCCTGTTCGCGCTCCTCCACCAGAATTCCGCCCCGATCGCCCGGTCGTACCACATCCCGCCCGACCGCGTGTTCGAGGTCGGCGCCTACGTCGAGATCTAACGAGACGTGAAGCCGCCGTCGAGGAGCAGGGCGGTGCCGACGGCGAACGAGCTCTCCTCGCTGGCCAGAAAGAGGATGCCCCGCGCCTGTTCCATGGGGTCGGCCGCGCGGCCGATGGGCGCCCACTGCGCGAACTCGGCCCGGGTGGCCTCGGGGTCGGGGCTGGTGGCCACCTCCTCGTCGAGCAGCGGCGTCTGGGTGATGCCGGGGCAGAGGCAGTTCACGCGGATGTTGTCGGCGATGAGGTCGACCGCGATCGACTTCGTGAACATGATCACGCCGCCCTTGCTCGCGTTGTAGGCCGGCGCGTTCGGGTCGGCGACGAACCCCATCTCCGAGCCGACGGTCACGATCACCCCGCCGCCCTGCTCCTTGAGCCGGGGAACGGCGGCGTGGATGACCGTGTACATGCCCTTCAGGTTCACGGCGATGATGCGGTCGAACTCGTCCTCGTCGAGGACGGCGATGCGGGAGCGGCTGGTGATCCCGGCCGCGCAGACCACGATGTCGAGCGCACCGTGCGCGGCCGCCGCCTCGCGCACCATCCGCTCGCCGTCGGGAACGCTCGAGACGTCGCCGACAACCGTGTGCACCGGGCCCAGCGCTGCGAGCTCGGCGGCGGTCTGCTCGAGCAGCGGCCCGTTGAGGTCGGCGATCGTCACCCGCGCGCCCTCCTCGAGGAAGAGCTGCGCGGTCGCCCGGCCGATCCCCGACGCGCCGCCGGTGATCAGCGCCGCCTTGCCGTTGAGCCGCTCCATCGCGGGCAGTCTATTGGGTCAGAATCCGGGGATCCCCACGCGTCGCTGCACGGGCCTCACCTGCATGAAGACCGGGGTGCCCGAGCAGGCCCGGAAGGCGAACGGGACGAACTCCGACTTGGCCGCATTCGGCGGGAAGACCCGCAGCTCGCTCGCCTTGACCGGCTTGCAGGTGGCCGGCGGGAAGTTCCCGACGTCCACGATCTGGAGCACAGCGTGGCCGGTCTGGTGGGGTGCCAGCGTCACCGCCACTCCGGGCCCTCCGCTCCGCCCCGCCGGCCTGCCGATCTGGTGGACGCCGAAGGCCGAGACTCCGGGAAAACCGAGCAGCGCACACGTCCGGCGCGAGATGTTGGAGAACTCGAGCGGGTAGTAGTTGCTTCCGAGCGCCCCGGTGCCCTCGCCGACCCCGATCCAGACCTGCAAGGCCCGCACCCTGCAGCGGGGAGTGGTTGCCGCCGACCTGTGCGCCAGGGCCGTCCCGGCCGCCGCCGCGATCACGACCGCGACGGTAACGGCGAGCACTGCTCCACCAACCAGTCG
The DNA here is from genome assembly GCA_963703275.1 of uncultured Actinomycetes bacterium. Taxonomy (GTDB): domain Bacteria; phylum Actinomycetota; class Thermoleophilia; order Gaiellales; family JAICJC01; genus JAICJC01. The sequence continues at coordinate 3,745,441 of OY969804.1, read as the reverse complement.
ATTCCGCATGATCCAACTCCTTGTCGGTTGCCGCCCGAACCTACACCCGCCACGTGCTGACCGCCATTCACCGGATTGCGTAGAGTGTGCCGGTTGGAGCAACGGCGAGCAGAGGTGGCCGGAGCGGGTCTGGCCGGCCTGACGGTCGCCGCGGTCCTGGCGCAGCGCGGGTGGCGGGTGCGGGTGCACGAGCAGGCGTCGGAGCTGCGCGAGATCGGCGCGGGCATCTACCTGTTCGAGAACGCCCTGCGCGTCCTCGAGGCCATCGGCGCCTACGACGACGTCGCCGGCCGCGCCGAGCTGATTCTCGACGGGGATGTCCGCGACCACCGAGACCGGCTGGTCATCCGCCGCAACGAGCGGCGGGCGGTTGCCTCGCGGCTCTACGTCGCCGTGCGCGGCGACCTGCACGCCGCCCTTGCGCGCGCCGCGGTGGCCGCGGGCGCCGAGATCGTCACGAACTCGCAGGCGCTGGCCGCGACGGCCGACGGCCGGCTCGAGTTCGCATCCGGATTCGGCGACCGGGCCGACCTGGTGGTCGGGGCCGATGGCGTCCACTCCCGCGTGCGCGACTCGCTCGGGCTGGCCGCGTCCATCATCGACCTGCAGGACGGATGCGGACGCCACCTGATCGAGCGCCGGCCCGACGACCCGGTGCAGAGCACGATCGAGGCCTGGAACGGCGGCCGGCGGCTGGGGATCGCCCCGGCCAGCCCCGACTCGGTGTACGTCTTCCTGTGCTGTCCCAGCAGCGACATCGGCGGCCGCCTGCAGCAGCCCTTCGATTCCGACGAGTGGATCGGCTCCCACCCGGCATACGCCGGTCAGCTCCGCCGGATCCCACGCCATCCGGAGGGCCGCTGGCTGACGTTCTACAACGTCCGCTGCCGGGCGTGGTCGCGCGGCCGGGTGGCGCTCGTCGGCGACGCCGCCCATGCCATGTCGCCCAATCTCGGCCAGGGCGCATGCATCGCGATGGCAAACGCGCTCGCCCTGGGACAGGCGGTGACCGCACACACCGACGTGCCCACCGCCCTGCGCATCTGGGAGGCCGCCGAGCGCCCGATCACCGACCACACACAGCGCTACTCCTACATCTATGGGCGGGTCGGCACGCGCTGGCCACGGCCGCTGCTCGATGTGCGTTCGCGGCTCGTCCCGGTGGTCGCGCGGTCGCCGCGGTTCCGCAGGGCGATGAGCCAGGCCGCCGAGCACGTGCCCCGGCTCGAGGCCACGCCCTGACCGGCGACCTCGCACTCGTCGGTGGTCGCGTCCACACGCTCGACCGTGGCGGCAGTGTGGCCGAGGCGGTGCTGATCGAAGCCGGCCTGGTCACCGCCGTCGGCTCCGACCGGGACGTGCTCGCCGCCGCGCCCGCCGGGACGGCGATCGTCGACCTGGCCGGCCGTGTGGCGATGCCGGGCCTGATCGACGCCCACGCCCATCTCGAGCTGTCGGCGCTCGCCGACCGGCTCTGGCTCGACGTGCGCACCGCCGACGTGCCGACCACCCTCGCGCGTGTGGCCGCCGCCGCCGGCGAGCGCGGCCGCGGCGACTGGATCGTCGCTCAGGGCACGTTCGGACAGCCGCTCCCCGACCGCAGCGAGCTCGACCGGGTCGCGCCCGAGCACCCGGTGGTGATCCGGGAGAGCATGCACCGGCTGGTGGCGAACTCGACGGCGCTTGCCCTCGCGGGGATCGACCGCCGGTACGTCGAGCCGGTCGGCACGCGTGTGCGCCGGTCGGCCGACGGCCATCCCAGCGGCGTCGTCGAAGAGGGTTTCGACCTCTTCCCGGCGCCGAGCCCGGACGCGGCCTGGCTCGCCCGCAGCCTGCCCGCACAGGCGGCCGAGTCGTTCGTCCGCCACGGCGTCACCACGATCCACGAGCTCCCCGCCTCACAGGCGGCGCTCGCCGCGTGGCGCACCCTCGCCGCCGCCGATGAGCTGCCGTGCCGGATCGTCCTGAACCCGATCCTCGCACCCGGCCACCAGCCGACCGTCCGCGACGTGACGGAGTTCCTCGACCTGCGGTCGTCGCTCGGCGGCAGCCATCCGTGGCTGACGGTGGGCGCGCTCAAGCTGTTCCTGGACGGAGCGGGCGACGCGGCCTGGACGCGGGAGCAGCTGGCCCGGGGCCCCGCCGGGTGGGGCCTGCCGGGCTTCCCCTACGCCGCGCTGCGAGCCGTGCTCGCCGACTGCCGCGAGCACCGGGTGCAGGTCTGGATGCACGCGGTGGGCGCCGTCGCGCAGGAGCTCGCGGTGGACGCGGTCGAGGAGACCAACCGCACCCACCCCGACCCCGACCACCGGTCGCGCATCGAGCACGTCGGCAATGCGGTGTGCGACCCGGCCATCCTGCCGCGGCTGGCCCCGGCCGGCATCGTGCCCGTCCCGACGGCGTCGTTCATGCACCGCTACCGGCCGGCACGGGCGGGCACGATCCCGGCGGCGAACCTGCCCTTCCCGTTCCGGACGCTGCTCGCGGCCGGCCTGCAGCCGCCCGGGAACTCCGACAGCGCGGGCACGGCGCCGTTCGCCACCACACCGTGGCACGGGGTTGCGGCGATGGTGCTGCGCCGCAACGGCGAGGGCGAGGCGGTGCCCCCCGAGAGCGAGGCCGTCTCGCTCGCCGAGGCGGTGCTCGCGCCGACCCGGTTTGCCGCCCACGCCACGTTCGCCGAGGCGGCGCGAGGCGTGATCGCCCCCGGGGGCTGCGGAGACGTCGCGGTCTACCGCAGCGACCCCCTGTCCAGCCCGCCCGCGGAACTGCCGGCCCTGGAGGCCGACCTGACCATCGTCGCGGGCCACATCGTCCACCGTGCGCCATGGATTGCAACCACTTCCTGACCGCGTTCCTACCGGACCGCGAGCGTGACCAGCGCCGCATCTACGCCGACATGATCGCGCAGGCGGAGGCCGCCGACCGGCTCGGCTACGCCGCGGTGTCGATCCCCGAGCACCACCTGATCAACATCCTGCTCGTGCCGTCACCCCTGCAGCTGGCGGTGCGGCTCGCGGCCACCACCTCCCGGATCCGCCTGGTCACCGCCGTGGTGGTGCTGCCACTGCACGACCCGCGCATCCTCGCCGGCGAGACGGTGCAGGCGGACATGCTGTGCGAGGGCCGGCTGGTCGTTGGCGTCGGCCGGGGCGCGTTCGGCTACGAGATGGGTCGCCTCGGCGTGCCCATCGAGACCTCCCGCGACCGGTTCACCGAGACCCTCGCCGTGCTGCAGGCGCTGCTCGAGGGAGAGGATGTGGCGTGGGACGGGCGGTATTACCGGTTCGAGCCGCTGACCGTGATGCCGAGGCCGTCGCGGAGACTGCCGATCATGATCGCGGCCATGGCGCCCGAGGCGATCCGCGACGCCGCCCGGCGCGGCTTCCACGTCCAGACCACGCCTCTCGGCGGCTCGCATGCTCGCCTGCTGGAGCAGGTCGACGCCTTCCGCAGCGGCCAGGCCGATGCCGGCCCGGCGGGCCCGGACCTGCGGCTGGCGCTGATGCGCGGCGTGTACGCGGCCCGCGACGAGGCTGACGCCCGCCACAAGCTCGGCCTCGCCCACGAGTACTACAAGCGGTTCGACAACGTCTTCAGCGGCCCGGGCAGCGTGCGCGGCGGCATGATCGAGCCGCTGCCGCGGGCGCAGTCACTCGCAGAGCTGGGCCAGAACCTGGTCATCTGCCCACCGGCGGAGATGATCGAGCGGCTGGCCGGCTACGCCGAGGCCGGCATCGACGAGTTGATCCTGAGCTCGAACTTCGGCCAGCCGGCGGCGGAGACGATCGAGATGATGCACCGCTTCTCGGCCGAGGTAATGCCCTTTATCTAGGCCGCCTTGCGCACGACCTGGTCGCCGAAGCCGAGCACGGTGAGGAGCGCGTCGACCACGGCGGGATCCAGGTGCGAGCCCGCGCTCCGCGCGAGCTCCTCCGCGGCCGCCTCCGGCGACCGGGCGACCGAGTACGGCCGGGTCGCGGTCATCGCGGCGTACGCATCTGCCGCGGCCACGATGCGCGCCTCGATGGGGATCGCGGTGCCGGCCAGGCCGTCGGGGTAGCCATGGCCCGCGAAGCGCTCGTGGTGGTGGCGCACCGCGGCGGCGGCCTCCCGCAGGGCCGCCACGCGGCGGACGATCGCGGCCCCGGCGGCCGGGTGCGTGCGCATGATCGTCCATTCGTTCTCGTCGAGCGGCCCCGGCTTGGTCAGGATCTGCTCGGGGATCGCGAGCTTGCCGACGTCGTGCAGCCACCCGGCGAGCCGGCAGCGCAGGACGACCCCGACAGGCAGGTCGAGCTGCTCGGCGGTCATGACCGCGAGCCGGGCGACCGTTTCGGCGTGCTCCTCGGGAATGCCCTCGCGCAGGCTGCTCGCGTACGCGAGCGCGCGCGCCATCCCCACCACCTCGGGCTCGCTGGTCGACGAGTCGGCGTCGAAACCTCCGGGAAGGAGCGAGACGCGGTTTCGGCCCTGGTACTTGGCGGCGTAGAGGCAGCCGTCGGCCTTGTCCACGAGCGCGTCGAGACTCGTGCCGTCATGGGCCGAGAGGGCGGCGCCGACCGAGATCGTCAGGTCGAGGCGAACGGCCTCGTGCACGATCGGCGCCTTGCTGACCGCTCGCCGCAGGCGCTCGGCCCGCTGGGCCAGGCCGCGGGCCGACGCGACACCGCGCAGGAGCACGGCGAACTCCTCGCCGCCCCAGCGGGCCAGGCAGTCTCCGGGCTCGAGACCCGATCGCAGCCGCTGCGCAAGGTCGATCAGGACCGCGTCTCCGACCGCGTGCCCATACGCATCGTTGATGTGCTTGAAGTGGTCGGCGTCGAGCAGGAGCAGGCCGCACCGGCGGGGATCGGCCTCGAGCGCCTCGGTGGCGATCTGGACGAAGTGGCGCCGGTTGAAGGTGCCCGTGAGCTCGTCGGTGCCCGCGCGCAGCTCGGCGTCGGCGCGGGCGCGCTCGAGCTCGCGGTGGGCCTTCTGCATCTCGCTCATGCTCCGGCGCAGATCGTCCTCGAGCCGGCGCCGCTCGGTCACGTCCGAGACGATGCCGCTCACCTCATAGGTGCCGTCCGGGCGGCTGCGCGTGGCGCCGCGGTCGTGCACCCAGCGGGTGATCCCGTCGGCGCCGATCAGGCGGTACATCACCTCCGCGTCCTCGCCCCGGCCGAGCGCCTGGTTGAACGCGTTGTAGGCGGCCTGATCCTCGGGATGCACGGCGGCGTCCCAGTTCTCCATCGCCGAGTCCGGCTCGGCGCCGCCCAGCAGGCGGTCGCCGCCGGGGCCCTGGAACAGCTCCTGCAGCGTGCCGTCGGGGAGGGCGTGGGCGAGATAGACGTGCGCGCCGACGACGTCGAGCAGGCTCGTGAACCGGTCGCCGGCCTCGGCCAGGCGGGCGGCCGCCTCCTCGCGGGCGGTGACGTCGGAGATGATGCCGTCGACGAGGATGCGGCCGTCACCCTTGCGGCGCGGGCGGGCGCGATCCCGCGCCACCCGCGTGATCCCGTCGAGACCCAGCAGGCGGTAGGTGACCTCGGCGTCCTGACCACGCAGAAGCCGCTGGTTGAACGCCTCGTACTGGGGGAAGTCCTCGGCGACGATGCGCGACTCCCAGAACTCGCCGACCTCGACGCCCTCCGGCACCGGGCCGCCGATGAGGCTCTCGTAGGTGGCCGCGGACGCGTGATGGACGTAGTGGCCGTCGGGCGTGATCTCGCCGGCGTACACGTGCTCCTCGAACAGGTCGAGGATGCGCGCGAGCCGGGCCTCGTTCCGCGACCCGCGGCTCATGCGCCCGAGGAGCCGGCGCAGCGTTCCAGGCGCCGCAATGCTCGTCGGCGAATTTGCAGCATCCGGTGGCGGCGATGAACTCACAGCACTACTCGTCGTCATCGGCGCCGGGTCGAGACGATTGAGACCATCGTCTCTTGAATAATGGGGCCAGGCCCCGTTATTCACGGCCAGATATCTACGAGATCGGGAGCGGCGTGGCCGTCTGCGCGGCGTTCACCAGCGGCAGGCCCCACGCATCCTCGAGGCCGGCCAGCAGCCCGGGATGGGTGTAGGCGTGCGAGTCGGTGACACCGACGCCCGCCGTGCCGCCGATGGCGATCGTGGCGACGTGCTCGTCGCTCGCGCTGCCCTCGTCCCAGGTGAGGATCACCTCGGCACCGGCGCTCAGCATCGCCGGCACGTTGGCGGCCAGCCAGGCGTCACCGGCCTCGATCTCGGCGGTGCGGGTCGATCCCGTGTGCATGTCATCGGTCAGGTTCGGGACGACGTAGGAGAAGGCGCGCAGATTGCTCGTCGAGAACTGCGAGTACGGCACCACGTTGGCGCAGGCGCTCGTGCTCGAGGTGATGTCGTTGTAGTAGACCGCCGGGTTGTGCGCCTTCTTGTACGAGCCGGTGTCGCCGCCCTTGTCACAGACGCTCGGCATGGACTCCTCGTATTCGCCCCAGCTGATGCCCTTCGCCTGAAGCTGGTTGAAGATGTTGTTCGAGGCCGAGGTCGAGCCGGTCAGCCCGCTCGTCATGGCGAGGTAGTCGGGGAGGCTGCCGGGGCCGGCCTCGTAGTTGGTGTAGAGCGTGCCGCGGGCGATCATCGACTGGATGTAGGGCGCGTCCGCGTTGCCCACGATGTCGGTGTAGTGCTTGTTCTCCATGACGATCACGATGATCGGCTCGGCCGGACCGGTGCCGCCACCGCCGCCGCCGCCCGCCGGCGTCGTGACCGTGGCCGGTGAGGACTGGTTCGACACGTTGTGCGCGGCGTCGAAGGCGTCCACCGTGTAGGAGTAGGACGTGCTCGCCTTCACGCCGGTGTCCGTCCACGACGTGGTGCCGCCGCTCACGGTCGCCACGTTCGTCCCGCCCCGGTAGACGTCGTAGCCGGTCACGCCGACGTTGTCGGTCGACGGCGCCCACGAGACGGTGACCGACGTCGCGCTGTTAGCGACCGCGGCGACGTTCTTCGGCACGCTCGGGGCCTGGGTGTCGGTCGGGCCGCCCGAGCCCTGGGCGAGGACGAGGTTGTCGAAGGCGAACGTGGCGCCCGACACGGCCGTGCTCTCGGACACGTTGACCGTCAGCGAGTCCCCGGACGTCTTGACGGTGTAGTCCACTGTTGGAACGCTCTGCCAGGCGGATGTCGCGGTGAGACACGACTGCGCGCTTCCGACCGACGTCGACGTCCCCGCCTTGAGCTCCTTCAGCACCAGGCACACCGACTGTCCGGCGAGGCCGCTCTCGACCTGGCCGGCGAGCGTGTAGGCGGTCCCCGCGGCGGCTCCCGTCACCGGCTTCGACGTCGTGTAGGCATACGTCTTGGACGCACCCTTGGTCGCGGTCAACTGCGCGGCATGGCCACCACCGCTGCCGGCGACGAGCGCCAGCGACCCGCTGCTTGCACCCCATCCGCTGAGCGAGCCCGAGCCGGTGCCCTCGAACGTTCCGTTCGAGATCAGGTTCGTCGCCGCGAGCGCTGCCGACCCCGAGATGCCGACCGCAGCGACCAGCGCCGACACGACCATGATGGTGAGCACCCAGCCCCTGCGGGCGTTCGTTGCAATGCGCATGACTTGAGTTCACCACCGGATCGGGAACCTGTCAACCTGCCGGCCTCACGCGGCTTTCAAGGTCGGCGGCTACCGTTCAGGGGTCTCGCCAGGAGGAAGCGCAATGGGGATCATCAAGCGGTCACAAGCACGTCGTCTAATCGGATGGTTCGCGCTGCTCGCGGTGCTCCTCTCGGCGATCAGTGTGACGGCGTATGCGGTCACCCGCCCCGGTGCCGCCAAGCCTCCCAACCGGTCGCTCGCAAGCGCGGTCCACACGGCGCTCTCCGGCAAGCCGGTCGCCGGTGTCTCGGCCCGGTTCACCATCGCCCAGAACCTTCTTGGCGCCAGGTCATCCACGATCTCCGCGAGCACGCTCGGCGGAGCGACGGGGTCGGTCTGGGTCGGCGGCGGGCACGTCCGGCTCCAGATCCGGTCGCAGCTCGGCACCACCGAGCTCACCTACGACGGCCACCGGCTGATGCTGTATGACCGCAGCCACCATGTCGCCTACGTGCTCCCGATCGCGCGGAGCAAGACCACGCACCGTGACACCCATGGCGCTCCCGCCGTCCCGACCATCGCCGCGATCAACGGTGCGCTCAACGCGCTCGGGCGCGAGGCGGTCATCTCGGGAGCGATCCCGAGCAATGTCGCCGGCCGGCCCGCGTACGAGGTGCGCATGTCACCGCGCCGAAACGGCGGCCTGTTCGGCGACTTCGCGCTCGCCTGGGACGCCGCCCACGGCGTTCCGCTCCGGTTCGCCATCTACCCGCGCGGGTCGAGCACCCCGGCAATCGCCATCACCGTCACCCATATCCGCTACGGCACCGTGCCGAGCTCGCGGCTGCAGATCGTCCCCGCGCCGGGCACCAAGATCGTGCGCGTCCACCTGCCGAGCCGAAGCCGGCTCCACTCCATGGCGGCCCACGCCGCTCCGGCGACGGGCGTCACGGCCGTGTCGCGAGCCGTCGGCTTCCGCCTGGCGGCGCCCGCCACGCTCGCCGGTCTCGGCCGGGGTGAGGTGCGGTCGGTCAACCTGGGCAACGCGCCGGCAGCGCTTGTCACCTACGGCCGCGGCCTGGGCACGATCTTCGTGCTCGAGCAGGCCGGCGGCAAGGGTGGCAGGCATGAGCTGCAAACGACGCTCGGCTCCCTCGTGCGGTTCACGCGTGGGGGCGTCACCTACACGGTGGTCGGATCGCGGCCGGCCGGCACCATCATGACCGCGGCCCAAGCCCTGGCGTGAGCGACGACGGCGGCAGCGAACCGCTTGTCGAGATTCACGGGGTGACCAAGCGCTACGGCGCCATCGTCGCGCTGGACGACGTCTCGGCCGTGGTCACCGAGCGCGCCGTGGGACTGCTGGGGGCAAACGGCGCCGGCAAGTCGACCCTGATGCGCGTGATCCTCGGGCTGATCAAGCCCGACGCCGGCAGCGTCAGGGTGCTTGGCATCGACGCATCGGCGCCGACGTGGGAGATCCGGCGCCGGCTGGGCTACATGCCGGAGCACAGCTGCCTGCCACTCGGGATGACCGCGCGCGATCTGGTCGTCCACATGGGTGAGCTGCGCGGCCTGCCGCGGCGGGTGGCGGTGCTGCGGGCGTCCGAGGTGCTCTTCCAGGTGGGGCTCGAGGAGGAGCGCTCGCGCCTGATCCGCACGTTCTCGGTGGGCATGAAGCAGCGCACGAACCTGGCCCAGGCGATCGTGCACTCACCGGGCCTCGTGATCCTCGACGAGCCGACCAACGGGCTCGACCCCGCCGGGCGCGAGGAGATGCTGACGCTCGTGCGCCGGCTCTCGAACGACCTCGGGATCGCGGTCGTGATCTCGTCGCACGTGCTCGAGGACGTGGCCCGCACGTGTGACTCGGTGATCGTGCTGCGCGAGGGGCAGGTGGCCGCCACCCGCCGGATCGACCACGCGGCGCAGGCCGCCTCGGGCGACGTCCAGGTGCGTATCGTCGGCGACGCGGGCGAGTTCACCGTGGCGGCCGTACGGCTCGGGCTGACCGTGGACGGCGGCGGAGAGGACGAGGACGCGTGGCTTCTGGTGCGCGGCCCCGACGCGGGCGGGGTGCTGGCCGGCGTCCGCGACGCCGCCTGCGCGGCCGGAGTGGGCCTGCGCGAGCTGCGTCCCGCCGGGCCGACCCTCGAAGAGGCGCTGATCGGGGCGATCGGATGACGCAGGACGCTCGCGTCGTCGACATTGCGTACAGCCGCTACGACGGGCCCCGGGCCGGCCGTATGGGGGCGATCTGGTCGCTGGCGCGTTGGAGCGCATTGCGCGCACTCGGCGCCCGCCGCGGGTGGAAGGCGAAGGTGATTCCCATCACCCTCACCCTGCTCGCCTTCGCGCCGGCACTCGTGATCCTTGGCCTGCGGGCGCTGTTCGGGACCACCGCCGGAACGACCAACCTGGCAAACGCGCTTCCCTACTCCGACTACAGCGCGGACACCGCGATCGTCATCCTGGTGTTCAGCGTGGTGATCACGCCGGAGCTGCTCTGCCCCGACCGCCGCGACCGTACGCTGTCGCTCTATTTCTCGACGGCCATCGGCCGGGCGGACTACGTGATCGGCAAGATCCTGGCCGCGCTGCTCCCACTGTTGCTCGTCACGATGCTGCCGCCCCTCGTGCTGTATGCCGGCAACCTGCTGTTCGCCGTCCACCCGCTCGGCTACCTCGAGCACCACCTCGCCGACCCGCCCCGGATCGTCGCTGCCGGCATCGTGATCGCCCTCTTCTACAGCCTGATCGGGCTCGCGATCTCGTCGCTGACCGGGCGGCGGGCGTTCGCCGTGGGCGGGTATCTCGCGTTCCTGGTGATCCCGACGATCGTCGGGGGGGTGCTCGCGCACGCGCTCAACGAGCGCTACCTGCGCCTGCTCGCGTTCGCCGCCGCACCGATCCAGACCGCCCGCGGGCTCTATCCCGGGTACACCGACCGCGGCCACCTGAGCGCGGGGCTGTGGGGGGCGACGGCGGTGGAGCTGATGGTGGTGGCGATCGCGGTGCTCGCGATCAGGTACGGGCGGGACGAGGGATGAACCCGCCGGCGATCGAGTTCACGGGCGTCTCGCGCTGGTTCGGCGACACGGTCGCGCTCGCCGACGTCTCGTTCACCGCCGACGGCGGCGTGATCGGCCTGCTCGGGCACAACGGCGCGGGCAAATCCACCACGCTCAAGCTGTGCGGGGGATTCTCGACGCCGAGCAGCGGCAGCGTGCGGATCTTCGGCGTCGACCCGCGCCGGACGCCGGACGTCTACCGCCGCGTGGGCATCGTGCCCGACCTCAGCCCCCCGTGGCCCTTCCTTTCGGCCCGCCAGGTGGTCGAGCTCTCGGCGCGCCTGCACCGGGTGGAGGACTTCCGCCAGGCGGCCACCACGGCGATCGAGTCCGTCGGCCTGCTCCCGGCCGCCGACCGGCCGGTGGGCGAGTTCTCCCACGGCATGCGCCAGCGGGTCAAGCTCGCCCAGGCGCTGGCCCACGATCCCGAGCTGCTGTTGCTCGACGAGCCCCTGAACGGGCTCGACCCGACGCAGCGCAGCCACATGATCGAGCTGCTCTCACAGCTCGGGCACGAGGGCCGGACGGTCGTCGTCTCGTCACACGTTCTGCACGAGGTCGAGCGGATGGCGCCGCGGGTGCTGGTGCTGGTCAACGGCCACCTGGTCGCGGAGGGGTCGACCGCCGCGATCCGGCGCCTGATCAGCGAGCGCCCCCGGCGGGTGCTGGTGACCGCGGACGGCAATGGCCGCGCGCTCGCGCGCGAGCTGCTCGCGGCTGCCGACGTCGATGCCGTCCGGCTCGTGGACGGGACGATCGAGGTCGAGACCAGCGACCCGCAGGCGCTCAGCCGGGCGCTGCCGCCGGCGGCGGCCAGAACCGACACGCTGCTGCGCGAGATCCAGCCGGTCGGCGACGACCTCGAGAGTGTGTACGCATACCTCCACGAGCGCGCGCGGGGGCAGGGACGGTGATCCGGCCCGTCTTCGCGCTCACGCTGCGCTCACTGCTCCTCCAGCGGCGCACGATCGTGCTCGCGCTGGTCGCGGCCGCCCCCGTGCTGATGGCGCTGGTTTACGCCCTCGCCCGGTCGCCGGGGAGCCATGACCACTCGTTCTACTCCGACCTCGTCCAGCAGCTGTTCGTGCCGACGGTGGCCGCGCTGATCTCGCTCGTGTTCGGCGTCAGCGCCTTCGGCGACGAGCGCGAGGACGGCACGATCCTGTATCTGGTCGCGACTCCGCAGCCGCGTCTGGAGCTGGTCGTCGCGAAGATCGCCGCGGCCTGGGCGGCCGCGCTGATCCTGCTCGTGCCGAGCCTCGTCTTGAGCGGCCTTCTCAGTCTGCGCAGCGGCGTCACCGCCGGGCTGATCGGCTGGCCGCTCGTGGGCGTGGTGCTGGCGAGCCTGGCCTACTGCGCCGCCTCGGTGCTCCTGTCGCTCTACAGCCGCCGCCCGATCGTGATCGGCGTCCTCTACATCCTGCTCTGGGAAGGGTCGATCGCGACGTTCGCGGCCTCGGCCGCGAAGCTCTCGATCTCGGCCTACGGCCGCGCCTTTGCCGCACACGTCCTGCCGCAGGCCTCCCGGCCGGTGGCGGGCACCGCGGTCTCGGCGCTCGTCCTCGTCGCGGTCATCAGCCTGGCGGGGTGGGCGGCGGCGCGGGCGCTGCGCCGGGTCGAGCTGCCGTAGCGCGCAGCGGGCGCACGGTGAGCGCGAGCGCGGCGGCCATCGCGATCGCCCCGGCGGCCCAGGTGTAGGGAGCGGGCGTGGCCAGGTCGCCGCCGTGCTGCAGGCCGAAGATGCCGGCCGCGTCGACCCGCAGGGCGATCCCCCACACGAGGATGCCGACGAGGGTGATCGTCATCCCGGCGGCGCCGGCCCACGCACACCGGACGGCACGGCGGAGCGGAACCGTTGAGATCGTCGCGCGCGAGAGGGCCCGGGCCGCACCGGCGATCGCGACGGCGACACCCACCGCCGAGGCAAACATCCATGCCGCGAGCGCGGCCAGGTTGCCGGCGCCCTGAGGCGCACGGGCGGACGAGGTGTGCGCGTAGACCACGAGTGCCACGAGGGCGAGCACGACGACGATCGCCCCCGCCGCGGACATCACCAGCGGCCGCACGACCTCCGGCCGGCGCCTGCGCACCACGTCATCCGCCACGCTGCGGGCGAGCGCAAGCCCGCAGCCCGCGGCCGCGAGGCCGACCACGCACGCTCCCGCGACGATCATGTCCATGCCGGCCCCGACCAGCGGATGATGGGCGGCGGCGCTCGTGAAGTCGTCGTACTCGGCCATCCGCTGGAACCCGGCCCCGGCGGCCCCGAAGAGCACGAGGGCCCAGAGCGACGCGACCAGCGCCCGGCGCTTCACCGCATCCGCAGACCGCCGCGCGCCGGCGCCGCGGCGGGCATCGACCGCGCCCAGAACCACGTCGGCCAGCGTGCGCGCGTCGATGCCGTGCTGCTCGAGCAGTGCCGCGTACTCCGCCCCGTAGCGCGCCCTCCATGCCTCCGGGTACAGGCGCAGGAGCAGCGCCACGAGCCTCGCGGTCATGGCGTGGACACCTCCAGCCGGGCCAGTCCGACGGTGGTCACCCGCTGCAGGTGCTCGAGCTGCGCCCGCAGGGCGGCGGCGCCGGCCGCAGTGAGTCGGTAGGGGCGGCGGCGCTCCTCGGGAGGCAGCGCCTCGATCAGGCCGCGATCCTCGAGCCGGGTGAGGGCGGCATACAGCGTGCCTGGCCGCAGCCGCGGCCCTCCCATTGCCTCCACGTCCTGGATGATCGCGTACCCGTGCTTTGGCCCGTCGGAGAGGCTGGTCAGGACGACGAGAGCCGGGTCGGAGTACCGGCCGAGCCCGGCGAGATCGGATCCGGTGGGAGCGGCCACCTCCCAAGAATAGTCCGAATTGCGATATACCGCAATATGGACTAGACGACCGCCTCCACGTCGGGGCCGGGAACGTCGCAGCGCACCTCCTCGCCGCCGAGCGCGATCGTGGCCCGGGCGGTGACCATGTGGTACAGGATCAGGAGCTGGACGAGCGCGAGCGACTCCGAGCGGTGGAGGTCGTTGCCCACCGTGAACTCACCCAGGCGCTGCGAGCGCAGATGGCTCGCGAAGTGCATCTTCTCCCAGATCGCCTGCTCGATCGCGCCGGCGCGGTCGGCGTCGAGCCGGCCGGGGATGCGCACCAGCCGCTCGCCGTCCTGCTCGGTCAGCGTGATGCCCCCGTCGTCGTCGATGAACGGCGCGAGATCCGGGTGGGCCAGGCCGTCGCGCAGGGTCAGCTGGGCGTCCAGGTGGTCGGGGTCGCTGCCGTCGGGAGAGGTGAAGGCGATGACGAGATCGGCGAAGCGCTCCTGGGGGCGGATGAAGGCGGCCGAGTCGTCCTCGCGCCGGTCGAGCTCGGCCAGCACCTGGTCGGTGGTGTAGCCGCGCCGCGAGCAGTCGCGGTTGACCTTCCAGCGCCGGCGAACGTCTTCGGGCGGAGCGAGGTAGACACGGACATCGCAGACGTCGCGCATCGCCGCGGTGTGATACCCCAGGAGCCCCTCCACCACCGTGAAGCGCTGCGGCCGCACGTACCGAGGCGGCCCGAACGTCCCGTCGGCGTGGCTGTACACCGGCTTCAAGATCGCCTCGCCGCGGCGCAGGAGCGTGAGGTGCTGCTCCATGATGTCGATGTAGTTGCAGTCGGGGTCAAGCGGCGTGATGCCGAGCTCGGCTCGCTGGGCGCGGTCGTAGCGGTGGTAGTCGTCGGTGCAGACGTGGGTGACGGCGTCCTCGCCGAGCGCGCGCACGAGGCCGCGCGTGATGGTGGTCTTTCCGGCTGCGGAGTCACCGACGACTCCGAGAATGATCGGACGAGGCATCCTGTGCTCCTGCTCAGCTGGGGTCGGCGGACGGGTCGGCGAACACGGAGCTCGCGAGAATATCCTCAGCCTCGATCGTGACGAGGTCGGTCCGGTCGAGCGCATCGCGGCGGTCGTACAGGCGGCTGGCCTGGCGCATCCGCGCCCGGTCGATCGCGTTTCGGATGCTGCGGCCGTGTGCGAACCGCGGCCGGCGCACCCGCCGCTCGACGTACCCGCGCAGCGCGGTCTGCGCGGCGGGCGTGAGCTCGTATGCCTGCCGGCCCAGCATCAGCGCGGCGATCGCCATCAACTCGTCGACGTCGAAGTCGGGAAAGTGGATGTGGTGGGCAACGCGCGAGCCCATGCCGGGGTTGGAGCGGAAGAAGGTCTCCATGCGGTCGCGGTAGCCCGCCAGCACGACGACGAGATCGTCTCGTTCGGTCTCCATGACCTGCAGCAGGATTTCGATGGCCTCCTGGCCGTAGTCCCGCTCGTTCTCGGGCCGGTACAGGTAGTAGGCCTCGTCGATGAAGAGCACTCCGCCGCGGGCGCGCTTGAGCACCTCGCGGGTCTTGGGGGCGGTGTGGCCCACGTACTGGCCGACCAGGTCGTCGCGCGTGACCGACACCACCTTCGGCTTCTCGATGTAGCCGAGCCGGTGCAGGATCTCGGCCATCCGCAGCGCGACCGTCGTCTTGCCCGTGCCGGGGTTGCCGGTGAAGCTCATGTGCAGCGACGGGCGCGACGAGATCAGGCCCTGCTCGCGGCGCATGCGGTCGATCACGAGCAGCGCCGCGATCTCGCGGATGCGCGTCTTCACCGGCTCGAGGGCGACCAGATCCAGATCGAGCTGGGCCAGCACCCCCTCGATGTCGGTGTCGGGCGGGGTCACCGGCTGGAGCCGGGCGTTCACCGGGCGGGCGCTCCGTTGCCGGTCGCGGTGCCGGTCGCGCGGTAGCGCATGCCGGCCGGAACGTCGGCCGCGTACGGATGCAGCGTGTAACGGATCTGGCGGTCGGCCTTCTCCTGCCGCTCGAGCCGGAAGCCGGGCTCGAACGCGGGCCGGCCCACGATGAAGGCGAGGGCGGTGGTCTGGCGGCCCAGCGAGCGGTCGTAGGCGACGACCTTGACGTACTCGTGCGGGCAGGCCTCGCGGGCGGCCCGCACCTCGCGCAGGGCGATCACGACCTCGTCCTCGGCCAGCTCGAACAGCGGTTGGCCCCACATCTCCCACAGCGAGTTGCGCGGATGCGGGTCATCGGTGTGCTCGACCATGATCGCCCAGCCGTTGCGCAGGGCGTAGCGCAGCTGCGCCTCGATCTCGTCGTCGGTCAGGTCGGGAAGGTGGGAGAACGTTCCCTGCGTGATTCGCATCCTGATCTCCTCGATGGATGGTTAGCTCGCCGTCGGCGTGACGACGACGTCGGCCGTGTCGGTCGACGTGTAATTGAAGGTGATGTCCTTCCAGACCTCGAGCGCGGCGTTCAGCTCGGGGCAGCCCCTGGCGGCCTTGACCAGGATGTCGGGGCCCTCGCGGTAGAAGTCGCGGCCCTCGTTGCGGGCCTGGATCATGGCCTCGACGGCGACGCGGTTGGCGGTGGCGCCGGCGGCGATACCCATCGGATGGCCGATCGTGCCGCCGCCGAACTGGAGGACGACGTCCTCGCCGAGGTAGTGCAGGAGCTGGTACATCTGACCGGCGTGAATGCCGCCCGAGGCGACCGGCATGACGGCGGGCATCGAGCCCCAGTCCTGGTCGAAGTAGATCCCGGTCTCGGGGTTGGCGACGTTCCGGCGCTGGCGCAGGACGTCGTAGTAGCCGCGGATCATGCCGGGGTCGCCCTCGAGCTTGCCGACGACGGTGCCGGCGTGGATGTGGTCGACGCCGAGCAGCCGGCACCACTTGGCGATGACCCGGAACGAGACGCCGTGCGTCTTCTGGCGCGTGTAGGTGCCGTGGCCCGCCCGATGAAGGTGCAGCAGCACGCCGTTTGCGCGCGCCCACTTCGACATCGAGGTCATCGCCGTGTAGCCGATCGTCAGGTCCATCATCACGATGGGCGAGCCGATCTCCTTGGCGAACTCCGCCCGCTCGTACATCTCCTCCATCGTGGCCGCGGTGACGTTCATGTAGTGACCCTTGATCTCGCCGGTCTGGCCGACCGCGCGGCTCACCGCCTCCTGCGAGTACAGGAAGCGGTCGCGCCAGCGCATGAAGGGCTGCGAGTTGATGTTCTCGTCGTCCTTGGTGAAGTCGAGGCCGCCGCGCAGCGCCTCGAAGACGACCCGCGCGTAGTTCTTCGCCGAGAGCCCGAGCTTGGGCTTGGTGGTGGCGCCGATCAGCGGGCGGCCGAACTTGTCGAGGTACTCGCGCTCCATGACGATGCCGTGGGGCGGGCCCTGGAACGTTTTCACGTAGTGCAGCGGGATCCGCATGTCCTCGAGGCGCAGCGCCTTCAGGGCCTTGAAGCCGAAGACGTTGCCGATGATCGACGAGGTCAGGTTCGCGATCGAGCCCTCCTCGAAGAGGTCGATGTCGTAGGCGATCAGGGCGATGTACTGCCCCGGCGTCCCCGGCACCTCGTCCACCCGGTAGGCCTTGGCCTGGTAGTGCTCGTACTGGGTCAGGCGGTCGGTCCACACGACGGTCCAGGTCGCTGTCGAGGACTCCCCGGCGACGGCCGCAGCGGCCTCGATCGCGTCGACCCCGTCCTGCGGGGTGATGCGAAACGCGCACAGGATGTCGGTCTCGCTGGGCTCATAGTCGGGGTCCCAGAACCCCATCTCGGCGTAGGGGGTGACCCCCGCTGTCCAGCGGCCCTTCGTCCCCGGGCCTTCGACGATCGTCATCGCGCGACTCCTCTCACCGCTCTGCCGTGTTCCGCCACCCTACGAGCGGTAGTCAGAGCCGTCCAATGAAACTTTGACGATGAGAGATAAGTGATCGGTTATGCTTTGAGCCACGGTGTCGATCACGCTGACCCAGCTGCGCAGCTTCCTCGCGGTCGTGAACGGCGGCTCGGTGACGGCCGCCGCCGACGAGCTGGTCGTGACCCAGCCGGCGATCTCAGCCGCCGTCGCCGCGCTCTCGCGCGAGGTGGGCGTGAGCCTGCTCGAGCGGGCGGGCCGCGGAGTGCGGCCGACCCCGGCCGGACGCGAGTTCGCCGCGTACGCGGCCGACGTCATCGGCCTGCTCGAGCAGGGCCGGCATGCCGCCCGTGACGCCGAGGCGCGCGGCGCGCTCACGCTGACGATCGCCGCGGTCACGACGGCCGCCGAATCGTTCGTGCCCCCGCTCATGCGGGCGTTCGCAACCGCGCATCCGCAGATCGGCCTGGCCCTCGACGTCGGCAACCGCGACCACGTCCTGGCCGTGATCCAGAACCACGAGGCCGACCTGGCCATCGGCGGCCGCCCGCCGCCGCAGGAGCGCATCGAGGCGCACCCGATCCTTGCGAACGAGCTCATGCTGATCACCGCGCCCGACGACCCGCTCGCCGGAGGCAAGACGGTCTCGGCGGCGAGGCTCGCCGGCCGGCGCTGGCTCTTGCGCGAGCCGGGGTCGGGTACGCGCGCCGTCAACGAGGAGTTCATCGCGAGCGTCGGGATCGACGTCCAGACGATGACCCTGGGCTCAAACGGCGCGATCAAGCAGGCCGCCCGCGCCGGCCTCGGCGTGTCGTTCGTCTCGCGCGCGGCGGTGGCCACCGAGCTCGACGCCGGACTGGTCGGCACGATCACGGTCGCCTCGGCACCGCCGCCGCGCGACTGGTACATCATGCGCTCCTCGGTCGGCCCGTCGCGGCAGGTGGCAACGGAGTTCCTCGGATTCGCCACCTCGATAGAGTGGCGCCGTGGCCCTGTTTTCGCCTGAGCAACACGAGCCGCTGGTCGACCGGGCGTGGGACGAGGGTCGCGCCCGGGCCGCGATCGCCGCGATCGTCGCCGATGCGGAGCAGGCCTTCGACCGCGCCCGACTGTGGACGCTGCACCCGCTCGACTGGGACGACGACGAGGATGCGGAGCGGTCGTACACCGGGCTCTACATGGGCGCCGCCGGGGTCATCTGGGCGCTGGCCGAGCTCGGCTCGCAGCGCGACTTCGCGGCGATCGCGGACGGGCTGGACGAGCGCTACCTGGCGCGTCCCGATTCCGGCCCGCCGGCGCCGGGGCTCTGGCTTGGCCGGGCTGGCATCCTCGCGGTCGCCGAGCGATTGGCGCCCGACCCCGCCCGCCGCGACCTGCTGCACGCCCTGCTCGACGAGAACGCCGAGAACCCCGCGGTCGAGGTGATGTGGGGCGCACCGGGCTCGATGCTGGTGGCGGCCGCACTCCTTCACCGCACCGGCGAGGAACGCTTCGGGGTGGTCTGGCGCCGGCTGGCTGACGCGGTGTGGGACGCGTGGGTGCACGACGACGCACTCGGCTACCGGATCTGGACCCAGCACCTCTACGGGCACGTCGCGCGGTACGTGGGCCCCGCCCACGGCATGGCGGGGTGCATCGCCGCCCTCGCGCAGCGGCCCGACCTGCTGGGAGCCGGACGCGCCCGCGAGCTCGAGCACGACGCGGTGCGGGCGGCCACCGCCACCGCGTTCGTGGAGGGCGGGCGGGCCAACTGGGAGCCCATCGCGGGTGGCGGCCTGCCCGTGCGCGGGCCGGCTGAGATCCGCACGCAGTGGTGCCACGGCGCGCCCGGCATGGTGGCGACGCTGGCCGGAGTCGCGCCCGACAACGAGGCCTTCACACGACTGCTGGTGGCCGGCGGCGAGCTGGCCTGGGAGGCGGGCCCGCTGCGCAAGGGGCCGACGCTCTGCCACGGCACCGCCGGGAACGGCCTCGCCTTTCTGGCGCTGCTGCGCCGCACGGGCGACGAGCTCTGGCTCGAGCGGGCGCGGCGCTTCGCGATGCACGCCGCCGACCAGGTGCAACGCGCGCGCGCCGAGCACGGGCGGGGACGCCATTCGCTCTGGACCGGCGATCCGGGCGTCGCGCTCTACCTGCGCAGCTGCATCGACCCGGCCTCGGCGACCGGGATCGACCTCGGCTGTTGGTAGGTGAACGTGCGCCGGGCGTGCCACACGCACCACAGCACCAGGGCGAGCAGGACGGGCGTGCTGGTCACGAACGAGACGACGACGAGGCTACCCACGCCCACGGTGAGCAGAACGGCGATCCGCAGCGCCGCCGTCGTCAGGCAGTAGACGCCCCAGACGATGGACTGCATGCCGAACTCGCGCCGGTAGGTCTGGCTCGCCCGAAACTCGGGCGGGAAGGGATACCACCCGCGCGCGAACGCGCCGACCAGGGGCCGGCCGATCGCGGCGGAGGTGAGGTAGGCGACGCCCCAGCAGGCGGTGAGCAGGACCGGCTGTGCCAGGTACACGGTCGCGCTGTGCGCTGCGAGTGCGACCACCGCCTGGATGGCGATGAAGACGCCGGTCGCCGCGGCGAGTGCGACATCGCAGCCGCGCCGCAGCTGGATCAGCACGACCAGGGCCGCCGCGGCCGTCGACGCCACGATGCCCGCGGCCAGACCGGCCGCGTGCCACGCCGTGTAGAACGCGAGCACGGGGACGAATCCCTCGAGCGCGAAGGTCGGGAGCCCGCGGGCAAGCAGCATGCGCCACGTCGGCTCCGGGAGCTCGCTCATGCCGCCTTCCGCAGGCGCCGCTCCTGCCGGTCGCACCACTCGATCCCCCACCGGCAGTGGTCGAGGCCCCACCGGTAGACCAGGTCGACGAACGGCGGGTCCGGCCCGGTCCCGTCGTCAAGGTCCTCCAGATAGTCGAGCATCTGGCGGTAGCCCTCACGCCGCGCGGCGAGCAGGCCCATGGCCTGGTCGCGCGGGAGCGTGTCGGCGAAGAACAGGCGCAGAAGCGACTCGTCGCGCAGCTCGACCCGCGTGTCGCGACCGCCGGACCACTCGCGCAGCGCGTCGCTCCCGGTCGGGGTGATCCGGTAGACCGTGCGCGCGCGACCCCCTCGGGGAGCCTTGCCGCCGACGATCCACCCGGCCTCCTCGAGCCGCTTCAGCTCGGGGTAGATCTGGCCGTAGCTCGCAGCCCAGAAGTGGCGGATCGTCCGATCGACGATGCGCTTGATGTCATACCCGCTGCGGGGCTTGTCCGCGATCAGCCCCAGCACCACCCAGGTCACGGCGGTCGGTTCCATATACCGAGAAGATATATCCTGACGATGTATTCGTCAAGTCGCCGATGCGAGGGGATCGGGGCGTTAGGATCGCGCGACAGTGTCCAGCCGGCCGTACGACGGATCGCCCCCAAGACCGCACGAGGTGGTGGCGGCGCGCGAGCATCTGCTCGAGCGCTACGTCTGCGCGCTGATCGCGGTTGATCACCCACCCGTGCACGGTGGGATGCTGCGGCGGTGGCTGGCACGACCCGAGTTCACCCGCTTCTACACCCAGGCGGCGATCAGCGATCACCTGCAGGAGATCCGCCGGGCGAACGCGCGGTTTGCGGTGCTGCCGGCGTTCGACGCCGATGGAGGAGACCCCGGGCGGCTGCGCGAGTCGGATGCCCGCTGCGCGCAGCTCGACGCCACCCTCTCCCACAATCCGGCGCTGGCGACGCTGACCACGATCCACCTGCCGGGCGGTCTCACCCTGGGCGCGATCGCCGCGCTGGTCGGCACCGCCCTGAACCGGACGGGGGCCTCCTCCTCAGTGCTCTGGGAGATCGGCTACGGCCTTGGATCTGCGGCTCTGGCTCTGCTCGCCGCGTCAGCCATGCTGGGGGTGCTGGCGTTCGCGGACAAGCGCGACCTGTTCTGGAGTCTGAGCGTGTACGACGCGGAGCACGCGGCGTTCCGAGTCGCCGTCCTCTCCGACGGGGCGTATCCCCCCAAGGGCGTCCCCCGGCACCTGTGGCTGATCGACGCGCTCGCCTGCGTGGTCGGGGCGGTGCTCGCGATCGGCGCGTATCAGAGCTTCCATCTCGACCTGAACCGGTGGCTCGTCGACGGTCTCGTGCTCTGGGCGCTGGTGAGCCTGGTCTTCGTCATCTGGTACCAGAACCACGCGCTTCAGCTTCGGAAGGACTGGGCGCAAGCCGCCGCCGAGCCTTCGGCGGGCGCCGAAGGGTGAGGCTGGCAAGATTGGCGGATGACGGCCGTCAAGTCCCGCCCTGCAGGGCTCGTCACCGCGGCGGCGGTCGCGGTGACCGTCACGCTGTGGGCATCGGCGTTCGTCGGCATCAGGGCGGCGGGTACCCACTTCGCCGCCGGGCCGCTCGCGCTCGGCCGCCTGCTCGTGGGCTGCCTGGTGCTGGGGGTGCTCGCGCTCGCGCGCCGCGAGCCGCTCCCGCAGCGGCGTGACGTCCCCCTGATCTGCGTTTGCGGCCTGCTGTGGTTTGGCCTCTACAACGTCGCGCTCAATGCCGCGGAACAGCGCGTCGATGCCGGCACGGCCGCGATGCTCGTGAACGTCGGCCCGATCCTGGTTGCAATTCTCGCCGGACTGCTGCTCGGCGAGGGGTTCCCGCGCCCGCTGGTCGCCGGCTGCGCGGTCGCGTTCACCGGTGTCGCCGTGATCGGTCTTGCGACCACCCGCTCCGGCATCGCGTTCGGCACCGGCCCGCTGCTCTGCCTGGTCGCGGCGGCCGCGTACGCGGGCGGTGTCGTCGCCCAGAAGGTCGTGCTGCGCCGCGTCACGGCGCTGCAGACCACGTTCCTCTGCTGCGCCGTCGGCGCCGCGGCGTGCCTGCCGTTCGCGCCGTCGCTCGCACACGAGCTCGCCCACGCACCGACGAGGAGCGTCGCGTGGGTCATCTACCTCGGCGTGTTTCCGACGTCGGTGGCCTTCACCACATGGGCGTACGCTCTCGCCCGAACCGACGCCGGCCGGCTCGGCGTGAGCACCTACATGGTGCCGCCGCTCTCGATCCTGCTGGGATGGATCATCCTGGCCGAGGCTCCTCCCGCACTCGCGTTCGCCGGAGGAGCGCTCTGCCTATGCGGTGTCGCGATCAGCCGGCTGCGCTGAGACCACGCCTGCGCGCAATGAGCGTGGCGACAAGCGCGAACGGCGCCTGAAGGGCTGCGGCCGCGATCAGTGTGAGCCGCCCGAGGTCAGCCCACACGTAGAGGAGCAGCGGCACCTGGATGGCGAGCGCCACCAGAAGCGCCACCTCCAGGAGCACGAAGCCAGAGACGCCGGCTCCCGCCCGTTGCCCCCCAAGCGCTGCCGAACCGACGAGCACGATGAGCGCTGCGATGCCGTCTCCGTGACCGTCGAGCAGGAGCGCGACCCAGCCGCCGATCCAGACGACTCCCAACCCACAGACCAGCCGGATGTAGAGCGCGGCGAAGCGATGGTCGACCATGCGGCGGTCGGGATGCGCAGCCGTCACGCGTGAATTGTACGTCTAGTGCGTCGTGCCGATCGGCTCGGCGGCGTCGGTCGCGCCGGCCGCCGCCGCAAGGTGGTGGACGAGCGTCACGCGGACCGGCCAGACGTAGGGCTCGGTCTTCCCGTTTGCGAGCGTGATCGTCGCTGTCGCCGTCGCCAGCGCCGGGCCGACGTGCAGCGGCGGGCCGTCGCCGACACGGGCGTTCGCCTTCCACGAGCTGTTGCTCGGGCGGTAGGTCTGCGCCGACCGGCCCCTGGCGGCCACCGCGGCGCCGTTGGGCGGCTGGGTGATCTCGACCGAGAAGACGGCGCTGCGCTCGTCCCCCTCCCAGGTCACGATCGGGCCGACCACATGGACGGTTCTCCCGTCGGCGCTGAGCTTGAGGTGCTTGTTCACTCTTGAGGTCATCGGGGTTCCCTCCTCGCGTTCTCGCGGAGTGTCTCATCCCGGGGCGCGGTGTGCGCGTTTTCCACTCGACGGCGGAGGCGGCGGTTCTCTTCCCCCGGAGCGCGCCGGGGTAGCGCGCAGCTCCGAACACACGTACCCTTGAGGAGTCCACCGTGAGGGTGGAAAGCCGCACGGCTTGGGGCAAAACCAGGCTCCCTCACATGGGTTGGGCGCACTTCACGGAGTGACGGGTCGGCTTTCCCGGTCATCCACCATCCTGCGTCGCCGACGGGTTTGTGATCGGCGAGACATCCCGCCACGAACAGCGCAACCCGCTGTTCACGTCGGTGTGCGACGAAGGGCATACCCATGAGCAGCACCCCAGCACAGCACCAGTACGGCTACGGCACCCACGCTCCCGGCGGCGCGCTGCCCGCGGCCGCTCACAACGGCGGGACACTGCCGTTCACCGGCTTCGATGCCGGGGCCTTTGCCGGCGTCGGCCTGCTCCTCGTCGTCGCGGGGCTCGTGCTCCGCGGCCGCCGCAGCACCGCGACCGCCTGAGGCCTGCGCGCCGGTCGGGGCTCTGGTACGCTCGGATCCTGACTGACGAGTCAGTCAGGATCCTGGTGTTCCGACCCGGAGGTTTTCGTGACCGGCCTGCCCGCAACGACGAAGCTGTATTTCGGCCCCTGGTACCGGCGCTCGCCGTACTTCGAATCGACGCTCCGCGCCGGCTGCAAGGCGTACGACATCTACAACAAGATGTATCTGCCGGCCGAGTACGACGACGTCGCGAACGAGTACCGGGCGCTCAACGAGGCCGTCACGCTGTGGGACGTCGGCGTCGAGCGGACCGTGCAGATCGCAGGCCCCGACGCCGACCGGCTGATCGACATGCTGACCTGCCGCGACCTCACCCGCTGCGCCGTCAAGCAGGGCAAGTACATGCTCGTCATCTCGCCGAGCGGGGGCATCGTCAACGACCCCGTCCTGCTCCACGTGGACGAGAACGTGTGGTGGATGCAGTTGGCCGATAGCGACGCCGGCCTCTATGCGCTCGGGGTGCTCTCGAGCTCGGGCCTGGACGCCGAGGTCACCTATCCGGACGTGCATCCCGTGCAGGTGCAGGGCCCGCACGCCGCGGCGACGCTGGCCAAGCTCGTCGGCGAGGCCATCTACGACATCCGCTACTACTGGTGCGAGCGGTTCGAGATCGGCGACATCCCGGTCGTCATCAGCCGCACGGGCTGGTCGGCGGTGCCGGGCTTCGAGGTGAACCTGCTCGACGGCACCCGCGGAGGCGAGCTCTGGGATGCCATCATGGCCGCCGGCGAGGAGTTTGCGATCCGCCCGATCGCCCCGAACGAGGCCCGCCGGGTCGAGGCGGGGATCTTCAACTGGGGCTCCGACATGACGCTCGCCGATACGCCGTTCCACGTGATGGGGCTCGAGCGGCTCGTCGAGGAGCAGCCGCAGGACTACATCGGCAAGGCGGCTCTCGAACGCGTCCGCGGCGAGGGCGTCGACCGAAAGCTCGTCGGGATCGAGTTCGACCGCGAGGAGCCCTTCCCCGGCATCACGACCAGCTGGCCGGCGAGCCACGATGGGCAGCCGGTGGCCCGCGTGACGAACGCCGTCTGGTCGCCCGGGCTCGGTCGAAACATCGGGTACGTCCAGGTGCCGATCGGGCTGGCCGGCCCCGGCAACCGCATCGATGTCGAGTCGGAGCACGGACCCGTGTCCGGTCACACCGCCGCGATCCCGTTCGTCGATCCGCGCAAGGAGCGGCCGGCGGGCTCGCTGCGGCCGGACGCCGCCTGACGCCGATGCGCGACCCCCGCTACGACGTGCTGTTCGAGCCGGTGCCGATGGGGCCGGTCACGGCCCGCAACCGGTTCTTCCAGGTACCGCACTGCAACGGCATGGGCCACCAGCATCCGAGCGCCCACGCCGAGATGCGCGGCGTGAAGGCCGAGGGCGGCTGGGCGGTCGTGTGCACCGAGGAGGTCGAGCTCCACCACTCCACCGACGTCGCCGGGTTCGTCGAAGGCCGGCTCTGGGACGACGCCGACATCCCGATGCACGCGCGGCTGGTCGAGAAGGTGCACGAGCATGGGTCGCTGGCCGGGATCGAGCTCGTTCACAGCGGGATGACCGCCGCCAACCTCTACGTCCGCCAACCGCCGATGGGACCTGCGCACCTGCCGGTGCAGACCACCGACCCGGTGCAGGCGCGGCGGATGAGCAAGAGCGACATTGCCGACCTGCGGCGCTGGCACCGGGCCGCGGTCGAGCGCTCGCTGCGGGCCGGGTACGACCTCGTCTACGTGTACGCCGCCCACGGCCTGACGACGCTGCAGCACTTCCTCTCGCGCCGGTTCAACGATCGCACCGACGAGTACGGCGGCAGCATCGAGAACCGGGCGCGGCTCCTGCGCGAGATCCTCGAAGACACTGTCGAGCTCGTCGATGGGCGCGCGGCGGTGGCGTGCCGGATATGCGTCGACGAACAGGTCGGCGAGCGCGGGATCGACCGGGGCGAGATCGAGGCGGTGCTCGGCATCGTCGGCGAGCTGCCCGATGTGTGGGACTTCATGGTCGGCGAGTGGGACTTCGACTCGATCACGTCGCGATTCGCCGCCGAGGGGTCGCAGGAGGAGTACGTCCGCGGACTCAAGGCGCTCACCTCGAAGCCCGTGGTCGGCGTCGGCCGGTTCACCTCGGCGGACACCATGGTGCGCATGGTGCGCGACGGAGTGCTCGACCTCATCGGGGCGGCGCGGCCGTCGATCGCCGATCCCTTCCTGCCGAAGAAGATCGAGGAAGGGCGGTGGGAGGACATCCGCGAATGCATCGGGTGCAACATCTGCGTCACGGGGGACTCGACGGTGACGCCGATCCGGTGCACGCAGAACCCGAGCATGGGCGAGGAGTGGCGGCGGGGCTGGCACCCGGAGCGGATCCGGGCGAAGACCTCCGATGCGCGTGTCCTCGTGGTCGGCGGCGGGCCCGCCGGCCTCGAAGCGGCGATGATGCTCGGCCGGCGCGGCTACGACGTGGTGCTGGCCGAGGCCGGTGACGACCTGGGCGGTCGGGTGGCGGTCGAGGCACGCCTGCCGGGCCTCGCCGCCTGGATCCGCGTGGTCGACTACCGCCGCAGCCAGCTGGCTCGGCTGCCGAATGTCGAGATCGGGCTCGGCAGCCCGCTCACCGCCGAGGAGGCGTACTCCTACGGCTTTGACCACATCGCCGTCGCGACGGGCTCGCGGTGGCGCGGCGACGGCGTCGGCCGCTGGCACACCCGGCCGATCGCGGTCGGCGACGGCTTGCAGGTGCTGACGCCCGACGACATGCTCGCGGGCGTCCGGCCCGCCGGCGAGCGCGTGGTCGTCTACGACGACGACCACTACTACATGGGCGGTGTGCTCGCCGGCCTGCTCGCACGGGAGGGGCGGCACGTCACCCTCGTCACACCCGAGCCGCTGGCCTCGGCGTGGACGGTCAACACGATGGAGCAGACGCGGATCCAGGGTGGCCTGCTGGAGCTCGGCGTCGAGGTGCTGGTCTCGCGAGCGCTCGTTGGGGCGGACGGCGGCCGCGCGGTCAGCGCGTGCGTCTTCACCGATGCCGAGCGCGAGCACCCGGCCGATGCGGTGGTGCTCGTGACCGGCCGGCTCCCGCAGGACGAGCTCGGCGAGAGCCTGCGGGCGCTCGCCGAGGCCTCCGGCGACGGGCCGGTGGTGCGCCTGGTCGGCGACGCGTGGAGCCCGGGCACGATCGCCGCCGCGGTCTGGGACGGTCGCCGCTACGCCGAGGAGCTCGACGCTCCGCCCGGCGACGACTCGCTGCCGCCGTTCCGGCGCGAGGTCATTCAGCTGGCCGCGCCGTAGACGCACGGCGATGCTCGCCTGAGCCGGGGGGCGGAGCCGCGTGGAAGAATGCGGTCCGTCATGGGTGCCGGTGAACCTCAGGCCGTCCTGACGCCCCCAACCGAGGCGGCGATCTTTCTCGTGCTGACGGTGCACCCGGGCGGCGAGGACGAGATCCGGGCCCTGCTGGCCGACGTCGGCGGATTGCGGCGATCCGTGGGGTTTCGCATCCCCGAGGGCGGGCTCGGCTGCGTCGTCGGGATCGGATCGGGGTTGTGGGACCGGCTGTTCGGGGACCCGCGCCCGGCGGGGCTGCACCCGTTCGTCGCGGTGGCGGGCGCCCGGCATACGGCGGTGGCGACGCCCGGTGATCTGCTGTTCCACATCCGCGCGCACCGCGCCGACCTGTGCTTCGAGCTGGCGCAGCGGCTGACGGCGCGAACGAACGGGTGCGCGGCGGTGGTGGACGAGGTGCACGGATTCAGGTCGTTCGACGAGCGCGACCTGCTGGGGTTCGTCGACGGCACCGAGAATCCCGAGGGAGCCGAGGCCGAGTCCGCGGTTGTGATCGGCGCCGAAGACCCCGAGTTCGCGGGCGGCACGTACGTGGTCGTGCAGAAATACCTTCACGACCTGGCCGGCTGGGACGCGCTGGCCGTGGAGGAGCAGGAACGCATGATCGGCCGCACGAAGCTGAGCGATCTCGAGCTGGCGGACGACGTCAAACCCTCCAACTCGCACGTCGCACTGAACACCATCGTCGACAGCGACGGCACCGAGCGCCAGATCGCACGGTTCAACATGCCGTTCGGGCGGGTCGGCGTGGGCGAGTTCGGCACGTACTTCATCGGCTACGCGCGGCGGCCGGACGTCATCGAGCAGATGCTGAGCAACATGTTCGTCGGCAACCCGCCCGGCAACTACGACCGGATCCTCGACTTCTCAACGGCGGTCACCGGCAACCTGTTCTTCGCACCCTCCGCCCAGTTCCTCGACGACCCGCCGACGCCGTCGACCTCCGATGCGGCCGCGACGCCCACCATCGACGAGACCGATGCCTCAGGCACCGCCGGCTCGCTTGGCATCGGCAGTCTGAGAGTCGATGCCGAGTAGGCGAGCTGCACGGATGAGTTCCTGACGCGCAGCCCGTTCCTGTTCGTCCACAGAGACGGTGGCGCCAGGTTGGGGAAAGAGCACCTTGCGCACGGCGAGGATCGCCCGCGGGTCGGCGTCTGACTCGGGGAGGGCTGTCGCGATGCGTGTCGCAAGCGCGTGGTCCACGATAAGCGCCTGCGCGGCGCCCTTTGTGAGCGTTGTCGTCCGGCCGGCAAGCACAAGCGGGTTGCTGGATCGAGGTCGGCGAGCGTCGATGATCGCGTCGCGGAGGGTGCGGGCCGTCCGCCGGCGTTCCCGCTCGCCGCGCAGCTCCTGCATGCGGGCGTCGAGTTGGGCGGCCGCTTCAGTGTCGGCGCCGGCCGTGGTGC
This sequence comes from uncultured Actinomycetes bacterium, assembly GCA_963703275.1. Lineage (GTDB taxonomy): Bacteria > Actinomycetota > Thermoleophilia > Gaiellales > JAICJC01 > JAICJC01. The sequence goes on along the minus strand of OY969804.1, from coordinate 3,716,902 downwards.
CCGTATCGATGAGCTCATCCGCTGCGAGACGGATCACCTGGCGTGCCCAGGCGATCACGACCAACTGGATCACCGCGATTGCCAGCGCGAATCCGATCACCAACCACCCGAAGAGGGTGAGTGACGTCCACGTCGCCAGGCCAATGCCGACTGCCGCAAGGATCGCCAGGCCGGCCAGTTGACGCTTGGCCGACCGTTTGCGCGCAACCGCCCTGCGGATCGAGGCTCTGGGTGAGCTAGGCGCGATATGTCACCATATCCACGGGATACGCGACGCGAAGGCACCCGAGGCCTCGGAAAGGCTTCGTGACGAGCCGCTCAAAGCCTCGCCGGGTCGTCCGACTACTGGGAGATGACTACTTTCGATCGGGACCGGTGGCTCCTCGGGTTGTCGCTTGCCCTCCAGGAATCGCGCAGTCCCGATCGGGTGATCGCGGAGTTTCGCGACCGCATTCCCGAGTTCGGCCGCCGTGGCGGCGTGGTGTGGCTGTGGGATCCGGAGCGCGGCGCTCTGAAGACCGACGGCGGCCGGGAGTGGGTCCCGGACGACGCGGTTACCCGGCTGCTCTCGGCCGGCGGCTCGATGACCGCCGGCGGCACCGTCACGATGGGGCTGCACGCGTTCGACCGCCCCGTGGGGGCGCTGACGATGGCCGCCGAAGCGGCGCCGCCCCACGATGCGCTCAGCGCCGATGACTGGGCGCGCGTCTGCGATGTCCTGGCGCCGGTGCTCGCAGACGCCCTCGACGACGCCGCGGTGCGACGGTCGGCGGCGGTCCTCACGTCGCTGATCGAGCAGTTCCCCGCCGTCGCGTATGTGTCCGAGCCGGTGACCGGCACGCCCATCTACATCAGTCCCCAGCTCGAGCGACTGTTTGGCGTGCCGGTGTGCGACTGGCTGGACGGCACGGGGGGCTGGGCTCGGCAGGTGCACCCGGACGATCGCGAAGCGACATTGGCCGCCTACGCAGCCGCCGTCGCCGCCGGCGGGTCGTTCGAGGCGGAGTACCGCCTGATCGACGCCGCAGGCGAGGTGCGGTGGGTGTCGGATCTGGCCGAGACGTTCCGCAACGAGAACGGCGAGCCGACGGCCGTACACGGAATGATCTTCGAGATCACCAAGCACAAACTTGCCGAGCAGGCGCTTCGGGATTCACAGGTCCACCTCCGCGAAGCCGAGGAGCGATACCGCAACCTGGTCGAGCGGCTGCCGCTGGCCATCTACGTGGATGCCCTCGATGCGAAGGCCACGTCGATCTACAACAGTCCCCAGAATGCCGACATCACGGGCTACACCCATGAGCAATGGGTGGCCGATCCTGACCTGTTCGAAAAGGCCGTCCATCCCGACGATCGCGACCGGGTGATGGCCGCACTCGGCGCGGCGCATGAGCGCAACAGCGACTTCTGCTGTGAGTACCGGATTGTGCGACCCGACGGCAGCGAGCGCTGGGTGCGCGACGAGTCGGTGGTCGTCCCGAGCGCGGAGGGCGTGCCGCTCTACCGGCAGGGGTACCTGCTCGACATCACGCCCCGCAAACACGCCGAGGAGCGGCTCGCACACCTGGCCTACCATGACCCTCTCACCGGCCTTCCCAACCGGGCCATGTTTCGCGAGCATCTGGAGGTGGCCGTCGCGCACGCGACGCGAAGCGGCCGCGGCGTCGCCGTCCTGTTCCTCGACCTCGACGACTTCAAGCTCGTCAATGACGGTTTTGGTCACGGCGCCGGCGACGAGCTCCTGCAATCGGTCGCGGTGCGGCTGAGCGCGGCGGTGAGACCGAGCGACGTGGTTGCGCGCCAGGGCGGGGATGAGTTTCTGATTCTGCTCTCCGACCTCGATGCGGGTGAGGGTTCCACCGGCGCGACAACGACCGCGGGACGGGTCGCCGCACAACTGGTCGACTCCCTCCAGGCGCCGTTTGCGATCGCCAACACCAACGTCTACGTCACTCCGAGCATCGGCGCGAGCCTCTTTCCGGCCGACGGCGACAGCGCCGAAACCCTGCTCAAGCACGCCGACATCGCCATGTACACCGCCAAGGACGGCGGCCGTGACGGATACCGCCTCTACCAGCCGCCGAAGCGCGATCTGAGCGGCGAACTTGCGATCGCATCCCAACTCCGGCAGGCCGAGCGGCGCGACGAGCTCGAGCTGTACTACCAGCCGATCGTCGACCTGAGCACGTCATCCATCGTCGGCGCCGAGGCCCTGATTCGCTGGAACCACCCCGAGAGGGGGCTGCTGCTTCCGGGCGACTTCCTGCCGGCCGCCGAACGCACCGGCCTCATCCGCCCCATCACGGCGTGGGTGCTGGAGCAGGCGTGCGTCCAGGTGCAGCGCTGGTGCGACCAGGACCTCGACATCTACGCGTCGATCAACATCCCGCCCGCCTACTGGCAGCCGACCGCCATCCGGCGCATGATCGCCATGATCGAATCGTTCGGCCTCGGCGCCGAGCGGATCATGATCGAAGTCACGGAAGAAGCCGCGATGAACACCGGCACAGAACTCAAGCCCATGCTCGCGGAAATCCACACTGGGGGCCTGCGGCTTGCGATCGACGACTTCGGCACCGGCTACTCATCCCTCGAGCGATTGCGGCGCCTGCGTCCCAGCATGATCAAGATCGACCGGTCATTCGTGAGGGACCTCGCCACCGACCACGACGCCGGCATCCTCGTAGAGACGATGGTCACCATGGCGCAGAAACTCGGGATCACATGCCTCGCCGAAGGTATCGAGACCGAGGCCCAGCTGCGGTTCCTTCTCGACCGTGGCTGCCCGCTTGGCCAGGGCTACCTCTACAGCCGCCCAATCCCAGCCTCCGCGTTCAACGCACTCATCGCAAGCGAGCGCCGCGCGGCGTAAACCGGGCGCTTGGATAGGATGCCCGCGTGGCCAACAGGAAACACCCCATACTCACCCTCTCGCAGGCCGTTCGCGAAGCTGTGGGCGCCGTCGATCCCACCGACACCGACGGGCTTCTGGGCGATTTCGAGCAGTGGTTCGAGGACGACGACGACCCGGTGAACTCCGTCCCCAACCTCGAGCGGCGGCTCGCGGGGGCGCTCGACGAACTCGACCCCGACGGCACCAGTCCGGCCCTGGCCGTGGCTGCTGCGATCGTCCTCTATCGCGCCTCCCAGCCGCACCACCCGCCGCGTGAGGCCAACGGCCTCATCGAGCAGGCGGTGCGGATGCAGTTCGGAAACGACGTGCCCACGTCGGTCTCCGACTGGCTCGCAGAACGCGTTCGGTAGATCGTCAGCACTAGCCCGTGGCGGCAAGCGCCTCGTCGAACGCCGTGCTCTCGTCACCGCACAGCTTGATCTCAACGATCACGATCACGCCCAGCTGCTGGAAGATGCTGACGACGATCATCGCCCAGACCGGCCTCCACGGCGTCCAGTGGACGGCGGGCCGGTGGCCGCTGACCGGCCAGCCCGCGTACTTGTCGAACCCGTCGATCTGGGAGCACAGAACCTCCCTGGGCTGGTCGTAGTAGGCGATGCCATCAAACTTCGCATCGGATTTGACGGCGACGAGATAGGTGTCCACCAGTTGCTCGGCATACCCGTTGCCCGCTCCCAGCCGCTTCCAGTAGAGGTCGGGCGTCTTGTATTGCCACAGGTCTCGCTCGCTCATTTCTCCCCTCCTTTGGTGCCAACCGTCACATGCGTACGCCAAACTGTCACATGACGGCGCTCGCATCAAGTGCTACAACCCTCGCATGGGGGAACTCGCGCGACGCACGCCGCGGCAGACCCGCATGCCAGCCGGGACGGTGGCGTTTGTCTTCACGGACGTGGAGGCGTCGACGCAGCTCCTGCGCGACCGGCCGGATGACTACGCCGCGGCGCTGACCCGGCACCGGCGCCTGATGGCCGACGCCTGTCCGGCCGGCGTCGAGTTCGGGTCGGCCGGAGACGCGCTCTTTTACGCCTTCGAGACCGCGCGAGACGCGATCTGCGCCGCGGCGGAGACGCAGCGCAAGCTGGCGTCCGAGCCGCTGCGCGTGCGGATGGGAGTCTCGGTCGGCGACGTCCAGATCGTGGGCGGCGAATACGTCGGCCTCGAGCTGCACCGGGTGGCGCGCATTTGCTCGGCGGCCAGCGGCGGCCAGGTGCTGGCCTCGGCCGAGGCGGTGGCGGCCGCCGGCGAGCTCCCGGCGGGGCTGAGCACCGCGGATCTCGGCCGGCATCTGCTCAAGGACTTCCCACAGCCGCAGGAGCTCTACCGGGTGCTCATCGACGGCATCCCCGACGTCCCGACCGCCCCGCGCGCCGAGGACGCCCGCACCGTCGCACTGCCTCGGGAGCTCTCCACCCTGGTCGGCCGCGAGAGCGATCTGGCGGCAATCCGCCGGCTGCTCGACGAGCACAGGCTGCTGACGCTCACAGGCGCCGGCGGGTCGGGCAAGACCCGGCTCGCACGCCGGATCGGATGGAACGTCGCGCCGCTCATCCGGGGGTCGGTCGTGTTCGTGCCGATGGCCCCGCTCGCGAGTGCCGAGGCGGTCGCTGCCGAGGTCGGGCGGCGGTTGGGCGAGAACGGGCCCACCACCTGGGAGCTCGTCGCCCGGTACTTCGGCCAGCACGAGGGTCTCCTGATCCTGGACAACGCCGAGCACATACCCGAAATCGCGGCCGTCGTCGAGCGCCTCCTGGGTGCGTGCGGCCGCCTCACGATCCTGGTCACGAGCCGCGCTCCGCTGGGCGCCCCCGGCGAGCACGTGTACACCGTTGCCCCCCTTCCCATCGACGACGCGGTCACGCTCCTCGTCGATCGAGCGCGCGAACGCGGCGCGGCGATCCGCGGCGCGAAGGGGCCCTCCGCGACGCTCGTCCACATCGCAGAGCGCCTCGACGGGCTGCCGCTGGCGATCGAGCTCGCCGCCGCCCGACTGTGCTCGCTCACTCCCCGCGGCGTCGCCGACCGCCTCGACCGCCAGCTCGACCTGCTGACCGACACCCGCCGCCGCGGCGACCCGCGCCAGCAGACGATCAGAAGCGCGATCGGCTGGAGCTACGACCTGCTCGCTCCGCGCGAGCGGCACCTGTTCGAAACGCTGTCGGTGTTTGCGGGGCCGGCGCAACTCGAGACGATCGCGTATGTCAACGAGGCAGACGAGTTCGAGGCGCTCGACGGATTGACGAGCCTGATCGACGCGAGCCTGGTGCGGCTCACGAGCGTCGACGAGGAGGAGGCGCGATACGGCGTGCTCGAGCCCATCCGCCAGTATGCCGCCGAGATGCTTGCGGCCCGCGGGGCGACGGCGGCCGCGGAGCGGAGGCTGGTGCAGTGGTACGCGGAGTTCGTCGACCGGTTCCAGTCCGAGACCGGGTACGACGTCACCGGGGTCGGAGCGCTGGGATCGGACATGCCCAACGTGTGGCGCTCGCTCACGTACGCGAACCGTCACCGGCTCCCGGACATGGGCGTGCGGATCGCGTTCCACACCGCCCACCTCAGCTGGAGGCTCGAGGGCGACGCGCCCACCCAGCGCTACCTTCGCGACACGGCCGGATCACGGCCCGAAACGATCACCGGGCAGACCATGCGCGCGATCCTCGAAAGCGAGCATGAGCCGTATCCCGGCTCTCTGGAGCTCGCGGTGCGTGCGCGCGACCTCGCCCGAACGAGCGGGTGGACCCCCTACCTGTGGATCGCCCTTCGTGACCTCTGCCTCACCGCATGCCGTCACGGCGATCTCGTGACGGCCCGGAACGCGATCGACGAGGGGGAGCGGGCAGGGCACGCGCCCGCCCGCTGGTGGGTGCTCCTGAAGGCCACGATCGCGGCACTTGCGAGTGAGGCCGACCCGGAGGACCTCGATCTCTTCGAGCGCCAGCTGCGTGGAGGGCCAAACGCAGGCCCGATTGACGGCGCCGAGTTGTGCGACCTGGCGGGACTGGCCATCAACTTCGGCGACGGCGAGCGCGCGCTCGCATATGGACGGGACGCGATCGCCCGCGCAGAGGCCGATCAGCTTCCGGTCACCGAACAGACGGGGCACCTCGTGGCGTGCTGTGCGGCGCTGATGCTCGGCGACGTCGCGGCCGCGCGGCTCGACGCGAGCGAGCTGCTCGAGCTCTGGCACCGGACCGGCGATCCGCTTGACTGCCCCCGCCAGGTCACCGCCCACACCGTCGCCGGCGCGCTCGCGCTCGGCGGCGCTTCGGACGAGGCCGCGCTCCTGGCCGGAGCTGTCGCGCCGCACATCCGCGACTGGTGCCGCACGCCAGACGTGCACCGGCTCGGTCCGGCCCAGCATCACCTTGATGAAGCCCGTGCATCACTGGGCGAGTGGCGATGGTCGGCGCTGACCGCCGAAGGCGCGGCCCTCGACCTCGACGCCGCGCTGGAGCGGGCACGCGAGACGCTTGGGCCGGCGTCCAGCCTGACCGAATAACGGCACGGTGCGGTCAGGCGTCCCGCGCCTGCAGCAGGACGCCGCCGGCGAGGAGCGCCGCCGCGGCCCAGCCTGCGAGCACGCCGAGACCCTGCCACGGGGTGATAGGCAGGCTGTGGACGCCGATGGTGGCCTGGATGTAGAGCCCGGCGGTCATCGGCGCGAACTCGTGAAGATGTCGCTGCCAGGTCGGGTCGGTGACGGTCTGGGCCACGATCGGGAAGATGTAGAGGAGGCCGAGGACGATCCCGATCGCAGTGGCCGAGTCGCGCACCGCGGCCCCGACGCCGAGGCCCAGGAGCGCGATCAGGGCGAGATAGATGACCGAGCCGGCCGCGGCCCGCAGCGTCGAGCCGTCGGCAAGCGAGAGCGGTGCGTAGCCGTGCGCGGTCGTGAATCCGCTTCCCGGCAGGATCAGCCGTCCGGCGAGCAGCGAGCAGAGCACCCCGACCGCCGCGGCCGGGACCACCGCGGCGAGCAGGACGGCCGCCTTCGCACCCAGCATCGTGCAGCGGCGGGGGACGGCGGTGAGGGTGGTCTGGATCATGCCGGTGCTGTACTCACCGCCAACCGCCAGCACCGCCAGCGCGGCGACGACCGCCTGGCCCAGGACAACACCCGTCAGGCTGTCCTTGGTCGTGTCCTGGGCGGGGCCGAGCGCCGTATAGGCGACTGTCGAGTCGGACGCAGCGCCGAGAGCGGCGGTGAGCACGACCGTCGCGAGCAGCAGCCAGGCGGTCGCCGAAAGGGTGCGCAGCTTCGTCCACTCGGCGTGCAGGGCGAGGCTCACACGTCACGCCGGCGCACGAGGTAGGTGGCCAGCCCGAGGGCGCACGCGGTGTAGCCGCAGAGCACCGCAAAGCCGGCCCACGGCGCCAGCGGGAAGTAGCCGTCCATGGGGGCGTAGGCGGCAGCGACCTGCGGATACCGGGGAAGCGTCTGCTGGACGGCGAAGGCGGCGGCCGGGGTGACACGCAGGAGCCATTCCGCCGGGTCGGGCGGCAGCACGGACGCGACCGCCAGGATGTACGGCAGCACGATCAGCACGATGACCGCCGTCACCGCGAGGGCGCTTCGGCGCAGGATCGTGCCCAGGGCGAGGGTGAGCACCGCTGCGACGGCGAGCAGCGCCGCAGTCCCGATAACCGCCCGCAGTTCGGTGCCGGTGCTCGCCGGGTAGATGGCGTTGCCGTTTTCACGTAGTACGTGCTCGCCGAGCGGGAGCGCGATGCCCGCACCGACCAGCCCGGCCACGAACATGACGGCGCCGATCACGACGGCCTTGGCCGCAAGCACGCGACCGCGGCGCGGGCTGGCGGCGAAGGTGCTGCGGATGAGGCCGCGCCGGTACTCGCCGGTGATGAAGAGGGCGGCCACGACCGCCAGCACGATCAGCCCGATGAACGCGCCGATCAGGGTGCGCTCGATGCCGCGGCCGGGGTCGGTGACACCGCCGACGACGGCTGGGGCTATGTCGCCGGAGCCCGCGACGGTGAACGTGTCGCCGCTGCGGTGAAGCCCGACGCCGGGCAGGCCACCGGCACCGACCGGGGTGCCGATCCAGGCGCCGGACGCCGCGCTGCGGAGGTTGACGTGGTCGAAGACGCCGGCCGCGAGGCTCGGGCCTCCGGGCCCGATCAGGTGCTGCACATCCACCAGGTGATCCGGAGAGGTGGCGAACATGCCGACCTGCACGGTGGCGGGCAGACCGGCCAGGTGGGCGGTGCCGACCGTCGTCCAGTGGCTGCCGTCCGTCGAGTCGTACCCGGTGATCGTGTCGCCTGCACGGGTCAGCCGCAGCCAACGCGGGGACGTCGCGGAGACGCTGCCGGGGATGCCTCCGGTGTCGTGGGTGTAGTCGTATTGCATGCGCACGCCGTGGGTGCCGGTGACCATGACCGCGGCGTACGGTGCGCCCTGGGCCGTGCCCGAGGTGACGATCACACCCGCCTTCGACCACGGCTGGACACCCCTGGTCATGCCCGCCTCGGGGCCGACCCCCACGGGTTCGGAGCTGGGCCCTGCACCCACATACCGGCCGGTCAACGACGTGACGCGGACGGTGATGCTGCCGTTGCCCTGCAGCGGCCGGTGGACGAGGTAGTACTGGTCGGTCACGGGCACACCGCTCGGCCCGATCGGGATCCGAGGGTGCACGGCGTGACATTTCGGCGGGCCGCCGGCGCTCGTGCCAATGCACACCTCGCTGTGACTCAGGCCACCGGTGAGCATCGCCATGAGGACGATGACGAGCGCGCCGACTCCGGTTCCGATCACCCAGCCGCGCACCGTCCGGAACTTCGTCCACTCGGCGTGCAGCACCTGCAGGAATCCGTCCCGGCCGGCCGGTTGGGGCGAGCGGTAGGGAGCCTGGACAGCGCTCACGGCGTGCGCTCCTCGGGCGTCGTCGCCCGGAACTCGACCGACTCCCTGGTCAGTTCCATATAGGCCTCCTCGAGCGTCGCCCGGTGTGTCGACACCTCGGCGAACGGCACGCCCGCCGCGGCCAGCAGCGCCACGACCCGCTCCGACGCGAGGCCGGAGACGGTGAGCGTGTCGATCCCGGTGACGGCGACCGTCGCGCCCTCGCCGGCGAGCACCTCCGTCGCCTGCTCCCGCGCCGTCGTCCGCAGCGCGACCCGGCCGGCGGATGCGGCGTCGATCAGGTCGGTGACGCTCGTGTCCGCGACCACGCGGCCGCGCCCGATCACGACCAGATGGGTGGCCGTGTCCTGGACCTCGCTCATCAGGTGGCTCGAGACGAACACGGCCCGGCCCTCGGCGGCGAGGGAGCGGAGGAAGCCGCGCATCCAGACGATGCCCTCGGGATCGAGGCCGTTGAACGGCTCGTCGAGCATCACGATCGGGGGGTCGCCGAGCATCGCCGCGGCGACGCCCAGCCGCTGGCGCATGCCCAGGGAGTAGCCGCCCGCCTTGCGCCGGGCCACCCCCGCCAGGCCCGCCTGCTCGAGCACCTCGTCGACCCGCCGGCCGGTGAGTCCTTGCGAATGAGCCATCCACAGCAGGTGGGAGCGCGCGCTGCGCCCGGGGTGCAGTGCCCCGGCATCCAGCAGCGAGCCGACATGGGTGAGCGGGCGCCGCAGGCTCGCGTATGGCTGTCCGCCGATCAGCGCGCTGCCCTCGTCGACGGCATCGAGGCCCACGATCACCCGCATCGTGGTCGACTTGCCGGCGCCGTTGGGGCCGACGAAGCCGGTGACGTCTCCGGGGGAGACCGTGAACGACAGCCCGTCGAGCGCAACGGTCTGGCCGAAGCGCTTGCGCAGGCCGGTGACCTCGATGGTGGCTTCCATGGCTACACGGTACGGTGCGCACGCCCCGCCGTCGTCGTGCTGGCGAGTGATCCTGGCTGTCACTCGTGGGCGGGATGGGCCGGCGCCTGTCGCTCACGCGAGGGATGCCGGTATCGCTGGCGGCAGGGACGCCGCGGGGCCGGCCGAGCGGCAAGAATCCGGTTGTGAGCCACGAGATCAACTGGCGCAGCAGCTGGGTTACCGGGCAGCGGGTCGCCGCGGCGCACCAATGGCCCGCAACCATGGGGGTGGTGCTCGGGGTGCTGGCGGTCGCCGAGGCCATCGCCAGGGCCGCCCTCATCGGCGTGAGCGGGCAGGTCGGTCTGGTGCTGGGCGTGCTCGCGCTGGCGACCACGCTGCCGCTTGCGCTGCTGCCGCCCGCGGGGGCGGCCGTCGCGGTGACGGCTGCGTGCGTGATCTCGCTCGCGTTCTTCCACACCATCACCGTCGCCGGCGTCGCTGCAGAGCTGATCGTCCTCTACCGGCTGGGCCGCATCGGCGCGCCTGGACCGGGGACGCAGCGTGCGGCCGTGGCGCTGGCGCTGCCGTTCACGGCGCTCGCGCTGGCCGGCCCGCGTCCCGCCGCGTCCGAGGCGGCCGCCCTGACCGTCGTCCTCGCCGCGCTCTCGCTTGCGGCCGCCGGGGCGGGCGTGGCCCGGCGGGCACAGGCCGAGGCGAGGGCACAGAGCGCGGCCCGCCAGGTCATCGCCGGCAGCCTCGTCGAGCACAGCGCGCGCGGTGAGCGGGCGCGAATCGCCCGCGAGCTGCACGACATCGTCGCGCACCACATCTCCATCGTCGCGGTGCAGGCGGAGACGGCCCGGCTGACCACCCCCGGGCTGCCCGATGCCGGTGCCAGACAACTGTCGGCGATCGGCGACACCGCCCGCACGGCCCTCAGCGAGATGCGAAGGCTGCTCGGCGTCCTGCGCGAGGACGCCGAGGGCGAGCCCGCAGACCGGCGGCCGCAACCCGACCTCAGCCAGCTGAACGCACTCCTCGACGAGGCCCGAGAGACATCCGCGACCGGTACGCGCCTCATCGTCAGCGGCACGCCGATCCGGCTCGACCCGACGGTGGAACTGGCGGCGTACCGCATCACCCAGGAGGCGCTCACCAACGCGCGCCGCCACGCCGCCGGCGCGGCGGTCGACGTCGAGCTCCGCTACACCGACGACGCGCTGCGGCTGCGGATCCGCGACGACGGCCCCGGGCCGGAGCCGACGACCACCCCGGCCGGCGGCCACGGCATGCCCGGGATGCGGGAACGCGCGGCGGCGGTGGGCGGGCGGCTGCGCACCGGCCCGGCGAGGGGCGGCGGCTTCCTGGTCGAGGTCACGCTGCCGCAGAGCCCCGAGGCGCGTCCATGACCGCGACTCCCGCCGCGGTGCGAATCGTCGTCGCCGACGACCAGCAGGTCGTGCGGGAGGGCTTCGCCGCGCTGCTCTCGAGCCAGGCCGACTTCACCGTGGTCGGCACGGCGTCCGACGGCGACCAGGCGGTGCGGATCTGCCGCCGCCTGCATCCCGACGTCATCCTCATGGACGTCCGCATGCCCGGGACGGACGGCATCGAGGCCACCAAGCGGCTCGCCGCCGACTCCCGCGCGCCGCGCGTCCTGATTCTCACCACCTTCGACCTGGACGACTACGTCTATGACGCCCTGCGTGCGGGCGCGAGTGGGTTCCTGCTCAAGGACGTCACCGCCGAACGCCTCTTCGACGCCGTCCGCGTCGTCGCCGCCGGAGACGCGCTCCTCGCTCCCAACGTGACTCGCCGGCTCATCAGTGAATTCGCCCGCAACCGCCCTCGATCGGCCGCCGCGAGCATCCCCCAGCTCGACGAGCTGACGCCGCGCGAGACCGAGGTGCTGCGGCTCCTCGCCGAGGGCCTCTCAAACCCCGAGATTGCCGCCAGGCTGGTGGTCACCGAGGAAACCGTGAAGACCCACGTCAGCCGTGTTCTGCGGAAGCTCGGCCTGCGCGACCGGACGCAAGCGGTGGTCGCGGCGTACGAAACCGGCCTCGTCATCCCCCACGGACGGCCCTGACCCGCCACGCCCGCTGCGCTCGGCGTCGACGTCAGCCGCTCGCTGCGATTGCGGCTTTCGGGCCGAGCAGGCCTGATACGGTGACCACATGAGCCCGGAGGCCGGCTCCTCGCCGCTCACCACGCTCCGTCTGCTGCGCCGCGAGTGCGTGCGCGCCTATACCGACGCGCTGACGGAGTACAAGGCGATCGAGGAGCACCTGGGCGAGATCCGAAACCACCACCGCCACCGGACGCCACTCACGGCCGCTCAGCGGGACCTGGTCGCGACGCTGCCTGACCGGGGGAGGCGCCACGGCATCACCCTGACCCGGATGAGCGGCGCGCTCGATGACGTGGAGGATGACACCGACGCCCCCGGTCTCGACAGCGAGATCGGCCAGATCGGCGAGGAGCTCGTCCTGATGCGGCGGCCGGTCCGCCTGCTGGCCGACCTGTACGTGCTGATGATTCCGGTCACGTCAGCCGAGGACGTGTTCGGCCTGCCCTACGTCGATCCGCAGCTGCTGCCGGAGTACGCCTGAGCCGTCTGCGGCCGGCCGCGGCCGGCGACCAGTTCGTCCGACGGCCGAAGCCGGCGCTCCTGGCCGGCGCGGTGCTCGTTCTCCTCGTCGTCGTCGTCGGCCTGCTCATCCCGACGGGGCCACTCTCGATCGACCGGATCTGGTCGGAATGGATGCGCGATCTCCAGGTCGAGGCCGGGCACCGGCTGGCGCTCGGCTTCAACGCGCTCGGACGAGGGCTCGGGCGGGCACTGACGCTCGCCCTCATCGGCGTCGTGCTGATGATCGGTCGACGGTGGTGGGCGCTCCTCGCCTTCGCCGCCGCCGAAAGTCCCGCCCGGCAAGACGTGCCCTCTCGGCTGGTTCCAGCCTGCGCGTACGCATGTCGGTGTCGCGGTCGGTTCGTCCGTTCTGAGGACGAACCATTCCGCCCGGTTCACGATCGGCGGCGGTCCCACCTGACGAAACGCTCGTCATCGCCCGACCGGCCGCCGCCGGTCCCATAGCGCGGTCTACGGCGCCCTGGAGGTCGCGGTCGCTCGAGGGCCCGTCGGAGCGTGCCATCTCGTTCCCGCTCCGAGCGCGATTCCACCGCGGGGGCCGGCTCGTGACGGTCGTCCCGCGGGGGATGCGAAACGCGTTTCGCAACGCGACCCGCGCGATCGCGATCGTGCTGATCCTGGGGCTGGCGATCGGCCTTGCCTTCGTGATGCTGGTCGCGCATCGCTCGGTCAGCGACAAGGTCGCGACGACGCTCAGCTCGGTCGGCAATACCGTCAACATCGGCCCGCCCGGCTACGCCGCCGGTGGGCGGCTCGGCAGTCCTCACGATCGCCGGAATGGCCCGGATCGCGCACCTGCCGGGGGTCACGGGCTTAAGAGCCTGACGTCGTCGCGAAGGCCCTGACTCGTCGCAGTCGGGCGTCGCGCCTGGCTCAGTGGCGCCGGCAAATGTGCCCGCGCCGGCGGATGCAAGCACGACAAGCCGCTCGCTTCGACGAGCCTCAAGTCCCCCGAAAGCCTGGCTGCCGCCGGGGCGGGTCTCGCCTGTGCGCCGAAGCCCTGCACGCCGCCGATCAGCTACCTGACCGTGTACTTCACCGGATCTACGAAGCCGACGAACCCGGTGAACATCGGCGCCTCGGCGCTCAAGGTCGTGAGCGGCCACGCGATCTCGGGCACCGCCTCGGCCAACGTCGCCATGGTCAGCACGACCATGGCGCGCAAGAACGGGCTGAAGGTCGGTTCGATGTTCACCGCCTACGGCAAGACGCTCACCGTCGCGGCGATCTTCGAGAGCGACACGCAGCAGGGCAATGACTCGGTCATCACCTCGTTGCCGGTGCTCGAGCGTCTCGAGGCTCCCACCGGCCAGGTCTTCTCGGCCACCATCACCGCCGCCTCGCTCACCGCTCTCCGCGGTGACCTCGGCGATCGAGCGACACTCGGCCCGGGCGAGCGTGGTGAGCACGTCGCCGACGCCGATAGGCAGTGGGCGACCTCGACGGCGTCAAGAGGATCGCGCTCTACAGCCTCGCCGGAGCCGTCGGGGCCGCTGCCGTGATCCTCCTCCTGGTCATGGTGCTGATCGTGCGGGAGCGCAAACGCGAGATCGGGATCCTGAAGGCGATCGGGGCCTCGAACGGCCGGATCATGGCGCAATCCACGTCGAAGCGGCGACCTTCACGCTGCTCCGCTTGGGCGTGGGCCTCCTGGCCGGCCTCATCGCCGCAAGCCCGGTCACCTCGGCGCTCGTTTCGCACAGTGGGGTGTCGTCAGCGACCGGTGCCCGCGGCCTGTTCGGCGCGCCGAACCCGTTCCTCAGCCATCTGAATGACATCAACGCACAGGTCGGATCGGCGGTGGTCCTCGAGCGGCCTCGCCGCCGCGCTCGTCATCGCGGTCCTCGCCAGCGCGGCATCGACCTGGATGATCGGCAGGATCCGGCCCGCCGAAGTCCTCCGGAGCGACTGACCGTGCTCGAGACCAAGGACCTGACGCAATCGTTCCTCTCTGGAATCGGGCCGTCGTCGGCCGTGACCTACGGGCGTGACGATGACCGTCGCCGACGGCGAGTTCATCGCGATCATCGGCCGCAGCGGTAGCGGCAAGACCACGCTCATGAGCCTGCTCGGCGCGCTCGAGCAACCGACCAGCGGCATGATCTCTCGTGGACGGCCAGGACATAACGCGACTCAGCCCGAGCGAACTCGTCCACTACCGCGCGCGGCAGGTCGGCTTCGTCTTCCAGAGCTATAACCTCGTCCCGAACCTCACGTCCACCGAGAACGTCATGCTCCCGATGGAGTTCATCGGCATCTACGAGCGACCGCAGGGCCGGGCGGCATGCTGAACAGGCGAGCTGCGCGACAACCGCGAAGGAGATTGAGCTCGAGGAGAACAGGCTTCTCGCATGCCCGAGCCCTCGCCAACAACCCGTCGATCATCCTCGCCGACGAGCCCGCCGGCAACCTCGACAGCCAGACCAGCTCAACCATCGTCGAGCTCCTCCGCTTCTCCCGCTCCGGGGGCGCGTGGTCGGGTCACCCACGACCTCGGACCTCGGCCTCACACCAGACAGCCGCGAATGACCGAGGCCGCTTGGAAGAGGCTCGGGACGCCGACGACCGCCCGAACAACGTGTGCCCACCCGGGGCTTGCGGCAAGCACCCTGTCGTGCCGCATAATCACGAGCGCATGAGCCGCTACGTGTTGGGTTTCGAGGAGATCGACCGGACGCAGGTCGCCGTCGTCGGCGGCAAGGCTGCCAACCTTGGCGAGCTGTCGAGGATCGAAGGCGTCCGCGTGCCCGCCGGCTTCTGCGTGACGACCGACGCCTTCGGGCGGATCATGGCGGGCGCGCCGTCGATCGGCGATCGGCTCGACCGCCTGTCGCTCCTGCGGCCCAACGACCGGGAGGCGATCGGCGCGCTCAGCGCGGAGATCCGCCGCGCCATCGAGGGAATCGCCATCCCCGACGATGTGGCGGCGGCGATCACCCGCGCGCTCGCCGGGCTCGGCGAGCACGCCCCCTACGCCGTCCGATCGAGCGCGACGGCGGAGGACCTGCCGACGGCCTCCTTCGCGGGACAGCAGGACACGTACCTGAACGTCGTGGGGCGGGCGGCGATCCTCCAGGCCGTGAGCCGGTGCTGGGGCTCGCTCTTCACCGAGCGGGCCGTGACCTACCGCCTGCGGAACGGCATCGACCACCGCAGGGTGCAGATGGCCGTGGTCGTGCAGCAGATGGTCTTCCCACAGGCCGCCGGCATCCTGTTCACGGCCGACCCCATCACCTCCAACCGGAAGGTCGCCTCCATCGAGGCCGGCTTCGGCCTCAGCGAGGACCTGGTCTCGGGCCTGGTGAACCCGGACATCTACACGGTCCGCGACGGCGAGGTCGCCGAGCGGACGATCGCCGCCGCGCAGCCGGCGCTGACGGATGCGCAGGTGGTGCAACTCGCGCAGCTCGGCCGGCGGATCGAAGCGCATTTCGGCCGCCCTCAGGACATCGAATGGTGCCTGGCCGACGACGGATTCCAGATTGTCCAGAGCCGGCCCATCACCACGCTGTTCCCGATCCCCGCGGCCGGCGACGCCGAGAACCACGTGTACCTCTCGGTCGGCCACCAGCAGATGATGACCGACCCCATGAAGCCGCTTGGGATCTCGATGTGGCAGCTCACCGCCGGCCGGCCGATGCACCACGCCGGCGGGAGGCTGTTCGTCGACGTCACGCACGACCTCGCATCGCCGGCGAGCCGCGCCCGGCTGGTGGAGGCGTTTGGGAGGGCTGACCCGCTGTCCGGGGACGCGCTGCGGTCGATCGTCGATCGCAGCGGCTTCCTTCCATCACTCCCGGACGAGGAGCCCGCCGGGCCACCGCCCGCGCGCGCCGCCCAGGCCCCGATCGAGACCGATCCAGCCATCGTCACCGACCTGATCACGCGCAACCAGGAATCCATCGCAGCTCTGAAATGCGGCATCCGGTCGAAGTCGGGCCCGGCGCTGCTCGACTTCATCCTGGAGGACATCCATGAGCTGAAGCGGATCCTGTTCGATCCGCAAAGCCACCGGGTGTTCATGTCGGCGATGGAGGCCACGTGGTGGCTGAACGAGCACCTGCAGACGTGGCTGGGCGAGACAAACGCGGCAGATACGCTCACCCAGTCCGTCCCGCACAACGTCACGTCGGAGATGGGACTGGCGCTCCTGGATGTCGCGGACGTGATCCGCCCGCATCCGGACGTCGTGGCCTTCCTGCAGCAGGTCGAGGACGACGACTTCCTGGACGAGTTGCCCAAGCTCGCGGGTGGGCGGGAGGGGCGGGACGCAATCCTGGCCTACCTCGACAGGTACGGCATGCGCTGCGTCGGTGAGATCGACATCACGCGGCCGCGGTGGAGCGAACGTCCCACCACGCTCGTGCCCCTGATCCTCGGCAACATCAAGAACTTCGAGCCCGGCGCGGGCGAGCGCCGCTTCGAGCAGGGCCGGCAGGAGGCCTGGAAGAAGGAACAGGAGTTGGTCGAGGCCCTGCGGGCCCTGCCGGACGGGGAGGCCAAGGCCGAAGAGGTGAAGCGGATGATCGACCGCGTCCGGACCTTCATCGGATACCGGGAGTATCCGAAGTACGGCATGGTCAGCCGCTACTTCGTGTACAAGCAGGCACTCCTGGGAGAGGCCGAGCGGATGGTGCAGGCCCACGTGCTTCGTGAGCCCGAGGACATCTTCTACCTCAGCTTCCAGGAACTCCGGGACGTCGTGCGCACCGGCCAGGTGGATGCCGAGCTCATCCGCGGGCGCAAGGAGGCGTTCCGGTCGTATCAGGCGCTCACGCCGCCCCGGGTGCTCACATCGGATGGCGAGATCATGGCGGGGGCCTACCGGCGCGAAGGCGTGCCGGCCGGCGCGCTCGTCGGCCTGCCGGTCTCCGCCGGGACGGTCGAGGGGCGAGCCCGCGTGATCCTGGACATGGCGAAGGCCGATCTCGAACCGGGTGACATCCTGGTCACCGCCTACACCGACCCCAGCTGGACGCCGCTGTTCGTCGCGATCACCGGCCTGGTGACGGAGGTGGGGGGCCTGATGACCCATGGCGCGGTGATCGCCCGGGAGTACGGCCTGCCGGCCGTCGTGGGGGTCGAGCGCGCCACCCAGCTGATCCAGGACGGGCGGCGGATCCGGGTGCATGGAACGGACGGGTACGTCGAGATCCTGCCCTAGGCAGGATGGACTCGCAGATCTACCCGAGGGCGCGTGCGAGGTCGCGCCACAGGTCGTCGGGGTGCTCGAGCCCGACGCTGAGCCGGATCAGTGTCGGGGGTGTGCCGGCGTCGCGTTCGGAGGGGTAGCGGGCGCGGCGTTCGAGGCTGCTCTCGACGCCGCCCAGGCTGGTGGCGTGGACGATCAGCCGGCACGCGTCACAGACGGCTTCCGCATCCTCGGCCGTGCCCGCGGTTTCGAACGAGACCATTGTGCCGCTGCCGGGATAGCGCACGCGTGCCACACGTGAATGCGCTGCGAGCTCGCCGGCAAGGTGGCGGGCGCTGGCCTGGGCGCGGCTCAGGCGGGTGGGCAGCGTGCGGAGACCGCGAAGTGCGAGGTACGCCTCGAGCGCACCCGGTGTTGCGCCCGTCGTCGAGCGGCGTTCGCGCAGGCGCGCCGCGAGGGCTGCGTCGCGCACCACAACGGCACCGAGGAGCAGATCCGAGTGGCCGCCGATCAGCTTCGTGGCCGAGTGGAGGACGAGGTCGGCGCCCAGCGACAGTGGCGTCTGCCCGAGCGGCGTCGCGAAGGTGTTGTCGACGACGACGAGGGCGCCCGCGGCGTGGGCGATGCCAATCACGGCGGGAAGGTCGACGACGTCCAGCATCGGATTCGTCGGCGACTCGATCCAGACGAGCCCGGCACCGGCGACGGTGGCCGCGAGGGCCGCAGGCGTCATCTCGAGCAACGTCTCGAGCTCGATCTGGCCGCGGCCGGCTCGTTCGCGGAGCTGCTCGGCCACGCCGAAGTACGGCGCGCGCTGCGCCACGAGGCGCATGCCGGAGGCCAGCTCGTCGAAGATCGCGTTGCTGCCTGCAAGCCCGGAGGCGAACGCGACGCAGCTGCCGTGCTCGAGCGCGCCGAGGGCCTCCTCGAATGCCGCCCAGCCAGGGTTGCCTTCGCGGCCGTATACCAGGTCACCGCCCTGGTGGTAGGTCGAGGCCGGCACGATCGGCGCGTTCAGCGGCGCGCCCGGTGCTCGAGCAGGACGCCCGGCGATGACGGCGATCGTTTCGGGGTGCAGCGGTTCGTGCGCCATCGGCTCCGAAGCAGCCTACGCGAACTGCCCTGGCCCCCGCTCGCCGGCTACGTGGCGGCGTCCTCGTTCAGGAGCACCTCGTAATGGTGGAGCTCAGCGTCGGTGCGCACGAGGCGGAATCCGGCTCGGACGAGGGTGCGCTGGGAGGCGATATTGTCGAGAGTCGTGTCGGCGATCACCCTGGAGAGCCCGTGGTCGGCGGCCACGGACAGCAGGGCGATGACCGCCTCCGCGGCATACCTATGTCCGCGGGCCGAGGGAGCCAGGCCGTAACCGATCTCGGCGCAGCCCCCATCCGGCCGGCCCTTGAAGCCGAGCCCACCGATGGCCTGCCCGTCGGCCAGGCGGGTGATGCGGTAGTAGCCGAACGGCCGCTGGTCTCCCTGCGCGGCGGTGGCGCGAAGGAAGCCCCCGACCGCGCCAACATCGCCCTCGAAGGGGTAGTCGCCGGCCCAGCTATCGGCTGGTCCGGGACTCCGAGCGACGATTCGCTCTGCCTCTGCGACATCGATCGCATGCAGCTCGAGGCGCGATGTTCGGATGTCGGTCATGGCGGCGGCGAGTCCCTCGCGGGTCCTGGTCACTGTAGACCTCAAAGCGCCTACCTCGAGCTCCAAACGTCACGCCGGCGGTTGTACCCGCTTGGCTCGAACGGTGAGGACTCGGCGGTCGTGGAAGACGTGCCCGAGCCGAGACAGATCGGGGTAGGGCGCGCCGACCGGTGCTTTCCGAAGCCAGACGATGGCCTTGCCGGGGAGCGTGTTGTACCGGTACTCGTCGGGGTTGATGAGATACGCGAAGTACGCCCACCGGCCTTTGGGAACTGGGCACACCCGCGGCGTCGACGAACAGGTGCGGCGGATGGCGGAGATCGTGAACGGCCCTCGGAGCACGACCACCACGGGATGGGGTGGGTACATTCGGGCGCTTCCTCCGAACATTCGCGCCACCTTTCCCGGGGTCGTCGAGACGCGGGCTTCGGCATGCAGCCCACGCGCCGGGAGACTCCGCCTCGCGCGGAGGATCAGGTAGAGGACGGCTCTCCGGCGGGTATTCAGGGGGTGTAAGGGATAGGTCGCCGCGGCGTTGAAGGTCTGTGGGTCAAGCAGTTGGGTGGCGCCGACCTTGCCGCCGTCTGTCAGGCCGACGAGGGCGGTCGGCCGGCGATTCGCCCGCGAGTGTGCGCCGCTGACCACATAGCTGAAGAAGGGGCCGTTCGTGGGCGCGCGGGCGCTGGTTCCATCCTGGAACCGCACTCGCACCGAGGACACCTCGCGGGCGGCGGGCATGACCCCGATGACGACCCACACCGGCTTCGCGCCAACCTGAAACACCTGGGCGCCGAGCGCGGTTCCGGCGCCCACGACGCGGCGACCCGAGACAACGGGATGGCGCGCCTTCGGGTCATAGCCACACTCTGAATCAACAATTTGACGCCCATCGACGATCTCGAAGAAGCAGCCGCCGCTGCCATGTGTGAGCGGCGCCATGAGGAACACGTAGTGATGGCCACCGAGCGAGACGGAGACCAACCGTCGAGCTCGGTGAAGATCGGCCCGGATGTGCCCGTGAGTCAAATTGAAATAATGGCCGGCATGGGCGGATGACCGGATCTGGTCGCGCTGCTTCGTGGACGCGCCACCGGAGAGATAGTGGACGAACACGCGATGCGCCTGAGCTGCGGCGATCCCCACCGGTACGGCCAGCACAGCGGCGAGGAGGAGCCACCGCCGGCGCGGCAGACGCAGCATCGGCCGGCGCTCTGCCCCCGCCTCGAGTTCGGCTCGGCGCAGAACATCGTCCCATCGCGGCTCAACCTTCACCGGCGGCGTGCGCCGGTCAAGCAGTTCGCCGACCTGCGGGTCGACATCAGGCATCGTCCACACCCCCCGCCAGGGCCCGGCGAAGCGCCGCGTGCGCGGCGTTCAGCGTCGAGCCGACCGTCCCCACCGACACCTCCAGCACCGCCGCGATCTCGCGATAGTCGAGATCCGCGTAGTAGCGCAGAAACAGGGCGAGTCGCTGCCGCTCCGGCAACATCGCCACCTCGTCACGCAGCCCGCTACGAGCCTCAACACCCTCGACTGTCGAGGCGATTCGGCCTGCGCTCCATCCCCAGCCACTCCCGGCCGCGTAGGCCTCGTGCCCGGAACGCGTCCGGCGATGGTTCCGAGCCGCGTTCACAACCGCCCCCCATACCCATCCCTCCACTGTCCCCTCGCCCCGAAACGATGCCCGGTTCCTGATCGTCGACGCGAACCCCTCCTGCACCGCGTCCACCGCCAGCTCACGGTCGCCCAGAATGGCCGCACACACCCGCACGAACGCCTCCAGCCGCTCCCGATAGACGGCCTCGATCTCCTCGACGCTCGCACCCAGGGCCGACCGCGACCGACTGGGAATTGCCGCCTCCTCCGACTGTCTGCAGTCCACATCCATCAAGAACCCCGACGGACGCGATTTCTTCAGTCGCATCCGCCGACCGAGTCTACGAGACGACCGATCGGCGAATGATCACACTGAGATGACGAGGATTTGTGTTATCTCAGTAGCCTGTGTAAAATGGTCAGCATGCCCAGCGACGCAGAGATCACGTTCGCCGACCACACCGGCCGGTTCTACGCCCGCCGCTACGGGCTCGCTCCGATGGTGGGCCGGCTCCTGGGATACCTGGCGGTCTGCGACCCCCGGGAGCAGAGCATCGCGGAGCTGGCTGACGCACTGCTGGCAAGCCGGAGCGCCATCGCCGGAGCGGTCAACACGCTGGAGACCCTCCACCTCATCCAGCGATCCCGGGCCGCGGGCGAGCGTATGGACCGGGTCCGCATCGACATGTCCTCACCCCAGGCGACGGGGTTTGACATCTCCGAGTACCGGGAACAGGGCGAGCTGGCGCGGGAGGGTCTTCGCGTTCTGGAGGGCGCTCCGCCCGAACGACGAGCGATCTTGTTGGAGTGGGCGGCGTTCGCGGATTTCCTGGTGACGCGGCTTCCGGTGGTGGAGCAGGAGTGGAAGGAACGGCGGGAGGCGCTGCAAGCCGCCGGCGAGCTGCCAAAGGCGCCGGGGCCGAAGCGCGAGAAGGGAACACGATGACAGTCCAGACCAGCAGTTCGGGGATCGTGGCCAGGGACGTCTGCAAGTCATTCGGCAGCCATCTCGTGCTCAACAGGGTGAACCTGACCGCGGATGAGGGCAGGATCCTCGCGCTGCTGGGTCCGAACGGAGCCGGCAAGACCACGATCGTCCGCATCCTCTCCACCCTGATCACGGCCGACTCCGGCTCCATGCACATCGCCGGCCGCGACGTGATCGGCGACCCCGACGGGGTCCGGGCGCTCATCGGGGTCACAGGCCAGTTCTCGGCCGTGGATAACCTGCTCACCGGGACCGAGAACCTGCGGTTGATGGCCGATCTTCGCCACCTCGGCCGCGAGGCTGGCCGGCGGCGGGTGGCCGAGCTGCTGGAGCAGTTCGACCTCACAGACGCCGCCGACAGGATGCTTTCCACCTACTCCGGCGGGATGCGACGGCGGCTCGATCTGGCCATGACCCTGGTCGGTGAGCCCAGGGTGATCTTCCTGGACGAGCCCACCACCGGCCTCGACCCGCGCAGCCGCCTCACCATGTGGCAGATCATCCGTGACCTGGCGAGGTCCGGCGTGACCATACTGCTCACCACCCAGAACCTCGACGAAGCGGACCAGCTGGCCGACCGGATCGCGGTGCTCGACGAGGGCCGGATCGTCGCCGAAGGAACGGCCAGCGAGCTGAAGAGCCGCATCCCCGGCAGCCACGTGCGGCTCCACTTCGCCCGTCCCGACCTGCTGCATTCGGCGGCTCAACTCCTCGAGGCGGCGGCCCTTGACGAGGACCAGCTCGTCCTGCAGGTCCCCGCAGACGGCACCGTGGACTCGCTCCGTGAGCTCCTCGACGAGCTCCACCGCGCCCGCGTCGATGTCGAGAGGCTGTCGATCCACACTCCCGAGCTCGACGACGTGTTTCTGGCCGTGACCGGCAGTCATGTCAGCGGCCGGCTCGACGAGAACCGCACGCCAGAAGGAGCAGTGCAACGATGACCACGTTCACCTACACGCTCAGCGACTCGCGCGTCATGCTGCGCCGCAACCTCAAGCATCAGCTGCGGTACCCCTCGATGACCCTGATGCTGGTGGGCACGCCGATCGTTCTGCTGTTGCTGTTCGTCTACGTCCTGGGCGGCCAACTCGGTGCGGGTCTGGGCCCCCACGAGGGTCGCGGCGCCTACCTCACCTACGTGGTGCCGGGCCTGCTGCTCATCACCGCCGTCTCCGCCGTCCAGGGCACCGCGATCATGGTCGCGATGGACATGACCGGCGGCATCATCGACCGGTTCCGGACCATGGCCATCGCCCGCGCCTCGGTCCTCACCGGCCACGTACTCGGCAGCCTGATCCAAACGCTCGCCGGAGTCGCCATCCTCATCGGCGTCGCGTTCGGCATCGGATTCCGCTCGAGCGCGGGGCCACTCCAGTGGCTCGCCGCGATCGGGATACTGGTCCTGTTCGCCTTCGCGCTCACCTGGCTCGCCGTCGCGCTCGGGCTTGCCGCCAAGAGCGTGGAGACCGCCAGCAACACCCCGATGATCCTGATCCTGCTGCTCTTCCTCAGCAGCGGGTTCGTTCGCACCCAGACGATGCCGGCCGGGCTGCGGCAGTTCGCCGAATACCAGCCCTTCACCCCGGTCGCCGACACCGTGCGCGAACTGCTCACCGGCGCCCCCGTTGGCGACCATGCCATCGCCGCCACCGGCTGGAGCATCGGCATCGCCGTCGTCGCCTACCTCTGGGCCATCCGCCTCTACAACCAGCGCCGGGCAGCCGAACCAAACTGAAGGTCGAGCGCGGTGCTTCGATCGGTATCTGTGCACTAGTCTGAGCTCGTGTCCGCGAGCCGGCCGACGATCGTTGCGACGAGCATCGGATTCGATGGTGACGATGTCGCGTTCCACCCCGGCCCGGCGTACGCCGAGGCGTTGCGACTGGCACGGCCGAATGGCCGGCGAGCTCGCGTTTGCATCGTCGCGACCGCGGTCGGCGACGATTCGATGTGGCTCATGAAGTTCTACGCGGCGTTCGCCGAGCTCGATGCCGAGCTCTCGCATCTGGCGCTGTTCCCGCGGCCCAACCACGACGACCCGCGCTCGCACCTCCTGCGCCAGGACGTGATCTGGGTCGCCGGCGGCAGCACGGTCAATCTGCTTGCGCTCTGGCGCGCCCACGGTCTGGATACGGTGTTCCATGACTGCTGGCAGGCCGGCATCGTCCTCATGGGCGTCTCGGCCGGCTCCGTGTGCTGGCACGTCGGCGGCACGACGGACTCCTTCGGACTACGCCTGCGGCCCGTGACCGACGCGCTCGCCTTCCTGCCGTACTCGAACAGCCCCCACCACGACGCAGAGGAACAGCGGCGCCCGCTCTTCCATGAGCTGATCGCCCAGGGGGTACTCCCGGACGGCTACGCCACCGACAACGGCGCCGGCCTCGTGTACCTCGGAACCGAGTTGCACGACGTGATATGCGACAGGTCGGGCGCACTCGGCTACGAGGTGAGCCGGCGGCCGGACGGCACCGTGCACGAGCAGCCCCTGACAACACGACGGCTCGGGTAGATCGAGCGCGGCGTCGGAGGTTACGGATGGCCGGGTGAGCGGCCCTCTGAGCGGAGCGGCGCAGGAGTCGAACCTACCAACCGTTGGGCTACAACGGCCTGCCGGTCGACGGCCTTTCACAGTGAGCTGCCACTCCCAGCTCGCGGACGGTGGCTGGGCGCCAAGATGGTTACGGAGCGTGGCCCTCTTGCCGATGTATACGAGAACACAAGGTCGAATTGAAGGAGGAGCTCATGCCCTTTCTCGTTGTCCTCGCGATCCAGCTCATGTGGGCTGGCCTGTCCGCGCATGCCTCCAAGGACTCAGGCGGGAGCGTCCTCGGTGGCTTCGCATGGGGCCTCTGCCTCGGGGTCTTCGGGCTCGGCGTCGTCTTATACATGTCGATGCAGCGCAACAAGAAGGCCATCGCTTCGGCGAGCTAGTTGTCGTGCCCACGTAGGTTGTGAACGCGGCTGATGGGTGGTCGCCCGCCGAGTGAGCTGTGTGGCCGCCGCGTGTTGTAGTGGTCGAGCCAGTATGGCAAGGCTTGGGCGCGGGCGTGGTGGTTTTGGTAGGTGACGCCGTAGGCCCATTCCCGGCTCATGGTTTGGTGGAAGCGCTCGACCTTGCCGTTGACTTGGGGGCGGCGGGGCGGGATCCGCAGGTGACGGACGTGGTGGGATGCCAGCAGTTGTGCCAGTGACTGGTTGTTGGTGTACGCCCAGGCGTTGTCGGTCATCACCCGGCGCGCGGTCACGCCGTGGGCGCGGTACCAGGCCAAGGCGCGGTCGACGAACGCGGTGACGGTTGCGCCGCGCTGGTCGGGGTGCAGCTCGGTGTAGGCCAGCCGAGAGTGGTCGTCGACGATGGTGTGGGCGTACTCGTAGCCCCATCTGGCGCGCTTCTCGGCGCTGCTTCGAGTGCGATCACCGGTGACAGCGTGGCCGGGTCGCAAGAAGCGGGTATAGCGCTTGGTGTCCATGTGCAAGAGATCACCGGGACACGGCCACTCGTAGCGGCGTGCCGGGTCACGACCGACACGCGGCGTCCGGGACAGGCCATGACGACGCAGCACCTTCCACACTGTCGAGTGGGGATGGCCAACCTCCCCCGCGATCAACCGCGGACCCCACCCGGTCCGCCGCCGGGCGCGACAGATCCGCTGCTGCTGAAAAGCCGACAGCAACCGTGGACTGCGGTGGGGCCGGCTCGACCTGTCAGCCAAGCAGGCGAGCGAGCTTCGCTGGGGCTCGCTCGCCTGCCGCCACCGAGACCACCACCGATGCGCCGTGGCCGGCGACACCCCGCACCTCGCCGCAGCCTCCCGCAACGACGCGCCCCGCTCGACCAGGGCCACCAACTCCCGCCGCCCGGCGGGTCCGAGCTTCGCATTACCGTGCACATTCATCCGAGCCTCCCCGGCTGTCTCTTGGCAGACACAGCCAACCGGGAGGCTCGGATGAACCCCTACCCGTTCACAACGTCCGTAGGCACGTCAGCTAGTCGCCCACCGGTGTCATAATCTCGGTGGATGGCGAGTCCCGCCAAAGACCCAGGCCCAGCTGACGGCCACCCGCAACTGGGTATACAGCTCGTAGGAGGGCCAACAGCGATTCTGGAGTACGGCGGTCTTCGCTGGCTGACCGATCCCACGCTCTCGCTTCCCGGGGAATATGGGGGTCTCACGAAGCTGACAGGCCCTGCACTCGACATCTCCCAACAGGACCGGATCGATGTCGTGCTGCTCTCCCATCATCAGCACACCGACAACCTGGATCCGGTCGGTCGAGCGTTCCTTCCCTCCGCGGGCCGCGTCCTCTCCACCACCAAGGCGGCCGACCAACTCCGTGGCAATGTCATCGGCATGGAGCCCGGGACAGAAGTCGAGCTCGAGAGCGCTCGCGGAGGCACCGTGAAGGTGATGGCTGTGCACGCTCAACACGGCCCGGACGGCAGTGACGAGATTCAAGGCCCGGTACTCGGGTTCGTACTCTCGGCCCCAGGCACCGAAACGATCTACGTCTCCGGCGACAACGCCTCCCGCGACGTCGTCCGCGCCCTCGTGGAGAAGACCGGTGAACTCGCAATCGCGATACTCAACGCCGGTGCGGTACAGCTACCAAAGTTCGACCACGCGTACCTCACGCTGTCCGCCGATCACGCCGCCGACGTCGCCAAAATCCTCGGAGCCCGGACGGTGATCCCTCTGCATTTCGAAGGCTGGGCCCACCTCACGCAGGGCGCCGGCGAGCTCAAGGCGGCGTTCTCGGGCAACGGAGTCGCCGATCGCCTGCTCATGCTCGAGCGTGGGCAACGCGCCGAGGTTTGAAGCGTCCAACGGAGGTCACGATGAACAACATCGATCAGGAGCTGGTCTTGGCCCACTTCATCGTCTCGGACGATGTCGAGCGTTCCCGCAGCTTCTACACCGAAGTGCTCGGCGGCAGGGTCGCCTTCTCCGGGCCGGGAGGGCTGACCTATGTCGCACTATCCAACAGCTGGATCATCATCAATGGCGGCGGTGGACCGACGGACGACAAGCCTGCGGTCACCCTGGAGACGCCACGCGATCCCGACCGAGTCAGCAGCTTCCTCAATATCCGGGTCAAGGACATCGCGGCTGTGTACGCCGAATGGAGCGCTCGGGGCGCGAATTTCCTGACGCCGCCGAAACAGCACCAGTACGAGATCCGTTGCTACATCCGCGACCCCGACGGTCATCTGATCGAGGTGGGGCAAACCACCGACCCAGACGGCGACTGGACGCCCGCTCACTGGCCTCGCTCATGACCACCGCGATCATTGGCACTGGACGGATCGGATCGGCCATCGCCCGCCAACTGGCCTCGGGTGGCGAGACACTCCGGCTCTCGAACGCCGACCATGAGTCGGCACGAAGGCTGGCTGCAGAGATCGGTCGGGCTGCGGTCGCCGCCGTCGACAACCGTGACGCGTTGCAGGGCGCCGATGCCGTCGTCCTCGCGCTGCGGTTTACCGTGTTGAAGGGCGTCATGGACGAGATCGCCGATGCGCTACCTGACAAGCCTGTGGTCGTTCCGAGCAACCCGTTTGGCATCGACGCACAAGGTAACGTCTCACGTCTCCTGCCGCAGGGGCAATCCTCTGGCGAGGTCATCGCCGGGTGGTTGCCGACGGGAGTGGCCTTGGCCATGGCGTTTGGAACCATGTCGGCCGACATCTTCGAGTCCTCTGGCAACCGGTCACCGGAGCTGGCGGTCCTCTTCTACGCGACCGACGACGACCGTGCCGGCAAGGAAGTCGAGCGGTTGATCCGAAGGGCCGGCTTCGAGCCGGTGAAGGTCGGCGGGATCGAACAGTCCAGTCGGCTCGAGGTGGACGGCGACCTTCACGATCTTGTGGTCGGCCCCGCACAGGCGCGGTCATTGATCGGTGGAGCCTGATCGCTCGCTCTCAGAAATGGCCCAGGCCGCGTTGACGAGCCCGATGTGGCTGAAGGCTTGGGGGAAGTTGCCAAGCAGCTCTCCGCTGACGGGGTCGACCTCCTCAGCGAGCAGGCCGACATCGTTGACGAAGGCGACGGCCCGTTCGAAAACGGTGCGGGCCCGAGCCGGCTGTCCGGCCCGGGCCAGGGCCTGGGCCAGCCAGAAGGTGCACAGAAGGAACGTGCCTTCCTCGCCCTCGAGCGAGTCGCCGGACCGGTAGCGGTACACCAGTCCGCGATCATCGGTAAGGCGCTCTTCGGTCGCGGTGATCGTGGCCAGCACCCTGGGATCGTCAACGGGAAGGAACCCCACCAAGGGCAGCATCAGGCTTGAGGCGTCAAGATCGTCGGACCCGAAGGACTGAGTGAAGGCGTTGGCCCGGTCGCTCCAGCCTCTGGTCAGGATCGCCTCACGGATCTGGTCCTGGGTCTGCTTCCATGCCTCGACTCGGTCGGAGGCGTCGAGACGGTCGGCCAAGGCCACCGCCCGGTCGAGGGCCACCCAACACATCAGCTTGGAGTACAGGAAGTCGCGCGGCTCGCCCCGAACCTCCCAGATTCCCTGGTCTTTTTCCTGCCAGCGCCGGGCGGCGGTGTCGGCCAGTTGGACGAGGAAGCGTAGGGTGGCTGGTGCCAGATCGGGGGGCGCACCCCACTTGTCAGGTGCGGCCATGGGCCCAACCCGCCCGGAGGCGTCGAACAGGTGATCGGAAAGGCGGTAAACGGCCCCCAGCAGTTCGCCATAGACGTCAAGCTGGCGCTGGTTCCAGGCACCGTTACCGACCCGAACGGGGGCAGACTGTCGCCAGCCCTCCAAGTGCGGCAGCTCCCGCTCGGTCAGGTCCCGTTCGCCGCCGATGCCAAACATGATCTGCAGGTCGCCGCCCCGGTCAAGCGAGCCGGCTGCGGACGCGGTCACGTAGTCGAAGAACTCATTGGCCTCGTCAGGGCAGGCCGCCACCCAAAGTGCCTGGATCGTGAATGAGGCGTCCCGGACCCAGGAGTAGCGGTAGTCCCAGTTTCGGGTGCCGCCCACCGTCTCAGGGAGCGAGGTGGTCGCGGCTGCGCAGATCGCGCCCGTGGGTGCAAAGGAGAGCGCCTGGAGCACCCGTCCGCTGTGGTGTACCAGGTCTCGCCACGGGCCCACGTAAGCCTGGTGGAGCTCCGACCACGACTTCCACGCCGACACGGTGTCTTCGAACCGCGCGCCGATCTCGGATTGGCTCCAGACCTTGGCTGAGCCCGGCCCGGCCCGCTTGGCGTGGTGGAGGGCGAAGCCGGCGCTCTCGCCGCGGCGGAGGTGGAGCTGACCCGAGACCGCCGACTCGTCGACGGTCAGGGCCATGGGAGCAGAGAGGACCAGCACGTCGGCGCCCCCAAACGCGGCCACTCCACCATCGACGGCATCGAACAGGGGATGGACCAGCCCATACTCCGGGCGCGGGTCGTACTCGAGGGACAACTCCACTTCTCCATCAACGCACGTCGCACGCCGCAGCAGAAGATGCGGCGCACCCTTGCCGAGCTCATGCCCCCGGTTGCCATCGCCCACCGCCAGCGCATCGGTGATCGCGACCACACCCGTCGGCGTGCGGAAGGTGGTCTCCAACACCATGGTGCGGTCCAGGTAGCGGCGAGTCACGTCTGTGGCGGCCTTGGCCCGAATCGACCAGTAGCCAGCTTCGTCACTGAGGAGGCGACCGAAGATCGACGGGCTGTCGAAGCGCGGGAAGCACAACCAGTCGACCGACCCGTCCCGACTCACCAGCGCAGCGCTGTGTCGATCCGAAAGGAGCGCATAGTCGGCTATGGGGGTCGTGCTCATGGGAGCTCCTTTGCCGTAGATCCGCGGGATCGCCATCTGGCAGATCGGCTCAAGCGGCAGGTCCCGCCCATTGTGGTCGGAGAGCCGTACTGTCCGGCGGCGGAGTTGAACTGGCCGGAGTTCATCGGCCCATCCGGGTCGTGCTTGCGGGAGGACAGCCGGTCCACAGAGTTGTCCGGTCGGCGATGAACCCGTCGAGCCTGATCCTCGTGGAGTCCTGGGTGACGCGCACGATGCTCGATACGATAGGCAAGGGATCTGCGATGGTGACGGTTGACGACGTGCGATCGGTGCTGGCTGACCTGCCTCGCTCCTACGAGGTGGTCGTGCGCGGCCGCATCAAGTTTCGAGTCGGTCAGATCGTCTACGTTGCGTTCTCCAGGGACGAGGCCGAGATCGGCTTCGGCTTCCCCAGGGAGGAGCGGGAGTACCTGGTCGCAAGCGACCCCGAGACGTTCATGATGCCGGGCCAGAGCGACCTCCGGTTCCAGTGGGCCGAGGCGCGCATGGCCAAGCTCGAGTTCGACGAGATGCGCGACCTCGTCATCTACGCGTGGAGCATGTGCGTCCCCCGGTACGTCTGGGAGCCGTACGTGGTGAGCGAACCCTGACGAGACGCCGCCCTCCCACTGCCCCACTCGGCGCACGTGGAGCGGGCCTACCTGACCGCTTGCTCAGACGGCACGTGAGCCGACGCGGGCTTCAGGCGCCTTGGCGCGCCGGAACGGATCGAGACCGGGCGGCCCGGCCGCTGGCCGCAATCCCGTTCGGGGAGCGGGTTTCCGCGTAGCGGAGCGGCGCAGGAGTCGAACCTACCAACCGTTGGGCTACAACGGCCTGCCGGTTTTGAAGTTAAGACAATTTTGAATCTGGGAGACCGATTCGTAGGGGTTAGTGGCATTTCGAGTGGCAGTCATTCTGCGACTCGGGCCGGTCAGGCGAGTCCGGCGACGAGCGGCCACGGGCGCGCGGCCTCCACGGCCGTCGCGATCGTGAAGACGGTCGCGTCGTCGTAGGTGCGGCCGACGATCTGGGCGCCGATGGGCACGTTGTGCTCGTCGCGTCCGGCTGGGATCGTGAGAACGGGGCAGCGGCCGGCGGGGTTGAACACCTCGGTTAGGCAGATGTCGTGGAAGGAGTCGTACGGGTTACCGTCGACGATCACGGGCCGCTGGGAGTAGTCGATGCCCGCCTCGAGCGCGGGGATCGCCATCGCCGGGCAGATCAGCGCGTCGTGGTCGGCGAGCACGGCACTCACGCGGCTCGTGATCGTGCCCTCGGCGGTGAGGCCGGCGAGCGGCGTCGGCGGATCGGCGAGCGACTGCACCCATGCGCGGGTGTACTCCATCGCCTCGTGCTCTCGGCCGGCGATCGCGTCACGCACGTAGGCGGCGAAGACCGCTGCGTAGTGGGAGTCGCTCGCAGTCTGTAGGAGTGCACGCTCGACCGTGAGCGGCACCTCCTCCACGATCGCGCCGGCGGATCGCAGCGCGGAGGCGGTGTCGAGGACGGCTCGGCGCACCGCGGCCGTCACCGGCCAGTCGCCGAGGTCGAGCGAGAGCGCGATCCGCAGGCCGCGGACATCGCCGCTCGGCGTGCCGAGCCGGATGCCCGCGCGAAGCGTCGCGATGTCGCGCGGGTCCGGGCCGGTGATCGCGTCGGCGATCAGGGCGGCGTCGGCCACCGTCCGGGCAAGCGGCCCGAGGTGACACCACGCGTCGAGGCCGAACGGCGGGAGCTGGGGGACGCGCCCGTACGCCGGCTTGTAGCCGACGACCCCGCAGCAGGAGGCGGGGACGCGGATCGAGCCGCCGATGTCCGAGCCGGTGGCAAGCGGAGTCATCCCGGCGGCCAGAGCGGCGGCGGACCCGCCGCTCGAGCCGCCCACGTCGAAGGCGGTGTTCCAGGGGTTGCGGGTGATCCCCCACAGGCGCGACGCGGTCCAGAACGCGATCGAGAACTCGGGGGTGAGGGAGCGGGCGTGGATGATCGCGCCGGCGCGCTCGAGCCGCTCGACCATCGGCTCGGATCGCGCGGCGACGTAGTCGACCAGCAGGAGGGAGCCGTTGGTGGTTCGCTTGCCGCCCACGTCGGCCTCGTCCTTGACCGCGACCGGCAGCCCTTCAAGCGGCCGCGGCGCCTCGCCGCCGCGGCCGTAGCGCCGTTCCGCTGCCTGCGCGAGCCGGGTGGCCTCGTCGAAGTAGGTGTCGCCGAACGCGTTCACGGCCGGCCCAACGGCCTCGCAGCGGCGGAGGATCGCGTCGAGGTACTCGACCGGCGAGATCCGGCGATCGCGAAACCCGGCCAGGACGTCCGTCGCCGACCACCGGCAGAGGTCATCCATCGCCCGCGCTCCCATCCAGGAGCGCGAGCTCGCCGGCCGCGTCGAGCCGGCTCAGCGCCTCGCGTCGCACCTTGCCGGTCGAAGTGTGCGGGAGCGCCGCAACGAACCGCACGACGCGGGGGTAGGCGTGTGCGCCTAGGCCGGTGCGGACGTGGGCGCGCAGCGCATCGGCAAGCCCCGGCGACGGCGAGGCCGGGGCGCGGAGCTGGACGTAGGCCACGATCCCGGCGGCCGCGTCGCCGGCCGACGGCCCGGTTGCGATCCCGCATTCGAGCACCGCCGGGTGCGTGCCCAGCACCGCCTCGATCTCCTCCGCGCCGACCAGCATCCCGCCCACCCGCAGCACGTCGCCCTCGCGGCCCTCGAACCAGAGGAAGCCGTTCTCGTCGATGCGGCCGCGGTCGCCCGTGTGCAGCCACCCGCCGCGCAGCTTGTGAGCCGTCAACTCCGGCTGGTTCCAATAGCCGAGCATGACGATCGGGTCGTCGGCCGCGACCGCGATCTCTCCCGCCGCGCCCGGCGGCTGCTCGCCGCCGTCGGCGGCGAGGACGGCGATGCGCCGCCCGGGCACCGCGCGCCCGATCGCCCCGGGCGGCGTCGCGTACAGGGCCTGGCAGCCGACGGCGAGGTGCGTCCCCTCGGTCAGCCCGAAGTCGTCGTTCAGCGAAGCGCGCAGGCACCGCTCGATGTCGGCGCGCAGATCGGCGCTGAGGCGCTCGCCCCCGGTCATGACCGCGCGCAGCGCGAGCGGCACACCGGCGGGCGGCGGGTCGGCGCGGATCCGCCGAAGCACATGCGGGACGAGGAACGCGCAGGTCACCCGGTGCTCGGCCAGGATCGCATACGCGCCGCCGAGCGTGAACCGGTCTGGGCAGGCAACCACCGGCCGCCCGCAGGCCGCCGCGGCCAGCACGACCTCGACGAGCGCGCCCAACCATGACCAGTCAGACGGCGTCCAGAACACGTCCCGCGGCCTCGGGGCGCGGTCGAAGACGCGGGCAAACCCGCGCATCGCCGCCGGGAGCACGCGGTGCCCGATCACGACGCCTTTCGCCGGGCCGGTCGAGCCGGACGTGTAGAAGACGAACGCCGGATCCTCCGGCGCCACGGGCGCGACGCCGTCGAGCCGCGGGCCGACTGCGCACAGTTCGGCCGCGGTCAGGTCCGTGCCGGGCGCGTCCCCGACGACTGTGCGCAACGACGCCGGCCGCTCGATCGCGGCAAGCCGCTGGAAACCAGCGGCATCCGTGGCGAGGATGACGGCACCGCTGTCGCTCAGGCGGTGGCGCAGCCCCTCCCCGGCGAACACCGGCGCGATCGGCACGCTGATCGCCCCGATGCGAAGGACGGCGAGATGCCATGCGAGCGCATGGGCGGACTGGGGCAGGGAGATCGCGACCCGATCCCCGGCGCCGACTCCGGCCGCCGCCAAACCGCCGGCGATGCGCGCCGAGGATCCGTGGATCTCGGTGTACGTCACTGCGGTCGCCCGCCCTCCGTGGTGCTCGATCACAGCGACGGCCTGCGGGCGTGCCCGGGCGTGCCGATCGCAGGCCAACGCGGCGATATTCGCGGCTGAGCGCATCGTGCCGCTATCCGGCCGCAGCGAGGGCGGGGCAGGCGAGCAGCGCGGCCACGGCAGACAATGCGAGCACCGCGGCGGCCGTGGGCGACATCGACCGGTCGCCGAGCACCATCGGCACGCAAAGGCCGTCGAACAGGGCGAGGATCTGCGCCGCTGTCGCGTCGATGCCGGCTTGCGCGGCGAACCGCCTAGCCGCCGTGCCGTCGGCCAGGATCGGCCGTACCAGCGCCTTCCACTGCTCGTAGACCTCGCGCCACTCGTTCGCGAGGTCGGCGTCACGGGCGGCGGTGCGCCAGTACTCGACCCACACGAGCCAGGACTCGCGTGCGTCGGCCGGCGCGGCGTCGGCGCGCATCGTCGTGAGCACGAAGCGCCGCATCCGCTCGACCGGGTCTTCCGTGCCGGCCAGCGCCTGCTCGACACGCGCCATGTCGGACGAGTTCGTGTGCCGGAGGGCCGCAAGGATGAGGTCGTCGCGGTTGCCGAAGCTGTACTGCAGGGTGCTGATGGCCACGCCCGTCTCGGCGGCGACGTCGGCGAACCTCGTCGCGTCGGTGCCACGCCGTGCGATGACCCTGCTCGCACCGGCCAGCACGTCCTCGCGGCCGCGCGACGCTCGCCGCGCGTTTCGGCCTAGACGCGTCCGATCGGTGGCCATCCGCCGCTGCCCGGTGCCCTCAGCCGCCGCTTCGCAGCTGCTCGTAGAACGCCTTCCAGCCGTAGAGGGCCGGATTGAGCCCGCTCCAGTGTCCCGTGTAGGCCATGTAGCCGCCGGTCGTCACGAGCGGGATGTAGGGGAGGTCTTGGGCGAGGAGGTGCTCCATCCGCCAGACGATCGTGCGTCGCGCCGTCTGGTTCGCCGTACGCGCCTGGAGGGCGTACAGCCGGTCGTAGGTGGGATCGGCGAAGCCGGTGTCGTTGTAGTTGCTCCACTGCGCGCCCGTCGGGATCTGCAGCGTGTAGCTCGGGTCGATGTAGGCACCGTAGTACCAGATCCCGAGGTCGGAGTTCTGGTACGTGCCGTGAGGCCCCTGGAAGTAGGCGTAGCTCGCCGCGGTGTCGCCCGGGTCGACCTCGTGGATGGCGATGCCGACCGCGTGCAGATCCTGCGCGATCGCCTGCTCCGCACGACTTCCGTCGAACGGCAGATCGCCCGGGACGGCGAAAGGATACGACATCGGGTGCGCCGCCTGGGCATAGCGCCCGGTCGTGGCGGGGACAATGCGGATCCCGTTCGGCCCGCGCGTGTACCCGAGCGCGTCGAGGATCGCATTTGCACGGCTCGGATCGAACGGCGGCGGCTTCACCGCCGGGTCGGCCCAGAGCCCGGAGTACGGCGCCACCCAGTTCCCCCACGGCCGCGCGTCGCCGCGGAAGGGGACGGAGACCAGCCCGGGGCGGTTCACGGCGAGCGAGATCGCCTGCCGGACGCGCGGGTCGAGCAGCTCGCGGTTTCGGCGCTTGCCCGGATTCGAGTTCACAAGCATCGCGACCACGGTCGAGTCCGGCGAGGCGGCCATGTGCACGCCGCCCATCCGCCGCACGGCCCCCAGGGCGATGTCCGGCACCTGGTCGATCGCCGTGACGTCGCCCTGCTGCAGGGCGGCGACCATCGCTACGGGGTTGGTGTAGAAGCTCACCGCGATCGCGGTCACCTCCGGCCGCGGCCCGTAGAAGCCGGGGTTTCGGCGCAGCACGGTCGTGCCGGTCTCGCTGTAGCGCGTCACCGTGTACGGGCCGCCTCCCACCATGGGCAGGTGCTGTTCCACCTGGAACGCGCGCAGGCCCTGCCCGTTGGTGCCGATCTGCGCCTGCCACACGTGCTCCGGCAGGATCCACACGGACGCGAGCTGCGCCAAGGCGTCGCCGACCGGGCGCCGGTACGTGATCACAAGCGTATGCGGGTTCGGCGCCGACGCCCCGGACACTCCGGCGAGCGGAGCGGCCACGAGGGCGGTCGCGCCGGCCCGGTAGCGCAGCTCGGTGCGGATCGTCCAGACCGCGTCGGCCGCCGTCAGCGGCCGCCCGTCCGACCACGATCCGGGTCGCAGCGAGAACGTCCAGCGGCGCCCCGCATCCGTGCTGCGCCAGTGCGACGCCCAGTCGCCGACGATCCGCGTCCCGGTCGGGCCAGCATACGACACGAGTTCCGGGAAGACGAGGTCGGCAACCGTGAACGCCTGAGGCTCAGTGAGGACAAACGGGTTCAGCGAGTCAATGCGGTTCACCGTGCCGAGATCGAACACGGCCGTCGATCCGCCACCGCCTGAACCCCCACCGCACCCCACCGCGAGGGCGAGCGCCGCGCAGAGTATGCCCATCCGGACTCGGTCCCGTATCTTCATACGGCACAACCATACCAAATCATTCCGCACTGACGTAGCAGGCCGGGCCAACAGAGGCCCAGTCAGAAGTGGGTGGCTGACATCACTACATCCACCCCACCCAAGGCTGGCTGTTCCTGGCCTCTGTCAGCGACTGCTAGAGCCGCCGCATCGTCGGCTGGTCGATCCGCGACACGCTGCAAGCCGAACTGGTCGCCGATGCGATCGCGATGGCCGTCGCCCGCCGCCAGCCACCACCCCCCGTGATCCACCACAGCGATCGGGGAGCGGAAGTCTCTTGGTCGGCCGCACGCTGAGAGACGCTGAGATCATCCCCAGCATGGGCCCGTCGGCGACCCTGGGACAACGCTCTCATGGAGTCCGCCATCGGCACCATCAAAGCCGATAAGTCTGTGGCTCGGTCTCAGTGGCGCAGATTGGCGAGCCGGAAGACACCCGCTCTGCGCCCGGTGATCGCGCAGTCGAGTTAGTACGCGCGTCGGTGGCGGCGACGCGTCAACCGACGCGGCGGACATCACGCACCGGGAGCGGTAGTGGTGGCCACGCGGCGCGAGTTCGTCTCGACGGCACTGTTGAGGCCATCGTTGCGCTCCCCCCGGGGACTGTTTCATTGACCGCAGCGGCAGGTGCGGAATAACGTGATCCTCGTCGCCTGTAGGTGCGGGGTTCCGCCACACCGAGGGCGCGCTGGACGATGGCGGTCTGGATAGGCGGTGCTGCGGCCGCAGCCAGCGCAGAGGTCGGTCCACGATCCCCAGCTATGCAAGTGGCCGGGGCCGGTCAGAGTTTGGCCCGTATCTCAGCGGTAACTTCACTGATCGGCCGTCGGCCCTGGGAGCCGCGGTTTTTGACAGATCATGGTCGTGAGCGGTAGGTTCTGTTCCGGTTTCGGAATGGGGTCCTGTATTTGGAACGACGCGGTGATGCTCGCAACTTGGTAGCGCATGAGCACCGGCCGGCTCCGGCGGGAGTTGTCGCGGTCTTGGAGGTGCTTGAGGTGGTGAGTCGGGTACGGTTGGCGAGTCTGTCCTGCCTTGTTCGCGAGACTGGTGTCGCCAAGAGCACGCTGCATCGGACGTGCGGGGTGATGGTGGGGCGCGGGTGGCTTCGCCGGGATCCCGCCTCGGGGGAGTTCGCACTCGGCCCGCGCGCCCAGGCTGTTGGCAGGCCGCCGATTCCGGTGGCTCTTGCCGAGACGTTCCCGGCCACCGCCCAGCGCTTGGTCGCGCGCCACAACGAGACCACCTGCCTGACGGCGCTCAGCGGCAACGAGAGCCTGTTCCTGGCCAAGGTGGAGACAACGCATCCGGTGCGGCTGGTCACGCGCGTGGGCAGTCGCGTGCCGGCGTTTGCGTCCGCCAGCGGTCGTGTACTTCTCTCCGACCTGGACCCTTCCGTGGTCGACGACCTGTACGAGGGCGACGAGCTGATCACGCCGACGGGACGACGCCTGGATGGGCTGCCGGAGCTGCACCGGATCCTCCAGGCGTGTCGTCGGAATGGTTACGCGGAGAACATCGACGACACGGCGCTTGGACTGCACTGCATCGCTGTTCCGGTGGGGCCGCCTTTGGCTGTCGTGGCAGCGATCACGTTCTGCGTGCCGAGCGGGCGCATGACGGAGTCACGCCAGCGGGCGATGCTTCCTGACCTGCGCGCTGCGGCACGTGATTTGTGGGCGGCGGTAGAGCCGCTCGCCGAAGAGGAGTCGAGTCTCGAAATCTCCTCGGCCGGGGTGTGACGTTGCGCCTTCCCACGAGGAGGTTGGCCAGGCAAGGGCGGGCGGCGCTTCTTGCGGCGGTGACGCTCGTGTGTGTCGGAGCTTGCACCGGATGCGGTGGCTCTGCCCATGCCGCCAACCCGGCAGTCCTTCGGGTGGGGATGACCGACTACATCGATTCGCTCAATCCGTTTGTCGGATATGAGGATGCGTCCTACGCTGCCTGGGAGATCGAGTACCCGGCCCTTGTGCAGTATGGACCCGGGCTGAAGATCGTTGGGGACTGGGCCAAGAGTTGGACGCACTCGAAGGACGGTCTTGTGTGGACGTTCCATCTCCGGTCGGGCGGTCGCTGGTCGGACGGCGTACCGCTGACGGCGGCAGACGCAGTCTGGACCGGCGAGACAGCGCTGAAGTACGAGGCGGGCGCAACCGCGTCCTATGCCACGTTCCTGGCAGGAATACGGTCGTTCACGGCGCCGAATGCGACGACTTTGGTCGTCACGTATGCAAGGCCGATCGGAGATGTACTTGCGAATCTCAGCCAGGTATGGATCCTCCCCGAGCACATCTGGGATCGCCAAACATCGGACCATGGGAAGGGGCTCAAGGCATACGACCCAGCGGCGCATCTCCCGACCGTTGCAGCGGGCCCCTTCTACATATCGAACTACCAGGATAAGGGCACGACGGTTTTCCGGCGGAACCCGCACTACTACGGACGAGAGCCGGAGATCAAGGCGATGACGTGGAGTTACTACACCAACACGACGTCACTCGCTTTCGACCTTGTCGAGGGCAACATCGACCTCGCCCAGGACGTGGCTCCAGGCTCCACGAAGTACCTGACGTCGCATCGCGGC
Source organism: uncultured Actinomycetes bacterium (assembly GCA_963703275.1). Taxonomy (GTDB): domain Bacteria; phylum Actinomycetota; class Thermoleophilia; order Gaiellales; family JAICJC01; genus JAICJC01. Next base: position 3,678,542 of record OY969804.1, on the reverse strand, counting down.
ATCGCGCTCCAGGTGGCGCCCGGTGACATCAACGCCGAGGTGAACTTCAACTCGAACCCCGCCAAGCCTCGCAACCGGGAGCTTCTGAACTGGCAGGTGCGAGAGGCGCTCGAGTATGCGACTCCTCGCAGCCAGATCGTGAACGTCGTCTTTTCCGGATACGCCAAGCCCTGGGCGAACATCATCGCCAATGGCACGCCGGCTTATTGGGTCAACCCGGCGGTGAAGCCGTTGCCCTACGATCCCGCGAAGGCGGCCGCGCTCTTGACGTCGCTGGGGTATCGGATGGGACCAAACGGGGTACGGGTGGCACCCGCCACCACCGGGCGGTATGCGCAACCGGCCCACCCGATGAGCTACGGAGTGATCCTGCCTGACAGCCTGCCGTTCGACGGGGACCGCGAGTTCCTGATCCTCCGGGCCGCCTACGCGAAGATCGGCGTCAAGATCAACGAGATCGCCGGAGGGGACGCGTCGTCTGCATACTCCCAGATCACCGCCGGCAAATACACGAAGTTCGATATGTCGATGTGGTATTGGACGGGATATCTCGATCCGAGCTTCATCCTGTCGATCGTGACCAAGAGCCAGTGGCTCTCGAACAGCGACACGGGCATGGACGATCCCACCTATGACAGGTGGTGGCAGGCGCAGGCCTCCACGGTGAACGCTTCTAAGCGCCAGGAGTTGGTATGGAAAATGGAGGCGTACCTGGCGCACGTCCGTCCGTACATCATTCTCGCCAGCATGGACACGATCGATGCCTACAGCAGGGTCTGGTCGCTGGACTCGCCGACCCTGAGTGGGTACTGCAAGTGCTACTACGTCCAGGCGCGCGGGCGCTGAGAGCGAAGGAGAGGTCGAATGGCTGCCACACATCCGGGACGCACCCTGCCGGGAGCGTACTATCGGGATCCTGACGTCTTCCGAATGGAGTTCGAGCGGATCTTCGCGAAGACCTGGCACTGCGTGGGGAGAGCGGAGGTGGTGGAAACACCGCGACGATACCTCGCCACCGACGTGGTCGGCCAGCCGATCGTCGTACTCCGCGACGACGAGGGGGTGCTGCGCGCTTTCCACAATGTGTGCCGGCATCGAGGTGCGCTCCTGTGCGACCCTGGGACGGGGCAGCTCAAGGGCGGTGTCACCTGCCCGTACCACGGCTGGGCCTACAGGCTGGACGGTCGACTGGCCGGCACGCCGAACATCGCGCGCGACGAGATTCCACGCGAGCAGTTCGGCCTCCATCCCGTCCGCGTCGATGAGTGGCAGGGGTGCCTGTTCGTCAACCTGTCCGGGGACGCTCCACCGCTCGAGGCATGGCTGGACACGCAGTACGACGAGCCACGCCAGTTCGAGCGCTGGGACGTAGATCGCCTACGCGTCGGCCATACCACCAGCTCAGACGTCAACGCCAACTGGAAGATCCTGATCGAGAACTACGGCGAATGCCTCCACTGCCCCGGGATCCACCCCGAACTCGTCGACCTCGTCCCCGTCTACCGGACGGGCGCCGTGACGCAACCCGGACGCTCCGACGGCGGCGTCGGTCTGAAGTCGGGTGCCCACGCCATCACGCTCAGCGGAGACACACGGCTTCCCATCCTGCCTCGCATGACCACCGAGGAGGGGTCTGCGTACTACGGCGCTCACATCTTCCCCAACGCCACGCTCGACTTCGGCGGCACGTTTGCGACGCTCCAGCGGATCATTCCACGCGCGGCCGACCGCTCCACGCGCGTCATCGACTACCTGTTCGCTCCCGAAACCATCGCGGATCCCGAATTCGATCCATCGGATGTGGTCGACTTCAACGAGCTGGTCGTCGCACAGGATCATGCAATCTGCGAGCGCGTCCAACTCGGTCTGGCCTCGCACGCGTTCCAGCGCGGGTTGTACTCCCAGAAGGATCAGGGCCCACGGCACTTCGACGAGGTCTACGAAGAACTCCTTGGCGCATAGGTCACGGGTCGCCCCGTCGCTCAAGGCGACAGATGGGCGCCCTTGGCATACGGCGCGGATCAGCCTCCACGGAGGCCATCGAAGCTCGGCCGAAGCCCCCGACAGCCGAGGCGAGCCGGGACGGCATGAAGGCAACCCCAGCACCGGAGACAACGTCGCCGGCATCGCCGTCCACATCGGTGCCCGCGTAGGCGCCATCGCTGGAGCGTCCCAGGTGGTCGTCTCCAGCACCGTCCGAGATCTCGTTGTCGGATCCGGACTCACCTTCAAGGAGCTCGGGCTCCACCAACTCAAGGGCGTCCCCGGACGGTTTTGGCGCCTTGGCGGACTGCTCGCGGCACTTCCCATACGAGATCAGGGCCAGTTGGGTGCAAGTTGCTCGTGACTTTCAGTACGAGTGGCATTCGAGTGGCGTTCGTACGAGATTCCTGCGCATTCGTGCGGACCCGAGCGGATTCCCGAGGGACGGGAACAAGCACGATTAGAGCTCGAGTTTCCGCCCAACCATGCGCCTTTCGGCCTAGCGGAGCGGCGCAGGAGTCGAACCTACCAACCGTTGGGCTACAACGGCCTGCCGGTTTTGAAGACCGGATGGGCCACCGGGCCCGTGCCACTCCAAGCGTGTATCCATGCGGAATCCCGCTCGGCCAATACCCGTTTGTGTCCGGATTTGTGTCCGGCGCTGCAGCGTGGGTCCGGGAGGCGAAGGGCATTCCGGATCGCCGAGTGGGATGGACGACGAGCGTGCGTGCCGCGTGAATCACGCTGGCCATCGTACCCATCACGAGGGCAACGGTCATGGCAGGCTCGGCGTCCCGTCCAAGCGTCCTCATCGGCGAGGCGCACGATTGTGGTAGGCGACCCGTCGGATGACGCATCACCGAATCTCATGCCCGCCACCCTACGGCACCGCGTCCTCCGCTCACGCGACGCGGTCGGCCTCGTCGTCATAGCCGCGGGCACGGAGCCACCTCTCGAGCCTGACGACGGCAACCTGGTCGTGCCGGCCGACGCCGTCGAGGAGGTCGACGAGCTCGCGGGCATCCCGCAAGACGAGGTAGCGGTCATCGGCCGCGTACTTCGCGAACCACCGCACCGCAGCCTTGTCGTAGAGGACGGGCGTGTCCTCACGGATCAAGAACACGAGCGAAAGCGCGTCGGCGAGGTTGATTTGGCGAAGCTCGGCGGCGGCCGCGAGCGCCTGGTGGGCGTTCCGACTCTTGAGCGCGCGCTTGAACCGGGCGTATGGGCGGCCTTGGCTGGTCACTAAGGGAACGCATGTTCGCAGACTGGCGGCGTGGTTGGAAGCCACCCGGCCGGACGCCCCTCGCTGCGGCCCCTGGTAGACATAGCCGAGCCCGCGTAGGCGGGGACACGCCGATCGGCGGCCACCCGCAGCAGAAACGCGCCGTGTTGTCCTTCTAACGGCACATCGGGGTGCCCCTGAGCGCGCTACTTGGATCCCTTATCGGCATATACAGCCGCATCTCCGCGTGCGATGAGGGCATCGAGCGTGTCACCGGGTTGTAGCTCGGCGAGTCCGACGCTGATCGACGCGCCTGGGCAGGCGACTTGGAGGGACATGCCGATCGCTTGGAAACGACGTCTTGCATCGTTGAGGTCGACGTCGATGAGTGCGCAGATGAATTCGTCGCCGCCCACGCGCACAACGGGGTCGTAGGGCCGCAGTTTCGAGCGGATGCTGGCGACGACCTCAAGCAGGAGTTCGTCGCCGGCGGCGTGCCCGTCGCGGTCGTTGTGGGCTTTGAGCTTGTCGACGTCGACGAATGCCAGGACGAGTCGATCCGTCGAGCGGTGTGCGCGTTCGATTTCTGCTTCCAGGACGACCCTGCCCATTGTGCGGCGGTAGGTTCCTGTGAGGTCGTCGACGTGGCGATTCGTGAGCGCGGTTCGCAGTTGCTCACGGTCGAGCCGGGCGCTCTCCCGGTCGCGGGCGGCGCGCCGTCGGTCGAGGGCGGCTCGATGACGATCCGTCGCCGCCTGTTCGCGAGCGTCGACAGCTGCCGGAGTGCTGTCTTGAAGGGCGGAGAGTCGGGAATGGGCTTCGGCGGCGAGATCGCGCGCAGCGCAGGCGAGGTCACGGGCCTCGGCAGCGTGGTCGCGGCGTTCGGCGGCGGTGAAGCGCGCAACCTCCGTCTGCGCGCGTGTTGTTGCTGTCTGAGCTCTGGCGGCGCTTGTTCCCGCACGTTGGGTGCGCGCGATGCTGCGCTCACGAACCGACTCTGCGTGAGCGGCGGGAGCACTGCTCTTTTCGTCAGTGTCAGCAGCCGCCTGGTCGAGGTCGGACGCTCGCTGGTCCTCGTCCGAGAACACTTGGTCACGCGCCGAACCGACCGAATCCCGGTCCGAGGCCGCCTGATCGCTGTCCGCCGCTGTTTGATCAAGATCCGCTGCGCCCTGCCCCGCGCCGTCGATCAACCGCGCCGCGTTCCGCACGATTCGGCGGACTTTGTCCGTGTGCATGGGAATTGCCCTTGGTTAGACCGACCTCGCCAGAGTAGATACGGCGAGCACCGGGGCGGTTCCATGGCCGGGATTCTGGGGACGGAACGCGAGAACGAGCGCCGGACGGCTAGGGCACTTCGCTATCAGAAGGTAGCATCCGTCCATTAGATGGGAGTCCCCCGTTTGGGTATTCGAGGTGTTGGGGTACCGCCTATTTTATGTTATCTGAGGTATATGCACTGCACCCAACGGGGATCCTTGCATCACACACCATTGCGGACTTGGCATAGCGCCACAATCTGATCTCTACCTGGACGGTGGGTATGTTTGAAAACGCTGGCGTCGTTCGGGCGGCGACCAGCGACGACCTGGCGGCCGGCGTCGTTCGAACGCGTATTTTCGTCGGTTAGTCGGGTGTCGTGTCGCTGCGACCGTCCGGCGCCGTGATGATTGCGAGCAGGGACGCCACGTTGATGTCGCGCTGTGTGGGCAGGCCGAGGGGTACGTTGGCTTTGACGGTGTAGAAGTTGCGTCGCCCCTCCCGCTCGCGCCTGAGGTACCCGGCGTTCGCCAGGTCGGCGACGATGCGCTGGGTTGCGCGCTCGGTGATCTCCAGCTGGGTGGCGATGTCGCGGATCCGGATTCGCCGGTCGTCCGCGATCAGGATCAGCGTCCTCGCGTGGTTCGTGAGGAACCGGAAGCTCGGCACGGCTGCGACGCTCTGAGGGTCTTGACCCGCCATAAATGCTCCCATATCACGACCGAGAATACAGGAACTTCTTGTCGTTTGTCTGGAAGGTGCCGATACCAGATGGGTGGGATCGGATCAATACGGCGGTCCGAACCACCCACCGAGGAGAAAATGACCCCATGAAGTCCCTTACCGAACCAATCCGCCGGCGCATGTCGCCGAGGCGCCTGCTCATCCCGAGCACCATAGTCGCCCTCGCGGCTGGACTCGCCTCTGCGGCACCGGCCGGCGCCGCGACCCCAACCACCTTCACGGTAACCGGAGGCGCGCTTACGATCAGCGCGCCCACAGCCAGCGTCTCGCTGGGCTCGTTGGGTACCTCGAACACTTCGGGCACCGTTTCCGGTCCGCTCGGAGTCGTCACCGTCTCCGACCTGCGCGGCGGCACCACCACCTGGGTGGCATCGGTCATCTCTACAGCGTTCACCCCCGTACCGGCCAACACCGCCATTCCGGCCGTCGACGTCACCTATTCGACAGGGACGATCACGCAGTCCGCAAACGTCGTCGCCGCCGCGGTCGCTGCACCGGACCTGACCGGCGTCTCGCCGGTTGTGAACGGCGCCAGTACCGGAGTGAGCTCCGCCAGCTGGAACCCGACCATTACAGTGTTCATCCCAGCGAACTTCGCGCCCGGGATCTACTCGGGCACGATCACCCACTCGGTCGCCTAGCTTCGTGCGGCAGCCAGTCGCACGCGGCTACCTGATCGCCGTTTCGCTTGTGGCCTGCATCCTCCTCCCGGCCACAGGCGCGGTGGCGTCGCCGTCCAGCGCAAACGCCGGCGGAATCGGCGTTCGGCTCATCGCTCTGCCGTCTGATACGGGTGCAGGTCCGCTTGCCCGCTCATACATCGTGGCAACGGTCGCGCCTGGCAAGACGCTGCGCCGTCGTGTCGAGATCAGCAACACGACACACTCGGCCGCTGTTGTCACGGTCTACGCGGCGGCCGCCAGCCTCCACCGGGGCACGTTCGCCTTTGCCGCCGGCCGGAGCCCAAATGAGCTGTCTGACTGGACGTCGGTGAGTCAAGCTGTGGTGCGTTTGCCGTCAGGGAAGGCGACATACGAGACGGCGACGATCAACGTGCCGAAGGATGCCTCCGCCGGCAGCCGCTACGCCGTCATTTGGGCGGCGGTGTCCGCACCGGCGCCCGCCGGAGGCGGCGTTACGCTCGTCAATCGAGTTGGCATCCGGATGTACCTCTCAGTCGGACCCGGCGGCGCGCCGCCGTCGAATTATGCAATCGGACCGCTAGCCGTCGCACGTTCTGCGAGCGGCGCGTCGATCGTTGTTGCGCATGTCCACAACACCGGCCAAACCACTCTGGACATCAGCGGCACGCTCACGCTCTCGCGCGGTCCGGGAGGCCTCCGCGCCGGACCGTTCCCCGTTACGTTGGGAGCAAACCTTGGGCCGAAGGGCTCAGAGTCCGCAACCGTCCGCCTGGCCGCCCAACTCCCACGCGGTCCCTGGCATGCCCGCATGCGGCTCACCAGCGGCCGGCTCCAGAGAACAGCCACAGCGACGATCACGTTCCCGCGCCGCGTCGCCGCCGCGAACCCATCGGGCTCCCCAGCAACCCCTCCCCGGGTCACCGAGATCCTTCTCGTCTTGATCGTGCTAATCGGGCTCGGACTCTGGTACACCCATTCACGTAGTCGGAAAAAAGCAGGTGCTGCGAGTTCACGTCCTCAGATCGGCAATCCGCCGGTTCTACCACTATGGTCGAAGAAGAACTCCAAGCCTGAGTGAGCGGATCGGCGAGGTCGCAAGTCGAATCACGAGCCGCGGCGCCGACGGCTGTGACTTCTGCCTCGCGCTGTCTGCTGCCTGGCGGGGGCGGTCCTAGTCGCTTGTGACGGCCGGGAGCGAGAAAGCGACGCAAACACCGTGCCCCTCGCTGGACGTTATGTTCAACTCCCCTCCGGCCAAATGTGCGCGTTCCCTCATCCCCTCGACTCCAAGGTGATGAGGATCGCGGCTCGTATCGTCGAACTTGGGGAGGCCTTGCCCATCGTCTTGAACGACGCCAGAAAGCCCTCCAGCCAGTTCGGTAATCTTGACGCTGAACCGGCTGGCGTGCGAGTGCTTGCTGACGTTCGTCAGCGCTTCACGGACGATCCGGTAAGTGAGCTCCTCCAGCGCCCACGGGTACCGAGCCTCAGGCACGTCGACGGTCCAGTCGGCGCCAATCTCTTCGCCGGTCTCCCGCGCGCACGCGGTGACCGTGACGCGCAAGCCGCGCTCCTCAAGAGCATCCGGGTGCAGGGTGAACATCAGTTTGCGGGCTCTCGCGGTAGCTCCCGCCAGAATCTCACGCGAGTTTTGAAGCCTCTTTACGATCTCTGACTGGCCGGCTCGCTCGGCCAGAGGGATCATGCGATCGAATTCCAAGAGCAGCGCGCAGAGCACTTGGATTGTGTCGTCATGGAGTTCCAGCGAGAGTTGTGAACGCTGGCTCTCCTCGGCTCGAAGCATGTGGTTAAGAATGCTTCGTCGGTCCTGCTCGCTATCGAGGAGGGCGTCTTCAGCCGTACGCTGGTCGGTGACGTCCCTGAACATGCATCCAACGCCGATGACGGCGGCCTCGGCGACAAGTGGATAGTAGTAAGCGAGGTATCGTCGCGGTGCTGTCGGCAATCCGATCCTCGGAGCCGACGTCTCGATCGCAGCGCGCGCAGGGCCGCCCTGGATGATGTCGGTGAGAATCGCCCTGATCTCGCCGAACATCACCGGCAAGACACTCTCCAACTTGCGGCCGGCAGTTTTCTTCTCAGTAACGCCGAACATCGCTTCGGCCCGTGAGCTCACGCGGACGAACCGGAGGTCGCCGTCGAGCACGACGACCCCGATCGGCGAGCCGTCTACCACTTGATCCAGAAGGGCCCACTCCTGCGGAGTATGCCTCCGTGCCTCCAAAGTCGTCGGCACCTCAGGCAAGCCGCTGCCGGTCGGGGCCGGCTCAGGGAGGGCAGGCGGACGCAGAGGATGCCGGGTGTCCGCCCACACGCCGCGAGGCTCGTTCTTGCCCAACACTGGCTCCTTCCGACGACCGCCTCCCGTGCATCTTGCCACAAGTTTCCATTCGCTGCCGAAAATTGATGATGCAGTGTATGTGTCACGTTCGCATCACCTGCCTATACCAACAATGGGGTCCGATGAGTCTGGGGCGGCCCGCCCGCCGGCATACCATCCTCACCAAACCGCCGCACTAAATAGCGACGGCTTGGGTAGTCTGGGTGACCTGTGACTGCATGACAATGCTCGGGTGGTCTCGACCAGTGAGCAACCTTTGAACGGGATGCTGAGCTCGGAACTTCACGAAGGAAGGCTTCCTGTTGTGCGGACGACGCCAACCGCATTCATGCGGTGTAACCGCGGCGTTTGTCAAAGTCACTGCTTGCCAGTTCTTCGCCGTACACCGGAACGCGTCCGATCTACAGTTGAGGCGTGCTACGCTGTTTGATGAGCGGCCTAACGTATTCGCCCTCGCACTTCGACCCGGCGCCCCGGTCGACGCTTTCCTCAGGAGGACAGGCGTGGGCGAAGAGACGGGTCGAGTGGATGATGCCAATCGGAGGCCGGAAGCGCTTCAGGACCGCCGGTCGCCTAGCTTTCATCTCCGCAATGGCAAGCCGTCTACAGCTAAGGCGGGCACCGCCGATAGCCTATCGGAAAGCACTGCTGGAATTCCTGAGATGAGTCGGGGTGAGATGATCCGTCGCCTGGACGCCGCATCCAAGGAGGTTCGAAAACAGCTAACGAATGGGCCACTCGGCGCCGAGGAGCGACATGCGTTGGCGCGGATGCTCATCAGATTGCTCCCCCTTGTAGCCGACGACCTGCAAAATCAAGAGGACCGCGACGCTGCGACGAAGTTGGTTGCTCACCTAGATCGGTGGGCGGTCGAAGCTCAATCCTCGGGGAGGCTCGATGTTTCCGAGGCCAAAGACAAGTTGCACGCGAAGCGAATCCACACCGATTGTGGGCCCGACGAGTCAAAGTGGTCTTAACCACTCCGACGGTGGTGGCTGCGTAGGCGCCTCTGTACCTCCCCTTCCGAGTGACACAAGGGTGGGGGTAAAGGGCCGATGGCCCTATAGCAGCAGCCCAACACCCGGACTGAGGACAACGACGAGATCGGGGACGTCCTCGAGGCGGACACAAATCTGATCGCCGGATTCTCGTGCCACGGCATTTTGAACGGACGACGAGCCTGGGTCCGCATGACCACGCGGGCCATCGTACCCACTTCGAGGGCGACGGTCGTGGCAACCTCAGCGTCCAACTCGAGCTCACTCATCGGCAGGCGCAGGATCTTGGTGGGCGATCGGCCCTTCCGTGGTCCGGTTTTCACGGAGAGAGTTGGCGATCAAGAGTCCTGGTGCCACCGCCATTGGAGGCTGATGTAACAGCGGCGCGTGTTCGTGGCGTAATTGGGCTAAGAATGTCCCCGGATTGGAGCGAGCTTGAGATCTGATGCTGAGTTGATCGTTGCCTCGCGCGGCGATCCGCACGCGTTCCGTGAGCTCTACGACCGGTGGGCGGACACGCTGTTTGCGTACTTCTACCGGCGGGTGAGCAACGCCGAGGTGGCGGCGGATCTGCTGGCCGAGACGTTTGCGGCCGCGTGGGTGGCCCGCAACCGGTTCAGTGATCTTGGCAAACCCGGTGGTGCCTGGCTGTACGGGATCGCCCGGCGGGAGCTCTCGCACTACTTCCGCCACGAGCGCGTCGAACTGCGCGCCGTGCGAAGGCTCGGAATCGAGGTGCCCGCGCTGGACGCAGAGTCGGTGGCAGCGATCGAGGCGCTGGAAGCAGATGGCGATCGCACGATCCTGACCGATGCGATGGGTCGGCTGTCGGTGAGCGAGCGGGACGCCGTCCAGCTGCGGGTGATTGGGGAGCTCGATTACCCCGAGATCGCCGCGCAGTTGCGGTGTAGCGAGGCGGCCGCGCGAACGCGGGTCCATCGAGGCCTGGCGCACCTGAGCGAACTGATGGAGGCACATTCATGAGTGACATCCCGTACGTCAACCAGCTCGGAGATGCGATCGAGGCCGCCATCACCCGTGACCAGGAGTCGGCGCGCAGATGGCGACTGCCGCGAGTCGGTGGCCAGCCCGGTCGCCGTGGGGCTGCCGTCCTGCTCGCCGTGGTCGCGATCGGGGGCGCAGCCGCTGCGCTCGCGCACACTCTCCAGAACTCGACGGCACTGGTCGCGGGAGGGATCGCGTGCTATGCCGGCACGGGAACCGAGGCGTCTGCGTACTACAACGTCGAGGCGGACGGGCGCTCTCCCCAAGCGGCGTGCGTACGCGTGTTCCGCACGGATGGGCCGGCAGCGCTCGCTCGCCCCGGCGTCAAGCTCGTGACCTGCGCAGACCCGCATGGATATGTGGCGGTATTCCGGGCGACCGGCGCAACCGCCCAGTGCCGATCCGAAGGCATGTCGCCGCTGCAGACCCGCCCGTACGCGATCGCGCAATCGCGCGTCGACCGCCTTGTGCGGGTGCTCGCAAGGATCGGCGCCAGCCGCTCGTGCATCCCTCCAGCGACGCTCGTCGGCGACGTACAAGGCGCGCTTGACCGGCATGGCTGGAGCGGCTGGCATGCGCGGATCCAACACAACCCGGGCGGGGGCGGTTGTGGCCTGTTCGAAGGCACCGGCAGTTCGTTCTCCGACCCAACAGCATCGCTGGACGCCAACCACCGCGTCGTCTGGATCGTCGCCGGGCCGATCCCGTCGCTGATCAGGCTGACCGGCGCGGTCGACCTCAAGCTGCTCCGGGCGAGCGGCCGGCACTGCTTCACGCCGGCGAGCGCCCGCGCGCTCGTCCGCGAAACGCTCGGATCCGCCGATGCGACGATCAGGTTCGCACTGACCCAGGAGCCGGCGGGAGAAGAGGTCGCGTATGCGCAGCATGCGTATGACCGGGGCTGCACAATCGTCGGCTCGGTCACCGCGGCGCCGTATGGGCGAACGATCAACGCATGGCTGAACTCCAAGTCCGCCGCGCCCGAAGCGGGAGGGTCGGTCCCATCGCCGGGTCTCCCCCTCCCAGCACCGGGGCGGTTGCAGTAGCGTGTCCGCGAATGACCGCCCGTTATGTCGTGATCGCCGCCGTCGCCCTGCTGATGGTCGGATACGTGGTGTTCCGCCTGCAGCGCGGCGACCAGGCCGACCGCAAAGAGGTTGCGGAAGGGCGGGTTCAGGCGGACGCTCGCCGAGAGCACGACGAGCTCATCACCGTCACGCCCGAGGGGCCGAGCGGCGCCGAGGACGGCGACATGACGTGGCCCATCCGCGTCACCAACAACGGAGACGTCGGACTCACCGATGTCCGAGTGGTGACGTCATTCGAAGGGCAGCAGATTGACGGGACATACGCGGTCGACATCGGCGCCCGCGAGTCGACGGACTTCCAGGTTCAGATCAGCGCGATCTACAACGTGGCGGTGGGTGGCCCCGACCACTTTCCACACCGGTTCGGCGTCACCGTGATTGCACGCGATGGCCGCCAATGGGAGCGGCCGCCGCACCCAGCCGAGGGCGGCCTGGAAGCGACGTGATGCTACGCGCTCGAGTCAGGCTGGTCCGGCTCGTCTGACTCGTCTGACTCGGCGGACACCTCGGACTCATCATCCTCATCGTCCCCGCCGGCTGCCCGGGCCTTGCGGCGCAGCCGCGCCCGGCTGGACTGGATGCGGGAGCGGAGCTCGCTCGCGGCCGAGTCGTCGGGGGGAGGGGCGGCGGTCAGCGGCGCCGGCGTGATCTCGTCGGTGTCGTCGTCCTGCTCCGGCTCGGCCGCTGCGACCGGCTCGGGTTCGGGCTCCTCGACCGGCGCCGCAGCCTCGGCGGGCGCCTCCTCAACGGGCGCCTCGGCGGCCTCGGGCTCGGGGCTCCTGACCGCGGTGTCCTCAAGATCAGGCTCCGGCTCGGCGACCCACGGCTCGGGCTCGGTCTCGACCGGCGGGGCCTCGCGCAGCACGCCCCATTGCCGCTCCTCGGGCTCGAGCTCAGTCCACGGATCGCTCGCGCCGATGACGCCGCGCAGCCGCTCGTACAGCCGCGGCGCCGCCACCAGCGCCCCGGCTGCCGTCGTTGCCCCAACCAGGAACCACCCCAATCGCCGCACGGGGCCGAGTATACTCGCCCCACAACCGAGGAGCTTCCTGCTCCGGGGTGGCGCCGCACTCCTGATCGCGGCGCCGGATGCGGCCGGCCCATGCCGTCCGGCACCCCGGAGCCGCCCGAGTCCAGAGGAGGTGATCAGGATCAACGCATACGAGATCATGCTCATGATCGAACCGGAGGTGGCTGAAGAGCGCCACTCCGAGATCATCGAGCGCACCAAGGCAACCGTCACCGAGGCCGGCGGCGTGTGGGGGTCGGTCGACGCGTGGGGCAAGCGCAAGCTGGCCTACGAGATCGACCACATGACCGACGCGTGGTACTACGTGCTCACGTTCGAGTCCGAGCCCGCCGCGCTTCAGGAGGCCACCCGCGTGCTCGCCATCACCGACGGCGTCATGCGGCATATGGCCACCGCCCGTCCCCGCCGTGCGTCCGCCGCTCCGGCGGCCGCGGAGCCCGAGCCGGCGGAGGCGAGCGCCTGATTCCCGTCCGACCGCCCGCCTATCATATGCCGAACACATGTTCGCAAAGTAGGCAGAGGAGGAACCCCAAGTGGCAAACATCAACCGTGTCATCCTGACCGGCAATCTGACCGCAGATCCCGAGTTGTCGACGCTTCCCAGCGGTACCAGCGTGTGCCGTCTGCGGCTGGCCGTCAACCGCCGCTACAAGGACCAGTCGAGCGGCGAATGGTCGGAGAAGCCCAACTACTTCGACATCAAGGTGTGGGGCGCGCAGGGCGAGAACTGCGCCCAGTACCTGAGCAAGGGCCGCCCGGTCGCGGTCGACGGCCGGCTCGAGTGGAGCGAGTGGGAGTCGCAGGACGGCGGCAAGCGCTCGAAGGTCGAGGTCGTGGCCGACACCGTCCAGTTCCTGGGCTCCCGCGGCGACGGCGAGGGCGGCGGCGGCGGTGGCTTCAAGGCCAGCACCGAGCTCAAGCCCGACCCGGTCGAGGCGTTCACGGGCGCCGCGGCATCCGACGACGACATCCCCTTCTAGCGAGGTAGAGCTCAATGGCATCCAAGCCCAAGTCAAAGACCCGCGCACCCAAGCGCGGGCAGGCGGCAGGCGCGTCCACTCGGCGCAAGCCCTGCTACTTCTGCAAGGAAAAGGTCGAGGAGATCGACTACAAGAACTACAACCAGCTGCGGCGGTACATGTCCGAGAAGGGCAAGATCCGGTCGCGGCGGATCTCCGGAGCCTGCCGGCGCCACCAGCGCCAGGTGGCCGTGGCGATCAAGCGGGCGCGCGAGATGGCGCTCTTGCCGTACGCGGTCAACTGAACCGGTTTCCACGCTCGTAGCGGTCGTTTGAGCGCCGGCGGGCTGGAAACGGGACAGAAGGAATGCGACCATCCGACGGCGGCCGAGGCCGTCCGAGGCTAGGGGAAGACATGGCACGAAAGGCACAACAAGCGATCCTGCTCCAGGATGTGGAGAAGCTCGGCCGCAAGGGCGACGTCGTCCACGTCGCCGCCGGCCACCTGCGCAACTACCTCGCGCCGCGGCAGATGGCCGAGCCGGCCACCGACGCGCGCGTGGCCGAGGTGCAGCGCCAGGCCGACAACCGCGCCCGTCACGAGGCGCAGGGCGAGGAGCAGGCCCGCGACATGGCGCACATCCTCAACCGCACCGTCTTGACCATCAAGCGACGGGCGGGGATCGAGGACCGGCTCTACGGATCGGTCACCTCGACCGATATCTCGGACGCCATCTGGAAGGCGCGCAAGATCCGCATCGACCGGCGCAAGGTCGAGCTCGACGAGCCGATCAAGACGCTCGGCAGCCACCTCGTGAAGATGAGCGTGTGGGGGGACGTCCGCGCGGTGCTGAAGGTGATGGTCGTGCCGGGCGGCGCCGAGGAGGAGGGCGGCGTGGAGGCATTCGAAGCCGAGCCCTCCGACCTCGAGACCGACTACTAGCCGCGGCCGGGCGCATGGCCGTCACCTCGCAAGAACCAACGGTTCCACCCCAGGACCTCGACGCCGAGGAGTCGGTGCTGGGCGCGATGCTCGTGTCCGGGAACGCGGTCGCGATCGTCTCCGAGCTCCTCCAGCCGGACGACTTCTACCGCCGCTCCCACGCGACCATCTACCAGACGATCCTGGACATGTACGGCCGGGGCGAGAACGTCGACTCGATCACCCTCACGAACGCCCTCTCCAACCGGGGCCTGCTCGACGAGGTCGGAGGCAAGGCGGTTGTGCACACGCTGGCGGCGACCGTGCCGGCGGTGGCCAATGCGCGCCACTACGCCCAGATCGTCCGCGACACCGCCACCTACCGCGGCCTCATCCGCGCCGGCACCGAGATCGCCACGCTCGGCTACGAGCGCATCGGTGAGCCGCCCGAGCTCGTCGACCGGGCCGAGCAGATCGTGTTCGGAATCGCCGACCAGCGCATCACCGGCGACTTCGAGCACATGGAGACGCTCCTCAAGGAGTCGTTCGACCGCCTCACCCAGCTGAGCGCCGAGGGCGGCGACCTGACCGGCACGGGCAGCGGCTTCCGCCAGCTCGACGAGCTCACGGCCGGCTTCCAGAAATCCAACCTGGTCGTGCTGGCCGCCCGGCCGGGCATGGGCAAGACGTCGCTCGCCCTGAACATCGCCGCCCACGTCGGCATCCGCGAGCGCACACCCGTCGCGATCTTCTCGCTCGAGATGTCGCGCGAGGAGGTGACCACCCGGCTCATGTGCGCCGAGGGCAAGGTCGACTCCAAGCGCCTCCGCCGCGGAGCGCTCGACCAGGTCGACTGGGAGAAGCTCACCAACGCCTCGACGAAGCTCTACGACGCGCCCATCTACGTCGACGACACGGCCGGCGTCACCCCGATCGAGATCAAGGCCAAGAGCCGGCGGCTGAAGTCGCGGCTGAAGGGCGAGCTCGGCCTCGTGATCGTCGACTACCTGCAGCTGATGGGGGGCACGGCCCGGGTCGAGAACCGCGTCCAGGAGATTTCCCAGATCTCCCGCTCGCTGAAGCTGATCGCGCGCGATCTCGACGTGCCCGTGCTCGCCATCTCGCAGCTCTCGCGCGCCGTCGAGGCCCGCAGCGACAAGCGGCCGGTGCTGAGCGACCTGCGCGAGTCGGGCTCGATCGAGCAGGACGCCGACCTCGTCATGTTCGTCTACCGTGACGATTACTACAACGACCAGAGCGAGGACAAGGGCACGGCCGAGCTGATCATGGCCAAGCACCGCAATGGCCCCCTCGACACCGTCAAGCTGTCCTACGTGGGCCGCTACACCCGATTCGACAACCTGGCCCGTCCCGGGGCCTAGAACGCGCGAGGCTATCGACGATGCCGCTCAAGGTGGTGGTGGGCGCCCAGTGGGGCGACGAGGGCAAGGGCAAGATCATCGACCTGCTGGCCGAGCGGGTCGACGTGGTCGCCCGCTACCAGGGCGGAAACAACGCCGGCCACACGCTCGTGATCGGCGACGAGACGTACAAGCTGCGACTCGTGCCGAGCGGGATCCTCTACCCCGGCACGCTGTGCGTGCTGGGGAACGGGTGCGTGATCGACCCCGAGGTGCTCATCGAGGAGCTCGACGGTCTTTTGGCCCGGGGTGTCGACGTCTCCGGCCTGCGCATCAGCGGCAACGCCCACCTGATCATGCCCTGGCACCGCATCATCGACGCCGACTCCGAGCTGCAGCTCGGCCGGCTCCAGATCGGCACCACCCGCCGCGGCATCGGCCCCGCCTACGCCGACAAGGCGCTGCGGGTGGGCATCCGCGTCCAGGACTTGCTCGACGAGAAGATCCTGCGCCTGAAGATCCAGACGGCGCTCTCGGTCAAGAACGTCGAGCTGCGCAAGCTCCACCACCACCGCCCGCTCGACAAGGAGGAGCTGACGGTGGCGATGCTCGGCCACGCCGAGCGCATCCGCCCGTTCATCGCCGACACGTCGCTTTTGATCCACCACGCGCTCGAGGACGGCCGCACCGTGCTCTGCGAGGGCGCCCAGGGCACCCTGCTCGATATCGACAACGGCACCTACCCGTTCGTGACCTCGTCCAACCCGGTCGCCGGCGGCGCCTGCATCGGCCTCGGCGTCGGCCCGACCCGGATCAGCTCGGTGCTCGGCGTCACCAAGGCCTACCTGACCCGGGTCGGCGCCGGCCCGTTCCCGAGCGAGGCCGATGCCGACCGCGGCGGCCGGCTGCGCGAGCGCGGGGGCGAGTACGGCACCGTCACGGGCCGCGATCGCCGCTGCGGCTGGCTCGACATCGTCGGCCTGCGCTATGCCGCCCGCCTGAACGGCCTCACCGAGCTGGCTGTGACCAAGCTGGACGTACTGTCGATGTTCGATCGCATCCCCGTCTGCACCGGTTACCGGCTGCCCGACGGCGCGCTCACCACCGACTTTCCCTCGCACCAGACCGACTTCCACCACGCCCGGCCGGAGTACGAGGAGCTGCCCGGCTGGGGTGTCGACATCTCGGCCGTCACCGCGTTCGCGCAGCTGCCCGAGGCCGCCCGCGCCTACCTCGACTTCGTCGAGGGCCGGGTCGGCGTGCCCGTGACGATGGTCGGCGTGGGGCAGCGCCGCGACCAGACGCTCACCCGCCGCGAGCTCGCTCCGGCCGCCTGACGGCGCAGCCGTTACGACACCGTTACGTTTCTGCCCCATCACCTTAACGCCCGAGGCGTAGGCTGCTCCACGCGGTCGCAGACAGGGACGGAAGCGGCTCGCCCGGTGCGGAAGCGCCACCGCCTCACGGCCGGTTGGCCGGCCCGCCCGGGCGCCGCCCCGTCCCGACCGCGGCGGCAGGGTCAGCGGGCGACGGCGTCGCCCGTTCGCACCCGCTCGAGCCGCTCCAGCCAGGGCACCGCCCGCAGCCCGGCGAAGACGGCACGCGCCTCTGAGAGCGGCGCCTCGGCCTCGCCGGCGCGCCCCTGCGAGACGAGCCACTCCGCCTGTTCGAGCAGCGTGACCGCCATCGGGAACGGCGTCGCCAGCTCGCGGAAGAGGCCGGCAGCGCCGCGGAAGAGCCGCTCGGCCTGTTCGCCGTCCCCCTCGATCGCGGCGACCCGGGCCCGGAACCGCAGCGCCTGCGCCCGGATCAGCTGAGGCACGCGTCCCGGGCGCGGGTCTTCGACCGTCTCGAGCAACCGCTCGACGGCGTCCATGTCCCCGATCTCGAGCGCCGCGGCCACGGCCACCGGGAAGACCTCCTTCATCGTCTCCGAGGCGATGCCGGCCGCACCGCGCAGCTGCCACGCCTCCTCGGCGGCCGTCAGTGCCTCCGCCGCGCGGCCGTGTGCCAGGAGCAGGGTCGAGCGC
Source organism: uncultured Actinomycetes bacterium (assembly GCA_963703275.1). GTDB lineage: Bacteria > Actinomycetota > Thermoleophilia > Gaiellales > JAICJC01 > JAICJC01. The sequence continues at coordinate 3,660,931 of OY969804.1, read as the reverse complement.
GCCCACGCATACGCCGCCACCTCGCTGACATCGGCCGACTCCCGCAGTCCGTCGAACCGTCGGCAGAGCTGCTCGGCGGCCTCCCACTCTCCCCGGTGAGCGAGGATGGCGACGCTGTTGCCGAGATAGCTGACGAACGGGAAACGTGTTTGGGCGAACACGTCGTCGGGGATCTCGGCCGCCTGCGCCAGAGCCTCGTCCCACCGGCCGAGCATGAGGTGCGGATACGTCTGGCCGAGGTACTGCCACTCCTGCTGGCGATGACCCACCCGCCGGGCGAGCGCGAGGCCGTCGCGATAGCCCGTGGCCGCCGCCTCGAACCGATCCGAACGTGCCTCCATATCGGCGACGTTGTTGTACGCGCGGAACGCCGCCGAGGGGATGTCGTGCTCGAGCGCGACCTCGAGCGCGTAGCGCACGAGGGCTGACGCCTCGCCCGTGCGGCCGCGCACGCTCAGGATCATGCCCTTCGTGTTGACCGCCTGGGACAGCACCTCGGGGAGCCCGAGCAGCTCGGCCAGCTCGAGCGCGATCTCGGCGCGCTCGAGGGCGACGGCCGGCTCGCCCGCGAAGAACCGGAACCGGGCCACCTCCGCCGCCAGCGCCGCCACGTCGGCGTCCGCCTCCTCGCCGGCGAGCAGGGCCAGGGCCGTGTCCATCCGCTCGAGCGCCTCGAGCAGGCGCCCCGTATCCCACATCACCTCGCCCAGCCGGGCCGAGACGCGGGCGGCGGGATGGGTCGCCCCGTGCGCTTCGAACAGCTCCACCGCCGCCTCGAAATGCACGCGCGCGTCGTTCGACACGCCGGCCACCCGCGCCATCGTTCCCGCGCGCTCGAGCAGGGCGGCCTGTTCGAGCGGATCGCCCACGAGGGCGGCCGCCTGCTCGAAGTACCGCTGCGCCTCGCGGCTCGCCGCGAGCGCGGACGCCCGCTCGCCGGCCCGTGTCAGCGCGGCCACGGCCCGGCGCGCGATCTCGTCGGCGTCAGCCGCATCCGGGTCGGCCCGGTGCGCCGCCAGGTAGTGGCCCGCGACGATCTCGGCCAGCTCGTCCTCGCCCTCGTCCATCGCCGCCGCCTCCAGGTGCCGGGTGCGGCGGTCGTGCTTGGACAGCATCTCGTAGGCCACCCGCCGCACCAGCTCCTGCAGGAACCCGTACTGGCCGCGCTCCGGCGAGAGCGGGTCGGCCTGCAGCGACAGCACCTCCTTGCGCGCAAGGCCGTTCAGCACCGGCTCGAGCTCGGCCACCGACCGGCCGGTGAGCGTCGCGAGCGCCTCGATCGTGAACGTCTTCCCGAGCACGGACGCGCTCTGCAGCAGCCGCCGCTCGTCGGCCGCGAGGCCGTCGAGCCGGGCCGCGATCAGGGCGTGCAGCGTCTCGGGGACATCCAGGATGTCGATCGGGCCGGCGGGCACGTACGAGCTCCCGCGCCGCACCAGCAGGTCGCGGTCGAGCAGCATCCGCACCGTCTCGACCGCGTATAGCGGCACGCCCTCGGCCCGCTCGCGAATCCGGACGCGCAGCTCGTCGGGCAGGCCCGGCACGAGGCCGGCGAGCAGCGTCTCCATCTCGGCCGTCGACAGCGGCTCGAGATAGAGCGAGCTGAAGTTGCGCCGGGCCGCGCCCCAGGTCGGCCGCCGCTCGGCCAGCTCCGGCCGGGCGAGCACCAGCACGAACAGCGGGTGGTTCCGCGACCAGTCGACCAGGTGCTCGATGAAGTCGAGCAGCGCCGCGTCGGCCCACTCCATGTCCTCGAACACCATCACCGTCGGCATCTCCTCGGCGAGGCGCTCGTAGAAGAGCCGCCAGGCGCTGAACAGGTTCTCGCGCTCCCAAGGCGCGTGTTCCTCGAGGCCGAGCAGGTGCGCGAGCCGCGGCTCGACGAACCGGCGCTCGTCGGGGTCGGGGATCGACTGCTCGACCGCGATGTGCAGCTTCTCGCGCTGCGACTCGGGGTCCTCGCCCTCGGCGATCGATGCGCGCGTGCGCACCATCTCCGCCAGCGCCCAGTAGCTCACGCCCTCGCCGTACGGCAGGCAGCGGCCGCGGTGCCAGCGGACGCTGTCGGCAAGGCCGTCGATGTACTTGAAGAACTCCCAGGTCAGGCGCGACTTGCCCGTCCCGGCCACGCCCATCACCGACGCGAGCTGCGCCTTGGACTCGCCGGCCGATGCATGGAAGAGCTCCTTGATCATCCGCAGCTCGCGGTCGCGGCCGACGAAGGGCGCCTCGAGGCCGGCCGACCGCTGCGCCCCGCCGATCCCGCTGATCACGCGCACGGCCCGCCACAGCTGCACCGGCTCGGCCTTGCCCTTGAGCGCGCGGGCGCCGGCGTCCTCGTACACGACCGCCTCCTCGGTGGCGTGCTTGGTCGAGTCGCCGACCAGCACCGCACCCGGCTCGGCCACCGACTGGATCCGCGACGCCGTATTGACGAGGTCGCCCGCGACCATCCCCTCGCTGGTCGCGCCGATCGTGACGGCCGCCTCACCCGTGATCACGCCCACCCGCGCCCGCAGGTCCGGCGACCCCACCTCCTGGCCGAGCGCCGCCACCGCGGCGGCCAGGTCGATGGCGGCGCGCACGGCCCGCTCGGCGTCGTCCTCCATCGCGACCGGCGCCCCCCACACCGCCATCACGGCGTCGCCGATGAACTTCTCGACCGTGCCGCCGTAGCGGGCGATCAGCGTCCGGCAGGCGTCGAAGTAGCGGGACAGGAGCTCGCGCACGTCCTCGGCGTCGCGCGACTCGGACATGCTGGTGAACCCGACCAGGTCGGCGAATAGCACCGAGACCAGCCGCCGCTCGGCGACCGGTTCGGCCGCGACCGCGACCGGCGCGGCGGGGGCCGCGAGGGGCGTCCCGCACTCGCCGCAGAACTTCGCCCCGGGTGCGTTCTCGGTCGCACAGGCCGCGCAGCGGACCGTCAGCGGCGCCCCGCACTCACCGCAAAACTTGCGCCCCTCCTCGTTCTCCGTACCGCACGCCTGGCAGCGCATCGGGCAAGCGTACCGCTCTACTGGCGTATGCGTTCGCCCCGGGGGTCCCAGGCGGGCTCCGCGACGACCTCCGCGGCCACCCAGTCCGAGAACACCTCGACCTCGACGGCCGTTCCCACCGCGGCGACGGCGGCGGGCAGATAGGCGTAGGCGAGCGAGCGCCCGACCGCAAAGCCGTAGCCGCCGCTGGTCACCCGCCCGGCCAGTTCGCCGCCGGCCCGGACCGGCTCGGAGCCCAGCGTGACTGCCGCGGGATCGTGCAGCGCCAGGCAGCACAGCCGCCGGCCGGGCTCCTGCTCGCGGGCGCGCAGCAGGGCGTCGCGGCCGATGAACTCGATGCCCTTCTCGGGCTTCACCGCAAAGCCGAGGCCGGCCTCGTCGGGCGTGTCCTCGGGGGTGATGTCGGCGCCCCACACGCGGTAGCCCTTCTCGACCCGGAGCGCGTCGATGGCGCGGTAGCCGGCGGCGAGCATGCCATGGCCGCGTCCCGACTCCCAGATCGCGTCCCACAGCGCCGCGCCGTACTCGGTCGGGCAGTAGAGCTCCCAGCCGAGCTCGCCGACGTAGGTGACCCGCACCGCCAGGCAGGGCACGTGCACGACCGCGATCTCGGCAGCACGCATGTACGGCAGGCCCGCATTGGACAGGTCGGACGTGGTGAGCGGCTGCAGGATGTCGCGCGCCCGCGGGCCCCACAGGCCGAGACAGGCGTACGCCGAGGTCACGTCGGCCACCTCGACCGAGCCGTCGGTGGGCATGTGCCCCCGGATCCAGCCCAGGTCGTGGTTTCCGAAAGCGGTGCCGGTGACGATGCGGAAGCGGTGCTCGCCGAGCCGCGTCACGGTGAAGTCGCATTCGATGCCGCCGCGGCTGTTCAGCATCTGGGTGTAGGTGACCGACCCGGGCGCCCGGTCGACATCGTTCGCGCACAGCCGCTGCAGGTAGGCGGCCGCGCCGGGCCCGGTGACCTCGATCTTCGCGAACGACGTCTCGTCGAAGAGGCCGGCACGCTCGCGGGTGGCGATCGCCTCGGCATGGATGGCCGGCGACCAGTTCTGGCCCGCCCACCCGCGCGGCCGCAGGCTCTCGTCGCCGAGGGCGGCGTTCGGCTCGAACCAGTTCGCCCGCTCCCACCCGGACTTCTCGCCAAAGCTCGCGCCCAGGTCGGTCAGCCGCGCGTAGGCGGGCGAGAGCCGCAGCGGCCGGCCGGCGGTGCGCTCGTGGTTGGGGTACTTGATGTCGTAGTAGGTCGAGTACACCTCGGTGGCCCGCGCCAGCGTGTAGTCACGGCTGCGGTACTGGCGGCCGAAGCGGCGGCTGTCCATGTGCCACAGGTCGAGGCTGGGCTCGCCGTGGACGACCCACTCGGCCACCTGCCAGCCCATCCCGCCCGCGCCGGCCAGGCCGTGGGCGCAGAAACCGGCGGCCACCCAGAAGCCGGGCACGTCGGACTCGCCCAGGATGAACTCGCCGTCGGGAGTGAACGCCTCGGGCCCGTTGTAGAGCTTGCGCACCTCGGCCGATTCCATCGCCGGCACCCGCTCGACGGCGTTTTCGAGCAGCGGCTCGAACCGGGGCCAGTCCTCGGGCAGAAGCTGCGCCTCGAACCCGTCCGGCACGCCGTCGAGCGCCCACGGCGCGGGATTGCGCTCGTAGCCGCCCATGATCAGGCCGCCCACCTCGGTGCGGAAGTACACGAGCCGGTCGGGATCCCGCAGCGTCGGCAGCGGCTCGAGCGCCGGGTCGAACGCCTCGGTGACCAGGAACTCGTGCCCATAGGTGATGATCGGCACCTGCACGCCCACCATCCGCCCGATCTGGGGGGCGTACATGCCGCCCGCGTTCACGACGACGTCGGTGCGGATCGTGCCCTTGTCGGTGACCACCTCGTGCACCCGCCCGTTGCGGAGGGTGATCCCGGTGACGCGTGTGCGCTGCTCGATGTCGGCCCCGAGCAGGCGGGCGCCGTCGGCCAGCGCGAAGGTGAGCTGGCTGGGATCGAGATAGCCGTCGAGCGGGATGAAGGCGGCCGCGACCACGCCGTCGGTGGACATTGGCGGGAACATCGCCTGCGCCTCGGCGGGCGACACGAGCTCCATCTCGAGGCCAAAGCTCTTGGCCCAGCCGGCCTGGCGCTGGATCTCCTCGTAGCGCTCGCGCGACGACGCCAGGCGCAGGCCGCCAAGCTGGTGCCAGCCGGGATCCTTGCCGGTCTCGCGGGCAAGGTCGGCGTAGAGGCCGACCGAGTACTGCATCATCTTGGTCAGGCTGACCGTCGAGCGCAGCTGGCCGACCAGGCCGGCCGAATGCCAGGTCGAGCCGTGCGTGAGGCCGTACTGCTCGACCAGGACGACGTCGCGCCAGCCGAGCTTGGCCAGGTGGTAGAGGATGCTGCAGCCGCCCACCCCGCCGCCGATGACGACCGCCTGCGCCTCGTCCCTCACGCCCGCAAGCCTCCCACAACCGGTCTAGACCGGTCAACCGGCAAGGAGCGCGATCCACTTCGGGTAGCGCTCGTCGGAGGCCCGCTCGCGCAGGCGGCCGAAGAACTGGCCGGCGTAGGCGACGTAGTCGGCGTCGGTGGTGCGAAGCCCCTGTTGGACGACGCCCCACATCGCCTCCCGGAAGTCCGACATGATCCGCATCAGCCGCAGCCGGGCGATGTCGCGCTCGAGCACCCGGCCCAGGTAGGCCCGCAGGAGCACCCGGTCGTCATCCTCGGACAGGTCGTGATTGGCCGAGAAGTTGGCCAGGTCGAAGAACGGGTCGCCCATGCCCGCGTACTCCCAGTCGACGATCAGCAGGCGCCCGTCCTCGAGCAGGAAGTTCGCGTTCAGGAGATCGTTGTGGCACAGACACGGCTCCGGCGGCGCGGCGGCGAGCGCAGCGCGCATCTCCTCGGCCCGCTCCCACGACCACGCGAACGCGTCCGGCAGCTCCACCCCCAGCCAGCGCGCGTTGTCGCGATAGGTCTCGACGATGCCGAAGGCCGAGAACGAGGCCGGCACCGGCGGGCCCTGGTGCAGGCGCCGGAGCGTCGCCGCCACCTGGCCGATCATCGCGGTCGTGCGCAGCTGCTCGGGCGGCACGCCGACCCCGTCGACGAACCGGGTGATCAGGATCTTCTCGGGCCGCAGGTATGCCAGCACCTGGGGCCCGATGCCGAGCCCCCCGGCGATCACCGTTGCGGCGTATTCGGCCTCGCGGTCGGCCCCCAGCATCTCGGCCTCGCCGGTCACGCGCAGGACGTACTCCCGGGGCGCGCCGTGGACGCGGTAGTTGAGATTCGTGAGCCCACCCGGCAGCGGCTCCGCCCGCAGCGGGTAGCCGCGCAGGTCGGGGACTCGCTCGGCGATCTTCTCCAGGTCGTCGGCCGTCGGGGGATTCGAGACCTCGAGCGCGTCCACGCGCCTACCATACGTGCATCGCCGCCGGCACGCTCACCCCGCGCGCAAGCGACCGCTGGCTGGTTTTGGAGTCCCCGGCCGGTGATCCCCTGGACCAGATCGAGCGCTTCCTGGCCGGCCACGGTTTCGGCAGCGCGGACCCCCCGGTGGGGATGGTGGCCGACCTCTATCTCGGCTACCGGCTGGCCGCGACCATGCCCGGCGTGTACGAGCCGCGGCCACCTGAGCCGTGCGCCCAGCTGCCGCTGGCCGCCTGCCGGGTGCGTCCGGCCGACCCGCGCCCCGCCTCGCCCGGGACGTTCCGGATCGGGGAGTTCGTGCCCACGTGGACGGCCGCCGAGCATGCGGCGGCCGTCGACCAGGTGCGCGCGGCGATCGCCCGCGGAGACGTCTACCAGGTCAACCTGGTGCAGCACATGTACGCGCCGTTTCAGGGCTCGCCGGCAGCGCTCGAGCCCGCGCTCGCAGCCCTCGATGCGCCGTGGGCGCACGCCCTGCACGGAGACGGCTGGTCGATCGTGTCGGCCACTCCGGAGCTCTTCCTGCAGACCCGCGGTGACCGCGCGCGGACGATGCCGATCAAGGGCACGCGGCCGGCGGACGCCGGCGAGCCGATCGCCGAGAGCGCCAAGGACCGCGCCGAGCACGTGATGATCGTCGACCTCGAGCGCAACGATCTCGGCCGCGTCTGCCGGCCGGGCAGCGTCCGCGTGGCCGAGTACCTGGCCGAACGGCCGATGGCGGGCGTCCGCCACATGGTCTCGACCGTCGAGGGCTTTCTGCGCCCCGGCGTCGGCCTGGCGGAACTGCTGCGCGCGACGTTCCCGGGCGGCTCGGTCACCGGCGCGCCCAAGGTGGCGGCGATCAACCACATCGCCCGCCTGGAGCCGGTCGGCCGCGGCGCCTCGATGGGCGCGCTGGGCATCGTCCACCCAAACGGCGACCTCGATCTCGGCCTCACGATCCGCACGGTGGCGGTGGCCGACGGCGGGCTGCACCTGTGGGTCGGCGGCGGCATCGTCTGGGACTCCGACCCGGCCGCCGAGGTCGAGGAGTCGCTGGTGAAGGCCCGCCCCCTTATGACCCTCCTGCGCCCCGGTGAATAACCGGTGCCAGGCACCAAATATTCACGCGCTCACCACCATGCCCTGATCGCGTCCGCCGCCGTGAGGCCCACGGGCGAGCCCCACCAGCGGGCATGTCCGAGCACGAAGTCCGACCAGGCCCAGTCGGCCTTGGCGCGGTCGCGCTCGACGCCCGCGTAGTAGTCCAGGAACGAGATCCCGTACTCGAACTGGCAGACGGCGAGCATGTCGGCCAGCACGACCCGCTCGATCGGCTCGAGCGGCGTCTCGGCGTCGTAGGCACGCACGAGGAGCTCGGCCTGGCGCAGATCGAAGGCCGTGTCATCGCCGTCCGAGATCCGGTTCCAGAAGAAGCAGTTGCGCTCGACCGCGGTGGCGAGGTCGAGCAGGCGGGGGGCGTGGTCGGCCTGGTGGAAGTCGATGATCCCTGCGCACTCATCGCCCGCGAAGAACAGGTTGTTGGTCTGCCAGTCGCCGTGCAGCGGCCGCTCCGGCAGCCCGGACAGGTAGGGCCGAAGGCGATCGAAGAGCGCGGTGTACGCCTCGGCGACCGGGGGGCGCCAGGTACGGGTGGCGAGGTAATCGGCGACCGCCGGGCGCAGCGCCGCCAGCCGCTCGACGGCGGCAACCGGATCGAGCGCGACCATCCCGACCTGGACGACGAAGCCGGCCTGCTGCTGGGGCGTGCGGTCGGGGAAGTCGGCCCCGGCCGCGTGCAGACGGGCCAGCATCCGACCGGCCGAGACGACATGGGCGTCACGGTCGAACGGGTCCCAGGTATCGGTCCCCGAGTAGACGTCCTCGCCCGCAGCCGGCTCGTGCAGCTCGTACCAGAGACCGGCGGCCTCGACCAGGCCCACCGCCCGTGCCGCCGGCACGCCCCGGTCGGCCAGGTGGTTCGTCAGCCGGTGCTGGCGCCGGACCTGCTCGATGTCGCGGCCCATCGGCGGCTGGCGCTTGAGGTAGACGTCGCCCGCGGGGGTGCGACAGCGGGCGACGGCGAAGAGCCACCGCCGGTGCCGGGCGACCGCCTCGGCGTCCTCGCCCACCACGCCGCGCACCTCGGCATCCGAGATCGGCTCCCAGAAGCGATCCTCAATCCCCACGCCCGCCACCCTACCCGCGCCAAACGGGGTCAGACCCCTTTTGGCGCGCGTACCATCCGGGCGTGGACGACGTCCTCGTCACGCCGGCCTTCCTGGACGAGCAGGGCGACACCGTCCGGCTCTTGGACGTGCGCGGGCGGGTCATGCCGCAGGAGCCGCGCTACCGGGCCGAGCCCGAGGCGTACCGCGCCGGCCACATCCCCGGCGCCGTCTTCGTCGACTGGCGCCGCGACTTCGCCGATCGCGACGACCCGGTGCCCGTGCAGCTCGCGCCGCCCGCCGTCTTCGCCGCCGACGCGACCCGGCTCGGCATCCGCAACGACTCCGTCGTGGTTGCCTACGACGACTACCGCAACATCCTCGCCGGCCGGATCGTCTGGGCCCTGCGCACCTACGGCCATCGCCGCGCACACATCCTCGACGGCGGCCTCGGCGCCTGGGTGGCAGCGGGCCACGCGTTGCGCGAGGGCGACGAGGCCGCGGCGCCCGCCGATCCGCCCTACGAGCCGGGCGAGCGGGGTCCGCAGATGTGGGGTCTGGACGAGATGCGGGCCGCGCTCGATCGGGACGTGCTGATCCTCGACGCCCGCCCGCACGACGAGTACGCGGGGATCGAAAGCCACGCCCGCCGCCACGGGCACATCCCGGGCGCGGTCAATGTGCCCTACCGCGGCCTGCTCGCCGGCGACGGCCCGTTCCTGCCGCCGGCGGAGCTGCGCCAGGCCTTCGCCGATGCGGGTGTCGACGTCGAGCGGGTCGACCGGCCGGTGGTCGTCTACTGCAACGGCGGCGTCTCGGCGACCGCGGTCGCAAACGCGCTCGCGCTCGCGGGCGGCCCCGCGGCGGCCGTCTACGACGGCTCGTGGAACGAGTGGGGCGGCCGCGACGACACCCCGATCGAGAATTAACACCCGCGCCACCCGCGAGTGTCGCAACCTGCCACTTGTACCGGGCCCGCCCGCCACGTAGCCTGCGCACTGGCAAGAACGACCAAGGGAGGGATCCGTGAGCGACCTCGACCAGTTCGTCGAGGCCCCGGGAAGGGCGGAGCAGGTGGCCGACGTTCGCCGCCGCATCGACGCCGAGGGCATCACCTACATCTACTACCAGTTCATCTCGGTCACGGGCCGGATCATGGGCAAGGGCGTGCCGGCGAAGCACTGGGAGACGATCGCGCAGAAGGGGTTCCAGCTCGTCTACGGCTCGACGGCCAACCTGTTCGTCGACCGCCATGGCGACTACATCGGCTACGGCCCCGAGGCCTGGGAGCTCGTGGGAATTCCCGAGCCCGAGACGTTCGCACCCCTGCCGTGGGACGCGAAGGTCGCGCGCGTGTGGTGCACCTGTTTCCGCAACCGCGAGGATCTCGAAGGCCCCGGCGCGGTGCTCACCTCGGACTGCCGCGGCAACCTGCGCCGGATCCAGGCCGACCTCGAGGCACGCACCGGGATGCACCTGCGCGCCGGCATGGAGCCCGAGATGATGTGGCTCAAGCTGAACCCGGACGGCACGCCGTCGGTCGAGGGCAAGACCAAGCCCTACTGCTACCACATCGACCAGTTCTCCGAGCTCCAGCCGATCATCCACAAGGTGGTCGAGTACTGCGGCAAGCTCGGGCTCGACATGATCCAGGGCGACCACGAGGACGCCCCCGGCCAGATCGAGCTCAACTTCGGCTTCGACCGCGCCGAGCTGACCGCCGACAACCTGAGCACCTTCCGCCAGGTGTGCAAGGCCGTCGGGCGCGAGATGGACGCCTTCCCCTGCTTCATGCCCAAGCCGTTCATGGGCGTCTCGGCCAACGGCTGCCACACCAACCTGTCGCTGTGGAAGGGCGATACGAACCTCTTCCTGCCCGAGGGGGACAACCCGCGCATGCCGTCGCAGCTCGGCCTGAACGCGATCGGCGGCATCCTCGAGCACCTGCGCGCCCTGACGTGCATCACGGCGCCGACCGTCAACTCGTACCGGCGCTTCTGGGAGCAGGGCTTCTGGGCGCCGGTGTTCGCCGACTGGGGTTACCAGAACCGCACCACCGCGCTGCGCGTCTCGTCTCCCGACCGGTTCGAGTACCGGTCGGTCGACTCCGCGGTCAACCCGTACCTGGCGCTCGGTGCGCTGACCGTGGCGATGGAGGACGGCATCACCCGCTCGCTCGACCCCGGCGCTCCCGAGGAGGGCAACATCTACGAGGCGATCGAGGCCGGTAAGAAGGTGGAGAAGGTGCCGATGACGCTGGGCGAGGCCCTGCAGGCCCTCGACCAGGACGAGCTGGTGAAGTCGGCGCTGCCCGGCGAGATGCACCGCGTGTTCACCCACTACAAGAACGACGAGTGGGAGCGGTACTGCGCGGAGGTCAGCGACTGGGACGTCAAGGAGTACCTGGACGTCCTCCCGTAGCGCCGTCGAACGGGTCGACGCCCTCGCCGCGAAGCTGATCGCGGCGGGGGCGACGCCCGGGGCGGCCGTTGCCCTGAGCGACCGCGACGGACTGGTGTGGACGCACGCGTACGGCCACGCTGACCCGGCCGCCGGCCTCCCGGTGACCGAGCACACGCTGTTTCAGATCGGCTCGATCTCGAAGTCGTTCACCGCCATCTGCCTGCTGCGACGGTGGGAGCGGGGCGAGCTCGACCTGGACGCCGAGGTCGCGAGCCTGCTGCCGTGGTTCCCGCTCGCAGGCGTCACAGTGCACCACCTGCTGAGCCACACCGGCGGCCTCCCCTGCAGCCTCGGCGATCCGCCCAGCCCCGGATATGAGGTGCTGATGCTGGCCGAGTCGGCCCGGGCTCCCGCCGGCGAGCGCTTCTGGTACTCGAACGTCGGGTACCAGGCGCTCGGCTACGTGCTCGAGCGGCTGACCGGCGAGCCGTATGCCGACACCTACCTGCGCGAGATCATCCGCCCGCTCGGGCTCGAGCACACGGAGCCGATGATCACGAACGCTCTCCGCAGCCGTCTGGCGGTCGGCCACGAGGTGAGCGACGACTCGCGGCCGTGGGCGCTCGGTGACCCGCTCGCGCCGGCCACCTGGCTCGAGTACCGCGGAGCCGACGGCAGCGTGTGCGCCACCGCGGCCGATCTCGCCGGCTACGGGCGCATGCTTGTGAACGGCGGCGCCGGCGTGCTCTCGGGCGAGGGGTTCGAGCGGATGACGACGCCGGTGGCCGAGGATCCCGACGAGGGCACCTGGTACGGATACGGCCTGAACCTGCGCTCGGTCGCCGGCCGGCGCTGGATCAGCCACGGTGGCGCGACCGTCGGGTACCACGCCCAGGTGTTTTGCGATCTCGACGCCGGCCTCGTGGCCGCGGCGCTCGTCAACGGCCCGGCGGGCGCGACGACGCTCGCGCGGTACGCGCTGCGCCTGGCCGCCGGCGACGATGTCCCCGAGCCCGGCCTGGACGATCTGAGCGACCCGGCCGCGACCGTCGTGCTCGATGCCGAGCCGGCGCCGCAGTGGCGACCGATGTGCGGCCTCTACCGGTCGCACAACCCCTGGTCGACGACGCTTCGAATCGGCACCCGAGACGGGGAGTTGGTCGCGCTCCACTGGGGCGAGGCATCGCCGCTCGAGCCCCTGGCCGGCGGCGGCTTCCGGCTCGGCCCCGCCGGATGGAGCCCCGAGCGCGTGCGATTTGACACACTCATCGACGGCCGCTTCGTCCGGGCCTGGCACGGGGCGACCGCCTTCCACCGGCCAGATATGTCCGAATCGACATAGGAGAGGGGTAGCTGCCACGGGTAGCATTTCCGGCGCAACCTCGCTCACCAAGCGGAATCGTCGCTGTCAGCCCGAAAGGCTCGTATATGTGCGGAATTGCAGGAATCATCTACCGAGACGGGGCCAACGAGATCGGCCGGGACATGACCCGCATGCTCCAGTCGATGAAGCACCGCGGGCCGGACTCGACCGGGTACGCCCTGTACGGCCCCGCCGCGCACCCCGTCGTCGTCCGCTACAAGCTGGCCGACGCCAACGACCCGCGCGACTTCGAGTTCGCCGACAAGCTGCAGCGCCACCGGGGCGAGGTCGAGGCGCGCATGCGCGAGCTGGGAGCGACCATCGAGTCGGTCGAGGACGAGACCGACTACGCCTTCCGGGCCGTGCTGCACTACCACGGCGACCTGAAGGCGCTGGCCGACTACCTCGAGGACGTCCCCGGCTGCGAGATCCTCTCGCTCGGGCATTCGCTCGAGATCGTCAAGGACCTGGGCGACGCCGAGACGGTGTGCAAGCAGTACGACCTGGGCGACTTCACCGGCACCCACGCCATCGGCCACGTGCGCATGGCGACCGAGTCGGATGTGGACATCTCCGGCGCCCACCCCTACTGGGCGTACCCGTTCGCCGACGTCGCGGTCGTCCACAACGGCCAGCTCACGAACTACTTCCAGTGGCGGCGGCGGCTCGAGCGCTCGGGGCACCGGTTCCAGTCGGAGTGCGACTCCGAGATCATCGCGGTGTACCTGGCCCAGAAGATGGGCGACGGCATGTCGCTCGAGGAGTCCATGCGGGCCAGCATGGAGGAGCTCGACGGCGTGTTCACCTACATCTGCGTCACCAAGGACGCGCTGGGTGTTGCCAAGGACGAGATGGCCGCCAAGCCGCTCGTGCTGTACGAGGGCGAGGATCTGGTCGCGCTCGCGTCGGAGGAGATTGCGATCCGCGCGATCATCGACCACGAGATCGACACATACGACCCCTACGAGGGTGAGGTGCTGGTATGGACGCGGTAGGCGAGCGCCAGATCTCCTACGACGCCCGCGGGCTGTCGGAGCCGGATGCAGACGTCCCCAAGGTGTCCGAGGTGGACGGCCAGAGGGCGACGTTCGACGCCAAGGACCTGACCACGCGGCAGATCAACCTCGAGCTGCGCTGGCTCCTGTACGAGCAGGGCATCACCGACGTGACCGTGCGCAACCCCGGCTCGAAGCACTCGCTCGGCGTCGGCATCCTCACCCGCTGCAAGATCACCTTCGAGGGCAGCCTCGGCTACTTCGGCTGCGGCCTGATCGACGGGCCTGAGGTGCACATCACCGGCCGGGTGGGCTGGTCTGCGTGCGAGAACATGATGTCGGGCGTCGTCCTGATCGAGGGCAACGCCGGGTCGCTCACCGGCGCCGCCCTGCGCGGCGGCGATCTGGTGGTGAAGGGCCGCGTCGGCGCCCGCAGCGGCATCGACCAGAAGGGCGGCACGATCCTCACCCTGGGCAGCGCGGGCTCGATGACCGGGTTCATGATGCAGCGCGGCCGCCAGGTGATCTGCGGCGATGCCGGCCCGGGCCTGGGCGACTCAATGTACGACGGCACGATCTACGTCGCCGGCAAGGTGAAGGCGCTCGGCATCGACTGCGTGCCAGGCGAATGGACCGACGCCGACACGGAGTTCATCGATCGCAAGTTCCGCATCTACAACCTCGGCTCGCCACCCGAGTTCCAGAAGTTCGTGTGCGGGAAGAAGCTCTACAACTACGACAACCTCGAGCCGTCCGAACGGAAGCTGGTGCTCTAAGTGCCCCTCCTCGCAATGTCCGACCCGTTCTGGCGGCTGCAAACCGGCGCGCTGCGGCGTCCTCGGTCGCGTCAATACGACACCGGTATTGACGCTCCCTGCGTCCTTGCATCGCTTGGTTTTCGCTCGCCATCTCCAGATCAACATCACGAGGAGGGACACTGATGCCCCAGGACAAGACATCCTCAAAGCGCAACGTCCTCGGGCGCAGTTCGATCTTCACGCCCGAGGTGATGAACGACATCCACATCAAGTCGGAGCTCGGCCGCTACCGCATGCGCGGCTTCTCCATGTTCAAGCCGATCCCGCACTGGGACGAGCTGATGTTCATGCCGGGCACGCTGACCCGGTTCGTGATCGAGGGCTACCGCGAGAAGTGCGACACGAAGACGGTGCTGGGCGCGCGCTTTGCCAAGAACCCGATCACGCTCGACATCCCGGTCTACATCACCGGCATGAGCTTCGGCGCGCTGTCGCTGGAGGCCAAGATGGCGCTCGCCAAGGGCGCGTCGATGGCCGGCACCGCCACCTGCTCCGGCGAGGGCGGCATGATCCCGCCCGAGCGCGACCTCTCGACCAAGTGGTACTACCAGTGCATCCAGAGCCGGTACGGGTTCAACCCGCACCACCTCATGCTCGCCGACGCCTGCGAGTTCTTCATCGGCCAGGGCTGCAAGGTGGGCCTCGGCGGCCACCTGATGGGCCAGAAGGTGACCGAGCAGGTGGCCGAGATGCGCTCGCTCCCGGCCGGCATCGACCAGCGCTCGCCGGCCCGCCATCCCGACTGGCTCGGCCCCGACGACCTCTCGCTGAAGGTGCAGGAGGTGCGCGAGGCCACCGACTACCAGATCCCGATCCAGCTCAAGCTGGGGGCAGCGCGCGTCTATGACGACGTGCGCATGGCGGCCAAGTGCGGGCCCGACATCATCTACCTGGACGGGGCCGAGGGCGGCACCGGCGCAGGGCCGCACATCGCGTCCGAGGAGACCGGCATCCCGCTGATGGCGGCCATCCCCGAGGCCCGGCGCGCGCTCGAAGACGTGGGCCTGGCCGACGAGATCGACCTCGTGGTCGCGGGCGGTATCCGAAACGGCGGCGACATCGCCAAGTGCATCGCGCTCGGCGCGAAGGCGGTCGCGATCGGGCACTCCGCCCTGATGGCGCTCAATTGCAACAAGGAGATCCCGGGCGTCACCGACTACGAGGGCACGATCGGCGTGCCTGCCGGCGAGTGCTACCACTGCCACACCGGCCGCTGCCCGGTCGGCATCACCACGCAGGACGTCGAGCTGCGCAAGCGCCTGATCGTCGACGAGGCCGCCGAGCGCGTCTACAACTTCCTGCACACGCTCACACTCGAGGTGCAGATGCTGGCGCGGGCGTGCGGCAAGACCAACATCCACAGCCTCGAGCCCGAGGATCTGTGCGCCCTCACGGTCGAGGCGGCCGCGATGGCCAAGGTGCCGCTGGCCGGCACCGACTACATCCCGGGCGTGACCGAGCGCGAGACGCTGTCCGAGATCCGGCGCCTGCTCGAGAAGAAGCACGAGGAGGAGTCCGTCACCCACGTCGGCCGGCCGCTCGAGGCGGCGGGGGAGTAGGAGCAACCATGACCGAAGAACGCCACGTTCAGATCGACGCCGAGACGCTCGCCGGCCGCCGCTTCCCCTATCAGGAGGACATCTCGCTGATCGAGGATGTCGACCTGCTGGCCGCCACCCCCGGCGAGGACATCAACTGGCTCGAGGACATCGAGCTCCTCGGGGAGGAGGGCGTGCCGGCCGTGTTCGACCGGTACTCGAACTCGTTCCTGCGCATCTACTTCCCCATCCCCGCGGGACGCGAGAACGAGATTGCTCGCAAGGTGCTGATCAAGCACCTGACCTCGGGCAACTCCTACGGCATCCAGCTGAAGGCCAAGCACTGCAAGTTCCGGCAGCCGGAGCTCGGCTCGTGGGTGCCGGACTCCGAGATCGTCGGCGGCGACTACCACGCACCCGTGCTCGAGGGCTGGGAGGCCCCCCTGCACTGACGGCCCCCGGGGACATCTTCGAGCTGGCGCATGCCGTGCGCGACGGCATGACCACCTACCCCGGGCTGCCCGGCCCGGTCATCTGCGACTTCCTCTCCCGCGAGGCAAGCCGCGAGCGCTACGCGCCGGGCACCGAGTTCCAGATCGGCCGCATCGAGCTCGTCTCGAACACGGGCACGTACGTGGACACGCCGTTTCACCGCTACGCCGACGGCGACGATCTCGCCCGACAGCCGCTGCGGCCGCTGGCCGGCCGCCCGGCGCTGGTGGTACGGCCCGGCCCCGCGGACGGTGCGCCGATCGGGCCTGAGGCGTTCGCCGGACTGGATGTGCGCGACCGCGCGGTGCTCGTGCAGACCGGCTGGGACCGGCACTGGGGCAGCGACACCTACCTGGCGGGCGGCCACCCGTTCCTGACCCGCGCTGCCGCCGAGTTTCTGCGCGACGCCGGGGCCGCCGTGGTCGGGATCGACGCGCTCAACATCGACGCGATGCACGACATGGAGCGGCCGGTGCACACGGTGCTGCTCGGCGCCGGCATCCCCATCGTCGAGCACATGACGGGGCTCGCGGCGATGCCTGCTGAGGGCACCCGGTTCTACGCGGTGCCGCCGCCGATCTCCGGGATGGGCACCTTCCCGGTGCGCGCGTTCGCGACGCTCGGCTGATCAGCAGTGGCGGCGGCGGGAAGTACGATGGGCCAATGCCCAACCTGGTCGCGATGTTGGCCGTCCTGCCCCTGATCGGGGTGGGGCCGTTCGGCCCGACGGTGCACGTCACCGAGCAGATCGGGCACTCCGCCGACGGCCGCCCGATCATGGCCACCGAGTCGGGCGCGCCGCAGTCGCCGAGCCGCGTTCTGGTGGTGGGCTGCATTCACGGCAACGAGTGCGCGGGGATGGCCGTCGTGCGCAGGCTGCGGCGGCTGCCGACACCGCAGCTGATCGACCTCTGGCTCGTCCCCACGCTCAACCCCGACGGCCACGCCGCCGACACGCGGCAGAACGGGGACGGTGTCGACCTGAACCGCAACTTCTCGGCCGGGTGGTCGCTGCACGGCACCCCGTGGAGCACCTACTACTCCGGGCCGCGGCCGTTCTCGGAGCCCGAGACGCGCGCCGCCCGGCGGCTGATCGAGCGCGTCCGCCCGACGCTCTCGGTGTGGTACCACCAGCACCTGCGGCTCGTGTGGGCATGGGGCCAGGCGACGGCCGCCGCCCGCCGTTACGCCGCAATCGTCGGCCTGCCGCTGTTCCTGAGCCCCAACCCGGGCGGCACCGCGTCGCGATGGCAGAACGCGCACTTCCCCAACACCGCATCGTTCGCGGTGGAGCTGCCGGCCGGCCCGATGTCGCGGGCGGCGGTCACCCGCCACGTGTCCGCCATCCTCGCCCTGGCCCGGTCGCGGTAGCCATCCCACCGTGCCCCTCGACGCGCTCGCGCTGACACTGGCCGCAGCTGCGGTGCACGCGGGCTGGAATGTGCTGATCGCACGTGCGGGCGACCCCGAGGGGGCCGGCGCGGCCGCCGTGCTGACGGGCGTTCTCGTGTTCGCGCCTGTGGCGGTGCTGACCTGGCAGGTGAGCCGGTCGGCGGTGCCCTACATGGCGGCGTCGGCAGCCGCAGAGCTGGTCTACTTCGCGCTCCTGGCGGCCGCGTACCGGCGCTCCGAGATGTCACTGGTGTACCCGATCGCCCGCGGCCTGGCGCCGGTGCTCGTCCTGATCGGAGCCGCGATCGCAACGGCCGCCCGGCCCTCGTCGCTCGAGGTCGTGGGAGTGCTGGCGGTTGCCGCTGGGGTGCTGCTGGTGCGGGGGGCGGTCAGGCGCGGCGACGTCCAGGCGACGGTGATGGCGGTCGGGATCGCCGCCACCATCGCCTTCTACACGGTGATCGACAAGAGCGGGCTGCACCACGCCGCGACGATCCCGTACTTCGAAGTCGTGCTGGCGACCCAGGGGGTCGTCTACGCCGTTGTGCTCTCGTTCGCCCGGGGGCCCGAGGTGATCGTGAAAGGCTTCTCGCGGTGGTCGATGGCCGCGGGCATCGGCATGTTCGTCGCCTACGGCCTCGTGCTGGAGGCGCTGCGCCTGGCGCCGGCGGCATCGGTGGCCGCCGTGCGCGAGACGAGCGTGGTGATCGCGACGGCACTCGCCGCGGCCTTCCTGCACGAGCACGTCTCGCGCACACGCGCCCTGGGCGCGGTTCTCGTCGCGGCCGGAGTGGCGGCGCTGGCCTTCGCGTGACCGCCGCCGTCCTCACGACCGTCGCCGCCTACGCGCTCGGGTGCGTGGCCACCGGCTACTACGTCGTCCGGGCGATGACGGGCGAGGACGTGCGCGCGCATGCGACCGGATCGAGCGGTGCCCGCAACGTCGCCCGCAGACTCGGGATCGCGGCCGCGGCGGCGACCTTCGCGGCCGACGTGGGCAAGGGCGCGCTGGCCGTGGCGATTGCCGGGACGGTGGCGGGGGGCGGGGCGGCCGCCGCGGCGCTGGTCGCCGTCGTACTCGGGCACGTCGCGCCCGTGCAGCTCGGGTTCCGGGGCGGCCGTGGACTCGGTCCCGGCCTGGGAGGACTGCTCGTCCTGGACTGGCGGGTGGCCGCGGTCGCCATCGCCGTGGCCGCCGTTTCGGCGGCGGTCACCCGCGCGCTCACCGCGTCGGGGATGGCCGGAGCGGTCGCCGCGCCGGTCGCAGCCGCGGCGCTGGGCGAGTGGCGTACGGCGCTGGCCGCGGGACTGGCCGCCGCGCTGATCGTGGCGGCCCATGGCCGGCGGCCGCCGAAGACCAGCTAGGAGCCGTCGCGCGCGGCGGCCACGAACGCCTCCACGACACCCTGCAGCCGCGGCTCGATCCGCCACTCCTCGTGCAGCTCGCACTGCATCCCGACAACAAACCGGCCCGGCATCTCGATCCCCTCGATGACCCCATCCGATGCCCGGGCCGACGCCACCAGGCCCGGGCCGAGCGCGTCGACGGCCTGGTGGTGGAAGCTGTCCACCGTGATCTCGTCGCCGAGCAGCTCGTGCAGCCGCGAGCCGGCGGTGAGCGTCACCGGATGCCGGGGATGATCGGGCACGGGCAGGTCGGCCATCGTCGCGTCCTGGAAGCGGCGCCACAGCCGCCCTGTCGGGTCGGACGGATGCAGCCGCCAGGCCTCGACCAGGCTCAGATCCTGCACCATCGTGCCGCCCAGGGCGACATTCAGCATCTGCATTCCGCGGCAGGTGCCGAGCAGGGGCAGTCCGCGATCGAGCGCCCGCTCGACGAGCTCGAGCTCGAACCGGTCGCGGGCTGCGTCGACCGTCCCGAGCAGCGGGTGCGGCTGACGCCCGTAACGGCCGGGGTCGATGTCATGGCCCGCGGCCAGCATCACGCCGCCCACGCGGTCGAGCTGGTCGTCGAGGGTGCCGTCGACCCGCGAGAAGTTCATCGCGACGGCGCCGGCCAGCACGAGCGATCGCTGGTAGCCGACGCCGGCGTAGTCGCCGTAGCCATGGAACCCGGCCGAGACCCCGATCAGCGGCTTTTTCGTGACAATCAGCTCCAGGGATAGGGGCTGTTCGAGACCGGGTGCAGGTCGCCGGTGGCGAACCGCTGGTACCGGAACGGGGAGAGCACGCTCGAGTGCCCACCGGTCATCACCTGCGCCACCTCGCGTCCCACCCCGATCATCTTGTAGCCGTGGTTGGAGTCGGCGATCACGTACACGTTCGGGCGCATGTAGTCGAACACGGGGAAGCTGTCGGCGGTGAAGCAGCCGACTCCGCCGGAGCGGACATTGGCGTAGGTGCCGCGCTTGCCCTCGAACCGCTCCATGCAGTGTGAGAGCGATGCGCACCACATGTCGGCGAAGCTCGAATCGACGCTGGCCGTCGGGTAGGGATCGACCTCGAAGTCGTGCCCGACGATCAGCGGCGCCGCCCCGCCCTGGACGCCGTGCAGGTCCTGCTTGAAGTAATTGCCCCAGAGCTCGTCGGTGATCAGGCGGCCGTCGTCGTCGTACAGGGGAGCGTCGGAGTCGACGTGGAGCACCGGCGGCATCGAGCCATCGGGTAGCGAGAGCAGCTTCGGGTCGACCGAGATCTCGCCCTCCTGCAGGTACCAGTACGTCCACATGTGCTGATCGCGGTGCACGTCGCCCTCGGGGGTGCGCACGTCGAGGTGATCCGGCAGGCCGAGCATCTCCCAGATCGAGGCGACCCACGGGCCGACGCCGACCACGACCTGCTCGACCGCGATGTCGCCCTGGTCGGTGTGCACCGTCCGTACCGCGCCCGAATCGTCCATCTCGAAGCCGGTGACGCGGACGCCGTCGACCAGCCGCGCGCCGGCCTCGAGCGCCTTACCGGCGAGGCCGCGCATCGACGCCATGTTGTTGGCGTAGCCGCCCTTGTGCTCGTGCAGGCACACCTCGACGCCCTGGGCGCGCCAGTCCGGGAACATCGTGCGCATGTGCGCGCGGACGTTCTCGGCGCCGACGATCAGATCGGATGGGTAGCCGATCCGCTGCTGGCGCTCGTGCACCTCGGTCAGATCCGAGACCTGACCGCTGCTGCCGAGGGCCATGTAGCCGACCGCGTGGTAGTTGAACGCCTCGGGATCCTGCTCCCATACCTCGACGTTCGCGGCCATCAGCTCGGACATGGCGGGCTGGTAGTAGTTGTTGCGAACGACTCCGCAGGCGATGCCCGAAGCGCCGGCGCCGACGCCGGTCTTGTCGACGATCAGCACGTCCGGCGCCTCGCCCCGCGCGCGCTGCTCCTTGGCCAGGTGCCAGGCCGTCGAGAGGCCGTGCACGCCGGCGCCGATCACCAGGTATTTGACGCTGCGGGGAAGATCAGCCATTCCGAAACCCTCCTTATTGCCACTGGGGCAAAGCTATTTCCAAATCTCGGGCTCATCATACCCAAGCGACCGCGAGAGCGCCAGTGCCTGCGCGCGCACCGCCGGCGCGGCCGCCTCCTGGGCGGCGGCGTCAAAGCGGGTATCCGGGCCCTGGACGCCGAGGATTGCCGCCAGCTCGCCGCCGGCGCCGAACACGGGGGCGGCGATCGCGTTCAGGTGCGGCTCGCGCTCCCCAGCGGCCCGCGCCCAGCCCTGGGCGCGCACCGCCTCGATCTCACGCTGGAGCGCCTCCCGCCCGACGATGGTGCGCTCGGTGAACCGCTCCAGCGGGCCGGCGGGCGGAAGTGAGGGGCCGAACGCCAGCATCACCTTGCCGGTGGCGGTCGCATGGGCGACGCTCGCGCGGCCGATCCGCGCCACCGATGACACGCTCGAGTGGCTGGCGACGAAGTCGACCGTGACCGGGTCGGGCTCGGACGGGAGCGAGAGCGTCGCCGTCTCGCCCAGTTCGCCCTCGAGCTGCTCCAGGTATGGGCGTCCGAGGACACGCAGGTCGAGCCGGGCGACGACGTGGTTTGCCAGGGCGAGCAGGTGCGTGCCGAGGCGGTAGCGCCCTGTTTCAGCCACATGCTCGACGTAGCCGGCATCCACCAGGGTCGAGAGTGTGCGCGAGACGGTGCTGGCGTTGATGGCGGTGAGCCGCGCCAGCTCGGTGGTGCCGGCATCGCCGCGCACGCGCAGAAACGCGTCCAGGATGCGCATGGCGCGCTCGACCGCGGCCAGCCGCCGCTCGGCGGGTCGTCCGGTGGGAGGCATCCCCGCATCATTGCCCAACGGGCAATACCCATGCAACGGTGAATATTGAGTGCCTGGCACCGGTTATTCACGCCCACTGTGGTGTCAGGCGATGAATATCTTCACGCGGCAGCGTGAATATTCGGTGCCTGACACCGAGCCGCGGTCGAAGGCCGCGAGCCACCAAACCACCACGACACACAGCCCGGTATGCACGCGCAGCGTGAATACCGGGCTAGAGACCCGCGTTTGCGTGGCGGGTGGGGCTCGCGTATGGTCGCGGCGATGTCCCACGACCAGGCCCGCCTCGATTTTCGCGAGGTCGTCGGTGCGTTCGCGACCGGGGTGACGGTGGTCACGAGCCGCGTCGGGGACTCACACGCCGGGATGACGCTCAACTCGTTCACCTCGGTGTCGCTCGAGCCGCTCCTGGTGCTGGTCTCGCTCGCACACGGCACGCGCACGCTCGAGATGATCACCCGCAGCCAGCGCTTCGCCGTGAACGTGCTTCACCGCCGCCAGCGCGACGTCGCCCTCGCCTTCGCTCAGCGCGGCGCGCCCTTCCCGCCCGGCCACACCATCGTCGACCCGGCCGGCTACGTGGCGGTCATGCACGCGCTCGCGATCCTGCGCTGCGAGGTCGTGGGCATCCACGCCGCCGGCGACCACGAGCTCGTCGTCGGCGAGGTCGTCGATTTCGAGGGCTCGGGCGGCGAGCCCCTCATCTTCCACCGGGGCGCGTTCGGCGGCCTGGACGAGGACGCGCTCGTCCCCAGCGGCCGCGTCATCGGCATCGCCGGCTCGGGCTGGTAGCCCTCCCCGGTCTACAAATGGTGGGTGTACTCCTGCGAACTCCCAGTCGGTGACGTAGCGGCGGGCGCGCTCGAGCTCGGCGTCCTTGATCACCCGGAAGACCTGCACCAGCTCGGGCCCCATCGCGTCGACGAGCACCTCGTCGGCTGACAGCGCCTCGAGCGCCGCCTCGAAGGTGGTCGGGAGCGGGGTCATCGTCTCGGCCTCGGGAAGCTCGTAGATCAGCCCCTCGCTCGGAGGCGGCGGCTCGAGCTCGCGGCGGATGCCGTCAAGGCCCGCAAACAGCGCCGCTGCGATGGCGAGGTACGGGTTCGCCGCGCCGTCGCCGACCCGGAACTCGATCCTGGTCGCGCCGCCCCGCTCGCGGGGAACGCGCGCCAGCGTCAGCCGGTTGTCGTGGCCCCAGCTCACGAGCGTCGGCACGAGCGCCTCCGGATGCAGGCGGCGGTACGCGTTGGTGGTGGGGTTGAAGAACGCCATCAGCGCCGGCCCGTGCTCGAGCAGCCCTCCGATCATGTGCCGGGCAAGCGGCGAGAGGCCGTCATCGCCCGGGCCGTTCAGGGCGTTTTTGCCGTCGCCGTCGTTGAGGGACAGGTGCAGGTGGAACCCCGACCCCTCGTCGTCGTTCCAGGGCTTGCCGATGAAGGTCGCCAGCAGGCCCTCGCGCGCGGCCATGTCCTTGACCACCGACTTGAACCGGAAGGCGCGGTCGGCCGCCTGAAGGGCGGGGCCGTGGGTGAGGTTGATCTCGAACTGGCTGCGGCCGTACTCGTGGTTGGCGGCGATCGCGCCGAGGCCCATGTCGACGCATGCGTGCAGCATCGCGGTCAGGAGGCCGCGCGGATCGGCGACCTGGCCGACGGTGTACACATGGCTGGGGTTGTCCACGTAGCGGCGGTAGCCAACCGTCTCGGCCGGATCGGGCGCGCACAGGTAGAACTCGAGCTCCGGGCCGACGATGGGCGTCAGGCCGAGCTCGGCGTAGGCTGCGACCGCGCGGCGCACGGTCGCCCGCGGATCGACGCCGTAGGGCGAGCCGTCCATGCGCACCAGGTCGGCCAGGCACCAGGCCGTGTCCTGCTCCCACGGCACCGGGACGAGCGTGTCGAGGTCGGGGCGGGCGAGGATGTCCTGGAAGCCGTGCTCGGGCCCGGCCACCACGTTGTGACGCAGGTCGACGGTCATGATCGCCTCGCAGTAGGCGCCGCCATCGGCGATCACATGCGGGAAATGGGAGATCGGATAGTCCTTGCCGCGGGAGATGCCGTGCAGATCGGGGTAGGTGACGCGGACGGTGCGGACCCCGCGCTGCTCGAGGTCTTTCAGGGTGCTATCGGCCACGCGCGAATCCTTTCATGCGGCGACGGCGCGCACGGGCATGCGCTTGAGGGCGTTGGTGAAATTGGTGCGGATCCGCCGCACCGGCCCCGCGGGCTCGATCGACTCGAGCCGGGGAAGCAGTTCCTCGAACATGATCCGCACCTCGAGCTTGGCCAGGTGTGCGCCCAGGCAGAAGTGCGGCCCGCCGCGGCCGAAGCTGACGTGGTCGTTTGGGCGGCGGCCGACGTCGAAGTGCAGCGGCTGGTCGAACACGCGCTCGTCGAAGTTGGCCGAGGCGTACCACGTGACCACCTTGTCGCCCGCCTTGATGGGCACGCCCCGCAGCTCGGTGTCGGTGGCGGCGGTCCGGCGAAAGTGCAGCACCGGCGTCGACCAGCGCAGGATCTCCTCGACCGCGGTCGGCATCAGCGCCGAATCTGCCCGCAGCCGCTCGAGCTCGTCCGGGAAGTCCATCAGCGCCTGCATCCCGTGGGCGATGGCCTGCCGGGTGGTCTCGTTGCCGGCCACGACGAGCAGCAGGAACATCGCGTCGAACTCCTGCTCGGTCAGCCGGCTGCCCTCGATCTCGGCCTCGACGAGCTTGGTGACGATGTCGTCGCCGGGCTGCGCTCGGCGCTCGGCCGCGAGGGCGTGGCCGTAGCGGTAGACCTCGAGCGCGACCGGGCTGCGGAACGGCAGCAGCCGGTACTCGTCGCTCGCGGGATCCTCGTAGGAGATCGTGGACAGGTCAGGGTCGGTCGAGCCGATCATGGCGTCGCCCCACTCGATCAGCTTGGCGTTGTCGGCGTGGGGCACGCCCAGGATCTCGCAGAGCACCTGGATCGGCAGCACCGCGGCCACGTCCTCGACGAAGTCGAACTCGCCCATCTGCAGCGCCCGGTCGAGGATGGTGGTCGTCAGCTCACGCAGAAGGGTCTCGTAGGCGGCCACCGCCCTCGGGGTGAAGCCACGGTTCACCAACGCCCGCAGACGGGTGTGGCGGGGCGGATCGGTGTCGAGCATCGACTTGCGCGCATCGATCGCGTCCTGCTCGAGATCCTCGAGGGCGGTCGCCCCGACCTCGGACGAGAACGTGGCCGTGTCCCGGTGCACCGCCACCAGGTCGTCGTGCCGCGTGACCGCCCAGTAGCCGCGGCCGTACGGCCAGTCGTACCAGCGCACGGGGTCGTTCTCGCGCAGCCAGCGGAACATGTCGTGGGGGATCCCGCCGGCGAAGACGTCGTTCTCGAAGTCGACCGTGACCGGAGCGGCGGTCATGCGGTCGAGCCCTCCACGATCTGCAGCGTCTTCAGGTCGGAGTAGAAGTCGAGCGCGTAGTCCCCGCCCTCGCGGCCGATGCCCGAGATACCGATGCCGCCGAACGGCGCCGTCAGGTCGCGCACCAGGAAGGTGTTGACCCACACCGTGCCCGCCCGCACCGCCCGCCCGACCCGTTCGGCCCGCTCCTGCGAGCCGGTGTAGACGATGGCGGAGAGGCCGTACCGGGTGGAGTTCGCGAGCTCGACCGCCTCGGCCTCGGACGCGAACGTCTGGAATGTGAGCACCGGCCCGAACACCTCGCACTGGACGATCTCGGAGTCGTTGGAGCGCGGCTCGATCAGGGTGGGCTCGTACCACAGTCCGCCCAGCTCGGGCTGCCTGCCGCCGCGCACGATCACGTCCCCGTTTGCGCGCGCCCGCTCGACGAAGCCCTCGACGCGGGCCAGATGGTCGCGGTGGATGAGCGGCGAGACGGTCGTCTCGTCGGAGCGCGGGTCGCCGAGCACATGCGCGTCGGTGTGGCGATGGAAGCGTTCGAGGAAGTCGGCGCGGATCGACTCGGCCACGAGCAGCCGCGTCCCGGCCAGGCACACCTGTCCGGCGTCGTCGTACTGCCCGGCCGCCTTCGCCGCCGCGGCCTCGACATCGGCGTCCTCGAACACGATCAGCGGGCCCTTGCCGCCGAGCTCGGCGGTGAACGGCACGAGGTTTCGAGCCGCGGCGACGCCGATCAGCCGTCCGGTCTCGGGCGAGCCGGTGAAGCTCACGCGGCGCACGCCGGGGTGTGCGACCAGCGCGGCGCCTGCCTCCTCGCCGATGCCCTGAAGGACGTTGAACACGCCCGGCGGGAAGCCCGCCTCGGTCGTCAGGTCGGCAAGCAGCGAGCACGAGAGCGGCGACCACTCGGCGGGCTTGAGGACGACGGTGCAGCCGGCGGCCAGCGCGGGCGCGGTCTTCCAGGTCGAGAGCATGAAGGGGGCGTTCCACGGCGTGATGACGGCGGCGGGCCCCGACGGCATGCGGACGACCCGGTTTTGGGTGCCGTTGCTCGACCAGACCCGTTCCTCGTACCCCGCCGCCAGGTCGGCGTAGCTGCGGTAGTTGCGCGCGCCCCGCCCGATCACGCGTGCCCGCAGCGACCGCTCGAGCATCGCCATGTCGAGGCACTCGACGCGGGCGATGCGGTCGATATCGCGATCGATCAGGTCGGCCAGGCGATGCAGATACGGGGCGCGCCCGGCCGGCCCCAGCACCGCCCACTCCGGAAACGCCGCCCGGGCGGCCCGAACCGCCAGGTCGGCCTCGGGCTCGCCGCCGCGGGCGACCTCGGCCAGGGGCGCCTCGTCGATGGGGGAGCGGTCACAGAACCGCTCGGGCGAGGCGACCCGCTCGCCGCCGATGAAGTGGTCGGGCGAGACGTCGATGCCGGCGACCGTGCTCACAGCTCGCGGACGGTCTCGAGGTCGTCCACCGTGTAGGCGAACGTGAACCGGAAGCCCTTGCCCATCCGCACGGGCGCGAGCGTGTCGTGCTCCTCGCCCGGCGCCGGAAGCAGCTCGAGCGTCGCGGGGCCCTCGTGGATCGCCGAGATCGCGCGGTCACGGCTGCGGGCGCGGACGAGCTCGTGCACGGCGGGGTCGGCGTGACGCCCGGCCGCGAGCCGGGGGAAGTGGCGCCGGTTGATGAGCGGCGGGTCGTTGTGGGTCGGCCCGGCCTGCGACTCGCGCTCCGGCGTGACGGTGCCCTTCGCGAGGCGATGGCCGTTGGCCGACACGGTGCCGGCGAAGGTGCGGCCCTCGGCGCGGCAGTCGAGCCCGAACGAGCGGGTCATGTCGATCTGCCCGAGCTTCTTGGGGAACCCCTGGATCCACCCGCGCACGAGCGCGAAGTCCTTGTCGACCCAGATGTAGGGGCAGGTGGTCACCGGCTCGCCGTCAAGGAGCGCGTTCACGACGATGAAGAACTCCTTGTACTGCCCGCGGGCCGGCTCGAGCAGCTCCTCCCCGCCCTCCGCGCAGGACTGCCAGTCGACGAACAGTGCCGCGGCCCTGCCCGGGTCGGGGTGTGGCTCGAGCCCCTCGGGCAGCACCGCCGCGACCGCGGCCGGATCGGCCCAGTACTCGATCACGAAGAAGTCGCCCACGTAGTGCCACGGCGGCGCGGGCACGAGCGAAGCCGTGCCGTGGGGGGAGAGCGGCAGCGAGTATCCGGACGAGTTCACCTCGACCCCAAATCTAGTCGTGGAGGAACTGCTCCACCAGGGACTCGGCGAAGCTCTTGTCGGCGATCTTGTAGGCCAGCGCGGTCATCCGCCACGAGTCCGAGAGATAGAAGCGCTCGTACAGCTCGCCGCGCCCGCCCAGATCCGAGCCGATGTAGTCCCAGGCCAGCCGGAACAGGCGGATGCGGCGCTCGGCGTCGGCGCCCGCCGCCTGGTAGTAGGTGGCGATCGCATCGGCCAGCGGCCCGTGGACGTCGGCCTCCGACGGCGTGCACATGAATCCGCCGCCGCCGATCAGCTGCAGGATCTCGTTGCAGTAGGGCAGCCACTTGGGCATCTCGCCGCGCAGCGCCAGGAACGGGCGGTCGTCGGGATACCAGACGCCGCCCTCGTCCAGGCCCGATCCGGCCTCGGCGGCCACCAGTGCCGAGCGGGTGAGCTCGCACATGTTCCAGATCTGGCCGAGCTTCTCCTGAATGTGGTCGAAGCGGGCCACCCCGGTCGTGTTGGCGATCATGTGCCCGAGGCCGAAGGCGAACGACAGCTTGACGTAGGCGCGCGTGAACGCCTGGTGCATGATGTGGCCGCGCCAGCCGGTGTCGGTGATCACCTCGGAGTAGCCGACCGTGTCGCCGTCCAGGAACACCCGCTCCCTGGGCACCTCGACATCGTCGAAGATCGCCACCGCGTCGACCTCGTCGAAGCGCGACGACAGCGGACTGTCGAAGGCCGAGCGCTGCTTCGAGTACGAGTCGCGGCAGATGAAGCGCAGCCCCGGCGTGCCCATCGGGATCGCGAACGACAGCGCGTAGCGCCCGTCCTGGGGCCGGATGTCCGACCCCGGATAGATCGTGAGCTCGTCGGCAAACGGCGCCAGCGTGGCCAGCATGCGCGCCCCCCGGACGGTGATGTGGCTCTCGGTCTCGCCCACCTTGTGCAGCGCGACCTCGCCGGCGGCCTGCTCGGCCTCGGGCTTGGTGCGGTCGACCTGAGGGTTCATGATCGAGTGGGTCGTCGCCAGGTCGCGGTCGCGCATCAGCCGCTGGTAGGCGACGAGGTTGGCCGCGCCCTGCTCGTTGCCGCGCCGGGCCCAGACGTCCGCGCGACCGGCGAAACAGGCGAACGTGACGTTCAGGTAGTCCGGCGTGCGCCCCATCGTGCCGCCCGAGAGCGCCGCGACGAGCTCGATCGCGCGCCGCCGCCGCTCGAGGTCGGCCTGCGACCGCGGGATGAGGTGGGTGACGTTCACGAGCCGGCCGTCGTCGGGTGAGGGCGCGAGCATCTCGGCGGCGTGCTCGTGCTGCAGGTCGTACACCCGCGCAAGCGACATCGCGGCGCCCCGCAGCTCGTCGTGGTCGAGCGGATGCGTGATCTTCTCGCCGTTCAGCCACAGCTCGCGGCCGTCACCGCGCAGGCCGTCCAGATACTGCTGACCGGTGCGGGCCGCGACCGTCACGCCGGCTCCCCGGCGGCCACCGTCCGCTCGGCCTCGTCCTCGGGCACGGCCAGGGCGACATGCAGCGTCTGCGCCGATACCTGCGGCTGCTCGCCCGGCCCGCGCAGGTCGACATCCCAATCGACCACGGTGTTCTCGAGCCGGCCGAGGCCGGACACCTCCACCGCCACCGTGTCTCCGGGCTCCATCGGGCGGGAGTTGGCCGGCGTGCCGGTGAGGATAACGTCGCCGGGCTCGAGGGTGATCAGCCGGCACAGGTCGGCCAGCAGGTAGGCGATCGGCCAGATCAGGTCGTCGCTGCCACCCTCCTGGACGACGGCCCCGTTCAGGAACGTGCGCAGGCGGAAGTCGGTCGGGTCGAAGTCGCTCGCCGGCGTGAGCTCCGGCCCCATCGGGCAGAACCCGTCCTGGCCCTTCACCCGCAGCATCGAGCCCCGGTCGGCGTGGCGGAAGTCGTGCAGACCGACGTCGTTGGCCGGGGCGTATCCGGCCACGTACTGAAGGGCATCCGACTCGGGCACGCCGTGCATCGCGCGCCCGATCACCGCGGCCACCTCGCCCTCGTAGTTCAAAAACCGTGTCCCCCGGGGACGCCGCACCACGCCGCCGTGCCCGTTCAGCGACGACGGCGGCTTCATGAAGTACGACGGCTCGGCGGGCACCCGGGCGCCGTACTCGACAAGCCGGCTGCGATAGGTGAGATGGGTGGCAATGATCTTGGTCGGCTCGGCCGGCGCCAGGTAGCGCACCCCCGCCGCGGGCAACTCACGGCCGTCGTCGAGCAGGATGCGGTCTCCACGCGGGATTCCCCATTGCGGAGATCCGGTAACGTCCACACGCACACGGCGGTCGGGCACGATTGGATACAGTATCCGTCGCCCGCAACCGGGTCAAGGAGGGGCGATGACCGAGGAGGACGAACGGCACCGGCGCGGCCTGGAGCGGCTGGCCGAGTTGGGAGACCACCCCGGCGGAGACGCGTTCCTCGAGCGGATGGGCGAGCCTATGGCGACCTGGCTCGTCGACTGGGTGTTCGGTGATGTCCACTCCCGCGGCGGCCTCTCGGCCCGCGAGCGCGAGCTGATCATCCTCGCCCTCCTGACGGGCCTCGGCAGCTCCGACCCGCAGGTGGCCGCGCACATCGAGGCGCTCCGCACGCTTGACGTTCCCGACTCCGACATCGAGGAGACCATCTTGCAGACTGCCCCCTACACCGGAATTCCGCGGGCGATCAACGCGCTCAAGGTGCTGCGAACGGAGCAGGGCCGATGAGGGCCGTCCGCTACACCAAGGACGGCGGAGACGCCCGGATTGGCCGGCTCGAGGACGACCACGTGGTAGACGCCGGCCCCGCCGGTGCCACCGGCTTCGATGCCTCGCCGGAGGCCTGGGCCCAGATCGCGAACGCCTCGGGGGCGTCCGTCGCACTCGCCGCCGTCTCGCTGCAGCATCCCGTCGTCCCGCGCAAGCTGATAGGCATCGGCCTCAACTACCGCGACCACGCGGCGGAGTCCCAGCTCGCGATCCCCGAGGTCCCCGTGGTGTTCGCCAAGTTCGGCTCGGCGGTCACCAGCCCCGGCGCGACGATCGTCGTTCCGCGCGAGGAGACGCGGCCCGACTACGAGGGCGAGGTCGGCGTGGTGATCGGCCGCCGCACCTACCGCGCCGACGCCGCAGCCGCGCGGGCGGCGGTCGGAGGCCTGACCGCGGTGAACGATGTCTCGGGCCGCCGGGCCCAGTTCGACACGCCGCTACGCCAGTTCACGCTGGGCAAGAGCTTCGACACCTTCTCGCCGATGGGGCCATGCGTCGGGGCGGCCGACGGCGTCGACCTCGACTCGATCGGCCTGCGGACGACCGTCTCGGGCGAGGTGCTGCAGGACTCGACGACCGCAAACCTGATCTTCTCGATCGTCGAGCTGATCGTCTACTGCTCGGCGGGAATGACGCTCGAGCCCGGCGACGTGATCGCCACCGGCACCCCGGGCGGCGTTGGCGACTCCCGCACGCCACCGCGGTACCTGCGCGACGGCGACGTGTGCGAGGTGTGGGTCGAGGGCGTCGGCACGCTCCGAAACCCGGTCGCGTTCGAGCCCTGAGCCGCGGCCTGCCCGCCGCGGCTCCAGGTCTCGCCGCGCCTGCTGGTCACGCGACCGCGGCGCCGGACGTCACTGCTTGATTACGGCCAGAGCCTGCCGGCGTACATCTTGGCGCTCCTTGTTCGCGTGGACCTTCGGACGGGGAGCGGTACACGGTACAGAACTACGGGGCATTCCGTCAATTGACATCGACAAAACGCGTGTAACAGGGTAAGCTCTCCGCCGTGGGCCGCCCTGCACCGACGCACGTCGACGATCCCGCTTCCCTGGGCCGGAGGCTGCGTACGGTGCGAGCCGAGCGCGGGCTGTCGATGATCCAGCTCGCTTTCCCCGGATGCTCGGCGGCATACGTCTGCCGCATCGAGGCCGGGGAGCGCGTGCCATCGCCGCGCATACTGGCGGAGCTCGCCCGCCGGCTCGGGGTCACAGTCGCCGAGCTGGCGGGCCGAGCCGATGGGGGCGCGATCGCCCCCGCCAGGATCGGTCTGGCCGAGATGGCCGTGCGGATGGGCGCAGAGGACGCGGCCGAGACACTGCTCGCGCTGGCCGACGAGGCCCGGACGTGCGGCGACCTGCACGCACACAGCCGGGCCGTCGAGGGGCTCGGCCAGCTCGCGATCGAGGCCCGCGACGACGAACACGCCGTCGCACTGCTCGAGGAGGCCCGCGCGCTCGAGCCGTCTGCGACCGCGCGACTGCGCCCGGGGCTCTACGAGTCGCTCGGGCGCGCGTACGCCGGCATCGGCGACCTCAGCCGCGCGATCTCGGTGCTCCGCGCTGCGCTGGAAGAAACGCGCCGGCCGCCGGTTGACGTGCGCGGGGTCATCCGGTTCGGCGTGTACCTCGCGAGCGCCTACACCGACCAGGGCAGATTCGCCGACGCCGAGGCGGTGCTGGCAGACGTGCTCGACGTCGAGGCCGCCATCACCGACCCGGTCGCGCGGACTCGCGTGCTGTGGGCGATGGCGCGAACCTACGCCGAGCAGGGCCGGCTGCGGCTGGCGGAGCGCTACATGGGAGAGGTCGTGGCGCAGCTCGAACAGGCCGAGCACACGCTGCTTCTGGGCCGCGCCCACGCCGTGCTCGGCGGGATCATGGTCGACCAGCGCCGGCCGGGCGAGGCCGAGCAGCATCTGGAGCTTGCGGGTGAGCTGATGCAGGCCGCGGGCGCGACGCCCGAGCTGGCCACGCTCAGTGCCGACCGCGGCCGGGCAGCGCTTCTGGCCGGCGACGTCGAGGGCGCGCGCGAGGCCGCCCGTCGGGCGCTGGCCGAGACCGGCGCAACCGAGCCGGGCGTGGCCGGCAGCGCAACGCTGGTGCTCGCCCGGGCCGCGCTCCATGACGGCGATCTGGACGAGGCGCGCTTCCTGTGCCGGAGTGCAATCGACCTGCTCGAGCACACCGCCGCACCCCACTATGTCGCCGAGGCGAACCAGGTGCTGGCGCTCGTCGAGCAGCGCGCGGGGAACCTCCCGGCGGCACTCGACGCGCTCTGGAGCGGACTCGGCGCGGTCGACAGGGGTGTGGCCGAACCATCGTCAGGACCTGTGGCAGGTCGCATTGACGAAACGTCGGGCGTGGTCCCGCCGCCACTCGACGGCGAGTTGGCGCGCCTCGAGGAGCGGTGCCTGCAGCTCGAGCGCGACATCCGCCAGAGCGAGCTCGAGCGCCGCCACGCGATGGAGCGGCTGCTGCGCGCCGAGGAGCAGGAGCGGCGGCGGCTGGCCGCCGAGCTCCACGACGACACGGTGCAGGTTCTGACCGCGTGCCTGGTCGCCCTCGACCGCCTGGAGCAGACGGTCGAGACGGCGGGGCGCGACCGGATCGCGTCGGTCGTCACCGCCACCCGCGGCACGCTGGCCGCAGCGACCGATCGCACCCGCCGGCTGATGTTCGAACTCCGCCCCACCAGCCTGCATCAGGAGGGGCTCGCGGGTGCGCTGCGCGACCTGGCCGACCAGGCCGGCGAGGAGGCCGCGCTCTCGGTCTCGGTGACGGTGGCCGACCAGCGGCACCCGTACGTGGTCGAGGAGATCGCCTACCGCACGGTGCGCGAGGCGATCGTGAACGTCCGCAAGCACGCCCGCGCGACCGCGCTCGAGGTCGAGATCACGCTGAGCGACGGGCTCCTGCGCGGACGTGTGGCCGACGATGGCCGCGGGTTCGAGGTCGCCGACGCGCTCGAGCGCAGCCGCCGCCAGCGGCGCATGGGCTTGGACGCGATGCGCGAGCGGCTGCGCCTAGCCGGCGGCAGCGTCGAGGTCCGGTCGGCCCCCGGGTGTGGCACCGTCGTCAGCTTTGAGCTCCCGGCCGAGCTGACCTGACGCATCGACGACGTCCGTGCTCGGCGGGGGCGAGGCCGCGATGTGCTCGCGGGTGAGCAGCGCGGCCAGGTTGCCGTCGCCCGCCGCGACCGCGTCGACGATGCGGTCGTGGTCGTCCGCCCAGTAGAGCACGCGCCGGGGGTCGACCGCCTGGGCGGCGTAGATCCGGCGTGCGATCCGGGCCACCCACAGGGTCTCGGCGAACCGGAGCAGGTGCGGGTTGCCCGACGCCGCCACCAGCCCCAGGTGGAAGTCGCGGTTGGCGTCGTAGGTGTCGCGGCCGTCGCGGACGCGCGCCCGCTGGTCGGCGACGAGGGAGCGCAGCCGCTCGATCGCGTCGGGATCGCACACCTGTGCGGCCAGGCGCGCGGCGCCGGGCTCGATCGCGACCCGGGCCGACCAGGCGTGCCACAGGGTCGTGTCGTCGTCGCCCGCGACGGTCGCACCCCGGTTGGGGTGGAACTCGACCAGACCCTCGCTGGCGAGCCTGCGCAGCGCCTCGCGCAGGGGCGTGCGGCTGACCCCGAGGTCGGCCGCGAGCTCCTCCTGCCGCAGCCGGCCGCCGGGGGGCAGATCGCCGGCCAGGATCCGGGCGCGCACGGCTGCATAGACCTGGTCGACGACGCTTCGCACCTCGATCCGGCCGGATCCGGTCATCGCGTCCATCGCTGTCACAGACCCAGGTCGACGGGCGCCCCGGCGGGAGCCACGTCCTCGATTCGGGTGGCGTATGCCGCGGCACCGCGCACGGCGCCGGGCTTCAGCAGCTGCAGCGCGATCGCCCAGACCAGGGCGATGATCGCCGCGCCGATGGCGAAGTAGATCCCGCGGTTGAGCGGGTACGGCGGCGGCCAGGGCCACAGCGATCCCTTGTAGGCAAGCGGCGTGGTGATCGCCGCGACCACCAGCACGGGCATCTGCCACCACCACTTCGAGCGCGGCTCGCTGCGCACCACGAGCAGGAACGCACCGAGGGCGAGCAGCAGGTAGACGAACTCGATCAGATACGACCCGGCCAGCGACAGGATCTGGAACGCCGCCAGCGTGTCGGGCAGTCCGAACGCGCCTCCGTAGTGCACCGTCGAAGCCCAGATCAGGAATCCGATCGAGACCACGAACGACACGATGTTGCCGCCGAGCGGTGTGTCGTGACTCGACGTGGTCGCCAGGAAGCGGGGCAGGAGGCCGTCGCGGGCAAGCGCGAAGACGCCCCGCGTTGCCGACACGGTGAACGCGACCGAGAGCGACAGCGCGTCGGTGATCACCACCAGGTCGACCCAGGTCGAGAGCCACGAGCCGACGTAGTGCTGCGCGAGCGTCCCGAGCGGGTTGGGGTCGGCGGCCGCGACGCCCTTGTCGATGGCGACCTGGCCGAAGCCGATCATGACCACGTAGCCCATCAGGACGTAGAAGACGGTGGCGATCGCGACCGTCCCGATGACGGCGATCGGGATCGACCGGTGCGGGTTGGGCGTCTCCTCGGCGATCGCCGCCGCCGCCTCGAAGCCGATGAAGAGCGTGACGGCGACCAGGATGCCCTTGAAGATGGGCCCATTCCAGCCGGCGCCCGAGAAGCTGAGGGCGCTCAGCGTGTTGCCGCCGTCGCCGCCCTTGGCGATGACGGCGATGGCGAGGATGAAGAGCGGGATGAGCGAGAACACGGCCAGCGCGAGCACGGCCCGGACGGCCAACCGCGCGCCGAAGTGGTTGGCCGCGATCACGATCGAGAGCGCCACGAGCCCGCAGAGGAAGAAGGGCGGATCGATGCTCGAGATGTGCGCCTGGAAGAACCCCTTGATCAGGAAGCCGAGGCCGACGTAGACGCCGCCGGCACCCAGGAACAGCATGCCCATGAAGTAGATCCCCGCCGTCAGGATCCCGATCCACGGGTTGACGCCGCGGGCGATGTACTCGTACATCGAGCCGGCGCCGGCGAAGCGGCGCGCGTACAGGGCGATGACGTACGCGAGGGCGATCATGCCGATGCCGCCGAGGATGATCGCCGCCGGGGTGTGGAACCCGGCCGACGCCGAGATCAGGCCGATGAAGAGCGCCGCGGAGAAGATCGGCCCGAGTGCGAGCGACTGGCCGATCGCGTGCAGGGTGGTGAGCTGCTTCTTGCCGAGATGAGGTTGCGCACCTGCCGGCGTTGCCATGTCCCCTCCCTGGTCAGGGTTTTGGATACATTACGCAACCGCGCGGCCGCTGGTCAAGACCGGGGACAGTCCCCGTGTTTGTGGCTAAGGCTCGATGGAGAGCAGGCGCTCGACGCCGCGCTTCTCGAGGCCGCGGGCGATGATCAACCGCTGGATCTCGCTCGTGCCCTCCCAGATGCGGTCGACGCGCAACTCGCGCAGGAACCGCTCGGCGGCGAACGTGCGCATGTACCCACGCCCGCCGAGCACCTGCACGCACCGGTCGGCACAGCGCCACGCCGCCTCCGACGCGAACAGCTTGGCCATCGCCGCCCGGCCGTGGACGAGCTTGGGGTCGGCGCCGATGTCCACCATGTCGGCGACCTGGTAGGTCAGGAGGCGGGCGGCGGCGCAGTCGGCCGCGGAGTCGGCCAGCGGGAAGCTGATGCCCTGGAAGTCGTAGATGCGCTCGCCGAACTGCTCGCGGCCGATCGCCCACGCGACGGCGTCGTCGAGGAGCCGCCGCATGGCGCCGACGCAACGGGCGGCGATGTGGATGCGCTCCTCGACGAACCACTCGTTCTGCAGCTCGCCGCCGCGGCCGATCATGCTCTCGCCCCCGAGCACCGCATCGGCGTCCACCTCGCAGTCGTACCGGACGGTGGGATGGCCGTGGGGGAACGAGTGCGTGAAGGGCGGATCGTCGATCACCTCGATGCCGGGCCGGTCGCGGTCGACCAGAAAGAGCGTCGGCAGGCGGGCGTCGCCATCGACCACGTTCACCATCACGATGTCGAAATCGGCCACGTCACCCGAGGTCACGAACCACTTCTCGGCCCGGATCCGCCAGCCCGAGGCGGTGCGCTCTGCGGTCGCGGCGATGCCCGCCGGATCCGACCCGGCGCCGGCCTCGGTGACGGCGTAGGCATCGGCCCGCTCACCGCGCAGCGTGGGCTCGAGATAGCGCCGGATCTGCTCATCGGTGCCGCGGGCAAGGACGTTGTAGCCGCCGCCCATGTTCCACCAGACGCCGTTGGTGTTCCGGCCGAGCTCCTCCTGCACGAGCACCTGCTCGAACGCCGACCAGCCCTGGCCGCCGTACCTCTGCGCGTGGTTCCCGCCCACGAGGCCCGCGTCGCGGGCGGCCCGCTTGACCTGTGCGACCGCGGCAGCGGGGAGGCGGCCGCCGGCGAGCTCCGCCTGCTCCTCGAGCGGGATCAGCTCGCCGTCGACGAAGCGGGCGGCGCGGTCGCGGAGGTCGCGCTGGGCGGCCGTGAGGGCGAAGTCCATGGCCGGGGACTATTACGGATTCGCGTTCACGACGCCGCCGCTGCCTGCCCGCGCGTCTCGCGCCGGCCGGCCCGCACGAGCGTCACCCCGAGCACCAGCGAGAACGCGCCCAGAAGCGCATAGGCGGCCCGGGCGCCCGATTCCGCGACCACCGCACCCGCGATCAGCGGGCCGGCGAAGTTGGCGCCTCCCCAGACGAGCCCCATGAAGCCGTTCACCGTGCCCGTGCCGAAGCCCAGCCGGCCCGCGCCGACCGCCGCCAGCGGAAACGCGATCGTGTACGGGCCCGCAACGAACGCGGACCGGCAGAGCACGGTCGCCACCACCGCCGCCGAGCCGCCGCCCAGCAGCACGGGGATGAGCGCCGCAGCCTGGAGCGCCGCCATGACGCCGGCGAAGCGCAGCGACACCGCTCGCCGGCCCACGTGTGCGACCACCGCACTCGCGACGATGAAGATCGCCGCCGAGACCGAGAGCCAGGCGCCGATCGTCCCGGCCGACAGCCCGTGGTGGCCGAGTTGCAGCGGCGCGACCAGGTTGACGACCCCATCGCCGACGCCGCCCAGCAGCATGATCGCGATCGCGCCGGCGAGCAGCGGCTCGGCGCGCATCCCGGCCGCGACCCCTCGCAGCGGCTGGTGGCCGTGGCGCACCCGCCGGCCGGGATCGCCCACGGCCAGTCCCGCCACCACCACCGCCGAGGCCACACCGATCACGGCGAACGCGGCGCCGCGGCCGACGCGATCGGCCAGGACACCGGCGAACACGGGCCCCACCATGCCGCCCGCCCCGGCGACCGTGATCACCGCGGCCAATGCGCGCGCCCGCACCTCGACCGGTGCGGAGTCGCCCAGCCACGAGAGCCCGGCCGACCAGATGGTGCCCGACCCGACGCCGAAGACCAGCCGCGCGGCCAGCAGGGCCGCGAACCCCGGCGCCAGCGCCTCGCCCAGCATCGACACGGCGACAAGGCCGCCCGCCACGAGCGTAACGCGGCGGGCGCCGAACCGGTCGCTCAGCCGGCCGGCGGGAAGCGAGGCGATGACGATCGCAAAGCTCGCGGCCGAGAGCAGCGCCCCTGCGCGTACGTCGGAGAGGTGGTAGACCCGGGTGTACGAGGGCAGGAGCGGCACGAGGGCGAAGAGCGCCACCTCGTCCAGGAACACGAGCGCGTAGAAGAGCACGAACGGCCGCCGCATGGACGGCGAACACTATCCAGCCCCCAACCGGGGACAGTCCCCGGTCAAGGCGGTTCAACCACTTCGACCTGGACCACCCGAGGGCGAGGACTTTGTCGATACGCTCCCGAACGGCCAGAACATCGTGAAGGTGGGAACCAACGACACTTCGAACACCAACGACGACATGAGTACCGGCGTGCGCCTGGACGATTGCCTGTCGATTCGCTCCGGGTGCCTGTGGATGGAGGAGTGCGACACGGTCGAGCTGGCCCGCCGGTTCGGCACGCCCCTCTACGCCGTTTCCGAGGACCAGCTGCGCCGCAACGCCCGCCGCATCGGGGCGGCGTTCGCGGCCGGCTGGCCCGACGGCGAGACGGCGCTTCTGCCCTCGCTCAAGGCCAACCTCGGCCTGGCGCTGCGGGCGATCCTGAACAGCGAGGGCCTCGGCTGCGACACGTTCGGGCCCGGCGAGCTGCACGCCGCGCTCGTGGCCGGCACAACGCCCGGGCTGATCTCGGTCAACGGCTCGGTCAAGGACGCGGCGCTCGTGCATCAGGCGGTCGCGGCCGGAGCCCGGGTGACGCTGGACAGCCCGGGCGAGCTCGACCTGGTGGCCGCGGCCGCCGCGGCCACGGGCCGGACCGCCCGGGTGCGTCTGCGCCTGCGCCCGGACTACGACGGGCTCGACCAGCCCTCCGAGCTCGACCCGGGCCGGTCGGTGCGCGACGCCGCCCTCCGCTACAAGCCGGGCATCCCTACCGACGCCGCGGCAGCGGTGGCCCGGCGCGCCCTCGCAACCGACGGCGTCGAGCTGGTTGGCGTGATGGCCCACCTCGGCCGCCACAGCACCGACCCGGACGTGTGGGCGGGAATGGGCGCAAGTTTCGCGGCAGCGATCGCCGTGCTGCATCGCGAGCTGGGCGGCTGGACGCCGGGGGAGATTGATGTCGGCGGCGGCTACCCGGCGCCACGCGATCCCACCGGCAGCGGAGCCGAAGCGCCGTCGATCGAGCTGATCGCCGAGCGGATCACGGGCGCGCTGCGGGCCGGGCTCGCGGCCGCCGGGATCAACACGCAGGGCATCCGCCTCGAGGCCGAGCCGGGCCGCGCGCTCTACGCCGACACCGGCATCCACCTGGCAACGGTGCGCAACATCAAGCACCAGTCGACACCGGTGGCATGGGCCTGGGTCGAGACCGATACCACCGAGATGTTCATGGCCGACCTGCTGATCGAGCACGCCCGCTTCGGCGTCGTCGCGGCCGGCCATGCCGACGAGCCTTCCGAGCTGCGGGCCGACGTGGTCGGCATGTCCTGCGGGTTCGACGTGCTGGCGCCCCAGCAGCAGCTGCCCGCGGTCGAGCCCGGCGATGTGCTGGCCTTCCTCGATACCGGCGCCTACCAGGACGCCTGTGCGTCCAACTTCAACGGCCTCCCCCGCCCCGCCACGGTGCTCGTGCACGGCGGCGATGCCGAGGTGGTCAAGCGGGCCGAGACTGTCGCCGACGTCTTCGCCCGCGACACGATCCCCGAGCGCCTGAGGTGACGGTCACCGGCCTCCATCACGCCAGCCTGACGGTGGTCGACCTCGACCGGTCGCTCGGGTTCTACCGCGACCTGCTCGGCGTCAGCGTCCGAGAGCAGGTCGAGACGGCCGCCGCCACGGTGACGGCGGTCTCGGGCGAGTCCACTCGCAGGGTGCGGATCGCCGACCTCGATCTCGGCGACGGGCGCATCCTCGAGCTGATCGAGGATCGCGACCACGACGCGCCCAAGACCATGCGGGCGGCCATATCGCGCTTCAGGTGGACGACACGTGGGCGGTGTACCGGCACCTGGTCGAGGCCGGAGCGGTCGCCCGCTCGGAGCCGATCGTGCTCGGCCCCGAGGCCGGCCGCCACTGGGACGGGTGCGTGGTGGTGTGGATGACCGACCCCGACGGCGCCACCGTCGAACTCGTGCAGGCCCCGCAGCGGTGACGGCGGAGCCGCACACCCTGCAGGGCCCCGGCCTGCGGGTGGCGTTCGTGCCCGGCCTGGCGATGGTCGGCTGCTCGTTCGAGCACGACGGGACGGAGTTCCTGGATCTCGGTGACGGCCTCGATGCCTACGGTGACCGGGGCGCGACGATGGGAATCCCGCTGCTGCATCCATGGGCGAACCGGCTCGCGCGGCCGCTGCCGGCATCCGACCTCCTGCCGCGCGACGGAAACGGCCTCCCGATCCACGGCGTCCTGCCGCGGGTGCTCCCGTTCACGGTCATCGACGCCACGTCCTCCCGGCTCGAGGCGAAGTTCGACACGCACGACCACCCGGCCGTGCTCGACGTGTACCGGCATCCGCACTCGCTCACGGTCGAGGCCACGCTCCTGGCCGACGGGGTCGAGATCCGAACGACGCTGCTCGCACAGGGGCGGCGACCGCTCCCGGTCTCGTTCGGCTACCACCCCTACCTGCACCTGCCGGGCGTGCCGCGGGCGGAGTGGATGATCGAAAACCCCGCCCGCACGCACCTGCACCTCGACGAGCGTCAGCTCCCCACCGGGATCCGCGACGCCGTGCGCGTCTCGCGGGCGCCGCTCGCAGAGCGCAGCTTCGACGACGCCTACACCGACCTCGGCCCGCAGCCGCGGTTCACCGCCGAGGCCGGCGGGCGCACGCTCGCGGTCGAATTCCTCGAGGGGTACCCCTACGCGCAGGTGTACGCCCCGGCCGAGCGCGACATCGTGTGCTTCGAGCCGATGACCGCCCCCACCAACGCCCTGGCCACGGGCGACGGGCTGACCTGGGTGCGCCCGGGCGAGATCTACACGGCCGCGTTCCGCATCACCGTCGCCTGAATAACTGGGGCCAGTATGGCCGCAGGCCGTGAGCAGCGAAGGTAGACAAGACCGCAGGACGGGGACATTGCTCGCCCCCCGACGGTTCTTTCGGGGGCCAGAGCGGTGTCCCCACGCCAGCCGCCAGCTGGGAGAGGCCACAAAGCCCCGAGGGCGGGAACGGTAAGAACACCCGCGTTTCACCCGAGGGCGAGGTCGCGGACCGCGAACTGGATCGCCTCCGAGAACGTCGGGTAGGGCTGGATGGTCTCGAGCAGCAGGTCGATCGGCACCTCGGCCCGGATCGCCAGGGTCAGCTGGCCGAGCCACTCCCCCGCCTCGGGGCCGACGGCCACCGCACCGACCAGCACCCTGCGGCGCGGGTCGGCAAACACCTTCAAGAACCCGGGCCGGCGGGGGCGCTCGTACGTCGAGAGCCGCGCAGTCGATCCGCGCTCGCCCATCACCGTGCCCTCGCCCGAGGTATCGCCGACCGACGCAACCTGCGGGTCGGTGAACGTCACCGCGGGCACCGCCCGGTAATCGGCCCGCACCTCGTGACCCGCCATCGCGGCCGCCGCGAGGCGGGCCTGGTACTTGCCGACATGGGTGAACATCGCGATGCCGGTGACGTCGCCCGCCGCCCACACGTCTTCGGCCGCTCGCAGCTGCTCGTCGACCTCGATCCCGCGCGCCGAGATGGTGACGCCAAGCGCCTCGAATCCGAGTCCCGCGACGTTCGGCGTGCGACCCGCCGCCACCAGCAGCCTGCCGGCCTCGACGCTCGTACCGTCCGTAAGCCACGCCCGCACTCCGGGCTCGACTCGCTCGACCACCTGTCCGAGCCGGAGGGTGACGCCGTCACCCGTGAGCGCGTCGGCGATCAGCGCCCCCGCGTCCGGGTGGTCGCGAGAGAGCAGCCGCTCGGCGGTGTCGACGAGGGTCACCCGCGAGCCCATCCGCGCGAACACCTGCGCCAGCTCGCACCCGACCGGTCCGCCGCCGACGACGATCAGCCGCTCGGGCACCTCATGCGTCGAGGTCGCCTCCCGGTTGGTCCAGAACTCGACCCCGTCCAACCCCTGGATCGGGGGGATCGACGGCACCGACCCGGTTGCGATCAGCAGCCGCCCGTACCCGACTGTGCGCCCGCCGACGTCGATCGTGCCGGGGCCGGTTACGCGCGCCTCGCCGCGTACGAGCTCGATCCGGTGGTCGGCGAGCCAGTCCACCTGGCTCGAATCGTCCAGGCCGCCCGTGACCTGGTCGCGATGCCAGAACGCCCGCTCGGGATCGATCGACCCGGTGACCGCCTCGGCCGCACCCGGCACGAGCCGCGCCGCCGCCAGCGCCTCGGGCGGCCGCAGCAGCGCCTTGGAAGGCATGCACGCGTAATAGGAGCACTCACCGCCGACGAGGCCTTGCTCGATCAGCGTGATGCGGGTGTCCGGCTCGAACCCGCGCAGCGCACCGGCAAACGCCTCGCCCGTCGACCCGCCGCCGATCACCACCACCTGGTCACCGGTGCTCGGCATGCGGGCCATCATAGGCCCGAGCGCTAACCTGCCGCCTCAAAATTCTCGAGCGAGGGGGCTTGGAATGCTGAGGGAGTTCAGACAGTTCGTGCTGCGCGGCAACGTCGTCGACCTGGCCGTCGCGGTCGTCATCGGGGCCGCCTTCGGGGCGGTCGTGACCGCGCTCGTCACCGACCTGATCACGCCGCTCGTGGCGGCGATCTTCGGCAAGCAGAACTTCGCCGACCTGAGCTTCGAGATCAACAACAGCACGTTTCTCTACGGCGCGTTCATCAACGCGGTGCTCGCCTTCCTGGTCGTCGCGGTCGCGATCTTCTTCCTGGTGGTGAAGCCCCTGAACGTGCTGGCGGCCCGGCGCGCGGCCGGCGAGGCGCAGGCGCCCCCACCACGCGCGCTTGCCCGGAGTGCCTGAGCGAGATCCCCATCGCCGCCCACCGCTGCGCCCAGTGCACGTCGGCCGTCCCGGCCGCGGCGCCGTCGTGACCGGCCACCGCTGAAGACGCGGTCAGGGTCGCGTAAGAATCTGGTAAGGCCTCGGGAATCGGCGCCCGCCGTCCAGTAGCCTCACCGCCCGTGAGAGCTGCACCACTGCTGGCGGCCGTTCTGGCTGCGACGGT
This sequence comes from uncultured Actinomycetes bacterium, assembly GCA_963703275.1. Taxonomy (GTDB): domain Bacteria; phylum Actinomycetota; class Thermoleophilia; order Gaiellales; family JAICJC01; genus JAICJC01. Next base: position 3,618,051 of record OY969804.1, on the reverse strand, counting down.
CATCGCCGGGTCGGGCGCATCCGCCACCGCTGCCGGCGCGCTGCGGCCCGCGGTCTCGGCCCCGGCGGCGTGCGGCCAGGCCCGTGAGGCGCGGCCGGTCATCCGCCACGTGATCGTGATCGTGATGGAGAACCACTCGCTGTCGCAGATCGTGCCACATGCGAAGTTCATCACCGCCCTCGCCAAGCGGTGCGGACTGGCGACGAACTACCACGCCATAAGCCACCCGAGCCTGCCCAACTACCTGGCGATGACGAGCGGCTCGACCCATGGCATCCACAGCGACTGCAGCGTCCGGAGCTGCTCGCAGGCGGGGCCGAACATCTTCTCCCAGCTCTCGCGGCACGGATTGCGCTGGCGGGCCTACGCCGAGTCGATGCCGATCCCCTGCGACACCAACACCGCGGGCCTCTACGCCGCCCGCCACGTCCCGGCCGTGTACTACCTGCGGGTGCGCCCGCACTGCCGACGGCACGTTCGATCGCTGGGAAGGCTCGGCACGGGGCGCATGCACCTGGCGCTCAACAGCGGGCACGCCCCCGCCTACATGTTCGTCACGCCCAACCTCTGCGACGACATGCACAGCTGCCCCACGGCGTCCGGGGACAACTGGCTGCGGAAGTGGATTCCGATGATGGTCGCCAGCCGAACCTACCGGCACGGGCACACGGCAATCCTGATTACGTTCGACGAGGGCAGCGGCAACAACCTGGTGCCGCTCGTGGTGGTCAGCCGCTACACCGACCCGCACACGGTCAGCCACCGCCTGCTGTCGCACTTCTCGCTGCTGCGGGCGTCCGAGCAGCTGCTGGGGATCAGGCGGTACCTTGGGAAGGCCCGCTCAGCACGCGGCCTTCCCAAGGCATTCCACCTGTAGGCGAAGAGATCGCTCGGCTCCCCCGTGCTCAGCCGGTCACGATCCGGCGCACGAGCATTACCTCGATACGCCGCAGGTCGCGGTTCGACAGGCGCTCCCCCGAAGCAGCGGACGGCCCCATCCGGCGGAACGCGGTCTCGGCGTGCTTTGCAGCATCCCGAGCATCCGAGTTCCTTTCCACCGTTTCGATGCGCTCGACGATCATCTGTTCACGACCCTCCTGTTTAGGTGTCGCTGTCCGGTGACCCCCGTCACGAACTGCGACGCGCCTTCTCTCCCTACATAGGGAGCGCCCACCCGGCGGTCAACGATTGGGACAAGTTCCATACGAAACCCTTACGAGCGGCCGGTGACCGCCCTTGTCATGGCCCCCTGCCTGCGATAGACCTTCCCGTGCACCACGCGATCCCGACCTTCGGACAGGAGACTCGATGAAGAGCGCCGTCACCATGACCGTCAACGGGGACCCACGCACCGCCGAGGTCGAGCCGCGAACGCTGCTCGTCCACCTGCTGCGTGAGCACCTGAACCTGACCGGCACCCACGTTGGCTGCGATACGTCCAACTGCGGAGCATGCACCGTCTGGCTGGACGGCGAGGCTGTGAAGTCGTGCACCGTGCTCGCCGTGCAGGCAGACGGACATGAGGTGACGACCATCGAGGGGATCGCCGAGGACGGCGAGCTGCACCCGATGCAGCAGGCGTTCCACCAAAACCACGGGCTGCAGTGCGGCTACTGCACGCCGGGGATGGTGATGGCGGCGATCAAGCTCCTCGAGCACAACCCCGCGCCCACCGACGCGGAGATCCGGCACGGCCTCGAGGGCAACCTGTGCCGGTGCACGGGCTACGAGAACATCGTCGCGGCCGTCCGCTCGGCCGCCGGGGTGGCGGCGTAATGGCGACCACAGCCGAACACTCCAAGGGCATCGGCGACGCCGTCCTGCGCAAGGAGGACAACAGATTCCTCACCGGCCACGGCCGCTACGTCGACGACGTCAAGATCCCGGGGATGCTGCACATGGCGGTCGTGCGCAGCCAGTACGCGCACGCAGACATCAAGGGCATCGACACCTCGGCCGCCCGGGGCATGCCCGGCGTCACCGCCGTCCTGACCGGCGCTGACCTCGAGTTCGCCGCCGGTGTGCCGTGCGGGTCCAACCCCACGGGCGACATGGTGCAACCGGCCCGCCCGCCGCTGGCGAAGGGCAGGGTGCGCCATGTCGGCGAGCCGATCGCCGTCGTCATCGCGGCCGACCGCTACGCCGCGCGGGATGCGGCGGACAAGGTGGAGGTCGACTACGCGCCGCTTCCGGCCGTGCTCGGCGTGGATGCGGCGCTGGCCGATGGCGCGCCGCGCATCCACGATGAGCTCGAATCGAACGTGGGCCTCGTGCTCACGACCAAGACCGACGGCATCGATGCGGCGTTCGCGAAGGCGGACGTCGTGGTCAAGCACACCATCCACAACCAGCGCCTCATCCACGTCCCGATGGAGACACGCGGAGTGGTGGCCGACTGGAACCCGGCCTCGGACGACCTGGTCGTGTACAGCTCGACCCAGATCCCCCACTTCCTGCGCACGTTCCTCGCAATCGTGTGCGGAGTGAGCGAGGCCAAGGTGCGTGCCATCGCACCGGACGTCGGCGGCGGGTTCGGCGCCAAGCTGAACACCTATGCCGAGGAGTTCATCGCCGCGGCCGCATCCCGCAAGGTCGGCGCGCCGGTGAAGTGGATCGAGGAGCGCTCCGAGGCGATGCTCGCCACCTGTCACGGCCGTGCCCAGGATGCGCACGTCGAGCTGGCGGCCGACAACACCGGGAAGGTGCTCGGCATGCGGGCGCATTACGTCCAGGACTACGGCTCCTACCTGCAGCTCCTGACCCCGCTGATCTCGCAGCTGACCATGCTGATGGCTCCCGGCGCGTATGCCATCCCCGAGATCGACGTCAAGGTGACCAACGTCTACACGAACACCGTGCCGACCGACGCCCTCCGCGGCGCCGGCCGACCCGAGGCAACGCATGCGATCGAGCGGATGATGGACATTCTGGCTCAGGAGGTCGGGATCAGCCGCACCGAGGTGCGCAGGCGCAACTTCCCCACCGAGTGGCCGTTCACGAGCGTCATCGGGCTCGCCTACGACTCCGGCGACTACGAAAAGACGCTCGACAGACTGCTCGAGCTGAGCGACGACCAGGAGACGTTCGAGCGGCGCCGCACGGAGGCGGCCGCCCGCGGCAAGCTGCTCGGCCGTGGCCTCTCGACATGGGTCGAGATCTGCGGATTCGCCCCATCGGACGTCGCGCACGCGATCGGGCTCACGCCCGGAGGATGGGAGAGCTCGACCGTGCGGATGCACCCCACCGGAAAGGCGACCGTCATCACCGGTACCTCCCCGCACGGCCAGGGCCATGCGACCTCGTGGTCGCAGATCGTCGAGACCGAGCTGGGCGTCCCGTTCGACGACATCGAGGTGATTCACGGCGACACCGCCTTCGCGCCCTACGGGCTGGGTACCTACGGCAGCCGCAGCGTGGCGGTCGGAGGCATCGCGGTGCACCTGGCGGCGAGCAAGGTGCGCGACAAGGCCCGGCAGGTCGCGGCGCAGATGCTCGAAGCGTCGGTCGACGACCTCGACTTCGGCGGCGGTGCGTTCTCGGTGAAGGGCAGCCCCGACCAGCGGGTGACGATCCAGGAGGTCGCCTTCCGCGCGTGGCAGGCGTTCGACATGCCCGAGGGGGTCACACCGGGGCTCGACGAGACCGTGTTCTTCGACCCGCCCAACTGCACCTTCCCGTTCGGCGCCCACGGCTGCGAGGTCGAGGTGGACGAGGAGACGGGCAAGGTCGAGATCACCGGCTACATCGCCGTCGACGACTGCGGCAACGTCATCAACCCGACGATCGTCGCGGGCCAGGTGCACGGCGGCGTCGCCCACGGCATCGGCCAGGCGCTCTACGAGGAAGCCGTCTACGACGCCGAGGGCCAGCTGCTGACGGGCTCGATGGTCAACTACGTCATCCCGTCGGCGGTCGAGGTGCCGCACATCGTCACCGAGCGCACGGTCACCCCGTCGCCCACCAACCCCCTGGGGGTGAAGGGCATCGGCGAAGCGGGCACCATCGCCGCGTCGCCGGCGGTCGTGAGCGCCGTCTGCAACGCCATCGGCGTCCGTGACCTCGACATGCCGATGACGCCCGAGACGGTCTGGAATGCAATGCAGAAGGGCGGTGCCGCATGATCCCGCAGGCATTCGACTACGAGCGGCCCGAGACCGTCGCCGACGCCGTCGGGCTGCTGAGGACGCACGGCGAGGAGGCCCGGGTGCTCGCGGGCGGCCACTCGCTGCTGCCGATGATGAAGCTGCGGTTCGCGAACCCCGGAACGCTGATCGACATCGGCGGCATCTCGAGCCTGCGCGGCATCGCCGACGCCGGTTCGCACATCGTGATCGGCGCGCTCACACGACACGTGGACGTGGCCGCATCAGACCTGATCCGCTCGGCCTGCCCGATCCTGGCCGATGCAGCTGCGGGCGTCGGCGACATGCAGGTGCGAAACCGCGGCACCATCGGCGGTTCGATCGCGCAGGCCGATCCGCACGGGGACCTGCCGACGGTTCTGCTGGCGCTCGACGGCGAGGTGTCCGTCGAGGGGCCGGACGGAGCGCGCACGATCGCGGCCGGCGACCTGTTCGTCGAGTACCTCACCACGTCACTGCATCCGGACGAGATCCTGACCGGCGTGCGCGTGCCCAAGGCCGCGCACGGCGCGTACATCAAGTTCAACCGGCGGGCGCAGGACTGGGCGATCGTCGGCGCCGCGGCCGTGATCGACGGCGCAACTGCCCGGATCGCCCTCACCGGGGTGGGCACCAAGCCCGTGCGGGCCGGGGCCGCCGAGCGCGCATTCACCGGCTCGAACGCCGCCGAGGCCGCCGAGCACGCAGCCGAGGGCCTGAACCCGCCGGCGGACACATCCGCATCGTCGGAGTACCGCAAGCACCTGGCGCGCGTCCTCACCCGGCGAGCGCTGGAGGCGGCCGCCGCCAACTAGCCTACGCGGGTGAGGGCGGTCTTCTTCGACGTTGGCGAGACGCTGGTCGACGAGACGAGGGCGTGGATCGCGTGGGCCGACTGGCTCGGCGTGTCGGCGGGGACGATGCTCGGCCTGCTGGGTGCGACCATCGCCCGCGGCGAGCACCACCTGCGTGCGTTCGAGCTCGTGCGGCCGGGGTTCGATCTCGACGCCGAGCGCCGCGCCCGGGTCGCGGCCGGGGTGCCGGACGAGTTCCGCGCGGAGGATCTCTACCCCGACGCATTGCCCTGCCTGGACGCGCTGCGCGAACGCGGGTACCTGGTCGGCGTGGCCGGAAACACCGCCGCCGCCACCGAGGCGTTTCTGCGCGCACACTGCGGCGAGGCGGTGGTCGCGTCGTCGGCGACACTGGGCGCGGAGAAGCCCTCGCCCGCATTCTTCCGCGCCGTCGCCGGGCTGGCCGGCCTCGACCCGGCGGCGGTCGCCTACGTCGGCGACCGGGTCGACAACGACGTCGTGCCGGCGCTGTGCTCCGGCATGGCGGCCGTCCACGTGCGCCGCGGGCCGTGGGGCCATCTCCAGGCCGCGTCGGCGGACGCCGCACGCGCCACGCTGCGCGTCGACACCCTGGCCGAGCTTCCCGGCGCACTGGCGCAGACTTGGGCGTAGGCTGCCCGCGCCCGCCCCCGGGCCCGAGCCATGAGCAGCGACGAGCGCATCCTTCTCGCCCAGATCACTGACCTCCACATCCAGGTGGGAGCCGGCGACCGCGTTCCCGCCAGGCGGCTCGAGACCGTCGTCGAGGCACTGGCCGCGCTCGAACCCGCGCCCGCATCGGTGCTCGTGACCGGAGATCTCACCCATCACGGGGCTCCGGCGGAATACGAGCGCGTGTGCCAGCTGCTCGCCCCGCTGCGGATGCCCCTGCACGTTCTCCCGGGCAATCACGACGACCGCGATGCGCTGCGGGCGGCGCTCGGGCCCGCCGCGCCCGCCGGCGACCCACCCTTCGTCCAGTACACGGCCCGCAGCGGCGGCCTGCGCCTGGTCGTGTGCGACACGATCGAGCCGGGCCGCGACGGCGGCCGCCTGTGCGAGCGGCGGCTGGCATTCATCGAGGCGGAGCTCGCCGCCGACCGCGACACGCCGACCGTGCTCGCGATGCACCACCCGCCGTTTCTGACCGGCATCCGGGTGATGGACGAGATCGGCCTCGAAGCGGCCGGCCGCTCGGCGCTCGCCGATCTGCTCGACCAGGCACCGAACGTCCGCCGCGTGGTCGCCGGCCACGTGCACCGGGCCATGGTCGGGCGCATCGGTGGCTGCGGTGCCTTCACGTGCCCGAGCACCGACCTGGCGATCCGGCTCGACCTGACCGGGAGCATGGACATCGCCGTGGTGGACGAGCCGGCCGCATTCGCGGTGCACATCGGTATCGACGGCGGGTTGACCACGCACGTTCAACCGGTGATCTGAAGCATGCAGAGGGGCCGGCGTCCGCGGTGGACGCCGGCCCCTCATGCCGTGTCGGTCAGGCCGCGATCGCCTCGAGCTCGCGCTCTTCAGCCCGCTCGGGCGCTGCGGCGGTGCGGCCCGGCATCGCCAGCGCCACCAGGAAGCCGACAGCGACGACGGCCGAGCCGACCCACAGCGCCGGCAGGATGCCGTCGGTGAACAGCGCGGCCGAGCCGTAGCCGCCCGCATGCGCGAAGATCGACGCCAGGACGGCCACGCCGAGCACTCCGCCCAGCTCACGGATCGCGTTGTTGGCACCGGATGCCTGACCCGCCTCGATCAGCCGCACCGAGCCCATGATCACGGTTGCGACGGGGGCGAAGAAGAGCCCCATCCCGATCCCGGCCATGGCGAAGGGCGCCACCAGATCGATGTAGGGGACGGTCGGCGAGAGCACCGCCGCCATCCACGCGAGCGCGATCGCCTGCAGGGCGAGCCCCGCCACCAGGAAGGGCTTGCCGCCGATGCGATCGGTCAGCGCCCCGGCGATCGGGGCCACGATCATCGGCATCCCCGTCCACGGCAGCGTGCGGACGCCGGCCTGAAGCGGCGAGTAGCCCTGCACGGTCTGCAGGTACTGGCTGAGCAGGAAGATCGAGCCGAACATGCCGAAGAACATCAGGAGCGACGCACCGTTCGCCGTCGCGAAGGTGCGGTTCTCGAAGAACCGCATCGGCAGCATCGGAGCGGAGGTGCGCAGCTCCCAGGCGACGAACGCCCCCAGCAGGAGCACGCCCGTGACCAGCGAGGCGACGATCTCGGGGCTCGTCCAGCCCTGCTGGTTCGCGCGCACCAGCCCCCACACGATTCCGAACGCGCCGGCGGTGACGATCGCCACTCCGGGCAGATCGAGCCGCAGCGACGGCCCGCGGCTCTCGCGCAGCCGGGCGAATCCCATGGGCAGCACCAACAGGCCCAGCGGGACGTTCAGCCAGAAGATCCACTGCCACGAGATGCCCTGCACGACGGCGCCGCCGACGAGCGGGCCCAGGGCGACGCCAAGGCCGCTGATACCGCCCCATGCGCCCAGCGCGAGCCCGCGCCGCTCGGGCGGGACGGCCTGCGTCAGGAGCGTCAGGGTGAGCGGGGTGACGATCGCGCCACCGACGCCCTGCACCGCGCGGGCGGCGATCAGCCAGCCGATCGTCGGCGCCAGCGCGGCCGCCGCCGATCCGGCGGTGAAGATGACGATCCCGATCAGGAACATGCGCTTGCGCCCGAACCGGTCGCCCAGGGCAGCGCCCATCAGGAGCAGCACCGCGAAGGTGAGCGTGTACGCGTTGACCGTCCACTCGAGGCCCGAGATGGACGCGTGCAGGTCGCGCTGGATGGTCGGAAGCGCCATGGTCACGACCAGGTTGTCGAGGGTCGTCATGAACAGCGCGATGCTCGTGATCGCGAACGTCCACATCGTTCTGTGACCGTTGTGTGTCATCGTGCTCCTTCCTTAGTAGTTAGTGCTTACGAAGTTCAGGGGACAAAAAAAACTCAGCCGTTCGGGTCCATCTCGCCGAGGCAGTCGGCAACCCACGGGTCGCTGATACCGCGGAGGTCGATCGCCGCGATCACGTTCAGGAGCATGCCCTTCGAGAAGAACTCGCGCACCTCCACCGGCCCGGCGCCCGACACCTGCTCGACCCAGTCCCAGAGCTGGCCGTAGCGGCGGCGGACGACCGCCTGCACGTCGGGGTCGGAGCAGTCGGCGTAGCTGTGCATCTGGCCGAGCAACAGGGTGCGATCGCGCAGAAGCGGGCCGTAGGCCGCGCCCATAGCCACCAGCTCCTCGCCGGGTGCGGCCGCCTTGACCGCCACGTCGAACTCGCGCTGCACGCGGTCAAAGCAGCGCTCGACCGTCTCGAGGTAGAGCGCCTTCTTCGTGCCGAACAGGCGAAAGACGTAGGGCTGCGTGATCCCGGCCCGGCGGGCGATGTCCTCGGTCGCCGTGCCGTTCAGCCCGCCGCGGGCAAACTCGATCCGGGCCGCCTCGAGGATCTGCTCGCGCCGCTCCGCCGCCGGCATCCGCGCCGACCGGCCGTCCTCGCGATGGTCCTTCGCAACCGTCATGGGCGGGAAGTTAGCAGTCACATACTTCACCTGTCAAGTCGCAACCCGCCCTCAGAGCACGATGGTCGTCCCCACGGCGCTCTGGACGAATGCGCCGGGGAAGCGGGCGGCCAGACGGTGCACCGCTTTCCACCCGGTGCAGTGGGCCGGCATCAGAAGCTCGGGGGCCAGGTCGTCGAAGGCGGCGACCGTGGGCTCGATGACCGGCTCGAACATCGGGCCGCTGAGGTGGAATCCGCCGATCACCGCGGCGACTCGCGGCTCGCCCGTGAGCCGCCGGGCATACGTCACCACGTTGACGATGCCGGAGTGCCCGCAGCCGGTGAGCACGACCAGGCCGCGACCCGCCAGCCGCATCACGAGCGCCTGGTCGTCGAGGATCAGCGGGTCGGGCTCCCAGCTCCCGTGCACGTGCGCCTCGTGGCCGCGGAAGCCGGTCTCGAATTCCGACGTGCGATCGACCTCGCCCGTCACGAGCACCGATCCGTCGAGCAGGAACGAGGGCGCCCGCTCTTCCACGATCTCGAAGCCGGCGCCCTCGAGCGCGGAGCGGCTCGTGCTGGGCAGCTCGCCCGGCTCGAGGCCGGGGAACGCGATCCGGCGGCGGCGCCAGAAGGCGGGGTGGATGAGCACGGGCAGGCCGGCTCGCCCCAGCTCGCCCGCGATCCCCTCCATTCCGGCGACGTGGTCCCAGTGGCCGTGGCTGAGCACGATCGTCTCGATGTCCCGGAGCGAAAGCCCGAGCCGGCGCATGTTCTCGACCACACCCCTGGGGGTGACACCCGCATCGAACAGGATCGTCCGCGCGCGGCCCGCGGTCGTGACGCGAACGAGCGCCGAGAAGCCGGGCTGGGCGATGAGCGCGTCGGGCAGGCCGTCCTCTGTGACGGCCGACGTGACACGTGCCACCCCGGGTGCCAGCTGGTGCAGCCAGGTCGTGCGCTCGACGTGCTCGGCCGGAAAGAGCAGAGGGTCGGTCACGTTGTCCATCAGGATCGTGATCCGGATGCTGTCGACCGGCTCGAGTCGGATCGTGTCCATCCGGTCGCGGATGCTATCGACTCATCGCGCTACCCGGCCAGCTCGGCGGGCACCAGCTCGAGCTCGACGCGGCGGCCCGCGCGGATCACGCCGACCTGCACGGGGAGTCCGACCGAGTCGGCCGGCACCAGCCGCAGCAGATCGTCCATCCCCGACACCGGCTCGCCGCCGACCGAGACGATCAGGTCCTCGGGCCGGACTCCGGCCACAGCGGCCGGGCCCTCCGGCTCGACGTTGATGACCTCGACCGCCGAGTCGCGGCCGAGCTCCGCGCGCGCCGCCGGAGGCAGCGGGCGGTCGCCGCCGGCGATGCCGACGAACGCCCGCCGGACGCGACCGGTGGTCATGAGCTCGCCGACGATGCGACGGGTGGACGTGTTGATCGGCACGGCCAGACCGAGTCCCACCCCGGCCAGGGCGGTGTTGATGCCGATCACGCGGCCGTGGCTGTCGGCCAGCGCTCCGCCGGAGTTGCCCGGGTTGAGCGCGGCATCGGTCTGGATCACGTCGGGGATCGACCGCAGCGCCCGGCCGCTGCGCGCGGGCAGCGAGCGCCCGAGCGCCGAGACCACGCCGGCGGTGACCGTCCCACCCAGGCCGTGGGGGTTTCCGATCGCGACCACCAGCTGCCCGACGCGCAGCCTGCCGGCGTCGCCGAGCTCGGCGGGCATGAGTGCGGGCGCATCGGCCCGGATCAGCGCCAGATCGGTGAGCGGGTCGCGTCCGACGACCTCGAAGGCGGGCTCAGTGCCGTCGGTGAAGGCGGCCCGGCCGCGAACGTCGCCCGCGCCGACGACATGGGCGCAGGTGAGCATGAAGCCGTCCGCGCTCAGGACGACGGCGCTGCCGCCGCCGACCGCCTCGCGCCTGCGGCCGCGGCGGCGCACGCGCAGGTTGGCGACCGAGGGCAGCAGGCGCTCGGCCACCGTCGAGACGATCCGCGAGTAGGTGTCGAGCGCCTCGTCGTCATCGGGTGGCGCGCCTGCGGGATGGGGCTCGAGGAGGTCCACGGTCACGCCTCGACCGGCGTGACGACGACCTCGCGCTCGCTCTCGCCGCGGACGAGGGCGAGGGGCAGCCCGGCACCGTCGGCGACCGCGTCGAGCGCCGCGTAGAGGTCGTCGACGGACGCCACCGGCCGGCCGGCGGCGGCCACGATCAGGTCGCCCGGCTCGACCCCGGCACCCGCCGCCGGGCCGGAAGGCTGCACCTCGCGCACCAGCAACCCATCGCGCTCCCCCAGACCGACTGCGCGGCGCATCCTGCGGGCGGCGCGGCTCGAAACGACGGCCACTCCCAGGCTGCGGCGGACGGGCGCCTCGCCCCGCGCCAGCGCCTCCGCGCGCGCGCGCAGGTCGGAGTCGGCGGCGAGCGCGAGCACCAGGCCGCCGTCCAGGCGGATGGTGTTCACGCCCAGCAGCCCGCCGTTCGCATCCACCAGCGGCCCGCCGGCGGAGCCGCGGGCGACCGCCGCGGTGTGCTCGACCGAGCCTGCGATGCGGCGGCCACGCGGGCCCCGGAACGAACGGTCAAGCGCCGAGACCGCGCCCGCGGTCGCACGCAGGCCGCCGTCGCCGAGCCGGGCCAGTGCGAACACCGGCGTGCCGAGCTGCGGTTCGGGCCGCTCCCACGAGATCGCGGGCGCAGTGCCCGTCTCGACCTCGACCACCGCCAGGTCACCGGCGGCATCGACCGCCGCCGGCCGGCCCTGGACGCGGCGCCCGTCATCGAACACCGCCGTCACCGCGTCGCCGCGCACCGAGTGGGCGCAGGTGAGCACGCGGTCGGTCGCGATCACGACGCCCGACGCCGGCCGCCACCCGAACCGCAACCCGACCACCGTTGGCCCGGCCTGCGCGACCGCGGTGGCGGTCGCCTGCTGAAGCTCTTCCAAAACACTCATCGTTACCTCGATCCGCGATCCGTTGATAGTCAGTAGCAATCTGCAAGTTACTCCTCGCAGCCACCGTTCGCAAGCCCGATACGATGGGCGCGTGGACGAGCGCTCCCAGCCCTCACCCCTCGCCGAGGCGATGGCCCGGGTGGGCGACCGCTGGTCGCTGCCGGTGGTCGAGGCGCTGCTCGAGGGCCCGCGCCGGTTCGGCGAGCTGGTCGAGGCGGTGCCGGGGATCGCTCCCAATATTCTCACCGACCGGCTGCGGAGCCTGGAACGCGACGCACTCGTGGTCGCCCGGCCCTATTCGCACCGGCCACCCCGCTCGACCTACGAGCTGACCGCCGAGGGGCGGGCGCTGGCCGGCGCCGTGCGCCTCCTGAGCGAGTGGGGCGCGCGCCACGGCGGCGGCGAGGAGCCGGCTCGCCATTCCGCCTGCGGCACCCCGCTCGAGGTGCGCTGGTACTGCCCGACGTGCGACCAGGTCGTCGACGAGGATGCTGCCGAGGGGCTGCACTACGCGTGATCTCGGTCGACGACGTCCGCGCCGCCGCCGCCCGCCTGGACGGCATCGCCCACCGCACGCCGGTGCTGACCTCGCGGACGCTCGACGCCCGCACCGGCGCGAGCGTGTTCCTGAAGGCCGAGTGCCTTCAGCGCGGCGGAGCGTTCAAGTTCCGGGGCGCGTACACCATGATCTCGGCACTCCCGGCCGAGGCCCGGCACCGCGGCGTTGCGGCGTACTCGTCCGGCAACCATGCGCAGGCGGTCGCGATCGCCGCCGGGATGCTCGACTCGGCGGCCGTGATCCTGATGCCGGCCGACACGCCTGCCGCGAAGCTCGACGCCACCCGCGGCTACGGCGCCGAGGTGGTCACGTATGACCGCTACCGCGAGGATCGCGAGGCGCTCGGGGCAGCGCTTGCGGCCGACCGCGGCCTGACGCTCGTGCCGCCGTACGAGCACCCGGCCGTCATGGCGGGCCAGGGCACGGCCGCGCTCGAGCTGCTCGACCAGGCGCCCGGCCTCGACCTGCTGCTGGTGCCGGTCGGCGGCGGCGGGCTGATCGCCGGCTGCGCAACCGCCGCCAAGGCGCTGCATCCCGACATCCGCGTCGTGGGCGTCGAGCCCGAGGCGGGCGATGACACCCGCCGATCGCTGGCCGCGGGAGAGCGGGTTCGGATCGAGACGCCGCGCACGATCGCCGACGGCCAGCAGGCAGACATCCCAGGCCGGCTTACATTCGAGGTCAACCGCCGCCTGGTGGACGCGGTCGAGCTCGTCTCGGACGCCGACATCGTCGCGGCGATGGCGTTCGCGTTCGATCGCATGAAGCTCGTGACCGAGCCGAGTGGCGTCTCGGCGCTGGCCGCGCTGCTCGCAGGCCGCGTCTCCGCCCAGGGTGCGCGCGTGGGCGTGATCGTCTCGGGCGGGAACGTGGGCGTCGCCCGCTTCTGCGAGCTGCTCGGCCGACCGGCCGGATGACCGAGCCGGACCGCGACAGCCTCGAGGCCGAGGCCGAGCGCCTCGGACCCGGGCCGCCGGTCTCCCCGGGCGGGGTGCGGCGGCGGCTGCGCATGGCGACGATCGACATCGGCCCGCTGCGGCGGCGGCGGGACTTCCGCCTGCTCTGGATCGGCCAGGGAGTGTCGTTCTTCGGCTCGATGATCACGTATGTCGCCCTCCCTTTTCAGGCCTACCGGCTGACCGGCTCCTCGCTGGTGGTGGGGCTGCTCGGGCTGGCGGAGCTGGCGCCGCTCCTGGTCGCTGCATTCGTCGGCGGCGCCCTGGCCGACGCCGTCGACCGCCGCCGCATGATGCAGATCACCGAGCTTTCGTTCGCCGCCGCGTCGACGGTGCTCGTGGCCAACGCGCTTCTGGCCCACCCGAGGGTGTGGGTGCTGTTCGTGATGTCGGCGCTTCTGGCGACGCTGGACGGACTCCAGCGTCCGTCACTCGATGCGCTCACGCCGCGCCTCGTCGAGCGGGACGAGATCGTGGCGGCGGGGGCGCTCGCGTCGTTTCGGGTGACGATCGGGATGATCGCCGGGCCGGCGCTCGGCGGCATCCTTCTGGCAACGGTCGGCCTGCCCGCCACCTACGCCGTCGACACCGCCACCTTCACGGTCTCGCTGGTTGCCCTGCGGATGATGCGGGCCGTGCCCCCGCCGGCCGAGGCCGAGCCGCCGAGCATTGCGCGGATCAAGGAGGGGTTGCGCTACGCCCGCTCCCGGCCCGAGCTGATGGGCACCTACATCGTCGACATCGTGGCCATGTTCTTCGGCATGCCCATGGCGCTCTTCCCGGCCGCGGCGACCCACCTGGGCGGTGCGGGCGTGCTCGGCCTCCTGTACGCCGCCCCGGCCGTCGGCTCGCTCCTTGCGACGCTGACCAGCGGCTGGGCGGCCCACATCCACCGCCACGGCGCCGCGGTGTGCGTGGCGGCGGCCGTGTGGGGCGTCGGCATCATTGGCTTCGGCGTGGCGCAGGGCCTGGCCGTGGCGCTGCTCGGGCTGGTTGTGGCGGGCGGGGCCGACATGGTGTCGGGCATGTTCCGCGGCACGATCTGGAACCAGACGATCCCCGACCATCTGCGCGGACGGCTGGCCGGGATCGAGCAGATCAGCTACTCGACCGGGCCGCTGCTCGGCAACGTCGAGTCGGGCGGGGTTGCGTCGCTCACCGGCGTGCGGTTCTCGATCATCTCGGGCGGCGTCCTGTGCGTCGCGGGGGTCGTGGTCGCGGCGATCGCGCTGCCGACGTTCTGGCGATACGACTCCCGGCGCCAGGCGCCGGGCTGATCTACGATGGGGACATGATGACCACGCACGCCATCCGCTTTACCCCGCCCCGGCCGCAGGCTGGGGTCATGGCGTTCGCTCGGCTCGCGTAGCTCGGCATCGCCTCTCCCTCCAGCCCGTGCGACGGCCGGGGCGTCTCCGCCCATGCCCACGCCCGTCCGTTCGGAGGAATCAGCGATGCCGTCGACCATCACCCATGACCAACTCACCCGCGCACTGCAGCTGCGCGATCTGTCTGACCCAGCCGCGGGCCCGCACGCGATGCAACTCGTGCTCGACGGCATCGCGGCCGCGCTGGAAGCGGCGTGGCGCTGCCGCGTCCACACCCGCCGCTCAAGCCCGATCGTCACGCTCGCGGAGAACTACGAGCTGCTCGGCTATCCGGCCGACGCACCGGCGCGCGAGTCGCGGTACACCCGCTACCTCGACGACGGCCGGCTGCTGCGCACGCACACCTCGGCGATGATCCCGCGGGCGCTCCGGCACGTCACGGGCGCGGACGCCGGCCTCGATCTCGTCGTCGCCTGTCCCGGGCTCGTCTACCGGCGCGACGTGGTCGACCGCCTGCACGTCGGCGAGCCGCACCAGCTCGACCTGTGGCGGGTGCGGCGCGACGCGCCCCTGACGGCCGCCGACCTCGAGGAGATGGTCGATCTGGTCGTCTCGGCCGTGCTGCCGGATGCGACGTACCGGGCGCTCGCGGCATCGCATCCGTACACCCGCGAGGGGCGCGAGGTGGAGGTGCTGATCGAGGGAGCCTGGGTCGAGCTGCTCGAGTGCGGTCTCGCCGGCGGGCACGTGCTTCGCGCCGCCGGGCTCGACCCCGCGCGCTGGTCGGGCCTGGCACTCGGCATCGGCCTCGACCGGGCGGTGATGCTGCGGAAGGGCATCACCGACATTCGCCTCCTGCGCTCCGCCGATCCCCGCGTGGCCGCACAGATGCTCAGCCTCGACGCCTACCGCGAGGTGAGCTCGATGCCACCAGCGATCCGGGACATCTCGATCGCCGTCGCCGCCGGGATGACCGCCGAGGAGCTGGGCGACCGCGTCCGTGTGGGCGTCGGCGCAGAGACGATCGACGCCGTCGAGGAGGTGACCGTGATCAGCGAGACGCCCGCGAGCGCGCTGCCGGCGGCCGCGATCGCCCGCATCGGCCTGCGGCCGGGCCAGAAGAACGTCCTCGTGCGCCTGGTGCTCCGTCACCCGACCCGGACGCTGACCGCGGCCGAGGCCAACCACGTCCGGGACGAGATCTACGCCGCCGTCCACCAGGGCGGCGCCCACCAGTGGGCGTCGCGAGCCGGTTAGCGGGCCGGTGCCGGCGTCCGGGCCACCTTGGGCGCGGGCGCCGGCTCGCGCTCGATGCCCGCGATGCGGTAGGCGTCGGCCTCGTCCAGCGTCTCGTGCTCGAGCAGGGCCCGGGTCAGCGCCTCGAGCTGCTCGCGGTGGGCCTCGAGCTCGGACATCGCGGTGCGCTCGCACTCCTCGAGGATCCGCCGCACCTCCTCGTCCACCATCTCGCGGGTGCGCTCGGAGGCGTCGCCGGCGCCCGGGAAGAGCGTGGGCTGATCGTTCGGCCCGGGCAACACGGACACGGGGCCGATGCGCTCGGACATCCCCCATCGCCCGGCCATCTGCCGGGCGATCCGGGTCGCCTGCTCGAGGTCGGACTCCGCTCCCGTGGTGATCTCGCCGTAGATCAGCTGCTCGGCCGCGCGGCCCCCGAGCGCACCGACCAGCCGGCCGAGCAGGTAGTCGACCGTGTAGCCGTAGCGATCCGTCGCCGGGCTCTGGAAGGTCACGCCCAGCGCCATCCCGCGGGGGATGATCGAGATCTTGCGCACGGGGTCGGCGCCGGGTCGCAGCATGCCGAGCAGGGCGTGGCCGGACTCGTGGTAGGCGGTGCGCTCGCGCTCCTCGGCCGACAGGATGATCCGGCGCTCGGCGCCGAGCACGATCCGCTCGAGCGAGTCGGTGAAATCGGCCAGCATCACGTGGTCGTGGTTGCGGCGGGCGGCCGTCAGGGCGGACTCGTTGACGAGGTTGCGCAGATCGGCTCCGACCATGCCGGGCGTGGACGAGGCGATCGAGTCGAGGTCGACGTCGGGGCCGAGCGGCATGCCCCGGGTGTGCACCTCGAGGATCTGGCGGCGACCGGTCTGGTCGGGCGGGTTGACCGTCACGCGGCGATCGAACCGGCCCGGGCGCAGCAGCGCCGAGTCGAGCACCTCGGGCCGGTTGGTCGAGGCGATCACGATCACGCCCTCGGTGCCCGAGAAGCCGTCCATCTCGGTCAGGATCTGGTTCAGGGTCTGCTCGCGCTCGTCGTGGCCGCCGATGGTCGAGGACCCGCCCCGGGCGCGCCCGATCGCATCGAGCTCGTCGATGAAGACGATGGCGGGGGCGGCGAGCTTGGCCTGGACGAACAGGTCGCGGACGCGGCTTGCGCCGACGCCGACGATGGCCTCGATGAACTCCGACGCCGAGATCGAGAAGAACGGCACGCCCGCCTCTCCGGCCACCGCCCGGGCGAGCAGTGTCTTGCCCGTGCCGGGCAGACCTGACAGAAGGACGCCCTTGGGCACGGTCGCGCCGAGGCGCGTGTAGCGGTCGGGATTGCGCAGGAAGTCGACGACCTCGACCAGTTCCTCCTCGGCCTCGTCGATGCCCGCGACGTCCTCGAAGGTGACCCGCTTGGCCGTCGACTCGGGCTCGTAGCGCTTGGCCCGCGACCGTCCGAACCCGCCCAGGGCGCCGCCGGCGGTCATCCGCCGCGCGCCGCGGAAGATCAGCACGAACACCCCCACGATGAGCAGCGTCGGCCCGAAGTCGAGCAGCACCTGCTGCCACAGCGGCGCCGCCGTCTCGATCGGGTTGGCATTGATGACCACGTGCTTTTCCTCGAGCAGCTTCCCGAGCGAATCGGAGGCGAACGAGGGCCGCTCGGTCTGGAAGCGCGTGGACGGCTTGCCGTTGGTGTTCGGCGCCTTGGCGGCGTGTTTGAAGGTGCCCTGGATGGTGTCGCCGGTGGCCGTGACCTCCGAGACGTTGCCGCTCTGCACGGCCCGCAGGAAGTAGCTGTATGGCACCTGCTCGCGGGAGGGCGTCGATGACACCTCGCGCCCGATGACGTAGTTGGCCACGAGCAGCACCAGCAGGAAGATCCAGAAGCGGCGACCGCCCGGCATGCGCGGGGACGGCTTGGGTTCGGGCTTCGGATCGTGCCCCTCGACCCGGAAGGGGTGCCGGGCCGGCGTGGGGGCGGGGGTGCGCGGCTGAGAATCCGCCATCCCGGCGAGTGTAGCCGCCCCGCGGCGGAGGGCACCGACGGGTGCCGCCCGCCGCGGAGCGGGGGGAGGACGTCCGCGGGTCATTGGCGTGACTGCTGCGGACGGAGGCTGGGAACGGGTTGGCCGGCGGCTCCGGCGGGGCGGTGGCGGGGTGGGACATCGCCGCCGGAGACCTGGCGCCGCGACTCGGCGGCCTCGAATTGACGGTCGCGGTGGCGCCGGGCCAGCTCGATTCTGACCTCGGGGTGGATCCCGATCATGATGTGTTCACCTCCTTCGTCGCGCTCGGTGTGTGACATAACGGAATGCGTATGCATGCAGCGGCCTCCCGTCCGGGTTGGGTACATATCGATTGCGTGATACGCCACGCCGGACACGTGCCAGACGCGCACGTGTGGCGTGGTCAGGTGGGACGCGGTGAGCGGCTGAGACTCAGGCCATCAGAGTGCCGGCGAGCCGGCACACCGCGTGGGCAGCAGGCTTGCGGGACGCCGTGGAGGCGGAGCCGAGATTCGTAAAGTTCGTCACCATTGCCTCCTCCGGGTCGCAGAGCCGATACCTACTAGCGCGAGAGTGTACATGCGGCCACCCCGCGCGTCAAGAAGAATTTACGAAACGGTGTTATGCAACGGTTTCGCGGTGGGCGACGAGCTCATCGACACCACTGGCCTGCCCCGGCCGGAGCCCCGTGAGCGGTGCCCGCACATCCGGATGCAACGGCACGCCCCGCGCGCGCAGCGCCTGCTTGAGAGCAGCCTGGAACGGATACCGCTCGATCCCGCGGCGCAGCGCGTCGAGCCGCTGCCCGCCGGCGGGGTCGGGCCGGCGCACGACCTCGGAGACGGCCTCCGGATAGGCCGATGCGAGCCCCGACACCGCGCCGGCGGCTCCGGCGGCGAGCGCCTCGGGGATCAGCCGCTCGGCGCCGACGTACACCGGCAGGCCGAGAGCGAGAAAGGGCCGGACCCTGTCGAAGGGAGCGTCCGACACCTTCAGCCCCGCGAGGTTCTCGACTCGCTCGGCGACGCGGTCGGCCACCGTCACCGGCAGGGGGTAGCCACTGCGGGCGGCGAACGCGTACAGATAGAAGGGGGTGGGGGCGCACGCCGACGCCGCGGCGACGAAGTGCTCGACCATGGCGTCCTCGTCCAGCGGGTAGTAGGGCGGCGGGATGACGGCGACGCCGTCCGCACCGATCGTCGCCGCGTGCGCGGCGAGCGCGACCGTGTCGGCGGTGCTCTGGGCGCCGCAGTGCACCACCAGCATGCCGGCGCGCGCCTCGCGGAAACGCTCCGCCGCCGTGGTCCGTTCGGCAACGCTCAGAAGCACACCCTCGCCCGTTGTCCCGAGCGCGAAGATCCCGTCGGCGCCATGGTCGACGAGGAACCGGGCCACCGGCTCGATCGCGCCCTCGTCCAGCCGGTGGCCGCCGTCGCGAAGCGGAGTCACCGAAGCGGCCAGGAGCAGTGCGGACATCTCCGGGCGATCCTAATCGACCGGGGCGTTTGCGCCGGGGCGGTCCCGGTAGGATCCGCGCGTGAACACCCCGCCCCGCACCGCGGAGCTGGTGGTGATCGGTGGGGGAATCGTCGGCGCCGCGACCGCGTTCTACGCCGCCCGCGCCGGGATCCGCCCGGTCCTGATCGAGGCGCGACCCGCGCTCTGCACCCTCACCACTCCCGTCTCGACCGGCGCCTTCCGGCTCCAGTTCTCGACGGAGGAGGAGCTGCGGCTGGTCGAGGAGTCGGTGGCGCTGTTTCAGAACTTCACCGAGGTCACGGAACAGACCCGGTACGACGCCGGCATCCGGGCGCAGGGCTACCTCTGGCTGACGCTGTCGGCCGAGCGCGCCGCCGCGCAGCGCGAGCTCGTCGAGCGCCAGCACGGGTGGGGGGTCACGGACATCGAGCTGCTCCCGGGCGATGAGGTGCGGCGGCGGTTCCCGTACGTCGCGCCCGAGGTGGTGCAGGCCCGGTTCCGGGCCGGCGACGGGTTCATCGACACGCGCTCGGTCACCATGGGGCTGGCGGCGGCGTCCGGCGCGACGATCGTCACCGGCTGCCGGGCGCAGGGGTTCGAGCTCTCCGGCGGGCGCCTGCGGGGCGTGCGCACATCGGCCGGGCCGATCTCGACCGAGCGGGCGGTGATCGCATGCGGCCCGCTGTCCGGCGGCGTCTCCGAGCTGGGGGGCGTACACCTGCCGATCGCGACCGTGCGCAGGCACAAGCTGGTGATGCCCGACGTGCCCGAGGTGCCGGCCGGCGCGCCGATGACGATCGACGAGGACACGGGCGCACATTGGCGACCGGCGCTCCGGGGGGCGTGGCTGCTCTTCACCGACCCGACCACCCGGCCGTCGGCCCCGACCGACGAGGTCCCCGCCGACCCCGGCTTCGCCTTCGAGCTGCTCGACCCGGCCAGCCCCACCGCGGTCGCCCGCACGGCGCCCTTCTGGCGCGAGGTGTGGGAGCGGAATGCCGCCCACTGGATCGTGCAGGCCGGTCAGTACACCATGACGCCCGACCACTGGCCCCTGATCGGCGAAACCGGGGTCCCCGGCCTCCACGTCAACACCGGGTACTCCGGCCACGGCATCATGCTCAGCCCCGCCGGCAGCCGTCGCCTGGCCGACCTGTTGTCGGGCCGGCTGCCCCCGGCCGACAACATCTTCCGCCCCGACCGCGAGCCGCGGCCACGGCCGCCCGAGACGCTCTGAGAGTTCGGTGACCGCCTAGCGGTGCCAGAGGCCGAAGCGGCCTCGCAGCGGCGGCGTCGCCTCGACCGAGCGGCGGCGCTCACGCCTCGGCGGCTGCGCGTCGTATGCGGCCAGACGGCCGAGTGCGTGCTGGACGTCGTCATCGGTGAGCTCGCCGCTCGGAGCGTCGTCGGTGCGACCGCTCAGGCGTGTTCGAATGCCTACACCCATGGTGGTTCCTCTCCTCGTCGGCGGCCCCGCGGCCGCGAAATTAATTCAAGTCTCCGCGCACCCGGCGCCGCGTCAATCCCCCGGCCGGGGGAGAGGCCGGTTTTGCCTCAGGGGTCGGCCAGCTCGACGAGGAGCGGCGCGTGATCGGACGGCTTCGGCCCCTTGCGGAAATCGCGGTCGATCCCGCACGAACGCAGCCGCGGCGCCAGGCCGGCGGTGATGAGGGCGAGGTCGATGCGAAGGCCCATGCCGCGGTGGAAATGGCCCTGGCGGTAGTCCCACCACGTGAAGCCCGGTTCGTCGGGGTGCAGATGCCGGTAGGAGTCGACGAGCCCGGCCGCCACCACCCGCGCCAGTGCCGCCCGCTCTTCGGGGGTGACGTGCGTCGCGGCGACAAACGCCTCCGGGTCATAGACGTCGGCGTCGGTGGGGCACACGTTCATGTCGCCCGCGATCAGCGCCGGGGCCGCCGCCAGGTCGGTCGCGCGCGCCGCCATCGCGTCCAGAAACTCGAGCTTGGCTGCAAACGTGGGTGAGCCCACCTCCCGTCCGTTCGGAACGTAGACGCTGGTCAGCCTGATCCCCGCGACGTCTGCCTCGATCCAGCGCGCCTCGCCGGCGTCGGGCTCTCCGGGCAGGCCGGCGCGGACATTCGCGACGCCCAGCTCGGCACGGGCGGCGATGGCGACACCGGCCCAGCGGCCGCCGCTGTGGTCGGCCGCGCGGTACCCCGCCGCCTCGAGCTCGGCGTGCGGGAAGGCACCGGGGTCGACCTTCGTCTCCTGCATCAAGAGCGCGTCCGGCCGGTGCTTGGCGAGCAGCTCCAGCACTCGCGGCAGCCGCACCCGCAGCGAGTTCACGTTCCAGGTCACGAGCAGCATCTGCGCAGCCTAATGCCCGGCTCAAGCCGAGCGCCCGGATTGCCGAAACGCTATCCTGTGACCAGGGTCTCGCCATGCGCGCAGCCGCGCGCCGGGCCGGCGCAGACCGCCAGAACTTCACCTCTCCTGCCATGAACACTCACAGCTCCCATGCCTCAAACGCCGCAGTCCGCCGCCTGGCGATCAGCCAGGGGCTGGCCTATGCCGGCCGCGGCGCCGCCCTCACGGCGCTGATCTGGGCGCTGTACTCGGCCACCGGATCGGCCTGGTGGCTGTCGGGCGCCATGCTCGTGATCTTCGGCGCGGCGACGGCCGTCTCGCCGTGGACCGGACACGTCGGAGATCGCCACGACCGGCGCGTGGTCATCATGGTCTCGGCGTTCCTCGCGGCGGCCGGGTTCGGCGCCTGCGCCGTGCTGGTCTGGCAGGGAGACATGCTCGCCGCCATCGCCGCGATCGTCGCCGCGGGCTGCACCCAGGGGGCGCTCACCGCCGCCGTCCAGGGCGCCGTTCCGAACCTGGTCGCCGACGAGGAACTGGCCCGGGCAAACAGCCTTGCAGGCGCGTTCAAGAGCGCCGGCTACATGCTCGGCCCCGGGATCGGCGGCGCCCTGCTGGCCGTCACGGCCGCTCCCGGAGTGTTCCTGGTCTCGGCCGCGATGATGGTCGTCTCGGCCCTGCTCATGGTCGGCATCCGCGCCCCGTTCCACGCCGACCGCCAGGAGGAGATCGGCGGGCGCATGGACGGCTTTCGCCTGCTCATGGCCGACCGCTGGATGCGCAGGCTGACGCTCGCCTGGGCGCTGATCATGATCGGAGTCGGCCCGGTGATCGTGGCCGAGGTCGTGCTCGCCCACCACTTCCACGTCGGCTCGCTCGGCTACGGCCTGATCTCGGTGTTCTGGGACGGAGGCGGAGTGGCGGGGGCGATCCTGGGTGTCAGGCTGCGCCGCCGCTTCGAGCAGGCGGCGGTCGTCGGCGGCAGCGCCGCGATCGCGACCGGGTTTGCCATCGTCGGGCTGACGCCGATCTTCTGGCCGGTGCTGCTGGGCATGATGATCGCGGGCGTCTTCGACTCGTTCGGCACGGTCGCGGCCCAGAACATGCTGCAGCGACGCACGCCCGACCGGCTTCGCTCCCGGGTGTCGGCGGCACTCGACGCCGTTGTCCTCGGTGCGATGGGGGCGTCGTTCGCACTCGGCGCACCGCTGGTCACGTGGCTCGGCGCACAGGGCGTCTACCTGGCCGCCTCCGTGCTCACGGTGATCGCCACCCTGATGCTGGTGCCCGCGCTGCGGCGCATGCCCGAGCCGGTGGCGGTCGGACTGCTGCGCCCCCGTCCGGCGGATACCGGCCGCGCCCGGCCCAAGCCGCGCCGCGACGGCAGGCGCCGCCCGGTGCTCACCCTGCACCGGCCGCGGCTGCCCCGCCGCGCCCGCCGCCCGCGCGAACGGCTTTAGCCGGCCCTACGCCTCGGCGACGATGACCTGCTCGAAGAACTCGCCCGCCCGGCGCCCGGTGCGGCGGTTCACGTGCCGGGCGCGCTGATCGCGGATGCGCAGGCCCGCCCGGTCGAGGATGCCGCCGAACAGGCCACGCGAGTCGTCGACCACGAGCACCACCGTCGCGCCCGGCGCCAGGTAGGTGCGCGCGTTCTCGAATACCGCCGTCATGTCGTCCACATATGCGGCGATGGCGGCGCGGCTGGTCCCCCTCCAGGGCGCCCCGATCTCCTCGGCCCGGCGCTCGTCGAGGCCCAGCAGTTCGAACGCGTAGCGGTGCTGCTCGTGGTAGTCGATCCGGCCGGGGTAGGGCGGGGAGGTGATCAGGCCGTCGAGCCCGACGCCGTAGTCGACCGACCGGGCATCGCCGTGGATCACGTCGGCCCGCACGTCGGCGCGCAGGGCGGCGTACTCGCTCACCCGCCGGATCGTGTCCTGCGTGTACCGGCGCAGAAACTTGCCGGCGTCGTGCGTGGGCGCGCACAGGCGCGAGTGCTTGCGGCACTGATAGGGCTCGATCTGCGGCACGCGCGGGAAGTCGAGCTCGAAATGGGTCGTCAGGCGGGCCGAGCGGGCCGCCCGGCTGAGCACGATCCGGCCGAGGTCGTCGTGATCCTGGCAGTCGCCGAGCGCCCCCCGGTAGCGCAGGAGCTGGTCGAGCGCGTCGGGGTGATACCACGACCGCAGGTAGTCGCTGGGAGGCACGCCCCCGGGTGCGGCGTCGCCGGAGTCGTCGGCCGAGCGCAGGACGCCCGTGAGCGCGTCCTCGACCGAAGCGGTGTCGTAGCGCCCGGTCTTCACGCGCGAGAGCAGGACGTTGAACGCGGACACGTCTACCCCGACGCTGTGGGCGCCGTACGTCGTGCACTCGACGAGGGTCGTGCCGCTCCCGGCGAAGGGATCGAGGATGCGCTGGCCGGGGCTGAAGTGGCGGCGCAGGAATGTCTCGACCAGCTGGGGCACGAACTTGCCCAGGTACGGATGCAGCCTGTGCACGTGCTTCGTGCGCATGCGCTCGGGCAGTTCGTCCTCCGACCACGAGAGCTCCGGGTCGAAGCTCCGCCCGGCCAGATCGGCATAGAGGGCCTGTTGGGTGGGCACCGAGCCAGACTATCGGCCGGTCAGGACGCCGCCGGCGGCACGGCCGCCGGGGCGGTGCTGGCCAGCGTGCGCCGGCCCGCCCGCTTGCGCACGGCGGCAAGTCCGCTGCGCCGCAGCGCTCCGCGCACCCGGGTTGCGCACACCTCGGCCAGCTGCGCGGGCCCGACGGCGGCCTCCTCGGCCGTCGCGACCGGCTGCCCCTGCCAGCGGGCGCGGCGCAACTCCGCGCGGAGCTGCGGCCCGCGCACGCTGCCCGGCTCGACCCAGACCCCCACCACGCCGCCGGCCGCCGCGGCCGCCCGAGCCACGGCCGGGGCGAGGCTCATGCCGACCGCGCCGACCGCCGCGCCGGAGTCGAGCGTGGCCTGGAGCGACGCGAGCACGACCAGCTTGCAGCCGTACTGGGTGCGCAGCGCCTCCACCATGTGCCCCACCCGGTCGCAGACGACCACTCCGGGCCGGCCCGCGTACGGCGCGTAGGCGTGGTCGACGAGCACCACCACGTCCTCGCGGGGCAGGAGCCGCTGCACCTCGTCGGCCACGCGCAGCCCATCCCAGCTCTCGGCCAGGATGCCGACGGGAGCGTCCGCTACGCCCGCGGCCGCGTCTTCTCCGGGTCGTAGATCGGGTAGTTGTCGACGATCGCCGGGACCGCCCGGCCGTCGCCCATGACCACCTCAACCTGGGTTCCGGGCACGGTCAGCTCGACCTCGATGCACGCCATCGCGATCAGCCGCTCGACGGTCGGCGAGCGGCCCGCCGACGGCGAGGTGAGCTTGCCGACATGGCGGCCGTTGTGGACAACCGGCGTCGAGTACTCGGGCGGCTCGTCGCCCGCGATCACCAGCGTGACCATGCGGTGGGTGATGCCGGCCGCGTGCTCGCGGACGAGGGCGTCACGGCCGATGAACTCCGGCTTGTCCAGCTTGATCATACGCTCGAGGTTCATGTGGAACGGACTCGTGACGCCCTGGAAGTAGTCGTAGCCGAGGAAGATCAGGCCGGCCTCGATGCGCAGCGACTCGACCGCGGCGAGCCCGTACGGTCGGATGCCGACATCGGCACCCGCGTCGAGGAGGCCCTGCCACACCCGCTCGGCGCCGTCGGCCGGGCAGAACACCTCGAAGCCGAGCTCGCCCGAGTAGCCGGTGCGCGACACCCAGCAGCCGTCGACCCCCGCCACGGTGATCGCGTGCGGGAAGAAGCGGAAGTAGCGCAGCGAGGCGATGTCGGCGTCCGTCAGCCCGCCCAGGAGCTCCCGCGAGCGCGGGCCCTGCACCTGCAGGTGCGGCATGTCGAACGTACGCTCGACGATCTCCAGGTCGAGGTCGCCGGTCACGCGCCGGAAGTGGTCGACGTCGGTATCGAGCGCCGTCACCACCATGATGTCGTCGTCGGTCTCGCCGCGATAGACGACGCCGTCGCCCAGCATCCGGCCCTGCTCGTCGCAGAACGGGCCGTAGCGGCACTGGCCGACTTCGAGCCCGGCCATGTTGGCGGTGAAGATGCGGTCGGCCGCGCGGAGCCCGTCGGGCCCCTTGAAGAACCACTTGCGCAGCGGGCTCTCGTCCCAGATCCCGACCGACTCGCGCACCGCGTGGTGCTCGGCGATTGGGTCGCCGAAGTCGCTGATCCAGTCCCAGCCCTCCCACTCGGTGAACGACCCGCCGAGCCGGCGCTGCACCCGGTCGAAGCCGGTCTTCAGCAGCCCGTCGCTGGCGGGCGCCGGCGGTGGCGGCGGCTCGGAGAGCCCAAGCGTCGCACCGGCGCCGATGTCAAAAGGGGCGGGTGAGGCCTCGATCGGGGGCATCGGCACCTCGACGGGCATGATCACGGTCGGCGTCGCCCGCCGCGTGAGCTCCTGGTGGCCCGGCGGCAGCACCTGCGTGACCCCCACGAGGCCGCGCACCTGCGCCGGCCCGGCGATGGTGCGGTACGACTCGACCGACTGCTTCTCGTCGCGGTCGATGTTGCGGCGCAGGCGCCGCAGCCGCGCCTGGTACCCGGCGTCGAGGCCGGGCGTCGAGAAGATCGCCTGCTCCACGTAGCTCTCGACCACCCTGTTTCCGACCAGCGTCACGTCGGCGTCGCGGGCGCGACCGGTGCGTGACGAGTACAGGAGCACCGCCCGCACCTGGTCGAGGAACGTGTTCCAGGTCGAGAGCACGACCTCGCCGCGGCAACGGGCACCCGACTCGGGCACGGCCAGAAGCGTGATGCGGCGGTCGTTCACGGCCTCGATGACCGCCTCGGTGGACGGCTGGAGGATCGAGACGAACTTGTGCAGCGGCCACACGTCGAGCTGGTTGAAGTCGCCCGGCTCGCAGCCGACGCCGAACAGGTACACGTCGGAGTACCGGAAGAAGTTGCCCGTGCCCCTGGTCGCGCGGAGCTGGTCGTAGAAGAGCGTGATGGTGCCGCAGATCAGGTTGGAGCAGCCGACCGCGTCCATCGGGTTTGCGAGCAGGACGCCCAACCGGTCGCTGGGCTGCCACCCGCCCGGCCAGAGGGCGGACAGTGGCTCGGTGGTGCCGTCGCGTTCGACGGCGAAGTCGTCGGCGGAGAGCGCGTAGGAAGAATGCATTGGACGATCTTACCGCCGCGTCACTCCACTACGATCGCGACAGATGGATCGGGACGAGCTCCTGCGCACGAGTTGCTTCCTCGCCCTGGACGCTCTTCGCGCCGAGTTCGGGGACGAGCTCCCATATGCAGGCGGGCTCGACCGAGGGTTCGTCTTCGACGGGCGCCGGGTGCCGTTCATGAACCGCTACAAAGGCATCCATCGTGCGGGCAGCCAGCGTGGCCCGGCGGCTCTCAGCGTCATGACCTCGTGGTCGAACCCCTACGCGGACGGCGACACCGAGGACGGGCTCGGGTATGCCTATCGCAGCGGAGATATCGACCAGGCCGACAACCGAGCGCTGCGGGAGGCGCACATCCTCGGGGTTCCGCTGGCGTACCTGGTCGGGACGCGGGCGGGCTGGTTCGAGGCGGTCTACCCCTGCTTCATCCATCGGGACGACTCGTTCTCGAAGCGCGTGTTCCTGAGCCCGGGAGTGACGACACCGATCGGCGAACGCGAGCCGGCCGCCGAAATCGACCGGCGGTATCTCATCCGCACCACCACCGTGCGTCTCCACCAGGCCCGGTTTCGCGGGCTCGTTCTGAATGCCTACGACGACCGCTGCACGATCTGTCGCCTCCGCGAGCCACGACTGCTCGACGCCTCGCACATTGTCGGCGACGCTCATCCCGACGGAGTCGCCGCGGTGCGCAACGGCCTGGCGCTGTGCTCGATCCACCACCGCGCGTACGACCACGACCTGGTCGGAGTCTCGCCGGACTACCGCGTGCACGTCGCCCGGCGATTGCTCGAGGAGGACGACGGCCCGATGCTCGAGATCCTCAAAGGCGCCGACGGGGTGACCATCGACCTCCCCCGTGCGCCGCGCAGCCGACCCGACCGGGAGCTTCTGGCCGCACGGTTTGGACGCTTCAACCGCGCGTGAACCACCCGGGGACAGTCCCCGGTCGAAACCTGTCACAGCGGTGCAACGGCGATCGGTGAGGGACTGTCCCCGGTTTGGGGTGTAAGGGTGGCACTGAGTGCGGGTAGCCTTGTGACGCAATGGACGCGAGGCCCGTGGACCCCCGGTTCATCGAATCCGAGCCGCCGGCCGTGTATCACGTCTACTTCTGGAGCGACCGGGGCCGGCGGTCGGACGAGTACGAGCTGACGGGGGCGTCGGACGTGCATGAGGTCCTGCGCTGGGCTGACGCAAACGCGGGCGGGCGCGAGATCGAGATCCTGGCGGTGATCGGGAGCCGCGCCACGTACCTCGTCGGGCCGCTCGATCACACGTTGGAGTTCTGAGCCGCACACGGCCAAACCAGCCGGGGACAGTCCCCGGTCGCAAACGTGTCACAGCGGTGCAACGGCGATCGGTGGGGGACTGTCCCCGGTTGGCGCGAGGGTGGCCTATGTATTCCGGATGGAGCCCGCCCGCCCGGGGATGGTCACACTGCTCGCGCTGACGATGGGTGTCTTCCTGGTGACGCTCAACGTCACCGTGGTCACCGTGACGCTGCCCGACATCCAGCGCTCGCTGCACGCGGGGTCGGAGGAGCTCGAGTGGGTGGTCGACGCCTACAACCTCGTCGGCGCCAGCCTGCTCCTGTCGGCCGGCTACCTCGCCGACCGGTTCGGGCGCAGGCGCGCCCTCTGCACCGGCTATGCCGTGTTCTCGGCCGGCGCGCTCCTCTGCTCGCTGGCGCCGAGCATCGGCTGGCTGATCGGTTTCCGCATCCTGCAGGCGGCGGGCGGCACCGCGCTCACCCCGACCAGCCTCTCGATCGTGGCCAACATCTACCCCGACCCGCGAGAGCGCGCCCGCGCAATCGGCATCTGGGGCGTGTCATCCGGCCTGGGCCTTGCGATGGGGCCGATCGTCGGTGGGGCGATCACCGACTGGATGGGCTGGCGGGCGGTGTTCGCCGCCAACGCGATCGCCGGACTGGTCGCCCTCGCCGTGGCCCTGCGAGTGGTGCCGCGGTCGCGAAGCGCCGTCGCCCGGGGCTTCGACGCACCCGGGCAGGTGCTCGCGGCGGTGCTGCTCGGCAGCCTCACCTACGCCCTGATCGAGGCGCCGCGATACGGCTTCGGGTCGCCCCGGATCATCGGGCTGCTCGTGGCCGACGTGATCCTGGCGGCGGTGTTTGCGGCCGTCGAGACCCACGTCGCCGAGCCGCTCCTCGACCTGCGCGTCTTCCGCGACCGCCAGTTCAGCGGGGCGATCTTCATCACGGTGTCCACCTTCTTCGCCTTCTCGGGGTTCATCTACTTCACCGCGCTCTACCTCCAGCAGGTACGCGGATACGGGCCGCTGGCCGCCGGGGTGATCATGCTGCCGGGCGCCCTGCCCACCCTGATCGCCGGGCCAATCTCGGGCCGGCTGGTCGCAACCCGCGGCCCGCGCGGCGTGCTCGCGGGCGGAACGCTCTCGCTCGGGGCCGGGTCGCTGCTCCTGGCGTTCCCGGCGGCCACAGCACCGCTGTGGCAGATCCTCGTGCCGGCGCTGCTGGTGGGGGTGGGCTACGGCCTGATCAACGCGCCGGTGAGCACCGTCGCCGTCTCGACCCTGCCGACCGACCAGGCCGGGGTCGCCGCCGCCACCGCCAGCTCGGCGCGCAACGTGGGCCTGGTGATGGGGATCGCGGTGCTCGGAACGATCGTGAACGAGCGCCTGCCCGGCCTGCGCGCGACCGAGCCCTACGGCGTCGCGTTCACGTATGCCCTCCACAGCGCCTTTCTGGTCGCTGCGGCGGTGATGCTTGCGGCGGCCCTCGTCGCCCTCACCACGCTGCGGTCGGAGCCGCCAGGACTCGCGCGGCCGCTCGCCGCGGAGGGCTGACTAGGTCTGCTCGACGAGCGACTCGACGACGTCGGCCAGCCCCGGGCCGTCGGCGACGCTGGCGCGCTTCAGCGCGCCGGGCACGAGCAGGGCGGCCAGGCCGGCGGCAACCATCGCCACCGCCATGATGATGAAGCTGATGACGTAGCCGCGCTCGGCCGGAAGCTCACCCGCGACGAGGCCCGCCGTGATCACGCCGACCACGACCTGGCTTCCGATCGCGCCGCCGACGGTGCGGATGTTGGCGTTCATGCCGGTGGCGACGCCGGTCTGGCTGCTCGGCACCGCCTCGACGATCAGGTTGGTCATCGCCGAGAACGCGAGCCCCATGCCGACGCCGGCCAGCGCCGTGGCGACGTACACCTGCCAGACGGCGGAATGGGCCGCGGCCAGGAACGCGAAGCCCGCACCGCCGATGATGCCGCCCGCGGCAAGCGGGATCTTCGAGCCGACCGCGCGGGTGATCGGCCCGATCGCCACGCCGATCACCATCATCGCCACCGTGGCCGGGATGAGCGCCGCCCCGGCCGCGGTGACGGATGCGGCGAAGCCGTAGCCGGCCTGGTGCGGCGCCTCCATGAACTCCGGCAGCACGACCATCATCGAGTACATCCCGAACCCGAAGAGCAGCGCCGAGATGTTCGTCCACCAGACGATCGGAGTCCGCATCAGGCGCACGTCGACGAGCGGGACGCGAGAGCGCAGCTCGACCGCCACCCAGGCCGCAAACAGGATCACCGCTGCGGCAAACAGACCGATGATGCGCGCCGACGTCCAGCCCCAGTTCGAGCCTTCGCTGACGCCCACGAGCAGCGTGACCAGCCAGCCGGAGAGGAGCACGCCCGCGGTGACGTTGACCGACCCCGGCGTCTTCACCGGCGACTCGGGCACCCAGATGATCGTCGCCACCGTCGCAAGCGCCGTCATCACGAGCGGGATCCAGAACAGCCAGTGGTAGTTCAGGTGGTCGACGATCGGCCCGGCCAGCACGATGCCGAGGCCGCCGCCGACGCCCAGGATCGTCGAGATGCCGCCGATCGCGGCCGGCACGCGCTCGCGGGGGAACTCGTCGCGGATGATGCCGAACGACAGCGGGAACACCGCGCCGCCGAGTCCCTGCACGACGCGGGCGGCGATCATGACGGCGATCGAGCTCGTCAGTGCGGCCACGAGCGACCCCGCCGTGAGCGCGACCAGCACGATGATGAGCATCCGCTCCTTGCCGAACATGTCGCCGAGCCGGCCGAGCACCGGCGTCGCCACCGACGCGCTCAGGAGGTAGGCGGTCAGGATCCACGAGGCGGTGCTCTGAGATGTGTTCAGAGCCGCCTGCAGC
Organism: uncultured Actinomycetes bacterium; assembly: GCA_963703275.1. Classification (GTDB taxonomy): domain Bacteria; phylum Actinomycetota; class Thermoleophilia; order Gaiellales; family JAICJC01; genus JAICJC01. Next base: position 3,587,368 of record OY969804.1, on the reverse strand, counting down.
GTGGGCAGGGCGGGCACGACGAGCGACTGCAGGAGCACATACGCCAGCGCCCCGGCGCTCAGTGCGACGAAGGTCTTGTTGGGATCCTGGCGGGGGTGGGTGTGCGCGATGCTCAGGTGCTGCTCCGGAGAGACACGGAGTCTAGCGAGAAACTTGCGCAGGCAAGGTGTGCGCGCGAGCCGCGCTCAGCCGGTGATGATCGGGTTGAAGATCCCGTTCCAGGTGTCGAACTCCTGCCGGGTGTTGAACGTCGGGTAGTTGCGCACCTTGGCCGTCATGGCCGGCGTCGGGAACACGAGCGGGCTCTTCCCCACTTCCGGGGCCGCCTTCAGCAGGATGTCGCGCGCGGCGGGGACGGGAGTGATGTAGGCGACGGTCTCGGCGACCCTGGCGGCGACGTTCGGCTCGTAGTAGTAGTTCATCCAGGTGATCGCGCTCAGCGGGTTGTCGGCGTTCAGCGGGATCATCATGTTGTCCGTCCAGTGCATGACGCCCTCTTCGGGCACGACGAACTTGAGCTCCGGGTGGCCGTAGGCGTTGGCCTGGAAGATGTCGCCCGACCAGGCCTGGCTGATCCAGGTCTCCCCGTTTTCGAGCGCGTTGATGTAGCGCTGGTCGTAGTAGCCCCGCACCTGGCCGCGCTGGCTCGAGAGCACCGCGGCCGCCGCGCGCCAGTCGGCCTCGGTGGAGGTCGCGGGGTCGATCCCGAGGTAGAGCATGCCGCCCGTGCCGAGGTCGGTGTTGTCGCTCATCATCCCGACGCGGCCGCTGAACTTCGGGTTCCACAGATCCTTGACGCTCGTGATCGGGCTCTTGATCTTGTCCGAGTTGTAGGCGATCCCGGTGAACCCGGACTGCCACGGGATCGTGTGCCGGTTGCCCGGGTCATAGATGGGGTTCTTGGCGATCGGGGAGGCGTACGCGGCGAAGTTCGGGAGGAGCTTGTGATCGAGCGGAATCACCCAGTCGTTCGCGATCAGCTGGCTCAGCTGCCATCCGTTCGTCATGACGATGAGGTCATACCCCAGCGGGTGCCCGGCCTTGAGCCGGGGGGCGATCTTCTGGAAGAACGGCTCGTTGTTGTCGATCACCTCTTCGTAGGTGACCCGGATGCCGGTGTCGCGCGAGAACTCGTTCAGCGTCGGATGATCCTTGAGCCAGTTCGAGTAATCGATGTAGAGCGGCCAGTTGGCGAACACCAGCTCGCCCGTGGGCCGCTGCCGGTCCCACCAGTCGGCGCTGCCGGCGGGCACGGCCGTCGTGGTCGAGCCGCATGCGGCCAGAAGGGACGTTGCCGACAGCGCACCGGCCGCGAGGCCGGCGCGTGTGAGCAACTGCCGGCGCGACAGCCGCCCCTGGGTCAGGCCGCGGATGAGGGCGTCGTCAGCCATCTAGCGAAACACCACGAACCCGATCACGACGACGATCCAGCCGAGCGCGATCATCGTCGGAACGACCAGCGCAGACGAGTTGCGGCCGACGATCGACTCCCGCATCGTCGGCCTCATGACCACCCGGCCGTCCGAGACCCGGCGCATGCTGCGCACGAGCGCGAACAGGAGCAGCGCCGCGGCAAGCGCCACGGCCGCCGCGAGGCCGGCCTTCTTCGCAACCCCCGAGCTCAGGCCGCTCGTTTGAGTGGTCATGATCGCGGGCGGAGCGGCAACGTGGCTCGGCGGCACCGTGCCGACCATGGGGATCGAAACGAGTCCCGTGCTTCCCATCGTCGTCACCGCGCCGTTGCTGTTCTTGAGGAACACCGTATAGCAGTACGCCGCCCCGGGAGTGACCGCCTGGTCGATCACGTGGACCGGCGAATCCTGGGCAAGCGCCGTGCCCTGGTCGGGGCTGCGGGGGCAGCTCGGCTGACCGCGCCGCACCTCGATCGTCGCGGCGGTGGCGCCGGCCGGCTTGAGCCAGCTCACGAAGACCTCGTGGCCCGTGACCACCACCCCGATGTGATTCGGGAGCGGGTGAGAGCCGCTGGGGGGGCTGTCCGCCGCTGCGGCGCCCACGCCGACGGCAAGCCGCGCGAGCGACCCGGCCACGAGAACTGCTACCAGCCAATGCCGAGGCTTGTCAGACATACCCCTCCAGACATTTCCAGGCTACAGTCGGTCCGGACGATGTCAACGGCAGAAATGCCCGCAGCTGGGGGTATTTCGACTAGAAGACGTTGAGCAGTTTCAGGCTGGAGAGCGCAAGGATGCTCGCCAGGCTGCCGCGCAGCGCCTTCTCCGGCACCATCATCGTGAGCTGGCTGCCCACGAGGATGCCGGGAATGCTGCCGAGCATGAGCAGCGCGACGCTGGTCAGGTGCATGCTCGGAAGCCAGAACACCGCCGCGATTGCGGCGGCGATGGTCACGATCGCGCCGTGGAACAGGTCGGTCCCGACGATGCGGCGGGTCGAGAGCGGGAAGAACAGAATCAACGCCATGCCGAAGAAGGCCCCGGCGCCCACGGACGTGAAGCCGAACACGTATCCCAGCACGACCCCGAGGCAGACGGCGAGGATCCGGTGCCGGCGGTTCAGCTCGCCGTCCTTTGGGAGCGCGTCGGCCCAGAGCGCGCGGATCGTGAAGAACGTCCGCACCACCACGGCGATCGCGACCAGCATCAGGGCAACGGCGATCGCGTTCTTCAGCTCGTCCTCGATCTGCGCGCCCTCGCTGGCCGCGAGCAGGTGCAGTGTGAAGACCCCGGCAACGGCCGCAGGGACGCTGCCCATCGCCATCCAGCGGGCAATCTCACTGTTCACGGTGCCGAGCTTGAAATGCCGGTACCCGCCCACGAGCTTCGTCCCGGACGAGTAGAGCAGGTCGGTCGCGACCGCGCTCACGGCCGAGATCCCGAACACGCTGATCAGGAGCGGTGCCATCAACGATCCTGCGCCCATCCCGGTCGCGCCGATCAGGACGCCCACCACCAGGCCCGCCACCACCAACTCGATCCCTGTCACACCCGTCCTCCAGCCCAAGCAGATTTTCATCCAGCGTAACTGACTTAGTGGACAATACAAGTGGAACCGCGGCGAAGATCAGGCGTGCGCGCGCCGAGCGGCACGGGCGAGCTCGGCGAACCGGTCAAGCGCCCGGTCGGCCTCGTCGACGTCGCGGTCGCGGAGGGTGGCGCGCACCGCGCGGCCGGCCGTGTCGATGTGCACGTTCGCGAGCCGCAGGCGTCGCTGAACCGGCCCCTGCACGCGCCGCAGGCTCTGCGCCTTCTCGAGCGGCACCCAGCAGGTCGTGCGCCGCAGCCGGCCGGTCGTCGTGACGACGCAGGTATCCGAACCGCCCCACCCAAGCATGTGGAAGCGGAGCGGGCTCTTCCACCGCGCGCGCGGCGGCGGCGGCGTCTGGTGAAGAGGACGGTCGGGAAGGATCCGGTCGAGCACCGCCTCCACGAGCGCGGCGCTGCCAACCGGGAGCACGGTGCGCAGCTGGCGGCGCTGAGCCTGGCCCTCGCCCTCGCCGCGCTGGCGGCCCGCCACGTCGACCTGGAGCCTGCACCACCCGAACGGCCGCCACAGCAGTGGCTCGACCATGCGCACCGCCTGGACGCGGCCGGGGCGGATCGTCTCTGACGTGAGCGCGATCAGTCCGCCGCTCAGCCGCAGACCGTCGTGGTCCTCGGTGACGGTCAGCCGGTACTCCTGGTTGAACCGCCGCCAGGTGACCGCGACGACGCCGATCAGCCACACCAGCCCGCCGCCGCTGACGACGGCAGCCGCGATCCTGGGCGCCAGCACCGCGGTGACGACGAGCGCCGCCAGCACCGCCTCGGCGTAGAACCCGACGTCGCTGATCAGGATCGATGCGATCAGCCGCCCCGTGGGCACCGTGGTGAGGACGTGTCCCTCCGCCGGCCCGGCGGACGGCAACGCCGGGTCGTGCGGCGCGCCGTGAGCGAGCCGGAGCAGCCGGCCGCGAAGCTCCTCGACCTCGCCGGCCGGCACGTATGAGAGCCGGGCCGCCCCACTGCTCGAGCCGCCCATCCGGAGCCGGAGCTCGGCCACGCCGAGCAGGCGCGCGAGGCCGGGCCGGACGATGTCGATCGCCTGCACCTGGGCCAGCGGAAACCGGAGCGAACGGCGTCGGAACACACCCGTCTCGATCCTCAGGTCGTCGCCGTCGATCCTCCAGCGAGTCACAAACCAGGACACGAACCCGAGGGCGGTCACGGCCGCCACGATCGCGAGCGGGATCAGCGCGCCAGCGGAGCCACCCCCGCGAAGCAGCGCCGGAACCAGGATGATCACGATCCCGATCGTGCCCCTCCCGCCGCGGACGAGCGGGGACGCCGGATGCAGCCGCTGCCAGCCGTCCGGCCGGCTCATATCCCCGCCGCCCTGGCCTCTCCCAGCTCGGCCAGCCGATCGCGCAGCCGCGCCGCCTCCTCGCGCTCCAACCCCGGAATCCGGGCGTGGCTGGCAGCGGCCGCGGTGTGCATCTTGACGGTGGCAAGCCCGAACGACCGCTCCAGCGGGCCGGCCGTGACATCGACGAACTGCATCCGGCCGTACGGCACCACGGAGAGCCGGGAGAACAGCACCCCGCGCCGCACGAGCAGATCGTCCTCGCGCTCGGCGTAGCCCCAGGCGAGAAAGCGGCGGCTCACGAACCGCTCACCGAGGAGACCCAGAGCGACCGCCAGCACGGCCGCGCCGGCGCCCGCCAAGGGACGCACGTACACACCGACCACGATGCCGGCGACCAGCGCCGCCGCAACGGTGAGCACCGCCACCTCGAGCCGGCGCAATACCAGAAGCTCGGGTGACGGAGTCCGCCAGTCCAGTACGTCGCTCTCTGTCAGCGCCACTCCAGCCATTTCACAGACTCCATTCCCCGCCCCGCCTGACCGAAACGTCTTGCCCCAAGCGCTTCAGGCCGCGCCACTCGCGTCAGGAGAGATCACGTCCCCAACCACCTCACCGAGACGGCGGGCGACGCTGGGGTGCTCGGACTCCGTCCGCGGACCTACGTCGACCGCCACGATCGCATACGGGGAGTACGCCTTGGTGGAGTCCGGTGCCCGGAACCATTGGCCGGTCGTGATCACCCGCCGCAGCTCCTCGAGCGCCTGGTCGGGTGTCTGCTCGTCCGGGAGCCGCCAGTGCTGGCGGTGGCCGTCGGTGAACCACACGGTTACGAAGAGGTCGTCGCCCATCATGCCAGTCTATCGACGCCGCGCCGGGGGCCGTGTTTGACATTTGCAGCCGCGTGGTACCTCAGCCTGACTGGCTATCGAACCAAGAAAGGAAGCCTGGATGCCATTTCTCGTATCCACCGGATCCATCGTCGTGGTCGTCATCATCGTGATTGTGTTGGTGGTTTTGGTCGCGGCGCTGGCGGCGCGGCGACGCCGGGCCGCGGCCCTCGACGAGCGTCGCACCGCCGCCTCGGCGCACCGCGACGAGGCCGCCATCAGTAGTCGAAACGCCGAACAGTCGCGCCTGGCAGCAGAGGAGCAGGCCGCCCGCGCAGAGCGAGAGCGGCTCGCGGCGCAAGACCAGGCCGAGCGCGCAGAGCGGGAGCGCGCCGCCGCTGAAGCGCACGAAGCGCAGGCGCGCGAGCTCGACCCCGACGTCAAGGACTAGGGGCTCAGCCCACCCAGAAGCCTGGGTCCATCTCGACCTCTCTGGCGTCGGTGCCGGCGCCGAAGGCGACGTACTCGACTCCGTCGGGGCCTGCCTCGACCGCCCGCATCGTGGCCTTGTCGAAGCGGATGGCGTCTCCCTCGGCCAGATCCACCACGTGGTCGGCACCCTCGACGGCGACCCGGGCGGAGCCCCTGATCACCACGTACACCTCTTCCTGGGATTCATGCTTGTGCCCGAACGGGATGCGGAAGTTCGGCTCGAGGGTGAACAGGCTGACTCCCAGGGTCTCGCCGTGAAGGGCCGAGCGCGCAAACCGTGCCTGCATCTCGGACGGCATGTCGAACTTCGGCGCCGAGTCCTCGACCTCGTGGAGGTTCTGCTTGGTGTAGCCGGGCATGTCCTTCACCTCATCGGTCGCTGTGGGGTTCGCCCTCCGGTACCCGCTGCCAATCACGGGCAAACGCGTGCGCTTCGCCCACGGCGGCAGGGAAAGAGCCGACGCGCGGCGCTACGGTGTAACGCGGCCGGCAGCCCTTCTGTGTTGCACCAGCGAGGCGACCCCGATCAGGAACGCGATCGCGCAGATGACGACGACCCAGAACGGGGTCGCGCCCGAGATCCCCAGGAACAACGTGAGGACGCCGAGGATGATGGTGATCCACCTCTTTTGCTGCAACGTCATGCCAACCTCTTTCAACCCGGCTTGGGGCCTGCCAACCGCGCGAGCCTACACCGTCACGCCACCCGGTCGGCGGCGTCCGGGTAACCCCGCGACCGGAGGAACCGCTCGAGCCTGAGCTGGGCGACCTGGTCGTCTCGGCCGACTGCCGCGAGCAGATCGATCAGTTCTCGAGCCTCGGCCAGTCTTAGTTGTCGGTCATCGGCCGTATAGCGGCTCAGCCAGCGGACAGCCGCGCGTTCGTAGCGGAGCGGGTCGTCATCCCGGATGAGCAGCGCGATGTAGGCGTTGCCGGTTTTGAGGGCGCGTTGGAACGGGGTGTATCGGTGGCCCTGCGACGTCACTGGACGCCCGATATTCGCACACGCCGCCTACTTGCGAGCGGCGCGTTCCTCCGCGGTGAGTGGCCCTGAGCAGTTCCACTGCCACCAGCCGCGACTCCCGACGGCTAGGTCGCCGTCGATGTAGGCGTGAAACCAGACCGTGCGCATGCCGCATTCCGAGCAGTCGCGCTCTTCGGTCTCGACGCCCGGGGGGATCTCGACAACGCGATGTGCCACCCCGAGACGGTAGCGGCAGCCCAATCGGTCAGCCCATGCGGTTCACCACATTTGTACGGCGCCTCCGAGGCATGCCCGAGGCGCGGGAATGACGTACTTGTGGCGGTCGTCGCCCGTGCCGTCGAGTGACCTACGCCAAACCGACCCTTGCTTCGGCACCCTGCCCGTAGCGCCGTATTAGCGCCATCACCCAGAAAACGCCTGCACGTACCCTCCCCGATCCTCCCGCATGGTTGAGCGGAGAATGGCGTGGTTGTCGCGGTTTGTCGCGCGGCGGCGATCGTTGGAGAGAGAGCCGACGGAGGGACTCGAACCCTCGACCCCCGCTTTACGAGAGCGGTGCTCTGCCAGCTGAGCTACGTCGGCCCGGGGGCAGGAGTCTACCGCCCGGGGTTGCGCGATAGGCTTGGCCGTCATGCTCACGCTCGTCACCGGATCGACCGGCTACCTGGGGACGGAGCTCGTGGGCGAGCTGCGCCGGCGCGACCGGCCGGTGCGCGCGCTGGTGCGCTCCCGGGCGGGCGCGGCGCGGCTGGACGGGCTGGGCGCAGAGATCGTCGAGGGCGACGTCGGCGATCGGGCCTCGGTCGAGCGGGCGCTCGACGGCGTCGCGCGTGTGTTCCATATGGCGGGGGCGGTCGGACACCGCGCCTCGGACGAGCCGCGCCTGCAGGCGGTGAACGTCGACGGCGCCCGCACCGTGCTCGACCTGTGCGCCCGCGCCGGTGTCGAACGGGTCGTGTTCACGTCGTCGGTGTCCACGATGGGCCCGGCCGGCGGACCTGGGCACCCGCGTGACGAGGGCGCGTGGCTCATCGACGGCGACGACGGCCGCGGCGACTTCCGCTACGGCCGCACCAAGGCGGCGGGCGAGCAGGCGGCGCTCGAGGCTGCGGCCGCCGGCCTGGACGTGGTCATCACAAACCCGGGCTTCGTCATCGGCCCCGGAGACGTGAACCGGGTGTCGGCCTGGCCGGTCGAGGAGTACCTGCGGGGGCGGCTGCGGTTCACCGTCGACGGCGGCCTGAGCTACGTGGATGCGCGCGACGTCGTCGCCGGGCACCTGCTCGCCGAGGAGCGGGGCACGTCCGGCGAGCGCTACATCCTCACAAACGACGACGGCAATCTGAGCCACCGCGACTTCTTCGCGCTCGTGGGCACCGTCACCGGCAAGCGCCGGCGCCAGGTGCACGTGTCCGCCGGGATGCTGCGCCCGATTCTGCGGGTGGGGGCGGCGCTGCACCTGCCGCTGCCGCTGGACGACCAGGAGTTGGCCTCGAGCGACCACTGGTGGTACTACACGGCGGCCAAGGCCCGCGCCCAGCTCGGCTTCTCGGTGCGGCCGATCTCAGACACCATCCGCGACACGGCCGAATGGCTGCGCCAGGACGGCTACCACAAGCACTGACCGGGAGGGCGGCCATGACCATGAAGCTTCACCGCTGCAGCGCGACGTTCGTCAAGGGGCCACACCCCTGCTGGAAAGCGCAGAAGGCGCTTGACGACGCCGGCGTCGCCCACGAGATCGTGCCGCACGCGGCGTTTCCGCGCAGCCGGCGCGACGATGTCGAGCGCCTCACCGGCCAGCGCAAGCTGCCGTTCATCGAGTTCGACGACGGCACGTTTCTGTTCGAGTCATCCGAGATCGCCGCCCGGGCCAAGGCCGGGACGCTGCAGGCCTAGGCGATCATCGGAACCTGCACCTCGATCACGGGCTCGATCCGCTCGAAAATGTCATCGAGCGTCGGGCCGGTGATGGTGAGGCCATGGTTCTTGAGACCGACGACCGTCTGCCCGGGCTCGGGCGCCTCCCGGATGATGTCGGCCACCGCACCGGCCAGCTCGGCCGTGCCGCAGGGGTAGTTGAACTCGGTTGCGCGGACGCCCGGGATCCAGGCGTGCACGTGCACGATCGCGCCGACGTCGGGATGCTCGCGGTAGATCATCCAGTGCTCGATGGCGTCCACCGACGCCCGCCGCGGCTCGATCCCCGGGGGCACCGACAGGATCATGCGGCCGGCCTTTGCGTCGAAGTCCTTGACCATCAGGATGTCGCGGCCGATCTCGCGCAGGTCGGACTTGTTGACGCCCGATGCCGACATCCAGTAGCGGCGCTCGTCCTTGCGCACCGACAGGTTGCCGTACGAGAGCCCGCCGATGCCGTACACCAGCTTGATCCAGCGCAGGTCGTCCTCGCTGACCAGGTCCTCCAGCGGGAACGGCGCAGGCAGAAGGCCCATCCGGTCGAGCCGCTTGCCCGCCCGGTACAGCCCCTCGGTGAGCTCGTCGCCGCCCCATAGCTCGGGCTCGAGGTCGGTGTCGAACTGGTTGTCGATGACGAGCTTCGATGTCGCCAGCGGCTCGACCCGCTCGACCAGCGCGCGCGCCCACTCCTCCATGCTGCCCGGATCGGCGACCGAGTACTGGCCCTGTTCGGGGGTCACGAAGTAGCAGGCGTCGCCCGGCACCACCAGCATGGCGATGTTGGCGAGGGCGCGCACGAGCATCGGATACTCGTGCCGCAGCACGTCGACGGGCGCGACCGGCACGGTGTGCACGGCGACCACGTAGGTCGACCGCTGGCGGCGCCGGAACGGCTTGGGGTCGTCCGGGTTGATGAAGTTGAACACGCAGGTCGCGCTCGGATCGCTGTCGTCGGCAAAGTCGTAGCCGCGCCGGATCCACTCGGCGCGCAGGGCCTCCCGGAACCCGATCAGCGTGGGTTCGTCCGTCTGCCCCCAGAAGGCCACGTCGCTCATCCGGCCACCTCCACCATCTGATCCAGGCTGATCTCCACCATCGTCCTTCCGTCCAGTTCCACGACGCACGCGTCTTTCAGCACCTCATAGCTGCGAACGATGCCCCTCCCATTGGGTGTCGCCACAGTTCGTCCCACGGCCGGCGCCCGGTCGCGGAACGAGCGGTACAGCGGATGCTCGAATGCGAGACAACAGCGTAGCCGCCCGCACAATCCGGTGATCCGGCCGGGATTCATCGGCAGGTCCTGCTCCTTGGCCATCTTGAGCGTGATCGGCTGGTCATGGCAGGGGAAGCGCGCGCTGCACAGCCGGCCGGTGCCGCACAGCCCGACCTCGCCGCACAGCCGGCCCTGCTCGCGCGGCCCCACCTGGCGCAGCTCGACCCTGCGCTTGAGCCGGCCGGCGAGATCGGTCTGCAGGGCGCGGGTGTCGGGCCTCTCGTCGGACGAGAACGAGAATACGATCCGGCTCTGATCGAACACGAGCTCGGCCGCCACCGGCTTCAGCGCCAGCCCGTGGTGGAGCGACTGCTCGCGGAAGAGCAGCATGCCCCGCTTCGCGTCCACCCGGTTCTTGCGCACCTGCTCCTCGTCGGCGGGCCCGGCGCGGCGCACCACCCGCTTGAGCGGAGCCGTCAGCTCCTCGTCGGGGAGGTGATGGGAGGTCTGCACGACCCGGCCGTACTCGCGCCCGCGCGACGTCTGGCAGATCACCCGCTCGTCCCAGCGCAGCTCGAGGCCGGCCGGGTCGAAGGAATACACCTTGCCGCCCGGCTGGAAGACGACGCCGACGACCGTTGCCATCACACCCCCTGCCGCGTGGATTCGCGGGCCTGGACGAGACGGTGAAAGAGCGCCTCGACGGCCAGGCCGGGGTGGACGTTCAACTCGAGCGACCGGCGCACGTCGGCGACCGTGTCGAGCGCCCGTGCGGCCTGGCCGGCACCTGCTGCCGGCGCTGCCGCGCGCAGCCCGTCGCCCGCGTCGGAGTTCAGCACCGCGTCGTCCGCGCCCAGGGCGGCGGCGAGCAGGTCGTGATACCACAGCCCGACGGTGTCGACCGCCAACCGCAACTCGTCCCACTCGGCCCGGCGCGACTCGCGCTTGGCGCGGTCGTCGTAGCGCTTGCGCAGCGCGCGCTCGTCCTTGGGATCGTCGACCGACTCGAGCCGCGCGTCCCGCGTCCGCAAGACGGCGTCGGACTCGGCCCGCGCCCGCTGGCCGGAGGCCTCGAGCACGAGCGCGCCGGCCCGGGCCGGGTCGAAGTCGGCATCGCTGCAGGCGCCGCGGGCGAGCTCGAGGTAGACGCGCCGGCGCTCGGCCGCCGCGGGGTCGGTGGCGAGCTCGGTCGCGCGATCGATGCTGCCCAGCGCCGCCCGCGCCGCGACCGGGTCGCCCGTGGCGGCCTCGAGTGACGCCGCCGAATAGCGGCGGAAGTCGATCGTCTGCAGGCGGGAGCGGATGGTGGCGAGCATGCGCTCGGCATGGTCTGAGAGGAGGACGAACACACCGTAGGCGGGAGGCTCCTCCAGTGACTTTAAGAGCGCATTGGCCGACTCGTCGCGCAGGAGGTGCGCGTCGAGGATCAGGTAGACGCGCCGATCGGCCTCGAACGGGCGCAGGTGCAGGTCGCGTCGCAGCCGCCGGGCGCCCTCGATCAGGATGCCCTGACCCTCGGGCTCGAGCACGAACAGGTCGGGATGGGTGCGCGACTCGATCCGGTGCAGGGGCGAGTGCAGGAGCGCGGCCGCAAACCTGTCGGCGTAGCTGCGCTTCCCCGATCCGGACGGGCCGGAGAGGAGGTAGGCGTGCGCCGGCGCGGCGGTCGCGGCCTCGAGCAGCCGCAAGGCATGTGGCTGGGCCGGCAGCCCGGCGAAGGCGCTCACAGCCCCACCGCCTCGCGCACCCGGCCCGCCACCTGTTCCGGTGTGCCCGATGCGTCCACGACCGCGATCCGCTGCGGGAACCGGGCGGCCGCGGTCGCAAAGCCGTCGGCCACACGGCGGTGGAAGCCGGCGCCCTCGGCCTCGATCCGGTCGGGCTCGCCGCGGCGCGCGGCCGCCTCGTCGGGGCCGAGCACCAGGAGCACGGTGCGGTCGGGCAGAAGGCCCCGGGTGGCGACCCGGTTCACCTCGAGCACCTCGTCCACGCCCAGGCCGCGGGCGCAGCCCTGATAGGCGAGCGACGAGTCGACGAAGCGGTCGGCGATCACCGTCGCGCCCCGCTCGAGCGCCGGCCGGATCACCTCCTCGACGAGCTGCGCGCGGGCCGCCGCGTAGAGCAGCGCCTCGGCCCAGCCGCCGATGCGGAGCTCGGGGTCGAGCAGGACCGAGCGGATGCGCTCGCCGGGAGCGGTGCCGCCGGGCTCACGCACCGGCACGACCTCGCGGCCGGTCGCCGTGGCGGCCTCGGCCAGAAGCGCGGCCTGAGTCGTCTTGCCGCAGCCGTCCAGGCCCTCGAACGAGATGAACATCCCCCCAATCCTACCGACCCCTCGTCCCGGATCCGGCCGAGGCGGCGAGTAGCGTTTTGAGTCCATGGCCGGCGCCGTCTGGACCGATCTGCTCGACCCGGATCGGGAGGAGATCGAGCGGGCCGCCCCGCGGCATCTGCATCCGCGCGCCCTCGACCTGATGCTGCTCCCGGCCAGGCACGACGACGAGCCGCGGCCGACGTTCGAGGCCCATATCGACTACGTGTTCGGGGTGCTGCTCGTCCCGGTGCTGAACAGAGAGACGCACGTGCTGAACTACCAGGAGATCGACCTCGTGCTGACCCACGACGCCGTGGTGACGGTGCGCAAGACGCCGCCGGGATGCCCGGCGTTCGACCCTGCCGAGATCCGCGAGGTGGCGCGGGACGAGAGCGCGGGGATGATCGCCTACCGGCTGATCGACGAGGTGGCAGAGGCGTTCCTCGGCCTGGTCGACACGCTCGACAACCACATCGACGAGCTCGAGGACCACGTCGAGGACTGGCCGTCGGAACGCGTCCGCGGCCGCCTGTCCGACCTGCGCCACAAGATGCTGCACGTCCGCCAGACGCTCTCACCCACGCGTGACGCCGTCCGCCGGGTGGTCGACAACCGCATCGACACCGAGGGCCGGGAGCTGTTCTCGCGCGACCTCGAGCTGCGCTTCGGCGACTCCTACGACAAGCTCCTGCGCGCAAGCGAGGGCCTCGACCTCGCCCGCGACCTCGTCGCCAGCGTCCGCGACTACCATCAGGCCAAGGTGGCAAACGACCAGAACGAGGTCATGAAGCGGCTGACGGTGATCGCCTCGGTGCTGCTCGTGCCGACCTTCATCGTCGGGCTCTACGGCCAGAACCTGCGGGGCGTGCCCGAGTTCCACTGGCGCTACGGCTACTGGTGGTCGTGGAGCCTGATCATCGTCACGACGATCGGCCAGCTCATCTACTACCGGCGCAAGGGGTGGATCTGAGACGAGCGCTGCTCGCGGCGGGCCTGGTGTGCCTCGCCGCGGCCTGCGGCAGCTCGGCGAAGCCGGCTGCGCCCAACGTGCCCTTCACGCCCGCCGTCCACGCCGCTGCCGGGCATCCCTGCACCGGCTCCGAGCCGCCGGCCCGGTTCGCCCATGTAATCCTGATCGTGCTCGAGAATCATGGCTTCGACCAGGTGGCCGGCCACTCGCCGTTCCTGAACGCGCTCGCCCACCGCTGCGGCCTGGCCGCCGACTACCACGCGGTTGCGCATCCCTCGCTCCCCAACTACCTGGCGCTCACGTCGGGATCCACCCAGGGCCTGGTCGGGCAGGACTGCTCGCCGGGGCCGTCCTGCCGCAGCGGCGGGTCGAGCATCTTCAGCCAGACCGGGTGGCGGGCCTACGCCGAGAGCATGACCGGACGCTGCCGGCTCACGAACTCGGGCGACTACGCCGCCCGGCACAACCCCGCCGTCTATTACACGCGCGTGGCGGCGCGGTGCGCGACGGCCGACGTTCCGCTCAGCGAGCTTCCGAGCGATCTGCGCGGCGGGCACCTCGCGCCCTACTCGTTCATCGCCCCGAACCTGTGCAGCGACGAGCACGACTGCGCGGTCACAGACGGCGACGCCTGGCTGGCGCGGTGGCTGCCGCGGCTGACCTCCTCGGCGACCTACCGCAGCGGTGACACCGCCATCTTCATCACCTACGACGAGGACGACTACGCCGAGGGAAACCACATCTACACGGTCGTCGTGGCCCGGTCGGTGCGGCCCGGGACCGTGAGCCAGACGCCGTTCACGCACTACTCGATGCTGCGCACGAACGAGCAACTGCTCGGCCTGCCGCCGCTCGGCGCGGCCGCGACGGCCACGTCGATGGCCGGGGCCTTCCACCTCGCCCGCTGACGTGCCGGAGCGGCCAAGGTGCGCGAATGACACCGTGCTACCCTGCCGCACCGATGGCGAAAACACTGATCATTGCGGAGAAACCGTCGGTCGGGCAGGACTACGCCCGGGCGCTCGGGGGAGGCTTTTCGAAGCACGAGGGCTACCTCGAGTCGGACGAGAACATCGTCTCGTGGGCGGTCGGGCACCTGGTCGAGCTGGCCGAGCCGGAGGACTACGACGAGGCGCTCAAGCGCTGGTCGATCAAGACCCTTCCGGTGCTGCCGGACACGTTCAAGCTGCGGCCTGACGCCCGCCACCGCAAGCAGCTCGACGTGCTCAAGAAGCTCATGCGGCGGGCAGACGTCGACGGGATCGTGAACGGCTGCGATGCCGGCCGCGAGGGCGAGCTGATCTTCGCCTACATCATGGATGTCGCCAAGCCGGGCAAGCCGGTGCGGCGGCTGTGGGTGTCGTCGATGACCAAGGCCGCGATCGGCGACGGCTTCGAGCACCTGCGCGACGGCGAGGAGATGCGGAACCTCGAGGCGGCCGCCCGGTCGCGCTCCGAGGCCGACTGGCTGGTGGGCATGAACGCCACCCGCGCCGCCACCGTCCGCGGCCGGGCGCTGGGCGGGGTCGTGTCGCTCGGGCGGGTGCAGACGCCGACGCTGGCGCTGATCGTGCGCCGCGACCTCGAGATCGACGCGTTCGAGCCCGAGACCTACTTCCAGGTCGACGCCCGCTTCGGCCTCGAGGGGCCGCGGGGCTACGTCGGCCGCTGGTTCGAGGGCAAGGACGACCGTACCCCCGAGCGGGAGAAGGCCGAGGCGGTCGCGACGGCCGCCGCCGGCGCCCCGGCGACGGTCGAGTCGGTCAAGCGCACCGAGCGCAAGACGCGCCCGCCGCTCCTGTACGACCTCACGAGCCTTCAGCGTGACGCCAACAGCCGCTGGGGCCTCTCGGCCACACGGACGTTGCAGGCCGCCCAGCGCCTGTACGAGGGGTCATCGGCGGGCGCCGTCATCACCTATCCGCGCACCCGCTCGCAGTTTCTGCCGGCCGACCAGGTGCCGACGCTCAAGGGCATCGCCCGCAACCTGACCGGCTATCCGAAGGTGCGCGCGGCGGCCGAGTACGTGGCCGGCCTCGACGTGCTGCCGCTGGCGCGGGTCGTGAACGATGCCCGGGTCGAGGACCACCACGCCATCATCCCCACCGGCGAGCTGCCCACGAAGGAGCTGACCGGCGACGACGAGCACGTCTACGAGCTCGTCGTGCGGCGCTTCCTGGCCGTGTTCCACCCCGAGGCCAAGTTCGAGGACACCGAGATCATCACCGCCGCCGCCGAGCATCGCTTCCGCACGCGCGGCAAGCGCCTGATCGAGGCCGGCTGGCGCGGCGCCGCGTTCGGCGAGGAGGCGGCCGCCGAAGAGCCGCAGGCGGACGAGGACGAGCCACGCCAGGTGCTGCCGAAGGTCGACCAGGGCGAGCAGGGCACGTGCGAGTCGGCCGACGTGCTCGAGAAGCAGACCAAGCCGCCGCCGCGCTATTCCGAGGCATCGCTCCTGCGCGACATGGAGACGGCCGGCAAGCAGATCGAGGACGAGGAGCTGCGGCTGGCGATGAAGGACGCCGGTCTCGGCACGCCGGCGACGCGCGCGGAGACGATCGAGAAGCTGCTCCGCGTCGGCTACATCGAGCGGCTCGGCCGGGCCCTGCGGGCGACCGCCAAGGGCCGCCAGGCCATCGGCATCCTGCACGACCATGCCCTGACCTCGGCCGAGCTGACGGGGAACTGGGAGAAACGGCTGACCGCGATCGAGCGCGGCCAGGAACCGCGCGACCGGTTCATGGAGGACATCCGCCGGTTCACCACCGAGGTCGTCGAGTACTTCCGCAACCTGACCTCCGAGGAGGTGCGGGCACAGCGGGCCGAGATCGGGCCCTGCCCCAACGGCGACGGCATCATCCGCGAGAACCGGGCCGCCTACGGCTGCTCGTCATGGAAGAGCAAGGAGGAGCCCGGCTGCGGCTTTGTGATCTGGAAGCAGCAGAAGGGCCGCGGGATCAGCCCGGGCGAGGCCCGAGACCTGCTCGAGCACGGTCAGACCGAGCTGCTGGACGGGTTCAAGACCCGGCCGAGCCGCGCGCGACTGGTGCTCGCCGAGGGCAACAAGGTGCAGCTGGTCGATGCGGACGGCAACCGGCTGGACGCGCCGGCCGGCCCGCGCGAGACCATCGCGACGTGCCCCAAGTGCGGCCAGGACATCCGCGAGAACAGCCGCGCCTACGGCTGCTCCTCATGGAAGAGCCGCAAGGATGCGGGCTGCGGATTCGTGATCTGGAAGTCGACCAAGGGCCGTTTGATCAGCGTCGATGAGGCCCGCCAGGTGATCGAGTCCGGCATGTCGGAGTGGATGGACTTCAAGGATCGCAAGGGTCCCTTCCGCGGCCGGCTGGTGCTCCAGCCCGACCACACCGTGGCCGTCCAGCGCGAGGACGAGACCGCCACCACCGCCACCCAGGCCGCCTGACGACGTGAGAGCGATCGTGACCGGCGGAGCCGGGTTCATCGGGTCCCACGTCACCGATGCGCTGCTCGCGCGTGGCGACCGGGTCGCCGTCGTCGACGACCTCTCGACGGGCAAGCGCGAGCGCGTTCCCGAGGGCGCCGAGTTCCACCGGATCGACATCCGATCGGGAGGTCAGCTGCGCGACCTTGCGACCGAGTTCCAACCCGACGCGGTGTTCCACCTGGCCGCCCAGGCCGACGTGCGCGTCTCGGTCGACGACCCGGGCCGCGACGCCGATGTCAACGTGCGCGGAACGGCGGAGGTGCTGGAGGCGGCACGCGTGGCCGGGGCGAGGCTCGTCTTCTCCTCCACCGGCGGCGCGATCTACGGCGAGGTCTCCACGATCCCCTCGCCCGAGTCGACCCCGTGCGCCGCGATGGCGCCCTACGGCGTCGCCAAGCTCTGCGGCGAGCACTACGTCGAGCTCTACAACCGGCTGTACGGCACGAGCCACGTCGTGCTGCGCTACGGCAACGTGTACGGGCCGCGCCAGGATCCGCACGGCGAGGCCGGCGTGGTCGCGATCTTCTTCGGCAAGCTCGTGGAGGGCGCGACCCCGGTCGTGTTCGGCGACGGCAGCCAGACGCGCGACTATGTGTACGTCGGGGACGTCGCGGAGGCGAACCTGACGGCCCTGGAGTACCGCGGGCCGCATGCGATCTTCAACATCGGCACCGCCACCGAGACGAGCGTGCTCGACCTGCTGGCCGAGTGCCAGCGGGCGGCGGGCACCCACGTCGCGGCGGAGCACCGGGAGGCGCGGCTGGGCGAGCTCGCACGCAGCGCGCTCGACTGGTCGCTGGCCGAGCGCGAGCTTGGCTGGCGGCCGGCCACGCCGCTTCACCAGGGCCTGGCCGAGACGCTCCGGTCGATCGCCGGCTAGCCGGATTTCGCTCCCCGAGCGGGCTTCGGTGTCCGTCCGATCGGGCGGAGAGAATACCAGTCCCCAACCGGTCGTTTCCACTATATGTGGGGGTTTCGCAGGAACCGACCCACAACATGTAGAA
This sequence comes from uncultured Actinomycetes bacterium, assembly GCA_963703275.1. GTDB lineage: Bacteria > Actinomycetota > Thermoleophilia > Gaiellales > JAICJC01 > JAICJC01. Next base: position 3,569,857 of record OY969804.1, on the reverse strand, counting down.
CCCGGACGGGAGAGGCACCCTCATGAACTGTCCCTACTGCGAACACGGCGAGACCAAGGTCATCGACACCCGTGTCGCCGGCCGCGGCACCATCCGCCGCCGGCGCGAGTGCCTGCTGTGCGGGCAGCGCATGACCACCTTCGAGCGCCTCGAGCAGGCGCCGCTGCACGTCGTCAAGCGCGACGGATCGCGGCAGCCGTTCGACCGCACCAAGCTGATGGCCGGGCTCACCCGCGCGTGCGTGAAGCGGCCGGTGCCGCTGGCGCAGATCGAGCAGGCGGCCGTGCGCATCGAGGCCGACCTGCGAAACGGCGTCGGCGACGAGGTGGAGGCGCGCCGGATCGGCGAGCAGGCCCTGCGGGTGCTGCGCGATCTCGACCGCGTCGCGTACGTCCGGTTCGCGTCGGTCTACCGCGACTTCCAGGACGTGGACGAGTTCGAGCGTGAGCTGGCGCTGCTCGAGGGCCGCAAGAAACCGGCCAGACGAGTGGCAAAACGAACAAGTGTTCGGTAAAATGCAACGGACGACAAGGAGGCGACGGGCATGGCGATGAGTGAGCTGAAGCGGACCGAGAACTCGGTGCTCGAGGGTAAGGAGGACGTCCGCATCGGCGTGCCCCGCCATTTCACCCCGGCCGGCAGCGACCCGTTCGACTCGGTCGAGATGGAGACGCGCACGGCCCTGATCCCGGGCAAGGACGGGCCCTCGTTCGAGCAGCGCGACGTCGAGTTCCCCACGTTCTGGAGCCAGACGGCGACCAACATCGTCGCCCAGAAGTACTTCCGCGGAAAGCTCAACTCGCCGGAGCGCGAGCACTCGGTGCGGCAGATGATCGGGCGCGTCGCCGACACGATCACCGCCTGGGGGCTGAAGGACAGCTACTTCGCCGACGGCGACGAGGCCGAGACCTTCCGGGCCGAGCTGACCCATCTGCTGCTGCACCAGATGGCGGCGTTCAACTCGCCGGTGTGGTTCAACGTCGGCTTCGAGGAGCACCCGCAGTGCTCGGCGTGCCAGCCGTACCGGGCTCTGGTCTCGACCCCCGCCGGGATGGTGCCGATCGGCGAGCTCGTCGACGGTGACCACGTCGGCCGCGAGGTGTACGACTCGCAGGGCACCACGCGGATCGTCGCGGTGAAGGCCAACGGCCAGAAGCCGGTCGTCCGGATCGGGCTGCGCAACGGCAGCTTCGTCGAGGCGACGGGCGACCATGTGGTCAAGGCCGTCAGCTCGCGCAGAGCGCAGCCGGCGTGGCTCCGCGTCGATCAGCTCGAGCCGGGCATGCGCATGCACCTGCATCCGCACCGGGCCCGCGTTGCGCAGACGGTGGAGGTGCCCGTGGGCGGCGGTGGCCTGCCCGAGGACTCGCTCGCACACGACCTGTTCGACCGCGTCTCCGACCCGCGGGCGGTGGCCGAGGCAGCGCTGGCCGGGTGGCTGCAGGCGGACGGCTTTGTCGGTCAGTACGAGGAGGGGACGAACCGGTCGCTCACGATCGAGTTCCAGGCCGCCACCGATGCCGAGTTCGAGTGGATCTCCGAGCATCTCGACACCGTGTTCCCGGACGTCCACAGGCACGTCCGCGACGTGGTCACGAAGGACACGACCCTGCGGTACCGCCGGATCAGGTTGTACGGCGAGCCCCTGCGGGAGTTCGTCGAGGAGTGGGATCTGCTGCCCCGGGGCACCGAGATCCGCGTCCCGAGCCGGCTCTGGACGGCCACCCACGACGAGGTGGTCGCCTACCTGCGGAGCATCTTCCAGGCCGACGGGTACGTCACCGTACGCCGGGACAGCGGGTACGAGAGCGGCCGGATCGCGTTCGCGGTCATCGGCGAGCGATGGGCCGAGGACGTCCAGCTCCTGCTGGGCTCGATCGGCGTCTACTCACGCCGCCTGCGCAAGCACGAGAAGCGCAGCGACCGCCACGACCTGCACGAGGTGCAGATCTCGATCGGATCCGAGCGGGCCCGGTTTGCCGAGCTGATCGGCTTCGTCGACCCGCGCAAGCAGCACAAGCTGCTCGAGTCCCTCGGCCTGCGCGGCCTCAAGCGCTGCGGAGATCTGCGTGAGGAGGAGATCGTCTCGATCGACCCTGTCGGCGTCGAGGACGTGTACGACATCCAGACCGAGTCCGGCGAGTACCTGACGAACAACGTCGCCGTCCACAACTGCTTCATCCTCTCCGTCGAGGACAACATGGAGTCGATCCTCGACTGGATCCGCAAGGAGGGCCTGGTCTTCCGCGGCGGCTCTGGCTCGGGCATCAACCTGAGCAAGCTGCGCTCGTCGCAGGAACAGCTGGCCAAGGGCGGATACGCCTCCGGGCCGGTGTCGTTCATGCGCGGCGCCGATGCCTCGGCCGGCACGATCAAGTCGGGCGGCAAGACGCGCCGCGCGGCCAAGATGGTCGTCCTCAACGTCGACCACCCCGACATCGAGGAGTTCATCTGGTGCAAGCAGCACGAGGAGGAGAAGGCCCGCGTGCTGCAGGCGGCCGGCTACGACATGAGCCTCGACTCCCCCGACTGGGCGTCGATCCAGTACCAGAACGCGAATAACTCCGTCCGCGTCACCGACGAGTTTATGCGCGCCGTGATCGACGACGGCGAATGGGATCTCACGGCGCGCACCGACGGCTCGACGGTCAAGACGGTGCGGGCGCGCGACCTGATGCGCCAGATCTCCGAGGCGGCGTGGAAGTGCGCCGATCCCGGCATGCACTACGACACGACCATGAACGACTGGCACACCTGCCCGGCCACCGGCCGGATCAACGCCAGCAACCCGTGCTCGGAGTACCTGCACGTCGACAACTCGGCCTGCAATCTCGCCAGCCTGAACCTGATGAAGTTCCGCGACCCCGAGACCGACGAGTTCCAGGTCGGCCAGTTCGAGCGCGCGGTGGACGTGATCTTCATGGCGCAGGAGATCCTGGTCTCAAACTCGAGCTACCCCACCGAGGAGATCACCCAGAACGCCCGCGCGATGCGCCAGCTCGGCCTCGGGTACGCCAACCTGGGCGCGCTCCTGATGGCGCGCGGCCTGGCGTATGACTCCGAGGAGGGGCGGGCGTATGCGGCCGCGATCTCGGCGATCATGACCGGGCGCGCATACCGCAAGTCCGCCGACATGGCGAGCCGCATGGGCCCGTTCGACGAGTACCGGAAGAACGCCGACGCCATGCTGCGCGTGATCCGCAAGCACCGGGCCGCGGTCGGAAACATCGACTCCAGCCTCGTGCCGGAGGACATGCGCACCGCCGCCCGGCAGGTGTGGGACGACGCGCTCGCGCTGGGCGAGGAGCACGGCTACCGCAACGCGCAGGCCGTCGTGATCGCCCCCACGGGCACCATCAGCTTCATGATGGACTGCGATACCACCGGCATCGAGCCCGACTTCTCGCTGGTCAAGTCGAAGCGGCTGGTCGGCGGCGGCGACATCACGATGGTCAACCAGACCGTGCCGACGGCGCTTCAGAAGCTCGGCTACGCGCCGCACGAGATCGACCAGATCGTCGCGCACGTGAACGAGCACAACACCGTGCAGGGCGCACCCGGGTTCCGGCCCGAGCACCTGACCGTGTTCGACGTGGCGGTGGGCGAACGCGCGATCCACCACATGGGTCACGTCAACATGATGGCGGCGGTCCAGCCGTTCATCTCGGGGGCGATCTCAAAGACGGTCAACCTGCCCACAGACGTCACGGTCGACGACGTCGTCCAGCTCTACACCGACGCCTGGAAGCTGGGCGTGAAGGCGATCGCCATCTACCGCGACGGCTGCAAGCTGGCCCAGCCGCTTCAGACCAAGGCGTCGCAGCCGGAGCTGATCGCCGCCAAGCCGACCCGCCGGGTGATGCCGATCGAGCGCCAGGAGATCGGCCGCAAGTTCCAGGTCGGGGAGTACGAGGGCTACATCCACGTGGGCCTCTTCCCGGAGGGCGACCCGGGCGACATCTTCGTGGACATCGCCAAGGAGGGCACCACCCTCGCCGGCCTCATGAACGCATTCATGATCGCCGTCTCGGTCGGCATGCAGTACGGCGTGCCGCTGGAGGTGTTCGTGAGCAAGTTCGCCCACATGCGCTTCGAGCCGTCGGGGATCACCAACGACCCCGACATCCGCATCGCGAAGTCGATCCCCGACTACATCTTCCGGTGGATGGGCAAGCGCTTCCTCGAGGCCGATACGCAGGCCGAGCTCGGCATCATGAGCGCCGCCGTGCGCGAGAAGCTGGCCACCGGCAACGGTCACTCACAGGCGGTCCCGTCCGACGAGGCGGGCCCCCAGGGCGTGCCCGCGCAGCCGAGCGCCCGCCAGACGGCGCTGTTCAACGCGTGGGAGGACGCCGTCGAGTGCGCCAAGTGCGGCGGCCGCAAGGTCCGCACCGGAGCCTGCTACACCTGCCGAGACTGCGGGGACAACTCGGGCTGCGGCTGACGTGAGCGAGCTTGGAAGCGGCCAGCCCCGAGCAGCCGTCGAGCTGTCCGCGAACGAGGAGTGTGCTGGCCGGCCGTTCGCGGCGCCGACCCACACGGTTCGCGAGGCCGGGATCATGCAGCAGATGTTGGAGCGGCTGCGGGTGCTCGTCGTCGGCTGGTCTGAGGACACGACGGGCTTGCTGGTCCGCGAGCCGGATTCCGACGGGCATCGCCACTGGATTCGCGCGCCCAACCTGGCGGCGCTCCGCTCCGCCGGCGGGATGACGGCGGTCGGGTTCTTCGGCCGGACACGGGCCGACGTCGACCACCTGCCGATCGACGAGCTCGAGGCGGGCATCGTCGACACGCTCGAGACGATCCCGGGTGTCCTTTGCTACTACGACATCGAGCTGGCCGAAGGTGGATATGGCAACCTGATCCTCTGCGCCGCACCCGAGACGCCCAGGGGCGTGGAGAGTCATCCCCTGCATCGGCGTGCCGTCGAACTCACCCCGCGTCACTACCGCTCTGTCCGGCTGCACACCGGCGTGGTGCCGGGGCGGTTCCTGGGCGACGACAGCCTCGTTATCGACCGCACTCGCTACTACGACTTCGACTGCGACCCACCCTGGCTCGCGGTGCGCAACCTCCGCTGAATGTCCGGCGGAACCGGAGTCACGATCCGCGGCGTTCAATACAATTCGCCGCTTATGGACTCGTCACCCGGGCTCGAATCGCTCCCCGACCTGGTCGCCTCGATGCCGCTCGGCAGCGCCTACGTCCGACTCGCCCGGGGTGGCATCACCTATGTTGGCGGCCCCTACGCCACGGCGGAGCTCGCGTGCGAGTCGGCGGGGCGCCTGTTTCACGATGTCCCCAACGTCGCGTCGATTGCGGTCGTCGCCCGACCCGAGGTGACGGCACCCAGCCTCGACCGGTGCTGGTACGCCAGGGCAACCTTCCTTGCGGATGGGTACACGGCTCTGGTCGGCCCTTTCACGTCGAGGCGTCAGGCGCGCTCCGACCTGATGGGACTCGCTGACCGGGGCCAGATAGGCCGGTGGCGCGACTGGAACATCGACTACCACCAGGTCCTGGAGGCGCGGCCGCCGCACCGGCAGCACGTGATCTGCCTTGAACGAGGGTGGCATCAAACGTGTACGCCCGTGACCGGCAGCCAGATCGACACCGTTTCTATGACGACCCGCCCTTCGCGGGTCGATCCTCGCTGGGCCCAGAACAGCGGCCAGATCGCCCACTGGATCGCCTCGGGCGGTGCTCCGTACACATCCCGCGAGGACATGCTTCGGGACATCGTCATGCTCTGGGACGAGTGGCCGGCCGAGAGCGCGGTCTGGGTGCACTTGCCACATTGCTGGCAACGATCCCCGCCGCCCGCCCGGCCCGGACGACCGGCGCCGCCCCGGAGGGGATCGCGCGGGTGTACCTCGACCTGGCCGAAGCGATCGAGGAGTGCGCCGCCGACAGGCCCGGCGCGGAGGACGACGCCCACCGGGCCATCTCCGCCCTGCGCTCGCTGCTGCACGACGCACGCAGTGTGTGAAAGACGTCCGCTGTCAGGGGTGTACGCGGGCGGCGTTCACGGCGTAGCCGCCGACGCCACCTTGGCCATCGGGCCATTCCCACGCACCCTGGTAGCTGTTGCCGTCCTCGCTTAGCTCGCCGCTGAAGGAGTTCGTGGAGTCCCTCTCACCGAACCAGGTGGAGAGGCTCCGGTCAATCAGGTCCCAGGTGTAGGTGAAGTTGGCGCCGTTGCTGTCCATGAAATGCGAACGCAACGTCCCGGTGTCCTCGTCGTAGCCGATGTACTCGACTCCCAGGATGGTTCGCCCGGAGTGGACGAGCGCAACGTGCTGGATGAGGTAGTGGCCGCCGGTCATCCACTCGAAGCGCACCCGTCCGTGGACGAGCGAGCCGGAGATCTCCCAGGTGCCAACGAGCGGATCGAGTCGGCGCAGAGCCGGATTGGGTGTCGCCGGTAGCGACCCCGCTCGGTGGTTGTTGCTGTCTCCCATCACTGCTGCTCCTGTCACCTGGGTTTCGGCATCCCAGCCATGGGGTACTTGTGGTCTGCCGCATGTCGCGTTCGCGGCGACCTGCGACAGAAAGGTGTGGAAAGTGATTCCTGTTCTCGCGCTCGGTACCGGCATCGGCATCGTTGGGCTGCTGGTGATCATCCTGATCATCGTGCTGATCCTGCGGCTGCGCTGAGAGGCTGACTCGCCGTGCCTCCATCGCAACTCGTCGCCACATACCTGAACGACCACCTGGCCGGATCGGCGGCCGGCATCGATCTGGTCACGAAGATGTGCTCCAGCTACGAGGGCACCGAATTCGGCGATGTCCTGGACTCCTTGCGGCGTGATATCGAGGCGGATCGCGCTGCGCTCGAACAGGTGATGGAAACGCTTGGCGTCACTCCCGATGCGGTCAAGCAGGCCGGCGGATGGATGCTCGAAAAGCTCAGCCGGATCAAGCTCGACGAACACGTTACCCGCAGCGAGGACCTGACCCGGCTGATGGAGGCGGAGGCGCTTTCGCTGGGCATTGAGGGCAAACTCGCCGGCTGGCGCTCCCTCGCGCAACTCTCGCAAAGCGAGGTTGGCGTCGACCTGAACATCCTCGCCGACCGTGCCCGAGACCAGCGAGCAAGGCTCGAGCCCTTCCGGCTCGACGCGGCGCGGCGCGCGTTTACCGCGTCCTCGTGAGGGCCCTCATGAGACGCTCCACCATCCACCCGCGCCGGCTCTTCCGGTGGTCGATCTGCTGCTGCGCCTGGAACCGTCGAAGCGCACGCTGCAACTGGTGAGGGGTTGAGGTCGCTGACGTTTCGGACGGGCGCCACCCTAACGACGCCTCAACCCGCGAAAACCTTCATCCCGTGCCGCGCCTTTTGCTGAGTATCGTGTCGAACGTGTACAGCGAGCCGCGGGATCTCGGCCGAGCAGCGCTGGCAGACGCGCTCGAGCAACATTGGGGCATCCGTGCGGAGCGTCTGGAGTACCTGCCGATCGGCTTCGGCAGCCACCACTGGGAGGCGGTCGGCGCCGATGGCTCGCGGTGGTTCGTGAGCGCCGACGACCTCCGGGCGGGACACCATGCGGGCCGGGCCCCCGATGAGGTCTTCGTGGTGCTCGACCGGGCCTTTCGCACGGCGGCCACGCTCCGCGACGACGCCGGATTGGAGTTCGTCCTCGCGCCGGTCGCGTCCGGCGGCGGACCGGTCCTGCGCCGCATCAACCCTCGGTACGCGATTCGCGTGGAGCCGTTCGTGGACGGCGCGGCGGGGGAGTTCGGCGACTTCGAGCGGCCCGAGGAACGCCGCCGCATGGGGACGCTGCTCGGCCGCCTGCATGCCGCGTCGGAGAGCGTCCCGCCCGGCCTTCCCGGCCGGGAGGACTTCGCACTGCCGGGACGAGCGGCACTCGAGGAGGCGTTGGCGAAGCTCGACACTCCCTGGGACCACGGGCCGTTCGCCGAGCCGGCCAGGGAACGGCTGCAGACACGCGCGGGCGATGTCCGGGACCGCCTGCGTGCCTACGATCGGCTCGCGACGGGCATACGCGACGCGCCGGGCCCCTGGGTCATGACCCACGGCGAGCCGCACAACGCGAACGTCATCCGGGAGGCGGGGGGCGGCCTGCGACTGGTGGACTGGGACACGACGCTGATCGGCCCGCGCGAGCGCGACCTGTGGATGACGCTCGACGCCGACCTGACGGGCTGGGACGAATACCGCAAGGTGGCGGGTCCCGTCCGGCTGAACGCGGAGGCACTGGGCCTATACCAGGAGCGGTGGGCGCTCGCCGAGATCTGCATCTACGTGGCCGAGTTCCGGCGCCCGCACGAGGAGACGGAGGACACGCGGACATCATGGAAGGAGCTCTGCGAGTACCTGTCGAGCGGTCCGTAAGCCGACCAAGCGCTGAGGCTACGAGTGCGGCGGGTCTTTGAGCTCGGTCTCGAGCTGTTCGAGCTGCTCGAGGGCGTCGGCATCCAGATACCCGAGGGCGTGCCGCCGGCGAGCCTCGCCCGAGACACGCGGCTTCGGCAGACGGGGCTTCGAGCGCGGAGCGGCGGGGGCCCACGGGCGTTTCGGCGGAAGCCGTGTGAGCCCACCCGGGCGTGCACGCGTGGGCGGCCGGTCGGCCGCTCCGGCCGGCTCCACCGTCGCTCCGGTGCCCTTCGTCCAGGTTCTCAGCTGCCATCGCTGCATGCGAGGAATTTTATCCCGGCTGCCGCGGGCGTTTAGGCTGCATACCCATGCAGGCGCTGAGACAGAGGTTCTTCGAGCGACTGTCGCGGCTGACGGCGATCGACTCTCCGTCGCGGGGGGTCGAGCAGGAGGCGGTCGCCGTCGAGATCAGCTCCTGGCTCGTGCCGCTCGGGTGCACAACCGAGTGGGTCGACGAGCCCGACGGGGCCGCCCGAAGCATGGTTGTGACTCTGGCCGGCGAGAGGGGCGACATGGTTGCCCTCCTCGGCCATACCGACACCGTGTTCTCGCTGGGCGAGGCCGAGCGGCGGCCGTTCGGCTCGAGCGGGGATCGCTGCACCGGCCCGGGCGTGGCCGACATGAAGGGCGGCCTGGTGCTGGCGGCGATGGCGATCGAGCGGTTGGCGGCCGCCCGGGCGCGACCGGAGGTGCGGTTTCTGATCTGCGCCGACGAGGAGGTGCGGCGGCGCGCACCGACCGTCTCCGGTCATGCCGACGGCGCCGCGATGGCCCTGGTGTTCGAGTGCGCACGCGCCAACGGCGATCTGGTGTCGACGCGCAAGGGCGCGGTGTGGCGCACACTGGAGTTGACCGGCCGCCCGGCCCACGCGGGCGCCGACACGGCTCGCGGTCGCAGCGCCGTCTCCGCACTCGCGGCCGAGATCATCAGGCTGGAGGCGCTGAGCGCCGGCCGCCCCGAGATGACATCGGTGGTGACGACGGTCGCCGGCGGCGATTCCGCCAACACCGTGCCCGGGTTCGCGCGGGCCACCGTCGACATCCGCTCGTCCGACCCGGCCGACCTCGTGTTCGCCCTGGCCGAGCTGGCGCGGCCGAGCGGCCGCGAGGGTGTGACCACGGCGGTCGTCGACCGTGGCACCTGGCCGCCGATGCCGAGAGCCGGCCGGCTCGTCGGGACGGCGCTCGCGATCGCCTCGGAGTTGGGGCTGACCATCGCCGAACAGCCGTCCGGCGGCGTGTCGGACGGCTGCTGGACCGCCGAGCGGGGGATCCCGACAATCGACGGGCTGGGGCCGTGCGGAGCGCTCGGCCACACGCCCGATGAGTGGATCGAGGTCGACACGGTGCCGGCCCGCATCGAGCTGGCGGCGCGGCTGGCCCTCGCGCCGCCTACGAGATGATCGTGATGTGGAATCCCTTCCAGTCGGGACGGCACGGGATCGGCCGGTTGCGATACTCGTCGACCCAGCGTCCCTGGAGCGAGGCCAGACAGTAGGCCTGGATGTGCGGGTTGCCGGAGTTGACGTTGCAGCGGGTGACCGCCGATCCGTGGAACCTGCGACCATTGGGGATGCAGGTCACCGAGGTGAAGTACACCTTCTGGGCCCGGAGCAGGCTGATGAGCGCGGCGCGTGGCCCCCGCGGAGGGGCGGGCGCGGAGGTGGATGTGATCGCGCGGTACCCGGCCCCAACCGCCAGCAGGACCACCACGGCCACCGCAATCGAGATGCCCCGTCTGCGCCGCATCACTGATCCGGGAAGAGGACGACCTTGGTCGCTTTGTGAGTGTCGAACAGGCGGTAACCCTCGGCGGCATCGGCCAGCGGCAGCCGGTGCGAGACGATCTGCGTGGGATCGAGGGTGCCACGCTCGATCATCGCCAGCAGTCGCTCACGGTCGGCCGCCGGGTCGCCAATGGTGAACCGCAGTGTGATCTCGCGCTCGAACATCAGCCCGTTGTTGAGTGGGTAGTCGGGCTCGAAGTGCGCGCCCACGACAGAAACGGTGCCCCGTCCGCGCACGAGTGAGAGCGCCGCCGAGAGGCCGCCCGGCGAACCGGCTGCCTCGATCACGACATCCGCGCCCAGACCGCCGGTGGCCGACATCACCGCGTCGTGAGCCTCCTCCGGCAGGAGCGGCTCGGCGCCGAGCACACCGGCCAGCTCACGCCGCTGCGGAATGCCGTCGACGGCGAACAGCCTCCCGGCGATCCCACGCGCGCACACGACGGCCATCAGCCCCACCGGGCCGCACCCGACCACGATCACCGTATCGCCCAGGGTCACGCCGCCTCGCTGGACCGCCCCGTATCCGGTCGGGAGGATGTCGGCGAGCATGGTTGCGGCCTCATCGCTGACCGCGTCGGGCAGCGCCAGCAGGCAGCGATCCGCATGGGGGACGCGGACCATCTCGGCCTGCCCTCCGTCCAGACGCGGATACACCCCGGAGTAGCCGAACAGCGCCCTTCCCTGGCACTGCGACGCGCGGCCGGCGCGGCAATGCGCGCAGGTGCCGTCGGAGACCGTACTGGTCGTGACGACTCGCTCTCCCACCTTCACCCGCGACACGCTCGCCCCCACCTCCCGCACCACGCCCGCGAACTCGTGTCCGAGCACCGTGCCGTTCTCGAACCCCGGCGTCATCCCGTGCAGCGGGAACAGGTCGGCCCCGCAGATCGCGGTGGCGCGCACCTCCACCACCGCGTCATTCGGATCCCGCAGCACCGGCGCTGCAACGTCCGCGACCTGCACATCCTCCACGCCGGCGAGGACGACCGCCCTCATGCGGGCTGCTCGATCTCGACCAGATACCCGTCGGGGTCGACGCAGAAGAACCGCATTCCCCCCCATGGCGGCGCAAACGGCTCCGCCAGGAACGAGACGCCCTCGGCCGCCAGCTGCGCGTGCACCGCGGCGGCATCATGAACCTCGAGGACGAGCACGACGCTGGCCTCGGCGGAGTCGCGCGGAGCGGTCATCGCGACTCCCGGCCGGTCGTCTGCGGGGTGCCCCTGCTCGGCGAGCGAGATCCGCCCGCCGGCGGCGACCAGTGTGGCGTAGGGCGGATCCTCGTAGACCGCCTCGACCTCCAGGCCGAGCGAGTCCCGGTAGAACGCGAGCGAGGCGGCGAAGTCGGCGACGGCGATGATCGCCCCCACCCTGGCGACGTCGAACCGCGCCATCAGTTGTGGGTGTGGCCGCCGTCGGCCACGATCATCTGACCCGTCACCCACCCGGCCTCCTCCGACGCGAGGAAGGCCACGGCCGGCGCGATGTCATCGGGCTCGCCCCGCCGCGGGATGCACTGCAGCATCTGGACGAAGTCGAAGGCCTCGGCGTGGGGGCTTGCGAGCACGCCCTCGGACGCGGTCAGCCCGGGGGCGACGGAGTTGACGGTGATGCCGTACTTGCCGAGCTCGCGGGCGAGCGCACGAGTGAAGGCCATCACCCCGCCCTTCGATGCGACGTAATGCGCGAGGTTGGGGGTGCCCGCCAAAACGACGTTCGACGCCGTGTTGATGATGCGGCCGTAGCCGGCCGCCCGCATCGGCGTCTGTGCCGCGCGGCACATCAGGTACACGCTGTCGAGGTTGGTCGACATGATCCGGCGCCACTCCTCGAAGGTGACGTCGTCCCAGGCTGTGAACGGCACGATGGCGGCCACGTTGACCACGATGTCGAGCTTCCCGTGCTGGGCGACCGCACCGTCCACCAGCGCCTGCACCTGGTCGGGCTGCGACACGTCGGTGCGGCTCCACGACGCTCCTTCGAACTCGGCCGCAGCCTCCTCGGCTCCGGCACCATTGATGTCGGCGACGACGATGGTGGCACCGTCGGCGGCGAGCTTGCGGGCCACAGCGCGGCCGATACCCTGCGCGGCGCCGGTGACGATGGCGACCCGACCTTCGAGCTTCATCCCATCCCCCTCCTCGATCCTTGAGAACTACACCTCGTAGTGGTCAGGGGCGTGGTTATACGTGTTCCACGCCTCCATGTCATGTGAGAAGAACACCTCGGCGCCGTGCTCCTCGGCGAGCTGTTTGACCCGAGCGATCGAGCGCACGCCCGCCGTGGGGTCGTTGTGGAAGCCGGGCTGGACACCCTTCTCGTACGCCTCGACGCAGTACACCACGTCGATCGCAAACAGCATCGGCTTGCGCACGGCGGAATCGACCAGCAGCGAGTAGTGGCCGACGGTGTGCCCGGGCGTCTCGAGCAGATGCAGGCCGGACGCGATCTCGACGTCGCCGGAGATGGTCTCGATGTTCAGGCCCTCGATGTCCCAGCTGCGGTCGGAGTAGCCGAGCCGCTCGAACGGCTGGGGCTCGCGGGCCTGGGGCAGCTCCTTCTCGTGCAGGACGACCTTCGCGTGGGGCAGGTGCTTGTTGCCGCCGCAGTGGTCGAAGTGCAGGTGGGACATGATGAGCGTGCCCACATCCTGCGGCTCATACCCGCACGCCCGCAACTGCTCGGGGATCGTCTGCGCGGGGGTCTGCTCCGGCAGCTCGAACGGCAGCACCCGGTTCGTGTGCTCCAGATCGAACCCGGTGTCGACCATGAACAGGCCGTCCGGGTGGTCGATCAGGAGCGCGTAGGTGGGGATCCGGACAGGCGTGCCGCCCCCGATGTTCCACATCAGCTGGGCGTGGTCGATCACGATCGACCCCGTATCGAGCAGGTAGAGCTTCATTTCGGCTCCTGGGACAGCGCCTTGCGCACAGCGACCAGCTTGCGCGCCCGCTCGGCCCGCAGGCGGTCGATCGATTCGGGCGTGTAGTCGTACAGCCCGCCGCCGGTCTTCATCCCGAGGCGGCCCTCGGCGGTGAGATCGGTGATCGTCTTGGACGTCTCGGTGGCGCCGCTCAGATCCTTGTTCAGGTAGCTCGACACCGCCTGGTAGATGTCCAGGCCCGCCATGTCGAGCAGCTCCATGGGTCCGATCACCGCCAGCTTGTAGCCGATGCCCCACCGGACACACCTGTCCATGGAGTCGGCATCGACGATCCCGCGGTCGACCAGATCGACCGCCTCACGCATGATCGCGTAGAGGATCCGGTTCTCGACGAACCCGGGCACCTCCCGCTCGACCACCGCCTCGTACCCGACCCGCTCGACCAGCGCCACCGCATCGTCGACCACGGCGGCGTCGGTGCGCTCCCCCGGGATGACCTCGATCATCGGGATCAGGTGCGGCGGGTTCGACCAGTGCATGCCCAGGACGCGCTCGGGATGCGCACACCCCTCGGCGATCCGGGTGATCGGGATGCCGGAGGTGTTGGACGCGATGATCGTGTCCGGCGCGACCAGCCCCTCGAGCTGGGCGAGCACCGCGTGCTTGATCTCGATCTTCTCCGGCACCGCCTCGAGCACCATGTCGGCGTCTTTCACGGCATCGCCGAGGTCGCCGGAGTAGCGCACGCCGCCGCCCGCGACCTTCGGCGCCTCGAGCCGGTCGAGGACGCCGTCGGCGATCTGGGTGCCGGCCTGGGCGCGTTCGAGCGCCTCGGCGCTGGTGTCGTACAGGGCCACCGAGAGCCCGGCGCGGGCCAGCACGGCCCCCATTCCCGGGCCCATCGTGCCCGTGCCGACCACCGCGGCACGCAGAATCTCTCGTTTTGCTCCCCGCCCTTGGGCGGACGATGTCACGGTTGCCATCGACCCTCCTCCCGAAGTTGCTGGATCCGCCGCCACACCCGTTCTGGCGTGAGCGGCAGCTCGTTCATGGGCACGCCGGCATCGGCCAGCGCATTTACGACCGCTGCCGGCACCGCCGCCAGCGCTCCCTCGCCGCATCCCTTGGCCCCGTAGGGCCCCGGGCCGTCCGCGTTCTCCACGATGATGCAGCGCGTTCGCGCGGGCAGGTCGTGAAAGCTCGGCACCCGGTAGTCGAGCAGCGTGTCGTTCATGGGGATGCCGTCGTCGTAGCGGATCTCCTCGAAGAGCGCATTCCCCAGACCCTGGAGAAGCGCGCCCTCGTCCTGGCGCTCGACCAGCTGCGGGTTGATCGCCTTGCCGACGTCCGCCACCGTGGCCGTGCGCAGAACCGTCACCTCACCGGTCTCGGGATCGACCGCGACCTCGGCCGCGCCCACGCACACCTCCCAGAAGACGGGGCCTTCGGCGTAGGAGCCGTCGCCCTTCGGAGCCACCTCGCCACGGCCGATGAGCTCCCCGCCGGCCAGCCCGAAGTGGCGGATGAACAGGTCGCGATACGTCGCGGGATCAGGGGTGGAGTGCCCGGCGATCTCCTCCAGTTGCCGCATGACCATCGCCGCCCCGCGCTGAACGGCAAGCCCGGCAACGGTGGTCGACCGGCTCGCCCCGGTGGAACGGTCGTACGGTGTGAAGCGCGTGTCGGCCCCCTCGACGGTGACGTCTTCGGGCGCGATGCCGAGCTCGTGGGCCGCGATCTGGGCAAAGACGGTGCGCGGGCCCTGCCCCACCTCGGTGGTGCCGACCAGCACCACGACCCGCCCGTCGGCCTCCATCCGCACGATCGCGGTGGACACCGGGTGGGCGCCGGCCGCGAGCAGCCCGACCGCGACGCCTCGACCGCGCAGGGGCTGCCGAGGCTCGTCCCAGCCAACCGCAGCGGCGACCTGGGTGACATCTCCGATCAGGTCCGCGTCCAGGGGCTTTCCCCCGACCCGCACCTCCTCGCCCGGCCGGCACAGGTTCTCGCACCGCACGGTCACGGGGTCGATCCCCGCCCGGCGCGCGAGCTCGTCGATCTGCGACTCGCCGATCCACTGCAGGTGGGTGGCACCGAAGGCGCGGTAGGACCCCGAGGGCGGGGTGTTGGTGTAGACGCAATGGGCGTTGACGCGGTAGGCATCCCAGCGGTAGGGGCCCGGCGCGGCGTCGCCTCCCGTCGCGGTGACCCGCGGGCCATTGTCGGCGTAGGCGCCCGTGTCGAACCAGCAGTCGACCTCACGCGCGAGCAGCCGCCCATCGGCGGTCATGCCGGTGCGCATGCGGCACGTCATGTTGTGCCGGCGGGTGGTGGCCATGGACTCGTCGACGCCGTTTTGGATGCGCACGGGGCGGCCCGCCTTCCGCGCCAGGGCGACGGTGATCGGCTCCATCTTGGTGTACGACTTCGAGCCGAAGCCACCGCCCAGATACGGCACGATCACCCGCACCCTGCTGAGCGCAAGGCCAAACAGGTCGGCCAGCTCGGCGCGAACGAGGAACGGGTGCTGACAGCTGGCGTGGACGGTGATCTCGTCCAGCGAGGCCTCGGCAACGACGGTGTGCGTCTCCATCGAGTACTGGTACACCGCCGGAAACCGGTACTCACCCTCGACGGTCAGATCCGCCCGGGCGAAGATCGCCTCGAGCTCCCCGCGCTCGATCTTGTAGGCGTAACAGGTGTTGCCCCGGCGCGGAGGCAGCGTTCCGAGCCCGTGGAAGAGACCGGGACGGATGGGGCCATCGTGGAGCATGGGCGCCCCGTCGGCCAGGGCCAGCTCGAGCGTGCCGGCGACCGGCAGCTCGTCGTACTCGACCTCGATCGCCGTGACGGCCGCCTCGGCGGTCGCCTCGTCGACGGCGGCGACGGCGGCCACCGGCTCGCCGACGAACCGGACGCGGTCGACGGCGACGATCGGCCGGTCACGAATCGCGTGGCCGAAATATGGGTCGATGTCGGTGAGGTCGGCGGCGGTCAGGACGCAGACCACGCCGGGCATGGCCTCGGCGGCCGACGTGTCGAGCCGGGTGATGGCCGCGTGGGGCAGGTGACTGCGCATCACCCTCCCGTGGAGCATCCCGGGCAGCACCAGATCGCCGGCGAACTTCGCCTTGCCACGGAGTTTCTCGACGCCGTCACGACGCGGCACGACCACGCCGACGGACTCGCGCACCAGTGCGGTCTCGACCCCCGTCACGCTCCGACCCCGCGCGCGTCGAGCACCGCGTCGATGATCGAGCGGTATCCGGTGCACCGGCACAGGTTGCCCGCAAGCGCGTTCACGATGCCCTGTTCGTCGTCGAGCTCTCCGGAATCCCAGAGCGCGGAGATCGTGAGCAACATGGCCGGGGTGCAGAATCCGCACTGCACGGCCGCATGGCGCAGGAACGCCTGCTCGAGGCGATCGTAGTAGGGCCGGTCGACCAGGCCCTCGACCGTGGTCACCTCCCTGCCGGCCGCCTCGACAGCCAGGGTGCAGCAGGAGCTCAGGGGGATGCCGTCCACCAGCACCGTGCACGTGCCGCACACCTGCACCTCGCACGAGCGCTTGACGCTGGTGAACCCCAGCTGCTCGCGCAGCACGTCGAGCAGGAGCTGCTCGTCGGAGAGCTGCTCGCGCACCGGGCTGCCGTTGAGCGTGAAGGCGACCTCATTCACGCCTCCACCCCCATGAGGCCGCCGCGCCCATCGCGATCGAGGCTGCGGAGCCACGCCGACCAGTACTCGGAGACCAGCCCGTCCTGGTATTTCTCGGCGACCATTGAGAGCGCCATCTCGCGCGGCATCGGCCGCAGCGGCCCCAGGCTGGATGCCAGCGACTGCAGGCGCAGCGCCCGCTCGAGCGTGACGGCGGTCAGCACCGCCCAGGGCACGCTCTTGCCGACGACCAGCACACCGTGGTTTCGCATCACCAGCGCCCGTGAGCTCCCCAGGGCCTCGGCCACAGCCCGCCCCTGGTTGCCGTTGGTGATCAGCACCGAGGTCTCGTCGAACTCCGCCAGCCCGTCGGCAAACAGCACCCCATCGTGGGTCAGGAGCTCGAGCGTTGCATTCGTCGCGCTGAACGCCGTGCCGTAGGGCGGATGGCCGTGGATGACGGCGTTGACGTCGGGGCGGGCCCGGTAGACCTCGGTGTGCAGGACAGCCTCGAGGTGCATGTCCGGCGCCGCCAGCGCCTGGTCGGCGTCCTCGAGCCGGAATGACAGCACGTCATCGCTCGTCACCTCGGCGAGCGAGACCCCCTTGCGCTTGATCTCGATTGGCCCGGCCACACCGTCCCGGGCGCTCACATGCCCGAGGGTCAGATCGGCATAGCCCTCGCCGGCGAGGATGCGGCAGGCGAGTGCCACCTGATCCCGAAGGGTGTTGGCGGTGCCGGCCATCGATGCGGTCAGCGGCGCGCGGTCGGCGGATAGTCAGGATGCGGGAAGCCGAACACCATGATCACGTCGTCCGGCCCCGTGTTGGCCACCGCATGCCACGTCCTGGGCGGGATGAACAGGGCATCGCCGGGGGCGAAGGCCGCAACGCCGTCGTCGAGCCGCAGCTCTCCGGATCCACTGACGACGAACGCGACCTCCTCGACGTCGTGGCTGACCGCCGCCAGCACGGTCCCGGGCGTGAAACAGGAGACGCCGAGCGATGAGACGTTGTCACCCGCCCGGGCCGCGGTCACGAGCATCCTGCTCCAACTGCCGCCGGGAAGCTCGACCGGGTCGACCCCGTCCCGGGCGATGACCTCAACCGAGCTCACAGCGCCCACTCACCGTCCTTCACGATCCAGGTGCCGTCGTCGACGATCTGCAGGCTCGCGTTCAGGATCACGCCGTCGAGATGCAGCGTGCTCACGTTCTGGCCGCCGGGATAGGCGTTGTGGTTGTCGCCCAGGGCGAAGTGCACGGTGCCCAGCCGGCCCTTCTCGGACGGCGAGCCGTACGGCGCCCGCATGCTTGTGCCGAAGGCGAACTCGCCGATGGTGTCGGCGCCCGGAACGCCGGCGATCACCTCGCGCAGCCGGTCGGCCTCGTCGCCCCCCTCGATCTTCGTGCAGCGCCCACCTTCGAGCGTCCAGGTGATCGGCGACTTGACCTGTCCGGCCAGCCCGATGCCGAGCATCACGCCGTCGACCACGATCACGCCCGCCGTCTGGTCCTCGACGGCGGCGAATGCCACCTCCGCCCACAGCGGCACCGGGCCCATCATCTGCCCCCGCCGCTTGACCGGCGTCACCTCGAGCGCCGGGCGCCCGGCGATCGACACCGTCACGTCGGTGCCGTTGGCCGCCGTCACCCGGCACAGCTTCTTCCCCTCGAGCGCCGCCATCGCGTCGAGGGCGCGCTGGGTCGCCTCGGCGATCATCTCCTCGGTCAGGTCCCAGCTGCCCATGCCCTCTTCGACCGACGCGATCTTGCCGTTGGCGGCGCAGGTCTGCTTGACGGCGTCCACGTGGGCGAAGCGGTTGGCCCACTCGAGGTTGGTGACGATGATCACCTCGTCCGAGCTGACCATCGCCTGGTGCAGGTTGCGCGGCGGCGCCATCGGGAAGCGGGTGTCGGCGCGGCCGCGCGCCACCTGCGTCTCGTTGTTCATGATCACGGGCCAGGCGCCGCGCTCCACGCACACGTGGGCGAGGGCGGCGGCCTGATCGGCGTGCTCGTCGTCGCAGATGATCGTGACCACGTCGTCGGCTTCCACCGACATGCAGACGTCGACCACCAGGGCCGCGTCAGTCGTGAGCGTATCCAGTGCGGTAGCCATCTGTCACCTCGCTCGTTGGGCGGTGAATGCGGGCAGGACTTCGCGGGCGAAGCGGTCGACCTGCCCGAACTGGTCGATCGCCCCGAATCTGCAGATGAAGTGGTGCACGCCCCGGTCGGCGAACTCGCGCAGCCAGGCGACGATGTCGTCCGGCGTGCCCACCGGCCCCCAGTTCGACAGGTCCATCGCCTTGGACAGCTCGGGGTAGTACTGCGAGATGTAGCTGTCGAAGTCGCTTCGGGCCTGGTCGCGGGACTCGCCGATGTTCATCGTCACCTGGTAGGACACGACGAGATCCGAGACGTCCTTCTCGTACCGCTCGGCGGCCTCGGCGATGTATCCGAGCTGCTCGGTCAGCTCCTCCGGATGCTCGGCCCGGCAGCAGGTCATCCACCCGTCGCCGTACTGCACGATCCGGCGGCACGCCGTCTCCATGCGGCGGCGCATCCTGTCGGTCGGCGCGTCGCCGAGCAGACGCGGGTTCGAGACGACCCAGATCGGCGGCGGCGTCTGCACCGGCGCCAGCGGCCCCATCTCGGTGCCGGAGTAGAACGAGATCTTGTCGTAGTCGAAGAAGCGGCCGTGAAAGTCGATCTCGCCCTCGGTCCAGAGCGTCCGCAGGATATGCAGGCCCTCCTCCCAGATCGCTCCCGAGTCTTTGTAGTCGAGGCCGAGAGCCGCGAACTCGCGCCGCACGCCCTCCTCGGGATTGCCCTTGCACGCCCCGAGAATCGTGCGTCCGCCCGAGAGCTGATCGAGTGTGGCCCATTCCAGGGCGAGGTACAGCGGGTTGCGCGTCGAGTTGACCAGGCAGGCCGTCCCGAGCGCGACGCGCGAGGTTCGCTGCGAGATCGCCGAGAGCAGCGAGATCGGTTCCCACCGCGGCTTGGAGAACAGGCTGTCTCCGACCCAGACAGAGTCGAAGCCCTGCTCTTCGACCGAGGTCGAAAGCTCGAGCAGGGCCTGCAGGTCGTAATCCGGAGCGATCAGCGGCTCGCGGTTGTTCAGATTGACGCCGAACTGCAGACCGCTCATGCCTCCGCACCCGCCGGTGGCTGCGGTTCGGCGTCGGCCGCGTCGACCTCGAGCCGGCGCTGGGGCACGCGGATGTGCTCGGAGATCAGGTCGGCGGCGCGGGCGGAATCCCCCCGCCGGGCCGCCCGCAGGATGGCTCGATGCTCGGCGACCGAGCGCTTGAGATTGCCCCGCAGCGTGACCGACCGCATCTCGTACCGACCCATCTGACTGATCAACTGCCGGTACAGCTCGAGCAGGCGGCGGTTCCCCGACGCCTCCACGAACGCGTCGTGAAACGCGTGGTTTGCCTCGAAGAAGCGGTCGAGGTCACCCGCGGCGGCGCACCGCTCCATCTCGTCGGTGAGCCCGGTGAGCACCTCCCGGTCGGCGTCGGTCAGACGCGGCACGGCGAGCCTCACGGCCATCGTCTCGAGGGCCTCGCGCAGCTGGTAGGCCTCGACGAACTCCTCTGCGGAGAGCGATCGCACGACGGCACCCCGCCGCGGTCGCACGGTCACCAGCCCCTCGGCCGCAAGCCGGCCGATCGCCTCCCGGATCGGCCCGCGGCTGATCGAGAGGCTCCGTGCCAGCTCCACTTCGTTCAACTCGCTTCCCGGGGGCAGCCGGTTTGAGAGAATCTCCTGACGGAGGTGCTCGTGCACGCGTTGCCACAGGGTCAGGTTGTCGAACGGAGCTGGCGTTTCGGGCGACGGATCGCGAAGACTCGCCACCTGCCGGGGCATTGCAACCTCCTCAGAAGTTGGTTAATATGCCGCTGCTGTTGACAATCGGCAGTCAGCAGTGGGATCGTAACGGCCCACGCCGAGCAAAGCAACCGAATCGGTCCGGCGCACCGGAAGACAGGAGCCCACACCATGTCCCAGCGGTTTCAGTGGTCAGGAGTTCGGGGTGGCATCGCCGCCGTCGCTCTGACCAGCCTTCTCCTTGCGAGCGCCTGCGGCGGCAGCAGCAGCGGCGGCAGCTCGAGTGGCGGCAGCTCGGGTGGCAGCACGGCGGCGCCGACGGTCACGAAGATCGCGATCGCGACCCCCGCCAAGCAGGACGACTACGGCTGGAACCAGCAGGGGATCGAAGCGGCCAAGGCCGCCGCCGCCGCGAACGGCGCGCATCTCACGGTCATCCAGAACATCGGCTACAACAACACCCCGGCGGTCCTCCGCCAGCTCGCACAGGCCGGCAACAAGTTCATCATCGCCCATGCCAGCGGCTACGACACCCAGGCTCAGCAGATCGCCGAGCAGTACAAGGTCCCCGTCATGACCTACGACGTTGCGACCCAGCTCGTCCCCAACGAGGTGTCGAACATCACGACGTCGAGCCAGCAGGGCGCCTACCTCGCCGGAATCCTCGCCGCCAAGACCACCAAGACCAACAAGGTCGGCATCATCATCTCCGCCTCTGACACGAACTGGTATGAGATGAGCGGCGGGTACGCGGCCGGCGTGCACAGCGTGAACCCCAACATCAAGATCCTGTTCGCCGAGATCGGCCCCGCGTCCTACGACGACTCGGCCGGCGGCAAGCGGGTCGCGACGGCGATGGTCGCCGCCGGCGCCGACGTCATCTTCGCGATGGGAGACGGAGCGTCCATCGGCTACCTGCAGGCCATCTCGACGGCGAACGTCGGACACAAGGTGTGGTTCATCGGCGACATCGGCAACATGACGCCGATCGACAAGCAGCACGTGTTCCTCTCGTCCGTGCTGTGGAACTTCACCAAGGCCTACGAGAACGCGATCTCCGAGATCAACAACGGCACCTACGGCCAGAAGGGGTACAACCTCACCCTCGCAAACGGCGGGATCTCGCTGCTGAAGACGACGTACATCCCGGCCGCTGTGTGGTCGCAGATCGAGAAGGCCAAGCAGGGCATCATCGACGGATCCATCAAGGTCCCCGATACGACGACGTCGAGCGAGGTCCAGAAAGTCATCAACCAGTAGAAGCGGAAGCAACGAAGTTCAGGGAGTGTCGAGCACCGATCAATCGGGCATGAGCGCAGACCAGCTCGACCGGCCGTCCGCGGCGGTCGAGCTGGTCGACGTCACCAAACAGTTTCCCGGCGTCCTGGCCAACGACGCGATCAGCCTGACCATGTACCGGGGAGAGGTGCACTGCCTGCTGGGCGAGAACGGGGCGGGAAAGTCCACGCTGATGGGGATCCTGTCGGGCATGCTGCAGCCCGACAGCGGCCGGATCCGGATCGATGGCAGCGACGCGCGCATCGACTCTCCGCGGCGGGCGCTGGAGCTGGGCATCGGCACCGTCTACCAGCACACCACGCTGATACCTGCGCTGACCGTGATCGAGAACCTGATGCTGGGCTCGAGCGCAGGGGTGCGACTCGACGTCGAAGGCTCACGGAAGCGGCTGAAGGAGCTGGCCGACCGGCTCGGCATCACGGTCGACCCCAATGCGGTTGCGGGCAGCCTCGCCCTCGGCCGCCAGCAGCAGGTCGAGATCATCAAGGCTCTCTGGCGGGGATCGCGAGTGCTGATCCTGGACGAGCCCACCTCCATGCTCACCCCGACCGGAGTTGCGGAGCTCCAGCAGGTGCTGGAGGAACTCAAGGGCCAGGGCCTCGCGATCGCGTTCATCACCCACAAGCTGCACGAGGCGCTCGCGATCGGAGACCGCGTCTCGGTGCTCCGCCGAGGGCGCCTCGTCGGCGGCATCGACCACGACGAGTTTCGCGCGAGCTCGCCCGAGGTGGTGCGCGACCGGATCATCCAGATGATGTTCGGCGACGAGGCCACGGCCGCACCCGAGATGGTCGAGCTGGCGCTCGATTCGGAGTCGGTTGCAGCCGATCGGCCCGCCGCCGCCTTCGAGGCGACGACACCCATGCTGGAGCTCGTCGATGTGACAGCCGCCGGGGACGGCGACGAGCCCGGGATCACCGGCGTCTCGCTCACACTCGGCGAGCACGAGATTCTCGGCATCGCCGGGATCGACGGCAACGGCCAGCGCGCGCTTGCCGAGGTGATCGCCGGACAGCGCCGCCCGACCTCGGGCTCGGTCAAGCTGTACGACGCCGCCATCAACCGACTCGGCGTGGCCGCACGCCAGAAGCTTGGCCTGCGATACGTGACTGACGATCGCCTGGGGGAGGGCGTGGTCACCTCGTTCAGCGTGGCGATCAACCTCTTCATCAAGCGGATCGGCGAGAAGCCGTACTTCCGCTTTGGCGCGATCGTGCACAGGACGATCAACGCCGAGGCCCGGCGCCTGGTGGAAGCATTCGACGTCCGCACCCCCTCGGTGCGCACCCGCGCCGGCACGCTGTCGGGCGGGAACATCCAGAAGGTCGTGCTGGCGCGGGAGCTGTCGTTCGAGCCGAAGGTCGTCGTCTTCCACAAGCCCACCTACGGCCTCGACCTGCGCACCACCCAGGTCGTGCGGGGGATGGTGCGCGACCTCGCCGGCCGCGGGGGCAGCGCGCTCGTCATCTCGACCGACCTCGACGAGTTGATCGAGCTCTGCGGCCGGATTGCCGTCCTTTCGCGAGGGCACCTGGTGGGTATGGTGCGGGCCGGCCCCGGCGCCGCCGAGGAGATCGGAGCTCTCATGATCGGCAGTCAAACCAGCGCGGAGATCGCCTGATGGCCGACCGGCCCATCGATCTGAACGCGCCAGCGACGCCTCCCGCGAAGCCCACCGGGCCGGCCGTGCTCCCCGGACGGGGCGATCCGCCCGAGGCGGGCGGTGGCAGCGCCGGAAAGGCCGTCGGCAAGGTGCTTGACGTGGTGATCCGCTCCGTGGTGCCGGTGGTGCTCGCGCTGATCGCCGGGGCGATCATGCTCCTGGCGCTCGGGCGCAGCCCGGTGACCTTCTACTCGGCCGTGTGGCAGTACGGCATCGAGGACGGGGCGTGGCAGGACAGCGCGATCGCGATGGCGCCGCTCCTCCTGATCGCCACGGGTCTGACCGTGGTGTTCCGGGCGAACATCTGGAACCTGGGGTACAACGGCCAGTTCCTGATCGGTGCGGCTCTTGTGGCCGGGTTCGCGCCCAGGTTTGGATCGGAGTGGCCGGCCATCGTCGTGATCACGCTGATGTTCCTGGTCGCCGCGGCGGCCGGTGCCGCGTGGACGATCGTCCCCGCAGTCCTCAAGGCCCGGTACGGGACCAACGAGATCATCACCACGCTGATGATGTCGTTCATCGGGATCGATGTCGCCAACATCCTGGTCAAGGGCCCGTTCCAGGATCCGACGGTGAACATTCCCCAGACGAGGCTGATCCCGTACACCTTCATGCTGCCGTCGATCCCCGGAACCCGCATCCACGACGGGGTTCTGGTGGCTCTGGTGCTGGCGGTCGTGGTGCAACTCGTGATGACGCGCACCGCGTTTGGGCTCCGGCTCCAGATTCTCGGAGCGAACTCACGGGCTGCGGATCACGTCGGCGTCAACGTCTCGCGCATGATCATCACGAGCTTTCTCATCAGCGGAGCGCTGGTCGGCACCGCGGCGGCCGCCGACATCCTCGGCCTGTGGGGGTACGTCCGCGCAAACTGGAACCCCGCCTACGGCGACACGGTGATCCCGTTCATCTTCCTGGCGCGCCTGAACTCGATCGCCGTGATCCCGTTCGTCGCGTTCTACGCCGTGCTCCAGACCGGCGGCGATCTCGCGGTGAACCAGGTGAATCTGCCCACCGACTTCATGCTGGTGCTGGTTGCGCTGATCCTGCTGTTCATGACGGTGATCGAGTACTTCGGCCGTCGCCGTGCACTGGGCACGAGCTATCTCACCCCCGGGTTCATGCGGGCGATCCGGGCTCCGCTCTTCGGCCGGCGTGAGGCCTCCGAGTGAGCAGCATCCTCCTGAGCGCGCTCTTCACCGAGTCGTTCATCACGGCGATGGTCGTCGGTGGCGTCGTCGCCGGCGTGGCGTTGATGCTGACGGCGCTCGGCGAGACGATCTCGGAGCGAGCCGGCGTGCTCAACATCGGCCTCGAGGGCATGATGCTGTTCGGGGCCTACTTCGGATTCGTCGCCGCCTACCGCCTGCACTCGATCTGGCTCGGGTACGGGGCGGGCATGCTGGGCGGCGAGATCGGCGCCGTGCTCATGATCGTCCTGTGCGTTCGGCTCGGGCTCGACCAGATCGTTGTCGGCATCGCCATCACGCTTGCCGGAGAGGGCATCACGAGCGTGCTCCAGACCGCGCAGTTCAACGACTCCTATCCGCGCCTGAACGCCGTCCCGACCGTCTCCATCCCGCTGCTCGACCGCCTACCCGTGGTGGGCCAAAGCTTCTTCGACCAGCCGCTGATCGTGTACGCCGCGGTGGGACTGGTCGTGCTCACGGGCGTCCTCTTCCGGCGCACGCGCTGGGGCCTCAACCTGAGAGCGGCGGGCGAGAAACCCGAGGCGCTCGATGCGGCCGGTGTGAGCGTCGTGGCGACCCGCTGCTATGCGCTTCTGGCCACGGGGGCGCTGGCCGGTCTGGGCGGCGCGTACCTCTCGGTCGTCGCCACCGGAACATTCACTCCGTTCATGACCCAGGGCCAGGGATTCATGGCGATCGTGATCGCGATGCTCGCGCGCGGACGGCCCATCTGGGTGCTGTTCGGCTCGTTCCTCTTCGGGATCTCGCTGTCGATCTCCACGGCGATCCAGCTGGCCGGGATCAACATCTCGCCCGACGTGATCAACATGCTCCCCTTCGTTGCCATCATGGTCGCTCTCGTGATCTTTGCCCGACGTTCCTATCTGCCACCCGCGCTCGCGCTGCCGTACGTCCGGGGCCAGCGATGAGCGGTGGGCCCGGCGGTTCCGATGACTCCAGGAGGCGGCACGTGAAAGAGCCAGACTTCACACTGAGCGCCGGCCCGACCACGGTCTCTGCCCGTGTGCGGGCGGCGATGGCCGCGCCGATGGTCTATCACTACGACCCGGCCTTCATCGCGGCGTTCAAGCGCACCGAGCGCAAGGTCGCCCAGCTGCTGGCCACCGAGAACGACATCCTGCTGATGCAGGCCGAAGCCGTGCTCGGACTCGAGGCCGCCGCCAAGTCGCTCGTCACACCCGGCATGCACGTGCTCAACCTGGTGTCCGGGGTGTTCGGCAAGGGCATGGGCTACTGGCTGCAGGGATTCGGGGCGGAGCTGCACGAGATCGAGGTCGGCTACGACGATGCCATCGACCCGGTCGAGGTCGAGCGCGTGCTCGCCCAGAACCCGAAGATCGAGCTGCTCTCGGTCGTGCACTGCGAGACGCCCTCCGGGACGCTCGACCCGCTGGAGGAGATCGGCGCCATCGCCGCAGCCCACGACGTGCTGACCTTCGTGGACTGCGTGTCGTCGGTTGCGGGAACGCCGTTCTTCGCCGACCGCTGGCATCTGGACGTGTGCGTTCTGGGGCCGCAGAAGTGCATGGGCGGCCCGCCGGGCATGTCGCTCATGAGCGTCAGCGAGAACGCGTGGCAGATGATCGCCCGGAATCCGGGCGCACCGCGCGCGTCGTTCCTCTCGATGCTCGACTGGAAGGAGCAGTGGCTGGGGGCGGAACACTTCCCCTACACGCCCTCGGTGGCCGAGCTGCGCGGTGTCGAGGCGGCCTGCGACGACGTGCTGGAGGAGGGCATCGACGCCTCGATCGCACGTCACGAGCGCGCGGCCCGGGCCACCCGCAGCGGCGCTCGGGCCATGGGCCTCGAGCTGTGGCCACGCTCCGACGAGATCGCGGCGCCGTGCGTCACCGCCATCAAGGTGCCCGCCGGACTGAGCGACGATGATGTCCGCGCGCATGCCCGCGAGCGCTACGGCGTCATGCTCTCCGGCGGTCAGGGGGCGGGGAATCTCGTACGCATCGGTCACATGGGGCCGACGGCGTCGAGCGTCTACCCCGTGATCGGGCTGTCGGCGCTGGGCCGGACGCTGCTCGATCTTGGCGCACGGGTGAACGTCGGCGCGGGTGTGGAGGCGAGCCTGGAGGTGCTCAGCGCCGAGCCGCTGGCGGTCGCATGAGGCTGCGCCCATTCCAGCTCCATCGTCCCGCGACCGTCGCCGAAGCCCTGGAGCTGAAGCTCGCGCTTGGCGAGGCGGCAACGCTCTACGCCGGCGGCACCGAGCTGCTGCTGGTCATGAAGCTGGGGCTGACCCGGTACGACCACCTGATCGACATGAAGACGGTGGCGGGCGTGTCCGAGGTGACGGCTGCCGACGGCGTGGTCGAGATCGGGGCCGCGGTGACCCATGCGCGCCTGGAGCGGTCCCCGGTGATCCGCGAGCACCTGCCCCACTACGCGAGCATGACCCACCAGGTGGCCAACATCCGCATCCGCAACGCGGGGACACTGGGCGGAAACCTCTGCTTCGGTGATCCCCACTCGGATCCCGCCACGTACCTGTGCGCGCTCGACGCGACCGCCGTGTGTGTCTCGCGGGACGGACGCCGTGTCGTGCCGATTGGCGCATTCATGCGAGGTCCGTACACCACGGCGCTTCGGGAAGACGAGCTGCTCGCGGGCGTCAGGGTGCCGGCTCCGGCCCCGGGGACGACCGTGTCCCATCAGAAGATCGCCTTCCACGAGCGGCCTGCGGTGACCGTCACCTGTGCCCTCACAACGAGTGACGAGCATGTGACCCAGGCCCGCATCGCCGTCGGGTCGGTCGGTGGCGTGCCGGCCCGGGTGCACGCGGCGGAGGATGCCCTGACCGGTATGGAGACGGACCCGGTGGCCGACCTCAGTGGCGTCGCCGACCTCGCCGCGGCCGGTTGCGATCCGGCCAAGGATGCCAACGGGTCGATCGAGTACAAGCGGCAGCTCGTGCGGGTGCTCGTCGCCCGCGGTCTTCGCGCCGCGCTCGCCGGCGCTTAGGCTTCCGTCAGGCGCGCGACCGCAAGCGCGATGACCCGTGCCAGCACGGCCGCCGACTCCTCACCGGCCGCGGATGCGAACTGCTCGGCCCCCTCATCGGTGTGGAACACCCATCCCTCGGCGCGCCCCACCCCGATCAGCGCCGACGGCACCCGGCGCGAGACGTTCCCGAAATCGGTCGCGAACGGCAGCGGCGGTGGGTCGGCGACGAAGTCGCGCCCGGCTGCGCGGAACGCATCGGCGACCGCGGAGGTCACCTGCGCGTCCGGCCGTATCCCCTCGACGGTCATCTCCGAGTCCCAGACGCCGTCGGCGACCAGCGACCGCACGGTGCGGCAGCGCTGCTCGAGCTCGTCGGCCGAATCGGCAAAGACGAGCACGCTCGCCCGCAGCACGAGACCGGTTGCCTCCTCAACGTCCCCGTCCAGAGTGATGTGCTCGACCATGATGTCGCGGGCATTTGCAGCAAGCACGGCCTGAGCGGCTGTGAGCGGCGGCTCGGGCTCGCCGGAGAGCGAACGAACGCCGCTGACGCGCAGGTGCTCCCGCCGCATCCAGCGCGACTCGAGCGACACGGTGTCGATGAACTCGGGGTGCGCGTAGAGCGCCGCGTCGACTCCCGCCCACAGATCCTGTGCGGCCGAGATCGCCTTACCGCCGCCGCGCTGAACGGTGCCGGGAGCGTGGATCTCGTCCGCCGGCAGGCCCAGAACGATGAGACGGCCCGACAGCAGCGCACGGTTTTCCGCGATCGCGAGCGCCGCGGTCACGACGCCGCCGGCGATCACCCCGTGCCCGCAGGAGTGGACGGCCTCGATCTCGCCGCCGGCCCGGACCGCGGCGACGGCGTCATACATGCAGACGACGCCGACCGTGCGACCCGGCGCGGCTCCCGTGAGAACCGCCCTGAAGGCCGTGTCCATGCCGCCAACGCCCTCGTCGACCGCGAACCCCGCTGTCGCAAGCTGCCGGGCGACGAACGCCGAACACGCGAACTCCTCATGCGCGAGCTCGGGGTGGGAGTGCACGAACCGCATGGTCTCGAGACCTCGCGAATGCGCTGCGTCCACCGCCGAAATTACGAGCTCATCAGTGATCACGACCGCGCCAGTCTAATCGTCGCGGGAAGGCTGCCAGACGAACAGGTTGGTGAACACGTCCGCCTGTTCGATGGCGTCGTCGAGCGCATTGTGCGTGTGTGCCCGCTGGGAGCGAAGCGGCGCCGGCAGATCGTTCCTGCCCGCTCGCGAGAGGGGAACCCCGGCCCTGGCGGCATACATCGATTTCATGTCGAGCCCCGACGAGAACCCGAACGGGGACCCGCCGGCGAACCGCTGCAGGTACCACGTGAGGAACATCCAGTCGAACACCAGCGGATAGCCGACGAGCACCGGCCGCGCACCCTCGGCCTGCTGCTGCACCCACTCCCTCGCCTCCGGCATCGCCGTCTCCGGGGCGGCGCCGTCGCGCTCGAGCATCGCCCGGTCAAGGCCGCTCACCGTGACCGCGCCGGGCACGAAGTCCGGCGAGATCGGCCGCAGTTCGCGGTAAAACGTCGCGGCCTCGGGATCGCGCGGCTCGAACGTCGCCCCGTCGAAGCGGGCCGCGACGGCCAGGGCGAACGACAGCATCGAGTAGGGGCCCGGGATCGGCCCATCCGACTCGATGTCGACAGAGAAGTAGAGATCAGGCTCGCCCATCCGCATCGACGCGGAGCGTAGGGCGCCGCCGTGCGGCATGAGTCCGTGCGAGGATGACCGGATGCTGAGGATCGCTCTGAGCGTCGACATGGAGGGGATCTCGCAGCTCGCCGATCCCCGCGAGATCGCGGCCTGCCGGCCTGAGTACTGGGCGACCGGCAAGGCCCGTATGGAGGCCGACACGGTGGCCGCTGCAGAGGGCTTGCTCGCCGCCGGCGCAGACGAGGTCGTCGTCCTGGACAACCACGGCAGCGGGAACCCTGAGAATGTCTCGACGCAATGTCTCCCGGGTGGTGCCCGCGTCGAGACGTGGAATGTCTTCGACCTGGCCGCGCACGGCGTGGATGCGATGCTGCAGGTCGGCTACCACGCGCGTGGGGGCGTCGACGGGTTCATCTCACACACGTACGTCCCGGGCCTCCGGCTCCGGGTCGACGGCGAGCTGATCTCCGAGAGCCACGGGCGCGCCTGGGCGGCCGGGGTGCCGGTGATCGGGATCACGGGCAACGATTCGCATCGCGAAACGCTCGGCTCGCTGGCCGGCACGCCATTTCTCGTCGTCCAGCGATCCGCCGGCCGAAACGCGATGGAGCCCGTGTTTCCCGACGCCGCGGAGGGCCTGAACGCCATCCGCGACTTCGCCGCCGACTGCCTGCGCGGGCTCCCGGACGCCGAGCATCCGGCGGTTCCGAGGGGCGCCACGTTCGAGGCGAGCATGCCGAACGGCGCGGAGCAGGTCGAAGCGATGCGGGCGGCGGGCTGGCGGCGGGCGGGTGCGGTCGAGTACGCCGTCGACCTGGACGGGTGGAGCGAGGCGCGGGCGCCGCTTGCGGGAGCGATGGGTGCGGCGCTGGCCACCCTCGCCCCCCACTGGGTCGGCGCAACGAGCGCCGCGGCCGCGGCGGCCCTGGAGCCGCGGGACGTCGCGGTCCTCACCGAGGTCATGATCGACGACTGGTGCTCGCAGTCGTTTCCGGAATGGTTCACGGAGCCCGGTTTCGAGATCCGACCACCCGGATGATTCGGCGGATTGGATCCAATAACCATTCCGCGTTTCTCCTGCAAACTACGCCCTAATGATAGAGCGAGGTGACGACGCGGCCGATCGCAAAGCCGACCAGCGCGCTGACCGAGCCGATGAACATCACCTGGAAGCCGGCGCGCACAACGGACAGGCGCGTGACCCGGCCCTTGGCGACTCCGACCGCGAAGAGCGCCAGAAGCGTCGAGGCGATGCTCACCACGAGCGCGACGTGGAGGGAGAAGAAGAAGTACGGCCACAGCGGGACGATCGCTGCGGCGAGATAGGTGCCGCCGACGACGACCGAATCTCCGAACGCCTGGCCGCCCGCGTCGGGTGAGAGCCCGAGCTCCTTCTCGACCTTCGTGCGCAGAAAGACGTTCGGGTTCTCGGCCAGCCCGCGGGCGACCATCTCGGCCTGCGTACGGGACAGGCCCTCGCGTTCGAGCACCACGGCGAGCTCGGCGGTCTCGCGCTCCGGAAACTCCTCGATCTCCCGCCCCTCCGAGGCGATCTCGGAGCGGTACAACTGCTCCTCGGCCTGGCTCGCGAGGTACGAGCCACCGCCCATCGAGATCGCCCCGGCGACCGCCTCCGCCAGACCCGCGACGATGATCAGCGAACGGCCGGGGTGCGCGGCCGCCATGCCGGTCACCACTCCGAGCGGGACGAGCAGGCCATCCTGGGCGCCGAGCACGAACTCGCGAATGCGCGACAGCCGCCCGATCCGCGCCGCCTCACCGAGCGAGTGCTCGACGATGTGCCGCGTCGCATCGGAGCGGTCATCGCCCGGACGCTCACCGGAGGCCGGCACTCGCCTCCTCGGCTTCCGGCGAGTCCGGGTCGACCATCACATAGGTGCGATCGCCAACCGGCAGCCGCACCGAACCGGCCCCGTCGGCGGCGACCCACGACTGCACTGCGGCGATCACCTGCACAACTGCGCGCGACTCGACCTCGGAGCGCACGCGCACCTCGTGGCGGGCGCGATCGAAGGACACGCACGAGCGGCCGAACAGGCTCACGAGGTGCCGGCGCAGACCACGCGCGCCGGTCTCGTCGGGCACCCCAACACGGATCTCCACCATGCGGATCTCCAGGATCGACGTGTCGTCGCCGACCAGGGCGCTGAGGTCAGCCGGTTGCTGCTCCAACCCGCGTGGCTTTGGGGCGGACCGTCCGCGGCACCGAGATGGTTTGGCCGCGTGTGGCACCGCTGCGCCGATCACCTCGGCGCCGCCCCCGGAGGGTACCAGGCTAGACTGGAGCTGCGGGGTCAAACCCAACGCCCCCAAACGATCCCTCCTCAGAGCCGGCGGTCGGAGCTTCTGCCACCCAGGAGGATCGCAGATGGACATTGACACCACCCAGCAGGCCCCCGAAGCGCCCCCGGAGACAGAGCCGGTCGAGCCGCGGGGAGAGCGCCTGCGCAGGCACGGCCATCGCACCGGGCTGTACACGTCGGCGTTCGCCACCGTTGCGCTGATCGTCGTGCTGGTCGCACTCATACTCGCGAACACGGGCCGGGTGAGGGTGAGCTGGATCGTCGGCTCGGGCCATGCCTCGATCGTCTGGATGATCCTCTCGAGCGCCGTGTTGGGCTGGCTGCTGGGAATCCTCACGAGCGTGAGCTTCTACCGCCGGACACGGCGGCGGCGGCCGGCCGCCGGCACGACCCCTGCGCCCTCGTGACCGTCTCCGTCGGTCAGAGCTGCGAACACGTCTTTCACGTTGACGACGCCGCGATCGAGGCGTTCGGCGAGGCCTCCGGCGATCGCAACCCGATCCACTTCGACGATCGCGCCGGGGCGGCGAGCCCCTTCGGCGGCCGGGTGGCCCACGGGATGTTGACGGCGGCGTTCATCTCGGGCGTGATCGGGAACGAGCTGCCCGGGCCGGGCACGATCTACCTCGCGCAGCAGCTGAGCTTCCGCGCACCGGTTCGCCCGGGCGACGACGTTCGCTGCCGGGTCGAGGTGACCGCATGGGATCCCGACCGCAGGCGGGCCACGCTTGCCACCCGAGCATGGGTGGGCGACACGCTGGTGGTCGACGGTGAAGGGCGCGTGATCGCGCCGGAGTGACGCTCATGCGCGGGCGCCGGCCAGGCCGACGTAGTTCTCGGCCAGCGTCGTCGCCGCCGCCCGCGACGTGGTCACGTAGCGCAGCTGCGAGAGCTGCAGGCGCTCGTCGAATGGATCGCCGCCCGGCATCAGGTGCAGCATCGAGGTCATCCACCACGAGAAGTGCTCGGCCCGCCACACCCGGCGCAGGCAGGCGCTCGAGTAGCCGTCGAGCAGCGCTCGGCTGCCCGTCTCGTACCAGCTCGTGATCGCCTCGGCCAGAACGGCGGCATCGGCGATGGCGAGATTGAGGCCCTTCGCCCCGGTGGGCGGGACGATGTGGGCGGCGTCTCCGGTCAGGAAGAGGCGGCCGTGCTGCATCGGCTCGACCACGAAGCTGCGCATGCCGGTGACGCCCTTCTCGAGGATCGGCCCCTCGTGCAGCGTCCACCCCGGGACGCCGAGTCGCCGCTGCAGCTCGTCCCAGATGCGCGCGTCGGGCCAGAGCCCGACGTCCTCGTCGGGAGCGCACTGCAGGTAGAGCCGGCTCAAGGTCGGCGAGCGTAGGCTCAGCAGGGCAAACCCGCGCCCGCTGTGGGCGTAGACGAGCTCGTCGTTCGACGGTGCGACGTCGGCCAGCACCCCGAGCCAGCCGAACGGATACTCGCGCGAGGACTCGCGCAGCGCGCCGCCGGGGATGGACGGCCGGCACACGCCGTGGAACCCGTCGCACCCCGCCACCAGGTCGCACTCGAGCTCCTGCCGGCGGCCGTCGTGGGTGAACGTGATCCCAGGCCGGTCGGTCTCGATGCCGCGGAGCGCGACGTCCTCGGCCTCGAACAGGAGCGGAGCGCCGGCGTCGAGTCGCAGCCGGATCAGATCCTTGACCACCTCGGTCTGGCCGTAGATCACGATCCCGGCGCCGCCTGCCAGGTCGCTCAGGGCGATCCGGTGCCGCTCCCCCGCAAACTGGAGCTCGATGCCGCGATGCACGATCCCCTCGCGGTGGAGCCGCTCGCCCGCGCCCACCTCGGTGAGGAGGTCGGCCGTCGGCTGCTCGAGAACACCGGCGCGGATCCGGTGCTCGACGTACTCCCGGCTGCGCGCCTCGAGCACCACCGACTCGATGCCCTGCACCCGCAGGATCTGGGCCAGCGCCAGCCCCGCGGGGCCCGCGCCGACGATACCGACCTGGGTGCGCATCTGGCCTCATTATCCCCCAGAGGCGGGCTCGGGGCGGCCCGCGGGCTTTGTTTGGGACCCAAACTGAGCTACCCTTTGGAGTTCGGGCAATTGAGCCGTACCGGTTTGGGTCAGACTGGCGGTCGGAATGGGCGTGGTATCTGCCGGCCGCTGCGTGGCTCCATCGGGTAGGCCTGAGCCTGCCATGATGACCATACGCGTCCTGATCGCCGACGACGAGCCGCCCCTGCTGCGGATGGTGGCCGATTTCATCCGCGCCTGCCCCGGATTCGAGGTCGCGGGGCTGGCCGCGGACGCCGACCAGGCGGCCGACCTGGCAGCCGACAGGCAGCCCGACGTGGCCCTCCTCGACGTGCGCATGCCGGGCGGCGGTGTCTCGGCGGCGCGGGCGATCCGGTCGCGCTCGCCCCACACGCAGATCGTCGCTCACTCGGCCTACCACGACACCACGCTGGTGCTGGCCATGCTCCAGGCCGGAGCCTCGGGGTACGTCGTCAAGGGCACGCCGCTGAGCGAGATCATCGCCGCGCTCGAGGGCGCCGCCCACGGCACCAGCACGCTTTCGGGAGAGGTGATCGGCGGCATGGTGGCCGAGCTCGCCGGGCAGCGCCGCGAGATCCACCGCACCGCCACGATGTTCAGCCGCCTGCGGCGCGAGATCCGCACGGTCATCGACCACCACACCGTGACGAGCGCACTGCAGCCGATCTTCGACCTCGAGCGGCTGGAGCCGGTGGGATACGAGTCCCTGGCACGGTTCCCGGCCCATCCGACACGAGATGTGCCCGAGTGGTTCTCGGCTGCCGAGACCGTCGGACTGCGCGTCGAGCTCGAGCTCGAGGCGATCGCGGCCGGAATGTGCGCGATTGAGGCACTGCCCCCGGACGCGTTCCTGGCCGTCAACGCGTCGCCGGAGCTCCTGGGCGAGCGCTCGCTGGTGGACATGCTCGCCTGCGCACCCGATCGGCGCATGGTGCTCGAGGTCACCGAGCACTCCGCCGTCGCCGACTACGACACACTCTCCGCGGGCCTGGACGCCCTGCGAACGTCCGGCTGCCGGATCGCCGTCGACGACGCCGGGGCCGGCTACGCCAGCCTGCGCCACATCCTGCGGCTGCGGCCCGACTACATCAAGCTCGACATGACACTCACGAGGGGGATCGACCGTGACGGCGACCGCCGCGCCCTGGCCAGCTCGCTGCTCACGTTCGCACGCGAGGTGTCGGCGACCGTGATCGCCGAGGGCATCGAGACCGCGGCCGAGCTGGACACCCTCCGCGGCCTCGGTGCGGCTCTGGGCCAGGGCTACTACCTGGCCCGCCCATGTGAGGCAGCCGCGCTCTTCCCCGCCTGATCACGTGGGCGGTCCGACGAATCGGGTAGGCGAAACCGGCTCCCGATTACCCAAAAACGGGGAGGCCGGTCGCGCCGTTATGGTGGTGCCCGCACCCGTCCCCAGGTTGCACGATGGGCGGCATGAAGTTTCCACGATGGGGTCTCGTGGTGGCGGTCGTGGCGGTCTCGGGCCTGGGGACGCTGGGGGCGGGGACTGCAGCGGCAGCGGTGTCGCCGCGGGCAGCGCTCCTGGTTCAGATCAACGTCGCCCGCGCCGACCACGGGCTCGGCGCCGTCCGGCCTGCGTCCGCCCTCCGAGCGGTTGCGATGGGGCATTCCGACGACATGATCCTGCGCGACTACTTCGGCCACACCAGCCCGTCCGGCTGGACGCTGAAGGACCGCCTCGAGCACAGTGGGTTCGTGAGCGGGTACTCCTGGGAGGGCGGCGAGACGCTCGCGTGGGGCCTCGGCCCGACGGCGACTGCGGCGGCGACCGTCACCGCATGGCTGCACAGCCCCGAGCATCGCGCGATCCTGCTCGATCCCATCTGGAAGCAGGTCGGTATCAGCCGCGCCTGCGGTCACTTCCTCGGCCACGTCGGCGCGTGCGTGTGGACAGCCGACTGGGTCGAGCGCTGGTAGCGCCCGGCGAGAGACCGGGGCCGGGGACGTAGGCGGCGCCGGGCCGGGCGCCGACCGCGCGCAGCCTACGCTCCGCTCGCGACCAACTCCGCGGCGGCTGCCTGCACAGCCCGGACGATGCCCTGGTACCCGGTGCACCGGCACAGGTTGCCGGCCAACGCGAGCCGGATCTCCTCCTCGCTCGGATTCGGCGTGTGGTCGAGCAGCGCCTTCGCCGAGATCAGCATGCCCGGCGTGCAGAACCCGCACTGCACTCCGCCCTGCTCCAGGAACTGGCGCTGCAGCGGATGCAGCTCCTCGCCGGAGGCGAGCCCCTCGACCGTGACGATCGTGTGCCCCTGAGCCTGGAGCGCCAGGTAGGAGCACGAGTTCACGGGCAGCCCGTCGAGCAGCATCATGCACGCGCCGCACTCGGAGTCGTCGCATCCCTCCTTGCTGCCGGGCAGGCCCAGCTCGGTGCGGACAACCGAGAGCAGGCTGCGGCCGGGCTCGATCTCGACCGGGTAGTCGGTGCCGTTCACGTTCAGGACGGCGTCGTATCGCATGGCGTCGTTCCTCTCTAGTCCGGGGCCCCGTGCAGGGCGGGGCTGGCGGGGATGGGCACCGTCTCGCTGTGACCGCGAGCCCGGTCGAGGGCGGCGGCGATGGCGCGGCGGGCAATCACCGCGGCCATGGCCAGCCGGTAGTCGGACGAGGCCCGCACGTCGGAGATCGGGCTCGCCGCCGCGGCGGCGGCCTCGCCCGCCGCGCGGATCGCATCGGCGCCGCCATCGCTCCCGACGAGCGCGGCCTCGGCTGCGGGGACGAGCAGGATCGTGGGCGCGAGCGCGGTGATCGCAACCCGGGCCGCCGCAACCCGATCCCCGTCCACCGTGACCACGCAGGTGGCGCCGACCACCGCGATCTCCATCTGGCGGCGGTACTCCAGGCGGGCGTAACAGCTGCCGCCTCCCGGCGCCGGCGCGGGCAGCTCGATGGCGACGAGCAGCTCGTCGGCGCGTGCGGCGGTGCGGCCTGGGCCCGTCAGGAGCCGTTCGACCGGCACGCGCCGCTCACCGCCGGGCGAGGCCAGCACGGCGGCTGCTCCAAAGCACATGAGCGGGCCGCCCGTCTCCATCGCGGGCGAGGCGTTCATGACGTTCCCGCCGATCGTGCCCACATGCCGGGTGGCATGGCTGCCGACGATCGCCGACGCATCGGCGAGGGCGGTGAAGCGATCGCGCACCGCCGGGTGGCCGACGAGATCCGCGTGGCTTGCGAGCGCGCCGAGGCGGAGGCCGCCGGCCTCCTCGGTGATGCCCCGCAGCTCGGCCAGCTCGTGAATGGCGATCAGGGCGTCGGGCAGCGGGGTCTTGCCCTGGCGGGCGCCGACGACCAGGTCGGTGCCGCCCGCGATCGGGCGCGAGCCCGCGCGCAGGGCGGCAAGGGCCTCGTCGAGCGTGGTCGCACTCGCGAACGTCGTGGTCATTTCTGCGCCGCCTCCCACACCCGCAGGGGCGTCATCGGCAGCCGGTGCACCCGGCCGGTCACCTTCGCGATCGCGTTCCCGACGGCGCCCGGTGTGGGCACGCAGGGCGGCTCGGCCACGGCCTTCAGGCCGTTCGGCCCGCCGTTGGGGTCGGGCGCTCCCACCCAGTCGACGCTGATCGCCGGCACATCGGCCGCCGTCTGCAGCTTGTAGTCGAGCAGGTAGGGGTTCATGTTGCGCCCGTCGTCAGAGATCTGCGAGCCCTCCGAGAGGGCCATGCCGATGCCCATCGCCACGCCGCCCTCGACCTGCCCGTCGGCGCCCATGCGATTCAGCACCCAGCCCGAGTCGTGGGCGGCGGCGACCTCGAGCACCCGGACGACGCCGGTCGCCCGGTCGACCTTGCACCGCACCGCATGGGTCATGAACGTCGGCGCGAGGAACGACTCCATGCCCAGCCGCCCGGTGCATCCCGAGGCATCGCAGTCGGGCGCCGGCGGTGGGGATCCCGAGCCGCGCCCCAGGAGCAGCTTGTCGCCGGCGGCCTTCTCGGCCAGCTCCGAGATGTCGACGCCGGTCGTGGGGGAGCCCTTCACCCGCACCCGGCCGTCGACGAGCTCGAGATCCGACCGGGCCGCCTCGAGCGCCTCCTCGGCGAGCTCGAGCAGCTGATCGCGCACGTCGGTGGCGGCCTGCACCACCGCCCGGCCGTTGTTGAAGGTGGTCTGCGAGCCGGACGCGCCGGCGTCCCACGGGCCGGCGTCGGTGTCCTGGTAGACGACCGTGAACTGTTCGGGTCGCATGCCGAGCACCTCGGCTGCCAGGAGCGGCAGGGCCATCACCGCGCCGGTGCCGCACTCCTGCGCCCCGGTGACGATCGTGCCCGAGCCGTCCCCGTGCAGCTTGACATGGGCGCCCGAGGGCATCCCGAACGAGGGCCACCACCCGCACGCCACCCCGATGGCCTCGTCGTCGGGGAGCTCGCGGCCGTAGCCGATCATCTCGACCGCCCGCTCGAGCGTCTCGGCCGCGGCGATCGGCGTGAACACCTGCCGGGTCGCGCTCTCGTCGCCCTCGTGCACGATGTTGCGCCGGCGCAGCTCGACCGGATCGATCCCGATCCGCTCGGCGACAACATCCATGTGCTGCTCGAGCGCCCAGCACGACTGCGGGGCGGTCGGAGCGCGCACGGACCCGGACGGAGTCGTGTTCGTATAGGCGAGGTGCGCATCGACCGACACGTGCGGGATGCGGTAGGGGCCGACGGCCATCATGGCCGCCATCTGCGGGAAGAACGGCGCGTCGGCCGCGTATGCGCCGTTGTCGAGCACGAGCCAGCCGCGCCGGGCCACGAGCGTCCCGTCGTTCATCACGCCGGTCTCGAGCTCGAGCACCTGGCCCTCGCGGCGGTGGTCGGGGGCGAGGAACTCCTCGCGGCGGGTGAACACGAGGCGCACCGGGCGCCGCGCCGCCCGTGCCAGCGCGGCGACGTGCGCCTCGAAGTGGAACTCGCACTTGCCGCCAAAGCCGCCGCCCAGGTGCGGGACGATGATGTGGACGTCGGCCTCGGAGAGCTCGAGGGTCGTGGCGACGCCGCTGCGGGCGATGAACGGCACCTGCGTGGACGTCCACACGGTGACCTTGTCGCCCTGCCACTCGGCGACGATCGCGCGGGGCTCGATCGGCACGGCGTGCGACATGTCCGACACGTAGCGCTCCTTGACGACCACGTCGGCCTGTGCCAGGCCCGCCTCCACGTCGCCCTTGACGATCGTCGAGCGCGAACAGTCGTTTCCGTCCCGCACCAGATCCTTGTTGGCCCCGTAGCCTTCCCAGCCGCCATGGACGAGGACGCTGCCGGCGAGCAGCGCGTCCTCGGAATCCCGGACGACCGGAAGCGGCTCGTACTCCACCTCGATCAGCTCAACCGCCCGGTCTGCGATCTCGGGCGTCAGCGCCGCGACGGCGGCGACGATCTCGCCCTCGAAGCGGACGACGTCGCGGGCGAACAGGGTGCGATCCTCGACGAACCCGCCGTAGCGAACGTCGGGCACGTCGTCCTGGGTGAGCACGGCAAAGACGCCGGGCAGGGCGCGCGCGCGAGACGTGTCAACCCGCAGGAGACGGGCGTGGGCGTGATCGGAGTACCGGAAGCGAGCGTGCAGCATGCCCGTCCGGGTCAAATCGGCGGTGTATCGGCCGAGGCCTGTCACCTTGTCCTTGCCGTCCTGGCGGATGAA
Organism: uncultured Actinomycetes bacterium; assembly: GCA_963703275.1. GTDB lineage: Bacteria > Actinomycetota > Thermoleophilia > Gaiellales > JAICJC01 > JAICJC01. Next base: position 3,530,462 of record OY969804.1, on the reverse strand, counting down.
CCGCTTGCCCTGTTTTTCGACCGTCGCCACGCTGCGATCCCCTCCCGGTTCGGGTGCCGCCCCGATACTACCGACCGCCGCGGCACGGGACTCAGGTTCCCGCTTGTGCGGCCGATTAACCGGGTATGGCCCGCATGAATTCGAAGAAGATGCTCGAGACGTCCATCTCGGTGCTCGCGCTCCTTCCGACCGAGATCGAGGTCCTGTCCGAAGACGGCGGTGCCGTCACGCTCGAGATCACCGGCCATGACGAGAACACGATCCACGCGATGGCGCCCACGAAGAGCGTCCGGGTCGGACTGCCACTGCACCTGCGCGAGCGGAACGAGAACGGTGGCGGCCACGACATCCACATGCGCGTCGTCGAGATGTTCTACGAGTCCGAGCACACGGCGACGCTGCACCTCGAGGTCGAGCGTCTGCGCCGCCGCAGCGGCCGCCGCACCTCGCCCCGCGCCCGCCTCAGCGAACACGCCCTGGTCGGTGTGCTCCACTCACGCAAGGTGAGCAGCGAGGCCGAGTTCGACGTCCATCTCACCGACCTTTCCGCCGACGGGCTCGCGTTCGTCACCGACGCGCCGATCATGGCGGGCGACCTGCTGACGGTCATGCCGACCATCGACCGCAAGCTGGCGCGCCTGCGCGTCCGCGTCCTCCACACGGCCTCCGCCCACTACGGCCGCCGCCGCGTCGGCTGCGAAGTGCTCGCGGTGGCGGGATCCGAGCGAGCCCGGCTGGCGGTGCTGGCGACGATCGCGGCCACCACCGACTCCCACGCCGAGCGGCTGACGCCCCGTCTCGCCTGACCGACCGGGCCCGACCATGGCGATCATGAACTCGCGAGCAATCTCCGGCCGGGCGGCGGCGCTGCTGCCCGAGCCGCCCGCGACCCTCGAGGTGCTGGCCGATACGGGCGGCACGCTCCGGATCCAGCTCCTGTCGCGCAACGGCCTCGAGTACCAGGCGCGCGCGCCCAAGCTGCGGGTGCAGCCGCGGATCAGCCTCCGGGCGCGCGTTGACGCGGTCGAGGGCGGCGGGCACGACGTCGAGCTGCTGGTGGCGAGCGTCCAGGCCGAGAGCAAGTGGACCGCCATCGTCCGCCTGCAGGTGACCGCCGTCCACGAGCGCTCCGCGCGGCGGGCCGCACAGCGGTTGCGCGTGGGCGAGTCGGCGCCGCTCTATGCGATGGCCTGCCGGGCCGTCCGGGCCGGCGAGCAGTTCGATGTCGAGGTGGCCGACCTGAGCACGGCGGGCGTCGCGTTCGTCAGCGACCGCGTGTTCCACACCGGCGACCTGGTCGCGCTCATGCCGCGCGTCGACGGGCAGGAGATGCGCATGCGCGCCCGCGTCCTTCACACCGACCGAATGGACGACGGGCAGACGCGGGTCGGGTGCGAGCTCGCCGCCATCACCCCCGCCAACCGCCAGCGGATCGCCCGGCTGGCGGGCGGGCTCAGCGAGTCCGGCGCCGATACCGGCCAGTAGCGGCTCCGGAAGCCGGGGGCACGGCGTCAGTATCCAGCCACTTGGCGACGGTCGGTGGTGTCCAGGCCGTCATCGCCTGCAGCAGCGGGCCGACCGCCGGCTCGCGGAGGAGCAGCGCTCGGTGCTCCGGCCGCAGGAACCGCTCGTCGACGGCGTGGTCGAGAAACCGCAGCAGGAGGTCGAAATAGCCGAGCGGGTCGAGCAGGCCGATCGGCTTTGCGTGCAGCCCGAGCTGTGCCCAGGTCGTCACCTCGGCCAGCTCTTCCAGCGTGCCCAGGCCGCCCGGCAGCGCGATGAACCCGTCGGCGAGCTCCGCCATCACCGCCTTGCGCTCGTGCATCGACGCCACTACCCGCAGCTCCGTGAGCCCGCCATGGGCGACCTCGGCGTCGACCAGCGCACGCGGGATGACGCCGATCACCTCGCCACCCGCGCGCAGCGCGGTGTCGGCGAGCGCGCCCATCGCGCCGACCGCCGCCCCGCCGTAGACGAGCCGCAGCCCCCGGCCGGCGAGGCCGCGGGCGAGATCGTCGACGGCGCTCATGTACTCGGGGCGGGCGCCGGCGTTCGAGCCGCAGAAGACGCAGATCGTGCGCACGACGGGCATTATCCGCCCGGTGGACGATGGCGAGACGGTGCTTGCGGGCGGAAACGTCAACCGCGTGGTCCGGCGAGGCGAGACCGTGCGCCGGCCGGTGGGGTTCTGGACCCCGGCCGTACAGGCGTTCCTCGCACACCTCGAGGCCGCCGGTTTCGATGGCGCACCGCGACCTCGCGGCATCGACGATGAGGGACGCGAGGTGCTCACCTATGTCGACGGGGTCACCGGCGGCGATGACATGGCCGAGCAGTTGTGGTCCGACGCGTGCCTCGTGAGGGTGGCCGAACTCGTTCGCCGACTCCACGACGCCTCCGCCGGCTTCGTCCCCGCCGAGGGAATGAGGTGGCAACGTCTGGCCGAGGCGCCCGCCGCCGGGTCGGTGGTGTGCCACAACGACCTGGCCCCATACAACACGGTCTACCGCGACGGGCGGCCCGTGGCTTTCATCGACTGGGATGTGGCCGCACCGGCTCCACGCGTCTGGGACGTTGCGCACGCTGTGTGGCGATTCGTCGACATCACCCACGCCGCCAAGGCGGTCGACGTTCCGGCACTGGCCGCTCGAACGCGGCTTTTCTGCGACGCCTACGGCCCGGTGGATCGCTCATTGCTGATCGACGCAGTCCTCGCCCGCCAGCACGCCCTTCACGCGACGATCCGCGAGTTCGCAGCTGCCGGCGAGCCCGCATTCGCGGCCATGTGGGGCACGGAGCATTCCGAGGGCCCACTGCGTGACGCGGGGTTTCTCCGGCGTCACCGGCGCGTGTTCGCTCGCGCTTTGGCGTGATCGGAGCGCGACGGGCGTTAAGGTGAGATCACGATGGCCGTGACGCACCCAACCGCCGCTGTGGGCTTCGGCCGGGCCGCCGATGCGTACGAACGCGGCCGCCCGGGATATCCGCCCGAGGCGGTCGCATACCTGGCGACGGAGCTCGGTCTCGGGGCCGGGAGGACGGTGCTCGACCTGGCCGCGGGCACCGGCAAGCTGACCCGGATGCTGATCCGCACCGGCGCGACCGTGATCGCCGTCGAGCCGGTCGAGGCGATGCGCAACGTGCTCGCGGCCGCGCTCCCCGGCGTCGACGTGCGCGAGGGCACCGCCGAGGCGATCCCGGTTGCTTCGGGCGGCGTCGACGCGATCACCGTCGCCCAGGCGTTCCACTGGTTCGACGCCGAGCCCGCGCTCGCCGAGATCCACCGCGCCCTCCGCCCGGGGGGAGGCCTGGGGCTGATCTGGAACGCATTCGACACGTCGGTGGACTGGGTGGCCGCGATGCAGGCGCTCGTCCACATCCATCGCCGGGGCGAGCCGCAATACGGCAGCTCGGGATGGCGCGAGACGCTCGAGGCGTCTACCGCTTTCGGGCCGGTCAGCGAGCGGACGTTCGGCCTCGTGCAGGAGCTCGACACGGACGGCCTGGTGGCGCGGATCGGCTCGACGAGCTACATCGCGACACTCCCGGACGCCGACCGCGAGCAGCTCTTCGGCGAGATCCGGGAGCTCGTCGCCGACCTGCCCAGGCCGCTGCGCCTGCCGTATCGCACCGACACGTTCGTCACCCGCTCCCTCTGACCGGCTCGGCCCGGGACGCGCATGCCGCTCGCCCGCGTATACCGTCCAGGGTGAGCATGCAGGCGTCAAGCGACGGCGAACTGGTCAGCCGGGCCCGGCTGGGGTCGTCGGATGCCGCGGCCGAGCTCTTCAGCCGCCACTGGCCGGGTGCGTGGCGGGTGGCGTACACGGTCACCGGCCGCCGCGACATGGCCGAGGACGTCGCCCAGGATGCATTCGAGCGCGCCTTCGCCGCCCTGGCGCGATTCGACCGGAGCCGGCCCTTCGCACCGTGGCTCCACCGGATCGTCGTCAACCGCTCGCTCGACCTCCTGCGCAGCGAACGCCGCCTGGTCGGGCCGGAGGCGCTTGACCGGCTGGAGAGCCCGTGGAGCGACCAGACCGGCGATGACCGGCGCCTCCTCGCGGCGGTCTCCGGGCTCTCGCCCCAGCGCCGCGTCGTGATCGTGCTGCGGTACGGGCTCGGCTACTCGCCCGTCGCCATCGCCGAACTGCTGGAGCTGCCCGTCGGGACGGTGCACTCGCGCCTCGCGCGTGCCCTCGACGACCTGCGGTATCGCGAACGGGAGCAGGATGCCGGACGAGCTTGAACAGCGGCTGCAACGGACGCTCGCGTCGATCCCGCCCCCTGGCGACGATGCGACGGAGCGGGCGCGGCGGGCGGCGCTCGACGCCCTGCCGCCGGCGCCCGAGCCGCGCCGGTGGCGCAGGCGGCGCCTGCTGGTGCCGGCGGCGGCGTGCGCGGTCGCGTTCGTGTTCGGGGGCGTCACGCTGGCAGCCACAGGCGGCCACCTGCCGCTCGTCGGCAACTCGCCGAAGCCCCACCATCCGGCGCCCACCGTCCCGGCGGTGCACCCCGCCGCCGCCGTGCTCCCGCGCGGGGCGATCGCGTTCTCGGCGGCCGCGGACGGGCGCGTGTGGCTCGCCACCAGTGCCGGGGCAACGCTGCGCGGGAGCCCGCTCTCGGCGCTGGCGGTGAGTCCCGGTGCCGTCTACCTGCTCGAGGCGCAGGGCCGCAGCCTGCGGGCCGTGCACGTTCCCGACGGCCGCACCGCCTTCACGCGCGGCGTCGCCGGTGAAGCGGCGGCGACCGCCTGGGCGCCCGCGGGAATCCGGATCGCCTACGTTGTTCACACCCCGGCGGCCAACCGCCTGTACGACATGTTCGGAAACGGCACCCACGTGCACCTGGTCGCCGCGCATACGAACGGCCAGGCGCCCAGCTGGCGGTGGGATTCGCTGGTGTTTGCCTACATCCGGGCGGACGGCACCGTCATGGTGCACGACCCCGGAAGTGGAGCCACGTCGGCGCTCGCGCCCGGCTGCGGCATCCGCCGCCCGGCGGCTCTTGCCTTTGCGCCCGTTCGGCGGCCTGCTTGCGATCGCCGACCGCTCGGGCCGCGTGCGGGTGATCGACACCCTCCACCACAGCCGCGGCCTGTGCGTTTCCGGAATGACGCCCGGGACACCCAAGATCGCCTGGCTGCAGCCGCGCCAGCTCCTGGTCGGTGCCGGCGCGACGATCACCCGCTACGTCGTCGGCGGCGGAGCGGGCGGCGTGGACGTGACCGCCGTGCCCGGCCGGGTGGCCGGCCTGGTGGCGGGGCCCGGCGGGCGCCGGATCGCCCTCGCCCTGCGCGACCCCTCGGGCAGCGTGCGGGTCGTCGAGGGGCGGACGCCGCGCTTCAGCGAGCAGTCAGCCCCGCTGCAGGTGAGCCGCACGCTGCTCGAGCTCGGCCCCGTGGCCGGCCCGGTGATTCTCGGCTGGCAGTGAATATTTGGTGCCTGGCACCGGATATTCAGGCGTGGAAGGTGACCCCGCGGGTCAGGGCCACGAGGATCGACGCCTTCAGCTTGCTCGCGTGCGTGCCGGCGTCGGCCCACCAGCCGGGCAGGACGTCGAACGCCATCTCGCCCGCCGCGATGTAGGCGTTGTTGACGTCGGTGATCTCGAACTCGCCGCGTGCCGACGGCTCGAGGCCCGCGACGATCTCGAACACGCGCCCGTCGTACATGTAGCAGCCGGTCACGGCGAGGTCGCTGGCCGGCTCGGCGGGCTTCTCGGCGATCGCGCTGACACGGTCGCCGGCAACGCTCGCAACGCCGAAGCGACGGGCGTCCTCGACCTGCTTGAGCAGGATGCGGGCCCCCACCGGCTCGCGCCGGAACGCCTCGATGTAGGGGCTCAGGTCGTCCTGGAACACCTGATCGCCCAGGATCACGACGAGCGGCCCCCCGCCCACCAGGTCACGGGCGCGCGAAAGGGCGTCGGCGATGCCCGCCTCGCCCTCCTGATGGGCGTATGCGATCGACACGCCCAGGTTCGAGCCGTCGCCGAGGAGTGCCCGGATCTGGTCGCCGTGCCGGCCGACCACCACCACCAGGTCGGTCACGCCGGCCTGGGCGAGCGTGCGGATGGGGAAGTGGATCATCGGCTCGTCGAACAGGTCGAGGACGTGCTTGTTCACCACCGTCGTCATCGGCGCGAGGCGTGTCCCCAGACCGCCCGCCAGCACCACTCCCTTCACCGCTCCTCCTCCAGATAGCGTCGAACCGACCCGCGCCAGTCTGCCAGAGGCACGCCCAGCGCGCGCGCCCGGCTCAGGTCGAGCACGCTCGAGTGCGGGCGCGGCGCATCGGCGGCGAACTCGGCCGAGGTGATCCGCTCGACCGGATGGCCAACCACGGCCTCGGCCAGATCGGCCCAGGTGCACGGCTCGCCGGCGCCGGTCACGTGCACGATGCCGGTCGCCCCGCGGTCGATCAGGTGGACGAGCGCCGCGGCGAGATCCTCGGCCCAGGTGGGGCGGCCGCGCTGGTCGGCGACGACGCGCAGCGGCCTGCCCGCACGCTCGGCGGCCAGGATCGAGCGGATGAAGTTGCGTCCGCGGCCGTACACCCACGACGTGCGGACGACCAGATTCCCCGCCCGCAGGAGCACCCACCGCTCGGCCTCGAGCTTCGAGCGGCCGTAGGCGCTCAGCGGACCGGTGGGGTCGTCCTCGGTATAGGCACGCTCGGCGCGGCCGTCGAACACGTAGTCGGTCGAGAGCAGGATCACCCGTGCGCCGATCGCAGCCACGTTGGCGGCGCCGGCGGCATTGACCGCAAACGCCGTGGCGGGATCGCGCTCACAGCCGTCCACGTCGGTCATCGCGGCCGTGTGGATCACCAGGTCGCCGGCCCGGACCGTCGAGCGCACCGCGTCCGCGTCGGCAACGTCCAGATCGGCGCGCGCCAGGAAGGTTGCCGCCGGCAACCGCTCGCGGAGGGCGGTCCCGACCTGCCCGCCCGCGCCGGTTACGAGAATGCGGGGATCAGATCCCACTGGAGCGGCGGGTTGGAGGCGTCGCGCTCGCTCACGACAGGGGGGCGGTCGAGCTGCCAGTCGATCGCGAGCGTGGGGTCGTTCCAGGTCACGCCCTGTTCATCGGCCGGGTCGTATTCGCGCGTCACCCAGTAGATCAGGTCGATCTCGGTGAGGGCCAGGTAGCCGTGGGCGACGCCGGCCGGGACGTACACCGCGGTGGGCGTCTCGCCGTCGAGCACGAACGCATGGGTGGCCGGATCGGGCCGGCGCGTGCGCAGGTCGGCGAGCCCCACCTGGGCGCGGCCGGACACGAGGTACCAGAGGTCGGCCTGATGGCGGTGGTAGTGCAGGCCGCGCAGGACGCCGGCCGCCGACCGCGAGTGGTTGGACTGGACGAGCGGCTCGGGCACGGCCGCCGTCCGGAACACCTCGACGAAGCGGCCGCGGGCATCGGCGTGCACCTGCGGCCGCCAGATGCGCACGCCCTCGATCGGGCTCGGCACGATCTCAGTCGGCATAGAGCCGCTCCGCGTCCGGCACGAGCGTCTGCCACCAGTCGCCGTGCTCGCGATACCAGGCGACCGTCTCGGCGACCGCGTCCTCGAGGTCGTGCGCCGCGCTCCAGCCCAGCGCCGCGATCCGCTCGGTGCTGACGGCGTAGCGGCGGTCGTGCTGGGGGCGGTCGTACTCACTCAGGTAGACCGCATCCTCGCCGGCGCCCGCGGCCCGGGCGACCATGCGGGCGATCTCGATGTTCGGCACCCCCGCCGCGGCGGGGCCAACGTTGTATGCAGTGCCCCGCTCGCCCCGGTCGGCCAGCACGCGCAGCCCGGCGACGGCGTCAGAGACGAACATCCAGTCGCGCACCTGCAGGCCGTCGCCCCACACCGGCAGCCGCTCGCCGCGCAGCGCCCGGGTGGCCCAGCGCGGCACCGCCTTCTCGGGGTGCTGCCACGGCCCGATGCAGTTGGTCGGCCGCGCGACCACCACGTCGAGCCGGTCCGCGTACGAGTGGGCGAGGTCGTCGGCGACCGCCTTGGAACGGGCGTACGCGCTCGTCGCCAGGCCCTCACCGGGCAGTTTCTGGGGCTCGCCGAACGGCTCGCCGGGGCAGGGGCCGTACACCTCGTCTGTGGACATGTGCACGACGCGCGCCACGTCCGCGGCGACGGCGGCGTCGAGCACGCTGCGGGTGCCCTCGACGTTCGCGTGGAAGAAGGCCTCCTCCGCGCCCTCGCTGCGGGTGACATGTGTCTCGGCGGCGAAGTGCACGACGAGCGGCGGGCGCTCGTGCCGGATGAGGCCGGAGAGCTCCGGGCCGGCAACGTCCATGCGCACCGTCTCGACCAGGCCGGGAGCGACGCCGGCCAGGCGGCGCTCATCGCCGGCGTAGGTATCGAGGTCGACGTTCAGCACCGCGATTCCATCGGCCGCAAGCGCGCGCACGTACGCCGAGCCGATGAATCCCAGTCCGCCCGTGACGAGCACCCGCCCGCTCATGCCGCCGCCCCGCGGTTGTGCTCGGCGGCCGCCTCCTCGATGGCGGGCTCGGCATACGGAGAGAGCGCCGCGTGGGCGTGGGCGCGGAAGCGGGCGGCGTCGTCGCCGTCGTAGCCCGGCAGCACCCGGGCGAGCCCCGACCTGGCCAGGTACGTCGCCGCCGTCAGCACCTGCACCGTCCGCTCGCCGGCGCGGCCGTGATGCTTGCGGGCATAGATGCCGCGACTGCGGGCATGCTGGTAGATGCGCCGCCGCGGCACCGCCGCCGTGGAGGAGTTCTCGAGATGCACGAGCCCGGCGCGGGGGAAGAACGCGATCTCCCAGCCGCGGTCGCGCAGCCGCCGGCACAGGTCGACGTCCTCGAGGTACATGTAGAAGCCCTCGTCCATGCCGCCGGCCTGCTCGACCGCGTCGCGCCGCACCATCATCGCCGCGCCGTGGATCCAGTCCACCCGGCGGATGCGGTCGCCGCCCGACATGTCCCAGCCCGCCCGCTGCAGCGTCGCGGTGGTCAGCGCCACCCGGGCCGGGGTGGGGAAGTGGAACGCCGACGGCTGCACGCGGCCGTCGGCATGCCGCAGCCGCGGCCCGGCCGCGGCGACCGAGGCGTTCTGGTCCATGAAGCGCCGCAACCGGTCGATGCAGCCGGGGTCGAGCACCGTGTCGTCGTTCAGGATGAAGACGTAGCGGCCGCGCGCCCGGGCGCACACCAGGTTGTGGTTGGCGCCGAAGCCTCGCCGCAGCCCGCCGGCGATCACGTCCACACCCGGATGCGACTCCGCCACCTCCGCGCCGATGCCGACCGCGTTATCCACCACGATCGTCTCGACGTCCGATCCGCCGGACGCGGCCGGGATCGAGTCGAGGCACGCCCGCAGGAGCGCGACGTCGCCGCTGGAGACGATCGACACGGTCACATCGATGGAGGAATCCGGCACGTCGGCAGGATATGCCCAACGCGCCAAAAGGGGTCTGACCCCGTTTGGTGCGCCGGAGTGGTGGAATACGCGCGTGGACTGCCTGTTCTGCAAGATCGTGGCGGGGGAGCTGCCCTCGACCCGGGTGTACGAGGACGACCGGGTGATCGCGATCATGGACATCTTCCCGGCCACCCGCGGCCATGTGCTGGTGATCCCGCGGGCGCATTCCACTGACATACACGAGATCGCCCCGGACGACCTCGCGGCCGCGGCCGCGGTCGCAAAGGTCCTGGCCGGAAGGGCGGTGCGGGGCCTCGGTGCCGACGGCGTCACCATCATGCAGTCAAACGGCGCGGCCGCCTGGCAGACGGTCTTTCACTACCACGTGCACGTCATCCCCCGCTACCAGGGCGACCCGCTTGTGCTCCCGTGGCGGCCCGGTGAAGCTCCCGCCGATCCCGCGGAGCTCGCCGATATAAGCCGCTCTTATTTTCCCGATTAGCAGGGCTTGGGTACCATGGGGGGTGTGGATGACCTTCCAGTGCGTGCGGACGTGCTCGTGATCGGCAGCGGCGGCGCCGGATTGGCGGCGGCGTGGGCGGCCGCGGGCGCGGGTGCCGACGTGGCGCTCGTGACCAAGGGATCGCGCGCATCGTGCAACACCGGCATGGCGCACGGCGGCATCCAGGCGGCCGTCGACCCGGAGGACTCGCCGGAGCGGCACGCGCAGGACGTCCTGACCTCGTCGCACGGGACGGCCGATCCCGAGCTGGTCTCGGTGCTGACCTCGGAGGCGCCCGATGCGATCGGCTGGCTCGAGTCGATCGGCGTCGAGTTCTCGCGCGACCACGGCGGCTACCGCCTGGCCCGCTGCGGCGGGGCCAGCGTGCCCCGGCTGCTGCAGGTGGGCGACCGTACCGGGCACGCGATCGCCAAGGCGCTGCGCGCCGAGCTCGATCGCTGCGGCATCGCGATCCACGACCACACCGCCCTGACAGGGCTCGAGCGCCCCAACGGACATTTCACCGCGACCCTCACCCGGGGCGACGACGTCCGCCGGCTCGACGCCGGCGCGGTCGTCCTGGCGGCGGGCGGCCGCTGCTACGCCGAGGCCCGCACGGCCGGCGTCCTGACGACGAACCAGCCCGGTTCGACCGGCGAGGCCACCGCGCTCGCCCGTGACCTCGGCGCCGAGGTGCGCGACTACGACGCGCTCCAGTACCACCCCAACGGCGGCGCCTGGCCGCCGACCCTGCAGGGCTACTCGATTCCCGAGACGAGCCGCAGCTACGGCGCGACGCTTCTGAACGCCGACGGCGAGGACTTCGCCGACGAGCTGGCGCCACGCGACGCGGTGGCCCAGGCGATCGTCCGCGAATGCGAGGAGGGCCGGGGCCTGGAGACGCCCGACGGCCGGCCGGCGGTCTACCTGGACACGACCCTTCTCGACCCGGACGCCGCCTCCGAGGTGATCCCGACCATGCTGCGCCGCTACCGGGCCGCGGGCGTCGACCCGCTGGCCGAGCCGATCCTGACCTACCCGGTGCTCCACTACCAAAACGGCGGCCTGCGCATCGACCACGACGGCCGCACGACGGTCGACGGCCTTTTCGCCTGCGGCGAGATCTCGGGCGGCGCGCACGGCCGCAACCGGATGATGGGCAACTCCTGCTCGACTGCATCGTGTTCGGGCGCCGGGCCGGCAGGGCGGCGGCCGCATGAGCGTCGCCACCACCACCGACCTGCAGAGCCGCGGTCGAGGAGGCCGGCGCCCACCTCTACGTGTGGTCGCTGAAGGACATCCCCCAGGACCTGCGCGACGCACTCCGGGACGCCATGGAGCGCGAGACGCACAGTGCCGGCAAGCGCATGCTGGAGACGATCAACACCAACGTCTCGGTGGCGGACGAGCGCGGAACCTCGTCTGCCAGGACACGGGCATCGCCGTCTACCACTGCCGCGTGGGCGAGCAGTTCCCGCTCCACCCGGCGCGGATCAGAGGCCTGCCTGCGCGCCGGAACGCGCCGGGCGACGCTCGAGCATCCGCTGCGCTCGAACGCCGTCCACACCCTCACCCGCAAGACGACGGGCGACAACATCGGCCACCGCCTCCCGATCGTCCACTGGGAGTTCGTCCCCGACTGGGACGGCCTCGACGTGAAGTGCGTGCCGAAGGGGTCGGGCTCCGAGAACATGAGCTTTCTGAAGATGTGCGTGCCCGCCGACGGCGTGAAGGCGATCAAGCGCTTCGTGATCGAGTCGATCGTCGGATGCTGGCGGCAAGCCGTGCCCGCCGGGGATCGTCGGCGTCGGCATCGGCGGCTCGGCCGACTAGCGATGTACCTGGCCAAGGAGGCGATCATGCGCCCCGTCGGGCACGCAGAACGCCGACCCCCACGTCGCCGAGCTCGAGGACGAGCTCTTCGCGCTCCTGAACGAGACCGGCATCGGGCCGATGGGCCTCGGCGGCGACGTCACCGTGCTGGCAGTGCCACATCGAGCACGCCGACACGCACATGACCCTCAACCCGGTCGCCGTCAACTACCAGTGCTGGGCGGCCCGCCGCGCCAGCGCCCACATCAGCGCCGCCGGCGTCGTCGACTACGACCGGGAGGCGTGACCGTGGCCCACCACGAGCTCCCCTTCCCGACCGACGAGGCGGCCGTGCGGTCGCTTCGCGCCGGCGACGAGGTCACCGTCCAGGGCCAGATCATCGGGATCCGCGACCGCACCCAGATCCGCATCTTCGACCAGGGCCAGGCACCGCCGTTCTCGCTGGAGGGGGCGGCACTGCTGCACACCGCGCCCAACGTGCGCAAGCTCGAGGACGGCTCGTACGAGCAGATCTGCATCGGCACCACGACGTCGCGCCCGCATGGCCGGTTCACCGAGGGCCGCTCCGCGACCACGGCGTCCGCGCGATCTGGGCAAGGGCGGCTTCCCCGCCGAGGCGCTCGAGCCGATGCGCGAGCACGGCGTGGTCTACTTCGCGATCGTCGGCGGCGCCGCCGCACTGGAGACGACGCAGATCGAGGAGATCGCGCAGGTCGAGTGGGAGGAGCTCATGCCGGAATGCCTGTGGCGCTTCAAGGTGCGCGACTTCGGGCCGCTGACCGTCGGCATCGACAGCCACGGAGAGAGCCTCTACGACAACGTCCAGGTCGAGGCGCACAAGCGTCTCGACAATTCCATCTACGCGAGGTTGTAGACATGGTCGAGGAGTTTCTGGGACTGCCGATGCGCCCTCCCAAGCCGCGCGAGCGGGGCTGGACGCACGTCATCGACAAGGGCATGAGCGTGCCGCAGGTGCAGGGCCTGATCGATACCGGCGGCGACTACGTCGACATCGTCAAGCTGGGCTGGGGAACGGCGTACGTGACCCAGAACCTCGCCGAGAAGATCCGGCTCTACCAATCGGCCGGGATCCCGGTCATGTGCGGCGGCACGCTGCTCGAGGCGGCCATCGCCCGCGGCAAGGTCGAGGAGTTCAAGCGCTGGAGCCTGGGCTTCGGCTTCACGCACGTCGAGGTCTCCGACGGCACCATCCAGATCGAGCGCGACTCGAAGCTCGAGCTGATCTCGTCGCTGGCCGAGGACTTCGCCGTCCTCTCCGAGGTCGGCTCCAAGGACGCCGAGTGCGTGTTCGCGCCCTATCAGTGGGTGGCGTGGATCAAGGAGGAGCTCGAGGCCGGCGCGGCCAAGGTGATCACCGAGGCCCGCGAGGGCGGCACGGCGGGGATCTTCCGCGGCAGCGGCGAGATGCGCATCGGGCCTGATCGACGAGATCGTGCACGAGGTGCCCGCCGACAACCTGCTCTTCGAGGCGCCCCAGAAGGAGCAGCAGGCGTGGTTCATCCGCCACCTCGGCCCCGAGGTCAACCTCGGCAACATCCCGCCCGACGAGGTCATCCCGCTCGAGACGCTGCGGCTGGGCCTGCGCTCGGACACGATGGCCGACCTGCTCCTGCGCGACATCCCCGTCCCCGGAGCATGAGCGCAGTTCTGCCCATCACCACCGCGGAGGCCGCCGACCTGGCCGACGAGTTCGAGTCGCGGCCGGCCGAGGACGTGCTGCGCTGGACGGCCGAGCGGTTCGGCGGCCGGGCGGTGCTGACCTGCTCGTGGCAGAAGCAGAGCTCGGTGCTCGTCCACATGCTGTCCGAGGTGGCACCGGAGCTGCGCGTGGTGGAGTTCGACACGGGGCTTCTGTTCCCGGAGACGTACGAGACGCGCCGGCAGTTGATCGAGCGCTACCCGATCAACTTCGAGCGGATCGAGCCGGAACTGAGCGTCGAGCAGCAGGCCGAAGCCCACGGCGAACGGCTGTGGGAGCGGGATCCGGACGCCTGCTGCGGCATGCGCAAGGTCGCGCCGCTCGAGCGGGCGCTCGAGGGAATGGACGCCTGGATCACGGGAATTCGCCGTGACCAGTCGACAACCCGGCAAAACGCACGCAAAATCGAAGTGGACGAACGCCGCGGCGTGGTCAAGGTCCAACCCCTGGCGGATTGGACAAGCCGCGATGTCTGGCGCTACATCTGGAGACACGGCATTCCCTACAACACTCTGCACGACCACGGCTATCCGTCGATCGGGTGCATGCCGTGCACGACGTCGGTGAACGGGGCGCAGCCCGACGAGCGCGCCGGCCGCTGGCGGGGTACGGGCAAGATCGAGTGCGGCCTTCACGGCCGCTAGCAGCTACTACTTCAAACCTGATTTCGACTCCTCAGGGAAAGGAACGAGCAGCGTGCACGAGAACTCCACAGGCTTCACCCTCTGGTTCACCGGCCTCTCCGGTTCCGGCAAGACGACCATCGCCCGCATCATCGGGCCCGAGATCGAGCGCCGCGGCGTGCTGGTCGACCATCTTGACGGTGACGTCGTGCGCACGCACCTCAGCAAGGGGCTCGGCTTCTCCCGCGAGGATCGCGACACGAACATCCTGCGCATCGGCTTCGTCTCTCGCCTCCTGACCCGGCACGGCGCCGGCGTCATCGTGGCGGCCATCTCTCCCTACACCGAGACTCGCGACATGGTGCGCGAGATGGTCCTCCCGGTCGGGCGCTTCGTCGAGGTCTACGTCGCAACGTCCCTCGAGGAGTGTGCGCGCCGCGACGTCAAGGGGCTCTACGCCAAGGCGTTCTCCGGCGAGATCAAGGAGTTCACCGGGGTCAGCGATCCCTACGAGGCGCCCGAGCACGCCGAGATCGTCGTCGAGACCGAGGGCCGCACGCCCGAGGAGTCGGCCGCGTTCCTCCTGTCCGAGCTCGAGCGGCTCAACGTCATCCCCCCCGTGCTCGAGGAGGCCGTCGCCTGATGACCTCCTCCACCGCCGCCCGCATGAGCGGAAGCTTGATCGCGCCGCACGGCGGTGAGCTGATCAACCGCACCGTCACCGGTGACGAGGCCTCGGCGCTCGCCGAGGAGGCGCGCGGGCTGCCCCGCGTGCACATGACCGAGAAGCAGACCGCCGACCTCGACATGATCGCGTCGGGTGCGCTCTCACCACTGCACGGGTTCATGGTGCAGGCCGACTACGAGCGCGTGGTGGAGGAGATGCGGCTCGAGAACGGCCTGCCGTGGGCCCTGCCCGTGACGCTGTCGGTGCCCGAGAAGCCGACCGCCGCGCGGCTGGCGCTCGAGGGCTACGAGGGCGACCTCCTGGCCGTGATCGACGTCGCGGACGTCTTCGAGGCCGACCGTGCCGACGAGGCCGCCAAGGTCTTCCGCACCACCGACGACGCCCATCCCGGCGTGGCCCAGGTGTACGCCGAGGGCAGCGTGCTCGTCGGCGGCCCGGTGACCGTCTTCCAGCGGCCCGAGCCCGCCTTCCCGGCGCTGCACATGGACCCCGCCCAGACGCGGGCCGAGTTCGCCGAGCGCGGCTGGAACCGCGTCGTCGGCTTCCAGACCCGAAACCCCGTGCACCGTGCGCACGAGTACATCCAGAAGTGCGCGCTCGAGACGGTCGACGGACTGCTGCTGCACCCGCTGGTCGGCAAGACCAAGGGCGACGACGTCCCCGCCGAGGTGCGCGTGCGCTGCTACGAGGTGCTGCTCGAGAACTACTACCCCGCCGGCCGCACGCTCCTGTCCGCCTTCCCGGCGGCCATGCGCTACGCCGGGCCGCGCGAGGCCGTGTGGCACGCCATCTCCCGCAAGAACTACGGCTGCTCCCACTTCATCGTGGGCCGCGACCACGCGGGCGTCGGCAGCTACTACGGCACGTACGACGCGCACCTGATCTTCGACAGCTTCGCCCCGCACGAGCTCGACATCGAGCCGATGTTCTTCGACCACACCTTCTTCTGCCGCACGTGCGGGAACATGGGCTCGGCCAAGACGTGCCCGCATCCCTCCGAGGATCACGTGCATCTGTCCGGGACGAAGGTGCGCGAGATGCTCGGTGAGGGCATCATCCCGCCGATCGAGTTCAGCCGGCCCGAGGTTGCGCAGGTGCTGATCGAGGCATACCGCTCGGCCTGATCGTGATGGGCGACGGGACGCCAATCCCGTCGCCCTAGAATCCGGCGTCGTGCCCCGCCGCCGGACAGGCATCATCGTCATCGCCGTGCTGCTGGCCGCGTCCGGCCTCGCGTTTCTGCGCGCCGAGCAGGTCAAGCTCCAGCGCTCGCCCGTGGGCGGAACGCAGCTGCAGAAGTTCTTCTCGACGACCTGCCCGATCCACCCCCGGACGCGCTGCTCGTCGCACTCGGCGCTGCTCTCGTTCCGCCTGCGCAAGCCGGCCCGGGTCGCGCTCGCCATCGAGAACAGCGGGGGCAGCATCGTCCGCAGGCTGACCCCGGCGGCGGGCCGGCGGCTGCCGCGCGGGCGCGTCAAGCTGCGCTGGAACGGCCGCACCGACGCAGGCACGACCGCCCCCCAGGGCACCTACCACCTCCGGGTCGACCTGCGGTCGCTGGGTCGCGTGATCACGCTTCCCGATCCGATCGAGCTCGACAACGTCGCGCCGACCCTGACCCTGGTCAGCCGCAAGGGCGTGCTCCCGCTGCAGTACCGCACGAGCGAGCCGGCGGTGGTGTACGTCATCGCGCGAGGCGTCGGCAGCGCCGCCGGGCGGGCCGCGCTCTACCGGGGCCACGCCGGCCGCGTCCACTTCCGCCACACCCAGCTCGACGGGGCCGAGGTGCGGATCACGCTCGTCGCCGTCGACCGGGCCGGCAACACCTCGCCGCCGGTGGCGGCGGGCAGCTTCCGCCTGCCGGCGTGACACAATCCGCGCGCATGCACGACCCCAAGACCGCATCGTGATCTCCGCCGGCCGCTCCGTGCTCGTGCTGGCGCCGCACACCGACGACGGCGAGTTCGGCTGCGGCGGCACCATCGCGCGACTGGTGGATGCGGGGGCCGAGGTGCGGTACGTGGCCTTCTCGTCGGCATCGCGGTCGCTTCCGCCCGGCTTCCCGGCGGACACGCTGGTGCACGAGGTGCGGGCGGCCACGGCCACGCTCGGCATCCCGGAGCCGCGACTGACCGTGCACGACTTCGAGGTGCGCACGTTTCCGGCCGAGCGCCAGGAGATCCTCGAGATCCTGGTCGCGCTCAACTCGGAGCTCGCACCCGACCTCGTGCTCACGCCCTCGCTGGGCGACATCCACCAGGATCACGAGACGATCGCCCGCGAGAGCATGCGCGCGTTCAAGCGCACGACCCTGCTCGGTTACGAGATCCCCTGGAACTGCTTCAACTTCCGCCAGCAGGCCTATGTGGAGCTCGAGCCCGGTCATCTCGACCGCAAGGTGGCGGCGCTCCAGTGCTACCGCAGCCAGGCGCACCGCAACTACGCCAACGAGGAGTACGTCCGCAACGTCGCGCGCACGCGCGGCATCGAGGGTGGCCGCGGCCTGGCCGAGGTGTTCGAGGTGTACCGCTGGTTCCTGTGAGATGCAGCTGACCGAGGGTGACCGGCTCGATCCGGGCGAGTACCGGCGGCTGCGGCGAGCGGTCGGGTGGCCCGACCCCGCGGTCGACGACGACATCCTCGTCACGGCACTCGACTCCACGTGGAACGTGACCGCGCGCGACGAGCACGGCGAGCTGCTCGGGATGGCCCGCCTGCTCGACGACGGCGCGCTCTACGCGACGGTGTGGGACATGATCGTCGACCCGCCCCTCCAGCACACGGGCATCGGCAGGGCGATCTTCGAGAGCATCCTGGCCCGTGCCGGCGGCCGCTCGCTGGTCGGGCTGGTGGCGACGCCGGCCGGGGAGCCGATGTACCGGGCGGCCGGGTTCTCTGAGGTAAGCGGGGGCAGCACGGCCCTCTTCCGGCGCGGCTAGTGGGGAGTCCGGCGCCGCGAGCGCGGGCCGGCCCACCACGGGATCGGGGCGGCGACGTGCCCGCCGGCGACGCGCACGCCCTCGGCGCGCAGCCGCTCGGCGTGCTCGGCCTCGTGCCCGGGCACGAGTCTGCCGGCGGCGGTGACCACCCGGTGCCAGGGCATGTCGTCGAGGCCGCGGGCCATCACGCCACCCACCGCCCGGGCGCCGTCCGGTTGCCCGACCCAGCCGGCAACCCGGCCGTAGCTCGCCACATGCCCGGCCGGGATCCGCCGCACCACGGCCTCGACACGGCGCTCGAACGGCGTCGCGGGAGCCACGACCCGGAACCCGATCGGCAGGCCGCCGTCCAATCTGGCGCACATGCGCCGATCGTATCCGCGCCTCGAGCGCCCCGGGCGCGCGTGGACGCTCACTACACTGGTTCTCCGTGCGCCTGCTCCTGATCGCGTTCTACTTCCCCCCGGCGGGCGGTGGCGGTGTCCAGCGCACGCTCAAGTTCTGCCGCCACCTGCCCGAGTTCGGCGTGGACGTGGACGTGCTCGCGCCCAGCGATCCCAAATGGTTCGCGCTCGACGAGCCGCTCATGGCCGAGATCCCCGCCGCCACCACCGTCCACCGCACCCGCTTCCTCGGCCCGCGCTCGTCGTTTCGGGGCGATGCCCTGCGCGGCGCTCACGGCCTCCGCCGCGCCGCCGTGCAGGCCCGGTACGCCTACGAGCGGGCGCTCATCCCCGACAAGACCCTGCCGTGGGCCGCAACCGCCGTGCCCACGGCCATCCGGATCGTGCGCCGGCGCCGGATCGACGCGATCATGACGACGTCGCCGCCGGCCTCGGTGCACCTGATCGGGGAGGCCGCCGCGGCCGCGACCGGAACGCCGTGGGTCGCCGACCTGCGCGACTCGTGGCTCAACCACCCGCACCGCAGCTACGAGAGCCGGGGCGTGCGCGCCAAGCGCAGCGTCGAGCGGCGGATGGCGCGCACGGTCGTGCGGCGCGCGGACGCCCTCGTGGCGGTGACCGAGACGATCGCCGCCGAGCTGCGCTCGCTCGACCCGACGCGCGGCGGCAAAGACCAGCGTCATCGGCCACGGCGTCGACCTCGCCGACTTCGCCGGGCTCGCCTACACGCCGGCGCAACGGTTCACCATGGTGCACACGGGCGCCTTCTTCGGCCAGCGCAGCCCGCGCTCGTTCCTGACCGGTGTGCGCGACCTGCTCGGCCGCCGGCCCGACCTGCGCGGAAGGGTGCTCGTGCGGTTCATCGGCGACCTGCGCGCGTCCGACCGCAGCTGGGCGCGCGGTCTGGGCATCGACGACGCGTGGGAGGAGACGGGCTTCGTGCCGTTCCGGCGGGCGGTCGCGGAGCAGCGGTCGGCGGACGCGCTGCTGCTCCTGATCCCGCACGCGAACGGGCGCGGCGACAGCGTCGTTTCGGGCAAGGTGTTCGAGTATCTGGCCGCCCGCCGGCCGGTGCTCGCCGCGGTGCCGCCGGAGGGCGCTGCCGCGGCACTCGTGCGGTCGGCGGGTGCGGGCGAGGTGGTCGACTCCGACGATACGGCGGCGCAGTCGCATGCGCTCGAGGAGATGGTCGACCGGTACCAGAACGGCGGTCTGGCGGACATCGATCTGCCCGCCGGCCTGGCCGAGGAGATGTCGCGGCGGGCGCGGGCCGAGGAGCTGGCCGCGGTGCTGCACGGGGTGGCGGGATGAAGCTCTCGCGCCTCGACTGGCTGCTGCTCCTCACGCTCTCGGTGCTCACCTTCGAGAAGATCCGGTGGGAGACGTCCCTCGTCACACTGACGTGGTCGAACCTGCTCGCCCTCGCGTTCGTGGTCTCGGCCCTGATCGACCGCGTCCGCCGCAAGGACGCCATGCTGCACCCCGCGGCCATCACGCTCATCGGATTCATGCTGGCATTTGGCGCGGTGTACCTGGCCGGCTACTTCGACCTCACCGACAAGGCGGCCCTCGCGTACTGGCTGAAGGGCCTCGGCGACTGGACCGTGCACTTCCTGTACCTGATCCTGGGCGTCGCCCACATGGTGCGCCGCGGCCGGCCGCTCTTCATGAAGGCGATCTACGCGTTCACGGCCGGGCTCGTCGTCAACTGCGTCTACGGCGTCCTGCAGCTGGGGCTCGCAATCGCAGCCGGCATCAACCTCGACAAGCTGGTCGTCGGGCCGCTCACCGCCGACCAGGGCGGCATCGGCGGCATCAACGTCTACGGCACCGTGGCGGGGTCGCAGAACGTGTACCGGATCAACGCGCTCACGGGCGATCCCAACCACCTCGGCGTGATGCTGTGCGTGCCGCTGATGATGCTTCTGCCCTACTACCTGGGCGACCGCCGCGGCCGCCGCCGCCTGGGCCTGCTGCTGCTCTTCATGTTCATCGTGCAGATCCTGACGCTCTCGCGCTCGGCGGCGCTGGGCGACGCGGTCGGAGTGCTGGTGCTCCTGCCGGTGCTGCACCGGTACCTGCCGAGCGCCCGCACCATCGGCAAGGTCGTCGGCAGCATCGCGGTCGCGTTCGGGATCGTCTTCGCGTCGTCGCACTTCGTGCGCACGGTGATCGAGGCCCGCACCCAGCTGCACGGCAGCAGCACCCAGACCCACCTGCAGTTCTACCAGCTGGTGCCGCCCGCCATCGACCCGCATCCCCTGTTCGGGATGGGATTCAACACGTTCGCAGTCTTCTACCAGTTCGTGACCGGCAAGACCGACTTCGGCCCCCACAGCGCCTGGATCGCGATCCTGGTCGAGACGGGGATGGTGGGCATGGCCCTCTACCTCGTGTACTTCGCCTATCTGGTGCTGAGCGCCGCCGCGATCTGGCGGTCGCCGGATCCCGACATCTCCCGGCTCGGCAACGGGCTCGTGGCGGCGTTCGCGGCCACCGCTGCCGCGAATCTGTTCTACCTGACGATGACGTTCGACTACTTCTTCGCGCTGGCGCTGATCGCCGTCGCGGGGGCTGCGATGTTCGGCCCCGCCAGGGTGCGGGCGCCGGCGCGGGTGCCCGTCGCGACCGCCGGATCGGCACCGTGATCCTTGCCCTCGAGATCCTCTTCTGGGTCAGCCTGGCGGCGCTGGTATGGACGCACCTGCTCTACCCGCCCGCGATCGCCCTGGTTGCCCGCCTGCGCCCGCGGCCCGTGGCGGCTGCCGACATCCTGCCCAGCGTCAGCCTGATCATCCCGGCGTACAACGAGGAGGATGTGATCGTCGCCAAGCTCGAGAACGCGCTCGCGCTCGACTATCCCGCCGACCGGCTCGAGATCGTGGTCACCTCGGACGACTCGACCGACGGCACGCACGCGGCGGTCGCGCGGTTCGCCGACCGGGGTGTGCGCCTGATCCACTGCGAGCGCGGCGGCAAGGTGGCCGCGCAGGACCGTGCCGTGGCCGAGACCACGGGCGAGATCGTCGCGTTCGGCGACGCCAACGTCACCTGGGAGCCCGACGCGCTGCGCCGGCTGGTGCGGCCCTTCGCCGATCCGGCGGTGGGGATGGCGTGCGGCAACGTGCGCCTGGTGAACCCCACAGGCGGCACCAACCAGGAGGGGCTCTACTGGCGCTACGAGATGTGGCTGCGGCAGCGCGAGTCGCTCGCGCACTCGATGACGGGCTCGAACGGCGCCATCTACGCCGTGCGCCGCGAGGCCTACCGCAACGTCGATCCCCGCTTCGGGCACGACCTCAGCTTTCCGTATCTGATGGTGCAGAACGGCTACCGGGCGGTGTACGAGCCGTCGGCGCGCGCGACCGAGAGCATGACCACCGACATCGAGGACGAGTTCCGGCGCAAGGTGCGCATGTTCGAGCACTGCTGGCTGATCCTGTTTCGCGGCCGCATGTTCGACCTGCGCAAGGTGGGCCCGGTCTACTGGGTCGAGATCGTCTCGCATCGCCTGCTGCGGTACTGGAGCGGGCCCCTGCACCTCGTCCTGCTCGTGACGAGCGCCGCCCTTGCCACGCACGGACTCGTGTATGCCGTCGTGCTGGTGGCGCAACTGGCCGGGCTCGCGCTGGTGGGCCTCTCGATGCTGCTGCGCGGCCGGGTGCGGGTGCTGCGCGTGCTCCACTACTACCTCCTGGTGACGCTCGCGACCGTGATCGCCCTGGTCGGCTACCTGCGCCGCGGCGTCCCGGCCACCTGGGACAAAGCGGCCGGCTCCCGCCTCTGACCGATCCACGCGGTTGCAGGCCGTAGAGGTGAAGGGTCGACAAAACCGTAGGACGGGGACATTGCTCGTCCCCCGATGGCTTTCTCGGGGGCTCGAGCGGTGTCCCCACCCCAGCCGCCACCATGGAGAAACCACCAACCCCCCGAGGGCGCAAGCGGTAAGAACACCACGCTCTTACGGCTGAATATTGGGTGCCTGGCACCGGGTATTCGTGCGCCAAAAGGGGTCTGACCCCGTTTGGCGCGTTGCGCATGAATATTGGGGCCTGGCCCCATTTATTGACCCGTGAGCTCGCGGTAGACCGACTCCGTGCGTTCCGCGATGGAGTCCCACCCCAGCGGGCCGGTCGCGGCGGCTGCGCTGCGGGCGGCGAGCTCCGTGCGGGCCGCGGGGTCGCCGAGCAGCCGGCCGAGCACCGCGGCCAGCGCGGCCGCGTCCCCGGGCGGCACGAGCTCGCCCACGCCATCGCTTCGGTGCAGCTCGCCGAAGCCGCCCACGTCGCTCATCACGAGCGCCGCCCCGAACGCCAGTGCGGCCGCGAGCACACCGGAGTTGTCGATCCGCCGGTACGGCAGCACGACGACGTCGGCGCGGCGCAGCGCCGCGGCCAGCTCGGCGTCTGACAGGTACCGCCGCAGGAAGACCACGCCCGGCTGGTCGAGACGCAGCGCGCCGGTGTCCATCATCGGCCGCCCGGCGACCAGCAGCGTCGCAGCGGGGACGTGCTCGCGCACCCGCGGCCAGGCCTCGAGCAGCACGTCCAGGCCCTTGTAGGGCCGGATCAGGCCGGGCATGACGGCCAGCGGGCCCGAGGGATCGACCGGCGGCGGGACGGCGGGCAGCTCGCGCAGGTAGGAGAACACGCCGTGCGGGATCACGCGCACCCGGGCCGGATCGACCCCGCAGCGCTCGACGAGCGCGGTGCGGCCCCACTCGCTGTGGCAGATCACGCGGTCGAACGCGCGCGCCGTCGCAGCTGCCGACCGGCGCCGGGCCGACCCGCCCACGTTGGGCACGGGATCGTGGGCGGTGAACACGGCCGGGAGCCCGGACGCCCGCAGACGGCCGTAGAAGCGCCGCTCGACCGGTCGCAGCACGCTCCACTGGACGTGCACCACGTCGGGGCGCTCACGCCGCAGATGGGCTCCCAGGCGGCGCAGGTCGGCCAGGTGCTCGGCGGCCTTGGCCACCGGACGCAGGCGCGAGCCCACCGACCGGGCGTTGCTGCGCCGGTAGAAGTGGTCGCGCACCTCGTAGCCCTCCGGCGCGGGAGGGTCGCCGTGCACGAACCCCGACGTCCACAGCGTGACATCGTGGCCGCGCGCCGCCAGCGCTCGCGCGAGCTCGTGATCGTACGGGCGCGAGTACCCCGACGGGTCGACCATCGCCACGCGAAGGGGAGGGGTGCCCAAAGCTTGCTCCAATGCCGCTGGCTAGACTACCCCTCCGTGTCCGTCACCCCGCCCGTTCAGCCCGCCGGAGAGGTGCGGGTGACCGAGTACGCGCGCCGCGCCGCGCGGCGCTGGTATGTGATCGTGTTCGCCGTGGTCGCAGCCGTGCTGCTCGTCTACCTGCACGGAGTCAGCGCTGCCACCAAGCAGTCGGCCGCCTCGGCCAGCGTCTATCTGGGCCAGCCGTTCGGCCCCGGGGGCTCCTCGGTGCTCGTCGGAACACCCCTGTCCAACCCCACCATCTCGATCAATTACGTCACCGCGCCCGCGCAGATCGACGCCGCGGCGAAGGCGGCCGGGATCGACCGTCGCAGCCTCCGCAGCCATGTCAGCGTGCTCGCGTCGGGCGCCTCCGGGGCCGCGGGCAAGGCGGTCGCGGCGGGCGGCCCACCGACCATCGGCATCGACGTCGAGGGGCCCTGGACGAAGCGCAAGGTGCAGACGGCGGCCAACTCGCTCGCCCAGTCGCTGATCGGCTTCGCGAACCGCTACACCACCAAGAAGGCGAGCCTGATCGCACAGCGGATCGCGATCGAGAAGCGGCAGCTCGCCGCCTTCAACGAGGTCGAGCGGCAGGCCCACAAGAACCTGGCCATCATCGACGGCTCGAACGCCCAGCCGCTCGACAAGGTCGCGGCCGAGTCGCCGTTCGTGAGCGACCTGGACACCGCGGCCGACCAGATCGGGTCGCTGACCGAGAACCTGACCAACGACCAGGTCTCGCTGGTGGCGGCGCACGACATCGAGTCGGCGTCGTTCATCTCGCGCGCCAGCGGTCACGCGGTCAGCGCCGCAACCCGCCGCCACTCGCTGATCATCGCCGCGATCATCGGTCTCATCGTCGGCACCGGCCTGGCGCTCGCGTGGGAGTCGCTGCGCCGGCGTCCGCGCCCCGAGCAGGCATAGACTCCCCCCGATGTCGACGCGGACCTGCCCCGACTGGCCCGATCTCATGGATCGCGCGCCCGACCTGCATTTCAAGCACTACACGGCCGACGAGCTCCAGCTCCCGCACGACATCGTGCTGGCGCTCGGCGCGGTGCGGTTGAGCGAGGTGGAGGTGTGCGCCGACACCGCCTACAACGTCTTCAACGCCGAGCACACCGATCCGCGGCTGGCCGACGCGCTGCGGCGCAGCTTCTGGACCGACCTCGCCGACTGGCGCGGCGCCGCGAAGTAGCCGTTCTGCGAGGGTCAATCCCGCATCCGGGGGTGCCCCGGGAGGGGGGTGATGCCGATACCTCCACGATGGACGAGACCGACACCGAGACCGCGGCGCCGGACCGGGACAGCGTGTCCGCGGACATCGCTCCGATCGACGTCCAGCGCCTGCTGACCTGGTACTTCGACGTGGTGCACCCCGATCGCCACCACATCACCAGCCGGCGTCAGTACTCGCGCATCTACGCGGCGTAGCCGGCGCCGAGGCGCTCCCGGCACCACGCCAGAAACGCATCGGTGAGCCGCCTGCGGCTGCGGGTCGCCAGCCGTACCGAGTAGAAGTCGCGCACGGGGTCGAGACCGGCCACCTCGGCCGTTGCGAGCGTGCCCAGGCGCAGCTCCTTCTCGACGGCGAGCGACGAGAGGAAGCAGACGCCGAGGCCCGCCTCGACGGCGGATTTCGCCGACTCCTGCAGGCCCAGCTCCATCGCCACCGTCAGGTCGCGCACGCGCACGCCCGCCCGGCGCAGCTCGTCCTCGATCACGGTGCGCACCCCCGCACCCGACTGCATCACGACCTGCGGCTCGGCGACGAGCTCTGCGAGCGAGACCGAGCGCCCGGCGAAGGGATGGCCCGCGGGCACCGCCAGCACGACCCGGTCGCGCAGGAACGGCTCGAACTCGAGCGCCCGGTGGCTGCGGCGCGCGCCCACGACGCCGAGCTCGAGCTCGCGGTCGAGCACGCGGTCGATGACCGACCCGGTCGCGTCCACGCGCAGGGTCACGTCGACATTGGGGTGCGCGGCCCGGAAGCTGCCCAGAAGCTGCGGCAGCACGTGCTCGCCCGGGCCGGTCGACGCGCCCACGATCAGGTGGCCCGTCGGCGTGTCCGTGTCCTGGGCGAGCTCGCGCGCGAGCTCGTCGCGCAGGGCGAGCATGCGCAGTGCGTAGCGGTGCAGCACCTCGCCGCGATCGGTCGGTGTCGCCCGCCGGCCGGAGCGGTCGATCAGCGGCGCCCCCATCATGCGCTCGAGCGTCTGGATCTGCTGGCTGACCGCCGGCTGCGTCACCCCGAGCGCGGCGGCCGCGGCCGAGAACGATCCCCGCTCGACGACCTCGACGAACGTCTGCAGCTGGCGCAGATCCATATCACGGCAAGCTTATCAGCGTCCTCACCATGTATAAGGTCAAGCCAGGCCGGTCAGGGCAAGGGCGAGCAGGTGGTCGGGGTCGCGCCGCAGCGCCTCGGCGGACGCGCCGCTCTTGCGCTCGACGATCAGGTCGCCGGGGTCGGTCAGCGGCCGCAGCCGGCCCTCGGCCACCAGGCGCTCGTCGACACCGCCCATGCGGCCGGCAAAGGTGGTGTAGACCGGCGTTCCCAGCACGACCGCCTCGCGGTTCATGGTGCCGCCGGCACTGACCACCAGGTCGGCGCCGGCGAGCAGGCTGTGACCGTCGATCGCCCGTTCGGGAACCACGACCGAGGGCAGATCGAGCGCGCGCACGCGAGCGCCCTGCTCGGGTGTGCGCGGCAGCACCACCGCGATCACGTCGTCGCGCCGTCCCAGCCGGTCGAGCACCTCCTCGAAGAGCGGGTTCTCGAACCGGTGGTAGAGCGCGACGTCGGCGGGCGGGCGCAGGACGACCCCGATCCGGGTGCCGTCGAGGCCCAGCGCCAGGGGCACCGCAGGGTCGGGCTCGAACCCGGCCAGGTAGTACTCCTCCTTCAGGCCCGGGTAACGCACGAGCCGGGGCGGGCGCACGCCGAAACGGCGCAGCCGACCCGGCGGGATCGCATCGGGCACCAGCACGCGCGACGCCAGTCGGCAGTTGAGCGAGTGCTGCAGGGTGGCGTACTCGTAGTCGAACATGGTCGTGTTGGGGATGCGCAGCGCGCGGCAGGCCATGGGCAGGTCGGTCGAGCCGTGCGCCATCGCAACGTCGAAGTGGCCGCGGCGCCCGAACCGCACCATCGCCGCCACCCGGTCGGCCGCCGCCACCGCCTTGCCGGTGCGCGACCCGCCGCCGTGGTGGCCGATCACGGTGTGCTCGATCCCGTGCAGCTCGAGCAGCTCCAGCGTCTGGGCAAAGGCCCGGGCGGTCACCGAGACGTCATCGCCGCGGTCGCGCAGCCGCCGCACGAGCGGCGCGAAGATCACGACGTGCGGAGAGTTCGTGAGGTCGATCCAGACGCGCACGCGCGCCGAGCCTAGGCCACGGCGAGTGCGGCCGCGCGGACGGCCGCCACGACCTCGCGCTGAGCCGCCTCGTCCAGTGTCGGGAACATCGGCAGCGCCAGCCCCTCGCGGGCGGCGCGCTCGGTCTCGGGCAGGTCGCCCTCGCGGTAGCCGAGGTGCGCGAACACCGGCTGCAGGTGCAGCGGGATCTCGTAATAGGCGCGGGAGCCGACGCCCGCGGCGGTCAGGCTGCGCATGAGCCGGTCGCGGGCCTGAGTGCGGACGACGTACAGGTGGTAGACGTGCTCGGTCGCCGCCGGCGCGACCGGCAGCTCGACCAGGTCGCCCAGCCCGAGCGCCCGGTAGCGGTCGGCGGCGGCGCGGCGGGCCGCGTTCCAGCCGGCCACCTCGGGCAGGAACCGGCGCAGCACCACGGCCTGGATCTCGTCCATGCGCGAGTTCGTCCCGACCAGCTCGAAGCGCCGCTTCTCGCGGGAGCCGTGGAAGCGCAGCAGCCGCACCCGCTCGGCCAGGTCGGCGCTGCCCGAGACGACCATGCCGGCGTCGCCCATCGCGGGAAAGTTCTTGGTGGGGAAGAACGAGAACGTCCCCAGGTCGCCGAAGCTGCCGGCACCGCGGCCGTTGACGCTCGCGCCGTAGGCCTGGGCCGCATCCTCGATCAGCGCCAGCCCGTGGCGGCTTGCGACCTCGCGCAGCGCGAGCACGTCGGCGGGCTGCCCGTAGAGGTGCACCGCGACGATCGCCCGGGTGCGCTCGGTGACGGCGGCTTCGGCCGCCTCCGGGTCGAGGTTGAACGTGGCCGGATCGATGTCGGCGAACACCGGCGTCGCTCCGACCCGCGCGATCGCCTCGGCCGTCGCGTAGAACGTGTAGGCGGTCGTGACGACCTCGTCGCCGGGGCCCACGCCGAGCGCCTCGAGGCTCAGGACGAGGGCGTCGGTGCCGTTGGCGACGGCCACCGCATGGCCCACCCCGACCGCCGAGGCGAACTCCTCCTCGAAGGCGCGCATGTTCGGCCCCAGGATGAACCGGCCCGAGTCGATCACCTCGCAGACGGCGCGCTTGACGTCGTCGAGCAGGTCGGCGTACTGCGCCCGGATGTCCATGAAGGGAACGGCCATCAGGCCACTTTAGTGGCCGACCGCGCGCCTTCGACGCAGTACCAGGGCGGCCACCAGGACGATCGCCGCGGCCACCACCACGTAGTCGAGATCGCCGAACCGGCGCTGCCACGTGTCCCAGTTGCTCCCCGCCACGTCTCCCACCGCGACGAGGCCGATGCACCACGGCAGCGTCCCGAGCACGGTCAGCACGGAGAACCGCCGCAGCGGCATCCGGGCGACGCCGGCGGGCAGCGAGATGAACGTGCGCACGATCGGCACCAGCCTGGCGAAGAACACCGTCGGCGACCCGTAGCGCTCGAACCAGTCGTGCGCCTGGCCGACGCGGCGGCGGTTGTGCTCCGAGCGCAGGAGCACCGCGTCGACCCCGTAGGCGCCGGCCGCCCACGCGATCAGCGACCCGACCAGGTTCCCCAGCGTCCCCACCAGGACGGCGGCGACGAAGTTCATGCTGCCCTGCGAGACCAGGTAGCCGGCGTAGATCATCGTCACCTCGCTCGGGATGGGAATGCACGCGCTCTCGAGCACCATCAGCACGAAGACGGCCGCGAGGCCGTGGTTGGCGATGAACGTCTGCAGCTCGTGGGTCAGCGATTGCACGGCCGCGAACCCTACCCGTCAGGGATGAGACCGTTCTGGGGCGGATCGAGCCGGGCGGCCAGCAGGTAGAGCCCGCACAGCGCCGTGACAACCGACATCACGACGATCAGGAGCTGGTAGCCGACGATGCTGATCAGCGCGGCGCCGAGGGCGATCGAGAGCGTCTGGGGAACACCCACGACCATGTCGCCGGCCGAGTAGACCCGCCCCTGGAGGTCGATCGGCGTGCGCACCTGAACGGCCGTGTAGTAGCCCACCACCGCCCACGAGACGCCCGACCCCGCGATCGTGAAGCCGGCGAGCACGGCGACCACATTGGGGATGAGGAGCAGCGAATCCCCGACCGCGAAGAGCAGCATTCCCAGGCCGACGGTGCGGCCGTCGCCAACCCGGCGCAGCATGGTCCCCGCGACGATGCCGCCCGCGACCGCGCCGACCCCCTGCGCCGAGCTGAGAATCCCCAGGAAGGCCGGGGGGCGGTGCAGGCCGTGCTGGATGACGGCGAACACCACCGTCTCGGCGAACCCCACCACGGCGAGGGCCGTCCCGGTCGTGATCACGATCCGGCGCAGGCCCTGCGAGCGGGCGATGTGGCTGACGCCGGCCACCACCTGTTCGCGCAGGTGGTGCTCGGACGGCTGCGGCCGCTCCTCGCGCAGGTGAATCGCCGCCAGGAAGCCCGCCGAAATGACGAACGTGACCGCGTCCATCACCGCCACCACCGGGCCGCCGAAGGCGGCAAACAACCCGGCGCCGACCAGCGGTGCGATCAGGCGCATGCCCTCGCCCGTGGTCTGGAGCACCGCGTTGGCGTCGCCCAGAAGCTCGGCCGGCAGGAGCCGGGTCAGATACGCCGACTGCGCGGAGTAGAACAGGAACCCGATGGTGCCGTAGAACAGGGTGACCGTATAGATCAGCCACACCTGGCCGGAGCCGTGGACGAACAGGAGCGACAGGAGCAGGACGGCGCCGGCGAGGTCGAGCGCGATCATCATCGGCCGGCGGCGAACGCGGTCGACGACGAGGCCGAACACCGGCGAGATCAGCCCCGGCAGCGCGTACGCGAAGAAGACGAGGCCCGCAGCGGCGCTCGAGCCGGTGAGCGTCTTCACCCACACGCCGAGCGCGAGGAACATCGCCCGGTCTCCGAACACCGACAGCGTCTGGCCGACGATGAGCAGGCGGGCGTCGCGGTGGGCCAGCAGGCGGCGCACAGCCGCCGCTATTCGCCGGCAGCGACCAGGGCCGCGAGGTTTTCCAGCTGATGCTCGAGCGCGGATCGCATCGGCCCTGCCGCCATCGCGCTCAGAAGCCGCGGCAGCTCGACCTCGGAGGTGAGCGTCACGCGAGTTGCGTGGTCGCCCTCGGGCTCGAGCTCGAACACCGACATCCCCTCGCGGTTGCCGTCGACGCGCCGCTCGACCAGCCGCCGGGGCGGGTCGGACTCGACCACCCGCACCGCCATCCGCTCGCGCACCCCCATGGCGACGAGCTCGCAGGCGATGTCGCCGTTCTCGAGCACGCGCCCGTCCCGGATCTCAGCCGGGAGCATGCGCAGGTGCTGGTGCGGGTCGGCAATCCACGGCCAGACCGCCTCGGGCGGCGCGGGACAGGTGGTGGACACCGTCACCTTCACCGCGGAGTCACGCGGCGTGATCGCGAACGGGGCGGTACAGCGTGTCGCGCTGGCGGGCGTGATAGCCCGCGTTGCGAATGGTGCGGACGAAGTCCTCGGTCGAGGCGCGGTAGGTGGTGCCGGCGGCCGAGACGACGTTCTCCTCGATCATGATCGAGCCGAGGTCGTCGGCGCCGAACTACGAGGGCGACCTGGCCGATCTTCATCCCCTGCGTGACCCACGAGCGACTGGATGTGCTCGACGTTGTCGAGGTAGATGCGGCTGACCGCCTGCGTGAGCAGGTAGTCGAAGCTGGTCGGCATCGTCTCAGCGGCACCAGCGGCGCGAGCGCCGTGCCGTCGGGCTGGTACGTCCACGAGATGAACGCGCGGAAGCCGTGCATCTCGTCCTGCAGGTCGCGGATCCGGCGCAGGTGCTCGACGCGCTCGGCGAGCGTCTCGACGTGGCCGTACATCATCGTCGCGGTCGTCGATCATGCCCAGCCGGTGGGCGTGCGCGCATCACTTGCAGCCACTCGTCGGACGTCGTCTTCTTGGGCGCGATGATCTTGCGCACGCGGTCGACGAGGATCTCGCCGCCGCCGCCCGGAATCGAGTCGAGGCCGGCGTCGCGCAGCCGCGAGAGCGCCTCCGGGACGGACAGCTTCGAGCGCTTGCGGGCGATGTGCTGGATCTCGGGCGGCGACAGCGCGTGCAGGTGGATCGGGTAGCGCGCCTTGATCGAGCGGAACAGGTCCTCGTAGTACTCGATGCCGAGGTCGGGGTGGTGCCCGCCCTGCATCAGGACGGCCGGTGCCGCCGAGCGCCAGCGTCTCCTCGATCTTCTTGAAGATGACCGGCCTTGGGCAGGAGGTAGCCCTCGCGGGGTCGCCCGGCCGGCGGTAGAAGGCGCAGAAGTCGCAGTCGGTGACACAGATGTTCGTGTAGTTCAGGTTGCGGTCGACGATGAACGTGATCCGGCCCGGATCGGTGCGCGCGGTTGCGCAGCTCGTTGGCGACGCGCCCGACGGCCACCAGATCGCGCGAGCGCAGGAGCGCGCAGGCGTCCTCGTCGCTGATCCGCTCGCCCGCGAGCGCCTTGTCGAGGACGTCCGCCACGGCGGAGGGGCGCGCCGCGACCGCCATCAGCGCACCTCCGCCGGAGCCGGGATCACGAAGCGCAGCTCGCGGCACCTCGTCGAGCTCTCCGCCAGTCGCGGGCGAGCTCGAGGAACGTGCAGAGCCCTGCGCGCTCGCGCGGGCCGAAGCGGTAGCGCAGCTTCTCGAAGTAGCGGGCGAGGAACCCGGCCGGCTAGCCGTAGCCTCGGCCGCCCTCGAACGCGAGCGCCTCGGGCTCCGCGCGGGCCGCGCGCAGCGAGCGCGACGAGCGCCTCCTCGAGCTCGAGCAGCCCGGCGTGACGCCGGCTCGCGGCACGGCCCAGACGGCGAAGACCATCGGCAGGCCGGTGCGTTCGAGCCAGAGCCGGCCGAGGTCGTGATGCGGGGTCGGATCCTCGAAGGCGACTTCGCAGCGCGGCATCGCCGATCAGGAGCTTCGCGTCGGCCGGCTCGCCGAGCGGCACGTGCTCGGCATCGCCGAGCAGCACCTTGGTGAGCACGACCGAGGTGGCCGACTCGGGCGTGACCGCCACGCTGCGCACGTGCTCGAGCGGCTTGCGCGAGATGAGCTGGATCGAGTCGACGGCGCCCTCGGTCGAGACGCAGAGCCGCGGCAGGAGCGACAGCGTGTCGGCGTGGCGGGCGTACTCGATCGACGAGATCGGCGCGACGTCGATCTCGCCGGCGACCAGCAGCCGGTTGAGCTCGGTGGGAACGCCCGTGACCTCCTCGACCTCGATCCCGCCCAGGTGAGAAGACCGGCGCCATGTTGGCGTAGGAGATGCGGCCGAGCCGGATCACGAACGTCCTCACCGTGTTGTAGAGCGTGTCGCGCTGGATGGGGATGCGGCCGGCCTCGCGGATGAGCGCCGCCAGGTCGGCGATGCGCTCCTCCTGCGGCGTCACGGCACCGGCGGCGTGGGCGATCTGCTCTTCCATCGACGGTGCCCTGGATGTCGTTGGCGCCGAAGTGCAGGGCGACCTGCGCGAGCGGCGTCGAGATCGATGATCCAGTAGGCCTTGATGTTCGGGATGTTGTCCAGCATCAGCCGCGAGACGGCGATCATCTTGAGGTCGTCGTGGCCGGTCGAGAAGCGCCAGCCGCGGCGCTGGAACACCGTGTTCTCGGGGTGGAACGGGAGCGGGATGAAGGCCAGGAAGCCGCCCGTCTCGTCCTGCAGGTCGCGCAGCCGCAGCAGTGGTCGACCCGCTCCTCGTACGTCTCCACATGCCCGTACAGCATGCGTGCAGTGCGTGGGAATGCCCATCCGGTGCGCGGCCCGATGCGTGGCGATCCAGTTGTCGGGATGCTCCTTGCCGGGTGCGACGAGGCGGCGCACGCGATCGGCGAACACCTCCGCGCCGCCGCCGGGAAGCGATCCCAGCCCGGCGTCCTTGAGATCGCTCAGGACCTCCTCGCGGGACTTGCCCGAGAGCTTGGTCATGTGATGGATCTCGGACGCCGTGAACAGCTTCAGGTGGACGTCGGGCAGCGCCTCGTGCAGGGCGCGGGTGACGCCGGGGTAGTAGTCGTAGCCGATGTGCGGGTTCTCGCCGCCGACCATGTGGATCTCGCTGAAGGTCTCGCGCCCGTAGACCTCGACCGCATGCGCGACGAGCTCGTCGATGTCCCAGGTGTAGGCGCCGTCCTGGCGGCCGGTGCGGGCGAAGGCGCAGAACTTGCACTTGACCCGGCACACGTTCGTCTGGTTCAGGTACAGGTTCTTGACGAAGTAGACCTCGTCGCCGCCGCCGCGGACGCGCCGGGCGGTGTCGGCCAGCTCGCCCAGGCCCAGGATGTCGTCCGACTCGAGCAGCGTCACGCCGTCGTCGAACTCGAGCCGCTCGCCCGCGATGACCTTCTCGCGGATTGGCGCCAGCGTGTCGAGGTGAGCGGCAACAGCCATGGACACGCGAGAGTCTACAACCGCTCAGCTCACGTAGCGGTAGGCCGGCTTCAGCCCGAGCAGCTGCGGCACCGTGACCAGCCGGTAGCCGCGCTGGATCAGCGTTGGGACGATGGTCTGGAGGGCCGCCACCGTCTGGTCGCGCAGGCCGCCGCCGTCGTGCATGATCACGATCGCGCCCGGGTGGACCGCCGACAGAACGCGCTGGACGATGACCGACACGCCGGGCCGCGACCAGTCGGCGGGATCGACGTCCCACTGGATCGTGTTCAGTCCCAGCGAGCGGGCGATCGCGACCACACGCGGCGGGGCGATGCCATACGGAGGCCGCAGCAGGCAGGGGGTGAAGCCGGTCGCCGCCCGGATCGCGCGCTGGGTCGGGGCGATCTGGGAGGCGACGTTGGCCACGGTGAGGACGGGGTGCGACCAGGTGTGGTCGCCGATCACATCGCCGCTTCGGATGACCGCACGGGAGGTCGACGCGAGCGCGCCGACCTGGCGGCCGATCTCGAAGAACGTGGCGTGGGCGCCATAGCGGTTGAGCACGTCCAGCACCTGGGGCGTGTAGATGGAGGGGCCGTCGTCGAAGGTGAGCGCGACCATGTGGCCCGCCGCCGGCCCGTTGAATCGGGCCGCCGTGCCGGCCGCCGTGCAGCCGTCGAGGGTGAAGCGGTCGATCCGCCAGGCGGCCCGGCCGCGGTTGGGCACCTCGTCGCGGCACACGTGGATGCATGCCGCCCGCCCCTTCCACGTGCTCGACGCCGCGAAGTCGATCCGCTCCGGCTTCAGTCCGACGTCGGCGTAGGAGAAGGTGACCGCGGCCGTGGCCGGCCGGATCTTGCGGACGGCGCCGGCGACGAACTTCGGCTTCGGCCCTCCCGGCGCGAGCGGAAGCCGGTAGAGCGCGTGGCGCCCGCCCACCCCGATCAGGCACAACCGCTCGCCCCGCGCGCGATGGCCGTGGGGCACGAGATCGACGCACACCGTCCGGTCGCGGGTGCCCGACAGCATGTCCAGCGCGAAGGGCCGGGCGGTGGTGAACGAGAACTTGAGCGACGAGGCCGATTGCGCGAGGCGCACCGAGCGCAGGTCGAGCCTGCCGGGCGTGTCGGCGCCGTCGAGCAGCCGCAGTGACGGAGGGCCTGCGGCGGCGGCCCGCGGGGAGGCCGCGGCCGCCACGGGGGTGGTCGGCACGGCCAGAGCGGCGACCGCCGCCGCGACGATCAGCGCGGCCGCCAGGACGGCACCGAGGCGTGTGCGTGCGGCGGTCACGGGCGCAGCGTACGGCCGCCGTGTCACGGGTGCGTAACGGCCCGGGTGCGGGCCGGATACGATCACTCGCCGTGGCTCGGCGGATCTGCATCCAGGGCATCAGCGGATCCGGCAAGACCACCCTCGGCCGGACGCTCGCAGGCAGAGCTCGGCGTCCCGTTCGTCGAGACCGACGCGCTCGTCCACGCCCCCGGCTGGACGGAGACGCCGGACGCGGAACTGCGCGCGCGCCTCGAGCCGGTGGTCAGCGGCGAGGGCTGGGTGATCGACAGCGACTACCGGCGCAAGATCGGCACGTACGTGCTCGAGCATGCCGACACCGTCGTCTGGCTCGATCTGCCGCTGCACGTCTGCCTCGGCCGGCTGCGCAGGCGCACGTTCGGCCGCATCCGCACCGGCGAGGAGCTCTGGAACGGCAACCGGGAGTCGTGGCGGGGCGCGTTCTGGGGCCGGGAGTCGCTGTTTCTCTGGGCGATCCGAAAGCACGTCTCGGAGCGGCGCACGCTGCCCGAGCTGCTGCGGCGGCCAGAGCTCTCGCACCTGCGGGTGGTGCGGCTGCGGACGCCGGCGGCGGTCGAGAGCTGGCTACGCGTCGCGGTCGACGGCGCCGCGGACGACGGCGCGCAGCGCGGCTGAGTCGACCCCGCCGTCGATCGCGTCCAGATACGCGAGGGCCTGGTCGGCGTGGCGCTCGGCCACCACGCGGGCGTCGCGGACGCCGCCCGCCCGGGAGACGCGTGCGAGGGTCGGCAGCACGTCCTCGGGGGCCGCGCCGCGGGCGATCACTCCCGCGACGGCCGGGTCGCGGCTCGCGCCCAGGATCAGCGGCAGGGTGACCGTGCCGTCGAGCAGGTCGGTGCCGAGCGGCTTGCCCGTGGTGTCGGGGCGGCCGTCGCAGTCGAGGATGTCGTCGGCGATCTGGAAGGCCAGGCCGAGCGCGACCGCAAAGTCGCCCAGCCGCTCGACGTCGGCCGCCGCCAGGCCGCCCAGGCCCCCGCCCAGCCTAGCCGCGGCCGAGAACAGGCGGCCGGTCTTGAGCCGGCAGCGGTCGAGATACTGCTCCGGCGTGGTGGCCGGGTTGCCGGACTGCTCGCGCTGCAGGATCTCGCCCTGGGCCAGCGCCAGGCAGGCCTCGGAGAGGATCGTCACCGCCGCCATGTCGGCGGTCGTGCAGAGCTCGGCGAAGGCGCGGGCGAACAGGTAGTCGCCGGTCGCGCAGGCAACCGTCTCGCCGCGGGACGCCC
The DNA here is from genome assembly GCA_963703275.1 of uncultured Actinomycetes bacterium. Taxonomy (GTDB): domain Bacteria; phylum Actinomycetota; class Thermoleophilia; order Gaiellales; family JAICJC01; genus JAICJC01. The sequence continues at coordinate 3,494,889 of OY969804.1, read as the reverse complement.
ACACGGTCGGACGCCCCCGCCGCAGCCGGGCGGCGTCGAGCTGGTCGTCGTGGACGAGCGTCGCCATGTGCACGAGCTCGACCGCACAGCCCGCCGAGACGAGCGCGGGCCGTCCGCGCCCGCCGACCGGCGCCGAGAGGTACACGAGCATCGGCCGCAGCCGCTTGCCGCCGGAGCGCAGCGTCTCGGAGCCGGCCGTCGCGACCTCGCCCTCCGCCCAGCCGACGGCCTCGACCAGCGCGACCTCCACCTCGTCGATGTAGTCGAGAAGGCCGGGGACATCCAGCACCTCGACGACGGCGCCCGTGCTCATGCCGGGACCGTACCAACATGCAGGGCGACCGCGCCGCCCGAGAGCCGGCGGTAGCGGACCCGGCGCAGGCCGGCGGCCTGCATGATCGCGGCGAGCTCGTCGGCCGGCGGGAACCGGTGCACCGAGGCGGGCAGGTAGCGGTAGGCGTCGGTCTCGCGCGCCACCAGCCGCCCGAGCAGGGGCACCGCACGGTCGGTCCAGAGGCGCGCGAACGGGGCCGCCCACGGCGGCGGGTCTGTGAGCTCGAGGCAGACGACGCGCCCCCCGGGCCGCACCACCCGGCGCAGCTCGCGAAAGCCGCGGGCGTGGTCGGCGAGGTTGCGCATGCCAAAGCCGATGGTGGCGGCCGCGAACTCGCCCTCTGCGAACGGCAGCGCCAGCGCGTCGCCGCGCACCCACTCGACCTGCGCGCTCTTCTGCCGGGCCGCGTCGAGCATCGCCTGCGAGAAGTCGAGCCCGACCACCCTTCCGGTCGCCTGCACGGCCTCGGAAAGCGCGACAGCGAGATCGCCGGTGCCGCAGCACACATCGATCGCCGCGTCGCCGGGCTGAACCTCGGTGCAGCGCACCGCCAGCGACCGCCAGCCGCCGTCCATCCCCAGGCTCATGATCCGGTTCATGCGGTCGTAGCTGGGCGAGATGCGGTCGAACATCGCCCGCACCTGGTCGGGGGGCAGCGTCACTCTGACCCCCAGGGCCTGACCAGGGCCGCGTCGAGGCCCGCCGCCGCCAGCACCCGGCCGGCCACGAAGTCGATCAGGTCGGCGATCGTCTCGGGCAGCCGGTAGAAGCCGGGCATCGCCGGAACCACCGCGGCGCCCGCCCGCTTCAGCCGCAGCAGGTTCTCGAGGTGGATCTCCGAGAGCGGCGTCTCCCGGGGCACGAGCACTAGCCGCCGGCCCTCCTTGAGCTGCACCGCAGCCGCGCGGTGGATCAGGTTCGACTCGATTCCGGAGGCGATGCTGCCGACGCTCGCCATCGAGCACGGGCAGACGATGACCGCATCGGTGTGGGCGCTGCCCGACGCGTACGGCGCCGAGTAGTCAGACTCGGCCCACACCTTCGCCCTCGTCCCGCCGTGATCGGCCACCAGCCGCTCGACCGTGCCCGCCGGGTCCATCTCACGGTCGCCGTAGCACTCGAGCGCGATCACCTGCCGCCCGGCCCGCGATGCCACCACGCCGACGTCGGCCCCGGCGTCGGCCAGCGCCCGCAGCACCCGCGCCGCATAGGGCGCACCCGAGGCGCCGGTCAGTCCCAGCATCACCTGCACGGTGGCAGCCTACTGCTGGAGGGGTACGGGTTTGCCGGCCTTGAGCGACGCGATGACCTGGGCGATCTGGGCGATCTTGGTCGGGCCCTGGCTGGTGTAGTTCGGCATCACGTGAGTCGCCGCGTTCGCGCCGCCCGCGAGCCAGGCCTGAATCTCCTTCTGGTTCAGCCCGAACATCGGCGAGCCGTTGCTCAGGTTCGTCCCGGGACCCGGCGCGCCACCCGTCGGGAACTGGTGGCAGGTGGTGCATCCGTTCTGCACGATCAGGGCCGAACCGGGCAGGGCGTTGATCTGCGGATTGGTGGAGATATCCGAGCCCGCGACCACGCCCGGCGCGATCGCGCCGGCGATCGTGAGCGCGATCAGCACGGCCGGCACCGACAGGCCGATGGCGACGCCCCAGGGCCGCCGCGACAGGCGCCGGTCGCGGCCCCGGTCGAGGAACGGCCAGGAGATGAGCAGCACCATCCAGATCGTCGGGATGATGATCGTGGCCAGGATCAGCTCGGCCGGCGTCTTGAAGATCCGCAGGAGCTCGAACAGGAACAGGAAGTACCACTCCGGGCGCGGCTCGGTCGCCTGCACGGCGGGGTTCGCGATCTGCTCGTAGAGCGGGCCGAGGAGGCCGTTCTGGCCGGTGGGATGGGCGGCGTTGATCGGGCCGGCGGTGGCGTGCCACACAACCGCCATGGCGACGATGATCAGCACCACGATCAGGTTGATCACCACGTCGTGGAACATCGCGTACGGGAAGAACGCGTGCCCCTCGTGCACCTCGGCCGCGTGCTGGGTCTCGTACCGCTGCTTGCGGTTGATGACCTTCCGCGCGCTCACTCCCCGGCCACCGCCTCCGGAACGCTGCGGTGGGCGGCGGGGGCGGGAGTGGGCTCAGGCTCGGGCAGCGGCCGCGCCGGCCACGGGGTGACGCCCAGCTTCACCACGAGCCACATGTGGACGAAAATGAGCGCACCAATGGCGCCGGGTATCACCAGCATGTGCAGCGCGTAGAACCTCGAGATGGTCTGAGCCCCGAACACGGGCCCCGCTAACAGGAATTTCGAGATGAAGGGCCCGAGCACCGGCGCGGTGCCGTTGATGTTGATCGCCGACCACCGAGGCCCAGTACGCGCGCTCGTCCCAGACGAGCAGATAGCCCGTCAGGCCCATCATCATCGTCAGGATGAAGATCAGCGATCCGGTGAGCCAGGTGAGCTCGCGCGGGTACTTGTAGGCGCCGTAGAAGAACACCCGGGCCATGTGCAGGAAGAGCAGGATCACCATCATCGAGGCGCCCCACTTGTGCATGCCCCGCAGGAGCCAGCCCAGCGTCTGCTGGTCGGTGATGTAGCGGATCGACTGGTAGGCGCCGTTCGGCGACGGGTCGTAGGTCATCGCCAGGAGCGAGCCCGTGACCGCCTGGAGGATGAACACGGTCAGGAGCGAGCTTCCGAGCGTGTGGAACCAGCCGGTCGGCGGCACCTTCCGGAACAGGAACTTGCGCACCAGCGTCGGGAAGCCGGTGCGGTACTCGATCCAGTCCTCGGTCTCGAGGGCGACCTGCTTGGGGTCCGGGGCGGGGATCGGCATCGGCTAGGAGCTAGTGGGGATGGGCGGCAGCGTCACGGGCCCTGGGACCGGGCCGTGCGTGTAGGTGACGGGGTAATAGAGCAGATTCGCGATCCAGCTCGGCCCGGGTGTGTGCGTGGGCTGGCCGGGCATCTTGACCGGGTAGTAGTGCACCTGGTTGTCGTAGATGTCCGTGCTCCAGCGCTGCGTGATCCAGAGCTCGTCGCTGTTCTTGATCTCCCACTGGAAGCGATCGAGCGAGCGGATCGGCGGGCCGGCGATGCGCTCGCCGTTCTGGTTGTACTGACCGCCGTGGCACGGGCAGGCAAATCCCTGCGGGGTCGCCGCGACCGGGCAGCCCAGGTGCATGCAGCGGTTCGAGAAGACCACGAACATGGCGTCCTCGGAGTGCCAGTCGGTGTTCTTGCTCTGGGTGTAGTGGACGTACGCGAGACCCGGGCTCGTGGCCGGGTTGGTGGGATCCTCGATGTACGTGGCGGCGGTGGGATTGAACGCCGTCTCGCCCGTGAACAGCGACGTCTTGCCGAGGAAGACCGGCGCGAAGGTGACCTCCTTCGTGACCGGTGCCAGCACGTACGCCGCGGCGGGGACGCCGATCACTCCACCGATCACCGCGCCCAGACCGACGGTCGTGAGCGTCAGCAGCTCGCCCCGCGTCCTCTCAGCCACCTCGCGTCCTCCTCATGAGTCGTCCGGGCGGCGATTGTACCGGCGCACGCGGCGGAGTGTATCGGTCACGAGCGGCCATGGCCAGAACGTGCGAAACGGCTCATTTTCCCCGCTCCCCGATGCCGTACTCGGCCCAGCGGCCGGTCGACGAGATCGCGGATCTCGGCGGTCATCTCGATCTCGGTCCGGCCAGCCCCGCGTGTACGCCCTCGGCGGGCCCCTTCGCGGTGGCGTCGATCCCGAGCTTGCCGCCGATGAACTGCAGGGTCGGCGCGTGGTCGAGATGGTCGGCGGGCCCGAGGACATGAGCACGTCGCGGGCCGGGTCGACGTTCGCGCCCACGTAGCCACATCACCTGGCTGTAGTCGTGCAGGTCGACGTGGGCGTCGACGACGATCGACCACCTTGGTCAGCGACAGCAGCCCGAGCCCCAGACCGCGTGCATCACCTTGCGGGCGTGCCCGGGGTAGGCCTTGCGGATCGAGACGATGCGCAGTTGTGGAAGGCGCCGGCGACCGGCAGGTCGTAGTCGACGATCTCGGGCAGCGTCATCCGGATCGCCGGCAGGAAGATGCGCTCGGTCGCCTTGCCGAGCCAGGCGTCCTCCTGCGGCGGCTTGCCGACGACGATCGACGGGTAGATCGCGTCGCGGCGCATCGTCATCGCGGTCAGGTGGAAGACCGGGAACGGCTCGCGCGGCGTGTAGTAGCCGGTGTGGTCGCCGAACGGGCCCTCGTCGCGCAGCTCGCCGCGGATCGACGTAGCCCTCGAGCACGATCTCGGCGCGTGCGGGCACCTCGAGGTCGACCGTCTTGCAGCTTGCACGAGCTCGACCGCCTCGCCGCGCAGGAAGCCGGCGAACATCAGCTCGTCGATGTGCTTGGGCAGGGGCGCGCTCGGCGCTGTAGGCGGTGACCGGGTCGAGCCCGAGCGCGACCGCGACCTCCATCCGCCCGCCCATCGCCGCGCGCAGTCGGCGCCGCCGTCCTTGTGGAGCTGCCAGTGCATCGCGGTCGAGCGGCGGGCCGAGCACCTGCAGCCGGTACATGCCGACGTTGCGCTGCCCGATGCGCGGATCGCGGGTGATCACCGCCGGCAGGGTGATGAAGGGGCCGCCGTCGCCGGGCCAGCAGGTCTGCACCGGCAGCGACTCCAGGTCTGGTCGCGGTCGAGCACGATCTCCTGGCAGGGGCCGCGGCGAGACGGTCTTCGGGCGGCGAATCGGCGATCGACTTCAGCTGCTGCAGCGCCGCGCAGCTTGTCGACGAGCCCCTCGGGCGGCTGCATCTCGAGCACGTCGGCGACGCGCCGGCCCAGCTCGTCGAGGTCGCTCGACCCCGAAGGCGAGGCACATCCGCCGCTCGCTGCCGAACTGGTTGATCAGGAGCGGAATCCGGGATCCGCGCACGTTCGAACAGGAGCGCGGGCCCACCGGCCTTCGTCACCCGGTCGGTGATCTCCGCGATCTCGAGGTGCGGATCGACCTCGGCGGTCACCTCACAGAGCTCGCCGTTCCGGCGCAGATGGTCGATCCAGTCGCGCAGGTCGTCGAAGGCCATGGCGGCGCGAGTCTAACCGGACGGCGGGTGCGAGCGTCACAACCTGCGCAATGCCCCATCGAACCCCTCCCGGCGTCCCCCGTTCACAGACCCGGACGGCCGCGGTCGCAGCCACCATGGTGGGGTTGCTCGCAATCGCGGCGGTGGCGACGCGGCAGGGCAACGGCCGGTCGACCGCTCCGCCCGGTGCCGCGCTCGCCGGAACCGTCGGCCACCACCTGATCGTGGTGGCGGCGGTGGTGCTCACGCCGATCCTGCTGCTGGTCGGCGGAGGCCTGTTCATCTACGCCCAGGTCTTCCGCAGGGCCCACCCCGAGATCGCAAAGCGGGCCGCGCGGTCACGCCGCAACGCCGTGTGGTTGTTGGCGTTCGGCGGAGCCTGGCTCGCCTACTACCTGCGCACGGGCCGCAACCCGCTCGGGTTCCTGCACAACCCGTTCACCAACGGCGACCGCGGCGCGCGGGCGAAGATCGCCGCCTCCCAGATCCACCATACGGCCGGAGGCGGGATCTCGAGCACCGACTGGAAACTGGCGGTGTTCGTGTGGGTGGCACTGGCTGCGGCGGTCGCGCTCATTCTCTGGCGCTCCCGCCTCGTGCGCCAGCGCCGACAGCCGCCGGGACCTATCGCGGCTGCCGTCGAGCCGGACGAGCCCGACCTCGAGAGCCTGCGGCGCGAGCGCAATCCGCGCCGGGCGGTGATCGCGGCCTACGCCGCGATGGAGCGGATCATGGCCCGCGACGGCCTGCCGCGCGGTGTCCACGAGGCACCGATGGAGTACCTTGGGCGGGTGACGCTTCACGGCTACGACCGCGTCGCCCCGGTGCACCGCCTCACGGGGCTCTTCCAGCGGGCCCGGTTCAGCCACCGCCCGGTCGACGAGGACATGCGCCGGCGGGCGATCGCGGCCGTCGAGGAACTGACGGACGACACGGGCGAACCGGCGTGACCCTCGCGCAGGGCGTGCTGCTGGCGGTGGGCGCGATCGTGCTCGCCGTGCTCGCCCCGCGCCCGGCCCGGCCGCAACGATCGCCGAGGCGCAGGCGGCAGCCGGTGCGGCTACGCCGCCGCCGCGACAGGCCGGCCACGCCCGACCTCGCGGCCGTGGATCGCCTGCTCAGCATGGCGGTCGCGAGCGCCGAGGACGAGTACGTGCGCCTGCGCCCGCTGGTGCGCGACATCGCGGCCCAGCGCCTCGCCGATCACACGGGTGTGCGGATCGAGACGGCACCGGACACGGCGGCCGCGATGCTCGGCCCGGAGGTCTGGGACGTCATCCGGCCCGACCGGAAGCGGCCGCCCGACGTCCACGCCCGGGGCATCCCGGTGGAACGCCTGCGACCGATCGTCGAGGCGCTCGAGCGGATCGGGGCGCCGGCATGAGCACGCTCCCCGTCGAGGACGTCCACGCCCGCTGCCAGGCGGTGCTCGACCAGGTCGAGCGGGCCGTGATCGGCAAGCGCGAGCCGCTCGAGATGGTGCTGATGGGGATCCTCGCCGACGGCCACGTCTTGCTCGAGGACTATCCGGGGCTGGCCAAGACGCTCGTGGCGCGGTCGTTCGCGCAGGTGCTCGCGATCGGGTTCGCGCGCGTGCAGTTCACCCCCGACCTGATGCCGTCCGACGTCACCGGCTCCTCGATCTACCGGCAGTCGGACGCGGCCTTCGAGTTCCGGCCCGGCCCGGTCTTCACCAACCTGCTCCTGGCCGACGAGATCAATCGCGCGCCACCGAAGACGCAGTCGGCACTGCTCGAGGCGATGGCCGAGCGCCAGGTGACGATCGAGGGCGAGACGCGCCCGCTCGAGTCGCCGTTCCTGGTCATCGCAACGCAGAATCCGATCGAGTACGAGGGCACCTACCCACTGCCCGAGGCACAGCTCGACCGGTTCCTGATGCGGCTGGCGCTCGGCTACCCGGCCCGCGAGGACGAGTGGGAGGTGCTCGAGCGGCGCATGCAGCGCATGGCCGACGACATCACGCTCGAGCCGGTGTGCACGCGCGAGGAGCTGATCGAGATGCAGCGTGCGGTCGAGGGCATCCACGTCGACCGCAGCGTCGGCCTCTACATGGTCGACCTGGTCACCGCCACCCGCAGCCACGGCCAGGTGCAGGTCGGCGCCAGCCCGCGCGGGACGCTGGCGCTGCTCAAGCTGGCCCGCTGCCGGGCCGTGCTGGACGGGCGCGACTTCGTCTCGCCCGACGACGTCAAGGCGATCGCCGTCCCGGCTCTCGGCCACCGCCTGACGCTGCGTCCGGAGATGTGGATCCGGCGGATCAGCGGCGACGACATCGTCCGCGAGGTGCTCGCAGCGGTGCCGACGCCGGCGGCCCGGCCGTCGTCCGCGCCCGCGCCGTGACCGCGATCCCGGCGGCCAAGCTGCGCGGCTATGCCGCGCTCACGGCGGCACTGGTGTGGGCGGCGATCGTCCTTCACCGGCCGGAGCTGGTCGCCGTGGCGGCTCCGTTCGGGCTGCTGCTCGCGGTCGGCCTGGCCTCGACCGTGCCGCATCGGGTGACCGTGGAGATCGACGGGGAGGAGATCCGCGCCCTCGAGGGCGGCACGGTCACGCTCTCGCCGACGCTCTCCACCCCGTCGCACCCGGTGGGCGCGCTGAGCGTCGAGCCGCACGCACCTCCCGGGCTGCGGTTGACCCGGCCGGCGCGGGTGATCCGACTCGCGCCGGGCACGCCGGCGGTGGTCGACGTCGACCTCGTCTGCCAGCGCTGGGGCGGATTCATGGCCGGGGGCATGACCCTGCGGGCGGCCGGGCCGCTGGGGTTGATCCGCTACGAGCAGGCGGTGGATGCGTCGGTGCCCGTGCGCGTGTACCCGGCGGTCGAGCGCCTGCGGGCGCTGCCCCGGCCCACCGCCACCAACGTCGGGGCGGGGAACTACGTCAACCGCCTGCGGGGGGAGGGGCTCGAGTTCGCAGACCTGCGGCCCCACGTTCCCGGCGATCGGCTGCGGCGGGTCAACTGGCGGGTCAGCGCGCGCCGGGGCACCCTGCACGTGAACGAGTACCACCCCGAGCGCAACGCCGACGTCGTGCTGTTCCTCGACTCGTTCACCGACACGCGCGACCAGGCGGGCGGCACCATCGATATGACCGTGCGCGCCGCCGCGGCGCTCGCGGAGGCGTACCTGCGCACGCGCGACCGGGTCGGGGTCGTCGGCTTCGGCGGCATCCTGCGGTGGGTGCTCCCGTCGGCCGGGACGACCCAGGTCTACCGCATTCTCGACTCCGTGATCGACACCCAGGTGGTGGCGAGCTACGCGTGGCGAGATGTCGCCGTCATCCCGGCCCGGACGCTCCCGCCGCACGCCCTCGTGGTTGCGCTCTCGCCGCTGACCGACCCTCGCATGCTGAGCGCGCTGACCGATCTGCGCGCACGCGGGATCGACCTCGCGATGATCGACGTCTCGCCCCTGCCGTTCGTCTCCGCGCCGCCCGGCGAGCTGGGAGACCTGGCCCACAGGCTGTGGCGGCTCCAGCGCGAGCAGGTCGCGTCGCGCTACCGGGGGATGGGTGTGCCGGTGGTCGAGTGGCGGCACGGGCGACCCGTCGACGAGGTCCTGGCGCAGCTTCAGGAGGTGCGGCGATACGCCCGAACCGTGCGCATCTAGCCGCCCTGGCGGCGGCCGTCACGCTCGCGGCGATCGTCGCCGCGCACACGGCGACGACAACCGGACGCGGCCGGGTCGAGGTGGGCGCAGTCGCGGCCGTGGCCTGCGTGGCGCTCGCCGCCGCCGTCCTCGCCCGCTGGGAGAGCGGGGTCGTCTGGGCGATCGCCCTGTCGGCGGGCGCGTACGCGGCCGGGCTCGCGCTGGGGAGCGGCTCCCCCGACCGGTGGGCGCCGCTCGTGGCGGCCGGGCTGGTCGGGGCGGCGGAGCTCGGTCAATGGGCAATCGAGCTGGCCCGACCCGCAGCGGCCGAGGCGGGCATCAGGCGCGGCCGCGGCGCGACGATCGCGGCCCTGATGCTCACGGGCGCGGTTGCGGGCTGGCTGATGCTGCTCGTGTCCAACGCCGGCTCGGGCGGGCTCGAGCTGACCGCGGCCGGCCTCCTCGCCGCGGCCGCCGCGATGGTGCTCGTCTCGCGCCTCGCGCGATCGGCGTAGGTACACTCGCGGCATGCCTCGACTGCTCGTATTCGGTGCCCGCGGCCTCGGTCGTGCGATCGCGGAGCACCTGATCCCTCAGGGCTGGGACGCCGTCGGGGTGGCACGGTCGGAGGCGACCGCAGCCGCGTTCCCGGGCCGCGGCGCCGTGGCGGACCTGACCGACGTCGAGCGGATGCGGGCCGTGGTGGCCGAGGCCGCGCCGTTCGATCTCGCGGTGAACGCGATGTCGCCGAAGGGCCGCTTCGGCGGCGGCGACCTCACCACCACCGACGACGATGCCATGGCTCCCTACCTCGAGCAGCTCCTGCCCGAGGTGTTCGGCTTCTACCGCACCTGCGGCGCCGCGCTGGCCGAGCGGGGCTCGGGCACGCTCGTGCAGGTCACCGGGGGATCGGCCCGGCGGGCGCTGCCCGGGCGGGCGCCGTGGGCCGCGGGCGCCGCGGCGGTGCGTGCGCTCAGCCAGGCCGCGGCGAACGAGCTCAAGCCGCAGGGCGTCCACGCCGCGCTCCTGGTGTGCGACGGCGGCTTCGGCACGCCGGGCGACGACGCCGGCGGCACGCGCATCGACCCGGTCGAGCTGGCGCGGACGGTGCAGTTCCTGCACGAGCAGGGCCGCAGTGCCTGGACACACGAACTGGTGGTAACCCCGGTCGGCGACCGCTGGACGCCGTGAATACCCGGTGCCAGGCACTCAATATTCACCGCTGACCATACGACGGAAGAGCGCGGTGCTCTTACCGTGCGCGCCCTGGGCGGCTCGTGGTCTCTCGTGACGTGGCGGCTGGCGTGGGGACACCGCTCGAGCCCCCGAAAAAATCATCGGGGGACGAGCAATGTCCCCGTCCCACGGTCTGGTCGACCTTCACCGCCCACGGCCTACGGCCGTGAATAACCGGTGCCTGGCACCGGTTATTCATCTATAGCGAAGCCACCGTCGTGTCCCAGAGGGACGGGGTCGGCGGCGCCGTCGCCGTCGCCCTGGTTGCGGGCGCATTTCGAGATCAGCGCCGCCAGCGCGTCCACCGCCGCCAGGTCGCCCGTGGAGCAGATCTCGCGCAGGCCGGCCGCGTACAGATAGTCGCCCGTGAGCAGCGCCAGGTCGGCATCGGCCTGTGAGAACAACCGTGAGCGGCCGTAGTGGAGCAGGTAGCCCTCGTAGATCATCTCCACGCCGAGCAGGTAGCGCTCGGGGCAGCTGCCGCTGAAGCGGGTGCCGCCGGTGCTCGGCGAGGGCAGGAGCGCCTGCGCCCAGAGCGGACTGTCGGCGGCGGCGCGGTCGGCCACCTCCTGGAGCACGCTCACGCCGCGAACCCCGCCGCCGCGGCGGCGGTCTGCTCGATCTGCTCGCCGGTGTGCGCGAGCGACGGCATCAGCGCCTCGAACTGGGATGGGGCCACGTACACCCCGCGGGCGAGCATGTGGGCGTGAAACTCGGCGAACCGGGCGGTGTCGCTCGCGGCGGCGTCGGCGAACGAGCGCACCGGCCCGGGATGGAAGAACGCCGTCAGCATCGCCCCCACCCGGTTCACGGTCACCCCCGGCGCCCGCAGCCCCGCCTCGAGCGCCGCCCCGGTCTGCTCGAGCCGGTCGTAGGCGCCGGGCGCGCGCAGGAGCTCGAGCGTCGCCAGCCCGGCCGCCATCGCGAGCGGATTGCCCGAGAGCGTGCCGGCCTGGTACACGTCGCCCACCGGCGCCAGCCGCTGCATGACCTCGGCGCGGCCGCCGAAGGCCGCGGCGGGCAGGCCGCCGCCGACGATCTTGCCGAGGCAGGTGAGGTCGGCGCGCACCGCCAGCCGCTCCTGCCCGCCGCCGTAGCCAACCCGGAAACCGGTGATCACCTCGTCCATCACGAGCAGCGCACCGGTGCCGTTGCAGACCGTGCGCAGACCCTCGAGGAAGCCGGGCGCGGCGGGCACGACGCCCATGTTGCCGGCCACCGGCTCGACGATCACCGCCGCGAGGTCGCCGCCGTGGCGCTCGGCCAGCGCCCGCACCGCGTCGAGGTCGTTGTACTCGCACACCAGGGTGTCTGCGACGACCGCGGCGGGAACGCCGGGACTCGACGGGATGCCGAGCGTCGCCAGCCCCGATCCCGCCTGGGCCAGGAGGGCATCGGCATGGCCGTGGTAGCCGCCGGCAAACTTGAGCAGCTTGGCCCGGCCGGTGTACGCCCGCGCCAGCCGCACCGCGCTCATCACGGCCTCGGTGCCCGAGGATACGAACCGCACCTGCTCGAGCGAGGGCACCGCCGCGCACAGCGCCCGGGCGAGCTCGAGCTCGAGCTCGGTCGGCGCGCCGAACGACGTGCCCCGCTCGGCGGCGGCCGCAACCGCCGCCACGACGTCGGGATGGGCGTGGCCCGCGATCAGCGGCCCCCACGACTGCACCCAGTCGACGTAGCGGTTGCCGTCGACGTCCCACACCCAGCCACCGGAGCCGCGGGCAAGGAAGAGCGGATAGTCGCGGCCCACCGACCGCATCGCCCGCACCGGGCTCGAGACGCCACCGGGCATCACCCGGCATGCCTCCTCGAACAGTCGCGCCGACGTCGCCGTCGACGCTACCGAAGCCACCCGGCCGCCTCGGAGGCGTAGTAGGTGACCACGAGGTCGGCCCCGGCCCGGCGGATCGCGGTCAGCGCTTCCAGAACCGCCGCCGGCCGGTCGACCAGCCCCTTCGCGGCAGCCGCCTCGAGCATCGCATACTCCCCGCTGACCTGGTAGGCGGCGAGCGGGACGAGCGTCTCGCCCCGCAGCCGCTGCAGCACGTCGAGGTAGGGGAGCGCCGGCTTCACCATGACGACGTCCGCGCCCTCCTCGATGTCGAGCAGCGCCTCGCGCACGGCCTCGTTGCCGTTCGCGGGATCCATCTGATAGGCCTTGCGGTCGCCCTCGGACGGCGTCGAATGGGCCGCGTCGCGGAACGGGCCGTAGAAGGCGGACGCGAACTTGGCGCTGTAGGCCAGGATCGCGGCGTCGGTCAGGCCGTCGCCGTCGAGCGCCGCCCGGATCGCCGCCACGCGCCCGTCCATCATGTCGGACGGCGCGACGATGTCGGCACCCGCGAAGGCATGCGAGACGGCGGTCTCGGCGAGGAGCTCGAGGCTCAGGTCGTTGTCGACCACCCCGTCCCGGAGCACGCCGCAGTGCCCGTGCGAGGTGTACTGGCACAGGCATACGTCGGTGATCACGATCAGGTCGGGCAGCTCCGCCTTGATCGCCCGGACGCCGAGCTGCACGATCCCCTCGGGGTCGTACGCCTCGCTGCCGGCGTCGTCCTTGCGGGCCGGGATGCCGAACACCAGCACGGCGGGCACTCCGGCCGCGTGCGCAGCCGCGGCGGCCTCGACGAGGCCGTCGATGCCGTGGTGGTGCTGGCCGGGCATCGACTCGATCTCGGTCGAGGCGCCCCCGCCGTGGCGGACGAACAGCGGCTGGATCATGTCGGCGGGCGAAAGCCGAGTTTCCTGCACCATCCGCCGGATGCCCGGAGTGCGCCGAAGCCTGCGCAAACGAGTGGTCGGAAACGGCATACTGAGAGTGTAATCCCCGCTTGCCGCGCCCCTGCCGGTGCAGTAGGCTTGCCAAGAATGGACTGAGTGGCGGGCTGGGAAGGTCAAGACATGGATGTCTCGGAGATTCAGAGCGGCGAGTACTCGAACGAAGCTCTGCGCAAGCTGGGATCGCGGGTCAGGCACCTGCGCCGCAAGCGCGGAATGACCCAGCGCGACCTCTCGTTCGACGGCTGCTCGTACAGCTACCTGGCCCGGATCGAGGCCGGCGACCGCCGCCCCAGCCCGCGCGTCCTGATGGAGATCGCCCACCGGCTCGGCGTGAGCACGGAGGAGCTGACCGGCGAGACCGCCCCCCAGGAGCGGCCACGGTCGCTCGAGCTCCTCGACGCGATCGTGCTCGGTCGCATGGGCCGGCTGGCGGAATCCGAGCAGCTTTTGCGCGGAGTGCTGCGCGAGGCCGAGGTGAACGGCGACAGCGAGCGCGTGAGTGAGGCCTGCGAGGGGCTCGCCGTGGTTGCAACCGCGCGCCACGACGACGGCGAGGCGCGCCGCCTGCTCGAGCACGCACTCGAGGTGGGCACGCCGCCCGACCCCGCCCAGCGGGTGCAGCTGTACGGCCGGCTGCAGGAGATCTACCGCCGCTCGGGTGACGTCGCCCGGGCGCTGGCGCTGCTCCAGGACTGCATCGCCCGGCTGCGCAGCGACGCCCCCGCCGACCAGGCCAAGCTCGTGCGCTACTCGTTGTGGCTGAGCGAGGCATACGCGGAGGCGGGCGCGTTCTCGCGCTCGGCCGACGCGCTCGCAGAGGCACTCGTCGGCCGGTCGCAGGCCGTCGACCTGGCGACACGAGCCGCAACCCAGTACGCGATCTCGCGCAGCCACGCCGCTGCGGGCGACCTGGATCAGGCGATCCGGTTCTCCGACCGGGCGCTGGCCCTGTACGAGCTCTCCGACGACAACCACGCCCTCGGCGAGGCCCACATGACCTATGCCCAGCGGCTGCTCGACCAGGGCGACACCGACGACGCGGGCATCCACCTGCGCGCGGCACGTGAGGTGTTCGGCCCGGCGGCGGAGCCCGTCGAGCGCGGGCGCCTGCTCGTGGAGGAGGCCCGGCACGCGCTTCAGGCCGGCGACGGAGACGACGCCGTGCGTTACGCGACCGACGCGGTCGCGGTGCTCGAGCAGGCGGAGGCGGTCACGAGGGTCGGCGACGCCTACCTGGTGCTCGCACGCGTGCAGGATGAGGTGGGCGAGCTGGAACGGGCCGATGAGGCCTACGCGGCCGCGGTCGCGGCGCTCCAGCGCCAGCCCGACGGGGCGCCGGCACTGGCGCGGGCATACCGCCACTACGGCAAGTTCCTGAAGCGGCTCGGCCGCGCGGACGCCGCCCTGGAGGCCTTCGAGCTGGCGGCCGATCTGGCGCCGTCCAACCAGGACGCGCTCGCCCCGCTTCCGACCGCCGACATCCGGTTCCCGTCCGATCGTTGAGGCGAACGCGGCACCCGGCCGCCTGAGTTTTGACCGATCTCGACGATCCCGCCACAGTTCCGAGCCGGCAGATCTCGGAAGCGATGATGCTGGTCGCGCTCGACCGCTACGACGAGGCCGAGGAACTGCTGCGCCGGAGCCTGCGCACGACCGAGGCCATGGGCGACGCCGCCGGCGCGAGCCGCGCCCTGGAGGGGCTCGGCCTGATCGCGTCGCGGCGGGGGCGGTTCGAGCGCGCGGTGGAGCTGCTCGAACGGTCGCTCGACCTCGCCGGCGACGCTGACCCCGAGGAGCGGTTCGAGCTCTACCGCGAGCTGGCCCGGCTGCACGGCGAGGGCACGAACCTGCCGCGGGCGATCGAGGTGCTCGAGAGCTGCCTGGCCGGAATGCGCGTCCGGCCCGACCACGACCGGGCCAAGATGGTGGGCTACACCGTCTATCTGAGCTACGCCTACGCCGACCGCGGCGACTACGGACATGCCACCGCCGTGCTGACCGAGGCGCTGCGGGGCGACGCCGAGGACATCGACAGCGCGACTCGCTCGACCGCCTACCGGGCGCTCTCGCGGCTGTACGCGGTCACCGGGCAGACGCCGCTTGCGGCCGACTACGCCCGCCGTGGCCTCGCGGCGGCGGACGAGACCGGCAACGAGTGGGAGCAGGCCAACGCCCACCTGCTGCTCGCCCACGTGCTGCTGGACGACGGCCAGGCCGGCCCGGCCGCCGGTGAGCTGGAGGCCGCCCGGCGGGCGTATGGCGACCGCATGAGCGCCATGGACGAGGGCTTTGTCGCCGTCGAGGAGGCGCGGCGGGCGCTGCAGCAGGGCGACCCCGAGGGCGCCGCCGACCTGGCGCGCGAGGCGATCGAGCTCCTGGGCAACCTCTCGGTGCCCGGCCAGCTGGGCGACGCGTACCTGGCGCTCGCACGCAGTTACGAGGAGACCGGCCGGCTCGACCGCGCCGAGTCGGCCTACACGGCGGCGATCGATGCGCTGCGGCGCCAGAACGGCTGGCACTGCGAGCTCGGCCGGGCCTACCGGTGGTACGGCAAGTTCCTGCGCCGGGCCGGCCGCACCGAGGCGGCGATGGATGCGTTCGAGTGTGCGGCCGATCTGGCGCCGTCCAACCACGACCGGCCCGACCCGCCCCAGTAGGGGTTACTCCCCGGCGGCGGGGACGGGCGCGGGCCGATCGTCCGCCGGGTCGTCGCCTCCCCCACCCATGTCCTCGACTCCGACCTCGAGAGCGATCGGTCCGCCCTGCCAGCGTTCGAGGCCGATCCGCTCGAGCAGGAACGCGGACACCTCCCGGCCGATCGCCACAAGCGGCATCGCCAGCAGCACCCCCGCCAGGCCGTACAGCTCGCCCGCCGCCAGAAGCGCGAAGATCACCACCAGCGGGTGCACCTTGACCGCGCCGCCCATCAGCTTGGGCACGATGATGTGGCCCTCGATCTGGTGGATGAAGAGGAACAGGAGCGCGACCGCGATCACCGCGGTGCCCGACTGGGTGGCCGCGACCGCCGCCGGCGCCAGCGCTCCCAGCCACGGCCCGACGTACGGGATGATCTCGACGACCGCCGCAAACGCGGCGAACACGAGCGCATAGGTCTGCCCGGCCGGGAACACCCCGGTCACACCCAGGATCCACAGGCCGATGCCGGCGGTGGCCCCGACGGCCAGCGACACCATCGTCTGCCCGCGCACGTAGGCCAGGAGGGCGCGCTCGACCCGGGTGACGAGGTCGTCCTCGGGCCGCGAGCCCGGAAAGACGCGCCGCAGGAAGCGTGATAACCGGGGCGCGTCGAGGAGCATGTACACCGACACCACGATCACCAGCACCAGGTTGAACAGGCTCTCGAACAAGGTGATCACGAGGCTCTGGACGACCGAGACGGCCCGGCCCGAATATCGCTGCAGATGGGAGACGTCGACGTGGTGCAGCAGCCGTTCGCCGGGCCCCTTGACGTTCACCTTCACGGGGCTCGTGCGGTTCAGCCAGCGCTGCAGCTCGGACAGCTTGCGGTCGGCCGGCGTCACGCCGTGCGAGTCGGCCCGGAACTGGTCGCTCACGCGGTTTGCGACCGCCTGGGTCTCGCGCGCAACCACGGTGCCCGCCAGCACGCTCACCCCCACGATGGCGACGGCGAAGAAGAGATAGACGAGGAACACGGCCAGCCCCCGGGGGACGCGCAGAGCGCAGAACGCGCGCACGATCGGGTTCAGGAGGATCGCGATCAGCGCGGCGACCACGAACACGAACACCGCGCCGTTCACGGCGGACACGAAAAGCCACGTGCCCACGACGACCAGCGGCAGGCCCACGAGCTGGATCCAGCGCGGAATCAGGATCTTCCCACGACCGTCGGAGAGCATCGTAACGATCGTAGCAGCAGGCTCTTTGGGCCCACTCGCGGGCCCCATCCGCTACGGTTGCAGGCGTGACTACGAGGCATCGTCGCCGCTATCCGCGCCGTCGCCCCGACCACCGCCGCACCCGGCGCCGGATCGCGTTGGCGGTGGTGCTGCTGGTCGTGGTGACGGTGGTCGCGACCGCGCTTCGCTCCGGATCGTCGCCGAGCACCTCGGCGGCACTGGCGAGCGTGCCGCGGACGCAGCTTGCACCAAACGCGCCGCCCGCACCGGCCGGCCTGGCCACCGCACCCGGCAACCTCGTCCTCGATGTGCCCATCAACCGTCGCCGGATCACCGCGATCGTCTACCACGGCGTCGGCACCTCGGGGGTCGTGCCGCTCGTCCCGATCGGCACCCAGAAGAACGCCGGCATCCTGAGCACGATCGCCAAGATGCTGACGGGCACGCCCGACAGCGGCGGCGGGCCCGGGTACTACATCGACGACGCCGGCGCGGGCCCGAGCACCGGCTCGGTCGACGTGGGCGCCGTGGTCGGCACCGACGTGTACTCCCCCGTCGACGGCAAGATCGTGAGCATCCAGCCCTACGTGATCAACGGTTCGGCCTACGGCAGCGAGATCGAGATCCAGCCGACCACGACACCCGCCGACGTCGTGACGCTCACGAACCTGCAGATCACGCCGGGGATCGCGGTCGGAACCCCGGTTACCGCCGCCAAGACGAAGCTCGGCGCGGTCGTCGATCTGTCCAAGGTGCTGTCGCAGGAGGTGGCCAAGTACACCTCCGACGCCGGCAACCACGTCCATATCGAGGTCGGGCCGGCACCTGCGGGGTCGAACCTTTTCCTTTAGGCGGAACCGGTGAGGATCCTGTTCATCGCGGATGCGTTCGCGACCGGGGGGCGGCGGATCATCGAGCAGCAGGTGCCGCGGCTGCGGGCCGAGCGTGACATCGGGTTCGTGGTCGCAAACGGCGAGAACCTGGCCGACGGCACCGGCATCACCAGCAGGCTGGCGCGGCGCTTGCACGCCGCCGGTGTCGATGTGATCACGCTCGGAAACCACGCGTTTCGCCAGCGCGAGGTGTACGAGCACCTGGCGATGGATCCGCTGATCGTACGTCCCGCGAACTACCCGGCGACCGCACCGGGCAAGGGCTGGTGCGTCGGCACCGCCGCTGACGGCACGCAGGTGGCGGTCATCAACCTGCTGGGCAAGCTGTTCCTGGATCCGGCCGTGAGCCCGTTCGCGATGGCGGAGGATCTCGTCGCGGAGGCCCGCCGGAGAACGCCGATCGTGCTGGTGGACTTCCACGCCGAGGCGACGAGCGAGAAGGTCGCCATGGGCCGGCTCCTGGCGGGCAAGGCCACCGCCGTCCTCGGAACCCACACGCACATCCAGACGAACGACGCCCACGTCCTCGCCGGCGGCACCGCGTACATCACCGACGCCGGCATGACCGGACCGCACGACTCCGTGATCGGCGTGCGCACCGACCTGATCCTGCGCCGGTTCACCACCGAGATGCCGGTGCGATTCGAGCCCGCCGACGGCGGCGTGCGGCTGGAGGGCGTGCTGATCGAATGCGACGCCGACGGCCGGGCGTCGGCCATCGAGCCGGTCAGGATTGAGGAATAGGGCTCTCGACCACGGAGCCGGAACCGCGCGGCACGTACAGGGCGATCATCACCGCGGGCAGCCACCAG
Source organism: uncultured Actinomycetes bacterium (assembly GCA_963703275.1). Taxonomy (GTDB): domain Bacteria; phylum Actinomycetota; class Thermoleophilia; order Gaiellales; family JAICJC01; genus JAICJC01. The sequence goes on along the minus strand of OY969804.1, from coordinate 3,476,277 downwards.
CACACGTACGGATAGAACCAGTAGCTGGCCGCCATCTGGACGACGAGCAGCACGGCCCCCGAGAACGCGGCCACGGCGGCGGCATCCTTGCGGAAGCGGGGGATGAACGCGAGTGACACCACGCCGAGGGCCGCGAGGATCTGGAACACGTGCTGCGCGGTGCGCAGGTCCCACCACCCGGGGTGGTAGAGCCCCAGCGTCCACACCGACATCGGGGTCACCCGGCCGAGCTGGTAGTCGACCGTGCGATGCCAGAAGAGCGAAACCCCGTTCGCGTCGAGTGCGAGCATCGAGAGCAGGAGCAGCGCCGCAACCGCGAACCCGACCATGGTGGCAAAGCGGTTCTTGAGCGAGCAGAACAGCGGGATCATCGCGAGCGGCGCGAACTTGGTCAGGCCGGCCGCGGCCAGCGTCGCGCCGCGGACGGCGGGGAAGGAGAGCACCGCGAGCGTCCACGCCACGAGGGCGCCGACGAGGGCGTCGTTCGAGTTCATGTTGAGCGAGTAGAGCGTGAACGGGTTCGCCGCCCAGGCGAACGCCAGCACCACGCCCAGCCGCCGCGACCCGAGCCTCCAGCCGGCCACGAACAGCCCCACGACCGCCAGGATGTCGAAGGCTGACGCCGCCACGTGGGCGGCCGGCAGCCGGTCCCAGATCCCGCTCCAGCCCATCGCCTCCACCGCCGGCACGTAGGCCAGGTAGACGGTCGGGCCGTAGGTGTCGCCGCTCGAGATGGGCGATTCGCAGCGCCCGTTTCGCTGGACGTACCCGATCGGGTCGCCGTTGAAGTAGCGCCCGTGGCACGGGTGCGCCGTGGTTGTGGGCATATGGCCGTACGGCAGGACGCCGTCCATCAGCGTCGCCGCCCCGGCCACCCCGGCGTAGCCCACGTCGATCACGTTCGAGTCCTGGTTGTTCAGCCCCAGCCGGAAGCCCATGAGCGCGAACGTCAGCCCGACCAGAAGCAGCAGGTGCCGGTCGCCGATGTGGAACTGGCGCGGCTGCCGGTGCCAGCCGATCCACACCATCCGCACGGTCAGATAGATCATCGGCGGATAGATGAGCGGCGTCGACCAGAAGACGTTGCCCTGGTTGAACGCGTAGAGCGACGCCACGAACGACAGCACCATCACCAGGTCGAGGGTGCGCATGGTGCGCGGCCGCCGCCAGTTGATCAGCCCCGCCAGGAAGAGCGCGCACATCGGCCACAGCACGTACGCGGAGTTGACCTTCCGCCCGTAGGCCTGCGGCTGTCCGCGGGCGAGCTGCCACGCCACCTGCGGGCCGGTCCACACCTCGTAGGGGTCCGCGGTGTAGTCGGCGATGTGCACCTCGGCGATCTGGTTGCCGGCGGCGTAGTAGTCGACCGTCCAGACGCGGTGGTCGCCGAGCGTGCTGCTGTGGCTGACGTCCTTGTACTGCGCGAGCCACTGGCGGATCTTCGGCTGGCGGGCGGCGATCGCCGCCGCCTGCACGGCGTTCAGGCGCGGCTTCCCGATGGGCGAGGTGATGTTGACGCCGGTGACGGCGCCGCTGCGGTCAGAGATCGTGAACGCGGCCAGGACGTTGTGGGCGCCGGCGGGCTCGAGCAGCACCGTCCAGGTGCGGGAGCGGGGGTCGTACTCGGCCTCCCAGTGGGCACCGGGATTCTTCAGCCGCAGCGTCGCAGCCTGCGGCTGCGTCTGGGCGATCCCGATCGCCTGGTGTGCGTTCAGGCGCGCCGCGGCCTGGGCGGGCGCGGCCGCGACGAGCACGGCCACGACCGCCACCAGCGCGGCGCTACTGAAACGTCCAGAGCTTGTTGCCAAGGAAGCTGACCGGCGTCGCGACCAGGATGGCGATCGCGGCCGCCGACACCTTCGCCATCCCCGCCCCCTCGACCAACCCGTACAGGACGGCCAGATCGAGGCCGAGCGCCATCGCGCTCACGGTCAGGAACCGGGCGTACTGGTGGTGGGGCACGCCGTGTTTGACCCGGAACGTCCACACCCGGTTCCAGGCGAAGTTGCTGGTGGCGGCCAGCACGAACGCGAGCACGAACGCGATCAGGTAGTGCAGGCTGCGCTCGAGGATCAGGAACGCAGCCAGGTTGACGACATACCCCGAGGCGCCGACGACGCAGTAGCGCAGGGCCTCCAGCCAGTTGGGCGGATGCCTGACGGCGAGGTGGAACTTGCGGGCGTGTCCTCGGGCGCGAACGGCGGCGGACTCGAGTCTGGCCTGCTCCATACCCGCCGGATGCTATCCGACCCGGGCCAGAACGGACGCCGCCCGCCCCTCCGGCACCGGCAGGCCGAAGTGGCGCCGGGCGAGCGGAGCCAGGTCGGTGATCGACGGCTGCGCCCCGAAATCGGGCGGCCGCGTGAACCCGGCGGTGATCAGCGGGACGATCGAGTCCTCCGCCCGCAGGGAGCCGTGGCTGCCCCCGCCGGCATGGTGGCCGCCACCCGAGTCGGAGAACTCGAAGCCGGGCGCCGCCGACACGATCACGTCGCCGGCGTTCGGGCACAGGAGCGCGCCCTCGATCCGCTCGAGCGCGTTGGGGTGCAGCTCCGGGTGCAGCAGGTCGGCGTCGCCCTGCACGGTAAAGCTCGAGCCGCGCGCGTCGAGCACGCCGGGCCCGCGCCGGAAGCGCAGCTCGCCCTCGCCCCGGAGCACGACCAGCCAGCCGTCCTGGGCGAACATCGTTAGCTCGGCGGCGGGCGCGGCGAGCATGCGCCGGGCGATCACGGCGGCGGGCTCCCGGGCTCCTCCGAGCCGGTAGACCATCGCCACCCGGTTCGAGGCCGTCACCGCGAGCTCGCAGCGGTCGGGGTCAGACCGGCGGCTCGAGCGAAAGAGCGTGAAGCCGTCGAGCGGGCCGGCGGCGTCGGCTATCTGGAGCACCGCGCTCTGGGAGTGGTCGGCGACGACGATGACGGCGTAGCGGTCGAGGAAGCGGTCGAGCCCACCGGCGGCCTCCACCATCAGGCCCAGGCCGTCGTCGGCACCCTCGACGGCCCCCAGCACGTCTCCCGCCCGGTGCTGGGCGGCGTCGGTCTCGTACAGGTAGAAGAACAGGAAGTCGAACCCGTCGCGCGTCACCAGCCAGCGGCCGACGGCGCCGCCGTGGCGGTCGATGCCGCCGCCGAAGTTGTGCGGAGCGCCGGTCCAGTCCGAGAAGAAGAGGTCGCCGAGGAAGTAGCGGCGCGGGCCGTAGACCGCGTCCACGATCCCGACGCTGCGGGCCAGCCGGCGCGCGACCGGCCGGGTGATGTGGTGACGGGTGCGGCCCCGGCAGACATAGGTATTGACGCCCGCCGTCACGAGCCCCGCATCGTCGAGCGCCTCGAACACCGTCGTCGCCCGCGGCGACAGGTGCACGAGGTTCATGTTCACGAGGACGTCGTCGACCATCTGCCGCGTGCCCTCGGCCAGCGTGGCCGCAAACGACGATCCGTATTCGACCAGGCGCCGTTCGTCCCGGTGGTACCAGCTCATGCCCGGGATGTGCGACCCGGCCGGGTGCTGCCCGGTGATCAGGGCCGCCAGGCAGACGGGAGTCAGCGACGGAAACGTCGAGACGCAGTCGTCGCGGCGTTCGCCGGCCGCGGCCAGCCGGGCCATCGTGGGAGCGCGGCCGGCCGCGATGGCCCGATCGAGCAGGCCCGGCCCGAGCCCGTCCACGACCGCCAGGATCAGCTTCTTGGCCGCGCCGTCGCCGCGCACGCTCATCGCAGCACGCGCAGGCCGCGAAACTTCGCGTCGTCACGCCGGCGCAGGCGCAGGAGCAGCCACCCGGCCGCCGCGGTCATCAGGAAGCCGACGAACGGGATCACCGCGAGCGCGGCTGCGGCCACACCCGAGCCGTCCTCGACGACCGCCGTGCCGCGAACGTCGCCCCCGGCCTTGACGGCGCCCGACCGCAGGCGCCGCATCGCAAGGCCGACACCGGCCGCCACCGCCGCGCCCACCACCAGCCCGACGAAGGGCACCTTGTGCCCGGCCGTCAGCTCGAACACGAGCCCGCCGGCCACGATCCGGCGGCCGAGCCGCAGCCCCGCCTGGGCTCCGGGCCACACCCAGTCGGCGATCAGCTCGACGCCGACCAGCACCCAGGCGACGGCGACGACGACGGCGTCGCCGGCAAAGCCGAGCGGCGCCTCCAGCCACCCCTGGGTCGCAGCGGTGGCCCCAACGGCGAACGGCGCGGCCGAGAGCAGGCCGGCCGCAGCCGCCAGGCCCAGCCCCTGGCTGATTGCAATGACGAGATCCATCGGCGGGCGAATGATAAACGCCGGCCGGCGCATCACTCCGGCGGGACCAGCACCTCGACCGCATCGGGCCGGTACGAGAACTCGACCCGCTCGACGTGCCCGACGTACTCGCCGTCGAGCTGGAAGGCGGTGGGCTCGTCGCAGTCGACCGTGAAATTCGAGAGGTCGTGCAGGTATCCGACCCTGCGGCTGCCGTGGCGGGCGTGGCGGGGCCAGATCAACCCGTAGACCGGCAGCCGCCACAGATCGCGGGAGCGCAGCTCGCGAGTGAAGACGACATCGAGGCCATGCTCGAAGTCCGCCCGCGGCGCCGCGCGCACGGGCAGCGGCCCGAGAAACGTGTACGGGTGCTGGTTGGCCACCGCGATGTACGAGCACCGGTCGGCGTCGCCGCCGGGCGTCCGCAGCGTCATCCGCTCGTGCAGCGCGAAGCCCTCGGCACGGAGCACGCCGACCGCGGTGGCGAGCACGCGCAGGTCGCCGGGACGCTCGTTTCCAGGCCGCTCGTGGCGCGCGCGGTCGACGATCTCGGTCGCTTCGGCGTCGAGCCCCAGGCCGGCGGCGAACGTGAACAGGCGGCCGGCGGCGAGCCCCAGCCCGAGCGACCGGCGCGATCCGGCCCGGATCGCCACGGCAACCTGTCTGGCCGCAGCCACCGGGTCGGTCGGAAGGCCGAGCTGCCGCGCCAGCACCGACGACGCCCCGGCGGGGAGCACGCCCATCAGCACGCCGGGCTTCAGGCCGTTCGCGATCTCGTTGCAGGTGCCGTCGCCACCCAGGCCGACGACCGCGCCCGAGTCCACCTGCGCGGCCAGCTCGATCGCGTGTCCCGCGTGCTCGGTCATCACCACCTCGAGCTCGGACACCTCGGCGAGCGCCGCCGAGACGTCGGCGAGCACGGTGCCGTGGACACCAGTGGCGACCGCATTGACGATCAGGCGCACCCGCATGGCGCCGCTACCATAACCGCCGATGCAGGCCTCGACCGTGCGCACCTACACCGCCGCCGCCGCCGTCCCGGCCGTGCTGGTGGTGATCGCCCACCTCGCCTACGTCTGGCACAACCATCCCGCCAGCGCCTATCGCCAGTCCAGCGCATTCACCCACGGCATCGCGATGGCGGCGATCCTGGCGGCCGTGCTCGCCGCAGGCCGGGTGGCGCTGTGGCTCGACGGGGAGACGCGGCACGTGTGGGCGGGCGTCGTCGGCATCGTGGCGACGATCGCGGTGCTGACCCACCTGGCCGACGACTGGCGCCCCGGCGGTGCCGCCGTCAGCAGCGTGCACACCCTGGTGGTGCACTTCACCGCCCTCGTGCTGATCCTGGTGGCGGTGCTGGTGATCGGCCGGCTCGAGGACGCACACGCACGAAAGCGGGTCGTAACCTGACGGCGCGCCAAACGGGGTCAGACCCCTTTTGGCGCAGTGCATAACCGGTGCCAGGCACCAAATATTCAGCCGTAAGAGCCCGGCGGTCGTAGGGACTACGGTTTCGTCCACCTTCACCGCCCACGGCCTGCGGCCGTGAATAAATGGGGCCTGGCCCCAGTTATTCATCCTGAAATCCGCGCCCAATTTCGGCGGGCATAGAACTACGTCATGATGGCGTATCTGCGACAGGGGGCGCTGCTTGCCACCGCCGCAGCCGTGGGGGGTGGTGCCGCGGTTGCGCTCGGGCGGGCCACGGTCACCGAGCACTCGACGACCACCATCCGCGAGGTGGCGCACGCCGCCGTACCGGCGAATGTCTCGTCCACGTCGACGGTTCTGAACGCCGCCCAGGTCTACAAGCGCGATGCGCCGGGGGTCGTGGTCGTGAACGCCACTCTGCAGCGGCGCGAACGCGCCCTCGGGTCGGGGTTTGTGATCGACCGCCGCGGCCACATCCTCACCAACGCGCACGTCGTCGCAGGCGCGCGGTCTGTGACGGTCGGGTTCCGCAAGGGCGGCACCTACCGCGCCAGCGTCCTGGGTGTCGACCGGATCGACGATGTGGCCGTCCTCGACGTGCCGACGGCGCCACGCGCGCTGCTCCACCCGCTCCGGCTCGGGAGCGTGCGATCCGTGCGGGTCGGCGACCCCGTGGTCGCGATCGGGAACCCGCTCGGCGAGTACCGCAGCATCACCGAGGGGATCGTCTCGGCCAAGCGGCGCCAGATCAACTCCCTCAAGCCCGGCTACAAGATCTACAACGTCATCCAGACCGATGCCGCCATCAACCATGGCAATTCCGGCGGGCCGCTGATCGACCGCTTCGGCGACGTCATCGGGATCACCAATCAGATCCTGACCGGCACGAACAACCCCCAGAGCGGCAGCATCGGCATCGGCTTCGCCGTCCCCATCGACGCGGCCCGCACCGTCGCCCGCGAGATCATCGCGACCGGCAAGGCGGTGCACACCTACCTCGGCATCGCCGGGTTCGAGCTCACCCCCGCGATTGCCCACGCGATCAACCTGCCGGTCGACCAGGGCGTCCTGGTCGGGCTGGTGCGGCCCGGATCGCCCGCCGCCAAGGCGGGCCTGCGCGGCGGGTCGGCCACCGCAACCGTCGACGGCGACACGCTGACCGTCGGCGGCGACATCATCGTTTCCATCGACGGCCGCGCGGTCGTCCATTTCTCTGACCTCGCCGAAACGATCGCCGGCAAGAAGCCGGGCGATCGCGTCACCCTCGGGATCATCCGCGGCGGCACGCACATCCAGCTGCCGGTGACGCTCGGAGCACAGTCCGGTTAGGCACAAGGTTCGCGCCTTCGGGCGCGATTCGCCGGGGCCCCACCCCACCTGCCATGGGGCCCCGGCGGCCCTTTCCTGCGCTCAGTGCACCTCGACGATGACGTCGTCGACAGCGTCGAGCGCATCCCTGACCGCGTCCTCGACCCGGCTCGCGAGGGCATGGGCGGCGCGCACCGAGATGCCGGGATCGGACTCGAGAGACGTCACCACCAGCAGCCGCCGGCCCTGGCGGTAGACGACCACCTCTCCGGTCGTCCCGGCCACCGAGCGCACCGCCGCCTCGGCCCGCAGGCGCAGATCCGGCTCCTCCTCGCTCACATCGTGGGCGGGCTGGGCGTCGGGCATGGACGGCTCGACATGGGCGTAGACACGGGCGATCCCGACCTCGGCCAGAATCTCGCGCTTCAGCCGCTCGATCACCTCCGCCGCCTGGCGCAGGGTCGCATCCTCGGGGAGCCGGACGTGGAGCGTCACCGCCCGGCCGGCGGCGTCCTCGAGCACCGTGATGTTGTGCGCCTCGACGACCCCGGAGACCCGCAGCGCGGCCGCGGCCACGCGCTCGTTGGGGCGCTCCTCCTCGAGCGACGCCGGCTCCACGTGCACCTGCACCTGCGCCCGGCCGAGCGAGTCGCGCACGGCCTCCTCGACCCGGTCGGTGGTCGCGTGCGTCTGCTCGAGGCCCTGCAGGCGCGAGACGCCGATGACGACGTCGGCGAAGCTCTCGCCGCCCGCCTCGCGGACGCGCACCGAGCGCACCTCGGCCACTCCGGCGACGCTGCGCACCACGCGCTCGATCACGCCGGCGAGGCCCGACGGCGAACGGTCCATGAGGGCGTCCACGTTGCCGCGGGCGAGCCGGACCGCGGCCACCAGCACGATGGCCGCGACGAAGATGGCCGCCACCGAGTCACCGCCGGGCACCCCTGCGGCGGCGAGCCCCAGGCCGATCAGCACGGCCACGGTGCCGACGAAGTCCGATCCGAAGTGCCAGGCGTTCGCAATCAGGGCGGCGTTGCGCTCGATCCGGCCCTGCCGCAGCGACAGCACCGTCCGGGTTGCGTCGACGATCAGCACGAACAGGATCGTCACGAACACGTACGGGCGGGGATCGACCGGCGAGCTGCCAGAGCGCAGCCGCAGCACCGCCTCGACGGCGATCGCAGCGGCGGCTCCCAGCAGGAACACCGCCTCGCCCAGAGCGGCCAGGTGCTGCGCCTTGCCGTGGCCGTACGGGTGCTCCCGGTCGGCCGGGCGCTCGGCGACGCCCACCGCGTACAGCGTCAGGACGGCCGCGACCGCGTCGACGCCGGAATGAACCGCCTCGGCCAAGACCCCCAGGCTGCCGCTGGCAAATCCGACCGCGGCCTTCACCACCACCAGTACCAACGCGGCCACGAGCGAGACCAGCGCCGTGCGCCGCGCGGTCGACATGCGCGGATTCTATTCGTATGCAGGTTTTGTTTTCTGCCAGTTCAGTGCAATGATTCCGCAGGTCATGGGCGCAAGTACCACCGGTAACGGGCCGTCAACCGATCGCAGCCAGGTGCGCTGCCTGGTCGTCGACGACCATGCCGCCGTGCGGGAGGGCGTCAAGATGATCCTCACCCGCGACCGCGAGATCTCCGTGATCGGCGAGAGCGGATCCGGTGACGGCGCGGTCGAGATGGCGGACAAGCGCCGCCCGGATGTGATCGTCATGGACGTGCGCATGGACGGTATGGACGGCTTCGAGGCGACCCGCAAGATCCTGGCCGCCCATCCCGAGATCGCCGTCATCCTCTACACCGCGCACGGCGAGCGCGGCCTCCTGGCCGAGGGCCTCGACTGCGGCGCGCGCGGCTACGTGCTCAAGGACGCGCCTCCGGACGACATCGTGCGCGCCGTCAAGCGCGTCGCCGAGGGCGGCGCCTACGTCGACCCGACCCTGGCGTCCGAGCTGGTCGCTCCCAAGGCAACCGAACGACTGCCGGCGCTGTCCGGCCGCGAGCGCGAGATCCTGGGGCTGCTGGCGAATGGATACTCGAACCCCGAGATTGCGCAACGGCTGTTCATCAGCCCCGAGACGGTTCGCACCCACGTCCGGAATGCGATGACCAAGCTCGAAGCCGACACGCGCACTCAGGCGGTGGCGCTCGCGCTCCGCTATGAGTTCATCGACTGACCGCCGCCTGGCGGCCGGGACCGCGATCGTGGGCGGCGCGGTGGGCGTCGTCGCCGTCGTGGCGACCACGTCGAGCTGGCTGCACGCGGCGCTCCTGATCCTGGCCGTCGCCGTTGCCTGGTTCGCGACCGACCGCGCGCTGCGCACCAGCGAGGCCCTCGCCGTTCGCAGCCGTGAACAGGGCGAGCTCTTCGACCACATGTTGCGGAGCATCGACGACGAGCGGGCCGCACTGGCCCACCGCCTGCACGACGGGCCACAGCAGACGATGACGGCGGTACGGCTGATGGGCGACGTGATCGCCGACGCGGTCCGGTCCGGTGACGTCCACCGGGCGACCGAGGTGCTCACCCGGCTCGAGCAACTGGCGTCGGATGCCGCGGACGATCTGCGCCGCACCGTTGCCGGCCTGCATCCGGTGGTGATGGAGCAGCGGGGCCTCGTGCAGGCGCTGGGATCGCTGGCCGAGACGGTGCACGAGGAGTACGGGGTCGATGCCAGGTTCACCCGCCCGACGACGCCGTGGACTGCCGACGACGACCGCGACACCGCCCTCTTCCAGATCGCGCGCGAGGCCGCGATCAACGCCGCCCGGCACGGCCGGCCGCCGGTCACGATCCGGCTCGAGCACGAGGACGGCCGCATCCTGCTCTGCGTCGACGACGCCGGCGGGACACTGCCGGCCGCGGACGGCCACGGGATCGGCCTGCGCATGATGCGCGAGCGGGCGAGCCGGATCGGAGCCGCGATCACGCTCGACTCGCGTCCCGGCCGCTGGTCGACCGTGCGGCTCGAGATGCCCACCGCCAGCGGCCCTCCGGCGCGGTGACGATCGGCCTCATCGGCCACACCGTGATCGACACCGTGGTCGACGCGGACGGCACGGAGAGCCGGCGACTGGGGGGCTCGCCGCTGTATGCGCGCCGGGCGCTTCAGGCGGCCGGCGCCGACTGCGTGGTGGTCACGCGCGGGGCCGACCCCGGTGACGCGCTGGTGGTCCCAGGAGGGCCGGCGTACGACTCGCGCCTCGACCACCGCGACGGCACCACGCAGGTGCTCGCCCGCATCGGCCTGCCCTTCTCGCCGACCGAGACGGTTGCGCTCGTCCTTCCCGCCGTGCGCCGCTGCCACTGGCTCCAGCTGGGGCCGCAGTCCGCCGGCGAGTTCCCGCCCGAGACGATCGCCCTGCTCGCCCGTGCGAACCACCGCCTCTGTCTGGACGGCCAGGGCCTCGCCCGGGGGCCCGACGCGGGTCCGGTGAAGCTGCGGCCGTTCCCTCCGCAGGCCATCGCCGGCGTATCGATCCTGAAGCTGAACCGGGCCGAAGCCGTCGCCGCGACGGGCGGCCGGCTCGACCGCGAGGCGCTTCTCGCCCTGGGGGCGCCCGAGGTCGTGGTGACGCTGGCCGCCGACGGTGTGGTGGCCGCCACCACGGATGGGCTGTGGCACATCCCGGGGACGGGAGCCGGGCCGTATGCCGATCCCACCGGCGCCGGAGACTGCTTCACGGCCGCCTATGTTCTCGCCCGATCGCGAGGCACCGATGCCACCTCTGCGGCCGAGGAAGCCCAGGTGCAGACCGACCGCATCTACCGGTGATCGCGGCACACGCGACCCGTCGCGCCGGGTACTCTGTGGCGCATGCAGGCCGACGGCATTCGGATCCTGATCGCCGAGGACAACACGCTCCTGCGCGGCGTATTGCGAGACGCGCTCGAGGAGGCCGGGATGACCGTCGTCGGTGAGGCCGCCGACGGCGCCGAGGCCTTCACGGTGGCCGAGCGCATGCTGCCCGATGTGGTCGTCATGGACATGCGCATGCCCAACGTCGACGGCATCGAGGCGACCGAGCAGATCGCCGCCGCCGACTGGGCGATGCCGGTGGTCGTGCTGTCGGCCTACGACGAGCCGCAGATGATCGATGCGGCGCTGAACGCGGGGGCGGCGAACTGTCTCAAGAAGGGCGTCGGCCTGGACGAGCTGATCGACGCCATCCGCGCGGCCAACACGGCCTGAGTTCTACTCGAGCATCGCGGGCGTGAGCGCGGCGCGCGCGCCGAGGGCGATGAAGCACAGAAGGCACGTGATGCCGATCGCGTGCGCCCAGCCAGCGTTCGCGATCGTCGTCAGGCCGACCCCGGCGATCAGGCACGCCACCGCCCCGCGGGCGATCGCCGCCGCGGGCGCGCCGAGCGGCCGCACCGCCACGGCCGGGCCCCCGGCCGCCGATGGGTCCGACTCGAGCCGGCCCGCCAGGAAGAGCCGGAACAGGAGGACGAGCGACGGGAAGAGCACGATGCCGCCGGCGACCACCGCAATCGTCAGCGTGATCAGCGTGTCGCGGGAGGCCGCCGCCTGATCGATCGTGAGGCCGGGCAGGAGCTCGGGTGCCTGGGCCAGCGCCCAGCCGGCGATGATCGCGGCGACCGCGAGCGCCGCGGTGTAGCGCGACGGCTCGTACCGCCTGCGCACGACCAGGGCGAGCGTTGCCAGGCCCGCGACGCCGGAGATCACGAGCGCCTCGACGCCCCGGCCGAAGAGCAGGTTCTCGTACACGCGGTGCGCGTCGGCGCGCAGCGCCACCAGGCCGGCGGCCGCCGCGATGCCCGCCACGACCGCCGCGACGAGCGCGCGAGTCCGGAACCGGGCCTCGCAGCTCGGCATCCCCGTGACGGACCGCGTCGGCGCACAGGAACACGGCGGCCAGGTAGGCGCACGTCGCCACGGCGATCAGGCCGACCATCACGCCGAGCGGGTTGAGCCAGCTCGTGACCAGGTTGCCGGCGGCGTTCCCGACGGGCACACGGCCGGCCGCGACGCCGCCGATCACCGCCCCCAGGGCGAACGGCGTCAGGATCGACGACGCCGAGAACACGGTCTCGACCGCACGCCGCTGGCCGGTCGTGCTCGTGGCGGGCCGCACCGCGTAGGCGCCGCCGCGCAGGATGATGCCGATCGCGGCCACGAAGAACGGGATGCACAGGGTCGACGCGATCGACGCGAACACCTGCGGGTAGGCCGTCCAGGTCACGGTGAGGACGAAGATCAGCCACACGTGGTTGGCCTCCCACACCGGGCCCATCGCGTGGTGGGTCTCCTCGGTGAGCCGGTCGGCGCCGGGCCCGCGGCCCGCGGTCAGCTGCCAGAACCCGGCCCCGAAGTCGGCACCCCCGAGCACCACGTAGAACACGAGCCCGGCCAGCACGAACACGAGCGGCAGCGTCTTCAGGAGCATGCTCAGCTCCCGCCCGCCGCGGTCGACGCCCCGTCGAGCGGCATCTGCGCGAGCCGCCGCAGCACCCAGGCGACGGCGACGCCGAGGCACGCGTAGACGACGATGAGCGTGGCGTAGCCGACCGGCACGCCGCGGGCTCCGGTCACGGCCTGTGACGTGCGCATGACGTGGTAGACGACCCACGGCTGGCGGCCGACCTCGGTGGTCACCCACCCGGCGATCAGCGCGACGACCGAGAGCGGGCCGGCCACAACGACCGCGCGGTAGAACCAGACCGACTCCGGAAGCCGCTTGCGCCTGACCCGCACGACCACCTGGACGAGCGAGAGCAGCGCCAGCAGGCTGCCGATGCCGACCATCGTCTGAAACGCGAACCGGACGACGTTCACCGGCGGGCGGTCGCGCGCGGGCACCGTGTTCAGTCCCTTGACGGTGGCGTTGGGGTTGTGGAACGCGAGCAGAGAGAGCATGTGGGGGATCGGGATGCCGTACTCGACGCTCCCATCGTGGTACCAGCCCAGGATGTGCACCGGCGCGCCCGTCGTGGTGTGGCCCAGCCCCTCGAAGGCCGCCAGCTTCACGGGCTGGTTCTCGGCCACCACCCGCCCGCTCCAGTCGCCGATCACGACCTGCGCGAGCGACGCGAACGCTGCCACGGTCAGCGCGACGGTGAGGGCCACCCGCTCGTAGCGGCCCCAGTGGCCGCGCAGCACGGCCGACCGCATAGGCGGAGGCGACCACGAAGCCGCACACCATGTAGCCCGCCACGTACATGTGCACCAGTTCGTGCCAGAGATAGGAATTCTCGAAAAGCGCGGTGAACGGATGCACGTCGACCGCCCGGCCGCCGACCAGCCGGAAGCCCGAGGGATGGTTCATCCAGGCGTTGACGGCGATCACCATCAGCGACCCGGTGAAGCCGGACAGGACGATCGGGATGCCGCTTGCAAAGTGGGCGCGCGGCGACAGCCGGTCCCACCCGTACACGTAGATCCCGATGAAGATCGCCTCCATGAAGAAGGAGAACCCCTCGACGGCGAAGCCCAGGCCAAAGACGCTGCCGAAGACGGCGGTGAACTCGGGCCACAGGAGCCCCATCTCGAACGAGAGGATCGTGCCGGTGACGACGCCCGCCGCGAACAGGGCGACCATCACCCGCGCCCAGCGCCGGGCCAGCGTGCGGTAGAGCTCATCGCCGGTGTGCATGTGCATCCACTCGACGAACATCACCATCGCCGGGAACGCGATCCCGAAGCAGACGAGCGGGATGTGCACCGAAAAGGACAGCGCCTGCATCTGCCGGGCCTCGAGCAGATAGTGCTGCTCACCCGCCGCCAGCAGAGGCACGGTGTCCACGGCGTCACGCTAGCTCAGCCACGAGCGCTACGGAGCCGATAACACCTGCATGTACGCGTGGGACACCGATAGCCGCTCGGAGCCGGCACAGCTCGACTACTATGCGCCGCGCGGCGATGTACTCGTACGACATCCTCCGCACCCGCGATCGCGACGAGTTGTGGCAGCGAACCGCCGGGATCCTCGCCGACTGGGTGGAGGCGAGTGTGGTGCGTGGGTTCGAGCTCAATGCCGACGGCGGACCGTCCCTCGTCGTGCAGTCGGCGCCGGTCGAGCTCCCTGAGGCCGCGCGGCGGATGGAGTCGGAGTTGACCGCACACGCTCTCGCCCGCGGGCGGTCGCTGATCTCGAACCACCCCCGCCTCGATCGCACGCTCACAGAGTGCGCCCGTGAGCTCGCGGCGGCCAACTCGGTGGTCCACGTGCTTCTTCTCCGCGCGGACCGGCGCACACACGGCGTGTGCGCCATCCACTGGCTCGGGGCACCGCGTCCGAGCTTCGAGCGCCGGGCGGGCTTCTACCTGTTCGCCGAGAATGCCGCGCTCGCGGTTGCGATCGCCGAGGAGCGGGCCGCGCTCAGGCGCGCCGCATACGTCGACCTGCTGACGGGCCTCCCCAATCACCCGGCGCTCGAGGCCGAGCTCGAGCGTCACGCCGCCACAATGCCTATTGGGGTGCTCGTGCTCGACTTCGATGGGTTGCGCGCCGCCAACGCCGCATTTGCGAACGACTACGCCCGTGGCGGCGACGTCCTCATCGTCGCGGTCGCCCGCGCCCTCGAGCGGTTCGCCGCGTCCGGCGAGTTCCCGGCCCGCCTGCACACCCGCGGGGACGAGTTCTGCCTCCTGCTTCCGGGCAGTGACGACGCGACGACCCAGGCGCGCGGCCGCGCGCTGGAAGCGCTGCTGGACGACCTCGACGTGCCCGAATCACACCGCCAGGTGTACCGGGGAGCGTCGGTCGGGGCAGCGGTCCGGCAACCGGGCGAGACGCTGGCAGAGACCGTCGCCCGGGCATCGGTCGCGATGCACGAGCGCAAACGCGGCGACCGCGCTACTCCTCGGTCGAGATGAAGACGCTCTTGAGCTCGGTGTTGTGGGCAAGCGCCTCCATGCCGAGCTCCTTGCCGACGCCCGACTGCTTGTAGCCGCCAAAGGGCGTCTGCACGAACACCGACGAGTTGGTGTTCACGCCCAGCACCCCGGTGCGCAGGGCGCGCGCGACCCGCAGCTGGCGGGCGCCGTCGCGCGTCCACAGCGAGCCGGAGAGGCCGTAGGGGGTGTCGTTGGCGATCCGCACGGCGTCGGCCTCGTCGCGAAACGTGATCACGCTGACGACCGGGCCGAAGATCTCCTCGCGGGCGACCGTCATGTCGTTGCGCACACCGGCGAGGACGGTCGGGCGATAGAAGAACCCGGCCTCGAGCTCGCCGCCGGGCCGCTCGCCGCCGGCCACGAGCCGCGCGCCCTCGTCAAGGCCGGTGGCGACGTAGCGCTCGACCGTGTCGCGCTGCCCCGACGAGATCAGCGGCCCGATCTCGGTGTCAGGGTGCTCCGGCATCCCGATCCGCAGGTTGCGCGCGGTCTCGGAGTAGCGCTCGATGACCTCGTCGGCGACCGACTCCTGCACGATCAGGCGCGAGCGGGCGCAACAGTCCTGCCCGCAGTTCTCGAAGACGGCGTACGGAGCCAGCCGCCCGACCTTCTCGAGGTCGGCATCGGCGAACACGACGCAGGCCGACTTGCCGCCCAGCTCGAGCGTCACCCGCTTGATGGTCGCGGCCGCGCGCCGGGCGATGCCGGCGCCCACCTCGGTCGAGCCGGTGAACCCGATCTTGCCGACGCCGGGATGCTCGACCAACGCGTTTCCGACCGTCGCGCCCGGTCCGGGGACGACGTTCAGGGCACCGTCCGGAATGCCCGCCTCGGCCGCCAGCTCGGCGTAGCGGAGCACCGAGAGCGGGGTCAGCGAGGCCGGCTTCAGCACCACGGTGTTGCCGGCGGCGAGCGCGGGCGCGATCTTCCAGTTGGCGATGTTGAGCGGGAAGTTCCAGGGGGTGATCAGGCCGACGACGCCGATCGGCTCGCGGAACGTCAGGGCGACGCCGTCGCGCTCGACCGGGATGGTGTGGCCGAAGAACTTGTCGACCGCCCCGGCGTAGTAGCGCAGCACGTCGACGATCATGCCGAGCTGGCCGCGGGCATCGCCGATCGGCATGCCCACGTTGCGGCACTCGAGCAGCGCCAGCTCGTCCGCGTGCTCCTCGACCAGCGCGGCGAACCGATGCATGTGCCGCCCCCGTGTGACGGGCGAGAGCGCCCCCCAGACGGCGTACGCGGCGGTGGCGGCGGCGACCGCCCGGTCGATGTCCTCGGGGCCCGCCGCGGCGACGCTTGCGAGCCGGGTGCCGGTGGCCGGGTTCTGGACGTCGAAGCTCGCACCCTCGGCGGCGGCCACCCGCTCGCCGCCGATCAGCAGACCCTCGACCGCGGTCGCGCTCACGCCGCCGCCCGCCGGTAGGTGGTGGCCTGCGCCACGAGCTCCTCGAAGAGCGGCGCGCCCCGCACCTCGTCCTCCTCGGGATGCCACAGCACGCCCAGCACGAGCCTCGCCGCCGGCTGCTCGACCGCCTCCACCGTGCCGTCCTCGGCCCGGGCCGAGACGCGCAGGCCGGCGCCGAGCCGGTCGGGCGCCTGATGGTGGCAGGAGTGCGTGCGGGTGCCGGCACCGAGCACCTCGGCCAGGCGCGTCCCGGGCTCGACCGTGACGTCGTGGAACGTGTAGCGCCCGGGCGGGCCCTTGTGCGTGTCGCTGCCGAGGTGCTGGTGGAGGTCGCCGCCGAGCGCGACGTTCAGTAGCTGCATCCCCCGGCAGATGCCGAGCACCGGCATGTCGCGCCGCAGCGCCTCGCGGATCAGCGCCAGCTCGGCGCGGTCGCGCTGGTCGTGAACACCCGTGGTCTCGGGGTGCGGCGCCTGTCCGTACACCGCCGGGTTGAGATCGGGGCCGCCGGTGAACACCAGCCCATCGAGCAGGTCGAGCAGCTCGGCCGAGCCGTCCAGCGGCGGAATCGCGATCGGCATGCCGCCGGCCCGAGCGACGGACGAGGTGTAGGCGGCCGGCACCACGACGCTCGGCACATCGGTCCACTGACCGAACGCCACCGGCACGTCATATGCGCTGATGCCGATCACCGGGCGCTTGCGGTCCATACCCGCTGCAGTATATGAATCGCACATGCCGCTGACACTGGATGACCTGCGGGCGGACGTCGAATCGGGCGCGGTCGACACCGTCTTGCTCGTCATGACGGACATGCAGGGCCGGCTGGCGGGGAAACGCCTGCACGCGCCGTTCTTCGTCGACGAGGTGGCCGCCCACGGCGCCGAGGGCTGCAACTACCTGCTGGCGGTCGACGTGGACATGAACACGGTGCAGGGATTCGCCATGTCGTCGTGGGAGACCGGGTACGGCGACTTCGTGTTCCGGCCCGACCTCAGCTCGCTGCGGCGGCTGCCGTGGCTCGAGCGCACGGCGCTCGTGGTGGCCGACCTCGAATGGATCGACGGCTCGCCCGTGGCGGCCTCGCCCCGGCAGATCCTGCGCCGCCAGCTCGACCGGCTCGCGGAGCGGGGATGGCGGGCCAACATCGGC
The DNA here is from genome assembly GCA_963703275.1 of uncultured Actinomycetes bacterium. Classification (GTDB taxonomy): domain Bacteria; phylum Actinomycetota; class Thermoleophilia; order Gaiellales; family JAICJC01; genus JAICJC01. The sequence continues at coordinate 3,458,876 of OY969804.1, read as the reverse complement.
TCCGAGCTCGAGTTCCTGCTGTTCCGGGACAGCTACGACGAGGCGCGGGCGAAGCGCTATCACGACCTCACGCCGGCGAACCCGTACAACGTGGACTACTCGATCCTGGGCACGACGATGGTGGAGGACGTGCTGCGGCCGATCCGCCTCGGCATGGCCGGCGCCGGCATCAACGTCGAGGACTCCAAGGGCGAGTGCAACTTCGGCCAGCACGAGGTCAACTTCCGCTACTCCGACGCGCTGAGCATGGCGGACAACCACTCGGTGTACAAGAACGGGGCCAAGGAGATCGCCTACATGCACGGCTGCGCGCTCTCGTTCATGGCCAAGTACGACGAGCGCGAGGGCAACTCGTGCCACATCCACATCAGCCTCTGGGACGAGAAGGGCAGCCTGTCACCAGACGAGGAGGGCCACGGCCGCAGCCGCCTCTTCGACCACTTCATCGCCGGCCAGCTGGCCGCGACGAAGGAGCTGGCCTACTTCTTCGCCCCCAACGTGAACTCGTACAAGCGCTACGCCTGGGGGTCGTTCGCGCCGACCACGCTCGTGTGGGGGGTCGACAACCGCACCTGCGGCTTCCGGGTCGTCGGGCACGGCGCGGGGCTGCGGCTCGAGAGCCGGATCTCCGGCGCCGACGTGAACCCCTACATCGCGTTCGCGGCCATGATCGCCGCCGGACTGCACGGGATCGACAACGAGCTCGAGCTCGAGCCGGCCTATCCGGGGAACGCCTACGACGCCGTCGACAAGCCGCGCCTGCCCGGCAGCCTGCACGAGGCGGTGGCGCTGCTCGAGGGCTCGGCGATCGCGCGGACGGCGTTCGGGGACGATGTCGTCGACCACTACCTGCACTACGCGCGCACGGAACAGCGCGCGTTCGAGGCCGCCGTCACCGACTGGGAGCGCTTCCGCAGCTTCGAGCGGATGTAAGCCGGGGCGCCCGGTTGTGCCGGACGCCCCCGCCTACGCGGTGGCGCTCACGCCGACTTGCCGTGCGGACGGCCGATCAGCCGCGCGATCACCTGCCGGCGCCGCTCACGGCGCCGCTCGTCGCGGATGTTGCGGGCCAGCCGCATGAAGTAGTCGTGCTCGGTCTCGGGGCGAGACCGGGAGAGCTGTCCCTCGGTCTGGATGTTCATCAAGTTGTTCATACAACTGATGATAGCACCCGTATTTCGGCTTGTATACCCCTATATGTCAGTACATACGGACTTAATGCAGAACAAATCGTCAGGCAATGCTGATCTCGTCGGACAGGTAGACGTCCTGGATCGCGTGCAGCAGCTCGACGCCCTCGGCCGTCGGCCGCTGGAACGCCTTGCGGCCGCTGATCATGCCCATCCCGCCGGCGCGCTTGTTGACCACGGCCGTGAACACGGCGTCGTGCAGGTCGCTCGCGCCCGACGACGCGCCGCCAGAGTTGATGAGCCCGGCCCGGCCCATGTAGCAGCCCGCCACCTGGTAGCGAGTCATATCGATGGGATGGTCGCTCAGGAGCTCGGAGTAGACCCGCTTGTCGGTCTTTCCGAAGTCGAGGTCGAGGAATCCCGGCCGGGCGGTCTCGGGCGCCTTCTGCTTGATGATGTCGGCCTCGATGGTCACGCCCAGATGGTTGGCCTGGGTGGTCAGGTCGGCCGCCAGGTGGTAGTCGGGGCCGCCGTCCTTGGGCGAGAAGGCGGAGTTGCGCAGGTAGCACCAGAGCACGGTCGCCATGCCCAGCTCGTGTGCGGCCGCGAACGCCACCGAGACCTCCTGGAGCTGGCGCTTGGACTCCGCCGAGCCGAAGTAGATCGTCGCCCCCACCGCGACGCAGCCCTGCTCGCGGGCCTGGCGCACCGACCCGAACATGATCTGGTCGTAGGAGTTCGGGTAGGAGAGGAACTCGTTGTGGTTCAGCTTCATCAGGAACGGGATCCGGTGCGCGTAGCGGCGGGCGGTGGCGCCGAGCGCGCCGAGTGTGGTCGCCACCGCGTTGCAGCCGCCCTCGATCGCGAGCTCGACGATGCGGGCCGGATCGAAGTAGTCGGGGTTCTTGGCAAACGATGCGCCGGCCGAGTGCTCGATACCCTGATCCACCGGAAGGATCGAGACGTACCCGGTGTCGGCCAGGCGGCCGTGCCCGATCAGCGTCTGCAGCGAGCGCAGGACGGGCGTGGGCCGGTCGGAGAGGGCCACGATCCGGTCGACGAAGTCCGGGCCGGGCAGGTGCAGCCGATCGCTCGAGATCGTCTTACAGGTGTGACCGAGCAGCGACTCGGCGTCGTCCCCCAGGATCGACTCGATCTGGGCCATATCCGATGCGGGTGCGATCGCCATGTCGCGGCTCCTCTCGCGCGTTTCGTTGTGGGTTTCAGACGTAGATTGCCACGCCGGGCGCCCCTGCGTCAGCCGGAGGGCAGCTCGACATGGCCGCCGAACTGCTTGCGCATGGCCGAGAGGACGCGGTTGGCGTATGTCCCCTCGCCCCGGGAGCTGAAGCGCTCGTACAGCGCTGCGGTCAGCACGTAGGCGGGGATGCCCTCCTCGATCGCCGCGATCGACGTCCACCGGCCCTCGCCGGAGTCGGACACGCGACCCGAGAACTCCTCGAGCTCGGCCGACTCGTGCAGGGCCGTGGCGGTGAGGTCGAGCAGCCACGAGCCGACGACGCTCCCGCGCCGCCACAGCTCCGCGACCTCGGCGGTGTCGATCTTGTAGCGGTAGAACTCGGGGTGCTCGAGCGGCGCGGTCTCGGCGTCGCCGGAACGCTCGCGCAGGCCGGCGTCGGCGTTCTTGAGGATGTCGAGGCCCTCGGCGTAGGCGGCCATGATGCCGTACTCGATCCCGTTGTGCACCATCTTCACGAAGTGGCCGGCGCCGTTCGGCCCGCAGTGCAGATACCCGCGCTCGGACGTGGCGACCGCGTCCGTCCGGCCCGGTGTGCGCGGGGCCGCGTCGACGCCGGGCGCGATGGTGGCGAAGATCGGCTCGAGCCGCGCGACGACGTCGTCCTCCCCGCCGATCATCAGGCAGTAGCCGCGCTCGAGACCGAAGACACCGCCTGAGGTGCCGACGTCGACGTAGTGGATTCCCCTGCCCGCGAGCTCCGCCGCGCGGGCGATGTCGTCGCGGTAGTACGAGTTGCCGCCGTCGATGATCGTGTCGCCCTCGTCGAGGAGCTTGGCCACGTCGCTCACGACCTGGCCCGTCACGGCCGCCGGCACCATGATCCACACCGCCCGCGGGCGCTCGAGCTTGGCCACCAGGTCGGCGGGCGTCTCGGCGCCGACCGCACCCTCGCTCGCGAGGGCCGCGATCGGGGCGGGGGCCCGGTTCCAGACGACCATCTCGTGTCCGTCGCGCATCAGCCGGCGGGTGAGGTTGGCACCCATCCGGCCCAACCCGATCATTCCCAGTTGCATGCGTCTCTCCGATCCGCGTCGGTCAGGGTTCCGGCCAACGGACGATAGCCGCGCCAAACGGGGTCAGACCCCTTTTGGCGCATGAATAACCGGTGCCAGGCACCAAATATTCAGGTGAGCGGAGTGGCGAGGGCGGAGTCCAGGGCCATCGCCACGAAGAGCAGCGCCAGGTAGAGCAGCGAGAAGTGGAAGAGGGCACCGGCGCGGGCCGGCCCCGGGTCGCGCCGCAGGCGCCGGGCGAGGTACAGGAACCAGCCCCCCAGGAACACCGCCGCCGCCACGTACGGCCACCCCGAGATCCCGACCACGGCCGGGAGCAGGGTGACGGCGACCATCGCCAGCGAGTAGCGCACGATCTGGCGGGTGGCCTCGACGTCGCCGCGCACGACCGGGAGCATCGGCACGCCGGCCGCCTGGTACTCGCGCTTGATCAGGAGCGCCAGCGCCCAGAAGTGGGGCGGCGTCCAGACGAACACGATCAGGAACAGCACCAGCGCGGGAAGCGTGATCCGGCCGGTCGCGGCCGCCCAGCCGACCAGCGGCGGAATCGCACCGGCCGCGCCGCCGATGACGATGTTCTGCGGCGTCGAGCGCTTGAGCCAGCGGGTGTACACGAAGACGTAGAACAGGTTGCCCACGAGCGCGAGCACTGCGGCGACCAGGTTGACGGTCACGCCCAGCAGCACGAACGACGCCGCCGAGAGCGCAAGGCCGAACTCGAGCGCCCGCGGCGGCGAGACGCGCCCGGACGCGACCGGTCGCCGGTCGGTGCGCGACATCGTCTTGTCGATGTCGCGGTCGAGCAGGTGGTTGAACGCGCTCGCGCCCCCGCAGGCCAGCGCCAGGCCGACCATCGTGGCCGCGAACGTGCGGGCGCTCGGCAGCCCGGCGGCGCCGACGATCATGCCGCACGCGGCCGTGAGCAGGAGGAGGGACATGATCCGGGGCTTGGTCAGGGTCACGTAGTCGCGCCAGACGACGCGGCCGGGGGAGCGGGTGCGGAAGGTCTCGGCGGCGGCGATCAGCGTGGCGGCAAGCGCCGCCGCGGCGATCACGACGTGCAGCACCACCGCCCACGGCGCCCGTCCGGTGAGCGCGGCAACGCCACCGGCGGCGACCTCGGCCAGGAACAGGCCCAGCGCCGCAAACGCCGCGGGCCGCAGCCGGGGATGGGCTACCCCGGCGGCGATCGCCACGGCCACGAGCGGCGGCAGCGCCGCGGCGGCGAGCACCCGGTGGGCGACATCGAGATGCAGCGCGGCCGCCGCCACGACGAGCGCGGTCGCGGCGGCACCAGCCGCGGCCGTCAGCCGCAGCCACGGGCCGGCGTCGTCGACGAACTCCGCGCTCACGGAACCCGGTGGCGCATCATCCAGCCGCACAGCAGCACCAGGACCAGAAACCCGAGGGGATCACCAGCGTGAGGTACTCCCCCGCGCCCGGGTCGTTGGAGGCCAGAGTGATCAAGTGCATGTTCCCCCTGCGCTACACCACGTAGAAGAGGACGGTGAAGATCGCGAGCACGACGGCCAGGAACCACCAGTAGAGGAGCGCCGGCGGCGCGTCGCCCCGCAGGCCCTCCGCCGGCTTCTGCGCGACCTGGATCTCGACCCAGTAGACCCCGCCGAGCAGATGCAGGGAGTAGAAGGCCATGAACCCGATGAACACGCTGCCAAATGACCCGGCGTGGCCCGGCGAGAAGCCGGGCCGGAACAGCTGCGAGGCCGCGAGCAGCGTCGCGACAAGACCGAGCACGACCGCCACCGCCGCCGGGGCTCTGTACGCGGCGGGGCCGGCCGCCGCCAGCCGCCGCCCGGCCAGCGTGAGCACGATCGCCGTGACGACCACGACGACGAGCACGGTCACGCCCATGGTGCCGGACGGGTTCTCGCCCCTGGGGTTCCACATGCCGTTGTTGTTCAGCGCCTTCAGATACAGGTAGGCGAACACGAAGCCGAGGAACAGGAATGCGTCCGCGGCGATGAACAGGCGAGCGCCGGTGGAGAGGTCGCGCGCAACCAGCTCGGCGCTGTCGTCTGCGGTGGGGGTGATATCGGTCATCGGTCAGTCCCCCGCCGCGATCACGGGCCCGCCCATTTCCATCACCGGCGGCGCCGAGGGGTCGCCGTACTCGTACGGCCCCGACAGGATCCGCACCGGGCGGTCGAAGTCCCACACCGGCACCGGCGACGGCAGCTGCCACTCGATCGACCGGGCCGACCACGGGTTGGACTCGGCCGGGATGCGGGCGATCACGATCGAGTAGACGAGGTTGGCCAGGAACACCAGCATGGAGGCGCCGAGCAGGAAGGCCGAGATCGACACCCAGTCGTTCAGGAACTGCAGATGGGGGGCATACGTCGATGTCCGCCGCGGCATCCCCAGCATGCCCACCGCGAACAGCGGCAGGAACGTCGAGTTGAAGAACACGAAGGTCGTCCAGAAGTGGATCTTGGCCAGCCGCTCGTTCAGCTGGACGCCCGTCATCTTCGGCAGCCAGTAGTAGAGGCCGGCGAAGAACCCGAACACCAGCCCGCCCATGATCGTGTAGTGGAAGTGGGCGAGGACGAAGAAGCTGCCGTGCAGGCTGACGTCGCTCGGCACGTCGGACAGATAGACGCCCGAGAGCCCGCCGATCAGGAAGTTGAAGAAGAACGCGAGCGCGAACAGCATCGGCACGGCGTAGCGGATCTTGGCCCGCCACAGCGTCCCCAGGGCGACCAGGAAGATGAACCCGGTCGGCACCGAGATCAGCTCGGTCGTGAACATGAAGAACGGGCGCAAACTGGAGTCGATCCCGCTCACGAACAGGTGGTGCTGCCACACCATGAACGACAGCAGCGTGACGCCCAGCATGCCGGCGATCGCCAGCCGCAGGCCCCACAGCGGCTTGCGCGCGAACACCGGCAGGATCTCGAGCACGATGCCGAAGCCCGGGATCGCGAGGATGTACACCTCGGGGTGCCCGAAGAACCAGAACAGGTTCTCCCACAGGAACGGGCTGCCGCCGAGCGGAGCGATGAAGAACGAGGTCGCCGAGGTGCGGTCGAGCACCTGCATCAGCACCGCCGCCAGCAGCATCGGCGGGCCCAGCAGCATCAGCACCGACGTCGACAGCATGCTCCACACGAAGATCGGCATCCGCGCCCACGTCAACCCCGGCGCCCGGTGGTTGAAGATCGTCACCATCATGTTGAGCGCGTTCAGGATCATCCCGATGCCGACGAGGGCAAAGGCAAACAGATACCCATCCATGCCCGCGTCCGCCTGGTCGCCCAGGGTCGGATAGCCGGTCCAGCCGGTGGGGAAGCCCCCGTAGGCGATGGTGGTGACGAGCACGACCCCGGCCAGCGGCAGGAGCCAGAACGAGAGCGACTCGAGGCGGGGGAAGGCCATCCGCCTGGTGCCGATCATGAGCGGCACGAAGTAGTGCCCGAACGGCCCCAGGATGATGCTCGAGACCATCATGATCATCATCGCGCCGTGCAGCCCGACGACCGTCAGATACTCGCCGGGCGAGAACGCCGGCGTGGTCGGCCGCAGCAGCTCGTACCGGATCAGCATCGCGTTCACGCCGCCGATGAAGAAGAAGATGCCGATCCCCATCAGGTACTGCAGGCCGATCACCTTGTGGTCGGTGCTCGCACGCGTGTAGCGCGTCCATCCGGTGGCGCCCTTGGCCAGGTCGCCCCCGGAGCGCCCGAACAGCCGGGCGATCGGATGGTTGAGGATCCCGAGCCCGGCCAGGTAGCCGAACGTCCCCAGCACGTACCCGAGCAGGATGGCGATGTCGTTGTAGTCGATATCCGCCACCCAGTCGAAGCGCGAGCCCATGCGGTGGCCGATCGCGAGCCCGATCGCGTAGCCGACGATCGCACCGACGATGCCCCAGACCACATTGAAGGTGAAAAGGCCGTTGCGCTGCTTGGCCGGCACGGCGACGGCGGGGGTCTCGGACTGGCTCATCCACCTCTCCCATACGGTTGCGGGTAATACACGAGCCGGTACTTGGGCAGGTACTTCATGATCGGCCTGTCACGCCGGATCGCGCGGTGGATCCAGCGGTTGAATCCCCGCGCCGACAGCACCTCTCCGTGGGCCGCCATGTAGCCGTGGTACAGGCCGCACAGCTCGGCACAGCGGACCTGAAAGAGGCCGCGGTGCTTGGGTATGGTGAAGGCGATGTTGTCGGCGCCGGGAACCGCGTCCGCCTTGACGCCGAGCTGGTAGGCCCAGAACGAGTGGATCACGTCAAGCGAGGTGACATGGAACTCGATCGTGCGGCCGACCGGGAGCGCCAGCGAGAAGGTCTCGATCCCGCCGTACTGCGGGTAGCGATAGGTGAACCACCACTGCTGGGCGATCACCTGCACCTGCAGCGGATTGCCCGACGGGACGCTGATGGGCGTGGCGCCCTGGCCACCGCCGGCCCCGGCCCCGGACGCGCTCGAGGGTGACTCGAGCAGCTCCGAGGTGCCGACGATCGCGAGCGCCAGCACGATCACCGTCGTGGTGACAACCCAGCCCGTCTGCACGCGGGTATTGCCCTTCACCGGCGGGCCGTCCTGCAGCTCCCCCTCCGGCTGCCGGAACACGGCGATCGAGTAGACGAAGAAGGTGATCACGCCGACGGCCACCGGGGCCAGGAGCAGCGCCAGGAAGATGTTGATCTCGGTCTGATCGGCGGCGGTGTTCGAGAACCGGCCCGGCGGCATGTGCGGCGCAAGCAGGAACCCGATCAGCAGGTCGGCGATGATGGCCAGCACGACCCAGATGACGATGACGCGGGTGAAATGTCCTTCGGATTTCATCCGTCACACGACCTTGAGGAATCCGTCCATCCAGCCGATCGTCTGCATCGGCCCGCCGAAGCCGAACAGCCAGCCCGCAGCGCACGGCACGAAGCACTGCCAGCGGTGCATCCCCGGCGGTCCGGTGTGAAACTCGAACGTGATCGTGTTGTGGGCCTCGGCCAGCGTGCAGGGAGCGACCGTGCACTGGTTCGGGGCGTTTGCGCCGACGCCCTTGAGCGGGACGCTGACGCCGTAGTCGGGAACCGTGAAGGTGTGCGAGGCCTCGAGCGGGTTGAGCACGTTGCGCACCTTCCCGTTGATGGTCATGGTGTTGCCGATGATGCCCCGCGGCATGCCCAGGAACGGGTTTCGCAGACCGCTGTCGCCGTCGTACTGGAGCACGGTCATGCGCACGATCGAGTTGGCCGGAACCTTCCAGATCGTGCTGTGGACCCACTGGCCCTGCTCGTTCTTGACGAGGTAGGAGACCCAGTCGGGGTGCGGTTCGTGGCCGAAGGACGCGACCGTCTGCACGGTCAGGTTCGTGACGCCTGCGGCCGACGCCTGCGGCACGGTCTGCGGCCACGAGATGACGTAGCCGAACACGTACCACGCAACCAGCACCACCACCACGGCGGTACCGGCGAGCGTACTGAGTATTCGCGTCGAACGACTGATCGAAACCCTCCCTTCCGATCGAGCGCCCGCAATGCTGAATCCCCGCCCCCTCTGAGTCAAGCCTGTGTCATCGACCTGTCATCTGCGGACATGGCGTATGCTCTCCGGTCGTGCGCATCCTGCTGGTCGAGGACGAGCCACTGATCGCAAGCTTCGTGGGCCGGGGGCTCCGGGCCGAGGGGTATGCGACGTCGGTCGCAGCCAACGGCGACGAGGCGGTCGCCGAGCTTCGGGCGCGTGACTGGGACATGGTCATCCTCGACCTGATGCTGCCCGGCCTCGACGGCTTCGCCGTGCTGGCCGAGTCGCTCGAGGTCAACCCGCAGCCGCCGGTGCTGGTGCTCTCGGCGCAGAACGCCGTCGCCACAAAGGTGGCCGCCCTGAACGCGGGCGCGAGCGACTACCTGGCCAAGCCCTTCGCGTTCGACGAGCTGCTCGCCCGGGTGCGCGTGTGCCTGCGGCGCGGGCCACGCAACGGGTCGCCCGAGCCGGCCAGCGAGCTGATGCAGCTGGACGCCCGCAACCGTCGCCTCACCCGCCGCGACGGCGAGCACGTGCAGCTCTCGGAACGCGAGTGCGCCCTGCTCTCCTATCTCCTGCAGACGCCGCGGGAGGTCGTCTCACGCGAGCGGATCCTGAACGCCGTCTGGGACTACCAGTTCGACCCGCGCTCGAATGTCGTCGACGTCTATGTGGCGCGGCTACGGCGCAAACTCGAGACCGAGGCCGTGATCGAGACCGTCCGCGGCGGTGGGTACCGGCTCGTCCCCTGTTGAGCGCAGGCCGGGCAGGCGCAGCTCGAAGATGCTCCCCTCGCCCACCCGGCTGCACACCATGACCCCGCCGCCGTGCGCCTCGGCGATGGCCTTCACGATCGCGAGCCCCAGCCCGACCCCGCCGTTGCGGCGGTTGCGGGCGCCGTCGACCCGGTAGAAGCGGTCGAACACCCGGCCCTGGGCGGCCTCGGGGATCCCGTCTCCGCCATCGCGCACGCGAATCCGGAGCGAACCCGCGACGGCGACGGCCCCGATCTCGATCGGCTGGCCGGTGCGGGTATGCTGGATCGCGTTCTCGACCAGGGCGTCGAGGGCGAGCGTGAGCTGATCGCGGTCGGCCATCACCGTGCCGCAGGGGAGATCGCCGAGCATCCATTCGCGGTCGGCGGTGCCCCGCCAGCGCTGGAACACCTGGGTGACCATCTCGGCGGCGTCGACCCGCTCGAACGCCCGCGGCCCGATCGCGTCGGCCGACTCCAGCAGCAGCAGCCGGTTGATCACCCGTTCCATCCGGCCAAGCTCGCCCAGGACGACGTCGCACGCCTCGGAGACGTCGCCCGGACCGGCGCCCGGCTCCCGCAGCAGGAGCTCGAGGTGGCCACGGCCGATCGTGATCGGCGTCAGGAGCTCGTGGGAGGCATCCGACAGGAACACCGACTTGCGCTCGAGGTCGCGCTCGCGGTCGGCGGCAAGCGCCTCGGCGACGGCCTGCGCCTGCTGGCGGCGGCGGACGTGGTAGACCATGCCGAGGAACATCAGCGACATCAGCGGCACCTCGGTGAACTCCGGCGGCGCCTCCCAGTTGCGGTAGATGCCGAACGCCGTGACCGCCCCGGTGGTCAGGGTCACGAACAGGATCCCCCACAGCGTCGCCTTTCCCCGCCACGCCCGGAAGCCGTACAGGATCGTGAAGGAGACGTAGATGAAGTGGAACGGGACCGTCTCCCAGCCCTGGCCGAACCGCAGCAGGATGATCGCCATCATCGCGGCCAGGTTGAGCACCGCGAACCCGACCCATGCGTACTCCAACCGGGTCCCCGACTCGATCCATCTCATGGCCGGCCGAGCCACGCGGCGACCATAACACGCTGCCGCAGTTACCGGGGCGAGACCAGACCCAGGACGACCGTCCCGATCAGGGAGATCCCGAGCACCAGGCCGACAATCCCCGTCGCCAGGCCCCAGCCGGCCGCGTCCCGCCCGTGCAGGCTGGGATCGGCCGCCAACTCGCGGCGGGCGCGCAGGGCCATCACGATCGCCGGGATCGAGAACACGATCGGCAGGATTGCCAGACCGATCAGCCCGAGCACGAGCGCCGACCGCGCGGCCTCCGAACGCCGGCCCCCGCGCACGTCGGTGTTACAGCGCGGACACAGGTCGGTGCCCGGGGCGAGCGGCTCGTGGCAGCACGTGCACAGGATCAGCGGCCTGCTCGGCACACCCGGGACGGGCGGCGGCAGGCGGATGCTGCCGCGCTCAGCCACCGCGGGCTCCGGTGCCGTCGAGATAGGCCGCGACGACCACGCCGACGGTGGCGTCGGTGTCGGCGCCGCGGCGCACGATCTGCTCGAGCCCGGCATTGATCAGGCCGACGAACATGTCCTCCAGCCACGCCAGGCTGCACTCCTCCCGCAGCAGGCCCTCGGCCTGCGCGCGGCTGAGTACGCCCCGGATCGGATCCCTGACCAGCTCGTCCGCGACCTTGCGCGAGACGGGGACCTGCTCGCGCACGACGATGCCGTAGTGGTGCCCCACCGAGAGCACCACCCGGACGGCCTGCTCGAGCGCCGCCCGCACGTCGAGCGCGGGCAGGTTCGCGGCGCGCAGGTCGTAGCCGACATCCTCCACCGCCACCCGCTGGAGCTCACGCATGAGCACGTCGCGGGTGGGGAAGTAGCGATAGAGCGTCGCCCGGCCAACGCCCGAGCGCGACGCGATCTCGGTCATGCTCACGGCCGAGCCCCGGTCGGCGAACGTGCGTGCCACCGCATCGAGGATCCCGCGCGCCCTGGGAGTCAGCTCCTCGCTGCGGCGCGTGCCCTCCTCGAGCGTGAGCTCAGCACTGCGCGGCGATGCCATGGCCCGGTGGAGTCTACTCCGCCCGGATGCCCTCGGCAGGATTCGAACCTGCGACGCCGGCCTTAGGAGAGCCGCGCTCTATCCCCTGAGCTACGAGGGCGTGGAACCCGCCATCGTACCGGCTGGCGGCGCGCCTCCCCGAGGCTCAGCAGGCGGGCGTCGTCGCGACCACGTCGGCCGCAGCCGACACCCCACCCGCCCCGTCCACGCTCTCCACCGAGAACGTCTTGGTCGCCCCGCAGGCGAGCCCGGACACGGTGGAGGAGGTCGCGGTGGTCGTGTGAATGAGCCGCCCGTTCACGAACACCTCGTACGAGAGGCCGCCGCCCGGAGCCGACCACTGCAGGGCCATCGCCCGCGGCTGCGGAGTCGCCGTCAACCCCAGTGGGCGGCGGTGGGCAGGCGCCGGTGCGAATCCAGAGCGGCCGCCGCGGCGAGCGGTTCGACACCATGTCGAGCGCGCGCACCGAGATGATGTGCACGCTGTCGCACGCGAGGCCGGTCACCGCCAGCGTGCGGCCGGTGCCCTGGTAGCGCAGGGCCGAGTCGACCAGCACGTGGTAGCCGCCGACCGCGATGTTGTCCTGCCCCTTCGTCCAGCGCAGGTCGATGTTCGTCTCGCCCACGGTGGCGGTCACGACGGGCGCGGTGGGCGGGGTCGGATCGGACTGCTCGACGAGCTTGAACGCGTCCGCGACGATCGTCCCGTGGGCGCGCGACGCCGAGCTCACCTGCAGCCGCCACGCGTCCCCGGCGGGCAGGTCGTAGCTGCCCACGTACTGGAACTGGCCGCAGCCGCGAGCCTCGTCGACGGTCGCTGGTGCGCAGGCCGCGGGCGGCGAGGACGCTGACGCCGACCCGGGACGAGTCGGCTCCGCACGGCCAGCGCATCATCAGGTCGTAGTGGTCGGTCGCCGGCACCGCCAGCCGGAACGTCACCGGGCTATCGGTGTGCCCCGGAGCGGCGGCGAGGTAGTTGCGCCCGTAGCGGCCCGACTGGGTCGACTCAACCTGCCACACGGACGGGTCGAACCGCACGCCGGTGGGATCGGCGTTGTCGACCACCTGCTGGTAGGTGTCGTGGGCGTCCGACCGCAGATAGGCCATGTAGCGAGGCCAGTCCCAGGTGCGGCCGGGGTCGGTGTGGTGGTCGACGCCGCCCCACTGGCCGGGATGGTCGGGGTCGGGCACCTGGTAGTGGCCGATGACGTGCTTGCGGTCGGGGGTGATCAGGTAGGTGTCCGCGAGCCAGGCGGCCAGCTTGGCCGATCCGCGGTACTGGGCGTCGGGGAAGTGGGTGACATTGGTGAACCCCGCGTGCTCTATCCCGATCGAGGTCTCGTTGTACGCCCAGTTGCCGGCGTGCCAGGCGATGTCCTTGTCGGGCACCATCTGGGCGACCCTGCCGGTCGCCGACACGACGTAGTTGGCCGACGCCTCGGCGGCCGCGTTGCGAAACCAGGTGTAGGTCGACGCCCATCCGCCCTCGGCGACATGGATGATGATCCGCGTGACGGGATTGGTGTAGGGCCGGTCGGCAACCGTGTAGTTCGCCGGATTGGCCGGCTCCCACAGCGCGCCCGGATAGTCCGGTCCCGCGGGCGCGACCGCATGCGCGGCGTTCGGCAGAATCGAGCTCGGAGGCCTCACCAGGCCGGCAGAATCGAGGGCCGAGCCGGGACTGCGAACGGCCAGCGTCGGGGCGGGGCGCGCCATGCCGGCGGCGATGACCGCGACCGCGACGAAGGCCCAGGCCCGGGACCGGTGATGCCACTTCCCAGACACCCTCCCATGATCGGCGCGCCCGGCGGCGGCATGAGCCCCGGTCGGAAATGTTTACGATTCGCCCCGACCGTGGCGCGATTCGCAACTCGAGCAGTGACGATCGGCCTTCTGGTGGCGCTGGCCGCACCGGCCGCGGGCGGCGCGGCGACGGGCGGCGCGGCCACCCTGCGCGGAAACGGCATGATCGCGTTCGACCGCGATCGCGGCGGGAACTGGGACATCTACCTCAAGGCGGCGACCCGCAGGAGCCATGCCTTCCGCGTGACGACCAACGTTGCGGCCGACTTCGCGCCCTCCTTCTCGCCGGGCGGCACCCGGATCGCGTTCACCAGCGACCGCGGCGGGAACTACGACATCTACACGATCAGCACGACCGGCCACGACCTGCGCCGGATCACGTCCAACCCGGCCCAGGACGCCTTCCCGAGCTGGTCGCCGGACGGCCGCCGGATCGCCTTTGCCAGCAACCGCAGCGGCGACTGGGAGATCTACACGGTCGCCGCCAGCGGCGCCGGAAAACCCCTGCAAATCACGCATCATCAGGGAGTCGACAGCCTGCCCGTGTGGTCGCCGGACGGCACGCGGATCGCGTTTGACTCGCCCCGCAACGGCCACTATCAGATCTGCGTCGTCCCCTCGACCGGCGGCACCGTCACCCAGCTGACGGCCGACGCCTTCCGAAACGTCCAGCCGGCCTGGTCGCCCGACGGCTCGCAGATCGCGTTTGCGAGCAACCGGTCGGGGTCATTCGACGTCTGGGTGCTCACCCTCGCGTCGGGCGCGCTGCGGCGGCTGACCACCGACTCCGCGGCAGAGTTTCAGCCCTCGTGGTCGCCCAGCGGGAGCCGGATCCTGTTCGCGCGGGCAACGGGCGCCGGGCAGACGGTCGACGTGATGCCGGCCGCCGGAGGCCCCGCGACGGTGCTGACCGGACTGCGCGAGAACGAGATCCCCCGGTGGCAGCCGGTCGCCGCCACCGCCGTCACCGGCATCGCGCCGGCCCAGGGCCCGGCGGCGGGAGGCACGCAGCGTGACGATCACCGGGCACAACTTCGCGCCCGGCGCAACGGTCAGGTTCGGGTCGGCGGCGGCGACGAACGTGGTCGTCAGGTCGTCCACCTCGATCACGGCGACGAGCCCGCCCGGCTCGGGCACGGTCGACGTGATCGTGACGACCACGCGCGGCTCCTCCGCGGTCTCCCCAGCCGACGAGTTCACCTACAACTGATGCATAGATGGGGCCAGGCCCCATTTATGCATGCGTGACGTGGAGCGTGGCCAGCACGTCGCTCACCGCGGCGGCCAGGTCGGGCGCGTGCGCTGCCGAGCCCACGACCACGTAGAGGCACATCGCCCGCCCGGCGGTGGTGAAGAACCGCTGCAGGCCGCGCTGGCCCGGACGGCGGCGAAGCAGGGTCGCCGGGCTGAGCTCGGCGGGATCGACGCGCACCGGCGCCGGTGCCGCGAAGAGCGGCGTCCCGGCCTCGGAGGCGCCGTACTCGACCAGCACCACGACCACCCCCGTCGCGGGGAGGGTGTCGGTCGCCCTCGTCGCGAAGTCCCCGTCGGAGGCGGGCAGCGGCACGTTGGCGGCATGGACGACGGGCCCGCCCCCCTCGCGCAGCCAGATGCGGCCGTCCCAGCCGGCGGGCAGCTCGAGTGCGATCCCGTGCGCCGCGAGCCTCACGTCACCGCCAGCGCCGCGACCGCGATCACGAGCCCCGCCTCGGCGGCGAGCGCCGCAAGGCGCGCGGGCCGGTCCCACGTGTGCAGGCGCCGGTCAAGCGCGGCCAGGGCACTCGGCCCGCGCACCCGCGCCCCCGCGAGCAACGTGACGGCCCGGGCGGCGCCGAAGGCTGCCCCGACGAGCGCTCCCGCCGCGGCCGACCCGGTCAGGAACGCGGCCGCGATCGCTGCGTACACGGCCGCGGTGGACACGATCGTGGCCACGCCCAGGCCGAGCTGAAAGCCGAATCCGGCCCCGTACACCCAGCCCCGGTAGCGGTGCAGCCACTCCTCGTTCACCTGCCGGCGCGGACCGGGCACATGCACGCCGGGGACGAGATCGACGACGATCGCCGCCGTCATCGCCAGGGCGAGCAGCACGGTGCGCGTGCCCGGCGCGAGCCCCGCGAGATCGCCGACCGCACCCAGGACCGCGCCACCTGCGGCGCCCGCAGCGACGGCGGCCAGCGCGAAGGCCGTGACCGTCACCCCCCATCGCCTTCCCCGGCTCCGCTCACCGAGCGGAGTGATGCTCCCGAGCATCGACTCTCCTCAAGGCGACCACAGCGAGCGCAGCCCGGCCACCACCGCCAGCGGTACGGCCAGGATGAGCTCAGGTGGCATCGGTGCCCGCCCGCTCTGCACCGGCATACAGGCTGGGATGGTCGGGCCCGATGCCAGCGGAGGCGAGCTCGCGCTCGGCCCGCAGGGCGCGCTCCGCCGACCCCTGGGCGGCGACGTCCGAGGCCGCGTCGGCCAGCAGCGAGAGGACCTGCTCGAAGCGCTGGGCGGTGCCCTCGCCCGCCAGCTCGCCATGCGCGTCGATGTGCACGAAGTACGGGCTCGCCGGGACGTCGTATTCGCTCCACGCCGCACTTGACATCACGATCCTCACAGCCGGCGGCGCGAGCTCACGCAGCTTGGCCGGGCTCTCGTGGCTCGGATCCTTGGTCACGACCACGAGCTGGACGCCGGCGGGCAACCGCGTGCGCGGGTCGGCGAACGCCTCCCAGAATCCGAGGCAGGTGCTGCATCCCGACGTCAGAAAGGCGAGCAGCGTCGGCGCCCCCGGCCGGGTGACGCCGATGTGGAGGGCGTCGCCGGCGAGCGTCACGCCGGAGACATCGTGCGCCGCGGCCGACTCTCGCACCGGGGCGGCCGTGGCCGACCCGGCCGGCTGCAGCTCGTCGAGCCGGCGCAGGATCTCGGCGTGACTTCGCAGCAGGCCCCCGACCAGGAGCACGAGCAGCGCCAGGAGCAGCGTCTCGACGGTGACGACGGCGGTCACAGCGTGCCGCCTCCCGCGCGCAGCCCGGTGTACGGCGGGGCGGCGGCGTCGGGAACGAGGCAGGCCGCCTCCTGGTGGCAGACGAGATCGTCGACCAGGACGTGGCACGAGCACTCCGACGGGAACAGGTGGCACGGGTTCGTGCACGTGACCATCCGGCACACGACCTCGGTCACCTGCTTCACCTGCGTGTTGCACTGCCCGTAGCGGAACACGTTGCAGCACGTCGAGCGATGGCTGCACGAGCCCTCCGCGCACGAGCACCCGTGCGGGCAGCTGTGACCCGGCCGCCGGTTGCAGTCGACGTAGTAGCGCACACCCTCGGACGAGCACAGCTTGGTGCCCGTGTAGTTGGTGCACTTCCACCAGCCGCCGAGGAAGGTGTACGGCGGGCACGTGTTGCTGCCCCCGTTGATCGTGCAGCAGAACTCGGTCCAGCCGTCGCAGCAGAGCGCGCCGCCCCCGCAGTCGCGGCAGGTGATGACCGCGAGTGCGGACTGCGGCCGCAGCAGGTAGCGGAGCGGCGCCACCGCGAGCGCCGAGCCCCCGATCGCGACCCGGATCAGCACACCCCTCCGGGACGTTCGCCGCTCGAGCAGCCGCGAGGCGACCGAGACCAGGCGGTCGGTCACGCCGGCCCCCGGCCCGGGGTGTAGGCGCCCGCCGCCTGGGGCAGGAACGCAAGTACGAGCGTCACCGCATACGCGCAGGCGCAGCACCCGGCGACGAGCCCAATCCCCGCGAGCGGTGCACGCGCGGCCTGCGCTGCCAGCCCCGGCGGCGGATGGAGGGCGACGAGCCCGACGGCGACCGCGGCCGCGAGGTTGAAGCCCGCATGCAGGCGCGACGGCGGGGCGTCGGTGCCGAAGCAGCCGCATGAGGCGACGGGCTCGGGGCGGCGCAGGAGCCGCACGGCGAACCATCCCAGCAGGGCGTAGACGCCTGCCAGCGCCAGGAGCGAGGCCCGCGTGGGCACAGCGAGGGCCAGGACGCCCACGCCGAGCTCGACCACACCGACCAGCCGCGCCGGGACGGCTCCGGTGGGAAGCCCCGCAGACCGCATCGCACCCGCAGCCGCGCCCGGCGCGCGCAGCTTCCCGATGCCCGCCACCACCAGCACGGCCGCCAGCACCGATACCAGCGGCGTCGTCACCGACGCGTCTACCACGGGCGTAGGGTAACCCGGATCCCGGCTGCGTAACCCCTATCCCGGCTGCTCGGCCACGTGCGGAGCCCGCGGCAGCACGCGCAGGGCCACCTCGCCCCGCAGCAACCGCAGCAGCGACTCACCCGCCAGCTCGCGCCGCCAGCCCTGGAGGAGCGGGTGGGCGCCGTCTCCCCCCATCGCCTGCGACGCGATCAGCGACTCGAGCTCGGCGCGGGTGGCGACCAGCTCGGAGGCGACCCTGGCCTCGCCGCAGCGGGCCTGCAGGACGGCGCTCGCAAGCGGAAGCACGACCCGCACCCGCCGCCGCACCTCGCTCGGCAGCTCGCCGTCGGACGCGCCCTGTGGCGCCGGCCCGGCGCCCGCCACGGCGGCCAGCAGGCCGTCCATCTGGGCGCCCTTGCGAATCTGCAGGCCGCGGATGGCGTCGGCCTCGCGGGCGGTGGCGGGGCGCCGCCGGGCGACCTCGATCAGCGTCGCGTCCTTGATCAGCCACGAGGCCGGCAGGTCGCGGCGGCGGGCCTCGCGCTCACGCCACGCGGCGACCGCCGCGAGCGCCGCCACCTGCTCGCCCCGCAGCCGGCCGCGGCCGCTGACCCGCCTCCAGGCCTGGTCGGGATCCTGCACGAGCGTCACCTCGGGCCCGTAGCGCTGCTCCATCTCCTCGTCGACCCAGGCCTGGCGGCCCTGCTCGTCGAGGCGCCGGCGCAGCGCGGCGGCAGCCTCGAGCAGGTGGCGGACATCGTCGGCCGCGTACTCGATCTGCACGGGGGTCAGCGGCCTGCGGTGCCAGTCGGTGAATCCCTCGTCGTGCCGCAGCCGCACGCCGACGGCCTGGTCGAGCAGGCGCTCGAGCGACGGCGATCCTCCGTAGCCGACGAACCCGGCGGCAACCTGGGTGTCGAACACGTTTTGGGGGCGCACGCCGTAATGCAGCACGAATGCCGCCAGGTCGCCCGACGGGGCATGCATGACCTTCTCGACCGCCGCATCGGCCATCAGCTCGGCCACCGGCTCGAGCGGCGCGCCCTCGACCGGATCGATGACGGCGAGCCGTTCCTTCGTCGCGAGCTGGACCAGGCAGAGGGCCGGAGCGTAGGTGCGCTCCCAGACGAACTCCGTGTCGACCGCGCAGATGCCGTCGGCTCGCGCCTGGTCGAGCAGTGGGCCAAGCGCCGCGCCCGTCGTGATCTGCTCGAGTTGCATGGACAGGGGACAGTATTGCGCAGGATCAATTCGTCTAGGGTTGCGTCACATGGACGCCTGGGTGATCTGGGTGGTGGTGGCGGTGGTGCTTCTGATCGCCGAGGCGACCACATCGGCGTTTGTCGCCATCTACTTCGGGCTCGCCGCCATCGCCGCCGCGGCGGTCGCCCTCACCGGCCTGGGCGTCGTTGTCCAGCTGATCGCGTTCGCCGGGCTGTCGGTCGGCAGCCTCATCCTCACCCGCCCCGCGCTCAAGCGCGCCGTGGGATCGACCCAGCTTCACCGCACCGGCGTCGACGCCATGCAGGGCAAGATCGGCCTCGTCACCCGCGCGATCGGCGAGCTCGAGCCGGGCCTGGTGAAGATCGGCGGCGAGACGTGGACCGCGCGCAGCTTCTACGACGAGGAGCCGATCGCCGAGGGCAGCCGCGTCGAGGTGATCAAGATCGAGGGCGTCACCGCACTGGTGGTGGCGGCACCGTCGCCGCACGACCACGAAACCCCCGAGCTCGAGGAGTGATGACATGCCTGCGCTGATAGCCGTGATCGCGCTCGTCATACTGGTGCTGGTCGGGGTCAGCCGAGCGGTGCGGGTCGTCCAGCAGGGCACGGTGGGCGTCGTCCAGCGGCTCGGCCGCTATCAGCGCACGCTCGGCCCGGGGGTGCACCTGCTCGTCCCGATGCTCGACAAGATCCGGGTGACGGTGGACATGAAGGAGACGGTGCAGGCGTTCGCGCCCCAGCCGGTGATCACCGAGGACAACGTCACGATCGGTGTCGACACCGTCGTCTACTACCAGGTCACCGACGCGGTCAAGGCCACCTACGAGGTGCTGAACATGCTGGTGGCGATGGAGCAGCTCACGATCACCACGCTGCGAAACGTGGTCGGTTCGATGACGCTCGAGGAGACGCTCACGAGCCGCGACCAGATCAACTCCCAGCTGCGCATCGTGCTCGACGAGGCCACCGAGAAGTGGGGCGTGCGGGTCACACGCGTCGAGCTGAAGAGCATCGACCCGCCCCGCACCATCCAGGAGGCGATGGAGCAGCAGATGCGGGCCGACCGGGCGAAGCGAGCCGCGGTGCTGCAGGCGGAGGGCGAGAAGCAGGCCGCGATCCTGCGCGCCGAGGGCCTGCGCCAGGCCGCGATTCTGAACGCCGAGGCCGACCAGCAGGCAAACGTGCTGCGCGCCGAGGGCGAGAAGCAGGCCCGGGCCCTGCGCGCCGAGGGCGAGGCGCAGGCCCTGGGGAAGATCTTCGAAACCGTCCGCGAGGCCGGCATCGCGCCGTCGGACATGCTCGGCTACAAGTATCTCGAGGCGCTGCCGCAGGTCGCCGCCGGGGACGCCAACAAGCTGCTCCTGCTGCCCTCGGGCGCGACCGACGCGATGGGGGCGGTGGCGGGCCTCGGCGCAGCCTTCAGCGAGGGCGCGGCGACGGCGGAGCCCCGGCGCACGCCGCCCCCGAAGACACCTCCGGCCGACGCGTAACGGGTGGCGGTAGGGCGGACCGGCATCACTTGTAGAATGGGCCGCGTCCCGTGAACGTGATCACGCTCAGACTGCGCCCGGTTGCCCTGGCCGCGTTCACGGCGGTGCTGCTGCTGGCGCTGCAGGCGGCTCCCGCGGCGGCCGACACGGCCACCTTCGTGCCCCCGGCGGGGCCCGCGGCGAACGCGATCGACAACGTCTATCGCGCGGTGCTGGGCGTGACCATGACGATCTTCGTCCTGGTCGGTGGATGGCTGCTCTATTCGGCGCTGCGATTCCGCGTGCGCCGGGGCGAGCCCATCGTCGAGCCGCCGCAGGTGCGCGGGTCGACGCGGCTCGAGATCGGCTGGACGCTCGCACCCGTGCTCGTGCTCGCCGCCCTCGCGGGGTACACGATCGATCACATCCCGGCGGTCAAGGACGCCCCCAAGAACGCGATGGTCGTGCACGTGCTGGCGCAGCAGTGGTCGTTCTCGTACGTCTACAGCGCGAACAGCGGGGTGCCCGGCAAGGCGCCCATCGGCGGCTCGACGCTGGTCGTGCCCGTGAACACCGCGGTCAAGCTCTACGTGCGGTCGAAGGACGTCGACCACGACTGGTGGGTGCCGGCGCTCGGGCCGAAGATCGACGCGATCCCGGGCCAGACCAACACCACCTGGTTCAAGGCCACCCGCACCGGCACCTTCGACGGCCAGTGCGCCGAGTTCTGCGGGATCGGCCATGCCACCATGCTGATCACGGTCAAGGTGGTCACGCCGGCCCAGTGGTCCGCCTACACCGCCAAGCTGCAGGGGACGTGATCCGATGGTAACCGAAGTCCAGGCGCCCCCGATCTCGACCGGCCCGAAGACCGGCCTGTGGTCATGGATCACGACCGTCGACCACAAGCGGATCGGGATCATGTACCTGTTCACCACGTTCTTCTTCTTCGCCGCGGGCGGGCTGATGGCACTGGTGATCCGGCTGCAGCTCGAGCACGCCAACAACACGGTGGTGTCGGCCCAGGCGTACGACCAGCTCTTCACCATGCACGGGACGACGATGATCTTCCTGTTCGTCGTGCCCGTGATGGCCGGGTTCGGCAACTATCTGGTGCCGCTGCAGATCGGCGCCCGCGACATGGCCTTCCCCAAGCTGAATGCGGCCTCCTACTGGCTGCTCCTGTTCGGCGGGATGGTCATGTACTCCAGCTTCGTGTGGGGCGGCGGGCCGGCCGACGCCGGCTGGACGGGGTACCCGCCGCTGTCGGTGATCTCGCCCGGGCACGGGCTCGACCTGTGGATCGTCGGCCTGCACATCCTCGGCATCTCGTCGCTGCTCGGCGGCATCAACTTCATCTGCACGATCCACAACATGCGCGCCCCCGGGATGCGGCTCACGCGGATGCCGCTCTTCACGTGGACGATCGACGTCTACTCGATCATGATCGTGATCGCCGGCCCCGTGCTTGCGGGCGCGCTGACGATGCTGCTCATGGACCGCAACTACGGC
Organism: uncultured Actinomycetes bacterium; assembly: GCA_963703275.1. GTDB lineage: Bacteria > Actinomycetota > Thermoleophilia > Gaiellales > JAICJC01 > JAICJC01. The sequence continues at coordinate 3,436,993 of OY969804.1, read as the reverse complement.
ACGAGCTTCTACGCGGCGGCCACACACGGGCCCATCCTGTACCAGCACCTGTTCTGGTTCTACTCGCACCCGGTCGTCTACGTGATGGCGCTGCCCGGCTTCGGGATGATCTCCGAGATCATCCCCGTGTTCTCGGGCAAGCCGCTCTTCGGCTACAAGGCGCTCGTCTACTCCGTCGTTGCGATCGCGTTCCTGGGCTTCCTCGTGTGGGGCCATCACATGTTCGCGGTCGGGTTCTCGACGCCCCTCCAGGTCTGGTTCATGCTGGTGTCGTTCGCGATCGGCGTCCCCACGGGCGTCAAGATCTTCAACTGGATCGGCACCATGTGGATGGGCCGGATCAGATTCGAACCGCCCATGCTGTACGCGGTGGCATTCATCGGCCTGTTCCTGATCGGCGGCCTTTCGGGCATCTTCCTGGCCGCCTTCCCGATCGACCTGTACGTCACGGACAGCTACTTCGTCGTCGCCCACTTCCACTATGTGCTCGGGACGGTGCCGGTGTTCGCCGTGATGGGCGGCCTGCACTTCTGGTTCCCGAAGATGAGCGGGCGACTGCTCGACCGCGCGCTGGCGATACGCGCCTTCTGGATCATCTTCGTCGGCTTCAACATGACGTTCTTCCCGATGCACGACCTCGGCCTCTCGGGGATGCCGCGCCGGATCTCGAGCTACACCAACCACGCCTGGGATACGCCCAACCTGATCTCGACCATCGGCGCGTTCATCCTGGCCACGGGCATCCTGATGGTCATGTGGAACTGCATCCACTCCCTGCGCGTCGGCCGGCTGGCACCCGCCGACCCCTGGGGCGCCAACAGCCTCGAGTGGTACACCTCATCGCCCCCGCCGCCGCACAACTTCGACGAGCTCCCGCCCATCCGCAGCGAGCGCCCGCTGTACGATCTGCGCCGCGAGGCGGCCGCAGCCGCGGCCGGCGACTGACGATGCTCGACAAGCGCACAGCCAACCGCAACATCGTGCTCGCCCTCAAGCTGGGGCTGCTCTCGGCGCTGATCTTTGCCGCAACGCTCCTGGTCGGGGTGATCGTCCGCTATGGCTGACGAGCACGGATCAGAAGGCCGCGACTTCCACCTGCCGGAGCCCTCGGCGCTTCCGTTCGCGACGTCGATCGGGATCGCGCTCGTGCTGTTCGGCCTCGTCCCGGATGCGCGCATCTGGCGGCTCACCCTCGTCTCGATCGGGGCGACGATCGCCCTCATCTTCGGCGCCCAGTGGGTGCGCGCGGCCGTCAACGAGTACCGCAACCTCCCGGACTGAGGGTGAATAACTGGGGCCTGGCCCCAGTTATTCAGACGGTGCGGCCGCCGGCCGCTGCGTTGGCGGCCATGGCGACGAACAGCACCGCCAGGTACAGCATCGAGTAGTGGAAGAGCGCGCCCGCACGGGCGGTCACGGGGTCGCGCAGCAGCCGCCACGCCAGCCAGACGAACCAGGCACCTGACGCCGCGGCCACGATCAGGTAGGGCCAACCGGCGATCCCGACCAGCGCGGGTAGCCCGGTGACGGCCACCAGGCCGAGGGAGTAGACCAGGATCTGGCGCGCGGCCGCCGCGTTGCCGCGCACCACCGGGAGCATCGGCACACTCGCCGCGGCGTAGTCGCGCTTGATGAGGAGCGCGAGTGCCCAGAAGTGCGGCGGCGTCCAGACGAACACGATCACGAAGAGCACGATCGCCGCCACCGACATGTTTCCGGTGGCAGCCGCCCAGCCCACGAGCGGCGGCACCGCCCCCGCCGCCCCGCCGATGACGATGTTCTGCACCGTCGAGCGCTTCAGCCAATGGGTGTAGACGAGGACGTAGAAGAGGTTCCCGGCCAGCGCCAGAGCCGCCGTGAGCGGGTTGACGAGGCTCGAGAGCAGACACGAAGGAGCAGGCCGAGAGCGCAAGGCCGAACTCGAGCGCGCGCGGCGCCACGACCCGGCCCGATGCGACCGGCCGGGTCGCCGTGCGCCGCATCTGCTGGTCGATGTCGCGGTCGAGCAGGTGGTTGAGCGCGCTCGCGCCGCCGCATGCGAGCGCCAGCCCCAGCAGCATGGCAAAAAACCGGCCGGCGGGCGGAATCCCCTGCTCGCCGATCACCATGCCGCACGCGCCCGTGAGCAGCAGGAGGGACATCACCCGTGGCTTGGTCAGGGTGACGTAGTCCCGCCACGGAGCGGCGGGCACGGGCGCCCCGCGCATCGTTGCCGCCGTCCCTGCGACCGCGGCCGCCAGGGCTAGGCAGGCAACCCCGACGTGCGCCCAGTGCAGCGTGGTGCTCGGCGACGTCAGCGCCACGGCCAGTCCCAACGCGATCTCGACGAGGAGCAGCGCGAGCGCGGCCACCCACCACCGCAGCAGCCGGGGATGGGCGAACCAGGACGCCAGCACCATGGCCACCATCGGGGCGAGCGCGGCCAGCGCGAGCGCGCGGTGCGCGCCGGTCATGTGCAGCGCGCCGGTGATCACGACGAGCGCCGTGGCCACCGCTGCGCCGACCGCCGTCAGCCGTAGCCATGGCCCGGGGCGGACTCCGGCCTTCAGGTCACGTGCGGCGACGGTCACTAGAGGAGGTAAACGACGGTGTAGAGGAGGATCCAGACGATGTCGACGAAGTGCCAGTAGATCCCGGTCACCTCGAGGCCCAGGTGCTGGTCGGGCGAGTAGTGCCCGCGCGTCGAGCGCAGGAGCGCGATCGAGAGCAGGGTCGCGCCCACGAACACGTGGAAGCCGTGCAGCCCGGTGAGGGCAAAGAACCCCGATGTGAACGCATTGTTCGACGGGGTGAAGCCAAGGTTCAGGTACTCGTGGATCTGCAGGGCGAGGAACGTGAGGCCCATGGTGAGCGTCAGCGCCAGCCCCACGATCAGCCCGACGCGGTTGTTGCGCTTGACCGACACCAGCGCCCAGTGCATCGTGAACGACGACGAGATCAGGATCGCCGTGTTGATCCCCGTGGGCGCCTTGGGCACGTCGATCCCGTGCGGCGGCCACACGGTGTGCGTGAAGCGCAGGTAGAAGAAGATCGCGAAGAACGACCCGAACAGCATGATCTCCGAGCCCAGGAACATGACCATGCCCAGGAAGACCGGCGAGCGCAGCAGGCTGTCGTGGTAGGCCGAGACGGGAGGGGCGTCACCGCCCCCGTCACGGCCGTCGATCGTTGCCGCCTGGACGGTCACGCCGTCCTTGACCCGGACGGCTCGTCCACGACGACGTGCTCGACGGGCAGCTTGGTGTCGTCACGGAGGCGCTCGATCAGATCGCGCCGCATCCACCCCGACCGGGTGCGAGGCAGCGTCGAGACGATGATCTCGTTCGGCGGGTCGGACTCGACGACGTCGAGCACCGCCGTGTACGGATCGCGGTCGACCACGTAGCCGCTCGCCTCGATCCCGGCCCCGCGTAGCGCCGAGAGGGTCGCGTTGAGGCGGGCGCGGGTGGCGGCCGCCACCTCGGCGTCGTCCACGACCCAGCTGTCGGAGGGGTCGTTCTGGGGGCAGATCACGGTCACCCGGATCGGGTCTGCCGCCGCCCGGCTGCGCACCGCGGCGATCAGGTTGTCACCGGCCACCGTCTGGTTGGCCACCACCAGGACGTGCTTGAGCGCGCTCATGATCGCCTCTCTCTGAATGGGCGTGGCCTGGGCCAGTGCGACCGGGACGGGGATCTCCTCCGGCGGCGGCGGGACGTGCACCGTCACGATCGCGTGCCGGGCGCCGGGGACGCCGTAGGCATACGGGCTGCCCACGATTTGCGGCGGCTCGTCGAAGTTGAAGATCGGCGGCGGCGAGCTCACCTGCCACTCGAGCGTCAGCGCCCGCCACGGGTTGGCCGGCGCCGGGGCGCCCCGCGCCCAGCTGTAGATCATGTTGTAGAGGAACACGAGCGTGGACGCCCCGAGGATGAACGCGCAGATCGAGATGATGAAGTTGAGGTCGGCCCACTTGGCCGGGTAGTCGGCGACCCGCCGCATCATTCCCTGCATCCCCAGCCAGTGCATGGGCATGAAGGTCGCGTTGAAGAAGACGAAGGTGAGCCAGAAGTGCAGCTTGCCGAGGCCCTCGTCGTACATCCGGCCGGTCATCTTGGGGAACCAGTGATAGATGCCCGCATAGATGGTGAACACCGACCCGCCGAAGAGCACGTAGTGGATGTGGGCCACCACGAAGTAGGTGTCGGTCAGGTTGATGTCGACGGGGATGACGGCCAGGAAGATGCCCGACAGGCCGCCGATCACGAACGTGAACAGGAACCCGCAGGCAAAGAGCATCGGCGTGGTCAGATGGATCACCCCTCGCCACAGCGTCGCCACCCACGAGAAGATCTTGATCCCCGTCGGGACGGCGATCGCCATCGTGGTGAACATCATGGGGACGCGCAGCCAGGACGCCATGCCGGACGTGAACATGTGGTGCGCCCACACCGTGAAGCCGAGCACGCCGATGGCGACGGTCGAGATCGCGATCAGCTTGTAGCCGAAGATGGGCTTGCGGGAATGGATCGCAAGCACCTCCGAGATGATCCCGAACCCGGGCAGCATCATGATGTACACGGCCGGGTGGGAGTAGAACCAGAAGACGTGCTGGTAGACGATGACGTTGCCGCCCTTGGCCGGGTCGAAGAACGCGGTGTGCATGATCCGGTCGAACAGCACCTGGAACTGGGCTCCGGCGATGAACGGTGTTCCGAGCACGACGAGCGTCGAGGTGGCCAGGTTCGCCCACACGAGCAGCGGCATCCGCCAGAAGCCCATGCCCGGCGCGCGCATCGTCACGATCGTGACCAGGAAGTTGACGGCGGTCGCGATCGACGACGCACCCGCGAACTGGACGCCGATGACCCAGAACGTCTCCCCCGGTGGGCCGTGCACCGAGAGCGGGGCGTAGTTCGTCCAGCCGGCATTGAACGGGCCGACCAGGAAGGAGCAGACCATGCACATGCCCGCCACGGGCAGCATCCAGAACGAGAGCGCGTTCAGGCGCGGGAAGGCCATGTCCTGGGCGCCGATCATGATCGGGATGACGTAGTTGCCGAGGCCGGCGAAGGCGGGGATGACGAACAGGAAGATCATCAGCGCCGCGTGCACCGAGAAGAGGGCGTTGTAGGTCGCCGGCGAGAAGTACTGCAGGCCGGGTGTGGCCAGCTCGGCCCGGACGCCCTCGGCCAGGGCGCCGCCAATGAGGAAGAAGATGAAGGTCGTCACCAGGTACTGGATGCCGATCACCTTGTGATCGGTGTTGACCTTGAAGTAGTCCCTCCAGCTGTATGCGCCGTGGCTCGAGTGATCCTCGTGTGCCGGGGTGGGATTGCCGATCAGGTATCCCCACCAGTAGTCCCAGCAGCCGATGCCGATGGTGAAGCCGATGCCGGCGAAAATCAGCAGGAAGGTCTGCACCACGCCGTCGCTGTAGGCGATCCGGCCGGTCGCGTGCCGGATCAGCATCACCAGGCCGGCCGCGGTCAGCCCCATGACGGCGGAGACCCAGAACGCCCGCACCCAGCTCCCGCGCAGCCAGACGCTCCGCTTGTGACCGCCGCCGTGGCCGTCGTCGTGGAGGTCGAGCGCTTGAAGTTCGGGGGCGTGAGCAACCATCAGCCGCCGCCTTTCAGGAGGTAGGACACCAGTGCATCGATCTGAGCCGACGTCAGGGATGTGGCAAACGTGGTCGGCATGATTCCGTTCGAGTAGCCGGTGACGACCACCTTACCCGGGTCGATGATCGACTCGCGGACATACTGCGCAGCCGTCTCGCCCTGGCCGTACTTGACCGCATCCGTGACGAGGTGGTCAAGGTTGGGGCCGACCGTGCCGGTCGCACCCGCGGGGGTGAAGGTATGGCAGCCGCTGCAGCCTGCGGACTTGAAGATCGCGGCGGCGTCGGTCGAGCCGCCCGTCTGAGCAGGCGGCGGAGGCGCCTTGGCGAGCTTCTGCTGCTGGGCGATCCACTGCGTCCACTTCGCGGGAGTCATCACCACCGCCAGAGCGCGCATCTGGCTGTGGCCGATGCCGCACAGCTCCGCGCACACGATGGCGTATGTCCCCAGCCGGTCAGGCGTGGCGTCCACCGACGTCGGCGTGCCCGGAACCACGTCCTCCTCGATGCGGAACGCGGGGATCTTGAAGCCGTGGATCACGTCCGTGTCCGGGGCGTGGAGCCGGAATTCCACCTGCCGCCCGGACGGCAGCGCCAGGACGCCGGTGTGGAGGTGGCCGTACTTGGGATAGGTGAACGACCAGGCGAATTGGCGCCCGGTGACGTTGACCACCAGGTGGCCCTTGGTGAGCGACTCGTCGCGGTTCAGGACGATGGTGCCCGCGACCGCGAAGCTGAGCACGATGATGATCGGGATGATCGTCCAGATGATCTCGAGCCCCGTGTGGCCGTGGATCGGCGCGCCGTCGGACATGTCACCGGGCCGGGCCCGGAACTTCCACATCGAGTAGCCCAGGAACGAGACCACGACCGAGAAGATGATCGCGGCCGTGACCAGGAGCCACAGGAAGAGCGTGTCCTCGCGATGCGCCTCAGTCGCGGCGTCCGGCGGCAGCCAGTCGGGCAGCCACCACACTGCCCCAACCGCCGCGACCGCGCCCGCGATCAGCGCGAAGATCCCGACCTTTGCAAACGCCGACACCGGGCGCATCTTATGGGAGCCGTGGGACGGGGGCAACGGAGACCCATCGGGGGAGCTCACTCCCAGGCCGGCGGCCCCGACCGCAGTCGCAGGGGCGTCCCCAATCCACGGCTGCGCGCACCCTCGAGCACGTGCGACGCCGCGGCGACGTCGTCCATGGCCAGCCCGACGGGCGAAACGACGATCCGCTCCGCCGCGGACGTGCGCCCGGGATGGCGGCCGGTGACGACGTCGGCCAGCTCGACGGCCCCGGAACCGTCCGCGGGCTGAAGGCCGGCGGCAACGAGGCGCTGCGCGTAGCGGCCGGCGTGGGTGGATTCGTGCTCCCAGTCGTCGACGACCAGCACGTCGGTCACGGTCTGCAGGTCGAGCGGCCCGTCCAGGCTCGAGACGAGCACGACGGTCGCGCCGGGATCGATCCAGCCGGCGGCGAAGCTCGGCTCGACGGCCATGGTGGCCGGGACGACGACGCCGGCCCCACGCACGGCCTCCTCGGCCGTGGCCACCGGCCGCACGTCGATGCCGCCCTGAAGCCGCGCGCGCTCACAGAAGCGGCGGCAGCGGTCGGCGGCCGGGTCATGGACCCGCACCTCGCCCAGCGCGGGCAGCACGACCCGCAGGGCCTCGAGCTGCGTGTGCGCGAGCACGCCCGCGCCCAGCAGGCAGGCGACGCGAGTGCCAAGATCGGCCAGGTGCCTCACGGCCACCCCGGTCACGGCGCCCGTGCGCATGGCCGAGACCACGGTGCCGTCCATGACGGCCAGCGGGAGCCCGGTCTCGCGGCTGGTCAGGAGCACGAGCGCGTTGGCGCGGGGCAGGCCGTGGCGGGCCGGATTGTCCGGCACACTCGGGATCCACTTGAGGCCGGCAACGTCGAACTCGCCGCCGACGTAGGCCGGCATGGCCATGATCCGGCCGTGCCGCTCCTCGGTGCCCGGCTCGTCCGCCCAGGTGATCATCGCCTTGTGCGGCATGCGCACCTCGCCTGCGGCCTTGACCCGGAAGGCGCGTTCGATCACGTCCACCATCGCGGCCATGTCGGTGCCGCCGGCCGCGATCACGTCCTCCTGCGAGAGGAACAGGAACTCGGGTGTGGCCATCTACACGAACACCACGTGGACGTGCTCGGGCCCGTGGACGCCGCGAATCAGGGTCTGCTCGATGTCGGCCGTGCGGCTCGGGCCGGTGATGAGCGTGACCGACGACGACGCCAGGAGCTCGGGCGCGATGGCCGCAAGCGCCGCGGCCAGGTCGGGCACGAGCTGGTCGGCCCGGGCTTCGACGACGTGCACCGGATCGACCAGTCCGGCACGGCGGCCGCCCAGCAGCCGCGACGACACGACCACCGTGCCCGTCTCGGCGATGAGCGCCAGACAGGGCGTGACCGAGACGCCGTCGCCGCGCAGCCCGTCGAGCGCCGCCCGGCCATGGTGCACGTGACCGCCGACGGCCTCGAGCTCGGACGTGAAGCGGTCGATCACCGCTTCACCCGCAGGTCGCGCGTGCGCGCCCACCGCCCCACCACGGGCAGATGCATAAATGGGGCCTGGCCCCGAATATTCAGGCGGCGGGCGGTGCGGGTCGTCAGGCGGTAGAGCCAGGGCCGGCTCCAGGCCGTTGCCAGGGCGCCGAAGGCGAGCCGCTCAAACCGGCCCGCCGACGTCGAGGCGCGGTCGCGCCGCAGCCCGAGCAGCAGCTCGTGGAGCGGGATCTTGACCGGGCAGACGTCGTCGCAGGCGGCGCACAGCGACGATGCCTGCCCGAGCTCGTCGAGGCCGTCCTGGGGGTGCAGGAGCGGTGTGAGCACCGCACCGATGGGGCCGCCGTAGACCCAGCCGTAGGCCGTGCCGCCCACCTGGCGGTAGACCGGGCAGACGTTCTGGCAGGCGCCGCAGCGGATGCAGTTGAGCACGCTGCGATAGGGGGTCTCGCGCAGCCGCGATCGGCCGTTGTCGAGGATCACGACGTGCATCTCGTCCGGGCCGTCCTGCTCTTCGCCGCGGCGAGGCCCGCCGAGCATGGTGACGTACGAGGTGATCTTTTGACCCGTGCCCGAGCGGGTGAGGAGCGGCAGCATCGTCGCCAGATCGGCCATCTGGGCCACCACCCGCTCCATGCCCATGATGGCGATGTGCACCCGCGGCAGGCCGGAGCACATGCGGCCGTTGCCCTCGTTGGTGACGAGCACGAGCGTCCCGGTCTCGGCGACGGCGAAATTGACACCCGTGATGCCCACGGGCGCGCGCAGGAAGCGCTCGCGCAGGTGCGCCCGGGCAAACGCCGTCAGTGCGGCCGGATCGTCTCCGATCGGGTGGCCGGCGAGCGGCTCGAGCAGCGCCCGGACGTCGGCACGGCTCTTGTGGATGGCGGGGATGATGATGTGCTCGGGCGCCTCACCGGCGGTCTGGACGATGAACTCGCCCAGATCGGTCTCGACCACGTCCACCCCCGCGGCTTGGAGGCGCTCGTTGAGGCCGATCTCCTCGGCCGCCATCGACTTGCCCTTGACCACCTCGCGCCCATGCCTCAGCGCGACCGCGGTGATGTACTCGGCCGCGTCGGCACCGGTCGCGGCGCGGTGGACGATGGCACCATTGCGCTCGAGGTTTCGCTGCAGCGTGTCGAGCAGCGCCGGCAGGTCGGCGATTGCGTCCGAGCGGATGCGCTCTCCGGCCGCGCGCAGCGCCTCGAGGTCGATCCCCTCGAAGCCGGCCACGCGGTTGTCGGCCGCCCGCTCGCTGAAGCGGGCCACGTTCCTACGCCGGACGGGGTCGGCCAGGGCCGCCGCGGCGCGGCGCTCGAAGCCGCTCACAGAGCCTCCGCCAGGAGCGTGGCCAGGTGCACGACCTGCACCGGCGCGCCGGTGCGCCCCGCCCGGCCCTCGATCTGCATGATGCATCCGGGATCGGCGCTGACCACCGTGTCGACCCCCGCGGCCGCCGCCGACGCGAGCTTGTCGTCGGCCATCGCCGTCGAGACATCCGGATAGCGCACCGAGAACGCGCCCCCGAATCCACAGCAGCGGTCGCCGCGCGGCAGCTCGTGCAGGTCGGCGACGGCCCGCAGGAGCAGCCGCGGCGGCTCGTGCAGGCGCAGCTCCCGCAGCATGTGGCAGGAGTCGTGGTAGGTGACCGCACGCCCGAGGGGGCTGCCGACGGCCGCGACCCCGAGCTGCTCGACCAGGTACTGCGAGAGCTCGAACGTGCGGGCGGCGACACGCCCGGCCTGCGCCTCGTCGCGATCGCCGCGATAGAGCTCTCGCCAGTGCAATCGGATCATGGCCGCGCACGACCCTGACGGCACCACCACCGCGTCCAGATCGGCCAGCGCCCGCAGGGTCGGACGGGCGATCCGGCGGGCCTCGGCGACGTAGCCGCTGTTCCAGGCCGGCTGCCCGCAGCAGGTCGCGCCGCGCACGAGCGCGGGGTCGGCACCCGCCGCCCGCAGCACGCGCTCGGCGTCGCGCACGGCCCGCGGGTACACGGCGTCGCCGAGGCAGGTGGGAAACAGCCCGACCATCGCGGTCATGATACGGGGGTGACGCTGCACGTCTCGACCGTGGCGCTCTCCTTCGGAGCGGATGAGGTTCTGACCGACGTTTCGGCCATCGTGCGCCCGCGCGACCGGGTCGCGCTGGTCGGCCGCAACGGTGCCGGAAAGACGACCCTGCTCCGGATCCTGGCCGGCGAGCTGCAACCGGACCGGGGCGAGATCTCGATGACCACGGGCACGCGGGTGGCACTGCACGACCAGCGCCCGCCGCTGCACACCGACATGACGCTCGGCGCCTACGTCGGCGCCGGTGCGGCCGACGCGCGCAGGCTGGAGGCAGAGCTGGCGGAGCTCGAGCGGCGCATGGGCGCGGGCGAGACCGACGCGGCGGTGATGCGCCGCTACGACGCCGCCCAGCGCGAGTTCGAGCGCGCCGGCGGGTACGCCTGGCGGACGCGGCTCGAGGCGGTCGCCCGCGGCCTGGGATTCTCTCCCGCCGACCTCGACCGTCAGCTGCGGACGTTTTCGGGCGGCGAGCTCACCCGGGCGTCGCTCACGCGGGCTCTCGCCGCCGAGCCCGATCTGCTGCTGCTGGACGAGCCCACGAACCACCTCGACACGACCGCGATCGAATGGCTCGAGGAGCACCTGGACAGCCTGGACGCCGGCGTGGTGTTCGTCTCACACGACCGCTGGTTCCTGGAGTCGGTCGCAACCGGTGTGCTCGAGATCGAGCGCGGCCGCGGCCGCTACGACAAGGGCAGCTACTCGCACTGGCGGCGGCTCAAGGCCGAGCGGCTGGCGGCGCAGACCGACGCGTTCGAGCGCCAGCAGGGCGAGCTGGCGCACCTGCAGCGGTTCGTCGACCGGTTCCGGTACGGCACGAAGGCGCGCCAGGCGCAGAGCAAGCTGAAGGCGATGCAGCGGATCGAGCGCATCGAGCGCCCGTCCGAGCAGCGCTCGCTGGGCTTCCGCTTCCCCCCGCCGCCCCGCAGCGGACGGGTCGTGATCGAGGTGGAGGGGCTCGACGTCGCCGTCGCCGGCCGGACGCTGATCGAGTCGGCCGACTTCGCGATCGAACGCGGCCAGCGGGTTGCGCTGATGGGGCCCAACGGGGCCGGCAAGACGACGCTCATCGAGACGCTTCTGGGCAACCGCCCGCCCGCCGCCGGCCGGATCCGGATCGGCCACGGAGTCGTCTCGGGCTACTACTCCCAGCAGTCCCTCGAGTTGCCCGAGGCCTACCGCGCCCTGGATGCGATCACCTCCGGCACCGGCCTCACCGGCCCCGCCGCCCGTGATCTCCTGGGGATGTTCCTGTTCTCGGGCGCCGACGTCGAAAAGCCGATCGCGGCGCTCTCCGGCGGAGAGCGGCGCCGGCTGGCGCTGGCGCGCACCGTCGTCTCGGGCGCGAACTTCCTCGTGCTCGACGAGCCCACCAACCACCTCGACATCGAGAGCCGCGAGGCACTCGAGGATGCGCTGCTCGGATTCCAGGGCACCGTGCTCCTGGTGTCACACGACCGCGCGCTGATCGAGGCGCTGGCGACGCGGACCCTGGCGATCGAGGACGGCCGGCTGATCGGCCGCGAGGGCGCCTTCGGCGACTACGCCCGCGCCCACGAGACGCCGCCGCCGGCTCCTTCTCCACCGCCGGCCAAGAAGGCGCCCGCGCGCAAACCCGCCGCCGCGGCGGCGCCCGCTCGTCCCCGTGCACGAGCGTCCCAGCGGGTCAGGCGGGAGGTCGCCCGGCTCGAGGCCGAGATCACGGCCGCCGAGCTCCAGCTCGGGGCGATCGAGGCCCGCCTGTCCCAGCCCGACGGGTACGCCGACGACGCGGCGCTGGTCGCCGATGCCCGCGAGCACCAGCGCCTGCAGGAGGAGCTGGCCCACCTCTATCGCGACTGGGAGCGGCACGGCGCCGAGGCGTCGTGAGCGGCCTCTAGACCAGCCGCCGCTCCATCCACACCGTGGCGTGGGGGTTCTGGTTGTAAGCGGCGATGTCGGTGTAGCCGGCGCTGTGGTAGAGCGCGACCGCCTCGGTGAAGGAGGCGGCCGTGTCGAGCCGGGCGCGATCGCAGCCCAGATCGACCGCCGCGGCCTCGAGCGCCCGCAGGAGCGTCCGTCCCAGGCCCTGGCCGCGGGCGCTCGGAGCAACGTACATGCGCTTGATCTCCGCCAGCCCGGGGGCGATCACGCGCACGCCGCCGCACGCCACCGCCTGCTCGCCGTCATATGCGAGCAGGAGCGCGCCGGCCGGTGGCTCGAACTCGGCGGGGTCGGGGTCGACGTAGCGGGCACGGTCGAAGCTCCCGGCCTGGCGCACGCCGAGTTCGTCCAGGTAGTCCGACATCAGCCGCCGCGCTGGCTCCGCGCCGGGCGAGACGACACGCAGGTCCACGGCGGCATGCTATCCGGGGGCGGCGTGGCTCAGCGAACGGCGACGGCGCCCGACTCGAGCACCGCCTCGACCAGGATGGCCGCCACCTGGGGGTCGAAGTGCGACCCGGCACAGCGGCGCAGCTCGGCCAGCGCATCGGCCACGGGCATCGCCGAGCGGTAGACGCGATCCGACGTCATGGCGTGGAAGGCGTCGCAGGCCAGGATCACCCGCGACCCCATCGGGATCTCCTCGCCGCTCAGGCCGTGCGGGTATCCGGAGCCGTCCCAGTGCTCGTGGCACGCCACGACCAGGCGACGGGCCCCGTCGAGTGCGGGCACGGGCTCCATGATCCTCGCGCCCAGCTCCGGGTGGCGGCGCATGACCGCCCACTCCTCGACGCTGAGCGGGCCGGGCTTGGCGAGAATGGCTGCGGGGACGCCGATCTTGCCGACGTCGTGGAGGGCGGCCGCGACGGTGATGTCGCGCAGCTCCGGCCCGGTGAGGCCCATCCGCCTGGCCACGTTGGTGGTGAGGCCCACCAGCGCCTGGGCGTGATCGCCGGTGTACTCGTCCTTGGTGCCGAGGGCGTTTCCGAGCGCCTCGACCGTCGCCAGGAACGATGCCTCGAGCTCGGTGTACAGCGACCGGTTGACCATCGCGAGCAGCGCCTGGTCGGCGATCCCGAGCAGCATGGCCTCGTCGCGGCGCCCGGGCGCTCCACGCCGGTGACCGCGCTGGACGACGATGGCGGCTCTGTTTGCCGCCCATTCGCCCACCGGCACGACCGCAAACGTCGTCCCCGAGGCGACCGTCTCGAGGTGGGCCGTGAGCGCCCCGGCCTGCCCGGGCTCGCACACGACGAGCTCACGCGAGTCGAGGTTGCCCGCGAACGGCGCGTCGGTGACCGCCACCGGGTTCTCGGCCAGACGGCGGGCCTCGACCGGCGTGTAGCCGACGTGCGCGGCCAGCGACATCTCATCGCCGCGACGCAGCCACACCGAAATCGCTGCTGAGTCGACCAGGCGGTCGACGGCGCGGGCGAGCATCTCGGCCACCGCCTCGATACTGCCCTGCAGCGCGAGCGCGGCGCCCAGCTCGAGCAGCGCCTCGGACACCTCGGCGGCCTCGCGCATGCTCGCATACAGGCGCACGTTCTCGCACGCCGCTGCGGCCTTGCCGGCCACGACCTCGAGCACGTGCAGGTCGGTGTCGTCGAACTGGTCGAGGCCCAGGCGTGACAGGACGATCGCGCCGATGGGCTCGCCGTCGGACAGGATCGGCGCGACCATCATCGACTCGTCGACGGGATCGCTGCCGGGGACATCGACCGCGAATGCGTCGACGGACGCGTCGGGGATGCGGCGGGCGCGCGCGTCGACCACCGCACGGCCGGCAACGCCCTCACCGATGCGGCACACAAGATCGGCGGCGCGGTCGTCCTCGTACTCCGCGGTCTTGCCCTCGTACGCCATCGGGACGACGGTGTCGCCCGCCTCGGAGATCAGGTAGAAGCGGCAGGCATGGTGGTCGATCAGGCTGGTCAGCTCGGTGACCACGGCCTCGCCGACCTCGCGCTCGCTGTGCGCCCGCGTCATCCGCACCGACAGCGAGTGCAGCATCTCGAGGTGTGCCAGCGGCCGCATGGCGGCACCGCTCGGCCTCGGCGGCGGGGGCGCGACCGGAGTCGCCAGCGAGGCGGCGGCACCGGCTGCGATCAGCTCGGCCGCCTGCAGCTCGGCCGGCTCGAACTCATGGGCCGACCGCACCGATCCGACCAGCGTTCCCAGCCGCTCCGACCCGGCCATGATCGGCGCGACGACCACCGCGTAGCGGCCGTCACGGCAGCCCCTGCACTCCTCGGGGCAGTCGGCCAGGATCGTCGCCAGCCGGGCGACGCCCAGCCTGTGCGGGCGGATCCCCGGGCGCGCCCAGCGAGCGTGCACCGTGGGCGGGACGCCGTCGCCGAGCAGTACCCAGGCCGCGTCGAGGCCGAGCAACTCGCCCAGCACCCGGCACGGTGTTGCCAGGGCATTTGCAGGAAAATCGGCCGGCGGGTCAGAATCCACGACGTGGCGCCGCGCAGCGGTCAGCGCATACGTCAAAGAGGTGCCCACTTCGCCCATCGCCTGAGAGCGTAGTCGGCGGATTGCGGTCGCGGCCATCCCCGCATCGCGGTATTCGCATCTGCCACATTCTGGAGGATCGGGCGGCTCAGAAGGACAGGCCGAGCAGGCCATACACGCCGGCGGCCGCGAGCGCCGCTGCGGGGATCGTGACCAGCCACGCGACCACCATCTCGCCGGCGACCCCCCAGCGCACTGCCGACACGCGGGTCGTGGCGCCCGCCCCCATCACCGACCCCGAGATGACGTGGGTGGTCGACACCGGGAACCCGTACCGGGTGGCGACCACGTAGAGGATGCCGCCGGCGGTCGTCTGGGCGGTGAAGCCCTGCGGCGGGCCGAGTTTGAAGATGCGCGTGCCCATCGTCCGCATGATCCGCCAGCCGCCGACGTACGTGCCCAGCGCCATGGCAAGCGCGGCGGTGGCGATCACCCAGCTCGGGATGTCGGTGGGCGAGTTGCTGCGGTGGGCGGCGTAGAGCGCGAGCGCCATGACGCCCATCGTCTTCTGCGCGTCGTTCGTGCCGTGGGCGAAGGCCAGAAAGCTGCCCGACGCAATCTGGGTGAGCCGGAAGCCGCGGTTGAGCGGCGTCGGCCGCAGTCGCCGGAACCCCCACAAAATCGCAATCATCACGATGCCGGCGAGCAGGAAGCCGATGACCGGGCTCGCCAGTCCCGGCACCGCGACCTTGTGCCAGATGCCGCTCCAGTTGACCGGATCCGGCTCCCCCCGGACGAGCGCCGCGCCCACCAGCCCTCCCACCAGCGCGTGGGACGACGACGACGGCAGGCCGAGCCGCCAGGTCACGAGGTTCCAGGCGAGCGCCCCGAGGAGGGCCGCCAGCAGCACGCGCGCCGTCACGAACCCCGGCGAGGTGTTGATCAGGCCGGCGCCCACCGTCTGGGCCACCTTGGTCGACGTGAAGGCGCCCAGGAAGTTCATCACCGCGGCGATCGCGACCGCGGCGCGCGGGCTGAGTGCGCGCGTCGAGACCGACGTGGCCACCGCGTTGGCCGTGTCGTGAAAGCCGTTGGTGAAGTCGAAGGCAAGCGCGATCGCCAGGACGACGACCAGCTCGGTGGTGCTCACCGGTT
Organism: uncultured Actinomycetes bacterium; assembly: GCA_963703275.1. Taxonomy (GTDB): domain Bacteria; phylum Actinomycetota; class Thermoleophilia; order Gaiellales; family JAICJC01; genus JAICJC01. Next base: position 3,421,256 of record OY969804.1, on the reverse strand, counting down.
CTTGAGGTAGATGCTCTCGAGCACGTGCGCGGCCCGCTCGCAGCTGTCGACGGCCTGCTCGAGGTGTTCGTGGATGTCCTTCCAGCGGATGACGACCAGCGGGTCGAGGCCGTCGCGGAACAGGCGGGCCGTCGCGGCGCGCACGATCCCGTCGCCCTCGTCCTCGAGGGTGTGGATATCGATCAGGTGGGCGCTGACGTCCCGCATCCCGTTCAGGCCGGCGATGGCATCGGCGAGCTTCTCGACCGCCTGCACGATCACGCCGGCCTGCTCGATGGCCTGGCCCGGCACCTCGTCCACGCCGTACAGGTTGAGCTCGTCGGCGACCTGGTCCATGAAGTCGCACACATCGTCGAGCGCGGTCGCCAGGTCGTAGATGTCCTCGCCGTCGATCGGGGTCACGAACGTCTTGTTGACCAGCTGGACGATGTCATGCGTGACGCGGTCGCCCTCGTGCTCGCGATCCTTGATCTCGGCCACCAGTTCGCGGCGGTCGGGGTAGTGCTCGAGCAGGTCGAGCAGCAGGTGCGACGTGGCCACGAGGTTGGCGGCGGACCGGTCGAACAGGATGTAGAACTCGCGCGTTTGCGGGATCAGCCGGAGTTTGGCCACGCCACGGACGCTACCCGATAGCCTCTGCGTGCGGATGGCGATCCACCAACACGGGCACCATCATCACGACCATGGCGGCGGCGACCGGGGCGGGCGCGGCCTCAAGGTCGCGCTGGCGATCACGCTCATCGTGTGCGCGATCGAGGTGGTCGGCGGGATCCTCGCGGGCAGCCTGGCGCTGGTTGCCGACGCCGGCCACATCCTCGCCGACGCGGGCTCGATCGGCCTCGCGCTCTGGGCCGCGGCGATGGCACGGCGGCCCGCGACCGGCCGGCGCACGTTCGGCCTCAAACGGGCCGAGATCCTGGCCGCCCTTGCCAACGGCATCGTCCTCGGGGTGATCGCGGTGGGCATCGCGGTCGCCGCGATCAGCCGGCTCTCGTCGCCGCCGGACGTGAACGGCGGGCTCACCCTGGCGGTGGCGGCGGTCGCGTTCGGCCTGAATCTGACCTCGACGGTGGTGCTGTCACGCTCCGGCAGCGGCCTCAACGTACGCGCGGTCACGCGCCATGTGGCCGCCGACGCCCTGTCGCAGGCGGGCGTCATGGTGGCGGCGATCATCATCATCACCACCGGCTGGGAGCTGGCCGATCCCCTGGCGAGCCTGCTGATCTCGGTCCTCGTGCTCGTCTCGGCGGTGGGGATCGTGCGCGAGTCGGTCGACGTCCTGATGGAGGCTGCGCCGCTCGGCATCGACGTCGAGCTCCTGGGGACGATGATGTGCGGGGTGGACGGGGTGCTCGAGGTGCACGATCTGCACGTGTGGACGGTGACCTCGGGCTTCCCCGCGGTCGCGGCCCACGTCACGGTCCGCGGCGACGCCGAGCCCTCGATGGTGCGCCGGCAGCTGTCCGAGCTGGTGCGCGACCGGTTCGGCATCGCGCATTCGACGCTGCAGGTGGAGCGGACGGGGCAGGAGTCGGACCTGCTGCAGCTCGAGCGGCACCTCCCCCGCCGCCGGACCTAGGGCGAAGAGCGAGGTGTTCTTACCGTTCACGCCCTCGCGGGTTGGTGGTCTCTCTCAGTTGGCGGCTGGCGTGGGGACACCGCTCGAGCCCCCGAAAACACCGTCGGGGGGCGAGCAATGTCCCCGTCCTACGGTTTTGTCGACCTTCATTGCCCACGGCCTGCGGCCGTGTCGCATGGATGGGGCGGCCGTGAATAATTGGGCCAGGCCCCGATTATTCACGTTGAGACGGCTTGCTCCAGTGCGCGCATCTCCTCCGGCGAGAGGTCGACGTCGCTCAGGCCGTCGCGGATCTCCTTGACGTAGATGCGGGCGTAGTCGCGGCCCTGGATCGCGGAGAGGATCAGGCCCGATCGGGAGGCGTCCATCAGGGCGATCGTGACCGACTGCCTGCCGCCCGCACCCTCGATCGCGTCGTAGCGCAGCATCGACCGGCGCTCGAGGCAGCGGTCGACCCGCTTGCCCACCGCCTCCGTCGCCGCCTCGACCGTGGACGCCCGGCCCTCGACCTGCTCGACCCGGGCGAGCAGCGACATCGCGTACTCGACCAGGTCGTGGCTGTCGGTGCCCACGACGAGCCTCTGCGCGCGCCGGATCCGGCGCAGCGTGACGGCCAGGTAGATGACCGCGATCAGCAGCACCCCGGCGGCGACGGCCGCACCGATGGCGATGTCACGTGCCTCAACCGCGGTGGTCACGAGAGGCTGAACTCGACGGTGTAGCTGGCGGTGTTGTTGGTCAGGTTGTGCTCGCCCGGCACCCTGACCGACGTCACGGTCAGCTTGTACGGCACCGAGTAGTCGGGAGCCGACTGCGCCGAGGCGAAGAGGCCGCTGAAGCGGACCGTCGCGGTCTCGCCGGCCGTCACGCTCGCGATGTGCTCGGTCTGCACGATCGGCGTTCCGCCGCTCGCCCGTTTCAGGGTGAGCTTGACCGGCACGTCGACCTCGGTGTACTTGCCGCTGTTCTTGACCGAGACCACGAACACCAGATCCTTGTTCCCCTTCACGAAGTTGGTGGTTCCAGGCTGCAGGGTGAGCGTCTGCGGTGATGCCACCACCGACCCCATCTCGGTGCCGTGGATGCCGGTCACCGGCCCGGGATGCAGCGCCCGTATCTGCTGGCCGATGCCCAGCGGAGTCACCCAGCTGAGCTCGGACGTGGGCACGAACTGTGACGTCGGCACGCCGGTCGCCCCCACCTGCTTCAGCGCCGTGTCGGCGGCGGTGGCGAACGAGTCGGCGTACACGTAGTCGGATGCGAGCAGCTGGCCCGTGCACGGATAGAGCTGCTGGCCAGCCGTTGCCGCCGTCTTCAGCTTCCAGGCGGTGGCGATGCGCTCGGACATGCACTCGAGCCCGGTGACCCGGAACTGCAGCGCCTGCAGCAGCGCGCCCTGGTACGGCGCCAGCTGCTTGGTCGGCTTGAGCGCCTCGGCGTGCGTCTGCACGGAGCGCATCGACGAGAGCTGGCCGGCAAGCCGCTTCTCCATGGTGGGGAGCGTCGCCCGGGGCAGGTCGAGCATCTTGCGGAAGCGGAGGGCGACATCGTCGGACGGGTTGAGGACGGTCGTCGTCAGCGTGCTGACGTACGCCTCGTTGTCGCTCTTGGCCGACGAGCCCGAGCAGCCTCGCGCCAGGATCACGAGCACCAGGATGATCGCGAGGATGCCGACTCCAAGCGCGGCGAGCCGGCGATACTCGAGCGGCGGCAGCGATGCAGCACCGCCGCCCGCGAACTTCGGCATCTTCGGCATCTTCGGCATCTTGGGCATGCTCGGCCCCCGCGAGCCTCCGCGCTTGGCCGGCCGGCGCTGCGGCGGCCGGGGCGCGCGGGGCGGCGGTGGTGAACCCTCCTGGCGCGGTTCGGGCGCACTGTCGCGCGCCCCCTCCTCGCCAGCACCGGCCGGGCGGGTGATCGCCGTGTCCTGGGTTCGGCTCGGCTCCTCCCAGTCCTCGTCGAAGAAGTCATCAGGAGGCACGGACGGACCCTACCACCCCTTGCGGACGCGGATTTGCAGGAATCCAGGCAGTTCCCGCCAATCTGAGTGCCGTGGCGCAGACCGCATCCGCAACCGACCCGGACCAGCTCGAAGGCCGCGTGGTCGCCGGCCGCTACCGGCTGACAGACGTCCTCGGCCGCGGCGGCTTCGGCGCCGTCTACACGGGGCACGACAGCGCCTCCGGAGAGGCGGTGGCGGTGAAGGTATTCAGCCGCGGCGAGGGGCTGGCACCGCGCGCCGACCGCGAGGCCCGCACCGCCCGCAAGCTCGACCATCCCAACATCCACGAGGTGGTCGGCGTCGCCCACGACGAGGACCACGCCTACCTGATCTCGCACCTGGTCGTGGGGGAGCGGTTCGACCGCAGCGGCCTCACCGACGAGCAGGCCGTGCGTGCGATCGCCGCGGTATGCGACGCGCTCGACCACGCCCACAAGCGCGGCGTCGTGCACCGGGATGTCAAGCCGGCGAACATCCTGGTCTCGACCGACGGCATCGTGCAGCTCACCGATTTCGGCATCGCCCGCGACGAGGATGCCCGCGAGCCCACCGTCGACGAGCGCCTCCTGGGGACGCTGTCGTACATGGCGCCCGAGCAGGCCGCGGGCAAGCGGGCCACCGGCGCCGCGGACGTGTGGTCGGCCGGCCTCACGCTGTACGCCACGCTCGCCGGCCGCAATCCGTACAAGGCCCGCAGCCTGTCCGAGCTGCTCGAGAACCTCGGTCACCGCGCGCCTCCGCTGCGGCGCATCCGCCCTGAGCTGCCGCGGGAGCTCTCAAATGCGCTCGAGCGGGCGATGGTCGCCAACCCCGAGCGGCGGCCGACAGCGGCCGAGTTTCGCGACCTGCTGCTCGCCGCGATCGCCGAGCCGGCCGTGACACCCGCGCCCGGCTTTACGCCCGCGGCCGCGCCTGCAGAGCGCCCAGTCGCGCTCCCCGCGGCTCTGCGCCACCGCGCCGGCCCGGCCACCGGAGCACTTCTGACCGGGTGGGCGGCGATCTGGACGCTGACGACGTTCCCGATGTACCCGCCCTCGTGGACGTTTCCGATTGCGGTGCTTCTGGGCGCCCTGGCCTGGCGGCGGCCGCGAGCCGCACTCGTCACCGCGTCGGCGCTCGCCGTCCCGGCATTCTGGAACTTCGCCCAGGCCGCCGGCATCGTCTGGATCGTTCTCGCGAGTGCGTGGATCTGGACGTCGAGCCGCAGCGGCGCGCGCGGGCGCTGCCTCGCGCCGCTCGCGGCAGGCCCGCTTGCGCTCGTCGGGCTGGGTCCGGCCTTCGTTCTCGTCGCCGCGACCGCTCCCACCCGCAGCCGCCGCGCGGCCGAGGCGGCCGCCGGCGCGCTCGTCGCCGCGGTCTGCGGCGGATGGGCCGGCCTGCGGCCGGTGCGCAGCCTGGCCGGTGCCAACAACCCGCTGATCTACGTGCGGGCGCTCGAGCGCAATCCTCAGATCGCGCTGATCGCGACGGCGATGGTGGCGTTTGCAGTGCTTTTGGCGATGGCGTGGCGGGCGGAGCGGCGGCTGCAGGCGCTTTCGCTCTGGGGTCTCGGCTTCGTGCTGGCCGTGGCGGCCGCACCGCAGCTCCTCGTCCACGGCGCCGGTGGCGTCGCTGCGGGGGTCGCCGTGATGCTCACCGCTATAATCCCCGCCGCCTGGGCAGTCGCCGGGCCCGACCTCAAGCGCGGCAGCTGACCCGTACACACCCGTCTCGGCTCCCCACCGTGAGCGTCTTCCGCGACATCGAACGTAGGATCGGGGGCCTTGTCGAAGGCCTCTTCGGACGCACGTTTCGATCTTCGGTGCAGCCCGTCGAGCTGGCCCGCAAGCTGGCCAAGGAGATGGACGACCACCGCACCATCTCGATCCACCGCGTGTACGTCCCGAACGCCTACACGGTCTACCTGAACCCGACCGACCGCGAGCAGTTCGCCGCGTATGAGACGCAGATGTGCAACGAGCTCGCCGAATACCTGGTCGAGCACGCCCGCCGCGAGGGGTACAGCACCGCCACGCGGCCCGTCGTCACACTCGAGTCCGAGCCCGACCTGACCGTGGGGATGTTTGGCATCGCCGTCGGGGCCGAGGACGGCGCGCACGAACAGCCCGCACCGGCGGCCACCGTCTCGGCAGAGGCCGCCGCCGCGATGGCCGTGCCGGCACCGCCGCCGCCGGCCGCGCCGGCCGCCCCCCTCGCGCCGCCGGTGCCCGATGCCCCCTTTGTCACGGGCGCAACCATGGTGTACGCGTCCGACCCGGAACCCGAGCCGGAGCCGGAGCCTGCGGAGCCGGCCCGCAAGCCGCGCGAGCGCGCGGTGCTCCTGTGGGACGACCACGAACTGGCCCTCGACCAGGGCGTCGTCGTACTCGGGCGCTCCAGCGGCTGCAACGTCGTCGTGGACGATCCCAACGTCTCGCGCCGCCACGCCGAGATCCGCCGAGTGGGCGAGGGCTATTCGCTCGTCGACCTGGGCTCCACCAACGGCACGGAGGTGAACGGTCAGCGGGTCGGCGAGACCTCCCTCATGAACGGAGATGTGATCGGCGTGGGCACAACCAGGCTCACGTTCGAGCGCCGCCTTGGTTAGACAGCTCCTGCTCGCCCTCCAGGTGGCGTTCGTCGTCCTGCTCTACCTGTTCATCTGGCGTGTGATCAGGGTGGCGTCGCGCGACATGACGGTGGGTCAGGAGAGCATGGTGCTGCGCCCGGTCAAGCCGGTGCCGGCGGCGCCGGCCCGCGCCCCCGGGCGGCTGGTGGTCATGGAGAGCCCCGAGCTTCATCCCGGCACGAGCATCGAGATCGGCCGCGACCTGATCGCCGGCCGCGACGACGGTGTCGACATCCCGCTGGGCGCGGACGGCTACGCCTCGGGCCGGCATGCCCGCTTCGCGCGCGGCCAGGACGGGGACGTGATCGAGGACCTGCACTCCACCAACGGCACGTTCGTCAACAGCGACCGTTCGACCGGTGTGCGCCGCCTGGTTCCCGGCGACGTGGTCACGATCGGCCAGACCCAACTCGTGTACCGCACCGACACATGAGCCTCCGCGTCGTCGACTCCGCCGGCGTCACCCAGACCGGGAACGTGCGCCGCTCCAACGAGGACTCCTACCTCATGCGGTCGCCGCTCTTCATGGTGGCCGACGGAATGGGCGGCGCCCAGGCGGGTGAGATCGCCTCGCGCATGTGCGCCGAGGCGTTCGCCGAGGCCGACCTGATCGGAGGCTCCGGGGCGGATGTGCTGCGCCAGACGATCCTCACGGCGAACGCCCGGATCCTCGAGCGCTCCCGCACCGACCCCGACGCCGCCGGGATGGGCACGACGGTGACCGCGGCACTGGTCGCGGACGACGGGTCGATTACCTTCGCCCACGTCGGCGACAGCCGTGCCTACCTGCTCCGCGACGGCAGCCTGCAGCGGCTATCCGACGACCACTCGCTCGTCGGCGAGCTGGTGCGCAAGGGCGAGCTGAGCGAACTCGAGGCCGAGCACCACCCCCAGCGCAGCGTGATCACGCGCGCGCTCGGAACCGACGATTCGGTCGAGGTGGACACGTTCACCGTGGTGGCCGCCGACGGCGACGTCGTGCTCCTGTGCAGCGACGGCCTGAACACGATGGTGGCCGAGCAGACCATCGCCGACCTGCTGGCGGCCGACGAGCCCGCCGCCACGATCGCGCGGAACCTGGTGCGGGCGGCGCTGCAGGGCGGCGGCGAGGACAACATCACCGCAATCGTGTTCCGGGTGGGCGAGGTGCCCGAGCAGGCGGAGTCGGCGACCTCCGGCCAGAGCACCGGCATCCTGACGGCGTCCACCGACGAGGACGACGAGGGCGGCATGCGCCTGCGGACACTCCTGGCGATGGTCGGGATCGTGGCCCTGGCGGTGGCCCTGGGGGCGGCGACGCTCGTGGGGCTGCGCGAGAGCCACTTCATCGGCGCCGACACGAGCACGGGCCGCGTCGCCATCTACCAGGGCGTGCCGATCGTCCTGCCGTTCGGCATCCACCTGTATCACGTGGTGTACGAATCGACCGTCAGCTACGCCTCGCTGACCGCGCGCCAGCGCCAGACGTTGTTCGACCACACGCTGCGGACAGAGGCCGGCGCCAAGGCGACGCTGCACCCGTACGAGGTGGCAAGCCCATGAGGTCGGCCCGCATGCGCGAGCTGGTCAACCTGATCATGGTGGGGCTTCTGACCGCCGTCGGCTTCGCCTCGGTCTATACCGCCCGCCAGAACCAGATCTCGAGCACCTCGCTGGTCTACGCCGGCGTCTTCCTCGCCCTGTTCGCCGTCGCCCACATCGGCGTGCGCGCCGGCCTGCCGAACGCCGACCCGTGGCTGCTGCCGCTCGCCGCGCTTCTGTGTGCGCTCGGCCTGACCGAGATCTACCGGCTGCAGCCGTCGCTTGCCGGCGAGCAGTCGGTGTGGATCGTGGTCGGGCTGATCGGCTTCCTGGGGCTGATCTTCGTCCTCCGCGACCACCGCCGCCTGGAGGGATACAAGTACACCCTCGCCACCGCCGCCGTCGCCCTGCTGCTGTTCACGATGGTCGCCGGGACGACGGTCAACGGGGCGCGGCTCTGGATCCGGGTGGGCGGGATCCAGGTGCAGCCCGGCGAGTTCGTGAAGCTGCTCCTGGTCATCTCCCTGGCCGGTTACCTGCGCGAGAACCGGGAGGTGCTGACGTTTGCCCGCCGGCGCGCCCTCGGCATCGAGATCCCGGCCGCCCGCCACCTGGGCCCGCTCGCGCTGATGGCCGCGGTCTCGCTCGGCGTGCTCGCGGTGATGAACGACCTCGGCTCGGCGCTGCTCCTGTTCGGCATCTTCCTGGCGATGATCTACGTGGCCACCGGCAGAGCCTTCTACACGGTGCTCGGCCTGGGCATCTTCGCGGCGGGGTCGTGGTTCGTCTACGCCACCATCCCGCACGTGCGCGAGCGGTTCACGATCTGGATCAACCCGTGGGCACACGCGCACACGACGGGCTACCAGATCGTGCAGTCGATCGAGTCGATCGCCGACGGCGGCATCTTCGGCACGGGCCTGGGCCGCAGCCTGCAGGTGATCGGCCACGGCCAGACGATCATTCCCGCCGTCCAGACCGACGGGATCTACGCCGCCTGGTCGGACGAGACCGGTCTGGCCGGCGCCGCCGGGCTGCTCCTGATCTACCTGCTCTTCGCCTACCGCGGGTTCAAGATCGCGACCATGGCCGAGGACAGCTTCTCGAAGCTGCTCGCGTGCGGCCTCACCTTCTCGTTCACGCTGCAGGCCTTTCTGATCGTGGGCGGCATCACCCGCCTGATCCCGCTCACGGGCGTCACGCTGCCGTTCGTGAGCTACGGCGGCTCGTCGATCGTGAGCAACTTCCTGATGCTGGCGCTGCTCCTGATGGTGTCCGACCGGGCCGCGGCGCGGAGGCCGGCGTGAACCGGCAGATCACCAACCTGTTTCGGATCAGCGCCGTCGGGATCGCGCTTCTGATCACGATCACGGCCTACTGGCAGATCTGGGCGGCCTCGTCGCTGGCCTCGCGGCGGGACAACGCCCGCCTCGTCTACCGCCAGCTCCAGATCAGGCGCGGCCTGATCCTGGCGGCGAACGGCCGCCAGGTGCTCGCGCGGAACCATGCGGTGCATGCGGGCGGTCTGACGCTGTATGAGCGCCGCTACCCCTACGGCCCGCTGTTCGCGCATGCGGTTGGCTACAACACGGTCGGCGACGGGCGCACCGGCCTCGAGCTGGCCGAGAACCCGTATCTGACCGCCTCCAACTCCGATCTCGCCACCGTCATCTCGAATCTCGGCTCGACCCTGCGGGGCGAGACGGTCACCGGCAACAACGTGATCACCAGCCTGTCGGTGCCGGCGCAGAAGGCGGCCGAGGAGGGCATGGCCAACAACGGCGATGAGCTCGTCGGGGCCGTGGTCGCAATCCAGCCGAGCACCGGGCGGGTGGTGGCGATGTACTCGTCCCCGAGCTTCAACCCCAACCGGGTCGCCCAGAATTTCGCCCGCCTTGACCGGAGGGGCGGCGCACCGCTCCTGAACCGGGCCACCCAGGGCCTGTACGCGCCCGGATCGACGTTCAAGATCCTCACAGCCACCGCCGCGCTGCAATCGGGCAAGTACACGCCGACCGAGCCCCTGATCGACGCCCACGGCCACTGCATCATCGACGAGGGTCACGAGCTGTGCAATGCCGGCACCGAGAGCTACGGCGCGATCGACCTCACCGAGGCGCTCACGTTCTCGGTCAACACCGTGTTCGCGCAGATCGGCGAGCAGGTCGGCCAGACGCGGCTCGAGGACGTGATGCGCCGGTTCGGGTTCTTCCAGCTCCCGCCGTTCACGTATCCCACCAACGAGATGGCCCCGAGCGGGCTCTACTCCAACGGGAGGCTGCTGGGGCCGAACGCCCCGGTCGACGTCGGCCGGATGGCCATCGGCCAGGAGCGGCTCGGCGTCACGCCGCTGCAGATGGCCGAGGTGGTCGCGACCGTGGCCAACGGCGGCGTCCGGATGGCTCCGAGCCTTGTGGACAAGGTCGTGACGCCGTCGGGCCACACCATCTACACCGGCAGGCCGCAGGAGATCGAGCGGGTCATGTCCACGCAGACGGCCGCCGAGCTGACCGCGATGATGAAGGACGTGGTGGACGAGGGCACCGGAACCGCGGCCAACGTGCTCGGCCTGAACGTCGCCGGGAAGACCGGGACGGCCGAGACCGGGACGGCCGGATTGAACACCGCATGGTTCGTCGGACTCGCCCCCGCAGAGGACCCGAAGATCGCCGTGGCGGTCGTCGTGGAGCACACGCCCGAGTTCGGCGGCCAGATCTCGGCGCCGATCGCCGCCAAGGTGATCGAGGCGTATCTAGGCAAAAGCGTGGCAAAGTAGCGGCTTCGTGGGCTACCACTCACTCATCGGCGAGCTGTTTGACGGCCGCTACATGATCGAGAGCCGGCTCGGGTCGGGCGGGATGGCCGACGTCTACCTGGCCACGGACCAGTCGCTCGGGCGCGAGGTGGCGATCAAGATCCTGTCCGACCGCTATGCCCGCGACGCCGACTTCGTCGAGCGGTTCCGGCGCGAGGCGGCGGCCGCGGCGTCGCTGCGGCACCCCAACATCGTCACGGTGTACGACCGCGGCGAGGCCATGGGCACCTCCTACATCGCGATGGAGTACCTCGACGGCCCGACGCTCAAGGAGGAGATCGGGCGGCGTGCGCCGCTGCCCGAGCCGGAGGCGATCGGCTATGCCACCCAGGCGCTCGCGGCGCTCGACGCCGCGCACCGCCAGGGTGTCGTGCACCGCGATATCAAGCCGCACAACATGGTGCTGACCGACGAGGGCCGGCTGAAGGTGACCGATTTCGGCATCGCCCGGGCGGCCAACACGCAGCAGATGACCGAGGTGGGGTCGATCGTGGGCACCGCCCAGTACCTCTCGCCCGAGCAGGCCCGCGGGCTGCCGGTGGGCCCGCAGTCGGACCTCTACTCGATGGGGATCGTGCTCTACGAGATGCTCTCCGGCGAGCTGCCGTTCAACGGCGACTCAGCCGTCGAGATCGCCATGAAGCAGGTCTCCGACCCGCCGCCGCCGTTGCACGACCGCAACCGGCTGGTGTCGCCGGCGATGGAACAGGTGGTGATGCGCGCCCTGGCCAAGGATCCGGCGCTGCGGTTCCAGTCGGCCAGGCAGATGGCCGAGGAGCTCGGCCGGGTCGGCCGCGGCCAGGGGGCATCGGCCGACACCCAGCAGGCGACGCGCGTGATCGCCGCGGGCGACGCGACCCGCGTGCTCGCCCCCGAGAGCGCAACGAGCGTTCTGCGGCCGCCGCCTCCGCCCGACGAGCCGGCGCCGCGCCGCAGCCTTTTGCCCTGGCTGCTCGTCGTCCTGCTGCTCGCCGTCGCCGGCGTGGCCGGCTACGTCGTCTACCGGATTCTGGCGGGGAACGACATCACGATTCCGAAGTCGGTCGTCGGCCAGACCTGCAAACAGGCCGAGCAGACGCTGGCCAATGCGAACCTGAAGAACAGCAAGTGCGTGAACGTCGGCTCGACGTTCGCCCAGGACGGCAAGGTCGTGACCACGGATCCGACGCCTGGATCAGGGGTCTCGAAGAGCACGCTCGTGACGCTCATGGTCGGCATCGGGCCGAACTCCGTCACGGTGCCCGACCTGAAGGGGACGCAGCTCGCGAACGTGCAGGGCATCCTCGAGCAGCACCACCTGAAGCTGGGGCCGTCGGAGGCCATCGACTCGCCCAAGGCGAAGCAGAACTTCGTCGTGGGCAGCCGGCCGACCCCGGGGACGAAGGTCAAGCCGGGGGTGGCGATCACGATCCTGTACGCCAGCGGCTTTGTCGAGATCCCGTCGGTGACGGGCAAGACCTGCGCGCAGGCGACCGCGGCCCTGCAAAAGCTCACGCTCAAGCCGTCGTGCACGAGCCAGCACAGCGCCAAGGTCCCGCAGGGGCAGGCGTTTGCGACCTCGCCGGGCCCGGCCGGGACGCGGATCGCACAGGGCACACCGGTGACGATCTACATCTCGAGCGGCGCATCGCTCGCGCCGGTGCCGAACGTCGTCGACGAGACCGCCGGCCAGGCCAAGCGCGACATCGTCGCCGCCGGATTCGTGGTGGCCGTCACCCAGCAGGTCGACTGCAACGACCCCACCCAGCAGAACATCGTCCAGTCGCAGAGCCCGACCGGGGGCAGCGCGCCGCGGGGCTCGACGATCACGATCGTCGTCGCCAAGTTCCGGCCCAACGATCCGAGCTGCAACGGAGGGCCGGGGTCGACATGACCGAGGTCGTCCGCATCCGGGTCGCCGTCCTGTCGGGAGGCCGCAGCTCCGAGCACGAGATCTCGCTGGCCTCGGGCGCATCCGTCGCGGCCGCGCTCGACCCGGACCGCTACGACGTCGTGGGGGTCACGATCGACCGCGACGGGTCGTGGCAGCTCGAGGCGGCCGCGGCCGAGGGCGAGCGGCTGGCCCTCGACCCGGGCTCGAACTCGCGCAGCGTGATCCCCCGTGCCGGCGGCACGCTCAGCCAGGCCCGGGCGGTGGGGCAGATCGACGTGGTCGTGCCCATGCTGCACGGCCCCTACGGCGAGGACGGCAGCCTGCAGGGCATGCTCGAGATGCTGGGCGTCCCCTACGTCGGCTCCGGCGTTCTGGCCTCGGCGCTCACCATGGACAAGGCGATGGTCAAGGTGGTGCTGGGAGCCAACGGCATCGCCACGGCCCGCAGCGTGCAGCTCGACGCGCACACCGTGCTCGACACCGACGTCGAGGCGATGCTGGCGGCTGCCGAGATCGGGCTGCCGTGCTTCGTCAAGCCCGCCCGGCTGGGCTCGAGCGTCGGCATCAGCAAGGTGACCGACGTCGACAGCCTCGCACCCGCCCTCGACCTCGCCTTCCAGCACGACTCGAAGGTGCTGATCGAGGCGATGGTGCACGGGATGGAGATCGAGTGCGGGGTGCTGGGCACCCACGACCCCCAGGTGAGCGTCCCCGGACGGCTGCACGTGAATGCCGACTGGTACGACTACGCCGCCAAGTACGAGCCCGGCGGCATGGACCTCGAGGCCCCGGCCGACATCGAGCCCGAGCTGGCCGAGGAGGTGCAGCGGGTGGCCCTCGACGCGTTCCTGGCCTGCCAGTGCGAGGGGATGGCGCGGATCGACATGTTCATCACCGACGCTGGCGATGTCGTCGTGAACGAGATCAACACCATCCCGGGCTTCACCGAGACGAGCGTCTACGCCAAGCTCTTCGAGGCGAGCGGGGTCACCTACCCCGAGCTGCTCGACCGCCTGATCGAGCTGGCCCTCGAACGCCACCGCGAGCAGCAGCACCTGCGGCACTGAGAGCCAGGCCGCCTCGGGGGATCAGAAGTCGAACGGGGTGATGGCGTCGGCGTGGAGCGCGGCGGTGAAGCGCTCGACATGCTCGGCCATGTTCTGGCGCGTGATCCGGTCGAGCTCCTCGATCATGTCACCGGCCTCGGCCAGCAGGACATCGTCGTAGCGCTCGACCTCTGGCTGGTCGAAGACGTCTCCGCCCTCCCAGCGACAATCGGGGCAGCGAACATCGAGCTCCCAGCGCATGTCCTCGACCTCGCGCCAGTCGAGCGGATGGACGCGGTCGCTCCCACACTGGGGGCAGAGCTCGATCCGGCGGATGCGCATGCGCCGGGGCGCGTCGGCCCCGGCCGTCGCAGCCTGGTGCCATCCGTTCTGGAGGTAGACCAGCTCCACCACCTTGCCGCTGGGGAGCGTGACCTTCTTGATGTGGAACTCTGCCATTTCTGCCTTTTGTTATATGCAAACTGCGATTGTCCTCCCGTGTATCGGCCGTTTTCGACCGTGCTTGAGTGCCGCACACACCTGGCGGAGCTGGAAAATGATCGGAAGGGCCCACGCGGGCCCGAGGGCGGGGTCAGCCGCCGAAGTCTGAGGTGACGTACGTGGCGGCCCGGCCGGCATACGTCCCGGCTGCGGCGCCGATCCCGACCGCTGCGAACGCTCCATCGAGGAGGTTTGCGCGGTGCGGCGGGCTGGCCTTCCACATCGCCATCACGGTGCGGGCACTGATGTTGCCGACCGCCAGGTTCTCGCCGATCCAGTCGCCCCGGTAGCCCCAGTAGCGGATCCGCGCCACCCAGCTCACGCCCGACGAACCCGAGTGCGAGAAGTCGTGGTGCTCCGCCATGTCCGTGCTGTGCGCCTGGGCCGAGTGCTCGAGCCGCAGGTTGAGATGAATCGGCGGCAGCCTGTACTCGGCGCGGAAGTGGTTGATCCGCCGCTGCAGTGCCGAGCGGAAGGCCGGGACGGACGTGAACGCGCTGGCGGTGGCCGGGAGCGCAAGCGCCACCGCCAACATCAGAGCCACCCCCGCCACACGAAACTTCACGGACCCCTCCTCACCGCTTCGAGTGGAGAGACCGTACCGCCGCACCTGCGCCAGGGGGTCGGCGCTAACGAAACCCTTTCCGACTCCTTAACCCTGGCAGATTCTCTTTACAAATGCGGGATTCGCGCCAATTTTCCGGCTATCCGGCCGTGGCGGCCATGCGCGGCGCACCGACGGCCTGCTCCACCGCGGCGGCGAAGATGTCGAGCGCCTCGGAGATCTCGTCGTCGGAGGCGACCAGGGCCACCAGCACTCGCACACAGTTGCCATGAATGCCGGCTTTGAGGAGCAGCAGCCCCGACTGCACGGCGTACTCGTGGACCGCGGTCGCGATCTCCGGCGCAGGCGTCTTGCTCGCGCGGTCGGTGACGAACTCGATCGCGAGCATCGGCCCCAGGCCACGCACGTCGCCGATGTTGTCGAAGCGGGCCGCCCACTCGTCGAAGCGAGCGCGGATGCGATCGCCGATCTCGGCCCCGCGACGCAGCAGGCCGCGGCTCTGGATCTCGTCCAGCACCGCGATGCCGGCCACGCAGCCCAGGGGCGAGCCGACGAACGTGCCGCCGATCGAGCTGTCGGGTGCGGCGTCCATGATCTCGGCGCGGCCCAGCACGCCCGAGATCGGCACCCCGGCGCCCAGAGACTTGGCGATCGTGATCAGGTCGGGCTCGACCCCGAAGTGCTCGACCGCGAACAGCTTGCCGGTGCGGCCGAAGCCCGACTGCACCTCGTCGGCGACCAGCACGATGCCGTACTCGTCGGCCAGCTCGCGCAGGCCGCGGACCCACTCGGCCGGGGGCACCACGAACCCACCCTCGCCCTGTACGGGCTCGAACACGATCGCGGCCACGTCCTCGGCGGCGACGTGGGTGACCAGCATCCGCCGGAGCGCCGCCAGCGCCTCGCCGGCCGGGTCGTCGCCCTCCCACCGGTACGGGTTGGGGAACGGCGCCCGGTACACCTCGGGGGCAAACGGGCCCATGCCGGCCTTGTACGGGTGCTGCTTGGAGGTCAGCGACATCGCCATCAGCGTGCGCCCGTGGAAGGCGCCCTCGAAGGCGATCACCGCCGAGCGGCCGGTCGCGTGCCGGGCGATCTTCACGGCGTTCTCGACGGCCTCGGCGCCCGAGTTGAAGAAGACGGCCTTCTTGGCGCCGGCGATCGGGGTGACGGCCACCAGGCGCTCGGCGAGCTCGACGTAGGCCTCGTACGGCACGACGGTGAAGTCGGTGTGCAGGAAGCGGTCGATCTGCTTGTGCAGAGCCTCGGACACGGCCGCGTTGGTGTGGCCGACGTTCAGGCAGCCGATCCCCCCCGACCAGTCGAGGAAGGTGTTGCCGTCGACGTCGGTGATCACGCACCCGTGCCCGTGGTCGATCACGAACGGCGCCAGCAGACTCTTGGCGTCGGCAACCACGCGCTCCTTGCGCGCCAGAATCTCGCGGGACTTCGGTCCCGGCAGCTCCGTGCGTAGATCAACCGTCCGTGCCATTTGCTCACGCTCCCCCGGTGGTGTCTGATCGAAAATAGCAGACGTCACTGGCTAGAATCCGACGGATGGTGCTGTCCGACCGGTCGATCCGCGAGGAGATTGCCGCCGGCCGGATCGTGATCGACCCGTTCGACGACGACATGGTGCAGCCCGGCAGCATCGACGTCCGGGTCGGGAACGCGTTCCGCGTCTTTCGCAACTCCCGCTACCCCTTCATCGACGTGAAGCTGCCGATGGAGGATCTCACCGAGCTCGTGACGATCGAGGGCGACGAGCCGTTCATCCTGCACCCGGGCGAGTTCGTGCTGGGAGTCGTGGCCGAGCGGCTCGCGCTTCCGGACGACATCGTCGCGGCCCTCGACGGCAAGAGCTCGCTGGGCCGGCTCGGCCTGGTCGTGCACCAGACGGCGGGCATCATCGACGCCGGCTTCGACGGCCACATCACCCTCGAGCTGGCCAACATGGCCAACCTCCCGATCACGGTCTACGCGGGCATGCGCATCGCGCAGCTCAGCTTCCTCACGCTGACCACGCCCGCCGAGCATCCCTACGGCTCCGGCCGGCTGGGCAGCAAGTACCAGGGGCAGGCCGAGCCGACCCCCAGCCGCTACTACCTGAACTTCGAGCAGCGCACGAGCACCCCGTGAAGGTGCTGGTCACCGGATCGAGCGGCTTCATCGGCCGGCGGCTGGTCGACCGGCTCGAGGCCGACGGGCACGAGGTGGTGCGGTTCTCACGCCAGAGCGGCGGCGACGTGACCGATCCCGCGGCGGTCGAGCGGGCGGTGGAGGGGGTCGACGCGATCGCGCACCTGGTGGCGATCCTGGATGGCAGCGACGAGCGCTTCGAGGCCGTGAACGCGCAGGGCGCGCGCAACGTGGTCGCCGCCGCAAAGGCCGCGGGCGTGCGCCGGTTCCTGCACATGAGCGCGCTGGGAGTGTCCGAGGAGCACGCCCCGCTGACCCGCTACTGGCGCACCAAATGGGCCGCGAAGCGGGCGGTGATCGAGAGCGACCTCGACTGGACGGTGTTCGAGCCGAGCTTTGTGTTCGCCCGCGGCGGCGGCGCGTTCGCGGAGTTCGAGCGCCTGGTCGGGCTGCCGCTGACCCCGGTGGTCGGCGACGGCCGCTACCGCCACCAGCCGGTCTGGGCGGGCGACGTGGCAACGGCGTTCGTGCGCGCGCTCGAGCGACCCGAGACCATCGGCAAGCGCTTCGAGCTGGGCGGCCCGCAGGTGTTCGAGTTCAACGACCTTCTCGACGAGATCGCCCGCGTGACCGGCCGCCGCCCGCACCCCAAGCTGCACACGCCCGTGAGCGTGGTCCGGCTGCAGGCGCAGCTGATCGGGAGGCACCTGCCCCCGCCGCTGCACGTCACGCCCGACCAGATCACCATGCTGATCGCGGGGACGGAGTGCGACGTGACGCCCATGCGTGCCGAGCTCGGGATCGACCCGGCATCGATCGCCGAGGCCTACACGCGCTAGGCCGTGCGCAGGGGGCGCAGCGCCGCCTCCACCCGAACGAGCTCGTCGAGCATGGCCGTCGCGGCCTTCTCCATTGTCTCGTTCGCCTGCAGAACGCCCTCGTCGTCGATCATGCTGGCCACGAACGGGATGTAGACGGCCTCGAAGAGCGGCGCCATCTTGAGCGCCGACATGACGAGCTTGGTCATCTGCACCGCGCGGGTGCCCGCGGCGACGCCGCCGTAGGCGACGAACCCGACCGGCTTGTGGTGCCACTCCTCGTGCAGGTAGTCGAGCGCGTTCTTGAGCGGCGCATTCATGCCGAAGTTGTATTCGGGCATGACGAAGACGAACGCGTCGGAGGCCTCGACGGTCGCGCTCCAGGCGCGGGTGTGGGAGTGGGTGTAGCGGCGCAGGCGGGGATGGTTGGGCTCGTCCATGAACGGCAGGCGCAGATCGGCGAGGTCGGTCACCTCGACGTCGAACCCGCCATGCGCGCGCGCGATCGGCTCGAACCAGTTGGCCACGGGCAGGCCGACCCGTCCGGGGCGAGTGCTGGCGATGATGATCCGGAGCCGCGGCATGGGCGCCACATTAGACGAACCAATAGTCGGACGTCTTGGCGCCGTCGCCCTGAATTGGTACGATGGTCGTACCGTGGAAAGGAGGTGGTCCGACTTGTTAGATGGTTCAAGACGGGCGAGCGGAGGTGCTCGCGGGTAGGGGCGAATCCCTGAACCTACGGGGAATCGCTGCAGCCGGCGTTGGGATGGCCCCCGTCACCTTCTAGGTGGTGGGCTCGGCAGTCGCCGCTACCCAATCCAAGCGATATCACCGAGACGGGGCGCACACGGCATTTGCCTGTGCGCCCCGTCTGCGTTCAGGAGTCAGTGGCGTGAATATTTGGGGCCTGGCCCCAGATATTCACATGCCCCAGCGGGTGGGGCCGAGCAGCTGCAGCTCGGCGCCCGCCTCGGCCACGTCCGACACCGGGCCGTCGCCGCGGGTCACCACCAGCACCGACACGGTGCGCGCCAGGCGGTCGTCCACCTCGTGGATTCCGCCATTGTCCTCGTCGCGAAGCTCGGTGATGGCGTCGTCGCCGTGTCCACGGCGGTCGACCACGGTGTAGCGCTCTCCCGGTTCAATGCCGCGCTCCTTGAGGTAGTGCAGCATCTCCTCGGCCTCGTTCTCGAGCCGCAGCACCACGAGCTCGCTCCCGACGGGCACGGCCGGGATGGGCTCGCCCGGCTCACGCGGATAGTCGCCGATGGGGTGCCCGTGGGGGCAGGTGCGCACCTCGCCGATCATCTCGAGCATCTTCGTCTCGAGCCTGGGCGAGATCGAGTGCTCCATCGCGTGGGCCTCCTCGTGCACCTCGTCCCAGGGGATGCCCATCACCTTGACCAGATACGCCTCGACGGTGCGATGCCGGGCAACGATCCGGGTCGCGACCTCGCGGCCGCGCTCGGTGAACTGGATCAGCTTGTGGTCATCGCGGCTGACGAGGCCGTCGTCGTGCAGCCGCCGCAGCATCTCGCTGGCCGAGGGCTGCGACACCTGCAGGGCGCGCGCCAGGTTGGCCTGAGTCCGCTCGATACCGGCCTCGTAGAGCCAGTAGATGCTCTCCAGATACTCCTGCGTCGCCTCGGACAGCGCCTCCATGGGCGGCAGTATATGAGCGCCGATCTAGACCTGGACGAAGGCTTCGCCGTCGCGCACAGTGACGGGAAAGGCATCGACGTCCTCGGTGGCCGGCAGCGACAGCACCGCTCCGGTGCGGAGGTCGAAACGGGCACCGTGACGGGGGCACGTCACCTCGAAGCCCTCGCGATCGCCTTCGCACAGAGGCCCGTCGTCGTGGCTGCAGCGATCCTCGAGCGCGTACAACTCGCCGCCGATGCGGTACACCCCCACGAACAGCGATCCGGACTGGACGATCTTGACCCCCCCTTCGGGGATCGCGTCCACCGGCCCTACCGGGATCTCCACTCGAGCTCGCTCTCGTCCCCGCCGGGCGTGCGCCCGAGGGCGACGCGCAGCACGCTCACCGAGAGCAGGGCGCACTTGAGCCGGATCGGGGACAGCGGGATCCCGAGCTCCTCGAGCACGTCCTCACGGCCCAGCGCCGCCACCTCGTCGACCGTCTTACCCTTGACCACGTCGGAGATCATCGACGCGGCGGCCTGGCTGATGGCACAGCCGCGGCCGCTGAAGCGCACGTCGCGCACGATGCCCTCGTCGATGTCGAGCTCGACGGTGAGCTCGTCGCCGCACAGCGGATTGACGCCCTCGGCGGTCGCGGTGGGCGCGTCCAGGTGACCGTGATTCCGCGGGTTGCGGTAATGGTCGAGGATGTTTTCGCGGTAGAAGTCGTCCATGGTTCCTTGCAGGAAGTCTAACGGAAGCCGTACGGCGCGGTCAGACGCCGAACGTGCGCTTGACCCTCTCGATGCCCTCGCCCAGCCGGTCGAGATCGTCCGTCGTGTTGTACAGGTACACGCTCGCCCGGGTGGTCGCGGCCACGCCGAAGTGGTCGACCACGGGCTGCGCGCAGTGATGGCCGGCCCGGACGCAGATCGCGTCGCCGTCGAGCACCTGGGCGACATCGTGCGGGTGCAGGTCGGCGACGTTGAAGGTGAGGATGCCGGCGCGGCGCTCGGGCGGCGGCCCGAACAGGGTCACCCCGGGAATCGACCGCAGCACGTCGTGGCCGTACCGGGTCAGCATCTGCTCGTGCGCCTCGATCGCCTCCATGCCGATCGACTGCAGATAGTCGACGGCGGCGCCAAGGCCGATGCATTCCGCGATGGCCGGCGTGCCGGCCTCGAACTTCCACGGGATCTCGTTCCAGGTGGTGCGCTCGAGCGAGACGCTCGCGATCATCTCGCCGCCGGTCAGGAACGGCTCCATGCGCTCCAGCAGCTCGGCCCGGCCCCACAGCGCCCCCGAGCCGGGGCCGCACATCTTGTGGCCGGAGATGGCGTAGAAGTCGCATCCGAGCGCCTGCACGTCCACCGGCCGGTGCGGAGCGGCCTGGGCGCCGTCGACCACGAGCACCGCGCCCCGGTCATGCGCCCAGCGCGCCAGGGCGGGGACGTCGTTCAGCGTCCCGAGGGCGTTCGACACCTCGGCGACCGCGACAACCTTCACGCTCTCGAGCGCTGACAGGCGCTCGAGCGACTCGGGATCGAGCTCGCCCTCGTCGTTGATGCGCAGGTAGTGGATCGTCGCGCCGGTGCGCTGGGCGAGATACCACCACGGCACGAGGTTGGAGTGGTGCTCGAGCTCCGTCGTGACGATGTGATCGCCGGGGCCGACGTGGTTTCGGCCATAGGCGTAGGCGACCAGGTTGAGCGCCTCGGTGGCCTGGCGGGTGAAGATCACCTCGCGCCGCGACGGGGCGTTCAGGAAGGCGGCCACCTTGTCGCGGGCGCCCTCGTAGGCATCGGTGGCGACGACCCCGAGGTGATAGACGCCGCGATGGACGTTGGCGTAACCCGACTCGTACACGTCGACGATCCGGTCGATGACGGCCCGCGGCTTCTGGGACGAGTTGGCGGAGTCGAGGTAGACCAGCGGCTTGCCATGCACGGGCTTGCCCAGGATCGGGAAGTCGAGCTTGACCCGGGCGGCATCGAGTGGGGTGTGCGCTTCGACAGCCATGCCCTGAGTGTAGTTGGGGCGCGCCAAAAGGGGTCTGACCCCGTTTGGTGCGTCAGCCGATGCGGGATTCGAGCGCGGCCGCCAGGCGCTCGCGCGCCTGGATGGAGCCGATCCGCTCGAGCACGGGCTCGAAGAACCCGCGGACGATCATGCGCTGGGCTGAGGCCCGGTCGAGCCCGCGCGCCATCAGGTAGAAGATCTGGGCGCTGTCGACCTGGCCGACCGTCGCGCCGTGGGTGCAGCGCACGTCGTTGGCCTCGATCTCGAGCCCCGGGATCGGCGTTGCCTGCGCATCGGCCGACAGCAGGAGGTTGCGGTTCTCCTGATAGGCGTCGGTCTTCTGCGCGTCCTTGTCGACCCGGATGACACCGCGCCACACCGCCCGCGAGTGATCGTCGAGCACTCCCTTGAACGCCAGGTCGGAGGTGGTGTTGGGCGCGGCATGCTCCTGGGTCGTGTCGTAGTCGATGTGCTCCGACCCGGTCAGGTAGTAGGCCCCGGTCACCTTGACGTGGGCACCCTGGCCGGCGAGCAGGCTCTCCATCCTCGACTTGGCCCTCGTCCCGCCGAGCGCAGCGGCCACCCAGTCGAGCTCGGCGTCACGGCCGACCGTGGCCCGGTGCGTGCCGAACTGGCGCGTCTCGGAGTGGTGGTGCTGGATCGTGACGTACTCGAGCCGCGCCTCGTCGGCGACCACGAGCTCGACCACGACGTTCAGGTAGCCGGGCACCTCCGAGCGGTACTCCTCGACGAACGTGGCCCGCGCACCGCGCTCGAGTACGACCAGCACGCGGTGGTACAGGGCGGAGCCCTCTTCGGTCAGCTCGACGACCGACCGCAGCGGCGCCTCGACCGACACGCCGGCCGGCACGTGCACCAGCACGCCGTCGTGCCAGCGGGCGGCGTTGGCCGCCGAGAACTTCTCGTTCTCCGGCACGACCGTGCCCAGATACCGCTCGACCAGCTCCGGGTGCGATTCGATCGCCTGCGTCATGGTGGTGAAGACGGCACCGCCGGCGTCACCGTCGAGCGCGAGCGATCCGGGATGGGTGGTGTACGCGTCCGGATCGAACCCGCGCAGGTTCGTGAACCGCCACGCCTCCTCGCGGTTCGACGGCACCGGCAGCGCCGTGTACGTCTCGAGCGCAGCCCGCCGCTTGCCCGCGAGCCAGGCGGGCTCGGACACCGTCGCCTGGCTCATCAGCCTACGGAGCCTTCCATCTGGAGCTGGATCAGCCGGTTCATCTCGACGGCGTACTCGAGCGGGAGCTCCTTGGTGATCGGCTCGATGAAGCCCGAGACGACCATCGCCGAGGCCTCGGACTCGGTCAGACCGCGGCTCATCAGATAGAACAGCTGCTCGTCGCCGATCTTCGACACAGTGGCCTCGTGGCCGATGTCGACGGCGTTCTCCTTGATGTCGATGTACGGGTAGGTGTCGGTGCGGCTCTGATCGTCCAGGATCAGCGCGTCGCACACCACCTTCGAGCGCGACCCGACCGCCCCGTCGTTGACCTGCAGGAGGCCGCGGTATGAGGCCCGGCCGCCGTCCTTCGAGATCGACTTCGAGGTGATCACCGACGACGTGTTGGGCGCCATGTGGGTGATCTTGCCGCCCGCGTCCTGGTGCTGGCCCTTGCCGGCGAACGCGATCGAGAGCACCTCGCCGTGGGCGCCCTCGCCCTTCAGGAGCACCGCCGGGTACTTCATGGTCAGCTGCGAGCCGAGGTTGCCGTCGACCCACTCCATGGTGGCGTTGCGCTCGGCCACCGCCCGCTTGGTGACCAGGTTGTACACGTTGGTCGACCAGTTCTGGATGGTGGTGTAGCGGCAGCGGGCGCTGTCGCGGACGATGATCTCGACGACCGCGGAGTGCAGCGAGTCGCTCGAGTAGATCGGGGCGGTGCAGCCCTCGACGTAGTGCACCCAGGCGTCGCGGTCGACGATGATCAGGGTGCGCTCGAACTGGCCCATGTTCTCGGCGTTGATGCGGAAGTACGCCTGCAGGGGCAGTTCGACCTTGACTCCCGGCGGCACGTAGATGAACGAGCCGCCCGACCACACGGCCGAGTTGAGCGCCGCGAACTTGTTGTCGTTGTACGGGATCACCGTGCCGAAGTACTCGCGGAAGATGTCCTCGTGCTCGCGCAGGCCGCTGTCGGTGTCGGCGAAGATGACGCCCTGGTCGGCCAGTTCCTTCTGCAGGTTGTGGTAGACGACCTCGGACTCGTACTGGGCGCCCACGCCCGCCAGGTACTTCTTCTCAGCCTCGGGAATGCCCAGCTTGTCCCACGTGTCCTTCATGCCCGGCGGCAGGTCTTCCCAGCTGTTCGCCTGCTCCTCGACCGGCTTCAGGTAGTAGAAGATGTTGTCGAAGTCGATCGTGGTCAGATCGCCGCCCCAGCTGGGCAGCTCGCGCTCGACGAAATGGCGGTAGGCCTTGACCCGGTAGTCGGTCATCCACTCGGGCTCCGACTTGTAGGCCGAGATCTCGCGCACGATGTCCTCGTTCAGCCCCCGCTGGGTGCGGAAGACCGGCTCGAAGTCGTCATGGAAGCCGAACTTGTACTCGCCGAGAGCGGTTGCCTCGGCCTCCTCGGGCGTGAGTTCGGTCTTAGCCAACGGGAACCGCCTCCTCATCAATGCCATAGGGTGCGTAGCCGTCGCGCTCCAGTTCGTCGGCCAGCTCGGGGCCTCCGGTGCGGACGATGCGCCCGTCAACCAGCACGTGTATCACATCGGGCTTGATATAGCGGAGCAGTCGCGAGTAGTGGGTAATCACCAGCACGCCCATGTCCGGGCCGGACAGCTGGTTGACGCCGTCGGAGACGATCCGCAGGGCGTCGATGTCGAGGCCCGAGTCGGTCTCGTCCATGATCGCCAGGGCCGGCTTCAGGATCGCCATCTGCAGGATCTCGACCCGCTTCTTCTCGCCGCCCGAGAAGCCGTCGTTCAGGTACCGCGACGTCATCGAGCGGTCGATCTTCAGCATCTCCATGTTCTCCTGCAGCAGCTTGCGGAACTCGGGGATGCGAATCGGGTTGGGCTCGCCGTCCTCGCCGCGCCGGTGGGCGTTCACCGCCATGCGCAGGAAGTTGGCCACCGTCACGCCCGGAATGGCGCTCGGGTACTGGAACGCCAGGAAGATGCCCAGCCGGGAGCGCTCGTCGGGCTCCAGGTCGAGCACATCGGTGTCCTTGAACGTGACCGTCCCCTCGGTCACCTCGTAGGCCGGATGGCCCATGAGTACGTGCGCGAGGGTCGACTTGCCGGAGCCGTTCGGCCCCATGATCGCGTGGACGCTGCCGCGGTCGAGGTCGAGGTCGAGGCCGCGCAGGATCTCGGCCCCGTCGATCGAGGCGTGCAGATTGCGAATACTCAGGTCAGGCATACGATCCTTGAGTCGGGAAAACACCGCGTCCAAACCGATCCGGACGCTGTGACGAAGTGTAGCCATCAGGGGTTTTCCCCGATCCTGCAGTCTGCTACCCTGGAGAAACCATGCCGTTCCAACTTGGTCTACCCGAAGTCATCCTCGTCCTCGTCGTGGCGCTGCTCTTCCTCGGCCCCAAGCGACTGCCCGAAGCGGGCCGCTCGCTGGGCAAGGGCATCCGCGAGTTCAAGGACGGGATCTCGGGCCACGACGACAACCCCGGCACGCACAGCCAGGCGACGGCGCTCAACCCGCCGCAGCCGAACTACACGCCGCCGCAGTCGTACACGCCGCCTCCGGCGTACGTCCCGCCCGACCAGACGCCCCGCGCGAGCGAGTAATCCGCGATGGCGCGGTTCCGGCGCGTCAAGCCTGACGACGAGCTGACGCTGGTCGAGCATCTCGATGAGCTGCGCACGCGGCTGATCGCCTCGATCAGCGTGCTCACGATCGCCGTGGCGGCGTGCTACTTCGAGTACGGGCGCATCTTCCACTTCCTCACGGGGCCGATCCATCACCGCCATCTGTACGCCTTCTCGCCCGGTGAGGCCTTCTTCACCACGCTCGGCGTCTGCGTGTACACGGGCCTGATCATCAGCGCGCCCTTCCTGACCTACCAGCTCTACGCGTACATCATCCCCGCATTCTCCGACGAGTCGCTGAAGACGATCCGGCCGATGCTGTTGATGATCCCCTTCCTCTTCTTGATCGGGGTCGTGTTCGGCTGGTTCATCGTCGTGCCGGCGGCGTTGCGGTTCCTGGTCGGCTTCAACAGCCAGAACATCACCTACTTCCCGCAGGCGAACCAGTACATCCACTTCATCGTGATGACGCTGCTTGCGATGGGGCTGGTGTTCGAGCTGCCCGTGGTGATGATGGCGCTCGGCCGCGTCGGCATCTTGCGCTCGTCGTTCATGAAGAAGCGCTGGCGCGAGGCCGTCGTCGTTCTGGCCGCCTTCGCCGCCATCCTGCCGGGCACCGACCCGATCACCATGACGGCCGAGTACGTGCCGATGCTGGTGCTGTACTGGATCTCGTACTTCCTGGTGAAGGCCGTCGAGCCGAAACACGGCCTGACCGACTTCCTCTCCGAGCCGAGCGCGTGATCCTGCGGGCAGACTGGGTCGTCCCGATGGACGGCCCGCCGATCGCCGACGGCGCGGTCGAGATCGCCGACGGCCGCATCGTGGCCGTCGGGCGCGCGGACGGCGGCGAGGATGCCCGCTATGCCGACTCCGTGATCCTGCCGGGGCTCGTGAACGCGCACACCCACCTCGAGTACACCGCCATGGCGGGCTTCGGCGACGGCATGCCGTTCCGGCCCTGGATCGAGGACCACATCCGCCGCAAGGACACGCAGGAGCCGGACGACCTGCTGGCCCAGTCGCGCGCGGGAGCGGCCGCCTGCCTGGCGGGGGGCGTGACCACGGTGGCCGACTGCTGCTATGCGGGCACGGTCGCGCAGGCGGCCGGCGAGGCGGGGCTGCGCGCAATCGTGTACCTCGAGGGGTTCAGCGTCTGGGAGGGGCTCGAGCAGCGCATCGAGGCCGCTCTGGACGCCCTGCCCGTGTCCGAACTCGTCTCGGCCGGCGTCTCGCCCCACGCACCCTTCACGGTCAGCCACGCCGATTACGCCATGCTGGTCGGGATCGCCCGCCGGCGGGGGCTCCCGGTGGCCACCCACCTGCTCGAGTCAGACCGCGAGAAGGAGCACCTGGAGGCATTCGCCGGCGTGCTGGGGCCCGACACGGTGGCCGTTCACGGGGTGCTCGTGAGCGAGGCCGACATCGCCCTGCTGGCCCGGCTGGACGTCCCGGTCGCGCACTGCCCGCGCTCCAACGCGCTGCTCGGCTGCGGCATCGCCCCGCTGACCGATATGCTCGCGGCCGGTGTCCGGGTCGGCCTGGGCACCGACTCGCCCTCATCGGCAATCGACTTCGACATGTGGGCCGAGATGCGCGCGGCGGTCATGCTGGCACGGGCCCGCACGCACCAGGCCGACGCGCTCTCGGCCGAGACGGCCCTCGAACTGGCCACCGTACGGGCCGCGGCGGCGATCGGTCTGGGCGGCGAGATCGGCTCGCTGACGCCGGGGAAGGCCGCCGACGTCATCGTCCTCGACCTGGCCGGATCGGCGTTCCTGCCCTGGGACGATCCGGTCACGGCAACGGTCTACGGCGGGTCGCCCGAGCGGGTCGTGCAGACAATCGTGGCCGGCGAGATACGCTACAGACGTGGCGAATCGGTAGGGCCCGATGTTTCCGTCGCACGCGCAAAGATGATCCAGGCACCGCGAGGCTGACTCATGCTGTTCGAACGTATTCGCCGCACCCAAAAGCCGATCTTCATTTTCCTCGGGGTCATGTTCGGCCTGGGATTCGTGGCGCTGGGCGTCGGGCAGGGCGCGAACAGCATCGACCTCGGCAACCTGTTCTCGTCGAGCAGCTCTGCCGGCACCTCGATCTCGAGCCTCAACTCCAAGGTGCACGCCCATCCCAAGGACGCGGGCGCCTGGCTCGCCCTGGCGCGGGCCTACGAGGCCGCCAACCAGACCGCGCCCGCGATCACGGCCTACCAGACCTACGTGGCGCTCAAGCCGAAGGATGCGGGAGCGCTTTCGGCGACCGCATCGCTCATGGAGAAGGAGGGAGCATCGGCCGCCGCAAAGGCGCAGGCCTATCAGGCCGCCGCAGCCTCCTACACCCAGGTGAACACCGCGACCGCCCTCCATTCGCTGAAGCTCGCCCCGGCCCTCTCGAATCCGCTTCTGACCACGCTTGCCCAGCCCTCAACGACGTTGGAGTCGACGTACGAGACGAGCGCGATCACCGACTACGCCGAGGCGATGGCACTCCGGCAGAAGACGGTCAAAATCGCGCCCAGGAACCCGACTTACCAGATACTCCTGGCCCGCGACGCGTACGCGACCCAGAGCTACGCGACGGTCGCAAAGGCGCTGCAGGCCTACCTGACGCTGCAGCCGAACCTGACCAAGGCCGACCGCTCGCAGCTGCGCCAGCAGATCCTCGAGTTCAAGCTCCTCGCGAAGTCGACGCCGAGCCAGACCAGCCCGTCCGGCGCCAGCCCGGCTCCCTGAGCCGGGGACGGCCGGGGCCGCGGCTACCCTCGGTCGGTGATCAAGTATCTGGGGTCGAAGCGCACGCTCGTGCCCGTGATCGGCTCGGTGGCCGCCGCGCTCGGCGTGCGCTCGGCGGCCGACCTGTTCGCCGGCACGACCCGGGTGGGCCAGGAACTGCGCCGCCGCGGCCTGCGGGTGACCTCAAACGACACCGCCGCCTTCTCGCAGGCGTTCGGCGAGGCCTATATCGCCGCGGGCCCCGAGATCGACCGTGCCCGCCTGCGCCTGGTACTGGCCGAACTGGCGGCACTGCCACCGCTTGACGGGTATGTCACCGAGACGTTCTGCCGCCGGTCGCGCTACTTCCGGCCCGAGAACGGCATGCGCATCGACGCCGTCCGCGCCGGCATCGACCGGCTCGCGCTGGGGCCGGTCGAACGCGGCCTGCTGCTCACGAGCCTGATCGAGGCGGCCGACCGGGTCGACTCCACCTGCGGCGTGCAGATGGCCTACCTCAAGCGGTGGGCGCCCAGGGCCGCAAATGCGCTCGAGCTCCGCGAGCCCGAGCCGGTCGACGGCCCGCCCGGGGCGGTCGGCTGCGGCGACGCCAACCTGCTTTCGGCGGAGCTCGACGGGATCGACCTGGCGTATGTGGATCCGCCCTACAACCAGCACTCCTACCTTGGCAACTACCACGTCTGGGAGACGCTGGCGCGCGGCGACCGGCCCGAATACTACGGAATTGCCTGCAAACGGGCCGATTGCCGCACCCGCAAGAGCGCCTACAACTCCCGCCGCGAGGCGTGGCCGGCGCTCGCCGGCCTGCTCGAGCGCCTGTCGACCCCGTGGGTGGTGGTCTCGGTGTCGGACGAGGGCTTTCACGACCCTGCGGCGGTGGCCGAGAAACTGCGCGAGCGCGGCTTCGTGGCCGCCCTGGCCGTTGACTTCAAGCGCTATGTGGGCGCCCAGATCGGGATCCACAACCCTGCCGGCGAGCGGGTCGGGCAGGTGTCGCACCTGCGCAACACCGAGTGGCTCTTCATCTGCGGCCCCAACCGCGCCGCTCTGCGGCGCGCGATCGCGTCGGCTCCGCCCCCCGCCGTCCCCTGCCGGGCCGAATTTCGCCCGTCCGGGAACCGGCGCGGCCTGCAGCCGGTCTGATCCTTCGTCTACTTCGGAGGCTGAGCGATGAGCGCGATGCGGCGAGCGGCGTGGGTGGCAGCGGCGATTGTGGTGCTTTCGGGGCTCGTCGGAGCCGTGGCGGGCTGTGCCGGGGGGTCGGGTTCCAGTTCGCAGTCCTCACCGACGGTTGTCCTGGGCGCGGCTCACGCGCAGGGGGCCAAGGCGAGTGCCGGCATTGTACGCGGACTGGCGATCGCCCCCTCGGCGTCGGCCGCGCCGGCGGGCACGGGTTCATCGGGCTCGGCTTCCTCCGGCTTGGGTACGGATGTGTCGCTCCAGTCGAGCAGCCTACCGCCGATCCGCTCGGCCGTGATCGAAACGGCCACGCTCGACCTCCGCGTCCGGCACGGACAGTTCACAAACGCGATGAACGCGGCCGGCCAGATCGCAGCTCGCTTCGGCGGGTTCGTGAGCCGGCAATCGTCCTCGGGGACACGCGTTCACGAGGGCGAACTGGTGCTGCGCATCCCCGTCGCCCGGTTCACCCAGGCCCGCGAGGCGATCGGCAAGCTCGGGCGGACGACGAACGAAAGCGTCGTCGGCGTGGACGTCACCCAGCAATTCGTCAACCTGGATGCCCGCCTGGACAACCTGCGCTCGCAGGAGCAGGCCCTGCGCCGCCTGATGCAGCGAACCGAGAGCGTGTCCGACACGATCCGCGTCCAGGGCGTCCTTGAGGGCGTGGAGCTGCAGATGGAGGAGATCCAGGGCCGGCTGATCTACCTGCGCAACCGCACGGCGCTCTCGACCATCTCGGTCGCCGTGTACGAGGCGGGCACGCGGCCGGCGCCGCCGGCGCATGCGAGCGCCCTCTGGAAGGCGGGTCGGCGGGCACTGGACTCGGCAACCGCCGTCGTGACCGGCGTGATCGTCGGCGCCGGATTCGTCATCCCGATCGCGATTCTCGCCCTGCTGGCCGTGTTGATCGGCCGGCTCGCGGCGCCGTGGGCGGCACCCCTCGCCGCTCGCAGGCGCGGCCCGGCCCGGCCTCCGTCCAACCCTTAGGACTGGGGCCGGCCGCGGCCGGCGCGGCTATCCGTCGGAACCGCCACCGCCGCCACTACCCTCGCCGCCGCCGCCACCGCCGCCCCGTGGTGATCGCAGGGGGGAAGCTTGGTTGCGGTCGTACCGGCGGACGTGGTGCTGTTGCCAGCCACATCGGTGACCGTGACGCTCACCGAGATCGGCCCGGCGGCGAGCGAGCTCGCATCGATGCAGCTGACCGTCACCAGGCCGGTGCCGGCCTGGGCGGAGCCCTGAACCGTGTTTCCATCACTGTCAGACAGCGTCACGGTGACGTTGTCAGCCGGGTCGACCGCCACGTTGAAGGCGACCGCGACGTTGACGCACGAGGCACCCTGGGACGTGATCGTGTTCAGCGGCGGGCCGACAACGTTTGCCGCGACCGGAGCCGGTGGCGCCTGCGTGTCCTTGATCAGCGATCCGCTGAAGTCGGTCACGTTGCCGTATGCATCGGTGATCGTGCCCGTGATGGGCAGCGTGCCGTCGGGGAGGCCGCTCAGGTCGGCTGTCCAGCTGGCCTGGTCGCTGCCGCCCGACTGGGTCGCGAGCTGGTCGCCGTCCACGCTGAGGCTGATCTGATCGGCGGGATCGGTCGGGGCGTCGAACTGAGCGACGATCGTGGCCGCCGACTGCGTGGCCGTGTTCACGTATCCGGCGGGGTTGCTCGGGCCGGCGGGCACGCCGACGCTGCTCGGTGCGACCGGAGCGACGGTGTCCTTCCAGGCCGGCTGCCACTGAGTGGTGCTGTTCCCGTTTGCGTCAGTCAGCATCAGCTTGAGCGAGACGTGACCGTCGGGGAGATCAGACAGGTCGAGCGGGCCGAACGAAATGTCCGTGGTTCCATTCACGGAAGTTGCCGGGATGGGGGCGCCGTGGTCAATCGAGAGCGTGGCGGAGACCGCATCGGTCGGCTGAGCGAACTGCGCATCGATCGTGACGGCGGTCTGCGAGGAGGAGTTGATGACATCCGCAGCGTTGCTCGGGCCGGGGTCGATTTGGAGCAACGTCGCCATGGTCGGGCCAGTCGTATCGATGGTCACCGTACCGCCCGGGGTGGTCGCGGTGTTGCCCGCCTCATCCGTGACCGTCGCGGAAACGGTTGCCGACCCATCGCTCAGATTGCTTGCATTCACGGGAATTCGAGAACTGGCCACCGCCCTGCGGCACTGGTACCGGGGCGCCCGATGTCGCCGACTGAGAACCTTGAGTCACCGTGACCACGACGCCGTACCCAGCGTCCGAAGGATCGCTTGTGACGAGGACTGGGACCGCGGCCTGGTCCACAGATGTGATCATTTCGGGCGGCTGCACCGACTCCAGCGCTTCGGGCGGGATCGTGTCCTTTGTGATCGTCCCCGTGAGCGGCTGGCTCGTATTGCCAGCACTATCTGTTGCAACGGCGGTCACGGTTACAGGTCCCTCGGCCAGTGTGCTCGCCTCGGGGAACCCCACACTCACCGAGCCAACGCCGCCAGGCTGGGTTTGCGTCAGCGTCGTTCCGTTCGAGGCCGTGCTCAGAGTGACGGTAATCGTGTCGGTCTGCGAGGAACTCGCGGGTAGCTGCACGCTGAAGTTGAACGAGCCAACGTTCTGCTGATTGATGTACTGAGGGAGCGCATTGAACTGCGACGGCGCTTCAGGGGCGACTGAGTCCGTCACTACCGATCCCACGCCACCCGCGGCGCTGCTGACCGGCGCCGTGACTCCGTCGGCCACTGCGACGACCTGGTAGTAGAACGTCGTGGCGTTCGTTCCGGTCTGTTCGACGGCAGTGGTGCCCGTCGTCACTGTGCCGACCTGCGTAAACGGTCCGCCAGGGGTGGTGCTGCTCTGAACGCTGTACCCGACGACACCGTGCGAGGGGGACGGGGCCCACGACAGATCAACCGCCCCGTTGGCAGCCGCAGTCGCGGTAACGGCGCCGGGGGCATACGGCGCCTGTGAGCCGGTGATCGGGACGTACGTGGGCGTCACCGCGGAATTCGGAACCGAGATCTCCAATGTGCCGCTGATCACCCCGGCGTACTCCGGGGTGGAGGCGAGGGTGACATACGCCTCGCCGTGCGGTTTCACCGTAGCCGTGTTGCCGCCGCCGAGGAACGCGGCACTCACGCCAAGCACCTCGGGCCCCGTCACCTCGGCTTCGAGGCGCAGAGGCTTCGCGCCGGTGTTGTGGATGCTGACCACGCGTTGGATCCTGCCCCCACCGGGGGTCGAGCCGAAGTCGACCAGGGTGGTCAGCGCGGCGGGGCTACCAAAGTCCGCTCCGGTGAGCGCCTGAACCTTGACGCCAAGACCGGCGACATCGGGGTTGTGCCACCCGACGCTCCCGACCTCGCTCGCGACGCGGCCGGCCGTCTTCAAAAAGAGGCCTGGCGCTGACACGGACAGGGACAGCATCGCCAGGCTGGCGTAGGTCGCCGTTACGGCGACGACGAGCAAGCTCGCCGCGATCATTCCCCGACTTCGCGTCAACGGAGCTAGCTTTCTAGGTTCTCCCCGCCGCATTTGGTGCTGACCCCTCCCTCATAACTCGCAGCACTGTATCGGCATTCGCGCCGATATCGCATCCCCCTTTTTGGGGAGCGAGCGGCCCTCAGAGCTAGAACGTATATAGCACGCGGCACGAAGCGCAGAGAAGCTCGCCGAGGCTGCCCGCGGGAGTCACGCCGGGGGCTCCGAGTCGCCCTCTGCCGGGAGGGCTCCCGGCACCAGCGGCCCGCCTGGACGGGCATGCCAGGCGGCTTCCCCGCGGACGTACTGCCGGGACGCATCCGTGTACGGCTGGTGGTCCCAGGGGGTGTGGGCGCCGGTTGCCAGAGCGGCCGCAACCACCCGCCTGCGGGCCTGGCTCGCAAGCACCCGCTGTTTGAGGTCAACCAGATCCCAATGCGCATCCGACTCGGCCCTGAACGCCGCACATGCCTCGGCGTGGGCGGGATCGGAGGCCAGGTTCACCAATTCTCGGGGATCGGCATGCAGGTCGTAGAGCTGATCCGGATCGCCCGGGCAGCGGATGTACTTGTGCCGGCCGCGCCGGAGCATCACCGCCGGAGCGGTGACGCCCTCGGCCAGGTACTCCGAGACGACCGTCTCGGCCCCTGCTCCCACGCCGGCGCCGTTGAGCGCGGACACCAGGCTTCGGCCCTCGAATTCCGCCTCTCCAAGCGGTGTTCGGGCCAGTTCAGCCAGCGTGGGCGCCACATCGAGGTGCGACATCGGTGCATCGATCCGCCCCCGGGCGATGCCGGGACCGCGCACCACGAGCGGCACCCGCGCTGAGCCCTCGAAGAAGGACATCTTGAACCACAGTCCCCGCTCGCCGCCCATCTCGCCGTGGTCGGCGGTGAACGCGACCACCGTCTCGGCCTCGAGGCCGGTGTTTTGCAGCGCATCGAGCACCTCGCCGACGCGCTCGTCCATGTAGCTCAGCGCGGCGTAGTAGCCGTGCCGTCCCCGCACGACCTCCGCCGGCTCCAGCGGCCTCTGGTCGAGCCCGCACATGGCCCGCAGGCGCAGGCTGTGCGGATCGGCCTGGGAACGCGGAATCGTCGCGACCGCGGGGGGATCGATCTGGTCGTCGCGGTACATGTCCCAGTGGCGGGCGCGCACCTCCCAGGGATCGTGCGGGTTCGTGAACGACACCACGAGCAGAAACGGCTGCCGATCGGGCCGCTGCGCCAGCTCGCGGATCCGCTCCACGGCCCGAAAACACACCTCGTCGTCGTATGCGGTCTGCATCGCGCCCTCGTACACACCGGCACCGAGCACTCCCGACATGTTGTGGTACCAGGAAAGGCGCGTCTCGGACGGCAGCCGCCAGTCGGGCGTCCAGTCGAAGCCGGCCGGGTAGACGTCGGTCGTCAGCCGCTCCTCGAAGCCGTGCAGCTGGTCGGGCCCGACGAAGTGCATCTTGCCCGCAAGCGCCGTGTGGTAGCCGTTTGCGCGCAGCAGGTGGACGATCGTGGGCGTCGCGGCGGGGAGTTCGGCCGCGTTGTCGAACGCGGCGATTGCCGATGCGCGCCGCCCCGCCAGCATGGCAAAGCGCGACGGCGCGCACAGCGGCGATGCGCAGTAGGCGCTCTCGAACACCGTGCCCGCTTGGGCGAGTCGGTCGAGATTCGGGGCCCGCACCACCGGATGCCCGTAACAGGGCAGAAATGAGGCCGCGAGCTGGTCGGCCATGATCACGACGAGGTTGGGCCGCGCGACGCTCACGCCCGGGCCACCCCGGCATGCAGCGCCTCCAGAAGCACGGCGGCACGCCGGTCGGAGCTCTGTGAGCGCAGATCTGCGGTCAGAAACGAGAATCCGGTGCGCAGCGACGGCCAGGCGCCGTGCGAGCCGCCGCCCGCGCCGGTGTGCCCGAAGGCGTCGGCGGCAGGGCCGAGCACGCTCGGCGTCCCCGCCAGCTCGTATCCCGTCGGCCCGAACCGCAGTGGCCGGCCGGTGAGCGCATCGATCCCCATCCGGGCCGGCACACCGGCGCGGGCAACCGTTTCCGGCTGCAGGAGCCGGCCACTCGCAACCGCGCCATAGAGCCGCGCCATCGCTCTGGCGGTGCCGATGCCGTTCACCGCGGGGGCCTCGACCTCGAGCAGATCGGGGTCACACCACGAATCCATGGCCACCAGCGGGTTCCGGTACACCGCTATCAGCCGCGGATCGGGATCATCGGCCTCGAACGCCGAGAGGCTGTAGCCGGGCGGCGGCACGGGCCGCACCAGCCGCTCCGCGAGCCGCCCGTTCGGGGACACGCCGATCGCGAGGTCGAGCGAGAGCGGATCGGCCAGCTCCTCGCGCACCAGCGCGCCAAGGCTGCGTCCCGTCGCCCGTACGGCGAGCTCGCCCGCAAGCCAGCCCCAGGTGACCGCGTGGTAGGTCACCGCCCCCGGAGGCAGCATCGGCGCCTGGGAGGCCAGCGCAGCGGCGATCTGGCGCGGCCGGCGCAGGTCGGATCGCGTCAGCGGGCGCTCCACCGCCGGCAGGCCCGCGGCGTGCGCCAGCACGTCGGTGACCGTGACCGCGGCCTTCCCGGCAGTGGCGAATTCGGGCCAGTAGCGGCCAACCGGAGCGTCCAGGTCGAGCACGCCCCGCTCCACCAGCATCAGCATGGCGGTCGCCGCCACGCCCTTTGTGCCCGAGTAGAGCAGCGTCGCGCTGTCGCCGTCCCAGCCCTCCCCCGTCCACAGATCGACCACCAGCGCGCCGTCGACCACGGCGGCCAGTGCGCCCGGCCCGTCCACGGCATCGGCAAACGCCGCCCGGACGCCCTCATACCCCGGCGCCACCATGCCGCCGGGCTCCGGCCCGGCCGCGATCACGCCGGCGCGGACTCGAGCGACGGCGTGTTGGCCAAAAGCCGCTGGGTGTACTCGTCCTCGGGGCCGTGGAGCACCGTGTCGACATGGCCCAGCTCGACGATCCGGCCCTCGCTCATCACGGCCACCCGCCGGGCGATCGAGCGCACCAGAGGCAGGTTGTGGGTGACGAACAGCATCGCCAGGCCAAGCTCCCGCTGCAACTCGCCCAGCAGGTCGACGATCGCCGCCTGAACGCTCACATCCAGGGCCGAGGTGACCTCGTCACACACGAGCACGTCGGGGTTGCAGACGAGCGCGCGGGCAATCGCGACCCGCTGGCGTTCGCCTCCGGAGAGCTGATCGGGGTACTGACGGCCGTATGAGGCGTTCAGGGACACACGATCGAGCATCTCGGCGACGCGGCGGTCGACTTCCTTGGTGTCGCCAGCGCCGAACAACTCCAGCGGCTGGCGGATGATCTGGCCGATCGTGCGGCGCGGGTTGAGCGAGCCGTACGGGTTCTGGAACACGTACTGGATCGACCGCCTGGTATCCCGCGGCCGCGCCCGGGCCGTGGGCGCAAGCGGCTGCCCGCGCAGCAGGATCTCGCCGCTGCGCTCGCGGTGCAGGCCGGCGATCGAGCGCGCGAGCGTCGTCTTGCCCGAGCCCGACTCGCCCACCAGGGCGAGGCACTCCTTCGGCGCCAGCGCGAGGTTGATGTCGTGGACGACCGTGACTCCCAGGTAGCCGGCCGAGACGTTGACGAGCGAGAGCACCGGGTCGGTGACCTCGAGGTCGGCCAGGTCCTCGGCGATCCCGCTCAGGATGGCGGTTTGCGACCGCACGGTCTCGGCATGGATGCAGCGGACGCTGTGGGTGGGAGCGACGAGCCGCAGCTCCGGCATCTCCGCCTGGCAGCGCTCCTCGACCATGCTGCAGCGGGGTGCGAACGAGCAGCCCCCCGGCCGCTGTCCCGGCGACGGCGCCCGCCCGGGGATCCCGACCAGGGCGCGACTGCCCTCCAGATGCGGCACGGCGGCCACCAGCCGGCGGGTGTAGGGGTGGGCCGCGGTTCGGAAGAGGTCTTCGGCCGGGCTCAGCTCGACGATCCGGCCGGCGTACATGACCGCCACCCGGGCGGCGAGCGTGCCCACGACGGCGAGATCGTGGCTCACGTACAGGGCTGCGGCCTGGTGGGCGGCGGCCAGATCGCGGATCGTGTCCAGCACGTGGGCCTGCGTGGTCACGTCGAGGCCCGTGGTGGGCTCGTCCAGCACGATCACGCGCGGCCGGCAGGCGAACGCCATCGCCAGGCCCACGCGCTGCTGCTGGCCACCGGAGAGCTCATGCGGATACCGGCGCAGGTAGGCCGGATCGTCGGGCAGCGCGACCTCGCGCATCATCTCGGCCACGCGCTCCTTGCGCTCCTTGGAGGTGCCCATGTTGTGCACCTCGAGCGCCTCGATCAGCTGGGTGCCGATCCGCAGCGCGGGATTGAGGGCGGCGGCCGGATCCTGGGGGACGTAGGAGATCACGCGACCGCGCAGCCGGCGGCGGTCGTTGGGACCGAGCTTCAGCACGTCGGAGTCGCCGATCCGCACCGATCCGCCCGCGATCTCGGCCCCGCGGCGGGTGTGCCCGAGCAGCGCCAGCGCCGCGGTCGTCTTGCCCGAACCGGACTCGCCCACCAGGCCAAGCACCTCGCCCGGCGCGATCGTGAACGAGATGTCGGCGACGATGTCGTTGCCCGTGCCCTCGACGATGACCTCAAGCCCCTCGACGATGACCGCCGGCTCGACGGTGCTCATTCGCCGCCCCGCGACCTGTCGATGCCGGCGGCGGCGCGCGCGAACCCGTCACCGACAAGGCCCGTTCCCACGGTCAGAAGCGCGATTGCGATCATCGGCAGCACCACGCCCCACGGCTGGCTGGTGCCGAGTGCGATCTGGTTCTCCTGGATCATCAGGCCCCAGTCGGCGCCGTTCGGGTTGGGCGTGAAGCCCAGGAAGGCGAGCGACGCGATCAGGCCGATGGCGTACGTCAGCCGCAGGTTTGCCTCGACGAGGAGCGGGCTCATGATGTTGGGGAGCACCTCGCGCAGGAGGATGCGGGCGCGCGGGAGGCCGAGCGCCTCCGCCGCGGCCACGAAGTCGCGCTCCACC
Organism: uncultured Actinomycetes bacterium; assembly: GCA_963703275.1. GTDB lineage: Bacteria > Actinomycetota > Thermoleophilia > Gaiellales > JAICJC01 > JAICJC01. Next base: position 3,383,941 of record OY969804.1, on the reverse strand, counting down.
ACGGGTTGGGCCGCGCCGCGGGTGACGCGGGCGACGCGCGGCATGGTGGTCAACCCCACGGCGAGCACCATCAGCCAGGCTTTCGGGCCCACCGTGGCGATCACCACCAGGGCCAGCATGATCTGGGGGAAGGCGAGGATGACGTCCATCGCGCGCATGAGCGTGTCGTCGATCGAGCCCCGGGAGTACGCGGCGGTCAGGCCGACCGCGGTCCCGGTGACCAGGCCGAGGGCGGTCGCAAGCCCCGCCATGACCAGGATCTCGCGCCCGCCCCACAGAAACCGGCTCCACACGTCCTGCCCGATGTGATCGGTGCCGAAGAGCGCCTTGCTGGACGGCGGCGAGTTCGGGGCCACCCCGACGAAGGCCGTGGGGCTGTGGGGCGCGAAGTAGGGGCCGACCGCGGCGATGAACACCAGCAGGAGAACGAGCATCAGGCCGATCCGCGTGCGCCACAGCCGCATCGCGCTGCGGAAGAGCGCTCCGGACGGCGCGCGGACCGAGACCGTCTTGGGCTCGGGCGCGACGGCGGCGACCGTCATAGCCGCGTCCGCAGCCTGGGCGTGACCAGGATCGTGGCGATGTCCGCCATCATGTTCAGCACCACGTACAGGGCCGCGATCAGCATGGCCAGTGCCTGCACCACCGGCAGATCACGCGTTGAGACCGCGTTTTGGAGCGCGCCGCCGATCCCGGCGTAGTTGAACACGTACTCGACCACGATCACGCCGCCGGCCAGGTAGGCCAGGTTGATCGCGATGACCTGGAAGGTCGGCCCGAGCGCGTTCGGGAGCGCATGGCGCAGGATCACGATCCGCTCGGGGACGCCCTTCAGCCGGGCCATCTCGACGTAGTCCGACTCCAGCACCTCGATCATCGAGGCGCGCATGATCCTGGCCACGTACGGGGTCACCGCGATGATCAGCGTCAGGATCGGCAGCACCATCTCGTTGAGGTGGTCCCAGGGCTCGGCGCCGGGCGCCAGCAGTGCGACTCCCGGCAGCGTGTGGGGAAACACGGTGGTCGAGAACAGCACGACCAGCGACACGCCGACCACGAACTCCGGCAGCGCCGCCAGAAGCAGCGTCCCGATCGAGGACGTGACGTCGAAGGCCTTGTCCCGCCGCAGGGCGGCGTAGGCGCCGATCGCGATCGAGAGCGGGATCGAGATGATGCCTGCGACGAACACGAGGAACGCGGAGTTGATCAGCCGATCGTGCAGGTAGGTCGAAACGGGCTCGCGCGCGGCCAGCGACGTGCCCAGATCGCCGTGCAGGAGCCCGGTGACCCAGTTCCAGTACTGCTGGAGCACGGGCTGGTCGAGATGCAGCTGCTCGCGCAGCGCCTTCAGGCTGGCGGGCGTGGCCGTACGGCCGAGGATCGCACGGGCGGGGTCGCCCGGAAGCGCCTGGGTGGCCGCGAAGACGACCACCGACACCAGCGCGAGCACGAGCAGCCCCATGAGCAGGCGGCGCAGGATGAAGATCCCCAGACCGCCATGCCGCCGCCCCGGGACGCTAGCTGTTGAACCAGATGGTTCGATAGCCATGGCCGAACGAGTCCAGGTTCTGAGTTGCCTTGCTCGGTACGAATCCCGAAACCTTGGTGCTGTAGGAGTCGACCAGGTTGTTGAAGAACGGGATAATGTATCCACCGTAGTTGTACTCGAGCATTTGCATCTCGTGGACGATGTCGCAGCGCTTGGACTCGTCCACCTCGGCGCGGGCCTGCTTGTACAGGTCGATGTAGTTCGAGCCCGGGCCGGACTTCGGCGGCCAGTGCGTCTCGTTGTACGGCGCCTTGAAGGGGGCCGCCGCCGGGAGCATGCTGTTCGCGACCTGGGGCAGGTAGTTGCGCGTGCCCCAGAAGTCCACCGAGAACGCCAGCTTCAGGTACTGGGTGCCGTAGTAGTTGGGATCGTTGTGAACGTTGATCGTGATCCCGGCAGCCGAGGCCTGCGACGCGAAGATGTTGGCCGAGTCGACCATGCCGCCGGCGCCGTTGGTCGTGTGCAGGTCGATGCTCGCACCCGCCATCCCGGCCGCCTTGAGCAGCGACTTGGCCTTGTCGATGTCCTGCTCGCGCTGCGGAATGGACGTGTCGTAGCACGGGTCGAACGGGGAAAACAGATCGTTGGCGATCCGGCCGTAGCCCGACAGCACCTGCTCGAGCATCGCGGGCCGGTCGACGATGAGGCGCATCGCCTGGCGGACGCGGTTGTCGGTGAAGGGCGGCATGTCGATGGCCATGCACAGCGGCAGCCAGCCACCGCCCTGCGACACGAGGATCGCCAGGCCGCCGTTTGACTTGGCGACACCGATCTGGGCAAACGGGATGTCCGTGATGGCGTCGAGCTGGCCGCCGAGCAGCGCGTTCACCTGCGCCGTCGCATCGGAGAAGTCGGTGATCGTGATCTGGTCGAAGTACGGCTGGCCCGTGCGCCAGTAGTTGGGGTTGCGCACGGCTGTGCTCTGCTGGCCGGGAGTGAAGCTCTGCGTCTTGTACGGCCCGGTGCCGACCCACTTGAGCGGCCCCGTCCGTTCATATCCGACGGGGACGATGCCGTTGTAGTACTGGCCGAGCTCGTCGCCGATGGTGGAGTCGGGCGAGGTCAGCGGCACGATCACCGTGAGGTTGTCGGCCTTCTTGAGGTTCTTGGCGTCGATCGAGGCCAGGCCGGCGGCGCCGAACAGGCCCGCCTTGGCGCTCAGGATCCGCTGCAGCGAGTAGATGACGTCGTCGGCGCCCAGCGTCTTGCCGTTGTTGAACTCGACGCCGCTGTGCAGCTTGATCGTCCACTCGGTGGGCTTGGTCTGGACAACCGATTCGGCCAGGCCGCCGCCCGGCTGCAACTTGTAGTTGTTGTCGTAGACGTTCAGCGTCTCCCAGCTGGCCGCGAGCCGGGCCTGGTCGGGCTTCGTGATGATCGTCTGGCCGTCGATGATGTCGCCCGCGCCGCCGCCGGTGACGCCGAGGCGGAAGTTCCCGCCGCGCTTGGGCGTTCCGGCCGGGGCGGAGCTCGACCCGCCGCTCGAGCCGGACGATCCGCTGCTCCCGCCGCAGGCCGCAAGGCCGCCGGCCAGGAGCACTGACCCCGCACCCACAAGGAGCTCGCGCCTCGAGAGCCCTCCGTCGAACCCCAAAAGACGGTCGCTGGACTTGTCCACCATCGTTTCTCTCCTTCTTTGGGACAGTCGCGGAGCGGCCGGCTCGGCCGACGTCGCGGCCGGAATGATCCATCGTCGCCCGCGGCGTGTCAACCGCGCGTCCAAGATCTCGGCACTGTTCACTATACGAACGATCGACTCGGATAGTGCAACAGCGCCGCGATACTAGAACTATGCACAACTGCTTGTCAAGACCCCGGACCGCCCCTTCTCAGCCCCAAGCATCGTCGGTATAGTCACGGCGGCGGCGATCAGCAACAACGAGCGGTGTTCACTATGCGAACCACAGATCCTGACGGTCAAGCAGCTTCGGTCGGGGCGCGTGAGACGCCTCGCGTGCAGTCGGTCGACCGCGCCGTGATGCTGCTCAAGGCGATCTCGGCCAGCTCCCACCCGCCGACGGCGTGGGAGCTCGCCCAGAAGTGCGGGATCAACCGCAGCACCGCCTGGCGGCTCCTGCAGACGCTCGAGCATCACGGCCTCGTGGAGCGCGACGAGGCCACCCAGCGCTACGGGATCGGCTACACCGCCCTGCAGGTGGCATCGGCGGCCGGCTACGACGCTCTCGCCCGGCGCACGCGCCCGATCCTGCAGCGCGTCGCCGAGGCGGCGGGCGAAAGCGTGATGCTCGCCGCGGCGCGCAGATTCACCCTCGTCTATGTCGACCAGGTCGACCCGGCCGGAATTCCCATCCCGAACTGGCTCGGCCGCCAGCTGCCCCTGCACGCGACGTCGGCGGGCAAGGTGTTCCTGGCCTGGCTACCCGATGACGAGCGCGACGCGCTCCTGCCGTCGACACTCGACCGCTACTCCCAGCACACCGTCACCGACCGCGAGCGCCTGTTCGCCTCCCTCGCCGACGTGCGCCGCGACGGTTACGGCATCTGTGTGGGCGAGTTCGAGGAGTTCTCAAACGGCGTCTCGGCCGCGGTGCTCGACCATCGGGCACGGCCGGCCGTGATCCTGAACATCTGGGGCCCGAGCCAGCGCGTCTCGCCGCAGCGGCTGCCGATGCTCGGCCGGATGGCGCTCGCCGCGGCGCACGAGATCGCGCTCGTCATCGACTGAGCACCCGCTCGATCACGCCCTCGTCGATCCCGGCGACGATCTCGTCGGCAGCGGCGAGGCGGTCGGGCGGAAGGGTGGTCGAGACGGCGACGCAGTGCATGCCGGCGGCCTTGGCCGCAAGGACGCCTGCCTCGGTGTCCTCGAACGCAGTCACCTCGCAGGCGTCCAGGCCGTCAGCCCCTTCGCGCAGGTGCCCGAGCGCGACCAGGTAGCCCTCCGGGTGCGGCTTTCCGTGCTCGATGTCGTCCGAGGTGACGATCGCCTCGAAGACGCCGGAGAGACCGGCCGCCTCCACGACCGGCAGGATCTCGGCCGCCGCGGCTCCCGAGACAATCGCCACGGGAACAGCGGCGGCGGCGCGGGCGAGCGCCCGGCGCACCTCAGGGTGAATCGTGGAGCCGTCGGCCACCGCCTCCCGGTAGCGATTGACGCGCTCGTGCACCACCGTCTCGGCGTCGTCGCGGCGGCCGAGCCAGCGATGCACGATCTCGGGATCCGACAGCCCCGCCAGGTGCGTGTAGTAGTCGGCTTCAGTCAGGGGCCGGCCGTGCTCGGCGAACAGCCGGGCGTAGATCCCGTACAGGATCGGTTCGTCATCCGAGAGCGTGCCGTTGAAGTCGAAGATGACGGCACGGCAGGGCACGCCGGGGAGAGTACCTTCAGGTGACTCGGCTCAGGTCTCGTCCTCCCCGCTTGCCACCTTGGCCGAGATCTCGGCCATCACCACCGGATCGCGGAGGGTCGTGACGTCGCCCAGCTCACGGCCGTCGGCCACATCACGGAGCAGGCGGCGCATGATCTTGCCCGAGCGGGTCTTGGGGAGATCGTCGGCCCAGATGATCCGCTTGGGTCGCGCGAGCTTGCCGATCTTGTCGGCCACATGCCCGCGGATGTCCTCGCGCAGCGCGTCGTCGCCGTCGCCGCCACCGACCAGCGTGACGAAGGCCACGATCGCCTGGCCGGTGAGCTCGTCGGACTGGCCGACAACCGCCGCCTCGGCGACGCGCTCATGCGAGACGATGGCCGACTCGACCTCGGCCGTCGAGAGCCGGTGGGCGGACACGTTGATCACGTCGTCGATGCGCCCCAGGATCCAGATGTAACCGTCCTCGTCCTTCCGCGCGGCATCCCCGACCAGATACGTGCGCTCGCCGAACCGCGACCAGTACACCTCCTTGAAGCGCTCGTCGTCCTTGTAGAGCGTGCGCAGCATCCCCGGCCATGGCTGTGTCAGCACCAGCAGGCCCGTGCCGGTCTCCATCGGCTCGCCTTCGGCCGTGACCACCTCGGCGGAGACGCCCGGGAACGGCCGTGTGGCCGACCCGGGCTTGGTGGAGGTGATGCCGGGCAGCGGCGTGATCATGATGTTGCCGGTCTCGGTCTGCCACCACGTGTCCACGACGGGGCAGCGGCCGCCGCCGATGACGCGCTGGTACCAGAGCCAGGCCTTGGGATTGATCGGCTCACCCACGGAGCCCAGCAACCGCAGCGACGACAGATCGTGCTTGTTCGGCTGCTCGGCGCCCCACTTCATGCACGCCCGGATGGCGGTGGGAGCCGTGTACATGATGGTGACGCCGTAGCGCTCGACGATGTCCCACCACACGTCCTGGCCCGGGTAGTCCGGCGCGCCCTCGTACATCACGCTCGTGGCCGCGTTGGCGAGCGGCCCGTACACGATGTAGGAGTGGCCGGTGACCCAACCCACGTCGGCGGCGCACCAGTAGATGTCGTCCTCGGGCTTGAGGTCGAAGATGTACTTGTGGGTGCACGACACACCGGTCATGTACCCGCCGGTGGTGTGGAGGATGCCCTTCGGCTTGGCGGTGGATCCGGACGTGTAGAGCACATACAGCGGGTGCTCGGCGTCGAACGGCTCGGCGGGGCAGACGGGGTCGGCCGCGGCCATCGCCTCGTCGTACCAGATGTCGCGCCCTTCCTGCATCGGCACCGGTTCGCCCGTGTGGCGCACCACGACCACCGTCTCGAGGTTCGCCAGACCCCCGATCACAGCGTCGACGGCGGGCTTGATGGGCGCGGTCACGCCCTTGCGGCGGGCGGCGTCGACGGTGATCAGCGCCCGGGCCTCGGAAAACTCCATCCGCTCGCGTACGGCCTCGGGTGAGAAGCCGCCGAAGACCACGTTGTGCGGAGCGCCGATGCGGGCGCACGCCAGCATCGCGACGACGACCTGGGGGATCATCGGCAGGTAGATGCCCACGACGTCGCCGGGGCCGATGCCGCGCGCCTTGAGCGCGTTGGCGAGCCGCTGGACGTCGGCCAGCAGGTCGGCGTAGGTGATCGAGCGCTGCTCGCCCTCCTCGCCGTGCCAGTGGTAGGCCACGCGCTCGCCGAGCCCGGCCGCAACGTGTCGGTCGAGGCAGTTGTGTGAGGCGTTCAGCTTCCCGCCCAGGAACCATTTCGCAAACGGCGGGTTCGACCAGTCGAGCACCTGCGTCCAGGGCTCGGCCCAGTCAAGCGTGGCGGCCTGCTCGGCCCACCAGCCCTCGGGGTCGCGCGCGGCCCGCTCATAGATCGCCGGGTCGGACAGGAGCGCGTGCTTCGTGAACTCCTCGGGGGGGTCGAATCGCTCGATCTGGAGCAGGCGCTCCAGCTCGTGCTCGAGATCCTGCCCGGTCAGGGGTGGGGCGACATCCGCCATGGTGTTCCTCCGCAGATCGGTGGTCCGCCCCACCCCGGGAGGGGCGGGGCGGACCAGAGTGACATAAACGCCGTTGTAGTACTAGCGCTTGAGTGGCATGACCGGAAGGACCACGCGACCGAAGGTCGAGTTCGTGACCGCCGCGAACGACGCGTACCAGGCCGCAATGGCCGTCGCCAGGCCGAAGTAGCCCCCGGCTTTGATCAGGTGCTCGCTGCCCCGAGCGTTTCCGGCCCCGAGCAGGAAGAAGGTGATCGCCAGCAGGAGGAAGACGACCATGACGGCCGCGGACGTGCGAAGCGAGGCGACAAACATATAGGTGGTGAAGATGCCCCACGAAATCAGGAACAGCCCGACCGCATGCCCGGCCGCCGTGGCGGGTACATCTGCTGCGTAGAACTGGACGAACGCCCAGAACGAGACCCAGAACGCCCCGTAGGACGTGAACGCAACGGCGCCGAACGTGTTGCCGGTGCGGAACTCCCACATCCCGGCAAGCATCTGTGCGATCCCGCCGTAGGCGAGTGCGAGGCCGAACACGATCGGCTCGGCAGACGCCCTGACGATGTGGGCGTTGAACATGCTGAGCACGAACGTGGTCAGCGCGAACGCCGCCAGGCCGAGCGGCCCCGGATCGCCGATCTTGATGGCGTCAGACCGCACGGGAGTTTCTACCGACATCTTCCCCTCCTTCGTCGATGTGCAGATCGGCACGTGACGCTAGGGCGGCCACCGCTCGTCCGCTAGCGGACGTCGATGGACGGGCGTGCGGACACGCCGAACGGCGGTTCTCGTACGCCGAACGGTCGCCGTCCGGCGGCGAGTTATGCTGTTTCACCAAGGAGGGTTTGCGCCGCCGTGGATGTGCTTCTCGGATTCGTCGTCGGCCTCGGAGTCGCAGCGTCATGCGTTGCGGCCATCCGCCTGCTGCGGATGCCCGAGCGGGTGCTGAGCCCCGAGGGCCACGCGATGCAGGCGGCCCTGCATGCCGCGACCGCCACGCTGCCCGATCTGCGCCGTGGACTCACGGCCGAGAGCGCCGCCCGGGCGGCGCCGCACCTGCTGGAGCTCACGCAGGCAGCGGCGATCGCACTGGCCGACGAGGGCCGCGTGCTTGCATTCGTTGGCGAGGGCGCGTCGTTCCACACGGCCGGCGACGACATCGCCACGCTTCACGCCGGCGGGCAGTCCGACCGTGTCCACGTCGAGCCCCGGCTCGACTGCGGCCGGCCGGGCTGTCCCCTGCGGGGGGCGGTCGTCGTGCCGCTGACGCTGCAGAACAGGCGGGTCGGCAGCCTGTGCGCGTTCTACACGAGCCCCGGCCGGATCCGGCCGGAGGACATGCGCGTCGTGCAGGAGGCGGCCAGCCTGATCGGCGCCCAGATCGCGCTGGCAGCGCTCGAGACCCAGGGCGAGCTGCTCGCGCGGGCGGAGCTGCGGGCGCTGCGGGCCCAGATCTCGCCTCACTTCGTCTACAACGCCCTCACGGCCGTCGCGAACTCGATCCACACGAGCCCCGACGAGGCGCGTGAGCTCCTGACCGAGTTCTCGGAGTTCATCCGGTATGCGTTTGCCCGCGAGCGCCCGTACGTGACCCTGGCCGACGAGCTGCGCTACGTCGAGAAGTACCTGCGCCTCGAGCAGGCACGCTTCGGCGACCGCCTGGAGGTGCGGGTGCAGGTCGCTCCGGAGGTGCTGCACACGGTCGTGCCGGCACTCTCGGTGCAGCCGCTGGTCGAGAACGCGATTCGGCACGGGCTCGAGATGGGTATCGGCGGCAGGGTGCAGATCATCGCCGCCGACTACGACCGCGAGGTGGAGCTGCGGGTGATCGACGACGGGGCCGGAATGCCGTCCGAGCGGATCGCCGCCGCCCTGGCCGGCGGCGCGTCCGGCATCGGGCTCGCCAACGTCGACCGCCGCCTGCGCACGGCGTTCGGCGAGGAGTACGGCCTCGAGATCGAGTCGCAGCCCGGTCACGGCACCTGCGTGGTGATGACGCTGCCCAAGGGCCGGGCGGGGGTGCGGGTGGCATGAACGAGGGCCTGTGCCTGCTCGCCGTCGACGACGAGGTGCCGGCGCTCCACGACCTCGCGCGGATGCTGCGGGCCTCGCCCGTCGTCGCCCACGTGGACGCGTCGGCCAGCGGCGAGGACGCCCTGGGAAAGCTGGCCCGGCGCCGGTACCACGGCGTCTTCCTCGACGTGCGCATGCCGGGGGTCGACGGGCTGGAGCTGGCGGGCCTCGTGCGCCGCTTCGGCGACCCGCCCGCCGTGGTGTTCGTGAGCGCGTACGAGACGGCGGCCGTCGAGGCGTTCGAGCTGCGCGTGCTCGACTACCTGGTCAAGCCGGTGAGCCGCCAGCGCATCGAGGAGGCGATCCGGCGGGTCGCTGCCGAGACTGACCGGCGCGACCCGGGCGAGGTCGAGGGCGGCCTGGGCGAGACCCCGGGCGACGCCGGCCTGGTGCCGGTGTCGAACCTGCGCGGAGGAGGCACCCGGCTCCTGCCGCGCTCGACGATCCTCTACGTCGAGGCGCAGGGCGACTTCGTGCGCATCTTCAGCGACGAGGGCGGCCGCTACCTCCTGCGCGGCAGCCTGGGCGACCTGGCCGCGCGCTGGAGCCCGCACGCATTCGTGCGCGTGCACCGGCGCTACATCGTGAACCTGCGCCGGGCGGTCGAGGTGCGCCCGCACCTGAACGGCACGGCGGCGCTGGTGCTGTCGGACGGCAGCGAGGTGCCGGTGGCGCGGCGCAACCTGCCCGACCTGCTGCGAAGGCTGCGCGTGTGAGCGAGGAGCGGCCGCCGCTGCGGACGCCCAGCGACGAGCTGGCCGACGCGACCGCGCACGGCGGCGTCTACCTGCGCCGTCTGGTGCGTGCCCAGCTGACGCTGTCGCTGCTCGCGCTGGTCGCGTTCGGCGGCCTCCTGGGCTCGCTGCCGCTGGCGCTGCTCCTGGTCGGGCGCCTGCAGCGGATCACCATCGCCGGGATCCCGGTCGCCGACCTGATGGTGGCCATCCCGCCGTTTCCGCTCTTCGTGGTCATCGGCTGGCTCTATCGCCGCCGCGCCGATGCGCTCGACGACTCCTTCCGGACACTGGTGCGCGGCGAGTGATCGCACTGGCGATGGTCGCGGCCGTCGTCCTGGTGGCCGTCTGGCTGAGCGTCTCCGGGGTGCGGGTGGCACGCACGACCTCGGATCTGTTCGTCGCCTCGCGATCGGTCTCGACGTGGTGGAACGCGGGCGCGATCTCGGGCGAGTACCTGTCGGCGGCGAGCTTCCTCGGCATCGCCGGGCTGACGCTCAAGCTGGGGGCAAGCGCGCTCTGGCAGGCGGTGGGGTTCGCGGCCGGCTACCTCGCCCTGCTCCTGTTCGTGGCCGCGCCGCTGCGCCGCTACGGCTCCTACACCATCGCCGACTTCGCGGAGGCCCGGCTCGGCAGCCCGGCGATGCGGCTGCTGTCGTCTGCCGTGGTGCTCCTGATCACGGGGGTGTACCTCGTCCCCCAGCTCAAGGGTGCCGGGATCGCGCTCGACGAGCTGACCAACCTGCCCTACTGGGTCGGCGTCGCCGTGGTCGGCGCGATCGTGCCGCTTGGCGTGGCGCTCGGCGGGATGCGCGGCATCACCTACGTGCAGGCGTTTCAGTTCTGGGTCAAGCTGACCGCGATCGCCGTGCCGGCGGTGCTGCTCGTGATCCACCTGGGCGGGTTCCCCACGGGCCCGGCGATCTTCGGGCATTCCTACCCACGGGCTCCGGCGAGCGGCGTGGTGTTGACGCTGACAGAGCCGACTCCCGTCACGTTCCCCGCCGCCTCGACGTACACCGATGCGTCCGGCCGGCACGTCGTGGCGGCTCGCAGCCGGCGGACGCTCCCGGCGGGCCGGGTGCGGTTCGGCGCCGGGGTCGTGCTGCCCGCCGGAGCCGGCGTCACGCCGCAACGCGGAGCCCGGTGGGCGCAGCCGGTGACATCGCACGGCGTCTCCTCGCCGCTCTACCTGTACTCGCTGCTCGTGGCCACGTTCCTCGGCACCATGGGCCTGCCCCACATCCTGGTGCGCTTCTACACCAACCCCGACGGCCCGGCCGCCCGGCGCACGACCGTCAGCGTCCTCTCGCTGCTGGGCGTGTTCTACCTCTTCCCCGGGATCTACGGACTGCTCGGCCGGGCCTACACGCCGGGGCTGTACGTGACCGGCCAGACGGACACGGTGGTGCTGTCGGTGCCCCAGGCGGTCTGGCCGGGCCTGCCCGGCGAGGTGCTGGGAGGCATGGTGGCGGCCGGGGCGTTCGCCGCCTTCATGTCGACATCCTCGGGGCTCCTGGTGTCGATCGCCGGCACGCTCTCCTACGACGTGTGGCCGCGCCTGCGGCCACGGCAGGTGATCGGCGCGCGCGCGCGCCAGTCGCAGTTCCGGGTCGCGGCCATGCTCGGGATCGTCATCCCGGTCGCGCTTGCCCTCGGCGCCGAGAATCTGGACATCAGCATGCTGGTGGGGTGGGCATTCGCCCTGGCCGCGAGCACGTTCTGCCCGCTGTTTCTGCTCGGAATCTGGTGGAACCGCCTGACCGCCCCGGGAGCGGCGGCGGGTGTGATCCTCGGCGGCTCGCTCGCCACCACCGCGATCGCCCTCGACCTCGCCGGCGTGGGCGGCTCGGGCACATTCGGCGTGCTCCTCGCCCAGCCCGCGGTGGTGACCGTTCCCGTGGCGTTCTCGACCATGATCTTCGTGTCGCTCCTGCGGCCGAGCCGTGCCGAGGGCACCGACCGGAACCTGCTCGCCCTGCACGCACCCGAGGAGCTCGGGTTCGACGTCACGGTTCGCGACCGCAATGCCCAGGTGCGCGTCGCGGTGGGCGAACTCCCGGCCGAGCCGCGCTAGGAGACGGTCGCGGGCTTTTCGGTCCGGTGCCACTCGAACGTCTGGTTCAACATCCGCGGGGCGGACACGAGACCGGTCATCTTGAGCACGAGCGAGAACAGGGCGCGCGACGCGGCCATCCGCTCGAGCTGGCCGACAGCACCCGGGCCCGTGAAGATGAAGACGACGTCGGTATCGCCGAGGAACACCTCGTGACGCTCGAAGCCCTCGGCCTCGAGGTCAAACGGCGGCCCCTCCTCGAGCAGGCGCTCGAGCTGCGCGCGCTTTCCGGGACGGATCTGCGCCACCACTGAGATCTTGTCGGTCATCGGGATACCCCCTGGGCGTTGCGGTCGGACGTGGACGGAGGATGGCTGACCCCAGCCTGCGGCGCATCGGTGCCGCCGCGGAACCGGCCACCGGGAAACTACGGCCGGTGGCCGGGCGGCCCTCGTGTCACAAGACCGTCACAACTCACGCACCAGCCACAACCGGGGACTGTCCCCGGTTCTAGGTGGTGTCCAGCAGGCCGGTGTCGATTGCGTAGCGCACCAGCTCGGCGCGGGTCGAGAGCCGCAGCTTGGTGAGGATGTGGGCGCGGTGCGCCTCGACCGTGCGCACGCTCACCACCAGCCGATCGGCGATCTCCTGGTTCGTGTAGCCGAGCGCGAGCAGCGAGAGCACCTCGCGCTCGCGGTCGGACAGCGGGTCATCGTCGCGCTTCGCCGGGCCGGAGTCTCCGACCAGCTTGGCTCCCATGGACGGGTGCACGTATTGCTCTCCCGATGCGACCCGTCGCACAGCGGTCACCAGCTCGGCGTCGGCGGCCTCCTTGAGCACGTAGCCGGTGGCGCCGTTGGCAAACGCCTGGCGCACGTAGGAGGGGTCGTCCTGCATCGAGAGCATCAGGATGCGGACGTCGGGGAGCTCGTGGCGAATCTCGGCCGCGGCATCGACACCCGTCGTCCCGGGCATGATCACATCCATCACCACGACGTCGGGCGTCAGCCGCCGGGCCATCTCCAGCGCCTGGCGGGCATCGGCCGCCTCGCCGACAGGCTCCATGTCCTCCTCGTGTTCGAGCAGCAGGCGCACGCCGGCCCGGACGACGGAGTGATCGTCGACGATGAGGACGCGGATCACCGAACGTCAGCCGGCCGTGTGGGGGAGCGGCACCACCAGGACGGGGCAGGGCGCAAGGTGCAGGAGGCGCTGGGCGACGCTGCCGACGAACACGCTGGCAAGCGCGGTATGGCCGCGGGTGCCCGCGACGATGACGTCGGCGTGCTCGCGCCCGGCGGTATCGGCGACGACCGGGGCGGCGCCGCCGGTCATGGTCGGGTGGACCTCGAGCTCGGCGGAGAGGCCAGAGTCGGTGAGCGCCTTGATCTGGCCCTGGATCTTGACCAGCAACTCGTCCTCGTCGACGCGCACCGGGCCGGCGAAGCGGCCGGCGACCATCTCCTTGATGTGGACGGCGACGATGCGGCCGCCGGACTCCCGGGCCAGATCGCCCGCGTAGGCCACTGCCCGATCCGACGACTCCGAGCCGTCAACAGCGAGCACGATTGTCTTGAACACGGTGAACCTCCTCAGGGGTGGTGTTGCGTGTGACAGCCTCCCGCCGCAACCCCGGAACCGCATCGGGGTCGGTGCGGATCATACGCACGGGAAAACCGCGACGGCCACCGCGCGGGCCGCGCTAGGTTCCACGGCATGGCGGTCATCGTGGTGGGGCTGGACGGATCCGAGAGCGCTGCCGAGGCGCTGCGCTGGGCGGCGGCCGAGGCGCGGCTGCGAAGCGCGCGGCTGCGGGTCGTGCATGCATGGAACATGCCCGCGATCGCGTACGCCGGAAGCGGCTTCGTGCCCCCCTCGTCGTTCGAGGATGACCTCGCTCAGGCTGCCGAGACGAGCCTCGGCCAGTGGCTGGATGCCGCCAAGGCCGACGTCGAGGGCCTCGAGGTCGAGCACCAGGCGACCGAGGGCCACGCGTCGACGGTTCTCGTCGAGGCGGCCGCCGGCGCCGACCTCGTGGTCGTGGGCTCGCGTGGCCTGGGCGGCTTCAGCGAGCTGCTGCTGGGATCGGTCAGCCACGAGGTCGCGCAACGCGCCCACTGCCCGGTCGTCATCATCCGCGGCTGACCGGCGCGGTCAGGGCCGGATCGCGTCGAAGATGCCGCCGGGGTTGTCCTTGACGACGTAGCCGTCGGCGCCCTCTCGCAGGGCGGCACGCGCGAAGGCGGGCTCGTTGTGCAGAGAGCACATCACCACCCGGCCGGCGGGGTGGAGATGCTTGAGCCTGGCCACCGCGCTCAATCCGCTCGGGCCCGGCATCGAGATGTCGAGCAGCGTCACCGTCGGGCGCAGCTCGACGACGAGCGCCGCGGCCTCGGCAACCGTCCCGGCGACGGCGACCACGCAGATGCCCGGGTGCGACTGAAGCAGGCGGCAGAGCGCCAGCGAAACGGCGTCGTTGTCGTCCACCACGAGCACCGTGGTGGGCCGGAGCAGAGCGGCTGGCGAAACGTGTCCCACGAACTCAGCTTGCTGCGCCCGGCGCCGCCCGGCATCGGGGGATACGCGGAACCGGCGTCGGCGGACTACGGCTCGAGCGGCAACTCGGCGGTCACCGACGTGCCCCGACCCGGCACCGCCTCGATCCGCACGCGGCCGTTGAACAGGCCGGCGCGCTCACGCATGCCCGTGAGGCCCAGCCGTCCGGGAGTGGCCTGGCCGGGATCGAAGCCCTCGCCGTTGTCCTCGACCGTCGCCACGACCGCACCGGGGCGCGTCACCACCGTGATGTCGATGCGGCCGGCGTGCGCGTGCCGGAGCGCGTTCGAAACCGCCTCCTGCACGATGCGGTAGATCGCCGTCTCGATCTCGGGCGGGAGGCGGCGGTCGTCGCTGAGCGTTGTCGTCACGACGATCTCGGTGCCGTCGTCGCCCGCGGTGCCGGCCAGACGCTCCAGGGCGGCGGCCAGGCCGAGCGCGTCGAGTGCCGCGGGACGCAGCTGGACGGCGATGCTGCGCACGTCGGCGAGCGCCTCCCGGACAAGCGCGTCCAGCGCCCCCAGCGCGGCATGGGCCTCCTCCAGGGTCTCGGTGCGCATGGCCGCATTCAGCCCCAGGAGCAGCGCCGCCAGGGCCTGGCCGGTCTGGTCGTGCAGGTCGCGCGAGAGCCGCGAGCGCTCGGTCTCCTGCGCCTGCAGCATCAGCCGGACGGTCTCGCGGCTGACCCGCCGGGTGAGCTCGACCGCCCCGGCTGCGCGCGAGGCGAATGCCTCGGCCAGGCGCAGATCCTCGCTCGAGAAGCGCGGATCGCGGCCACGCTTATCGGCGGCGGTGAGCACCCCGATCGGCTCGCCCCGCACGATCAGGGGCACCCACAGCCCGGACTGCAGGTCGAGAAGCTGCGCCTCGCCCTCGGGGTGGATCTCGGGGTCATCGAGGGCCGAGTCGACCCGCTCGCTGCGCATCCGGCCCATGACGTGCCGGCTCTTCGAGCCTTCGGGGCTGATCATGCCCAGCAACCGCTCGGCGCCTTCCCCCGACACGCCCTCGACCCGCAGGCTGCCGTCGGGCATGCGCAGGTCGATCACCACCACGCGCGCGTCCAGCAGCTCGCGCAGGCGATCGGCGATCACCGCGAGCAGCCGGTCGAGATCGAGCTCGCCGACGAGCGCCGACCCGACCTCGTTCAGCGAGTCGAGCTGCCGTGCCCACCGCCGCGAGGTGTCGTACAGGCGGGCGCTCTCGATCGCCACCGCCGCCTGCGAAGCGAGCAGCTCGACGACCTGCTGGTCCTCCTCGGTGAAGTCGCCGTCCTCCTTCTCGGTCAGATACAGGTTTCCGAAGGCGTGGCCGCGCAGCACGATCGGCACACCGAGAAAGCCCCTCATCGGCGGATGGCCGGGCGGGAAACCGACCGACCTGGGGTCCTCGCTCATGTCGTTCAGGCGCAGCGTGACCGCGTCGCGGATCAGCACTCCCAGGAGCCCCTCGCCGTGCGGAGGGTCGCCGATGCGAGCCCGGGTCGCGTCGTCGACCCCGACGGTGATGAACTGCTCCAGGTAGGTCCCGCTGGGATCGATCACGCCCAGAGCGGCGTACCGGGCACCCACGAGCCCCGCGGCGCGCTCGACCACGTCACGCAGGAGCACGTCGAGTGATCGGGCGCGGTGAATCGCGCGAGCGGCCTCGATGACGCGTCGCAGCTGGGCTTCGCCGACACCGGATCCCCCCTCAGGCACAAGGGCCAGAGTCTACCGCCGCCGTGAACGGGGTACGATCGCCCCGAACGGCCCATGCGGCGCAGCGAAACGAACAGGGGGAGCGATGCCATCAGCACTCGAGGTTGCGGACTGGCACGAGCTGGATGTCGTGTCGCAGGACGGCGAGCACGTCGGCAAGCTCGTCGACATGTACGTCACCCGCGAGGCGGGCGAGCCCGAGTTCCTGCTCGTCTCGAGCGGGTTTCTGGGCCACCACCTGCAACTGGTGCCGGCCGAGGGGGCGACCCGATCGGCGGACAGCATCCAGGTGGCGGCGACGAAGTCGGCGATCGAAACGGCGCCGACGGTACACGCCGACAACGATCTGAGCCCGGAGGAGGAGCGGCGACTGTTCGAGCACTACGACCGCCAGTACACCCCGCACTCCGACGGTGTTCTCGTGCTGCGCCGGTTCGTGCTGATCGAGCGGCGCTGACCGAAACTCGGTAGTTGCCCGCACCGCGGTTAGGCGGCGGCGCCGATGCCGCGGCCGCACGCGGGCCATAGCGTGTGACTCATGCTGAGTACCGCTGAGGCACCAACCGCGGGCCACGTCCGCGACGTCATCCTCCGGACCGGCCAAACGCTGCGGCTGCGACCGCCGCGGGCGGCGGATGCGGAGGCGGCCCTCGAGTTCTTCCGCCGGCTCGACGACGAGAGCCGGTACATGCGCTTCCACGGCACGGTGCGGGTCGATGAGCGTGTCTTGGCGGGCCTGCTCGACCCCGACTGGAGCGTGCGGGGCGCCCTCATCGGCGTCCTCCGGGGACCGAGCGGCGACGAGGTGGTCGCGGTTGCGAGCTACGCCCGCCTGCGCGATCTGCGGACGGCCGAGGCGGCGTTCGCTGTGGCGACCGGGCTGCAGGGCCAGGGCGTGGGCACGCGCCTGGTCGAGCAGCTGGCGCAGGCCGCGGCCGCGCAGGGCATCGAGACGTTCGTGTGCGAGGTCATGTCCGGCAACGAGGCGATGCTGGGCGTGTTCGCCGAGACCGGGTTCGACGTCCAGCGCCGGATCGAGGGCGGGGAGGTGCACGTGCACCTGCGGATCTCCCCTGGTGAGCGCTTCCTGGCGGCCGTTGATCGCCGAGACCACGCCGCGATCGACCGCTCGCTGCAGCCATTCTTCCACCCCCGCGTGGTGGCCGTGATCGGCGCCTCGGCGCGGCCGGGCGCGATCGGCGGGGCGATCTTCCAAAACATCGTGGCAGGCGGGTTTACCGGCCGCGCCGTCCCGGTCAACCGATCGGGCGAGCCCGTCGCGGGCGTGGCTGCCGTCAAGGACATCGCGGAGATGGTCGACCCGGTCGACCTGGCCGTCGTCTGCGTGCCGGCCGCGGCG
Source organism: uncultured Actinomycetes bacterium (assembly GCA_963703275.1). Classification (GTDB taxonomy): domain Bacteria; phylum Actinomycetota; class Thermoleophilia; order Gaiellales; family JAICJC01; genus JAICJC01. The sequence goes on along the minus strand of OY969804.1, from coordinate 3,366,562 downwards.
GTGATCGGCGCGGTGGCATCGGCCCTTGAGGCCGGTGTCCGCGCGATCTGCGTGATCTCGGCGGGCTTCGCCGAGACCGGGCCCGGCGGTGCCAGGTCCGAGCGAGAGCTGCTGGCATTGGTGCGCGGCTACGGCGCCCGCCTGATCGGGCCGAACTGCCTGGGCCTGGCCTCGAGCCGGGCGCACCTGAACGCGACCTTCTCGCCCGGTGGGTTCGCCGCCGGCTCGGTGGCCGTCTCGGCGCAGAGCGGGGCGGTGGGCCTCGCGGTCGTGGACGGCCTTGCCCGCAGAGGCGTGGGCGTGTCGGCGTTCGTCTCGATCGGCAACAAGGCGGACGTCTCGTCGAACGACCTGCTCGAGCACTGGGAGGACGACGAGGAGACCGCCACGATCGCGCTCTACCTGGAGTCGTTCGGCAACCCTCGCCGCTTTGCCCGGATCGCCCGCAGGGTCGCGCGGACGAAGCCGGTGATCGCGCTCAAGGGTGGCAGCACGCCGACCGGCGCCCGCGCCGCCCTGTCGCACACCGCGGCGCTCGCGGGATCCGACGCGGCCGTCGAGGCTCTCTTCCGGCAGTCGGGCGTGCTGCGCGCTACGACGCTCGAGGAACTGCTTGATCTCACCGAGGTCATCGCCCGGCAGCCGCTGCCGCGGGGCCGGCGGACGGCCCTCCTGACAAACGCCGGCGGGCTCGGCATCCTGTGTGCGGACGCCTGCGCGAACGCGGGCCTCGAGCTCGCAACGCTCGCCAGCCACACGCGCGAGCAGATCGAGAACCTGCTGCCCGGAACCGCCACCCTGCGCAATCCGATCGACCTCGTCGGATCGGCGACGCCCCAGACGTTTGCGGCGGTCATGCCGTGGGTGCTCGCGGATCCCGACGTCGATGCCGTGATCGTGCTCGTGACCGCGACGGCGGTGGCCGATCCCGACGAGGTGCTCGCGGCCCTGACCGCCGCGACCACGGCGGATGCCCGCAAGACGGTGCTGACGGTGGTGACGGGCGGCACGGCCGCGACCGCCTCAAGCGCGCTGCCCTGCTTCGCCTATCCGGAGGCCGCCGCATCGGTTCTGGGGCGCCTCGCCGAGCGAGCCGAGTGGCTGCGCCGGCCCATCGGGCGAGTCCAGGACGCCGAGGTCGACCGCGCGGCGGCCGAGACCATCGTTGCCGCGGCACTCGCCGAGGCGGGCGCGGGCTGGCTCGGGCCCGAAGCGGCATCTGCGCTCCTGACCGCGTACGGCATCCCCACCGCCGCACTGCGGGTCGCGCACACCGAATCGGAGGCTCTCGCAGCCGCCGCGGCGCTCGGCTTCCCAGTCGTGGTGAAGACGGGCGCGGCCGGGGTCCACAAGACCGAGCGCGGCGGTGTCGTCCTCGATGTGCGCACGCCGGCCGAGCTGGCGGCGGCCACGGCGATCGTGGGGTTCCCGGCGGTGATCCAGCCGCTGGTGCGTGGCGGCGCGGAGGTCATGGCGGGCGTGGTGCAGGATGCGGTGTTCGGGCCGGTCGTGGCGTTCGGGATGGGCGGCACGCTGGCAGAGCTCCTGGGCGAGATGCGGTTTGCACCGGCGCCGCTCACGGACGTCGACGCCGACGAGCTGGTCGCGGCCGGCAAGGCTGGGCGGCTCCTGGCCGGTATGCGCGGGGCAGCGGCCGCCGATACGGCGGCGCTCGCGGCGCTCGTCCGGCGGCTGGCCCAGCTCGCCACCGATTCCCCCCAGATCGCCGAGCTCGACCTCAACCCGGTCGTCGCGCGCCCGGACGGCTGCATCGTGGTCGATGCCCGCATCCGGGTGGCCGGCTCGACCGCAGAGGCGGCACTCAAAACGTGGTGACCCAGCCAGAAGGGACGACAGTCATGACCATACAGGCACAATCGGTATTCGACCGCATCGTCTGCGGCGTGGACGGGACGGACGAGAGCAGGGAAGCGGTCGCCCAGGTGGCCCGGCTCGCTCACGAGTCAAGCCGGGTGTTCCTGTGCAGCGTCTGGTACACCGGCGCCGCAATCTCGCTGGGATGGTCGCCGGCGATTGCCGGCACGGCCTCGTTCCCCAAGAGCGAGCTCACCGCGGCGGTTGACGCCACCCGCCCGCTTCTCCCGACATCGATGACGGTCGAGACGGTGGTCGTCGAGGGGCCGGCGGGGCCGATGATGCTGACCGAGGCCCGCCGCCATGAGGCCACGCTGGTCGCCATTGGGTCGCACGACCACCGGCGTTTGGCCGGAATAGTGCTCGGCAGCGTCGCCACCCAGCTCCTGCATGAGTCGCCATGCCCGGTGCTGATGGCACGCGGGCCGAGCGAACACCGGTTTCCCGCCACCGTCATGGTGGCCGCCGACGGCTCGCCCGAATCGCTGCGGGCGATTCGCGTGGCCGCCGAGACCGCCCACCGCCTGGGCGCGTCGCTCGAGACGGTCGTGGCCACCGGGGGGAGGGGCGACGTCGATCTTCCCGCCGTTCGCCAGGCGCTCGACGATGCCGGCATGGACATCGCGCTGCGCGAGGATCCGCGCCCACCGGTCGAGGCACTGACCCGGCTCGACCCCGACCTGCTCGTCATCGGCAGCCGCGGGCTGCGAGGGATGGGATCGCTCGGAAGCGTGAGTGAGCGCGTCGCGCATGATGCGCGGTGCTCCGTGCTGGTGGTGCGGTGAGCCGGCCGGGCGTCAGCGGGTCGCGCGGGTCTTCACCGTGAGCTTGAACCTGGCGCCCTGACAGGCGTTGGCCACCGTTGCCGGCATCGTCACGCGCAGAACGTAGACATGCTTCTTCTTCCGCCCGAGCTTGACCGTCGCCCTGGGCGCCTTCACCACCAGGTTCACCGGCTTACCCGTACACCCGGCGCGACCGGTCTTGGCGGCAACGCTCACCTTGAGCGGCTTCACCTTGATCGTGAACTTCTCTCCATTCGTGACGGTCACCTTGAGCGACTTGACCGCACCCGGGTAGAGACCCTTGACCGATACGCCCTTGACGGTCAGGTGGCGCACCGAGGCGATCAGCTCGAGGCGCCCTCCCCGCGGGGCGGGATGGCGGCCGTGCGCCGAGACGGCGATGCCGGCCGCGGCGGCCAGGACGACGGCTGTCGAGAGCAGGAATCGCATCAGGGAGCGAAGGTGAAGGTGGTCGAGACGGTGGCCGTATTCGCGGCAGCGTCGGTGGCAACCGCCCGGATCGTGTAGGAGCTCAGGTTCGTGAACCAGGCCGCCGCGGCCGCCATCGACCAGTTCGGCAGTGCGAGCGTGGCCGGCATCAGCACCTCGCTCGACGACGAGAAGGAGCTCGTGGCCGGGTTCCAGTACAGGCTCGGCGAGGTCGCCTGGCGCAGGCTCACCTGCACGCCCCAGACGCCGGAGCTGGCATCGCTGGCCGTCCCGCAGATGTCGGCCGTCGTGGGCGTGCTGCAGCCGGCCGACCAGCCGCCGCTGTAGGTGGCGGTGGGGAACGTGATCGCGACCGTGGGAGCCGTGTTGTCGATGGTCACCGTCTGCGACGCGCTGGTGGCCGTGTTCCCGGCCAGGTCGGTCACGGTCACGGTCCACGTCTTGCTCGTGCCCGAGATCGAGGCGTTGGACGTCAGTGCGGTGCTCGCGAAGCCGTAGGTGGTGGCGCCGATGGTGCAGCCCGACGCGCAGACCGGCAGCGCGAGCGCCGTCTGGCCCGTCGTCAGGGTGCTCACCTTGGCGGTCACGGAGTAGACCCCGCTCGAGGCGTCGCCGGCGTTGGCGTAGACGATGTAGGAGCGGCCCTGGCTGAGGTAGCCGGGCACGCCGGTCGTGACCGTCGCGATCGCCTCCCCGACCGCCGTCGGAGCCGTGTTGTCGGCCGTCGCGCTGCCGTTGGCGGTGGTCGTGTTCGAGACACCGTCGGTGGCCGTCACCGTGAAGCTCACCGCACCCGCGGCGAGCGTCGAAGCCGCCGTCTTGGACGCGCTCTTGTAGCCGTAGGTGACGCCGCCCACCGTGCAGCTCGTGGTGCACGCCGAGAGCGCGAGGGCCGTCTGGCCGCTCGTGATCGTCGAGACGTTGGCCTTGACGCTGGTCACGCCGCTCTGGTCGGTGGCGTTGGCGTACACGATGTAGGCGCCGCTCTTGCGCAGCCAGCCGGCGGCGTTCGTGGTCGTGTTCGCGATCGCCACGCCGGACACGGTCGGGCCGGTGTTGTCGACCGTCACCGAGGAGGAGGTCATCGTCGAGTTCGCGGCCTTGTCGAGCGCGGTGACGGTGAAGGATGTCGCCCCCGCCGGGATCGCCGCTCCGGCGGTCTGGGTCGCGCTCTTGTAGTTGTACGTCACGCCGCCGACCGTGCACCCCGTCGTGCACGCGGTCAGCGCGAGCGCCGTCTGTCCCGCGGTCAGATTGCTGACGTTGGCGGTGACGGTGGCGATGCCGCCCGCGTCGGAGGCGCTGGCGTACAGGATGTATGTCCCGCTCGGCCTGACGAACCCGACGGTGCTCGGGGAGCTGTTCGCGACCACCGCCGCCGTGATGACCGGCGCGGTCGAGTCGGCGGTGGCGGTGAAGTTCGCGGTGGCCGAGTTCGAGGCGGCGTCGGTCGCGGTGAGCGAGAACGACTGGCTGCCGTCCGCGATGGAGGCGCCGGCCGTGACCGTCGCGCTCTTGTACGTGTAGGTCACACCGCCGACCGTGCAGTTGCTGGAGCACGTCGTCAGCGCAAGCGCGGTCGTGCCAGGCGTGAGGTTGGTGACGTTCGCGGTCACCGACGCGATCCCGCTCGCCGGCGAACCGGCGTCGGTGGCCTTCGCGTACACGGCGTAGCTGCCCGACCGGTTCACCCAGCCGACCGTGGCCGGAGCCGCCATCGCCACCACGGCGGCGGTGACGGAAGGATTGGTGGAGTCGACGTCGGCCGAGCGGTTCGTCGGCGTCCCGACGTTGCCGACGCCGTCGGTGCTCCAGACGGTATACGTGTGTGCGCCCTGGGTGAGGCCCGAGTCCGCCGTCAGCACGGCGCTCGACCACCCGTACGTGGTCCCGCTGATCGTGCAGCCGGACGTGCAGGGGGCGAGCGCGACCGCGGCCGATCCGGCCTGGAGCGCCGAGACGTTGGTGGTCACCGAGGCGACCCCCACCCCCGAATCGACCGCATTGGCGTAGACGACGAACTGCCCGCCTGGCCGCACCGCCCCACCGGGCGCGGTGATGCCTGGCGGAGCGATGGTGGCCCCGGTCACGGTGGGAGCGTGGAAGTCCACGCTGGCCTGGGCCGTGCCCACCCCGGACCCCGGCAGGTCCCACGATGCGGACGCGGTGGTCGCGCACGCGAGGAACGCTGCGAGGAGCACGAAGCTGCACACGGGGCGCAGCCTGCCCTGAGGGCGGGTGGGCATCGGCACCGGCCGGCTACGCGCTGGCTGCGGTCGCGGTGAGGTAGACGGTGAACGTCGCGCCCTGACAGGCGTCGTTCGCCGCACTGCTCATCGAGATGGCGCCGGCGGCGTCGACGTCCAGCGACGAGTTCGCCGGGACGTTCCAGCCGGAGCCGCCGTTGGTGGCGGGCGTGAACGACAGCGAGCTCAGGTTGCAGCCACTGTGGCCGCTGTCAACGCTGAAGCCGTTCGTGCCCTGACTCGTGTCGATCGAGACGGTGCTGATGTGGACGGTGAACGGATTGGAGTTCGAGACCGAGCTGTCGACATCTGCCGAACCGCCGGGGAAGAGGGTGCCGGAGGGCGAGCCACCGGAGAACGTGAGATTGACGGCGCTTGTGGCCGAGGCCGTCCCGGTACCACTACCGTTGACGGTCCAGGCTGCGTAGGCGACGGTGCCGGCGATCATCATGCCGACGGCAGCCGCGACGCCCGTACGCACGAGGCGTTTGGTCTTCATCGGATCCTTCTTGGAGGGGGCTAGGAGCGAGATCCGTCCAGGCATGACGACGGATGCTGCCGTTAAATTTCGGACGCAAATGTTGAGGGGCCGATACCGAAAAAGGGGGATCCATGCAACGCCCCGAATCCCACTTTGCGGTAGGCGGCGGCCCGCTGTCAGGTGAGCATGACCGGATCCCGCTCACCGCCGGTTCACCCCCAGGGCAGCGTGTACAGCTTCTGGTTGGTCATCGCACGCATCGCCTCGACCACGCCCTCCTTGACCCCGAGCCCCGAGTCCTTGATGCCACCGAACGGCGTCACCTCGGTTCGCCAGCCCGGGATCTCGCGGATGTTCACCGTGCCGCAGCGCAGCTCGCGAATGCACCGCAGAGCCGCGTCGAGATTGTTCGTGACGACGCCCGCGGACAGGCCGTAGGCCGTGCCGTTGGCCACCTCGAGGGCGTGATCGAGGTCGCGGACGCGAATGATCGGCGCCACCGGCCCGAAGGTCTCGCGCGCGACGAGTTCCATCTCGGGGGCGACATGGTCGAGCACGGCCGGCTCGATCAGCGCCTTGGTGCGGCCGCCGCCGCACAGAAGCGCCGCCCCGCTCGCAACGGCGGCGGCCACCCGCGCCTCGATGGTGCAGGCCGCCGCCTCGTCGATCACCGGGCCGACATCGGTCCCCTCGGCGAACGGATCGCCGGCGACGAGGGCGCGGCAGCTGGCCACCATCCGCTCGGCGAGCGCGTCTGCGATCGGCTCCTCGGCGATCACGCGCTTGACCGCGCTGCAGCGCTGGCCGCTGTTTCGGGTCGCCCCCTCGATCGCCAGCCGGGCGGCCTCGTCGAGGTCGGCGTCGACCAGGACGATCAGCGGGTCGTTTCCGCCGAGCTCCAGGACGGCCCGCCGGTAGCCGAGCCGGCCGGCGATGGCCCTGCCCACCTCGACCGCGCCGGTGAACGACACCACCTCGACCGCCGGGTGGGCGAGCATCTCGTCGAGGATCATGCCGCGATCGCCGGTGACCATGGTGACGCCGCCCTCCGGCAGGCCGGCCGCGCGCAGCGTCCGGGCCAGCCAGAGCGCCGTGAGCGGGGTCTTCTCGGACGGCTTCAGCACCATCGCGGCCCCGGCCGCGATCGCCGGTGCGACCTTGTGCGCCACCTGGTTCAGCGGGTGGTTGAACGGGGTGATCGCCGCGACGAGCCGCACGGGCTCGCGCAGCGTGTGCCCTCGCCGCGGGCGGCCTGCGGCCGAGATGTCGCCGGGAAAGGCGCCACCGTCGTCGCGCAGCGCCTCGGCGGCCGCCGCCCGGAACACGTCCACCGCCCGTTCGATCTCGTGGCGGGAGTCGCGCAGCGCAAGTCCCGACTCCCAGGTGATCAGGTGCGCCACCTCCTCGGCGGCGTCAGCAATGCGACCCGCGACCGCCTCGAGCAGCTGCGATCGCGCGTGGCGCGAGAGCGACGGTCGCGGCTCGGCGCCCAGGTCGAGCTCGGCGACGACCTCGCGCCGGGTCATGAGCGGTGCCCGCCCGATCTCCTCGCCCGTGTAGGGGTGGGTGACGGGGAACGACTCCGAGCCCCGTACCTCCTCGACGCCGGGGAGGAGGCCCACACTCATCACTCCGCTCCGATCAGGAGGTGGTGGACGTCGGCATTGGTCGCACCGGCGGCGAGCAGGCGCAGACCGGCCGGGGAGGGCGGCTCGGAGAGGAGCAGCGGAATCCCCTGCTCGTGCCTGCCGCCGTGCGAGCGCAGCGGCGCCTCGAGCGCAAAGAGCGCGTGTGACCGCTCGGACTTGCCCAGCACGGTGTCCCCGTCGGCCAGCACGACCAGATCGCCGATGCGGTCACGCGGCAGTTGCAGGTCGCGGGCGGCATCGTCCCCCAGCAGCACCTCCTCGACGCCCGGCAGACCCTCGATCACCGCCGCCGCCCGCGCGATGTCCGCGGGATCGCGCAGGTGGACCCAGCACGCCGACCCCAGCGCCGCATGGTGGACGACATGGGGATCGGTGATCGGCAGGATCACGTGCGCCCCGAGGATACCGGCCGCGGACAGCTCGTCGTCGAGGTAGCGCACGTTCGGGCTGCCGTCGGCGGTCGTCTTGGCGTTCATGCCATGGTCGGCGACCAGGCCGAGCCGCCAGCCGCGGTCGAGAAACACGCCGACCAGTTCGTCCAGGCGGCGCAGGAAGCGGTCGCTGAGCTCGGTGCCGGGCGGTTCACGGTGCTGGACGTAGTCGGTCAGCGACATGTACAGGAGTTGGGTCGAGAGCCGTTCTGAAAGCGCGAGGCCGAGCTCGAGGGCATAGTGCGAGGCGTCCCAGTCGTAGATCCCGGGCAGCGGCCGGGCGAGGCCGTCGGCCGCCCGCTCGAGGCCGTCGATGGGCGTCTCGGCCGCCCGCTCGACCGAGACGCACGGCACCGATCCGGCCGAGAGCAGCCGCCGCAGCTTGTCCTTGGTCGTCACGCAGAGCACCGGCGCGCCGGCCGCCTGCAGGCAGGCGTGGATCGACGGCGACCGCAGAAAGCGTGGATCGTCGAGTTGCACCTCGCTGCCGTCCGGGGCCAGGCAGTGGTTCCCGGGCAGGCCGTGGACTGACGGAGGCGCGCCGGTGACGATCGAGAGGTTGTTGGGATTGGTGAAGCTCGGCAGCTGCGATTCGGCGCGGGCGTACACCCCCTGCTGCACCATCTCCGCGAGCCGAGGGATGATCCGGCGCTCGAAGGCATCGTCGAGGTAGCGCGGATCGCAGCCGTCCAGGCACACGACCGCGGTCGGGACAGCCGGCGCGGCGTAGCGGCGCCCGTTCACCTCGACCGGCGCGCTCACGCGGGAGCCCCTTCGCCGTTGCCACGGCGCCGCTCGAGGCTGGTCTGGGCAATGCTGTTCGAGATCACGAACGACACCGCGTGGCCCAGGTAGCGGTCGTCGGAGAGCTCGAGGGGAGTGCCGTCGGGGGAGGTCGTGCGCCGCTCCTGGCGCAGAAGGGGCGTGCCCACCGGCACCTCGAGCAGGGCCGCGTCGCGGTCGTCGGCGCCCAGCGCCTCGATCGCATGGCGGGCATGCGCGAACACCACTCCCCGCTCGGCCAGGCGCTCGTAGATCGAGTCGACCTCGAGCCGCAGCGAGCCCAGGAGCACGCCGACGCTCTCGATGAACGTCGTCCGCTCGACCATCACGGGACGCGATCCCAGCAGGCGCACCCGCATCAGCGTGTACACGTCCGCCCCGAGCTCGATGCCGAGTTGCTCGGCGTCCGCCGGCCCCGCCCGCCGCCGCAGCAGCTCGACCATGCGCCCGCGCGGCACCTCGCCGAGCGATCGCGCCCAGGCAGAGAAGCTGAGCAGGTGGCCAAAGCTCTGCGTCCGCGGCGCGGCGAGCACGACGCTGCGGGCACCCTGGCGGCTGGCGACCGAGCCCTCGGCGGCCAGGACCGAGACGGCGTGGCGGACGGTGCCGCGCGAGACACCGTGGCGCGCGGCGAGCTCGCCCTCCGAGGGGAGCAACGCACCGGGAGGGTGCTCCCCGTCGACGATCGACGAGCGCAGTTCGGCCGCAACTCGCGCATACAGCGGTCTGCGCTCCACGCCCCCACACTAACATGTCTACATAAGTTCGCCGCCCTGACACCGCGGTCGTTAGGCGAGGAAGGGGACGCCCTGCCAGCTCAGGTGGACGCCCGCGACGCGGCGGACGAACCTGCGCGGATGCGCGAGCACGCGGAAGGCCGCGGGCCGCTGACCGAGAGGCGGCGAGTACTCGAATGCCGCCCACCAGAACCACGGATCGCGGTCGGCGCGTGCCCCGGGCGTGCGCCGGAAGAGGCCGTGCTCGATCACGAGGTATCCGCTCGGCCGCGAGCCTCCGAAGAGGTGGGGCGCCTGCGCGGTGGACAGGCGGGCGAATCCGAACCCGCGCATCTGCGAGCCGCCCATGGCGTTCGCCTGGGCGACCGCGAAGCGCAGCAGCGCACCTGTTGGCCGCTCCGAGGGAGCGGTCTCGAGGGAGATCCGCCGCAGCGCCACAGGCATGGCGCGCAGATGCGGCGCGTTGGTCTCGATGCCGAAATCCCGCCATGCACCGCCCAGGCCCTCCCGGGCCAGCATTATCTCCCAACCAAACAGACGTGGGACATAGACCGGGGCAGCCCGCAGGCATCCGCCGGGACATGGCACTCGCGGCGACACGAAGCTGCCCCGCAGCACCACGAGATAGCTGTGCCCCGGATAGGCGCGGCGGCGGTGCTGGAACACGACCCGCGCCTGGTCGGCGGTGACCGGCGCGACGAGCGCGGTGGTCACCATCGGGTCGCCCAGCGCCGCTGCCTCCCTCGCGGCGAACCCGGCCAGCCAGGCCCGCTCGCTCAGCGCCTGCGAATGAGGCGCCGGCCGCTCCTGCAGGGCCGGGCCCGTGCCGAGGCAGGCCGACGCGGCCACCGCCACCAATGCGCCGAGCATGACCAGCCTCTTCACGCTCAGTACGACGCCGGCGACCGCCGAAACGTTCCCGGGACGGCGGCGGCCGCTCCCGCCGTACCTCTGACGAATGCGAGCACTCTGCCCACTCCTCCTGCTCGCGACCACGGCTTGCCTCGGTGGCTCATCGGCTCACCCCCCGACGACATCGGCCTCGCAGACCGCGGCCGCGCCGGCGAGGTTCTCGGCGGAGTACTCGGGCACACCGGGGACATGCGCTCCCCGATCGAGTTATGCGCCCCGGCTCTCACCGAGTGAGGGGAAGCCCGGCTCGGTGGCGACGATCTCGGGCGCACTTCCGGTGCTCGGCGAGGACGGAAAGCCAGGTGCCCCGTCGACGAAACTCGCCGTATGGTGGAACCTCCGCGCACGCCGGTACTTCACCGCCGTCACCGCCACCCCCAGCGACGATCGGCCTGGGATCGTCGCAGATCTCGCCAGTCCCCTCGTGCCGCGCCCGAACCCGTGCGGGTACCGCATCTCCTTCCACGTGCCCGACGTTCGGGCCGGCACGTACCCGATCGTCCTGCTCGGCTTTGGGGGTGGCGGGTTCAGCGACTTCCCGCCGGTCACGTTCACGGTGCGGTGAACCCGACCAAGGATGGGCCGTGAAGGGATCGAACCTTCGACCTTGGGATTAAGAGTCCCCTGCTCTACCAGCTGAGCTAACGGCCCCGGGTCGGCCAGTCTACCAACGCGCCGCCGCCGGACCCGCTAGCCTTCCGCGCCGATGCGAGCACAGTCGGACAGCTTCTTTCGCGAGCTCCTCGCCGCCGCCGGGCCCTCCGGGGACGAGCGCGAGGCGGCGCGTGTGTGGCGGACCTACGCCGCCGGCTTCGCCGATGTCCGGGGCGACGCCCTGGGGTCGAGCTTCGCCACCGTGAACGCGGACGGCCCGCGCTCGGTGGTGGTGATGGGCCACATCGACGAGATCGGCCTGGCGATCACCCACATCGACGACGAGGGCTACCTGTGGTTCACCGGAGTCGGTGGCTGGACGCCGTCGGTGCTGGTCGCCCAACGGATCCGGATCCTCGCCAAGGACGGTCCGATCGTCGGCGTCGTCGGCCAGAAGGCGCCGCACCTGGTCGAGCCGCAGGACAAGGAGAAGCCGCTGCGGGTCGACCACCTCTGGATCGACATCGGCGCCGCCGACGGCGACGAGGCCCGGGCGCTTGTGCGCACCGGCGACCTGGCCGTCATCGAGCAGCCGATCGTCGACCTGCTGGGGTCGCGGCTGGCCAGCCGCGCCGTCGACAACCGCGCGGGAGCGTTCGTCGCGGCGGAATCGGCCCGGCTCTACGCGGACATGCCCGGCACCTGGTCGCTGGTCGGAGTCGCGTCGGTGGCCGAGGAGACGAGCTTTGCCGGCGCCCACACCTCCGCCTACGGGCTCAATCCCGACGCGGCCATCGTGATCGACGTCACCCATACGTCCGATCAGCCCAACGTCCCCAAGCGCAAGGTGGGCGAGATCGACCTGGGCGGCGGGCCCGTGATCGAGCGCGGATCGGGTGTGCACCCGGGCATGGCGGAGCTGATCGCCGAGGTGGCCGAGGCGGAGGGCATCCCCCACCAGTTCGGCGCGTCGGCCGGATCGACGTGGACGGACGTGGATGCCGTCAAGCTCACCCGCAGCGGGATCCCGTCGGGCCTGATCAGCGTCCCCAACCGCTACATGCACTCGCCCAACGAGATCGTCGACCTCGGTGACCTCGAGAACACCGCCCGGCTGGTGGCCGCGACGGCGCGCCGCCTGGACGCGACACCCGGCCTCGACTGAGGGCGTACGATATCGGGGTGCGGAGGCTGCTCATGATGACGGCCGGGATTGCGGCGGCGGCGGCCATCGTCGGCATCGTCATCTACGGCCGCTCGAACGCGTCGCTCCTGACGCAGGCACCCGTCGCCCCCGTCCGCGCGGCCGCCCGGAAGCCGGCGCCCGCCTTCAGCGGCACGACGCTGGCCGGAACCGACGTCAGCCTCCACTCGTACTCGGGCAAGCCCGTGGTGATCAACTTCTTCGCGAGCTGGTGCGCGCCGTGCCGGGCGGAGGCGCCGGGGCTGGCGAAGCTGGCGCACGAGTTCGGCACCCGGGTGCAGCTCCTGGGGATCGCGATCGACGACAAGCGCCCCGGCGCGATGGCATTCGCCCGCCACTTCCACTGGAACTGGCCGATCGTGTTCGATCCCAGCGACAGCCTGGCCTACCGCTACGGGCTCTACGGCAAGCCGACGACGGTCGTCATCGACCAGCACGGCAGGATCGCCTGGCAGCACGCCGGCCGCATCAGCCCGCGCCCGATCGCGCAGGTGCTGCAGGCATTGCTGCGCGCCTGACGCCGGTAGTCTGGCGGCCATGAAGGTCGTCTCGGTGGTCGGAAACCGGCCCCAGTTCATCAAGGCCGCGCCCCTCTCGGCGGCGCTTGCGAAGGTGTCCGACCACGTGCTCGTCCACACCGGCCAGCACTACGACGCGGAGCTCTCCCAGGTGTTCTTCGACGAGCTCGGGCTGCGCCCGCCCGACCACGAGATCGAGGCGGGATCGGGCAGCCATGCCGCACAGACCGCCGCGATGCTGACCGGCCTCGAGCCGGTGCTCGCGGGCGAGCGCCCCGACCTGGTGCTCGTCTATGGCGACACCAACTCGACGCTCGCCGGCGCGCTCGTGGCCGCAAAGCTCCAGCTCCCCCTCGGGCACGTCGAATCGGGCCTGCGCTCGTTCGACCGCGCCATGCCCGAGGAGGTGAACCGGGTGGTGGCCGACGTCCTCTCGGACCTGCGCTTCTGCCCCAGCCAGACGGCGGTCGCGAACCTGGCCGCCGAGGGGATCACCCAGGGCGTGCACCTGGTCGGCGACGTGATGGTGGACGTCGCCGAGGCGTTTGCGCCCGCGGCCCGCCGCTCCGGTGCCGTCGACCGGCTCGGACTGGAGCCCGGCGCCTACGCGCTCGTCACGGTGCACCGCCAATCGAATACCACCGACGCCGCCATGCCCGCCCTGGTGGAGGTGCTCGAGGCGCTCGCCCGCCCGGCCGTGTTTCCCATCCATCCCCGCACCCGCGCGGCGCTCGAGCGTACCGGGCTGCTGGAGCGGGCGGGCGCGGCGGCGACCCTGAGCCCGCCGCTCGGGTACCTCGAGTTCACCGCCCTCCTGATGTCGGCGGAGGTGTGCCTGACCGACTCGGGCGGGGTGCAGAAGGAGGCCTACCTGCACCGGGTGCCGTGCGTCACGCTGCGCGACACGAGCGAGTGGGTCGAGACCGTCGAGCTGGGCTGGAACCGGCTTGCGGGCGGGCTCGACGCGGACGCCGTCGCAACCGCCCTGCGGCATCTCGAACGTCCCTCCGAGCATCCGCCGCTCTACGGCGACGGCGACGCGGCGACCCGCATCGCGGATGTTGTCGCATCCGCAACCGCTCGCCGCCGATAGCATCCCGGCGGCCATGACCCCAGACATCGCCATCGTCGGCGCCGGCTACGTCGGGCTGCCGCTCGCGGTCGAATTCGCCCGCGCCGGCCGCGCGGTGGTGTGCATCGACGCGGACACGCGCAAGGTCGAGGCGATCGGCCGCGGCGAGAGCTACATCGAGGACGTCCCGTCCCCGGTCCTCGCCGAGCTCGTCACGGCGGGCACGCTCACCGCCTCGGCCGACTATGCCGCCGTGGCGGACGTGAGCGCGATCCTGATCTGCCTGCCGACGCCGCTTTCGAGGAACCGCGAGCCCGATCTCGAGATCCTCACCGGCGCCGCCGAGGAGATCGCCCGGCATCTGCGGGCAGGACAGCTGGTCGTGCTCGAGTCCACGACCTACCCGGGGACGACGCGCGACGTGCTCGCACCCATCCTCGAGGCGGGCGGCCTGCGCGCCGGTGCCGACTTCAATCTGGCGATGTCGCCCGAGCGGATCGATCCCGGCCGCACCGACCACACGATCCGGACGACCCCGAAGGTGGTCGGCGGGCTCACGCCGGCCTGCCTCGACCGGGCACTCGAGCTCTACCGGGTCTGCGTCGAGCAGCTCGTCCCGGTCAGCTCATGCGAGGCGGCGGAGCTCACGAAGCTGCTCGAGAACATCTTCCGGTCGGTCAACATCGCGCTCGTCAACGAGCTGGCGATGCTGTGCGACCGGATGACCCTGAACGTGTGGGAGGTGGTCGCGGCCGCCGCCACCAAGCCGTACGGGTTCATGCCGTTCCAGCCCGGCCCCGGCCTGGGCGGCCACTGCCTGCCGATCGACCCGTTCTACCTGGCCTGGAAGGCGCGCGAGCTCGACTTCCCGACAGAGTTCATCGAGCTGGCGGGGAAGGTCAACCAGCACATGCCCTACTACTGCGCCGAGCGGGTCGCCAAGGCGCTGAACGGCCACCGCAAGCCCGTCGCCGGCAGCTCGATCCTGGTGCTGGGCGTGGCCTACAAGGGCAACGTCGGCGACCTGCGCGAGTCGCCCGCGCTCAAGCTGATCGGGCTCCTTCACGAGCAGGGGGCAGACGTGGCCTACCACGACTCGTTCGTGCCCAGCCTCACCGAGGGCGAGCTGCACCTCGAGTCGCGCCCGCTCACCGACGAGCTGCTGCGCGCTGCGGACATCGTCTGCGTGGTCACCGCCCACTCGACCGTCGATTACGCCCGCGTGGCCGACGAGGCGCAGCTCGTGATCGACTTCCGAAACGCGGTTCCGGCCGGCGACACGGTGGTGCAGCTGTGAGCGAGCGGATCACCGTGGGCATGGTCGGCCTGGGAGGCTGGGGCAAGAACCTGCTGCGCAACTTCGGCACGCTGCCCGAGGCCGACCTGCGCTGGTGCTGTGACGCCGACGAGGCCACCCGCAACCGGTACGCGGCCACCTACCCGAACGCCCGGTTCACCGCGAGCTATGACGAGCTCCTGGCCGACCCCGACCTGCGCGCGGTGGTGCTGGCCACCCCGGTGCCGACCCACTTCGAGCTCGCACGCCGGGCCATCCTCGCCGGCAAGGACGTGATGGTCGAAAAGCCGATGACCTGGACGGCGGCCGAGGCGCACGAGCTGCGCGACCTCGTCGCGGGCAGCGGCCGCGTGCTGATGGTGGGTCACCTGCTGCGATTTCACCCCGGCGTCGACAAGCTGCGCGAGCTGATCGACACGGGTCACCTGGGCGACGTGCACTACGTGTACGGAAACCGGCTCAACCTGGGCACGATCCGCCCGGACGAGAACGCGCTCTGGAGCCTCGGCGTGCACGACATCTCGGTCGTGCTGCACCTGCTGGACGGCGATCCGGTCGAGGTGTGGGCACGCGGCGAGTGCTACGTCCAGCCCGCCGTTGAGGACGTGGTTTTTGGATACATTGAAATTCCCGGGCGGGCAGATCGGCCACCTGCACCTCTCGTGGCTTGACCCGAACAAGATGCGCAAGATGACCGTGGTGGGCTCGAAGCGGATGGCCGTGTTCGACGACATGGAGCCCGACCGCAAGGTGACGGTGTACGACAAGGGGCCGATCGTGATCCCGGACGGATCGATCAGCACCCACACGGGCGACATCCACATCCCCAACATCTCGCGTGACGAGCCGCTGCGGATCGAGTGCGGCCGGTTCCTGGAGGCGGTCGCCACCGGTGTGACGGAGCGGGCGGGCATCGAGGAGGGCGTCCGCGTGGTCGAGGTGCTGGAGGCGATGCAGACGTCGCTCGAGCGGGGCGGCGAGACGATCGTGCTGGGAGCGGCCACCCCATGATGTGGACCACGGACGATGCGCCGGGGCTCGTGCTGGGCGACGGCGTCTCGATCGGCGCGGGCGTCCAGTTCGGCGCGAACGTGACGGTGCACGAGGGCACCGTCGTGGGCGACGGCTGCAGCATCGGCGACAACGCGGTGCTGGGCCGCCGGCCCGTGCTCTCGGCGCGCTCGACCGCCCGCCGCGGCGAACTCGAGCCGCTGCGGCTGGGGGCCGAGACGCGCATCTCGACTGGCGCCGTGCTCTCGGCGGGGACGACGCTCGGCACGGAGTGCGTGGTGGGCGACCTGGCGACGGTGCGCGAGCGCTGCACGATCGGCGACCAGGTGGTGATCGGCCGGGGCGTGTGCGTCGAGAACGACACCACGATCGGCGCCCACACCAAGATCCAGACGAATGCCTACATCACCGCGTACTGCACCCTCGAGGAGCACGTGTTCATCGCCCCGTGCGTGATCACCACCAACGACAACTTCATGGGCCGCACCGAGCGCCGCCACGCCCTGATCAAGGGCGCGACGATCCGCCGCGGCGCCCGGGTCGGCGGCGGCGCCACCCTCCTGCCGGGGATCGAGATCGGCGCGGAGGCCTTTGTGGGAGCCGGCGCGGTGGTCGTCCGCGACGTGCCGGCCGGCAAGCTCGTGGTGGGCGTCCCCGCCCGGGTGCTGCGCGACGTGCCCCCCGAGGAACTCCTGCAGACCTAGGAGACGGTGAACGTGGCGGAGTGGCCGCGCAGATGCGTGCTGTCGCCCGGGAAGCGGATCCGCCACTGGTCCGCGGCCGGCGGGGTGGTGAAGGCGACGTGCCCGTGGACGCCGACGGTGGCCGACTCGACGATCGACCAGCCGGCCGAGGTGTGCTGCTCGAGCTGGAGCGACTCGCCGGTCAGCGCCGGGTACATCGTCCCCCGGAAATGCCCGGTCACGACCGCCAGCGAGAGCGCCGGCTGCACCGACACGAGGACGCTGGGCGAGACCGCCGCGCCCGCGGATACGAGCCGGTACGTGCGATCGGCCTTCGGGGTCAGCCGCGCCGTGAAATCGCCTGACGAATCGATGTGCAGTGCGGCCACGGCCACCTGCCACGGCGTGCCCGCCGCACCCCGGCGCTCGAGCGCGACGGCGCCCGACGGCACCGGCCAGGCGCGGCCGGTGATGGTGATCCCGGCGGCGGCCACCGCGGTTGCCGGCGCGATCAGCGTCCGCTGCAGCAGCCGGAAGTAGTTCGAGCGCAGCCCCATGTCGGCCTCGACCTCGTCACCCGTCAGGGTGGACGTGCCCGCGGACGAGGTGACGGCGATATGCAGCACCCGCTGGGAGGCGGGGTCGATCGTCATGTTGAGCGATCCGACCACGCCCGAGAGCCCGAGGGCGCCGGCGAGCGCGGTGGGCGTGTACGCCTGCGGCTGCCAGGTGTGATTCGGGTTGGCGCCGTCGGCGCTGTCGTATCTGTCGATCACCGGCACGAGATACGGCTCGCCGAAGGACGTCCCCCACGCCGCCTGCTCGGACGCCGTGCGCCCGCCGGAGCTGGACGAGAAGAACGTGGTGGCGACCGTCTTCTTGTACCAGACGACCTGGTGGGCCGTGTCGGTGACCGCCGCCGTTGACGCCGCCGCCTCGTGCTCGATCGGGCCATACACCTGGCTGCGGGTGTCGGCGTAGGCGTCGAAGCTGGCCGCCGGATTCCGGGTCGCCACCGCGTAGGAGCGGGCCGCGACGGCCTGTGCCTTCAGGGCCGGGAGCGGCCACGAGGCTGGCATCTCGCTGGGGACGACGCCCCGCAGGTACTTCTCCATGCCGACGACGTCCACGCAGAGCAGGCTCGAGCCGGACTCGATGATCCGGAACGAGCCGTGCCAGTGATCGCCCGCAAAGCCGATTCCGGCCGAGTCGTTCAGGCGCAGAGGCTGTGAGCCGGGATTGATCTGCGCAGGCGCCACGATTCCCTTGGTCACCGCGCCGGTTGCCGCGCTCACGAGCTGCAGGTGGCCGTTCGTCCCGCCCGGCTGCAGGCGGTAGGTGCCGGCCTTGAGCACGATGCGGGCGCCCGAGCCCTCTCGCAGGGTCATCGCGGAGGCCGCGGCGAAGTGGATCGCCGGCCCCGATGTGAGCAGCACGCGCTCGGTGGTCGCGCCGTGCAGCGGCCCCACATGGGTGCCGGTGAAGTAGTGGTCGAGGATGGGCACGTAGCCCCAGCCGTGCTCGGCATAGCCAAGCGCGCCGTACTGCGACATCCCGATGCCGTGGCCGTAGCCATGGCCCGTCAGGGTGAACACGGTCGCCGCCCGCGCCGAGGCCGGAACCACGAGCGCCAGGGCAACCGCCACGCACGATGCAAGTCGTCGCGTCATGCCACCACCATCGGCTGGAGGGTAGCCCTCCCTGAGTAAGGCTCAAGTTAAGACGGCCGTGCTCACCTACAGCGGCCCGCGGCGACGGTCGATAACCTGACCGACATGGGCCTCTTCGCAGCGCTGCCGAAGCCGGTTCGAACGGTGCTCGAGACGGCCATCACACTTCTCGTCGCGCTCGGCATCGCCTGGCTCGGCCAGGCGTATGTGGTCAAGCCCTACAAGGTGCCGACGACGAGCATGGTGCCGACGCTCGAGCCGGGCGACCGCGTGCTCGCCGACCGCCTGAGCCTCGACTTCGAGAACCCGAGCCGCGGCCAGATCGTCGTCTTTCACCCTCCGCACTGCAAACCCGGCCATGACGACTCCGACGGCGTGTGCACCTCGCCGCAACTCGGGCTGCGGCAGGGGCTGGCGTCGACCACGTTCGTCAAACGCGTCATCGGCCTGCCCGGCGAGACGGTGTGGGCTACGGGCGGCCACGTCTGGATCAAGGATCCGGGCAAGCCTGCCTTCCGGCTGAACGAGCCGTACACCCGCGGCGAGCCGACCACCGACCTGCCCCGCGAGACCATCCCGAAGGGCTACTACCTGATGCTCGGAGACAACCGGGCGATCTCGGAGGACTCGCGTATCTGGGGCCTCGAGCCGCGTGACGGCATGATCGGGATCGCCCGCGTCCGCTACTGGCCGCTCGGCCGGCTCGGTCTCCTGTGAGCGGCCCGGCGCACCCGCGTCGATAGACTGCGGCTCCCCAAGCCGAGGAGTCGCAGTGAGGTTGCGCCGTTCCTGCCTGGCGGTGCCGGGCTCATCCGAGAAGATGCTGGCCAAGGCGGCGACGCTGGCCGCCGATCAGGTCTTCCTCGACCTCGAGGACGCCGTCTCCCCGCTCGAGAAGGAGGGCTCCCGGGCGACGGTGGTGGAGGCGCTCAACACCCACGACTACTCGGGCAAGACGCGGGTGGTGCGGGTGAACGGCGTCACGACCCGCTGGTGCCTGGGCGACATCGTCGAGGTCGTCGGCGGCGCCGGCGCAAACCTCGACTGCATCATGATCCCCAAGGTCGAGGACGCGGCGCAGCTGCACTTCGTCGACCACCTGCTGACGCAGCTCGAGACGCAGCACGAGATCCCGCACCGGATCGGCATCGAGGCCCAGATCGAGAACGCCAGGGGCACGCTCAACCTGCGCGAGATCGCGACCGCCACCGACCGCATCGAGACGATCATCTTCGGCCCCGGCGACTACGCCGCCTCGATCGGCGTCGCCCAGCTCGTGATCGGCTCGGTCGACCCCGACTACCCCGGCGACCAGTGGCACTACGTGCTCTCGAAGATCGTCACCACCGCCCGCGCCTATGGCCTGCAGGCGATCGACGGGCCCTACACCGACATCAAGAACGTGGACGAGTACCGGCGGCTGTGCCACCGCGCGCGGCTGGTCGGCTTCGACGGCAAGTGGGTGCTGCACCCGGCCCAGGTGGACATCGCCAACGAGGTCTTCATGCCCACCCAGAAGCAGTTCGACGATGCCCGCAGGCTGCTCGACGCCTACCACCACGCCACGACCGTCGAGCGCAAGGGCGCGGTCATGCACGAGGGCCAGATGATCGACGAGGCGTCGCGCAAGATCGCCGAGGCGGTCGTCGTCCGTGGCGAGGCGGCCGGCATGCGCCCGGGGGTGCCGGCGTGAGCAGCGTCATCGACGATCTCAGCGAGGATCAGCGCGAGATCGTGGGTCTGGTGCGCCAGTTCACCGACGAGCAGATCATCCCGGTCGCCTCGCAGCTCGAGCGCGACGACGTCTTCCCGGACGCGATCGTCGCGGGACTGCGCGAGCTCGGCCTCTTCGGGTTCACGATCCCCGAGGAGTACGGCGGCCTCGGCCTCGACCTGACCACCTACGCGCTGGCCGTGTGCGAGCTCTCCCGTGGCTGGATGAGCGTCTCGGGCATCGTGAACACCCACTTCATCGTCGCCGACATGCTCCTGCGCGACGGCACCGAGGAGCAGCGCGAGCGCTTTCTGCCCCGGATGGCCACCGGCGAGCTGCGCTGCGCCTTCTCGATGACCGAGCCCGAGTGCGGCTCCGACGTTCAGGCGATCCGGTCGCGGGCGGTGCGCGACGGCGACGACTACGTCGTGAACGGCCAGAAGATGTGGGTGACCAACGGCCTGCGCTCTGGCATGGTGGCGACGCTGGTCAAGACCGATCCCGACGCCAGCCCGGCCCATCGCGGCATGAGCTGCCTTCTGATCGAGAAGGAGCCCGGGGTGGCCAAGCAGGGCGGCCTCGTGATCCCGCCCCAGCTCGAGAAGCTCGGGTACAAGGGCGTCGAGACGACCGAGCTCGTGTTCACCGACCACCGCGTGCCCGCCACCGATCTGCTCGGCGGCGAGGAGGGGCGCGGGTTCCAGCAGATGATGTCGGGCATCGAGGTGGGGCGGGTGAACGTGGCCGCCCGCGGTGTCGGCGTCGCCCAGCGCGCCTTCGAGATCGCGATCCGGTACGCGCAGGAGCGGGAGGCGTTCGGACGCCCGATCGCCAGGCACCAGGGGATCCAGTTCAAGCTGGCCGAGATGGGGACGAAGATCGAGGCCGCGCGCCTTCTCATGCTGTCCGCCGCGCGGCGCAAGGACGCCGGCGAGCGCTCCGACGTCGAGGCCGGCATGGCCAAGCTGTTTGCGACCGAGATCTGCAACGAGGTGGTGCAGGACGCGCTGCGCATCCACGGCGGCTACGGCTACTCGAAGGAGTACGAGATCGAGCGCCTCTACCGCGACGCGCCACTGCTCCTGATCGGCGAGGGCACATCCGAGATCCAGAAGCTGATCATCGCCCGCGGACTGCTGCAGAGGAATCCGCTGTGAGCCGCGAGTTCAACGCCCGCGAGACGCGCTTCGGGCGCTATCTGGAGGACTTCGAGGTCGGCGACGTCTACCGCCACTGGCCGGGCAAGACGATCACCGAGGCCGACGACCACCTGTTCTGCATGATCACCATGAACCACCACCCGCTGCACATCGACGCCCACTACGCCGAGACCGAGACGCAGTTCGGCAGAAACGTCGTGGTCGGCAACCTGGTTTACTCGCTGGTGCTGGGGATGAGCGTCCCGGACGTGTCGGGCAAGGCGATCGCGAACCTCGAGGTCGAGTCGCTCAAGCACCAGAAGCCGACATTTCACGGCGACACGGTGTACGCGACGACCACCGTGGTCGACGTCGTGCCGTCGCGCTCCAAGCCCGACCGCGGCGTGGTGACCGTCGACACGGTCGGCACCAACCAGCGCGGCGAGATCGTGTGCGAGTTCCGGCGCAAGGTGCTCGTTCCCAAGCGCAGCCCCGGCTGATCGGACAAGGCTAGGCTGCGCCGCGATGGACGCTGCAATCTCGGTCGAGGGGCTGACCAAGCGTTACGGCGACCATGTCGCCGTCGACGGTGTCAGCTTCCGGGTCGGGCAGGGCGAGGCGTTCGGGATCCTGGGGCCGAACGGCGCCGGCAAGACGACGACCTTGGAGATGATCGAGGGCCTGCGCAAGCCCAACTCGGGCGAGATCACCGTGCTCGGCGAGCCGGTCTGGCCCGACCCGCGCCGGATCCAGGCCCGCATCGGGGTGCAGCTGCAGTCCACGTCGCTCTTCGACATGCTGACGGCCCGCGAGCTGCTCGAGCTCTTCGCGCGCTTCTACCTGCGCTCCGACACCGCCGAGCGGGCCGAGGTCGCGCTTCGGCTGGTGGGACTCGAGGCGAAGGCTGACGACTACGCCAAGCGGCTCTCGGGCGGGCAGCAGCAGCGGCTCGCGATCGCACTCGCCCTGGTGCACGACCCCGAGATCGTCTTCCTGGACGAGCCGACGACGGGGCTCGACCCGCAGGCGCGGCTGAACCTCTGGGACGTGATCCGGTCGATCAACACGGAGCAGCGCAAGACGGTCGTGCTGACCACGCACTACCTCGAGGAGGCCGAGGAGCTGTGCGACCGCGTGGCGATCATGGATCAGGCCCGGATCGTTGCGCTCGACACCCCTTCGGGCCTGATCGCCGCGCTGAACGCCGACGCGAAAGTGTCCTACACCGACGGCTCCGGCGACCACACGGTCTACGTCAAGGACGCGCAGGCGACGGTGCTCGAGGTGCTCGAACGGGCGCGGGCCGACGGCAACACCGTGCAGAACCTATCGGTGCGCGGCGCCGACCTCGAGGACGTCTTCATGCAGCTCACGGGCCGGGAGTACCGCGAATGAACGGGGGCCGGTTTCTCGCGACGACCCAGGCGCAGCTGCGGATGACGTTCCGGCGCCGGATCACGCTGTTCTGGTCGTTGCTCTTCCCGATGATCCTGATGACGCTGCTCGGGCTCCTGTTCGGCCGCTCCATCAGCGCCGGAACGGTCGCGGTCGTCCCCGTCCACTCACCGGCACCGGCCGCCGTCGTCCAGGCGCTCCGGCACACCCGCGGCGTGACCGTGAAGACGGCCGCGACCCCGGCCGAGGCGATCCACCAGGTCAAGGACGGCGACCGCGAGGCCGCGCTCGTCTTCGTGCCCACAGGCGGCGGGACATACCGGGTCAGGCTGTACACGTCCAACACGTCGGCCGATCAGGCCGGCATCCTCAAGGGCATCGTGTCCGGCGCCGCCGACGGCGTCGCGGTGGCCGCCACCGGATCGACGCCCGCGCTCACGTTCCAGCCGCTATCGGTCGACTCGGCGTCGCTCTCCTACATCGACTTCCTGCTCCCGGGGATCATCGGGCTTGCGATCATGATCTCGGCGGTGATCGGCCTCGCGACGATCCTGGTCGACTGGCGCCAGCGCGGCATCCTGCGCCGGCTGAAGCTGACGCCGATCCCGCTCGCCGAGTTCTTCGCGGCCCGGGTCACGGCATCGCTGGTGGTCGCGCTGATGCAGGTGGTGGTGCTGCTCGCGTTCGGCCGGATCGCGTTTGACATCCACATCTCGTCAACCGCCTGGGCGGCGATCCCGGTGGCGCTGGCCGGCTGCCTGTGCTTTCTGGCGATGGGGTTCGCCATCGGCTCGGTGGTCCATACGCCCGAGACGGGCGACGCCGTGTCTCAGGTGATCACCAACCCGATGATGTTCCTCTCGGGCACGTTCTTTCCCGTGGCGGCAATGCCGCCGTTCGTCCAGGGAATCGCCCGGCTGCTACCGCTGTACTACATGACGAACGGGCTGCGCGACACGATCGTGCGCGGGCTCTCACTCACGTATGTGGCCGCGGACATCGCGGTACTGTTGGCGGCGACGGCTGTCCTGACGGTCATCGGGCTGCGCTCGTTCCGGTGGGAACCTTCCATCTAAGAGGAGACGGCATTGCGATACGAACACGTCATCGTCGGCGGAGGCTTGGCCGGGGGCATGGTCGCCCAGGAATACCGCGAGCAGGGCGGCGCCGGCTCGGTGCTCCTGATCGCGCACGAGCAGCATCCGCCGTACCACCGCCCGCCGCTCACAAAGGAGTTCCTGCGCGGCGAGAAGCCCGTGTCCGAGGTCTACATGCACCCCGCCGAGTGGTGGGGCGAGCAGGACGTCGAGCTGCGCATGGGCACCGACGTGGCCGCCGATCGACGTCGGCGCCCACACCGTCACCCTGGCGGGGGGTGAGACGGTCGAGTACGGCCGGCTCGTGCTGGCGACGGGGTCGACTCCGCGCACGCTGCCGGGCGCGATCACCATCCGCACCCTCGACGACTCCGAGGCCCTGGCCGCCCGCCTCGCGGCGGGGCCGGGTCACCTGGGCGTGATCGGCGGCGGCTTCATCGGCGTCGAGGCGGCGGCCAGCGCGCGCATGAAGGGCTGGGAGGTGACCATGGCCGTGCCGGAGGAGGTGGTGTGGGAGCACCTGTTCGGGGCCGAGGCCGCCGCCTACTTCCAGGGCCAGCTCGAGAAGAACGGCGTGCACCTGCACACCGGCACGAAGGAACTGCCCGAGGGCGACTACGACGTCCGCCTGGCCGGGATCGGCGTCACGCCGAACACCCAGCTGGCCGAGGCCGCCGGTCTCACCGTGGACAACGGCGTGCACGTCGACGAGCACCTCCGCGCCGGCGCCGACGTGTGGGCGGTCGGGGACATCGCCGCCTACCAGAGCGTCGTGCACGGCCGCCGGATGCGGGTCGAGCACTGGGATGTCGCGCTCAACCAGGGTGCGTACGTGGGCCGGACGTGGGCCGCCAAGGAGGACGCGGCCTACACCGTGGTGCCGTACTTCTTCTCCGATATCGGCGACTGGACGTGGTTCGAGTACGTCGGCCCGGGAAAGGGCCGGGTCGACATCCGCGGATCGATGGAATCAGACGACTTCGTGGCGTACTACCTGGACGACGACGACCGCGTGACGGCGTGCCTGGGCGTCAATCGCAGCGACGAGGTCGAGGCGGCCAAGGCGCTGATCTCGGAGCACCGGGGAGCGCCCTCGGGGTAATCCGGTCAGACGGTGACGGCGGGCGCGAGGCTGGTCACGTAGCCCGCGATGTGCTCGACGGTGACGATCGGAAGGTCGTGGCGGCGACAGAACTCCGTCAGCTCCACGCCGCGCGCCATCGTGCCGTCGTCGTTGATGACCTCGCACAGCACGCCGCCGGGCGTGAGTCCCGCCAGTCGCGTGAGATCGACCGCCGCCTCGGTCTGGCCGCGGCGCTCGAGCACGCCCCCGGCGCGGGCGCGCAGCGGGAAGACGTGTCCCGGCCGCACCAGATCGGCCGCGCCCATGGCCGGATCGGCGGCGACCCGGATCGTGCGCGCTCGGTCGGCGGCCGAGATCCCGGTGGTGACGCCCTCGGCGGCCTCGATCGAAACGGTGAAGCCGGTCGCCTCGAGCCCCTGATTGGCCGGCACCATCAGCGGCAGCTCGAGCTCGTCACAGCGATCCTCGGTCAGCGCGACGCAGATGAGGCCGTGGGCCTGGCAGGCCATGAACGCAATCGCCTCCGGCGTGACGAACTCCGCCGCCATGCACAGGTCGCCCTCGTTCTCACGGTCGGGGTCGTCACACACCACGACCATCCCGCCCGCCTGGAGCTGTCTGAGCGCGCGACCGAGTGGGCCGGGCATTTCGGGGGCGGCGCTCACGGAGGCGGCATGATAGCCGACACGCGGACAGCGCTCAGATCTGGGCCGCCGACGCCGGCCGGTAGGCGCCGAACACATTCCGAAGCGCGGAGCAGATCTCGCCCAGCGTCGCCTCGGCCCGGACCGCGTCCAGGATGTACGGCATCAGGTTTGCGTCGCCCGCCGCTCGGCCCGTGAGTGCGGCGAGCGCCGCCTCCACGGCGCCGCCGTCGCGGTCGGCCCTGAGAGCCTCGAGCCGGCGGCGCTGATCGCCGGCCAGCTGCGGGGGCACGTCGAAGCGTTCGGGCTGCGGCTCGCTGTCGTCGATGTAGGCGTTCACGCCGACGACGATGTCCTCGCCCGAGGCGACCCGCTGCTCGCGCGCGTAGGCCTCGTCCGCGATCACCTGCTGGTAGAAGCCGGCCTCGATAGCCGCTGCCGCGCCGCCGAGCGAGTCGATGTGGTCGATCAGCTCGCGCGCCTCGTGTTCGAGCCGGTCGGTCAGCCGCTCGACGTGCCATGACCCGCCCAGCGGGTCGGCCACATCGGTGATGCCGAACTCGTGCTGCAGCATCTGCTGCGTGCGCACCGCCAGCATCTGGGCGTGCTGCGTGGGGATGGCGATCGCCTCGTCGAAGCACGAGAGCGCCATCGACTGCACGCCGCCGAGCGCCGCCGCCAGCGCCTGCACCGCCGCACGCACGATGTTGTTCTCGGGCTGCTGCAACGTCAGCGTCGAGCCGGCCGTCTGCGTGTGCGTGCGCAGCATCATCGAGCGCGGATCGCGCGCGCCGAAGCGCTCGCGCATGACGTGCGCCCACAGCCGCCGCAGCGCCCGGTACTTCGCGATCTCCTCGAAGAAGTTCATGTGCGTGTTGAAGATCCACGACAGCCGGGGCGCAAACGAGTCGACGTCGATGCCCCGCTCGGTCACCGCCGCGACGTAGGCGATGGCGTTGGCGATCCCGAAGGCCATCTCCTGCGCGGCCGTGCAGCCCGCCTCGCGCATGTGGTACCCCGAGAGCGAGATCGCATTGAAGCGGGGGGCGGCCGCGGCCGACCACTCGATCAGGTCGGCTGCCAGCCGTAGCGAGGGCCGCGGCGGGTAGATGTAGGTGCCGCGCGAGACGTACTCCTTGAGCACGTCGTTCTGGGCGGTGCCGCGGATCAGGCTCGGGTCGCGGCCCTGGCGCTCGCAGGCCACGAAGTACATCGCCACCAGCACGGCGGCCGGGGCGTTGATGGTCATCGAGGTGGACACCTCGTCGAGCGGGATGCCGGCGAACATGGCCTCCATGTCGCGCACCGAGTTGATCGCGACGCCGACGCGCCCGACCTCGCCCTCGGCCTGCGGGTCGTCGGAATCCATCCCCATCTGCGTGGGCAGGTCGAATGCGGTCGAGAGCGCCGGCTGGCCGCGCTCGATCAGGAACCGGAACCGGCGGTTCGTCTCCTCGGCGGTGCCGAATCCGGCGTACTGGCGAATCGACCAGGGCCGGCCGGCGTACATGTCGCGGTGGATCCCGCGCGTGAACGGGAACTCGCCGGGGTCGCCGAGGTCGCGGGCGTAGTCGAGATCGACGTCGCCGGGCTCGGCGAACGGCCGCTCACTCACCGCCGCCCCTCCCCCTCGCGCTCGGCGCCGACCAGCACGACCATCTTGCCGACGTGCTGGTTCTCCTTCATCATCTGGTGCGGCACCGGGCACTCCGACCAGGGGAACACGCGCGAGAGCACCGGCCGCACCTTGCCCTCGATGATCAGCTGGTTCGCGCGCTGGCACTCGTACGCGTTGGCGAAGTGGCTGCCGATGATCGTCTTCTGCCGCATCCACAGGTAGCGCACGTCGAAATCGAGCTGGAACCCCGACGTCGCCCCGCAGATGACGATGGTGCCGAACGTCCGGCACACGAACACGCTCGTGTAGAAGGTGGCGGCGCCGACGTGCTCGAACACGACGTCGCAGTCGACCCCGCCCGTGAGCTCGCGGATCGCGCTGCCGAAGCGCTTGATCTCGTCCATGATGCGCTCGCCGGTATCGGGGTCAGACAGCGCGAACTGGCGCCGGTCGAGCACGGCCGCCGCGCCCAGCTCGCGCACCAGGTCGATCTTGTCGTCCGACGAGACGACGGCGATGGCGTTGGCCCCGTGCAGCTTGCACAGCTGCACCGCGAACGTCCCCAGGCCGCCGCCCGCGCCCCACACCAGCACGTTGTCGCCCGGCTTGATGCGGGCGCGGTCGACCAGCATCCGGTAAGCGGTGAAGTAGGTGAGGCCGTACGAGGCCGCCTCCTCCCATGTCAGCTGGGGTGGCTTCGGCAGGAGCTGCTGGGCCTGCACCAGGCAGTGCTCGGCAAAGCTGCCCCAGTTCGACTCGTAGGCCCAGATCCGCTGCCGCGAGCAGGCCATCGGGTCGCGGCCGTTGCACTCGGCGCATTCGCCGCAGCTCTGGTTGCAGTGGATCACGACCTCGTCCCCCGGCTCCCACCTCGTGACCCCCGGGCCGACCTTGTCGACGATCCCCGACGCGTCGGAGCCGGCGATGTGGAAGTCGTAGCCCGTGTAGCGGAAGATCGAGACGGGCAGGCCGGCCGCCGCCCAGACGCCGTTGTAGTTCACCCCGGCCGCCATCACCCGCACCCGCACCTCGCCCGGGCCCGGCTCGGGCACCTCGATCTGCTCGAGCTGCATCGCCTGCACCGGATCGCCCAGCCGGTCGGGACGGATCACCCACGCTGCCATGGTCTCCGGCGGAGTCATGGCCTATCGTACCGCGGCCTTGCGCAGCTCCCGGCGGCGCGCACCGGCACCCGCCACCGCCAGCTGGCCGCACGCGGCCTCGATGTCGCCCCCGTGCGAGCGCCGGTAGCTCGCGTCGATCCCGCGCCGGCGCAGCGTCCCGGCGAACGCCTCCACCCGGCGCGCATCGGAGCCGCGGTAGCCCGCCGCCGTGGGGTTGTAGGCGATCAGGTTCACGTGGAACCCGCCCCGGGCGCCCAGCAGGCGGGCCAGCCGCACGGCGTCGGCATCACTGTCGTTGACGCCGTCGAGCAGCAGATACTCGATGAACACCCGCCGGCCGGTGGCGGCGCGGTAGTCGCGGCACGCCTGCATGAGCCGGGCCAGCGGGTAGCGCCGCGTCACGGGCATGAGGCTCGCGCGCAGATCGTCCTCGGGAGCATGGAGCGAGAGTGCCAGCTTCACCTGCAGCGGCTCGGCGGCCAGGCGCTCGATCCCCGGCACCCAGCCCGCGGTCGAGATCGCGATGTGGCGCGCGCCCAGGCCATACCCGGCCGGGTCGGTGATCGTGCGGCAGGCGGCGAGCACCGCGTCGTAGTTCAGGAACGGCTCCCCCATGCCCATCATCACGACGTTCGAGATCCGGCCGCCGTCGCGGTCGCGGACGAGCCGTGCCAGCACCAGCAGCTGCTCCACGATCTCGCCCGCCGTGAGGTTGCGCCCGAGCCCCATCGCACCGGTCGCGCAGAACGTGCACGCGAGTGGGCAGCCCGACTGCGACGAGAGGCAGGCGGTGCGGCGGTTGCGATGCTGCATGACCACCGCCTCGAGCGGGAACCCGTCGGTTGTCGCGAGGCCCAGCTTGATCGTGCCGTCCTCCGATTCGCGCGTGTCGGCGACCCGCAGCTGCCGCAGCGGACACTCCTCCGACAGGCGCGCGCGCAGGCCGGCGGGCAGCGTCGTTATGTCCGAGAAGTCCTGCGCCAGACCGCGCGTGGCCCCCTCGTACACCTGCCGGAACCGGTAGGCGGGTTCGCCCCAGTCGGCCAGAATCGCCCGGATCTTTTCGAAATCCACCGTGGTAGTGTGACTGCTAAGCCACGTTGGGAGGTACAGCATGACCACAAAGATCCGGAAAGATAAGGTCGCAGAGTCCATTACGCCGATCGTGACCCGCGTCACCCAGGACGACGAGCTGCGCGCGCACGCCAAGACCGCGCTCGACTCTGCGCGGGCGATCTACGTCAAGATTCAGGCGGACGGTCCTCGTAAAGCGGCCACCTCGAAGGCCGTTTCCGACGAGATCGTCAAGGCCGCATCGGAGATCCGGCTGACCGCCGAGCACCTGTCCGGGAAGACCCAGCGCAAGAGCCACAAGCTGCGCAAGCTCTTCTTCGGCGCGGTCATCACCGGCGCCGCGGCCGTGGGCCTCAAGAAGGTTCTGAGCCGCGACGAGGACGAGTTCGAGTACGAGTCGTAGGACGCGCCCACCGGTCATGAATAAATGGGGCCCGGCCCCATTTATTCATGGCGTGCCGGGTCGGCGGCGGGGACGGCATCGGTGCGGAGCGCGCGGAACGTGAGCTGCACCGCCACCAGGACGAGCACCAGGGCAAACGCCCTGCGGAGGGCCGCGTTGGAGAGCGACGTCGCGACCACCTCCCCCAGCTTGGCCGTGGGCACGGACGCCACGCCGATCACGATCGCGTCGCGCCAGAGCACGCTGCCGTAGCGGGACTGGCGCCACGCTCCGACCAGGACGACGGGCACCATCGCGGCGAGCGACGTCGCGACCGCCACCTGGGCCGAGTGTCCGAGAAAGATCAGCGTCGGAACGAAGATGATCCCGCCGCCCACCCCGAAGAGGGCCGAGAGCACCCCCGCGAGCAGGCCCAGCGCCACCGCCACGAGCTCGTGAGTCACAGCGCCAGCTTCGCCGCCGTCAGGACCAGGAACCCCGCGAACGCGAGCGTGATCCCGCGCGCGGTGACCCGCTGGTGCAGCCAGACACCGCCCACCGCGCCGATCGTCGCCGGCACGCCGATCAGCACCGCATCGCGCCAGACGACCTGGCCGGCCTCGGCGTGTGCCGCCGCCGCCGCAACCGCGGTGAAGAGAATCGCCGCCAGCGAGGTCGCCATCGCCGGCTTGGCCCGATAGCCGACCCAGGACACCAGCAACGGCACGATGACGACGCCGCCGCCGATGCCGAGCACGCCCGAGAAGAAGCCCGCGACGAGTCCGATGCCCACCAGGGCCAGGGTTCGGCGCGACACGGCCGGTATTCTAGGCCCGTGGACGGCAGCCTGGCCCGCCTGGTGGCGCCGCTTCGGGCTGACCCGCGGCGGGGTGCGGTCGTGTGCGACATCGACGGCACCCTCGCCCCGATCGTCGCCGTTCCGGAGGACGCGCGGGTGCTGCCCGCCGCGCTTGCCGCCCTCGAGAGGCTGACCCGTCGCTACGCGCTCGTCGCCTGCGTGACCGGCCGCCCGGCGGCAGAGGCACGCCGGCTGGTGCCCATCGAGGCCGTCGCGATCTCGGGCAACCACGGCCTCGAGGTGTGGCGCGACGGCGCCGTCCACCTCGCGCCACAGGCGGCCAAGTACCAGGACGCTGTCCACGACGCGCTGCAAATGGTGCGAAACGATGGCCTTCTGCCGGAGCTCGGCTGCCAGGTCGAGGACAAGGGCATCACCTTCACCATCCACTTCCGCAACTCGCCCCGCGCCGATCACGCCCGCCGCTACCTCGAGACCCAGATCGCACCCAAGCTGGAGCGGGCCGGACTGGCCTACAACTTCGGCCGTATGGTGCTCGAGGTGCGCCCGCCGGTCGCGGTCGACAAGGGTGCGGCGGTGGTGCGCCTGCGCGGCCGCCGCCGGATCGACAACCTGCTCTTCGTCGGCGACGACCGCAGCGACCTGGACGCGTTCCGCGAGGCGACCATCTGCGTGGCCGTGCGCTCGGCCGAAGCACCGCGCCAGCTGATCGAGGCCGCCGACGCCGTCGTCGATGGGCCGCTCGCGGTGGTGGAGCTCCTGAACCACCTGGCCGACGCCCGGTAGGCGTCCGCTTGCTGGCGGGCGCAACCGCCCGTACGCTCGAGATGGATGCGCGCCGACACCATCATCGTCGAGGTTTCACCCGCCGAGCTGGCGGAGATCGAGCCGGGCGTCGTCGACGTGTTCGACGCCCTGGGACGCCAGTTCTTCTGGGCCGACGTCGTGATGGTGGCGGCCGGCAGCCGCGACGCCGAGGTGCTCGTGGGCGAGGTCGTGTACGACCCGAGCTGACCCGGAGCGTCACCCGCCCTTGAGCAGGGCGCGCAGCTCCGGCCACGATCGCGTATTGATCACGCTGGCGGCGGTCGTCCAGCCGCGGCGGGCGTTCATGACCCCGAACGGCAGGTAGTCGAGCGCGGCCACCGAGTGCGCGTCGGTATCGATCGCGAGCAGCGCGCCGGCCTCGACGGCCAGGCGGATGTGCACGTCGCTCAGATCGAGCCGGTCGGGCTGGGAGCTGGCCTCGAGCGCCGTTCCCGTCTCGACCGCCTTCTGCACCACCGCCTCCATGTCGATCGGGTTCGGCGGCCGGCGCCCGATCAGCCGCCCCGTGGGATGTCCGAGGATGTCGACGTGCGGGTTCTCGAGCGCGGCGCACACGCGCTTGGTCTGATCGGCGGCGGAGAGCCGGTGGGATGCGTGCACGCTGGCCACCACAACGTCCAGCTGCGCCAGGAGCTCGTCGGAGTAATCGAGCGACCCATCGCGGAGAATGTCCACCTCGGCGCCGGCGAGCAGCGTGAACTCAGGCGCGAGCGTCGCCGCCAGCGCCCGCACGCGCTCGATCTGGGCGTGCAGGCGGCCCGCGTCGAGTCCCATTCCGAAGCCCACGGCCGGCGAGTGGTCGGTGATGTTCATGTAGCCATAGCCACGGGCGCGGCCGGCCGCCACCATCTGCTCGAGGCTGGCCTTGCCGTCGCTCCAGTCGGTGTGGACATGCAGGTCGCCCTGGATGTCGCTCCCGGCCACGAGCTCCGGCAGCCGCCCAGCCCGGGCCGCCTCGATCTCGCCGCGATGCTCGCGCAGCTCCGGCGGGATCCACGGCAGGCCGAGCTGTCCGTATACCTCGGCCTCGTCATCCGAGCTCCAGACCTCGCCCGACTCGACCCGCTCGATGCCGTACTCGCTCACCTTCAGCCCGGCGCGGACCGCCGCCTCACGCAGGGCGACGTTGTGGGCCTTGGAGCCGGTCAGGTGCTGCAGCAGGTTGCCGTAGCAGCCGGGCGGCACCATCCGCAGCTCGACCAGCGTGCCGTCGTGCGCGCGGGCTGTGATGCGGCTGTCGCCGCGGGACTCGACCTCGGCCACCCAGTCCGACCCGGTGAACACCTCCGCCACGGCGACCCGGTCGGAGACCGCCGCCACGATGTCGGCGTCCTTGGCGGTCTCCTGGTAGCGGCGCACGCTGCCGGCCACGTCGCAGCGGGCGACGCCCTCGCACGCGCGCAGGTCGTCCACCACCCGATCGGCGAGAGCGCGCACGCGGGCGACCGACCGGCGCGGCGGCGGCGGCGCACCGTCCCCGTCGGCGAGGCCGGTCAGGATGGCCGTCTCGGTCTTCTCGCCCAACCCCGAGAGCGCCCGGATGCGCCCGGCCTTTGCGGCCTCACGCACATCCTCGACGGTGCGCAGGTTGAGCTCGTCGAAGACCCGGCGCGCGGTCTTCGGCCCAACGCCCTGCAACCGCATCACCGCCACGGCACCCGGCGGGTTGCGGGCCACCAACCGCTCGAGCGCGGCGATCTGGCCGGACTGCAGCAGCTCGGCGACCTTGTCGGCGATCGTCTGGCCCACCCCGGGCAGGCTCGTCAGCCGCGACTCGGCCGAGAGCCGCGCCACCGACTCCGGGGTCTCGCGCAGCGTCTTGGCAGCGCGCCGGTAGGCGAGCACCCGGTACACGACGGCCCCCTCGAGCTCCAGCAGGTCGGCCATCAGATCAAATCGATCTGCAATGGCCGCGTTCGAGAGCGGCGGGGATTCCACGGGCCCAATGATAGGGTGGCCGGGTGATCGACCGGTACGTGATCGTCATGCCCACGTACAACGAGCGCGAGAACCTCGAGCGGGTCGTGGACGCACTTTCGGAGGTGCGGCCGCTGACACCTTTCTCCGGCGATGTGGTGATCGTGGACGACGCGTCTCCGGATGGCACCGGGGAACTCGCCGACGCCCTCGCAGAGAAGCATCCGTGGGTGCATGTGCTGCACCGCACCGCCAAGCACGGCCTCGGCCGGGCCTACCTTGACGGCTTCCGATGGGCGCTCGACCGCGGGTACAGCCACATCCTCGAGATGGACGCCGACATGTCCCACCCGCCGAGCGCCGTGCCCCGGCTGCTCGACGCCGCGGTCGACGCCGATCTCGTGCTCGGCTCCCGCTATGTCCCCGGTGGCGGGGTGGTCGGCTGGCCGGCCCACCGCCGCCTGATCTCACGCGCGGGGTCGCTGTACGCGCGCACCCTGCTCGGCGTGCCCATTCGCGACCTGACGGGCGGGTTCAAGTGCTTCCACCGCCGGGTGCTCGAAACGGCCAACCTCGAAGCCGTGCACAGCCAGGGCTACGTGTTCCAGATCGAGCTCACGTACCGGACGCTGCGGATGGGCGGCCGGGTCGTCGAGGTGCCGATCACGTTCGAGGACCGCACCGCCGGCTCGAGCAAGATGACGCTCGCGATCGTTGCGGAGGCGGTGTGGAAGGTGCCGGCGCTGCGGCTCCGCGCCCGCGGCGAGCCCCTCGATGGGCAGCTGCGCTCGGGCTCCGTCGCCTCGCTGGTGGCGAGCCGCCCACCGCTATAGTCAACGCAAGTGTTCCGACGTCAGGAGAGCAGGTCGTGAGCGAGAGCATCCTCGAGGTCAGTGATGCCACCTGGGAGTCCGAGGTGGTCGGGGCGAGTCAGCCCGTTGTCGTCGACTTCTGGGCACCGTGGTGCGGGCCGTGCCGGGTGATGGATCCGATCCTGGACGAGCTCGCCCAGGCACACGCCGGCCGGATCAAGTTCACCAAGGTCAACGTCGACGACAACATCCAGACCGCGACCCGCTACGACATCCTCTCCATCCCGACGCTCATGGTGTTCGACGGCGGCGAGATGCAGAAGAAGCTGATCGGCGCGATCCCCCGGCGGCGGCTCGAGGACGAGCTGTCGGCCTGGACAGCCGCCGAGACCGCCTAGAGGCGTTACGCCTGGAGAGCCGCCAGGGCGCTCACGCCCGCCACGATCACGGCGGCGCCCGCGAGCTGGCGGCGGTTGATGCGCTCGCCGAAGGCCAGGAACGAGCCGATCGTTGCCACGGCCGCGAACTGCGATCCCAGCACGGCCGGGATGGCGACGCCGTGGTGCGACCCGATCAGGTAGGCCACAAACCCCATCACCTCGGCCGTGGCCGAGAACACGACCATCCACCACGCCCGCCCTGGCAGCGGCAGCGCCCCGCGCAGGAGCAGCGGGACGCAGATCCCGGCGAAACCGACGATGCGGGCGATCAGGATCGTCCACACCACGCCCAGCGCGTCCCCGGCATGCGCGCTCGCGACGAGGTTGACGCCGAAGAAACAGGCGGCGATGAATGCGTACAGCGACGGGCGCAGGTGGATATCGGCCGTCGATCCGCGCATCGTCACCACCACCACGCCGAACGCCACGACGAGGAGGCAGACGACGACGCCGGTCGTCAACCGCTCGCCCAGGGCGACCGCGAACAGCGCCGCCAGGGCCCCCTCGGTCGAGGCGATGGGCGCGACCACCCCGACCTTCCCCAGCCGCAGGGCGCGGTACATCATCGACAGCCCCGCGGTCGAGCCCGCTCCCGCCAGTACGGCCCACGCGTAGGAGCGCGGCCCGGCTTGAGTTGGCAACCCCGCCACGGGCGCAGCCACGAGGAGCGCCACCAGGCCGAGCAGCATCACGTATGCCAGCGCCTGCTGCGAGCCCAGGATGCGGGTGGAGCGGGAGGCGACCACCGTCGAGAGCCCCCAGCACAGCGCCGCCGTGAGCCCGCCGAGGATCCCGATCACGCGAAGTGGTCCCAGCCGCGCAGGGACCGCGGGCGTCCGCCCGAGTCGAGCAGCACGACCTCGCCGGCATCGGTCAGCCTCCCGACGACCGTCACGGCGATCGGCACGGCCGCATTCGCGGGCACCGCCGCCAGCAACTCGTAGTCCTCGCCCCCGGCGGCCGCCTGCTCGACGGTCGCACCGGCCGCAACGGGCAGCCGTGCCAGCTCGACCACCGCGCCCGTGCCCGAGGCCGCCGCGAGGCGGCGGACGTCGGTGGCAATGCCGTCGGAGAGGTCGAGCATCGCGGTCGCGACCGTCGCAAGCGCGCGGCCCTCGGCGAGCCGCGGCGTGACCCGGTTCCGGTATCCACTCGCGGCCTGGCCGCCCAGCGTCCCCGTCACCACCAGCAGGTCGCCGGGGTGTCCGCCCGAGCGCAGCACCGGCCGCTCGGCCCGGCCGAGCGCGGTCACGGATACCACCAGCACCGGGCTCCGGGACAGATCGCCGCCGGCGAGCATCACACCG
This sequence comes from uncultured Actinomycetes bacterium, assembly GCA_963703275.1. Taxonomy (GTDB): domain Bacteria; phylum Actinomycetota; class Thermoleophilia; order Gaiellales; family JAICJC01; genus JAICJC01. Next base: position 3,330,769 of record OY969804.1, on the reverse strand, counting down.
TGCTCGCCCATCCCGGCGGCGAGCGCGGGCAGCTCGGCGAACCCGTCGGGCACCCCGATCGACGCCAGCAGGCAGACCGGCTCGGCCCCCATCGCCGCCATGTCGGACAGGCTCGCGGCACCTGCACGGTGGCCGATGTCGGTGGCCGACATGCGCCCAGCGTCGAAGTGCACGCCGTCCACGTACATGTCCGTAGACGCCACCAGCCCGCCGTCAAGAACGGCCGCGTCGTCGCCGATCCCGACGTCGACTCCACCGCGCGCTGGCCCGGCGAGCGCGGCGAGCGCGGCCGCCAGGTCGTCCTCTGATAGCATGGCGGGCAATGTATCGCGAGCCGTTGAGCTTCCTGTTTACCACTCTGCCCGGAGGCGTCTGAACGCGTTCGCAGAGAGTCCGCGCCGTTCTGAAGCCTCCGCCGATGCGGGGGCTTTTTTCGTACTGGAGGAACATCGATGCCGATGACCGTCGCCTATCCCGGTGAGGAGGGTGCATACGCCGCCGAGGCGGGCGCGCGGCTGTATCCCGACGCGGAGCTGCGATCGTGCAAGTCGTGGACCGACGTCGCCCGCGCGGTCGGACGCGGAGAGGCGGAGTACGGCGTCTTCCCGATCGAGAACTCACTCGCAGGAGCGATCCCCGAGACCTACGACGTGCTCGCCCACGCCACGCTCGCAATTGCCGCCGAGACCGTGATCCCGGTGCCGCACTGCCTGGTGGGGATCGCCGGCACCAACATCGACGCGCTCGCCCGCGTCCACTCCCACCCGGCCGCCCTGGCGCAGTGCCGCCGGTTCCTCTCCTCGCTGCCCGACACGCTGCCCGAGGTGGCGCCGTCGACGGCCGGGGCCGCCCGCCGGGTGGCCGAGGCGGGCGACCGCACCCAGGCCGCCATCTCGTCTCGCCGGGCCGCGGCCCGGTTCGGGCTCACGGTGCTCCTGAACGACGTCTCCGACCATGCCGAGAACTACACCCGCTTCGTCAGCGTCGCGACCCACACCCGCATCGACCGCGACAACGGCCGCCTCTGGCACACGGCCGTGCGCTTCGTCACCCACCACCACCCGGGCGCGCTCCTGAGCGCGATCGAGCCGCTGGCCCGCTACGGCGTCAACATGGCCTCACTGCAGTCGCGGCCGATCCCCGGCCGGCCGTGGAACTACCAGTTTTACGCCGACCTCGAGGGGCATCCGCTCGACGCGGCGGTGTCGACGGCGCTGCGCGCACTCGAGGAGAACGTCGCCGAGATCGGCTACCTGGGCTGCTATCCGGCCTTCGACCGGGGCGAATGAGACCAGGCTGACCGCGGCAGATCGCGGCGGTGCTACACTCGGCGCCCCGCGAGCGGTCAAGGGAAGCCGGTGTGATTCCGGCGCGGTCCCGCCGCTGTGAGGGCGTCCGTTCGGCGCACCATCGAGGTGGCCACTGGCCGAGAGGCCGGGAAGGCTCAGCCGGACGGCCCGGAGACTCCGGGAGCAGCGCCCGAGCCAGAAGACCTGCCGCTCGCCAAACGACGACGCCTCTCGCGGAAGGAGGACACGTTGACCGGCATTCGCCTCAAGCATCTGGCCACCATGGTGGCGGTTGCGCTCACGCTCGGCCTGGGAGCCACCCAGACCGCGGCCGCCGCCGTGCACGTCCACGTCCGGGTCGAAGGGCCCAAGACCACCATCACCCAGTCCGATCCGGTGCCCATCACAGGGACGTTCATCGGCCACCCGCTGTCGACGCCGACGGCTCTTGGAGGGCTGCTCGCGGCCGGCCGCGAGCACCACTTCACCATCGGGCTGCAGTGGTTTGACTGCTGTGGATTCTTCGTCAACTCGATCGCCGGCACCCCGGGAGACGCCACCCACTACTGGGCGTTCAAGGTCGGTCACACGCTGTCGGAGATCGGAGCCGGGTCGATCAATGCCACCCCCGGCCTGAGCGTGCTCTTCTACTACACCACCTTCAACTCCGCGACCGGCGCGACCGAGCCGACGCTCGGGCTCGACGGCCGCCGCACCGTCGCCAGCGGCGGGAGCGTGACCTTCACGGTCACGTCCTGGAACGATGCCGGACACGGCACGGCGGCGCGCGGAGCGCTTGTGAGCGTCGGCGGCCTCGCCGTCCACGCCAACTCGACCGGCCACCTCACCGTGCAGTTCTCGAGGGCAGGAACCTACCCGGTGCGGGCGACGCTCCCCGGTGAAATCCGTTCGCGGACGATATGGGTGCACGTTCTCAGCTCGGCCTCGTCCTGACGGCCGCCGTCGTCGCGGGCTGCGGCTCGGGGGTGGGGACACCCCCGAGCGGGCCCCGCGCGGCGATCGTCACCATCACCCGCGGGTTCGGGCAGCAGACGCTCACGGTCGCCCGAGCGACGCCCGGCCAGTCAGCGCTCGACGCCCTCCGCCGCAGCGCCCACGTCTCGACGCTCTACGGCGGCCGCTTCGTCCAGGCGATCGACGGGCTCACGGGCGACCAGTCCCACGGGATGGCCTGGCTGTACTTCGTGAACGGGATCCAGGCCAACGTGGGCGCCGCCGACTACACGCTCCACCCCGGCGACCGCGAGTGGTGGGACTACCGCTACTGGAACGACCTGATCCAGGTGCCGGTGGCGATCGGGGCGTGGCCCGAGCCGTTCGTGCACGGGTTCGGCGGCAAGCGGCCCAGGGTGCAGGTCACCGGCCCGAGCTGCGCGTCCCGGCTGACAGGGGCGCTGCGGGCGGCCGGGGCCCACATCGTCCGTGGCGCCTCGCCGTTCTCGGTGCGGGTCGAGACGTTTGCCCGTGCGGCGGCGGCGCTCTCCTCGAGCGTCTGGCAGGGACGGGGCCTGACGGTGTCGCTCTCGGACGGGCATGTGATCGTCTACCGCGGCCGGGGCGGGCAGCGGCCCGATCCCCGCGCACAGGCGGTGATCGCCGCCTACCAGCCGGGCCCGTCGACGGGGACCTCCGCCGAGCTGATCGTCGCCGGGGACACCCAGGCGGCGGCATGCGCCGCCGCGCAGACCCTGGCCACGCGGCCGGCCGAGGTCCGCAACGCCTACGCCGTCGCGCTGGACGGCTCCGGACACGTGATCGCCTACGGGGGGCGGCCGTGAAGCCGCTCCCGGTCGCGCTCGCCACCGGCGCTCCGCTGCTGGCGGCCGTGGCGGCGTGGAGCCCGCTCTGGCTGGCGGCGGCCGCAGTCGGCTCGGGGCTTCTGCTTGCGGTCGCGCCGCCCCCGCGGCGGATCTATGCCGTAACCGCGATCAGCTCGGGCGTGATCCTGTTTCTGATCAACCCGTTCGTGTCCGTCCAGGGACTGACGGTGCTGTGGCAGGGGCCGCACATCCCGATCCTGGACACGCAGATCACCGCCGAGGAGCTCGCCTACGGTGCGGGCGCCGGGATGCGGATCGCCGCATCCGCACTGGCGGTCGCGGCCTTCGTGCGCCTGGCCGACGCCGATCTGCTGCTGCGCGCGGTGGCGCGGGTGGCTCCCAAGTCGGCCATGATCGCGGCGCTGTCCACGCGGATGCTGCCTGCGCTCGAGCGCGACGCGGCGGGCATCGTGATCGCGGCGCGCACCCGCGCGGCCCGGCTGAACACGCCGCGCGCTGCCGCCGGGCTCCTGGGACCGCTGCTTGCGACCTCGCTCGAGCGGTCGCTCTCGGTGGCCGAGGCCATGGAGGCCCGCGGATACGGCGGCCCGGTGCGCACCCGGGCACCGGAGCGGCCCACCACCCGGCGAGAATGGGCCGTGGGTGTCATGGGCGCGGCCGCCGTCGCCCTGGTGAGCGCCGGCCTGATCTCGGGTGCCACGGCCTTTCGCTACTACGACACCCTCGGCAACCCCCTGCAGCCGGCGGCAATCGCCGGGTCGGCGGCGCTCCTTCTGCTGACAGCCACGACGGCGGGGATGGTGCGATGGCTGCGCTGAGCTTCGAGGGCGTCTCCTACCGGTACCCGGGTGCCACCGCGCTCGCGCTCGACGGCGTCGACCTGCAGATCGAGGCGGGCCAGTTCGTCCTGCTGCTGGGCGGCTCGGGGTCGGGCAAGTCGACGCTCCTGCGCGCCGCACTCGGGCTCGCGCCCCACTTCCACGGTGGCGCGTTGCAGGGCCGAGTGGTTGTGGCGGGGCTTGACACCCGCGATCACCGCCCCGGCGAGCTCGCGCGCCATGCCGGGCTCGTTTTCCAGGACCCCGAGGCCCAGCTCGTGATGCAGCGCCCCGATCGTGAGGCGGCGTTCGGGCTCGAGAACCTCGGCCACCCGTCCCGGGAGATCGCAATCCGGGCCCGGGAGGCGCTCGCCGCGGTGGGGGCCTCCGCCTTCGCGCAGCGGCCGATCGCGGTGCTCTCGGGTGGCGAGCAGCAGCGGGTGGCGATCGCGTCGGTGCTGGCAATGGGGCAGCCGATCCTGCTTCTGGACGAACCGACGAGCCAGCTCGATCCGGTCGCCGCCGAGGAGCTTCTGGCTTTGGCGGTGCGCATCAATCGCGACCGCGGCGTCACGGTGGTGCTGGCGGAGCACCGCACGGGGCGCCTCTTTGCCGAGGCCGACCGCGTCGTGGCGATGGAGGCCGGCCGGATCACCGTCGACGCCGCGCCCGCGGTGGCCGCGCGGGCGCTGGCTGCAACCGCACCGTGGCTCCTGCCGCCGGTCACCCAGGCGTTCGCCCGCGCCGGGCGCGACGAGCTGCCCCTGACCGTGCGTGACGCTCGCATCCTGGTGGCGCCGGCGCCACGGCCGGCGGTCGCCGCCGCACCCACCGCTCCCCTCGCGGCCGAGGTGCGATCGGCGCACAAGCGTCTGGGCGACGTCGACGCGCTCGACGGCGTCACGACCGGATTCGAGAGCGGCCGGGTGACCGCGCTCATCGGCGAGAACGGTGCCGGCAAGACGACGCTGGCCAAGGTCGTGTGCGGGCTCCTCGAGCTCGATCGCGGCCGGGTGCAGGCGGGGCCGGGGCGGTGCGGCTATGTCGGTCAGGATCCCGCCCACTACCTCACCCACGACACGGTCGCGGGCGAGATCGGCTACGCCCTGCAAAACCTGGGCGTGCCCGCGCCCGACCGGGAGCGGCGGGTGCGGGCGACCCTGGCCCAGCTGGGCCTCGAGCCGTTCTCTGACCGGCATCCGCGCGACCTCTCGAGCGGCGAGCGCCAGCGGGTTGCGATCGCCTCGGTGGTCGTGATGGAGCCCGACCTGCTCGTGCTGGACGAACCCACCCGCGGCGTCGACGGCCGCCGCAAGCTCGCACTGGTCGAGCTCGTGCGAGGACTGGCCGCGCAGGGGACGGCGGTGGTCGTGGTCACGCACGACATGGACTTCGCAGCCGAGGCGGCCGACGTCGTGACCAGCATGGCCGCCGGACGCATCCTCTCCGACCGCGTGCCGCGCGATCTGCTGGCGTCGGGAATCTTCTTCGTCTCGCAGCTCGGCCTCGCGCTCCAGCGCGCGTCGATGGCCGACGCGGTGGCACTCCTGACCGAGCGGCAGGCCGCCCATGTCTAGCGACACCGTCGCACTGGCGCTCCTGACCGCCGTCGCCCTCGGCTTCGTGGCGGTCGAGACGGGGCCGAACCGAAGCCGCGAGCTGGCGCTGGTGGCCGCCCTGGCCGCGGCGGCGGCCGGAGGCCGGGTGCTGTTCGCCGCGATCCCGAACGTCCAACCGGTGACGATGATCGTGGCCGTCGCGGGTGTGACGCTGGGCGTGCGGGCGGGGCTTGCGACCGGAGCCGCGGCCGCGCTGGCGTCAAACGCCTTCCTCGGCCAGGGGCCATGGACGCCGTGGCAGATGGCGGGCTGGGGGATGGTGGGCGTGTCCGCCGCGCTGATGGCGCCCCTTCTGCGGAACCGGGTCGGCCTGGCCCTGTTCGGGCTCGCGTGGGGCTTCCTGTTCGACTGGTTCCTGGACATCTGGGCGTGGACGTCGCTGGGGGGTGGGACGGCGTCGTTCTTCGCCCTCGTGTCCACCGGGATCTGGTTCGACGTCGCTCACGCGGCCGGAAACGTGATCCTCGCCCTCGTCGCCGGCCCGACCCTGATCCGCATGCTCGACCGCTACGCCCGCAAGCTGCACGGCACCTTCGTCCCACTGGAGCAGACATGAAGATCACCGCCCTTCTCGCATCGTTCGCACTTCTGCTGGCGGCGGCTCCGGCCGCTCTGGCGACCGACGGCACCCAGTACCTGCTGTCCCGCCAGACCGCGTCGGGAGGCTTTGCCGAGGCCGGGAGCGGCAGCGCCACCGGCGTCCTCACCGAGTGGGCCGTGATGGCCCTGCGGGCGGCCGGCGAGCCCGCCGGAAGCGTGCATCGCAGCGGCGGATCGACGACCACGGCGTACCTGGCCGGACGCGCCGCCACCTGGGACAACGCCTACGACCTCGAGCGCGGCATCCTCGCGGTGGTCGCCATCCACCACAATCCGCTGAGCTTTGGCGGCCGCAACCTGGTCGCGGCGCTGCAGGCGAAGACCGGCGCCCACGGGCAGATCGGCCCGGCGGCGAACTCGACCTACTGGGGGGTGCTGGCGCTGCGGGCGGCAGGGGCGGGCGTCCGCGCCTCGACGCTCTCGTACGTGCGCAACCGCCAGCATGCAAACGGCGGCTACGCCTGGTCGCCCTCCGCCGCACCGGACTCGAACGACACCGCGGCCGCGGTGCTCGCACTGCACTCCAACGGCGTGGGGTGCAACGGCCGCTCGATCGCCCACGCCTACGGATACCTGCGCGCCACCCAGGCCGCCTCGCACGGCTACGGCCTGCTGCCCGGCGCCGCCGCCGACAGCCAGTCGACCTCGTGGGTGATCCAGGCCAGGCATGCCTGCGGCCTGCGAAACCAGCGCGCACGGGCGTGGCTGCTCGCCCGCGAGCTCCCCAACGGCGCGTTCAACTACCAGCCCGGCACGACGATCACCCCCGCGTTCGTGACCGCTCAGGTGCTCCCCGCGCTCCACGGCCGCTTCTACCCAATCCGGTGAATATATGGGGCCTGGCCCCATCTATTCACCGCAGCCAGACCGCGACCGACACCACCAGATACACCGTGAGCAGCTGCAGGCCCTCCAGCCAGTTGGTCTCGCCGCCGCGGGCGACCAGCGCCGCTCCCACCGCGGCGGCGGCCAGTGCGGCCAGCTCGAGCGGGTCGAAGACCAGCGTCAGGTTGTGGCCCATGACGACTCCCGCGAACACCGCCACGGCCGAGGCGACCAGCGCCACCTGGATCCCCGACCCGTAGGCGATGCCCATCGCGAAGTCGACGCGGTTGCGGTAGGCCAGTCGCACCGCCGAGAAGTGCTCGGCGACGTTGCCGACGAAGGGCACCACGATCAGGCCGACGAACGGGCGCGGGACTCCGAACCCCTGGACTGCGGGCCGGATCGAGTCGACCAGCACCTCCGACACGATCCCCGTCGCGATTGCGGTGACCGCCAGTGCGACGATCGCCTGGCTCCGCGACCACCGCGCCTTTTCGGCGTCGTCCTTGAACGCGAGCCCCGGCATCCGGAAGCTGAAGACGAGGTAGGCCGCGTAGCACACGAGCATCGCGATCCCCGTCCAGCGCGACAGGATCTCGGCCGCCGCCGGGTCGTGCTCGACGGCCTGAAACAGGGTCGGCAGGCCGAGGGCGGCGACGGCCAGGAACAGCATCGACGAGTTCATCGCCGCGACGCGCTCGTTGAACGTCTGCAGGCCGTTCCTCCATCCCCCGATCACGAGCGAGAGCCCCAGGATCAGGAGCACGTTGCCGATCACCGATCCGATGATCGACGCCCGGGCGATGTCGCTCAGCCCGGCCCGGATCGAGAGCACCACGATCACGACCTCGGGCAGGTTGCCGAATGTGGCATTCAGGAGCGCCGCCCCACGCGCCCCGGCGGCGTCGCCGGCCTGGTCGGTGGCCTGGCTGAGCGCCCAGGCCAGACCGGCCAGCGCGACCCCCGCGACCACGAACACCAGCCGCCCGCTCACGCCGAAGGCCTTCATGCCCACGGCCACCGCCGCGACCGCGAAGACCACCCCGAGGCTCAGGAGCTCGCGCCGGGTCACAGATACCAGAACGCGGTCGCGATGATCAGGTACACGGCCACGAGCTGGGCGCCCTCGAGCCAGTTCGATTCACCGTCGGCCGCGATCAGGGCGGTGATCGTCACCGCCGCCACCAGCGCGAGCACCTGGATGACCGGGAACACGAGGTCGAAGTGATGCGGCGTCAGCAGCGAGATGAACACGAGCGCAGGGGCGACGCCCAGCGCCACCTGCATCGACGACCCGAGCGACACCACCATCGAGAAGTCCATCTGGTTGCGGTAGGCGATCTTGATGCCAACGATGTTCTCGGCGATGTTCCCCACCAGCGGAACAATGACAAGCCCGAGAAAGGCGGTGCTGATTCCGAGCTCGGCGATCACACCCGTCAAGGTACCCACGAAGATGTCCGAGATCACCGCCACGGCGGACGTCGACGCCACCAGAGCCGCGATGGCGAGCATGGCGGGCCAGTGCGGCGCGCCCGTCGCCGGATGCCCGCCGGCGCCGGTGCGGAAGTAGAACACCAGGCTGAGACCGTAGAGCACGATCAGGATTGCGGCCGTCACGTCGGAGATCGTCTGCACGTCGGGCCCATTGCCGCGCGCGGATGCGAATGCCGTGGGCAGACCGAGCCCGATCACGGCGAGCGCGAGCATCGAGGCGTTCATCCCGGCGACGCGCCGGTCGAACGTCTGAATGCCGTGGCGAACTCCGCCGACAACGAACGAGGCGCCCAGCACCAGCAGGGTGTTGCCGAGGATGGAGCCGGTGATCGACGCGGTGGCCACCTCGAGCTGTCCGGCCCGGATCGCGAAGATGGTGATGATCAGCTCGGCGGCGTTGCCAAACGTCGCATTCAGGACGCCCCCGACCTTCGGGCCGCTGCTCTCGGCCAGCTGCTCGGTGGACATGCCGACGATCCAGGCCAGGCCCACGAGCGCTGCCGCCGCGACCAGGAAGAGCGCGGTGTTGCCGGCGCCCGCGAGGTCGCACACCCCGGCCGCGAGGCTGAGCGCCGCCGCCACACCCACCGAGACGATCTCGAGCGCGTTCGGGCCTCGCGTCACCGGCGCAGCCTATCCCCGGGCACTACTCCTGATACGCGCCCATGCCGCGGAATTTCGCGCGCCGGCTCGCCCGGCGATGCGTCGGCGGCACCGCGGCCAGGATCTCGAGCTCGATCGCGATCGCGTCGGCGAGCAGCTCGGCCGCCCGCGTCTGGTCACGGTGCGCGCCGCCCGACGGCTCGGGCACGATCACGTCGATGACCCCGAGGGCGAGGCATGCCTCGGCCGTCGGCCGCAGCGCGGCGGCCGCCCGCTTGGCCTCGCCGGCGTCCTTCCACAGAATTGCGGCGCAGCCCTCGGGCGAGATCACGGTGTAGACCGCGTTCTGCTGCATCAGCACCCGGTCGGCGACGCCGATCGCAAGTGCGCCGCCCGAGGAGCCCTCGCCGATCACGCAGGCGACCACGGGCACGGGCAGGCGCATGAGCGTGAGCTGCGAGCGGGCGATCGCGCCCGACTGGCCGCGCTCCTCGGCGCCAACGCCCGGCGCCGCTCCCGGGGTGTCGATCAGCGTCACGACGGGGAAGCCCAGCCGGCCCGCCAGGCTGAACACGCGCATCGCCTTGCGATAGCCCTCGGGACTGGGCATGCCGAAGTTGCGATAGGTGCGCTGCTTGAGGTCGCGGCCCTTCTGGTGCCCGACGAATGCCACCGACTGACCCCGGAACGAGCCGATCCCGGCGACGATGGCCGGGTCGTCGCCCTGCGCGCGGTCGCCATGGAGCTCGATGAAGTCGTCGCAGATGCGCTCGAGATAGTCGAGGGTGTAGGGCCGGTCCTCGTGGCGGGCGAGCTGCACCGCATGCCAGGCGTCGCGCTCGACACCGCGCCTGCGCAGGAACCCGAAGCGCTCAGTCGTCGACACTCTCACCACCACCGTTCCGGAACGGGTTCACGCCGGTCACGCGGCGGCGGACGCCCGAGATCGCCCGCCCGATCGCTCCGACCGGGTCGAGCTCGCCGACCAGGGACGGCGGACGGTAGGGCGTGCCGCCGGCGAGGAGCGCCACCACCCTGGCGACGGTGTCGCGCAGCTCGGGACGGGGCACGATCAGATCGACGTGGCCGTGCCGGTAGTTCGACTCGGCCAGCCCGAAATCGTCGGGCAGGCGCTCGCGGGTCGTCTGCTTCACGACCCGGGGTCCCGAGAACGAGAGCAGTGCACCGGGCTCCGCGATGATCAGGTCGCCCAGCGCGGCGAAGCTGGCCGCGACGCCCCCGGTGGTCGGGTTCACCAGCACCGACACGAAGGGCCGCCCCGTCTCCTGCAGCTCGTCGATCGCCGCAACCGTCTTTGCCATCTGCATCAGGGCCAGCACGCCCTCCTGCATCCGCGCCCCGCCCGATGCCGCCACCGAGACCAGCGGCAGCCGCCGGTCGAGCGCGAGCTCGGCCGCACGGGTGAACTTCTCGCCGACGACCGACCCCATCGAGCCGCCGAGGAACGCGAAGTCCATCACCGCCAGCGCGACGGGAGTGCCCCCGATCACCGCCGAACCGGTGACGACGGCGTCGTGCAGGCCGGTCGCCGCGACCGCCGACTCGAGCCGCTCGGGGTACGGCCGCGAGTCGACGAACTCGAGCGGATCGGCCGACTCGAGGTTCGCGGCGATCTCGGTGAAGGTGCCCTCGTCGACCAGCTGCACGATCCGCTCGCGGGCACTGACCGGAAAGTGGTAGCCGCAGTTGGTGCACACCCGCAGGTTGCGCACCATCTCGTCCTCGCGATAGTGCGATGCGCAGGTGGGGCAGGTGTTGCGTGTCCGCGGGGGCGGCTCCTGCGGCCCCCCGGGGGCATCCGTGCGGCTGATGTCGACGTCGATGTTCTTTGCCACGGCCGTCCTCAAGCTCCCGTCAGTCGCCCGCGTCCCACCGCTGCAGCACGATGACCGCATTGTGACCGCCGAACCCGAACGAGTTGGACACCGCCACCCGGACGTCCGCCTCGCGACCGACGTTGGGGATGTAGTCCAGGTCGCACTCGGGGTCGGGATCGGTCAGGTTGATCGTCGGCGGCAGGAACCCGTCCCGCATCGCCAGGGTGGTCACCACCACCTCGATCGCACCGGTCGCGCCGAGCAGGTGGCCGGTCTCACTCTTGGTCGAGGAGACCGGGATCCGAGCCGCGTGCTCCTCGCCGAGGGCGAGCTTGAGCGCGCGGGTCTCGGCCGAGTCGCCCGCGGGAGTCGAGGTGCCGTGGGCGTTCACGTAGCCGATCTGGTCGGGGGTGACACCCGCCTCGGTCATCGCCATCGTCATCGCCCGGGCGGGATTGGTGCCGATGGGATCGGGCTCGGTGATGTGGTGTGCGTCGCTCGACATGCCGTAGCCCAGCACCTCGGCGTAGATGCGCGCACCGCGGGCGCGGGCCCGGTCGAGCTCCTCCAGCACCACGACCGCGGCGCCCTCGGAGATGATGAAGCCGTCGCGGCCGGAGTCGAACGGCCGGCTCGCGCCCTCGGGATCGTCCAGCCGCCGTGACAGCGCCCGCATGGTGCCGAACCCGCCCAGCGCAAGCGGCGCGATCGGCGCCTCGACGCCACCCGCCAGCATGGCGTCGGCCATGCCCGCGCGGATGTACATCGTGGCATTTCCGATCGACATCCCCGATGCGGCGCAGGCGGTGCACTCGGTGGTGAGGGGGCCGCGCGTGCCGAGCGCCATTGACACCTAGCCGGCGCCCATGTTGGCGATCAGGGCCGTGACCCAGAACGGGCTCAGCCGGTCGGGGCCGGCCTCGAACAGCTTGGCGTGGGCGATCTCCTGGGTCTTCAGCCCGCCGATGCCGGTGCCGATCGAACACCCGATCCTGGCCGCATCGGCGAGCATGTCCAGATCGGCGTCCGCGACCGCCTGCGTTGCCGCGGCGACCGAGAGCTGGGCAAAGCGGTCGGTCTTGCGCACGGTTCGCTTCTCCATGTACTCGGTCGGATCAAACCCCTTCACCTGCCCGGCGATGTTGACCGTGCCCTCGGGCATCTCGAAGCCCTCGATCCGCGCGACGCCCGACCGCCCGGCCCGGATGTTGGCCCAGGTCTCGGTGATGTCGAGGCCACACGGCGTGACCGCCCCCATCCCGGTGATCACGACTCGCCGCCTGCCGGTTGCGTTCATGTTCCCAACCCCCCGTCCACTGCCAGCACCTCCCCTGTGATGAAGGCCGCGGCATCCGACACCAGAAACCGCACGGCCCGGGCCACGTCGGCCGGCTCTCCCAGCCGCCCGAGTGGCGTCGAGGCCAGCATTGCCTCCCGCGCCGGCTCGGGCAGGGCGTCGGTCAGCTGCGTCGAGATGTACCCCGGCGCGACGGCGTTCACGCGGATGCCACGACCGCCGAGCTCCTTTGCGAGCGATTTGGTGAGACCGATGAGCCCGGCCTTGGAGGCGGCGTAGTTGGTCTGGCCGGCGTTCCCGTGCACGCCGACCACCGAGCTCATGGTCACGATCGCGCCCGCCCGCCGCTTCAGCATCGGCCGGGCCACCGCCCGGCAGGTGAAGAACGCCCCACCCAGGTTCGTGTCGATGACCGAGCGCCAGTCGTCGTCGGAGAGCTTCATGATCAGGTTGTCCCGGGTGATGCCAGCGTTGCAGACCAGGATCGCGATCGGCCCGACCTCGGACTCGACCTGTGCGACAAGACCCGCAGCGCCCTCGGGGGTCGAGACGTCGCCTGCGATCGCATGCGCGATGCCGCCCCTGGAGCGCACGTCGGCGCAGACCTGGTCGGCCCGATCGGCCGCGCTCGCGTAGTTGACGACGACATCGGCGCCCGCGGCGCCGAGCTCTGCGCACACCGCGGCCCCGATCCCGCGCGAACCGCCGGTGACGAGCGCAACCCGCCCCTCGAGCTCACGATCCGGCAAGGCTCGCCTCCGCCGCCCGCAGCTCCTCGGACGTCCCCACCGAGATCGCGGTCACCGACCGGTCGATCCGCTTGACGAGGCCCGACAGCACCCCTCCCGGGCCAACCTCGACGAACGTGCGCACCCCGTCACCGACGAGCGCCTGCACGGACTGGGTGAATCGCACGGGCGCGGTCACCTGCTCGATCAGCAGGCCGGGGACGCGATCGGCCGTCTCGAGCTTGCTCGAGACCGTCGACATGAAGCGGGTCTTCAGCTCGCCGAAGTGTGCCGCGCGAAGCGCCGGCTCGAGCCTGTGGGCCGCGTCCTCGACGAGCGGGCTGTGGAACGCACCCGAGACGCGCAGACGCACCACCTTCGCCCCCAGGTCACGCGCCTTGTCGCCGACACCGGCGACGCCCGCCTCGCGACCCGAGATCACGAGCTGGCCGGGGCAGTTGTAGTTGGCCGGCCATACGTCGCCGGCCTCGGCGCAGAGCCGCTCGACCTCCTCGTCGGCCAGGCCCAGCACGGCCGCCATCGCGCCCTTGGCCTTCGAGGCCGCCATCGCCAGGCCGCGCTCGCGCACGAGCCGGGTCACCAGCCCGACGCTGACGCTGTCGGCAGCGGCGATGGCCGCGTACTCGCCGACGCTGTGGCCGACGACCGCGTAGGGGACGATCCCCAGCCGCTCCTGGATCGCCCGCAGCGCCGCCAGCGAGGTCGCAACCAGCGCCGGCTGGGTGATCTGGGTTTCCGAGAGCTCCTCGATGGGGCCCTCGAAGCACACCTTGCGAAGGTCGAAGTCGAGTTCGGCCGCCGCCTCGTCGAACACCGCCGCGGCCTCGGGGAACTGCGCCACGAGGTCACGCCCCATGCCCACACGCTGGCTTCCCTGCCCCGGGAAACAGAACGCCACCTTGGTCATCCTCGCTCCTTGAGAGGGGTTGTCCACTCCATCACACACGAGCCCCACGAGAGGCCGCCGCCAAATCCAACCATGAGAACGATGTCTCCGGGGCGAATCCGGCCCGAACGGTGCGCCTCTTCGAGGCAGATCGGGATCGACGCCGCCGACGTGTTGCCGTACCGGTCGACGTTCGAGACCACCTTCTCGGGCGGGATCCCCAGCCGCCGGGCCGCGTGCTCGATGATGCGCAGGTTGGCCTGGTGGGGGACGAACACGTCGACATCGGCCACCGTCATGCCGATGGCATCGAGCACCCGGCCGGCCGACTCCACGCTCACAGTGGTCGCAAACTTGTACACCTGCGGCCCGTCCATCGTCAGGTACGGGCCGGCCATCGGATTGCGGGAATGGCCAACCGCGGCCACCTTGAGCAGGTCACCGCCCGCACCGTTCGAGCCCAGCTCGAAGCCCAGAAGACCGCCGGTCGACCCGCTCCCGCCCAGCACCACGGCACCCGCGCCGTCGCCGAAGAGGACGCAGGTGGAGCGGTCGTCCCAGTCGAGCAGGCGCGAGAACACCTCGCTGCCGACGACGAGCACCGTCTCGGCCGACCCGGAGGCGACGTGCCCGTAAGCCTGTGCCAGCGCGAACACGAACCCGGTGCACGCGGCCGACAGGTCGTAGCCGGCGACGCCCGTGGCGCCCAGCCGCTCTCCGATCAGCGTCGCGGTCGCCGGGAAGTAGAAGTCGGGAGTGCTGGTGGCGACCACGATCAGGCCGAGATCCTCCGGCTCGATGCCGGACATCTCGAGCGCCTGCCGCGCGGCCTCATAGCCCAGTGCCGCGGCCGACTCGTGATCGGCGGCGATGCGGCGCTCGCGGATGCCCGTGCGGCTCGCGATCCACTCGTCGCTCGTCTCGACCCTGGTGGCCAGCTCGTCGTTCGTGACCACGCGACCGGGCGCAAACGACCCGACGCCGAGCACCTCCACCCCCCGCCGGCAGGCCGTGATCACGCCGGCGCCTCGATCGTGGTGAGCGCGAAGGTCAGCGTCGCCCGGCAGGCCAGCTCGCCGGCGACGCTCGCGGTCGCATCGGCCTTTCCGATCGGCCCGCGCAGGCGGTTGATGGCGCACTCCAGATCGAGCACGTCGCCCGGCCGGACGATGCGCTTGAAGCGAACGTCGTCGATGCCGGCAAACAGCGCCAGCTTGCCTGCGAAGTCGGGGTGGGCGAGGCCGCAGACCGAGCCGAGCTGCGCCAGCGCCTCGACCTGCAGCACGCCGGGCATGATCGGGTTGCCGGGAAAGTGGCCGCCGAGGTACCACTCGTCCGGCTTGACGACGTAGCGGCCGCGGGCGCGGACGCCCGGCTCGAGCTCCGTCACCTCGTCCAGCAGCAGAAACGGCTCGCGATGGGGGATGATCGCCCGGATGCCCTCGCGGTCGAGCGGTGCCGCCGGGATCACAGACCCGCCGCCCGCAGGCTGGGCGCCATTGCGTCGCGCATGCGCAGCCGACCGCGGTGGGCGTGGCACTTGACCGTCCCGACGGGCATCTCCATCGAGGCGGCGATCTCTTCGTACGAGAGCGACAGCACGTCCTTCATCACCAGCACACGGCGCTGGTCCGAGGACAGGTTCGCCATGCACGCCCGCAGCTCGGCCCGTTGCTCCCGCTGCACCGCCACGTCCTCGGGCACGTCGCCCGACGCTGCCTCGGCGACCGCCTCGAGCGGCTGATGGCGGCGGCGGCGCTGGCGCTCGGCCAGGTCGCGGCACGTGTTGGCCACCAGGCTGTGCAGCCAGGTCTGAAACCGGGCTTCCCCCCTGAACTGTCCGATCCGTGTGCACAGCTTGGCCAGTGACTCCTGGGCGGCATCCTCCGCGTCCTGCGTGTCCGAGAGCAGATACGCGGTCAGACGGCGCACACCCGCCGCATGCCGTTCGACCAGCGCCTCGAGCGCACGCCGGTCGCCGTCCTTGGCGCGCACGGCCAGCACGAGGTCTGACAGCGATTCGTACGCAGGCCGGTCACGTACCCGATCACGGACCTTCAGACGCGCTTCCGCGCGTTTGGGTTGCGGGAACATGAGCCAAGTATCCTAGTGTCGACGTGGAGAACACGCTCCGGCCGGAGGCCGTCGTACCGCTGTTTCGGGGCCGGTTCGGCGACCCCTACATCTACCTCCCGAGCTGCCCGAGCACACAGGAGCTCGTGCGGCACCTCGGGGAGGGCGCCGTGGGCTCGTGCGAGCTCCAGACGGCCGGGCGCGGACGGATGGGCAGGCGCTGGACCAGTCCGTGGGGGGCGGGCGTGCTGTTTTCGCTCGTGCTCGAGCCGCACACCCCGGCCGAGCTGCTGCCGCCCTTCGGGCTCGTGGTGGCCGAGGCGGTGTGCGAGGCGACCTGGCCGCAGGCCAGAGTGCGCTGGCCCAACGACGTCGTGGTGGACGGACACAAGCTGGCGGGTGTGCTCGCGGAGCTGCGCGAGGGCCGGCTGGTGATCGGCGTCGGGGTGAACGCGAATCTGTCCGCCGCCGAACTGCCCGCCGATGCCCGCGTGTCGGCGACCTCGCTTCGCATCCTCCGCGGTGCTCCCGTCGACCGCGCCCGGCTTCTGGCCGATCTGGTCGCCGCGATCGAGGAGCGCTACCACCGGTTCGAGCGGGACGGATTCACGGGCCTGGAACGAGACGAGTTGCGCGGCCGGCGGGTCGAGCTGGCCGGCGGCGCGCGGGGACTCTGCGAGGGCGTCGACGAGTACGGGCGCCTGGTCGTCGCCGGCCGCGCGCACACCTCGGCCGAGGTGACCGCGGTCCTCGTAGGCACAGAAGCGTGAGCGTTACACTTCAGTTGACGCAGAGGCCAAGTGCCCAAACGACTCCTCATCCTGATGCTGGCATGCCTCGGGCTCGTGGCGGGGGCGACCACGTCGCCGGCACGGGCGGCAGGTACGCGCCCGCTGGTGCTGGCAATCCGGCTTGACTCCGAGATCGATCCCGTCAGCGCCAGCTTCGTGGAGGACTCGATCAGCCGGGCCGAGAGCGACCACGCGGCGGCGCTCGTGATCCTGCTGAACACGCCGGGCGGCGATTCGACCTCGATGAACGACATCATCCAGGCCGAGCTGCACTCGAAGGTGCCCGTGATCGTCTACGTCTCGCCCGAGGGCGCCCGCGCGGCCTCCGCCGGGGCGTACATCACGCTGGCCTCCGATGTGGCTGCGATGGCCCCGACCACCCACATCGGAGCCGCCACGCCGATCCAGGCGAACGGCCAGAACATCGGCTCCGACCTCGCCCGCAAGATCAAGCACGACGCCGTTGCCCAGATCGTCGGCCTCGCCCAGGCCCACGGCCGCAACGCCCGGCTGGCGCGGCTGATCGTGGTCAACGCCAACGAGTACACGGCCGCCCAGGCGCTGCACAAGAATCTCATCGAGCACGTCGCCCGCAGCCTGCCGGTGCTGCTCGACCAGGTCGACGGCACCACCACGACCTACAACCAGAAGCCGATCGTGCTGCATACAGCGGGCGCCCACATCGAGACCGTCGGGATGCCGTGGACACTCGAGCTCCTGGACGTTCTGATCAATCCCAACCTGCTCTACCTGCTCTTCCTCGGCGGCATCATCGGAATCGCCTACGAGGTGTTCCACCCCGGAGTGATCCTGCCCGGAACCCTCGGCGCGATCTCCCTGATCCTGGCCCTGTTCGGCTTCCAGATCGTGTCGATCAACCTGGCCGGCGTCTTCCTGATGCTGTTCGGGGTTGCGCTGCTCGGCCTCGAAGCCTGGGTGAGCGCCCACGGGCTGATGGGCATCTCGGGGGTGATCGCGATCGCCGCGGGCGGGTTGATGCTCTTCCGTACGCCGGGCGAGGGCGTCGATCCCTTCCTCGTCATCGGCATGAGCGTGGTCGCGGGTGGACTGCTCGCCATCGTGGCGACAAAGGTCGTCGCCGCCCGGCACCGCCCGGTCGTCGTCGGGACGGGTGTCAAGGGGCTGCTCGGCCAGACGGCGGTCACCCGCACCCGGCTGCAGCCGCGAGGACAGGTGTACCTGCGCGGCGAACTGTGGCAGGCCGAGACGATCGACGGCGACATCGCCCCCGGTCGTGAGGTGCTGGTCTACGACGTCGACGGGCTGACCCTGCATGTGACCGACCTGGTGCCGCATCCAACCGAAGGAGTTGCCACGTGATCGTGCTCGTCGAGCTTGCCCCGATCATCGTGCTGGCGGTCCTGTTCGCGTTCGCGATCGGCCTCCTGGCCAGCTCGGTGCGCGTCCTGCGCGAGTACCAGCGCGGCGTCGTGTTCCGGCTCGGTCGCCTGCTCGGCGATCCGAAGGGGCCGGGTCTCTTCCTGCTCATCCCGATCATCGATCGCATGGTGCAGGTCGACCTGCGGACGATCACGCTCGTGGTGCCTCCGCAGGAGGTGATCACGCGGGACAACGTGCCGGTGCGGGTCAACGCCGTGGCGTACTTCCGGGTCGTGAACCCGACCGCCGCGATCGTCGAGGTCGCGGACTACGGGAACGCGACGTCCCAGATCTCCCAGACCACGCTTCGCAGCGTGCTCGGCCAGCACACGCTGGACGAGCTCCTGTCCGAGCGCGACAAGATCAACCAGATCCTGCAGCAGATCATCGACGAGCAGACCGCGCCCTGGGGGATCAAGGTCAGCGTCGTCGAGGTCAAGGACGTCGAGATCCCGACCGGCATGCAGCGGGCGATGGCCCGTCAGGCCGAGGCCGAGCGCGAGCGGCGGGCGAAGGTCATCGCCGCCGAGGGCGAGTTCCAGGCCTCGGCCAAACTGGCCGATGCCGCCGCCGTGATCGCCGAGCACCCGATCGCGCTGCAGCTGCGCTACCTGCAGACGCTGATCGAGATCTCGAGCACGAACAACGCGACCACGGTGCTGCCGATCCCAATCGATCTGCTGCACGCGCTCACGCACGTGGTCAAACCCGGTCAGGAGTAGCGCTGGACATCCGTCGCAACCCCCTCACCGGCGTGCCGGTGGTGGTGGCGCCTGGCCGTTCGACCCGCCCCGGAGCCCTGGGCCGCACCACCCGCGTCGCCGACGCCGCGACGTGCCCGTTCTGCGAGGGCCACGAGGCGATGACCCCGCCCGAGGTGCTTGCGCTCGGCCGCCCCGGCGATGGGCCGGACACGCCGGGCTGGTCGGTGCGGGTCGTCCCGAACAAGTTCCCGGCCATTCCCGGCCAGGAGGTGGTGGTGCACGGGCCGGAGCACATCACCGCCTTCGCCGAGCTGCCGGGCGCAATCGTCACCACCGCACTCGAGGCCTGGCGCCTGCGCCGCGCCGCGTTCCGGGTGCAGGCCGGCGGCCCGGCATATCTGCTCGCGGCGATCAACGAGGGGCCTGCCGCCGGCGCCTCGCTCGACCATTCCCACTCCCAGCTCGTGCCGTTCGCGGAGATCCCGCCGGCGGTCTCGGCCGAGATGCCCGCATTCGCGGCACCGTGCGCGCTCTGCGCCGCGGCGGCCGGGGAGGACGAGCGCACCGTGCGGCTCGAGGCCGGACTGCGGACGTTCGCCCCGCGCTGGAGCCGCTTTGCCTACGAGCTCTGGATCGTCCCCGAAGCGCACACGGGCGAGCCGTGCGATCCGGCCGCCCTGGCCGCGGCACTGCTTGACGCCACCCGCCGGCTGCGCGCGGTGCTCGGCGCCGAACTGGCCTGGAACGCGGTCATGCACGCCGCGCCACTCCACGGCGACGCTCCATATCACTGGCACGTCGAGATCTGGCCGCGGCTGACGGTCGCCGCGTCGATCGAGCTCGGAGCGGGTCTCTGGGTCAACATCGTCGACCCGGACGTCGCCGCGCGCGAGCTGCGCTCGGTCTAGCCGAGCTCCGGGTCGGGGCCGTTGCCGTCGGGCTCGATGTCCGTCTCCAGTTCCGGGTCGCCCGGATCCTCCGGGGCGGGCTCCGTGACGCGGGCGATGCTCGACACGGTGTCGTCGCCGCGCAGGTTCATCAGCCGCACGCCCTGGGTCGAGCGGCTCATGCGCGAGATGCCCTCCACCGCGGTGCGGATGATCGTGCCGTCGCGGCTGATGAACATCACCTCGTAGCCGTCGCGGACGATCATCGCGCCGGCCAGGCGGCCGCGGGCCTCGGTGTAGCGGATGGTCAGAACGCCCATCGTGCCCCGCCCCTTGGCCGGGTACTCCGACACGCGCGTGCGCTTGCCGAAGCCGTTTTCGGTCACCACGAGCAGATCCTGGTCGTCGCGGGCGATCTCGACGGCGATCACCTCGTCGTCGCCCCGCAGCTTCATACCCGCCACGCCGGTCGTGTCCCGGCCCATCGCGCGCACGTCGTGCTCCGAGAACCGCATCGCCTTGCCGTTGCGCGACACCATCAGCACGTCGTCGTCGCCGTCGGTCAGCCGCACGCCGACAAGCTCATCGCCCTCGCGCACCTTGAGGGCGATGATGCCGTCGGCCCGCAGGATGGTGTCGTAGGCCTTGAACTCGGTCTTCTTGACGACGCCGTTTCTGGTCGCGAACAGCAGGTACTTGCCCTCGCCGTAGTCGCGGGTGTCGATCACGGCGCGCACCTTCTCGTCCTGCCGCAGCGGCAGCACGTTCACGAGCGCCCGCCCCTTCGACTGGCGGTTGCCCGTGGGCAGCTCGTGCACCTTGATCCGGTACACCTTGCCGACGGTCGTGAAGAACAGCAGGTAGTCGTGGGTGGACGCCACGAACAGGTGCTCGATGTAGTCGTCCTCCTTGGTGTCCATGCCCATCACGCCGATCCCGCCGCGGCCCTGCACGCGGTACGCCGAGAGCGCCAGCCGCTTGATGTAGCCGGAGCGGGTGATCGAGATGACCATGTCCTCCTCGGCGATCAGCTGCTCGAGGTCGATCTCGCCCTCGGCGGGCACGATCTCGGTGCGGCGGTCGTCGCCGAACTGGTCGCGGATCTCCTCGAGCTCCTCACGGATCAGCGCCATCAGCCGGGCCTCATCGGACAGGATCGCGTGCAGCTCGGCGATCCGCTCCAGCAGATCGGCGTGCTCGTCGGTGACCCGCTTGCGCTCGAGCCCGGTCAGCGCGCGCAGGCGCATGTCCAGGATCGCCTGCGCCTGGATCTCGCTCAGGCCGAACTGCTCCATGAGCCCCGCACGCGCGATGTCGGCATCGTCGGCCGCCCGGATCAGGGCGATGACGGCATCGAGGTTGTCGAGCGCGATCAGGTAGCCCTCGAGCACGTGCGCGCGCCGCTCGGCCCGGTCGAGCTCGAACTTCGTGCGCCGGGTGATGACCTCTTTCTGGTGGCCGATGTAGTGCACCAGCACCTGGCGCAGCGAGAGCGTGCGCGGAATGCCGTCGACCAGCGCGACCATGTTGACGCCGAACGTGCTCTGCAGCGGCGTGTGCTTGAAGAGCTTGTTCAGGACGACCTTGGGGATCGCATCGCGCTTGAGCTCGATCGTGAGCCGGGTGCCGCCGCGGTCGGAGTGGTCGTTGACGTCGGCGATCTCGGGGATCACCTTGTCGTTGACGAGATCGGCGATCTTCTTGACCAGGCCGTCGTCGCCGTCGCGCTTGACCTGATACGGCACCTCGGTGACGATCAGGGCGGTGCGGCCGCCCTTCAGCTCCTCGGTGTGCATCCGCGCCCGCATCACCACCCGCCCGCGGCCGGTCTCGTATGCCTCGCGGATGCCGGCCATGCCCATGATGGTGGCCCCGGTCGGGAAGTCGGGGCCCTTGATATGGGTCATCAGCTCGTCGACCCCCGCCTCGGGGTTGTCGATGAGCGCGATGCAGGCGTTGATCGTCTCGCGCAGGTTGTGCGGCGGGATGTTGGTGGCCATGCCGACGGCGATCCCCGACGAGCCGTTCACGAGCAGGTTGGGGAAGCGCGCCGGCAGCACGGTTGGCTGGCGCTGGCGGCCGTCGTAGTTGGGGACGAAGTCGACCGTGTCGGCGTCGATGTCGCGCAGGAGCTCCACCGCGAGCCGGCTCAGCCGGCACTCCGTGTAGCGCATCGCGGCGGCGCCGTAGCCGTCCTGGTTGCCGAAGTTGCCCTGGCCGTCGACCAGCGGGTAGCGCAGCGAGAACCACTGGGCCATGCGCACCAGGGCGTCGTAGGCCGCCGTGTCGCCGTGGGGGTGGTACTTGCCCAGCACATCTCCGACGACGCGCGAGCACTTGGAGTACGGCCGGCCGGGCTGGAGGCCCGCCTCGTTCATCGAGTGCAGCACGCGCCGGTGCACGGGCTTCAGGCCGTCGCGGACGTCGGGGAGGGCGCGGCTCACGATCACGCTCATCGCGTAATCGAGGTAGCTCGTGCGCATCTCCTCCGCGAGATCCTGCGGTTCGATCCGGCCGCCGCCGAGAGTGTCAATCGCCATTCGTCACACGCTCGCTAGATGTCCAAAAACTTCACGTCGCGGGCATTGCGCTCGATGAAATCGCGCCGGGGCTCCACCCGGTCGCCCATCAGCATCGTGAACATCGCGTCGGCGGCCGCGGCGTCGTCGACCGAGACCTTCTTCAGCACCCGGTTCTCGGGGTTCATGGTCGTCTCCCACAGCTGGATCGGGTTCATCTCGCCCAGGCCCTTGAAGCGCTGCAGGTTGAGGCCCTCCTTGGCCATGTCCAGGATCACCGGCCGCAGCGACTCGAACGTGTGGACGGTCTCGGCGAGCTTGCCCATCTTGACCTCGAACGGCGGCGGCCCGGTGAGCTCGACGAGCCGGGCATGCGTGGCCTTGAGGCTGCGATAGCCGTTGCTGCGGAAGAGCTCGAGCGGGATCGTCGCCGCGAGGGCGGCACCGGTGGACTTCTCGATGATGCGCACGCGCACACCCTCGCTGTCGGCGCCCATGACCTCGACCCGGTGCGGCTCCTCGTCGGGCACCTGGGTGCGCATGTAGGTCTCGAGGTCGGCCACCGTCTCGATCGTGTGCTCGACCAGCCGGTGGTCCTTGACGTAGCCGACCTCGGTTGGGCCGAACTGCTCCTTGAGCTTGGACGCCCAGCCCTCGTACTCCTTGACCGCCCGCTGCAGCCGCTGCAGCCGCGACTCGGTCAGGCGGGCCTGCTCGCCGTTGCGATCGGTCACCTCGACCTTGCTCAGGCGCTCGCGCATGAGCCACTCCTCGAGCTGCAGCTCCTTCTCGAAGTAGCGGTCGTCGGAGCCGACCTTGAGCTTGTAGAGGGGCGGCTGGGCGATGTAGACGAAGCCGGCCTCGATCAGCTCCGGCATGTGCCGGAACAGGAAGGTCAGGATCAGCGTGCGGATGTGGGCGCCGTCGACGTCGGCATCGCAGGTGACCACCACCTTGTGATAGCGGGCGCCGGCGATGTCGAACTCCTCGCCGATACCGGTGCCGACGGCGGTGATCATCGCCTGGATCTCGTTGTTGGAGAGCACCTTGTTGATGCGTGCCTTCTCGACGTTGATGATCTTCCCGCGCAGGGGCAGGATCGCCTGGAAGCTGCGGTCGCGGGCCTCCACGGCGCTGCCGCCGGCGCTGTCGCCCTCGACCAGGTAGAGCTCGGCGGAGCTGGGATCGGAGATCGAGCAGTCGGCCAGCTTGCCGGGGAGGCCGCCGCCCCCGAGCGCCGTCTTGCGCCGGATCAGCTCGCGGGCCTTGCGCGCCGCCTGGCGGGCGCGGCTGGCCGCGACCAGCTTGTTCACGATGGCGCGGGCCTCGTTGGGGTGCTCCTCGAGGTACTCCGAAAGCTTGGCGTTGCACGCGGACTCGACGATGCCGCGGATCGAGGGGTTGCCGAGCTTGGTCTTCGTCTGGCCCTCGAACTGCGGCTCGCGCAGCTTCACCGACACGATCGCGGCCAGGCCCTCGCGGCAGTCGTCGCCGGTCAGGGCCTCCTCCTTCTCCTTCAGGAGCCCCTTGTTGCGTGCGTAGTCGTTCAGCGTGCGGGTGAGCGACGCCTTGAAGCCCGAGAGGTGAGTTCCGCCCTCGTGGGTGTTGATGTTGTTGGCGAACGAGTACGTCGACTCGACGTAGGACGCGTTCCACTGCATCGCCACCTCGACCTCGCCGTCGTCGTTCTCGGTGTCGAAGTAGATGACGTCCTTGTGAATCGGGCTCTTCTCCTCGTTCACATAGGCGATGAAGTCGCGGATCCCGCCCTCGTACTGGAAGACCACCTTCTCGCCGCCGGCGCGCTCGTCGGAGAGCTCGATCAGGAGGCCGCGGGTCAGGAACGCCATCTCGCGCAGCCGCTGGGACAGGGTCTCGAACGAGAAGTCGGTCTCTTCGAAGATCTCCCCGTCGGGCAGGAACGTGGTGGTCGTGCCCGTCTCGGTGGTGGCCTCGCCCTTCTCGAGCGGTGTCCGCGGCTCGCCGCGCTCGTAGCGCTGCCGCCACACGTAGCCGGTGCGGCGCACCTCGAGCTCGAGCGACTCCGAGAGGGCGTTCACGACCGAGATGCCGACGCCGTGCAGGCCGCCGGAGACCTTGTAGCCGTCGCCGCCGAACTTGCCGCCGGCGTGCAGCGTGGTCATGACGACCTCGACAGCCGAAAGCCCGCCCTCCGCCATCTCGTCGACGGGGATGCCGCGTCCGTTGTCGGTCACGGTCACACGACCGTCGGGCGCAAGCACCACGGTGATGTGATCGCAATACCCCTGCAGGGCTTCGTCGACGCTGTTATCCACAACCTCGTAGACGAGATGGTGCAGACCGCGGGGCCCGGTCGAACCGATGTACATGCCCGGACGCAGACGCACGGCCTCCAGGCCCTCGAGAACGGTGATGTCTTTGGCGTCGTAGCCAGATTCGGTCAAACGAAACCCGCTTGAATAGGCGGAAAAGGGACTGCTTGAAGTCTACCAGAGGGCGGGGTCGGATCGACCCTTGCAAACCCCGCAAAACGGGCACAAAATCAGCCCAGAAGCGTGCGAGTGATCGCCCGCTCCAGGCTCGCGCGCAGGTCCTCGGAAGCAACTCCAGCAGTGAGCCGGCGGGCCTGGTCGGCGGCGTCCGCAGCGCGCGGCGGGGGCGGTGGCGGCGGTGGCGGGTCGGTGCTCACCGGCAGCTCGCCCACCTCGAACCGCAGGCCCAGCTCCCGCCCCAGCTCGGTCTGCAGGCGCGCGCCCACGGCCGGCGCGAGCAGCGTCAGCTCCGACGACCACGAGGCGCTGGAGCAGGCGACCACGAGCGTCTCCCCGCTCACGCGCACGGGCACGGCGTGGCGGGCGACCGTCTCGCCGACGATGGCCTGCCAGCGCTCCCGCGCAGCGGTGAGCACCGGATCCTGCTTCAGCGCCCGCCGGCCGACGACACGGTCGGTGCGGATCCGCTCGAGGTCCTTCACACTCGCACCGTACCCGCGTCGACGTGCACGACCGCCGCCGGCCGCGATTCCAGGTCGGCCTCGTCCGTGGTCGTGACGATCGCCTGCTGAAAGCGGCTGACGGCTTCGAGGAGCAGCGACCGCCGGGCGGCGTCGAACTCGCCCGTCACGTCGTCCAGGAGCAGCACCGGCTGCTCGCCGCGCTCGGCGGTGAGCAGGTCGGCCTCGGCCAGGATCAGCGCCAGGAGTGCCCGCCGCTGCTCGCCCTGGGAGCCGTAGCGGCGCAGGTCGCGGCCCGACTCGTTGAGCTCGAAGTCGTCCAGGTGCGGCCCGGCTCCGGTCGCGGCCCGCTCGATGTCGCGGCGGCGGCGCTCTCGCAGGGCGTCCGCAAGCGCGTCCGCGGGGGTGTTCGAGAGCAGCCGCAGCGGCGTTGCGCCCGGGTTTCCGCCGAGCTGATCGAGGCGGGCGGCAAACGCCGGCGCGAGCAGCGCGCACAGCCGCTCGCGGGCCGCGGTCAGCTCGGCACCCGCCCGGGCGGTGACATCGTCCCACCCCACGAGCGCGTCCTCGGCCCCGAACCCCGCCCGCAGCCGCCGCAGCAGGTGGTTTCGCTGCGCGAGCGCGCGGGCGTACGCCGCGGGCACCTCGGCCAGCGCCGGCCACAGCCGCACCAACGCCCGGTCGAGATAGGTGCGGCGCATGGCGGGCGCGCCCTGCACGAGCCGGATGCGGTCGGGGGTGAACACCAGCACCGCGAACCGCCCGAGCAGGCCTGTGGCCGATCGCTCCGCGACACCGTCCACGACCACCCGCTTGGGCTCGCCGGGCCGGAACCCGACCTCGACCCGGGCAGGGCCGGTCGCGAGCTCCGCCTCGAGCTCGACGCGGGTGAAGTCGTGGTGAAACGCGATCATCTGCGCCTCTCCGGCCGTCCGGGGCGAGTAGGCCAGAGCGCCGAAGTGGATCATCTCGACCAGGCTCGTCTTGCCGGCGCCGTTTGGCCCCACGATCCCGACCAGCCCGGGCGCGAAGCCGAGCTCCAGGCGCTCGTAGCAGCGAAAGTTCTGGCCACGCACTGCGGTGACCAGCACGATCGGCTCAGGTGGAGAGCCTGATCGGCATGATCAGGTAGGAGAAGCTCCCGTCCTCGCCCTGGAGCAGACCCGGGCGCAGAGGGCTGATCAGCTTGAGCCTGACGGTGTCCCCGTCGATGCTCTCGATCCCGTCGCGCAGGAACTCGGCGTTGAACCCGATCTCGAGCGGCTCGCCGTGGAAGTCGACCGGCAGCGACTCGCGGGCCTCGCCGACGTCCTGCGTCTGGGCGCTCACCGTGAGCTTGCCCTGCTCGAAGGCGAGCCGCAGTGGCAGCGTCCGCTGGGCCATCAGCGATGTCCGCCGCACCACGTCGAGCAGCTCGTCGCGGGCTGCCGGGATCTCGTGCTCGAACGTCTGCGGGATGAGCTGGCGGTAGTTGGGGAACTGCCCGTCGATGCGGCGGGCCGACAGCCACACGCCCTCCATGCCGAAGAGGATCTGGTTCTCGCCCACCGCAACCTGGATGCTGTCCGCGTCGAGGGCGGCGGCGACTCGCGAGAGCTCCACCAGCGCCCGCGCCGGCACGATCGCCTGGGCATCGCCGCCGGCGCCGGGCACCACCGCCTCCTTCACGCTCAGGCGATAGCTGTCGGTGGCGGCCATCGTCACCCGGCCGTCGCCGAACTCGACCAGGATGCCGGTCAGCACCGGCCGCGACTCGTCTCTCGACGCCGCTCGGGCGACGTGGTTGATCGTCGTCACGAACGATTGCCGCTCCACCGCGAAGGCCGGGCCCGAGGGATCCGGCAGGTGCGGGAAGTCCTCGGCCCCCTGGGCGTGCAGCGAGTACTCGCTCGGGCCGCACAGGATCCGCACGGCACCCGTGCCCGGCGTCTGCTCGATGGTGACGTCGGACTGTGGCAGAGCCCGGACGATCTCGAGCAGGAGCCGGCCCGGCAGCACGGTCGACCCGGCGTCCTGCACCTGGGCGGGAACGGTGACTCGCAGCGAGAGCTCCATGTCGGTGGCGGCCAGCTCGACCGGGCCACCCGCCTCGGCGCGCAGCAGCACACCAGAGAGGATCTGGACGGTGGACCGCTGCGACACGCCGCGGGCGGCAATCTGCAGACGAGCGAGCAGCTCGTCCTGAGGACAGACGATCTTCATACGGCGGAAGCGACCTCCTGCTCTACCGGGTCTACAAGAAGAATTGAATTGAAGAGGTTATAGGAGTAGGGGCTGGGGACGATGGGGAAAAGGCGTCGATACCCGCATGGAAGCGTGGATTGCGGTGTGTGTCGGAATGGGGAAGGGTGGTGCCGGATTGTCCCCCGGTCCCCCCGATGCGAGGTTTTGGGCAGCCTCGGCAGAGGCCGTCTGGGGGACCATCATGCCAAGCGCACAGGCTGTCCACAGTGAATGGGGATGGTTGTTCACCGGGTGCGCTTGATCCGGGCGGTCAGTTCCTGGACCACGTTGAATACCTCGCGATCCTCCCGGATGAGGTCGCCGATGCGGCGCACGGCATGCATCACGGTCGAATGGTCGCGGCCGCCGAACTTGGCGCCGATCTTGGGCAGCGACTGGTCGGTCAGCTCCCGGCACAGGTACATGGCGACGTGGCGGGGATAGGTGATCGACTGGGGGCGCTTGTCGCCGCGCAGGTCTGCCTGGCTCAGCGAGAACCACTCGCACACCGCGGCCTGCACCTGTTCGATCGTGATCGAGCGGGCGCTCCCGCCGGGGAAGAGATCCTTCAGGACCTCGTCGGCCACGGCAACCGAGATGGGCCGGCCCGTGAGCGACGCATACGCGATCACCCTTGTCAGCGACCCCTCGAGCTCGCGGATGTTGCTCGTGACCCGGTCGGCGATGAACGTCAGGACGTCCTTGTCAGGGATGTCGATGCGGTCGGTCGCGACCTTCTTGCGCAGGATGGCGATGCGCGTCTCGAGATCCGGCGGCTGGATGTCCGTGATCAGGCCCCACTCGAAGCGGGATTTCAGGCGGGCCTCGAGCGTCGCGAGCTCTCGCGGCTGACGGTCGGACGAGATAATGATCTGTTTGCCGGCCTCGTACAAACTGTTGAAGGTGTGGAAAAACTCCTCTTGGAGGGTGTCCTTGCCTTCAATGAACTGGATGTCGTCTACAAGGAGAACGTCGTACGTTCTATACCTGATTTTGAATCCGGCAGTGTTTTTGTCCCGCAAAGCGTCCACAAACTCGTTCAGCACCGTCTCGGTCGTCACATAGCGAACGCTCAGGTGCGGATGTTGCTGGCTCACGTATTGCCCGACGGCCTGGAGGAGGTGTGTTTTCCCCAGGCCTGTGGATCCATAGATGAACAGCGGGTTGTACGCCTGTGCGGGGGATTCGGCCACGGCGAGGGCGGCCGCGTGGGCGAACCGGTTGCTCGGCCCGATCACGAAGAGGTCGAAGGTGTAGCGCGGGTTGAGGCCGATCAGCGTCGGCGCCGGCGCGACGTCGAACGCGTCCTCCGGGGTGTCGGCGGCTCCGGAGTCACGCGCCGCCGCCTTTGCCACCGCGTCCGAAACGGCCACCCGCAGCTCGAGGACGAGCTCGTGCTCGGCGGCGGCCGCGTTCAGGAGGCTGCCGAAATGACCCTCGATCCAGGTCTTGGTGAACTCGTTGGGAACGCCCACCACCAGCCGCTCGGCGTCCTGCTCGATCGGTGTGGCGGCCCCGAACCAGTTCGCGAACGTGCTGGCGTTGAGCGACTCACGCAGGCGCAGGGAGATGGTTTCCCAGGTCTGGGTCGCGGCGGCCGGCTCGGAGGTCATGAGCGGCGAGTCTACGCTGTGGCCGACCATGCAGCAAGGCGGTACGGCGCCGGCCGACTTCCGAGAAAGTGCGCATTTTGCAGGGATTTCGTAGATGCCCACAGCATTGTCCACAGCTGTGGAAAGATCTGCGGTGAGGAGTTTGACGGCGTGAAAAGTCCCCGTTTGCGCGCAGTTTGGTGTCCGTTTGGGTCACCAAC
Organism: uncultured Actinomycetes bacterium; assembly: GCA_963703275.1. Taxonomy (GTDB): domain Bacteria; phylum Actinomycetota; class Thermoleophilia; order Gaiellales; family JAICJC01; genus JAICJC01. The sequence goes on along the minus strand of OY969804.1, from coordinate 3,301,600 downwards.
ACTTGACACGCTTTCCACAGCACGACTTGGCCGGAAATGTGGGCGGCGGGCGATCCGGGGTGCTGCCTTATACTGCTGAGCATCACATGAAGCGCACCTATCAGCCCAATACCCGCAAGCGTGCCAAGACGCACGGATTCCGCAAGCGGATGAGTACGCGAGCGGGCCGCGCCGTGCTCAAGCGCCGGCGGGCACGTGGCCGGAAGCGCCTGTCCGCATAGACATTCAGTGACCGCCGACGCACCGTCTCCGTCGAACCGGCGCGGCCGCCTGTCCCGCGCGGCGGAGTTCGACGCGGTCACGCACCTCGGCCGGTCGGTCGGCGGCCGGTACCTGACGCTCCGCTACCGCGCGCGCGACGATGGCGGCGAGGCCCGCATCGGCTATGCCGTGCCCCGGCGGGTGGGAAACGCGGTCGAGCGAAACAGCGTCAAGCGGCGCCTGCGCGAGGCGATGGCGCGGCACGCCGCCAGCCTGCGCCCCGCCACCGACTACGTGGTGATCGCCCGGCCCGGCATTGCGGGCACCGCCGACGCGCGCGGCTTCGACTGGCTGTGCGATCAGGTCGCCGAGCTGCTGCACTCCGCCGAGGGCGAGCGGTGATCTCGCGCCTGCTGATCCTTCTGGTGCGGATCGGGCGCCTGGCGCTGACCCCGTTTGTCGCGATGACGTCGATCACCCCCCGGGTGTGCAAGTACGAGCCCACCTGCTCGCACTACGCCGAGCAGGCGATCCGCGTGCACGGCCCGCTCCGGGGCGTGCTCATGGCCGGCTGGCGCCTGCTGCGCTGCAACCCGTGGTCGCGGGGCGGGTATGACCCGGTGGTGCGGCCGTGATGATCCTCCACTCCATCATCATCTGGACGCAGATCCAGAACGCGCTGGTATGGCTGCTCACCTACTACGAGGGCGTGGTGAATTCGTGGGGCTGGGCGATCGTCCTTCTGACCTTCACCATCCGGCTTGCGATGGTGCCGCTGACGCTGAAGCAGTTCCGGTCGATGGCGGCGATGCAGATCGTCCAGCCGAAGGTAAAACAGCTGCAAAACCGGTATAAGGGCAAGAACAGCCGCGAGGACCGGCAGAAGATGCAGGCGGAGCTGATGGAGCTCTACAAGGAGCACAACGTCAACCCGTTCGGGTCGTGCCTGCCGCTCCTGATCCAGGCGCCGGTGTTCATCGCGCTGAACTCGGTGCTGCGCTACCACATCCATCCCACGGGGAACGTGAGTTTCCTGGGGATCCCGAACATCTTCCTGCCGCTGAACCAGATCGGGACCACGGCCGAGTACACGCTGATCGCGCTCTACGTGGGCTCGATGCTCTGCTCGACGCTCCTATTCTCGTTCGTCACCGACAAGCAGCAGAAGTACATGCTGGCCGCGATGCCGATCGTGTTCGTGCCGTTCGTCCTGCGGTTCAGCACCGGCGTGATGATCTACTGGATCACCTCCAACTTCTGGACGCTCGGCCAGCAGGGGATGATCAAGCGCACGATGGGCCATCGCTTCCCGCAGGCGAACGCGGGCAAGAGCGGTCCCGGCGCCGCCAGCAAGGGCAGCAGCAAGGGTGGCTCAGGCGGCAGCAAGGGCAACGGAAAGCCCGGCTCGGGCTCCGACGGGGGCAAGGGCGGCAAGGCCGGCGCCACCCCCGGCGGCGGCAAGGGCAGCGGCGACAACGGCGGCGGCAAGCCCGTGAGCGATCCGAGCAGCGCCGCCCGCCCGCCGCGGGCCGGTGGCCGCCGGCCGGCGCAGCAGGCGGGCCGGCGATCGAGCCAGCGCCGGGGCGGCCGCAAGCGGTGACCGAGCCGGCGGTGCGGGTCGAGGCCACCGGCGAGACGGTGGGTGAGGCGCGGTGGGCGGCGCTGCACGAGCTCGAGCGCCGCTACCCAGGGCTTGACCGCGACCAGGTCGAATTCGTGGTGCTGTCCGAGGGCCAGCGCGGACTGCTCGGAGTGGGCTACCAGCCCGCCCGGGTCATCGCCGCGATGGCGACGGAGCCGGAGGGGACAGCGGCGGCGGTGCCACGCGAGCGGGAGTCCGCGGTCGTTCCGCCGCCCGAGGACGAGTCGGAGGCTGCGACGCTGGTGCGCGAGCTCCTGACCCGGATCGTGGATGGCCTCGGCCTGGATGCCGACGTCGAGATCGAGGAGTCGCCCGGCCGGGTGGTGGGCACCGTCGCGGGCGCCGACCTCGGCCTTCTGATTGGCCGCCACGGGCAGACGATCGATGCGATCCAGTACCTCGGCAATGCCATGATGCACCGGAAGCTGGCCGATCCGGTCGAGGTGGTGATCGACGCGGAGGGCTATCGCGAGCGGCGGGAACGCGTGCTCTGTGCCGTCGCCGATCGGGCCGCGGCCGAGGCTCGCCGGAGCGGGGAGCCGGTGGCGCTCGAGCCGATGACGTCCGTCGAGCGCAAGATCGTGCACGTGCACCTGAAGGAGATCGCCGGCGTGGGCACGTCCAGCGAGGGCGCCGAGCCCAACCGGCACGTCGTCGTCCTCCCGGACGACGATCTCGGCGAGGTGTAAAACGTGAAACACCCCGAGGCGGCGCTGCGCGCCTACCGCGACCTGCTCGTCGCCGAGCCGGTTTCGGTGACGTCGGTGCGCGATCCCGCCGAGGCGTGGGACCTGCACGTCGCCGACGCGCTGACCGGCCTCGACGTCGTCCGGGGCCTGTCCCCGCGCACCGTCATCGACGTCGGTTCCGGCGGCGGCAGCCCGGGCATTCCGATTGCGATCGCGGCGGGCATCGACGTCACGCTCCTCGAGGCCTCGGCGGCCAAGTGCGACTTCCTGCGCCGGACGGCGGCGACGCTTGGCCTCGCATGCCCGGTCGTCCACGACCGGTCCGAGGACTTCGGGCGCGCGGAGGGGCGGGACGCGTTCGATGTCGCCCTGGCGCGCGCCCTCGCGCCTCCCGCCGTTGCGGTGGAGCTGTGCCTCCCGCTCGTCCGGGTGGGCGGGCACGTCCTGCTGTGGACCGCCGACACCGACCCCGCCGCGCTCGAGCTGGTTGCGGGCATGGTCGGTGGAGCGCTGATCGAGGCCGTCGCCGTGCGCCCGAACCGGCGTCTGATGCTGCTTGCGAAGGCCGTGCCCACACCCGACCGCTTTCCGCGGCGGCCGGGAATAGCCGCCAAGCGTCCGCTCGGACAGGTACGATCTCGCACATGAGCGCCCGCGTCTACGCCCTTGCGAACCAGAAGGGCGGCGTCGGCAAGACGACCACGGCCATCAATATGGCCGCATGCGTCGCCGAGGCGGGCACTCCGGTGCTCCTGATCGACCTGGATCCGCAGGCGAATGCCACTACAGGACTGGGATTCCGGCCCGAGCAGCTGAACGCAAGCACGTACGACCTGCTGCACGGCCGGCCGCTCGAGGAGGTCGTGGTGGAGACGGCCGTGCCGAATCTCTTCCTCGTGCCGTCCCACCCGGATCTCGCAGCCGCCCAGGTCGAGCTCCCGAGCCGCTCACAGCACAGCACGCTTCTGCGCGACCTGCTGGCCGGCACGGAGGAGCGGTTTCCCTATGTCTTTGTCGACTGCCCGCCGTCGCTGGGGCTCTTGACCGTGAACGCGCTGGCAGCCGCCAACCGGCTGATCGTGCCGGTGCAGTGCGAGTACTACGCGCTCGAGGGGCTCGCCCAGCTGCTTCAGAGCGTCGAGCTCGTCCGGACGCGGATCAACCCGCGCCTCGGCATCACCGGGGTGCTCCTGACGATGTACGACGCCCGCACCCGGCTTGCGAGCGATGTCGCCAGCGAGGTGCGCACGCACTTCGGCCCGCTGGTGTTCGACACGGTCGTCCCGCGCAGCATCCGCCTGGCCGAGGCACCCAGCCATGGCCTGCCGATCACCGCGTACGACGCGTCCTCCGCCGGTGCCGATGCCTACTACCGGGCGGCGCTCGAGGTGGTCGAGCGTGGCTGACTCCGCCCGCTCCCGTGGGCTCGGCCGTGGCCTGGCGGCGCTCGTCGCCGAGTTTCCGACCGACCACGTGGCCATGGTCGAGCTCGAGGTGTCGCAGGTGCGGCCCAATCCGCGCCAGCCGCGCCGGGTCTTCGACGATGCCGCCATCGAGCGGCTGGCAGAGTCGGTGCGGGCCGACGGCGTCGTCCAGCCGATCATCGTCCGCGACGCCGGCAACGGGTACGAGATCGTCGCTGGGGAGCGGCGCTGGCGCGCAGCCCGCCTGGCCGGCCTGCGGACGATCCCGTCGCTCGTGCGGAGCGCGGACGAGCGCGAGCTCCTGATCCTGGCGCTGGCCGAGAACGTCGCCCGCGAGGACCTGAACGCCGTCGACCAGGCCCGGGCCTACGCCGTGCTCGCCGACGAGCTCGATCTCAGCCAGACCGAGATCGCCCGCCGGGTGGGCAAGAGCCGGCCCGCGGTGGCCAACACGATGCGGCTGCTCGAGCTGCCCGACGACGTGCTCGAGCTGATCTCGGCCGGGACGCTCTCGGAGGGCCACGGCCGGGCGCTGCTGCAGGCCTCGGGCCAGGATGAGCGGGTGTCGCTTGCGCGCACGGCCGTGACGCGCGGCTGGTCGGTGCGCGACCTCGAGGCTGCCGCCAAGCGCACCGCGCGGGCCAAGCCCGCGACGAAGAGTGCCCCCGGAGCCATGGACGACGAGCTCTCGCACCTCGTGGTCGATGCCGCCTGGCAGTCGCTCGGCCTGCGCGCCGGCGTCCGTCGCGGTCCCCGCGGAGGACGGGTCGAGATCCACTTCACCACCCCCGCCGAGCTCGGCCGCATCGTCGACCAGTTACGCGCCGAACGCGTCTCCTGGGCCGACTGAGCACGTCAGCGGCCGTCGCATTGCGGCGTCCTCCCTCGCTCGTGTGCGAAACAGAGCACACGTCGCTCGGTGCGTCCTGGCACCGCTCGGCCCTGACACGCTCAGATGGTGGCGTATGAGGCCGTTACCCCGGGTGGTATTCTGCCGTCCCCCGGGCGATTAGCTCAGTCGGTTAGAGCGCCGCTCTGATAAGGCGGAGGTCCCTGGTTCGAATCCAGGATCGCCCACTGGCAACCCCGGTGGACACCAAAACGCGCTGTGCCTGGGTCCCGGTGGACGACCCTCTGTACGTCGCCTATCACGACTCCGAGTGGGGCGTCCCGTCGCACGACGACCGGCACCTGCTCGAGATGCTGGTGCTCGAGGGATCCCAGGCCGGGCTGTCGTGGTCGACCATCCTGCACCGGCGATCCGGATACCGGCGGGCGTTCGCGGGCTTCGACCCGGCCGCGGTCGCCCGGTTCGGGCCGGCCGATGTCGACCGGCTCCTCGCCGATCCGGGCATCATCCGTCACCGCGGCAAGATCGAGGCCGCGATCGCAAACGCCAATGCGGCGCTCGCGGTGTCCGAGCAGCACGGGAGCCTGGACGCCTTCCTCTGGGGCCTCGTCCCGGACGCGCCCATCCGCGGCGGCCGGGACATCCCGGCCGAGACGCCGGAATCGAGAGCCCTCAGCAAGGAGCTCAAGCGGCACGGATTCAGGTTTCTCGGACCCACCACGTGTTACGCCTTCATGCAGGCCGTGGGCATGGTCAACGACCACGTGGCCGAGTGCTTCCGGTATGACCTCGCCGCTGCGTGACCGGGCCGCCGGGCTGCCCCCAGGGTGCTGGCTATACTGGACGGGGATGCAGGAAATGAGCATCTACGGGGTGTCCTTCGACATGGTCGGCAAGCAGCCGATCGTGCTTCTCCGGACGCTCGACGGCAGCAAGTTCCTGCCCATCTGGATCGGCCACCCCGAGGCGGCCGCGATCCTGATGAAGCTGCAGGGCACGCCCACCCCGCGGCCGATGACGCACGACCTCGTCACCGACATGCTCGGCGAGCTCAACGCGAAGGTCGAGAAGATCTCCGTCACCGAGTTGCGCGACAACACGTTTTACGCCTGCATCACGCTGCGCATCGACGGCTCCGAGATCGAGATCGACTCGCGCCCCTCAGACGCGCTCGCACTCGCCGTCCGCGCCGACGCCAAGATCTACGTTGCCGACCAGGTGATCGACGATTCGGCGATCGAGTTCGGCCAGGAGCCGGAGGAGGCGGGCGAGGTCGTCGAGGAGTTCAAGAAGTTCCTCGAGAACGTGTCACCGGAGGATTTCGCCAACTAGTGCCAGCCGCGGTGTTCTCAGAGACGGTCACCGTGCACGCGCCGGAGGGCGTCGCTGATGCGTTCTTCGCCCGGCCCGAGGCTGGCGGCCCGTACCCGGCCGTGCTGCTGTACATGGACGCGTTTGGCATCCGCCCTGCCCTTGAAGCGCACGCGCAGCGGCTCGCCGGCGAGGGCTACTCCGTCTTCGTCCCGAACGTCTTCTACCGGCACGGTCTGTCGCCGGTGGTCGACAACATCGAGCAACTGGTGGGCGGATCCGACCGCGCCGCCCTGTTCGCGGCCCTCCGGCCGAGGATGGAGGCCCTCACGCCCGAGGCGACGATCGCCGATTCCCAGGCGTGGCTGACCTTCCTGCGGGAGCGCGACGACGTGCGCGAGGGTCCGATCGGCACGGTCGGCTACTGCATGGGCGGGCGCCTGAGCCTGCGCATGGCCGGAGAGTTCGCCGATGCGGTCGCGGCGGCTGCCAGCTTCCATGGCGGCAACCTCGCCACGGGTGAGGACAACAGCCCGCACCTGTCCGCCGTGCGCGCCGCCGGAGAGCTCTACATCGGGCATGCGGACAACGACGGGTCGATGGACCCCGAGCAAATGGGCCGTCTGACGAGAGCTCTCGCCGATGCCCATGTCCGGCACACGGCCGAGCTCTACGTCGGCGCGCAGCACGGCTGGACGCAGACCGACACTCCGGCGTACGACGAGCCGTCGGCCGAGCGTCACTGGATGCGACTGCTCGAGCTGTACGGCCGCGTCCTCTAGTCCAGCGCAGCGGCCATTCGCGCAAGCTCGCGCCCGATCACGAGCCGCTGGATCTCGGCGGTGCCGTCGACCACCTGCAGCATCTTGGCGAGCGTGATCAGCCGCGGCAGTGGGGTGTCCTGCAGCCACCCGTAGGCGCCGAGCACCTCGCTGCACGCGATCGCGGCGCGCAACGCGGCGTCGGGACAGAATCGCTTGGCGTGGGCGACGGCCGCCGGCCCGGCCGGCGTTCCCAGCACGCGGGCCGCCCTCGCGTACAGAAGCCTGCCGGCCTCGAGATCGGTCAGGACGTCGGCCAGCATGAAGCGGATCGTCTCGAGCGCGAGCAGCGGCCCGCCGAACGCCTGCCGGTTGCGGGCATGGCGCAGGGCGAGGTCGAGCGCCTCAGCGTGCAGGCCACAGGCGATCGCCGCGATGTCACACCGGGCGACGTCGATCGCCCCGAGCGCGGCCCGCATCCCGCTCCCCGGCGGGGCGACGAGGGTCGCCGGCACGTCGTCGAGTTGCATCTCGCCGATCGGCAGGAACGCCGCGGCCGCCTTGCGGTAGAGCACCGGGAAGCTCACTCCGCTCGCCGCCGCGTCGATCGCAAGCAGCGCGATGTCCGCGTGTCCCGGCTCTGCCTGCGTCTTGCAGACCACGAGGAACAGATCTGCCTCACCGGCGAGCGACACCCACGCCTTGCGCCCGCTCACCAGCCAGGCGTCTCCGTCGCGGCGGGCGAGCGTCGTGATCGCGGTTGCGTCCGAGCCCGCCTGCGGCTCGGTCAGCGAGAAGCCGCCGAGGGCCCGCCCCGCCGCCAGGGCCGCCGCCCAGCGCGTCCGCAGCCCCTCGTCGCCGCAGCCCGCAACCGCGGCGGCAACCGCGTTGTGCATCGAGAGCGAGAACGCCAACGCGGCGTCACCGCGGCCGAGCTCCTCGAACACCTCCATCCCCGCGGGGTAGCCGAGGCCGGCGCCGCCGTATCCCGCGGGACAGAAGAGCCCCGTGAGCCCGGATTCCGCCACCGCCCGGCGCGGGTATGCGCCCTCCTCTTCCCAGGCGTGAAGCGACGGCCTGACCCGATCGCGGACGAACGCCTCTGCGGTGGCTCGCATCGGTCGCGATCATACCCGCGGGGTTTGCCGCTTCGACTCCGTCCGCCCTAGACTGCGCGAGCCCGCCCCGACGACTCTGGAGGCCTGGTGATGCAACACAACGGCGGTGGCGCCCAGTGGTTTGCCGAACGATCGATCCGGGGGGTCGGTGACGACGGTGCCGCCGAGGTGGTGTCCATCTGGATCGAGCGCAAGCCGGGCGCGCTTTGGGCCGTCGGCCGGGCGGTCGACCTCGGGGAGCGCGCCGATGGGCTGGTGCGGCCCGACGACTACCTGTTCGAGGGCTACGAGATGGGTGATGCCCTCGCCGCGGCCAACGGCGCGCTCGCGGCCGATCTCGACGTCTCGGCCGAGGAGGGCAAGCCGCAGCAGGTCGCGCTGTTCACCGACGCCGAGCTGCTCGCGCCACTCGAGCGCTGGTTCTTTGGTCGTTCGCCGCGCGGTTGAGGTCCGGCGAAATCTCGGTTTCACCTATCGCAATACGCTTACGCCCGCACTGGAGCTGCGATCGGCTCGCCGAGAACGCGAAGCTTCGGAGTGCCGGCGGGGAGCGCGGCGGCCGCTGACGCGGTTCGCTCGAGTGTCTGCAGCGCCCGGACGCCGTCGTCGCCCAGATCGACCGTGTGTTCCGTCACATACAGCCTGACGTACGGCCAGATCACGTCCTCGCCCAGCTCCTGTGCGTACCGGCGGATGGTCACGAGCACCTCGTCCTGATGGGCCCAGGCGTAGGCGATCGAGTCGCGCAGCACCGCGGTGAAGCGGTCGACCACGTCGTCCGGCAAGGTCAGCCTGGCGAGGATCCCGCCCAGTGGGACGGGCGCCCGCGCCAGCCGCTCGAACGACTCGCCCAGATCCTCGATCAGGTGCAGGCCGTCGCGGCGGTAGGTGAGCCGGCCCTCGTGGATGAGGACGCCCAGGTCGGCGTCGCCGCGGCGCAGCGCGGGGCCGATCTCCGAGAACACCGCGTGCCGGATCTCGCCCTGACCGGGGTGGAGCGATCGGTAGAGCAGCGTCGCGGTCGTCGTCTCGCCCGGGCAGAGCACGCGCGCGTCAGGTGCCGGCCGGACGCCGGGCCGCGCGGCCACCACCAGCGGGCCGACCCCGAAGCCGAGGGCCGAGCCCACGCGCAGCACGCCGTAGTCACCGGCGAGCAGAAGCGCCGCGTAGAAGCTGGCCTTGGAGACGTCGTAGCGGCCGGCGAACAGGCCGTCGTTCAGTTGCTGAACGTCCAGCAGCTCGGGCTCGAACTCGAGACCGCGCAGGTCGATGCGCCGCTCGAGGATCGCGTGGAACGCGAACGTGTCGTTCGGGCACGTGGACAGTCCGAGCCGCAGTTTCATCCCACCACACTCCTCACCAGTGCGCTCGCCTCTCCCAGCGCATCCGCCATCTGCCAGCGGCCGTGGTCGCGGTCACCGGCGGCGTTCGAAAAGCCGCGCACGATGGTGAGGTCGACCCCGAACAGCCCGGCCGCAACCGCCACGGCGTAGCCCTCCATCTCCTCGCCGGCCGCGTCGGGATGCCGCAGCTTCCGCCCGGCGGCCTCGCGCTCGGAGCCGGCCGCAGCCGCGACCGACAGCAGCTCGTCACCGGCACCCAGGGCGATCGCATCCGTGCCTGCGAACCCGAGCTCGGCGGCCGATCGGTGATCATCGCCCGTGCCCGCGCCGATACCCTCGCACCGGATCGACCCGGCCCGCATCGCCGATCCGATCGGGTGGCGGCCGGGATCGTAGGTGCCCGCCGCTCCGACCAGCACAACGCCGTCGGCGGCCGCGGACGAGTGGGAGGCAATCGCGTGCGCCGCACCGGCGCCTGCCGCCGCAAGCCCGAACCCGCACACCACAACCGTGCCCGGAGCCCGGTCGGGAAAGAGCAGCTCGGATTCAAGCGTGGTCGGCACGAGGATCAGCATAGGCCCTCCGCTACACGATCTCGACCATGCGCTCGATCGCTCCCCGGGCCCGGTCGGCGACCACGGGATCGACCGTGACCACGTGGCGCATGTCGCGCAGCGAGTCGCGCAGCTTCGGCAGGGTGATCATCTTCATGTAGCGGCACACCGCTCGCTCGGACATCGCGTAGAAGCGCTTGTCCGGGGCCTCGCGCGTGAGCCGGTGCAGGATGCCGGTCTCGGTGGCAACCACGAAGTCGCGCTTGGGCGAGCGGGTGGCGTGACCGACCATGCCCTCGGTCGAGAGCACCTGTGTCCGCCGGCCGATCGCCTCGTCCTGCGACGCCGCGTACATGCACTGGCTCGCGCAGCCGCACTCGGGGTGAATCAGCAGGTCGGCCGCCGGGTGTTCGTCGAGCATCCGGGCGACGTCGTCGCTGCGGATCCCGGCGTGGACGTGGCACTCGCCCGGCCAGACCTTCATCTTCCGCCCCGTGACCCGCTCGAGGTAGGCGCCGAGGAACATGTCCGGCAGGAACAGGATGTCGCGCTCGGGTGGCACGGCGTCGATCACGGCGCGTGCGTTGCCCGAGGTGCAGCAGTAGTCCGAGAGCGCCTTCACCTCGGCGGTCGTGTTCACATAGCTCACGACCACGGCGCCCGGGTTCTCGGCCTTCCACGCCCGCAGCTGGTCGGCGTCGATCGTTGCCGCCAGCGAGCAGCCGGCGTCGAGGTCGGGGATCAGAACCGTTCGTGACGGCGAGAGGATGGCGGCCGTCTCGGCCATGAAGTGGACGCCGCAGAATGCGATCACGTCGGCCTCGGTGCGGGCCGCCGCCTGCGACAGGCCGAGCGAGTCGCCCACCAGATCGGCGACGTCCTGCACCTCGGGCAGCTGATAGTTGTGGGCCAGAATGACGGCGTTGCGCTCGGCCGCCAGGGCGCGCACCTCGTCGTGCAGGCTCTCGACCTCGGTCGGAGTCAGAGTGGGCACGGGTGTACCTCCAGCGAGATGTCGAGCGCGCGTACCGAGTGGGTGAGCGCACCGACGGAGATTGCGTCGACGCCGCTCTCGGCGATCGCACGCACGGTCTCGAGTGTGACGCCGCCCGACGCCTCCAACCGCGTGCGGCCGGCCGTCCGGGCGACGGCGGCCCGGAGGGTGGGGATGCTCATGTTGTCGAGCAAAACGCTGTCGGAGCCGGCGGCGATCGCCTCGTCGAGCTGCTCGAGCGTGTCCGCTTCGGCCTGAACGTGCAGGTGGGGATGGGCGGCGCGGGCGGCCCGAACAGCGGCGCCCACGCCGGTGCTGAGTGCGAGGTGATTGTCCTTGATCAGAATCGCGTCGGCGAGGTCGGCGCGGTGGTTGCGGCCGCCACCACAGGCAACGGCGAGCTTGTCCAGCTGCCGTAGTCCGGGCGCCGTCTTGCGCGTGTCCAGGATCTCGACGCCGGTTCCCTGCACCGCGGCGACGTACCGGTGGGTGGCGGTGGCGATGCCGGACATCCTCTGCAGGAGGTTGAGCGCGGTGCGCTCGGCGGTGAGAATGGCACGTGCCGACGCCTCGATGCGAGCGATCGTGCACGGCGCCCGCGAAACGACGTCGCCGTCCGCCACGAGCACCTCCATCTCGGCCGCCGGGTCGAGCCGCAGCAGCACTTCATGCGCCACCGCGAGGCCGCACACCACGCCGGGCTCGCGCATGACGACCTCTGCGACCGCCGCAAGCGCTGCCGGGATGGTCGCGTCGGTGGTCGGGTCGCCGCGGCCGGCGTCCTCGTGAATTGCCGCGTCGATCACACTCTGGAGTGAAGCGGTGGGCACGCGCTGCTCCTGGCCTGGGTCGGGTCGGTGTCGGGGAAGTCCCGCCGGAGGTGCGCGCCCCGGCTTTCGGTGCGCCGCGACGCCGCGACCGCGATCATCTCGGCGACGAGCATCGGGTTCGAGCGCGGCTGCTCGGCGATCCATGTGGTCAGGCTCGACAGCCCGTCGTCGTCGCGCACCGGCCCGGCCTGCTGCCACATCCGCCGCCGCAGCTCCGGTAGCGGCGCGCGCGCCAGCGGCCGCCGGGGCGGGGCTCCCGGCTCGGCGCCTGCGGCGGTGCTCTCGAGACCGCGCTCGACCGCTCGCCGCGAGAACACGAAGCACTCGAGCAGCGAGTTCGAGGCCAGGCGGTTGGCGCCGTGGACCCCGGTCGAGGCGCACTCGCCGCCGGCATACAGGCCGGCGAGGGAGGTCGCCCCATCGAGGTCGGTGGCGATGCCGCCCATCAGGTAGTGCGCGGCGGGCGCCACCGGGATCGGGTCGGCGCACAGGTCGAGTCCGGCCCGGGCGCAGCCGGCGGCGAGGTTGGGGAAGCGCTGCTCCACGCGGGCCCGGTCGAGGTGGCGCAGGCTCAGATAGGCGTCGCCGCCGTTTGCCAGCAGCGCCAGGATCGACTTCGTCACGACGTCGCGCGGGGCGAGCTCCGCGTCGGGGTGCGCGTCGGTCATGAACCTGTGGCCGGACGCGTCGACGAGCTGGGCCCCCTCCCCGCGCACGGCCTCCGAGATCAGGAACGCTCTGCCGCCGACCGCGAGCGCGGTCGGATGGAACTGGACGAACTCCATGTCACGCACCACGGCCCCGGCCCTGTAGGCGAGCGCGATCCCGTCGCCGATCGCCCCCAGCGGGTTGGTGGTGCGGGCGAAGAGCGCGCCCGCCCCTCCGGTCGCAAGCAGCGTCATGCGGGCGCGCATGAGCCGCAGCTCGTCGTGTCCGAGCAGCCACGCCCCGGTGCAGCCCTCCTCGCCGCCCGCCAGGGCGATGGCGGCGGTGTGCTCCATCACCTGGATTTGCGGCGTTGCCGCCACGCGCGCGATCAGCGCCTTCGCGATGGCGGCTCCGGTCGCCGCGCCTCCGGCGTGCAAAATCCGGCGCCGGCTGTGACCACCCTCACGCCCGAGCCGGTGGCGGCCGTCGTCGCCGCGGTCGAAGCGCACGCCCATGCGCTCGAGATCGGCGATCCCGGGCGGGCCCCCGGCGGCGAGCACACGCACCGCGGCGGGATCGCACAGGCCCCGGCCGACCGCGATCGTGTCGGCCGCGTGCTGCTCGACGTCGTCGTCGGCGCCGACCGCTGCGGCCACGCCGCCCTGTGCCATGTAGGAGTTGGACGCCTGGAGGGAGCCCTTGGTCGCGAGCGTCACCGATGCCCCCAGCTCGGCCGCGTGCAGGGCCGCGTACAGCCCGGCGAGGCCGGCGCCCAGCACGAGCACATCGGTGCGGACGGTGACGGTGGAGGCCATCGCCGGCAATATTAGCTCAAGTGACTAAAACCCGTCGGGAATGGGCCGGAGCGCCTGTTCGTTAGGAGAGAGGCATGTTGCTCACGGCTGATACGCTCGCAGAGATGGTCCCCAACGATCCGCCCCCCGGCGTCGTCCAGGCCTCCGAGGTCCGCGACCGCGCGCAGTTCGAGGAGGAGGCGCTCATCCACGCCGAGCACCTCTACCGGATCGCTCTGCGGCTCACGGGCTCGCGGCAGGCGGCCGAGGATCTGGAGCAGGAGACGTACCTGCGGGCGTTCCGGGCCTGGCGCAGCTATCGCCCCGGCACCAACCTGGCCGCCTGGCTGGCCACGATCATGCGCAACGCCAATCTGGACGAGCTGCGCCGCCAGAGCCGCCGGCCAGTACAGGAGCCGCTCGACGACGACGGCGACTACTACCTGTACAACCGGCTTGCCGCCGCCGGCCCCCAGCCGCAGGACGAGGTGATCGCCCGTCTGTCCGGCAACGCGATCGTGACGGCACTCGGCGAGCTTCCGCCCAACTTCCGCGAGGTCGTGGTGCTGGTGGATGTCGGGGACTTCACGTACGCGGATGCCGCGGGCATTCTGGGGATCCCCATCGGGACGGTCATGTCGCGGCTCTACCGCGGCCGGCGGCTGCTCAAGCGCGCGCTGGCCGACCACGCCGGGGACGGGGAGGCGGCATGAGCGCCGATCCCTGCCGCGGCGCCGAGAGCATGCTGCAGCCCTACATCGACCGGGTGCTGACCGAGGTCGAGGTGTCGCGCATCGACGCGCACCTGCGCGATTGCAGCTACTGCAGCGACCGCTACGTGTTCGAGCGCAGCCTCCGCTCGGCGGTCAAGGAATGCTGCTGCGAGGAGCCGGTGCCGGCCGGGCTCGTCGAGCGGCTGCGGCGGCGCTGCTCGGATCAGGCGTAGTCGACGTCGCCCGGCGGCGTGAGGTCGCTGCAATCGACGGTGTCCGCCTCGAGGCCGCGCACCGGACGCTCGCCGCGGCCGGGGATCTCATCGAAGACCGCTCGCGGGATCAGCACGGGGTGTGATCGACCCGTCCCATAGTCGGCGGCCAGGATGCGCCGGCCGCCGGGCCGCGCGGCGGCGGACATCCTGCGAATCGCCCGCGGGTCGAGCTGCGGCCCGTCGCCCAGCACCACGAGCGCCCAGTCCGCCTCGGCCGGCAGGGCGGCCAGGCCCGCGTGCAGGGACGCGGCCTGCCCCGCACCCCAGTCGTCGCAGACCACCGGCTCCGCTCCGTGCAGGTCGACGCGCTCGAGGATCGTTCCCGCCCGCGCGCCCAGCACCACCACCCGGTGCTCGGGCCCGGCCTGGGCGAGCGTGTCGAGCACCCGCTCGAGCATCGGCCGCCCGTCGATCGAGTGCAGCTGCTTCAGCCCACCGAACCGCCGGCCCTCGCCGGCCGCCAGGACGACCGCCGCGATCACACGTCCAGGACGAGCGCGTCGGCAATCTGCAGGAGCCGCATCGCCGCTCGGGTCGGCTCGCGGGCCGCGCTCTCGTCCTCGATCGCGAGCGCCTCGGCCCACAGCACCTGGACGGCTTCGAGCAGCTCGGCCACGTCGGCCAGCTCGCCCGCCCCGTCGGTGTCGCACGCCCGGATCGCGAGGCCGAGCGCTCCCGGCCTGTCACCCGTGCGCGACCACATCAGCGTCTGCGTCATCACCAGATAGTCGTGTACGCGCAGGCGCTGCAGCGGCACCGTCCGCTCTCGGGGGAGCAGCGGCGGGGTCAGTGCGGGTGCCGGCTCTCCCCGCCCCGCTCGCTCGGCGTTCCCCCAGAACATCGCCCGCGTCTGATCGTCGGTCGCACCCGCACGGCGCAGCATGAGTGACAGTGCCAGCTGCGCTGTTGCGGGCATCCCGTAGGGGAGGTCGCTCGCGAACACCACCTGCTCGGGCGACGCCGACGCAAGCAGGGTGCGCAGGTCGTTCCCGCTCCACACCGAGGTGTCGTAGAGCACGTTGGGGTGGTCGTTCAGGGTGCGGGCGATGTGCTCGAGGTCGGCGATGGCCGCGTGGGCCAGGATCAGCTGGGCACCCGTGTGGTGCTCGACCAGGTTGCGCAGGTCATCCGCGATCGCCGGCAGCCCGCGTCCGGCATGGATCAGGATGGGGACGCGCCGCTCCGCCGCGACCTCGAACACGGGATTCAGGGCCGCCTCGCCGAAGTCGAACGCCTGGGCGCGCGGGTGCAGCTTGATCCCGCGCGCGCCGGCGTCGAGGCAGCGTTCGGCCTCGGCGATCGGGTCCTCGGTCAGATCGAGACGGCAGAACGGCACCAGCGCGCCCTCCGAGGCCGCCGCCCATTCCATCACCCGGTCGTTCGGCACGCGGTAGGCCGGATGCCGGTCGGGGTCATTGAGCGGGAAGGCGAACGCCCGCTCGACGCCCTGCGCGCGCATGGTCGCGAGCAGCTCCTCGGGCGAGAGGGTGAAGCCGTCCTCATCGACCCCGAGGTGGGTGTGGGCGTCCCAGACGCGGAGGCCGGGCGGGCGCAGCGCGGTTATCTCATCGAGGTGCCGGCGCAGCAGCTCGTCAAAGCGGGTGGGCACGGCCGAACGCTACCAGCGCCTCGCGGGCGAAGTGCTACGTTAGCGTCGTGGCGCCCGCCCGACTTATCTACGCCGACTCGATCCGTGACGCCGACATCTATCTGGCCAGCGGAATCTCGGTCGTCGATCCGTTTGCCTACATCGAGACGAACGGCACGCGCGTGATCCTCACGAGTGAGCTCGAGGCCGACGCCGCGCGCCGCAACTCGACCGCCACCGATGTGTGGGTGGAGTCCGACTTCGGCCGTCGCGAGCTCATCAAGCAGGGCATGAACCCGCACGAGAGCGCGCTCGAGGTGGTGCGGCGGGCGCTCGATCGGTTGCAGCTCACCGACG
Organism: uncultured Actinomycetes bacterium; assembly: GCA_963703275.1. Taxonomy (GTDB): domain Bacteria; phylum Actinomycetota; class Thermoleophilia; order Gaiellales; family JAICJC01; genus JAICJC01. Next base: position 3,285,508 of record OY969804.1, on the reverse strand, counting down.
TCCTGGTGCCGCCCTCGTTCCCGCTCGACCTGGCCGACTACCTGCGCTCTCACGGCGTCACCGTCAGCACCGACCGGGCGGGGTATGAGATGCGCCGGCGGGTGAAGGACGAGCGCGCACTCGACGGCATCCGGATCGCGCAGCGCGCGACCGAGGCGGCGTTCGTGCGCGTCAAGGAGATGCTGGGCGGCTCCACGCCTGGGGCGGACGGCCTGATGCTCGACGGCGAGCAGCTCACCTCCGAGCGGGTCTCGGCCGCGATCGAGGACGTGCTGCGCGCACACGGCTGCGAGGGCGAGCCGCCGCTCGTCGGCGCCGGCCCGACCGGCGCCAACGTGCACGAGCACGGGTCGGGCCCGATCCGCGCCCACGAGTCGGTCATCGTCGACATCTTCCCCCGCCACTCCGCCAGCCGCTTTTTCGCCGACATGACTCGCACGTTCTGCGTGGGCGAGGCGCCCGAGCAGCTGCGGCACATGCACGCCACCGTGCTCGAGGCTGTCAAGCGCAGCACCGAGCGGATCGCTGCCGGCGTCAACGGCAAGGCGGTCTGGGACGCGGCATGCGACGTGTTCGAGGCAAACGGCTATCGCACCACCCGCGGCCTGGCCGACGGCGAGTCACTCGACGAGGACTTCTTCCACGGCCTCGGTCATGGTGTCGGCATCGAGGTGCATGAGGCGCCGAACCTGGGGCTGGCCGGCGACGACCTGGTCGTCGGCGATGTGGTGACGATCGAGCCGGGCGTGTACCGCAAGGGCTTCGGCGGCGTCCGCCTCGAGGATCTGGCGGTTGTTCGCGAGGGCGGCTGCGACGTGCTGACGAACTTCCCGTACGACCTCGAAATCCACCCCTGACCGGGCTGGGGGTCAGGCTCCGTCGTAGGTGAGGATGCCGTCCACCCGCGGGTGGACGGCGACGCGCCGCACCCAGGCCTCGACCCGGGGGTTGTCGCCGTCGAGGGCCAGGTTGCGGTGAAGGACGTGGTGGAAGCGCTCCTCGTCGGCGGGTTCGATCCACAGTCCGTACTTCAGGAACGGGAACGCCGAGCAGTCGGCTGCCGACAGCGAGTCTGACATCAGGTAGTCGCGGCCGTCCAGCATCGCCTCGAAGGTGTCGAGCGTCGCGCGCAGCTCGTGCTCGAGTGCGGCGATGCGGACGTGGTCGGGCGCGGGCTTGCCGAGCTCCGTGTCGATCGCGTTGGGCGGGCCCTTCCAGACCCGGTCAAACCATTCGACGAACACCCGCATCTCGGCGCGCCGGGCGGGGTCGGACGGGAACAGCGGCGGGTCGGGAAAGCGGCGCTCGAGGTGCTCGATGATGCGGCTCGAGTCGGCGACGACGAAGCCGTCGTCGTCGAGTGCCGGTACCAGGTCCTGCCCGCTCGCCTCGCGGATCGGCGAGCGGTCGGACGGGTCGCACATGATCACGTCGGCCGTCAGCCCCTTGTGGCCGAGGGCCAGCCCCACCCGCTCGACATTGGTCGAGTACGGGATCGCATACAGGCGCAGGCCGGGTGTCACACCGAGAGCAGTTCGAGGAACCTGGCGTCGTCGTCGAACGGACCGACCAGCCCGAAGTTGAGTCCGTCGTTCCGGATCACCTCGCCCGCCAGGCGCTTGATGTCGGCGGCCGTCACGGCCTCGATTCCCTCCAGGATCTCGTCGGGCTCGGCCAGGCCGTTTTCGAGCGTCTCCCGGCGCAGGCCGAACGTGAGCAGGCCGCGGGGATCCTCGAGCTGCAGCACGATGCGACCCTTGAGGTAGTTCTTCGTCCGTCGCAGCTCGACCTCGTCCACGGGCTCGCGGGCGAGCTTGCCGAACTCGCGCACGATGGTCGTCACGGCCAGGTCGATGCGCTTGATGTCGACGCCCGACTGCGAGAACAGCGTGCCCGCGTCGTCGTAGGACTGGTGGTGGCAGAAGACGTAGTAGGCGAGGCCGAGGCGCTCGCGCACCTCCGTGAAGAGGCGCGACGACATGCCCCCGCCCAGGATCGCCGACAGCACCTGCATGACGTACCGGTCGGGATGGGTGGTGGGAATCCCGCGGACGCCGAGCCGCAGGTGGGCCTGATCCGAGTCGCGCGTGTCGATCATCACGCGGGGAGCGTCCTGCTGCACCCGCGTCGCCACCGGCGTGCCCGTCGGGTGGTCCTCCAGGTGCCCGAACTGGCTCTCGACCTCGCCCAGGAATTCGCCGTTGACCGCGCCCGCCGCCCCGACCACGATCCGGCGTGGCGCGTACCACGCTGCCAGGTAGTCGAGGAACGTCTGGCGCCCGGCGGCGCGGATCGTCTCCTTGCTACCGAGGATGTCCCAGCCCAGGGGCTGGTCGCCGAAGAGGAGATGGTCGTAGACGCTGTCCACGTGGTCGCGCGGCGTGTCGACGTACATGTTCAGCTCCTCGATGATCACGCCCTTCTCGCGCTCGACCTCCTCGGGCTCGAACTTCGAGTTCAGGAGCTGGTCGGCGAGGACGTCGAGCGCGAGGGTGCGGTGCTCGGCGGCGCACTTGATGTAGTAGCCGGTGTACTCCTTGCTGGTGAAGGCATTGAACTCGCCGCCGATGCCGTCGACCTCGGCCGAGATGTCCTTGGCAGTCGGGCGCCGCTCGGTGCCCTTGAAGAACATGTGCTCGGCGAAGTGGGCGATCCCGTTCGTGTCCGGGGTCTCGTAGCGGCTGCCGGCGGCGATCATCACCATGACGGCAACGGATTTGGCCGCGGGCATGGGTGCTGTCACCACGCGCAGGCCGTTTGGGAGAACTGTCTTTTGGAACATGGCCCGTATCGTATTGTGCTGAGCGATGCGCGCAACGGCACTCCAGCGGACAGGGGTGCTGTGGGGTGTTCTGGCGACGCTGCTGGCGATGGTTTCGGTGCAGTCGGGTGCTGCCATCGCGATCGCGCTCTTCGCCGCCGTCGGGCCCGTGGGAGTGGTCGCGCTGCGGCTGGCCTCGGCCGGCGCGTTTCTGGTCTCGACGGCTCGGCCACCGGCGGCGGCGCTGCGGCCGCCGCGGGCCGGCACGCTCGTCGTCTACGGGCTCGTGATCGCAACGATGAACTGCTGCTTTTATCTGGCGATCGAGCGGGTGCCGCTGGGGGTATGCGTCGCCCTTGAGATGGTCGGGCCGATCGCCATCGCCATCATGGGCTCGCGCCGCCGCCGCGATGCGCTTGCGGTCGCGCTGGCGATACCGAGCGTCGTGGTGCTGGCGTTCGCCCACGGGGTGGATGGGCCGGTCACGGTGCTCGGCATCCTGCTCGCGCTCGGTGCGGGCGCATGCTGGGCCTGCTACATCCTGCTCTCCGCGCACCACGCGCGGCGGCTGCCCGGAGCCCAGGGCCTGGCCCTGGCGATGGTGATCGCCACCGTGCCGGTCGCCGTCATCGCCGCGTTCACCGCCGGCACCGCCCTGCTCTCGCCGCGCGTGCTCGTGATCGGTGCGGCGGTGGGACTGCTGTCGACGGCGCTGCCCGGCACCATGGATGCGGTGGCGCTGCGGCGTCTGCGCTCGGGCACCTACGCCCTCGTGCTGAGCCTTTCGCCCGCGGTGGCGGCGCTGAGCGGCTTCGCCTTCCGCGGTCAGCGGCTGAGCCCGGCCCAATGGCTCGGCGTCGTGCTCGTGATGGTGGCCAGCGCCGCCGCGGTGGCGGGCGCGGAGCCGCCCGATTCGGTTCCGGTCGACCAGGGTACATTGGCGGTATGAGCACTTCGCAGACACAGGCGGTCGTCCTGGCACCGGGCGAGGGCGAGCACATCCAGGTGGGCGCATCGACGCTGACCATCAAGGCTGAGACGCCATCGACCGGCGGGGCGGTGTTTCTCTCCGAGACCGAGATCGAGCCCGGCTTCCCCGGCCCTCCGCCTCACACCCACGCGCACATGCACGACATGTTCTACGTCCTGGCCGGGACGCTCTCGCTGCAGGTCGACGGGCAAACGTTCGAAGCCGAGGCGGGAACGTTCGCGTGTGTCCCGCCCGGAGTGGTGCACACGTTTGCGAACCGCACCGGGAGCGCCGTGCGCTTCCTCAACCTGGCCACACCCGCCGGGTTCGAGAACTACATGCGCGACCTGGGTCGGGCGTTCGCCGGCGGGGAGCCACCCACGCGGGAGGAGATGGGCAAGATCGCCTCGCGGTACGACTTCCGCCCCGCCTAGCGCCAAAAGGGGTCAGACCCCTTTTGGCGCGAGTTCTCTCCTCAGCATGATGGCGCTGCTTGCCAGGATGAAGATGAGGAGGAGCAGGAACCCGATGAGGTCGAGAATGAGCCCGAAGCTCGCGATGACGCCGCCAAGGCCGAAGCCCTGCAGGAAGAGCAGCGGCGCCACCACGGTGGCGACCCATCCAAGCCAGCGCGGCAGCACGCCGCTGCGGAGGATGAGCAGGCCGGTTGCGAGCGCGAAGAGGCTGCCGAAGACGTCCCCGACGCTGTCGAGCGCGTACGTCAGGAGGTACAGCGCGTAGGCGATGCCGGGGTCGTGCCGGGCGGCGTAGGCGGCGACCTTGGCGCCCAGCATGCCGGTGATGCCGATGTCGCTCACGGCGTGCAGTGCGACGAAGAGCACGCCGCCGACCAGCACCAGCGAGCTGAGCGTGTTTGGCCGGTCAGGCGCACCCCGCAGCAGGTGGTAGAGCTTCCACAGGTAGATCACAAACGCCGCGGCGTAGATGACCGACAGGCACGCGATCGCCACGAGTCGCTGCTCGTGGTGGTAGAGGCCGGCTGCGATCTTCGCCGCCGAGTCGTTCTGGCTCAGCACGGCGCCGGTCACGCCAATCACCGACTCCCCCACGAGCGCGACCACGTACACGATGCCCGCCGCCCAGGTGTACCGCTCCCATCCGTCCGAGGAGCGTGGCGCTGGCGCGAGGCGGGCCATCTCGACCTGAGGATACCCTTTCGTTCGCACCATGCGCATCCTTGTCGCCCGCTGCGAGATCGCCTACCACGGCCGTGCCACGACGCGCCTGGGCGCCGGCGACCGCGTGATCCTGTTCAAGGACGACGGCTCGCTCTGCGTCCACGCGGAGAAGGGCTACAAGCCGCTGAACTACATGCCCGGCCCGACCAGCGTGAGCGAGGACGGCGATGTCATCCGCGTCCACCGCGCCGCCTCCGGCGAGACGCTCGTGATCGTCGTCGAGCAGGTGCTGCATGACGTCGTGCACGAGCTGGACGACGAGGCGGTGCTCGAGCGCGACGGCGCTGAGCGGCAGATGCACGTGCTGCTCGAACAGGCGCCCGATCTGATCGAGCCCGGGCTGCTGGTGATCTCGCGGGAACGGTTCACCGACGTCGGCCCGGTCGACCTCTTCTGCCGCGACTCCGACGGCCGCACCGTGGTCGTCGAGGTCAAACGGGTGCGGGCGGTGGCCGCGCACGTCGAGCAGCTGACCCGCTACTGCGAGCGCGTCGATCTCGACCCCGCCCACGCGCCCTGCCGTGGCATTCTGGTCGCACCCGAGATCGCACCCCAGGCCCGCGTGATGTGCCAGGCTCGCGGCTTTGACTTCGTCGCCGTCGACTATGACGTGCTGAAGGGCGAGGTCGCGCCCGAGCTGACCCTCTTCGAATAGGAGGACACCAAATGCCATACGTCGATCTGAGCGCATTACCCGCCACGCCCACCGCCTTCGGGCGCTGGCAGCCCCTGAACGCGCCGCTCGGGGTGGGGGCGTTCGGCATCAACGCGATCGAGTGCGACCCCGGGGAGTCCATCGACACCACTCACGATGAGACGGACACCGGCCAGCACGAGGCGTACATCGTCGTCACGGGCCGGGCCGAGTTCCGGGTCGGCCTGGACATCTACGACGCGGTTCCCGGGACGGTCGTCGCCGCACCAGATCCGGCCGCGACCCGCTCGTTCCGGCCGCTCGTGCCGGGCACGCGCATCATCTGCATCGGCGCCGTCCCGGCCGCCGACCCGCCGGCGTTCGGAGAGTGGATCGGGTAGCCACGGCGGTCTGATCACACGGACCGCCCGATTTCGCACGGTGGTAGCGTGGGCAACATGACGCGTTATCGCCCCTGGCTCGTGCCCGCCGTTCTGGTGCTCGCGGCCCTTGCGCTGGTTGTCGCAGGGGTCACCGAGTGGGAGATGAAGTCGGGCGGGGGCCACTGCCCGCCGCACACCTTCTGCGCAGCCATCGCGCGGCCGCACCGCCATCACCCGCTGCGGGCCGAGCTCCTGTGGGCGGGGGCGGCGCTGCTCGCGATCATCGCCGCCGAGACCGCGCTCTGGCGGCGGCGACGCTCGTTCTAACCGAGCGCGGCGACCGCCTCGAGGAAGCTGTCGATCTCGGCCGGGGTGTTGTAGTGCACGGCGCCCACCCTCACCGCTCCGCCCGACTCCTCGAGGCCGAGCCGCTGCATCAGCTCGAGTGCGTAGTAGTTGCCGTCCCAGACGAAGATGCCCCGCTCGCCGAGGGCGGCCGAGACCTCGGCCGGCGCCCGTCCGGCCACGTTGAACGCGGCGGTGGGGACGCGGCGGTCGAGGTCCGTCGTCCCGTACACGGTCACCCCGGGGAGGCTCGTGAGCCCCTCGAGCAGCTGGGCTGCGAGACCGCGTTCGTAGGCCGCCACCGCGTCCATTCCCAGGGAGCGCAGGTACGCGACCGCAGCCGCGGTACCGGCGATGCCCTCGAGGTTGACCGTGCCCGTCTCCCACGAGTGGGGCGGTTCCGGCGGCGCCGGCCGCACCTTGTAGGGGCGGTAGCGCTCGAGCTGCTCCGCGCGGCCGTAGAGGATGCCGACGTGCGGGCCGAAGAACTTGTACGCCGAGCAGACCAGGAAGTCGCAGCCGATCGCGGCCACGTCGATGGGGCCGTGGGGGGCGAAGTGGACGGCATCCACATACGAGATCGCGCCGGCGTCGCGGCAGAGCGCGCACAGTGCGCCGACGTCGTTCACGGTTCCGGCGCCGTTCGACGCCCAGCCGAACGCCGCGACGCGCGTGCGATCGGTGAGCAGCGCGGCGAATGCATCGGGGTCGACGACGCACACGTCCGGATCGATTGCGACCTGGCGCACGGTCACGCCGCGATCCTCGGCCGCGAGCAGCCAGGGCGCAACGTTGGCGTCGTGGTCAAGGCCGGTCACCAGCACCTCGTCGCCCGGCCCGAGCTCACGGAAGAGCGTCCGCGAGGCGTGCATCGTGAGCGTGGTCATGTTCGCGCCGAAGACGATCTCGCCCGGCTGGGCGCCGAGGAAGGCCGCGGTCTGCGCGCGGGCATCCTCGAGCACGTGCCCGGATGCGATCGACGTGACGAAGGGGCCGCCGAGGTTGGCGTTCGCATCACGGTAGTAGCCGGTCACCGCGTCGTAGACGGACCGGTGCACCTGCGTGCCGCCGGGGTTGTCGAGGAACGTGCGGCCTGCCCGCAGCGACGGGAAGCCTGACCGGATCCGATCCGGGTGAAGTGGGGTTGCGATCTCGTTCATGGCGCGGAGTCTACGATGCGGCGCATGAGGCTTGTCATCCTTGGCGGCGGACCGGCCGGATACGCCGCCGCAACCACCGCCGCGCATCTGGGCGCCGAGGTCACCCTGGTCGAGGACATGTCGCTCGGCGGGAACTGCACGATGACCGACGCGATCCCGTCCAAGACATTGCTCACGACCGCCGACGCGATGCTCGAGGTGGCCCGCGCCGAGGAGGTTGGGCTCGACTTTTCGCACGGATTGCCGTCGGTCAACATGCGCCGGACGCTCGCCCGCTCCCGTGCCATCGCGCTGCACCAGAGCAGGGGTGTGCGCGAACGCATGGACGGAGTGAACGTCCGGGTGCTGCCCGGCCGCGGCCATGTCACCGGGCCGAACGAGCTGGTCGCAAACGTCGACGGGCGCGATCTCACGGTCGAGTTCGACGCGCTCCTGATCTGCACCGGTGCCTCGCCCTTTGTGCCCCCGTTCTCGAAGCCCGACGGCCACCGCGTGCTCACCACCCGGCAGGTGTTCGACCTGCGCGACCTGCCCGAGCACCTGGTGGTGCTCGGCGCGGGTCCTACCGGGTGCGAGTTTGCCGACTTCTTCTCGCGCTGTGGCTCACGGGTGACGCTTGTGTCGGCGCGCGACCAGCTGCTGCCGAACGACGACCCCGACCTCGCGGAGGTGCTCGAGGAGGTGTTCCTGCGCCGCGGCCTGGACGTGATCAAGAACGGCCGGGCCGCCGCCGTCGACTGCGAGGATGGGACCCAGGTGCGGCTCGTGCTCGAGGACGGCCGCGACCTGACCTGCTCGCACCTGCTGCTCTGCATCGGCATGCGCCCGAACACGTCCGGGCTGGGCCTCGACGCGGCGGGCGTCGAGATCGCCGAGCGCGGCACGCTGCCCGCCGACGAGTTCTGCCGCACGAACGTCCCCCACATCTACGCGTGTGGCGACGTCACGGGCCAGATCATGCTCGCCAACACCGCCTCGCTGCACGGCCGCACGGCCGCCCTGCACGCGCTCGGCGTGCCGGTCGACCCCGTCGCCTACTCCGGCGTGGCCTGGTGCGTGTTCACCCGGCCCGAGATCGCCAAGGCCGGCATCTCGGAGCGGCAGGCGCGCGTCGACGGCATCCGCGTGCGCGTCACGAAGCACCTGGTGCGGGCCAATCCGCGCGCGGTGATGGAGGGCGAGACCGACGGCATGATCAAGCTCCTCTCCGACCCCGACGACGGCACCATCCTGGGCGGAGCCATGGTCGGCTTCCGCGCCTCCGAGGTGATCACGGCCGTCGCGCTGGCGGTGCACGCGCAGCTGTCGGTGCAGATGCTGGCCGAGACGGCCGCCGTCAACCCGTCGATGTCCGAGAGCCTCCAGCGGGCCGCCGAGAAGGCGGCCGAGGGCATGCTGGGCATCTCGCGCGTCACGCTTGCGGGGTAGGAGCGGCGTGGAGCAGATCGCGCCGGGAATCTGGCGCTGGGAGCGCAATCCCCGGGGGTTGCGGGCGGGTGAATTCGGTGCCAGGGCGAGCTACGCGATCGCCGTTGCCGGCGAGACGCTGCTCGTCGACCCGCTCGTGAACGGCGGCGATGACCCGGCGCTGCAGGCGCTCGACGACCTCGTTCGCGGCCGGGTGCGGATCCTCGTCACCATGCCCTTCCATACCCGCAGCGCGGAGCCGCTGTGGCGTCGCTACCGGCGTGCGAACGCGCGCATCTACGGGCACCCGGATGTCGCAACGCGGCTTGACGACACCTCCGGTTTCGAGCCCGTCGCCGGTGGCGATGTCGCCGGCAGCGCCCGCTTCCACGCGATCGGCCGCCCGCCCCGCTCCGAGCAGCCAATCGAGATCCCCGCTCACCGCGCCCTCGTCTTCGGCGACTCGCTCGTCGAGACGGGCGGGGGCGAGCTGCGCGTGTGGGACGGCCCGCTCGCGAGCGATCGCCGCCGGCGCTGGTGGCGCGAGGTCTACCTGCCGACGCTCGCGCCCCTGGCAGCGCTCGACGTCGAGCACGTCCTGGTCACGCACGGCCGGCCGGTGATCGGCGACGGCGCGGCAGCTCTGCGCGGCGCGCTCGAGCGCGACCCATGGCAGCGCCCGAAGCGCTGATCTAAAGCTCGATCGTCCAGCCGGGCGCGGCGATCTCGATGGGGCCGGAGTACTCGGCCCGGGCCATCGTGAGCACCCGCTCGGCGCCGTTCTCGAACGGGACGTGTGCGAGCAGCAGCCGGGCGGCCCCCGCCCGGGTGGCTTCGCGTCCGGCCTCGGTCGCATCCATGTGGCCACGCTCGCCCGAGTCGGTTGCGGCGTCGCCGAGCGAGGCCTCGCAGACGAACAGGTCGGCGCCGTGGGCAAAGCGCGCCAGCCGCTCGGTGGGCGCCGTATCGGCCGAGTAGGCGATGCTGGCCGCGGGAGCGTCGATCTTGATCGAGTAGCAGGTGGTGTAGTGGCGGGTGGGGGCGAACGACAGGCGCAGATCGCCGATGCGCAGGTCGGCCTGAGGGTCGAACTCCTCGATATTCCAGGCCGCCTCGAACGTCTCCACCGATCCGTCCCACACCGCCGCGACCGTGTCGAGCACGTTGCGGCCCCCCGGAGGCAGGTGCAGCGTCGCGTGCGGCCGCTCGCTCCACGACCCGAACCGGTGCGCGTAGTGCAGCGGCACCAGGTCGAACCAGTGGTCGGCGTGGAAGTGGCTGATGATGATGTCGGTCAGCGGGCCCGGGTCGTGGGCGCGCAGCTCGGTCGCGATGCCCGAGCCGCAGTCGACCAGCATCCGCACCTGCTCGGTCTCGACGAGGTAGCCGCTCGCCGCCTGGCCGGGGTTGGGCCACGCCGGGCTTCCGCCGAGGACGGTGAACCGCAGCACCGCGCGCTCAGATGCCCATCGCGTGGTAGCCCGAGTCCACGTAGAGCGTCGTGCCGGTGACCATCTGCGACATCGGGCTGCACAGGTAGAGCGCCGCCTGGCCGACGTCGGCCGTCTGGATGTTCTGGCGCAGGGGCGTGCGCTGCTCGATGATCTCCTCCATGTCCTTGAAGCCGGCGATGCCGGCCGATGCGAGCGTCCGCACCGGCCCCGCCGAGATGGCGTTCACCCGGATCGCGTTCTCGCCCAGCTCATAGGCGAGGTAGCGCACGGCGCACTCGAGCGCGGCCTTGGCGCTGGCCATGATGTTGTAGCCCGGGAACGCCCGCTCGCTGGCCATGTACGTCATCGTCACGATCGACCCGCCGCCGCGCTCCGCCATCAGGGGCTCGGCTCGCCGCGCCATCGCGATCAGCGAGTAGGCCGACACGTCGTGGGCGATCCGGAACGCCTCGCGGGAGGTGTTCACGAACCGGTCCGTGAACGTCTCCTGGGGGGCGTACGCGATCGAGTGCACCATGACATCCAATCCACCGCCCGCGGCGACCTCGGCGAACGCCCGGTCGATGCTCGCGTCGTCCGAGACGTCGCACTCGACCACCACGTCGGACTCGACCTCGGCCGCAAGCTTGCGCACCGAGCCCTCGAGCCGCTCGCCCTGATAGGTGAATGCGAGCTCGGCGCCGGCGCCGTGCAGCGCCTGCGCGATCGCCCAGGCGATCGAGCGCTTGTTCGCCACCCCGGCCACCAGCGCGCGCTTGCCGTTCAGCATGCCTGCGGTCACGTCACCCTCCCGAAGTCAACAGTTTGCGAGCCTATCAGCCTGCCGGCGGCGCTCGGCCTCACCGGGCGTCAGCCACCTGTGCGAGCACGTCGGGGTCTTCCAGCGCCGAGGTGTCGCCCGGGTCGTCGCCCAGCGCCGCCGCCCGCACCGCGCGGCGCACGATCTTTGCCGAGCGCGTCTTGGGGAGTGCCGTCACAAAGGCGATCTGGGCCGGCGCGAACGCCTTCCCCAGGACGCCGGTGACCGCCGCCTTCACCTCGCCGCGGAGATCGTCGGACGGCTCGAATCCCGGTCGCAGCACGCAGTAGAGCCACGCCACCTCGCCCTTGACCTCGTCGGGAATCCCCACCGCGCAGGCCTCGGCCACGGCGGGGTGGCCGACCGCCGCCGACTCGAACTCAGCCGGGCCGATGCGCTTGCCCGCGATGTTCAGGGTGTCGTCGGAGCGGCCGTGCAGATACCAGTAGCCGTCCTCGTCGACCGACGCCCAGTCGCCGTGGGCCCACACGCCCGGCCAGCGCGACCAGTACGCCTCGAGATAGCGGTCGGGATCGCCCCACACGCCCCGGGTCATGCTCGGCCACGGCTTGCGGCAGACGAGCTCGCCGACCGATCCGGCCGGCAGGTGTTCGCCGTCAGGCCCGACCACGTCCATCGCCATCCCGAGCGCGGGCGCCCCCAGCGTGCACTCCTTGAGCGGCATCACCGGCATGGGCGAGAGGAAGCATGCCCCCACCTCGGTGCCGCCGGACAGGTTGATGATCGGCGCCCGGCCCTCGGCGGCGACCTCGTGCAGCCAGCGATAGGGATCGGGGTTCCAGGGCTCGCCGGTCGAGCCCAGCACGCGCAGCGACGAGCGGTCGTGGCGCAGCACCGGCTCATCGCCGTGGGCTTGCAGGGCCCGGATCAGGGTCGGCGAGACTCCGAGCACGCTGATCCGGTGCCGCTCGACCATGTCCCAGAGCCGGTTCGGGCCGGGGAAGTCGGGTGCGCCCTCGCCGATCACGAGCGTCGCCCCGAGCGCCCCGCTGCCGACGACCTCGAGCGGGCCCATGATCCAGCCCATGTCCGTCACCCACATGAAGCGGTCGTCCGTGCCGACGTCGAGCTGGAACGCGCACTCCTCGGCGATCTTCACCAGGAACCCGCCGTGGACGTGCACCGCGCCCTTCGGCCGCCCGGTCGTCCCGGACGTGTAGATCACCATCATCGGCGTCTCCGGGTCGAGCTCTCGCGCGCTCAGCGCCGGGCTCTGACGGGCGACCAGCTCGTCCCAGCGGTGGTCGCGCCCGGGCTGCATGGGCGGTTCGGTGCCCAGCCGCGACCAGACCACCATGGATTGCACCGACGGCACCTCGGCGACGGCCTGGTCTGCGATCGCCTTCATCGACACCGGCCGGCCCCGGCGCGGCACGGCGTCGGCCGTGAGCAGCGCGACGGCGCCGGCGTCGGCGAGGCGGGCGGCCACCGCGGGCGCCGCGAAGCCGGAGAAGATGGGCACCACGATCGCCCCGATCTTGGCAATGGCGTAGAACCCGGCGACGATCTGGATCGACATCGGCAGGAACAGGCCGACGGCGTCGCCCCGGCGCACGCCGAGTTCGAGCAGCGCGTTTGCAACCCGGTTCACCTCGTCGGAGAGCTGGGCATAGGTGACCGTCGCGACCAGCCCGTCCTCGCTCTCCCACACGACCGCGGTGCGGCTCGCCGCGGGACCGGCGGCGTGGCGATCGACGCAGTTGTGGGTCAGGTTGACCGTGCCGTCGGCGAACCAGCGCGGCCACTCGGGGCCGCGTGAGGTATCCAGAACCTGCTCGTACGGCTCGAAGAACTCGAGCCCCAGGTGCTGGACGACCGCGTCCCAGAACCATTCGATGTCGTCCTGGCTGCGGGTGATCAGCGTGCGCCAGTCGCGGATCCCGTGTTCGCGCATGAAGGCGGTCACGCGGGCCCGCTCGACCACCTCGGCCGGCGGCTGCCAGATGTAACGTGCGTCGCCGATGGGGAGGATGCTAACCGGTGCCGCCGCCGAGCCGAGGTGCGCATGCGAATCGTGATCGCGCCCGACAAGCTGGCCGGCACCTACACGGCTGCCGAGGCGGCCGCCGCGCTTCGCGGTGGGTGGCTGCGCGTCCGCGCCGGCGACGACATCGCCGTCGTTCCGCTGGCAGACGGCGGCGAGGGCACGGCCGCGGCGCTGCTTGCGGCCCGCGGCGGCGAGTGGCGCACCTGCCCGTTCACGATGCCCTGGGGCGGCCGCGGCAGGCGCGCTTCGCGCTGCTCTCAGACGGCGAGGCGGCCCTGGATGTCGCCGAGGCCTGCGGGCGCCAGACCGTGGCCGACCTACCCCCCGACGCGCTGGGCGCGAGCTCGTTTGGTGCCGGGGAGCTGATCGCGGCGGCGGTCCGGGCCGGCGCGCGCCGGATCACGATCGGTGTCGGCGGCACCGCCAGCACCGACGGCGGTGCCGGCCTGCGCGCGGCGCTCGTCGATGCCGCCGCGGGCATCGAGCTGGTAGCCGCGCTGGACGTGGAAAACCCGTTGCTCGGCCCCGACGGAGCCGCCGCGGTGTACGGGCCGCAAAAGGGTGCGACACCCGCGCAGGTCGCCGAGCTCGAGCGGCGATTGGCGGCACTCGAGCTGGACACGGCCGACCGGCCCGGGGCGGGCGCCGGGGGCGGCATCGGCGCGATGCTGATGGCACTTCACGCGCGGGCCGTGCGCGGCGCGGAGCTGGTGGCCGACCTGGCCGGCCTCGACCGGCACCTTGCCGGCGCGGCAGTGTGCGTGACGGCGGAGGGGCGGATCGACAACCAGACGCTGAGCGGCAAGGTCGTTGCCGAGGTGGCAATGCGCGCGGCTCGGGCCGGGGTCGCCTGTGTCGCGGTCGGCGGGATCGTCGAGCCCGACGCGGCCGCCGAGCTCCTGCGGCGCGGCTGCCAGACCCTCGAGCAGGGCGATCTCGACCGGGCGGGCACCGAGCTTGCGGCGCGCCGGTGGTAACGTCCGGATGAGCTCGCGCTGGGCCTCCAAGGCGTGGGCCGAAGGGTCGAGAGGAGCAACGAAATGGCGAACAAATTGCAGCAGCTGGCGGCCGCGGGCACCAGCCCGTGGCTCGACAACATCCGTCGCGGCTGGCTCGTTTCGGGTGAGTTCCGGCGGATGGTCGACGAGGGCGTGGTCGGAGTCACCTCGAACCCCACCATCTTCCAGAAGGCGATCGCCGACTCGAGCGACTACGACGATGCCGTGGCGGCCCTGACCACGTCGGGGCTCTCTCCCGCCGATGTCTTCTTCGAGCTCGCGGTGGCCGACGTGCGCGAGGCGGCCGACCAGATCCGGCACGTCTACGACGACACCGGTCATCTCGACGGGTTCGTCTCGTTCGAGCTGCCGCCGGCGATGGCGAACGACACGGCGGCGTCGATCGCGGCGGCACCCGACTTCTTCGCCCGCATCGGTCGCCCGAACATCTTCATCAAGATCCCGGGCACCGCCGAGGGCGTTCCGGCGATCGAGGAGACGATCGCGGCGGGCATCAACGTCAATGTCACCCTGCTCTTCTCGCTGGCCAACTACGAGGCCATCCACGGGGCCTACCTGCGCGGCCTCGAGCGGCGCTTGGCCGCGGGCGAGCCGATCGACGACGTCCACTCGGTGGCGAGCTTCTTCGTCTCGCGGGTCGACACCGCGGTCGATGCGCAGCTGCCCGAGGGCTCGCCCCTGCGCGGCCGGGCGGCGGTGGCGAACGCGAGGCTGGCCTATCAGCGGTTCCTCGGCATCACGGCCTCGGATCGCTGGCGGGCGCTGGCCCGCCAGGGTGCTTCCGTGCAGCGGCCGCTGTGGGCGTCCACCGGCACCAAGAACCCCGCCTACTCGGACGTGCTGTACGTGGACGACCTGATCGGGCCCGACTGCGTCAACACCATGCCAGAGGGGACGATCGCGGCGTTCCAGGATCACGGCACCGTCCGCCGCACCGTCGACGAGGACGTCGCCGGGGCCGAGCGGGTGCTGGAGCAGGTCGAGCAGGCGGGCGTGAGCATGGATGCGGTCACCCGCAAGCTCGAGCTCGACGGCGTCAAGTCGTTCGCGGACTCGTTCGACTCGCTGATCGCCACCATCGGCAAGAGCATGGAGGAACTGCGTGCCCGCGGCGCGGCCTGAGCTGGGCGAGGCGGTCGCGGCCGCCGCTGCCGAGCTCGAGGAGTGCCGGTTCGTCGATCGGCTCCGCAGGGGCGATCCATCGCTCTGGCGCGGCGACCAGGCCGACATCGGCAGCCGGCTGGGGTGGCTCCCGGTGGTCGGCGCGATGCGGAAGCACGCGGTCGAGCTCAACGAGTGGGCGGCCGAGGTGCAGGCCACGCTGCCCCACGCCGTTCTCCTGGGCATGGGCGGCTCGTCGCTGTGCCCCGAGGTGCTGCGGCGGACATTTCACGCCGACCGGCCCGACGTGACCGACACCACCTATCCCGCCGCCGTCCGTGCCGCCGAGCACACCGACTGCCTCTACCTGGTCGCGTCCAAGTCGGGCGGCACGCTCGAGACGCGCTCGCACGAGGCGTACTTCTGGGAGCGCACGGGCGGCGATCCGAGCCGGTTTGCGGCCATCACCGATCCCGGCACCGATCTCGGCAACACGGCGCGGGAACGCGGCTATCGGCGCGTTTTCGAGAACCCGCCCGACATCGGCGGCCGCTACTCCGCCCTGTCCTACTTCGGCATGGTCGCCGCGGCGCTCGCGGGCATCGAGGTTTCGGCGCTTCTCGACACCATCGAGCGTGACGGGGCCGGCGAGGAGATCGATGACGGCGTCGCCCTGGGGGCGGCGCTCGGAGGATTCAGCCGCGAGGGCCGCAACAAGATCACGATCGTGGCCGAGGGCCGCTTCTCGAGCTTCGGCCTGTGGGCCGAGCAGCTGATCGCCGAGTCCACCGGCAAGGAGGGCAAGGGGCTCGTGCCCGTCGCCGGCGAGGAGCCCGGCGATCCCGACTGCTATGGCTCGGACCGCGTCTTCGTGCACCTCCGCAGCGACGGCTCGCACGACCGCGCGATGCACGCCCTGGCCGAGGCCGGCCATCCGGTTTTGACCCGCGAGATCTCCGATCCGCACGAGCTCGGAAACGAGTTCCTGCAGTGGGAGGTGGCGACGGCCGCGGCCGGCGTCCTGCTCGGCATCAACCCGTTCGACCAGCCCAACGTCGCGGAGTCGAAGGCCAACACCGCGCGCATTCTCGAGGAGTGGGAGAGCTCGGATGCGCTTCCGGCCGCCGAGTCCGATCCGGTCGAGGACGTTCTGGCCGCGATCGAGCCCGGCGGGTACGTGGCGATCATGGCCTACGTCGATCCCACCGACCCGAACGAGCAGCGGTTCCAGCCGGTGCGCACCGCCATCCGCGACCATTACCGGGTCGCGACGACGTTCGGCTTCGGGCCGCGGTTCCTGCACTCGACCGGCCAGCTGCACAAGGGCGGCCCTCAGGTCGGCTGCTTCATCCAGGTGGTCGACCCCGATCCGGGCGACCTCGCGATCCCGGGACGGACGTTCGGGTTCGGCACGCTCATCAAGGCGCAGGCGATCGGTGATCTGCAGGCCCTGCGCAAGCGCGGACGGCCGGTGGCCAGGGTGACGCCGGACCAGCTCGAGTCGCTTCGGGTCGGGTCGCGGTAGCGCCATGGCAGCGGTGATCAGCAACCCCTCGGCGAATCCGCTGCGGATCGGCCTGCGAGCGGGCGGTGCCACCGTTCCCGACGGTGTTCGTCATCTTCGGCGCCACCGGCGACCTGGCCCACCGCAAGCTCCTGCCGGCGATCTACAACCTGGGCAAGCGCGGCCTTCTGCCCAACCGGTTCGCGGTGGTCGGCTACGCCCGCCGCGACATGTCCGACCACGAGTGGCGCGAGCTCGCCCGTTCGTCGGTCGAGAAGTACTCGCGAACGGCGATCGACGAGCCCTACTGGGCGGCGTTTGCCGAGTCGCTCCACTACCACAGCGGCGGGTTCGACGATGCTGAGCACTTCCGCGAGCTGGGGCAGACGCTGGAGCGGGTCGATGCCGAGCACGGCACCGAGGGCAACCGCGTCTTCTACCTCTCGACGCCGTCGAGCTTCTTCCCGGTGATCGTGAGCCACATGGGCGAGGCCGGGCTGAACGATCCGCCTGGCTTTGCCCGGGTGGTCATCGAAAAGCCGTTCGGGCACGACCTGCAGTCGGCGCGCGACCTGGCCGAGATCGTGCACGGCCCGTTCCAGGAGCGCCAGATCTACCGCATCGACCACTACCTGGGCAAGGAGACCGTCCAGAACATCTTCGTCTTCCGGTTCGCGAACGCGATCTTCGAGCCGGTGTGGACGAACCGGTATGTCGATCACGTCCAGATCACGGTGGCCGAGGCGCTGGGAGTCGAGCACCGGGCGGCGTTCTACGAGGAGACCGGGGTCGTCCGCGACATCGTCCAGAACCACCTCCTGCAGGTGCTGGCGCTCGTGGCGATGGAACCGCCCGCGGCCTTCGAGGCGGACGCTGTCCGCGACGAGAAGACCAAGGTGCTGCGGGCGACGCAGCCGCTGACGTTCCAAAACTCCGTCCGCGGCCAGTACGGCCGCGGTTTCGTGGCCGGCGAGGAGGTGGTCGCCTACTCCGAGGAAGAGAATGTCCCGGCCGAGTCGAACACGCCCACCTTCATCGCCGCCAAGGTCGAGATCGACAACTGGCGCTGGGCCGGCACCCCGTTCTACATCCGCACCGGCAAACGGCTGCCCAAGCGCGTCACCGAGGTGGCGGTGCAGTTCAAGGGCGTTCCGCACCTGCCGTTCACGATGGGCGCGTCGGAGCACCTCGAGGCGAACTCGCTGGTGCTGCGGATCCAGCCCGACGAGGGCATCTCGCTGCGCTTCGGCGCCAAGGCGCCGTCGCCGACCATCGCGATCAGCACGGTCAACATGGACTTTCTGTACGGGTCGGCGTTCCTGCACGATGTGCCCGAGGCGTACGAGACGCTCATCCTCGACGCGATCCGGGGCGACCGCACCCTGTTCACGCCTCAGGACGGCGTGGAGCGCTCGTGGGAGATCTGCGATCCGCTGCTCGACGAGTGGCGCTCCGGCATGCCGCAGCTCTACGACTCGGGCTCGTGGGGGCCCGAGCTCGCGGCCGAGCTGATCACGCGCGACGGCCGTCGCTGGCGCCGGCCGTGATCGCCAACCCTCCGGTCGAGCTCACCGATCTGAACCAGGTCGAGCGCGCGCTTGCGGCCAGCCGGGCGGGCGGCCCGGGGTCGGTCCGGGCCACGACGCTCAACCTGGTGGTCTACGCCCCGACCCCGAAGGACGTTGCCGCCACACAGCGTGCGCTCGAGCGCATCGGCGGCAGCCGGCCGCTGCGCGCAATCGTGGCCGGGACCGGCACAAACGGCGTGCACGCCACCGTCTCGGCGTCGTGCTGGCTGGGCAGCGGGCTGCAGCAGGTGTGCTCCGAGCAGGTGCTCCTGACCGCCCGCCCGGGCGCGCTCCCCAGCGCGGTCGTCTCGCTGCTCGTGGCCGACCTGCCCACGTTCGTGTGGTGGCAGGGCCCGATGCCGCCCGGGCTCGCCCTTCTCTGCGACCTGGCCGTGCTCGGCACGTCCACCATCGTCGACTCCAACGTGTCGTCGCTCGAGGGCGTCGACCGAGTGGGGCGGCTCGAGCCTGCCGTGACCGACCTGGCCTGGCTGCGCATGGAGCCGTGGCGCGAGGCGATCGCCTCGGTGTTCGATCCGCCGCCGGTCGCCGCGGCGCTCGCCGATCTCGCCGCCGTCGACGTCGACGGGCCGATCAACGAGGCCAGGCTGCTGGCCGGATGGCTCGGTTCGCGGCTGGATCGGCGCGTCGTGCTCACTCACAGTGAGCGGCCGCACGTCGAGCGGGTCACGCTCACCTGCGGGAAGGCCGAGTACGTGGTCGAGCGGCACACCCGTGTCCAGGTCGGCCGCGCGTACGGCACGGACGTCTCCGAGCATCCGGTCGTGCTGCCGCTGCTCGACACCTCGGTGCTGCTGGGCCGGGCCCTCGAGGTCAACGGCTCCGACCCGGTGTTCGCCGCGGCACTCGCGGCGGCGCTCGCCGTCCCCGCCTCGTAGCGAAGCGCGACCGGCAACACCAGCGTCACAACTTTCGCACCGCTCACAACCGGGGACTGTCCCCGCTTTCGGGTGTCCGGCTCGCGGCGCGCCGTTGCCTGCAACAAGAGCGTCACATCTTTGGCACCGGCCACAACCGGGGACTGTCCCCGCTTGGTGGTCACCCAGCAGGTGTGGGCGGGGCAGGGGACTGTCCCCGGTTGGTGGGGACTGTCCCCGCTTTTCGGGTGCCGGGCTCGCGCGCGCCGTTGCTTGCAACAAGAGCGTCACAACTCTCGCACCGGCCACAACCGGGGACTGTCCCCGCTTTTCGGGGTTGCCGCGGTACGCTAGGCGGGTGGCGCGCGCGATGAACCTGACCGTCTGCCAGGATCCTGG
Source organism: uncultured Actinomycetes bacterium (assembly GCA_963703275.1). GTDB lineage: Bacteria > Actinomycetota > Thermoleophilia > Gaiellales > JAICJC01 > JAICJC01. The sequence continues at coordinate 3,265,919 of OY969804.1, read as the reverse complement.
CGACGTTGCGCGCAGGGCCGCCGATGCGTTCGTGGAGGCGGTCGGCGCCGCCGGCGAGCGGCCCGCCGTGTGCCTGGCGGGCGGATCGACGCCGCAGGCGACCCATCACCTGTTGACCACGCCCGAGTATGCCGACCGGGTGGAATGGGCGCGGGTGCACGTCTTCTTCGGCGACGAGCGCCGGGTGCCGCTCGATGACCCCCGCTCGAACTACCGGGCAGCGTGCGAGTCGCTGCTCCACCACGTTCCCGTCACGGCGGCGAACGTCCATCCGCTGACCGACGCCGACCAGTACGAGGGTCTTCTGCGCGCGTTCTTCGGCGACCGGTGCGAGTTCGACATCCTCTTCCTGGGGATGGGCGACGACGGCCACACGGCCTCGTTGTTCCCCGGGTCGGTGTCGCTGCTCGAGCAGGAACGGTGGGTGATCGACCCGCCCGACGTCGTCCAGGACATGGCCCGGCACACGCTGACGCTGCCGGCGCTGAATGCGGCCAGACGGACGCTCTTTCTGGTGACGGGCGCCGCGAAGGCGGCCCCGCTCGCCCGCATCCGTGGAGGCGAGCAGCTGCCTGCGGGCATGGTCGATGGTGCCACGTGGCTCGTCGACCACGCCGCCGCCGGGTAGCGGACGGCCCCGAACACGCGTACAACGGAACCATGACCGACGCGATGAACCAGTGAGCGCCGTCCTGCGGTGGGTGCGGACACGGCTCGCGCACAGCACCTGCCCGAACTGCCAGGCGAGGATGCAGCCGGGCGACACGCGCTGCTACTCGTGCTTCGCCCGGGTGTAGTCAGCGAGTCGCGGTGGCGGTGGTGCGCACGTGCGGGTGGTTCGCCCACCCGAACTCGGCCGCCGTGCCGATGCCCATGAGCGGCGGCGCCAGGCGGCGCAGGCCCGGATGCTGATCGACGTGGTCGAGCAGGCGGTCGACCCGGTCCTGTAGCAGCGCCAGCCCCGGGATGCCGGGCCGCGCGAACACCTCGAGCGCCGCGACCAGTGCGGCCATCACGACATCGAGCGCGTCGTGGCCGAGGGTGTCCTCGCCTCGCCCGCCGGCGAGGGCCTGATCGATTTCGTGGAGGTGGCCTGCAACCTTGCGCAGCGCACGGGCGCGATCATGGTCTCGGCTGTCACCGCTTCGCACCGCCCGATCGGCCAGGCGGCCCGCCCCCCGGACGATGTCCGCGCCCTCGACCCGGGTCGCCGGGACGACGTAGCCGGCCGCCCGCGCGGTCGCCGCCATCTCGATCGCCCTGCCGTAGCGCATGACCTGGTCGTCGAGCAGGTCGAGCTGTTCCCGGAGATCCTCCGCCGAGTCCTGGGTGCGTCTGGGCATGCCCGAAGTGTCGTCCACGCTCGCGCCGATGTTGGTGTCGGGGTAGTGAAATTTCGGCGCGCAAGCGGTGAACACCGAACGAGCGGGCGCTCAGCGTGCCGCCAGCCACTGCTGGAACTCGGAGGCGACGATTCGCTCGTTGTGCACCGCGGCCGCCGCGGGCGAGGCGAGCCATACGATCGGCGGCCCCATGATCGCGGGGTCGAGCAGCCGCTCGCGGGCCGCGGCGGGCATGTCGTCGGGGATCATCCCGGTGTCGGTGGCGCCGCCGGGGAGGAGCAGGTTGACCGTCACCGGGCTGCCGGCCAAATCGGCGGCCATCACCCGCGCCAGCGCCTCGACCGCCGCCCCGGATGGGCCGTAGGGGACGAAGCCTCGCCGCACCATCGTGGCCTCATTCATCGAGATCGTCACGATGCGGCCGCCGCCCTGTGAGAGCATCCGCGGCACGACCGCGCGCGCCATGAGGAAGCAGCCGGCCACCTTGGTCTCGAGCACGTCGCGGAAGCCGTCCGGCGGCACCTCCCAGAACGGCTGCGGATCGGACAGGAAGCGCGGGTTCACGGTCCGCATCCCGATGCCCGCGTTGTTGACGAGCAGATCGATGCCCCCGAAGCGTTCCCACACCTCTGCCACCCCGGCGGCGACGGCACTCTCGTCGCGGGCGTCGAGCGCAAGGCCGAGGACGCCCGGTCCGAGGCCGGAAGCAGCGCGCCCTGCACGCTCCGCGCCTCGGCTCGTGATGGCGACGCGTGCGCCGCTCGAAACGAGCGCCTCGGCCATCGCCAGCCCGAGGCCGCTCGTGCCGCCGGTGACCAGCACGCGGGTGCCGGCCAGGTCGGTCATCGCGCCGGGTCGATGTCGATCAGCACCCTGCCGACCGCGTTGCCCTCGACCGCTTCATGCGCGGCGGCGATCTGGTCGAGCCCGAAGCGGTGGGCGGGGAGCTCGGTCAGGTCTCCCGCTGCGACCGCCGCGCTCACCCCGGCGACTGCCCGTGCCAGCGCCTGCGGCGTGATGTCGTAGACGAGCACGAACCGGAGCGTCAGGTTGCGCTGCATCAGCGGCCGCACCGGTGTCGCCAGGTCGCCGTCGGATGCGTAGGCGACCACCGTGGCGTGATCCGCCGCCACCGCGACGTCGAGGGCGGCGTTCGCGGCCGGTGCGACCTCGACCACGCGGTCGACGCCCCCGGGCGCGGCGGCCAGGATGGCGGCGGCCGCATCCTCCCTGCGGTAGTTCACCACGGCCTGTGCGCCCGCGGCCCGCGCGATCGTCGCCTTCTCGTCCGAGCTGACGGTGGTGACCACGCGGGCACCGGCCCGCCGGCCGAGCTCGATCGCGAAGTGGCCGACGGCTCCCGCCCCACCGGCCACGAGCACCGTTTGGCCGTCGACCGGCCCGTCGGCGAGCAGGCAGTGGTGGGCGGTGAGCGCGGGGATGCCGAGACTCGCCCCCAGGTCGAACGACGCCGAATCCGGCAGCTCGACGGCCTGGCCCTGCGGCAGGCATGTCCACTGGGCGGCGGCGCCGTGCTGGCGCTTCTGCGCGGCGAAGTACACCCACACCCGCTGCCCGATGCGGCCGCGATCGACACCCTCGCCGACCGCGTCGATCTCGCCCGCGCCGTCCTGGTTGGGCACCAGATACGGGAACGGCGGCGTGCTCCCGGCCGAGCCCATGCGGGTCTTCCAGTCGGTGGGGTTCACGCCCGAGACGCGCATGCGCACCCGCACCTCTCCGGGGCCGGGCTCGGGCCGCTCGATCTCGGTCACGCGCAGCACCTCGCGGGCCGGCCCATACCGGTCATAGACCGCAGCGCGCATCGTCTCGCCCATCGACGGGCGAGTGTCGATGACCCCGCCCCACCTGTCAAGTCCGAATAGGCTTCCGGCGCATGGCCCCGATCGTCTCGCTCGAGCAGGCGCTTCACGAGGTCGTCCACGACGGCGACAGCGTCGCCCTCGAGGGGTTCACCCACCTGATCCCCTTTGCGGCCGCGCACGAGCTCATCCGCCAGCGCCGCCGCGACCTGACCCTGATCCGGCTCACCCCCGATCTGGTCTGCGACCAGCTGATCGGCGCCGGATGTGTGCGCAAGCTCGTGTTCTCGTGGGGCGGCAACCCGGGCGTCGGCTCGCTGCACCGCTTCCGCGACGCGGTCGAGCACGGCCACCCGCAGCCGCTCGAGATCGACGAGCACAGCCACGCGGGCATGGCCAACCGGTATGTGGCCGGTGCGTCCGGGCTGCCCTTCGGGGTGCTGCGCGGCTATTCGGGCACCGACCTCGTCGGGCACACGGAGACGATCCGCACGATCACGTGCCCGTTCACGGGAGAGCGGCTCACGGCCGTCGCCGCACTCCGGCCCGACGTCGCGGTGGTGCACGCACAGCGCGCCGATCGGGCCGGGAACGTGCAGCTCTGGGGCATCGTCGGCGTCCAGAAGGAGGCGGTGCTGGCATCGGCGCGGGCGGTGGTCACGGTCGAGGAGATCGTCGACGAGCTCGAGCCGCATCCGGGGGCGATCGTGATCCCGGCGTGGGTCGTCACCTGCGTCGCCGAGGCGCCGGGCGGAGCGCGGCCCTCGTACGCACACGGCTACTACGACCGCGACAACGAGGCCTACCGGGCGTGGGATGCAATCAGCCGCGATCGCACCACATTCGCCGCGTGGCTCGAGGACGAGGTCCTCCGGGGCGATGGGGAGGCGGCGTGACCGCCGACGACATGATGACGGTGGCCGCCGCCCGGACGCTCGCCGACGGCGCGGCGTGCTTTGTCGGCATCGGGCTTCCCAGCACCGCCGCCAACCTGGCGCGCCGCACCCATGCACCCAACCTGGTGCTGATCTACGAGTCGGGCACGATCGGCGCCAAGCCGACGGCGCTGCCGCTCTCGATCGGCGACGGCGAGCTCGCCGAGACGGCCGACACGGTTGTGAGCGTGCCCGAGATCTTCAACTACTGGCTGCAGCCGGGCCGGATCGACGTGGGCTTCCTCGGTGCGGCCCAGATCGACCGCCACGGCAACATCAACACCACCGTGATCGGCGGCGACTACGAGCACCCGCGCATCCGCCTGCCCGGCGCCGGGGGCGCGCCCGAGATCGCCGCCTCGTGCCGCGAGGTGGTGGTCGTCGTGCGCCAGAGCCTGCGCGCGTTCGTCGAGCGGGTCGAGTTCGTCACATCGGTGGGCTTCGGCGCGGGCCCCGGAGACCGCGAGCGCCTGGGCCTGCATGGCCGCGGCCCCGTCAAGGTGATCACGGACCTCGGCGTGCTCGAACCCGACCCGGCCACCTGTGAGCTGACGCTGACCCATGTGCACCCGGGCGTCGATCCCGATCGGGCCCGCGCGGCCACGGGCTGGCCGCTTCGGATCGCGCCCGATCTGGTCGTGACGGAACCGCCAACCGAGGGCGAGCTGCGCGCGCTGCGGACCCTCGTGCCCGCCGCGGGAGGCCGGCCGGAAGATGCCTGAAGCGGTGTTCGTCTACGACGCGGTGCGCACGCCCATCGGCCGCCACGGCGGGGGGTTGGCCGCTATCCGGCCCGACGATCTGGCCGCGGGGGTGGTGCGCGCACTGGTCGATCGCAGCCCCGCGCTCGACCCGGCGGCGATCGACGACGTCTATCTGGGAGACGCCAACGGCGCCGGCGAGGACAACCGCGACGTCGCCCGCATGGCCGTGCTGCTCGCGGGCTTGCCCACCAGCGTGCCCGGCGCCACGATCAACCGGCTGTGCGGGTCTGGCCTGGAGGCGGTGATCGCCGCCAGCCGCGCGGTCGCCCTCGGCGATGCGTCGCTCGTGCTCGCGGGCGGGGTCGAGTCGATGACCCGGGCGCCGTGGGTGCTGCCGAAGCCCGACCGCGCCTTCGAGCGCGGCCACGAGACGCTGCATTCGACCACGCTCGGCTGGCGCATGGTGAACCCGAAGATGCCCGAGCGGTGGACCGTGTCGCTCGGCGAGAGCGCCGAGATCCTGGCCGACCGGTACGCGATCTCGCGCGAGGCGCAGGACGCCTTCGCCCTGCGCAGCCATCGCCTCGCCGCCGCGGCCTGGGACGCGGGCCGGTTCGACGCCGAGATCGTGCCCGTCGCCGGCACCGACGTGGAGCGCGACGAGAGCATCCGGCCGTCGAGCTCGCTCGAGGCGCTGGCCAAGCTGCGGCCGGTCTTCCGGCCCCAGGGGACGGTCACGGCCGGGAACTCGTCGCCGCTCAGCGACGGCGCGGCGGCGATCTTCATCGGCGACGGGCGGGCCGCGGCGACGCTCGGCCGCGACCCGATCGCCCGCATCGTCTCCCGCGGCGCCGCCGGAGTCGACCCGGACGTGTTCGGGATCGCGCCGGTCGCGGCCGCCCGGACAGCGCTCGGCCGGGCGGGAATCGGATTCGAGGACCTTGCCGTTGTCGAGCTCAACGAGGCCTTCGCCTCACAGTCACTGGCGTGTCTGGCGGAGTGGCCCGAGCTCGACCCGGATCTGGTCAACCCCAACGGCGGCGCGATCGCGATCGGCCACCCGCTGGGCTGCTCGGGCGCGCGCATCCTCGGGTCGCTGGCGCACGAGCTGCACCGCCGCGGCGGCGGCCGCGGCCTGGCGGCGATCTGCATCGGCGTCGGCCAGGGGCTGGCCATGGTGCTCGAGGCATGAACTTCTGCAGCGTTCACCATGTGCTCGAGGGCCCGGCGGCCGGCGCCCCGGTGGTGCTGTCCAACTCGCTGGGCGCGACCATGCGCATGTGGGACGCGCAGGCGGCCGCCCTGGCCGGCCCCCGGCTCGTGCTGCGCTACGACATGCGTGGCCACGGCGGCTCGCCCGTGCCCCCGCCGCCCTACGACCTGGCCGACCTGGGCCGGGACGTGCTCGCGCTGCTCGATCTGTACGGCATCGAGCGGGCGTCCCTGTGCGGCGTGTCGCTGGGCGGGATGGTGTCGATGTGGCTTGCCGCGCATGCGCCCGACCGGGTCGAGCGGCTGGTGCTGTGCTCGACGTCGGCGCTCTTCGGCCCGCCGGAGCTGTGGGCCGAGCGGGCCGCGCTCGTGCGCGAATCGGGCATGGAGGCCGTTGCCGACGCCGTGATCGCGCGCTGGTTCACGCCCGCGTTTGCCGCGGAGCGGCCCGAGGTGGTCGCCAGCACCCGTGCCCAGCTCGCCGCCACCCCGGCCGAGGGGTACGCCGCCTGCTGCGGGGCGATCGAGCGGATGGATCTGCGGGCCGATCTGCCTGCCATTCGCGCGCCGACGCTGGTGATCGCGGCGCGCGATGACCCGTCGACACCGCCGCAGCACGCACGCGTCATCGCCGCAGGCATCCCCGGCGCGCGGCTGGTGGTGCTCGAACGGGGGGCGCACCTGGTCAACGTCGAGACTCCGGACGTCGTCACCGAGCTGATCCTCGGGCACCTCGATCCGGTGGGGGAGGGGGACGCATGAGCGACGCAGATGACGGCATGCGCGTCCGGCGCGAGGTGCTGGGAGACGAGCACGTCGACAGGGCGCTTGCGGGGACGACACGGTTCAGCGAGCCGTTCCAAGACCTGATCACCCGGTATGCCTGGGGCGACGTGTGGAGCCGCCCCGGCCTCGACCGGCGTACACGCAGTGCGATCACCCTGGCTGTGCTGACGGCTCTGCGCGCCGAGGGCGAGCTGGCCCTGCACGTGCGCGCCGCCGTGCGAAACGGGCTTGCGCCCGAGGAGATCGCCGAGGTGCTCCTGCACACCGCGGTCTATGCGGGTGTGCCGGCCGCCAACGCGGCCTTCGCCGTCGCCCAGGAGACGCTGCGGGCCGACGGCGTCGCGGCGGCGATCGAGCCGCCCGAGAGCCGCCCCGGCTAGAGCTCAGGCGGCGGTGCTCTCGGCGGCGGCGTCGACGCGGGTGAGGTGCGCGGTTGCGCTCGACCGCAGGAACGCGACCGCATCCGCCTCGGTCTGCCGGCAGGGCAGGAGCGTCTTCCACGTCAGCACGTGCTCGGGCACGTGGGTGTCGCCGCAGGCGATGCTGGGCAGGCGCGCGCCAGCCACCCAGGCGAAGACGTGGTGGCGGTTGACGAGCTCGTAGCGATCGACCAGCTCGCGCATGTGCGTGGGATCGCGAAAGACCCCGCGGGTGGTGCGGCCGGGCGTCGGGTCGCGCTCGTGCGAGTGCGGATGGGCGGCGATGATGGCGGAGCCCGCAGCGCGGGCCTCCGCCATCGCCGCCCGCGGCCCCTCGTCAACCCCGACGAACCGGCGCAGACCAACCGCCACCGCGTGGACGGCCAGGTCGGGATCCAGGTCCGAGTAGGTCAGCTCGAGACCCGGCATCACCAGGAGCCCGTGGTCGCGCCGCGCCCGGTCGGCCACGTCCTCGATGGCCTCCAGGTATGCGGCGTGGTTGTGCGCGTCGATCGCGTGGGAAGTCGGATCGACGGCCCGGACCACGTGGTCGGTGATGCAGAGCACGTCGAATCCCCGCGTGCCGTAGAGCTCGACCAGTTCGTCGAGGCTGAGCTCTCCGTCGCTCCACGTCGAGTGTGCATGCAGCTCGCACAGGAGCGGCCGGCGGCGGGGTGGTCGGGGTGTCGTGGGCATGCCCGAAGCGTGCCAGCGTCGGGGTGAACCGGCGGGGAAAGGATGGAGACGATCCGGGGTATCGTCCCGTGGATGATCGATCACATCAGCCTGTCGGTTTCGGACCTCGCGGCGAGTAAGGCGTTCTACGAACGCGCCCTTGCTCCGCTCGGGATCGGTGTCGAGATGGAGTTCCCCGGCGCCGTCGGGTTCGGCCGCGATGGCAAGCCCTCCTTCTGGCTTGGGGAGGGCGAGCCGTCCGGGCCGATGCACGTCGCGTTCCTCGCTCCCGACCGGGCGGCGGTGGACGCGTTTCACCGCGAGGCGCTCGCGGCCGGCGGCCGCGACAACGGCGCCCCCGGCGTCCGGGAGATCTACCACCCGACGTACTACGGAGCATTCGTGCACGACCCGGACGGCAACAACGCCGAGGCCGTAAACCACCGCCCTTGAAGTCCGGCATCGGGGTTACATCACACGCCCGCCATCGTCACCTGTGTCAGTCGAATGTGGTTCCCTGATGGATCGCGGAACGCGGAGTCGACCCCATACGGCCGCTCCTCCGGGGTCTCGGTGAACTGGACGCCGCGCGCCTTCAGCTCCTCGTAGTCGGACCAAACGTCCTCGGTGGTCAGGAACACCGTGCCCGCGAACCCCTTCGCCATCAACTGGCGCACCTGCTGCTTCGTGGCGGCATCCATCACGGGCTCGCCCGGGATGGCCATCAGCACGATCGCGATGTCGGGCTGGTTTGCGGGGCCGACAGTAAGCCAGCGGAAGGCCGCCATCTCCGGAAGCGTCACGTCCGAGCGCACCTCCATGCCCAGCTTGGTGGTGTAGAACTCGAGCGCCTCGTCCTGGTCGTCGACCCAGAGCTGCACAGTCGAGATCTTGATCATCGCCGTCCTCCTTGATCGATCGGTTCGGTGGCCATGCTAGGCGCCGACGGCCGGCGAGTCTTCTCGAAACGTGCGCAATGATGGGCGGCCGTACACGCGCACCACGCAACCCGGCACCATGGCCCAATGTGCCGCGGGCGGGAACGCCGCGCGATACTCGGCGGGCGATCGACCGAACGTGCGCGTGAACGAGGTCGTGAACGAGCCCACGCTCCGCAGACCGACGGAAAAGCAGATCACGGCGATGCTGCGATCGGTCGTACGCAGGAGCGCCGAGGCCCGTTCGAGCCGGCGGGTGAGCAGGTACCCGTGCGGCGATTCGCCGAACGCCTTGCGGAACTCACGGCTGAAATGGGCGCGCGACATCGACGCCGCCCGGGCCATATCGTCCACGCTGATCGGTTCGAAGAACCGCGCGTCGGCCAGGTCGCGGGCACGCAGCAGGTGCCGGGTCGCCGGAGCGTGGGCCACGAGCCGGAGGGTACTGTGATGAGTCGTCAGCTGGCGGTGCCGAGACCGGCGACTAGGTCTGCGACTCGCCGCGCGATCTCGTCGCGCGTGCGTCGCACCTCCGCCAGCGGCCGGCCGGCCGGGTCGTCGAGGTCCCAGTCGATGTAGCGCTTGCCCGGCACATACGGGCACTCGTCGCCGCATCCCATCGTGACGACGATGTCGGCCCATCCCGCATCGTCAGGGCTGAGCAGGTGCGGCACGTTGCCAGACAGGTCGATGCCGAGCTCACCCATCGCCTCGACCACCTGGGGATGCACGTGCTCCGCCGGGCGGCTGCCCGCCGAGCGGGCCTTGTGCGCACCGGCAGCGGCGCGCTCGAAGAGCGCTGCGGCCATCTGCGAGCGGCCGGCGTTCTGGATGCACACGAACAGGACCCGGCTCACCTCGCCCTCCGATCCGGCGCTACACGGACGCGGTGCGGGAGGCATCGGTGAACTCGCGGAACTCCGCGGTCACCAGATAGGCCGTCTGCTCGCCGATGTCGACCGCGTTGTCACCGATCCGCTCCAGGCAGCGCGAGATCAGGATTGCGCGCAGCCCGGCCTCGTGCGACGGCTCGTCGTTGGCCAGCGACAGGATCCGCCGGGCGATCCCGTGGTTGGTGCGGTTGATCACCTGATCCATCGCGAGCAGCGACTCCGCTCCGGCGAGGTCGCGGGCGCCGAACGAGCGCATCGCCTCGGCGATCATGGCCTGAGCCTGCCGGCCCATGGTCGCGAAGTCGGCGAGCAGGGCCTCGGGCAGCGGTGGGTCGGGCGGGAGCAGCAGCCCCAGCTTGGCGATGTTCACGCACTGGTCGCCGATCCGCTCCAGGTGCAGGTTGATGTGGATCATCGCCAGCACGAGCCGCAGGTCGACGGCCACGGGGGCCTGGCGCGCGAACAGCGACTCGATCGCGGACTCGACCCGCAGGTAGATGCTGTCCACCTCGTCGTCGGCGGCGATCACCTTCTGCGCCGCCGAGTCGTCGGCGGCGTGCAGACCGTTCAGCACCGTCTCCAGCGAGTGGCCGCAGAGACGGCCCTCGTCCTGCAACAGGGCCTCGATCTCGTCCAGCTCGTGTTGAAACTCTTCTCGTGGCATGACCCGACAATAGAGCACCGCAGGGGCGGGCGCGGTCATCTGGTGACGAGTGCCCCCCGGCTTATCCGACCTTTCACCACACATTCACCGCCGAATAACCCCGTTTGCTCCCAATGCCAGGCACGATCGTTCCACCGGATGTGAACGACGATGAGAGGTTACGCATGCAGAGGTTTCGTAGGTCAGCGCTGATGTTGCTCGCCATCGGTTCGGTGGCACTCGCGGCTGCGTGTGGGAGCAGCGGCAGCTCGACGACAACCGTCACCAAATCCAGTTCCAGTGGCGGCAACAGCAAGGTGCTCACGGGCGCCGGCAGCACCCTCGTGTATCCGCTCGTCTCGCAGTGGGAGCCGGACTACTCGACGAAGACAGGAGTCACCATCACCTACGGCGCGATCGGCAGCGGCGGCGGCATCGACCAGATCACCGCTCGCGCGGTCGATTTCGGTGCCAGCGACGCGCCGCTCACGACCGACCAGGCAACGGCCTGCAAGGGCTGCCTGCAGATTCCGTGGGCGCTGGGCGCGACGACCGTCGCGTACAACGTCAGCGGTGCGCCCAAGAATCTCCACCTGACCGGGCCCGTGATCGCCGACATCTACCTGGGAACGATCACGACCTGGAACGATCCCAAGATCAAGGCGCTCAATCCCGGCGCCAACCTGCCCTCGACGAAGATCACGCCGATCTACCGCAGCGATGGCTCCGGTGACAGCTTCGTCTTCTCGAGCTACCTGTCGGCGGTCAGCCCGACGTTCAAGAGCAAGATCGGCGCCTCGACCCAGCCGCCGTTCTCGGTCGGCACCGCTGCCGCCAAGAACTCGGGTGTCGCAGCCTCGATCCAGAGCACCAACGGCGCGATCGGCTACGTGGCGCTGTCCTACATCGCTCCTGACGCCCTGAATGCCGCGCTGATCCAGAACGCGGCCGGCAAGTACCCGGTGCCGGGTGTCCCGAGCATCAAGGCGGCTGCGACCGCCATGACGACCGTCAACCCCGACGGCTCGATCCCGCTGGTGAACCCGCCCGCCTCGGCGACGGGTGCGTATCCGATGTCCACGTACACCTACGCGATCGTGCCCATGTCGGCGACCAATGCCGCCACCCTGAAGGCATTCTTGACCTATGCCATCACCGACGGCCAGGCGTTCGGGCCCCCACTCGGGTTCCCGGAACTGCCCGCGGCGGTTGTTGCGTCCGACAAGCAGGAGATCGCCAAGATCTCCTAACGGCTGGAGCGGCGCCGGTGTCACGACCTCCCACCGTGATGCCGGCGCCCTCCCGCCAGGGAAAGGAATGTTGAGTTGAGCAGCGCGCATGTCCCCACCGAGCTTCCGCTTGGCCGCCGGGCGAAATTCCACCCCGGCGATTTCGCGCTTCGCGTGATCGCCGGCGCGGCGGCGATCACCGTCGTCGTCGTCCTCGTGATGATCGCCTACAAGGTGGTCGATCAGGCGTGGTCGGCGATCTCGACGTTCGGGCTCGGGTTCCTCACCTCGAGCGAATGGAACGCCGTCACCGACCAGTACGGCGCTCTCGACCTGATCTGGGGCACGCTGGTGACGTCGCTGATCGCGCTCATCATCGCCGTGCCCGTGGCGATCGCCATCGGGCTCTTTCTGAGCGAGCTCGCTCCGCGCCCGCTGCGGGCACCCGTGGGAGCGCTGGTCGAGCTGCTGGCGGCCATCCCGAGCGTCGTCCTCGGGCTGTGGGGCATCCTCGTGATGGGGCCGTTTCTGGAGGCGCACGTCGAGCCCTTCCTGAACGAGCACCTTGGGTTCATCCCGGCGTTCTCCGGGACGCCCTCCAACGTCGGCCTGCTCCCCGCAGCCTTCGTTCTGACGATCATGATCGTGCCGATCGTGGCCAGCATCAGCCGTGAGCTCTTCGACGGCGTCCCGAGCGATCTCAAGCAGGGATCGCTGGCGCTGGGGTCGACCCGGTGGGAGATGGTGCGCGGCGTGGCCATCCCCCAGGTCAGCGCGGGCCTCGTGGCCGGCGTGATCCTGGGCTTTGCCCGCGCGATCGGCGAGGCGATCGCGGTCAGTCAGGTGATCGGGGACACGCTGGGCCGGCCCTCCTCGCTGTTCGGTTCAACCGACACGCTGGCCAGCCGCATCGCCAACCAGTACCAGGGTGCCGCGACGACGCTGCAGACCTCATCGCTCGCCTACCTCGCAGCGATCCTGCTCGTAATGAGCCTGGTGGTCAATCTGACCGCGCAGCTGATCGTGCGCCGCATGCGCCGCAGGACGGCGGGACGATGAGCGCCGAGGCCAGTCCCAATCCGCTGATGGTCGTCTCGGCGCGTTCGCGGCGCCGCAAGCTGCTCGGGCACATCATGGAGGCCGTCTGCACCGCCGCGGCGCTGCTGGCGGTCGTCGTCCTCGCGATCGTGATCATCTCGGTGGCCCGCAAGGGCCTGCCGGCCCTCAGCGTCGACTTCTTCACGAAGTCGCCGGCACCGGTCTTCCAGACCGGCGGCGGCATCGCGAATGCCATCGTCGGCACGATCATCATGACCGCCATGGCGACCCTGATCGCGGTGCCCATGGGCATTCTGATCGCAATTTTCAACGTCGAGTTCGCGGCCCCGCAGGTGGCAGAGTTCGTGCGGTTGGCCCTGAACGTGCTCGCCGGCGTGCCGACGATCGTCGTCGGTGTCTTCATCTTCGGCCTGCTGGTGGTCGGTCACGGTCAGAGCGCGATCGCTGCATCGATCGGGCTCTCGATCGTGATGGTGCCACTGGTTGCGCGGGCCACCGAGGAGGTGCTCGCACTGGTGCCGTCGACCCTGCGCGAGGGTGGGATGGCGCTCGGGGCGACACGTGCCCGCACTGTGATCACCGTGATCCTGCCCACAGCAGTCGGCGGGATCGTCACCGCCACCATCGTGGCGGTGGCCAGGGCGGCCGGCGAGACGGCGCCGCTGCTCTTCACGTCGTCGATCTTCGCGAACACGGTCGTGACCAACGTGCACCAGGCGATGGCCTCGATCCCACTGACGATCTACGTCGACTCCGAGTCGCCCAGCGTGGCGGATCAGCAGACGGCCTGGGCGGCCGCGCTGGTGCTCATCGTGGGCGTCCTTGTGGCCGGCATCATCGGGCGGGCGCTCTCGGTGCGCACCCGCCGCCAGATCGAGCGAGCGAGGTGAGCAGCCATGACCGACTATGCCAATCTCTCCGGATCAGACAAAATAGACACCATGAATGAATCAGAAAAGGACGAGCGCGGCGACGGCGGCGACGGAGTCGACGTCGCCCTGGCCCGATCGCAGGCCCAGATGGCCGAGCTCGCCTCCAAGCACGGCGCCAATCCCCAGGAGGGGAAGCCGGTGGTGCTGAGCCTCGAGGACGTGTCCGTGTCGTACTCCGGCGCCGTGGCGATCCGCGACGTGAACCTCAACATCCACAAGAGCATCGTGACCGCCTTCATCGGTCCGTCGGGCTGTGGCAAGACGACGCTCCTTCGCAGCCTGAACCGGATGAACGACCTGATCTCGGGGGCGACCGTTGCGGGGACGATTCAGTATCACGGCCACGATCTGAACGCGTCCGGCGTGGATCCCGTCGAGGTGCGGCGCCGCATCGGGATGGTGTTCCAGCGGCCGAACCCGTTTCCCAAGTCGATCTTCGACAACGTCGCCTACGGGCTGCGCCTGCACGGCATGAAGGACAACCTGCACGACCGGGTCGAGAAGGCCCTGCGCCAGGCGGCGCTCTGGGACGAGGTGCACACGCGCCTCAAGTCGAGCGCCCTCTCGCTCTCCGGCGGCCAGCAGCAGCGCCTGTGCATCGCCCGGGCGCTCGCGATCGAGCCGGACGTCGTGCTGATGGACGAGCCCGCCTCGGCACTCGACCCGATCGCCACCCAGAGGATCGAGGATCTGGTTGCCGAATTGAAGAATGAATATACGATTGTGATTGTGACCCACAACATGCAGCAGGCTGCCAGGATCGCCGACATGACCGCCTTCTTCAGCGTCGACGTTGGAGAATCGGGATCACGCTGCGGCGTTCTGGTCGAGCACGCCCCCACCGTCCAGCTGTTCACCCGTCCCTCCGACGAGCGCACCGAGGCGTACGTCACGGGCCGGTTCGGCTAACGCGTGGCCGGACCGGCGGACAAGGGCGAAGCCGGCGCCCGGGTGACTGAGCTGGGCACCGCTCGCCGCCGCCGGCCGACGACGGCGCGGGCCGCCGCCCGGAAGGTGAAGGCCCCGCCCGACCGGTTCCTGAACCGCGAGCTGTCATGGCTCGACTGGAACACGCGGGTCATGGCGGTCGCCGAGGATGCGAGCGTGCCGCTGCTCGAGCGCGTCCGCCTGTGCTCGTTCGTCTCGTCCGGCCTCGATGAGTTCTTCATGGTGCGCGTGGCCGGCCTCGAGCGCCAGGCGGCGTCGGGGCTCGACGTGCGCTCGCCCGACGGCCGCAGCCCCCACGCCGCCCTCGACGAGATCGCCGGACGCGTGCGCGAGCAGGTGAGCGCGCAGTCGGCGCTGTGGGAGCGCGACCTGGTTCCGGCGCTGGGGGAGGCCGGCATTCGGCTCGGCCGGGTCGGCCAGGCCACGCGGGCGGAGCTGCGGTCGCTCGCCGTCCACTACGAGCGCGAGGTGTACCCGGTGCTAACGCCGCTTGCGATCGGCCCCGGGCAGCCGTTTCCGTACATCTCGGGGCTCTCGCTCAGCCTGGGGGTGTTCGTCCGCGATCCCGCGAGCGGGGAGGAGCGGCTGGCGCGGGTGAAGGTCCCGGAGGGGATGTCGCGCTTCGTCACGATCGGCCGCGACCGGATCACGTTCCCGCTCGAGGAGGTGATCGCCCACTTCCTGCCCCGCCTCTTCCCGGGCATGGAGGTGATCGAGTCGGCCCCGTTCCGGGTCACCCGCGACGCCGACTTCGAGGTGTCGGACGACGCCGACGACCTGCTCCAGGCGGTGCAGGTCGAGCTGCGCCGGCGCCGGTTCGGCGACGTGGTGCGGCTCGAGGTGGCGCACGACATGTCGCCGCGGATGCAGCGGCGGTTGGTCGACTCGCTCGACGTCAGCGACCGTCAGGTGTTCCGCATCCACAGCATGCTCGACCTCGCCGACGTGTCCCAGCTCGCCGATCTCGACCGGCCCGACCTCAAGTACGAGCCGTGGGTGGGGCTGGCGCCGCCGCGGTTTGCAAGCGGCGATCGCAAGGAGATGTTCGCGGCCGTCGACGCGGGCGACATCCTGATCCACCTGCCCTACGACTCGTTCGCGTCCACTGTCGAGGAGTTCATCAACGCCGGTGCCCGCGATCCCGACTCGGTGGCGCTGAAGACGACCGTCTACCGCACCAGCGAGCGCTCGCCGCTGATCCCGGCGCTGATCCGGGCCGCCGAGGAGGGCAAGCAGAGCGTGTGCGTGGTCGAGCTCAAAGCCCGCTTCGACGAGAGCCGCAACATCCACTGGTCGCGGGCGCTGGAAGAGGCGGGGACGCACGTCGCGTACGGCTTCCCCAACCTCAAGGTGCACGCGAAGACGACCCTGATCGTCCGCCGCGAGGGCCGCGGCCTGCGCCGCTATGCGCATATCGGCACCGGCAACTATCACGCCGTCACCGCCCGCCTGTACGAGGACTTCGGCCTGTTCACGGCCGACAACGACATCACCGCCGACGTGGCTGACCTGTTCAACCTGCTGACGGGGTTCGGGCGGCCGCAGACCTTCCGGAAGCTGCTGGTCGCGCCCTACACGCTGCGGCCGAAGCTGCTCGAGCACATCAGGGCGGTGGCCGATGCCGCCCGCGCCGGCAAGCACGCCCGGATCCGGATCAAGGTGAACAACTTCACCGACGTCGAGGTCATCGACGGGCTGTACGCGGCGTCGCGGGCAGGGGCGTCGGTCGACGTCGTCACCCGCAGCGTGTGCGCGCTGCGCCCCGGGGTCGAGGGTATGAGCGAGAACATCCGTGTTCGCAGCGTGCTCGGGCGCTGGCTCGAGCACAGCCGCGCATTCATCATCGAGGCCGGCGAAACGTCCACATACCTGCTCGGCAGCGCCGACCTGATGCCGCGCAACCTCGACGGCCGCTTCGAGGTGCTGGTGCCGATCGAGGACGTGGCGGCGCGTGCCCAGGTGGCCGAGATGTTCGACCTCCTGTTCGGGACGGCCGATTTCTCGTGGCAGCTCCTGCCCGACGGGAGTTGGGAGCGGCTTCCCGGCGACGGCACCGGCGGTGCCCAGCTGGCGCTGATGCGGCGGGCGCGCAGGCGCGCGCAGGCCTTACGGCCTTGAGCGTCACCGAGGCAGAGGTGTGGGGAATGTCGCCAGACGAGGACAGCCGACCCGACGGTCAAACTGCACGTATGACCGTCGCGGTGATCGACATCGGCTCGAACACGGGCCGGCTGCTCGTCGCCCGGCGTGGCAGCGCAACCGCAGTGGTCGCGCTCCGCTCCGAGCGCACCGTGCTCGGCCTGGGGCACGAGATCGAGAACACCGGCACCATCTCGGTCGAGAAGCTCGACGCGACGCTCGCCTGCGCCGGCCGCTACGCCAGGCTCGCGCGCGCACACGGCGCCGCGTACATCGACGTCGTCGTGACCGCGCCCGGACGCCAGAGCGCGAACGCCGAGGCGCTGCTCGCCGGCCTGAGCCACGTCACCGGCGTGCAGGCGCGCGTGCTCTCGGCCCGCGATGAGGGCCGGCACGCCTTCGAGGGCGCCACGGCCGGCCATGCCGGTCTGGTCGTGCCCGTGGCCGTGTGCGATGTGGGCGGCGGATCCACCGAGATCGCGATCGGCGGCCCCGATCGCCCCCCGGACGGCCTGATCTCCGTCGACATCGGCTCTCTGCGGCTCACCAGCCGCTTTCTGTCCGCCGACCCGCCGTCGCGCCGGGCGGTGCAGCACGCCCGCGACGAGGTGCGCGAGCGGCTCGAGGACCTCGAGAACCTCCAGGTGCAAAGCGCGCTTGCGACCGGCGGCAGCGCCCGCGCCCTGCGCAGGCTGGTCGGAAGGACGCTGGACGAGCGCCGCCTTGACCGCGCGATCCGGCTGGTCGCCCGGCAGCCGTCCGATCGCATCGCCCGCGCCTACGGCATCCATGTCGAGCGCGCGCGGGTGCTGCTCGCCGGCGCGTTGATCCTGCGCGAGACGCAGGTCGTGCTGGGGGTGCCGCTGCAGGTCGCTCGCGGCGGCCTGCGCGAGGGGCTGGCCGACATGCTCCTCGCCGAGCGGTCTGCAGCTTAGATGATTGATTCCACGCCGCCGTGATGTCCTGGGCGGCGAGAACCGAGCCTCGCAAGGACGCAGGGAGCGTTCATACCGGTTAAGCGTATGGGCGCGACCGAGGACGTAGCGAGGCGACGGTTCGCAGCCGCAGCCCCACCACCAACCGCCAACTCACCACCGACGCGCGTCCAGGCGCGCGGAGGCGCGGAGTCAATCATCGAGGTTCTTCGCAGCCGAAGTTCTCCAAAGCTTCACGCGATCGTCACCGTGTGGCAACCCCGAACCTGGGCTGTGCGGGCAAAATGTAAGCATGGGTTCTCGCTCGACCTACGCACGCCGGATCGAGCAGCTCGAGTCGGCGGTGATCGGGTTCGGGCACGGCGTGGCGGGGCGCCGCTGCACCGGCCGCGCGGCACACCACCGCGTGGTCAAGCTGGCGGTTGACGCCCTGATCGCCTCGCCGCAGGCCGACGAGTGCTCCATCCGCCGGGTGCGCATGCTCCAGGAGGTGGACTTCCACCTGCGCCACATCGCCCGGCTGCTCGACGACCTCGGGCCACAGTCGAGGACACACCTCGACCTGCGGCGCGCGCTCAAGGCGCTCGACCTGGCTCTGGCCGGGTACGCAGCACATGATCCTGCGCCGCTCGGGCGGCTCGACCGTGCGGTCGAGCGAGTCCTGGCCGGCGCCGGGCCGGCGCCGGTGTGCCGGATCGCGCTGCACATGCACGCAATCGGGAGCGTCCTGCAGTCGGCGGGGTCGAGTGACCGTATCCGCCGCCAGGCCCCGGTGGCATGACGAGCGGGTCGGCCAACGGCCGCCGCCGCCGGATCCTGGTGGTCGAGGACGATGCGGTCATCGCATCGGCGATCGGCGCCTATCTGCGGGCGGCGGGCTACGAGGTCGACTCGGTCGACGACGGGCTGAAGGCGCTGCGGCGGATCCGGTACGCGAGCCCGGACGCGATCGTGCTCGACCTGATGCTTCCCGGCACCGACGGCTGGCAGGTGATCGAGTCGGTGCGGGCGGACGGCGTCGAGGCGGCCGTGGTGGTCGTGAGCGCGCGGGTGTCCGAGCGCGATCGCGTGCACGCCCTGCGCATGGGCGCCGACGACTACCTCTGCAAGCCCTTCGGGATGCCCGAGCTGGTGGCGCGCGTCGAGTCTGCGCTGCGGCGGACGTCGGGCGGATTCCAGACAAAGAACGATGCGATCGAGGTGCCGGGCCTCGTGATCGACTCCGAGCTGCGGCGCGTATTCGTCGACGGTGAGGATGCGGGGCTGACCGTGCTCGAGTTCCGGCTCCTGCACGCGATGGCCCTCGAGCCGGGGCGGGCGCTGACCCGCGATCAGCTGCGCCGCCGGGTGTGGGGCATGCCGCACACCAAGCGCGACCGGTCGGTCGACGTCTGCGTCCGCAAGCTGCGCTCGAAGCTCGAGAGCCCCTCGGCCACGCACACGTACATCCACACCCATCCGGGGGTGGGGTACCGCTTCGCCGCCGAGCCGACGGGCGTCGCCGGCGGGTCTGAACAGCCGACAGCAGCCCGCTGAGATACGATCACTGCTCGTGAGCAGCGAGCCTCAGGCGCCCGCCGTGGCCGAGCCCGACTCGAGTGACGCCGCGCTCGTCGATACGCTGCTCGAGGAGTTGGGCGCGGGTCGCGTCGGACTGCTGGCGGAGTTCGTCCGCGCCTATGCCCGCCGTGTCCCTGCGGTGATCGTCTCGGAGCTCGGGCCCAAGGAGCTGGCTGCCCACGTCGGTCAGCTCTTCGCATTCATGGCCGAGCGCCCGCCGGGCGAGCTGGCGGTGCGCGCCCGCAACCCCGATCTCGAGACGGACGGATGGCATGCCTCCGGCTCGGTGGTTCAGGTGGCGGTCGAGGACTCGCCCTTCCTGGTCGACACGGTCACGACCGAGATGCACGTGCACGGGCTGCAGGTGCGCGCGGTCGTGCATCCCGTGATGGGCGTCGAGCGGTCGGAGGACGGCAAGGTTGTCGCGATCACGCCCGCCCGGGGCGCGGTGCGGCGCGAGTCGGTCATGTACTTCCAGGCCGACCGCGCGCTCGACGACGAGGCGCTCGAGCTTCTGCGCTCAGACCTCGTCAAGGTGCTGTCCGATCTGCGCCTGGCGGTGCGCGACTTCCTGCCCATGGTGGAGCGGGTCGAGACGATGATCGAGGTGGCCTCGGCGGCCGATCCGCGCTGGTCGGCGGACATCATCCACGAGTCGATCGAGTTCCTGCAGTGGCTGACCGACGACAGCTTCATCTATCTGGGCTACCGCGAGTACCGGCTCGAGGGGACGGGCGAGGACGCGACCGTGGCCGTGGTGCCCGGGTCGGGGCTGGGGGTGATGGCGGACGACTCCCGGTCGCGCTTCGCCGAGCCGGTGCCGCTCGCCTCGCTCGAGCCGGCCGTCCGCGATCGCTTCCTCGGCGGCCCGCTGCTGGTGGTCTCGAAGACCAGCCGCGAGACCGCCATCCACCGTCTGGCGCGCATGGACTACGTGGCCGTCAAGCGGGTGGACGACGCCGGCAAGGTGGTCGGCGAGCTGCGCATGATCGGCCTCTTCACCAGCAAGGCATACGCCGAGTCGGCCCACCACATCCCGCTGGTGCGGCGAAAGCTCGAGGCGATCATGCGCTGGGAGGACCTGATCTCCGGGTCGCACGATTACAAGGCGGTGGTCGAGCTCTTCGACAGCTTCCCGAAGGACGAGCTCTTTGCGGCGCCGGCCCAGGAGCTGCGGGCGACCATCATGGCGCTCGCGGCGATGCAGGAGGAGCGCAACGTGCGCCTGTTCCTACGCTCCGACCCGAGCAGGCGGACGGTCTGGGCGATCGTCGCGCTGGCACGCGACCGGGTGACGACGGAGCTGCGGCTGCGGCTCGAGCACCTGTTCGAGTACCGCTTCGAGGGCACCATCGCCGACTATGCCCTGTCGTTTTCGACCGACCCGGCGCGGTTTCACTTCACCATCCACGTCAGCGATGAGATTCCCGACGTCTCGCTCGCCGACCTCCAGCGCGAGGTTGCCGATGCCGCCCGGTCGTGGGACGACGCGCTCTCCGATGCGCTGGCCGAGACGTTTGGGAACATGCGCGGGCACGAGCTTGCGCGGCGCTACGCCGCCCTGTTCCCCGAGTACTACAAGAGCGCGGCCGACACGTACCAGGCCCGGTTCGACGTGGAGCAGTTCGAGCGGCTCGGGCCGGACCGGCCGTACGTGGTCGCCCTGCAGAACGAGCAGGGGCCGGCCGAGCCCCTGACCCGGGTGAAGCTCTACAAGACCGGAGGCAAGGCGCCGCTGACGGAGCTCCTGCCTCTGCTCGAGCAGCTCGGGCTGACGGTGATCGAGGAGGTGCCGACGCGGCTCCAGGGCAACCCCGACGAGAGCCGGTATTTGCACGACTTCGGCGTGCTCGGCCCCGACGGCAAGCAGCTTGACCTGGCCGTCTACGCCGATCTCGTCAGCGACACGGTGGGCGCGGTCTGGGACGGCCGGGCGGGGTCGGACTGGCTGAACCGGTTGGTGGTCGCGGGCGGCCTGACCTGGCGGCAGGTGACGGTGCTTCGGGCCTACCGCGAGTATCGTCAGGTGCTGGGGGCGCCGTTCACCTCTCGCTATCAGAACGACTGCTTCGTGCGCAACGCGCCGATCGCCCGCAAGCTGGTGGAGCTCTTCGAGGCCCGGTTCGACCCCGCCCGGGCCGGGGAGGACGCCGCCGAGCAGGCGATCGTGGACGCGATCACCTCCGACCTCGATGCCGTCACGTCGCTCGACGACGATCGCATCCTGCGCGGCTACCTCGGCATGATCCTGGCCACCGTGCGCACGAATGCGTACGTCCGCGAAGGCCGCTCCGAGCACCTGTCCCTCAAGCTCCGCTGCGAGGACGTGCCGAACATGCCCCGGCCGGTGCCGCTCTGGGAGATCTTCGTGTACTCACCGCTGATGGCCGGCGTGCACCTGCGCGGGGGCATGGTCGCCCGCGGCGGGATCCGCTGGTCGGACCGGCTCGAGGACTACCGCACCGAGATCCTCGGCCTGATGAAGGCGCAGATGGTCAAGAACGCGGTCATCGTCCCGGTCGGCGCGAAGGGTGGTTTCGTCCTCAAGCGGCCGCCCTCCGACCGGGCGGCGCTGCGCGAGGAGGAGCGGCGCCAGTACATCACCCTGATGCGGGGGATGCTCGATCTGACCGACAACATGGTCTCGGGCGAGGTCGTGCACCCGGCGGATGTGCGCGTGCTGGACGGCCCGGACCCGTACCTGGTCGTGGCCGCCGACAAGGGCACCGCCCACCTGTCCGATACGGCCAATGCCGTCAGCGTCGAGTACGGCTTCTGGCTCGGCGACGCGTACGCCTCCGGCGGCTCGGACGGCTACGACCACAAGGCGCTCGGGATCACCGCCCGGGGCGCGTGGGAGAGCGTCTCGCGGCATTTCCGCGAGCTTGGCCGCGATGTCATGACCGAGCCGTTCACCGCGGTCGGCATCGGCGACATGTCCGGCGACGTGTTCGGCAACGGGATGCTCCTGTCACACCAGATGCGGCTGGTGGCCGCGTTCGACCACCGCCACGTCTTCATCGACCCCGACCCTGACGCCGAGGCCTCGTTCGCCGAGCGCGAGCGGCTTTTCGCGCTGCCGTCGTCGTCGTGGGACGACTTCGACCGCAGCGTGATCTCGTCCGGTGGCGGCGTCTTCCCACGATCGGCGAAGTCGATTCCGCTGTCGCCCGAGGCCCGCGCCGCGCTCGGGGTCGAGGCCGAGCGGATGGCGCCCACCGACCTGATCCAGGCCGTGCTGCGGGCGCCGGTCGACCTGCTCTGGAACGGCGGCATCGGCACCTACGTCAAGGCGTCATCGGAGTCGCATGCCGACGTCGGCGACCGCGCCAACGACGCCGTCCGCGTCGACGGCCGCGAGCTGCGCACAAGGGTGGTCGGCGAGGGCGGCAACCTCGGCCTCACCCAGCGCGGCCGGATCGAGTACGCGCTGCGCGGCGGCCGCATCAACACCGATGCGATCGACAACTCCGGCGGAGTCGACTGCTCCGACCACGAGGTGAACCTGAAGATTCTGCTCGGGCTCGCGGTCGAGACGGGCGAGCTCACGGTGGAGGATCGAAACGAGGTGCTCCAGAGCGTCGCCGGCGACGTGGTCTCACACGTTCTCTACGACAACTACCTGCAGGTGCAGATCCTGGCCCAGGAGTCCGCCGTGGCGCCGCAGCGGATGGAGGCGTACGAGGATCTGATGACCGAGCTCGAGGGCCGCGGGCTGCTCGAGCGGGCGCTCGAGTTCCTGCCGACGTCCGAGCAGATGGCCGAGCGGCGGTCGGCGGGCACGGGACTCGCGCGCCCCGAGCTGTGCGTGCTCCTCGCCTACGCCAAGCGGCTCTTGCGCGAGCAGGTGCTGGCCTCGACGTTCCCCGACGACCCCTACCTCGACGCATCCCTGGCGGAGTACTTCCCACCGAGGGTGGTCGAGCGATTCGGGCACCTGATGGGCGCCCATCCGCTCCGGCGCGAGATCGTCGCCACCATCGTCACCAACGACGTCATCAACTCGATGGGCATCACCTTCGCGTCGCGCATGGTGGCCGAGACCGGCGTCGGGGCCGAGGAGGTCGCCCGGGCGTTCATCGTCGCCCGCGACGTGAGCGGCGCCCGCGAGCCCTGGGACGCCGTCGAGCAGCTCGACCGGGTGGTGCCGAACGACCTCCAGGCCGAGCTCATGACCGGTGTCGACCTGATGGTCGAGGAGCTCGCCCGCTGGTATCTCACCCACGTCCCCCAGATCGACCTCACGACCGAGGTGGAGCTCGCCCGCGGCCCGTTCGCCGAGCTCGTGGCGTGCATGGGCGACATCGCCACAACGGCCTGGCGGCTCACGCGCGACGAGCGGCTCGAGCGGCTGCTGGTCCAGAACGTCGCCGACAAGGCGGCGCGGTTCGCGGCGATCGCCCCCGACCTCGTGTATGCGCCGGACATCATCACGGTCGCCCGCACCTACTCGCGGTCGATCCCCGATGTCGCCCACGCCTTCTTCGTCATCGGCGAGCGGCTGTACCTCGACGTGATCGAGCGGCGGGCGTCCGAGCTTCCGGCCGAGACGCGCTGGCAGCGGCTGGCGTGGGCGTCGCTGGCCGAGGACCTGCGGCTGCTGCGGCGCCAGATCGCCTCGAGCGTCCTCGCCGAGGCCGGCGACGCCTCGATCGACGATGCGGTCGACCGCTACCTGGCCACGCGCACCGACCCGTACGAGCGCCTGGCCTCGCTGATGGCGTCGCTGACCGCCGCCCCGGGTGACGACGCCTCGGTGACGATGGTGGCGGTCCACCAGATCCGCCAGGTCGTCGCCTGAGCCTGGGGCCGTGAATACATGGGGCCAGGCCCCATGTATTCATCTAACGTGCGGGCATGAACCGGCTCGCCGGCGAGACCAGCCCCTACCTGCTCCAGCACGCTGCGAACCCCGTCGAGTGGTACCCGTGGGGGGAGGAGGCGCTCGGCCGGGCGCGTGACGAGGACCGGCCGATCCTGCTCTCGATCGGCTATTCCGCCTGCCACTGGTGCCACGTCATGGCGCACGAGTCGTTCGAGGATCCCGAGACCGCCGGACTGATGAACCGCCTGTTCGTGAACATCAAGGTCGACCGCGAGGAGCGCCCCGACCTGGACGCGGTGTACATGAACGCGACGGTGCGCATGACCGGCCATGGCGGATGGCCGATGACGGTGTTCCTGACGCCGGCCGGCGAGCCGTTCCACTGCGGCACCTATTTCCCCCCGGAGCCCCGCTACGGCATGCCCTCGTTCCGCCAGCTGCTCGAGGCGGTGGACGACGCCTGGCGCGAGCGCCGGGGCGAGGTGCAGCAGGCGGGTGCCGCGCTGGCCGAGTCGCTGCGCCGGTCGGCGGACGTGGCGCCGTCGGCCGAGCCGCTCACGGACGAGCTTCTGACCGGTGCGCTGCCCGCCCTGCGTACTGCCTTTGATCCCGACTGGGGCGGTTTCGGCGGCGCTCCGAAGTTTCCGGCCGCCTCGACGGTGGGCTTCCTGCTGCGCCTGCACGCCCGCACCGGCAGCGCCGATGCGCTGCGGATCGCCACCGAGACGCTCGACGGCATGGCGCTCGGCGGCATGCACGACCTGATCGGCGGCGGGTTCCACCGCTACGCCGTCGACCGCATCTGGCTCGTGCCGCACTTCGAGAAGATGCTCTACGACAACGCGCTCCTCGCAAGCGCGTACCTCGAGGGCTTCGCCGTGACCGGCGAGCAGCGGTATGCGCAGATCGCCGAGGACACGCTCGACTACCTGGTGCGCGAGATGCGCCTGCCGGACGGCGGGTTCGCCTCGTCCCAGGATGCCGACACCGACGGCGAGGAGGGCTCGACGTACGTGTGGACGCCGGCCCAGCTCACGGAGGCCCTCGGCGACGCCCGTGCCGCCACGGCGGCGGCGTACTATGGCGTCACCGAGGCCGGCAACTTCGAGGGCAACACGACCGTGCTGCGGGCGCACGGCGAGCCTCCCGCCGATCTGGCCGAGATCCGGGCGGCGCTGCTCGAGCGGCGCCTGCGGCGGCCGCAGCCGGGCCGCGACGACAAGTCGCTCGCGGCCTGGAACGGGCTTGCCCTGGCGGCGCTCGCCCAGGGTGGGTGGCGGCTGCAGCGCCCCGATCTGCTCGAGGCGGCCCGCGACTGCGCCCGCTTCCTGCTCGGGCCGATGACCGGAGCCGACGGGCGGCTCCGCCGGACCTACCGGGCGGGTACGGCCAGGATCCCGGCGTATCTGGACGATCACGCCGCCGTCTGCCATGGGCTGCTCGAGCTGGCGCTCGCCACCGGCGAGCCCGAGTGGCTTCCGCCCGCCCGGAGACTTGCCGACGCGGCGGTCGCCCGGTTCGCGGACGAGCGCAATGGGGGCTTCTACCAGTCGGCGTCCGATGCGGAGCCGCTGGTCGCGCGCCACAAGGAGCTCGACGACAGCCCGACGCCGTCGGGGAACGCCCTTCTCGCCCACGCGCTGATTCGACTCGGCCGCATCTATGCCGAGCCCGAGCTCGAACAGCGGGCGGCGGCGGCGATGCAGCTCGCGGTCGACGCGATGCGCGCCGCGCCCCACGGCCTGGGCCAGATGCTCTCGACGCTCGATCTCTACCTGTCACCGCCGCGGGAGGTCGCCGTCGTCGGGCCCGCGGCCGATCCGGCCACGCGTGCGCTTGCCGACGCCGTCCGCGAGGGCTTCCACCCCGACGTGGTGTACGCCTTCGGCGACGGCGCCGATCCCGGCGGGATCCCCCTGCTCGAGGGCCGCGGCCCCGTTGGCGGGGTGCCTGCGGCCTACATCTGCGAGCGGTTCACCTGCCTCGCGCCCCTGACCGACCCCGCCGCCGCCCGCGCGGCCATGGCGGCGTGACGGCAGCCGCGGCCCAGCGGCAGGCGGCGGCCGAGCACGCCGTCGCCGTCTACGTCCGCGACGGCATGCGGCTGGGACTGGGCACCGGCGCGACCGCCGGGATGATGCTCGAGGCGCTCGCCGCCCGGCTTGCCGACGGGCGCCTGCGCGACATCGCCGGCGTGCCGACGTCGCGGGCCACCGCCGAGCGCTGCGGCCGCCTCGGGATTCCACTGACCACGCTCGAGCAGACACCGCGGCTCGATGTCGTCATCGACGGGGCCGACGAGATCGACCCCGGCCTCGAGCTGATCAAGGGGTTGGGTGGAGCGGCCCTGCGCGAGAAGGTGGTCGCCTGCGCCGGCCGGCTGATGGTGGTCGTGGCCGACGAGACCAAGCTCGTGTCGCGGCTCGGCGAGCGGTCGCCCCTGCCGGTCGAGGTGGTCGAGTTCGCCCGGCCGGTCTGCGACCTGCGGCTGCGAGAGCTCGGCTGGCGGCCGACGCTGCGGATGGCGGCCGGCGATCAGCCGTTCGTCACCGACGAGGGCAACCCGATCCTTGACTGCCGCCGCGACGACTGGTCCGACCCGTTCGCGCTCGCCGCCGCCGTCCGCGACGTGCCCGGTGTGGTCGAGCACGGCTTCTTTCTCGGCATCGCCGGCGTGGCGGTGGTCGGAACGTCGGCCGGGGTCAGAGTGCTCGAGCGCGAGTCGCGCCCAGCCGCCGCTCCATGACCGCAACCGCCTCGGGGTTCGAGTCCACGAGGACATAGCGCCGGCCGAGCGCCGCGGCGACGGCGCCCAGGGTGCCGGATCCCGCGAAGAAGTCGGCCACGCGATCGCCCGGCCGGGTCGAGGCCTGCACCATCCTGCGCAAAAGCCCCTCGGGCTTCTGCGTTGGATACCCCGTGCGCTCGCTGCCGTTGGTGGG
The DNA here is from genome assembly GCA_963703275.1 of uncultured Actinomycetes bacterium. Classification (GTDB taxonomy): domain Bacteria; phylum Actinomycetota; class Thermoleophilia; order Gaiellales; family JAICJC01; genus JAICJC01. Next base: position 3,238,979 of record OY969804.1, on the reverse strand, counting down.
CACGATCGTGTGCCACCAGCAGTCGGTGGGCAGCTTGCCGCGCGCGGCCTTCTCGGGCGTGACGAGGCCCGGAGCCATGTACGGCTCGCGCTCCACGGCGTCCGAGTCGAACCAGTAGCGGCCGGGGTCGCGGACGTACACCAGGATCGTGTCGTGCTTGGCCGGCCAGCGCCGCTTCGGCTTGCCCCCGTAGTCGTACGCCCACACGATCTCGTTCAGAAAGCAGTCGCGGCCGAACACCTCGTCGCAGAGGAGCTTGACGTAGTGCGCCTCGCGGTAGTCCAGGTGCAGGTAGAGCGTCCCGTCGGCGGCGAGCAGGCGGTGGGCGTGCTGCAGGCGCGGCTCGAGGAAGCCGAGGTAGTCGTCGAAGCTGTCGCGGTAGGACGAGCGCTCGAGCAGCTCGGTGCGGTACCGCCGACCGCCGAAGCCGGTGCGGTCGCCGCCCGGGTCGGCCACCGCCCGCAGCGGCCGCGCGCTGCGCTCCTGGCCCGTGTTGAAGGGCGGATCCAGGTAGATAAGCCGAAACTCGCCGTCGCCGAACTGCGGCATGAGCTCGAGGTTGTCCCCCAGCAGGATCAGGTCGTCCACCCTCGTAGCATGACTCAGGCTGCGGCGATCATGGCCAGCAGGGTGCTCGGGAGCTCGCCGCCGGCGACCCGGACGCGTCGCAGCGTAAAGGGCTGTGACGGCCGTGCGAGCCCGGGCAGCGTGGTGGTCGCTCCGACGTATCCCGTCCGGCGAACGGCGGCGATCACGGCGGCGTCGAAGTCTCCGTACGGGTAGCAGAAGAAGTCGACCGGGACGTGGAACAGCCGGTGCAGGACGACGCGCGACCTGTCCACCTCACGCCAGAGCTGCGTGGGAGAGACGGTGTTCAGGTCGGGATGAGTGAGCGTGTGCGAGGCGATCTCCCAGCCGTTTGCGACCATCCGCCGCACCATCCACGTGCGCAGGCCCCACCCGTGCCGGTGGAGGTTGGCCACCAGCAGGTTGAGCACCGCCGGCCATCCCCGCCGGCGCAGCGCGGGCATCGCCACCCCGAAGTCGCCTCGGTAGCCGTCGTCGAACGAGAGCACGACCGGCTTTCGCGGCAGGCCGGCGCGGCCGTGCCAGGCCTGCCACACCCGGTCGAGGGTGACGGGGTGGTAGCCGGCCGCCGCCAGCGCGGCCATCTGGGCGCGGAAGAGCGACGCGGCGACGAACAGCTCGGGGAAGGGCGCACCGACAGGCGGCGTACCGATGGCGTGGTACATGAGGACGGGAACCGGCGTGCGCAGGCGGGGTCCGTGGAAGCGATGGTGGGCGACCATCACCGGCACGGGCGCCGGCAGATCGCGCACCTCGAGGCCGCCCTGGAGCACGGGCACCCGCCGGGCGCGGTGCGCGATCGGCGTGGCGTGCCACGAGAGGGCCGCCGCGGCGCCGATTGCGATCGCAGCGGCCGCGAGCGGGACGCCGATGCGACGAGTGGGCAATGCATCTTCCCCCGTGAGCGCGGCCTGCCCGCCAGTCTACGCCGCGCCCGCCGGGACGTCTACACGCCGGCCGGAGCGGCGCGCTTGCGGCCGATCTGCTCGGCCGTCGGGCGGCGCACGTTTCGCACCAGGTGGAGCTTCTCCCAGATCGCGATCGTGAGGCCCGAGAGGTCCACCTGCCGCCACCCGAGCCCGTGGAATGCGGAGGTGGGAAAGACGTGGTGGTTGTGATGCCAGGCTTCGCCGAGCGACGGCAGCGCCAGCACCCAGTTGTTCGTCGACTGGTCGGCGGCGGTGAACGGCCGCCTGCCGAAGACGTGGCAGATGGAGTTGACGCTCCAGGTGATGTGGTGGTTGAAGAAGAGCCGCACGAGCCCGCCCCAGATGAGCCCCGTGATCGCGCCCTTCCAGCTCTGCGTGATCAGTCCGCCGAGGGCAAACGGGATCGCAAAGGACAGCACCACCCAGAGCGGGAACAGGGTCGAGATCGCCACGACCAGCCGGTCTCCGAGCAGATCCTTGGCGTAGCGCTCGCGCTCGGTGCGGTTGTGGCCGAACATCCAGCCGACATGGGCGTGGACGAGCCCCTGCAGCCGGCCCCACACGGAGCTCGAGTAGCCGTGGTGGGGGCTGTGCGGGTCGCCCTCCTTGTCGGAGAAGGCGTGATGCGTGCGGTGGTCGACGGCCCAGTCGATCGCCGGGCCCTGGATGGCGAGCGAGCCGAAGATGAGCAGCGCGGCCTTGAGCGGCGCGATCGCCTCGAAGGCGTGGTGCGTGAGCATGCGGTGAAAGCCGATCGTTATCCCGAAGCCGCACAGCACGTACATGCCGACGAAGAGGGCCAGGTCGGTCGGGCCGACCGCCTTGTCCCACAGGGTGGCGATCGCCAGGATCAGCCCCACGAATGGCAGCACGGTGATCACGATCATCGCGATGTTGCGGCCCCGCTCGGGAACCGGGAGCTCGGAGAGTCCAGCCGTCATGTCAGGTCCTTTCGCGCCCGTCCGGCATCAGGTTCTCTGCACCCTGCTGCCGGGGACGATGTCCTGGGAGCCGTCCTCCCAGCGCACCCAGCCCTTGTGTCCCCCATCGTAGTCGCCCGCAAAGAGCAGCAGGGTTGCGGGCCGGCCCGCAACGGTGCACGGCTCGGCGCCGGGCTCGTCCGCTCCGCGCCAGATGCGCACGAACGGGTTTGCCTCCCACTCGGCACCGATCGTGGTGGGGTCGGTGTGGCCGGGGAGGACGTGTGTCTCGGGTGGGAGCTCCATCAGCACTCCCATGATCGAGTGGTGCAGGCTCTCGTAGCTGTCGCGCATCGTGCCGCCGACCGTGTCCTTGAAGAGGACATCGGCCGTGAAGCAGCAGTCGCCGATCAGGAACGAGAGGTGCCCGGGGCTGTGGCCGGGCGTGAAGAGCGCGGTGATCTCGAGACCGCCGGTGGTCACGACGTCGCCGTCGGCGAGGTGGCCGGTCACGCCGGACATGCGCTTCGCCTCGATCTCGTGCGCGAGCACGCGCGGCCGGAACCGCTCGATCACGACCCCCGCCTCGTCGATGTGGTCGCCGTCGGCGTGCGTGATCAGGAGATGGGTGACCGTCAGCCGCTCGATGTCGGCCGCATCCAGCAGCGGGGCGACCGGGCCGCCGGCATCGATGATGACGCCCGTCCCGCCCGATTCGTCGCCGACGAGATAGGAGTTCGAGAGCCACTCCGGATGCATGCTGCGCTCGATGATCACGAGCGTTGCGCGCGCATGGCGGCCTTGTGCGCGCGCTTGGCGGCCTGATAGTCGGCCAGGGCCTGGGGGCTGTCGACGTCCCCGAGCGTGGGGTGGCCGGGCAGGGCGGCTTCCCAGCCCTCCGGCCGCACGCCCAGGAGCTTGACGATCGTGGCAAAGAGGCTGCGCACCTTCATGTCGCCGATCCCCGGCAGGCGGCCGAGGCGGGCCTTGAGGTCTGCGGCGTCGGTGGCCTGCGTCCACACCCGCGAACCGTCCCCGTCGTACTCGTGCTCGATCACGTCGCACAGACTCTGCACCCGCTTTGCCATCACGGCGGGGTAGCGGTGAAGCGCCGGCCGGCGGACGAACACCTCGACCAGCTCGTCGGGGTCGGTGGCGGCGATCCGGCCCGGGTCGAGATGCCCGAGCCGGCGCTTGAGCTCGATCGGGCCGGCGAAGGCCTTCTGCACGGTCACCTGCTGGTCGAGCGCAAACCCGATCAAAAGCGCGTTGCCATCGGAGGCGATGAGCCGGTTGGCCTCGTCATCGTCAGTCCAGGGCAACTCGATCGCCGGGACGGTATTCACCCCGCGAAGCCTACCGCGTGATGAATATTGGGTGCCTGGCACCGGTTATTCATTACCGGGTGGGTTGTCGCGGGTGCGCTTGGCCGCCTCGGCGCGGGTGGCGACGAAGACGATCGCGGTGGCCGGGATCGCCCAGAAGAGCGCGTAGAAGCCCGACCGCACGGCCGACAGGTTGAAGACGAAGACGTGGAAGCCGAACAGGAGCAGCGTCATGATCGGAAACGTGATCCCCACCTGCACCTGACCGGGCAGCGCCTCCCACCGGATCATGCTCGGGCGGGTGGCCTCGGCGATCCGGTGCTCGAACGCCGACCATCCGCGCCGGAGCGGGTTCCTACCGGCGTACACCGAGCGCCAGTCCTTCGGCGTAGGCCGCCCGCACCTCGGCGGCAGTCCAGGGCGCGGGGGCGACCGAGATGAAGTAGTCGCCGAGCGCCGCCTGGGTCAGCTCGTCCAGGTCGGCCTCGCCGACTCCGACCCCCGCCAGCGTGTCGAATTGCAGTTCGGACAGGATCCGGCGCACCGCCCGGACCGCCCGCGAGCCGTCGGCCGGCCCCCCGGCGGGCTCGCCCAGCGCGTCCGCGATGCGCTCGAACTGCCCGGGCACGTGGCGCCGGTCGCGATCCATCGTCTCGGCCAGGACCAGGCCGATCGTGAGGCCGTGCGGCAGGCCGAAGCGGCCGCCGAGCGCCTGGCCGAGCGAGTGCTCGGCGCCGCAGTCGGAGATGTTCATCGCCAGCCCGGCCATCAGGCTCGCACAGGCCATCTCGGAGCGGGCGTCCCGGTTCGAGCCGTCGCGCACGACCGGCACGAGCGCCCTGCCCGCCAGCCGTACCGACTCGAGCGCGATGCCGTCGCCGACGGGCGTGCGCGCGGTCACGACCATCGCCGCGATCGCCTGTGCCAGAGCGTCGATGCCCGTATGCGCGGTGATTGCCGGCGGCAGCCCCCACGTCAGCGCCGGGTCGACCAGGGCATGCTGCGCGCGCAGGTGCGGGCTGGCAATGCCGGCCTTGGTATGCGTGGCCTCGTCGGTGATGACCGCGCCCCCGGACACCTCGGAGCCGGTGCCGGCCGTGGTGGGCACGCACACGAGGGGGATCTGCGGCGGCTCGTAGGCGACCCCGCCGCCGGCGAAGCGCATGTAGGGGCCGCCCTGGCCCGTCACCAATCGTGCCGCCTTGGCGGTGTCCATCGCCGAGCCGCCGCCGATCGCCACGACTGCGTCGCAGCCGGCCGCCGCGAGTGCCGCGGCCGCCCGCTCGACCAGCTCCACCGTCGGCTCGCCCGGCGCCTTCTCGAACATGGTCGCGCCGGAAACGGCCGCGACGGTATCGCCGACTTGCGGAACGAGCCCGGCCAGGCCCTCGTCCATCACGATCAGGGGGCGGGCCGAGCCCTCCTCGGCGAGTACGGCCGCCAGGTCGGCAGAAACTCCCTCGCCGAACCGGATCTTGACGGGCAGATGGTTGCGAAAGGGCTTGACCGCGCTCATGCGTCCTCCAGTGGCTCGACGGGGTCGCCGACGCGGACGCGGCCGGGCGTCCGGACGTCGGCATAGATGCCGCAGAACACTTCGCCGCTCTCGGGCGGGCGGTATGCCGCCAGCCACCGCAGCGTGTCGGCGTCGCGCACGCCGGTGTCGGGATCGAGGGTCGTGAGTGCGCAGCGCGGGTCGAGCCGCACCACCATCAGAACGGCGTCGCCCGCCCGCACCAGGCCACCCACCCACGCATCCTCGGCGTGGGCGGCGCAGCCGTCGATCAGGAGCGTGGGCCGGAACCGGCGCGCGTCGAGGTGCGCCCGCCCGCCGCGCCGGGCGACCTCGTCCACGGACGCCTGCGACAGCACCGAGACCGCGTGGGAGTCGAGCGCGCGCAGCCCGTCGTCGGCGCGCAGCAGCCGCAGCGGCGTGCCCGCGAGTGCCGACAGCGCGGCGGCGAAGGGCCCGTTCATGAGGGAACCCGGCACCTCGCGGCCCCAGAGCTCGACGCTCGTTCTGGCGATGGGCGTCACGACCTCGCGCACGATCTCCCCATCGGGCAGCCGCAGTTCCAGCTCGCCGGTCGCGGCGTCGTAGCTGCTCGACACCTGGGCGAGCAGCGGCAGCTGGCGCTGGGTGGCGACGCGGCCCCCGCTGTCGATGAACATGAAGCGACGGTCGTGGTCGACTCCGTGGGGTCCGATCATGACCTCCGCGACCGGCGTCAGGTGAAGCGACTTGACCGCCGAGACGTGGATCGCGCGCACCCGGAGCATCGTGGCGGGTAGGTTACTTGCTCGCCCTTCGCAGGAGGCCCCAATGACCAAGAGCAAGTTCGTCACCGCACTGAACAAGCAGATCGCCTACGAGTTCGGTGCCAGCCAGCAGTACATCGCGATCGCCGTCCATTACGACGACGAGACGCTGCCACGACTGGCCGCGTTCTTCTACCGCCAGGCGGTCGAGGAGCGAAACCACGCGATGATGATGGTGCAGTACCTGCTCGATGCGGGTGAGTCGATCACGATCCCGGCTGTCGCGGCGCCCGAGTGCAGTTTCAAGGACACGGTCGAGCCGGTGGCGCTGGCCCTGGCGCAGGAGCGGCGCGTCACCGGCCAGATCAACGCGCTCGCGGCCGCCGCCCGCGACGGCGGTGACTATGCCGGCGAGCAGTTCATGCAGTGGTTCATCAAGGAGCAGGTCGAGGAGGTCTCGAGCATGTCCGATCTCCTGCGCGTGGTCGAGCGGGCGCGCGAGAACCCGCTCCTGGCCGAGGAGTACCTGGCCCGCGAGGCGACCGGTGAGGCGGCCGACGCCACCGCTCCGGCCGCGGCCGGCGGGGCGCTTTAGAAGCCGACGGCTGTGGCCGCGGGCAGCGGGCTCTGCGGTAGGCCGGCGCGGGGCTCGCCCTCGTTGTAGACGCCCGGGGCGACGTCGTTGGGCGTGTCGGGATAGAAGACGCTCGCGAGCACCTGGATCTGGCGCCGGCCGGCGCCGAGCTCGAACTGGCCGCCGCCGTACATGCGGATCCCGCGCTGGTCGCACGCCTCGATGCATTCGAGCAGCCGCTCGAGCGTCCCGAACCGCGACGGCTTGATGTTCAGCCAGCGCGGCGACACCGGCAGCGCGTCCACGTCGGCAAGGGAATGCACCGGAGCGTCGAAGCTGAGCCGGTCCTCGGCTCCGCGCAGCGCCTCGCGGCACTCGTCGCCGAGCCAGGGGTCTTCGATCACCGCGTCGGCAAACCCTGTCGCGATGGCGTGATACAGGGCGGGGTCGGGCGGCAGGTCGACGACCGTGCCGTGGTAGTAGGCCTTCAGGTCGAGCACGCGCACCCGGCCGGTGGCCGCGAGCTTCGCGATCGTCGCCGCGTCCCACGACTCCGCCGGGTCGAGCTTGAACTCCAGCGCCGGATCGGCCGCCATCCAGCCGTCGATGTCGCCCCTGGTCGAGGCCACGAACCGCACCGGCTGCGCGGTTCGTCCGACGGCTTGGGCGAGCGAGAGGCCCCCCTGATGGAGGGCGAGGTCGAGCGCCGCGCTCTCGAACGCCCAGCGCCGGTAGTCGCGCGCCGCGGCCTGGGCCGGCTCGTGGTGGTAGAGCGTCTCGCCGTCGAGCCGTGCCGAGAGCTCGCGCAGCGAGCGGACACCGGCCAGCGGCAGGGTCTCGGGAAAGTCGGCGTGGTCATCGGGCGTGTAGGCGACGTCCTCGCCCTCGCCGTGGTGGCCGCCGCCGTGGAGGACGGCGGTGGTCGTCACGCGCGTGAAGTCGCTCGAGACCTGCAGCTGCGTGCGCTCGGTGTCGTAGCCGTCGACCGCGAGCGGGAGGTCGGCGAGGAGCTCGTAGAGTGACATGCTCCCGAGCATACCCGGCGGCCGCACCTTGATCGTCACCGCCCCCGGCGTTACCGTGGGCGCGTGTCCACCTTCCCCACGGTGCGGATCGCGGCCGTGCAGGCCACGCCGGTCATGCTCGACGGCGATGCCTGCATCGAGCGCGCGGTCGACCACATGCGCGCCGCGGCAGCGGAGGGGGTCCAGCTCGTGGTGCTGCCGGAGTGCTTTGTGCCCTTCTATCCCAAGTCGTGGCTGACCAAGTCGAACTGGGACAGCGGCCAGACCGCGCTCTACGAACGGATGTGGATGAACTCGGTGGATGTCCCCGGCCCGCTCACCGACCGGCTCGCAGCGGCCTGCGCCGAGCTCGGCGTGCACCTGGTCATCGGCGTCAACGAGCGTGAGAGCGATCGGCCGGGAAGCCTCTATAACACCCTGCTCGTGTTCGGGCCGGGCGGGCTCCTGCACCGGCACCGAAAGCTCATGCCCACCCATCACGAGCGGCTCTTCCACGCCATCGGCGCCGGCGACGATCTGGCGGTGGTGGACACGCCGATCGGCCGCATCGGCGGCCTCATCTGCTGGGAGAACTTCATGCCCCTGGCGCGCTACGCGGTCTACCGGCAGGGCCCGCAGATCTGGGTTGCCCCGACCATGGACGACGGCGACGCGTGGACGGCGCTCATGCAGACGATCGCCTTCGAGTCGGGCGCGTGGGTGATCGGCGTCACCCAGTACATGCACCGATCGCAGTTTCCGGCCGACCTGCCGGTCGAGCTGCCCGCCGACCGCCCGGACGAGTTCTCGCGCGGCGGGACCGTGATCGTCGAGGCGGGCAGCGGCAGGGTGGTCGCCGGACCGCTCCATGGGAGCGAGGGGATGCTCATCCACGACTGTGACCTGCGGGTGGGGCTGCGGGCGAAGCAGGGCTTCGACGTCGTCGGCCACTACGGGCGCGAGGACGCGCTGCTACGGGTGCTGGCCGCGCCCGCCCCCGGCGGCGGCGGCGTGAATGGCGAGCACGGCCGCGATGGTGTCGGCCTCGGCGGCACGCTTGTCTGACCGGTAGCGCTTGACCCGGGCGAAGCGCAGGGCGACACCGCCCGGGTAGCGCGGGCTCTGCTGGATGCCGTCGAACGCGATCTCGACGACGAGCTCGGGGCGAACGTGGACGACGTGCCCGTCACGGCCCGATTCGAGCGCGAGCAGGTGCTCGGTCTGCCAGGCCAGCATCGCGTCGGTCATCCCCTTGAAGGTCTTGCCGAGCATGACGAAGCCGCCCTGCGGGTCGCGCGCGCCCAGATGCAGGTTCGAGAGCACGCCGCGGCGGCGGCCGTGCCCCCACTCGGCGGCCAGGACCACCAGGTCGAGCGTGTGCACCGGCTTCACCTTCAGCCAGCCGGCCCCCCGGCGGCCGGCCTCGTACGGTTGGTCGAGCGCCTTCAGCATGACGCCCTCGTGGCCGCTTGCGAGCGCCTCGCTCGCGAACGCCTCGGCTGCCTCGGCGTCCGGATGGGACAGGCGCGGCACGACGAGCTGGGGAGCCGCGCCCTGAAGCGCCGTGAACCGCTCCGCCCCGGGCCGGTCGAGCATGTCCTCGCCGTCGAGGTGCAGCAGGTCGAACACGACCGGCGTCAGCGGCACCTGATCGCGCAGGCCCTCGACGTTGCGGCGCCCGGCGATGCGCGCACCGGTGACCTGGAAGGGCAGCGGCCGCCCGTCGGGTGCGAGCGCGATCGCCTCGCCGTCGAACACCGCCGCCGTGACCGGCAGCGCGAGCGTCGCCTCGACAACCTCGGGCACGCGGGCGGTGATGTCGTCGAGGGTGCGCGTGAAGACGGCCACGTCGCCGCCGTGGCGGTGGATCTGGATCCGGGCGCCGTCAAGCTTCCACTCGATCGCCGCGCTACCCAGCCGCTCGAGTGCGGCGGCCACGCTCCCGGCCGTCTGCGCGAGCATCGGCACCAGCGGGCGCCCGACCTGAAGCCGGTAGCGCCGCAACCCGGCCGTGCCCTCGCGAAGCGCGGTGGCGGCCACATCGCCCAGGTCGCCGCGCAGCATGAGCGCTCGGCGCAGCTCCGCGGCGGGCACCGAGGCCGCGCGGGCGGCCGCCTCGATCATCACCCCCTCCTGGGCGCCCTGGCGCACCTCGCCTGCGATCAACCCGCGCAGCAGCCGCTGCTCGGGCTCGCCGGCACGCGCGAACAGGTCGTGCACCAGATCGCGTCGCGCCCTGCTCGAGCCGGGCCCGGCAAGCGCGGCCATGCGCGCGAAGGCGCCGTCCACCTCGAGCACGGTCAGGCTCCCTCCCTGGCCCGGCGGCGGCAGATCGCGGAGCGCGGCCCAGCCCGCGCCGGTCTGGCGCTGCAGCAGGCGCCCTGACAGGAACGCGACCGCCGCCGGCACCTCCTCGGGCGCGAGCGATCCGAGGCACGCGGCCAGCCGGGCCACCTTCGCGCTGCGGGCGGCCGCCGCCCGGACATCCTCCGACGTCGACGCGATCTCGGCGAAGAGCATGACCGTATGGTGACGGGATCAGCGCGATCGCGCCGAGAGAAGCTCCGCGCACACCTCGGCGAAGGCGGCGGCGCTGCGCGTCGGCTCGAGGCCCGCACGGCGGGCGAGCCCGACCCGGGGCGTGTGCACCGGACCGCGGACGGGGACGGCCCGCAGCCGCTTTCCGTCCACCGCGCGGGCCGGCGCCGGGCGGGCGTTTGCGAGCGTATAGCCGTATCCCCACGCGACCAGGCTGCGCGCCAGCTCGGGATCGGCCACACGGCGTGAGATCTCGGGCTCGACGCCGGCGGTCCGGAAGAGCTCGAGGAAATAGTCGCGTGAGAGCGGCAGGTCGAGCAGCACCAGCGGCTCGGCCGCCAGGACGGCCAGCGTCACGCTCTTGGCGGCGGCCAGCGGGTGACCGGCCGCGACCAGCGCGTACGGCGGCGCGGGGGCAAGCGGCTCGAACTCGACCTGGTCGTCGAGGCCGAGGTCGTAGGTGATGACGACGGCGACGGTACCGTCGCGCAGCCGGGCGAGCAGCTCGCCCTGGTCGCCGGGAAGCAGCCGCACCCGCGCCCGCGGCCAGCGCTGCTCGAAGAGGCGGCACGTCCGCGGCGCCGCGACCGGCGCCAGGGTCACCAGACAGCCCACCGGGAGCTCGCCCGAGACGTCGCCCCGCAGCGCCGCCGAGTGCTCCTCGAGCCGTCCCGCCGCCGCCAGCACCTCGACGGCCGCCGCGAGCAGCTCCCGGCCGGCCGGTGACGGCGTTGCGGGCCGCCGCCTGCCCCGCACGAGGAGCTGCACGCCCAGCGTCCGCTCGAGGTCGGCGATCGCCGCCGAGACGGTCGCCTGCGCAAGCTGCAGGCGCACGGCGGCGGCGCCGATACCTCCGCCCTCACATGCGGCCGCGAAGCACGAGAGCTGGCGCAGCGTGAAGCGGGAGGCCGGATCTAGCATCGCTAAATCCGATGATACAGCGTACGAAAGACCTATTTGACCGATGTATCGCGGTCGGCGAGGCTGCACGCATGATCAGAACCGGTGATGAATATCGCGAGTCGATCCGCGACGGGCGCGAGGTGTGGATCGACGGCGAGCGGGTATCCGACGTGACGACCCATCCGGCCTTCCGGCCCATCGTCGACGTCCGCGCGCGCATCTACGACCTCGCGCACGAGCGGGCCACGCAGGAGCGGATGTCCTACCTGGACTCCGAGACCGGCGAGCGCTGCCCGGTCGGATCGAAGCTCCCGCTGACCAAGGCCGATTGGCACGCAAAGCGGTTGGCCGTCGACACCGTCCTGGACGACGTGGGCGGGATCGTCACCCGTGTCGGCGACGAGACCGTGGGCGAGATGTGGTCGCTGTATGACGGCCAGGACGTCCTCAACGAGATCGACCCCGCCTTCTCGGAGCACATCCGCCACCATGTCCGCCACGCCGCCGTCGCCGATCCGTTCCACGTCTCGGCCAACACCGATCCCAAGGGCGACCGCTCCCGGAGGCCGCAGGATCAGGACCCCGACGTGCTCCTGCGGGTCGTGCGCGAGACCGACGCGGGCATCGTGGTCCGCGGCGCCAAGTTCGAGACGGCCGCGGCCTACGCCAACCAGGCGTTCGTCAAGCCGACCATCGGCGACTGGGGCAACGCCGAGCTCAGCGAGTACGCCGTCGGGTTCGTCGCCGACATGGCGGCGCCCGGGATCACGCACATCTGCCGGTCGGGGTTCGGCGAGCGCCGCCCGGACGCCGACTACCCGCTCTCGAACCGGTTCGACGAGATCGACACGATGATCGTGTTCGACGACGTCGAGATTCCGTGGGAGAACGTGTTCTTCAACCGGCACACCCGGGCGGCGGCGTTCATCCGCACCACCCTGCACCGCTACAGCATGTTCCCGTTCGTGCAGCGGCACCTGCGCTTCGCCGACCTCCTGGTCGGCACCGCGTACTCGAGTGCGACCCAGACCGGCATCAAGATGCACCAGGGCGTGCGCGAGAAGCTGGCCGAGCTGGCCTGCTACCGCGAGAGCATCAACGCCCACCTCACCGCCGCCATCGAGCTGGCCGAGGTCAGCCCGGGCGGCCTTCTGATGCCCAACCAGGCCCTGCTCTCGACCGGGCGCGTGGTGGCCTGCTCGGGCCTCCCCGCCATGGTGCACCTGACCCGCGACCTGTGCGGCGGCCAGCTGTGCGTCACCCCGGACGCCGCCTCGTTCGCATCGCCCCAGATCGGCCCCCTGTTGCAGAAGTACTATCGGGTCGGCCGGTTCGGCGCCGATGACCGCCGCCGGCTCTTCGCGTTCGCGCGCGATCTGCTCAACTCCGACTACGCCGGCCATCGCCTGACGTTCCAGCTCTTCGCCCAGTCGCCCGCATTCGCCCACCTGCTCGCCGTGTACAACAACTACGACTTCTCCGGCCCGGCCGATCTCGTGCGCCGCTACGCCGGGCTCGAGGAACCGCTGGGAGGGGGCGGATGAGCGCCGGCGAGCCGATCACCGTGGGCGGCCACGTCCGCGTGCGCCCGTTCAACACCCGTGACACCTATCCCGAGCAGCGGATCGGAAACGACCTGTGCCAGGCGGTGATCGCGGGGAACACGATCTACCTGCGCGGGCAGGTGGCGCAGGACCTCGAGACGCGCGAGAACGTCGCGGTCGCCGATCCGGCGGGCCAGGCCCGGCGGGCGATCGACAACGTCGAGCTGCTGCTGCGCGAGTGCGGCGCGGCGCTCGAGCACATCGTCTCGTGCCACGTCTACCTGACCGACATCCGCCACCGCGAACCGGTCTACCAGGTGCTCGGCGAGCGCCTGGCCGGCGTGTATCCGGTCTTCACGGGCCTTGTCGTCCAGGCGCTCGCACGGCCGGAGTGGGTGGTCGAGGTGACCGTGATCGCGGTGCGTCCGTGACGCTGTCGCTGGTCGGGTGCTGCGCCCGCACCGGCATGCTGGGCGCGATCGTGATGTCGTCGAGCCCGGCCGTCGCCGCTCGCTGTGCCCGCGCCCGGGCGCGGCTGGGCGCGGCCTGCTCGCAGAACGTGACCGACCCGTCGCTCGGAGATGCGCTGCTCGACCACATCGCGGCCGGCGCGTCGGCGCCCGACGCCCTGGCGGCGGTCACCGCCGCCGCCCGGCACATCGAGCACCGCCAGCTGACCGTCGTTGACGCCTTCGGCCGCACTGCGTCGTTCTCGGGCGAGCAGACTCTTGGGACGCATGCCGACTGCACCGGCGCCGACTGCGCGGCGGCCGGGAACCTGCTCGCCGACGCGTCGGCGCCGGCCGCGATGGCGGCCGCGTTTGGCGACGACCCGGCGGCCGATCTGGCCGACCGGCTGCTGCACGCCCTTCGGGCCGGGCGCGACGCGGGCGGTGAGGAGGGCGATGTCCACTCGGCCGGCGTGATCGTGGTCGACGCCGTGTCATGGCCGGTCACCGACCTGCGCATCGACTGGACAGAGGCCGACCCGGTCGAGGAGCTCGCGGCGCTCCTCGAGCGCTGGCAGCCACTCGCCCCCGACTACGTCACCCGCGCGCTCGACCCCCGCAGCGCGCCCAGCTACGGTGTCCCGGGCGATGAGTAGCCCGCACCCGCTCGATCCGCTCTCGGCAGACGAGATCACCCGCGCCGTCGCGGCAGCGCTCGCGGCTCCGGGGCTCTCCGACCGGCTGCGGGTGGTGTCGGTCGAGCTGCGCGAGCCGGCCAAGGCCGGCTACGCGGCCTGGCAGGAAGGCGGGCAGACGCCGCCCCGGGAGGCGTTCTGTGTTCTGCTCGACAACGGCCGTCGCCGCGGCGTCGAGGTGGTCGTCGGCCTCGACGGCGACCCGCTGGTGTCGGCTGTCGATCTGCCCGAGGGAGTGCAGCCGGCCATCCACATCGACGAGTTCGTGGCCGTGGCGGACGCCGTCCGAGCCGACCCGCGCTACATCGAGGCGGTGCGCGCCCGCGGCATCGAGCCGGCGGACGCGCACGTCGAGGCGTGGTCGAGCGGGTCGTTCGAGCCCGGCCCGGCGCGACTGGCCCGCGCGATCTCGTGGCTGCGGCTTGACGACACCGGCGACAATCCGTACTCGCGCCCGCTGTACGGCCTTGTGGCCGTGGTCGACCTGGACGACATGCGGGTGGTGCGCGTGGACGACCACGCGCCCGGCACGCCGCCCCCGTCGGGCGAGGGCGGTGACTACCGCAACGGCGGCGGCCGCCCGTATCGCGCCGATGTGCGGCCGATCGAGATCACGCAGCCCGAGGGTGCGAGCTTCGTCCTCGAGGGCCGCCGGTTGCGGTGGCAGGGCTGGGACGTCCACATCGGGTTCCATCCCCGCGAGGGGCTGACCCTGAACGACATCGGCTACACCGACGCCGGCGAGCGCCGCGCGATCTGCCACCGCGCGTCGATCGCCGAGCTCGTGATCCCCTACGGCGATCCCAACCCGACCGTCCACTTCAAGAACGTGTTCGACACCGGCGAGTACGGCATGGGGCCGCTCACCAACTCGCTCGAGCTCGGCTGCGACTGCCTCGGCGAGGTCGCCTACCTGGACGGCGTCAGCACGACCTGGACGGGCGAGCCGCGCACGATCACAAACGCGATCTGCATCCACGAGGAGGATCAGAATCTGCTCTGGAAGCACACCGACGACCACTCCGGCCGGGTCGACCGCGCCCGTGCCCGCCGGCTCGTGATCTCGTCGATCGCGACGGTGGGCAACTACGAGTACGGCTTCTTCTGGTACCTCCACCAGGACGCCTCGATCGAGTTCGAGGCCAAGCTGACCGGGATCCTGCACACCGCCGGCTGGGTGTCGGAGTCGCGGTCGCCGCACTCGCTGCCGCTGGGCGACGGGATCGTCACGTCGCACCACCAGCACTTCTTCTGTGCCCGGCTCGATCTCGACATCGACGGGCCCGGGAACGTCGCCTGCGACATCGAGGCCGTCTGCGAGCCCTGGGGCGACGGCAACCCCGACGGCACCGCGTTTCGCCCACAGCGGCTCACATACGAGCGCGAGTCGCAGGCCCGCCGCTCGGTGTCACCCGACACGGCCCGCCGGTTCCGGGTCGAGAACCCGGGCCGGCGAAACCGCATCGGCGACCCGGTCGCGTACGAGCTCATCCCGGGCGAGAACGTCCGCCCGATGCAGCAGCCCGATTCGGAGGTGCGCGAGCGCGCCCGCTTCCTCGACCACCACGTGTGGGTGACGCCGTACCGGACCGACGAGCGCTACCCGGCCGGCGAGTACCCAAACCAGGCGGCCGGCGGCGACGGCCTGCCGCGGTGGACGGCCGCCGACCGCAACCTGGTCGACGAGGATCTGGTGCTCTGGTACGTGTTCGGCGCCCACCACTTCCCCCGGCTCGAGGACTGGCCGGTGATGCCGGTCGTGCGCTGCGGCTTTCAGCTGCGCCCCGTCGGCTTCTTCGACAGGAACCCGGCCCTCGACGTGCCGCCGCCACACGCCGCCGACCACTGCCGGTGAGTTTCCCGCCCGGCGGCCGTCATGGAGGCGCGCGACCACTGCGTGAGGCCGCGTAGCAAGGCGAGGAGTACGATGGGTGCATGTTTCTCCACGGCGCCCACGGCACGCTCGGCATCGTCGTCGTCGTGGCCGTGATGGGGCTGCGCATCTTCATGCGCCGGGGGATGGGCGGCATGCGCGGCGGCGGCCGTGGCCGGCGCGGGCCGTTCTAGACGGTTCAGGTTGAGGTGCGGGCGCGGTAGCGGCGGATCGCCAGAGGCACGGCGATCGCGAGCAGCCCGAGGCACCAGATGACCGATGCGACCACCGGGTGCTGGAGCGGCCAGGGAGGGTTGGCGGGAAGCGCGGTCGGGTTGCCGAAGAGCGTGCGCGTCGCGGCGACGATGGCGCTGATGGGGTTCCACTCGGCCAGGGTGCGCAGCCACGTCGGCAGCCCGGCGAGCGGGACGAACGCGCTCGAGAGGAAGGTCAGCGGAAAGACCACCGTGAAGACGACCCCGGCGACCGCATCCGGCGAGCGCACCGTCAGGCCGACGACGGTGCCGATCCACAGGATCGCCGATGCGAACAGCAGCAAGAGCGCGAACCCTCCGATCGCGTCGATCGGATCGGAATTGATCCGCCAGCCGACGATCAGGCCGCTCACGGTCATCACCGCGAGGCCCAGTGAGGCGGCGGCGAGCTCGGCCGTCAGGTGGCCGAGCAGAAAGGCCGAGCGCGCCATGGGCAGCGAGCGGAACCGGTCGACGATGCCCTCGTTCAGGTCGGTCGCGATCGACGTCGCGGGGCCCATGATCCCGAAGGCGATCGTCTGCACCAGGACGCCGCCGATCAGGTATTCGCGGTAGCTCCCGCCCGGGACGTGGATCACGCCGCCGAAGACGTAGGCAAAGAGCAGCACGAACATCAGCGGCTGCAGGGTCACGTCGATCAGCTTTTCGGGGATCTGGCGCACGTGCTCGAGATTGCGCCGCGCCAGGATCAGGCTGTCGGCGACGAGCCAGCGCAGCCGGGTCGCGCGGCTCGGGTGGTTGGCGGGGAGGGCGACCGCCGTCACGCCGCCACCTCGTCGGCGGGCGGTCCGTCGGTGAGCGTGAGAAAGACGTCGTCGAGCGTGGCGTCGCGGCGCTGCACGTCGGCCGCGTCGACCCCGGCCGCATCGAGGGCGCGCACGACCTCGATCAGCCGCGTTCCCGGGCGAACCGGAATCGTGACGCGCAGCGTGTCCGCATCGTCGATCGGCGCTGCGTCGGCGAAGGGGGCGACCGCTGCCGCGGCTGCCGCGAGGTCCGACTGGGCCGCGACGGTCACGGCGATGCGCGATCCGCCGATCCGCGCCTTCAGCTGGGCGGGCGAGCCGGCGGCCACGACCCGGCCGTGGTCGAGCACCACGATGTCGTCGGCGAGCCGGTCGGCCTCCTCGAGGTACTGGGTGGTCAGCACCAGTGTGGCCCCGTCCGCGACGAGCTCGCGCAGGAACTCCCACAGATCGTTTCGGCCGCGGGGGTCGAGGCCGGTGGTGGGTTCGTCGAGAAAGAGCACCGGGGGTGCCGCGACGAGGCTGGCCGCGAGGTCGAGCCGCCGCCGCATCCCGCCCGAGAAGGTGCGCACGAGCCGGTCGGCGGCGGCCGCGATGTCGAGCCGTTCGAGCAGCTCGTCCGCCCGCCGCCGGGCAGCGGCCCGCGGCAGGTGGTAGAGGCGCCCGATCATCTCGAGGTTCGCCCGCGCCGTCAGCAGGCCGTCGACGCTCGCGCTCTGGCCGGCGAGCCCGATCTGGGTCCGCACCCGCGCAGCGTCGGTCACGACGTCGAGCCCGGCCACCCGGGCGCGCCCGGTCGTCGGCTGGGTGAGGGTGGTGAGGATCCGGATCGCCGTCGTCTTGCCGGCGCCGTTATGGCCGAGCAGGCCGAGAATCGATCCGGCCGGGACGACGAGGTCGACGTCGCGGAGCGCCCAGAGGTCGCCGAACTGCTTGCCGAGTCCCTCCGCGACCACGCCGGCCGAGCTGTCCGTACCGGGTACGTCTTGTTCGTACATCGTACGTCCAGATTAGCAGTACACTGTACGTGATGTCAAGGGAACGTCCCAGACGGCGCGATCGGCGCGAGCCGGGGCCGATCTGGGCACGGCCCGAGCCCGGCGCCCGCCGGCCGCGCTACACGCGCGACGAGATCGCGGCCGCGGCGCTCGCCATCGCCGACCGCGAGGGGTTCGACGCCGTCTCGATGCGGAATCTCGCCCGCGAGCTCGGAGCCGGAACGATGTCGCTGTATCACTACATTCGCACCAAGGACGACCTCCTCGCGCTCATGGACGATGCGCTCATGGGTGAGCTGCTCGTGGCCGAGGGCGAGCTCCCCAGCGGGTGGCGCGAGGCGCTGACGGCGATCGCACAGCGCACCCGGGCGGCATGGTCACGGCATCCGTGGGCGATCGAAGCGTTACGGGGCGAGCGGTTCGGCCCCAACGCGATGAAGCATGTCGAACAGTCGCTCGCGGCCGTGGCCGGTATGAGTCTCGAGCCCGCCGCACGGCTCGAGGTGATTGCTATGGTCGACGACTACGTGCTCGGGTCCTGTATCCACGACGGCGCCGCGCGCTGGTCACTCTACGACGACGAAGACGGCGGCGATGCGTTTGCGTCGCTGCTCGACTATGTGCAGTCCCGGCTCGAGACCGGCAGATTCCCGCACACCCGCGGCCTGGTCGGCGCGGGTGACATTCGCGCCAACTGGGAACGACTGACCGCCGAAGTGTTTCGCCCAGGGCGCTTCGAGCGCGGCCTCGAGCGGCTGCTGGACGGAATCGAAATGGACATGCAGCGGCGCAGGGGGCGGAAGGGGCCGTTCAGACGTTCGTGACAGAATTCCGCCTCGCGTCCGACTCCGACCTTGACGCCGTGACAGCGGCCATGGTGACCGCCTTCGCGACCGATCCGGTGTGGGGTGAGTATTCGTTTCCCGGTGTGAGCCATCGCCCCGAGTTGGCGATGCCGTTCTGGCGATTCTGCATCCGCGCGGCGCTGCGCTTCCCCACCACGTACGTCACACCGAATTGCGAGGCCGCCGCAGTCTGGATCCCGCCGGGGGAGGCCGAGATGACCCACGAGCACGAGGCCGGCCTCGCCGTCCTGCTCGCCGAGCTGGTCGGCATCGAGCAATCGCGGGTGGTGTCCGACGTCTTCGACCGTCTCGACGCCGCTCATCCCCACGACGAGCCTCATCACTACCTGAGCCTGCTCGCGACCCATCGCGACCACCGCGGGCAGGGTCTGGGAATGGGGTTGCTCGGCGCGTGCCTGGCAACCATCGACGCCGAGCATCTGCCCGCATATCTGGAGTCGACCAACCCCCGAAACGACGCCCGGTACATACGCCACGGATTCGAGCAGCGCGATCGCGTGACGTTACCAAACGGGACCCCGGTCACCACGATGTGGCGACCGGCTCGCTAGCTATGTCTCACCATCGCCGCGCCGGCGACGAGTGACTCCAGCTTGCCGTATGCAACATCGCGGGGGAGGTATTTCATGCCGCAGTCGGGGGCGGCGATCAGCTCTTCCGGGCGCTTCTGCGGCAGCGCTCGGCGGATGCGCCCCGCCACCGTCTCGGGTGACTCGACTGTGAGGTCCTCGAGATCGATCACACCGAGGATGATGCGCTTGCCCGGTAGTGTCTCGAGGACGGCCGTGTCGATGCCCGATTGGGCCGTCTCGATCGAGATCTGGTCGCACGAGCATGCTGCGAGCTCGGGCAGGAACGAGTAGGCCGACGGCCGCCCGTGGATGATGGCGGCGTACCCGAAGCAGATATGCACGGCGGTCGTGCCGGTGACGCCGGCGAGGGCTCGCTGCAGTGCCGCGACCCCGAACTCCCGCGCCTTCTCGGGACGCGCCTGCATGTACGGCTCGTCGATCTGGACGATGTCCGCCCCGGCCGCAAACAGATCGACGATCTCGTCATGGACCGCCCCTGCATAGGCCAGCGCGAGCTCGGCCTCGCTCTCGTAGGCGTCGTTCTGGGCCTGCTGCGACATCGTGAACGGGCCGGGCACGGTGATCTTGATCGCGCGGCTCGTGTTCGAGCGCAGGAAGCGCACGTCGCGCACCTGCACCGGGTGCCTGCGCTCGATCGGCCCGACGACGCGCGGCACCGGGTTCGGCTCGCCGCTGCGGTCGAGGGCGATGCCGGGGTTGTCGACGTCGACGCCCGCGAGGGCCGTTGCGAACCGGTTGGAGTAACTTTCGCGCCGGGCCTCACCGTCGGTGATGATGTCGAGCCCGGCCCGCTCCTGGTCGCGGATCGCAAGCAGTGTCGCATCGTCCTGGGCCTGCTCCAGGTACTGCGGGTCGACCCGCCAGAGCTCCGTCGCGCGCACGCGCGGGGGGAACCGGTGGAGCAGGCGCTCGCGGTCGATCAGCCAGTCGGGCTGGGCGTACGACCCCACCAGGCTGGTCGGGATCGCGGCCGGGATGGACGGGCTGGCCATGCGCGCACGCTACACCGGGGAGTACGCTAGCGCGAGTGCCCGCGGGCGTTCATCTCTCGCGGCTGACGCCGCTCTCGTTCCTCGAGCGCAGCGCGTCCGCCTTCCCCGATCGGCTGGCCGTGGTCGACGGCGATCGCCGCCTCACCTGGTCGGAGTTGCGAGAGCGCGCCCGCCGCCTTGCCGTCGCGCTTCAGGCCGGTGGCATCGAGCGCGGCGACCGGGTGGCGTTTCTCGCGCTCAACACCACGGAGCTGCTCGAGGCCCACTACGGCGTGCCCGCCGCCGGCGCCGTGCTGGTCGCCATCAACACCCGCCTGACATCGGACGAGATCGCCTACATCCTTCGCCACTCCGGCGCGCGCATGCTCGTCGTCGACCGGACGCTGGCCCACCTCGTCGACGGCGCCTCGCTCGAGCGGGTCATCGTCTGCGGCGAGGGCGGCGACTACGAGCAGTTCCTGGCGTCGGCCCCAGGCGGTGAGCCCGAGGACCGGGTCGAGTCCGAGGACGATACGATCAGCATCAACTACACGAGCGGGACGACCGGACGTCCGAAGGGCGTCATGTACACGTATCGCGGCGCCTACCTGAACGCCCTCGCCGAGGCCGCTCACTCACGCCTGGACTCGCGCTCGGTGTACCTGTGGACGCTGCCCATGTTCCACTGCAACGGCTGGTGCTTCACGTGGGCTGTGACCGCCCTCGGCGCAACACACGTCTGCCTGCGCAGGGTCGATCCGCCACTGGTCTGGAAGCTGATCGAGGACGAGGGCGTGACGCATCTGAACGGCGCCCCGACCGTCCTCGTCATGCTCACGTCCGACCCGGCCGCGCATGTGCTCGAGCGGCCCGTGCTCGTCACGACCGCCGGAGCTCCCCCGCCGCCGGCCGTGATCGAGCGAACCGAGGCGCTGGGGTTTGCGATCAACCACGTCTACGGCCTGACCGAGACGTACGGCCCGATCACGATCTGCGAGTGGAATCCCGACTGGGACCATCTCGGCGTCGCCGACCGGTCGCGCCTCAAGGCCCGCCAGGGTCTCGCCATGGTGACCGCCGACCCCGTGCGCGTCGTGGACGCCGACCTGGTTGACGTCCCGGCGGACGGCGAGACGATGGGCGAGGTCGTGATGCGGGGCAACAACGTGATGAAGGGCTACTTCGACGACGCGGCCGCCACCGCCGAGGCGTTTCGCGGCGGATGGTTCCATTCCGGCGATCTCGGCGTGATGCACCCGGACGGCTACGTCGAGCTGCGCGACCGGGCGAAGGACATCATCATCTCGGGCGGCGAGAACATCTCGACGATCGAGGTGGAGCGCGCGCTCGTGCGGCATCCCGACGTGCTCGAGGCCGCGGTGGTCGCGATCCCCGACGAGAAGTGGGGCGAGCGGCCGAAGGCGTTCGTGACGCTGCGGGCCGGGGCGACCGTCACCGAGGCCGAGCTGATCGCCTTCTCGCGCGAGACGCTGCCGGGATTCAAGGCGCCGGATGCGGTCGAGTTCGGCGAGCTCCCGAAGACGTCGACGGGCAAGATCAAGAAGTACGAGCTGCGCGCGCGGGAGCGCTAGGCGCTCGTCGCCGCGTCGAGCAGCACGGCCGCAACCGTGCGTGCGGTGGCCGCCGCGCCCGGGTCGCGGTCCATCCCGGCGCCGACATGCGCGCCGTCGTAGAGCAGCATCAGCTGGTCGGCGAGGCTCTGCGGGTCGGCGGCGCCGGCATCGGCTGACAGCTCGAGCAGAAACGACCGCCGCCAGGCGCGGGCCGCGTCGGACGCCTGAACGGCCGCGCTGTCGGGCCGCGCCTCGGCGCTGGCGTTCACGAACGGACAGCCATGGAAGCCGGGCTCGAGGAAGAGCTCGCCCAGCACGTCGAAGACGCCGAGGAGGCGCTCGCGAGGCGTGTCGTAGCGGGCGAGCTCGGCCGTCAGGCGCTCGCGGCGAGCCGCGTGGCGGGCGGTGAGGTACGCCCGGATCAGCTCGTCCTTGCTGCCGAAGATCTTGTACAGGGAGGCCTTGGAAACGTCGGCATGCTCGATCACGCGGTCGATCCCGACGGTGTGCACTCCCTCGGCGTAGAACAGCTCGTCGGCGGCTGTCAGCAGCCGCTCTCGCGCGGAGGGTCGGTCTGTGAGGTTCGTCGACATACCTTGACCATAACAGACAGGTCTGTTAGTGTCCAGAACAGACCTGTCTGTATGTCGACGAACGAAAGACGTGTCGTGACCACGCTCACCCTGCGCAACCCGCTCACCCAGGTACGGGCCGGCATCCTCCCGGCGCGCGTCGCCTTCGCGTTGCAGGTGTCGATCCTGGTCCTCTTCCTGGCCTCGTCCAGCGCCCCGACCCCGCTCTATGCGATCTACGAGGCGACCTGGGGGTTCTCGCCGATCACCGTGACGGTGGTCTTCGGCGTCTATGCCCTCGCGGTGCTGACCTCGCTCCTGACCGTGGGCTCGCTGTCCGACCACGTCGGCCGCCGGCCCGTCCTCCTCGCCGCGATCGTCACCCAGGCGGCGGCGATGCTGGTGTTCGCGACGGCCGGCGGCGTGCCGGCCCTCCTGGTCGCCCGCGTCGTGCAGGGCCTCGCGACCGGCGCCGCCATCGGCGCTCTGGGCGCCGGGCTGATCGACCTTCAGAAGACGAGGGGCACGATCGCAAACGGCGTGGCGCCGGTTCTGGGGACCGCCACCGGCGCACTGGTATCGAGCGTGCTCGTGCAGTACCTGCCCGCGCCCACCCACCTGGTCTACCTGGTGATCTTCACCGTCCTGCTCACGCAGGCGGCCGGCATCGTCCTGATGGCCGAGACCGCGACGCCGAGGCCCGGTGCGCTGGCGTCGCTCCGGCCCGAGGTCAGCCTCCCCGCGGGCGCGCGGCGGCCCTTCCTGCTCGCGGCGCCGGTGCTGATTGCGGCCTGGGCGCTCGCCGGCTTCTATCTGTCCCTTGGGCCCACGCTGGCAGGGCTCGTGGTCGGCTCGCACTCGGTCGTGCTCGGCGGGCTCGCGGTCTTCGCCCTGGCGGGAAGCGGCGGTCTGACGGTGCTGCTCAGCCGCTCGACCCCGCCCCAGAAGGTGATGCTGCTCGGCACCGTCGCGCTGGTCGCCGGCGTGGGCGTCACCCTGTTTGCCATCGATCACCGCTCGGCGATCGCCTTCTTCGCCGGCACGGCCCTGGCCGGAGTGGGCTTTGGCGCCGGATTCCAGGGCGGGCTGCGGACGGTGCTCCCCTTCGCCGCACTGCACCAGCGCGCGGGCGTGCTCTCGACCACCTACGTCCTGTGCTTCCTCGCCATGGGCCTGCCCGCCGTGGTCGCCGGCGTCCTCGTGACGCACGTCGGGGTGCTGACGGCCGCGCGGGAGTACGGCGCCGTCGTCATGATCCTGGCCGGTATGGCCCTGGTCGGGATGGCCGCGCGCCGACCCGACCCCACCCCAGCCGCCTGAGCAACCCATTGGGCTAGCGTCAGGGCGTGCCGCCGCTCCTGCGCCAGCGCGTGTTTCGCCTCTACTGGTCGGCCCAGAGCATCTCGATGCTGGGCGATCAGATCAGCGGCATCGCGCTGCCGCTGACCGGGGTGATCACCCTCCACGCGTCGCCGGGGCAGATGGGCGTGCTGACCGCGCTCGTGTGGGCGCCGAACCTGATCCTGGCGCTGCACGCCGGCGCCCTGGCCGACCGCTGGGGGCGGCGGCGGTGGGTCATGATCACCGCCGACATCGGCCGCGCGCTGCTGCTGGCCAGCGTGCCCGTCGCGGCCGTGCTGGGGGCGCTCAGCATGGCGCAGCTCTACGTGGTGGCGTTCGCCGCAGGCAGCCTGAGCGTCTTCTTCCAGGTCTCCGACAGCACCCTGTTCGTGTGCGTCGTCGACCGCGACGATTACCTCTCCGCGAACTCCCTCGTATACGGCAGTCGCGCCGCGTCCTTCATGGCGGGCCCGAGCCTCGGCGGCATCCTCACTCAGGCCGTCTCGGCGCCGGCGGCATTGCTCGTCGACGCCGCCTCGTTCCTGGCCTCGGCGGGGTTCCTCAGCCGCATCTCACCCACCGAGCCGGAACCGCAGCCGCCGGAGCCGGGGCACCTCACGGCAGGCATCCGGTTCATCCGGCAGACGCCGATCCTCTTCTACGAGCTCGCCTCAACCGCCACCGTGAACTTCTTCAACTTCGCGTTCTTTGCGCTGTTCCTGCTCTACGCCGTCCGTCATCTGCATGTGCCCGCCGGGACGCTCGGAGTCGTGCTCGGCATCGGGGCCCTTGGCGGCATGCTCGGGGCCGTGGCGGCCCGCAGGCTCACCGACCGCATCGGCGTCGGCCCGAGCTTCATCCTGGGATCCGTGCTCTTCCCCGTGCCGCTGATCCTCGTCCCGCTCGCGGGCGGGTCGCACGCACTCGTGATCGCGATGCTCTTTCTGGCCGAGTTCGGGTCCGGCATCGGGGTCATGATTCTCGACATCACAGCGGGATCGATCAACGCCGCGCTCGTTCCGGGCAGGCTCCGGGCGCGCGTCCAGGGCGCCTACACGATCGTCAACTACGGCGTGCGACCGCTCGGGTCACTCTCCGCCGGGCTGGCCGCAAGCGTGGTCGGGATCCACACGACGCTCTGGATCGCCGCGATCGGGGGCGCGCTCAGCGCGCTGTGGCTCGTGCCCTCACCGCTGCCACATTTGAAGGCGCTCCCACACCACGCGGCGGAGTGACCGGTGAGCTCCGGTCACACCTGTCCGGGGTAGAAGCCGAGCCGGGCGAGCGGCTCGACGATCTCGTGCTCCTCGTAGGAGAGGTGCGAGAGCAGCGAGTCGGTCAGGGCGTCGATCGCCGACTGGATCGGTGTGTAGTCGTCGGGGTGATTGATGTGATCGACCAGGGCGTGGTCGACCGCCTGGATGGCGTCGTGGATGACCAGGTGCTCGTCCTCGAGCCTCTGGATCACCGGTTCGAGCCTGCGGTCGCTGCGGACGAGGTGCGGGAAGACCGCGTCGTCCTCGAGGCCGTGATGCTGCGCCACCGCGCCGCAGTAGCGGGCGCAGAACGCTCCGAGCGTCCAGTCGTTCTGGCGCAGCGCCATCTCGTTGAGCGCCGATCGGGCATTGCCGGCGCTCACGAGCCCGTCGCGAACCTGGGCCAGGATCTCGCGGAGCTCGGTCAGCTCCGTGCGCAACATGTCGTGGACGTCCACGAGGTGCTGCCCGACGAGCCGGCCCCGGCGCGTGTAGGTGACCTCGGGGCCCGACTCGGGGCGGTGCGGGCGCGTCGACTCGTCCCAGATCTCACCGGTGCTGAGGCGCACGCCGTCGTCCGGCGTCGGGGTCACACCCAGCCTCTCGTACTCCGTCTCGTCCCCGGCACCGGATGCGATGGCCGCGGCGACCGGTGCGTCGGAGCCCGAACGCGCCGCCGCGACCAGGTCGCGCACCGCGGGGGCGATCTCGGTCGCCCAGCTCTCGACGGCGGCGGCGGCATCGGCCATCAGGATGAATGTCCCGATCCCGTCCTCGAGCGCAAACCGCGCCAGCTCCTCCGGTGTGAGCGTGCCGGGCACATTCAGGAGCCGGCGGATCTCGGCCGGATGCCGACCGGCGTCCACGGCGGCCTCGTCGATCGCCCTGTTTCCGGCCTCGAGGTCGCCCGGCTCGAGGTAGGCAAGGCTCGGGAGCCACCCGCCGGCCTTCCGTCCGGTCAGGTTCAGCATGCGCGGCTTGTATGCCCCGATCCAGATGCCGATGTCATGCAGTGGCGCCGGGCCGCGGGCGGCTCCGTGGAGATGGTGGTGGGAGCCCTCCACCCATGCCGGTCCCGGCTGCTCCGCGTCCCAGAGCGCCCGGATCACGTCGATCGCCTCTTCAAGCGCATCCACGCTCTGGCCGGGAGTCAGCCGCCGTCCGCCCATCGCATCGATCCCGTCCCAGAACGCGCCGGCGCCGATCCCGAGCTCGGCGCGGCCTCCGCTCAGGATGTCGAGGCTCGCAACCGCCCGGGCCACGACCGCGGGGTTGCGCAGGGGGAGGTTGAGGACGTTGGCGCTGAGGCGCACCCGGCTCGTCCGCGCGGCGACGAACGCCAGCAGCGTCCACGCGTCGAGGAACCGGGCCTGGTAGGGGTGGTCCTGAAACGTCACAAGGTCGAGCCCAGCGCGATCGGCGAGCGTCGCCAGCGCGACCACCCCCGCGGCGTCCTGGCTCGCGGGAGTGATGAAGACGCCGAACTCGAGCTCGTGGCCGTAGTCGCTCATGCCGGCGAGCCTAACGGGGCGCCGCGAGGTTACGCGGCGGGATAGGTCGCGATGAAATAGAGCGCGGCCACGAGCAGGACCAGACTGATCCCCAGCAGCCCCATACGCGGTCCCTTGGTCTTGAACCGCTGACCGACCGCCACCAGGAAGAGCACCGTGGCGAACAGGACCGTGTCGCGCACGTAGTCGTCGCCGTGGTCCCGGGCCGCCGTCCCCAGGTCGAAGGTCACCGTCGCCTTGCGCTCCAGCCGCGCCGCCTCCTCCCATTTGTGATTGTGGTACTGGGGCATGAAGCTCGGGCCCGGGGGAACGGATGCCTTCGTGAGACCACCGGCCGCGACCCAGGCGACGAACGCGACCTTGTACTCGGGGCTGAACCGGCGTGCGTACAGGGCTGCAAGCCGCGTGTTGCCATCCGTTTTGGCCTGCAGCCAGGCGTAGAAGGTGTTGGAGTCGAAGAGCCGCTGCTGGCCGCCGAGCGTCCAATCCTGGTTGGCCTGGGCGCGGAATTTGGAGGCGATCGCGTAGTTGCGCGCGTTCACGCCGTCCCACTTGGCGGCCTGGTAGCCGCTCCAGGCCGTGGCGACGGCGACGATCGCAAGCAGCACAGCCTCGATGATCTCGAGCATCCGCTCGTGCCGGTGCCCATGCTCGTGCCCGGCCTCCTCGCCGCCCTCCTCCTGCGCGCGCTCGTGGATCGAGTGCGCGACCTCGATGTTCAGATCTTCGGGCATTGTCCTGCGGGAATAGTGGTCCGGCGCCGCGGACGGAGGCCTCATCCGCATCGGATGAAGCGGGGTCGCATCGAACCATCCTTTGGGGGTGATGCCGGGGTGCCGGCGGCCATCTACGGTGGCGCCGCATGCGCTGATTTTCACAGGCTATCGAGAGGAGACGCGTGGCCAGCATCGATGAGACCAGAGGGGCGGTCGGCCGCCCGACGGGCTGGGTGAAGTTCGCCGGAATCCTGCTGATCGTCGTCGGCGCGTTCAACGTCGTCAACGGGTTCGCGCTGCTCGAGCGCCACCAGTACTTCACGCACCACATCGTGTACTCCAACCTCGACTTTTGGGGCTGGGCCTTCATCATCTGGGGAGTGCTGCAGCTGATCGCCGGGTTCGCGTCACTCGGCGGCCAGATGATCGGGAACTACATCGGCGTCCTCTTGGGGTTCATCGGGACGACGCTGTGGTTCTTCCTGATCTTCTCGGAGCCAGGGGCAGCGGTGCTGGGGGTCACGCTCAACATCCTGATCATCTACGGCCTCACCGCCGGGGCGACCGGCGAATGGAGCGACTGAGAGGGTGATTCCCGCCGGTCGTTGACGCCGCCGCCCGGGGAGACCTGCGCCTGTGATCAACCTCGAGGTCTTCGGTGAGGCTGCGGCAATGGCCACGGTCGCCGCGAAGCTCGACGCGCTCGACGGAGTCAGCCGGGTCAGGCTGATTGCTGCCACGCGGGCGGGGCATGCGATCGTGGTTGCCGCGGTGCGGCCGCGCAAGGTCGACGAGATCCTGGCAGAGCTCCGCACCCTGGGGGTGGCGGATGCCGACATCACGCTGACCCGGGCGGAGGTCGTCGGCCATGTCGCCCACCCGGAGACGAGCCTCATCTGGGAGGACGTCCTGGGCATGGCCGGGCTCAATGCGAGGCCGGTCGCCCGGTACATGGCAATCATGTTCGTGGCGGGCGTGATCGGATGCTACGGAGTGCTCGATCGCAACGGCATCCTGATCGTCGGCGCGATGGCCGTCAGTCCAGACCTGCTGCCCATCACCGCGATCGCCGTCGGCCTGGTGGGACTGAACAGACAACTCGCCGGGCGTGCCTTCCTCACGCTCACCGTGGGGATGGCACTCACCAGCGCGGCGGCGGCGATCTTCACCTACGCGCAGCATCGGTTCGGCCTGATCCCGTCCGGATTCAACATCGACTCGCCCGGACTCGGCGGCCTCACGTCCGTCAGCGACGAAACGCTTGTCGTCGCCCTGGCGGCCGGGGTCGCCGGGATGCTCGCGCTCGAGACGCGCGCCAGCTCGGGTGTCGGGGTGGCGATCTCGGTGACCACCATCCCGGCGGCCGCGTACCTCGGCGTTGCGGCTGGGCTGGGCGATGTCGGCCACGCCGAGGGCGCCCTCGCGGTGCTGGGCGCGAACGTCGCCATGCTGGTTTTGAGCGCCTCGCTCACGCTCGTGCTGCAGCGCGAGGTCGCCCGCCGCCTGATCGCGCGGCGGGGCCAGAGAGCGGGTTGATCACCGCCGTGGCGACGCAATCGCCGGCGGCCGGTCATGGTACGTTGCGCGGCATGGCGGCCCGTCGCTCGACCCTCGCAGCTGAATGATCGGTTGGCTGCAAGAGCTCTGGGACACGATGACCGCGGTCTCGTTGCCCTTCCTGCTGCTCGGGATCGCCTTTCAGACCGCCCAGACGCTCTTCGTGGCGCTTGCCTGGCGCAACATCCTGGCAGCCGCGTATCCGTCCCGCGAGGTTCGGTACAAGAAGATCATGAGCTATTACGCCGGCGGGAACGGGCTGAATGCCATTCTGCCCGCGTCCGCCGGGACGGTGGCGATGCTGGGCCTCTTTCGGGCCAACGTCGAGGGCGCGACGGTGGCGGGGCTCGTCGGGGCGACGATGGTCGAGAACATCTTCTTCGCGATCGTCAGCGTGATCGTCTACGCCTGGCTGTTCCTGAGCGCGTCCGGCTCGTTCGACGTCCACTTCTCGTGGTTCAGCGACCACCCAGCGGCCTCGGTCATCATCCTTGTGGGCGGGACCGCACTGATCATCCTGGCGCTCCTCACCCTCTACCGCCGCTTCCGCAAGACGTGGGAGAACGCGAAGGAGGGCGGTGCGATCCTACGCACCCCCCGGAAGTTCCTGGTTCAGGTCGTGGCGGTGGAGGCCGTCTCGTACGTCGCCCGTATGGGGGTGAACGCGACGTTCATGTATGCCTACCACATCCCCGTCTCGCTCCAGAATGTGTTCCTGATCGTCGCCGCGTCCTCGATCTCGTCGACCGTCGCCATCGCACCGGGTGCCGTGGGCGCACAGACGGGGCTCGCATCGGTCGTCCTCAAGGGCGTTGCGCCCCAGGCCGCCATTACCGCCTACACCGTCGGCCAGGCGCTGATCACGACGGCGTGGAATGTCCTGTTCGGGCTGACGATGCTCTCCACCGAGATCGGCTGGACCGAGACGAAGAAGCTCGTCCATACGAAAAAGAAGAAGCCGAAGGACGGCGAGGAGGGCGACGACGCCGACGCACCGCCCGACGCCGCGGTCGAGGCGGCGCCGGACTAGCCGAGCCGCTCGAGCAGGTGGTCGCCGACGCGCATCGAGTTGGCCATTGCGGTGAGGGCGGGATTGACCGCGCCGATGCTCGGAAAGACGCTCGTGTCCACGACGTAGAGATTGTCGAGCTCGTGGGCGCGGCAGTCGCGGTTGAGCACCGATGCCGACTCGTCGGTGCCGAAGCGGCATGTGCCCGCCTGGTGCGCGACGCCGGCGACCGGGATCTCGTTTTTCATGTAGGCGAAGCGGTGGAGCAGATGGTCGGAGTGCATGTTCAGCTTGCCGAGGATCGACCGGAGCTTTGCGTACAGGCGCTCCTTGGGGACGTCGTTCGTCGCCGAGTACCGCAGCGTGAGCTTGCCGTCGCCGTCCACCGTGACCCGGTTCTCGGGCCGGGGCAGGTCCTCCGTCGAGAGCCAGAAGTCGACGGCGTGCAGGGCCATGCTCTCGAGTGTCCACGACGGCGCGAGCCGGGTCTCGGCCGGCTTCTCGCCGTGGAACATCGGTGCCTGCGACTTGCCGACCATCTGGATGTTGCCGAGCGGGTATTCGAAGTCGTCGCTCCCGAAGTAGAAGTCGTTCAGGCCGAGCGTCTTCTGGAAGATCGTCGGGTTCGGGTCGCGTGAGAGTGCGAGCACGGCCTGGCTGTTGTGGAACATGTAGTTGCGGCCGACCTGGTCGCTCCCGTTCGCAAGCCCGTTCGGATGCGTGTCGCTCGCGGACGTGAGCAGCAGCTTGGCGGTGTTCGCCGCGCCGCAGGCGAGTACGACGATCCCGGCGGCGAACGTTTCCGTTGTGCCGTCGTGGCTCACGACCACCTCGGTCGCCGCGGTACCGGCGGGGTTCGTGTGGATCTTCTCGGCAGTCGCGTTCACGAGCAGCGTCACGTTTGCGTGCTCGAGCGCCGGCCGGATTCCCAGCACCTCGGCGTCCGACTTGCCGTGCACAGCGCACGGGAAGCCGTCGCAGTTCATGCACCGCACGCAGGCGCTGTAGGGCATGTTCGCCTCGTTCAGCCTGATCCCGCACGGTGCGTGGAAGGGGTGGTATCCCGCGGCTGCGAGGTCGTCCGAGAGCTGCTGGATCCGCGGCTCGTGCGAGACGGCCGGGAACGGATACTGCTTGCTCGCCGGCGGCTCGGTGGGATCCTCGCCGTGCGCCCCGTGCACCTCGTACACGTGCTCGGCCTGCGTGTAATACGGCTCGAGCTCGTCGTAGGAGATCGGCCAGGCGGGCGAGATCCCGTCGTGGTGGCGCAGCTCGCCGAAGTCCTCCTTGCGGAGCCGGTAGAGCGCGGCCCCGTAGAGCTTCGTCGCCCCGCCGACGAAGTAGTGGATCTGCGGCTGGAACGGCTTGCCGCTCCCGTCGTACCACGTGTCGGGCGAGACGTACCGGTTGTCGACGAACACGTCCTGGGCAAGCCAGTTCTGGGGCTCGCGCGGGAGCCAGTCGCCCCGCTCGAGCACCAGGATGCGCTTGCCCGAAGGGGCCAGGTGCCGCGCGAGCGTGCCGCCGCCGGCGCCGGTCCCCACGATGATCACGTCATAGGTCTCCGTCTCAGTACTCCGCCATCAGCTCGGGAAGCATGATGCGGCCGGCCGCCTCCATCAGCGCCAGGTGGGAGAACGCCTGCGGGAAGTTCCCCAGATGCCGGCCGGTCTCGGAGTCGAACTCCTCGGCGTAGAGCCCGAGCGGCGAGGCGACCCGCAGGAGGCGTTCCATCAGATCGCGGGCCCGCTGCATCTCGCCGACGATCGCAAGCGCCGACACGAGCCAGAACGAGCAGATCAGGAACGTCCCCTCCTTGCCGGAGAGGCCGTCGTCGGTCTCGTCGGTGCGATAGCGCAGCACGAAGCCGTCCTCGGTCAGCTCGTCCGCGATGGTCGTCACGGTTGCCCGGAGGCGTTTGTCATCTCCGGGCAGGAACCCGAAGATCGCCGCGAGCAGTGTCGAGGCATCAAGCGCGTCGGTCTCGTAGTGCTGGCGCAGGTAGCCCCGGTCGCTGACGCCGTGGGAGAGGATGTCCGCGCGGATCTCGTCGGCGGTCGCCCGCCATGTCTCCTTCAGGTCGGGGTCGCCGCGGATCTCGGCCAGGTCGGATGCGCGGTCCATGGCCACCCAGCACATGAGCTTGGACGAGACGTAGTGCTGCGGCTTGCCGCGCGCCTCCCAGATGCCCTGGTCAGGCTCGCGCCAGACACGGGTGGCGCACTCGGCCTGCGACTGCACGATCGGCCACAGCCGCCGGGGCAGGCGCTCGCTGCGGCGGGTGTGCAGCAGGATCGAGTCGAGCACCGCGCCGAAGACGTCGTTCTGGCGCTGGTCGAATGCGCCGTTTCCGATCCTGACCGGGCGGGCTCCGGCGTATCCCGACAGATCGTCCCGCGTCGATTCGGTCAGGTCACGCCGGCCGTCGATCCCGTACATGATCTGCAGCGAGCCGTCCTCGGTGGGCTCGACGTCGGCGACGAACTGCATGAACTCGTCCGCCTCCCAGTCGAGGTTGAGCAGATGCAGCGCCTGCAGTGTGAACGTCGTGTCGCGCATCCAGGTGTAGCGGTAGTCCCAGTTGCGCTCGCCCCCGGGCGTCTCGGGCAGCGACGTCGTGAGCGCCGCCACCGTTGCGCCGGTGGGCATGTAGGTCAGGCCCTTGATCGTGAGCGCCGATCGCTGCACCGGGTCGCGGAAGCGGTGGTCGGGGATGCGGGCGGCGTTCAGCCAGGCGCGCCAGTAGCGGTTGGTGGCGGTCATACGCGCCATCGCCTCGTCGAGGTCCGCGGGCACCTTGTGGCCCTCGGCCCACGAGAGCGCGACGTACGCCGTCTCGCCGGTCGACAGGTGATGCCTGGCGCGCACGCGGTTGCCCTCGATGCCCAGCGCCAGATCCGTGCTCAGGCGGATCGTCTGGCCGGCTCCGCTGGCGTCGGCCGCATGCCGGCCGCCGTCGACGGCCGTCCACTCGGCCGGCACCCGGCCGTAGTCGAAGGCGGGCTCGCACACGAGTTCGACCTCGACCCGGCCCTCCAGGCACTCGACGGTGCGGATGAGCATGTGGTCGGCGTCGTCATCCGCAGGCGGCCGCGTGTGCGGCGTGATCTCATCCTCGTGATCCCGGGGGCCCATGGTCAGCGCGTCCCGGACGAGCACCCAGCCGGAGGGCGTCTTCCACGTCGTCAGAAGGACGTTCGTGCCCGGCTCGTAGGAGCGTGCCGACGGGTGGTTGATCCCGAAGGGCCCGAAGCGGAAGAACCCGGCCTCGCGATCGAGCAGGCTCCCGAACACGCTCGGGGCGTCGAACGAGGGCACGCACAGCCAGTCGATCGCCCCGTCGGGCGCGACCAGCGCCCCGGTGTGGCAATCCGAGAGGAATGCGTACTCGGCGATGGGCGGGAACGGCGACGGTGCCGCCGCGCTCTGGCCCTCGGACCTGGCCGATCGCTTGGGCTTGGCCTTGGCGGCGCTCATGACGCGATCCAGGGCGCCTGCCAGCGGCCGTGGCCGGCGACGAGCTTGTCCGCCGCCTTGGGGCCCCAGGAGCCGGGGGCGTAGGGCTGGACGGGAGGCGGGTTGTTCAGAAGCGGCTGCATGATCCTCCAGGTCTCATCGACACTGTCCTGACGGGTGAAGCGGATGTTCTCGCCGACCATGGCGGCGTGGAGCAGCACCTCGTACGGCGTCGGCCCCTCGCCGCCCTCCTGCTCGAACTCCATGTCGAGCTCGATCGCCTCCGGCTCGGGCGCGTCGGCCCGATGCGCATCGACCATGAGCCGCACGCCGGTGGTGGGGTCCATCTTGATGACGAACTGATCGGGCTCGGGCGCCCGGCCCTGCGCGCGCTTGAACCCGAGGCGCGGTGGATGCTTGAAGACCAGCCGCAGCTCGGTGAGCGTCGTGGGCAGGAGCTTGCCGGTGCGGATGAAGAAGGGGACGCCCGACCAGCGCCAGTTGTCGATATCCAGCCGCAGGGCGGCGTACGTCTCGGTCGTCGAGTCCTTCGCCACACCCTTGATCTTCCGGTAGCCGTCGTGCTGGCCGCGGACGTAGTGGGCCGGGTTGGCCGCCTCCACCGACCGGAAGAGCGCCAGCTTCCCGCCGTTCAGCGTGTCCGCGTCGTTCCCGGCCGGCACCTCCATCGCGGCGGCGGCCACGACCTGCATCAGGTGGTTGACCACCACGTCGCGCAGCGCCCCCACCGGGTCGTAGAAGTGACCGCGATCGTCCACACCGAAGCTCTCGGCCATCGTGATCTGGACGCACTCGACGTAGTTGCGGTTCCATACGGGCTCGAGCATCGTGTTCGCAAACCGCAGGTACAGGAGCTCCTCGATCCCCATCTTCCCCAGGAAGTGGTCGATGCGGTAGAGCTGCGACTCGTCGACGTACTGGTGCAGCTCCGTGGCCAGCGCCCGGGCCGAGTCGAGATCGTGGCCGAACGGCTTTTCGACCACGACCCTGGCGTTGTCGGTCAGGCCCGCCACCTTGAGGCCCTTCACGACCGTGCCGAACAGGAAGGGCGGGATCTCGAGGTAGAAGACCGGGAGCTTTGCGCCCTTGATCGCTTTCGCGACCCGCGCGTACGTGGCCGGGTCGCCGAAGTCGCCGACGACGTACGAGAGCCGGCCGGCGAGGCGGTCGAACACCTTCTCGTCGATCTTCTCACCGGTCGCCTTGATCGCCTTGCGGGCGTGGTCGCGCAGGTGGTCGATCGTCCAGTCGTCGACGGCGACGCCGACGATCGGGCAGTCGAGCAGGCCGCGCTGCTCGAGCCGGTAGAGCGACCGGAACGTCATCACCTTGGCCAGATCGCCGGTGATCCCGAAGATCACCAGGAAGTCTGCCGTCTTCTTGTCCCGCGGCTTCGCCGCGGCACGCTTCCCGCGGCTCGGCTTACGAGAGGATGCTGCGGTCGGGGTCATCGGTCACCTCGTTGGGAATGGTCAGCGGCGCGTGGTTTGGACGCCGATCCGACCTGGAACGTAAGGCGCCCGCGCGGGCCGCGGCATCGTCCATATGGGGTGAGCGGGTCATGCGCAGCCGCGCGCCGTCAGTCACGGTCCGTGTGCACCGTGATCCGGGCCGACCGCTCATGGGTGAATCCGGCCCATGTCCAGTCCACGACCGCCTTCGCCCGGTCCTCGCCGGTCGAGAGCAGGGCGAGGTGGACGGTCCCCCAGGCGAGTGAGGCCGCCTTGCCCTTCATCGTCCGGCCGCCCGGCATCTGGATCACGGCGGCACCGCGCCCGATCGTGGCCATCGTGCCCTTGTCGTTGTAGTCGAACGGCTGCGTCTCCTTGCCCGCGAGGGTGCGGGCGACGTTCTCGCCGGCCTGTTCTCCCGCCTGGAGTGCGACCGACCCGAGCTGCGGCAGCACCCTGCCCGTCTTCGCGTCCGTGATCCAGGCGAGGTCGCCAACCGCGGAGACCTCGGGGTGGCCGGCGACGGTGAGATCCGGTGCGACCGGGATGCGGCTGCCCTTCTGCAGCTCGAGGCCGAGCGACCGCGCGATCGCATTGGCCTGAAGGCCGGCGCCCCACACGAGCGTGTGCGCATTCAGCACCTTGCCCGACTTGAGGGTGACGCGCGTGGGCGAGACCGAGGCCACGATCTCGCCGAGGAGCACGTCGACGCGGCGCTTGTCGAGGGCCCGGTGCGTGTACTTGCGGATGTCCGTCTTGAACATCGAGAAGAGCATCGGGCCGGCCTCGACCAGCGTGAGCCGGGCCTCGTCCTGCGGCAGGTTGGGATAGTCCTCGGAGAAGTTGCTGCGATAGAGCTCGGCGAGCGCGCCCGCGCTCTCGACGCCGGTGGGGCCGCCGCCGACGATGACGACGTTCAGGGCGCCGTCCTGCACCAGGGTCGGGTCGCGGTCGGCCGCCTCCCACCGCTCGAGGATGTGGTCCTTGAGACGGACGGCATCGGCCAGCGTGTACAGCGGGTAGGCGTGCTCGGCGGCGCCGTCGACTCCGAAGAAGTTGACCTGGGCGCCGAGCGCCAGCACCAGGTGGTCGTAGCTCAGTGCGGGCATCTCGGCGAAGTTGACCTGCTTCGCGTCGAGGTCGATGGCCTGCACGGTGGCCTCGTGCACGGCGGCGTTCGGCTGGTCGTGGAAGAGGTCTCGCAAGGGGTGACCGACCGAGGGCAGGTCGATCAGGTCGGTCGCCACCTGGTAGAGCAGCGGCTGGAAGGTGTGGTAGTTGTGCTTGTCGATCAGGACGACGTCGGCGTCGGCGTCCTTCAGCTTGCGGGCTGCGCCGATCCCGGCGAACCCTCCGCCGAGTATGAGGACGCGCGGGCGGCGATGGTCGGTGGCTCCGGGCGTGTCCGGCATGCCGACACCGTATTTGGGGTTGCACCACCGGGCCTCATCCAAAGGGGACGATGCGGATAGGCTACGCACGTGGGAGGCTTTGGGGTGCGGGTTTCCCTGCGATTTTTGCGCACGTCGACGAGAGGAGAACTGACCCATGGCAGATCTGATTGCGATCGGCTACAACGACACGACCACGGCTGACGAAGCGGTCGCCGAGGTCCATCGGCTGCAGGCCGATCTCATCATCGAGGCGGACGCCGTTGCCGCGATCATCCGCGACACCGACGGCAAGCTGCACGTCCACACGACGCACGCCCCGTCGACCGGTGGCGGCGCGACGTGGGGCATGTTCTGGGGCTTCCTGTTCGGGATCCTGTTCTTCGTCCCGTTCTTCGGCATGGCGGTCGGTGCCGGCATGGGCGCGCTGTTCGGGCACCTGGGGAAGAGCTCGATCGACAAGCAGTTCCAGGATCAGGTGCGCGACATGCTGAAGCCCGGGACCTCGGCGCTCTTCATGGTGCTCGAGAAGATGACCCCCGACAAGGCGGTGGCGGCGCTCAGCAAGTACGGCGGCACCGTGTTGAAGACCTCGCTGTCGGATGAGGACACGAAGAAGCTGCAGGACTCCCTCCACGGCTCCGGCGCCTAGGCCGAGAAAGGAACGAGCCGATGTTG
Source organism: uncultured Actinomycetes bacterium (assembly GCA_963703275.1). Taxonomy (GTDB): domain Bacteria; phylum Actinomycetota; class Thermoleophilia; order Gaiellales; family JAICJC01; genus JAICJC01. The sequence goes on along the minus strand of OY969804.1, from coordinate 3,202,396 downwards.
AGACGACGAAGGCCGCTCATGCGCGCGGCCATGGTTGGTGGCGGTGCCTACATCGCCGGCAAGAAGGTGCAGCAGGGACGTGAGCAGAACGCCGAGCAGGATGCTCGCCTGGACGCGGTCGAGTCCCAGGCCGCCCCGCCCGCCGCTGCGCCCGCACCGGCGGCTGCCGGTGCCGGCACGTCCGCGATGCTCGACCAGCTCGAGAAGCTCGGCGAGCTGAAGAAGCAGGGCGTCCTGACCGATGCCGAGTTCGAGGTGCAGAAGCAGAAGCTTCTGCAGGGAGCATGAGCGCCGAGCCGGGGCTCACCATCGGCCCCGTTCAGATGCTGATGGTCGGGTTCGGCGAGGACCGCTTCACGGGTGAGATCATCCCCGAGCTCGCGCGACTCAAGGAGCACGACGTGATCCGCCTGATCGACCTCCTGCTCGTGGCCAAGGACGATGCGGGGAACGTCACGATCGTCGAGCACACCGATCTGAACCGTGACGAGATGATCGAGTTCGGGGCATTCGTCGGCGCGCTGATCGGGTTCGGCGCCGGCGGCGAGGAGGAGGCCGAGGCGGGCGCGCTCGCGGGAGCGACGGAGTTCGCCGACGGGGAGATGTTCGACCAGGACGAGGTCTGGTACCTCGCCGACGCCATCCCGAACGGCACATCCGCCGCGATCGCGCTCATCGAGCACCGGTGGGCGATTCCGCTGCGGGACAAGATCGTGCGCGCGGGCGGCGTGGCGCTGGCCGACGAGTGGATCCATCCCTCCGATCTGGTTGCGATCGGAGTCGCGGCGGCGAACGCGAACTCCTAGAGCAGACCGGGGCGGGCGGTCGTCGAACCGGCGCACCGCCCGCCCCGACTGTCAGTGCGGGGCCAGGTGGATCACGCCGACGTCCGAGAGCCCGTTCAGGGCCAGCTGGACGGCGAGCGCCGCGAGCAGGAAGCCGAACACCTTCTCGGTGACGAGCATCCGGCTCGCGTCCAGGTGCTCGCTGACGCGGTTCGCCCACCGGAACACCACCACATCCAGCGCAATCACGACCGCGAGCGTGCCGATCACCGCTGCGATCAGGCGCACGGAGGTGGCGTCGCCGGAGGCCGTCACGAGCGCGACGATCCCCGCCGGGTTCAGCAGGTAGGGAATCGCCAGGGGGAAGACCGCCAGCTCCATCGGGTCGCGGTCGGCGCGGTCGTGAGGCGCCTCCTCGACATCCCCGGGCCCACGGATCATGCCGAGCGCGATCACCAGAAGCACGATGCCGCCGGCGATCGAGAGCGCCCCGGTCGAGAAGTGCAGCAGCTTGCGCAGGATCTCGCCGACCAGGATCAGGAGCAGCCCGACCACGGCGGCCGTCGTGATCATCTTGCGGGCGACCCGGCTCTTCGTCGCCGCGTCCATGTCCGCCGTCAGCTCGAGGAACGGCACGAGCGCGATCTTGGGGCCGATCCCGATCAGGAGCAGCAGGAAGAGATCGAGGACAATGTAGACGTCGACCGAACCCGTGTCCACCGTCAGCCTCCTTCGTGGGTCATTGAGCGCAGACCACGCCATTCTCGAGCACGGCGATCTCGTCCATCTGCTCGAGTCCCTCGGGGCGGTGGGTGATCAGCAGCACGGCGCGCCCGCCCGCCGCCGCCAGGACATCATCCATCAGCGCCTGGGCCGTCGGCTGATCGAGGTGAGCCGTCGGCTCGTCGAGGACGAGGAGCGGCGCGTCGGCGAGGAGCGCTCGGGCGAGGGCGATCCGCTGCCGCTGCCCGCCGGAGAGCTCCCGGCCGCGCTCGCCGACCTGGGTATCCCAGCCATTCGGGAGGGCGTCCGTCCACTCCCAGATCCCGGCCTGCCGGAGGGCGGCCTCGATCTCGGGCTCCGTCGCCTCGGGGCGCGCGAACCGGACGTTCTCGATGATGCTCGTCGAGAACAGGTGCGAATCCTGTCCGGCGACGGCGATCGCGCGCCGGACATCCTCCTGGCGGTACTCGCGGATGTTCCGGCCCGCGATGGTCACGGCGCCTGAATCGGGGTCGAGAAAGCGCAGGAGCATATTCGCCACCGTCGTCTTGCCCGCCCCGCTCGGCCCGACCAGAGCCACGCGCCGCCCCGGGTCGAGCCGGAGGCTCACGCCGTGCAGGACGGGAGGGTCGTCCGGTGTGTACCGGGCGTGCACGTCCTCGAGGGCGACGGCAAACGGCGCGTCCGGGAACGGCGCCGGCCGCTCCGGGTCGACGACTGCGGGCTCGCGGTCGGTCAGCTCGAACACCCTGCTTCCGGCCGCGATCGTCTCGGGCAGCTCGCGCGCGGCCTGCGCCAGCGGCTGGACGCACTCGAACGCGGCCAGCGCCAGCAGCGTGAGCATGGCGATGAGCACGCCGTCGAGGCGTCCGTTGGCGTGGGCGGCGACCGCGACCGCGAGCACGGCTGCGGTCGTCACGCCGGTGACGAGCAGCCGCAGCCCATCCCCCAGGCCGTCGGTCAGGGCGGCGCGGCGCGCGAGCCGGTCGAGCTCGCGGTCGCCCGCCTCGAGCCTCTGCAGCCGCTCGTCCTCGCGGCCGTACGTGACCAGCTCGGCGGCCCCGTCCATGAGCTCGATGAGCTCGGCGGTGAGCTCTCCGCGGGCGACGGCCTCGGGGCGGCCAGCGCGCCGGCCGATGACGGTGGCCACCGCCGGCCCGGCGATGCCGGCGACGAGCAGTCCCACCGCGAGCACAACCCCCGCCGCCGGCAGCACGACGGCCGCGGCGGTGACCGAGACAGCGCCGGCGAGGACGGCGATCAGCGGCGGGTTGAGCGAGCGCAGGTGGAGGTTCTGGAGAGCGTCGACGTCCGCAACCATGCGCGAGAGCAGGTCTCCGTCGCGGTAGCCGGTGAGCTGCGCGGGTGCGAGTGGCTCGATGCGCGCGTAGATGCTGACGCGCACCCGGCCCAGCACGCGGAAGGCGAGATCGTGAGCCCGCAGCCGCTCGAGGTAGCGGACGATCGGGCGGCCGAGCCCGAAGAACCGGACGGCGACGATCGCGACGGTGAGCGACAGGATCGGCGGGTGCTCGGCGGCGCGCGAGATCAGGTATCCGGCCGTGGCCATGAGTCCAACGCCGAACAGGATTGTCGCCGCCCCCAGCACGACGACGAGTGCGAGCTGCGCCCGGGGGGCATCCGTCAGGGCCACGAGCCGGCGCAGGGTTGCGATCATGCGGCCTCGCTCGCGGGCCGGGCGGTCGCCCGGCCGTTTTCGAGCACGACCACGCGGTCGGCGCGCTCGATCAGTTCCGGGCGATGGGCGATCAGAAGCACCGTCCGCCGGTGCCGGAGCCGTTCCACGGCGGCCGCGATCAGCTCGGCGCTGACCGGGTCGAGATCGGCCGTGGGCTCGTCGAGGACGACCAGCGGCGCGTCCCGCAGAAACGCGCGCGCCAGCGCGATCCGGCGGCTCTCGCCCGCCGACAGCGGGCGGCCGCCGTCGCCGACCGCGGTCTCGTAGCCGTGCGGTAAGGCGGCGATGAACGCGTGGGCGCCGGCCAGGGCTGCGGCCTCGGGTACCCGGTCGCCGGCCGCGGTGGCGTCACCGAGGCGGATGTTGTCGGCGATCGTGCCGCGAAAGATCGTCGGCCGCTGCGGCACCCAGGCGACCAGCCGCCGCCAGTCCTCCGTCCGGCAGTCGGCCAGGTCAACCCCGCCGACGCTGACTCGGCCCGCTGTCGGCTCGGCCAGGCGCAGCAGGAGATTGCCCGCCGTGCTCTTGCCGGCGCCGCTGCGGCCGACGAGCGCGACCGTCTCGCCGGGCTCGAGCTCCATGTCGAGCCGGTCGAGGACGAGCCCGGGGCGGGAGGGATACGCGAACGAGACGTGCTCGAAGCGCACGGTGGCGACCGCCGGGTGCGGCGGTGTCCGCGCTCCGCCCGACCGCACCTCGGGCGGCGCCTCGAGCTGCTCCAGGATCCTGTCGGCCACGGCGAGCCCGTCCGCGCTGGCGTGGAACTGCGCGCCGAGTTGCCGCAGCGGCAGGTACAGCTCGGGTGCGAGCACCAGTACCGTCAGCGCTGCCTGCAGGCCGACGCCGCCGTCGACCAGGCGCACGCCGACGGTGACGGCTACCAGCGCGACCCCGATGGTCGATGCCAGCTCGAGCACGGCCGCCGACAGAAACGTCACCCGCAGCGTGCTCATCGTGGCAACGCGGTAGCGCTCGCTCACGACCGCGATCGTGCCGGCCTGGGCGCGGCCGCGGTTGAACGCGCGCAGGGTGGGCAGGCCGCGGACGACGTCGAGGAAGTGCGCCGAGAGCGTCCGCAGGGCCTGCCACCGCGCCTTCGTACGGTCGGCCGAGTAGCGGCCGATCAGCCACATGAACACCGGCACCAGCGGGAGCACGACCAGCATGACGCCGGCGGACTCCACATCGATCGAGGCGACCCGGGCGAGCACCACGATCGGTACGAGGCAGGCGAGGACGGCCTGCGGGAGGTACCGGCCGAAGTACGCCGCGAGCCCGTCGATGCCCTGGATCGCCGCGGCGGCGACCTCGCCCCCCTCCATCCCGTCGAGCGCGGCGGGGCGGCTGCGGAGGCGGCGCTCGGCCAGTGCCAGACGCAGCTCCGAGAGCACCTGCGAGGCCGCCCGCCGGCCCGCGACCTCGAACCCCCAGGCACACACGCCGCGAGCCGCGAATGCGAGCGCGAGCAGCCCGACCGAACCGGCCACGGCTCGCAGCGGCGCTCCGTGAAATGCCCGTGTGACGACCTCTGCGATCAGCGTTGCCTGAAGCAGGATCAGCGCCGCGGTGCCCAGACCGAGCGCAACGTCGAGCGCGAGCACGACCCGGGCCGCCCGGGCGCGGCGGAGCAGTCGGGGATCGAGGACGCGCACGGAGGAGGCATGAATGCCACAGTCGGTCAGGGGGCTCATCGTCCGGTTGGGATGATCCCCGGCCACGCCGGTTCGGCCGCCGCTCGATAGAGTTGCTGCCTGGCGAACCGTGGATGGTCACTCGAGCGAGGGGGGATGTAGGCATGAGCAGCATCAACCAGTTTCCGTGGCAAGACGACATCATTCGCCGGCTCCGGGCCGACGGGGCCCTGACGGTCGAGCAGATTGCGGCCGAGATCACGGCCGGCGGCGTCGAATCCGAGGTGCTCGAGGAAGGGGTCGCCCTGAACGTCGACCACCTTGTCCACCTCGGTCTGGCCGAGTACTCCGACGGCCAGCGGGGACCGACGGAGCGCACCTCGCACGACGCGCTGTTTCACCGCACCGTCAAGCTCACCCCCGCCGGGGAATCGGCCGCCGACACCCTGCCCTGACGTGGCATCGGCCGTGACCGGCCGGCGATCCGAGATACCGCCTTTGCCGTCGCACCAGTGACCGAGCCAACGCCGCCACCAAACGTCTGGCGCCATCGGTTACGGCGGGCGATCGGTCCCGCGTTCGGCCTGATCGTGGTGGTGGCGATCTTCGCCGCCGTCCTGCCCCAGATCGCGAGCTACCAGGCCGTCTTCGATGCGGCGAAGGCGCTCGGGCTGCAGGACTGGGGCGTGATCCTGTGCTCGGTGGTCGCAAACGTCGTCACCTCGGGGCCGCCGTGGATGGCATCCGTGCCCGGCCTGTCCTATCGGCGGTCGATGCTGATGACGCAGACCACGACGCTGCTCACGACCGTGCTTCCCGCTGGTGAGGCGATCGCCATCGCCACGCAGGTGAAGATGCTCTCGGGGTGGAAGTTCAAGGGCCGCGCGATCACCGTCGGCCTTGTGCTGGTCACGCTCTGGAACCAGGCTGTGAACGTGGTCCTGCCGATCGCAACCGTCGTCGCGCTCGGCCCCGCGCACGGCAGCCGGTACCTGGTGATCGCGAGCATCGTGGCGGCAGCCATGCTCGTGGTGATCGTCGTGGCGCTGGTGTACACGATGCGCGCGGACACCGCGGCCTACCGGGTGGGCGAGCTTGCGGGCCGGTTCGTGTCCGCGCTCCTCAAGGTGGTGCGGCGGGGCCCGGTAAACGACTGGGGCCGGCGGCTGGTGCGGCTGCGGGAGGAGACGATCGACGTCATCGCGACCCGCTGGCAGCGGCTCACGGTCGCGACGCTGTTCAACCAGCTGACGCTCTTCGGCGTGCTTCTCATCTGTCTGCGCAGCATCGGTGTGACAGGCATCTCGACGCTCGAGGCGCTCGCGGCGTGGTCGTTCACCCGCCTGCTGGCGTCCGTCCCGATCACGCCCGGTGGCCTGGGGGTCGTCGAGCTCGGCATGACGGCCGCACTGGTCGGGTTCGGCGGCGGGCGCACGGGCGTCGTGACGGCGGTGCTGCTCTACCGCGTGCTCACCTTCATCCCGGTGATCGTGGTCGGCCCGGTCTGCGCGCTGATCTGGCGGTATGAGGACAGACGCTCCAGCCAGGCGGTGTCCGAGACATAATGGATGCGATGACGAGCGTGATGGCCGAGACGATGGCGGCGCAGGCCGGCGAGATGCGGGGCATGCTGGCGGACGCGGCTCCCGTGGCGGCGGTCGCCGAGCGGCTGGGCGGCAGGCGGCTGTTCCTGGTGGGCACCGGGACGAGCTGGCACGCCGCCAACATCGGAGCGTGGTTCCTGCGGGCGGCGAATGTCGATGCGTGGGCCGTGCAGGCGGTCGATGCCGCGCTCCACGGGCCGCGACCCACCGGCGCGGACGGTCTGATTCTGCTCAGCCACCGCGGCACCAAGCTCTACACCTCGCAGACGCTCGAGCGTGCCCGCGCCGCCGGCACGGCGACGGTGGTGATCTCGGGCCGCGGCTCGCCGGGCGCCGATGTCGAGACCACACCGCAGGAGCGGTCATCCGCGTACACCGCGAGCCACACTGGGGCGATGCTCCGGCTCGCCCAGATCGCGGTTGCCCTGGGCGCCGACCTGGGACCGCTGGACACCGTGCCGGACGCTGTTGCCGCCGTCGTCGATGGGCCGGCGGTGGGCATCGAGCCGCCCCGCCGGGCGCTGGAGTTCATCGGTGCGGGCCCCAACCAGTGGACGGCTGCCGAGGGTGCGCTCAAGGTCCGCGAGACCGCCTATGTCGCGACCGCGGGGATGAGCGTCGAGCAGTACCTCCATGGCCCCGCGGTGGCCTCCGGATCCGACGACACGCTGGTCTGCCTGAACGGCGGAGGCCCCGGGGAGGACCGGCTCCTGGCCGTCGCACGCTCGGCGGAGTCCTGCGGCGTGACGGTGCGCGTGATCACCATCGATCAGCCGAACGAGCTCCTGTCGGTGTTCCCGCTCACGGCGGTCGTCCAGAAGATCGCGCTCGAGGCCGCCGAGCGGCTCGGGACGAACCCCGACAGCTTTGGCCGGGACGTTCCGTCCCGCGCGCATGCGCTGGACGGGATCGCGCTCTAAGGCTGGCCGCGATGGATGCGGCGTAGGCCCGGGATCAGCTGCGGCACCTCTCGGCGGTAGCGCGGGTACGCGTCGGGGAACGTGGCCGCCATGAGCCGCTCCTCCATGTGGATCTTGATCTCGGCCACCACCACGCCGGCGGGAAAGAGCAGGGCCCACTGCCCCAGCCCCGCCAGCAGCGAGGTGCCGAGGAGCATTCCCACGAGGCCCGTGTAGATGGGGTGGCGGGTGACGGCGTACGGTCCGTGGGTGCGCAGCTCGTGCGTCTCCTTGACGATGGGCGACGCGCTCCACATGGTGCCGAGTGCGAGGCGCGCCCATAGCGTGAAGGCCGTCGAGACCAGCAGGATGGCGAATCCCAGGGCATGCACCCATCGCGCGTGCACCGCCAGAGCGTGCCAATCGGGAGTCGGCGCGGCCCTGATGACGACCGATACGAGGACGACTGCGATCACGATGCCGGGGATGAATCGGGCCCGCGTGCGCTCCTTTGGGCCCCGCGACGCGTTGTAGATCGCACCGGCCAGCCACACCACGGCGACCACTCCCCAGCAGGCTCCGATCGCCAGGGCAGCGGTCACGGCCCCGCCGGGCGCCGCTTCTCGTCCAGCCTTCCGGCACGGATCGTCGCGGCCATGTCCCTGGACTCCTCGCGGTACGTCGAGCCGTCCTCGAACTCGATCACCGGGTAGAGCCTCTGTCCGGAGATTCGCCGTAGGTCGGCGCGCCTGGCCGGGCGCAGCGGCCCCCTCACGATCTCGTAGGGGATCTCCCGCTCGTCCAGCGCCTTCTGGACGCGCCAGCACGGGCCGACCTTCCAGGGCGTGGAGCATCGGTGGAGCGTGACCGCCACTGGTGGTCAGCCCTTCCCGACCGTGATCACGACGTTTCCGGTCTTCTGACCCGTCTCGACATAGCGGTACGCCTCCACGATGTCGTCGAGTGGATACGGGCGGTCGATGAGCGGTGTGAATGCCCCCGACTCGACCAGCCCCTTGATGTACCTCACGAGTTCCTGATCATGCTTCGGAAACGGGAAGATGACCCTCCGGCCGCCGAGCAGGGGTGTGATGAGCGCCAGGATCGGATTCTGGGGGAACGGTCCGAGCTCCGTCGAAAGGTAGATCCCTCTTGGCTTCAGCAACCGCCGGCAGCGGCCGAACGAGCTCTTGCCGGCCGCATCGAAGACGACGTCGTAGGTCTGCTCGTCGGTCGTGAAGTCGGTGGCCCGGTAGTCGATGACCCTGGCGGCGCCCAGGCGTTTGACGAGCGCGACGTGCTCGGTGCTGCAGACCACGGTGACGTGGGCGCCGAGGCCCTTCAGGAGCTGGACGGCCGCCGAGCCGATCGCACCGGTGCCACCGTTTACGAGCACGCTCTGACCCCTCGTGATCTTCGCCGCCCGGATGTTCGCAAGCGCGTAGTGCGAGCCCTCGGTGCTCGCGGCGGCCTGCTCGAAGGTGGCGTCCGCGGGCATGGTTGCGAGCGATGCATCTGCGCGGGTCGCCAGGTATTCGGCATGCGCGCCGAACGGGCCCTCGACGTACCCGAACACCCTGTCGCCCACCGCCAGGGTGGTGACGCGGGCGCCCACCGCCTCGACCTCTCCCGCGAACTCTGTTCCGAGCACCCTCCGCGTCGGCTTCGGCCTGCGAAGGCCGGTGAAGAACCTCAGGATGAAGGGCTTGGCAGCCCGGTAGCCGCAATCGGTCCGATTCACCGTGGTCGCGGCGACCTTGATGAGCACCTCGCGCTCGCCCGCCTCCGGCCTGTCCACCTCCGCGATCCGAACCACTTCGGGTGGGCCGTACGCGGTGTAGATCGCGGCCTTCACCCGTCGAACTGTACGGCTCAGTCCTCCCCGTCCCAGTATTCGAGGGTCGGTCCGGGCCGGCTCAGGACGATCAGCTCTCCGGCGGCGTCACGAGTGGTTCGCTCGTCTCTCACGTCGCCAGCGAGCCGGCGGCGTGCCGTAGCGGTGCCTGAACGCGCGGCTGAATGCCGCGTCTGACGTGTAGCCGACGTTCTCCGCGATGAGTGTGACCGGAAGGGGGGTGTCACGGAGCAGGCCGGTGGCGGTGTCAAGGCGTACGTGGGCCAGATACGTGGCCGGCGGCTTCCCGACGCGACCGACGAACCGTGCAGCGAACGCCGATCGGGAAAGGCTGCACGTTCGGGCCAGCTCCCCGACTGTCCAGTCGTGGCGGGGGTCTCGATGGATGGCGCTGAGGGCCGGACCGATCTGCGGGTCGAGCGCACCGGCCAGCCAGTTCGGCTCGGCGTCCGCGCCCGCGGCCCAGGCGCGCAGAATCTGAATGAAGAGCAGGTCGAGGATGCGGGCGACCATCACCGCCGATCCTTGAGAGGGCGATTGCATCTCGAAGAGGAGCATCCTGTGGGCCACTTCGAGCCCTTCGCGCGCTGGGCTGCGCGCGCCGCGCAGGATGATCACCGCCGGGAGGCTCGCGAGCAGGTGGCTCGCCTGCGGGTCGCCGATTGTGAATGTTCCGCAGAGCCAGCGCGCCGGCTCGGGTGCGTCGCGCTGGGATACGCCGGCGCGCCCGGTCGCGTGCGTGCGCTTGCCCGCGTCGCTGATCTGGTGCGGGTCGCCCCGCGGGAGCAGGATGACATCGCCGCGACTCACGCGCTCGACGTGCGGGACGCCGTCGACCCGGAGCACGAGCTCGCCCTCTTCAATGATGTGGAGGGTGCCGATGGCGGCGAAGCCGATGGAGAACGTCCCTGGCGGAGCGTACGCAACGATCCGTTCTCCGCTCAGACGGACACTCCGGAGCAGCTCCGACAGGAGGTCGTGCGGCCGGCCAGAGACGTCGAAGCCGAGCGCGGCGTTCTCGAGCGCTGGACGATCGGCAAGATCTTCCGGCGGAGCGGTCATTGTCTTTACCAATTCCTCTGGCTACGCTCGACGCACCGACCGTCCAAGTATGAGTCAGTTCGCTTGCGGCGACTGTATCGCACCGGACAGAGGTAGCCGACCAGAAAGGAAACGGGACCCATGGCATCGAGAGCTGGTGAAGCTGAGCACGACAACCCGACGAAGATCAGCTTCGTCTATTCCAACCCAACCGACCCGGCCGCCTTCGAGGCGGCGTACCCCGAGCAGCTTGCGCTGGCGCGGAAGCTCCCCGGCGTGACTCGGCTGCAGGTGTCGAAGGTCTGGCCCAAGGAAGACGGCAGCCCGACCCCGGTGTACCGATTGCTGGACCTGTACTTTGCGGACTATGCAGCGGCCAGCGCCGCCGCCGCAGAGGCAGGCGCGCTCGTCGGCGCCACCCTCGAGCACGCTACAGGAGGCGTACTGATCGCATTCGCGGAGGTCCTCGAGGACGCCTAGACCGAGGTCGAAAAGCGGGAGCGACGGGACTCGAACCCGCGACCTCCGGCGTGACAGGCCGGCGTTCTAACCAGCTGAACTACGCCCCCGCGAGGGGCCAGAGTATAACCCTGGGCCTGCGCCCGGCCGCACCGGCGGTGTGGTCCCGGTTGTGGCGCCCACCGCGGTCCGGTACACCTCCGCCTGCACGATGAGCGACTACCTGCCCATCGCCGAGCACGGCGTGATCGGCGACCTGCACACCGTCGCCCTGGTCGGCACCGACGGCACCATCGACTGGTTCTGCTGCCCGCGCTTCGACTCGCCCAGCGTGTTCGCTGCGATCCTGGACGCCGAGCGCGGTGGGTTCTACCGGATCGCGCCCGTCAGCAACGGTCATAACACCAAGCAGCTCTATTTCCCCGATACGAACGTGCTCATCACCCGGTTCCTGACGCCGGACGGCGTGGGTGAGGTGCATGACTTCATGCCCATCCACCGCGATCCGAAGCACCCGCGCCGGCTGATCCGGCGGGTCGTGGCGGTGCGTGGGGAGATGCAGTTTGCCCTCGAGTGCCGGCCGCGGTTCGACTACGGCCGCCAGCAGCACGAGCTCGACCTGCAGGAGGGCGGCGCGGTGTTCAACTCCCCCAGCCTCTCGATGGCCCTCGTCACCAGCCGGCCGCTCGAGCGGAGCGGCGCGGACGTCACCAGCCGCTTCACGCTCAAGCACGGCGAGAGCGCGACCTTCGTGCTGCAGCAGGCCGAGGCGGGCGTCAAGCTGCGCCCGGCGGGGGAGGCCGCGTCGGCCGACGCGTTCAACCGCACGGTCCGCTTCTGGCGTGGCTGGCTGTCGCACTCGCGGTACCGGGGCCGGTGGCGCGAGATGGTGAACCGCTCGGCGCTGACGCTGAAGCTGCTCACGTACCGTCCGTCGGGCGCCATCCTCGCCGCCGCCACGACCAGCCTGCCCGAGCACGTGGGGGGAGAGCGCAACTGGGACTACCGGTACACCTGGGTGCGCGACGCCGCGTTCTCGATGTACGCCCTCCTGCGCCTGGGCTTCACCGAGGAGGCGGAGGCGTTCATCACCTGGCTCACCGACCGCTTCGGCGAGACGAACTACGGCGAGGGCGGCCCGCTCCAGGTCATGTACGGCATCGACGGGCGCAGCGACCTACCCGAGGAGGTGCTCGGGCATCTCGAGGGCTACATGGGCTCGGCTCCGGTGCGGATCGGAAACGGCGCGGCCACCCAGCTTCAGCTGGACATCTACGGCGAGCTGATCGATTCCATCTACCTCTACAACAAGTTCGGCGAGCCGATCTCGTACGACTCCTGGATGGAGGTGTACAAGATCGTCGAGTGGCTGTGCGAGAACTGGGACAAGGCCGATGAGGGCATCTGGGAGACGCGCGGCGGGCGCCAGAACTTCACGTACTCGCGCGTCATGTGCTGGGTCGCGCTCGAGCGGGCGGTGCGCGTTGCCCGGTACCGCGGGCTCCCGGCGAACCTCGTCAAGTGGACGGGCGAGCGCGACCGGATCACCGAGCAGATCATGACCCGCGGCTGGAACCCCAAGCGCGCCGCCTTCGTGCAGCACTACGGCTCGGATGTGCTCGATGCGTCGCTGCTCCTGATGCCGCTCACCAAGTTCATCGCGCCCAAGGACCCGCGCTGGTTGCGGACGCTCGATGCGATCGGCCGCGAGCTCGTCTCCGACAGCCTGGTGTACCGCTACAACGCCAAGGCGTCGCCGGACGGCCTGCAGGGCGAGGAGGGCACCTTCTCGATCTGCACCTTCTGGTACGTCGAGGCGCTCGCCCGGGCGGGGAAGGCGGACGAGGCCCGGCTGGCCTTCGAGAAGATGCTCACCTACGCGAACCACCTCGGCCTCTACTCCGAGGAGATCGGTCCCTCCGGCGAGGCGCTCGGCAACTTCCCCCAGGCGTTCACCCACCTGTCACTGATCAGCGCGGCGGTCAACCTCGACCGCCAGCTCGGCTGACCGCCGCCGGTCAGTTCTCGGGCCAGAGCGGCAGTGAGATCTCGGCCACCGTGCCGGCTCCGGGGGCGGTGGTGATCGTGACCGTCCCGCCGGCGGCGTCCACCCGCTCTATCAGCGATTCGAGGCCGAGGTGGTTCGTGCGCCGCGCGCGGGCCAGGGCCGCCTCGAGCTCGAACCCGCGGCCATCGTCGGCAATGGTCGCGTGCAGCACCTCGCCGCGCCGCTCGAGCTTCACCTCGACCGCGGCGGCGTTCGCGTGCGCGCGCACGTTGCTCAGTATCTCCGTGATCGATCGGAACATGAGCGTCTCCATGGTCGCGTCGATGCGCGCCTCCATCCCGGTGACCGCGAGGCTGGTCGACACGCCGATCTCGCGCTCGAGGGTGGCGAGCGACTGCTCGACGGCGGTGACGAGCCCGTGGTGCCAGAGCACCGCAGGGCGCAGCTCGAACGTCATCCGCCGCGTCCGCTCCACGGCGCCCGAGATCAGATCGGCCACCTGCTTCAGTCCGGCGGTCGCCCGCTCGACGTTGCCGTCCTGCATCGCCAGGCGGACGCTGTCGAGCGAGATCACGCAGGCCGACATCACCTGGATGGTGTCGTCGTGCAGGTCGGCCGCCACGCGCGAGCGCTCCTGCTCCTGGGCGCGCACCAGCCGCTCCATCAGCACTCGATGGCGGCGTTCGAGCACCGAGAGCCGCTGGGCGCGCTGTTCCAACTGCTCGCGGAGCAGCAGCCCACGGCAGGTGGCGGCGATCTGGTCGGCCACCGTATGCATCGCCAGCGCGTCGGCCGGCTCGAACCGGTCGCGGTGCTCGTCGTAGACGCCGAGGACGGCGATGCACTCGCCGTCGACCATCACCGGCGTCAGGAGCTCGGACGGCAGCAGAATCGGCGCCGGCCAGTCGAAGGCCGGGTGCGACAGGGCGTCGCCCAGCACCACCTGGCTGCCGGACGCGATGACCGTGCCGACCGTGCCTTTGTCGATGGGCCGGCGCAGGCCCGGTGCGGTCGTCCCCTCCGCCCCGAGGTTGGCCACCACCACCTGCTCGCCGATCTCCGGGAGCACGCGGATGGCGACCGCCGCCGAGTAGCCGCGCCCGTGGTGAACGGTCGCGACCACGGCCTCCAGCACCTCGTCGATCGTCTCGGCGGGGGCGATCGCGCCGGCGACCTCGGCGGTCAGCGCGAGCCGCTCGGTGCGCTGCTCCGACTCCGCCCGCAGGCGCACGCCGCGGAGTGCGGCGGCGACCTGCTCGGCCACCGTCTGCATGAGCGTCGCGTCGGAGGAGTCGAAGCGGTTGGGGCGATGGTCGTACAGGGCCAGCGCGGCCACCGTGGTGCCGTCGAACACGGGCGTCACGAGCGCGGACTGGTGGGCGAGGGGGGCGGCAGCCTCACCGGGGTCGGCGAGGCGGCCGACCACGATCTGGGCCCCGGTCTCGAGCGCTCGGCCGGCCGCGCCCGCGTAGATGGGATGCCTGCTCCCCTCGATCGAGTCGCCCACCCGCACGCGATCGGTGACCACGACGTGCTCGTCCGATTCGGGCAGCGCCAGGATCGCCGTCACGGCGCCGTAGTCGGTCGGCTCGAAGATGGCCTCCACCGCGGCTCGCAGCACCGTCTGCGCGGTGTCCGCCGAGGCGACAGCGCTCGCCACCGCGGCGGTCAGGGCGAGTCGTTGCGCCCGCCGTTGCGACTCGTCGCGCAGCCGCACTCCGCGCAGCGCGGCGGCCAGCTGCTCGGCGACCGCGGTCATCAGCGCCTCGTCCGAGTGGTCGAACTGGTTCATCGGCCGGCTCGCGACCTCGAGCACCGCGATGCAGCGGCCGTCCAGCATCACCGGAGTCGAGAGCAGCGAGTCGAACGACTCCTCCTCTCCCCACGGTGCGTAGTCCGGGTCGTTCTCGTGGCCATTGATCAGGTTCTGGCGGCCCGAGGCGACGGTGCGGGCGGTGATGCCCGTGCCGATCGGCCGCCGCAGCCCGGCGAAGCCGTCGCGGTCGGCCCCCATGTGGGCCACGACCAGCTGCTCGGCCGTCTCCTCGAGAATGGAGATCGCCATCACCGCGTCGTAGTGGGCCCGCGCGTGCACCGCGTTGGCGGCGACCCTCAGGGCGCCCTCGAGCGTCTGCTCGGCGGCCAGGAGCTTCGCGATGTCGGCGGCCAGCGACAGCCGCTCGGCCTGCCGGGCCGACTCCTCGCGCAGCTGCACCGACCGGATCGCCGCGGCCGTGTGGTCGGCGATCGCCTTGATGAGCTCCTCGTCGTCGCCGTCGAACCAATTGGCGTGCTCGTCCGAGATCACGAGCGCGGCCGCGCAGCTTCCCTGCACCATCACCGGGGCGATGAGCACCGAGTTGTTCGGGTCGCGGCCCGGCCATGAGAACGCGGGATGGTCGCCGGCCCGGCCCAGGCGCAGCACCTTCCCCGACGTGATGGCGGCGCCGGGGATGCCCGCACCGGCCGGGATGCGCAGCCCGGTGTAGACGTCGGTGCCGCGGTCGCGTGCAAAGACGGCCCGCCGCTCCCCCAGGGCGGGCTCCACCAGCCAGGCGGTGAGCCCGGAGTAGCCGGTGTAGCGGCTGATCGCCTGGGCGGCGTCGTGCACCGCCTGCTCGACCGACCTGGGGGCGCGCAGGGCGCGCACGACCTCGGCGACGACGTTCAGCCTGGTGGCGCGGCGGTCGGACTCCTCGCGCAGCGCGGCGCCGCCCATCGCGGCGGCGACTTGCTCGGCAAGCGTGCGCATGAGCAGGGCGTCCGACTTGTCGAACTGGTCGGCGCGCAGGTCGCTGAGGCCGATCACCGCCTCGCAGCGGCGGCCGACGACGACCGGTGTGGCGAGCAGCGACTCGTATCCGGCCGCCGCCCAGGCCCCGCCCGAGTCGGCCAGGTGGGAGCGGCCCAGCAGCGCCTGCTTCCCCGTCCGGACGACCTGGCCGATGATGCCCGAGTCGAGCGGGTTGGACGAGACCGTCACGGTGTCGCGGCCGCGGGTGATCGTCCACATCCGCTGCGTCCCCTGCCGGTGATCGGCGATGGCGGTCCACACGGCCGTGTAGTCGGTGTGGCGGTGAAGCGTGACGGTGACCGTGCGCAGCAGCTCCTCGACGCTGCCGGTGGACGCGATCTCGCGCGAGAGGTCCGACGCCAGCTCCAGACGCTGCGCCCGCCGCTGCGATTCGTTCTGGAGTCGCGTCGAGCGCTCGCGCATGCGCACTCCGATGAGCGCCGTCGCGACCTGATCGGCCGCGGCCTGCATCAGGGCGGCGTCGGCGGCGTCGAACCGGTTGCGGGCGGTGTCCGCGAGCTCGAGCACCCCCTCGCAGCGCCCGTCCACCATCACCGGCGTCAGGAGCAGCGACTCCCAGCGGCCGTCCGCCGACCACGAGTAGCGGGGATCGGCCGTCGCCTCGGTGAACACGAGCTGCGCCTTCTCGTGGATGCAGGCGCCGACGAGCCCGGCGTCGAGATCGCGGCGAATCGGCTGGGTCGTGGCGACCTCGCCGCCCAGATCGACGACGACGACCTGCTGATGAGCCGTGCGGTCGACCATGGTGGCGGTCACGCCGGAGTAGCGGGTGTGCTCGAACACCACCATCGCCGCCATCCGAAACGCCTCGTCGACGGCGGTGGCGCTGCCGACGGCGCTCGCCACCGCCTGCACCAGCGCCAGCTGCTCGGTGCGCAGATCGGCTCGGCGCGAGGCCGCGATGGCGTGCGCCGCCAGGTCGCACACGGTCGCGAGCAGCGCCGACTCCTCGCCGAACGGAGCGCCGCCCGGGTCACGGCTGACGACGATTGTCGCCACCGGATCGCCGTCGATGCGCAGCGGAGCCGAGAGGCTGGGGCCGCCCTCGGGCCCGGGCGGCAGCGGGTCCCCGCCCGCCAGCGGCAACACGAGCGCGCGGTCGGCGCCCAGCGCCAGGCGGGCGCGGTCGGCGATCTCGCGCAGGGTCTCCGATGGGAACTGCTCAGCCATCCAGGGATTGTCCTTCCGGGGGGCGTGCAGAGCCTACGCAATACGGGGGAGAATGTCCCCCGGATTGCGGTAGGGCCGATAGGTCAGGTGCGTCACCCCGGGCGCCTCGACCACGTCCACCTGCTCGAGCGCGGTTGCCGGCAGGGCCGGGTCTTCGAACAGTCGCACACCCCCGCCCAGGAAGACCGGCACGAGGTGAATCTGGATCTCGTCGATCAGACCGGCCGAGAGGTACTCCTTGGCAACGCCGGCGCCGCCGGAAACGGCGACGTCCCGTCCCTGCGCGGCCTTCCGTGCACGCTCGAGCGCGGCGCCGATGCCATCGCAGACGAACGTGAACAAGGTGCCTCCGCGGCACTCCAGCGGATCGCGCGGGTGGTGGGTGAGCACGAAGACGGGCAGGTGAAAGGGAGGGTCGTCTCCCCACCAGCCGTTCCAGGGGTCATCGCCCCACGGGCCGGGGCCGCCGCCGAACATGTTGCGGCCCATGATGATCGCGCCCACACCGGCGTCGCCCCGTTCGATCACCGCGGTGCTGGCGTTGGTCTCGCCGCCCTCGAACCCGGCCGCGGATCTCCACACGGCCAGGGCGCGCATCCATTCATGCAGAAGGTGGCCGCGGACGCCGAGCGGGTTCTCGACGCTCTGATCCCTGCCGGCCACGAACCCATCGAGCGACATCGAGGTTGAGTATCGAAGCTTGCCCATCGGGTCAGAACCTGTGGCGGGTGTGGCTGAAGGCGCCCTTCGCGAACGCCAGGATCTTGGTGGGCACCACCGAGAACACGAGGATCGGGTAGGAGAGCACCTCGCTCTCGTCGCCGTGGTAGAAGTGGCCGTCGCGCGCCAGGAACGTCCAGCGCCCGTCCCACTTCGTCGTCCACACCTCGGCCAGGCGCGTGAGTGCGCCGTCGTCGGTGACCCGGACGGCGTCGCCCTCGACCATGACGTCGAGGCCGCCGTCCCAGCTGTTGCAGCCGGTCGTCAGCACGACATGCGGGTTACCGCCCAGGTTGAGCGCCTTCTGCTCTTCCGTGCCCGTGCTGAAGTGGATCGCGCCGTCGCACCACACGGCGACCAGCGGTGTGACGTGGGGCCGGCCGTCGGCCCGGACGGTGGAGATCCAGAAGAGCTCCGCCGCCTCGAGCGCGGCGCGGGTCTCGTCCCATCCGGTGGGAACGGCGTCCGGGTCGCTGAACCGCCGGTCAAGGGTGGTCACGGGAGTCGTCATCGGGGCACCTCGCTCCGGGTTTGTGCGCACTTGACGATGTGGACCGGCGCCGGCCCGAAAAGTCATCGCGGCCCGTCAGGGGAACCAGGCGCGCTCCCACCGGGAGACCTCGTACGGCTCTCCGGGCCGGCCCCCGATCGCGAGGATCGCCGTGCCGTCGGCGGTGGCCCGGGCGCCGCGGACGAGAGCCGGGTCGCGCACGAACACCAGCGTGCCGGCGGGGGCGTCGAGATCCTCTCCACCCACGGTGAAGATCGCGTGCCCGCTCATCACCGCGAACAGCTCCTCGTGGCCGTCGGTGAGATTACCCTCGTCGTCGGGCTCGTCGTGCGGCTCCACCATCTCGTCACCCGCGTTCCCCGTGATCCCGTTCACGCCGAACGCGCGGATGTCGAAGTGGCGGCGCACGAGATGGAAGTCGCGCGCGCCCGCACCCTCCCCATCCGTTGCGTCCGGATAGCCGGGGTCGATGTCGGTCGCCCGAACGACGTCGGCAAGCCGGACGGCACCGAACGGGGCTGTGCGGGGATCGGTCACGAGCAGAACCTCCCAGGTCACCGGGCGAAAATCAACCCGGAGCGTGGTACCGTCGAATCCCCGAATGGGGGCGGTTAGCTCAGCTGGGAGAGCGCCTGCCTTACACGCAGGAGGTCACTGGTTCGAACCCAGTACCGCCCACTGTTCCCGGGTTTTCGTCGTGCGATTCACCTGGGTGAACCATTGCGCCGCCGCATGTGCGGGGAGTCGGTTCTGGAACACTCACCGCTGGGACCCGCCGGGCTGCATTGGACGCAGCGATCGTCCGGGCGGGCGAAGACCAGAGGAGGAGCCGGAATGGCAACGGTCACACCCACCGCCCCCGAAACGGCCTGGCACAGCCAGGCCGCAACGGAGGTCGCCGCAGGCCTCACGGTCGACATCGATGTCGGCCTCGCCGCGGCCGAGGTCGAGCGGCGCCTGGCGACATACGGGTCCAACCAGCTGCCCACCGAACCTCCTCCGAGCGTCTGGGTCGTCGCCCGCGCGCAGCTTTCCAACCCGATGAACATCATGCTGTTGATCGTCGGCGTTGCCAGCCTCGCCATCACGCAGTTCGCGACGGCGGTGGTCGTGCTCGGGCTGGTCGCGTTCAACGTGATCATGGGGTCGAGGCAGGAGCTGAACGCGCAGGCGAGCGTCGACGCGCTCTCGCAGTTGCAGGTGCCGCATGCCCGTGTCCGCCGTGACGGCCGGGTGGAGGAGGTCGAATCGACCGGCCTGGTGCCGGGCGATGTCGTCCTGCTCGAGGCGGGTGACATCGTCCCGGCGGATGCCAGGCTGGCGGTCACGGCCACGCTGGAGCTGCAGGAGGCGGCGCTCACCGGCGAGAGTGCGCCGATACCCAAGGACGCCGGCAGCGTGCTCGAGGAGGGCACCGCGCTGGGCGACCGCATCAACCTGGTGTTCCAGAACACCCAGGTGACGCGCGGCACGGCTACCGCGATCGTGGTCGCCACCGGAACGTCCACCCAGATGGGGCGGATCGCCGACATGGTCACCAGCACCAAGCGCTCGCGGTCGCCGCTGCAGCAGGAGCTGGACGGCATGACCAAGGTGTTCGGCTCGGTCGCGTGGCTTGCGGTCGCGGTGATCGCGGTGTTCGGCATCGCCCGGGGCGAGTCGCTCGACACCCTCCTTTTGCTGTGCGTGTCCACCGGCATCGCCTCGATCCCCACCGGCCTGCCGACGTTCGTGCAGGCCATGCTGTCGTCGGGGGCGCAGCGGCTGGCCGAGTCAAAGGCGGTCGTCAAGACGCTGACCGATGTCGAGACGCTGGGTGGGACGACCGCCATCAACAGCGACAAGACGGGCACGCTGACGCTGAACGCGATGACGGTCACCACCATGTACGGCGGTGGCGCGTGGTACCAGGTCGACGGCGGGGGCTACAGCAAGACGGGCTCGATCCGCGGCCCGGCCGGTGCGGACATGCCGGACTTCCGGCCGCTCGCGCTTGGCCTGTCGCTGTGCAGCGACGCCACCGTCAGCGACGACGGCGCCGTGATCGGCGACCCCACCGAGGCGGCGTTGGTCGTACTGGCCGCCAAGATGGATGTCGATGCCGAGGAGACGCGCGCCGCGCTCCCGCGCTTGGCGGAGGTGCCGTTCGACTCGGCCTACAAGTACATGGCCACGTTCCACGATCGCGAGGAGTGGATGACCGGGCCGATCCTCCAGCGCGACCACTTCATGACGGTGAAGGGCGCGCCGGACATCGTTATCGACCTGTGTAGCCAGGCGCTGTGGCACGGAAGGCTGGTGCCGATCGAGCAGGTCAGAGATCAGCTTCTGGCGGCAAACCAGAAGCTTTCCGAGCAGGGCCTGCGGGTGCTCGCCTTCGCCGCCAAGGCTCTCGACGAGGCTGCGATGAAGGCCGCCCTGGCCGACCCGATGGCCGCGGTCACCGGCCAGGTGATGGTGGCCCTGGTCGGGATCATCGATCCTCTCCGGACAGAGGCGAAGGAGGCCGTCAAGATTGCGCTTGCCGCCGGGGTCGACGTGCGCATGATCACCGGCGACCACACGATCACGGCCCGCGCGATTGCCGACCAGCTCGGGCTCGGCCCGGGGGTGATGACGGGTGCAGAGATCGCGAAGCTGAGTGACGACGATCTGAAAGCGCAGCTGCCGCAGCTGCACGTGTTCGGCCGCGTGACGCCTCAGGACAAGCTGCGGCTGGCGAAGCTGATGCAGGAGGCCGGTGACGTGGTCGCGATGACCGGCGATGCCGTCAACGATGCGGCGGCGCTGAAGCAGGCCGACGTCGGCGTGGCCATGGGGAGCGGCTCGGAGGTGACCAAACAGGCGGCGAAGATCGTCCTCACCGACGACAACTTCGCGACGCTCGTGCGCGCCGTCGACCTCGGCCGCGACATCTACCGGCGCATCTCGTCGTACGTCAAGCTGCAGCTGACGATCCTCTCATCGGTGCTTCAGTTGATGCTGCTGGCCACGATCTTCAACATCAACGGAGGCGTGGCGCTGTTCCCGATGCAACTCCTGTTCTGCAAGTTCTTCGTCGTCGTCACCGTCGTGATCGGCTTCGTCGTCGACGTACCCGATCCCAGCGTGATGCAGAGACCGCCGCGGAAACCGGGCACCAAGATCGTCACCCGGCCGCAGATCGTCCGCTGGGTGGTCAGCGGCTTCGTTACCGCCGCGATCGCCCTCTCCATTCTCGAGTGGGGCCCCGACACTCCCAGCACCAAGCACGCCTCGGCGTCGATGACGATGGCATTCGCAGTCGTCTCCCTGAGCGCGGTCAACCTGGGCCTGGTCATGCGCCGGGAGCGCGAGCCGGCCTGGTCTTCGCCGGTCTTCCCGTATCTGGGCTGGATCCTGCTCGGGTGGACGCTGACCTGGGCCGCGGTGGAGCTGAACATGCTGCAACGGCTGCTCGACACGGTCTCGCTGACCGCTCACGAATGGATCGTCGTGCTCGCCCTATCGGTCGTCACCCCGCTGCTCGTCGGGATCGACAAGTCGATCCAGCTGCGACGGCAGAAGGTTCAAGCCCTCGGTGGAGCGGGGTAGCAAACGCAGCCCGATGTGCGCGGTGGGTGAACCAGCGATGATGTCCTGAATGGAGTGGGCCCTGGTCCTGGTGTCGCTGGCGTTACTCGCCGTCGCCGCGGTCTCGCAGAGGCTGGTTGGTACGCCGATCACGCCGGCGATCCTGTTTGTGGGCTTCGGGTTGGTGGTGGGGCCGAAGGCGCTCAATGGGATCGACGTGTCAAGCACGGACTCGGCCGTCCGTCTCCTGGCCGAGGGGACGCTGGCGCTGGTGTTGTTCTGTGACGCTTCGCGCGTCGATCTGGGTCAGCTTCGCAGGACGGTCGGCGTGCCGCTGCGACTGCTCGGCATCGGTCTGCCGCTGACGATCCTGCTCGGCGCGGCGGTGGCGGCGCTGCTGTTCGGCCGCCTCACCGTCGCGGAGGCCCTGATCCTCGGCATCGTGCTGGCGCCGACCGACGCCGCGCTGGGCCAGGCCGTCGTCACCGAGCCACGCGTGCCGCGGCGAATCCGTCAGGGACTCAACGTCGAGAGCGGGCTCAACGACGGCATCTGCGTGCCGCTCCTGTTCGCGGCCGTGGCGCTTGCCGACGTGGGGTCAGACATTGCCGGGGGTCGCAGCGCCGGCACGCTGCTGCTCGAGGAGATCGGCTACGGCGTGCTCGGCGGAGTTGTGGCCGGAGTTGTGACGGCCGTGATCATTCGCGAAGCGGGGCGGCGAGACCTGATCGCCGGCCCGTGGCGGCCGGTGATTCCGGCGGCAGGCGCAGGCCTTGCCTACGGGATCGCCAGCGCGCTGGGCGGGTCGGGTTTCATCGCGGCCTTCGTTGCGGGCGTCGTGTTCCGGCTCGCGCTGGGACGCGACCCGGAGCGGCTCAACCGGCTGGCCGAGGAGGTGGGCGACGTGCTGAACGGCGTGACCTTCATCCTGTTCGGCGCCGTCCTGCTCGGACCCGCGCTGACCGACCTGAGCTGGCAGCTCGTTGTCTACGCGGTGCTCAGCCTCACGCTCGTACGGATGATCCCCGTTGCGATCGCAATGTGGGGCACGCATGCGGGGCGCCCGACCCTGGAGTTTCTCGGCTGGTTCGGCCCTCGCGGCCTCGCATCGATCGTGTTCGCCGTGATCGTGGTCGAGGAGTCGCGACTGCCGCACGAACACCTGATCGTGCTCGCCATCTATGTGACCGTCGGACTTTCCGTCCTTGCACATGGCCTGACCGCCGGTCCGCTTGCTGCTCGGTATGCCAACTGGTACGAGGCCCACCCGAGTGAGAGGCGCCCGGCCATGGAGAGCGCCCTCGTCGAGGTGACCCGGCCACGCGGGCCGTTCACGGACGCGACGCCGTGAGCTGAGCTTCGACGGCGCGCTGGACGTTGCCGTGAACGTGGTCAGCGCCGATCTGGTCGATGAGGCCGTCTCGTTGCAGCACCGCGAGGACTGGGGGCTTCACGCGGGCCAGGCGCAGCGTCGCTCCCTGCTCCTCGATGAGCCGGTGGATTTCGGAGAGCTGCCCGGCGCCCTGTGAATCGATGAAGGGAACCGCCTCGAGGTCGAGCACAAGTCCGCGCAGGTGGCCGTGGTCGCGCTCGGTGAGGGTGCGCACGCGGTCGTCGAGCGCCTGGGCGGTTGCGAAGAAAAGGCCGCTATCGATCCGCAGCACCACGATGCCGGGGAAGGTCTCGTCATCGGGGTTCTCGTCGAGGTCACGGAACACCTGCGTCCCGGCCTCACGGCCGAGCAGCGGCATCGGCGGGCTGGTCGCGACATAGATGAGCCAGCCGAGCGAGAGGACGACGCCGACCACCACGCCCGCCAGGACGCCCACCGACAGCACGCCCACGATGGCTGCGATGGCGATCCAGAAGTCAAATCGGGTGACGCGGCGAAGCCGGCGCAGCTCGGGCAGATCGATCATCCCGAACACGACCGCGTCGATGATCACCGCGGCCAGCACCGGTTTTGGCAGCTTCGAGAACAACGGCGCCAGCACGATCAGCGTGAGCAGGACGAGCGCACCGGTGATCAGCGAGGCGATCGGTGTTCTGGCTCCGGCCGACTCGTTGAGCGAGCTCGCCGAGAGACTGGTGGAAACCGGCATGCCCTGGAACACGCCGGCGCCCATGTTGGCCATGCCCTGCGCCACCGACTCCTGATCCACGTCGATGCGGTAGTGGTGCCGGGTGGCGAATGCACGGGCATCTCCTGCGGTCTGCGAGAACCCGATCAGAAGAAGTGCGACCGCGGCGATCCCGATCGTCGCGTACTGCTGCTTCAGCAGGTCGAGGCTCGGCAGCTGCGGTGTGGGAAGCCCCCGCGGCACGTGTCCCACCAGGGCGACGCCGTGCCCTCCGAGGTCGAACACGTATGACGCCATGATGCCTCCGGCGACAAGCACCAACGCTCCCGGTACCGCGGGCTTGAGGAACCGCAACGCGAGAATCACACCGAGCGCGACTGCGCCGATCAGCAGCGTCGTCCAGTGAATATCGCCCAGCGATCGGGCCCACGAGCCGAACTCACGCCACGCGTTCACCCCGTCTGCAGACGTCCCTGTCAGCTTCGGCAGCTCGCCGATCACCACGTCCACCGCAGCACCCGCCAGGAACCCCGTGATCACCGGCCTCGAGAGAAAGCGGGCGATCCACCCCATCCGCAGCACCGCGAGCAGGAGGAACAGGGCACCCGACACAAGTGTGATCGCGGCGACCAGCTGCGCCGCATGGGCGCCGCCAAGGCCGGTGACCAGCACGGCACCACCGGCAACCGCGGCGAGGGACGAGCTCGGCCCGGTCGAGATCTGCCGCGACGTGCAAAACAGGGCGTAGATGATCGCCCCCGCCGCCGCCGCGTACAGCCCGTTTTGCAGCGGCACGCCCGCGATCCCCGCATACCCCAGGTTCTTCGGCACGATCAACGCCGTCACGGCGATGCCCGCGGCAACATCGCCCCGCAGCCATCTGCGGTCGTAGCGCGGGAGCCACCCCACGATTGGGAGCAGCCGGCTGACACCCCGACGCTCAGTCACCCCATCAGCCACGCGCGCCATCTTGTCACGGTGGGCGTCGGCCCGCTTGATCGGGTCGAGAACGGTATGGTTTCGAGCTACGCCACGACGACAGGGTGGGAGGCTTCATGATGTTGGGTTCGCGCGCAGTGGCAGGACGGCCTTCGAGACGTCACACGCCGGCGCCAGCCGGATGAGCGCATCGACCGACGCCAAGGCGCCACCGAGTTTGGGAGCTTCGCGCGTGCCGCACCTGACGCGGGCTGAGCATGCCGCACGCGGAAAGGCCGCGCGGCTCGAGGTACCCCGCGGCGTCCACGCCCAGTGGGAGCCGCCGCCGGGCCGTCGCGATCCGGTCGAGATGCTGAGGCAGCAGGCGGCGGTGCGGGTTCCCGAGTTGGTGCCCATCCGGCATGGGCGAATGCTGGTCTCGGCGTTCACGTTCTTCCGGGGAGCGGCCTACCTGATGGCTGCCGATCTGGCGGATGGCCCCCGGACCGGACTCCACACACAGCTCTGCGGTGATGCGCACCTCTCGAACTTCGGGGGCTTCGCCTCGCCCGACAGGCGACTCGTGTTCGGGGTGAACGATTTCGATGAAACTCTGCCCGGGCCGTTCGAGTGGGATCTCAAGCGTCTGGTTGCGAGCTTTGCGGTGGGCGGGCGCGACCGCGGCTTCAACGCGGACGAGCGCCGGAGAGTCACGCTCGAGGTGACCAGGTCGTATCGAGACGCAATGGGCACCCTGGCGTCGATGCGCACGATGGACCTCTGGTACTCACGTATCGACATTGATGCGATCACCGACACGATGCGCCGAGTGGGTAGCGCAAAACAGGTCAAGCGGTTCGACAGGAACGTCAGCAAGGCGCGTTCCAAAGATAGCCTACGTGCGTTCTCGCGACTCACTCACATGGTTGCCGGCGAGCCGCGGATCGTCAGTGACCCGCCCCTGATCGTGCCGATTGAAGACGTCGCGGGCGACGTCGGCGCCGAGGTGATCGAGGAGTTCGTACATGGCGTCATCAGGCGCTATCGACGGACGCTTCCGTCCGATCGCCGGCACCTGCTGGAGCGATTCCGATACCAGCATGCGGCCCGCAAGGTGGTCGGCGTTGGCAGTGTCGGCACGCGGGCGTGGATCGTGCTCCTGACCGGGTCCGACGATGCTGATCCGCTGTTCCTTCAGGTGAAGGAGGCGGAGTCGTCGGTGCTCGAGCCCTTCCTGGGTAAGAGCAAATTCAAGAGCCATGCACAGCGCGTTGTCGAGGGGCAGCGGCTGATGCAGGCGGCGAGCGACATCATGCTCGGGTGGGATCGGATCACCGGTCCCGACGGCGTCGACCGCGACTTTTACATCCGGCAGCTGTGGGATCAAAAGGGCTCCGCGCTTGTCGAGTTCATGGACACGAAGCTCATGACCCTCTATGCGCGACTCTGCGGACAGGCGCTCGCGCGCGCTCATGCACGATCCGGTGATGCGACTGCGATCGCGAGCTACATGGGATCCGGAGACTCGCTCGATCGAGCGTTGGCGGAGTTCGCCGAAATCTACGCCGACCAGAACGAGCGGGACTTCGACGCTCTCAAGAAGGCTGTTGACACCGGGCGGCTCGAAGCGGCACCGGGCCTTTAGTGTCAGCCGGCGCGGACCATGCCGTGTCCGAGGTGAATGCGGGCAGTCAGCGGCTCGCCATCCTGCTGGCGATGGCGATGTTTGTGCTCGTGGTTGACACGTCGCTGATGAATGTGTCGATCGCGGCGGTGACCCATGACCTCGGCACCACCGTGAGCGGCGTGCAGTCGGCGATCGCGCTCGAGGCGCTGGTGTCCGCAGCGTTCATCCTGATCGGCGGCAAGGTCGGCGACCTGATCGGCCGGAAGCGGGCGTACGTCCTGGGCCTGCTCGGCTACGCCATCGGTGCATTCGCCATGGCGCTGGCTCAGAGCCTGACCGCCGTCATCATCTTCTGGGCGGTGGTGGGTGGCCTGGGCGCGTCGCTCCTGCTCCCGGCGATGCAGTCGCTCATCCACGGCAACTTCGAAGGGGCGGCGCAGAAGCAGGCCTACGCCCTTGTCGGAGCGGCGGCGGCGATCGCGGCCGCAGTGGGGCCGTTGCTCGGCGGGTTCGTGACGACCTACCTGTCGTGGCGGGTCGGGTTTCTGCTCGAGGACGTGATCATCCTGATCGTGCTGGTCAACATCCGGCTCGTCCGCGATGTGCCGTACACAGGCCCCCCGGGGATTGACCTGGTTGGCGCCGGACTCTCCGTCGTTGGGATGGGCGGGATCGTGCTCGGCATTCTGGTGTGGCAGGAAGGCGGCGAATCGGTTTTCGCACTGCTGGCGATCGGCGCGGGGGCGATGGCGGGGCTGGTGTACTGGCTGGTGCGGCGAAAGCGCCAGGAAAAGCCCACGCTGATCGATCCCGACCTGTTCCAGTCGAAGGTCTTCCGGTTCGGCATCTCCCAGCAGATGCTCCAGCAGATCGCGTTGGGCGGCACCATGATCGCGCTTCCGATCTACCTGCAGATGGTGCTCGAATACAACGCGATGGAGGCGGGGCTGTCCCTGGCCCCGCTCTCGCTCAGCATGTTCGCGGTGGCATTGCTCGTGGGGAAGAAGGCCGGCGACCGCCGCCCGAGCAGCATCATCCGCATGGGATTCGCACTTCTCAGCCTGGGGATGGTGGTGCTGATCCCGATCGTTCCGCGGGCAACCTCTGGCTGGTATCTGGTGATCCCGCTCGTGATCGCCGGATCGGGGCTGGGCCTTCTGGTATCCCAGCTCAATAACTACACGCTCGCACCGATTTCGGAGGAGCGGGTGAGCCAGGCCGCCGGCGTGAACTCGGCCGCCGGATCGTTTGGTCTGTCGTTCGGGCTCGCGTTTGCGGGCGCGATCCTGCTCGCGACGCTGTCGCTCACGTTTACCAACATGAGCAACGCAAGCACCGTGCTCGCGCCGTCACATAAGCAGGCGGTCGCCAAGGCGCTCGAGCACGACGCCGAGGTGATGACCAATACGCAGCTCAAGAAGCAACTCGCCGGGCAGTCCGCCGCCGTCCAGGACGAGATCATCAGGATCAATACCGACGCGCGCCATCGCTCCCTGCAGGTCGCGTTACTGATTCCGCTTCTGGCCGGTCTGATCGGGCTCTTCAACTCGTTCCGGATGATGCGCCTGCCAGACCCCATCCCATCGAGCTCCATCGAAGGGATGGCGCTCGGCTAATCGCGCACCTGCCACCGGGCGCGTGTGTGCTCCTGGTATGCGGCAATTGCCGTGTCGAGCGTGGGATAGAAATGGTCGGGATCGATTGTCTGCGTCAGCCGATAGCGCTGGATCTTCTCGCGAACCGGATCCTTCATCTCGGCGAACACAAGCGAGATACCGCGCGCGTTGATCGCCTCGTCCAGATCCTCCAGCATGTCTGCCGCCGTGGTGTCCACGTCCGTGATCGGCTCTGCCGCCACCACGATCCAGACCGGTGCCGGGTCGGTTGATGCGAGCTTGAGGATCTGCTCTCGAAACGCTCTCGTGTTTGCGAAGAACAGTGGCGCATCGAACCGGAACAGAACGAGTCCTGGAAGCAGTTCGGCGTTGGGGTAACTCGAGACATCGTGGTATCCGGGGAGCCCCTCGACCCGTCCCAGCACCGCCTGGTAGGGCCACCAGGAGCGGCGAAAGATATTGATGACCGAAAGCGCCACCGCGACGGCGATGCCGGGGAGAACGCCAAGGAGGGCGACGCCGAGGAAGGCTGCGATCGAAAGCCCGCACTCCGTTCGGCGCTGATGCCACAGCCGAACGGTGCCGGGCACGTCGGCGAGGGAGAGCGAGGCGGCGATCACCACGGCTGCGAGCGTGGGCTGGGGCAGGTCGCGCAGCAACCCCGGAAACAGCAGGAGCATGATGACAATCGTGAGCGCGCCGACAAGCCCCGTAACCTGCGTCTTTGCCCCGACCTGCTCGGCAACGGCGGTGCGCGATCCGCTCGTGCTGACGGGGAAGCCCTGGAACAAGCCCGCTGCAAGGTTGGCCGCACCGATCCCGATCATCTCCTGGTTGCCGTCCACCTCCTCACCGCTGCGATCAGCAAACGCCGACGAGGTCGCGATCGTGTCGGCCAGGGATACGAGCGCGATGCCCAGCGCTCCACCAATCAGAATCGGAACATCCGAGAGCTTGATGTGGGGCAGCGTCAGCGGCGGGAATCCCTGCGGCAGTGTTCCCACGAGATCAACTCCACGCTGCTCGAGATTGAACAGGTTCGCCACCACAATCGAGACGATCACCGCCACCAGAACGCTTGGCACCTTCGGGAGCACCCGGCGCAGCACGACCATGATCGCGAGCCCAAGCAGGCCGATCGCGAGCGCCGCGGTTACCGTGTCGCCGTTCCCCACCCCGTTGACGAACGCCCGCGTCTCGTCGACGAGCCCGTTCGCGTCGGTTGAGAATCCGAACAGCTTGGGGAGCTGGCCCACCAGGATCGTGATGGCAAGACCGTTCATGTAGCCGATCATGGTCGGCTTGGAGAGCAGGTCGGCGACGCAGCCCAGACGCGCGATCCCACCCAGCACCATGACCCCTCCGACCATCAGCGCGAGCATCGACGCGAGCGCAACCGCGCGCGCCGGATCGCCGTTGGCCACCAGCAGCGGGAGGATCGTGGCGGCGATCATGGGACCGAGCGACGAGTCGGGCCCCAGCACCAGAATTCTCGATGGACCGAACACGGCGTAGCCAACGAGGCACAGAATCGATGTGTAGAGCCCCGTGATCGCCGGCAGCCCCGCCAGCTCTGCATACGCCATCCCTTGCGGCACCAGAAGCGTGGTCAGAACCAGCCCTGCGACCACGTCTTTCGGGAGCCAGGACGCCTGATATCCGGCGAGCTTGCGCAGGCCGGCGGGAAGGGTCAGCCGAGCGTGATCCAGCACCGCCGGGTCTCAGCTTTCCCGCATCGTTTTCGCGAAGTGCGCACGCACGGTCAGCTTTAGCTCGACGGCATCGGAGTCCTGCATGAGTGCAACCACCTGGACGAGCTCCTCATCCGAGAGACCCGGTTTGGTCGTTGTTCGCGGCGCCAAATTGTGCGCTCCCCCTCGTGGTTCGAGGGGTGGAGGCCCGCTGCGAGCCTCCACCCCCCGAGAGTTCATCGGCTGCTCAGGCAGGAGTGGGCGTCGCGGCTCCGTGAAGCTCCTCTTGCAGCTTCCTGGTGTCTTCGTCCGAGAGCGACGTCTTCAAGACGGTGCCGCCGAACTTGCCCAGGGCCGCGACAGCCTTGTCGGGCGTGACCTTCTCGACGATCATGAACAGGCAGGATGTTCCCGGCTTGAGCATGTCCCGCACCTGCTCCTGGAACTGCTGGTCGATGGCCTTCTTGCCCATGTGCCCGAACAGGGCGCCGAAGCCGGCGCCGATGGCCATCCCGAACACAGGGATGAAGAACAGCAGGCCAAACAGCAGTCCCCAGAACATCCCCCAGGTCGCTCCCTGGCCGGTCGAGGGAGCCTGGGTGGTGTGGGTGTGGTAGTTGCCGTCCTTGTCACGCGAGATCGCCGCGACCGCATCCGCCTGGATGATGAGGTCGCGCTGCAACCGCTGCGCCTCGCCCATTGCATCAAGTGCGGTTGTCTCGTCGTCGTACCCAATCGCGATCAACTCAGCCATACCGATCTCCTCTCGCAGGGGTTATGCGGTCTGTCGTTCAGAACCTCGCCGGGACGTGCCGGTAGTCACGCTCCGGCGCGCGGTATCCGCGGGGCTTCTCCCGGGCCGGGAGCGCGAAGGGCTTCCGCTTGGAGGACTTGTACGGGATCTGGTCGAGAATGTGGCTGATGATGTTCAGCCGAGCGCGCTTCTTGTCGTTGGAGTCGGCGATATACCAGGGAGCAAACCCCGTGTCTGTTGCCGCGAACATGTCGTCGCGAGCGCGGGAGTACTCATACCAGTGGCTGTACGCCTTCACATCCATCGGCGACAGTTTCCACACCTTGCGCGGATCGTCGATGCGCGACTCGAGCCTCCGCGTCTGCTCCTCCTGTCCGACCTCGAGCCAGTACTTGAGCAGGATGATGCCCGAGTCCACCATCGCCCGTTCAACGAGCGGCGCGAGCCGCAGGAACCGGTCGACGTCGTCCTGGGAGCAGAAGCCCATCACTCGCTCAACCCCGGCACGGTTGTACCAGCTGCGGTCGAAGATCACGACTTCTCCCGCCGCGGGGAGGTGCGGCAGGTAGCGCTGGATGTACATCTGGCTTCGCTCGCGATCGGTCGGTTTTGGTAGCGCCACCACCCTGAACACCCGGGGGCTCACCCGTTCGGTAATTCGCTTGATCACTCCACCCTTCCCCGCGGTGTCGCGACCCTCGAACACGAGACAGACCTTGATCCCCTCGTGAACGACCCACTCCTGTAGCCGAACCAGCTCACCCTGAAGCCGGGCGAGTTCCTTGTTGTAGCGCTTGCGACCCAGCTTCTTGACCGCCTCCGGGTCGTCGCTTCCATTCTGATTCATCGACAACCGCCTTCTAGTACGTGTCTCGACGTGCGCCCGCCGTCAGGCCGTAGAGCACCAGGAAGCTTGCGGTCACACCCAGGAGTGCCGCCCACGGCTCCGAGAAGATCATGAAGAACCACAGCACCGATGCGATCATTGCAAGGAACACCCCGAGCACGCTTCCCCACGGCTTCCGGGCAAACACCATCGCGCCGGCCAGGACCTCCAGCGCGCCCCAGATCAGGAAGGCCCACCCCCAGAACGTCAGGTTCGAATAGACGATCTGACTCGTGTAGTAGTCGGCGTTGTGAAGTGCCGTGAACCCGTTCACCACGTTGAACAGGCCGGCGACGATCAGGATTGCGGCGGCGAACGCCGCCCAACCGTCGAGGTGTCCGGCCTGCGAGTCGATCTGTGATGCACGTGCTTGAGCATTCATTGTGATCCCCTCCTCAGGGTGCTGCGTGGGGCGGTGTCGATGTCGGGTGTCACGGGATTGCGTCTCCCCTCCCAACCGCTCTCGCGCTGAGCAGTGTCAGCCCGAGGTCCGCGATCCGGAAGAGGAGGCCCTGGAGCTCGGCCTGATCGCGAACGGGCCCGACAAGCGTGGTCGTGCCGTGTCCGCGCACCACCTTCATGCCGCCGAACGCTCCGCTGCTCGAGTCACTGAGCTCGCCTTCCACGGTCAGCTGATACGTCCGCACCGGCATGCCGAAAACACTCGCATGCCGCGGTCGCGGCGGAGCGGTCACCGCCTCCAATCACCTGGGTGAGCGCGGTTACGACAAGAGGCCGAGAGCATCGGCTCGGGCGACGGCCTCGGATCGCGAGTTCACGCCAAGCTTGCGATAGATCGCACGCGTGTGCGACCGCACGGTGTTGGCCGAGAGATAGAGCCTCACGGCGATTTCTCGGGTCGAGAGCTCGGACTGAAGCTGTTGCAGCACGGCGAGCTCCGCGGAACTCGGTGGTTCGAGAAGCTCTCCGGTGGACGCGCGGCTCAGCTGCCGCGCGAGTGTTCGATCGACCTCGGAGACGAGGCCCCCGACCCGGCCGGCGTCGGCGAGTTCGACCAGGTTTTCGCGCGCCGCCCGCAACGTCGCCTCGGCCTCACCCAGGTGGCCTCTGCGGACCTGGATCGCGGCGAGCTCCGCGAGGAGCCAGGCGTGGTGGACGGTCGCGACCTCGTCGCGGAAGAATTGGTCGGCTTGGGCGAGTGCACGTTCGGCTTCGCCGAGCTGACCCTCGGCGGCCAGAACGGCTCCAAAGGCCACGCTCGCGTTCGCCCCAATCCAGCTTCGGCTCGAGTACGTGCGGCGAACAATGGACTTCGCCTTTTCCGCATGCGTGCGGGCGGCCTCGATCCGTCCCTGGTTCGCGGCGACAAGTGCGAGCGTTGATCGGGCGAAGGCGTGCCCAGGCGGGCGGTGTTCCGCATCGGGATGCTCCACCGCAGCAAGCGCGGCCGCCCAGGCTTCCTCGAGGTCACCGGCAAAGAACAGCGAGCGCGCGTAGCCGCCAAGGGCGGCCACCAGGACGGCATCGACGCCGTTTCGCCCGAGTTCGACCGCGCGCCGGCCGCTCGCCACGCCCTCGGCGACGCTGGTGTCCACGGCGGCGGCTCGCACCATCGCCGCGACCGCCTCAGGGTACGGGCCGAACCGGTCGGGGTTGACTTCGCGAGAGCGATCCACAAGCTGAAGCAAGCGCCGCCGTTCCAACGCGCGACCGCCCACCATGGTCGCTGCCGTCGCCGCACCGGCTGCCACCTCGGGGAATGCTGTGAGATCGTCGTCGGGCAGCTTCTGGGCCCAGTAATGGAGCGTCCGCGCAGCGCCGTTCCTGATCATCTCCAGATGATGTTCTGCCAGTATCTCCGCGAGCATCCGACTGTCTCCGGCAGCAGTCGCGTGCTCGGCCGCTTCGGCCGGCAGGCGCTGAGAGCGGAGCCATTCGGCGGCGTGCTGATGGATGTTCCGGGGCGCGTCATGATCCTCGGCCGAAAGCTGAAGTTTTGCGAACTCGGCGAAGAGCGGGTGCAGGCGAAACCAATTTCCATGTTCGAGGCGGGCGAGAAGGAGGTTCGATCGTTCGAGATTTGAGAGCACCTCAGTCGAGTCGCTCCGCCCCAGGACGGCGTCGCAAAGTTCGGGGGTGAATCGGCCGAGAACCGCCGCATGAACGAGGAAGTTGCGGTCGTTAGGTTCGATTGCCGAGAGCACCTCGTGGGTCAGGAAATCCGCGACGAGGCGGTGGCTCGCTCCGAACTCCTGAACGGCCAGCCGGACGTCCTTGACCTCGCGCAGCCAGAGCGCCGCAAGCACCAGTGCCGCCGGCCAGCCCTCTGTCCGATCCCACAACGTCTCGACCTCGGGAAGCGCCAGAGGCGCGACACCGGTCGACTCGAGGAACTCCTCCGCCTCATCCAGGGTGAAGGCGAGCTCGTCCGCCCGGAGCTCCACGATCGTTCCATACGCACGCCGCCGGGCGAGCCGGTCGAGCGCTGGGTCGCTTCGGGTGACCAGCACCATCCGCGCGTTGCCCGGCAGATGCTCGATGACGTAGTCCACCGAAGCCAGACAGTCCGAGTCGGTAACGACGTGGAAATCATCGAACACCAACGCGATCTCGTGCCCAAACGTCGCCAGACCGTGGATGAGCTCGTCCAGCGCGGTCTCGACCGGCAGGCCAGATTCCTTCAGTCGTCTCAGGGCAGATCGCCCGAGGCCCTCGCGTACGCGATCGACAGCCGTGGCGGCGTACGTCCAGAGCCGGGCGGGATCGTCGTCACGGGCGTCGAGGGTCACCCACGCCAGTGGGATCTCACGACGAACGGCCCACGCGCGCACCGCAGAGGTCTTTCCGTACCCCGCCGGGGCGGCCACGAGGCTCACGGGTGCCGTGGCGCCCAGGTCGAGCCGGTTGGCGATCCGCGGCCGGTCGATCAGCCCGGGATGCAGACGGGGGGGCGCCAGCTTGGATTCGGACAAACGCCTGGGTTCGTCTCCGGCCGACGAGCCGGGCGAGATACCATCGGCAGATTGGAACGCCATTGGCACCGCCATGGGGCGGATTGTTGCATACAACCCATGGGATCGAAACGTCTATTGTGTGCGCATGACTGCCAAGGCTGACTACACCGAAGAGGAATGGGCCAGCGTGCTCGAGGGTCCGCCCAGCGCCGCGATGCTGGTCATGTTCGCCCAGCGCGGCGGGACACTGCGGGAGAGCTTCGCGATGGCCAAGGCCTACACCGAGGCTCGCAAGAGCCACGGCCAGAGCGAGCTGCTCGACGACATCGTCGCCGCCAAGCCGCACATGGATCACACGCGCTACAAGTCACCCGACGAGCTGTCCACGGCAAGCCTCGCCCACATCTCCAAGTCCGTGAGCGTGCTCCAGGGCAAGGCCACGCCGGCCGAGGTCGCCGAGTTCCGCAAGTTCGTGCTCGCGGTGGCCGAGAGGGTCGCGAGCGCGCATCGCGAGGGCGGCCAGGCGGTCAGCCCGGCCGAGCACGCCGCCATCGACCAGGTCACCCAGGCGCTCGGCAGCTAGAACATCTAAACCCGGTCGTAGCACTCGAGGAAGCGATCGATGTCGCCCGCGGTGTTGAAGCCGTTCGGGTCGACGCGGATGCCTCCGATCGCGCCGATGTCGACGCCGTGGCGGCGGCACTCCTCGAAGAGCCGTTGCGGGTCGGGATGCCGGGCGGCGACGACGCCCGCCCGCTGGGCCGGATCCTGCGGCGTGACCACATCGGCGTCGCGCTCCAGGAGGCCGGCGATGGTGCGGGTGGCCAGCCCTTCGACATGGGCGTTGATGCGGTCGACGCCGACCTCGAGCAGGAGGTCGATCCCGGCTCGCGCGGCGAAGAGGCCGGGCAGGCTGGGCAGACCGAGCTCGTACCGGCGGGCGTCGGCCACGACGGCCGGCATCGCGTCCGGCGGCCACTCGCCGAGCGGCGCGTCGAGGCCGAGGTAGCCGACGTCGAGCGTCGGCGCGTCCGCGAGCAGCTCCGGGCCCAGGTACAGGAACCCGATGCCGGGTGGCCCCAGCAGCCACTTCATCGCGGTCGTGACGAGCGCGTCCACCCCGTCGCGCGCGACGTCGATGGGCACGACGCCGGTGGACTGGGCCGCGTCGACGAGCAGCATCGCGCCGTGCGCGTGGGCGACGGCCGCGATCGCTCCCAGGTCGTGGCGGCGACCGGTGAACGGCGCGACGTGGGTGATGCAGACGGCGACGGTGTCGTCGTCGATCCGCTCGGCAAGCGCGGCGGCCGCGTCGTCGCGGCCATCGGTCGGGACGAACCGCACCTCCCGGTCGCGGCGCGCATACCAGGGATAGGCGCTCGACGGGTACGTGCCGTCGTCGATGACCACGTTGCCCGGACGCTCCGCCAGGACGCGGATGGCGATGTTGGCCGCCCGGCAGGTGTTGTCGGTGATCGCGATCGTGCCCGCCTCCGCGCCGATCAGACGCCCGAACGACGCCCGCAGCTCGTCCATCGCCCCGATCATCATCTCGCCCGTGTAGACGCTGTTCGGGTCGTCGCTCCACCTGCCCGACCACGTGTCCCATGCGGCCCGCACCCGCGTCGCGGCGGGCGTGAGCGCGCCGCTGAAGAGGTACGCGCGTGTGCGCGTGATCGGAAACTCCGCTCTGAACTCGTCGAGGTGCACCGGGCCGCCGATGATACCGACCTCGTCAACCCCCTTCCCATGTGCCCCCGGCACCCTGATACTCGAAGCTGGAGTACCAACGGGGAGGATTCACGTGAGAATTGCGACATTGACTCGGAGGGGCGGCGCACTCGCGTGCGCGTTCCTGCTGATCCCGGTTCTGGCGGCGAGCGCCGCGGCCGGCCCGACCATCTCGGCGACCGGGGGCACCCCGCAGTCGGCGGCGGTGAGCACCGCGTTCGGACACAAGCTCTCGGCCCGCGTCCTGGGCGCCAAGGGGAATCCCCGCGTGGGTCTCCTGGTCACGTTCACCGCTCCTGCGGCGGGCGCCAGCCTGACGTTCGCAAACGGCCGGACGAGCTGGACGCACAAGACCGGCAAGAAGGGCTACGTGCGGGTCGCGGTCACGGCGAACGCCACGGCGGGCACCTACAAGGTGACGGCCAACCTCCACACCGGGCCGCTGCCGAAGCCGGCGACGTTCAACCTGACCAACACGCCCTAACCAACACGCCCTAAACAAACCGGCCGCAAATCGGCGCGGCGCCACGGTTCGTACGGCAAACTGTGGGTATGGACCTTCGTATAGGTGTGCTGACGGCTGCACTTCCGACCCCCACGTGGGAGACCGCCATTTGGGTGGTCGGGGTGTTCGCCGCCGCGTGGCTCGTCTCGCGCATGTCGGGCCGGCTCGCGACCTGGATCGTGCGCCGGAACGAGCGTCGCCACCTGAGCGGCGAGGGTCCGGCGGACACCGGAGTCATGACGTCGCTCAAGCGGCGCGAGACAGCCATCTCGCTGGTGCGCACGTCCGTCCGCTACGCCGCCTACGGCCTCGCGCTCGTGCTCGCGCTGGGCACGCTGAGCTTCGGCAACCGCATTGGGACGGTCGCGGGCGCGTCGCTGATCGTGCTGATGATCGGCTTTGCGGCGCAGCGGTTCCTGATGGACATCCTGGCCGGCTTCTTCATGTTCTTCGAGGGCTGGTTCTCGGTCGGAGACAACATCAGCGTCGAGCCGCTCAACGCCCGCGGGATCGTCGACGAGGTCGGCCTGCGCTCGACCCGCCTGCGGGCGATCACCGGTGAGGTGGTGCGCATCAACAACTCCCAGATGCTCGCGGTGAAGGTGCAGCCGAGGGGAGCGCGCGAGGTCGAGGTGGAGTTCTTCGCCACCAGCGAGGACGCCGGGCGCGAGCTCGTCGCGGAGGTCGCACGCATCGTCCCCGTCGGGCCGACCCGGATCGTGCGGGTGCCCTGGGTCGAGGAGGTCGAGCACCTCGACGATGACCTCGTCCGGATCCGGCTGCGGGCGACGGTCGCCCACGGGCGCGAGTGGCTGGTCGAGACGTTCCTGCCCGACCTGCTCAAGGAGCGCGGTGAGGGCGTGATCGTGCACGGGCCGGTGGTGTGGCACGTCGACGAGTCGGCCCAGCGCGAGTTCGCGCGCACGCTCGGCATGGCCCACCGGCCCGGCTGATCCCGGCCGCGTCGCCCGGCGTGTGTAGGCTGACCGTCGTGCCCGATCCCAACGTGCGCAAGGCCGCCGTGCGGCCCACGCCGGAGCAGTACTTCATGCTGCTCGCGGTGGCCACCCGCGAGCGGGCGGTCTGCCTCGGCCGCCACGTGGGCGCCGTCCTCGTCGCCGACCAGCGCATCATCGCCACCGGCTACAACGGCACGCCCACCGGGTTTCGCAACTGCGACGAGGGCGGCTGCCACCGCTGCGCGCATCCCGGCGACTACGCCCGCGGCCAGGGCTACGACGTGTGCATCTGCGTCCACGCCGAACAGAACGCGGTGCTGCAGGCGGCTCGGCTGGGCTACACGGTGCAGTCGGCCCACTGCTACACGACGCTGCGGCCGTGCTTCGGCTGCCTGAAGGAGCTCTATCAGGCGGGCGTGAGCGGCGTGCGCTACCTCAACCCGTGGGAGCCGTCAGACCCGGTCGAGGCCGAGGCGTACGCCGGCCTGATCGCCGAGATGACGTCGCGCGGCGTGGCGGTGGAGCCCCTCGCGGTGCCCGCCGAACTGCTCGATCTGCGGCCGGCGCCCTAGACGCTCAGGCGGATTTGCGGAGCCGCAGCAGGCTGCGGCGATCGTCCCAGTCGAACGAGAGCGGGTTGTTCGGCAGCACGACCGACTCGGGCACGATCAGGTCGTCCTGGGCCTCGAACAGGCCCTCGAGCCGGAGCACCACCCGCAGTGGCCGGGGAAGCTGCACCGGCACGGCGAACGTATCGCGCCGGGGCTCGGCCAGGATCACGCTCATGTGGTGCGCGTGCAGCCGCTTTCGCCAGACCGTGAGCTCCTCGTGCTCGGCGGCCGTCGCGCCGCATGCGGAGCACGGCTGCAGCGGCCGCTTGGCCGATTCGCACTCGGGACAGTCGATGGTGATCTGCATAGCCATCCTCTGATTCGACCAAACCAGCCCGTGGCTTTAGCGACAACTCAATATTTTCGGGATTGCGCCGAGAACAATATGGATGGATCAGAGATTTTCCCTGCGCCGTCCGGGGTTCCTGCTGATGGTCGCACTGGCCGCAGCGTTCGTCGGTCTCCAGACGCAGCCAGCCCACGCCGACACGCTGCTCGACGCCAAGCGCGCCCAGTACGCACACGTTCACGCCGAGATCCGCCGCCTCGACAACCACGCCGAGATGCTCACCGAGCAGTACGACAAGGTGACCTGGCAGCTCGGTGTGCTGAAGCAGAAGATGCGGGTCGCGACCGCGCAGCTGATCGTCGAGCGCCGGAAGCTCCGCCACGAGCAGGGCGTCCTGGGCCGGCTGGTCGTGCAGGAGTACAAGGGTGGCGACCCGCGCACGATCCAGATCGTGCTCTCGGCGTCGTCGCTCTCGCAGGTGACCGGAAGCATGGATCTGCAACAGCGGCTGAACGCCGCCCTCACCATGACCGTTCAGGCGATCAACGCCGCCAAGCTGGCCATCGCCGCCGAGCGCCGCACGATCTACGCCGCACAGGTCAAGGCGCGGGCCGATCGCAAGATCATCATCATCCGCCGCCGCGAGATCAAGCGGGAGCTGCACAAGCGCGCACTGCTGGTGGCCAAGCTCGGCCAGCAGATCACCGTGATGACGGCCGCCGACCGGATCGGCCAGGCCGACCTCGCCCTCAAGGCGCAGAAGTGGCTCACCGCGGACATGCGCGCCGACACCGCCGATCCCGGCCAGGAGATTCGCGACGAGGTTGCGGTCGAGGCGCTGAAGGAGATCGGCGTGCCGTACGTGTGGGGCGGCGCAACGCCGAAGGGCTTCGACTGCTCCGGCCTCGTGATGTGGCTCTACGCAAAGCACGGCATCGAGCTCCCGCACTTCGCCGCGTCCCAGTACCACATGGGGCCGCTCATCACCCGGGCGCAGCTGCGGCCGGGCGACCTGGTCTTCTTCCACCACCTCGGCCACGTGGCCGTATACATCGGCGACGGCTGGGTTGTCGCCGCCCCGCACACGGGCGACTGGGTGCGGATGCAGCCCTTCTCGCTGGGGTGGTTCCAGGCCACGTACGTCGGCGCCACCCAGCCCGGCCCCGCCTGACCCGGCGAGCGGCCAGCCTACAATCCGGGCATGGAGCCCGCCCCACAGCTGACGCCCGCCGAGGCCGAGGCGGCGGTGCGTGACGAGGACGCGCTTGCGGTCGACGTGCGCGAGGCGGATGAGCGGCAGGCGGGCCACATGGGCGGGTCGGTGTGGATCCCCCTCGCCGAGCTGGGCGCGCGTGCGGCCGAGCTGCCCCGCGACCGGCCGCTCGTGATCGTGTGCCGCAGCGGCGCGCGCAGCGAGTACGCCGCCGATGCGCTGGTCGCCGCCGGGTATGACGCGCGCAACCTGGCCGGGGGCCTGCGGGGGTGGGTGGCATCCGACCGGCCGCTCGAGCCGGCCGGAGGCTTCGTCCTCTGAGCACAGCTGTTCGTATCGGGACCTGCTCGTGGGCGGACGAGACGCTCATGAAGACCTGGTATCCGGCGTCGGTGCGGACGGCCGAGGCTCGCCTGCACCACTACGCCGAGCACTTCGACACGGTCGAGGTGAACGCGAGCTACTACGCGCTGCCCGGCCCCGATGCGACGGCGGCGTGGGCGCGCCGGACGCCGCCGGGATTCGTCTTCCACGTGAAGGCCTTCGGGATGATGACGCGCCACCCGGTGCGCGCCGAGCAGCTCCCGCCCGACCTGCGCGACGAGGCGCCGGTCGACGAGCGCGGGCGCGTGGATCACCCGTCACGCGAGCTGCGCGGCGAGGTGTTCACCCGCTTCCGGGCGGCGCTCGAGCCGCTGCGCGAGGCGGGCAAGCTGGGCGGGATCCTGATGCAGTTTCCGTCGTATGTGACGCTCAAGCCGGCCTCGCTGCAGTACCTGGAATGGGCGAAGGAGCGCCTCGGCGGCGACGAGATGATGGTCGAGTTTCGCCACCGCAGCTGGCTCGAGCCGGACAATGCGCCGGACACGCTGGCCTTCCTGCGCTCGCTGGGGGCGACGTACGTGATGGTCGACGCGCCCCGCACCGCGGCCCGGAACCTGGTGCCCACGGTGGTCGCGACCACCTCTCCGACTGCATACCTGCGCCTGCACGGCCGCAATGCCGCCACCTGGAACGTGCGCGGCCGCAGCGCCGCCGAGCGGTTCGACTACCTCTATTCGCGCGACGAGCTGCGCGAATGGACGGAGCCGCTGCGAGAGCTGTCCTCGCTGTCGGAGGGCACCTACGTGATGTTCAACAACAACGGCCGCAGCGCGGGCCCGGACGGCCCGATCGCACAGGCGCCGACGAACGCCGAGATGCTGCGCGATGTCCTGCGCGACGGTGGCGTCGCCGTCACGGATTGCTGACGATCAGCCCCAGGGTGAGCAGGCCAAGGACAATGCCGAACGTGGTCAGGAGCATGCTGAGCCGCGAGTCCATGGTGGCAAACTGGCCGGTCTCGAGCGCCCGCTCGATCTCGCGCTCACGCTGGAATGCGACGAAGATGCAGGTGATCCCGAGCACGGCAAATCCCGCGCCCACGACCTCGTAGGGCCAGGGTGTGCGGTGGGCCAGCGTGGGCACCACGCGGCCGGCGGCGAGGCTGACCGCGAGCGAGGTCAGGCCGGTGCGCCACCACGCCAGGTAGGTGCGCTCGTTGGCGAGCCGGGTGCGGCGCGCGGCGTCGCGTGTGCTGTCGAACTCTCGCCGCCCCTCCGGGCCCTCGCGGCGCTCGATCTCGGACATGGGGTAAGCCTACTCCGGGGGTCGGGAGGCGTCTGCGGCCGCTTGCAGCCGCATCCGGACGTCGGCGGTGAAGGCCGCGACGGCGGCGGCATCGAGCCCGGTGGGGGCGGTGGCGGCGAGATGGTGGGCCAGCACCGGACCGACGAGCGCCGGAGCCTCGCCCCGTTCCAGCGCCCACTCGGCCGCCGCCCGCTTCGAGCAGATCCGGCTCTCCTCCAAGAACCGAAGCGCGCGGCAGGCGCCGAGGACGTGGTAGCTCTGGCTCGCGTTCGCATCGGCCCAGTCGAGCTCGGCGACCAGGCGCTCGAGGTACTCGGCGCGTGGGACGTCCCGGAACACCACGTCCGGCGGTGGGCCGAGCACCACCACTCCGCAGGCGCGGACGACGGCGAAGTGCAGCGGCAGGTCGGGATCGCCGCGGCCGTCGTCGGGATGCAGGCGGCCGTGCTCGTCCCAGCCGTGCAGCTCGTAGGCGGGTGCCGGTCCCGGATCGGTTGCCGCCGACCGTGTGATCAGGCTGAATTCGAGCCCGCCGCTGGCCGGAGCGGGCAGCACGGCGGCCGAGAGGTTCGTCGCCAGCGCGCGCCTGGTCGCAGCGGCGAGCGGGGCGGCGCACACCGCCAGCAGGTCGATGTCGCTGCGGTCGGCGTGGTGGTCGCCGAATGCGGCCGAGCCGTGCAGGTACAGGCCGACCAGATCACGGCGAAGTGCCGTCCGGAGCGTCGCCGCAACCGCGTCGACGTACGCGCGGATCAGAGCCGCTGCGACTCGGCCCGGACGAGCGGCCGGCCCTCGGCGACCGTGCGCCGCTGCTCGACCCGGCGGCGGGTCTCGGCCAGAAAACGGGCGCAGTCGGCCGCGAGCTCGCCCGAGACGAACTCTCCTTCCGGCGCCCGAACCACTTGCGCCGGCGCGCCAGGCGCACCGACCGAAGACCGCGTACCCACGACGAAGAACCTTGCCATCTCCGCGGCCCGGCGACAATCACCGAAACGAGCCGAGACCGGAATTTGCGCGAATTTTCCAGTGAATATCTGGAGAGCAAAACGTCGTCGTGGCGGGGGCGCCACAGCAGCGGCTCGCCCGCGCCGAGCGCGGGATACACTGGCAGCGGATGGCCCACGCCGACACGCCGTCGCTGCCGCGCCTGCGATCCCGCGCCGTCTCAATGCGCACATTCCAGCGCATGGCGGTTGCCACGCTCGTGATCCTGTGGCTTGTGGTCACGACGGGCGCGCTCGTCCGGCTGACGGCGTCCGGGCTGGGATGCCCGCACTGGCCAACGTGCGAGGCCAACCAGCTCGTGCCCCAGGACTCCTCGCACGCGCTCATCGAGTTCTCGAACCGCACCATCTCCGGCCTCGCGATGCTGGCCGCGGTCATCACCGCGGTCATGGCCTACCGGGTGGTCGGCCTCGACCGGCGTGTCGCGCACGGGTTCGCGATCGCCGCCGCCGGCACGGTGGCGCAGGTGCCGCTCGGCGCCGTCACCGTCGAGTTCGACCTCAATCCGTATCTCGTGATCTCGCACTTCCTGCTGGCGATGGCGGTCGTGTCGTTCTCGACCTGGGCGACGGTGCGCGCGCTGCGCCCGCAACGCGTGTCCGGGACGCCGGTGGCGCGCCGCCTGGGCATTCTCGCGTGGCTCTCGGTGGCGGCCTATCTGGCGCTGATCACGTCCGGGTCGTTCGTCACCGCCGCCGGCCCGCATCCCGGCAGCTCCACGACGCCGATCGAGCGCCTGGGCAACTTCTACAACTCGGTCTACGTGCATGTTCGCGTTGCGACCGCGTTCACCATCGTCTTCGTCGCCGTGGCGGTGTGGCTGTGGCGGCGCTTCCGCGGGACCCTCGCCCAGCGGCTGGCGGCGGTGGGCGTCGTGTTGCTCGCGGCCCAGGCCGCGGTGGGCGAGTATCAGTACCGAAACGGGCTGCCGTGGCAGGTGATCGCCGTGCACGTGGCCATCGCGGCGACGCTTCTGATCCTCGTGGTCGCGGTGGCGAGCCTCGTGTGGGAGCGCCCGGACGAGCCCGCGCCGGGCTGAGCGTCAGCCGCCGCGGATCGCGTCGATCTGCCCGCGCAGCGCCCGCTCGAACACCAGCACGTCGGCATAGGCGAGCACCTCGAAGCCACGCTCGCGCAGCGCGGCGCCCTCCTCGGCCGTCCCGATCATCTGGCCGAGCGGCTTCCCGTGGCGGCGGCAGACCTCGATCAGGCGCTCGACCGCGGCCAGGTAGTCGGGATGGTCGAACTGCCCGGGCACGCCCAGGGCCAGCGACAGGTCGAACTGGCCCAGCCACACCACGTCGACCCCGGGCACCGAGACGATCGCGTCGGCGTTCTCGATGCCGGCCGGCGACTCGATCTGGGCGATGACGAGGTTCTCGCGGTTGGCCCGCTCGGTCAGCGCACCCGGCCCCTGGGCGAGCTCGTCGGTGAAGAGCACGCCGAAGCCGCGCCGCCCGAGCGGCGGGTACCTGGCCGACGCGACGAGCAGCTCCGCGTCCTCTCGCGACTCGACCATCGGCGCCATCACGCCCTGGGAGCCCGCGTCGAGCGCGCTCGCGATCAGGTCGTACTCGGCGCGGACGACGCGGCTCATCGGGTAGACGCCGGTGCCGCGGCCCGCCGCGAGCACCCTCCGCAGCGAGCCGGCATCCCATCCGGTGTGCTCGAGGTCGAACAGGGCGAAGTCGGCTCCGGCCGCGGCGAGGATGCGCATGAGCCCCGGAGTGTCGAACTCGAACAGCATGGCCCCGACGGCCACGCCGCGCTCGGCGATGGCACGGGTCACGGCGTTTTCGCTCATTCCGCAGCTAGTTTATGGGTTCAGCAGAGACCGGAGGTGGTCGGGTGAGGGGGAACGAGCTTTCAATCGCCGAGCGGGTTGCCCGCGGGCGAGCCGCGCGCGCCGCGGTTCCGCGGTCGAGCCATGCCGCGTGGGCGCCGCCGGCCGACAGGAGTGACCCGGTCGACCTGCTGGAGGCGCAGGCGCAGACCCGGCTCGGAGAGCTCGTGCCGATCCGCCACGGACGCATGCTGGTCTCGCCCTTCAGCTACTACCGCGGCGCGGCGCTCCAGATGGCCTCCGATCTCGCGTCGATGCCGCACTCGGGGCTGATGGTGCAGGCGTGTGGCGACGCGCACCTGTCCAACTTCGGGATATTCGGGTCGCCCGAGCGGCATCTCTTCTTCGACGTGAACGACTTCGACGAGACCTCGCCCGCTCCGTGGGAGTGGGACGTCAAGCGGCTGGCGGCCAGTCTCGAGGTGGCCGGGCGCGAGAACGGATTCTCCGCGAAGCGGCGGGCCGAGGTCGTGCGCCGCGCGATGCGCTCCTACCGCGAGA
Organism: uncultured Actinomycetes bacterium; assembly: GCA_963703275.1. Taxonomy (GTDB): domain Bacteria; phylum Actinomycetota; class Thermoleophilia; order Gaiellales; family JAICJC01; genus JAICJC01. The sequence continues at coordinate 3,158,150 of OY969804.1, read as the reverse complement.
CGATGCGGGAGTTCGCGGGAAGGGCGACCCTCGGCGTCTGGTACGCGCATCTCGACATGGACGAGCTGCTGCCCCGGTTCCGGTCGCTCCTGAACCCGAAGCGCACGCCGAGTGTCTGGCACGCGATCTCCAAGGCCCGGGCGCACGACAGCCACCAGGCCTTCGACAAGCTCTGCCACGCGGTTGCCGAAGAGCCGAGGATCATCAGCGATCCTCCGCTGATCGTGCCGGTCGAGGAGTTCATGCCGGAGATCGACGCCGACCGGCTCGCGGATGGAATGCGCACCGTCATGCGCTCGTACCGGCGCACGCTGGCTCCCAACCGGCGCCGCCTGCTCGACCATTACCGGCTCGTCCACCTGGCCCGGAAGGTGGTGGGGGTCGGGAGCGTCGGCACAGACGCCTGGATCCTGCTGCTCCTCGACGAGCACAACTCGCCGCTCTTCCTGCAGGTGAAGCAGGCCGAGGCCTCGGTGCTCGAGCAGTTCACGTCCAGGAGCGCGTTTCGCAACCACGGGCAGCGGGTCGTGGCCGGCCAGTATCTGATGCAGGCGGCGAGTGACATCTTCCTCGGCTGGGAGCGCTTCACCTGGGACGCCGGCCCGCGCGACTACTACATCCGGCAGCTGCGCGACTGGAAAGGTTCGGCCGATATCCGCGGGATGACCCCGGCCGGGATGGAGCTGTGGGGCCTGATGTGCGGCTGGACGCTGGCGCGCGGCCACGCCCGGTCGGGCGATCGCATCGCCATCGCCTCCTACCTGGGGAAGTCGGACGCCTTCGACCGCGCGATCGCGGACTACTCGGTCGCCTACGCCGACCAGAACGAACTCGACTACCGCCAGCTGCAGATCGCGGTTGCCAGCGGGAGGCTGGCGGCGCAGACCGGGCTCTAGATGGGCGCTCGGGCGGTGCCCGCCCCGGTTAGCCTTCACCTGTGGGGTGGCCGGACACGGTGGTTGACAGGTCGCGGCCGACCACCCCACACACCGATATACCGTGGCCCCATGTGGCAGTCATTCAGATCCGACCGCGCCCGGGCCTCGGTGGCGCCTCCGGGTGACGGCGAGGTCCCGCGGCAGGAGCGAGAACATCACACAGTCGTGCCTCTGCCCCTGCGTCGAGCAGTGCGCGCGCAGCACACCCTCGCGGTGGAAACCCGCCTTCTCGATCGTGCGGATCGAGGCGGCATTGTCGACCGCAGCCTCGGCGAACACCCGCTCCAACCGAAGCTCCTCGAGCCCCCACTCGGCGGCGAGGCGAAGCGCTCGAGCGGCCACGCCTCGGCCACGAGCGTGAGGGAAGACGGACACCGCAAGCCCGGCCACAGCCGGATCGTCTCCGATCTGCACGTTCACGAGTCCGAGCGGGGCGTCACTGGCCGCATCGGCGATGACGAACGGGGCCCCGCGCCCGCTCCGCCACTGCTCCGCGGCCCGCGCAAGCGAGCTGGGCGCGCTGTCGGCCGTGAGCGGCTCGTCCTCCAGTCGCCGCCTCGTCTCCGCATCCTCGGACGCTGCGGCGATCGCCGCCACGTCCTCGGCGCGGCGTAGCCGTAGCGAGATCACGCCGTCCGTCGGCGGCTCGAGCGGTGGACGGAGCGGCGGCCGTTCCATCACGCTGCAGGGTACTTCGTGGCCGCGCCGGGCGGCCGCGAGCCGAGGCCGTAAACGCATACCCCCAACGGGATTCGAACCCGTGTTACCGCCTTGAAAGGGCGGGGGCCTAGGCCGCTAGCCGATGGGGGCGCGCGGGCAGGATACCGGGTCAGGCCGCGTCTTCAGGGCGCCGCGGGATCCGCCCCAGGGCGGCCTGCAGCTCTTCCCATGCAGCCTGCTCGACCTCGGCATACTCGTCGCCCGCGTCGCGCGTCCGTTCCAGGTAGCGCAGCCAGACCACTCGCTGAGAGAGCGGGAACTGGGTGATTGTGTCGGCTGTGGGACTCATCGCGTCTTCCACCAACTACTACGCTCAGGCGCCGGGATTGGTTCCTCACTATTGCACACGTCGGTGCGAGGCGGTGCAGCCAGACCCCGCTCTCAGGGTTGTGCCCGGAACAGCCGCGGGTCGTCGGTGATGACGCCGTCGACCCCCAGCAGGCGCATCCGCTCGATCCCCCGGCGGCTGTTCACCGTCCACGCGTAGACGCGCCCTCCGCGCTCGTGCACCGCCGCGACCACCTCCTCGGTGACCGCGTCGTGGCGCACCGTCGCATCGCGCGCGCCGGAGCGGAGGTACATGGCGACCGCCGGTGTTCGCCGGCCCGCGGGAAGCCACGCCCGGCCGGCCGAGATGGTGGCGCTGGTGCGGGCGACGTCGTTCAGGCTCGCAAGCGCCGCGAACTCCATGGTCGAAAAGACGCACCGGTCGGCCAGCCCGGCATGCCGGCAGGCGGCGAGAACGTCGAGCTCGTAGCCGGCCGTCTTCAGATCGACGATGAACTCCGTCGCGGGTGGAGTCAGTTCGCGCAGGTCGGCCAGGAAGCCGGCGAGCGCGGGCCCGGGACGGCCGCGATCGTGGGCCACGATCAGCCCCGGGCAGACGTCGAACTCGATCGCATCGACCCCGGCGGCGAGCGCCGCCCGCACGCTCGCAATCGTGTTCTCGGGCGCGAGCGCGGCAGCACCGCGGTGGCCGATCCGCAGCATCGGCGCGGACGCTACCACGTAGACTGGGCCCTCTCTTGGGGCCGTTAGCTCAGCTGGTAGAGCAGGGGACTTTTAATCCCAAGGTCACAGGTTCGATCCCTGTACGGCCCACTCGGCGAGCGGCCTGCCCTCGCGCGGAAGGTTGACGCTCGTTCGGGTCGAAGTTCATTGGACGCGTTGGGAGACCCCCACGAGAAAGGCGCGCCATGACCCACCCCCTTGATCGCAAGCTCGTCGTTGAGTTCATCGGAATGTTCATCTTCGTCTTCACCGTCGGCATGGCGACCAACAAGGCGGGTGCGGGCCAGTTTGCGCCGCTCGCGATCGGGTCGGTGCTCATGGTGATGGTCTTTTCCGGGGGTCACGTGTCCGGCGCTCACTTCAATCCAGCCGTGAGCACGGCGGTCTTCGTGCGAGGCAGGATGACCTCCACCGAGTACGGCGCGTACATGGCGACGCAGTTCGTCGCGGCGGTCATCGCCGGCCTCGCCGTTCGCGTGGTCGGCGGTCGCGAGACGGCGGCACCTGTCGCCGGAGCGGGCAAGATGTTGATCGCGGAGTTCCTGTTCACGTTCGCGCTCGGGTGGGTGGTGTTGAACGTCGCGACTGCGCGTGGCACGCACGGGAACTCGTTCTACGGCCTTGCGATCGGGTTCACGGTGGTCGCCGGCGCATACGCGGTCGGCGGCATTTCCGGCGGGATATTCAACCCGGCCATCGCGCTTGGCGGGATGGTCTCCGGCCTCCTGAAGTGGAGCAACATCTGGATCTACCTGGTGGCCGAGTTCGTCGGTGGTGCTGCCGCCGCGTTTGCGTTCCTGTACGTCCAGCCTGCTGAGAAGGGGGCCGGAGACATCGAGGCTGCGAGTTCGGAGTGACCGTCCAACCGCCGAAGGCGGGAGGTCCAGGCGGCGGAGCCATCGAGTCAACTGGAGTGGCCGGCAAGGCTTGGGGGCGAAGCCGACCACCCCACACCGGTATACCCTCGCTTCATGGGGCTTCGATTCGTGGCCACAACTCCATTGCGAGTGATCGTGACTCCGATTCGCTTTGTCGCAGCCGCCAATGGGCGGCTGGCCAGCCGATCGATGGCGACTGGCACATCCCGCCGGGCGACCGACCGGAGGATGGCCGCGGCCGGGCGCGTTATGCGATGAGGTAGACGATGGCGGAGACGGCGGCGGCGGCGGGGAGTGTGATGAGCCACGCGGTGACGATGTTGCCGGCAACTCCCCAGCGGACGGCTGAGAGTTTGGTGGTGGCGCCGGCTCCCATGACGGATCCGGTGATGACGTGTGTGGTCGAGATGGGGAAGCCTTGGCGGGCGGTCCAGAAGAGCACGAGGCCGGATGTGGCCTGGGCGGCGAATCCCTGGGGTGGTTCGAGTTTGAAGATGCGGTTGCCGACCGTGCGCATGATTCGCCAGCCGCCGAAGTAGGTGCCGGCTCCCATGGAGACTGCCGAGGAGACCTGGACGTACCAGGGGATCTCGAAGTGGGAGATGGCGCCGCCCGTGTAGAGGGCGAGGGCGATCACGCCCATGGTCTTTTGGGCGTCATTTGTGCCGTGGGCGAAGGCGACGAAGCTTCCAGACAGGATCTGGAGGTGACGGAAGGAGCGGTTCAGCGGTGCTGGTCTGACCCGGCGAAAGCCCCACAGGATGACGACCATCACCACGCCGGCGAGTCCGAAGCCGACAACCGGGCTGACGATGCCGGGAAACAGGACTTTGTGCCAGATGCCGCCCCACATCACGGCCTGCGTGCCGTCAGCGGCGAGCGCCGCGCCGATCAGGCCGCCGACCAGAGCGTGGGATGACGATGAGGGTAGGCCCAGCCTCCACGTCAACAGGTTCCAGGAGATCGCGCCAACCAGGGCAGCGAGCATCAGACGCTGCGTGACGAGCGTGGGATCGATCAATCCCGACGCGATGGTTTTCGCGACGGCGGTGGAGGCGAAGGCGCCCAGCAGATTCATGACGGCGGCGATCAGCACCGCCGTTCGCGGCGTCAGGGCTCGTGTCGAGACTGACGTCGCGACCGCGTTTGCGGTGTCGTGAAAGCCGTTGGTGAAGTTGAACCCAAGCGCGACCACGACCACGACCCACATCAACGCGTTCGTCATCGGTTCTTGAGGTACACGCTTTCCAGCACGTGCGCAACCTTCTGGCAGCTGTCGACCGCTGCCTCCAGGTGCTCCAGGACGGCCTTCCAGCGGATCACCACCAGCGGGTCGAGCCCACCCGAGAACAGCCGCGCAAGAGCGCCCCGCACGATCCGATCGCCCTCGTCTTCCAGCGCGTGCACCTCGGTGATGTGCTCGTGTCCGCTCTGCTTCAACCCCTCCAGCCCGCCGATCGCGTCGGCCAGTCTGCCCACGGCGCCGACAATCACGCGGGCCTGCTCGATCGTCTCCGGCGGCACTTCGTCGAGGGCGTACAGGTTGAGCTCGTCGGACGCCTCGTCGATGAAGTCGCACACGTCGTCAAGCGCCGTCGCCAGGTTGTAGATGTCCTCGCGGTCAAACGGCGTCACAAAGGTCTTGTGCAAGAGCCGGACGAGCTCCTGCGTCGCCCGGTCGCCCTCATGCTCGTGCTCCTTGATCTCCGCCACGAGATCCCGACGCTCGGGGAAGTTCTCCAGCAAGTCCAGCAGCAGCCCCGCCGTCGCCACCAAGTTCGCGGCCGAACGGTCAAACAAGCCGTAGAACTCGCGAGTCTGAGGGACCAGTCGGATTCGCGCCACAATTGCCAACGGTACCTGACCAACCGACCCGCGCCCGCTCTAAACCCTCATTTCGCGTACGCCTGGCCCGACCACCGAGGTCGCGCACCCCGGTTCGCAGGTGGGCTGAATTTTGGAAGTGGCGAGTGGCAGCCGACCGCGCCGCCACCCTTGAAATGGAAGTTGCCCGAGGCTTTCGCCCAGTAGGGTTCAGCGTTGGGAGGGGCCCAGTGATCCGGATCGGGTGCGCCGGCTGGAACTACAAGCAGTGGAAGACCGAGGTCTATGCCGGGGCGCCGCAGCGGGAGTGGCTCGCCCGGTACGCCGAGCGGTTCTCCACGGTCGAGGTGAACGCGACGTTCTACCGCCTCCCGCTCGAGAGCACCGTGGCCACCTGGGCCGAGCAGACCCCCGACGGCTTTGTCTTTGCCGTGAAGGTCGGCCGCTACCTGACGCACATCAAGCGCCTGGCGGCACCGAAGTCGGGCACCTTCACCCTCCTCGAGCGGCTGGCGCCGATCGTGGAGGCGGGCAAGCTCGGACCGCTGCTCTGGCAGCTGCCGCCCAAATTCGCGCGCGACGACGAACGGCTGGCCACGGCCATGAGGGGCTTTCCCCGTGAGCACCGGCACGCCATCGAGTTCCGGCATCCCTCATGGTTCTGCGAGCCCGTGATGGAGGCCATGCGCGAGGCCGGAGTCGGCCTGGCGATCGGCGACCATCCCGAGCGCGGCTTCCAGACGTACGAGTGGACGGCCGACTGGACGTACATCCGCCTGAACCACGGCGCGGCGGGCCCCGATGAGCGCTACTCGGCCGCCGAGCTCGAGCGGTGGGCCGAGCGGATCTCGGCCTGGCGCGCGCGGGGCGACGTGTACGCCTACCTCAACAGTGATGAGGATCTGTTTGCCGTGCGGGATGGGGACGAGCTGCGAAGATTGCTCGGCTGAGCGGGTGCTACGTGGCCTTCTTCTTGTCGATCGCCCCCGCCGGCGTGAGCACGTACCAGAATCCGCCGTTCACGTCGAGCCCCTGCCCCGTCGCCATCCCGGCCGCGCTGTCGGCGGCATACGTGTAGAGCGGCCATCCGGCATAGGTCACGACGGGGCCTCCCATCGGGTCGGGATCGCTCGCGATCAACGACGCCTTCGCCTGACCTGAGACCGCCGCCTTCGTCCCGCTGGCGATGTGCACGGGCGGCCACACGGCCGCGCACGTGCTCAGACACGTCACCCGGGTGTGCTTGTCCGGGACGAACAGGTACAGCGTGTGTCCCTGGGCGTTGACGAGCACCGTACCGAGGCCGGGGACAGATCTGGTCGAGATCGTGACCGCGGCCTTGGAGGTCGTCGGCGTCGAGGTGGGGGCGGAGCTCGAGCCCGAACTCGAACCGCTGCCGCATCCGGCCGTCAGGACTGCGAGCGCGACCAGGGTGCCTGCGATGGTCTTCATGAGAGCCTCCTTCAGGCTGCGCGCCCTACACGCTAGTCCGCCGAGATTGGGGCCGCCTTGCGGGTGCCGTAGAATCGCCGGCATGGGGGCTCGTGACGAGAGTGGCGAGCTGGAGGGCCGTGCGCGCGTCCGCAAGACGGTCTCGATCGTTTTCGCAGACGTCGTCGGCTCGACCGCGCTCGGAGAGCGACTCGACCCCGAGTCGCTCCAGCTGGTCATGAGCCGCTACGGCGGCGAGATGGAGCGAGTGGTGGAACTGCACGGCGGGCGCGTCGAGAAGTTCATCGGCGATGCGGTCATGGCCGTGTTCGGCGTGCCGGTGCTGCACGAGGACGACGCCCTGCGGGCGGTGCGGGCGGGCCTCGGCATGCGCGACGCGATGACCGCCTTGAACCGCGAGCTCGAGCGCGACTTTGGCACCGCCCTGGAGATCCGCATCGGTGTGCACACCGGCGAGGTGATCACGGATGAGCTCGCGGTCGACCAGGGGCTCGTGGCCGGCGATGCGGTGAACGCCGCCGCCAGGCTTCAGGCTTCGACGCCACCGGGGACGGTGCTGATCGGCCCCGGGACGCACCGGCTGGTCGTGGGGCACGTGCGCGTGCACCGTCACGGCGATCTCGAGCTGCGCGGAAAGGCCGGCAAGATGCGCACCTGGCGGGTCGAGGCGCTGACCCCGGGCCGTGAGCATCTGCGCGCGGCGCCGGCGGGTGGAATGGTCGGGCGCCGCCGCGAGCTGGGCACCCTCCGGCGCCGGTTCGATCGCTGCATCGAGGAGCGGCGCTGCCTGGTCACCACGGTGTTCGGCCCGGCCGGCATCGGCAAGTCGCGGCTCGTGCGCCAGTTCGTGGCGGGCGTGGAGGGGGACGCGCGCGTCGTGGTCGGCCGCTGCCTTCCCTACGGCGAGGGCATCACCTACTGGCCGCTGCGGGAGATCGTCGATGACCTCGGCGGTGTGGGAGCGCTGGCGGAGCTCGCGTCCGGCGGCGAGGACGACACCCTCGCCGCGGCGATGGTTTCAGGTGCGATCGGCCGTTCGCACACGACCGCGTCGGCGCAGGACGTGCAGTGGGCCGTGCGCAGGTTGCTGGAGGCAGCGGCCCGGTCGGCGCCGGTGGTGGTCGCCTTCGACGACATCCACTGGGCCGAGCCGCCGCTGCTCGACCTGATCGAGTACCTCGCGGGCTACGTCACCGAAGCTCCCCTGCCGATCGTCTGTCTTGCCCGCGACGATCTTCTGGAGCGGCGTCCGCGGTGGGCGGCGGCGTTCGGCCGCGGCGCCACCGTGCGGCTGCGGCCGCTGTCCGGCACCGACTCGGCCCGCCTGCTGGCCGGGCTCGCCGGCCGGAGAGGAGCGCACATGCGACGGGAGGAGATCCTGGCCGCCGCGGAGGGCAACCCGCTCTTCCTCGAGCATCTGGTCGCGATGCGGGCCGACGATCCGGCCGGTGCGACCCCCCCGAGCATCCAGGCGCTGCTGGCCGCGCGCGTCGACAGCCTGCCGTCCGCGCCGCGGCGCGTGATCGAGGCGGCGGCGATCGAGGGCCGCGCGTTCCATCGCGGTGCGATTTCGGCGCTGCTCGCCGGCGGAGCCGACGTCGACGGGGCGCTCGCAGAGCTCGAGCAGCGTGAGCTCGTGCGTCCCAGGCCGGCGGACTTCGCCGGCGAGCGGGGCTACCGCTTCACGCACATCCTCGTGCGCGACGCCGCCTACGAGTTGATCCCGAAACGGCGGCGGGCTGATCTCCACGTGGCCTTTGCCGGGTGGCTGCGCGAGGAGACCGGCGACCGCCGTGAGCTCGACGAGATCATCGGCTATCACCTCGAGCAGGCATACGGCTACCGGCGGGAGCTCGGCCGGGTGGACGCCGCGCCGCACCGGGCCCTGGCGGTCGATGCGTCGGGGTATCTGAGCGCGGCCGGGCGGCGGGTGCTGGACGCCGGCGATCGGCCGGCCGCGGCCAATCTGCTGCGTCGCGCCGTTGCCCTGCGGCCGGTCGATGATCCCGAGCGGACGGCGCTTCTGATCGACCTGGGCGGCGTGCTGCGGGAGGAGGGGCGATTCGTCGCCGCACAGGACGCGCTGGCCGAGGCCGTGCGGCTGGCCGACGCCCGCGGCGACCGGGCGCTCGAAGCGCGGGCACAGGTGGAGCGGCTCCTGGGCCGGCTGCAGGTGGATCCCGACGGGGTGGCACGCGTGGCCGCCCGCCAGGGGGCCCGGCTCGCGCGGGCGCTGGAGGAGGCTGGCGATCACGCCGGCCTCGCCCGGCTCTGGCACGTTCGGGCGCTGCTCGCCTGGATCCGGATGCAGGCGGGTGAGGCGGCGGAATGCTGGCGCCGGGCGACGGCCTTTGCGCAGCAGGCCGGCGACGCTCGTATGGCCGCGGACGCGCTCGGGTGGGAGGCGTCGGCGCTGACGTATGGACCAACGCCGGTGGGCGCGGCGCTCCTGCGCTGCGACGAGATCCTCGAGCGTTTGCGCGCCGATCCGTGGAACGTGGCCCTGGTGCACCACAACGTGGCCGGCCTGGACGGCATGCGGGGCGAGTTCGAGTGCGCGTTCGCCCTGATCGACCAGGCGAACGTGGTGCTCGCCGGGTTCTCGCCCACGGTCGACGCCGCGGTCTCGCACCCCGAGGTGCTGGTCTCGATGCTGGCGGGCGATCCGGCCCGGGCCGAGCGGCACCTGCGCGCCGGCAGGCGGGTGCTCGCCGCGATGGGAGAGCGGGCGGTGCTGGCGTCGACCGAGGCGCTGCTCGGGATGGCGGTACTCGCCCAGGGCCGCCACCCCGAGGCCGACCGCCTGGCCCGGCGAGCCGCCAGGCTCACGACCGCAGACGACCTCTCGCCGCAGGTGCTGTGGCGGCGGATCCGGGCCGTCGTGCTCGCGGGCCGCGGCCGCATTCCCGACGCCGAGCGACTGGCGGACGAGGCCGTTGCGCTCGCGGCGCAGACCGATTACCTGAACGAGCACGCCGGGGCGCTGGAGGATCTCGGCCACGTGCATGCGGTGGCCGGTCGCACCCGGGATGCGCGGCGCGCCCGCGAAGCCGCGCTTGACCTCTACCGCCGGAAGGAAAATGCCGTCTCCGCCGTCAGGTTGGAAGGACTGGTGGCTAATCGCGCACCCGCGTGAGCCATCCGCACCGAAGGGAGCACCCATGACGTCCAGGGTCAGAAAGAAGCTGTGTCTGAAGAAGAAGGGAACCGAGGTCGAGGTCAGGGGCCCGATCGTGAGCTGGGATTCGGACGAGCTGAGCGCGGTGTTCTCGGTCGTCATCACCCAGGTCGACAGTCACGGGAACGTCGTCACCGCCAACGGGGCATCGACCGTGCTCTACACCCCGGGAAGCACGCGGTGGACCGCGAGGGCCCACGTTGCGAATCCCGGCCTGCGCCTGGAGGAGGGGCCCGCGACCGCCTACGCCACGGCCAAGATCCTGGTCCAGGGACCGGCCTACGAGACATATGACTGGACGCTGCTGACGCGGCTCGTGCAGTGCAAGTAGCCGGATAGACTGGCCGGCGTGAGGCGCCACCGGATCGCGGTCATCGGCGGGGACGGCGTCGGGCCCGAGGTGGTGGAGCAGGGAATCAGGGTGCTCGACGCGGCCTGCGACGACTGCACGCTCGAGTGGACGCACCTGCCCTGGGGCAGCGACCACCACGAGCGCACCGGGGCGTTGATGCCGGCCGACGGCCTGCGCGTGCTCGAGCAGCACGACGCCGTCTACCTGGGCGCGGTCGGTTCGCCGCAGGTGCCGGACCACGTCACCCTGTGGGGCCTTCTGCTCCCGATCCGGCAGAGCTTTGACCTCTACCTCAACATCCGCCCGATCAGGCTCCTTCCCGGCGTCGCATCGCCTCTGGCCAGCGTCTCGCCCGCCGACATCGACATGGTGTGCGTGCGTGAGAACACCGAGGGCGAGTACGCCGGGACCGGCGGGCGGGTGCACGTGGGCATGCAACATGAGGTGGGGATCCAGGTGGACGTCTTCACGCGCCTCGGGGTCGAGCGCGTCGTCCGGCACGCGTTTGCGCTCGCCCGCTCGAGGCGCGGCCGCCTCGCCAGCATCACCAAGTCGAACGCGAGCCCGCACCACTTCGTCATGTGGGACGAGATCGTCGCCGCCGTCCACGCCGATTTCGCGGATGTCGAGCTCGACCGGATCCTGGTCGATGCGGCCTGTGCCTACATGGTGACCCAGCCGCGGCGATTCGACGTGATGGTGGCGTCGAACCTCTTCGGCGACATTCTCACCGACATCGGGGCGGCGATTCAGGGCGGGATGGGGCTCGCGGCGAGCGCCAACATCTCACCCGAGGGGACCGGCCCGGGGCTGTTCGAGCCCGTGCACGGCTCGGCTCCGGACATCGCGGGACAGTCACGGGCGAACCCGATCGGCGCCGTCTGGGCCGGCTCGCTGATGCTCGATCACCTCGGTGAGGAGCGGGCGGCCGCGCGCGTGATGGCCGCGATCGAGCAGGTGCTTGCCGGATCGGACGCGCGCACACCCGACCTCGGCGGAGCCGCCTCGACCGCAGAGCTCGGAGACGAGCTCGTGCGCGCCGTCAGCGCCGCGAGTCGGTGACACCGGCGGAGGTGTCCGCCAGCGCTGCGAGCACCAATTCGAGCGCCGTGTCCGCGTCCTCGCCGGCCGGCAACCGCGGCGCCCGCCCGAACACCTCGCCGGCGGCGCGATGGAAACCGTCGGGCAGGCCCGCGGCAGCGTGGGTGGCGGCGATCTCGTCCATCTCGCCCACCCACCGCCAGCCCTTGGCCGTGGCCGAGTGGGCGGCCCGCAGCTCTTCGTCCTGAAGTTCGGGCTGCGAGAGGCTCCACTCGTGTACGAGCTCGGCCTCGACGCCCTCGGACCGTGCCAGCGCGCGTGCGGCGAGCAGGAGCGCGGCACTGCCCTTCGACCACGCGGCGTATGCCATCTTGACCGCCGACGCGTCACCGGGCCGCGCCGACACCACGACCGGGGTGAGCACCGTGCCCGCAAACCCTTCTGCGACGCGTCCCGCCGCGGCGCCTGCCAGATAGAACCGGGTCGTCCCGTGTGCGTGCGGCGGCGGGCCGATGATGCCGCCGTCGACGAAGCTCGCCCCGCCGGCCGAGACCAGGTCGCCGATCGTGCGGGCCGTCGCCGGCGAGACGGCGTTGGCGTCGACGTAGGTGCCCGTATAGCCGGCCACCTGCTGCGCGACGGCGACCGCCGCGTGCGGTGGGCACACCGACAGGATCAGGTCGCACTCCCCGGTCATTGCCGCCACCGACCCGGCGTCGCGCAGCCCGACCGCCGCGGCCCGCTCCGCCGTCTCGTGCCCGCGTCCGTCCGACGCCCACATCACGTCATGTCCGCGGCCACGCAGCGCCGCCGCCACCGCCGCGCCCATCTCGCCCGGATGCAGCACCCCGATCGCCAAATCCCCCATCGGCGTTGAGTGTAGATCGTTTATCCGGAACGGGGATCGAGGTGGTCGCCGTCCGGGTCGATACAGGGAGTGGGCCAATGCCGCCCGCCGCATCGCCATGACCGCATCCCTCCACCTCCTGCCCGACCCGCCGCCCACCTTCGCCGTCGGCGAGGTCGTCGCCGCGCTCTCCCACGCCCTCGACCTGACGGAGGGTCAGCCGCCGGGGCATGCCAAGCGCAGCTGCCTGATCGCGCTGCGGCTCGCCGACGCGCTCACGCTTTCGGCCGACGAGCGCTCGAGCCTCTACTACGCGATGCTCCTGAAGGACGCCGGCTGCTCGTCGTCGGCCGCGCGGATGGCCGAGATCTTCGCCGCCGACGACCTGGAGCTGAAGCGGCTTGCCAAGCGGATCGACTTCTCGAGCCCGCGCCAGGCCATCGGATTCACCGTGCGCGAGGCGGGCCGCGGCGACTCGAGCCTTGTGCGTGCGCGCCGTGTGCTGACCGCGCTCCGCGACCTGGCCCGGGAGGGCAACCTCGTGGTCGAGACGCGCTGTGACCGCGGCGCCAAGATCGTGACCATGCTCGAGTTCCCGGACGCGGCCGCCGACGCGGTCAGGTATCTGGACGAGCACTGGAACGGGCGCGGCCAGCCCTACAAGCTGCGCGGCGATGCGATCCCGATCCTCGCCCGCATCGCCTGCCTGGCCCAGACCGCCGATGTCTTCCTCACCCAGGACGGGCTCGACGCCGCCCGGGAGATGGTGCGCGTCCGCCGCGGCCGCTGGTTCGATCCGGCCGTGGCCGACGCCTTCCTGGCGCTGGCCGATTCCGACCGGCTGTTCGCCGACCTCGCGATGGGGCATGCCGCTCCTGCGCCGGAGGGCGGGCCGGTGTCGGCCGACGACGCCCGGGTCGACCGCATCGCCGAGGCGTTCGCCTCGATGATCGATGCCAAGAGCCCCTTCACGGCCAGCCACTCCGACCGGGTGGCCGCCTATGCCGTCGGCATCGGCCGCGTGCTCGGATGGGACGAGCGGGACCTGCGCGACCTCCGTCGCGCCGGCCTGCTGCACGACATCGGCAAGCTGGGTGTCTCCAACTCCATCCTCGACAAGCCCGGCAGGCTGACCGCCGCCGAATACGACGCGGTGAAGCGCCACCCCCGGGACACCGAGGCGATCCTGCGGCACGTCCCGATCTTCTCGGGGCTGGCCGAGGCGGCCGGCGCCCACCACGAGCGGCTGGACGGGGGCGGGTATCACCGCGGTCTTCGCGGCGATGCGATCCCGCCGATCAGCCGGGTGCTCGCGTGCGCCGATGTCTACGACGCGCTCACGGCCAACCGGCCCTACCGCGACCCCATGTCCTCCGCGGGCGCGTTCGCGCTCATGCGCCGCGACGTCGGCAGCGCCTTCTTCGCCGAGCCGTTCGCGGCGCTGCGCGCGCACGTCGCCGAGTTGGCACTGGCCGCGTAGTCAGGCGACTTCGTACGCCGCGGGGTCGAGCAGCCCGTGCGGCGTCTTCTCCCAGACGAACGGGCGCCGGATCAGCTGCTCGAGCGCCCGCCATGCGGCGATCGAGTGCAGCACCCAGTAGAACGGGGCGAGCAGGGCGAAGGGAAGCAGGTGGAACATGCGCCTGCGCACCACGGCCAGCGCGTTCAGGCCGATCATGCCCAGGTTCCCGACCACCATGCTGAACTCGGCCAGTATGTTGAATGGATGCGGGAAGAGGTGTGAGACCGTCGTCCCCGACACCGCTCCGACCAACCACACCGCGGTCACGAACCACATCACCGGCACCGCGAGGAACGTGGCCGGGGTGCCGGCGATCAGCAGGACGAGCCCGGCGAGGCCGCGCACACCGGCCTCGCGGGTGAAGGTGACCGGGCGGCGGGTGTGCACGATCGCGGTCTGCATGTAGCCCTTGATCCACCGCGTCCGCTGGCGCACGAACGGCACCACCTGCGAGCACGCCTCCTCGAACGTCGTCGAGGCGATGATCCCGACCGTGTAGCCCTTGGCGGCAGCCCGCAGGCCCAGGTCGGCATCCTCGGTGACGTTGAAGGCGTCCCAGCCGCCCAGGCTGCGCAGCCGGTCGGCCCGGAAGTGGTTGGACGTGCCGCCGAGCGGGATCGGCAGCCCCAGCCGGTCGAGCCCCGGCAGCATGTAGTCGAACCAGTAGCTGTACTCGAGCGTGAACATGCGGGTGAGCACGTTCTGGCGCGCGTTGAAGTAGTTCAGGCGCGCCTGCACGCAGACGAGGTCGTCGGCCCCCTGCCGGAACGCCGCCACCGCGTCGCGCAGCTGGCCCGACTCCGGCCGGTCCTCGGCGTCGTAGATGACGACGTACTCGCCCCGGGCGAAGAAGAGGCCGACGTTGCACGCGCGCGGCTTCGTCTTCGGCTCGCCGTCGGGGATCAGGATGAAGCGGACGGTGTCGGGCGGATCCGCCGCCCGGGCCGCCTCGATCGTCTCGCGGTCGTCCTCCTCCATCAGGAGCAGGATCTCGAGCTTCTCGGGCGGGTAGTCGAGCCGGCGCAGGTGCTCGATCAGGCCGCCGACGATGTTCGCCTCGTGGTACACGGGCACCAGCACCGTGTACAGCGGGAGCTCGTGGTCGGGGACGCGGGCGGGCGGTGCCTTGCGCGAGTGGCGGCGGGTCGCGCCGATGCCCGCGAGCGAGGTGATGAGCTTGAAGAGCACGCCCACGACGAACGCCGTCTGCAGCACGACCATCGTCCCGATCACGAGCCCCGTGTGATCGCGCACGCCGGCCAGAACGATGCCGGCGGCCGCCAGGCCGAGCGCGATGCGCTGGCCGCGGCTCGGCCCGCCCAGGGCGGAGCGCAGCGGGTCGCGGTCGGAGAGCCCGTAGGCGGCCTCGTGCCGCAGCTCGTGGGCGAACAGCACCCGGATCGCGGCCAGGACGTCCCAGTCGGTCGTTGCGGCGAAGGTGATGGCGACGATGTCGTGGGCATGGTCCGGTGGACAGGACGTGTGGATGCGGCGGCGCAGCTCCCGTGTCGGCGGCTCCGACGTGGCCACGTGCAGCACGCCGCCCCGCAGCTCGACGGGGATCCAGCCCTCGAGCGCCATCTGCTCGGGATCCCACAGACTGGCAACCTCGGCGGCGGGCGGCGAATGCACCAGGTCGACGAACCCGCAGCCCCAGAGCTCGGCCAGGACCGAGTAGAGCGTCTGGCGATGGACGAGACCGGCCGCCAGCAGAACGCGGCCGAGCCGCTCGCCCGTGCGCCTGTGCGCGTCGAGCGCCCACTCGAGCTGATCGGCTGTGAGCAGGCCGCGCTCGACGAGCGCAGTCCCCAGCTGCTCGCGGGCCTCTCCGGCTCGGGCCGGGGCGTATCCGGGCAGGCGGCGGCGATCGTCCCCGGCGGGACGATGACGGGCCGCGCGGGTTGTCCTATTTTGCTCCATTGACTTTGCGGTCGATCGTGTACGCAATACCTATGCCCAGAGATCGACCGGGCGGCCCGGAAGTGAAGCCTGGGGTCGGCTACGTCGCCGCTCGCACCGCGGGCGCCACCTCGGTGCCGAGCAGTTCGATCGCGCGCATGACGTCCGCGTGGGGCATGGTGCCGACGCTCATCTGGGCGAGGAAGCGGCTGTGCCCGAAGATCTCGTGCTGCTGGAGGATCTTCTCGACCACCTCCTGCGGGCTGCCGACCATGAGGGCGCCCTGCGGCGAGCGCATGATGTCGAACTGCTCGCGCGTCATCGGCGGCCATCCCCGCTCGCGCCCGATCCGGGTCATCATGTTCGCGTAGCCGGGGTAGAACTCGCGCGCGGCCCGCTGGGATGTCTCGGCCACATAGGCGTGCGAGTTGATGCCGACCGGGAGTGTCGCCGGGTCGTGCCCGGCGCGCCGCGCGGCCTCGCGGTAGAGGTCGACCAGCGGCCCGAACCGCTCGGGCGCACCCCCGATGATGGCGACCGCGAGCGGCAGGCCGAGCGTGCCCGCGCGCACGACCGACTGCGGCGTTCCGCCGACCGCGATCCAGATCGGCAGTGGGTCCTGGATCGGCCTGGGATAGACGCCCAGCCCGTCAAGCGGCGGCCGGTGGCGTCCCGACCACGTGACGATCTCGGACTCGCGCAGAGCGAGCAGCAGGTCGAGCTTCTCGGCGAACAGGTCGTCGTAGTCCTCCAGGTCCTGGCCGAAGAGCGGGAACGACTCGATGAACGACCCGCGCCCGGCCATGATCTCGGCCCGTCCGCCCGTGAGCAGGTCGAGGGTGGCGAAGGCCTGGAAGACACGCACCGGGTCGTCCGAGCTCAGCACCGTGACGGCGCTCGAGAGCCGGATGCGCTGGGTGCGCTCACCGGCCGCAGCCAGGGCGACGGCCGGCGCCGACACCGCGAAGTCGGGCCGGTGGTGTTCGCCGACCCCGAACACCTCCAGGCCGACCTGGTCCGCCAGCTCGATCTCCTCGATCAGGTCGCGCAGCCGCCGGGCTGCGGGGATGGCGCGGCCGCTCGCCGGGTCGGGCGCAAGCTCCGCGAAGGTGTAGACGCCGATCTGGATGGTGGAAATTGTTTTTGGGGCAGGCCGTTGACGCGCTCCCCCGGACGGGGGATAACCGTAGTATGCAAACGCAACGGACATCAGTTTTCGGCGTCGCGACCATGGTCGTGATTCTGCTCGCCTCCGGCCTCGTAGCACGTCTTGCCGACGTCGCCATGGGCTCCCTCATCAGCGTCACCAGCGTCGGTGGCGGCGGGCTCCTGACGCCCCAGAATCTGGTCGGGGCGGATCAGCGTGACATCGCCTTCAGCCTGCTGCGCCTGCTGCTGCCGGGTCTGCTCGTGCAGGCGCTCGTGATCAAGATCGTGGTGACGGGATATCGCGGCCTCAGCATCTCCTTCCTGGGCACCCTCGCGGCGCTGGCGGCGTTCCAGATCGCGGCCCTCGGCGTGGCGTCGCTGGTGGCGCACGCGTTTGCCGAGTCCCGCACGTTCCACGAGCTGACGACCACGTCGCCGGCGACGCTCTACCTCGCGCTCGCCATCTCCACCGCAACGCTGATCGCCGAGGCGGTCGTGCTGCAGGGTCTGGTCGAACTGCCCATGCGCCGCTACCCGGCCGTCGCTCAACGGGCGTAGCCGAGGGCGGCGCTTATCATCCGGTGCTTGTGCGCCGAGCGGATCGACGGTATCTGGCGGGCGGGCGGAACGCCCGAGTACCCACCGGGCGGCCTGGGCGCCCGCGACCCAGTGCGGCCGGCGTTCGCCTGCATAGGAGTGGCCATTTTGGTCTCCGGCCTGTACGACTTCACGTGGTCGTACCCGCCGCTTGCGCTGCTGGGACTGGTCGGGATCGCCGGCGCGGCCGCCGTCCCGGATCAGCGCTCGGCGTACCCGGCGTAGTCGTTTTCGACGAACGGCAGGGTGTCGATGACATAGCGGCCGTTGGTGCAGCCCCGGCACCAGTTGGACGCGTTGATCGCCTGGACGGTGACGGTTGGGTCGGCGCACTGCGAGAGCCGGTAGACGATCCAGCCGTAGCCCTGGGTCGCCCACCCGTCGCGCAGGGCGCTTATCATCCGGTGCTTGTGCGCCGCGATGACGTCCCCACCGCGTGCCCGGCGTGAATAAACGGGGCCTGGCCCCAGGTTTTCAGGTGGGGAGCGTCGGCGTGGCGCTCGCGCTCGTGCTGTGGCGGGGCGGGATCGACCGCGGGCCGGAGCTCCTGTTTGCGGCCCTGATCCTGGTGGCCGCGGCGATCTGCCGGCCACGGCCCGCCCTGCGCGATCCGGTGCTGGCCGCGCTCGTGGTGATGGCGGTCGCCAACGTGGCCGCGGCGCTCGTCGCCGGGCGGCGCGACACGGTCGCCCCCGCACTCGTGGCGGTGGCGCTCCCGCTCGCCTATGCGATGGTGATCACGCTGCCACAGGCCGGGCGCGTGCGGCTTCTGGCCGCCGTCGCGGCCGTGGCCGCCGCGGCCGCCGCGGCCGGGATGACCGCCCTCGTGCTGCACCAGACGCCGTACGCCGAGCGGATCGACGGCATCTGGCGCGCCGGGGGCACGCCCGAGTACCCGCCCGCGCTGGCGGTGCTCTGCGTGTGCGGCCTCGCGGCCGGGCTGGCTCTCGTGACCACGGGCGAGATCGGCACCGTCCTGGCGTTCGTGCTCGGCGCGATCCTCGTGGCCGGTCTGGTGCTGACCTATGACCGGGCCGGCATCGTCATGGGCGTCGTGGTGCTGGCGCTCTTCGCCGGCCGCGCCGCGCGTGTGCGGCGGATGCTGCCGGCGCTCGCGGTCGGACTGGTGGTCGCGGTGGCCGTCGTCGTGGCGCGGCCGCCGGCGCTGCACGCCGTGCGGGCCGAGCTCACCCATGCCCCCCTCGGAGCGCGCTCGAATGTGTGGTCGGACGCCTGGCGCGGGTTCCGGCGCCGCCCGGTCGAGGGCTACGGGCCGGGCGGCTTCGTGCGCATCTACGACGCAGGGTTCGATGCAACCCAGACAAGCCTTGCCCACGACCTCCCCCTCGAGCAGGCGGTCGAGGCCGGAGCGCTGGCCGGAGCCGCCGCCGTCGTGCTGGTGGTCTGCGGCCTGTGGCGGAGCGTGCGCGGCCTCGGCGCCCGCGACCCGGTGCGGCTGGCGTTCGCCTGCATCGGGGTGGCGATGCTGGTCTCCGGCCTGTACGACTTCACGTGGTCGTATCCGCCGCTCGCGCTCCTGGGGCTGGTCGGGACCACCGGCGCCGCCGCCGTCCCGGATCAGCGCTCGGCGTACCCGGCGTAGTCGTTCTCGACGAACGGCAGGGTGTCGATGACATAGCGGCCGTTTGTGCAGCCCCGGCACCAGTTGGACGCGTTGATCGCCTGGACGGTGACGGTTGGGTCGGCGCACTGCGAGAGCCGGTAGACGATCCAGCCGTAGCCCTGGGTCGCCCACCCGTCGCGCAGGGTGGCGACCGTGGCGTTGATGCCGTCCAGCATGGACGGGTAGTTCTTGACGCCGACACCGTTGAAGTCCTGGGCGCCCGCGGCGGAGAGCGTCGTGGCCAGAGGGTTCCAACTGGCGGCCGTGTTCTCGGCGGACTGCCAGGCGACCAGCGAGACCAGGTTTCGGCCGCACACCGGCGCTCCCAGCGTTCGCAGCAGGCTGACCGCCCACGCACCGCGGGTGACGGTCGTCCCGGCATCCGGCGTCTGCTCCGCCGCCTGCACCTCTGCGATCAGGCTGCGCACGCTGCGACGCTCATTCTGCAGCCGGTGGATCTGGCGCTGCAGCGCGAACGTCTGCGGCAGCGCGTCGTCTGCGACCGCCTGCGCCTGGGCGCGCGTCAGGGCCGCCGACGCGCGGGCGAGCCGGGCCTGCAGACCCGGGTCGTGGTTGGGCTGGGCGACCCAGTCGAGCTGAGACTCGAGCCTGTCGACCCGGTCGGCGGCCGCCCGCAGGGTGCTCGCCTCACGCAGCGCCTGCGACCGCCGGGTCTGCAGCTCCTGCACCATCATGCTGATCGAGGAGTCGAGGTCGGTCAGCTGCTGCAGGCTCTGCGCGAGATTCGGCTGCGAGACCGCCCCGGCGGGCTGCACGCCGACGCCCGCAACGGCCGCTGCGACGAGTGCCAGCACGGCTGCGACCAGCAACGCGCGCCGGGCGGCACTCATGACGTCGCCGCCGGAGTGACCTGGACGGATCCGCGCAGGTGCGGGTTCCGGCCGGAGTGGTAGGTGATGCTGAGCGCGGTGCGGGGGTCGTAGGTGTACGTGGCCCCGGGTGCGATCGGGCCCGACCGCACCTCCTGGTGGTCGAACACGACCGACTGCACCACGCTCGAGTCGTTGTGCCAGGTGATCGTCTTGCCCACCAGCGACACCAGCCAGCGGGGCCGGAAGCCCTTGGTGGTGATGAGCACGGTCTGGCCGAAGTCGAAGTTGGGGTCGATCGTGCTCGCCACGGTGCTCGCGGGCGCGGTGCTCGCGGGCGCCGGCCCGCCGGAGGCGGGCGCGCTCGTCCCGCCGCCTCCGCAGGATGCGAGCACGAGGCAGGCGGTGACCGCCGTCGCCGCGAGGAGCGGGCGCCGGCTCACAGCGTCCCCGGCAGGAACCGGTCGAGGTTCTCGAACACGACCAGGAGCAGGGCGAGGAGTATCGGCGTGGTCACCAGGTACGCCGCCGCGGGCGGCCAGCGCCGGTACAGCCGCACGGCCACGATGAGCGCGATCACGAGCGCCTGGGCCGCGAGGATGGCGATGAATGCGCCCGACGAGTCGCCGACCATGCCGAGCTGATCCTGGCCGACGTAGACCGGCGGCCGCTTTGGCACGCCCACCGGCGGGCCCTGAAGCTTGGCGATCACGGCCAGGCGGTCGCTGGAGAACGCCGAGACGGAGGTCACGAGCGTCAGCCGGCTGCTGGTCGTCGGGCCGACCACGTCCTGCTGGCCGGGGTGCACGCGTGTCACCTTGGACACGGTGTAGTTGAAGAGTCCCTGCCCGGTCAGGACGGTGATGCCGTCGCCCGGGTGGAGCTGACCCAGGTTGGAGAACGGGCTGCCGTAGATCGACCGGTGCCCGATCACGACCGCGTTTCCGTACTCGCCCGGGAGCGGCGTTCCCGGGACGTGCCCCGGTCCCTGCTTGAGATCGGTGGTGGTGGCGCCCTCGACGACGACCTGGTGCACGCCGATGTCCGGGATCTCGAGCACGGCCACCGGCCCGGGGGCGATCGGCGTGGTGGGGCTGTTGAACGCCCCGAGCGCGAGCCGGTCGCCGAACTGCTTCAGCAGTGCCTGCTGGCTGCGCGCCTGGATCGCTCCCGTCACCGTGTACTCGAACACGAAGAACAGCGCGAGGCAGAGCCCGAGCGCCAGGAGCACGCTGCCGACGATCACCCGGATGCGGGCCGAGCTCCAGCTGCGCGCCCGCGCCTCGGGCTCCTCGGCCGCGGCGCCGCCGAGGACGGCGACCGCCCCGCCGCCGCCGCCCACCGCGGCCAGCCGCCGCTGCTCGCGCCCGGCCAACTCCTCGATCACGGCCCGGATGCGCGCGGCGGCGGCGGCGAGCTCGGCCCGCTGCTCGGGGCTAACCGCCGCGGTGTCGGCCTCGCCGGCGATGCGCTCGAGCGAGAGCGCCAGGCTCACCATCAGCAGGTCGTCGTCACTGGCGCGAGGGTCGGGCAGCGGACGAGCCAGCCGCCGCTCGAGCAGGCCGACGCCGACCGAGATCTGCCGCAGCGCCCGGTCGGGGTCGCGCGCCTCGCTCACGGCCACTCCGCCGTGGGTGCCCGTGCTCATCGTCGCGGCCACCGCGGTCGGGGCAGGTCGTGCGCGAATCCGGCCAGTGCCACCTTCACCCGGTGGCGTCCGTCACCCATCCCCAGCAGCACCAGTCCGCCGATGACTCCCAGGATGCTCAGGACGCTCAGCGCGGGCACCACGAGCCGCCCGTCCGTGGCGCCCAGCGTCAGCACGATCGAGTGGGACGACTTGGCCTTCGAGGTCGACTGCGACGAGCCGGGAGTGGTCCCGTGAGACGGTGGGGGGCTGCCGCCCCCGCTCGGCGGCACGCCCGTATCGCTGCCCTCGGGAGCGGTGGACGTGTCGCCCGGAGGGATGGTGGAGGCCGGAACGGTCGCCGGGATCTCCGGGATCACCTTCGTCGTCTGGGAGATCATGCTCGCCGGGAGGGGTGTGTATCCGGGCGCCAGGGTCTGCTGGCCGGTGGTGACCGCGTACTGCAGGAACGCGCGCAGCGTTGCCCCCTTGGCGCCGTTGTAGTTGCCGGTCGGCGCGGTGGCGTAGTCGACGATCGGCATGGGGTAGGCCTTCTTGTCGCGGGTCTTGAAGTTCGCGCGCACCGTCACGCCGTCGGGGTTTCGGGTCGCGTGCGCCAGCGCCGCGGTGATGGCGGCCGGGGTGGCACGGACGAACTTGCCCGCGGCGTTCTCGAGCCTGGCCGTGGGCAGGCCGTAGAAGTGGGCCTGGCTCGAGTCGATGAACCCGATGTAGCCGACGGCGAAGTAGTCGTTGCTGTTATTGACCGAGGCCGGGTCGGCGATCGCGTAGGCCAGGTTGTTGCCGCCGACGATGGCCGCGCTGGGGGTCAGATACTTGAGCGGGTAGTTGGACGACGGAGCCGGCCAGCCCTTCGGCAGCCCCTTGCCCGCCGTGGCGGTCAGCCACGACGTGAACAGCAGGTTGGCGTCGGAGTGGTCGCCGCGGACGAGCGGGAAGATCGTCGGCGGAAAGATGTGGTGCGGGTTCAGGGCCCGGATCTGCGCATTGACCTCCCAGTTCGGGATGGAGCCGGTGAAGATCTGGGCCACGAGCGACGGGGTCAGCTTGAGGTTCGTGATCTGCGAGCCGGGCTCGGCCTGGGCCGGATCCTGGTCGAAGATCTTGTAGGCCAGCACCAGCCCGGAGGCGGCGATCGGCGCGTACGCGAAGGTGCGGTGCTTGCGCTGGAGCTGGGCGCGCTGGGATGCGCTGAACGGGGTGCCGGTGACCGCAAAATCGCTCAGCCCGTTGATGAAGTTGGTGCGGCCGTCGATCGAGTTGGCCGGGATGTAGTTCACGCTCGTCAGGTGGGGCGGCTGGCACAGCGTGACGCCCCAGGTGTACATCAGCTGGCCGGCCTCGTCGCCGCCGCCGCCGACGATCGCCGCCCCGGTCGGCGCAGGACATCCATCCGGCGTCGGCCCGAACTCGATCGGCACGCGCTTTCCGGAGTTCAGCTTCCCGGATGTGAACACGCCCAGCGTGCAGGGTGTGACGTGGTCGCAGTTGAAGTGCGAGTGGCTCTGGCTCAGCACGGTGCCCTCGGTGACCGGCTCGTACAGCACGCCCTGGCCGCCGGAGTTGGTGAACCCGACGTCCGGGTAGATCGCCGTGCAGTCGCGGGCCACCCTGTGCGGGTGGGCGGTGCACTGGCGGAAGAACACGACCCGGTTCGATGGCAGGCCGCGCCACGAGATCTTGACGAACTGGCTGTTCTGGAGCTGCGTGTCGGGCGTGACCGAGACCTTGAGGCGGCCGTAGATGTTGTCCCGGATCGTGCTGCGGCCCGCGAGTGCCGGCGATGCCACGGCGATGCAGATGCCCGCGGCGATCGCCACGACCAGGGCGGCCGAGATGCGCGGGTTACGCATCGGCGTCCGGTCGCGAACGTGGCGACATGCGGTGCAGCCCGACGAGCGGCGCGACGAGGATCGCGACGGCCACGAGCACGACCCACCACTGCGGGTACGTCGAGGCCGGGGTCACATTGGCCATCTCCTTGACCGCCGCGGCGTACGCGGCCTTGCGCGCGCTGGCCGAGAGCGGCGTCACCGTCTTGGTCGCGGTCGGGTCGGACGGTGTCGTCGTGGGCGTCGTCGGGGCCTTGGTCGCGGTCTTCTTGTGATGCTTCTTGTGATGCTTGGTGGTCGTGGGCGCCGTCGTGGTCGGCGCGGTCGTCGTGCTCGTGCCGCCCTGGGTCCCTCCCGAACCGCTCTGGGGGCTGCCGCCGTAGCCGGCGCCGGTGATGGTCGGGTTCGGGCAGGCCGCCGCAGTCAGCGGCGGCGGTTTGGGAGCGCCGGGGATGCGTCTGACCGCCTCGAAGTCGGCCTTCACCAGGTTGGGCGGAAGCGGCGAGTACCCGAGCGGCGCCGCCTCCTTCTGGCCGGCGCAGGCGATGTAGATGATCCACTTGCCCAGCACGGCGCCCTTGGCGGGATCGAAGTCGGTGGTCTGGGTGATCAGATAGCTGTAGCTCGCGAGCGCGTACGCGGTGGGCTCGGGCGCGTTGTAGACCGGGATCAGGTTCTCGGTCAGGTTCGGGTTGATCAGTGCGTGCTTGAGCGCTGTCGCGTCGTTCTCGGAGGACGGCGCCGTGTAGTGCCCGCTCGCGTTCTTGAGGTACGCCGGCGTGAAGGAGTGCTCGTAGACGAACCCGGCCTCCACGTAGCCGATCGAGCCGTTCCCCACCGATGGGTTGGAGATGTAGTTGGCGACCCCGTCCGAGCGCTGAACCGCGACCGCGCCCGGGAAGTTCGGCCAGAATTGCACCGGGTAGGTGACGTGGTACGCCGCTGCGAACGGATTCCAGATCGCGGGCGCCTCGTAGTGGAGGTAGTCGGCCAGCTTCGCCGACGTGCCGGCGCCGTCGGCGCGGATCACGGGCGTCAGGTGCTCGTTGGGAAGCCGCAGGCCGGGGTTGTCGGCCTTGATGGCGGGGTTGTCCCAGTTGGTGATCTTGCCGGTGAAGATGCCGGCGATCGTCTTGGCCGACAGGCGCAGGTTGTTCACCTGGTGCCCAGCGGCGTCCTTGACGTTGTACATGATGGCCGTGCCGCCGGCCACGTCGGGCAGGTACTGAAACGACTTGTGCTCGCCCTTGAGCTGCGCGACCTCGGACGGCAGGAAGGGGATCTCGCTGGCGGCGAAGTCGACCTGGCCGATGATGTAGAACTGCCGGCCGGCGGTCGAGCCGACCGCCTGGTAGTTGATCGAGAGCCCCATCCGGGCGGCGTCGACCTCCCACTGGTCGAGGGCGATCGCGGCCCACGTCGATCCGGCGCCGGTGATTGCGGGGCCGCTCGCCCTGGCGGCGGTGGTCGAGGCGAGCGCAAGCACGCCGGCCGCGAGCGCGGCGGCGGCGATGCCGACCACCCGGGCGCGGCGTGAGGCGGCCCGGGTGGTCAACCGAACCGTCCGTGGACGTAGTCCGTGGTGCGCGGGTCGGTGGGCCGCGTGAACATCTGGTCGGTGGTGCCCATCTCGACGATCCGGCCGGGCTCGCCCTCGGCGGCCAGGAAGAAGGCGCATTCCGACGACACCCGCTGGGCCTGGTGCATGTTGTGCGTGACGATCACGATCGTGACCTCGCGACGCAGCTCGAGGACGGTCTCCTCGATCCTGCGGGTGGAGGTGGGGTCGAGCGCCGAGCACGGCTCGTCCATCAGCAGCACTTCGGGCGCGACGGCGAGCGCCCGGGCGATGCAGAGCCGCTGCTGCTGGCCGCCCGACAGCGCCCCGCCGGGCTGGCCGAGCCTGTTCTTGACCTCGTTTCCACAGCCCCGCGCGGGCGAGGCAGTGCTCGACCAGTGCGTCGCTTCTTGCGCACGACTTGCCCGACAGGGCGAGGCCCGAAAGGACGTTCTCGGCGATGCTCATGGCCGGGAACGGGTTCGGTCTTCTGGAACACCATCCCCACCCGCTTTCGGACCACGATGGGGCGCTGCCCGGCGCCGTAGATGTCCTCGCCGTCCAGGTACACCGCGCCGGCCAGCGACGCCCCGGGCACGAGCTCGTGCATGCGGTTCAGGACGCGCAGACAGGTCGACTTGCCGCAGCCGGAGGGCCCGATGAGGGCGGTCACCGCTTTGCCTTTCGCATGCGCAGCGAGACCTGTTCGAGCACCTTGTGGTCGCCGAACCACGCGCTGACCCCCTCGGCGACGAAATCGTTCGGGCTCGGTGGCTCCACGCCGGCTGTGCGGGTGACGGGTATGGGTTCGGTCGTGCTCATCGGTCTCCCCTTCGCAGCATGCGCCCGGGGTTGAGGGCCGAGAGCGTGCCGCTCCCCACCAGCCGGGCGATCGTGAACAGCACCAGCACCATCAGCATCAGCACCAGGCAGCCCGTCCACGCCTTCGCGATGACGTTGCCCTGGGCGCTCTCGGTGAGCAGCTTGAAGATGAAGAGCGGGAGGGCCTCCTGCGGGCCCTGAAACGGGTTGGCGTTCATCACGGCCGCGCCGAAGGTCGTGGCGATCAGCGGCGCCGTCTCGCCGATCGCGCGGGCGACGCCCAGGATGACCGCGGTGATGAGGCCGCTGCGGGCGGTGGGCAAGACGACGCTCCACACCGTCCGCCACTCGCTGGTGCCGAGCGCAAGCGACGCCTCCCGCAGGCCCTGCGGGACGAGCCGCAGCACCTCCTCCGAGGTGCGGGTGATGATCGGCAGCATCGAGATCGAGATCGCGAGCGCTGCGGCGAATCCGGAGAACCCGAACTCGAACACCCAGATCGAGTAGATGAAGATGCCGGCCACGATCGTGGGGACGCCGCTCATGGCGTCGACGAACACGCGCACCGGCCGTTCCAGCGGCCCACCGATCTCGTTCAGGAACACCGCGCACATGAGCCCGAGCGGCACCGACATCATCACCGCGAGTCCGACCTGCTCGAGCGTTCCAACGATCGCGTGCGCGGCGCCGCCCGTGGTGGCCGACGAGAGCGGGCCGGCGAACTCCTGGGTCTGGGTGAAGAAGTGGAAGGTCAGGCCCTCGAGGCCCTTCCGCAGCACGTAGATCAGGATCAGGGCGAGCGGCACGGTCATCGCCACGGCCGCCGAGGCCACGAGCACGCCGACCGCACGGTCGCCGGCCATCACCGATCCCTCGAGCTCGCGGACCACATACCAGTACGAGGCCAGGAACAGCAGGTACCAGGCCAGGAAGAGCTCTGCCCCGGAATGGAGCGGCGCGATCCGCGTGAACGCGAGCCACGTGAATGCGAATGCCGACAGCGCACACAGGCCGAGCACGCCCACGTCGCCTGCGCCGAACGTCCCCGGCCGGAACCGCCGCTCGGGCCGCGCGGGCGCCGCTGGAGCGATCGCGAGCCGGTGCACGTCTGCGCCCATCAGATCTCCACGCCCGCGCCAGAGCGCGACCGGCGCACGATCAGCGACGCGCCGGTGTTGACCACGAGCGTCATGACGAACAGGACGAGGCCGGAGGCGATCAGTGCGGGCAGCCCGAACTGCGCGGAGGCCTCGCCAAACCGGTTGGCGATGTTTGCGCCGATCGTGTTCGCGCCGGTCTGCAGGATGTGCGGCGAGATGGTGAACGAGGCGCTGAGGATGATGGCCAGCGAGATCGACTCGCCCATGGCGCGGCCCAGAGCGAGCATCGACCCACCGACGATGCCGCCGCGCCCGAAGGGCAGCACCACCATCCGGATCATGCGCCAGCGGCTGCCGCCCAGGGCCAGCGCCGCCTCCTTCTCGCCGGGCGGCGTCTGGGAGAACACGTCGCGCATGATCGACGTCGCGGTGGGCAGGATCATCAGCGAGATCAGGACGCCGCCGATGAACATCGACCCCGGGTAGAACAGCCCGGCCGGGGTCGCGAACACCGGCAGGAAGCCAAAATTGTGTGTGAGCCAGGCGGCCGCTCCCAGCAGGTGCGGCTGCAGGAAGAAGAACCCCCAGAAGCCGTCGATGAGGCTGGGCACCGCCGCCATCAGGTCGAGCACCGACGTCAGCGGGCGCCGCAGGCGCGTGGGCACGTACTCGGTCAGAAAGAGCGCGGTCAAGAGCGAGATCGGGATGCCGATCACGAGCCCGATCAGCGCGATGACCACCGTGCCGTAGACGAGCGCTGCGACCCCGGCCTGGCCTCCGTCCGGATTCCAGGTCGAGGTCGTGAAGAACGCGAGCCCGTTCTGATGGAACGCGGGCAGAGCCCGATTGAAGAGGAAGAGCCCGATGAGGAACAGGATCACCAGCGTCAGCAGTCCCGACATGGCCGTGACGGCGCTGTACACGCGGTCGGCACGAGTCCGGTTCAGGCTGATCCGGCGCGGGACGTCGGCGGCGCTCGCCGCCTCGGTGGCTGCACTCATCGGGCTCTTCCGTCTTCGATCATGCGTCGATCAACCGGCTAACTTGTGAACAGCCGGCAGTAGTTGGTGGTCGTTGTGCCGCCACCGGTCGGGCCCTTCGGGAGAGGTGCAAACCCGAAGTTGGTGATGGCCGCCGCGATCTCGGTGCGGTAGCCGACACCGGTGATCGGATCGGCAGCGTGGCTGGTCTTGCAGATCCAGCCGCTCTCGCCGATGTAGCTCGTCACGGCCGCGGACGAGGGGCTCGCCGTGCCGCACTTGTTGCTGTTGGACAGATCGCCCTTGCAGTACACGTTGTAGAGGAACCGCGAGAACGGGAACGCTCCGCTCAGGATGTTCTTGATGTCCGGAGCGACGCCGTCGACCGAGCCCAGCGCGCTGCCTGCGGGCTTCTTCGAGTAGCGCTCTTTCCACGATCCGGTGTCGACCGGGACGATTGCGGCGGCCCTGTCGGCCGTGGCGATCTGTGCGTTGTCGGTCTGGTCGATCTGCTTGGTGCCGGCGCAGGTCGAGCTGCTCCCGCCGAGGAACGTGTCGAACGCCTTGCGGGTGCCGTACTGGGGCAGGATCGTGTAGAGCTTGATCGCCTTGTTGGCGCCGCCGACCTGATCCCAGTTCTTGATCGTGCAGTTGACGTAGATATTCACGAGCTGCTGGTGGGTCAGGCAGAAGCCGCTCGACCCGGCGCACGCGCCTGAGGTGTTATGCATGCTCGCGGTGGCGGAACCGGCCGCTCCCGGGAATGCTTCCCAGGTGATGCCGTCGCGGGCATACGCCACGTAGTGGAGCCCCGTGCACTTATCCGAAACTGACGTTTGGCGCGCGAAGCTGATGTTCGCAACGCCGGCGAGGCCCTGCGAGCAGAGCTGCTGCTCACCGGAGCTGCCGCCGATCGGGAATGCCTCGTGCACCTGGTTGTGGTCGTAGTTCTCGGTCGTGATGTCGCCGGCCTGTGGGATGCAGCTGTTGTCGAGCGGCTGGGTTCCCGTGGGAGCGATGGTCGTGCAGCCCGGGCTCTCGTCGTAGAGCAGGTCGAGACGGGTCATCACGTGGAACGTGACGTCCGAGCCGCTGCCGAGCACGTTGACCGGGGTGATGGTGGCCGCACCGGCGGATCCCGCCAGCGCCACCGGTCCAAACACCGCCACGGCGACGCAGAGCGACGCCAGGATCCGTCTTGCCCGGGTGGGCAATGACGGTTTGATCTTTGTCATTTTCGGTGAACCCCTTCTTTGGGATCGGAGAGACAGTTCAGGCCCACTCGTTCGGTCGCAGTCGCGGTATCTCCTCCTTTGCAATCGATCTAGTGAACAATGGTTACGAGTCGACCAGTGATCTGTCAACTTCCCACCCGTCGCTGTGGTGCTTGAAGGCCGACTCCATAGCTTGTGGTGCTCGCGCGACGGTTACACCACGAAGCGATCTCACTTGTGTTTTCACCAACCACACTGGCTCCGCCTGGGGGTGTCCGGTTAAGCTCACTCGACAATTCACGGCACCTCGGTAGGTATGTCAAGTTGATCGGTTGACAAACGGGAGATAGCAGGCTACGGTGAGCAGGTGGATCAACCCGCCGGCTCGAACGGCTCCTCCCACCGGACCCGCGCCGGCTCCAACATTCGCCACCTGGTGGGCATGCACGATCTGCGCCGCGACCAGTTCGCGAGCTACGTCGGCATCTCGAGCGCCGGTCTGCGCGACATCGTGAACGGCAAGTCCGAGCCATCGCTTGCGACCGTGCGGAGGATCGCCACCGCCTTCGGACTGACCATCGACGACCTCTACTCCACCCGCCCCCAGTGTCTGCGCGCAGCCGCGATCGCGTTCGAGCGCGCCCCGGTGCGGTCGGCGGGCGCCGGCGCTCGCCCGGGCGATTAGAGCCAACGGCCGGCGATCGACTCTATGGTTTGGCGACCAAACCAGGAGGCTCGTCGCAATGTCCGGCTTCACGCACACAAACCTGAAGGTCATCGAGGACTCGGTGGGTGCCCCGAACCTCGAAGCGCATTTCGCCCGCAAGCACCTCGAGTCCAACCATCTCGGCGTCAGCTACTTCCGGTATTCGCCCGGCTTTCGCGCCCCGGTGGGCCACCACCATCGCGAGCAGGAGGAGGTGTACGTGGTGGTCAGCGGCTCGGGCCGGATGCGGCTCGACGACGAGGTCGTCGAGCTGAGCGAGTGGGACATCGTCCGTGTCGCCCCCGAGACGATCCGCGGGCTCGAGGGAGGCCCCGACGGCCTCGAGGTGATCGCGATCGGCTCCGACCGGCCCGAGGGCGGAGACGGCGTGACGGTGCCCGACTGGTGGACCGACTGACGCGGATGGACCTCGCCGGCGACATCGGCGGGACACACACCCGCCTCGCGCTGTTCTCGCCGGGCTCCCGTACGCCGCCTGCGCTCGAGGTCTACTCGAGCCGCGACCACGATGGGCTCGAGGCGATGCTGCGCGAGTTCCTGGCCGCGCATCCGGCCACGGTCGACCGGGCCTGCTTCGGCGTGGCGGGCCCCGTCCGAGACGGCCACGTGAAGACCACCAACCTGCCCTGGCCCGTCAATGCCCGCCGGATTGCCGCCGTGCTCGGGCTCGGTCACGTCGGGCTCGTAAACGACCTGGTGGCCAACGCCTGCGGGATCGCCGAGCTCGGGCCCGACGACGTTGCCACCATCAACGACGGCGATCCGGCCGCCGGCGGGAACGTGGCGGTCGTCTCGGCCGGCACGGGCCTTGGTGAGGCCGGCCTGTTCTGGGACGGCGAGCGCCACCACGTGTTCGCGAGCGAGGGCGGTCACTCCGACTTCGGGCCTCGCAACGACGTGGAGTCGGCGCTGCGCTCACACCTCGCGGCCGAGCACTCGCATGTCAGCTACGAACGGGTGTGCTCGGGCATGGGCCTCGTCGCCATCCACGGCTTCCTGCGCCTGGGCGGCGACCCCGTGCCGGACTGGCTGGCGGCGGAGATGGCGCAGCACGACCCCGCCGGTGCCATCGCGCAAGCCGGGCTCGCCGGCCGCGACCCGGTCTGCGCGCAGGCGCTCGACATGATGGTCTCGATCTACGGCGCCGAGTCGGGCAACGTGACGCTCAAGCTGCTCGCCACCGGCGGCGTCTATCTCGGCGGCGGGATCGCCCCCCAGATCCTGCCGAAGCTGCGCGGCGGCGCGTTCATGGCCGCGTACACCGCCAAGGGCCGCTTCGCGGACGTGCTCCAGCGGGTTCCGGTGCACGTGATCCTGAACGACCGCACCGCCCTCCTGGGCGCGGCCCGGCTCGCCCGCGGCGACCAACCGGGCCTGCACCGCCGCTACACGCCCTGAATAATGGGGCCAGGCCCCAATATTCATGCACCTTGGCGCGTGAATATCCGGTGCCAGGCACTCAATATTCACCCGGAAGAGCGTGGTGTTCTTACCGTCCGCGCCTCGGGGGTTGGTGGTCTCTCGTGACGTGGGGGCTGGCGTTGGGGACACCGCTCGAGCCCCGCCTGCGGCCGTGTCGCACCAAAAGGGGTCTGACCCCTTGTGGTGCGGAGCGCGCGGGGGAGCGGTGGCCGTGAATAAACGGTGCCTGGCACCGTTTATTCACCTCACAGGACGGCGCGCATTTCGCGCTCGAAGGCGAGCACGTGGTCGAGCGCGATCGTCCGGGCCGTCGCCGCGTCCGCGGCGGCGATCGCCTCGAGGAGGGCGCGGTGCTCGTGCACCGGATCCTGCATGGGCGGCAGGCGGTCGAACGTGACGTACCAGATCCGGATCGACATGTTCAGATAGCGGTCGAGGTCGCGGGCCAGATACGGGTTGCGCGAGCAGCGGTGGATGAACCGGTGCACCCGCGCGTCGAGCTCGATCAGCGATGACTGCCCCGTGACCTCGTCGAGCTGCGCCAGCAACTGCGCCGCCTCGCGCCGGTCGCCGTCGTCGGCCAGCCGCGCCGCCCGCTCGGCCGCGTGGGGCTCGAGCTGGGCGCGCACGTCGGTGATGTCGCTCAGGCTGGTGATGTTGACGCTCGACGCGAACGTGCCCCGGCGGGGGAAGACGACCACGAGCCCCTCGAGCACCAGCCGCCGCACCGCCTCGCGCACCGGCGTGCGACCCATGCCCAGCTCGGCGCTGAGCGCGTCCTCGTCGATGGGTGCCCCGGGCGGGATCGCGAGCGTGATCAGGCGGTCACGGAGCGCCGCATAGGCGCGGTCCGAGAGCAGGACCGACTCGTCCCGGGGCGCGGTGGCGGTGGTGCGCTTGCGTGCGTGCGACGGCTCTGATATATCAGTTGTCTACCAGACTGGACGGACGCGGGCAAGTCCGCGTCCGCGTTGGACGACGAGGAGGACGACGCGATGAGCACGCTACCGGGACGCGCCCGCGCTGTGGTGATCGGGGCCGGGATCGTCGGCAACAGCGTCGCCTACCACCTGCACCAGCAGGGTTGGAGCGACCTCGTGCTGCTGGACAAGGGCCCGTTCCCGAATCCGGGCGGATCGACGGGGCACGCCTCGAACTTCATCTTCCCCGTCGACCACTCCAAGGAGATGACCGCGCTCACGCTCGACAGCGTGCGCCAGTACCGCGACCTCGAGGTGTTCACCCAGAGCGGCGGCATCGAGGTCGCGCGCACCGAGGAGCGGATGCAGGAGCTGCGCCGGCGCATGTCCTCGGCGCTGTCCTGGGGCATCGACGGCGTCTCGCTGGTGACTCCCGCCGAGATCAGGGAGATGGTGCCCTTCGTCGACGAGAGCATCCTCGTCGGCGGGTTCTCGACCCCCACCGTCGGCGTGGTCGACTCGCTGCGAGCCGGCACGATCATGCGCGAGCGCGCGCAGGCGGCGGGCGCGCTCACGACCATGGCCAACACCGAGGTGCTCGGGATCGACGTCGAGCACGGCCGCGTCCGCGGCGTCCGCACCACGCGCGGCGACATCGAGGCCGAGATCGTCATCATCGCCTGCGGCGTCTGGAGCCCCAAGATCGCCCGCATGGCCGGCGCATCGATCCCGCTCACGCCGGCGGTGCACCAGATGATCGACGTCGGGCCGGTGCCGCGCTTTGCCGACGCCAAGTCGCACATCGACTATCCGATCGTGCGCGACATGGACACGAACATGTACGAGCGCCAGGACGGGGCCGGGCTCGAGATCGGCTCCTATGCCCACCGCCCGATCCTGCACGACCCCGAGGAGATCCCCTCGGTCGAGGAGGCGGCGCTCTCGCCCACCGAGTTCCCGTTCACGCAGGCCGACTTCGAGCAGCAGATGGAGCACGCGCTCGAGCTCGTGCCCGAGATCGTCGGCGACGAGACCGTCGGCGTGAAGTACGCCATCAACGGCCTCCTCTCGCTCACGCCGGACGGCCTGCCGGTGCTGGGCGAGACACCCGAGGTGAAGGGCCTCTGGTCGGTCGCGGCGGTGTGGGTCAAGGAGGGGCCGGGGATCGGCCGGGCTGTGGCCGAGTGGATGGCCCACGGCGAGTCCGAGATCGACCTGCACTCGTCCGACATCGCCCGCTTCTGGGAGCACCAGAAAACCCGCGCGCACGTGCGCGCGCGAGCCGCCGAGGGGTTCAACAAGACCTACGGCATCGTCCACCCCGGTGAGCAGTGGGCGTCGAATCGCGACGTCCGGCTGGCGCCGTTCCACGCCCGCGAGCGCGAGCTTGGGGCCGTGTTCTTCGAGGCCGCGGGCTGGGAGCGGCCGCAGTGGTACGAGTCAAACGCCCCCCTCCTCGAGGAGTACGGCGACCGGATCAACCGGCGCGAGGCGGAGTGGGACGCGCGCTGGTGGTCGCCCATCATCAATGCCGAGCACCTGGCGCTGCGCGACCGCGCGGGGATCGTCGACCTGACCGCGTTCGCCGTCTTCGACATCTCCGGCCCCGGTGCGCTGGCCGCGGTGCAGGGCGTGGCCGTGCGCCAGATGGACGTGCCGGTGGGCCGGGTCGTCTACACGCCGATCCTCACGCCGGGCGGCGGCTTCAAGGCCGACCTCACCATCATGCGCCTGGGCGACGACCTGTTCCGCGTCGTCACCGGCGGCGCCCACGGGATGGCCGATCGCAAGTGGTTTACGGACCATCTGCCTGCCGACGGCAGCGCCCAGCTCGCCGACCAGACCTCGGCCTGGACGACGCTCGGCCTGTGGGGCCCGCGCGCCCGCGACATCCTGGCGTCGCTCACGCGCGACGACGTTTCGCACGAGGGGTTCCGGTTCGGCACCTGCCGGACGATCGAGGTGGAAACGCTGCGGGTGCTGGCGTCGCGCATCTCGTACGTCGGCGACCTCGGCTGGGAGCTGTACGTGCCGATCGAGCAGGGCGCCAAGCTATGGGACCTGGTGTGGGAGGCGGGTCAGCCGCATGGCCTGGCGCCGGTCGGGATCGGCGTCTACGGCACCACCGGCCGGCTCGAGAAGTGCTACCGGGCCTACGGGTTCGAGCTCGAGAGCGAGTACAACGTGCTCGAGGCGGGCATGTCGGGCCCGAAGGTCAAGGACGACGACTTCGTCGGGCGCGATGCCCACATGCGCCATCGCGAGGAGGAGCCGGCCACGATCATGTGCACGCTTCTGGTCGATGACCACACGTCGTCCACGGGCGTCAAGCGCTACATGCTCGGGCGCGAGCCGATCCTGACCCGGGACGGCCGGCCGCTGGTCGACCGCAAGGGGCGGCGATCGTACGTGACGAGCGCGGGCGCGGGGCCGTCGATCGGCAAGCACATCCTGATGGCCTACCTGCCGCCGGAACACGCGCGCGAGGGCGAGCAGCTCGCGGTCGAGTACCTGGGCGAGCGCTACCCTGTCACGGTCGCCGTGGCCGGCCCAACGCCGGTGTTTGACCCCGAGAACACAAGGATCCGCTCCTAGTGAACATCCTGTGCTGCGTCAAGCGGGTGCCGATGACCGGTGGCCGCATCGTCCTCGCCGCCGACGAGCAGGCCATCGAAACCCGCCATCTCGGGTTCACGATCAGCCCGCACGAGGAGTGCGGCGTCGAGGAGGCCGTGCGCCTGATCGAGCAGCACGGCGGCAGCTCGACGGTGCTGACGCTCGGTCCCGCGGAGGCCGAGGAGCAGCTGCGAGACGCGATGGCGCTCGGCATCGACCGGGCGATCCTGCTCCTCACCGATGAGGAGTTCGACGGCCAGGCGACCGCCGCGGCGATCCTCGAGGCCATCGCGGCCGAGCGCGCGGCCGGCACCGAGTACGACCTGATCTTCTTCGGCAACGAGTCGGCCGACGCGGGCAACTACCAGGTCGGGATCCGGGTTGCTCACGCGCTGGGGCTGCCGTGCGTGACCGGCCTGAAGGGCATCGCGCTCGAGGGCGGCGGTCTGCGCTGCGAGCAGGAGGTGGCCGGCGGGCGCGACATCTACCAGGTCGATCTGCCCGCCGTCGTGACGGTCAAGGAGGGCCTGAACCTGCCTCGCTACCCGTCCGTTCCGGGCCGGATGCGGGCCAAGCGAAAGCCGCTCGAGACGCGCACGCCGACACGCTCCGGCGCCGGTGTCGAGAAGGTGCGGCTGGTCGTGCCGGAGGGCCAGGGCAAGCAGACGCAGATCCTTGGGCACGGCCCGGATGCGGCCACGGCGGTGGTCGAGGTGCTGCAGCAGGCGGGGCTGGTCTGATGCCCGTCCTCGTTCTCGTGGAGCACGTCGAGGGTGGCGCCGACGACCTCTCGCGGCAGGCGGTGACGCTTGCCCGCGGGTTCGCCGAGGCGGCGGGCGTTCCGCTCGAGGCGGTGCTGATCGGGGCCGGTGCCGCCGGCGCCGCGGCCGGCCTCGGCGAGCTGGGGGTGCAGACGGCCCACGTCGCAACCCATGACGGGCTGCGGGCGTACGCGCCGCAGGCCTGGGGGCGGGTCGTCGCCGAGCTGGTCGAGCGCCTGGCTCCGGTCGCGGTGATCGCTCCTGGCAGCGAGCGGGCCACCGAGGCGATGGCGCACGCGGCCGCGATCGCCGACCTGCCGCTGGCGGCAAACTGCATCGCGGCGGCACCGGGCGATCCGGCCACCGTGACCCGGCTGCGCTGGGGCGGGAGCCTGCTCGAGGAGGCGCGCCTGCACGGAGCGGTCAAGCTGCTCACGGTCGCGCCGCACACCGTCGCTGCGGCACCCGCCGCCTCGCCGGCGCAGGCCACCGTGGCCGAGTTCACACCGGCGCTCAGCGATGCCGACCTGGCGGTGCGGGTGTCCGAGACGACCCAGACCGCGGCGGGCGGCGGCGTGTCCCTGGCCGACGCCAAGGTGGTCGTCAGCGGCGGCCGCGGCACCGGCTCGGCCGAGGGCTTCGCGCCGATCGAGGCGCTGGCGGCGGCGCTCGGAGGCGCCGTCGGCTGCTCGCGGGCGGTCACGATCGCCGGCTGGCGCCCGCACACCGATCAGGTGGGTCAGACGGGCACCAAGATCGCGCCCGAGATCTACATCCCCTGCGGGATCAGCGGCGCCACCCAGCACATGGCCGGGTGCAAGGGGGCCAAGCGCATCCTGGCCATCAACACCGACCCGGATGCGCCCATCGTCGCGAACGCCGACTACGCCGTCATCGGCGACCTGCACGAGGTCGTGCCGGCGATCACGGCCGCGATCGCGAAGGCGAGGGGCGGATAGACCCGCTCGCCCTGGTCGCACTGGTCGCCGTGGTGGCCGTGGCCGGCGGGCTCTTCGCCCAGCGCGCGCTGCTGCTCGTGGGGCTCGTGCGCGCGGCCCAGCCGGTCGATCGCTCGGGTGAGGTGCCCGCGCGGCTGCGCAACGAGGCCGTGATCGCCTTCGGGCAGAAAAAGCTCCTGCAGCGGTGGGTGCCGGGCCTGATGCACGCCGCCATCTTCTGGGGATTCCTGATCCTGTTCCCCACCATCCTGATGGCGCTGATCGCGGTCGTCGATCGTGGTCAGACACTGCCCTGGCTGGGCCATCAGGGCTGGTTCGCGCTGCTCGTGGACATCTTCTGCGTCCTCGTTCTGGCCGGCGTCGTGACCGCGTTCGTGATCCGCAAGCTGCAGCGGCCGGCCCGGTTCGAGGGCAGCCACATGGGCGAGGCCGATCTGATCCTGGCCATGATCGCGGGCATC
Organism: uncultured Actinomycetes bacterium; assembly: GCA_963703275.1. Taxonomy (GTDB): domain Bacteria; phylum Actinomycetota; class Thermoleophilia; order Gaiellales; family JAICJC01; genus JAICJC01. The sequence continues at coordinate 3,121,268 of OY969804.1, read as the reverse complement.
GTGACGACGCTGCTGCTCTGGCACGCATCGCTGATCGCGCTGCACCTGAACGAGTGGCCGGCCGGCTGGTCGCCGGTCTCGCATGCGCTCTCGCACATCTACGGCGGCGGCCCGCGGACGCATGACGCCGAGCGCGTGCTGGTGTGGGCGCATGTGCTCATCGTCCTGAGCTTCCTGGCCTATCTGCCGCGCTCCAAGCACCTCCACATCGTGACCGCCGTGTTCAACGTCTACTTCGGGCGCACCCGCGCGCGCGGGCGGCTGGAGCCGCTGCGCTTCGACGAGGAGGGGCCCGAGGAGGACATGCGGCTGGGCTCCGGCACCGTGTCCGACATGACCTGGAAGCAGGTCGTCGACGCCTACTCCTGCACCGAGTGCGGACGCTGCCAGGATGCCTGCCCGGCGTGGGCGACCGGGAAGGAGCTGTCGCCCAAGCTCCTGATCATGGGGCTGCGCGACCACCTGTTCGCCGAGGGCCCGGCTGCGGCCGCCGCCCGCGCGGCGGGCGGCCCGGCCGAGTCGCCACCGCTCGTCCCGGGCGCGGTCACCGACGACGTTGTGTGGGACTGCGTGACGTGCGGGGCGTGCGTGCAGGAGTGCCCGGTGTCGATCGAGCACATCGACCACATCGTCGACCTGCGCCGCCACCTGGTCATGGTCGACGCCCGCTTCCCGGCCGAGGCCGAGCCGATGCTGCGCGACGTCGAGCGCTCGTCGAATCCGTGGGGCAAGGCCCAGGCCGACCGCGCAGCGTGGGCCGACGGCCTGGGCGTGCGCGTGCTCGAGCCGGGCGATCCGGCGCCCGAGGTGCTGTACTGGGTCGGCTGCGCGGCGTCGTTCGACGAGCGTGCCCGCGCCTCGGCCGAGTCAACCGCGAAGCTGCTGCAGGCGGCCGGCGTCGACTTCGCCATCCTCGGTCCGCGCGAGGCCTGCACCGGCGACCCCGCCCGGCGGATGGGCAACGAGTACGTGTTCCAGGCCTTCGCCGAGCAGAACGTGGAGACGCTGAACGAGGCCGGGGTGGGCAAGATCGTCACCTCGTGCCCGCACTGCTTCAACACTCTGGGCAACGAGTATCCCGACTTCGGGGGCCGCTACGACGTGGTGCACCACTCCGAGCTCCTCGCTGAGCTCGTCCGGGACGGCCGGATCGCACCGGCCGGGGGCGATCACCGCATCACCTACCACGACTCCTGCTACCTGGCCCGGCACAACGACGTGGCGCAGGACCCGCGCGAGCTCGTCGCCGCGGTCGGACAGCCGGTCGAGATGGAGCGCAGCGGCAAGCGCACCTTCTGCTGCGGCGCCGGCGGTGCGCACATGTGGATGGAGGAGCGCGGCCGCGGGATCAACGAGGAGCGGGTGCGCGAGGCGGCCGAGACCGGCGCCGACACGCTCGCCGTTGCCTGTCCCTACTGCACCATCATGCTCGACGACGGCGTGCGCACGTCGGGCCGTGACCTGCGCGTCGCCGACGTGGCCACGCTGCTGGCCGAATCGGTCGAGTCCGCGACCGAGCCCAGCACGTAGCGGTCAGGCGGCGACGCGGAGGCCGGAGGCGGCACGGTGGCCGATGATCGCGTGCACCGCCGCGACGACGGCGGGGTCGAACTGCGACCCGGCCCCCGCCTCGAGCTCGGCCAGGGCGACCTCCGTCGATCGCGCCGGCCGGTAGGGCCGGTCGCTGGTGATCGCGTCATACGCGTCGCAGCAGGCGACGATCCGCGCGGCCATCGGAATCCGTTCGCCACCGATGCCGTCGGGATAGCCATTTCCGTCGTAGCGCTCGTGGCATGAGCGCACGATCGCGCCGACCCGCTTGAGGAAGCCGCCGATCTGGGACAGGATCCGCTCGCCCTCGATGGTGTGCGTTTCGATCAGCGCACGCTCCGCCGGGGTCAGCGGACCGGGCTTCTGGATGATTTCGTTGGGGATGCGGAGCTTGCCGACGTCGTGCAGGAGCGAGGTGAACTCGACCTCCCGGCGGGTGGCCGCGTCCACGCGCAGGGCGTCGGCGACGGCCAGGCTCAGCTCGAGCACGTGCCGGCTGTGGTTGCCCGTGTAGACGTCGTCCGCCTCGATCACGTCTCCGAGCACGAGCGCGGTTCCGCGGTAGGTGTGGCTGAGGTCGATGAGGGCGTCCGTGCGGGCGCGGCGCTCGCGGGCAAAGAGCGCGATCACGGCCACGAGCGGCACGGCCACCAGCACGGCCGCGGGATTCGGCACGGCCACCATCGCGAAGGCCAGGCCGACCGGCGCCAGCATCGCGTCGATCGCATACACCCAGCCGATTGTGCGCAGTGAGAGCGAGGGGCGCACGCCGAGGGCGACCGCGTCGGCGATGATGGTGCTGAGCGCATCAAAGCCGAACTGGGCGGTGAACGCCGCCACGTACACCGGCAGCCGGCTCCAGGTGGGCGGCCCGTCGCCGGCGGCCATCAGCACCACGACCGGGCCGATCGCGTACCAGGATGAGCCGAGCAGCATCAGCGGCCGAGCCCGCTGCTCGCGGTGAACCGCGAAGCGGGCGAGATCGCCGATCACGAAGCCGGCGGCGGCCGCGACCGGCACGAGGCTGAGCGGGAGCACGAACAGCATCGGCACCAGCACGAGCTGGGTGGGGACGGCCGTGCCCGTGCCGACCTCGAACTCGACCACCGATGCGGCGGCGTACACCGCAACGAACATGGCCACCACCGGCAGCCGGGCGCTTCCGGGCGAGCCGAGCGCCGCGAGCGGCATCGCCACCGCGAGGAAGGCGACGGCCATCCCCGTTCCGGTCAGGCGTTCGCGCCGAGACAGCGGCCGCTGCTGCCGCGACCGCGCCTCCTCCACCAATTCGTCAATCGAGCTGTATGGCACTGCCCCGTGTTATCGGCAGAAGTGCCCGCGGACTCACCGGTGTTTGAACGGATCCACGTACACGTCGTCGATCCGCCACTGCCCGCTCGCATCGAGCGGCCGGAACTGGAAGGCGACGTTCGTGGTGCCGGTCGGCGAGCCGATCGCAAGCACGTTCGCGAAGAAGAAGACCGCGGGGCTCGGTGCCCACGCCTTGGTGCCCGTGATCTGCGCGACCGGGAACGATCCCTGGAAGCCGCCCGGGAGCGTGTAGAGGACGGAGACATTCAGCCTGGACGTGGCCGCGCCGGTGTTGCGGGCGAAGAAGCGCATCGTCGGCGAGCTTGGCGTCACGCACGTCCATGGGCTGGTGGCCGAGCTGCCGCTCGGGAGCGACAGGGAGGCCACGTTGGTGCTCGGGTCGGTGCCGGCCGTGTTGTTGCCCGCGGCCAGGGCCGCGCCGCCGGTCAGATTCCACCCCGGGCTGCCGCTCTCGAACGAGCCGCCGGGGACGAGGAAGTAGTCGTTGGTGTCGCCGAACGCCGCAAAGGGCTCCGTGGTGTTCGGGATACAGGTCGGGCTTGGGGTGGCGGTTGCGGCGCTCGCGGGCCCGGCCAGGATTCCGAGAACGGCCAGCACCACGCCCGTTGCCGAGCACAGTGGAAGCAGTCTACGCACGTGAATCACCTCAACGTCGGGGGAGAGTTTCGGTACTGAGCTGCGGCAGACTGGGGGGAGCCGGGAACCGCTTCACTCGTCATAGCGGCCGCCGGAGGGTCGAACCACCCCCCTTGGAGTGATGCACTGAATGTAACCAAATCCGACTACCCGGGAAACTATGCAAGATCCTCCGCCAATTCCCTCGAGCGACCGGTCCGCCGGGCACGTGACGGTGCTTCCGGGGACGGCGTATCGCCACGAGCACCGGGATGGGTCATGGGTGATGCGCTCGGCCGGGCCGTCGATCGAGGCCATCACCGGCCATCCGCCGGAGGCCTTCCTCGGCGATGGGGGGACGCGCTACTACGACATCATCCATCCCGACGACCTCGCGGCCGTCTCGAGGCTCTTCCGGGATGCGCTCGCCAGCCGCGAGCCGTATGCGATCGAGTACCGCCTCATCCACGCCGACGGCTCGAGCCGCTGGGTGCAGGGCCACGGCCAGGGTGTGTACGACTCCGACGGCGTGCTGCGCTTCGTCGACGGCGTCCTGTTCGACGTGACGGCCCGCCGCTCGAGCGAGGAGCGGCTCGCCCATCTCGCGCTGCACGACCCGCTCACCGACCTGCCGAACCGGGCGCTGTTCCAGGAGCACCTGACCGTCGCCATCGCCAACGCGGCGCGCAGCGGCAGCGGGGGCGCGGTGCTCTTCATCGATCTCGACGACTTCAAGCTGGTCAACGACAGCTTCGGGCACGCCGTTGGGGACGAGCTGCTCGTGATGGTCTCGCAGCAGCTGCGCGAGTCCTGCCGGGCCGGCGACGTGGTCGCCCGCCAGGGCGGCGACGAGTTTTTGGTGCTGGTGCAGGGAACCGCGGACGAGGGCTCGGCCGAGGCGGCTGCGCAGATCGTCGCCCGCAATCTGCGGACGGCGCTGGCACGGCCGTTTGCGGTCGCCGGATCCGACCTGTACGTCACGCCGAGCATCGGCGCCAGCCTGTTCCCGGCCGACGGCGACACCGCCGAGACGCTCCTCAAACATGCGGACATCGCGATGTACGCCGCCAAGGACGGCGGCCGCGACGGCTACCGGCTGTACGAGACCCCGAAGCGCGACTCGACCCGCGAGCTGACGATCGCCGCCCAGCTGCGGCACGCCGAGCGGCGCGAGCAGCTCGAGCTCTATTACCAGCCGGTCGTCGATCTCGGCCGGTCGTGCATCGTGGGCGCCGAGGCGCTGATCCGCTGGAACCACCCCGAGGCCGGCACCCTTCTTCCGGGCGACTTTCTGGCGGCCGCCGAGCGCACGGGGCTGATCCGGCCGATCACGGCCTGGGTGCTCGAACAGGCCTGCATCCAGGCGCGGCGCTGGTGCGACGAGGGCCTCGACCTGATCGCCTCGGTCAATCTCCCGCCGGCGTACTGGCATCCAGCCGCCATCCGGCGGGTGATCGCGACGGTGGAGTCGTTTGGCCTTTCGCCCGACCGGATCATGATCGAGCTGACCGAGGAGGCGGCGATGACCGACATCGCCGATCTGGAGCCGCTCCTGGCCGAGATCCACTCGCAGGGCCTGCGCCTGGCGATCGACGATTTCGGCACCGGCCACTCGTCGCTTGCACGTCTGTGCCGGCTCCGGCCGAGCATGATCAAGGTCGACCGCTCGTTCGTGAAAGACCTGCCCGGCGATCGCGGCGCCGGCGTCCTGGTCGAGACGATGGTCAGCATGGCGGAGAAGCTCGGCATCCAGTGCCTGGCCGAGGGCATCGAGACCGACGCGCAGCACGGCTTCCTGCGCGAGCATGGCTGCCCGCTCGGCCAGGGCTACCTGTTCAGCCGCCCGGTGCCGGTCGCGCAGTTCAACGCGCTGCTCACGGGCGACATGCTCCGCGCGGCCTAGCGGTCTCTCGCCCGGTATTCACGCTGCGCGTGCATACCGGGCTGTGTCGTGGCGGTTGGGTGGCTCGCGGCCTTGCGGCCGCGGCTCGGTGCCTGACACCCGTGAATACCCGGTGCCAGGCACTCAATATTCATCCTGCTGTCGCGACCGTCTGGAACAGGTCGAGGAGCTCCCTCCAGCCGTCGGAGTAGCCCGCGATGTGAGCCGCGTCGACGTCGAGCCGCTCCCAGCCGCGATGTTCGACCGCGATCCGGGTACCCTCGTCGCCGAGGCTCGCGAACGTGATCTCGACCTCCGTCGAGGGACCGTCGACCATGGTCGGCTTCCAGCTCATGACGAACCGGGTGGGTGGCTCCCAGACCAGGATCGTCCCCCACGCCGCCTCGGTGCCGTCGGACATCCGCTCGAGCACGCGTCCGCCGACCCGCTGCTCGATCGTGATCGAATCGGCGGTCACCCGGTTCTCGAACGTGTCAGCGGCGATGCTGTGGGTCTGCAGCGGCCACCATGTCTCGAGCCGGTCGGTGAAGAGCGCGAAGGTTTCGGCCAGCGGGCGGTGCACGACCACGCTCTGCCGCACCGGCTCGATCGCGTCGATATCAGTCTGCATCTGCGGCCCTCCTGGGGTCGGTTGATGGCTCTGCCGCGACGGCGAAGTCGGCCAGCGCGTCCGCCCACATGCGTTCGACGTACGCGCGGAGCTCGGCCAGCGCGGCCGGATTGGCCGAATGGATGCGGCGCGTGCCGTCCCTGCGGTCGACCACGAGGCCAACGTCTCGCAGCACCCGCAGATGCTGCGACACCGCCGGCCTCGTGACCGGGAGCTCATCGGCGAGCTCGCGCACGTTGCGCGGCCTGTCCACGATCGTCTCGAAGATCTGGCGCCGGGTCGGATCGGCGAGCGCGGTCAACATCTGAGGGTAAGCCATTGCTTACCGTAACTCTAGGCTTACCTATCCGTCCTGTCAAACTGCAGCGCCCGCCACTCGCGATCGAGGATCGCGTAGACGAGCTCGCTCTGCCATTCGCCCTTGACGAACTCGTTCTCGATGAGCAGCGCCTCGCGCCGCATGCCCAGCTTCTCGAGCACCCGCGCCGACGCGATGTTGCGGGCCTCGAGGCGACCGATGATGCGGTGCAGCCCGACCTCGTCGAACCCGAAGTCGACCAGTGGCCGGGCGGCCTCCGTCGCGTACCCGCGGCCGTGGTGGTCGGGATGGAAGACGAAGCCGATCTCGCCCACCTGATGCTGGCGGCTGTTCCAGTGCAGGATGCAGTCGCCGATCATCCCGCCCCCCGACCGCAGCACCACCGCGACCGCCAGCGTGTCGCCCTCGTCGCTCAGGGACGTGCTCGCCAGCCTGCGATCGAGCAGCGCGCGCACGTCGTCGGGCCCGAGCGGATCCTCGTAGAGATAGCGGACGACGTCCTCGCGCGACTGGATCGCAAGCAGCGCGTCGAAGTCGCCGCGCTCGTATGGGCGCAGCAGCAGCCGCTCGGTCTGGATCGGATAGGAGGGCGTGAACACGGCTACACCCCCAGCTCCCGCAGCACCTCGCGGTTGTGGAGCGCGTCCTCGGTCGCCACGGCGAGTGTCTCCCCCGGGCCGAGCCGGCGATCCTCCTCGGCGACCACCCAGCCGGCGTATCCGAGCGCGCGGAGCCGCTGCACGATCGCCGCCAGCTCGACATCGCCGTCCCCGAACCGGCACGCGCGGATCTCGCTCCTGACCGTCCCGTCCACATCCTTCAGGTGGACGTGGGACACGAGCTCTCCGTAGGTGTCCAGAAACGCGAGCGGATCGCCGCCGCCGATGAGCGAGTGGCCGCTGTCGAAGCAGAACCCGAGCACGCCGAAGTCGACCATCTCGGCGAACCTGTCGATCTCTCGCGGGGTCTCGACATAGCTGCCGGAGTGGTAGTGGAAGGCGGCCGCGTAGCCGCGCTCGAGGCAGCGCTCGGCCGCCCGCTGCGCCGTCTCCGCAAGCAGCGCGAAGCGGGTCGCTCCCAGCCAGGTGTCGCGCATCTCCTCGATCCGGCCCGCCTGCGCCAGCCGCTCGGGCTCGCAGGCCGCGTCGGAGATCAGCACCACCGGCCGGCCGCCCTCCGCGGGGGTGGTCTCGTCGAGGACGGCGAGGGTGCCGTCGAGGAGGGCGAAGGCCTCGTCGGTGTGCTCCTTGCGCGAGAGTCGCATGGGCAGGAACGCTGCGACCAGCGCCAGCTCGCGCTCCTCGAGCGCCGCCGCGGTCTCGGCGCCGGCGCCGAAATATCCGGGCGGCCCCAACTCGGTGCCCGCATACCCCGTCTCGGCGATCGCGTCCAGCACGTCGAGCGGATCGGGCAGTCCCGGCCCGGCGGCGAAGATCCCGAACGAGAAGGGTGTCGAGGCGACTCTCACCGCTCGCGAGGCTAGCGGATCGCCGGGCGCCGCATCGCCCCGGGTTGCGCTGGCATGATCCAGGTGATGCAGGAGGCGGGCGGGTCAGAGGGCTATCGGGCGCTTCTGCGCGTCCCGGGCTATCCGGCGCTGATCTCGGCCGTCGGACTCTCACGGATGGCCAACTCGATGAGCCAGGTCGGGGTGGTCATCTATCTGCTCGACACCACCCACAGCCCCGCCATCGCCGGCGCGGGTGCGGCGGCGCAGCTCCTGCCGGGGATCCTCACCGGCCCGTTCGTCGGCGCGTGGCTCGACCGCACCGACGCCCGCGTCCGCGGCATCGTGGCGACACAGCTCGCGCGGGCGGCGCTGCTCTTTGGGGTCGTCGTCTGCGGCCAGCTCCTGCGTGCGCCCGCACCGGTGCTGCTCCTGCTCCTGGCGGGGCTCGGGGCGACCTTCCCGATCCCGACCGTCGGCTTCCGTTCGCTGGTGCCGGTGGCGGTGCCCCAGCGGCTCTGGCACCAGGCCAACGCCGCCGACTCGATCTCGTTCGACACCGCGTTCGTGGTCGGCCCGGCGCTCGCCGGCGCGACCGTGAGCCTGGTCGGCGCCGCGTGGGCCATCGGGCTGCAGGGCGTCGCCACGCTGGTCGCCGGCGCGGTCGCCTCGCGGGTGCGGGAGCCCCGCGGGCGGGTGATCGAGACCGAGCCGCCGCTGGAGGCGGTGGTGGCCGGTCTGCGGGCGGTCATGTCGCACACGCAGATGCGCGCCACCGTTGCGCTCATGGTCGTGTCGGGCCTTGGCTACGGCTGCTTCACGATCGGCCTCCCGCTGTGGGCGCGGGGGACGCTGCACATGTCCCCGGGCGTGGCCGGGTGGATGTGGGCGGCGGCCTCGGTCGGCTCGGTGATCGGCGGCCTCGTCTACGGCTGGCGGCCACCGCCCGGGTCGCACGCCCGCCACGTCGTGCTGTTCACCGCCCTCTTCGGCCTGCCGCTCCTGCTGGTGCCGCTCGTCTCGTCGCTGTGGCTCGGGATCGCGTGCATGTTCGTCTCGGGCCTGTGCTCGGCACCGTTCATCATCGCGATGTTCTCGATCCGCCAGAACGCGGTCGACTCGCGCCTGCATGGGCGCGTGTTTGCCATCACGGTGTCGATCAACGCCGCCGGCACGCCGGCCGGCGCCTTCGTGGCCGGGCTTCTGGTCGGGCGCGTGGGCGTGCACCGGCTGCTGTTCGGCGCCGGCCTCGGCCAGTTGCTGGCGGCCGCGGTCGCCGCCTACCTGCTGCACCGCGGCGGCGAGCCCGCGCTGGTGGTCGCCGAGCCCGAGCGGGTGGCGGCGTAGGCGAAAGACGGAAAAGAAGGAATCGTGTGACCTTTGCCGAATTTGGGTCATCAGTGGCGTTCACGGAACCACCCACCCGGCTGCTCACGACGACCGAAGCCGCGGATCTGCTTCGGGTCGACCGCCGCACCGTTCTGAACTGGATCGAGAAGGGCGTGGTTCCCCACGTCGAGCTTCCCGGGGCAAGCGGCGGCCGGCGCCGGTACCGGATCCCGCTCGAGGGTCTCCTCGACTCCCTGGGCGGGAACTACGACCTCACCGCCGAGCTGCAGGCGCTTCAGGCCTGACCGGGGTCATACGTGACGCGCTCGTCGAGCTCGCGGAAGAGCGGCATGCCCATCGGCCGGGCCATCTCCTCGCCCAGGTGGGCGACCAGGCCCGCCGTGCGGGCGAGCAGGGCGAAGCCGCGCACGATGGCGGGCGCGAAGCCGAGGTCGGCGAGCGCTGCCCCGCCCGCCCCGGCGCCGTTGATCGGCAGCGACCGGCCGGTGTGGCCTGCCTGCGCCGCGGCCACCATCTCGAGCGCCCGCAGGTTGGGCCCGAGCACACCCGCCTCGGCCGCGATGGCATAGATCCGCGGCGTGCGGGGGTCCTCGACCTTGTGGATCGGGTGACCGAGCCCCGGGATGCGGCTCCCCGCCGCCAGTCGGGCGGCGACCGCGGCGTCGGCCGCGGCGCGCAGGTCGGCGTCGGTCTCGCCCGCCGCGGCCGTGACGATCTGCTCCAGGAACACGGCCGTGTCCTCGACCACTCCCAGGAACACGGACCCGGCGCCGAGCAGGCCGGCCGCGACCGCGCCCTGGAGCGACTCGGGGGCGCCGGTGTAGGTGAGCCGGGCGGCGAGCACCGTGGGCGTGAGGCCGTGGTCGGCCAGCGAGACGAGCACGGCGTCCAGAAGCCGGGCCTGACCCGGCGTGGGCAGGCGGCCCTGCACCAGCAGAAACGACAGCTCGGTGAATGTCACGCTGCCCATCAGCTCGCCGGCCAGATCGCGGCCACGGATCGTGATCGAGTCGGCGGTGGTGGCGCCGATGCCGGTGCGAAGCCAGTCGCTCGTGGTCATGTCGTCCTTTCGGTGGCGGGCGCCCGCGGGGGCTCGAAGTCGATCTCGGCGCCGGAGCGCTCTCTGGGTAGCTCGTGCTTGGCCACCCGTCCGGTCGGGGTGTGCGGCAGTTCGGCGACGGCCTCGATGTAGCGAGGCACCTTGAAGGGGGCCAGCAGTCTGGCGGCGTGGGCCCGGATCGCCTCCGGGTCGGCATCCTCGGCGGTGACGACGAACGCCTTGATCTCTTCCTCGGAGAGCTCCGAGGGCACGCCGACAACCGCGACCTCGAACACGCCGGGGTGGCTCGCGATGGCTTCCTCGATCTCGGCCGGCGCGACGTTCTCGCCGCGGCGCCGGATCACCTCCTTGACCCGCCCGATGAAGGTGTAGGTGCCACCCGGGTCGGCCACCACCAGGTCGCCCGTGCGCAGCCAGCCGTCGGCCGAGAGCACGTTCGCCGTCTCGTCGGGCATGCCCCAGTAGCCCTTCATGACCGCGGGATTTCGCAGCTCGAGCTCACCCACCTCGCCGAGGCCGGCGGGCTGGCCGTCGTGCATCACCCGGCCCTCGTTCACGACCCCCAGCGTGGGGTGCTGGCGAATGCTGCCGAGGGTGCCGTACGGGCGGGTGCCGCGCGCCCAGATGGTGCCGTACGGCGTCTCGGACATGGCGTAGCCGCACACGATGCGCAGGCCGTAGCGGGCCTCGATCTCGAGCTGGCGCTGCTGCGGCGGGGCCGGCCCGGTGTAGCAGAGCCGCAGCGGATTGTCCGCGTCGTCGGGCCGTTCGGGCTGGCGCATGAGGATCTCGAGCATCGCCCCGATCGCGTTGAACTCGGTGGCCCCGTGCCGCCGCGCCGAGTCCACGAACGTGCTCGCCGAGAAGGCCGGCAGCAGGGCGAGGCTCGCCCGCGCGCCGACCGAGCCGAGCATCGAGTAGGCGGGGGCGTTGATGTGGAAGAGCGGCAGCGACGTCATCAGCCGGTCGTCCGGCCCGAGCTCCATCCACCACGGGAAGCCCTCGCCCGCCATCACGTAGGCCCGGTGGGTCTGCGTCACGAGCTTGGAGCGGCCGGTTGTGCCCGACGTCGGGATCAGCACGGCCGCGTCGTCGGGCCGCGCCGGGCCCGGTCCGTCCGCCGCCTCCGCCGCGTCGTACAGGCGCGCGACGTCCACCACGTCGGCGGCGCCCCAGCCCCGGGCCGACGCCATCACGCCCTCGAGGCTGGGGTCGGTGATCACCAGCCGCGGGCGGACCTGGCCGACCAGGCCGGCCAGCTCGGCCGTGGCACTGCGCGGGTTGGCGGTGACGAGGATCGCACCCGTGTAGGCGGCGGCGAGCCAGGTGAACAGGTACTCCGGCGTGCTGCGCATGGTCGCGAGCACCAGGTCGCCGCGGCGGGCGCCGAGGTCGGTGATGGCAGCCGTTGCACGCCCGATTCGCGCTCGCGCCTCGGCGTAGGTGAACGACTCCTCGCCCGCCACGAGCCACACCTTGCCGGGCACCTCGGCGACCGCTGCGTCGAAGAACTGCGAGATCGTTGCGGGCATCGCCGCCGATCATCGCGGGTCGGCGCGGCCCGGCGCAACCGGTCACGTAGACTCGCGGGATGACCGAGACCCCCTTCGCCGACGCCGTCGGCGCATACCTGCGCAACATCCCCCTCCCGCTCTCGACCCCCGGCCACAAGCGCAACCCGGCGCTGGTCGGCGACACGTCGCTCCTGCTCTCGGACGTCCCGTTCCACGGTGGCGCCGAGACGCTGCGCAACGAGACGGGGATCCTCGAGCAGGCCGAGGCCCTCGCGGCGGCCGCATGGGGCGCCGATCTGTGCCGGTTCACGCACAACGGCTCGACCCACCCCAATCAGGCGCTGTGCCTGGCGACGACCGCACCGGGCGAGCCGGTGCTCGTGCACCGCACCTGCCACAAGTCGGTCTACGCCGGCCTGATCCTGGCCGGTGCGCGGCCCGTCTGGCTCTCGCCCGACGTGTCCGAGGATCTCGGCGTCCCCCTCGGCACCCCCGCCGCGCGCGTGGCGGCCGCGCTCGACGCCGAGCCGCGCATCCGCACCGCGATCCTGACCGAGCCCTCCTACATCGGCGTGCTCTCCGACATCCCGGCGATCGCGGCCATGTGCCATGAGCGCGGGGTCGCGCTCATCTGCGACCACGCCTGGGCGGCGCACTTCGGCTTCGGGAGCTCGGTGCCTCCGAACGCGCTCACGCTGGGGGCCGACGCGATCGCCCTGAGCACCCACAAGACGCTGCCGTCGCTCACCCCCGGCGCCCTGCTGCTGGCGCGGCGGAGCGGGCATCTCGATCTCGAGCACCTGTCGGCCACGTTCGATCTGCTGCTCACCACAAGCCCGTCGGCCACGATCTATGCCAGCATCGATGCCTGCCGGGCGCGCATGCAGGCCGACGGCGAGGAGCTGCTGGTCGCCGCATGTGCGCTCGCCGAGCGGGCGCGGGAGGGCATCGAGGCGATCCCCGGCCTGCGGGTGCTGCGCGACGAGGACGTGCTCGGGCATCCGTCGGTGATGGCCCGCGATCCGCTCAAGCTCGCCGTCGACGTGTCCGGAGCGCAGGCCGACGGCATCGCCCTCGACCGCGGGCTGCGCGCCCGCGGCGTTCAGGTCGAGGGGGCCGACCGGCGGCTGATCATCCCCCACATCACCGTCGGCGACGACGAGGCCCGCATCGACGCATTCCTGCCGATCCTGCGAAGCGCCGTCGAGGAGAGCCGGGGCGACGTGCCCGACCCGCCGCCCGTGTCGACCTCATGGCAATCCCAGGCCGAGCAGGCGATGACCCCGCGGGAGGCGTTCTACGCCCGCTCCGAGACCGTCACGGCCGATCGCGCCGCCGGCCGGGTGGCAGCGGAGTTCGCGGTGCCGTATCCGCCCGGGATCCCGGCGCTCGCGCCGGGCGAGGTGATCGGCGCGGAGCTGTGGGAGCGGCTGCGGGCCGAGGCCGCGGGCGGCGCCCGGATCGCGTTTGCGTCCGACCCCGGGCTTCAGACGTTCAGGGTCGTGGCCACCGGCTGAGGCGGCCGGGCGCCGGCCTGCACGAGCACGGCCACGACCACGATCGCACCGCCGATGAGGGTCGCCGCGGACGGCCGCTCCGACACGACCATCCACACCCAGAGCGGGCCGAGCACGACCTCGAGCAGCGTGATCGTGGCGATCTCGGCGGCCGGGATCAGCCGGGCGCCGATGCTCAGAAGCGCCAGTCCGAGGCCGATCTGGCCCGCGCCGAGCAGGATCAGCAGCACCAGGTTGCGCGCGTCCACCGAGCCCGGGTGGGCGAACGGCAGGGCGAACACCAGGATCAGCACCTGGGCCAGGCAGGTCGCCGGGGCCATCGAGATGTCGCGGTGGCGGCGGGTGATGATGATGCTGACCGCAAACGACAGCGCCATCAGCACCGAGAGCAGGTTCACGAGGCCCCCGCCGCCCGGCGCGCCCACCATCACCCCGACGCCGGCGAGCGCGACCAGCATCGCCACCCATGTCCGGGTCGTGATCAGCTCGCCCAGGATGAGCCAGCCCAGGAGCGCCGCCATGATGGGCGAGGAGGCCTGCAGGAAGAGCACGTGGGCCACGCTCGTGTAGTTGAGGGCAACGATGAACGATGCCGACGCGATTGCCGTCGACACCCCGACTCCGAGCATCGCCCAGGGGCTGCGGCGGATCGACGACACGAGCTCGTGCCGCTGCGAGAGGACCACGAAGACCGCCAGTGCGACGAATGCGAAGAACGCCCGGCCGGCCACCTGAGTGCCGAGGCCGACTCCCATCTCGCGCTGCAAGACGCCCGCGGTCGACCAGGCGATGGCGGCCAGCGCCACGAACACCTGCCCGCGCCTGTGCTGCGATCGCGCCATACCCTCGATCGCAACTGAACCGGCCACGCCTGTAGTCAACCAGACGGACACCGGCTCGGCGTCCAGTCAGCAGCGCGCGCCCCGGGTGAGGGGCCCGGAATCTCAGGGCCCCTCACCCGTTGGCAGGCGTTGGGCTCAGCCGGTGTAGTTGATGATCACGCCGCTGAAGGCCGAGTCGCCTTCAGGGCACACTCCGAGGCCGTATGCGAACCTCGAGGTGTCGACCACGCCGCCGCCGGGCAATGCCAGGGTCTTGTGGGTGTACTTCGGCGTTGTGCCGGTGGGGGTGGTGGTGAAGCTCACCAGCATCGCTGACTTCCGAGCGGCCAGGTTCTGCCGGTTCAACTCGCCGTAGAAGTCGTTGGTGGCCCCGTTCGTGTACCAGAACGTCACCGACTTGATGGTGGCGCCGTTGGGCAGGTGCACGCTGGCGTTGAAGCAGCGATCGCCGGTGTCCGTGAGATCCGAGAAGTCCCAGCGGTTGAAGTAGTCGTTGGACGGGTTGCCGATGTGATCCGGCGCGAACCCTGATGATGCGATCGACCAGTGGTGGACCGCCGGGGCGGGCTTCGCGATGACCTGCCCGTGCATCGCCGCGCCGGCCGCGCCGCGGTTGTTGCGATCGGTGCTGTGGTGATTGGTCACCGCCAGCGCCGTGGCTGCGACCGTGGCCGCAAGAGCGACCGTCACTCCGGCCACGATCAGTCCTCGTCTGCCAAAACGTTTCATCGTTCCCCCTCGTTGGTGGCTCCGCGCGCCGATGCGGGCGGAGTGCTTGCCGAGTTCTACCGCCTCGGCCGCAGCCGGCACAAATGCCCGGCGCCCGTGGACGGGTTTCGGCGCAACGGCCGGGGGGAACCGTTTCAAGGTTTTGATCGAACCACGTCGACGATCGCATCCGAGAGATGGGAGACCCTCTTGGCCGGCCAGCCCACCGGCGCCCCATGCCTGATCTGTGGCTCTCTCGACACCCAGCAGGTGCTCATCCGCTCCGGACTGCCGAAGCGGCCGGTGCACAACGTCTGGCTCTGCAAGAAGCATCGAGCCGACGACATGCTCCCGTCCGTGCTCGAGCACCTCGAGGCGAACCCCTGAAACGGGGCGGCCTCGTGCCGCCTCAGGCGGCGAGGTCGGTGACGGCCTGGTTGCTCTCGAGCACCACGGCGAGGAGCGCCGCGGTGCAGGCCGGGTCGAACGCGGTGCCCGTCTCCTTCACGATCAACTCGAGCGCGCGCTCCCGCGTCCACGCCTCGCGGTAGGGCCGCACCTCCGTGAGCGCGTCGAAGACGTCGCAGATCGAGAGGATGCGGGCTTCGAGTGGGATGTGCTCGCCGGCCAGGCCGTTCGGATACCCGTGCCCGTCGGTGCGCTCGTGATGGGCGAGGACGATCGGGATCTCCTCGTCGAAGCTGCCGAGGTGGGCCAGCAGATCGGCGCCCGCCTGGGGGTGGGTCTGGATGGTGCGGTACTCGTCGTCGGTCAGGGCTCCGGGCTTGAGGAGGATCTCCCGGGGGACGCGCAGCTTGCCGATGTCGTGCAGCAGGCCCGCGACCGCCACGCGGCGCAGGGCGTCCGCGGGCAGATCCAGGTGCTCGCCGACCTCCACCGCCAGCTGCGCAACCTTCCGCGAGTGGATCAGGGTGGTCGGGTCGTAGTCGTGGAGCGCGTCGGTCAGCTTCTTGACGTATCCACCGAGGAGTTCCTTCTCGTCGTCGAGCAGGTCCTGCGCCCGGGTGTGGCGCGGAAGCGCGAGCGTGGGCGTCCGCAGCATCAGGTCGCGCGAGACCGCTGTGGCCACGGCCAGGAAGCCGAGCCCCTCCAGGGTGTGGCCGGCCCAGAACATCCACGTCCACACGGGTGAGAGCAGATACACGGGGATCGATGTCCCCAGCCACACGAGTCCGACGGCGACGGCGGCATCGGTCATCCGCCGCGTGAGCTGATAGGTGCGCCAGGTGCGCCGGGCCAGCCATGCGTACACCAGGCAGGCGGGCGTCAGCAGGACGTATGCCCACGGGGTCACGCTGACCGGGATCAGCGGCACGAGGGCGGGATGGCCGATGCCGATCGCACCCAGAACGGCCAGTGTGACGAGGGTTGCGATGGCCGAGCGGGCGATGATCCTCGGTGCCGAGACGACGCGCGCCGGCATCATGAGCGCGAAGGCGAACACGATCCCGCCGGCCGGCACGGCCATCGCGCCGGCCAGGCCCACGGTCGCGTTTCGCCCATACTCACCGAGGATGAACCCGGGCGTGGCCAGCGCGTGGATCAGAAGCAGGCCCGCCATGGCGAGGAAGCCGACGCCCACGAGGCCGGCGCGCGGGTCGTTCTCGCGCGACGCCACGCCGACCATGAGCAGGGCCGCGAGCAGCGCGGACAGGGCCGCGCCGCCGACAACGACCACGTGAGTGGGCGGCGAATCGAAGCCGCCGGAGACGTGCAGGACGTTCAGGCGCACGAGCGCAAACCCGACCGCGGGAGCGAGCGCGAGCAGGGCGAGACCGGTGCGGAGGAGTTGACGGCCGTTCACGCTCCGGTTAATCGGGTGTTTGCAGGGCAGAGTTGAGCCCAGAACCTGGTATCAGAGCGCCGCGGCGCGCACATCTCGCGGGAGCCCTGCACGGGCATACCCCGAGCTGCCATCGGCCAGGAGCTCGCGCGCTCCCGTGAGCATCGCGGCGTAGGCGGCGCTTGCCAGCAGCGACCCGGTCGACACGCGGCGCACGCCCAGAGCGCCGAGCTCGGCCACGGTGGGTGCGTCCGGCAGCGCGAGCACGTTGACCGGTGCGCCGACCGCGGCGACCACCGCGGCGATTTCGGCGGGGTCGGTCAGCCCTGGCGCGTAGAGCACGTCTGCCCCGGCCTCCCGGTAGGCGACCAGCCGGGCGATGGTGTCGCCGAGCTCGGCGCCACCGTGGAGGTGGTTCTCGGCCCGCGCCGTGAGCACCATCGGATCGCCCTCGTGGGCGGCCCGCGCCGCGGCCGCCACGCGCTCGGCCGCGTGCCCGACGTCGTCGATCCGGCCGGTGGCCGGGTCGTAGTCCTCGATCGAGCACCCGGCGGCGCCGGCGCCGGCGAGCATCCGCACGGTCTCGGCCACGCCGTCGAGGTCATCGGCGAAGCAGCGCTCGCTGTCGACCGAGAGCGGCAGGTCGGTCACGCCCGAAAGCCAGGCCACATGCGTGACCAACTCGTCGCGGGTGACGTGCTGGTCGTTGCGGCCGAGGCTCCAGGCGAGGCCTGCGCTGGTCGTCGCGAGTGCCTCGAATCCGCACCAGGCGAGCAGCCGGGCCGAGCCCGCATCCCACGGGTTTGGCATCACAAAGATCCCGTCCTCGGCGTGCAGCCGGCGGAACCGCTCCCGGCGATCGGCGATCGACATGGCACACCACTCTATCGGCTACGTTTTTCGGATCGACGTTCGCCGGGTTGCAGATGCGGAGCGGACGCTCGCCGAGGTCAGCGAACCGCTTCGTCTCGCGGGCGCCGAGGGTGAGCTGTCGTTCGGCATCCTGCGCCGCCTGCTTTCCGAGCCGGACGCCTACGGCGAGGCCACCATCCTGCTCGGGATGCGATCCGGAAGTCCGGCCGTGCTGGTGACGATGACCGGTCCGCACCCCGCGCTGATCGTCGGATTCACGGACGTCGAGCATGTGGGGTTCTCCGACCTCGTCGCCGCCATGCTCGAGACGGGCCGCCGTCCGACCGGCGTGAACGGCGCCCGCCGCTGGAGCGAGCCCTATGCGCGGGCGTGGAGCGACGTCACGGGGGCGACGGCCGAGGTGCACCGGCAGGTGCGCGCGTTCGAGCTGCGGACGCTGCGGCGGCCGCGCCTACCGGCCGGGCGGTTCCGGCCGGCCGTGAGCGCCGACGGCGAGCTGCTGGCGGGCTGGTTCGTCGCGTTCGGCGCGGACATCCGCGAGCGCATCACGGGCGAGGAGGCCGCCCGGATCGTGGCGCGATTGGAATCCGGAAACGACCTGGCGGTGTGGGAGCTCGACGGGGCGATGGTCTCGATGGCAGCGGTCACCCGGCGCACGCCGTGGTCGTCGTGCATCGGCTTTGCGTACACGCCGCCGGAGCTACGCCGGAGGGGCTTCGCGAGCGGGGTCGTCGCGGAGCTCTCGCAGCGTGAGCTCGACGCCGGCCAGCGTTGGTGCTCGCTCTTCACCGACGTGGCCAACCCGACCTCGAATCACATCTACGCGGAGCTCGGATACGAGCCGAAGTGCGACTTCCGCCAGTTCACCCTCAGCTGGCCGTGAATACCCGGTGCCAGGCACCCAATATTCACCTACTCTGAGGGGGTGTTCCAGCGCCTGCGACGCCCGGTTCGGATTCTCATCGAGCTCGCGGCCGTGACCCTGCTGTGGCGGGTCCTCGGCTCGCACTCCTGGCTGAAGGACGTCGGGTTCGCGGTGTGGATCATTCTGGTCGCCGAGGGCGTTCAGTTCTGGGACCGGCGGCGCAAGAGTCAGTCCGCGGAGCCCTGAGCCGGCCCGTCGTCCAGATCCTCCGGCAGGAGCGAGAACAGCACCGAGTCCACCCGCCGGCCGCCGATCTCGTCGTATTTCCGCAGGATGCCCTCGCGCTGGTACCCGCCGCGCTCGGCGACGGCCTGCGAGGCGAGGTTCTCGGGCTCGGCCCAGAGCTGGAGGCGGGCGATGCCGCCCCCGCGGAGCGCCCACCAGGACGCCAGTCGCAGCGCCCTCGTCGCCCGCCCGCCGCCGCGGCCCTCCGGCGCCAGCCAGTACTCCACGATGGCGCGCGAGTACGCCTCGGGCCGGATCGCGATCTCGCCCAGGTACTCCTCGCCCCCGGCGTCGCAGATCGCAAACCAGACCTCGCTGCCCTCCCGCCAATGCCGCTGCACGCGCGCGACGTGCTCCTCGGCGTCGTGCCCGGGCCCGAACCAGCGCATCCACCTCGGGTCGTGAAACACCCGCCCCACGGCCTCGAGGTCGCCGTCTGAGACCGCGCGGAGCGTGATCACACCGTCGCTCAGCGGGTGTTCGGGCGGCACGATGGGCACGGTCACCCGGTGCGCGCGAAGAACTGCGGAAGATGCTCGCGATGCGCCTCGAGCAGCGCGTCGAGGAGCGGCCCGGCGATGTCGTAGCTCCGCACGAGCGGGTTGGCCATCAGGGCCTGCAGCGCCACCCCGCGATCGCCCGTCACCGCCGCGCGCACCGTGAGGCGCTCGTACGCCTTCACCTGCTCGACCAGGCCGAGCATCTCCGGCGGCAGCGGCCGCTGCGGCAGGGGGTGCGCGCCCTCCGCGTCGATCCGGCAGGGCACCTCGACGACCGCGTCGGCGTCGATGTTGGGGATCGCCCCGCCGTTGCGCACGTTCACGACCTGGGTGTCGCCGCGGTCGGCGTGCAGCGATTCCACCAGCATCGCCGCCGCCTCGGAGTAGAACGCCCCGCCCCGCTGCTCGAGCAGCGCCGGCTTCACATCGAGTTGCGGATCGCGGTACATCTCGAGCAGATCGCGCTCGATCTGCATCACCTCGGCCGCCCGCGTGGGGTGCTCGCCCTGCTCCTGCAGCACCCGCTCGGTGAGGTAGAAGTAGCGCAGGTAGTACGACGGGATCGCGCGCACGAGCCGGATCAGATCGCCGGGTAGGTCGACCTCCTCACCGAGCTGGTCGGCGAAGGTGTCGATCAGCCCCGGCAGCCGGTCGACGCCGTCGACGTACACGCCCCGCTCCCACGACAGGTGGTTCAGGCCGACGTGCTCGAGCCCGACCTCGGCCGGCTCGACCCCCAGCCGGTCGGCCAGCAGGCGCTGGAAGCCGATCGGGATGTTGCAGAGCCCGATCGCCCGGTGGCCGTCGTCGATCAGCGCTTGCGCGACCAGGCCGGCGGGGTTGGTGAAGTCGAGCAGCCAGGCCCCGTCGGCCCCCAGGCGGGCGGTGTCACGTGCGATCTCGAGCACCACCGGCACGGTGCGCAGCGCCTTTGCGAACCCGCCCGCGCCGGTTGTCTCCTGGCCGATGCAGCCGAACCGTGCCGGCACCGTCTCGTCCTCGAGCCGCGCCGCCAGGCCGCCGACGCGCAGCTGCACGAGCACGAATGCGGCCCCGTCGATCGCCCGCTCGCGGTCGGTGGTGCACCAGAATCGGCCCGGGAAGCCGTGCCGGGCCAGGATCCTCCCGGCCAGTCCGCCGACCACGTCCAGACGGCCCTGGTCGATGTCGTGCAGCACGAGCTCGCGGAGGCCGAGCCGCTCGGCGCGCAGGGCCAGCCCCTCGATCAGCTCGGGCGTGTAGGTGCTGCCGCCGCCGATCACCGCGATCTTGGGGTTTCCAACCACGGCCGCGCATTGTAATCTATGCGCCGTGCATTCGTTAGGAAACTTTCCTGACATATTCATGGCGGAGATTGCGGGCCAGCCCGAGGCCATCCGCCGGGCGGCCGCCGCGGCCGCCGATCAGTCCGAGCGGATCGGCGCGCTCGCGGCCGAGCGCAGCCGCCGGCCCCGGGTGGTGCTGACCGGGATGGGCAGCTCCTACGACGCCTGCTACCCCGCCGCCACCCGGCTTGCGGCGAGCGGCGTCCTGGCGACCATGGTCGACGCGGCCGAGCTGCTGCACTTCCGCCTGGATGCGCTCGACGCGGGCACGCTGCTCGTGTGCGTGAGCCAGTCGGGCGAGAGCGCCGAGACGGTACGGCTCGTGCGCGAGCTGCGGGCGCGCGGCGACGGCCCGGCGGTTGCGGCCGTGACGAACGGCGGCTCGAGCGCCCTGGCGCAGCTCGCGGACTGGAACCTCGACACCCGCGCCGGCGAGGAGCACGGGCCTTCGACCATGACGTTTGCGGCCACGCTCGTGATGATGTCCGCGGTTGCCGCCGCGCTGGCGGGGCACGCATCGACCGTCGTGGCCGACGCGGAGACCGCCGCGGTGGGGGTCGAGCGGTTGCTGCACGATCCGCAGGCCGACGCGCAGGCGCTCGCGGCCTGGCTCGGCGAGCGCCCGGTGCTCGCGCTGCTCGGACGGGGCGAGTCACGGGCGGCGGCCGAGATGGGCGCCCTCACGCTCAAGGAGGCGGCCCGGTTCCCGGCCGAGTCGCTGCAGGCGGCCCAGTTCCGGCACGGTCCGCTCGAGCTGGCGGGCCCCGAGCTGGCGGCGATCGTCCACGCCTCGGAGCGCCCCACCCGCGAGCTCGATCTGGGCCTCGCGGAGGAGCTCGTCGCGTCGGGGGCGGCGGTGCTCGTGATCGGCCCCGGCGGCGCCGCTCCCACGGGGGCCATGGCCATCGCCACCGGCGAGGTCACAGGCGGCCTCGCCTCGGCGGTCGAGATCGTGCCCGTCCAGCTGCTCTCGTGGGCGCTTGCGCGGAGCCGCGGGCTCGAGCCGGGCACCTATACGATCGCCTCCAAGGTGACCACCCATGAGTAGTCCCCGGATCGCGCTGACGTTCGACACCGAGCACTGGAGCCACCCCTCGACGCCCGACGTGCAGGACCGCATCCTCGACGCGCTCGCCGCCGCCGGGGTGCGGGCGACCTTCTTCGTCCAGGGCCGCTGGGCGACGGCGTATCCGGAGTGCGCGCGGCGGATCGCCGCGTCGGGCCATCTGGTCGGGAACCACTCGCACCATCACGCTCCCATGGACATCCTCACCGATGCGGGCATCGAGATCGACGTGCTGCAGGCGCAGGAGGCCATCGCCGCGATCACCGGCGCCGATCCCCGACCCTGGTTCCGGTGCCCGTTCGGGGCGGGGCACGACGACCCGCGCGTCCTCTCGGCGCTCGAGCGGGTCGGTTACCGCAATCACCACTGGGACGTGGAGCCTGACGACTGGCGGCCCGAGCGGACACCGGCCGACCTGCAGCGGCTGGTGGTCGACGGCGCACTCGCCCATGGCGACGGCGCGGTGGTGCTCCTCCACAGCTGGCCGCCGGCGACGATCACGGCCCTGCCCGCGATCCTGGCCGGGCTGGCGGACGCCGGTGCGAGCGCCGTGCGGCTCGACGAGGTGGCGGCGTGACCGGCCCGCGCACGGTGGTCGCGGTCGACGGCGGCAACTCGAAGACCGATGTGGCCATTTTGGACGAGACCGGCCGGGTGCTCGGCACCCACCGCGGCCCGGGCGCGTCGTTCTCGCCCCGCGCGCACGACCGATCGGTCGCCAATCTCGACCGCACGGTGCGCGAGGCGGCCCGGGTGGCCGGGATCGAATCGGAGCCGGTGGCCGACATCGGCATCTTCTGCCTCGCGGGCGCCGACCTACCCGCCGACGACCGCCGAATCCTGCGCTCGCTCCGGCGGCTCGGCCTGGCCTCGGAGCCGCTGCTTCGCAACGACACCTTCGCGGTCATGCGCGCGGGCGCTCCCCGCGGCTGGGGCGTCGCCGTCGTGTGCGGGGCCGGTTTCAACTGCACCGGCGTCGGCCCGGACGGCCGCGAGGTGCGGTTCCCCGCCCTCGGCCCGATCTCGGGCGACTTCGCGGGAGGCGATGCGATCGGGGTGGAGGCGGTGGGCGCCTGTGTGCGAGCGCGCGACG
Source organism: uncultured Actinomycetes bacterium (assembly GCA_963703275.1). Taxonomy (GTDB): domain Bacteria; phylum Actinomycetota; class Thermoleophilia; order Gaiellales; family JAICJC01; genus JAICJC01. The sequence continues at coordinate 3,098,689 of OY969804.1, read as the reverse complement.
GGCGCGGGCCGCGCACGGCGCTCGAGCGGGTGGTGCCCGCACATTTCGGCATGCGCACGCCGCGGCAGGTGATGGAGGCGCTCCACACCGGCCGGCTCGAAGAGTCGCGCATGGTCGAGCTGGCCCCGGTGGTGTTCGCGGCCGCGAACGAGGGCGACGCCGTCGCCCACGGGATCGTCGTGCGTCAGGCGGATGAGGTTGCCGTGCTCGTGCGCACCACGTTGCGGCGGCTGCGGCTGCGGCGGTCGGACGCCGACGTGGTGCTCGGCGGAGGCGTCGCCCGGGCCCGGAACCCGATCTTCATGCGCAGGCTCGGCGAGCTCGTGAGCGCGTTTGCGCCGAGCGTCCGCATCTCGGTCGTCGACGAGCCCCCCGTTGTCGGAGCGGCTCTGCTCGGCCTCGACCGGCTCGCGGTCACGGACGGTGCCGACGCCCGCCTGCGCGGTCAGCTGGTCGCTTCCAGATTCGAGCACAACGGCGCGGTACCCTGAGGAGGAGCCATGGCGCGGATCGTTCTCCAAGACGTCACCAAGCGGTTCGGCAAGGACGTGATCGCCGTCGACACGGTGTCGATGGAGATCGCCGACGGCGAGTTCATGGTGCTGGTGGGGCCGTCGGGCTGCGGCAAGACGACGCTCCTGCGCATCATCGCCGGGCTCGAGGACGTGACCGACGGCGAGGTCGTGATCGGCGAGCGCATCGTCACCGACCTGGCGCCCAAGGACCGCGACGTGGCGATGGTGTTCCAGAACTACGCGCTCTATCCGCACATGACGGTGGCCCAGAACATCGCGATCGGCCTCAAGATCCGCAAGCGGCCCAAGGCCGAGATCGAGCAGAAGGTGGCCGACGCCGCGGCCGTCCTCGGGCTCGAGCCGCTCCTCCCGCGCAAGCCGGCCGAGCTCTCCGGCGGCCAGCGCCAGCGGGTGGCGATGGGGCGGGCGATGGTGCGCGAGCCGCAGGCGTTCCTGATGGACGAGCCGCTCTCGAACCTCGATGCCAAGCTGCGCGTCCAGATGCGGGCCGAGCTGGCGCGGCTGCGTGACCGGCTGCGCACGACCACCGTCTACGTCACCCACGACCAGGTCGAGGCGATGACCCTCGGCGATCGCGTGGCCGTGATGAAGGACGGCGTCGTGCAGCAGCTCGACAGCCCCCACAACCTGTACGCGCATCCGGCCAACCTGTTCGTGGCCGCGTTCATCGGCTCGCCGTCGATGAACCTGTTCGAGGCGGTTGTCGAGAACGGCCAGGTGGTGTTCGGGAGCCAGCGGTTGCCCCTGCCCGCGGGCCGGGTGCGCGACATCACCGGGCCGGTCGTGGTCGGCATCCGGCCGTCGGACTTCGAGGATGCCGATGTGTGGCGCGACGACACCCGGACGGTGCTCGAGGTGGAGGTGGACGTGGTCGAGGAGCTCGGCGCGGACGCCAACGTGATCTTCGCCCTCGATGCCCGGCCGGCGGTCGATCCGGCCGGCGGCAGGACGCCGCAGGAGGAGAGCGGGGAGGAGGCGCTGGCGCCGTTCGTTGCGCATGAGGGCAAGACGGTGTGCACCGCGTGTGTCGACGCCCGCACGACCGCGCGGCCGGGCGAGAAGGTGCGGCTCTCGGTCGACCCGACCCGCCTGCACTTCTTCGACAGCGAGTCCGGCCGGGTGCTCGCGCCCCCGCCGCCGCTCGCGGCCGCGGCTTCCTAGGGCTCTCAGCCCTTGACGCCGGTGAGCGTGATCCCTTCGATGAACACGCGCTGGGCGAGGAAGAACAGGATGATCACGGGCAGCATGAAGATGATCGCCGCCGCCATCGTCAGGTTCCAGTCGACGTGGTGCAGGCTGCGGAACGAGGCCAGCGCGACCGAGAGCGTCTGCGAGTTGGGGTTGCCGGCCAGGTACACCAGCGGCCCGTAGAAGTCGTTCCACGAATAGATGAAGTTGAACAGGGCGATCGCGGCGATTGCCGGCTTCGAGAGCGGGATCATCACCCGCCGGATGATCTGCCAGTGGCCGCCGCCGTCGACCCGGACGGCGTCGGTCAGCTCCTTGGGGATCGTCATGAAGAACTGGCGCAGCAGGAAGATCGAGAACGCGTCGCCGAAGAAGTTGGGGATGATGAGCGGCTTCAGTGTGCCGATGAACTGGATCCCGGTCCAGTCGTGGTACTGCTTGGAGAACAGGATGTAGAGCGGCACCGACGTCACCTGCGGCGGCAGCATCAGCGACGAGAGCACCAGCAGGAGCACCACGTTTCGCCCCCGCCACTCGATGCGCGAGAAGCCGTACGCCACGGGTATCGATGACAGCACCACCCCAACGGTTGCGAGGCCGGCGTAGACGAACGAGTTCCACGTGTAGCGGGGCAGGTCGATGCTGGTGAAGACGGTTTTGAAGTTCGACCAGACGAACGGGTGCGGGATCAGGCTCGAGGACAGCGCCTGGGTGTCAGACATGAGCGCCGTCAGCAGCATGAACAGCACCGGCAGCGCGAACGCCAGCGAGACGGCGATCAGCACGGCGTGGTTGGCGATGGCGAGCAGGAACCGGCGCCGGCGGACATCGGCCGGGAGCTGTCGCTGCGTGATGGCGGTGGCGGCTATGCGACGCCTCCCCGGTAGTGCACCCAGCGCCTGGCCGTCACGAACAGCAGCGCGGTGGTCGCCATCGTCACCAGGAACAGCACCCAGGCCAGTGCCGAGGCGTAGCCCATGTGGAAGTACGTGAACGCCTGCTCGTAGATCCACACGCCGTAGAAGAGGAGGGACCCCTGCGGGTCGCCCGGCGTCTGGCCTGCCGTGGTGGACGACACGAACGCCTGGTCGAAGTACTGGAAGCCGTTGATAACCCCGATGACCAGGGTGAAGAAGATCACGGGCGTGAGCATCGGCAGCGTGACGTGACGGAACCGCTGCCAGGCATTTGCGCCCTCGATTGCGATCGCCTCGTACAGGTCGCGGGGGACGTCGAGCAGGCCGGCGAGGTAGATCACGATCGCATCGCCGATTCCCCACAGGCCCAGCACCACCAGCGCCGGTTTCGCCAGCACCGGGTTATAGAACCAGAGTGGCGTGCCGACACCCGGGATCTTCGAGATCAGCTGGTCGACGGGGCCGGTCGCGGGGTTGAGGAGGTACACGAAGACGAGCGCGGCGCCGACTGTAGGCGCCAACGAGGGCATGAAGAAAAGCGTCCGGTAGACGTTCACGCCGCGCTTCGGTCGCGTCAGGAGCATCGCGGTCAGCATGGCCACGATCACTCGCAGCGGCACGGTGACGACGATGATCCAGATCGTGTTTCGCACCGCCTGCCAGAAGTAGGGATCGGCCTCATGTCTGCCGTTGATCGTCCCCACCCCGAACATGAAGCGATAGTTGTCGAGCCCGATCCAGTGCGGTTTCGTCAGCAGGTCGTACGAGGTGAACGAGTAGTACAGGCTGAGCAGCATCGGCCACGCCGTGAAGAGCACGAACCCGATGATCCACGGCGACAGGAACAGCACGACGTAGCCGTAGCGGCTGGCGGTCAGGCGCCGCCGCGCACGCCGGCGCTCGGCCGGCGTGCGCACGGGGATCTGCGCGGGCGCAGCGATGCCGGCGGAGCCGTCTACGGCGCCTGCCCCAGCTGCAGCTGGTTGTCGATGTTCGTGTCGAGCTTCTGCAAGCCCGCCTGCAGGTTGGAGACGTTCCCCGCCTGCCACTGCGCGTCGAAGTTATCGACGAGCTGGGCGTAGCCGGCACCCGACGCCGTCAGCGGCGGGTAGAACGACGACTTGGGGTTGTTCCAGACGTTGATGAATGTCTGGAACTGCGGCCCGAGATGCAGGTCGGGAGACTCGCCGGACGCCTTCGTCGTGGGCACGTTGCCTGCGGAGTTGGCAAGCGTCACCAGATAGTGGGTGTCGGTCGAGAGGTACTTGACCAGGTCCCATGCCTCCTGGGGATGCTTGGTGCCCTCGGGGATGCCGACGATGGTGCCGCCCACGCGGCCGGAGCCGTACAGCTGGGGCTCGTTGTCGGCGACCGGGAAGGGGGCGGTGCCGTAGTCGAGCGACGGGTGGTCGCGCTTGATGAAGGCCGTGCGCCACTCGCCGTCGAACACCATCGCCACCTTGCCGGTCTCGAACGCGTTGGTGGGGTTGAACTCGGAGTTCGTATACGTCGCATAGAACTTCTCGAGGTTCGAGTACCCATACCAGTCGACCAGCTGCTTCTGCCATTCGAACGCATCCGTCCAGGCCGGGTCGGTGGCGAGCTGGGCGTTGCCGGACTTGTCGAACCAGGTCGCGCCGAACGAATTGGCGATGTCGGCGATGTCCAGCTCCTCCCACTGATTGAGCGGGACAAACCCGGCCACCTTGATCGAGCCGTCGGAGTTCTTGACGGTCAGCTTCTTCGCGTCGGCCGCGAGCTCGGTCATCGTCTTCGGAGGGCTGGTGATACCCGCCTTCGCGAACATCTTCTTGTTGTAGTAGAAGCCGTATGCATCGGTCAGTGACGGCAGTGCGCACTGTTTCCCGTCGAACCTCGTGTAGCTGAGGGTTGCCGGGGCGAACTGATTGATCGACATGTGATCCGCCTGCATGAACGGGGTCAGGTTCTCCCAAAGGCCGCTCGAGCAGTACTGGCCCGCGTAGGCGGGCGTGAATCCGATTGCGACGTCGGGCGCGTTGCCGCCCTTGATGGCCGCGATCAGGTTGGGGTCGAACGTGTCGTTATCGGGGTTGGGCTGGAGGACGAGGTTCAGGTGGATCCAGGGGTACTGCTTGCTGAACCCGGCGATTGCGTCGGCGAACGGCTTGGCCTCCTCGGCCCCGAACTGGTGCCAGACCGTGAGCGTGACCGGCGTGTGTGAGCCCGAGGTGCCGGAGCTCGAGCCGCTCGATCCGCTCGATCCGCTTCCGCCGCACGCCGCGGCCAGCGTCAGCACCAGCGCGGCGGCCGCTCCGAGCAGTAGTCGACGTCCTCTCATCCCACTCCCTCCCTTGGTTGCGTGTCGCGAACGCGGTCGAACAACGTCTCCTGCGCGGCCGCGAGCGCAGTCGCAACGGCTCCGTGCAGGACGACCTCGTCGCCCAGCGCGGATACCGCCAGCCGTGGCCGGAACGGCGAGACCCGGTGAAGCTCCCGCTCGACCGGGGCGCATAGTAGGTCGCCGCCGTTGCCGGCGATCCCGCCGCCCAGGATCACCAGCGCGGGATCGAGCACCGGCACGACCGCCGCAATCGCAAGCGCGATCCGGGCCGCGATCAGGTCGACCACCTCCGCGGCGGCGGCGTCGCCCCTGCGGGCCGCGGCAAAGACGTTTTTGGCCGAGGGCGACCGCAGACCGTGCTCGCGCGCCATCCGCGTCACCGCCGCGGCCGCCGCCGATTCCTCGAGCTGGCCGCGGCGGCGATACGCGGGATCGTGGGGATCGCCCGGCCCGACGGGCAGGTAGGCGATCTCTCCGGCAGCACCCGCAGAGCCCCGGTAGAGCTGGCCGTCGACGATGATGCCGAGGCCGATCCCGGTTCCCACCCACAGAAACACGAAGTTCGAGACGCCCTGTCCGACGCCCCGCGCCGACTCGCCCAGGGCGGCCAGGTTGACGTCGTTCTCGAAGCTGACGTTCCCGCCCAGCTCGGCGCGAATGGCCTCGACCAGGCCCGGCTTGCCGCCGGGCAGGTTGGGGCTGAGGGCGAGCCGGGTGCCGGCCGGGTCGAGCACGCCGGGCAGGCCCACGGTGGCGTGGGTGACGCGCGACCAGGGCAGGCCGCGCTCTCCGGCCAGTTCGTCGGCGAGACCGCGGATCTGGGCGACGGTGGCCGCGGCGCTGCGGTGCGTGCGCTCGTCACGGCGGGCGCGGACGGTGCCGGTGATGTCTGCGAGCGCCGCGCGCACCCAGTGGCTGCCGACGTCGATGCCGACCACCCAGCCCGACTCCGGATTCAGCTCGTAGACGACGGCTCCAGGCCCCTTGGGGCCCTGTGACCGGCCGGCTTGGTGCACGAGCCCCGCGTCCTCGAGGCCCAGGAGCGCCTGCGAGACGGTGGGCTTGGAGAGGCCGCTGCGGCGGGCCGCCTCGGCCCGCGACATCGCCCCCTCGCGGCGGATCAGCTCCAGCAGGCTGCGCTCGTTGATCGCGCGCAGCAGTCTGGGTGTCCCGGCGGCGAATTCGGGCCCGGCTCCTGTGGCTCCGTTCCTCATCCGCTGCAGTAAGGAAACTTTCCTGACAATACGGGGAAGAGGATAGGCTCGCAGCCGCCGCAAAGTCAAGGGTCGGCGCGCAGTATGCTCCGTGACCGGGAGGTCAGCCGTGGTCGATCGTGTTAGAAGGGTGTTCGTGAGCTGCGTCCGGGGCGCGGACGGATGGCTCGTGCGCACCGGGCAGTCGTGCTGCGCGGGCCGATCTCAGGCGGCGCTGCGGCGGACGCTCAAGCAGCGGCGCTGAAGCGCTGGCACAAACCTGTCACGATTCAGTGCCCGGGGAGCGAATCAGGGGGCAGGGACGGCGGCGCGGCGGGCGAAGTCCCTCCCTGTGACAACCCCCGAACACGGCCGCGAGGATCAACGGGCAGCCGAGAGCGACGACGCGCGCCGGAACCGGCAGCTGACCGAGCTCCTGAACGAGCTGCGGGTCGCGCTGCCCGGGGTGCAGATGCTGTTCGGGTTTCTGCTCGCCGTGCCGTTCAGCCAGCGCTTCACGCACGTCACGTCCCACCAGCAGGCGCTCTACTACACGGCCTTCGTGACGGCGGCCGCCGCCTCGGTGTGCTTCATCGCGCCGACCTCGTTTCACCGCATCGTCTGGCGCCACGGCGACAAAGGGCTGCTCCTGCAGATCTCGAGCGCGCTCACGATCGTGGGCACCGTCTTCCTGGCGGTGGCCATCATCAGCGTGATGCTGTTCATCACGAGCTACCTGTACGGCTCGTCGTACGCCGCGGTGATTGGCTCGCTGCTCCTGGGGATGCTCGTCGTGCTCTGGTACGTGCTGCCGCTGGCGGTTCGCCTGCGGGTGGTGGAGTGACCGGCCGGATGCCCGCCGCGGCCGGCGCCGCGGCGGGCAAACGCAGCCGGCCCCGCTCCGGCTAGCGGGCGGCTTTCTGGTTGACGCCCCCGGTGAACAGACCGCCGGTTGCGATCTTGGTCAGCGTCTGATCGGCGGCGTTCTCCTCGGCCAGGGTCTCGTCCAGAATCGACGCCACCTCGCTCAGTTCGAGCTGCTCGGCGAGTTCCCGCGCGGTGCCGTAGGCGGCGATCTCGTAGTGCTCCACCCGCTGGGCGGCCGCGATCAGGGCGACGTCCTTGGCGAGCGGATCGCCGTCGGCCTCGATGATCTCGTCACCCTCGCGGATCAGGCCCTTCATCGCCTCGCACTCCTCACCGGGAGTCGAGAGGCGGGCGATGTCGGCCACCTGCTCGAGGCGCGACACGTGCACGCGGGTCTCCTCGAGGTGGGCTTCGATCGCCTCGCGCAGGTCCGGCGTCGATGCCGCCGCGGCGACGTTCGGCAGCGCGTCGACGAGCTGGTGCTCGGCCGACAGCAGGTCGGCGATCTGCTCGACGAAGACGTCATGCAGGCTTGTGAGCTTCACGGGTGTCCCCCTGATTTGCGCCGGCCCTTGGCCCCGGTGGTAGTGCTCGGCGTGCCCCTCAGTCGTACCCCGCTCGGATGGGGCCGAAACCCGAAAGGCTCAGGCGCTCTCGATGGTCGTGCCGACCGACGCCGTCACCACGAGCAGCGTGGCCAGTGCCTCGGTCGCCCGCACGTGCTGGCCGAGTGCGACCACGCCGACGCCGGTGGCGATCGCCGGCTCCAGGCTGGCCAGGACGCCGTACGTCCGGGCGGTGAGCCGGCGCAGGGCCGCCATCTCGAGCGAGAACGGCAGGGCGGCCGAGAGGATCCCGAGAGCCACGATCGTGAGTGCGCTGCCCGATGAGACCGACCCCATCCGCCCGAGCCCCGCCGGAGCGAGCAGCACTGCCGAGGCGAACATCCCCGCGGCCAGGCCCTGGCTGCCCTGCCACGCGCGGCCGACGCGCTGGGCGGTGAAGATGTAACAGGCCCAGGCGGTGCCGGCCAGGAGGGCGAACACCAGCCCGGCGGCGTCGATGCCCGCGCCTGTGGGCATCCCGGCGAAGAGCGTGATGCCGGCGGCCGCCAGCACGACCCAGACCACGTCGCGCGGCCTGCGTGACCCGAGCAGGGCGACCGAGAGCGGGCCGACGAACTCGACCGTCACCGCGACGCCCAGCGGGATGCGCTCGATGGCCTCGTAGAAGAGGACATTCATGAGCGCCAGCTCGATCCCGAAGATCGCGAGCCACGCGAGCTCGGCCGGCGCGCGGCGCAGGTTGGGGCGCGCGATCGCGAGCAGGAGCACTCCGCCGACCAGGTTGCGCAGGAACGCCGTCCCGGGGACGCCGACACGGGCAAAGAGGCCCGTGGCGACGGCCGCCCCGAGCTGGAACGAGATCATCGCCGCGACCATCAGGAGCGGCGCGGGCACGCCGCGGCCGAGGTGCGCGACCCGGTTCTGGGCGCCTGACGTTTCCGAGATCACGTGGGTACCGTAGGCCGACCGGGGTCAGCCTGGTTACACCCTATTGCGACACGGTTGCAGTATCGAATCCCTCGCTCTAGGGTGACGCGGGATGGTGGATCGAGGGAGAATCCGGGGGGCCCTGACTCGCGGCCAGTGGCGGAGCGTCGCCGGCATGGCCGCGGTGGTCGGAGGCCTCCACGCCGCCGGCTTTTTCCTGCTGATCGCCCTCGTCCTGCCCGGGCATTACCGGATGGGCGCCGGCGGTGCGTTCACGATCGGCGTGGGGCTCACCGCCTACACCCTCGGGATGCGGCACGCATTCGACGCCGATCACATCTCGGCCATCGACAACACCACCCGCAAGCTCATGGCCGACGGAGAGCGGCCCATGAGCGTCGGCTTCTTCTTCTCGCTCGGCCACTCCACGATCGTGTTCGCGCTGTCGTTCCTGTTCGCGATCGGCGTGCGGGCGCTGAACGGGCAGGTCGCGAACGATCACTCCGGGCTGCACAACGTCGCCGGCCTGGTCGGGACGGGCGTCTCGGGCACCTTCCTGTACCTGATCGCGGCGCTGAACGTGATGATCCTGGTCGGCATCATCCGGGTGTTCCGGGAGATGCGGAGCGGCCGGTACGACGAGGCCGAGCTCGAGCATCAGCTGAACACCCGCGGCCTCATGAACCGGGTGTTCGGGCGGTTCACCCAGACGGTCACCAAGCCCTGGCAGATGTACCCGATCGGCATCCTGTTCGGCCTGGGCTTCGACACGGCGACCGAGGTGGCGTTGCTCTTCCTGGCGGCCGGCGCCGCCGGTGCGGGCCTGCCGTTCTACGCGATCCTGTGCCTGCCGATCCTCTTTGCCGCGGGCATGTCGCTGCTCGACACGATCGACGGCTCGTTCATGACCTTCGCGTACGGCTGGGCGTTCTCGAAGCCGGTGCGCAAGGTGTACTACAACATCACCGTCACGGGGCTCTCGGTGATGGTGGCGCTCGTGATCGGAACGGTCGAGCTGGCCGGACTCTTCGCCCAGCATCTGAACGCGAGCGGGTCGTTCTGGGTATGGGTCGAGAACATCGACCTGAACACGCTCGGGCTCGTCATCGTCGCGATGTTCGTCGCCACCTGGGTGGTGTCCCTGGGTGTCTGGCACTTCGGCCGCATCGAAGAACGCTGGAGCGCCCAGATCAAGACCCGGGTGTAGGGTCGCCGCGAGCATGACCGAGGCTCCTCGTGTTGCGCCGCTCGAGTTCACCGACCTGGGCGAGGCGGTGGCGGCCCTGCGCGAGCGCGGCCTGCGGCTCTCGACGCCGCGCCGGCTCGTCCTCGAGGCGCTCTTCGAGGCCGACGGGCCGGTCTCGGCCGAGTATCTGTCCACCCGCCTCGGCCTGGACGCGGCGTCGGTGTATCGCAACCTCGAGACGCTGGAGGCGCACGGGGTCGTCCAGCACGTCCACCTGGGCCACGGGCCGGGCCTGCACGCGCTGACCCGTCCGGGCGAGCGGGAGTACCTCTACTGCGAGCGCTGCGGCGCCGCCCGGGCGCTGGCGCCGGAGGCGCTCGAGCCGGTGCGCGAGCAGATCCGGCGGCTGGACGGCTTCGAGGCCCGGTTCACCCACTTCCCCATCGTCGGGTTGTGCGCGAGTTGCGCCGCCGGCCAGGGGGCGGACCGCCGGTAGGCCCTGACCTCAGACTGACTTCTCCCAGACGGAGACGTGGCTCATGCTCTCGCTGGTGAACGGCTCGCGGTTCCAGCCGGCGAAGCGGTCGCGCAGCCGCATCCCGCCGAGCCGCGCCATCAGGTCGAGCTCGGCCGGCCACACGTAGCGGAACGGGATCGAAAAGGGCTCGAACGTGCCGTCGGCACCCGCGTAGTAGTGATGCGAGATCAACCCCTGCGCCGCGACGTCGTACTCGTCGAAGCCGAGCCTGGTCGCACTCACGTGAAACGGCCGGATGGTCTCGCCCGGTGGCAGCCGCTGAAGGTCGGGCACGCCCACCTCGATCACGAAGCAGCCGCCGGGCTCGAGATGCGCACCGACGTTCTGGAAGCACGCGACCTGCCCGGCCTGCGTGGTCAGGTTCATGATCGTGTTGAACACCAGGTAGGCGAGCGAGAACGTCCCCTCCACCCTGGTCGTGGCGAAGTCGCCCATCGTGACCGCGATGGTCTCGGCGCCGGGTTTTGCCCGCAACCTGGCCACCATCGCCTCGGAGAGGTCAATGCCGTGCACCCGGACGCCCCGCCGCGCGAGCGGGAGCGCGATGCGGCCGGTGCCGATGCCGAGCTCGAGCGCGGCGCCGTCGCCGGCCAGCTCCGCCAGGAAGTCGACCACCGACTCGACGGCGGCCAGCTCGGTCGGGTCGTGCACCGAGTCGTCGTAGCGCGCCGCCACGGCCTCGCCGAAATAGTCCTCGGGCATGGGCGTACTCTAGGAGCCGTGCGCCAAACGGGGTCAGACCCCTTTTGGCGCAATTTCGATCAGCTCGCGCAGCGCGTGGTAGGCGCTGGCCTGGGCCTCCTGGATGCGGGGGATGTGCTGCGAGGGCGTGACCACCACGTGGTCGGCCAGCCGCTCCGAGCCGATGCGGCCGCCGTCGTAGCCGACCAGCGCCACGGTGCGCAGACCCTCGGCGGCGAGCCTCGGCGAGGCCGTCGACGATGTTGGCCGATCCGCCGCTGGTCGAGAGCGCCACCGCCACGTCGCCCGGGCGTGCGTAGGCGATCACCTGGCGGGCGAACAGCACCTCGGCGCCGATGTCGTTGGCAAGCGCGGTCAGGATGCCCGAGTCCTCGGTGAGGTCGAGCGCCCGCCGCGGCGCGAGTCCCGGTGGGGGGCAGCGCAGGTCGGCGACCAGATCGGAGGCGTCGGTGGCCGAGCCGCCGTTGCCGAAGGCCAGCACCGTGCCGCCCGTGTCGAGGGCCGCGCGCAGCTCGGCCGCGGCGGCCACCAGCTCGGCGCCGCCGCCTCGCAGAGTCTGCTCGCGCAGCTCGGCGATCTCGTCGGCCTTCATCAGCACCGACCGGCGGACGTCATCGACGATCGCATCGAGGTCGTGCTCGCCCTCGGCCAGGAACGGGTACAGGAACGCGGACGCGCCCGAATCGTGCACCGGGCCGGCATCGCGACCCGAGAGCAGCCCGCGGTGCTCGAAGAACACGTGCACGAGCTCCCATAGCAGGTGATAGAGCGTCTCGACGAGCTCCTGGTCGATGAAGGGGTCGTCCCCGGGCGGCGCCGCTTCCCACTCGGCACCGACCGGTGCGAAGGCCACAGTCAGGCAGCCCCGGCCGCGGGCGGCGGCGATCGCCGCGGCGACCTCGCCACCGCCGCCGAACCCGATCACGATGTCGTCCGGCTCGGCGAGCAGGTCGACCTGCGCGGCCAGGACGCCGCCGCCGGGGACGAGCCCGATGGCGGGCAGGGCGCGCTTGCCGACGATCACGGGATGGACGAACTCGACCGCGACGTGGCGCACGTCGGATTGCTCCTGCGGCGACCCGCCGACCGCGATCAGGCGGCCGCCGCGGGCGAAGCGCTCGGCCATCGCGTGGCAGAGGCGCGCGATCCGGGCGGCATGCTCGGCGAAGAAGGCCGCGTCGGTGCCCGCGCGCCGGTCGATCTGCTCGTCGAGCGCGCGCCGGACGCGGTCGGCCGCCTGGGTGCCGGTCACGCCGGCTGGCGCTCCAGGGCGAACTCGCGCAGCCAGTCGCGCCAGGCCTCGAGCCCCTCGCCGGTGCGCGCGCTCATCAGCATCCGCGGCACGCCGGGGTGCACGGCATCCAGGTGGTAGAGGAACTTGTCGAGGTCGAAGTCGACGTGCGGCAGCAGGTCGATCTTGTTCACCAGCACGAGCTCGCAGGTGCGGAACATGAGCGGGTACTTGAGCGGCTTGTCCTCGCCCTCGGCCACCGAGGCGACCATCACCCGCACGTCCTCGCCGACCCGGAACTCGGCCGGGCAGACGAGGTTGCCGACGTTCTCGATCACCAGCAGATCGATCTCGTCCAGCGGGATCGAGGGGATCGCCGAGCGCACCATGTTCGCGTCCAGGTGGCACTCTCCGCCGAAGCCGGAGTCGGTGTTGATCTGCGTCACCGGGATGTGCAACCCGGCGATGCGGTCGGCGTCGAGCGTTCCGGCCACGTCGCCCTCGAGCACGCCCACGCGCACCCCCGTGAGATCGTGCAGCGTCCGCTCGAGCAGGGTCGTCTTGCCGGCGCCGGGCGAGCTCATCATGTTGACCACGCTCACGCCGGCCCGGTCGAAGTCGGCGCGGTTCGCGCGGGCGATGGTCGCGTTGGCGTCGAGCACGTCCTCGAGCACCCTCACCTTTGTGCGATGCATGCGTCCTCCTCGATCTCGATCGACTCGACCTCGAGCTCGTCCCCACCGGCGATCCGGACACCGCCCGAGCCGCACAGCGGGCACCGGAACGCGGCCTCATCGAGCTCCCACTCGTGCCGGCACTCGTCGCAGGCGAGCACCGCCGGCACCACCTCCTGCTCGAGCCGAGCCCCCTCGCACGGAGTTCCCCTGGCGACGTGCTCGAAGTAGAACGCGAGCGACTCGGGCACGACCTGGCGCAGGTGCCCGACCCGCAGCTGCACGCTCGTCACCCGCCGCCCGTCGGCGTGGCGGGTCGCGGTGTCGACGATCGCGCTTGCCACGGACAGCTCGTGCACTCAGCTGACCTCGAGCGGCGCGTCGCCGCGCAGACCGGCGATGGTGGTCATCACGAGCTCGACCGCGTCGTCCACCGCGGCGGTGATCGCGGCGGTGAGGCCGATCCCCATCTCCTCGACCTCGCCCGGCTCGCAGGCGACCACGATCACCTTGCCCGGCCACCCGCCGACGGCCTTCACGAACCGCAGCACGCTCTCGGGATCCATCGCGTGCGGGTCGATCATCTCGCCGTCCTCGATGCCCGCCGTCACGTCGGCCTCCTCGGCCTCCATCACGTACAGCGTGCCCGGCTCCTCGCCCTGGCGGCTGACATCGACGAGCACCAGCGCGTCGTAGCCGCGCATCACCTCGTAGGCTAAATCGAGCCCGCCGGTGCCGAAGTCGACCACGCTGACGCCGGACGGGAGCTCGCGGGTCGCGAGTCGCTTGACGACCTCGCTGCCGAAGCCGTCGTCGCGCAGCCACGTGTTGCCGATGCCCGCGACCAGGATCTGTTTCTCGGAGATGCGTGTCACGTTGTGAGTGCCTCCACTTCGCCGGCGAAGAAGAACAGGAACCGCCCCGTCTCGCGCATCAGATCCTGACCGGGATCGTCGTCGATGGTGGCGCCGAAATAGAGCTTGTCGTCGTAGTCGTAGTAGATGCGTTCGAGCGTCGCCACCCGGCCGTCGAGAATGCGGTCGTACGGATCCGAACGCTCCTTCAGGCGCAGGACGACCTTGTCGCCCGGGCGGTACGTGACGCCGTCGAGCACCACCTCCTGCTCGCCGACCGGCTCGTTGCCAAACCGCCCGCCCACGCTCATGGGGCGCCGCTCCCGGGATCGGTGAGGACGGTGCGCCCGTGCAGGCGCACCAGATCCTCCGGCGTCGCCGCGACCGTTCGCGCCACCAGCTCGCGGATGGCCGGGTCGCCGGCCGCGATCTGCTCGCGCTCGCCCTCGCTCAGCGCCATCACGTGCAGCACGAGCGCCTCCTCGATCTCCGTGCCGTCGAACAGGTTCCCGCGGCTCTCGGGCGCCAGCTGCGGGTGATCGGGCAGGACGATCGCCGCGCCGACCAGGACGGTGTCGGCCGGCTGTCGCCAGGATCGGGTAGGTGTTGATGCTCTCGCAGTCTGCGACCGCGCCTGCGAGCGGCCCATCCCGCTCGAGCGGCGAGGCGAATCTGCCGCCGGTGAGGGACACGATCGGGTGGGTCGAGAGCAGGCTGGCGCGCAGGGCCGCTCCCCGGTCGAGCCCGTGGGTATCGACGGCGGTCGTGTTGTGGACGCAGAGCGCGATCCGCCACGCTTCACGGTCAAGCCGCCGGGCCGAGAACCGCATCCGGCCCGTGAGGCCGTCGAACTCGAAGGTCTGCACGGCGGGTGCGGCGGCGAGCTCCTCGAGCGACCGGGGCGCGGCCGTGAGCCGGCGCTCGACCGCCCGGTGACCGCCCTCGGGCGCGGCCTGCAGGAAGCGCACCTCGGCCTCGATGCCCGCGTCCGGCCCTGCGGCCGCGACGCCGTGCAGGCGTAGCCGGTCGAAGGCCGCGGCCGATCCGTCGGCATAGGCGGGCGGGTACACGATCCCGAACGGGGTCGGGGTCGCGTTCTTGGCGGCGCTCGCGGTGTAGGGGTAGAGCGCGTAGCCCTCGTACAGGAGCGCGCCGAGCAGGGATTCCACGCCGGCGTCCATCATCCCGCCGGCTCCCGAGCCGATTCGAGCAGGCCGGCCACGGCCGCGTCGAGCGACAGCTGCCCCGTCCGCGCCGCGTACTGCCGCAGGAGCTCGGTCGTATCGGGATGCAGCCGCACCCAGCTGCTGTTGGGGTAGTGGCGCTGCATCATCTGGCGCCAGGTCTCGATGGGCATCCGCCACCGCGACGTGCACGACCAGGGGATCGCCACCACCTGGATGCGGCCGTCGTCGCCGCGGTGCAGCACCGAACCGCTGAAGTGAAAGCTCAGGGGCACGTAGCCCGACGGCAGGCTGTAGAAGTACTTGGTCGCAGCCAGCTCGAGGTCGTAGGTGCAGGCGACCGGAAGCGAGCACGTTGTCGCGCCGGTGAAGCTCGGCACGAGCGCGCTCGCGTGCGCCCACAGGAAGCTGTGCGTGGTCGCCGCCCACCGCTCCGGCTCCCCGAAGAGCTCGATCAGGCGGGTGCGCGTCTCGGGGTCGTAGCTCCGCCTGGAGGGGTCGATGTTGATCTGCGCAGTCAGCGCGATCGTGAACACCTCCCGGCCCGAAGTCTCGCCGACGCCGAGCTCGAACCGCAGCGTGGGTGCCGCCGCGTCCTCGACATGCGCGGCGCCGAGCACCGTGAACTCGGGAATCACCGACGGCTCGCTCACGCGCCGCCCTCGCGGTCGCCCAGGCGCGCGAAGAAGGCCGCGACGGCGTCCTCGACTGCGGAGCCTCCCGAGATGCCCTGCCAGTTCGCCTTGATGCTGCCCACCAGCTCGTAGCAGCGGTCGATGGGGACGATCGCGTAGGCGTGGGGCTCGCTGATGCGATCGACGACCAGGGCCTCCACCTCGTGCTCGAGCCCCGCCAGTACGGGGTTCCGGTCGACGAGATCGTTCCAGGCTTCGAGGTAGAGCTCCGACTCGGTCGCTCCCGCCGGGCTCGGATAGAGCGCCACCACGCCGCTCGCCTCGGTGACGAAGAAGAACGTGAGCCCGATCGGGATCTGGAACCTGGCCCAGAGCTCGTCGCTGAGGTCGAATCCCGGAAGCAGCTGCATGCGGGTGCCGGTCGGCCGCAGCTCCGGATCGCCCGCCTTCATCGCCCAGCACGGCTCGCAGGCGCACAGGATCCGGCGATCGGTCATGTGCAGCAGGTGGCGGTGATCCTCCTCGTCCATGCGGTTGCCGCACAGGTCGCAATGGGCGCCCGCCTCAACCGCTGCGGGAGCCGTCGCGGGGCGCGTGCGCGCCAGCCGCCGCAGCCCTGCGACGACGGCGGGGCTGGAGGCCGGCGGGGGCCGCGTCGGCGCCGTCACGTCGCCAGCGCCACGGTCACCTCGAGGCCCTTCGTCCGCAGCAGGGGCACCGGCTCGAGATAGACGTCGTCCGATCCGACCGCCCGGCCGGCCTGGACGAGATCGAACCGGTGCTTGCAGCGCCCGCAGGTCAGGAGCTCGGCCTCGAGCGAGGCGTCGCCGAGGCCCGACTCGCAGACCGGGCAGTCGCTGCGGTACGCGAGCAGGGTTCCGGCCACGTTTGCGACCAGCAGCTCGACGCCGCGGGCCGTGACCGTCCGCAGCGCTCCCGGCTCGACCTCGTCGGCCGCATCCAGCGAGAGCCAGCGCGGGGAGGGGCGCTTGCCGGTCGCCTCGGGCTGGACGAGCCCGTCGACCTCGACCCCGAGCAGGTCGGGGGCCGCCTGCTCGAGCGCGTCCTTGATCGCGAGCTCGAGCGTCGAGAGCGACGCCGGGCAGCCGTGGCAGTGGCCCTCGAGCCGCAGCTGGGCGACGCCGTCGACGATTCCGGTCAGCTCGACGTTGCCGCCGTGCGACTCCATGTAGGGCCGCACCGAGGCGAGCGCCTCGAGCACCCGGGTCTCGAGCGGCACCGGGTAGAGGTCGTGGATCAGGAGCAGGCTTGCGACCACCCCGTCGTTCGCCAGCCGTTCCCGGATCTCCTCGCCCAGGGCCGAGTGCTGGGGCAGCGCCTGCATGATCCGGGTGAGACCCTCGCCGTAGAGGTCGACGATCGCCCCGACGAGCTCCCCGGCGATCTCCTTGGCGGGGCCGTCCTCGAGCGCCTGCAGGGCATCGGTCAGCTCCTGCACGCGCTCGAGGGTGCGGCCGTCGCTGTCCACGTCAGCTCAGCCCGGTTGGCCGGTGCTGGACCTTGCGGACACGCCCGGCGCCCGTGTACATGTGCACGCCGCACGGCAGGCACGGATCGAACGAGCGCACCGCCCGCATGATGTCGACCCCCTTGAAGTTCTCGGGCCCGTTCTCCTCGAAGATCGGGGTGTTCTGCACGGCGTCCTCGTACGGTCCCGGTGTCCCGTGGGTATCGCGCGGGTTGGCGTTCCACGGCGTGGGCGGATACGGCTGGTAGTTGGCGATCTTGCCATCGCGGATGACCATGTGGTGCGAGAGCACGCCCCGGGCCGCCTCGTGGAAGCCCACGCTCACCGCCTCGTTCGGCACCTTGAAGTTGTTCCAGCTCTTCGTGCGGCCGGCCCGGATCTCGGCCAGCGCCTTCTCGAGGCAGTGCAGCCCGACCAGGGCCGAATAGGCCTGGTGGTAGGAGCGGGCGCGATCGCGCTCGATCGCGTTCGACTTCTCGGGGATCTTCCACTCGAGCTCCATCTCGGGCATGCTGGCCGTCTTGGGCAGCACCATCTGGAGGCTCTCGCCGGTCGCCTTGAGGTAGCCGATGTCGACCAACCCGGCCTTCGCCGTCACCCACTGGCGGGCGAACGGGCCGCCGCCGGTGTCGCAGGCGACGTAGGTGTCGTTGCGGGCGTCGTACATCCGCGGCGAGACGACCCAGCTGTACTTGTCCGTCCAGTCGCGCTTCTGCGGCTTGGGCAGCGTCACCTTGTTCCACGGATGCCGCTTGTCGACCGCATTTCCGAGCGGGTCGGTGTGGACGAACGTCTCCTCGCTCGACCAGTCGTCGAAGTACGAGCTACCGAGCAGGATGCGGATGGCCAGGTTGATCTCGACCAGGTCGGTGGAGACCAACTCGCCCTTGAACACCAGTCCGGGCGTGATGTAGCGGTGCCGGCCCCATTCGGTCATGCCGCGGTAGCTGTAGTCGACGTAGTCGGGATCGTCGAAACAGCCCCAGCAGATGAGGTCGGTGTCGCGATATCCGACCATGTCGTACCCGGGGAGCTGCTCGAGGAAGAAGTCGTACAGGTCGTCATGCATCGGCACCGTTCGCTTGGCGTACTCGATGTAGCGCATCAACCGTACGTAGTAGTCGGTGCAGGTCTGGTGGGTGATGTCCGCGGAGACGCCTCCCGGCATGATCGTCGAGGGGTGCGTGTGGCGGCCTCCGAAGAGGCAGTACATCTCACGCGTGTAGCGGGCGACCTGGAGCGTCTCGAGATAGAAGCTGCCCGTGAACGGGTTGAGCGCCCGCATGATGTCGGCGATCGTCTTGTAGCCGTGGATGTCGCCGTGCGGGGACGGCGTCGACTCGGCCGTGCGCAGCAGTGTCGGGTTCGTCTCCTTGACCATCTGCTCGCAGAAGTCCACGTTGGCCATGCAGTCGTTGAAGATCGCGTGGTCGAACATGAAGTCGGCCGACTCGGCCAGGTTGTAGGCGTAGTCGCCGAGCTTGGGCGGCTTGACGCCGTAGGCCATGTTCTGGTTCAGGCACGAGCAGGTGCAGTGGTTGTCGCCGCAGATGCCGCAGATCCGGCTCGTGATGAAATGCGCGTCGCGGGGATCGATTCCCTTCATGAAGATGTCGAACCCGCGAAACACCATCGATGTGCTGTAGCACTTGAGCACCTGCTGATTGGTGAAGTCGATCTCGGTGTGGATGCCCAGGCTGCCCACGATCCGCGTGATCGGATCCCACGACATCTCCTTGACGATCACCTTCCGCTCTTGCGGCGTCTCGACTGTCGTCACGTCACATTCCTTTCCGGGCGTAATTCCGGGCCTTGTAGCCCGTCGTCAATTCGGGCCTGTTGTGGCGCCAGGCGGGTTCCTTGTCGCCGTTGTGGGTTATCTCCCAATTGCGCAGCTTCTTGTAGATCGGGCCGTAGCTGAAGCGGGCCGGGATGGTTGTCGTCTTCGACTTCGGCGCCTCTTCCATGAACGGCATGTACTGGTCGGGGAAGCCGGGCATGGTGCAGGCCATGCAGATGCCGCCGACGTTCGGGCAGCCGCCGATCCCGTTCACCCATCCGCGCACGGGGACGTTGCACTTGACCACCGGTCCCTCACAGCCGAGCTTGACCAGGCAGCGGTGGTCGGAGCCGTACTCGGTGGCGAAGTTCCCCATCTCGTAGAACCCGGCCCGGTTGCAGCTCTCGTGGGTGGTGCGCTCGAAGAGCCACTTCGGCCGCAGCTGATCGTCGAGCTGCGGCGCGGGCGCGAGCCCCCCCAGGTGCAGCACCAGGTAGAGCAGCGTCTCGGTCATGTTGTCGGGCTGGGCCGGGCAGCCCGGGATGCACACGACGGGCAGGCCGGCCTTCGACTTCCAGTTCCAGCCCAGGTAGTCGGGCAGGCCCATCGCGCCGGTGGGGTTGTTCTTCATCGCGGGGATCCCGCCGTAGGTGGCGCAGGTGCCGATGGCGACCACCGCGGCCGCCTTGTTGGCAAGCCGGTCGACCCAGTCGTTGGTCGTGATCGGCTGGCCCGTATCCGGGTGCACGCCGAACCCCGACCAGTGCCCCTCGCCGTTGATCTTCTCGTTCCCGATCGAACCCTCGACGATCAAAACGAACGGGTCGAGCTTGCCCTCCTCGGCGTCGTACCAGGCCTGGATGTACTCCTGGCCGACCTCGTACGCCACCACCTGGTTGTGGATGACAACCCGGGGCATGCCCGGAATGATTCCCTGGATGATGTCCTCGAGGCTGGGATTCGTCGCAGCGGTCATCGCCACGGAGTCGCCCTCGCACGAGAGGCCCGTGGTCATCCAGAGGACATGGGCGGTCACCTGTTCCGTCGCCTGCTGATTCGGTACGAACTCAACCGTGGCCATGCACCCTCCTCGCCTTTCGCTCGCTCAACAGATCCTGGGCAGCGGGTCGCCGACCAGTTGATCCATCACTCGCTTGCCGCCGAACGCGGTCTCGACCAGCACCATCCCCGGCGGCTCCGTCTTCACCTCTCCGATCTCGACCGCCTGTTCGCAGCCGGGAACGGCCCGCAGCGCCGCGAGCGCCGCCCCGGCCGCCTCCGGCGCCACGAACGCCACCAGCTTGCCCTCGTTGGCGACGTACATCGGGTCGATGCCGAGCAGCTCCGCCGCGCCGGCAACCGCCGGCTGCACCGGGACATCGCGCTCGCGCACGACCATCGCCACGCTCGAGGCCCGTGCCAGCTCGTTCAGCACCGAGGCGACCCCGCCGCGGGTGGCGTCGCGCAGGCACCGCAGCTCGGGTCCCGCGGCCTCGAGCAGCGCATCGACCGCGGGCCACAGCGAGCACGTGTCCGACTCGACTGCGGCCTCGAGCTCGAACTCGCCCCGGGCGAGCATGATCGCCGTCCCGTGCTCGCCGATCGAGCCGGAAACGATGATGCGGTCACCGGGCTTGAGGCCTGCCGGCGAGAGCGATGCGCGCGGATCGACCTGGCCGATCCCGGCCGTGCACAGGTACATCGAGTCCGCGTGACCGCGCTCGACGACCTTCGTGTCACCGGCGATGATCGCGACGCCCGCGGCCGCGGCGGCGGCGGCGATCGCCTCGACCTCTGCCCGCAGCTCCTCGGCCGGCAGGCCTTCCTCGAGCACCATCGAGAGGCTGAGCGCGAGCGGGCGCGCCCCGGCCATCGCCAGATCGTTGACCGTGCCGTTCACGGCCAGGTCGCCGATCGAGCCGCCTGGGAAGCGGATGGGCTTGACCACGAAGCTGTCCGTCGTCAGCGCGATCTCGACCCCGCCCACCGAGATCGTGCCGGCGTCGGCCAGCGCCCGCAGGGCGGGCGAATCGAAGGCGGGCACGAGCAGCCCCTCGATGAGCGTCTGGGTGGCCTTGCCGCCAGCGCCGTGCGCCATCGTGATGCGCGCGTCCTTGAACCGCGGCGGCTTCGACCGCACGGTCTCGATGATGTCGAGCACCCGCTGTTCGCGGTCGGTGGGGACGGCCTGGTGCGCCAGCTAGACCACCTGCCGTTCGCGCGCGAAGCGGCCGTAGTTGTAGTAGGCGGCGCAGGCGCCCTCGGGCGAGACCATGCACGTGCCGATGGCGTGCTCGGGCGTGCAGGCGCTACCGAACACCTTGCACTCCCACGGCTTGATCACGCCCTTCAGCACCTCGCCGCACTGGCACGCCTTCGGGTCGGCAACGCGCACGCCTGGCACCTGGTAGCGAATCTCGGCGTCGAGCTCGCGGTATGCCTCGGACAGCTTCAGGGCGCTCTGCGAGATGAAGCCGAGCCCGCGCCACTCGAAGTGGGGGCGCAGCTCGAAGACCTCGGCCATCGCCGTGAGGGCGGGCCGGTTGCCCTCGTAGGGGACGACACGGGCGTACTGGTTCTCGACCTCGCAGCGGCCGTCGCGCAGCTGGCGCAGGATCATCTGCACCGACTGGAGCAGGTCGAGCGGCTCGAACCCCGAGATGACGACCGGGCGGCCGTAGTCGGCCGGGATGAACTCGAACGGCCGGCCGCCGACGACGGTCGCGACGTGGCCGGGGCCGATGAACCCGTCGAGCCGGAGGTCTGGCGACTCGAGCAGCGCCCGCAGCGGGGGCACGATGGTGACGTGGTTGCACATGCACGAGAAGTTGCGCAGTCCCTCCGCCTTCGCCCGTTTCAGGGTCAGTGCGGTCGACGGCGCAGTCGTCTCGAAGCCGATGGCGAAGAACACGACCTGGCGGTCGGGGTTCTGCTTGGCGATCCGCATCGCGTCGAGCGGCGAGTAGACCATGCGCACGTCCGCGCCCTCGGCCTTGGCGTCGAGCAGCGTGCCGTTCGATCCGGGCACCCGCAGCATGTCGCCGAAGCACGTGAAGATCAGGTCCGGCTCGTGAGCGATCGCGATGCCGTCGTCGACCCGGCCCATCGGGATGACGCACACCGGGCAGCCGGGGCCGTGGACGAGCTCGACGTTCGCCGGCAGGAGGTCGTCGACGCCGTACTTGTAGATCGAGTGCGTGTGCCCGCCGCACACCTCCATGATCTTGTAGTGGCGGCCCGGCTCGACGGTCGCCAGGATCTCGCCGGCCAGGGCGCGGCCGAGCTCGGGATCGCGAAACTCGTCGACGAACTTCACGGCGCCACCTCCTCGAGGCGGACGAGGGCGGTGCCGGCGTGCACCAGGACGGCATCCCCGGGCGCGACGTCTCCGACCAGCTCGACGTCCACCCACTCCCCCGCGCCCGAGGCGTCCTCGCAGCACCACGCCAGGCGCTCGGCCGGATCGGTGCTGACGACGCGGAGGGCGACCGCGACGTCGCCGCAGGTGATGCAGTGCTGGTCGGCGTCGCAGCGCGCGTCGGGGGTCATTCGATCACGCTCGCCTTCAGCTCCTCCAGCTCCTGTTCGTACTCGGCACCCATTCGCTCCAGCAGGCGCAGCGTCGCGTGCGCCTCCTCCTCGTCCACCTTCGACAGGGCGAAGCCGACGTGGATCAGCACCCAGTCGCCGGGCTGCGCGCTGCCTCCGCCCTCGTCGAGGAGGCTCACGTTCACGTTGCGGCGGACGCCCGCGATCTCGACGGAGGCCAGCCGGTTCTCGCTGTCCACGATCTCGATCACCTGTCCAGGAATGGCCAAGCACATGCTCGTCTCCCTCCCAAGAGGCGCCACAAACGGGTCGCTGTGGGATCAGTACCACCCTGGCGGGAGGCCGAACCGGGCGGCGTAACCACGGTTACCGGCGGGTCGGGTAATCCTGATTACGAGGAGTAGACTCGCCCAATGCCCGGGAGCGATGCCGAGCGGGTGCAGGGGGTCTCACTGCGATGGCCCGGCGAGGACCCGCGCCAGGCTCAGGCGGCATCGTCGTCGTACCGGTACCTGTTCGACCTCGACGATGACATGGCCCAGGAGTTCGACCTGCGCATGCGGGTCGTCGCGCGTCAGGTCGCGACCGCGGTGGTCGTGGACGTCCCGGTCGGCGTCCAGGATGCCGCGGCGTGGTTCGCCGGCACCGAGCGAGGCTTCGGCGTGCTGGTGATCGACGGCGTGGTGGCGATCGACACCGAGGTCGGCGACCGGATTGCGAGCGAGCTGGCCGGGCCGGGCGATCTCCTGCAGCGGTGGGACCCGGGGCCGGGCGACCTGCTCGAGCGCCGCTACGAGTACCGCACGCTCGTTCCCTCGCGGCTCGCGGTGCTCGATGCCGGATTCGCGGAGCGGGTGCGGCCGTGGCCGCAGGTCGCCGACGTGCTCCTGCGCCGCGCCGGCCGCCGCGCGGGCGATCTCAACCTGCAGCGCGCGATCGCGTGCCAGCCGCGGCTCGAGGTGCGGCTCACACTGCTCCTGTGGCACCTCGCCGCGCGCTGGGGCCGGGTCGAGCCCGGCGGCATCCGCGTCCCGGTGCCCCTGACCCACCGGCTGCTCGGCCGGCTCGTCGGAGCGGAGCGGCCGTCGGTGTCCCATGCCCTGAACCGGCTCTCGCATGCCGGCCTCGTCACCGGGCACGCCGACGAGTGGCACCTGCATGGCACGCTCGCGGGTCATCTCGCCACCCTGGTCGATCACGGCGGCGACCGCGCGGTGGCGCCGTGACCCGCCCGATCGAGTTCACCCCCCACCAGGCGCACACCGAGCGGATGCTCGTCCACGTCATCTGGATGACGGGCGGGCTGAGCTGCGACGGGGAATCCGTCTCGCTCACATCGGCCACGAGCCCGAGCCTCGAGGATCTCATCCGGGGCACGCTCCCGGGGATGCCCGGCGTGGTGATCTACAACCCGCTGCTCGCCTACGAGACGGGCGCCGACTTCGTGCGCGCGTGGTACGACGCCGAGGCCGGCAAGCTCGACCCGTTTGTGCTCGTGCTCGAGGGGTCGGTGGCCAACGAGGAGCTGAGCGGCGACGGTCACTGGGCCGGGTTCGGTGTCGACCCCGGTTCGGGGCAGCCGATCACGACGGGGGAGTGGCTCGACCGGCTCGCCCCGAAGGCGGCGGCGGTGATGGCGGTCGGGACGTGCGCCGCCTACGGCGGCATACCGGCGATGCGGAACAACCCCACCGGCGCGATGGGCCTGCGCGACTACCTCGGGGGCGACTGGCGCTCGCGGCTGGGAATCCCGATCGTGAATCTCCCCGGCTGCCCGGTGCAGCCCGACAACCTCACCGAGACGCTCATGCAGGTCGTGCTCCAGCTGGCGGGCGTCGGGCCCGAGCTCGACCTCGACGATCAGGGCCGTCCGCGCTGGCTGTTCGAGCGGACGGTGCACGACGGCTGCGACCGGGCCGGGTTCTACGAGAGCCGCGACTTCTCGCAGGTCCCGGGCGACGACGGCCAGTGCCTGGTCAAGCTCGGCTGCCGCGGCCCGGTGGTCAAGTGCAATGTTCCCGTGCGCGGCTGGATCAACGGGATCGGCGGGTGCCCCAACGTCGGCGGGATCTGCATGGCCTGCACGATGCCCGGGTTCCCCGACAAGTTCATGCCGTTCATGGAAACCGACCGGCTCGGCCTGCTCGCGGCCAACGGCGCCCGCTTCACCTACGGGCCGGCGCTGAAGTACCTGCGCGAACGCGCGATCCGTACGAAGTACGACATCGAACCCGCCTGGCGGCGCCCGTCGTCCCGGCTCGAGAGCGGATCCGAGAGGCGCTGACGCGCGGGTTGGAGCGCCGCGAGTTCCGGGTCACCGGTGTCGTGCAGGGGGTGGGATTCCGGCCGTTCGTCTACGGACTCGCGCGCCGCCACGAGCTGGCCGGGTTCGTGCTGAACGACGGCAGCGGCGTGGCGATCGAGGCCGAGGGCGACGCCGGTTCGCTCGATGCCTTCGCCGCTGCTCTCACGCGTGAGGCACCCGGCCTGGCCCGGATCGAGTCGGTGCGGATGCGCCCCCTCGCACTTCGCGGGGAGGGCGAGTTCGTCATCGCGGCGAGCGCCGCCACCGGCCGGACGGCGCTCGTCCCGCCGGACGTCGCCACCTGCGAGGACTGCCTGAGGGAGCTGCTCGACCCGGCCGACCGGCGCCACCGGTACCCGTTCACGAACTGCACCCAGTGCGGGCCCCGGTTCACGATCGTCCGCGCCGTCCCGTACGACCGCCCGAACACGACGATGGCGGGGTTCCCGCTGTGCACCGACTGCCGGCGCGAGTACGAGGACCCGGGCGACCGCCGCTTCCACGCCGAGCCGATCGCCTGTCCGGTGTGCGGGCCGCAGCTCTCGATACCGCTCGAGCAGGCGGTGGAGCTGCTGCGGCAGGGAGCAATCGTGGCGGTCAAGGGCCTCGGTGGATTCCACCTCGCGTGTGTCGCCGGCGATGACGAGGCAGTCGGCCGGCTGCGGGCGCGCAAGCAGCGCGACCAGAAGCCGTTCGCGGTGATGACGTCCGCGCCGGAGCTGCTCGTCTCGCTGGACGCCGCCGAGCGGGCGCTGCTTCACTCGCCCGCCCGGCCGATCGTGCTGGCCCGGCGCCGGCCGGGTGCCGAGGTCGCGGCGGCGGTCGCTCCGGGCACCTCCTGGCTGGGGGTGATGCTGCCCTACACCCCGCTTCACCATCTGCTGGCCGCCGACGTGGGTGCGCCGCTCGTGATGACGAGCGGCAACCGCTCGGACGAGCCGATTGCGATCACCGACGACGACGCCCGCGGCCGCCTGGCCGGGATCGCCGACGCGTTCCTTGGCCACGATCGCCCCATTCACCGCCGGTGCGAGGACTCGGTCGTGCGGGCCGGCTTCCCGATCCGCCGCTCCCGCGGCTACGCGCCGGCATCGCTGGCGCTGCCGGTCGCGGCCCGGGCGCCGATTCTCGCAGTGGGTGCGGAGCTCAAGAGCACGTTCTGCGTCGCCCGCGACGGGGCCGCGTTCCTCTCGCCGCACCTGGGCGACCTCGACACCGAGGCGGCCTACGCGGCGTTTCGCTCGGACCTCGAGCTGTACCTGGACATGCTGGGCGTGGCTCCGCAGGCCATTGCGTGCGACATGCATCCCGACTATCTCTCGACCCGGTGGGCGCACGACCGATCGCCCGACCCCGTGCAGGTTCAGCACCATCACGCGCACGCCGCCGCCTGCCTGGCCGAGCACGGCGAGCGCGGGCCGGCGCTGGCCGTGGTGTTCGACGGAACCGGCTATGGCCCCGATGGAACACTCTGGGGCGGAGAGGTGCTGCGCTGCGATCTGCACGAGTTCGAGCGGGTCGCGCACCTCGACCCCGTTCCGCTGCCCGGCGGCGCGGCCGCGATCCACGAGCCGTGGCGCACGGCGGCGGCCTACCTCGAGGGGGCCGGGCGGCCGGTGCCGTTTCCGGGCTGGCCCGCGCTGCGGCCGGTGCTGGCGGTGAACGCGCCCGTCTCGTCGGGGATGGGGCGGCTGTTCGATGCCGCGGCCGCGGTGCTCGGCGTGCGCGAACGCGTGACGTACGAGGGGCAGGCCGCGATCGAGCTCGAGCAGCTGGCCGGCGACGAGGAGTCCGCGCCGTATCCGTGCGGTGTCGAGGCGGGGGTCATCGCCGGAGCCGACCTGATCCGGGCCGTGCACGACGACCTCGCGGCCGGCCGGCCGCGGTCACAGATTGCGGCCGCGTTCCACGAGGGCGTGGCGGCCGCGGCGGCCGCCGCCTGCGAGGCGGCCGGGGAGCCGAGGCTCGTCGTGCTATCGGGCGGGACGTTCCAGAACGTCCGTCTGCTGCGGTCGCTGCGGCGGCGGCTCGAGGAGCGCGGGTTCCGGGTGCTGAGCCACGCCCGCGTGCCGCCCAACGACGGCGGCATCAGCTACGGCCAGGCTGCGATTGCCGCCGCGGCCGGCTGGGTAAGATCCTCCCCGTGACCGACTCCTCGCTTACCGCTGCGCCCGTCGAAGAACGGCTCGAGCAGCACCGCACCGAGCTGACCGCGTACTGCTACCGCATGCTCGGCTCGGCGTTCGAGGCCGAGGACGCGGTGCAGGAGACGTTCATCCGCGCCTGGCGGGGCTACGACCGGTTCGAGGGCCGCGCCGCCCTGCGCTCGTGGCTCTACCGGATCGCCACGAACGTGTGCTTCGACATGCTCAAGGGACGCGAGCGGCGGCCGCGGCCCATGGACCTCGGCCCCGCGTCCGTTCCCGTGGTGACAAACCTGAACGTGCCGGCCGAGGTCGCGTGGCTCGAGCCCGTGCCGGACGGCCTGGTCGTCTCGGCCGCCGCCGACCCGGCCGAGGTGGCCGAGGCGCGCGAGACGCTCCGGCTCGCCTTCGTCGCCGCACTGCAGCATCTCCCACCGCGCCAGCGGGCGGTGCTCATCCTGTGCGAGGTGCTGCGCTGGCGGGCGGCCGAGGTCGCCGAGCTGCTCGAGACCAGCGTCGCATCGGTCAACAGCTCGCTGCAGCGGGCGCGCGCGACGATCGAGGCGCGCGACCTCAGTGCGGCCGACGCGACCCCCTCGGTGGATGCCGCGGACGCGGCGCTGCTCGCCCGGTATGTCGAGGCGTTCGAGCGTTACGACATCGAGGCGCTCACGTCGCTGATCCACGAGGACGCGACCCAGTCGATGCCGCCCTTCGATATGTGGCTGGCCGGCCGCGACGACATCTTCGAGTGGTGGTTCGGGCCGGGCATGGGCTGCAGCGGCTCGCGGGTCATCCCGACCGTGGCGGCAAACGGCGCACCGGCGTTCGGGCAGTACAAGCCCAGCGAGTCCGGGGAAGGGTTCGAGCCGTGGGCGCTGCAGGTGCTCGAGATCCGCGCCGGCCGCATCGTCGAGCTCACCTTCTTCCTGGCGACCGAGACGCTGTTCCCGCTGTTCGGCCTGCCGCTGCAGTTCGACGAGATCCGCTGACCGCACCAAACGGGGTCAGGCCCCTTTTGGCGCACCCGGCGCTCACCAACCGGGGACTGTCCCCGCTTTTCGCTGACCGCCACCGGGGACCCCCTGACCCGGCCGGCTACTCCGCCAGCACGTCGCTCAGCCCCATGAATGCGACGAGCTCGCGCAGCTCGGCGGAGGCGTGCCGCAGCCGCACCTGACAGCCGTGGCGGTGGGCGCCCAGCTGGAGTCGCGCCAGCGCATCGACCGTCACGGCGTCCGGCTCGACGGTGGCCACATCGCAGAACGCGACGTCGGCGCCGCTTCGTTCCAGCAGTGCGCAGACCCGCTCACACAGTCCGGGCAGGTCGGCGCGGGCGATCGGGCCTTCGACGGTGAAGGCGATTGTCCGCGGCACATCGGCTGGCATTGTGACGGGGACCGCATTGGGCGCAAAAACTCATCGGAGCCGGGGCGCGTCGGCTAAGCTGTTGGGCGGGCGCGGCCCAATCGCCTGCCGCACTCGGCTTGACCCCAAAGACATGGTCGCCTGTTCGATCCTCTTGTAGGACGGTGTGGCGATGCTCGAACTCATTCTCATCCCGATCGTGGTGGTGATCGCGCTCGTGCTGTTCTCGCGCACCGTGCGGATCATTCCGCAGGCGCGCGCGGGAGTCGTCGAGCGCCTCGGCCGCTACTCGCGCACCCTCACCCCCGGCCTGGCGGTGCTCATCCCTGCCATCGACCGCCTGCGGCCGCTGATCGACCTGCGCGAGCAGGTTGTCTCGTTCGAACCGCAGCCGGTGATCACCGAGGACAACCTCGTCGTCAGCATCGACACGGTCATCTACTACCAGGTGACCGACGCCAAGGCCGCGATCTACGAGATCGCCAACTACATCCAGGGCATCGAGCAGCTCACCGTGACGACACTCCGAAATGTGATCGGCGGGATGACGCTCGAGCGCACGCTGACCTCCCGAGACCAGATCAACGGCGAGCTGCGCGGCGTGCTGGACGAGGCCACCGGGAAGTGGGGCATCCGGGTAAACCGGGTCGAGCTCAAGGCGGTCGATCCGCCCCGCACGATCCAGGAGGCGATGGAGAAGCAGATGCGCGCCGACCGCGAGAAGCGCGCCGCGATCCTGACCGCCGAGGGCCTCAAGCAGTCCGAGATCCTGACGGCCGAGGGCGAGAAGCAGGCCGCGATCCTCCGCTCCGAGGGGGAGCGGCAGTCGCAGATCCTGCGTGCGGAGGGCCAGGCCAAGGCGATCGAAACCGTCTTCCGCGCCGTGCACGAGGGCGACGCCGACCCGAAGCTGCTCGCCTATCAGTACCTGCAGATGCTGCCGCAGATCGCCCAGGGCGACAACAACACCATCTGGGTGATCCCGAGCGAGCTGACCTCGGCGCTCAGCATCGCGAGCGAGGCGTGGGGGGACGGCCGTCCCGGCCGGCTAGGCCACAGCGATGGCGCGCGATCGAACAACTCCGTCCCGACCACGCCGGCGCCCGTCCCGCCGGTGGTGCCGAAGAAGGACTGACCCGCCTTGTCACCGAAGCGGCCCGTGGCTTGACCCCTCGAGCACCCACACGATGCGCTGGGGCGGGATGTGGTACACGGCCTCGTCGCCGCGGTGGGCGATCGTGACCCGCACCCAGCCAGCGAAGACATCACTTGGACTCATGGACACGCCCTCGAACACCTCGCCGTCGATATTGATGTTGCCGGTCACGTCGTTCATCGGATTCCCCTCGGATGTGGTGGCGTGCGGGGGTAGACTTTGCCACAAGCGGACGGTTCGATCGTGAGCACTCTCGAAGACCATCACCTTCGCGTCCTGATCGCCAACCAGCGCCCGGCGCGCCTCGACCACGTCACCACCATCGTGGTCTCGCTGGGCCATGAGGTGATCGCGCGGTCGATCGAGGTGACCGAGGTGGCCTCGGTGACCACCCGCGAGCTGCCCGACGTCGCCCTCGTCGGCCTTGGAGACAGCTCCGATCACGCCCTCGAGTTGATCGGCGAGATCGTGCGCCTGTCGGCGTGCCCGGTGATCGTGCTGCTCGAGACCGACGACCACGCGTTCGTCTCGGAGGCGGCCAAGCGGGGGGTGTTCGCCTACATCACCAATGCCGAGGCCGACCAGCTTCAGGACGCGCTCGCGATCGTCCTGCGCCGCTTCGCGGAGTTCCAGAACCTCGAGGGTGCGTTCGGCCGCCGGGCAATGATCGAGCGCGCGAAGGGCATTCTCATGGAGCGCCACGCGATCGACGAGGGCCGCGCGTTCGAGATGCTGCGCGCCCACTCACGCAGCACCAACCGCAAGCTGACGACGATCGCCGAGGCCGTCGTCGATGGGCACCGGCTGCTTCCCCGCAGCCCCGACATCGTCGAGCCCATCGGCTAAGCCCTGCCGCCCGCCACGGTGACCGGCACAGCCGGGAAGGCTCTCCGGCCGCCGCGTCGAACCTCCCAGCAGGAATTCCGTCTGCGGGGAGGGGAGCGCGTTCATGATCAACCAGGCCAACACCGGTTTCATGCTGCTGGCCGCGAGCTTGGTGATGCTGATGACGCCGGGTCTCGCGTTCTTCTACGGCGGCCTCGTGGGCCGGTCGAACACCCTCACGATCATGATCCAGAGCTTCGCCTCGATGGGGATCACGACCGTGATGTGGTGGGCGGTCGGGTGGTCGCTGTGCTTCAGCGGCGGATCGGACGGGATCTACGGCAACTTCCACCAGGCCTTCCTGCGCGGCGTGACGCCGTCGTCGATCTACGCCCCATCGCACATCCCGCTCGTGGTGCTGATCGCCTACCAGATGATGTTCGCGATCATCACGCCTGCGCTGATAACCGGGGCATTCACCAACCGGGTCACCTTCAAGTCGTATCTGATCTTCCTGGTCGTCTGGCAGCTCTTCGTCTACTACCCGTTCGTGCACATGATCTGGGGCAACGGGCTGCTCGCGCAGTGGGGTGTGCGCGACTTCGCCGGCGGCATCGTCGTGCACGCCTCGGCAGGCTGGGCGGCCCTGGCGTCGGTGCTCTACATCGGCCGGCGCAAGATCGCCGACTCGCCGCACAACATTCCCTTCATCGCGCTCGGCACCGGGCTCCTGTGGTTCGGCTGGTACGGGTTCAACGCCGGCAGCGAGTTGAAGCTCGATGACATCACGAGCGTCGCGTTCCTGAACACCGACCTGGCGGCGTCGTTCGCGGCGGTGACGTGGCTCTTCGTCGAGTGGCGGCATGCACGGAAACCGCACTTCGTCGGCCTCCTGACGGGAGCCGTGGCGGGGCTTGCGACCATCACTCCCGCCGCGGGCTACGTCCCGATCGACGCGTCGGTCATCATCGGCATCGCCGCCGCGCTGGTGTGTTACTTCGCGGTCCAGCTCAAGAACCGGCTCAACTGGGACGACGCCCTCGACGTCTGGGGCGTTCACGGTGTGGGGGGACTGCTCGGCATCATCCTGCTCGGCGTCTTTGCGAGCGCCACCATGAACCCCAACGGCGGCGTGGGCCTGATCCACGGGAGCAGCTCGTTCTTCGTCAAGCAGGTCGTGGCCGGCGTCGGCTGCTCGGCATACGCGTTTCTGTTCACCTGGATCTCGCTGAAGGTGATCGACCAGATCACGCCGGTGCGTGTCGGCGAGGAGGACGAGGCCGGCCTCGACGAGGCGATGCACGGCGAGAGCGCCTATCCGGACAATCCGCCGCCACTGACCGGCGGCACGGCCGCGCCCGCGCTATGACCGGGCGCTCGCCTCAGCCGATGACGCGGCGCTTGAAGTTGCGCGTCCCCGCCCACAGGAAGAGGGCGCAGAATCCGATCAGCGCCGGGTAGACCGCCCAGAGCGACATGTGGGGTGACGACGTCAGCGCCGCCCGGAAGCCCTCGTTGATGTAGATCAGCGGGTTTATGAGCACGAGGATCTGCAGCCAGTGCACGCCGCCGGCGGTGACGGGCGCGAGCGTCGTCCAGGCGTAATAGGTGCCGCCGAGAAACGTCAGCGGCAGGATGATGATGCCGAAGAGCAGCGGCACCGTGCGCGGGTCGAAGATGGTGCCGAACGTCAGCCCGAGCGCCGAGCAGGTGATGCATGCGAGCGGGGTCAGCGTGACCAGCACCAGCCAGTGCACCTGGAGGTTGATGTGGATCGCGCTCGCGTGCACCACGGCGGCGATGGGGAACACGATCGTCGCCGCGAGCAGCCCCTGAATGGCGCCGAAGATGACCTTCTCGAGTGCGACCAGCGCCACCGGCAGCGGTGCGAGCACGCGATCTTCGATCTCCTTCGTGTAGCCGAACTCCTGCACCATGGGCAGCGCCACGGCCTGGATGCCCTGAAACATGATCGAGAGCCCGATGACGCCGGCGACCAGGATGGTCGCGAACGCAGACTCCCCGGCGGGGCCGCGGCCGGCCCCGACGCCCGTCCCGATGGTCGGGAAGACGTACAGGAAGACGAAGCACAGAAGCAGCGGCTGGACGATCGTGCGCGGAATGAACTCGCGCAGGCGCTTCCTGAGCACCACCAGGTCGCGCAGCAGGAGCGCGCCGAAGGCGATGCGGCTCGACGTGAGTGTCGACCGGGTCGCGAAGAGCGGCCGGGGTGCTGTGGTGACGGCCATCAGTCGCGGAACTCCTTCCCCGTCAGCTGGATGAAGACGGTCTCCAGCGTGGGCGGCGCGACCTGGACGTCGCGCACCGCGAACCCAGCATCGTCCGCCGCGGCGATCACACGCAGGAGCACGCGATCGGTTCCGCGCACGGCGAGCTGCACCGTGCCGTCGAGCGTGGTCGCCGAATCCACACCCTCGACCGTCTCCTGCAGGCGCCGCGCCAGCTCGGCGAGGTCACCGTCGGCGTTCACCGTCACGATCGTGTCGGCCCCGATCGAGTTCTTGAGCTCATCCGGCGTCCCCAGCGCCAGAATCTTGCCGTGATCCATGATCCCGATCCGGTCGCAGAGCTGGTCGGCCTCCTCCATGTTGTGGGTCGTCAGGACGACCGTCTGGCCCGAGTTGTGGAGGCCGCCGACGATCTCCCAGAGGCCGATCCGGCTCTGGGGGTCGAGGCCCGCGGTGGGCTCGTCGAGGAACAGGATGGCGGGGTTGTGCAGAATCGCGCGCGCGACCATCAGGCGCTGCGCGAGCCCGCCGGAGAGTGCCATCACGGGCGCTTTGGCGCGCTCCGTGAGGTGGAACTTGACCAGCAACTCGTCGGCGGCGGCCCGCGATGCTGCGGCGCCCATGCCGAAGAAGCGGCCGTGAAAGTACAGGTTCTCCCATACGGTCAGGGCGCGGTCGAGCGTGTTGGTCTGCGGCACGACGCCGATCAGCTGCTTGGCGATCGCCGGGTTCTTGACGACATCGATGTCGCTCACGAATGCGCGTCCCGACGTCGGGATGACGCGCGTGGTCAGCATGCTGGCGGTCGTGGTCTTGCCGGCGCCGTTCGGGCCGAGCAGCCCGAAGATCTCGCCCTCGGCGACGGTGAGGTTGAGGCCGTCGACCGCGGTGACCCCGCCCGGGTAGATCTTGGTCAGATCGACGGTCCGGATGACATCGACCGTGGCGGTTCTGGCCGGCGTTGCGAGGGACACGAGTTCTTACGATACCGCGGGTGTCGTCGCCGACCTCCCGCTACGACTCGGTCGCGCCGGGGCCCTTCGCGACATAGCTGCGATACACCGCGAGCAGGGCCTCCTTCTGCGCGTCGCTCAGGGCGGCGTCGCCGCGGATGACGGCCTCGGTGGCCTCGGCGCTCTCGGCCGGAGGTGCGCCGTCTGACCGCAACCAGGTCTGCGCGAGCAGCGTTTCGAGCGGGATCCCGAGCGCGTCGGCCAGGGCGCGGAGCACCCGCAGCGACGGCTCGTGCATTCCGCGCTCGAGCTGCGAGATGTAGGCGTTGGACAGGTTCGTCATCTTCGCCAGCTCGCGCAGCGACAGCTCGGAGAACTGGCGCTGGGTCTTCAGGTAGCGCCCGAAGGCCTCAACCTGGGCCTTCCACGGGTCGAACGGCTCGGAGTCGGACACGGGTGCCAGCAGCCTAGTCTCGCCGGCACCCGTCCGATGTCCTCGCCTCGCCTACTTGGCGGTGGCGGGAGCCTTCGGCATTGCCGGCTCGGCGGCGGCGAACACCGCGGTCAGGTACTCGTGCTGCGCGCCCATCAGCTTGGCGGCGAACCCGAACGCGTTGTCGACGACGTCCTTGGGCGACGCCATGCCGGGGATCGCGGTCGCCGTGGGGGCGTTCTTCGCGAGCGGCTGCGCGGCCTTGGCCCATGCCGACACGCTGTCGACGGCCATCTTCTGGCTCTGCTCGATCATGCCGAGCACCTGCTCCTGGTACGTCTTGGAAAGCTCGAGATACGTGCTCATAGTGCGCGCTCCTCCGATTGGGTGCATGCACACTATAGTACGCAATGCGCGAAACGTCAAGCAGAGGTGGCGCGCTCGAGCACGTAGGTACCCGGCGCCGGGCACAGTGGCGGGTAGTCGTCGTTTCCCATCGTTGGCGGTGGCCTTCTGCGTCCCGCGCGCGGCCGGATCCAGCGCGCCCAATCCGTCCACCACGTGCCCTCGTGCTTCTGGGCGCTGTCCGACCAGGCCGCGGCGTCCACGGTTTCGGCGCCGTCGCTCTGGAACCTGCGCCGGCCGCCGGGAGGGTTGACGATGCCGGCGAGGTGCCCCGACGAGGTCAGGATGAAGCGGACGTCGCCCGGGAACAGCCGGGCGGAGTTGTAGCAGCCCTTCCAGGGTGTGATGTGGTCGTCCTCGGAGGCGACGTAGTAGACGTCGGCGTCGACCAGATCCAGGCGGATCCGCCGGCCCAAGAGCCGCATCGTGCCGCGTGCCAGCCGGTTCTCCATGTAGCACTCCCGCAGGTACTCGCCGTGCATCCGGGCCGGCATGCGGGTCGCATCGGCGTTCCAGGCCAGCAGGTCGAAGTCGGACGGCGGCTCGCCCATCAGCCAGCCGCTCGCCACGTAGTTCCAGATCAGGTCGTTCGCGCGCAGGGCGTCGAACGTGCGCGCCATGGCCGTCGCGTCGAGATACCCCTTCTCGCTCATGATCTCGTCGACCGCATCCACCGATTCGGGGTCGACGAATGTCCCCAGAACGCCCGGCTCGCGGTAGTCGAGCAGCGTGTTGAGCAGCGTGATCGATCCCACCCGGGGATCGCCCGCCGCCGCCAGGTAAGCGGCGCCCGCGCCCGCGATCGTGCCCCCGAGGCACAGCCCGGCGATGTTCACGCGCTTGGATCCGGTGATCGACTCGACGACGTCGAGCGCCGAGAGGAGGCCGTCGCCCAGGTAGTCGTCGAGGCCCGAGTCGCGGTGCTCCGAGCCCGGGTTGACGTAGCTCATGACGAACACCGTGTGGCCGCGGGCGACGGCCCATTCGATGAAGCTCCGGCCTGGAGACAGGTCGAGGACGTAGTACTTGTTGATCCAGGGCGGGCTCAGCAGCAGCGGTACGGCATGCACCGTGCGCGTGGTCGGCTCGTACTGGATCAGCTCGATCAGCTCGTTCCGGAACACGACCTGGCCGGGGCCCGCTGCGAGGTCGCGGCCGAGCTCGAACCGCGATAGGTCGACCTGGCTCGGCCGGCCCTCGTTGGTGGCGACGTCCTCGAGGAACCGCTCCATGCCGCGGGCGACGCTCGACCCGCCCGTCTCGACGGCGCGGCGAAGGGCGGCGGGGTTTCCGACCAGCGTGTTGGTCGGGGCGAGCGCGTCGATCATGGCATCGACGGCGAACCGCGCCTTGTCCTCGGTCGGCCGCTCGAGATCGGCCACGTCGACCAGCTCGCGCATGAACCGCGACCACAGGAGATAGCCCTGCTGGAGGCCGAAGTACACGGCGTTCTCGTTCCATGAGGGGTCGCGGAAGCGGCGGTCGCTCGGCGCCGGCCTCACCACGGGGTCCGCGCCCTCACCGCCGACGGAGTTTGCAAGTGTCGCGACGCCCGCGGACATGCAGTCGCCCGCGAATCGCGTCCACGCCCGCTCGGCCGCTTCCGGGTGCGCCACGAGTGCCTCACCCAGCTCGCGCAGCGCCTCGTCGAATCCGAGGCCGCCGAACCCATTGCCGCCGTCTGGTCGCCCGCTGGTCACTCGTCGCCCCCTCGCTGCAGATCAGTCTAGCGACCGACCGTCAGGAAGCCGTCCAGCCGTTGCCCATGACGAGCTGCGTACCGGTGTACGAGCGTCCCGCCGGCCCGAGCGCGAAGGCCACGGTCTCGGCCACGTCGGCGGGCTCGATCAGCTCCTTTCGCGCCTGCCGGGCGAGCATGACGCGCTCGAGGACCTCGGATTCGGGGATGCCGTGCGCCTGGGCCTGGTCGGCGATCTGGCGCTCGACCAAGGGGGTGCGCACGTAGCCGGGGCAGACCGCGACACTCACGATGCCGTGCGGCGCACCCTCGAGTGCGAGTGTCTTGACCAGGCCGACCACCCCGTGCTTGGCGCTCACGTATGCGGACTTGAACGGCGAGGCGAGCAATCCGTGCACCGATGCGATGACCACA
This sequence comes from uncultured Actinomycetes bacterium, assembly GCA_963703275.1. Lineage (GTDB taxonomy): Bacteria > Actinomycetota > Thermoleophilia > Gaiellales > JAICJC01 > JAICJC01. The sequence goes on along the minus strand of OY969804.1, from coordinate 3,062,399 downwards.
AACCGGCCGTCCCCGCTCTCGCTCAGCGCCTGCCAGCCGTAGCGGGCGAGCAGGAACGGGCTCGTCAGCAGCACCGACACGACGTCGTCCCATCTGTCCTCTGGAAACTCCTGCACCGGTGCGACGACCTGGAAACCCGCGCAGGCCACCACTCCATCCAGCCGTCCGAACGCGGCCAGCGCCGCGTCGACCGCCGCCCGGTTGGCTGCGCGCTGGGTCAGGTCGGCCGCGAGCGGGCGCCCGGGGCCATCGGGATCGGGGGCGCGGTCGACCGACAGCACGTCGTGGCCGTCATCGACCAGCCGGGAGGCGATCGCGCGTCCGATGCCGCTCGCCGCCCCGGTCACGAGGTACGCGCGCGGTTCGCTCATTCGCTGCCGGCGAGTCCCGCCAGGAGTGGTGCCCAGTGGTCGCGCAGCGCGGAGCGGCTCATGAACAGACCCAGGTGCCCGGAGTCGATCAGCTCGCAGCGGACGGCCTGCGGCGGGGTGGAGACGTGCTCGGCGAGCGCGAATGCCTGTTCGTGAGGCGTGATGTGATCGCGCGACCCGGCCAGGATCGCGACCGGGCAGGCGATCGCGCCCAGATCGACGCGGCGGCCACCGACCTCGAGCGTTCCGGCGACCAGCTCGTTGCCGGTGAAGAGGTGATCCACGATCCAGAGATAGAACGCCCCGGCGATGTCCTGGGTGTACTTGAACCAGTCCTCGAACTCGGTGTAGCGGCGCACGTACTCGGGGTCGTGCAGTTCGAGCAGCAGGTCGAGGTGCTTCTTGGCCTCCTCCTCGGGCGCGAGCGCGATGAACCCGGCCAGCATGACCTCGCCTCGCAGAACCCCTCCGCCGGCATCGACGACCGCCCGGTAGGGCGAGTCGGGCAGGTTTGACATCAGGGCGATGTAATCAAGCAGCGGCCCCTCGCCGGCCCGGAAGTCGATCGGAGCGCCCCCCACCGTCAGGGTGGCGACGGAATCCGGCTCGAGCGCCGCACAGATGGCCGCGAGCCAGCCTCCCTGGCAGTCGCCGATCAGGTGAACGCGGCCGCCGATCCGTTCGATGGCGTTGGCCACGGCGGCGACGTGGTCTTCGATCGAGGTGTCGGCGCTCGCCGAGGTTGCCTCGAGCCACTCCAGCACGTACAGGCGGTCGAGCCCGGCGGCGATCGCCGTCCCGACCTGGCTCTGGCGGGGGGTGTAGTCGACGATGCAGGAGTGATGGCCGGCCTGGGGCGGCAGGATCAGCGTCGGCACGGCCGCCGCGCCATCCGGCGGCGAGAAGTCCCGCAGCCGCGACACCCCATCCTCGGCCACGACCGTGCTGGGCGAGGCCCAGGTCGGCTCGCGCCGGCCCTGCGTGAGCCGCATCCACGTCGCGGCGTCATCGAGGACGTCCACGGGGGAGGCGCCGCGGGCGATCGCCGACTGCCAGTACCGGGCGCCGACCGACATGGCGTGGGTCGTGACGTCGAACCACGCCGCCGCCATCCGCGATGCCAGGGCGGCGGCGGGGTCGGGAGTGAACTCCGACGCCGCGCTCACCCGCAGGACGACCGTGTCATCACAACCAGTCTACCGGTCGTGGTGGCTGGTTACTAGGCGGCTAAGCGGCCTGCGGCGCCGCGGCCCGGGTCGCGACGGCGACCGCCAGCGCGTCGACGACGCGGGCCTCGAACTGGGTGCCCGCATTCCGGCGCAGCTCCGCGACCGCGTCGGCGACCGCCATCGCCCGGCGGTACGGACGATCATTCGTCATCGCGTCGAACGCGTCGACCACCGCGATGATGCGGGCCGAGATCGGGATCTCCTCCAACCGGAGCCCGTCCGGGTACCCGGCGCCGTCGGGTCGCTCGTGCGCCGCTCGGATGATGGGTGCGATGGCGCTCAGGGTGGGGGCGGCCGCGACGATGCGGGCGCCGATTGCCGAGTGGCGTTCCATCAGCGATCGCTCGGCCGCATCCAGGGGGCCGGGCTTCTCGAGGATCGCGGCGAGGATCGCCGCCTTGCCGACGTCGTGCAGCTCGGCGGCGATCCGCGTCCGCTCCACCAGCTCCGGCGAGAGCCCGAGGCCGATCGCGAGCCGCTCCGCAAGCTCGGCGACGTGCCCGGAATGTGTCGTGAGGTTGCCGCCCTGCTCATCGAGCACCTGCAGGAGCGCATCCCTGGCCTCCGATCGCAGCTCGGTGCGGCCGGAGCGCTTGTTGGTGTAGAGCCGCTGGTCGGCGACGCGCAGCGCGTCCTCGAAGGTGACGCCGGCGACGATGCGGGCCGCACCGCGTGAGCAGCCGATCGCGAACGTGTTTGTGTGCTCGCTGAGCGCGGTCTCGGCCGCGGACAGGACGCGTTCGGTGTCGGGTGCGTTCGTGACGACGACGAACTCGTCGCCGCCGATCCGGTAGGCGCCGCCGCGATCACCCACCACCGCGGCGAGCCGGCCGCCGAGCCGGGTCAGGAGCGCATCGCCGGCCGGGTGCCCGAAGGTGTCGTTGTAGGCCTTGAAGCCGTCGAGGTCGAAGATCCCGATGGCCATCGCCTCGGCGTCGGCGAGCGACGGGATCGCAAGATCCATGTCGACCACCAGCTTTCTGCGGTTGCCGAGCCCGGTGAGGGCGTCTGTCATCGCCTCACGATGGCTGCGCCTCCGCGCTCCGACCAGGTCGTAGAACACGACCGAGAACGCGACGAGCAGCGAGAGGATCGAGACAACCGTGCCGATCGAGGCCACTGTCCTCGACTCGGCCGCCGCTGCCCCGTAGTGAGTGTCCGCCAGGGTGAGCTCGGCGTTGAGATCGGCCTCGGTTCCGCCGGGCTGGTTGCTCCTCCCCAGCAGCAGCGCGGCCGCCCGGGAGTGTCCGGCGGCGACGAGCGCCGACATCCGGTCTACGAGGCGGAAGTTGCGCCGGGTGAGGACCCCGATCCGCGCCGGCCCGCCGCTCGTGTCCAGACCGGAGAGGGTCGCCAGGGAGGCTGTGATCGTGCTCTTCGCCTGGGTCAGCTGCTCCAGGGTTTCGGCGGGGAGCGGCGTGTCGGTCTTGCCTGCGGTCGCGGGGTTGAAGGCGATCTGCACGAGCGCGTTGCCCTCGTTGTGAAGCTGCGCGATCACGACCTGTGACTCCCGCGACTCGTCGACCCGACGTCCGAATCCGACCACCGCGCCGATCGCGATCAACCCGAGGATCCAGATCCCCGCCAGAAGCACGACGCCGCGGCCAAGCCCGGTCACGCGCCGGTCGCGTGTGCGACTCCTCTTGGTCGGAACGTCCACTGCGCCTCGCGTTCGTTGGATTCCAACTGCAGGGACGGTCGGCTGGTGCGGTTCCGTGGCTGGGTCGGGTCCTTCATCGACAGCGGGGGCCGCGGGCTTGAATCCGTAAGGTTTCGCGGCCGTCGGTGGACGTTGATCGTGCCCATGCGAAATCGTTGAAGGAGTCCACACATGAAGGCACGCGTCCGTCCGGAATACCACCTCCTGGCCGTCGAGCAGGAGCACGAGCTCCACTGCATGTTCGAGCTGGTCGTGCCGCCCGTCGCGGGCGAGGTCGCGCGGCCTCCGCTGCACCTCGCGCTGGTGGTCGACCGGTCGGGATCGATGACGGGCGCGAAGCTCGACCACGCCCGGCGCTGCGCCGCCTGGCTCGGCGAGCGGCTGCGGCCCACCGACGAACTCGCGCTGATCGCCTATGACGATGAGGTGCGGCTGCTCCTTCCGCGCGGCCCGGTTGGCTCGGCCTCGCTGGCCGCGGCGCTCGCGTCCGTGCAGCCGGGCGGGTCGACCAACCTGTCGGGCGGGTGGCTGAAGGGGCTCGAGCAGCTGCGCACGGCGCCGGCCGGGTCGGCGCGGAAGATCCTGCTGCTCACCGACGGGATGGCCAACGTCGGCATCACCGATGCCGGCGCGATCGCCGAGCTCGCCCGCTCGGCCCAGGCCGAGGGGATCGGCACGACCACGATCGGCTTCGGCGCGGACTTCGACGAAGATCTGCTGACGGCCGTGGCCGCCGCGGGCGGGGGCAACGCCCACTGGGCGGAGACGCCCGATGCCGCGCCGGGAATCTTCGCGCGCGAGTTCGACGGCCTCACCCGCCTCGCAGCGCAGAACGTGAGCGTCGAGATCATCCCATCGGCGCACGTCGAGCTGCTCGGCGTCCTGAACGAGTTTCCGAGCGTCGCCGTGCCGGGCGGCGTCCAGGTTCAGCTCGGCGACGCCTATGGCGACGAGACGCGCCGGGTCGTGTTCAAGCTCCACATCCCGCACCTCGCGCTGCTCGGGCCGGTGCCCGTTGCCGAGATCGTGCTGCGCTACGTCAGCGTCGGCGCCGAGATCGCGGCCCACGAGGTGCGCATCCCGGTCGTCGTCAACGCCGTGTCCGCCCAGGAGGCCGCGGCCGTTGCGCAGGACGGCGATGTGCGTGAGCAGGTGCTCGTGCTCAGGGCCGCGCGTGCCCGCGACGAGGCCGTGCGCCTGACCGACGCGGGCAACCTGGGCGCGGCCCGCCGCGTCCTGCGCCAGGCCGTCCACGACCTGCGCGCCGCCGGTGCATTCGACGAGGGCCTGGCAACGGCCATGGCCGATCAGGTGACCCGGCTCGACCAGGAGGCGGCCGATCTCGCCCTCGGGCCGATGAGCGCCCATCAGCGCAAGCGGCTGCGCTACGACTCGAACTCACACCGCCACGGCCGGCCGTGAGGGCGTCCGCGGCGTAAAAGTGCGTCGCGGTGCTTTTCTCGATTGGACCGACGCAAGTTGGGAAATGGCGTCGCGACGATTAATTTCGCGTGTGTGACGCAAACTGTGTACGCTGCGCCCATGCCATCCCAACAGCCGCGTGGTCGCCGTAGCCGGGAGGACATCTATCGCCAGCTTGACGACGCGGTCGCAGACCTCCGGACACGTCTCGGCGGTCTCCCTTCTCCGACCGAAGCCGAGGACATTTGGGGGAATATCTGGTTCCAGGAGGCCCACAACTCCACCGCGATCGAAGGCAACACCCTTGTCCTGCGGGAGGTTGAGTTGCTCCTCAGCGAGGGCCGCGCGGTTGGCGACAAGCAGCTCGCGGAGTACCTCGAGGTGCGCGGGTACGCCGATGCTGCCGAATGGGTTTACCAGCAGGGGCTTGCGCCAGGGGAGTGGAGCGCCGGTGATCTGATCACGTTGACCGAGGTGCGCCACGTCCACCGCGTCGCGATGGCGAAGGTCTGGGAGGAGGCACCGCCTCCGGACGCGACCCCCGACGAGGGGCCGGGAGGCTTCCGACGTCATGGGATCAGGGCGTTCCCCGGCGGGATGCAGCCTCCGGACTGGCCGGCCGTCCCAGCCCTCATGTCGGATTGGGTCGCCGCAGCCTCCGCGCTGCGATCCGTCGACCGCCCCCTCCCCGAGGCGATCGCCGGGCTCCACGCAAGATTCGAGCAGATTCACCCATTCCTCGATGGCAACGGGCGCGCGGGGCGGCTCCTCACGAACCTGCTCCTGATCAGGCTTGGATATCCACCTGCCATCGTTCGCAAGGGGGATCGATCGCGCTACTTGGAGCGGCTCCGTCGCGCCGACCAGGGGGATCCAGGACCGCTGGGCGAGTTCCTCGCGCGCGCCGTCACGGACACTCTCATGCGGTTCATCGTCCCGGCCGTGGCTGGGCCCGCCAGGTTGGTGCCACTCGCGGCCCTGGCCGATGACGTTCTCAGTGCTCGGGCCCTGCGGACAGCCGCAGAGCGTGGACGACTGAGGGCCCAGCGCGACGATCGAGGTCAGTGGCGCAGCTCTCGGAGATGGGTTGACGACTACCGAGCGAGTCGCTACCGGCGCGAGCGCTAATCCGGCCAGGGATCAGGCGGACGCGCCGCCGTCCACGACCAGCGTGTGGCCGGTGACGTAGTCCGATGCGGCGGACGCGAGAAACGCGACCGCGCCCTTCAGATCCTGGTCGCCGCCGAGACGGCCCATCGGGATGCCCTCGACCAGGCGGTCGCCCGCCCGCTCGAGTACGGGCCGCGACAGCTCGCTCGGAAACCACCCCGGCGCGATCGCGTTCACGCCGATGCCGTGGCGGGCCCACTTCCAGGCCAGATCGCGTGTGAACGCGATCACCGCGCCCTTCGTGGAGCTGTAGGCGATCGCGTCGAGCACCTCGGGCGGCTCGCCCCGAAGGCCGGTGATCGACGCGATGTTGACGATCTTCCCGGCCCGCTGCTCGATCATGACGCGGCCGGCGGCCTGGGAGCACAGGAACACGCCTGTCAGGTTCACGTCCAGGACCTTCTGCCACCCGCGCAGAGGAGTGGTCTCCGGCGGGCCGCCCCACGCGGTGCCCGCATTGTTGACGAGGACGTCGATGCGGCCGTAGGCGGCCAGGGTCGCATCCACCAGCCGGTCGCAGTCGTCCGGCTGGGTCACGTCACACCGCACGCCGAGGCAGCGCATCCCGTGGACAGCCGACATCTCCTCCGCGACCTGCACGCAGCGCTCCTCGTTGCGGCCGCAGACCACGATGCTCGCGCCGAGCTCCGCGAGCGCGTCGGCCATCTGCCTGCCGAGGCCGGTCGCGCCGCCGGTGACGATCGCGGTCTTGCCGCTAAGGTCGAACAGGTCGAGCACCGCCACCGACCACCTCTTCTCGGTTGCGCAACACGTGTTTCTGCACCTTGCCGGTCGCCGTCTTCGGCAGTCCCTCCACGAACTCCACCGTCTTTGGGACCTTGTGCCGGGCCAGGCGCGTCCGCGCAAACTCGCGCACGTCCTCGCCGGTGAGGTGCACTCCGTCGCCGGTGACGACAAACGCCTTGGGCACCTCGCCCCACACATCGTCGGGCACGGCCACCACGGCCACCTCGATGATGTCAGGGTGTGCGGCGAGCGCGTGCTCGACCTCGATGCTCGAGATGTTCTCGCCGCCGGAGATGATCATGTCCTTGGCCCGGTCGCGGATCTCGACGTAGCCGTCGGGATGCATGACACCGAGATCGCCCGAGCGGAACCAGCCGCCGGCGAAGGCCGCCGCGGTGGCCGCATCGTCCCGGTAGTAGCCGATGGCGACGTTGTTTCCGTGCATCACGATCTCGCCCATGGTCCCGCCGTCGGCAGGCACGTCCACGAGCTCGTGATCGACGACCCGCAGCGGCTCGCCGACGACGCTCGCCACCCCCTGGCGTGACCGCATGACCATGCGCTCCGGCGCGTCCAGCGCATCCCAGTGCGGCTGCCAGGCGCACACCGCGATCGGGCCGTACGTCTCGGTGAGCCCGTAGAGGTGCGTCACCTGCATGCCCAGATCCTCAACGAGGCGCAGAAGAGCGGGCGACGGCGGCGCCCCGCCGACGAAGACCCTGACCGCTCGCGGGAGCCGGGTCGCCGCCGGATCGGCCGCGAGCATCGTCAGCACCGTCGGCGCGCCGCAGAAGTGGCTGACCTCGCCCGCGGCGAGCATGTCCCACACCTTCCCGGCGTCGAACCTCGCGAGGCAGCGGTGCTCTCCGCCCACCGCGGTCACGGCCCACGTGAACGCCCAGCCGTGGCAGTGGAACATCGGCAGCGTCCACAGGTACGCGGTACGTGTATCGAGCCCCGCCTCGGCGATGACGCCAAGCGTCTGCATGTAGGCGCCGCGATGGGTGTACATGACGCCCTTCGGCCGGCCGGTCGTGCCGCTCGTGTAATTGACAGAGAGCAGGCCGGTCTCGTCCGCGGGCGCGGTGATCGGGACGGGCGCCGCCGCGGCCAGCCGCTCCTCGTACGCCGATCCATCTCCCGCGGCCATCCGGGTCATGATCACCTGTGGCGGATTCGCGAGCGTTGCGACGGCCTGCTCCACCGTTTCGGCGAGGCTGGGATGTGTCACCAGCATGCGTGCGTCGCAGTGCTCCAGGATGTAGGCCAACTCGGTGGCCGAGACGCGGACGTTGATGGGGACGAACACCGCCCGCGCGGCCGGCGCCGCAAAATGCATCTCGAGCAGCTCCGGCACGTTCGGAAGCAGCGCGGCCACGCGCTCGCCGGGCTCGATCTCGTATTCGCCGATCACCCCGGCGACGCGCGCACACCGATCGACGAGCTCGCGATACGTCACGCTCCAGTCGTCCCAGCGGACGGCCGGGCGCTCACCCCAGACCGATCCCGCGTGCAGGAGGGCGTTCAGCGGGCTGAGCGGCGAGTATGACGCGGTCGGCGGCATCCGGCCGCCAGATCCTACTCCGAGCCGTTCTGGTACCGGCGGAGAGCGGCCGCCGCCGACCTGAGCTTCGCCGGGACGCCCGTCTCCATCAGGCGCGCAAAGGCGTCGGTGCGCTCGCCGGCGAGGTAGCGCTGATACATGTTCTCGCAGAAGATCGCGGCCTTCCAGTGGGCGAGCGTCTCGTACCAGGCGAGCCGCTCGACCGCCCGGCCGCTGCGGGCCGCGTAGTGCTCGGCGAGCTCCGAGCGGGTGGGGAATCCGGCCTCGCGCGTGACCGGCGAGAGGGCAACGATGCCCTCGCCGGGCGGCACATCGCGGTCGACATAGGCCGAGACGAGGTAGCCGAGATCGGCCAGCGGATCGCCGATGGTGGCGAGCTCCCAGTCGACGATCGCGGTGATCCGCGCCGGGGGATCCATGGCGACGAGCAGGTTCCCGACGCGGTAGTCGCCGTGCACGATCGTCGCCGGGCCCGAGTCGGGAACCGTGGCGGCCAGGGCCGCTCCGATCTCGGCGACCAGCGGCAGATCTCGCGTCTTGTTGACCTCCCAGAGGCCCATGAACCGCCGCACCTGACGCGCGAGATACCCGTCGGGCCGGCCGATCGCCTCGAGCCCGGCGGCGCTCGGCGCGATCTCGTGCAGCTCGACCAGGGCGTCGACCACATCGCGCCCGAGCCGCGCGCGCTCCTGCGGGTTGTCGACCCGCGGTGGCAGATGCGTGTCGAGGGCGAGGCCGCCGGCGAGCGTCATCAAGTAGAACGGGACGCCCAGGACGGCGGGGTCTGCGCACACGGCAAGCACCTCCGGCACGCGCGCGCCGGCCCGGTGCAGGCCGGCGACGATCGTGCTTTCGCGCAGCATGTCGTGGGCCGACGGAGGCAGGGGAGGCGGCGGCGGTCGCCGCAGCACGAACCGCAGGTCGCCGCGCTCGACCAGGAACGTCAGGTTGGAGTGGCCGTCACCGAGCCGCTCCGCGCGCACCGGGCCCGAGCCGATCCCGTGGACGTCGCAGAACGCCGCGACCGCTGCGAGGTCGAGCGGCGCCGTGCTACTCGAAGCTCCAGCCATCGCCCGATCGATACGTCTCGAGGATCCGGCGGGCCACGACCATCCGGTGCACCTCATCCGGGCCGTCGTAGATGCGTGCAAAGCGGGCGTTGAGGTACATGTCCGAGAGCGGCGAGTCGCCCGACACGCCCAATGCCCCGTGCGTCTGCACGGCGCGGTCGATGACGTTGTGCAGCACCTGCGCCGAGAAGAACTTGAGGGCCGACACCTCGACACGTGCCCGCTCGCCCCGATCGATCTTGCCCGCGGCGTCGAGCGTCATCAGGCGGCACGCGCTGATCTCGGCGGCGGAGTCGGCGATCCAGGCCTGGACCGTCTGCTTGTCGGCGAGCGGGCCGCCGAAGGCCGAGCGGCTGAGGCTGTACGAGCACATCAGGTCGAACGCCCGCTGCATCTGCCCGAGCCAGCGCATCGCGTGGTGGATGCGGCCGGGACCGAGCCGCTGCTGCGCGATCGCAAACCCGGCGCCGCGCTCGCCGAGCAGGTTCTCGGCCGGGACGCGCACGTTCTCGAAGCGCACCTCGCTGTGCGAGTTCCAGCCGCGGCCGGCGTGCCCGAACACCTCGATGTTGCGGACGACCTCGACGCCCGGCGCGTCGGTGGGGACGATGATCATCGACATGTGCCGGTGCGGTGCGTCCTCGGGATCGGTCACCGCCATGACGATGCCGAATGCGGATCCGTCCGCCCCGGTCGAGAACCACTTGTGGCCATCGATCACCCAGTCGCCGCCGTCTCTGGATGCGCGGCACTCCAGGCCGGTGGGGTCAGCGCCGGAGACCTCGGGCTCGGTCATGCCGAAGAACGAGCGCACGTCGCCGGCAACGAGCGGCGCCAGCCAGTCGCGCCGCTGCTCCGGTGTGCCGAATGTGTGCAGGATCTCGCTGTTCCCGGCGTCCGGTGCCTGGCACCCGAAGACGAGTTGGCCCCAGTAGCTGCGGCCGATGACCTCGTTCAGAAACGCGTAGGAGAGGAAGCCGAGCCCCGTGCCCCCGGCCTCCGGGCCGATATGCGGGGCCCACAGGCCGGCGTCCTGCGCCCGCGCCCGCAGCGTGGCGATGAGCGCATCCGAGCCGTCGTCGTCGGCCGCGAACGCCCGCTCGTTCGGATAGACGTGCTCCTCCATGAACGCCGCGTAGCGCTCACGCAGCGCCCGCAGCTCGGGCGTCACGGTGGGCAGGGCGTCGTCCGGCATCGCGGCGTGTATAGCACAGCCTCACCGCATGTGATGGGTGTCACCCGGAGAGCGTGATCGATCGCGTGGGTAGTTCGGACAGAGGGGCCGGTTGCCACCGGCCCCTCGTGCGATTGCGAGCTACGCGGCGACCAGTACACCCGCGGTGATGAGTCTTCGCCGGAGCCGTCGCAACTGTCGTGCGGTGGCTGCCATGTCGTGCCTCCTTTGTGGTGGGTGAACGCTACGAGCGCATCGCGACACCGTCTGTGCGCGTCGCGACGGGCACTGTGTGCGCCTCATCACACGGCGTAGGCTTGGCGCGCGCGGATCACCGCAGGAACCGAGGAGATGACATGAGTGGATTCACGGACAGGGGGGTCGTCGTCACCGGCGCCGCCCGGGGCATGGGCCTCGCCATCGCGACCCGCTTTCACGGCGAGGGTGCGACGGTGGTCATGTTCGATCTCGACGGCGACGAGCTCGCTCGGGCCGCCGCTGGACTCGGCGCCAGAGCGATTCCGGTGGCGGGGGACGTCAGCCGGCGCGCGGACGTCCGTGCCGCCGTCGAGGCCTGCCTCGAGGCCGCCGGCCACATCGACGTGTGCGTCGCCCACGCGGGCATCGCCGCGGTGAAGCCGCTGCTCGAGCTGGACGACGAGACCTGGCACCACGTCCTGGACGTCAACCTCACCGGTGTCTTTCTGTGCACGCAGGAGGCGGGGCGGCCGATGGCGGGGCGCGGCAGCGGCGCGATCGTCATCACCTCGTCGATCAACGGCTTCCACGTCGAGCGCGGCATGTCGGTCTACAACACCTCCAAGGGCGGTGTCGACGCGTTCGTGCGCTCGGCTGCGATGGATCTGGGGCCGTTCGGGATCCGCGTCAACGCCGTAGCCCCCGGCGTCGTCAACACCCGCATCGCCAAGTTCGTGATCGAGGACCCGGTGATCGGGCCGCAGTACCTGAAGACGATTCCGCTCGGTCGCTTCGGCGAGCCGCCGGATGTCGCCGCCACGGTCCGCTTCCTGGCCTCGGACGAGGCCGGGTACATCACCGGCCAGACGCTCGTCGTCGACGGCGGCCAGACGCTCGGGATCGCGCTCGAGGCCGAGGACGTCGAGTTCCCCGGGGACGGCTGAGCGTCACACGATGTCGAGCGCCTGGCCCCCGTCGACGGGAATCACCACGCCGGTCACGAACGATGCCACGGGGCTCGCCAGCAGCCAGATCCAGTTGGCGATCTCGTCGGCGACCCCGATCCGGCCCAGCGGCACCTGGGACGCCAGCCAGCGATAGGCCTCCTCCAGGTCATCGGCCCACGTCTCGTGAATCGGCGTGTCGATCGGCCCGGGCGCGATGCCGTTGACCCGGATCCCCACCGGGGCCAGCTCACCCGCCATCGACCGGGTGAAGTATTCGAGCGCGGCCTTGGTGAGGCCGTACAGCGACTGCCCCGACCGCAGGATGGTGCCCGACGAGGAGCTGATGTTCACGATCGAGCCGTAGGGCGCCGCGGTCAGCGCCGGCAGCGACGCCTGCGTAAGCAGGAACGGCGCCCGGATGTTCACGTCCAGGTGCTGGTCGATCTCGGCCAGCGTGTACTCGGCGACCGGGTGGTTGCGGATCACGGCGGCGCAGTTGACCAGCACGTCGAGCCGGCCCAGGCGGTCGGTCACCTCGGCCACGATCCGGTGTGGGGCATCGGCCTCGCCGAGGTCGGCAGGAATGGCCGTGATGGCGCTCGAGCTCCCTGCCACCTCGGCGAGCAGCTCGGCCCGCCTACCGACGATCACCACCTGCAGGCCCTTTCGGGCCAGGAGCTTCGCCGTCGCGGCGCCGATGCCGGTGCCGCCGCCCGTGACGAGCGCGACCGCGCCCGTCATGTCGCCGCCGTTCGTGTCGGACGGCGTGCTCACAGGACCGCGATCGGGTTGAAGGGCGCGCCGGTGCCTCCGATGATCCGGAGCGACCCGATCGTGACCATGAACTCCCAGCGCTGGATCTCGTCGCAGGCCCGGGCGATGTCCTCGAGCTGCAGGCTGTCGGAGACCATCATTCCCATGGCCGTCACCTGCAGCGGGTGGATCACGTAGAGCATGCCGTCGACCGTGCTCGGAACCGTCTCGCCGTCGCCGTCGGGCAGGAAGCCGGCGATCCCGCGCTCGTGCATCCACGGGATGGTGTCGACGTGCAGGCCGGCCTTGCCCTCGCCGTCGTAGCCGTTGTCCCAGCCGCCGACCGCAAGCCGGCGGGCGTGGTGGCCGGTGCGGAAGACGAGCAGGTCGCCCTCGCCGAGTCGGACGCCCTGGGCCTCCTCGACCGCCTCGAGCTCGGCCCGGGTGACGGCCTCGCCCGGCTCGAGCCATGGCACGCCACGGTGGCGGGGCACGTCCAGAAGCACCCCGCGCCCGACGATGCCGTGCGCGTAGTGGTCCATGTAGAGCACGCGCGAGCCGCGGCTCGTGACCTCGTCAGCCGGCAGCCCGTTGTACAGCTTGCCGTCGTAGGAGATGTGGCACAGGGCATCGATGTGCGTGTGGCAATCGCCGTGGCACTCCATGCCCAGGAAGTCCATTGCGAACCGCAGCTTGCCGGAGTTGATGTCGATGTCATGCATCTGCGTCATGTGATGGATCGCCGGGCTCGGATTGTCGGGTCCGGCGACCGTGTTGATCGGGATCGCCATGGACACGTGGCGGCCCTCGGTCACCGTTGCGCAGGCGCGGCGGACGTGCTCGGGCGTGATCAGGTTGAGCGTGCCCATGACGTCATCGTCGCCCCACCGGCCCCAGTTCTTCACCGACTCGTAGATCGCCTCGAACTCGGCCAGCGAGACGTTGGGAGCTGTGCGTTTCACATCGTTCATGAGGCGACTCCTTTCAGACGGACGGCTTTCACTTCAGACGGCGGTCATGCCGCCGTCGGCGGCCCAGACGGCGCCCGTCACGAACGAGGCCTCGTCGGACGCCAGAAACAACATCACCGGTGCGATCTCGTCGGCGCGGCCCGCCCGGCCCAGCGGCACCGACTGAAGCAGCCGCCGCTCCTCCTCGGCGTCCACCCAGTTCGTCATCGGGGTGTCCATGTATCCCGGGATGACGCCGTTGACGCGGATGCCGAACTGCGCATAGTCGGCCGCCATCACCCGGATGAGGCCGTACACCCCGCCTTTGCTGGCGCTGTAGGCGTCATACCCCGTCGCGACGCCGTACTGCCCCGTTGGCGATGCGGTGCACACCACCGCGCCCCCGCCGTTTCGGAGCAATGCCCGCAACCCGTACTTGCACGCGAGGAACTGGCCGGTGAGATTGATGTCGACCGTCCGCCGCCACACCTCGAGCGACAGCCGGTCGGCGCGATCGTCCTCGCCGGCGAGCTGCACACCGGCGTTCGCCACCACCGTGTCGAGACCCCCGAACGCATCGATCGCGATCTGGAAGGCGGCCTCCACCTGACCCTCGTCCCGCACATCCGCGGGCACTGCGATGGCGCCCTCGAGCTCCGCCGCGACCCCCGTGATCGAGTCCGGATTCACGTCCAGCAACGCCACCCTGGCTCCCTCGGCCGCGAACAGCCGCGCGGCCGCAAGCCCCATGCCGGACCCGGCACCGGTGATGACCGCACGCCTTCCCTCAAGTCGATGCGTCAGTCCCATGTTCCTCCTCCTCACTCGTGTTCAGCCAGCCCGCCACCCGGTCGACGTCCTCCGCGTGGTTGAAGCTCGTGCACTCGATCCGGGTTCCATGCACGAGCGGGCCGGCGACGAACCCCGCCGGCCGGCCGCGCCCGCTGCCCATCGGGAGCGGCTCGGCTCCATCCGGCCCCAGGCGCGCGAGCTCGGCCGTCACGTCGTCGGCCCCGAAGCAGATGTGGTGAAACCCGTCGCCGTGCTCCGCGAGCCACGAGTTGAGCGGGTGCTCCGGGTCGAGCGGCTCGACCAGCTGCAGATAGGTGTTGCCGAGGTCGAGATACGTCAGCTTGACCGGCACCTCGGGAGGGTGGTCGACGGCCACGACCCGCAGGCCGAGCCGGTCGCGGAAATACGCCAGCGCCGTGTCGGTGTCGGCCACCGCGATCGCGACGTGGTCGAGCCGCCGTATCACCGCGGCCCCCCGCCCGCCAGGATCGCGAGCTTCTCGTCGACGACTCGTCTGACGGCCTCGGTCTGGGCCGCATGCAGGGCGGCGACGCGCGCACCGGGCAGTGCCTGCGGGAGCGTTTCGCCGGTGGCGGCGAGGTACGCCTGGCGCAGCTCGGTGTTGACGTTGACCTTGGCGATTCCCGCCCGCAGCGCGCGTTCGAGCAGGGGCTGGGGGATGCCGGATGCGCCGTGCAGCGAGAGCGGGTGGTCGACCCGCGAATGGATGTCGTCGAGCCGGTCCCAGTCGAGGTTCGGCGGGTCGCGGTAGACGCCGTGCACGTTTCCGATCGAGACCGCGAGACAGTCCGCCCCCGACCGCTGCATGAAGTCCACCGCCCGGGCGGGATCGGTCAGCGCCCCGCCGGCGACTGCCTCGGCCACGTCCTCGTCGCCGGTGATGCCGCCCAGCTCGCACTCCACACCGGCCCCGTGTGCCCGCGCGAGCTCGACCGCGATGCGGACGAACTGCACGTTCTGGTCGAACGGGCGGGCCGATCCGTCGGCCATGACGGCGCCCGCGCCCTGCTCGAAGGCGGCCCGGATCACCGCCAGGTCGTCGCAATGGTCGAGCTGCACGCACACCTGTGCGTCGGACGCTTCGGCCACGGCGAGCAGCGCTGCCAGGAGCAGCCGCCCGTGCCGGTCGGTGAACACCTTGCCGCCGATCAGCAGGATCACACCCTCACCCCGTGCCGCGGCCGCGTCGAGCACCGCCGCGGCCGTCTCGGTGTCGTAGCAGGTGAACGCCCCGACGGCGGTGCCGGCGCGGAGGCTTGCCAGAAGCTCGGCGAAGGGCGTCAGCACGGCTCTGCGCTCGCACGCGGTTTCGGGGCGATGGCGGCGACGAGGTCGACCAGCAGGTCGGGGCCGCCCACATTGCCGGGGACCACGACGTAGTCGGTGCCGTCGGGCAGGCGCCACAGCGCGACGCCGGTCAGGATCGGCCCGACCACGCGGGCCACGCGCGCGCCCAGCCCGTCGCGGGCGGTGACCGCCGACGTGATCCCGCCCTTGGCGATCACCACGCCGGTGCGGACGCGCCGGGCGACCTGCGCCAGGGCGGTGGCGATACGGCGCTGGCTCTCCGGATCCCGCAGCGCCGGATCCCGTTCACGATCGGTTGCGACCACCGCGAGCCCGTCGCTCGCGATCCGCCGCCGGGCCAGCTCGGAGACGCGCTCGACCTCGTCCTCCCAGGCCTCCCCCGCGAGTGCGGCCACGCGCGCGGTGACTGCGGCCCCAGGGTGGCGCTTCTCGAGCCGCCCGATCTGCTCGGTCGAGCTGGGGACGAAGGAGCCGCAGACGACGAGCACGCCGCGATCGCCGGCGGGCGGGCCCGCGAGCCCCGTTGCCGCCGAGTCGGTCAGCACCGCCGCAAACGCCGGGGCGCAGCGCACGATCACGGGGATGCCCGCATCCTCGGCGCCGCGCAGGCCGCGGGCGATGGTGTGCAGATCGGCGTCGGTCTCGGCGTCGGGAACGACCACCGCCGGACGTGGGCAGCGGGCGGCGCCGGCGAGCGCCGTCTCCACCTCGGTCGCCCCCGTCTGCTGCCGCAGGCGATCGAGCGGGACGGTGTCGGCGTCTGCCGCGGCCAGCCGGCCGTCGCTGCGCTCCTCGGCCCACAGGGCGAGATCGGCGCTCGCATAGGCCAGATCGCCGTCGCGGGCGTACTCGGTCTGGTCGAGCGGCACGCGCCGGCCGTCGCGCTCGAGCAGGTGGACTCCGGCCACCGTGACCCGTCCGGCCGCGGGCAGCGCCGGGACGAGCAGCAGCGGCACGTTCTCGCGGCCGGGGGCGATCACGGTTCGCAACGCGGCGTACTCCTCCCAGACGTGCGCCCGCAGCGTGCTGTCGCCGCGCAGCACGAGCCGGCAGCGCGGGTAGCGGGCGCGGGCGGCGACGGCCGCCGAGGCGACCAGCCGTCCGGCCTCCGCACCGTCGTAGGCGCGGGAATTCGTGAGCACGTGCACCGCTCGGTCACCGGCTGAAACGGCCCGCCATACCTCCGCGTCCGACCAGTCGAGCACCACCGAGACATCGGCCGTCGCCTGCGTGCCGGTGGGGTCGTCGTCAAGGACAACGGTGATCACCGCGTGCGTCCGGCCGCCATCTCGGCGGCGATGCCGATGATCGCGTCCTCCTGGCCGACGACGACCTTGCGCTTGCCGAGCTCGACGATGATCTCGCGGGGGTCGAGCCCGAACCGGTCGCCGGCCCGGATCGCGTGCAGCAGGTAGCTGGCCGGAACGGCCGCGTACCCCATCGTGGCGGTCAGGCGGTCGATCACGATCGGTCGCTGCATGATCTCGCCGCGAACGACCTCGTCGGCGACGTCCTGCAGCGCCCACAGGTCGATCCCGGTCGCGATGCCCATCCGCTCGAGCACCGCGACCAGCGCCTCGGTCTGGGTGTTGCCGGCGCCCGCCCCGAGACCCGCGAGCGAGGTGTCGACCAGGGTCGCACCCTCCTCGATCGCGGCGGCCGAGTTGGCGACGGCGAGCGACAGGTTGTTGTGCTCGTGCATGCCGACGGCGACCTCCTCTGGCAGCGCCTCGCGCATGGCGGCGATCCGGCGGCGGACGTCGTCGGGCAGGAAGGCGCCGGCGGAGTCGACGATGAAGACGCCCGTGCTCCCCGCGTCGGCGACCACCCGGGCCGCCTCGGCCATTCCGGCGGGATCGAGCAGGTGGGCGGTGTTCAGGTGCGAGTGGGCGGTCATCCCCAGCTCGCGTGCCAGTCCCAGGTGCTGCAGCCCGATGTCCGCCTCGGTGCACACGGTGGACACGCGCGCCACGGTGGCGCCGGCGTCGCGGGCGCTCTCGAGGTCGCGCTTGGTGCCGACTCCCGGCAGGATCGCGATGGCGATCTGCGCGCGCTCCACCACGCTCGCGGCGGCCGCGAGCAGCTCGGCGTCGGAGTGCAGCGGGCGGCCGTACTGGATCGAGCTCGCGCCGAGGCCGTCGCCGTGGCCGACCGCGATCGCCCATACTCCGGCCCGGTCGAGCGCGCTTGCGACCGTCCGTACCTGATCGACCCGGTACTGGTGCGCGATCGCGTGGGAGCCGTCGCGGAGGGTGGTGTCGACGATCCTGATGGCGGACGTCGCGCTCATGCGGCCGCCTCGGCGTGCAGCTCGGCCACCCGGACGGCGGCCGACGTCATGATGTCGAGGTTGCCGGCATACGGCGGCAGGTTGTCGCCCGCACCCTCGACCTCGATCATCACCGTCGCCAGCCCGTCGGCGATCAGCGGAGGAGAGGTGAGCCGGTATCCGGGGACGTAGACGGCGACCCCCGCGACGGCGTCCGAGACCGCCTCCGCGATGGCCTCCGGGTCGGCATCGGCCACCTCGGCGTAGATCGTGTTTCGCATCATGATCGGCGGGTTGGCCGGGTTCAGGATGATGATCGCCTTCGCCTCGCGGGCGCCGCCGATCGTCTCGAGGCCCCGGGCCGTCGAGGTCGTGAACTCGTCGATGTTCTGGCGCGTGCCGGGCCCGGCCGACCGCGACGAGACGGTCGAGACGGTCTCGGCATAGGCGACATCCGCAACGCTCGAGATCGCGGCGACGATCGGGATCGTGGCCTGGGCTCCGCAGGTGATCAGGTTGACCTCGGGCGCGTCGCGGTACTGGGACAGGTTCACGGGCGGCACGACCGCCGGGCCAAGCGCGGCCGGGGTGAGGTCGACGCTGCGGATGCCGCGCTCGGCCAGCAGCCGGGCGTGCTCCGGATGGGCCCCGGCGGAGGTCGCGTCGAACGCGAGGTCGATGTGATCGACCAGCGCGAGCAGGCCGGGCAGCCCCTCGTGGGTGGCGAGGTGGCCGTGCTCGCGCGCCTTGCGCAGGCCGTCGGAGTCCGGGTCGATACCCGCGACGCCGACGAGCTCCAGAAGCGGGCTGCGCTCCACCTTGATCATCAGGTCGGTGCCGATGTTGCCGGAGCCGATGATGGCGACCCGGAGCCGCGGGCGGGCCGAGTTCATACCGGTGCGGGGTCTCGATGGATGCGGTGTCGCACCGTCCGAGAGAGTGGCACCCGCCCGAAGCGGCCGAGCCGGAACGGCTCCAGCAACGGCGGGCGCGTGCCCGTGGCGATCATCTCGGCGATCGCGCGGCCGGAGGTCGGCGCCAGCGTGACGCCCTGCATCGCGCCGCCGGTGGCGATGTACGTGTTCTCAAGCGCCCCCGCGCGGTCGAGGATCGGCAGCCCGTCGACCGTGATCGGGCGCATCCCCGCCCACACGTCCTCGATCTCGGGAGTGATGAACGGCTGGAACGAGCGGGTGGCGCCGGCCACGATCGAATCGATCCGGCGCCGGTCGAGGCGGTTGTTGATGCCGCTGAACTCCATCGTGCCGCCGATCCGGATGCGATCGCCGTACGGCGTGCAGCCCACGTGGACGTCGACGAGCAGCACCGCGTGCTTGGGAATCACCGTCGGCTGCACCGAGAAGCTGTAGCCCTTCCCCGGCTCCATCGGCAGCGAGATCCCGATCGTCCGCGCGAGCGGCGTCGTCCACGATCCGGCCGCCAGCACCACCGTGTCGGCGGCGAAGTCGCCGGCCGCGGTGCGCACGGTGGTCAGCCGGTTGCCGTCGCGCACCAGCTCGAAGACCTCCGCGCCCTCCTGGATCTCGACGCCGTCGCGGCGCAGCACCTTGGCGAGACCGGCGGTGAACGTGTCGGGCCGCACATGCCAGTGCTGGCTGATGAGGAACCCCGCGGTCACCTCGGGCGAGAGCGCGGGCTCGAGCTCGTGCAGCTCGGCGCCTGTGATGACGTCGTCCGGCAGGTCGTACCCGAAGGTGCGCATGGGCTCCAGCTTCTTGAGCTCGGCGCGCGCGTCCTCGACGCTGCGGGCGGCGTACACCATCCCCTGCTTGTGCAGCTCGAACTCGACGCCGTCGGCGCTCATCTCCTCGATGAGGTCGAACACGTCATGGCCGAGCCGGGCGATGGCGGCGGTGCCCTCGGCGTGGTCGCGTTCGTTGCAGTACTCCCGGAAGCGCAGCAGCCACGGTGCGAGCCGGTTGAGCTCACTCGGCTTGAAGTACAGGGCGGAGTCGCGGTCGAAGAGCGCGCGCATCCCGTACAGGGTCAGCCCGGGCTCGGGGAGCGGGCCCGCCTGCGCCGGGCACAGCCAGCCGCCGTTTCGCAGCGATGCCCCGCTGCCGATGCGGTTGCTCTCGATCACCGTGACGTCGTACTCCCTGCGCCGCAGGTAGTAGGCGCAGCACAGTCCCGCCACGCCGGCGCCGACCACGACGACGTGCTTGCCGCTCATGCCGATGCATCCCGGTCGATGCCGGCAGTCACCTGCAGCTCGATCAGGATTCCAGGGACCGCGAAGCCCGCGACCACCGTGGTGCGGGCGGGCCGCGGCGGCGCGAAGTAGTCGCACCAGATCCGGTTCCAGGCCGCGAAGTCCTGCGGATCGGCGAGGAAGCACTCGACCCGTATCACCATCGCGCGTGACGATCCGGCGGCCGCGAGCACCCGGTCGATATCGGCCAGCACCGACTGGGCCTGTGCGTCGAATCCGCCCTCGATGACCTTCAGGGTGGCCGGGTCGACCGGGGCCCGCCCGGACATGTACACGAGGTCGCCGAACTGCGCGGCGTCGGAGATCACGGGTTCGCTCGTACCCATGGTCGACCCGGGCCCAACCGTGATGTGACGAGGGATCATCTAACCTCCATTGCCCTGTCCGCCGCCGGCGAGATGACCGGTCACGGCGAGGCTTCGAGCCTCTGGTCTGATCACCCGCTCAACGTAGCACACCACGAGACCGTTTCCAAGAGCACACTGGTCTATCCTATGCAAATGCAGGAGCCGAATTCCAAGCTCGCGCTTTCGCCGGCACCGCGGCGGAAGCTCACCGAGACCGTGGCCGAACAACTGCTCGCCGCGATACGCGACCTTCCCCCCGGAACCAAGGTTCCGTCAGAGCGTGAGTTGACGAAGGATCTCGGCGTCGGCCGCTCCACCGTGCGGGAGGCGCTCAACGGGCTCGCGATGCTCGGGATCGTCGAGATCCGCCACGGCCAGGGCGTATTTGTCACCGGTGATCCGGGGCAGGTCAGCGAGCCGTCCGCGATTACCGCGGCACTCGAACGTGGCGTTACCAATGAGTTCGTCGAGGCCCGGCTGATCGTCGAGGTCGAGGTGGCGCGGCTGGCCGCCCGCCGCCGCACCGACGAGGATCTCGCCCGGCTCTCCGCCGCCCTGGTGGTGCAGGAGGAGCGGCTGAAGGGTGAGATCGACGCGCTGGTGGACGTCGCCGCGTCGTTCAACGTGCTGCTCGCGGAGGCCGCGCACAACGAGGTGCTGGCCGCGATGATTCAATCGTTTGTGTCACTCATGATCGAGCGCGGGCCGCGTGTCTACGGCCTCGACGGGTTCGGTGAGTGGGATCTGCAGGAGCATCGCGGCCTGTTCGAGGCTGTTCGCGACCGCGATCCCGATCGCGCCGCCCGGTTGATGCGCGAGCACATCGAAGAGCTCGCCCGGCGCTACCGCGCCGTCGGCGCGGCGTAGCCCCGGCTCAGAATCCGTACGGGCCGACGCCGGACGTTGCGCTTCCGTACCGGGCCATGATCGGCCACACATCGATCACCACGCCGTCCTCGACGACATGGTAGACGTCGTAGAAGTTCGCGGTCGTCGGGGCGTACCCGGGCATCAGCTCAACACGGTCACCGACAGCCAGCTTGGAGTCCGCCGCCAACTCGAGGCCGATGTGCTCCTCGTGGATGAACGGCACTCCGTACTCGTACCTGAGCACACCCTCGCCGCTGACCACCTCGGGCGGAGTGCGGTCGATCCCGATCGACTTGCGCCCCGCGTCGAGGACGGCCAGGTCGCCGTGGCGTGAGATCACCGATGACAGCACGGTGAGGGCCGGATCGAATCCGGGCACGAGGGTGCGGTGAAACGCATCGCTGAAGATGTACGAACCGGCGTGAATCTCGGTGATGCGCGGGTTGGCGCCCGTGATGTCCCACGTCCCCAGCCCGCCTCCGGCGATGATCGTGGTGTTCAGGCCGTGGCGGTCGAACTCATCGGCGACGCCGGTCAGGACGTCATTGGCCGCCCGGGCCTTGGTGATCCGCAGCTCGCGGTCGGGCTCGAGCATGCAGTGGCCCTCGTACCCCAGAAGGCCCTTGAGGTTCAGCCCCGGCGCCCTGTCGATCAGGGTTCCCAGCGCGACGCCGTCGGCGGCCGAGCGGACGCCGGCCCGGTGCTGTCCCACGTCGACATCGACGATCACGTTGATCTCGCTCCCGGCGGCCTGCGCGGCCTCCGAGAGCTCGGTCGCGTTGGATGCGCTCTCGACCGCGAGCGTCAGCTCGCCGAGGCCTGCCGCGCGCGCGGCCTCGGCCGCCTTGATCGGCCCCACCACCTCGTTTGCGACCAGGAGTTCCGGCAGGCCCGCCTCGAGCATGACGCTGGCTTCCCAGATCGTCGCCGTCGTCAGGCCGATCCCGCCTGCGTCGAGCTGCATCCGGCCCAGGATCGGGCTCTTGTGGATCTTCGCGTGCGGCCGCAGGTCCGCGTGCACCCCGTCCATCCGGCGTGCCATCTCGGCGATGTTCTTCCGGACGGTGGGCAGATCGAGTATCAGCGCCGGCGTCACCGGTGCGTCCCGCGGGCGCCCGATCATGCGACGGGGAATCTCGAGCCGGCGATCGACGTCGTTCATGTGGTGAGACTACAGCGCGTGTGGGTGTTGGGTGGCGAGTTCTTCGGGGGTTTCGAGGCGTTCGTCGATGATTGCGCCGGCTTTGGTGAGCCAGTCTTTGTTGCCGCGTTGGTTCATGCCGATGACGACGATGATGCCGATGATGAGCCAGGCGGCGACGATGAAGGGTGACCAGTTGTAGGGGTAGACGGGGAGGGGGTAGAAGGCTTTGTAGACGGAGTAGATCAGGACGATGCTGGTGCCGACGGGGAAGATGAAGTGCAGGATCCAGTTGAATTCTGCGCGGGCTTCGCGCCAGTAGTAGACGACGACGGCGACGTTTGCGATCACGTACACGCAGATGACGGCGATGACGAGGGTGTAGCCGACGGTGAGCAGGAACACTTCGGTGGGGTTGAGGAACAGGGGCAGGAGCAGGCCGAGGGCCATGGACAGGATGAATTGGGCGGTGACGGCGGTGGTGGGGGTTTTGCGGGTGGGGTGGACTTTGGCGAAGGTTTGTGGCAGGACGCCGCTTCGGCCCATGCCAAACCACATCCGGGTGGCGACGTTTTGGGCGGCCAGGCTGCCGCCGATGACCGAGGTGGTCATGGCCAGCAGGGCGAGCCACCACAGGCTGCCCCAGACGCGGTGGGCGATCACCAGTGCCGGTAGCTCGCTGGAGCCGGGCAGGGTGGTGATGTTGTTGATGCCCCAGCCGATCACCTGGCCCCAGATCGCCAAGACGAGCATGGTGCCGATGATGGCGATCGAGAGCATGGTCGCGCGGGGCACGTTACGGCGCGGGTTTTCGGTCTCTTCGGCCAGTGGCACGGCGGCTTCCCACCCGGTCAGTCCCTGCACGGTCAGGACGATCGCGAGTGAAAAGCCGGTGG
Source organism: uncultured Actinomycetes bacterium (assembly GCA_963703275.1). Classification (GTDB taxonomy): domain Bacteria; phylum Actinomycetota; class Thermoleophilia; order Gaiellales; family JAICJC01; genus JAICJC01. Next base: position 3,039,267 of record OY969804.1, on the reverse strand, counting down.
CTGTGGCCAGATTCCCTGGATTGAACCCATACGTGAACGACCGGAACGTGAACCCGCCCGGGCCGGGATCGAACAGTCCCCAAAGGCTCAGGCCCAACACGATCAGAAACTCCATCGCGCCCACGATCACGATCGCGCGCACCGAAAGCGCGATCCCCAGATAGCCGACCAGGGCGATCAACGGGATACCCACGATCACAAGCATCCACCAGTGAAACCACGTCCAGCCATAGTTGGTCTGGAACTCGCCCTCAAGGATGAACCCCAGATACGCGAACAACGGCCCCGCCACGATCGGCGAATAAAACGTGAACATCCACCCCGTCAAAAACCCAAGCCGGGGACCCAGCGCGCGACTCACATACGTGTAATACCCACCAGCCGACGGGAACTTCTTCGCCAACTGGACAAGACACATCCCCAACGCCAACACAATCAAGAACCCAATCAGATACGCCAACGGCGCATGCGCACCCGACAACGACACAATCGTCGCCGTGAAAAAGAACGCAGCAATCGCCGGAGCGATATGCGTAATATTCTGCATAACCGCACCCGTCAACCCAACAGCACCAGGCCGAAGCTCCGTCTCAGCCACATACACCTGACCAGCCGACTCAACAAAATCCGGCGAACCAGAATCCGGCGAACCTGAATGCGATCCTTCGTCGGCCATGCGTCTCCTCTCCAGCGCGGGGTACGTTCACGCTGACCTGAACGAGCGAGCATCCCGGACTGGTCTGCTCACCGGGTCAGGCGATAATCGCAGAGTGCCGAGGGGTTGTCAAGGCTCCGCCAGGAGCCGTGAGAGCCTCTAAATGTTCCCCTCGGGAAGCACCTGTCCGCCGTCGATCACGATCGTCTGACCGGTGATGTAACCGGCCTCCTCGGATGCGAGGAATCTGACCGCCCAGCCCACGTCGGCCGGCTCGGCGAGCCGCTTGAGCGGGATCGCCTCGATCATGTCGTCGACGAACTCCTTGCCGAACAACTCGATTCCGGGAGTGCGCACGTTCCCGGGCTGGACGGCGTTCACGGTGATGCCATCGCCGACCACCTCGAGTGCGGCGCTTCGCATCAGCCCGAGCATCGCCGACTTCGACGCCGCGTAGTGTGCAAGGTTCGGCGCGCCCACGATCGGGCCGGTGATCGACGATGTGAGCACGATCCGGCCGTAGCGTTGTTCGCGCATCGCGGGCAGACACGCCTGGATCGAGTGCACGGCGCCCTTCACGTTGATGTCCATCACCCGGTCCCAGTCGGCGTCCTGCATCGCGTCGAGTGACACCGGCGGATAGATGCCGGCGTTTGCGGCCATGATGTCGATGCGGCCGTGACGGGCCAGCACCTCGGCCGCCAGCCGGTCGACCGCGGCCCGATCGACCACGTCCACCTGGACGGCGAGCGCGGCGTGCCCCGAGGCCTGCAGCTTCGCCGCCGCTTCCTCGGCCGCCGCGGCATCCAGGTCGGCGACGATGACGCGCGCCCCCTCCTGCGCGAGCACCTCGGCGATCCCAAACCCGACGCCGGACGCGGCGCCCGTGACCACGGCCACTCGTTCATCAAGGCGTTTCATCGATCCTCCTGCTCATGTGTGGTGAAGGCTCGTCACAGCGGACTCCCGAGCGGCAGGCCGTTGGCGAAGCGCTCGATCTCGTCGGCGATCATCGCGATGCCGCGATCGATTGTCTCGGCGGTCGCCCCGCCGATGTGCGGGGTGAGCACGACGTTTTCCAGGTCGAGCAGCGGGTGTGTCCCGGCCGCCGGTGGGCGCACCACGTCCAGGGCGGCCCCCGCCAGGTGGCCCGACGACAGCGCCGCCAGCAGTGCGTCCTCGTCCACCAGGCTCTCCCGGGCGGTGTTGACGAAGAACGCGCCGGGCTGCATCGCCGCGAACTCTGCCGCCGCGATCATGTTCTCGTTCTCGCTCGACGCGCGTGCGTGCAGCGACACGAAGTCTGACGTCGCGAGCAGGCGCTCGAGCGAGGCGCTCTCGACGCAGTTGTCCAGGTCGGCCGCGGCGACGATCGGGTCGTACACGCGCACCCGCATGCCGAGCGCCTTGGCCGCGCCTCCGACGCGCCGGCCAACCTGGCCGTAACCGACCAGACCGAGCGTCTTTCCCTGCAGCTCGAGCCCGAAGAATTCGGCTCCCTCGAATGCCGACTGGCCGAGCGCGCCCCCGTCGAGCAGGAAGTCCTGGGATCGGCGGATCCCGCGGGCGAGCATGATCAGAAACGCGATGGTGAGCTCGACCACCGCGTTGGCGTTCTTGCCCGGGGTCGTCGTCACGGGGATCCCGCGCGCGGCCGCCGCGCCCGAGTCGATGTTGACCGGCCCGCCGCGTGCGCAGCACACGAGGCGCAGGCCGGGCGAGTCGAGCACCGCATCGCTCACGGGCGCTCCGTGGACGACCAGGACATCGTGTCCGCTCAGGCGCTCGACCAGCTCGTCGGGACTGCCGCTGTACTCGCGCAGACGCTGCTCGGATGCGGTCCGCCCGGGTGCCGTGCGTGCGGCGTTGATCTCGAACACCTCGAGCGAGTGACTCGGGTCGAGCCGCTCCTCGAGGCCTCGCCGAAACGCGTCCGCGGTCACGTACGCGTCCCCCGCGGCGAGGATGCGGAGAGGTTCGGTCACGGGTATTGCCGCACCGGCTTGAGGTCGATGGCGTGACCGCTGCCCGACTCGACGATGATCTTCAGCATCGGCTCGGTATCGAGATAGAAGAACTCGATCGTCTCGCCGATCCGCCCGCCCATGAGCGGCTTGGCGCCCAGACCCGCGTAGTACGTCTTGAGCGCGTCGGACTCCTCCGGCGTGTGGCGCATGACGGCGACGTGATGCAACCCCTCGCCGTGGGTGTCGAGCCAGTCCTTGTAGATACTCGGTCCGTCGAGCGGCTGCAGCAGCTCGAACACGATGCTGCCGGTATCGACCTCGGCGCCGAGCATCGAGTACTCGGCCGGCCGGCCCATGTAATGCGTGTCGTGAAGCGCCGGCGGCACGTGCTCGTAGATGTTCCAGGGCCCCCAGCCGAGCGCGCGGTGATAGCGCTCGAGGGCCTCGTCGAGATCCCGGACCACGCACGCGACCTGCGAGATCGGCAGGCCACCGGGCGGAATCGCGTCTGTCATCGTGTGCTCCTCTCGTGTCAGGTGTTATGGGCGATCTTCAGCACCTCGTGCGCGGTCGGCGCGTCGGTGACAAGGACGTCCAGCAGGCCGCTTCGCAGCGCTCCCAGCACGGCGTCCCGCTTGTCCGTGCCCGCCGCCATCGCGACCACGAGCGGCAGCTCCTCGAGTGCCGACCACTCGACCGCGATCAGCCGGTCGTCGAGCGCGTGCACGGGCTCGCCCTCGACGGTGAAAAAGCGGGTCGCGGTGTCACCGACGGCGCCGCCCTTGAGCAGAAGGTTGCGATCGTTGCGCGAGAGGTGGCCGAAGCGGATGAGGGGCGCGCTCTCGGCCAGCGTGCCGATGCCCACCAGGGCGATGTCGCTCGCCGCCGCCGATTCGAGCGCGGCGCGGATCGAGCTGTCGCGCAGCAGCGACTCCTTGATGTCGGGCGAGTCGACCAGCACCGGGGCGTGGAGGTACTGGAGCCGGCTGCCGGCGTAGACCAGGGCGAGGTGGCGGGCGAGTTCGTGCCCCTGGATGCCGGCGCCGCCCTCGTCGACGCCGCCGTGCAGCAACGAGACCTCCAGGTGCGAGACCGAGCCCGGCGCCGGCAGGCGGTAGATCGCCGCCGACAGCATCCGCCCCCACGACACCGCCACCCGGCTGCCGGTGAGGAAGCGGCTGTTGACGTACTCGGCGGCCGCGCGCGCGACGGCCCCGCCCTCTCCCGGCCGCTGCTCGTCGGACACCACCAGGGCGCGCTTGAGCGAGAACGCCTCGGCCAGGCCGGTCGCGAGCTCGTGCTCGAGCGTCTGGGGGCGCTCGATCTCGACGCGGACGATGCCCTCGTCACGCGCGCGCTGCAGGAGCCGGGAGATCGTCGAGGGGTCGACTCCCACGGCCCGCGCGATTGCGGCCTGCGTCTGGCCCTCGATGTAGAACCGGGTCGCGAGGTCCACCAGCAGCTCCGTGTCGGCCCCGGCCGGGATCGGGCGGGCCTCGCCTGTGCTGCGCTCCGCCATCACCGCGCTCGCGCGAGCCCGAGTTCCTTGACGCAGTGCTGCACCGAGCTGACCGCGTTTTCGTGCACGAGCCCATCGGCGGACTCGAAGGGATAGAACACCTCGAGGAACACCGGCACCGAGTCCAGGCCGGCCGCGTGCACCTCCTCGGCGAACCTCGCAACGTCGTAGTTTGCGCGGGCGTCGGGCCAGCCCCAGTGCGAGTCGCTCTGGAAGTCGGTGTTCTGGATGTGCAGGATCCCGATGTGCGCGCCCAGGGCCTCCAGCCACTCGCCGAGGCGCACGCCGGGTCCATACAGCGGCTCGTACAGGGCATGCCCGATGTCGAGCACGTACTGCACCGGCACCCGGGAGCCGGCGTTCAGATCGTCCGCGAGCCGCACGCTCTCGGCGAGCGAGCCCGGGATCTCGCGGCCCTGCGGGGTTGGCTCGACCAGGAGTGCGCTCAGGCCGGCCGTTGCGCAGCGCTCGGCGAGCCGCTCCACGGTCGCGACCACCTCGGCGTGGATCCGCTCACGCTCACCGGCGACCGCCGAGCTCGCCGCCGTCAGCGCCCCCAGCGGCCCGCCGACGGCCCCGGCGCCCATCGCCGCGGCGACCTCGATCGCCCGCTCCCACCAGGTCACGGCCAGCGCCCTCAGGTCGGGATCCGGGTGCAGCAGGCCGTTGTAGGTGTAGCTTGCGATCCCGATCTGCGCGCTGTGGATCGAAAGGCCAAACGCGTCGGCAGCCTTGCGCACGCGCTCTGCCTGGCGCAGCCGGGTGGGGTCGGGCCACCACGGGTCGAGCAGGTCGAAGCTGAACTGCACGCTCTCGAGTCCCATGTCCTCGCGGACGATCCGCGCCCACGCCTCCGGCTCGGGCCAGCGCTTTGGCGCGAAGCTCAGGTTGATCCCGAATTCCATGGTCGCTCCCCTTTCTCCGCGGCGTCGCCCGACTCATATCAAATGCTGGTGAAGCACCTCCAACTCAGAGCGCGTGTGGGTGTTGGGTGGCGAGTTCTTCGGGGGTTTCGAGGCGTTCGTCGATGATTGCGCCGGCTTTGGTGAGCCAGTCTTTGTTGCCGCGTTGGTTCATGCCGATGACGACGATGATGCCGATGATGAGCCAGGCGGCGACGATGAAGGGTGACCAGTTGTAGGGGTAGACGGGGAGGGGGTAGAAGGCTTTGTAGACGGAGTAGATCAGGACGATGCTGGTGCCGACGGGGAAGATGAAGTGCAGGATCCAGTTGAATTCTGCGCGGGCTTCGCGCCAGTAGTAGACGACGACGGCGACGTTTGCGATCACGTACACGCAGATGACGGCGATGACGAGGGTGTAGCCGACGGTGAGCAGGAACACTTCGGTGGGGTTGAGGAACAGGGGCAGGAGCAGGCCGAGGGCCATGGACAGGATGAATTGGGCGGTGACGGCGGTGGTGGGGGTTTTGCGGGTGGGGTGGACTTTGGCGAAGGTTTGTGGCAGGACGCCGCTTCGGCCCATGCCAAACCACATCCGGGTGGCGACGTTTTGGGCGGCCAGGCTGCCGCCGATGACCGAGGTGGTCATGGCCAGCAGGGCGAGCCACCACAGGCTGCCCCAGACGCGGTGGGCGATCACCAGTGCCGGTAGCTCGCTGGAGCCGGGCAGGGTGGTGATGTTGTTGATGCCCCAGCCGATCACCTGGCCCCAGATCGCCAAGACGAGCATGGTGCCGATGATGGCGATCGAGAGCATGGTCGCGCGGGGCACGTTACGGCGCGGGTTTTCGGTCTCTTCGGCCAGTGGCACGGCGGCTTCCCACCCGGTCAGTCCCTGCACGGTCAGGACGATCGCGAGTGAAAAGCCGGTGGCTGTGGCCAGATTCCCTGGATTGAACCCATACGTGAACGACCGGAACGTGAACCCGCCCGGGCCGGGATCGAACAGTCCCCAAAGGCTCAGGCCCAACACGATCAGAAACTCCATCGCGCCCACGATCACGATCGCGCGCACCGAAAGCGCGATCCCCAGATAGCCGACCAGGGCGATCAACGGGATACCCACGATCACAAGCATCCACCAGTGAAACCACGTCCAGCCATAGTTGGTCTGGAACTCGCCCTCAAGGATGAACCCCAGATACGCGAACAACGGCCCCGCCACGATCGGCGAATAAAACGTGAACATCCACCCCGTCAAAAACCCAAGCCGGGGACCCAGCGCGCGACTCACATACGTGTAATACCCACCAGCCGACGGGAACTTCTTCGCCAACTGGACAAGACACATCCCCAACGCCAACACAATCAAGAACCCAATCAGATACGCCAACGGCGCATGCGCACCCGACAACGACACAATCGTCGCCGTGAAAAAGAACGCAGCAATCGCCGGAGCGATATGCGTAATATTCTGCATAACCGCACCCGTCAACCCAACAGCACCAGGCCGAAGCTCCGTCTCAGCCACATACACCTGACCAGCCGACTCAACAAAATCCGGCGAACCAGAATCCGGCGAACCTGAATGCGGGTTGTCATCCATAGGTCTCTCCACGCTCCCCAGTCGCGTTACTGGACGAAGGCCGCTATACGCAATGCAAGATCGTGCACGATGGCAAGATCGTGTCGGCGACTATAGGGAGTCGTGCCAATGGTGTCAAGCAGGCCGCCCGGCGGCCGCCACCATGTGCGAGTTGACACCGCCCGGACCGTGGTCTAGGGTCGCTGTCACTACAGGATGATATCCCTGCCAGAAAGCAGCATCGACCGCTCCTCGCCGGTTCCGTACTGGTTTCAGCTCGCCGGCATCCTGGAGCACGCGATCACCCAGGGCGTGTGGCCCGCCGGCGAGCGGCTGGCCTCGGAGTCGGCCCTGTGCGAGCACTTCGGCATCTCCCGCACCACGGTGCGCCAGGCGCTCGCCCGGCTCGAGCAGGAGGGGATGGTGACCCGCCGCAAGGGCTTCGGCACGTTCGCAGCCGCCGCCGCCCCGCGGATGTGGCTCGTCCAGTCGCAGGAGGGCTTCTTCCACGACGAGGTGTTCCGGCTGGGGAGGTCGGTCTCGTCCCAGATCCTGCGCCGCGACATCGCGCCGCTCCCGAGCTGGGCGACCACGGGCCTCGAGCTTCCCGAAGGCGCGCGGGGCGTGGTGATGGAGCGCCTGCGGTCGGTCGACGGCAACCTCGCGCTCGTCGTCACCGACTGCCTGCCCGAGCATCTCGCCCAGACGGTGCTCGGCATGGACGGCACCGACTCGCTGTATCAGCGGCTCAAGGAGGATCACCATCTCGAGGTCGCCGGTGGGCGCAGGTTCATGGAGGCCGTGGTCGCCGGCGAGAAGCTCGGCCGCAAGCTCGAGGTCGAACCGGCGGCGCCGCTCGTCTTCATCGAGTCCGTGTCGTGGGACAGCGAGATGCGCCCGTTTCACTGCTACCGGTCGTGGCTGCGCACCGACCGGATGCGGGTGGAGGTGCAGGTGAGCGCGTCGTCCAAGCTGCTCGCCCCGCCGCCGCTTCCGACGACGCGGTCGGCGGCCGATGACTGATCTTCTGCTGACGATCGACGCGGGCACGGGGTCGGTGCGGGCCGTGCTCTTCGACGTGGAGGGCAACCAGGTCGCGATCGGCCAGCGCGAGTACACCGCATGTGCCCGAGCCGGGCGTGCCCGGTTCGCAGGTGTTCGACACCGCCGGAAACTGGCAGCTCGTGCGGGCGTGCATCGCCGAGGCGATCGCGGCTGCGGGCGCGCCGGCCGCGGCCATCCGTGCCGTTTCGGCCACCAGCATGCGCGAGGGCATGGTGCTGTACGACCGCTCCGGGCGCGAGATCTGGGCGTGCCCGAACGTCGACTCGCGCGCGGGCGACCAGGCCACCGAGCTGGTGCGAGTCGGGCGCTGCCGCCGAGATCTATGCCCGCGCGGGCGACTGGGTGGCGATCACCGCGCCGGCCCGCTTTCGCTGGATCGCCGAGAACGCGCCGGATGTGTTCGCACAGATCGCCCATGTCGGCATGCTGGGCGACTGGCTGGCCACCCGGCTCACGGGCGAGTTCGCCACCGACCCGTCGCTCGGCTCGAGCTCGGGCATGTTCGACCTCGCCACCCGCAACTGGTCGCCCGAGATCCTGGACCTGCTCGAGCTCGACCCGGCGCTGTTTCCCCCCGTGTGCGAGTCCGGCACGGTGATCGGCGCCGTCAGCTCGGCCGCCGCGGCCGAGACGGGCATCCCGGCGGGGACGCCGGTGGTGTCCGGGGGCGCGGACACCCAGCTCGGCCTGCTCGGGATCGGCGTTCGCACTCCCGGGCGCACCACGGTCGTCGGAGGCTCGTTCTGGCAGCACACGATGCTCTTCGCCGAGCCCATGATCGATCCCGAGGCGCGCCTGCGGACGCTGTGCCACACCGTCCCGGGGCAGTGGATGGTCGAGGGCATCGGCTTCTACTCCGGGCTCACGATGCGCTGGTTCCGCGATGCCTTCTGTGCGGCGGACAAGCGCCGTGCCGCCGAGCTCGGGGTGGACGTGTACGACCTCCTCGCCGAGGACGCGGCCGGCGTGCCGCCGGGCGCGAACGGCGTGCTGGGGATCTTCTCGAACGTGATGGACGCCAAGCGCTGGATCCACGCGTCGCCCGGGTTCGTGCAGTTCGATCTGGGCGCACCGGAACGGTCGGGCAAGAACGAGTGCTTCCGGGCGATCCAGGAGGCGGCCGCGTACGTCAGCCGCGCGCACCGCGACATCCTCACGGAGATCTCGGGCGTCGTCCCGAGCGAGGTCGTCTTCACCGCCGGCGCCGCCCGCGGCCGCATGTGGGCCCAGATCCTGGCCGACGTCCTCGGCGTCCCGGCCCGGATCCCGGTCGTGAAGGAGTCAAGCGCGCTGGGCGCGGCCGTGTGCGCCGGCCTCGGCGTCGGCCTCTACTCGTCGCTCGACGACCTCGACCGGCTGGTGCGGTTCGAGTACACGGCCGCGCCCGACCCCGGCCGAGCGACGCGCTACGACGAGCTCTACCGGGAGTGGATGGGCGCCTACGCGGGCCTGCTGGAACCTGCCAACTCCGGTGCCGTGCGCCCGCTGTGGCGCGCCTCCGGAACCTGATCGAACCAAAGGACGGAAACGATGCCTGAAGCGGACACCCAGGGCGAGAAGAACTTCTTCCTCGACACTCCGGCGGCCACCGACGCCTTCTTCCTGAAGGGCTCCGGCGGCTACGACTGGGGCATGCAGAACCGGCTCGCGCGCATCTTCCGGCCCGAGACCGGGCGCACGGTCATGCTCGCCTTCGACCACGGCTACTTCCAGGGGCCGACCACCGGCCTCGAGCGGGTGGACATCTCGATCCCGCCGCTGGCCCCCTACGCCGACGCGCTGATGCTGACCCGCGGGAGCCTGCGCACGTCGATCCCCGCGACGCACACGGGGGCGGTCGTGGTGCGCGCGAGCGGCGGGCCGTCGATCCTGAAGGATCTCTCCCACGAGCGGGTCGCGCTCGACATCGAGGACGCCGTGCGCATGAACGTCTCGGCTGTGGCCGTGCAGGTGTTCGTCGGCGGTGAGCACGAGACCGACTCGGTCGAGAACATGACGAGGCTGGTCGATGCCGGCTACCGGGTGGGGATCCCGGTGCTCGGCGTGACCGCGGTCGGGAAGGACATGACGCGCGACGCGCGCTACCTCGGCCTCGCCACGCGCATCATCGCCGAGCTCGGAGCCCAGATCGTGAAGACCTACTACGTCAGCGAAGGCTTCGAGCGTGTGACCGCCGGCTGCCCCGTGCCGGTGGTGATGGCCGGTGGCAAGAAGCTGCCCGAGCTCGAGGCGCTGACCATGGCGTACCGGGCGGTGTCCGAGGGGGCCGCGGGTGTCGACATGGGCCGAAACATCTTCCAGAGCGACTCGCCGCTCGCGATGATCCAGGCCGTCTCGAGCGTGGTTCACGGCGGATCGAGCCCCAAGGATGCACACGCGCTCTACCTCGAGCTGCGGGAGCAGGCGCTGGCGCCGGCGGGATGACCGACCTGGTTGGCGACCTGCTCGATCGCGGTCCTCTGCTGAGCGCCGGGGCGGCCGCGGCCGACCTGCTGCACCTCGGGGACGAGCTCGACCAGGTCGCCCGGGGCGGGGTCGAGCTGATCCACATCGACGTCATGGACGGCGTCTTCTGCCCCACCGTCACGGTCGGCCTGCCCGTCGTCTCGGCGGTCTCGGCGGTGGCCGTCGCCGATGTCCACCTGATGGTCGCCAATCCGCTCGAGAGCGTCGAGGCCTATGTGCGGGCGGGTGCGGCGATCGTCACGTTCCACGTGGAGGCCACGCGCCACCCGCACCGGGTGCTGCAGACGCTCGCCGGCGCAGGGGTCGTGCGCGGCGTGGCGCTCAATCCGGGCACGCCGGTGGAGGCGATCGAGCCGCTCCTGGACGATCTGGAGCTGGTGCTCGTGCTCGCCGTCAACCCCGGCTGGTCCGGACAGCGGTTCATCCCGGCCACCGCGGCGCGCGTGGCGCGGGTGCTCGACCTCGTCTCCGGCCGCAGGATCGCCGTCGGTGTCGACGGCGGCGTCACCCGTGAGAACGTCGGCGAGGTGGCCGCGCTTGGCCCCCACCTGATCGTCACCGGAAGCGCGGTCTTCGCCGGCGGCGAGGGCGAGGCGAACGCCCGCTCCATGCTCGCCGGGATGTCGGCGTGAGGGAGCCGCCGTTCCCGGCTCTGGCCGCGCTCGCGGCGAGCCTGGAGATGCCGGGGCAGGCGACGCCGTTTGCCGTCGTCGATCTGGACATCATGGAGCGAAACCTCGATCGCATCGCCCGGTACTTCCGTGATCGCCCGGCGAATCTGCGCCCGCATTTCAAGCACCACAAGTGCACCGAGATCGCGCGGATGCAGATCGACGCGGGAGCGGTGGGGATCACCTGCCAGACCTCCGACGAGGTGGCGGCGGCGGTGCGGGCCGGCATCGCCGACGTGCTGATGGCAAACGTCGTGGCCGATCCGGCGCGGCTCGCATCCCTGGCCCGCTCGGCGGGGCTCGGCCGGGTGACGATCGCGGTGGACTCGAGCGCGGCGGCCGAGATGGCATCCGCCGCGGCGCGCGGCGAGGGCACCACGCTCGACGTGGTGATCGAGTACGACATCGGGATGCACAGAAGCGGGGTCGAGTCGATCCCCGAGGCGCTGGCGCTGGCCGACCGGATCGACTCGCTGGGCGGCCTCGAGTTTCGCGGGGTGATGGCCTACGAGGGGCACCTCGTTAAGACCGCCGACCGGTCGGCGCGGACGGCGGCGGTCCTCGAGGCGTTCGCGCCCATGCCCGCGCTCCTGGCCGAGCTCGGCGACCACGGCCACGAGGTCTCCATGTTCACGGGCGGTGCCAGCTCGACGTATGACGTGTCCGGGAACCTCCCGTTCATGACCGATGTCGAGGCCGGCTCATACGTGCTGATGGACGCCGCCTACGTGCAGCTGGTGCCGGAGTTCGAACCGGCGCTCGCGGTCGTCGCCACGGTCGCCACGTCCCGTCCCGGCCGGCCGCTCGTGGTCGATGCCGGCGCCAAGCGGATCGGCTCGGATGTGGGCACGCCCGTGCTCGCCGGCTTTCCGGCGACGCACCAATCGACGTCGGAGGAGCACAACCGCTTCGTCCTCGACGGGCCCGGCATGCCCGGCGTCGGTGATCACGTCGCCGTCGTCCCGGGGCACACCTGCTCGACCGTCGCCCTCTATCGCACGCTGGTGGGGTGCCGCGGCGGAGCGTTCGAGCGGCTGCTCGAAATCGATGGCCGCGACCCGCTGGCCGGGTAGTATCGGCCGCCCGCAATGACAACCAGGAGGAAGCGCACACCATGACTGACCAGCCCGCACCGGTGAGGTCGTACAGCACGGACTTCGAGCATGACGAGGCCCCGATCTCGGAGGGCGGTATGTGGCTCAACGGCGGCACGGATGGGATCGACTGGGTCGATATCGTCATCGAGAACGGCGTGGCCCACGGTGCGGTGACGCGCATGGCCGTCGCGGAGCGCCGGGTCGAGCAGGGCAATCTCGATGTCGCCGACGCCGAGGACGCCGCCCCGATCGGTGACTACGACGATCCCACCGCGGTGCTCACGGGCGAGTGGGGGCCAAACCAGCACGCGAAGGGCACCGTCTTCAGCCGCAACCAGACCGAGGAGTTGTTCCAGGAGGTCGAGCTGCGGCTGCGCAGCACGATCACGCCCCATGTCTGCAACGGGTATGAGGTCTTCTGGAGATGTCTCAAGTCCGACGCCGCCTATGCCGAGATCGTGCGCTGGAACGGCAAGATCGGTGACTTCACCTCGCTGGCGAAGAAGATCGGGCCCGAATACGGCGTCAAGGCCGGCGACGTGGTCGAGGCAACGGTCGTCGGGAACGTCATCAGAAGCTTCATCAACGGCGTCGAGGTGATGTCAGCGACGGATGACGTCTATACGTCGGGCAGTCCGGGCATCGGGTTCAACTTCGGCGTCGGGGACACCAACGCCGACTCGGGATTCACGCACTTCGAGGTGGATACCTACGAGTGAGGGACTACCAGGTCAGCCCGCGCGCCGCGACGGGGATGACCGACTCGACCACGCCTGACCGTACGCCGAGAAGCGCATCGTGCAGGTTCACGCATGTGCAGGCGTGGTTGGGGATGATGCGCACGCGCTGACCGACCTGCGGCGACGTGGTCGCGGACTCCAGATCGATGTAGCCGTGCTCCTCGTTCAAGGCGACGAGCGTGCCGCCCACTCCGACGACCACCCCGTGACCGCCGTCGGGGTGGGGATCGCTGGTGAGGCTCTTCGACCCGGCGTCGACGATCGCTCGTTGCGGCACACGTGTCGAGATCACCGTGGCGAGGATGGTGAGGGCGCAGGCGTCGACCCCGCCGTCGGGCTCCGTGGGCGCCTCCATGCGATCGAGGAAGACGTACGTTCCGGGCCGGATCTCGGAAATACAGGTTGTGTGTGTCAGGTATCGCGTCGGTGTCGACCCGGCCGAGATCCGCTCGCAGTGCAGGCCGGCGTCCTGGAAGGCATCCCGCGTCGCGCGCAGTGTCGCATCGACACCGTCGAGATACGGCGACAGCGACCGGCCGGTGGCCCGCATCCCGGGGTAGCCGCTGATGCCGACCACGTCCAGCCCGGGGAGGGCGTCAACGCGCCGTGCCAGGGTGACCGCGTCCGCCGGCGATGCCACACCCGTGCGGCGCATGCCGACGTCGACCTCGATCAGCACGTCGGCATGTCCGCCGCTCGCCGCGAGCGCGCCGGAGAGGCCCTCCGCGGCGGTGACGTCGTCAAGCGCGACTGTCAGATCGAGACCGTCCCCGACGAGGTGCGCGAGCCGCTCCCACTTCGCCCGCCCGTACGTCGGATAGTGCAGCAGGAGCCGCTCGACTCCCGCCTCGTGGAAGACCTCGGCCTCGCCGGACTTGGCGACCGTCAGCCCGGCCGCACCGGCGGCGAGCTGGCGCGAGCCCACCTCGAGGCTCTTGTGCGTCTTCGCGTGCGGCCAGACCGCGATGCCGTGCGCGTTCGCGTAGTCCTGCAGGCGGGCCACGTTGGCGTCGAGCAGATCCAGATCGACGACCGGAACCGGCGTCTCGACCTCGTCCAGGGTGCGGCCGACCCACGATCGGTACAGCTGCAACGTTCGCTCCGCCGCACTCACCATGTCCCCCTCCGCAGTTGCCTCCCGCCGCGCAGTATCGCGGTTCGCCGGACGTCTCGGCGATGCAGGGTCGAGTAGGATCGCCCCATGGAGACTCCGCCGCCCCAGGACGAGAACGGTGACCGGCCGGCCACCACGCCCGGGCCGAAGTCGACCCCGGCGACCGCCACCAGCCTGCCGAGCCGGCTTCGAGCCGTGTGGGGGGAGCACGTCGGAGAGTCGGAGCGGGCCCTGCTTGTGTCGTGGGCCGCGTTCGGCGCAACGTTTTGTGCCACTCGCCTGCTCACCCACCGGCTGCGCCGCGAGGGCGGCCCCGGTGGGATCGTCATCAAGGGCCGGCACATCCATCACTTCAACTTCGGGATCGCGCTCCTGGCGGCGGTTGGGGCGGCGGGCGTCCGCGGCCAGGTGGATACACGCCGCCACCCGATCACGGCGACGGCGTACGGCAGTGGGGTCGCGCTGATCGTCGACGAGTTCGCCCTGCTGCTCGACCTGCAGGACGTCTACTGGGGCGCCGACGGCCGAACGAGCGTCGACGCGGCGATCGTGACGATCGCGGGTGGCGGCCTGTACCTCGCCGCCGCCCCCTTCTGGCACAGCGCCGTCCGCGAAGTCGCCCGCACGTCCGTCGTCAAAAGGTAAGCAGAGGAGTCCTTATCGCGCTACCGAGCTACATCACCGAGAACGAGACCGAGACGAAGAACCACGGGGAGCGGGTGCGATTTCGCGAGCGGAACGGCTACCCGACCATCGAGTCGGCGGTGCGTGCGACCAGCGGTATCGCGAGCGCTTCGACCAGGTGGAAGATGGACGACCGGGTGCGTGCTGTCAGACACGGTGGCTGGGCCCACGGCCGCGTCGACTCGGTTCGGGCTGGTGGGTTTCACGTTCTGGTCGAGTTCGACCAGAAGGTCGACCGCTGGGCGAAGCACGGACTCTTCGCGCCGCACGAGCTCGCACCTGAGTAGGCGTCCCGACGAGCATCCGCATTGACCGGTGGCTGTGGGCGGCGCGGTTCTTCAAGACCCGCTCGGCGGCGACCGAGGCCGTGCTGGGCGGCCAGGTGCGTCTGAACGGCGAGCGGGTGAAGCCGGCGAAGGACGTTCGCCCGGCCGATGAGGTCGAGGTGCGGATCGGCGAGGTGCGGTGGACGGTCGTCGTGCGCGGAGTGGCCGAGAAGCGGGGCTCGGCTCGCGTCGCCGCGACGCTCTACACCGAGAGCGCCGACTCGATCGACGCGCGCGAGCAGGCGGCCGAGGACCGCAGGCTCTCCCGCCCTCCGGGGGCCGATGTCAGCGGCCCCCGGCCGACGAAGCAAGACCGGCGGCGGATCAACGCGCTCCGCCGCCGGTGACGGTAAGGGCCAATTGGCATTGTCTCGAAGCGCCAATTGGCCCCCATACCGCAGGCGTCAGGACGCGGTCGCGGCGACCCGCTCGGTTCCGCGGGCTGCGGGACTCGTGCCGCCCGTGGGGACCGACAGGACGGGACAGGTTGCGATCAGCAGGAGCCGCTGGGTCACGGATCCGATGAGCAGCCCGGCCAGCGGCGTGTGGCCACGTGTTCCGATGAGGATCACGTCGGCCCCGACCTTGGCGGCGATCTCGGCGATCAGATGTGCCGGGCCGTCGCCGACGGTGGACTCGATATGAACGTGGACGTCGAAGCCCGCGTCGGCCAGGTCCTTGGCGCGCGCCCGCACCCGCTCGGTGATCTCGTCTTCGTCAGCGTGGAGCGGCTGGCCGCCCGCCCGTCCCACCATGAGCTGGCGGACGTGCACGACGTCGATGCGGGCATTGCCGCCGTCGACCAGCTCGTGGAGAACAGGGATCGCGCGCTCCGACGGCTCCGAGCCGTCGAGTGCCAGGACAATCTTCGAGAACATGGGGTACCTCCGTATTGGTGCTTCGACGCCCGGCACAGTCGCAGCCGGGTAACCGCATCCTCGCCGGGAAACGGTGCCGCCGAATCCGGGAGAACACGGATCTCGACTGGGAGGTTCTACTGCACTTTTCCGACGAGAACGCGCATGCGGGTGGCCATCGCATTCACCCGCCCAGGCGGGCCAGGAAGCTGCGCAGCTCCTCGGTGCTGGAAGGCTCGATGGCCGGTGGAACCTCAACTCCGTGGCGTGCGAGCGCTTCCGCGAGGCCGGCCCGGCGCCCCACCAGCGCCAGGCGATACCCGTGCCGGGCGAACTCCTCGGCCTGCTCGGCGACCTGGTCGAGCAGCGGGCCGGCGACCACGTCGGGATAGTCGGCGGCGGGGAGCTGGATGGCTCCCCAGTCCTCCTGCTCCAGCACGGCCAGCGCGTCGAGACCACCGGCGGCTGGGTTCAGCAGTTCGCTCGTGACGAGCGCCACCCGGAACCCGCGCTGATCGCCCTCCACCTACCGCCCGGCCATCAGGTCGGCGAGCGCCGCCCGTTCGCCCGCCGGGTCGTGATCGGGCAGCTGGTGCGAGATGCCCATGGCCCGCGGTGTGGCGACGCCTCGCTCGGACAGCTCGGCCGCCAGCTCCTCGATGAAGATGCCGCTGCCCGGGGAGAGCTCGTCCGTCCCCTCGGGCCAGATCGGGCGGCCGCCCCGTTCGGGATCCGAGCTGGTGACGTGAACGCCCATCGACGGGCTGCCCTCGAGCCCGACCAGGATCACGTCGTCACCGCGCTGCACGTGGAGCTCGATTGCCCCGGCCACAGCGCCGGCGATCCGGCGGCAGTGGCGTCGATACGCCGTGGTGTCCAGTTGCTCCCGCACGGCCCAGAAGCGGTGGAGGCCGGTGAATGCGAGCTCCGGGCAGGGCATCTGCTCGATGCGCCAGCCGCGCGACCGCAGCTCGTCGACCAGCGGGGAATAGACGCCGGGGCACAGCGCGCCGCCATCCGTCTTCGCGTTCTGGTTGAGCAGACAGTGGGCGACGAACGCCACGCCGGGCATCCCGCCAGTATACGAACGGCTCCAGCGGTAACCTAGGCGCGCCCATGCCTGATTCGCCGCCGTCTTGGGCGGTCAGGGCACCTCAAGCTGTCAGAGCGGAGCGCGCGGCGTTGGCGATGCCCTCGGCGTCGAGTCCGTAGTGCGCGTAGAGGTGTGTGGGTGGTCCGATCAGGCTGTACTCGTCGCGGATTCCGTGGCGGACGAGTCGCACGCCGGTACCGCCCTCGGCGAGTACCTCTGCCACCGCGCCGCCCAACCCGCCGAGGATGTTGTGCTCCTCCACGGTCAGGATGAGCGGTGATCGAACGGCGGCGATCGCTTCCACATCGAGCGGTTTGATGGTGTGCATGTCGAGCACTCCGACCGAGTGACCGTCCTCCCGCAGTGTCGCTGCGGCGGCGAGCGAGTCGTGCACCATGGAACCGGTGGCGATGATCGTCAGGTCTGCTCCCACTCCATGGGGGATGGCCTTGCCCAGGGTGAAGTCGACCGTCTCGTATACCTGTGGATCTCGACCCCGTCCGATCCGGAAGTAGATCGGGCCGTCGTGGTCGACGGTGGCTCTGAATGCTGCGGCCATCGAGGTCGAGTCGGCCGGGGCGACGACCGAGAGTCCGGCGATCGACCGGGTGATTGCGAGATCCTCGGTCGCATGGTGAGACGTGCCGTAGAACCCCAGCGTAATCCCCGAGTGGTGGCCGATCAGCCTCACAGGTTGTCTTGTGTACGCGACGTCGGTGCGGATCTGCTCGCAACAGAGCAGGGCCAGGAACGATGCGAACGTGGCCACATACGGTCGCAGCCCAGTGGTGGCCAACCCAGCCGACGCGGTCACCATGTTCTGCTCGGAGATCCCAAACTGGAAGAACCGGTCCGGATGCCGCTCGTGAAAGCGAACGAGGCCATTTGAGTGCCCCAAATCGGCGGTGCACACCACAATCGGGTGGCCCTCATCCGCGAGATCGCCCAGCACGTCGGCAAGAACGACGAACCCCGGGGCTTGGTCGAGCAGCATCAGAAGATGCCACGATCCCTCGTCGAGTTGATGCACACTCACGGCTGCCCCCGGATCTGCTCGAGCGCGTACTTCGCGTCGGCGGGCGTCAGGTAACCGAGGTGCCATCCCAGCTCCGACTCCATGAACGGAACGCCCTTCCCTTTGACGGTGTGAGCGATCACGAGCGACGGGGCTCGGCCTGAGGCGGCGCCGGCGGCCAGACCCGCCAGGGTCGGCAAGAGCTGGTCAACGTCATGGCCGTCAACCTCGGACACGTTCCAGCCGAAGGCACGCCACTTGGCGGCCAGCGGCTCGATCCCGATCACGTCGTCGACCTTTCCGTCGAGTGAGTACTGGTTTCGGTCGATGATCGCGATCAGGTTGCTCACACCATGATGAGCTGCGGACATCGCGGCCTCCCACACCTGCCCCTCGTGCTGCTCGCCGTCGCCCATCAGCACGAAAACGTTGAACGGCCGGCGGTGGAAGCGGCTGCCAAGCGCCATACCCAGGCCGGCCGAGAGCGCATGCCCAAGCGAGCCAGAGCTGAAGTCGATACCCGGCACCCGGGTCATGTCGGGGTGATCGCCCAGCGGGTTCCCCAGCCGGGTGTATCTGTCCAAGACGTCATCTTCGATGAAGTCCCAGTCAGCCAGTATTGGATAGAGCGCGACCGCCGCGTGGCCTTTGCCGAACAGGAACCGGTCGCGGCCGGGCCAGTCCGGCTCACCTCGGCGCAGGCGCATCACGCCGTAGTAGAGCGTGGCCAGGATCTCCGCACATGAGAATGACGAGGCGAAATGCCCCACCTTCGCGACCTGGATCAGCCGAATGGTCTCTTCGCGCGCAAACCGCGCCTTCTCCCGGATCCGGTCAGGGTCGGTCACGACTCGTCCGCGAAGCGTGGGGGATCGCCTTCCACCGGCGGCGGCGCGAGCGCGAGCACGATGTGGAGCGGTTCGTCGCCATCGTTCACCTGACCGTGCACCCGGCCCGGTGGGACGTACACCGTGAGCTCGGGCTCGAGCCGGATCTCTCCGACGCCCTCAAGCGTCATCACCCCTCGCCCGCGCAGCACGAAGTACGCCTCTTCATAGTCATGCGAGTGCGCGCGGATTCGGTCGCCCGGCTCCATCAGGCAGATCGACACGCCCAGCAGGTGTGAGCCCACGGTGTTCGGATGTACCAACCGCCGCACGGGTGCACCCAGTGCATCGAACGGTCGTCCCTGCTCGATCCTTATGGTGTAGTCATTGTACTCAGACACTTCAGGCTGCCACCACCTCTTGGCGGGTTGAAGAGCCCGCCGCTTTTATTCTATAATGTACAAACGTTCGACGGAGATGAAAGGGACATCGCGTATGTACTACATAGAGTTCTATTCACGGAAACCGAACGTTGACCCGCAGGTGTTTCATGAAACCATCAGGCGCACCGATGCGTACTGGGCGAATGCGAATCCGCAGGATCGTCCGACCCTTTCCATCGGGCGCACCTGGCGGCTCGGCGGTCCCCAGTACATCAATATCTGGGAGATCGATTCGGCCGCGCGGCTCGACGAGTGGAACGAGCAGCGGCGACGGGACCCCGAGGCCGCTGCGAACATCGACCTGTGGCTGAGCGTCGTCGATTGTGACGCCGGACTGTACGAGGACATCGGCCAAGAGCAACCCTAGCTCACACGGCTTGGCGCAGGCGATGCGCGCCGGGAGTGAGGAAGCTGGTAGGGAAGGAACGGGCCATCAAGCCGGTAGCGCTCGGCTGCATCCGCCACAGCGTCGTCGTCGATGACGATGCTCAGTCCCGGTTCGTCCGGTACGCCCCAGGAGGGCCCGGTGGCGATCGGCAGAGGGTGCGCCAGAACATCGCTCATCATCAACTGCGCGGTCTGCTGGTTCCCTTTCTCGATGCTGGGCAGCGTGAGCAGCACCTGATGGCAGGCTGCGGCGGCGATTCCGAGTTCGCCGTGGGTGTGTTTGCACACCCCCAGACCTTCCAGCTGGGCGAGGTGGGAGATCCGCGAAAACGCTCGCAGCGAGCCCACCCAGTACGGGCTGAAGCAGATCAGGTCGGCGGCGCGCTGCGTGATCCTCGCGTAGGCGTCATCCTCAGTCCACAGGCCCTCATTGGCGCAGATGCGGATCGGGGACCGGCCGCGCAGCTCCGCCATCTGGCGGATCGGCGATTCGCGCACCGGCTGCTCGACAAAGTCGATGTCGTACACGGCGAACTGCTCGAGGTTGCGGAGTGCCTCCGAAGCGCTCCAGGCCGCATTGGCATCAAGGCGGATCCGGGGCCCCGGCCCGAGCGCGCTTCGGATCGCGTCGACCATCGCCAGCTCGGCGTTCAGATCGATGCCGACCTTGAGGTAGTACACCGAGTAGCCGGCCGCCAAGCCCTGCTTGCACTGCGCCGTCAGATCCTCACGGTCGCCGCGGGCGAGGTAGTAGAAATAGTCGACGTTCTCGCGGCGGAGACTGCCAAAGAAGCGGTGGATCGGAAGCTGGGCCGCCTTGCCGCAGATGTCCCACAGCGCCATGTCGATCCCGGCCCAGGCGAAGTTCCCGGTCATCGGCCGGAACTGCCATAGCCCGTGCTGGTACAGCTCCCCTCGAATCGCCTCGCCGTCCCAGGGGCTGCGGTCGATCACAAATGGCGCCATCGCTTGGATGGCGTTCTCAACGCTGGTGACATCCGCCCCGCTCGGGGCTTCTCCCCAACCCGTGATCCCATCCGTGGTTGTGAGCTTCACCAGCACGTCGGTTACACCATCCCGTTCGACCTGCGCGCTCACCTCTCGATGGCGATAGGGGACACTCACCACGATCGTCTCGAGTCGCTCGACCCTCATGCCGACGCCCCTGCGGCAGCGATGTCGATGCGGACGCCGCCTCCGTCGGTGACTCGGTACATGTCCTCGACGCGGACGCCGAACCGGGCGGGGAAATACACCCCTGGCTCAACCGCGAACACCATGCCGTGCCGCATCACCGAATGCTCCGTGGGGATGATCTGAGGGTTCTCCCCGACCGAGAGCCCGAGACTGTGCCCCCCGTGGTGAGGAAACCACCCGTCGGGGAAGCGGTCGCTGATCTGGTCACGAAGGTGGCCGTAGAACTCGCTCACCGGGATTCCCGTACGCATCTGGCCGACGGAGCGTTCCAGGATCGCGGCGATCTCGTCGCGGACTGCGGTCGCCTCGTCGTTCTCCCCCACGATCGTTGTCCGGGTCGTGTCGCTCCAGTACCCGTTGACGCGCACCGCAACATCGGAGAGGAGCGGATCGCCGGGCTCTACCTGTTTGGCGCCGGGCACGTATACCGGCGGCGCCACCTCGGCGGTGTGGGCGCCGCTCGCGACGCTTCCGACAAATTCGACCGGGACGCCGGCACTCGTCTGGGCGGCCGACCAGGCGGCCGTGAAGAGGTCGAGATCACGCTCGCCGGGCTTGGCGCGTGCGTCAATCGCGTCCTGCCCTCTGAGCGCGTGCACCCGAGACTCCGCCATCGCGACGAGCTCGTCGCCGTCTTTGACGAGCCGCACCTCGGTCACAGGGCCGGCAACGTCGGTCCCCTCGACACCCACATCGCCGAGCGCCGCAGCCAGCCCGGGAGCGATTCCGCACACGCCGACAACCGGGGACGCGAGCACCGACCGGCAGGCCCGGGCGATCAAGGGCGCCGGATCGAAGTCGAGAAACTCCTCGTCCCCGTAGGCGATCACATCGTCCGCCTGGGCGCCGTGCGCGGCTGCCTCGAACTCGTAGCGTGGAACGATCAACACCCTCCGTCCGTCCCGTGTGAGCACGACAACGCTCGGCCCGGCCAGGTAGCGGGAGTAACCGCACAGGTGGGTGACATGGTCGGCGCCGTCCAGGACGGCCTCATCCACGCCGAGGCGCTCGATTCCAACCCGAAGCCGCTCGACTCGGTGGGGATACTCGTCCCGTGTGATCATCTGATCCTCGCCTCCTTAGCCGAGCGTGAACTGGTGGGCGGTGACCTCCCGCGCCCCCACCGTCACGAGCGCTCCACTCAGCACACCCTCGGGATACTCCGAACCGGGGTTGAGGCAGAGCGTGCGCCCGATCCGCTGGGCGGCCTTGGACTCGTGCACGTGCCCATGAAGGGCCAGCAACGGCTGGTGCTCCTCGATGAACGCGCGGACGGCGGTCGAGCCGACCGGAATCATCTTGGGCGCCCCACCGGACATCTGCATCCGGAACTCCGAGTCGATCGCCGGTGCCTGATCGAGGTCGGTGTCGTAGGGGGGCGGGTGAAAGACGCAGATGAGGTTCTCCGGGTCGGCCACCTCGGTGAACATCCCCTCGAGTAGCTTGGAAAACTCCGGCTCGGAGATCTCACGGGGAGACTGCCACGGGGTGATGTTCGAGTAGCCGGTGGTGATCATCTCGTGATCATCGTTCAGTCGCACGCACCGGCCCTCCACGAACTCGACCGTGCTCGAGGCCTGGAGCGGTTCATCGATTTCCCAGTAGTCGTCGTTGCCGGGAGTGATGAAGCACCGCACATCGGTGCCGGCAAGCCGCTCCTCGGCAATGGCGACCCAGCGCCGGATGCCGTCGACCACGGCGGCGCGAAACGCGATCTCGCGGTGTGTCTCGTCATGGAGTTGCATCAACACATCGCGTTCGCCCTCGATCGGGTACTGGCCGTTGTCACGGATGGATTGTTCGAGATCACGCCGTTCGCTGTCGGTCATATCGATGTAGGTGTGATCGCCGAACCGCGCAGTCCATCCCCGCGTCGTGCGCTCGACCGGCACCAATGTCTTCCCCGTGATATCGCCTCCCAATATCAAATACCTCGCGTTGTAGAACTTGGCGGCACCGATGAACTTCTTGAAGCATCGGTCCGAGCCGTGCACATCCGTGGCGAAGAAGATCCTGACGCCCTCCGGGCGAGCGCGACGTCGAAACAGTCCGCTCACTCTGGCGGAATCACCTTGTAGGCGAGCGTCAGGTCAACACCGCGGCTCGATTGAACCGCCTTGGCGACGAACCACCAGACCGCCGCGACGATGAAGACAATCAGGGGCCCCGCCCAGACATAGGTGAAGTACTTGGTGATTCCGAGCTGGGTGTGGAAGTGGAGCACGAGCCCAATCGCGAAGCAGCCGACCAGGAAACAGATCGTTCCGGCGATCGGCAACACCTCGATGCCGAACAGTCGCCACTCGGCGGGTGACCCCTTGTACAGGTCGGGCCGGCGCCACTTCATCACGGCCCCCGAGATCCCAACCAGCACGATCGGGAAGAACGCGAACATCGTGCCGAAGGCGAAAACCTGGAAGAAGGTGCTGCTGTATGCGGTCCAGGCGACACCGACGACCGACAGGACAAAGGTGACGACGATCGCGACGATCGGCGTGTGCCGGCGCTCATCCACGTTGGCGAGCCTGGACGGGAGCAGGCCATCGAGCGCCCACGAGACGAAGTACCGCTGGACGACCGAGGAGTTGCAATAGCTCGACGGCAGCCACCAGCCGAGAAACGTCAGACCGAGGATCGTGACGAAGAAGGTGTTTCCCGAAACCAGCGCCGAGAAGTACCCGTAGCCGACCTGGCCGATGGTTCCCCCACCCGTGCCCGTGTAGTTCCCGTTGAGTGCGGATGCGAAAAAGTCGTAGCCGACCGTGTGCAGGAACACGACAATCGCGATCAGTGCCAGCAAGCCTTGACCGATACCCGCTCCCAACATCACAGACAGCTGGCGCTTGCGCCGACCGGCGCCCTTGAACTCCGAGGCCATGTACGTACCCCAGAAGCAGAAGATGGTGACCGTGAAGGCGTAGTAGATCGCGCCCAGGGTGTTCGAGGACGAGTATCCGCCTTGAGATGGGTAGATGCCCTGGCTCTTTCCGGCCGCAACGGTCTTCTGGTACGCGTTGTGACCGGCGACCGAGTTGACGGTGTGGATGAAGCTGGTGTGGCTTGTGAAGAGCAGGATGAGGATGTCGATCGCAAAGCCGGCGACGGCGACCAGGAGCAGTATTGACATCGTCCGGATGACGACGTGCGTGCCGAGTGAGGAGAGAAGTGCCATTAGGGCCAACGCAATCACGCCGCCGATGAAGCAGACGGTTTGGTGCTCGGCCGAGAAGTACGTACCCCAGTTGGTGATCCGTTGCGAGTGGGAAGTGGCACCGATGACCGTGAAGATCGGCGAGAGCCCCTGGGCGACAAAGAAATAACAGAAGATTCCCGTCCACAGAGCCGATGAGATCAGGACGCAGAGCGAGCCCGCCATGCCGACCCACGGATGCAATATCCGGGAGTTGAATGTGTAGTCACCACCGATCCGCGGAATCGCGGCACTGATCAGAGCGAACGTCGTCCACACCGCCGTTCCGAGGGCGACGGCGATCAGCATTGCGAGATAGAAGTTGGACCGCGGGAACAGCACCAGAGCGAACAGGCCGAACACGAGTACGAGGCCGATCGGGGAGGTCGACGCGGCGTTGTAGAGCACCATGTCGAGGGCGGTAACCTCGCGCACAAGCCCGGTTGCTTTCCGGGTGAACACCGGGAGGGGCGTTGAAACGCCGGGACCGCCGGTTTCAGCTTCAGAACTCATCGCGAATCCTCCTCGTGGTGGCTTGTAGGCGAGGGTTGCTCGTCTAAGATGGGGTCATGGCAGACATCGCCGAGGGAAGAAGCGTCCCGCAGGGCGATGGCCGCGATTGGGCCCGCGCCGCGGAGCGTCGAAACCTTGGTTCGGCGATCAGGAAACTCCGCCACCAGCAGGGTCGTACGCTCTCTGACGTCGCGGGCCAGGCGGCGATTTCGGTCAGCCTGCTCAGCCAGGTCGAACGCGGCCTTGCTGCGCCCTCGTTGGACTCCCTCCGAAACATCGCCGAGGTGCTCGGGACGGCTCCGTTCCAGCTGCTTGCCGGCCGGGCCGCCGCACGCGTTGTGCGCTCCGGAGAGGCCATTGATCTCGGGCTTCCCGAGTTCCTCGAGTTCCAGTTGCTGTCGCCCTCGTTCGATGGTGCGTTCGAGGTCGGCCGCTGGGCGCTCCCGCCCGGCGGGTCGAACACTCGCGAGGCACGCGCCCATGCCGGGGAGGAGGCCAACTACATCCTCGCCGGCAGCGTCCGCCTTCAGGTGGGCGATGAGGTGTACGACTTGGAGGCCGGGGATCTGATCACGTTCGACGCCCGTCTGCCACACCGCTGTGAGGTCGTCAGCAGCACGCCTGCGATCGCGCTCTTCATCGTGTGCCCCCCATCGTTCTAGACGCGCGACCGGCAGGGCGCTAGTACGCAGGGACATAGATCGCCGGTGCCTCGGTTGAGAGCGGGTAGATCGACGCCATTCCTTCCTCCAGGAACTGGGCGTGGTATCGGGCAAGCTTGTCGCGGTCGATTTCAACGCCGATCCCCGGCCGCTGCGGCACGGGGATCTGGCCGCCGGCGTAGTCGAGCGGTTCAGTGACGTAGTCGTCGGCCAGGAAGTCGGGATGGCCCTGCTGGGCCAGGATCGGTGCGGTCGAGGTGCTCATCACCTGCACGTCTGCGAGCAACGACATGGTCGTCGCATTGAAGGCGTGGACGACGAACGGCACTCCGGCCATCTCACATACCGTTAGCGCCTTTTTGAACGGGATCAGGCCGCCTTCCTGATGGGGGTCGGTCATGATCACGTCGGCCGCGTTGCGACGGATCACTTCCATGATTGACTGCGGCCCCCATGAGGTCTGGTTGGCGGCGACCGCAACGCCGCTCGCGGCTCGCACGTGCGCCATACCGTCGATGTCGAACATCGACACGGGCTGCTCGATGTATTCGATCGTGTAGGGCGCCATCTGGCGGAGGATCCGCACCGCCGTACCCGGACTCCAGGCCTCGTTCGAGTCGACCCGGATCTTTGGCCCAGCTCCCAGGCCCTCGCGCATCAATGCCACCAGCTCGACGTCGCGCTGCTCGCCGATGCCCACCTTGAAGTAGATGGTGTCGAACCCGCGCCCAACCGCCTCGCAAGCCTGGCCGACCATGTCGGCGAGGTTCTCCTGCGACTGCACGTAGTACATCGAGTTGAAGCTCTCGCGTAGCGAACCACCGAAGAGCGTTGAGATCGGCTGCCCGAGGTGCTTGCCCATCGCGTCCCAGAGCGCCATCTCGATTCCGCCCAGCACGAGCGCGCAGGTGCGATGGAACGGATACCAGCCGAGCCCGAGCACACGACTGAGGAACCTCTGGGGTGCCAGCGCTGACTCACCGATCAGGCTTTCCGACAACTGGTCGCACATGGCTGCGATCACCGCCGGGTTGGGGCCCATACAGACGTTGACCTCTCCCAAACCGACGACCCCGACGTCGGTCTGCACCTCGACCAACCCAACTGTGTAGGACGACCGGCTGCCCCATGTCCACACCTCTGGACGCACGAGCGGGAGGTTCAAAAACGTCAGATCAACGTGCTCGACACGCACCGGCCACACCACCTCGGGACGAGGAACGACAGGGTGTAGACTCCACTCTCATTGAAACTTATAGGCGACTCTAGGCTCTCGGCATCGGGTTGTCAAGCACCGCTGTGATGGCCCCTTTCGCCGGTCGAACCCGTCACCCGCGAGGCGGCCCGTGATGCTGCTCGCCCCACAATCCGTGGTTCGATACCTCGTCGCGAGGGGGCAGCTCCACGCCTCCGATGCGGCCACGGTCGAGGAGCTCGGCGGAGGAGTCTCGTGTGTGGTCCTGAGGGTCGAATCCGCCAGCGGGCGCCGGCTGGTGGCCAAGCAGGCGCGCCCCCGGCTACAGGTTGCCGACGAGTGGATGGCGCCCGTCGGACGGGTGGTGAACGAGGCGGCCGCGCTTCGGATCATGGCCCGGATCCTGCCCGGCACGGTGCCGTTGGTGCTCGACGTGGATCGCGAAGCAAACGTCATTACCATCGAGTGTGCCCCGCGCGACTGGAGGAGTTGGAAGCAGGATCTGATGGACGGAGTCGTGGAGTCCGCCACCGCCCGCTTTCTCGGCAAGGCTCTGGGGCGCCTCCACTCGTGCTCTCTCGATGACGAAGCGGTGCGACGTGCGTTCGCGGATCGAGACGTCTTCACCCAGCTCCGAATCGACCCGTACTACCGAACCACGGCGGCCCGTCGGCCAGAGGTGGCCGCCGCGATCGAGACGCGCATCGACCGGCTCAACCAGGATCGGCGGTGCCTCGTCCACGGTGACTTTGCGCCCAAGAACGTCCTGGTGGGGCCGACGGGACGCTGGATTATCGATCTGGAGGTCGCACACATCGGGAGTCCGTTGTTCGACACCGCGTTCATGGTCAACCATCTGCTGCTGAAGGCCATCCACAATCCTGGTCTCGTGGCCCAATACCATTGCTGCGTCGAGCAGTTCCTCATGGCCTACCGGGAGGCGGTCGACGCGCGGCTTCTCGAGCCCGTCGACGAGATCTCCGCGGAAGTCGGATGCCTGATGCTCGCCCGCGTGGACGGGAAATCTCCGGCCGAGTACCTCACGCCCGTCGAGCGGGACGTCGCTCGCGAGCTGGGACGGCGGTTGCTGCTCGACCCATGCGGGTCCGTCGGGCAACTGTGCGAACGTGCAAGGATGGCAGGAGCCCCGTGAGCGCGCCGGTCGTCGCTGGCGGTCTCGCATGGGAAGCGCTGGATTCTCGCGGCAGGCCGACCGTCGGCTGTGAGCTGCGACTCGAGTCAGGTGCGACCGGCGCAGCCACCGTGCCGTCCGGCGCTTCCACCGGACGGTACGAGGCGACCGAGCTCCGCGATGGCGGCGAGAGGTTCGGAGGGCTCGGAGTGCAACGCGCGGTCGAGAATTTAAACAACATCCTTCTGCCTGCAATCGCCGGTCGTCGGTTCGAGAATCAGCACGAGCTCGACGCCGCGTTGGTCGAGGCCGACGGGAGCCCGAATCTGTCACACGTCGGCGCCAATGCGGTTCTGGCGCTTTCGGTTGCATGGGCACTCGCGAACGCCCGCAGTCGCGGACTCGAGCTGTATCAGATCGCGCCGAAAGGCACGCCGCCGCTCTTGCCACTGCCGATGGTCAACATCCTCTCGGGCGGAGCCCATGCCGCCGGTGCGCTCGACCTGCAGGACGTGCTTGTGATTCCGCTCGCGGCCCGCCGGTTCTCCGACGCGATCGAACACGTCTCGCGAGTGCGGGCCGCCGCGGTCAGACTCGCAACCCGCTCGGGTTTGCGCACGGATCTCGTTGCCGACGAAGGGGGGCTCGGATTGAGGCTCGGAAGCAACCGCCGAGCGCTTGAACTGGTTACCGACGCGATCGAGGCGGCGGGGTTCGACCCGGGGGTCGACGTCGCCATCGCCATCGATGTTGCGGCCAATCAGTTGGAGTCGGGCGGCGGATACCGCCTGGGCCTCGAGGATCGCCAACTCACCAGCGCCGGACTGATCGACGAGATCAACCGGTGGCGAGTAGAGTTTCCAATCCTTTCGATCGAAGATCCTCTGGGCGACCGGGACTGGGCCGGCTGGGAAGCGGCCACTGGGGTCCTGGCAGGCGTCCAGCTGGTCGGTGATGACCTGTTTGCCACGAACCTCGAACGGCTCCGAGCCGGGTGCGAGCGGGGCATCGCGAACGCGGTGCTGGTCAAGCCCAACCAGGCCGGGTCGCTTTCGCGAGCTGAAGACGTCGCGCGATCCGCTCAGGCGCAGGGGTACGGCGTCGTCGTCTCGGCTCGCTCCGGTGATACCGAAGACTCCTGGGTTGCCGACCTCGCGGTCGCCTGGAGCGCCGGACAAATCAAGGTTGGTTCGCTGACCAGGTCAGAACGCCTCGCGAAGTGGAACCGGCTACTGCAAATCGAAGCCCGCGAGGGCGATCATGCTACCTATGCCGGCGCCGGCGCGGTCTCCGCACCTCCTCGTGAGGCGTCACCAATGCAAACTCGCTCCGGTTCCGCGGAGCACTTCCGGAAAGGATGACCGCCCATGCCTGATTCGACGTCTCAACCCTTCGCCGGCCGGGTCGCCGCCGTTACGGGCGGCGCGAGTGGCATCGGCCTGGCGAGCGCCACGCACCTGGCGGGGCTGGGCGCGAAGGTCGCGCTGATCGACCTGGACGCGGCGGCCGCCGAGGCCTGTGCGCGCGGGATTGGCGACGCGGCCCTGGGCCTGGGCGCAGACGTCACCGCATCCGCCGACGTCGACGCCGCGATGGCCGCGGCCTCAGCCGCGCTCGGGCCGATCGACGTGCTCGTGTGCTCGGCCGGGATCGGCGGCGATTCGCTGCACACCGTCGAGGTGTCCGACGCGGAGTGGCGGCGCGTCTTTGCGGTCAACTGCGACGGCGTCTTCTACGCGAATCGCGCGGTGCTGGGCGGGATGACCGAGCGCGGCTACGGCCGGATCGTGAACATCGCCTCGATCGCGGGCAAGGAGGGAAACCCCATGGCCACCGCCTACTCCGCCAGCAAGGCGGCGGTGATCGCGATGACCAAGGCGATCGGCAAGGACGTGGCCGGAACCGGCGTGCTCGTCAACTGCATCGCCCCGGCCGTGATCCGTACACCGCTCTTGGGGCAGATCTCCCAGGAGCACATCGACTATATGCTCGAGCGTATCCCCCTTGGTCGGATGGGTCACGTGGACGAGGTGGCAGAGCTCGTGGCGTTTCTCGCCAGTGAACGACTGTCGTTCTCGACTGGAGCGACCTTCGACATCTCCGGCGGGCGTGCCACGTACTGACGGGTTGGGTGTGCGGTTCCATCACTGGACGATGCGGGCCGAGCCGCCGGTGATGTCGGCTGCGATCTGCTGGAAGATGCCCGTGAGCGACGTCGGATTGGGCAGGTCGTAGAAATACGTGCCGCTGCCCGTGCTGGCCATGTTCTGCAGCGCCTGCTGGGCTCCGATCGACGGTGATTCGAGGGTGCCGTCGTAGGTCTTGACGGTCTTGCCGGCGATGCTCGCACCGACCGCGGCGTAGCAGTTGTCGCCGTCGGCGGTGTAGGCGATCGAGTAGACGAGCACCTTGGCCGCCTTGGCGATGCCCGCGCTGGTGACACCCTGCCCGCATGGATTGGTGCGATAGGGCGACGTGCTCGCCAGGAAGGTCGGGGCGTCGTTGGCCGCGCCGTCGGACAGGATGACGATCACCTTCTGCGTTCCGGGGCGGCCATCCTTCTGCAGCTCGGCGTAGGCGGCGTCGATGGCCTCGGCGTAGGCCGTCCCGCCGCCGGCCTGGACGCAATTGACCGTCGACATGAGCGGCGAGCTGCTGATCAGGTTGCCGATGCTCGAGGCATAGGTATTCGAAAGGGGCACAAGTGTGTATGCGGCGTTGGTGAGGCTGTAGGTACCTCCGCTGCCGTTGTACTGACCCTGCGCGTTGAACGTGTTGAAGTACGAGGTGACGTCGGTGCATGCCTGGCTGACGCTCGGTGCCGGCGGCAGAACGGCCAGGCCGACGTCGTCGAGGGTGGGATCCATCGTATTCATGAACGCGGTGATCCCAGCCTTCGCCTGCGTGAGCTTGTTGTTATCGGACATCGATCCCGTGCGGTCGAGGACGATCATCACATCCAGTGGCACGCCGCCGCACGGCGAGCAGGCCTGGGCATGGGCGTTCAGCGTGATCGTGTTGAAGCCGAGCAGCTTCAGCAGGTACGTGGGCACGCTGGCCGTCTCGTTCACCGTGACGGTGTTGGGATACCCCGTGGTGCAGTTGTAGCCGGCCTGAGGGGCGCACGTGACGCTGACGTTCTGGGTGACGTTCGCCGTTGGCACACCCGTGATCGGGTTCTGGCCGCCGGACTGCGACCCGTACCGCTGCGCCTCGGTGGTGGCCGTGGCCGCGACCGGCGGATACGTCAGCGTCAGCTGACCGGCTCCGGCCGCAGCGGAGGCGTCGGCGGAGGCCTGCAGCGCCTGCTGCACGCGGTAGGCGTTGCCCAGGTCGATGACGAGGCCGGCGAAGATCAAAATCGTGAACATGAACACGCATACGAGCGGCAGCGCCTGTCCGCGAACGGCGGACGCAACGGGTCGCTCTGGGTACTCGACGGGGATAGGCGCCACCTGACGGCCTCCCTGGAATGTTTGGGCGCGGTGCCGGACCCCCCGGCGATGCGCTGACAGTTCTCACGATTGCAACGAGGCGGCCGGGTGGCAATCACCCGGGCGGGGAGTGACCGTCGCCATAGGATGGAGCGGTGAACGAGAACCACCCGCCCCCGGCGATCGCCATCTCCGACCTCACGGTCGTCCGCGGCGGCCGGCCGGTGCTGACGGCGGTCACGCTGGAGATCGCGGCCGGATCGGTCACGGGTCTCCTCGGCCCCAGCGGATGCGGCAAATCCACCCTGATGCGATCGATCGTCGGCGTGCAGATCGTCGCCTCAGGGTCGGTCACGGTGCTGGGCGAGCCGGCCGGCTCGCCCGCTCTCCGTCGCCGGGTCGGGTATGTCACCCAGGCGCCCTCGGTGTACGGCGACCTCAGCGTCGAGGAGAACCTGCGCTTCTTCGCTGCGGTCGTGGGCGCCGACCGCACGCGGATCGGCGCGGTGATCGAGACGGTCGGCCTCGAGGGGTTCGAGCGCCGGGTGACGGACTCGCTCTCCGGGGGACAGCGCTCGCGGGTGTCGCTTGCAACCGCGCTTCTCGCCGAGCCCGACGTGCTGGTGCTGGACGAGCCGACCGTCGGTCTCGACCCGGTCCTGCGAGGGGAGCTGTGGCAGACCTTTCAGCGCCTGGCGAACGACGGCACCACCCTTCTGATCTCGAGCCACGTGATGGACGAGGCGGCCGAGTGCGAGGCGTTGCTCCTGATGCGCGACGGCGCGCTGCTGCGCGAGACCACGCCGCAGCGACTGCGCACCGAGACCGGCGAGCAAGACCTGAGCCGCGCGTTCCTGGCCGTGATCGAACGGGAGTCCGCGTGAGCCCGCGTGTGACATTCGCAATCGCGCGGCGCGTGCTGTGGCAGATTCGCCGCGACCCGCGCACGATCGCGCTCCTGCTGGTGGTGCCGGTGGTGCTTCTGACGCTGCTGAAGTACGTGTTCGAGGGAGAGCCAGAGACGTTTCAGTCGATCGGTGCTCCGATGTGCGGCCTCTTCCCGTTCATCATCATGTTTCTGATCACGTCGATCGCGATGCTGCGCGAACGTACCACCGGCACACTCGAGCGGCTGATGACACTGCCGATGGCAAAGCTCGACCTGCTGGCCGGATACGCCATTGCATTCGGGCTGCTGGCGGCGCTGCAGGCGACCATCGTGTGTGTCGTCGGGTTCGTGGCGCTCGGCCTGAGCGCCGCCCACGGCGCCTGGCTCGTCGGGCTGCTGGCGATCGGAAACGCGCTTCTGGGGATGGCGCTCGGCCTGTTCGTGAGCGCGTTTGCCCGCACCGAGTTCCAGGCCGTGCAGTTCATGCCCGCGTTCATCTTCCCGCAGCTGCTCCTGTGCGGTCTCTTCATCGAGCGCCGCGAGATGGCGGCGCTTCTCTACTGGGTGTCGTGGGCGCTTCCGCTGACCTACGCCTACGACGCGCTGGCGCGCGCCACTGTCCCCGCCGGCCTGAACTCGCGGTTTGCGCTCGACGTGGTTGTCGTCGTTGGCGCGACAATGGCGTCGCTCGCGCTCGGAGCAGTTACGCTACGCCGGCGTACCGGCTGACGCTACCTCGCGTCATGCCTGCAGGCCCGGCCACACCTGGTCGACGAGCCGGTCCGCCCAATCCGCGTCGAACTCGGCCCCGGCGAAGGTGCGCGTCAGGTATGCGCCGATCAGCTGGTCGACGGCCAGCTCGAGGTCGGCCGTGGGCCGCACCTGCCCGCGCTCGACGCCGGCCCGCAGCGTCGCCAGGAACTTCTCGCGGCCGGGCCGCATCACCTGGTCGCGGAACCGGGCGAGCATCTCCGGGTGCTCACCCCGCTGGACGTACAGCGACGAGACGATCGACACACCGTCGGCGCGGCCGATCCCATCGCGAAACTGATTGACGAGCCACGTCAGGCACGCCCGCGTGTCGGGCATCTCCGACGGGTCGGGCAGCTGTTCCATCCCACACACCGCCAGCGTCACGAGGTCGGCCTTGGTGGGGTAGCGGCGATAGACGGTGGCGCGGGTGACACCCGCCTCGTCGGCCACCGCCTCGATCGAGCAGCGGTCGTAGCCGTGCTCGGCCAGCAGGCGCAGCGTGGCGGCCACGATCAGCTCGTCGGCGTCAGGATTCCGGGGTCTGCCCCGCGGCCGCGGTTTCGGTTTGACATCCATCAGGAGTAATGATACACCACAGTATCGTATTGAAAATCGCGGCGAGGGGAATTCGAGATGCCGAGCACCAACGAGCACAAGGGCATGGCGCTGTTTTTGCTGTGCATCGTCCAGTTCATGGTGGTGCTGGACATCGCGATCGTCAATGTCGCGCTGCCGTCGATCAAGACCGCTCTGGACTTCAGCGAGACCAACCTTTCATGGGTGATCAACGCGTACACTCTCACGTTCGGCGGGCTCCTGCTGCTCGGTGGCCGGACGGCTGACCTGCTCGGCCGGAGGCGCATCTTCATCGCCGGCCTCCTGCTGTTCTCGCTGGCGTCCTTCGCCTGTGGCTTCGCCAATTCCGAGGCCACTCTGATCGCAGCGCGGTCGATCCAGGGCATTGGCGCAGCGATGGTCTCGCCGGCGGCGCTCTCGATCCTCGTGACCACGTTCGAGGAGGGCCCGGAGCGGAACAAGGCCC
Source organism: uncultured Actinomycetes bacterium (assembly GCA_963703275.1). GTDB lineage: Bacteria > Actinomycetota > Thermoleophilia > Gaiellales > JAICJC01 > JAICJC01. The sequence goes on along the minus strand of OY969804.1, from coordinate 3,005,847 downwards.
TCGGAATCTGGGGCGCAATCGCCGGTACGGGTGGCGCGGCCGGCGTGCTTCTCGGCGGCGTCCTCACCCAGGAGCTGAGCTGGTCGTGGATCTTCTTCATCAATGTGCCCGTGGGACTCGCGGTGATCGCCGCCGGCCCCAGGTACCTGCGTGAGAGCCGCGTCGAGGGCGGGACCCGCTCGTTCGACCTGGTGGGCGCGATCACGGCGACCGCCGGCATGTCGCTGCTCGTCTACGCGCTGGTGCAGACCGTCGACCACTCGTGGTCGGCCCCGCGCACGATCGCGCTGTTCGTGGCGGCGTTTCTGCTCCTGGCGGGCTTCCTGGCAACCGAACGGCGGGTGGCGGCTCCGCTCATGCCGCTGCACATCTTCCGGAACCGCTCGCTTTCGGCCGCAAACGGCGTCGCCCTCATGCTGGGTGCGTCGATCTTCTCGATGTTCTTCCTGCTGACGCTCTACATGCAGCAGGTGCTCGGGTACTCGCCGCTCAAGACCGGGATCGGCTACCTCCTCGTCTCGAGCGTGATCGTGGTCTCCGCGGGCGCCTCCCAGGCGATCGTCACCAGGATCGGCGTGCGCACCGTGCTTGCGACCGGGATGGCGCTCACGGCCATCGGCCTCCTGTACTTCAGCCGGATCTCGGTCGGAGGCTCCTACCTCGTCGACCTCACGCCGGGATTCATCCTGACCGGCATCGGGCTCGGCTTCTCGTTCGTGCCCGTGTCCATCGCCGCCCTCGTCGGGGTCGAGCCCGACGAGGCCGGTATCGCCTCGGGCATTCTGAACACCTCGCAGCAGATCGGCGGAGCGCTCGGCACCGCGATCCTCTCGACCGTCGCGTTCACCGAGGCCGCCGACTACGCCAAGGATCACATCGGCTCGGCGAACGCCGCCCTGCTGGGCCTGCAGTCCTCCGTGCACGGCTTCTCGGTCGCGTTCCTGGTCGGTGCGCTGATCTCTGGCATCGGCTTTGCGCTCTCGCTCGGCTTCATTCCGCGCGGGGATGCCCCGGAGTACGCACTGACCGAGGGCGAGACCGAGCCGGCTCACTGAGCTCAGCTGTGCTTGGTGCAGTTCCTGTAGGTCGTTCCGGACGCGGGGCCGACGGCGAGCGTGCCGGCGGTGCCTGGGGCGTTGCCGCCGCGCGATACCGGTACACACGCGTCTGGTCGTCCACGGCGTAGGTGCTGCCGGTCACCCCCGATGCGACCGAGACCTGATTGAGCAGTATCTTGTCTGGCGGTGAGCGATCTTCGCGGCTGGGAAGCGACCGAGCGGATGCTCGAGTCCGGTGGATTCGAGTCACGCCAGCGGGTGCTCGTGTCGGAGCCAGCCGTCCCGGCATCCGAAGGAGGCGCTCGCAGGCTTGGATCGACATACTGGCGGGCCGTGCGCGGTCTCACCCGGGGCGGAGTCCGCGCGGGCTGGAGTGACCGGGGCGGCCGACTGCGTCTGCTGGGTGGCCCAACGCTGCTCCGGTTCGGCCCTCCCGAGTTGCGGCACGCCGACGACCTCGTCTCGTGCGGCTACGCGATCGAGGGCGGTTTCCTCGCCGTGCGGGCCGGCGGGTCGGTCACGCTTGCCCAACGCCGCATCGGTGACGGACACGAGCTCAGCGTCACTGTGGAGGCGTACCGGCCGCGGCTGGCCACGCGCTCCCGCGCACCGAGGTGGACGGGCGCGCTGTACACGAAGGGACAGAGCCCGTTCCATGTTTGGGTGAGCCGGCGATACTTCGAGCTGCTCGTTCGGGAAGGCACAGCGTGAGGGTGACGGTGTTCGGAGCGACAGGGGTGATCGGCCGGGCGCTCCTGCCGCTGCTGGCCGACGATCACGCGGTCGTCGCCGTCTCGCGCCGGCCTCGCGACGCCGTTTCGGGCATCCGTTGGGTCGTGGCCGACACCACCTCCGGTGTCGGAGTGGCCGAGGCGCTCGAGGACGCGGATGTCGGCTACTACCTCGTCCATTCTCTTGGTGCGCGCGACTTCGAAGACCAGGACCGGCAGGCGGCGCGGAACGTCTCGCGAGAGGCGGCTCGGGCGGGGGTGAAGCAGATCGTGTATCTGGGGGGACTTGGCGGAGACGAACCCGATGCTTCCCCTCACCTGCGGAGCCGCCGCGAGACGGGTGAGCACCTCGCGGCGGACGGGGTGCCCGTGACGACACTGCGTGCGGCGATGGTCGTCGGCAAGGGCAGTGCCGCGTTCGAGACGATCCTCGGCCTCGTGAAGAAGCTGCCGGTGATGATTACGCCGAGCTGGGTCTCGACTCCGACCCAGCCAATTGCACTCCAGGACATCGCTCGCTACCTGGCGGGGGTGTGCGGCAACGATGCCGCGATCGGCGAGACGTTCGACGTCGGCGGGCCGGAGGTGATGACCTACAGGCAGATGATCGAACGAATCGCGGCCCTGCTCGGCCGACACCCCCGCATCGTCGAGGTACCCGTGCTCACGCCGGCGCTGTCGGCGCTTTGGCTCGAACTCGTCACACCGGTCAACGCGGCGGTCGCGCGTCCGCTGGTCGAGGGCCTTCGCAGCCCTACCGTTGCGCGCGAGGTGCGGCTGCGAACGCTGCTCCCGTTCGAACTCACGCCGTTCGACGACGCGGCCCGAAGCGCACTTCAGAGCTGATCGTGCATCGTGGCGTCTAGGCACGGAGCCGGACCGGTCGTATGGTCATTGTGGGCACGCGGGCGATTTGCTCGGGTCGCCGAAGAGTTCCAGAATGGACGCCTGGAGTAGGGGATGAGAATGAGACGGACGCTTGGGCTTGGCATTGTGCTGGGGTTGGTGCTGGTGATCACGGGAGCCGTGTCCGAGGCGGGCGCGGCGCTCAAGCAGACGCAGATCGTCAGTCCCATCCCGGGCACCAACACGCCCAACGTCCTGAACGGAACCGTGTTTGCGGTCGCCAAGGTCGGCACCGAGATCGTCGTGGGCGGGTCGTTCACGCAGGTGGCGAACCGTGGCGGCACCACCTACAACGTCTCGAATCTGTTCGCGTTCAACCCCAGCACCGGGCTCGTGGACACGCATTTCCAGCCCAACCCGAACAACACGGTCTACAGCCTCGCGACCGCTCCCTCGGGCACCGCGGTTTTCGCGGGAGGGACGTTCTCGAGCATCGCCGGCCACCCCATCAAGCGCCTGGCCAAGCTCAACATCGCGACGGGCAAGCCGACCGCCGGGTTCTCGGCGACCGTCCAGGCGACGTGGGTCGAGTCGCTCGTGGTGGTCGGCGGCGAGCTCTACATCGGCGGGTCGGAGACGAAGATCGACGGCGTTGCCCGCGGCCGTTTCGGCGCGGTCAACACCACCACCGGCGCGGTGGACCCCAACGTCAAGGTGAGCTTCTCGGCCAAACGTCGCGGCACCCTCCGGGTCGCGCACATGGCGGTCTCGCCCGACCACACCAGGATGGTCGTGACCGGCACGTTCACCCTGGCCAACGGCCTCGACCGCAACCAGATCGCGATGCTCAACCTGACCACCACGCCCATCAAGGTGGCCAACTGGGAGACGAACGACTTCAAGGGCACCTGCTCGACCACGTTTGACACGTACCTTCGCGGCGTCGACTTCGCGCCGAATGGGAAGTACTTCGTCGTCGCGGACACGGGTGGGCCGTTCGCCGGCACGTTCTGCGACAGCGCGCAGCGCTGGGAGACGAGCGCGACCGGGAGCAACCTGGCGCCGACATGGATCGACTACACGGGCGGCGACAGCCTCACCAGCGTGTCCGTCACCGGTGCGGCGGTGTACGTGGGCGGGCACCAGCGCTGGCTGAACAATCCGTACGGCAGCAACGCGGCCGCGGCCGGCGCGGTGCAGCGGTTCGGCATTGCCGCCCTCGATCCCACGAACGGACTGCCGTACGGCTGGAACCCCGGCCGCGATCCGCGCGGCACCGGCGCATGGGCGCTGCTGCCCACCGCGGAGGGCCTGTATGTCGGCAGCAACACCGCCTACATCGACGGGGTCTACCGCGACCGGATCGCGTTCATGCCCCTGAACGGAGGCGAGACACCGCCGAGCTACACCGCCCAGGGCCTGCCGGGAACGCTGTATGCGATCGGCTCGTCGACGCTCACCGGCCAGTCGTTCAACGGCACGACCCTCGGCTCGGCGAGCGTCGTCTCCACGCCAGGGGTCGACTGGTCGCAGGCCCGCGGCGGCTTCCTGCTGGGCGGCGAGCTGTACACCGCCTGGAGCGACGGCAACGTGTACGAGCGCAGCTTCAACGGCACCACCCTCGGCCCGCCCGTGGCGCTGCAGCTGAACGGCCTCTCGCCCACATACTTCAACGCCGCCAACGTGACCGGCATGTTCTACTCGGTGCGCCGCATCTTCTACACCGAGGCGGGGAGCCCCTACCTGTACTGGCGCTGGTTCGAGCCCGAGGATGGGCTGGTGGGCGCGCAGGAGTTCATCGCGTCCGGCAACGGGGACGGACTCGACTGGAGCAGCACGAGCGGCGTGACCCTGGCCGCCGGCCGCCTCTACTACGCCACGTCCGGCGGGGCGCTGCAGTCAATCGCCTTCACCAACAGCGTGCCCGTCCCCGGAACGCAGACGACGATTGCCGCGAGCGGGTTCTCCGGCGTCCACGGGATGTTCCTCGGGCATTAGTCGTCCTCAGACTCGGTGATCAGTCGCGAGCCCCGGCCTCGGGTCACGAAGCTGAACAACCAGCGGGTGAGGACGAGGATCCGATTCTGGAAGCCGACGAGGTACCAGAGGTGGACGACCAGCCAGGTCATCCACGCGAGCAGCCCGCTCAGCCGCAGGCCCTTGATGTCCGCGACGGCGGCGGCCCGCCCGATCGTCGCCAGGTTGCCCTTGTCGCGATACCGAAAAGGCGGCGGTTCACGGTGGCCCAGCCGGGCGCTGATCGCCTTCGCGGCGTAGCGCCCCTGCTGCATGGCGACCGGGGCGACCCCGGGAAGCGTCAGAAGCGCACCGCCGGCATCACGCACCCGGATCATGTCACCGAGCGCAAAGACCTCGGGGTGACCCGGAAGTGTGAGATCCGGTTCGACGGTCACGCGCCCGGCCCGATCGGGTTTGCTCCCCGCCAGTGCCGCGAGCCGCGATGCGAGGTCAGAGGCGGTCACTCCGGCGGCCCAGATCACCGTTCGGGCGGGGATCCGCTCGGAGGAATCGTGTCCGGCATCGACGGTGACACCCTCGGCGTCGACACCGACCACCGTGCGTCCTAGGAGTACGGTCACACCGAGCCGCTGCAGGGATCGCTCCGCCTTCCGGGAGAGCGTCGGCGGAAAGGTTGTCAGCACCCGATCCGACGCCTCGACGAGCAGGATGCGACCCGCGCGCGGGTCGATGCTGCGGAAGTCTCGGCGCAGAGTGTCGCGGGCGAGCTCCGCGATCTGCCCCGCCATCTCCACACCGGTTGGGCCCCCGCCCACCACCACAAAGGTGAGTTGAGCTGCCCGCAGCGCGGGATCGGTCTCCTGCTCGGCGGCCTCGAAGGCGCTCAGCAGACGGGTGCGCACGTGAAGGGCGCTCTCGAGCGACTTGACCTCCGAGGCGTGCTCGCGCCAGTCGTCGTGGCCAAAGTAGGAGTAGCGTGAGCCGCCGGACACGATGAGCGTGTCGTAGGCGATCGAGTTCGGGGCCGAGACTCCGCCGACCGGCCGCAGATGCACCCTCCGCGCATCGAGATCGAAATCGCAGACCTCGGCCAGAAGCACGCTGACGTTATGGCTCCGCTTGAAGATCGCCCGCAGCGGGTAGGCGACCTCGCCCGGCGCCAGCGCGCCGGTCGCGACCTGGTAGGTAAGCGGCTGGAACAGGTGAAAGTTGCGCCGATCGACAAGCGTCACCTCGACCGGCGCCCGCCGCAGCTTTAACGCGGCCTGGAGCCCGCCAAAGCCGCCGCCGACGACGACAACGCGGTGGAGATTCGTCCCGCTCATCTCTGCCTGAGCATAGGGAATGCTGTGTCTCGGCCCGTTGGGCGATGCCGCGTGGCCCGGCGCCCGTGGCTAGGGCGAGCTTGGCGACATCAGGGGGAGCCGCCAAAGAACCCAACCGGCTGCGAGCGCCCACACCGAGAGTGCGAGACCCGCGAACACAATCGCGCCGCCGTCGTTTGAGGCGAAGAATCCCGACGCGCCCACGGCAACTCCACCGAGCAAGTTGAACACACCGACCACCGCAGTTAGCCAGATGAACCAGCGCGGCAGGACTCCTCGCCCATCGATGACGACCGCCGCCGCGGCGAGCGCGACGAACAGACTCGGGGCCGAATTGAGACTGGCAGCCCAACTGTAGGCACCACTCACGAAGCTCGGGTTGGTTGAGTGCACGGCGGTCTGGGCGACACCGATCTCGATCCCTCCGGACAGTACGGAGACCGCGGCCAGGGCAGCCATCGACGCGAGCAGCGCTCCCGCGGCTGCCCGCCGGCCGGCCGTGCGCAACTCGCCTGCCAAGACCGCCGCCCAGACAATCAGAAGCACAGACGCGATCGCGGCCATGAGTAGCGAGACGATGACTGCCGAGTGGTGGGCACGATAGAAGTGGGTGATCTGCGCTGCAGAGGCGGTCAGGCTCGGCGGACTGCCGTGGATGACGCCTCCGGCGATGTCGAGGATGACGAACGCGACGCCTGCCAGCGCGGCAAGGCGGCGGGCATTGACTGGAGCGGTCACGACACTTCCCCTTTCGGCGAGGTCAGAAGGAGCGTCTCGATTTTCCGCCTCGTTCGGCGCAGATGCAACGATCGACTGCGCTCGGCCCCGTACCCACCATGCGCTGACGAGGGTGGGCGTACAGGAGGCACACGGTCATCGGTGAGGCGGCTGCTACGACAGTCGGGGCGCGATGCCGGTGTCCACGAGCAGGTCTCCGAACGAGAAGTGCTTCTTGTCGGGATCGATGTGGATCAGAGCGGGGCTGGGCCTGAAGCCGTTGTGCAGGATTGAGTGGGGGGTGTCCCACAGGACGCGGAGGAAGACCTGGGCCACGATGCCGGCCCCGACGCATCCAAGTGTCCGGTTCTCTCGCTTGGCTTCAGCGAGCACGTAGTACAACAATGGGGTACCGGTGTTGAAGACGCTATCTCTTGTTGGATTGATCGATGCCGCAGGAATGACGTGGCAGCCCATGGCTCTGGCGATGTCCTGGCCCGACGCCAAGCCGTATTCCTCGCCGCGCGCGAAGTCCCGGGAGACGAGGTCACCCGAGCCGTTGCAGACCGGGCTGGCGGCGTCGGCGCAGCCCGGGATCGTTGACGCCGGCAAGTTGAACAGCGCCGGCGAGATTGTCGTTTGGGTTTTGCGGGCGAAGTTGATGCCCGTATCACCGCACCGATACGTGCCAGGCGACCCAGGACCAGTGATCGCCCCGGTACAGCCGGTGGATGCCATGTCGATCGGTAGGCCGTCCGCGGCCTGGGCGGCGTTCAGGGCGGGGACGAAGTACTTCCACTCGATCTGATGACCGGCCGGGTCGTCAAGCCCGCAGGTCGCCTCGATCGCGACTGGGTCATCGACACCGCATGCTGTGGAGGATGGGTCCGGGCCGGGCAGCTCGCCACCGCCAGTGAGGTCGCCGAGTTGGAAGGTGTCGAGGTTGAAGATGTCCACGTTGTCGTCGATGTCGGTGCCGTCGGGGAGGATGTCGTTGATGTGGTACTCCTCTCGCACGAGGGCGTGACCGAACCGGTACGCGCCGACGCTGAACTCGATCGGATCGAAGTTTCCAACCGGGAAGTTGGGCGTGTGGACGGTGTAGACGGCGTGACCGTTGACGGTGCGTGAGTGCAGGTACTTGTGGATCTCGGCCCAGCCGACGTAATGCGGCAGAACGTCTGTGAGGACGATATCTTGGTAGTAGTTCTCCGTCAGCCTTCGCGCCCGAACGTAGGACGCTCCCCTGTTGACGAAGTGGTTGTAGAAGGTGATGAACGCCGTGTCGATCTGGCTGATGATCTGGTTTTCGTCGTCGCGCGGGTCGGCAATGATCGCGGTCCCGTCGGGCGCGCGCGCCAGGTCGAGCACACCGTTGGGGTTCCCGTTCTCCACGACCGTCCGGCCGTCGCGATTCGGGGCCAAGACCGTGCCCTGGATCAGCAGGTGCTTGTGATCCGCCGCGTACAGCTGCGGGTCGACGGTCGGCCCGCCGCCGAAGACATCGTTGAGATCCCATCGGAACGACTCGTGGTTGACCACGGTGTCGGGGTTGACCGGCGCGGTGGGCTGGGGTGTGGTGTCGAAATCGAGATTGTGATCCAGGAATTGGCCGAGATAGGTGTATTCGGCTGGTAGATCTGGGCTGTCCTGCGCCGAGCCCTCGTCTGCGCCGGCGGGGTCCGGCGTTCGGTCCTCCATTGTGGCCACGAGATCAGCCGCCGCCTGCGCGGAGAACCGGAACGGCGGCAGCTTCGGGAACATCTTGCCGAAGCGGTGGACTGGCGGTGCGGCCGGCCGGGGCTTGTGCGCCGGCGATGCCCGACCGGCCCCGCTCGTTCCGCGCGGATCGTGGCCAACGCGACCCGGCGGTGAACCGGCCGCGGGACCGGGCGTGACCATCACCAAAGATGCGACCGTGGCGCCGACGAGAATCGCACCGCGCAGCAGCATCACCCCCGCGTGCCCGTTCTTCAGGTGGGCGATCGCGCGTGCGGCGATCGGCCATCGCTCATCCTGCTTGGACACGCCTTCTCCGACGCTCATGGACGCTTCCCACCTGGCATACGGCTCCCTCGTGCCTTCGGTCACAGCCCGCACCGGCCGGCGCGGCCTGTGTCGGTATGTCGATTGTAAATCGGATATTCCCGCTCGCCACTGGCCTTCGGGAGCGTGACCCAGTGAAGACGGCAGACGCAGACGGTGATCTGCTCCGGCTCGGCCGCTGGCCCTGCCACACCCCTTTCTCGCCGGCGCGGCCTACGAGGCGGCGCTGGACGTCGCCATCGACGCGATGATCGGTCGGGCCGAGGCGACGCTCGCCATCGACCTCGTCAGTCGATCGTTCCGTTGGCACGGTATGCCCCGCTCTCGCGGGCGGACGAACCGTGCTCGCTGCGCCGGATCTTAGGATGCCCGGCTGCGAGGCGTCTTGTCCTTGTCCACGAGCCAGCCGTAAGGTTGGCAGTTCCTCGTGGCTAGGCGGCGTCTGCGATGCGGACGCCGCCTTTACCGGTGTGCTTGGCGACGCGGAGTGCGTGGTCGGCGCCCTCGACGATGTCCAAGTGTGACTGGCTGCTGTTGGGGGTGGGGCTAAGGGTGATGCCGACCGACGCGGAGAGGCCGGCCGAGTCCTGCAGGCCGATGACGAGGCGATGCGCGATCGTTTCGACGTCGGTCGTGGCCGCGTTTGGAAGCACCACGGCGAACTCGTCTCCTCCAATACGGCCAGCGATGTCGCCAGGACGCGTGAGGCCGACGATGACCTGTGCAGCACGGCGGAGGGTTTCATCGCCGTACAAGTGCCCGTAATGGTCGTTCTGCGCTTTGAACTCGTCGAGGTCTGCAACAAGCACGGCCAGCGGCTCACCGGTTCGCAACGACTGGGCGTGTTGCTGCTCGAGCGCTTGGTAGAAGGCACGGTGGTTGAGCAATCCAGTTAGCGGGTCTCTGTCGGCGAGGTCGCGCAGTTCCGCCACCAATTGGGCGTTTCGCACCGACACCGCAGCCAAGCTCGCCAACGCCTGGCACGAGCGTACGTCCGCCGCCGACCAGGCCTCGCTTGACCGGTAGTCGACCACCTCGATGACACCGACCGCGTCGCCGCCCACGATCAGCGGAACCGACAACCACGTCTGCCACCCCCACTCGGCCAACTGCGCACGCACCCGCTCCGGAAGACTCGGGTCCGACGCGCGATACTGCACGTAGCCGCCATGGCGGTGGAGGAGGTCTCGCAGGCCAGGGTAGTCACCCAACGCGTACCGCTTGCCATGCTCATCTTCCTCGGGCCACTCATCGGCGTAGCCGACGGCCGCCACCACCAACTGGTCGCCGATCGGATCCCACGTCGAGATGGTGCACTCTGATGCACGCGCAACCGCCCCAGTCAACTCGCGCGCCAGGGTGTCCAACACGCCCTCGACGGTCGTCGGTTCGGCCAGCTCCAACGCCACCCGAACCAGCACGCCATCGACGATCGAGTCAGGCAAGTTCAAACCGCTCCGTCGGTGCAGCCACACCCAGTGTCTATCGGCACAACCACCATCCCAGATAAGGTGCCACCCGAAAGAGGCCCGGTTCGATCCCACCATTTCGCACGGCCGCGCTGGAGAGGAAGACGCCCAGGCGAAGGCGTCGCAGCAAGACGGTGTTGTCGATGAAGACGTCGCGCGCCAGGATCAGGCTCCGCCACCCGCAAGGCGCACCTCAAGGCGGCGCCTCGCCCGTCTTCCTGCGCGGGCTCTGGGGTATCGCGGCGCGTGCTGGATGGGCTAGACGACGAGTAGGCGTTGGAAGAAGGCTCGGTAGCGTTGCAGCGCGACCCGGAGATCTTCGGTGCTCACGCTGGTGCCTTCTCCCCATTGCGCCTCGAGGCTCTGGCGCTCTTGGGCGAAGATCTCGGCCAGGCGCCTCATGGCCTCGGCGACGAGTGCATCTGCATGTTCGACGGACTCTCGCGGGTCGTCAACGAAACCAATCTGGATCCTCCGCCAGCGGTCATGAAAGCTCTCGCGATCAGTTCTATCAAGCAACTCGAACGAGTCGACTTGTGGCCGCGATGATCGGGGTTCGTCGCCGGCATCCGCGGCTGGGCCGGCTTCACCGACCAGCTGAGGAGTGGAAGACGAGTCGCCCGAGTCGGGGCGGCTATCGCGTGACGGGACCGCGGCGAGATCGCTCGTGGTCAGGTGTCTCTGGTCGGTCATTGACGTGCCTCCGATTGTTTGTCGGTGTCGGTCACCAAGGCTTTGAAAAGCGCTCGATAGTGAACGATCGCTCGGCGGAGATCCTCCGTGCTTGCCTGTTGCGGCCCATTGGCCCCGGCGAGGCGATGGCCAGCCCGATATTCAGCCACCACCTCCGGATGGTCGACCGACACATCCGCTGCCTGCTGTTCAAAGTTCTCGACGGGATACCCGCGCACGGTCATCACGTCGCTGATCAACCGATCGGCGTCCTCGACTGCGATTGCCGGTGTATCCACGAATCTCGCTTGCGTCGCCTCCCATCGCTGCGAGAAGGCTCGTTGGTCACTCTCTGACAGCGGGAGGATGGTCAACTGCTCGCGACGTTTCGTCCTCCGTCGCAGCTCCTCCTCGGCCTCCTGCTGCTCGCCCACCGTTGCGACCGTACGCCCGTACTCAGGTCCGAACTGGCGCTGCAACTCGCGCGTCCGCCGCGCGCTCGCCCATACAACCCCGCTCACCACGACCACAACGACCGCAACCGCCACGGCCGCCGCAATTGTCCACCCCATCGGGATCCTCCCATCGCCGAGTGCATACTCACCAACACCTTCATTCCACCCGGCGACGCCCGACAAACACGTCCACCCCAACCGGTTCGTCGATCGAGCGATCGGCGGACGCCGCGACAGCCAGGCAACGACGACGGCGAGAACCTCCGGCCCATCGTCCCTGACGGGAGCGTCCGTACTCGATGTCTGGCGACTCCCGCGGTGGTTAGCAGATGCGTCTGCGGGGTAGTGGTGGTCTCAGTGTCCGGGCTGCCATCACAATCGGGATCATCGTCGGTGACGCGTCGGCGACGCCTCCGGGTTGGTCGCGGTCCCCGTTTGTATGGGACGGTGGTGGTGTGGTTGCGGGTGCCGCTGCTGTTGGTGTGGTTGGTGGTGGCGGGATTGGCGGTTGTGCATCTGCCGTCGTTTGGATCTTCGAGTGGGCCGGTGGTTCAGTTGATTCCGGGGAACGCTCCGGCGTTGAGGGCGCTTGCGACGTCGCTTCGGATTTTTAAGGTGCCGGCGGGGTCGGAGTTTGCGGTGGTGGTGCGGGATCCGGGTGGGTTGTCGGCGGGGGCGCATGCCGCGGTGTTCTCGCAAGCGCTTGCTGTTGATCGTCGGGCGACGCAAGAGGGTTCGAGGCCGGCGTTTGCGCTTCCGCTGGTCGACACGCTGCGGTTGGTGCCGGGGTCGCGCGAGTCGGGCACGACGGCGGTGACGTTTCTGTACTACCCGCAGAGCATGCCGGTGAATGCCCAGATCGCCTCGGCCCACCGGTATGCTGCTGCGCTGGCACGGGCGACCGGGCGGCCAGCGGGCCTGACGGGCGCGGTGCCTGGCCAGGTCGCGCAGGGAGTCCTGATCGACCACGATCTGAACGTGATCGAGTTGCTCACGGCGGCGCTGATCATCGTGATTGTGGCGGTCAGCTATCGCTCGTTGGTGGCGCCGCTGGTGCCGATGGCGGCGATCGGCGTTGCCTTCCCGATCACGCTGGTGGGACTCAACCAGTTGAGCCGCAGGTTCGGTATCGACGTTCCTCAGGAGCTTGACCCGGTGATTGTCGCGCTCCTGCTCGGGATCGTCACCGACTACTCGATCTTCTTCCTCTCGGGCGTGCGCAGACGGCGAGTCGCGGGCGATGATCGGCTCACGCCTCCGTGCGCACGACGACCGCTGAGTTCTCGCCGATCATCCTCACCAGCGGCCTGATCCTCAGCTGCGGCCTGCTTGGCCTGCTCGTCTCCAGCCTTTCGTTCTTCCGAAACCTCGGCCCCGCACTCGCACTGACGGTTGCCGTGGCGCTGGTGGTGTCGCTGACGCTGCTGCCCGCACTGCTCGCGGTCCTCGGCCGCTTCGCGTACTGGCCGCGGGTGCCTACCGACGCTGGCGCCGACACGCCGGCGCCCACCGCCTCGCGGCGCTATCGGATCGCGTACCGAATGACCAGTCGCCCGGTGGCCGCGGTGACGGCGATCGCGTGCATCGCCCTGCTCGCGGTCGGAGCAAGTCAGCTTCGCGATCTCCGGCTCGGGTTCGGCCAGATCAGCGATCTGCCCAAAAGTTCGGCGCCTCAGCGGGCCGCACAGAACGCGTCGCGCGGGTTCGCGCCCGGCATCCTCGACCCCACGACCGTCCTGGTCCAAGGCCGCGGTGTAGCGGCGGGGTTCTTCCACACCCGCCTCTCTCGTCTGGAGTCGGAGATCGAGCGCCGGCCGGGCGTCGCCGGTGTTCTCGGCCCCCGCGAACAACCAACTCCGGCTCGATTCGGCGTCTTCCTTGCCCCGGGCGGCAACGCCGCGCGGATCGTCGTGATCTTCCGAGACGATCCCCTGTCCGCGTCCGGGATCCATGACCTGCAGCGTCTGCAAGCCGCGATGCCCTCCCTGGCGGCCGGCGCCGGCCTGAGATCGGCCCGGATCAGTTTCGCCGGGGACACCGCCATCGCCGACGACACCGTCACAACCATTCATAGCGACATCCTGCGCGTCTCGGCGGTCGTCCTCGCCGTCAACCTCTTGCTTCTGATCATCTTTCTGGGAGGCATCACCGCCCCCGTCTTCCTGCTGCTCTCCAGCGTCGGAGCCGTCGCGGCGGCGCTCGGCATCACAACCTGGGTGTTCCAGACGCTCCTCGGCTATCACCAGCTCGCGTATTACGTGCCCTTCGCCGTGGCCGTGCTGCTGATCTCACTCGGCTCGGACTACAACGTCTTCGTCGTTGGCAGGATCTGGCAGGAAGCACGCCTCCGGCCGCTCCGCGAAGCAATCGCGATCGCCTCCCCAAGCGCCGCCCGCACCATCCGCACCGCCGGCATCACCCTCGCCGCCAGCTTCGCCGTCATCGCCGTCATCCCCGTGCGCTCCTTCCGCGAGGTCGCCTTCGCAATGGTCGTCGGACTCCTGCTCGAAACCTTCGTCGTGCGCTCCCTCCTCGCCCCGGCCCTGATCGCACTTTTTGGGGAAGCCAGTGGCTGGCCGGGCAAACGCCTCCGGACTGGAGAGAGGGCGACGCGCGAGGCCGTCACCCTGCCCGTGACCTAGAACCTGCTCCCGGCGGAGTCGTCATCGCTGCGGCAGTCCAATGGTGGTCGAGTTAGCGGTTTGGTTTGCCGTAGGGTGGTGGGTATGGGAGTCGATGATGCGGTTTCGAGGGTCGATCGAGTGGCGGGCGAGGGTATCTCTTGGGGAGTTCGTCGGCATCATGCGCGGCGGCTGGAGCGGGTTGGCAGTGTGGTGCTGGGGGCGCCGGCGGGCGGGTGGGCGGATGATGCTCCGCCGCCGCGGCATGGGAACGAGTTGGAGGTGCTGGTTGACGGTGAGTTCGCGCTGGCGCGGATGGTGGAGGAGATCCGCGCGGCGTCGTCCCATGTGCATTTGACTGGATGGTTTATCTCGCCGGGGTTCGTGTTGGTGGCGGGCGATCCGCCGGTGGTGGTGCGTGATCTGCTGGTTGGGGCGGCGGCGCGGGTCGAGGTTCGTGTGCTTCTGTGGGCGGGCGCGCCGTTGCCGGTGTTTACGCCGTCGCGGAGGTTGGTGCGGGGTGTCCGTGACGAGTTTCGGGCGGCCGGGGTTGTGCAGTGCGCTCTCGATAGCCGGGAGAGGCCCCTTCATTGCCACCACGAGAAGTCGATCGTGATCGACGATCGCGTCGCGTTTGTGGGCGGCATCGACATGACCTCGCTCGCGGGCGATCGTCGCGACTCGTCGCGCCATCCCGCTCGCGCCGCGTTGGGGTGGCATGACGCGACGACCCGGATCCGGGGTCCGTTGGTGGCAGACGTGGCCGAACACTTCAACCTGCGCTGGGAGGCGGTTACGGGCGAGCGACTGGCGTCGCCCCAGCCTTCCGAACCCGCCGGCTCGGTGGCCGCCCAGCTCGTTGGAACGTGCCCGGAAGGCGTCTATCCGGCGCTGCCGCGGGGAGCGTTCGGCGTGCTCGAGTCCTACCTGCGCGCGCTTCGCTCGGCCGAGAGCCTGATCTACCTCGAGACGCAGTACCTGTGGTCACCCGAAATTGTCGCAGTGCTGCGAGAGAAGCTTCGCCGGCCGCCAAGCGACCGATTCCGGATCGTGCTCGTACTGCCGGTGAAGCCCAAGGGGGGAGGCGATGACACGCGTGGAGCGCTTGCAGAGCTGATCGCGGCCGACCGTGGACACGGCCGGGTGCTTGCCTGTTGCCTGTTCGCCCGCGCCGGCCTCACCGCCGATCCGATCTACGTGCACGCCAAGATCGGGATCGTGGATGATCGCTGGTTGACGATCGGGTCTGCGAACCTGAACGACCACTCCCTCTTCAACGACACCGAGCTGAACGTTGTCACCCACGATCCGAGCCTCGCCCACAGAACCCGGCTCGCGCTGTGGGCCGAGCACCTCGAATGCACACCAGCAGACATCGATGGCGACCCCACCGACATCATCGATCACCGGTGGCGCCCGATCGCGGAGGCGCAACTCGACCACCACCGCCACGGCAGGCCGCTCACCCACCGACTGATGCGACTCGACCATGTCTCACGCAACACCGCGCGCCTGCTCGGCCCCGTTCAGGGGCTCCTCGTCGACGGATAGCTAGATTCGCCTGTACCGGGAGTCTGCGATCGAGTAGATACCGAACGCGAACAGCCCGGCAGCGACGACCACGAGCAGAAACGGCCCGTACGGCTGTCGAGCAACCCTGCTGAGCGCGCCGTCGAGGCCCACGGCGTCGGAGGGTGCGTAGTCGATCGCCGCCCTGAGGACAAACAGGCCAATAAGGCCGAACGCGACCATCCGAGCGACATGGCCGAAGACACCGAGCCGGGTGAACCAGCGTCTCACGGCGGGGCGCATCTCCTCGGTCTTGTCCTGGTCAAGAAACTTCTTCGACACGCCCCTGTAGCCCTGGAACAGCGCCACGCCTATAAGGACGACGCCGGCGGCACCCACGAGCCACTGACCGCCGGGCCATCCCAGGACGCCCGCAGCCGACTTGTGCGGGTTGCCCGAACTCCGGCTCGAGGCGCCCAGGACGATCGCCACCGCCAGGGCACACAGGCCCGCATACGCGCACCCGCTCGCGGCTGCGGAGATCCGTCCGATCACCGACGGGTCTCCGCCTCCCTCGGGCCCATACCCGAACGCCGCCTGCACAAACTGCCACAGGGCGTATGCCCCCAGCCCGATCGCAACCGCGATCACCAGCCAATGCCCGAACGGCTGCTTCTGGATCGTCTCCAACGCCCCGCGCTGATTGCTCGGACTACTGGGCGCGTGTAGGGCGACCTGACCGGCGAGCACGCCAATGATGGCGTAGATGACACCGCGGACGACAAATCCGAACCGTGTCAGCGCCGCGAACGCCGTGCTCCGAAAACGGGAGCGACCCACCGAACCCGACCATGCCTGGACATCGCTCATGCTGACCGTCTCCGTTCGTCTGGTTTGAGTGACCCGTCTCCCATGGAGCTAGGAGTGCTCGTGCGCGTGCGTGCTGTCACGCGCAGGTGCGGGTGTGGGTGGCCGCCGCACGCCGACGCGTTTCAGCTCAGCGTCGGCAAGGCGGCGGAAGTGGCCGTCCTGGATCTCTCGCCAGGGGTTGGTCGTGATCTCTCGTAACCTGTGGTAAGGCAGGTTGTGTGCAGCCCTGTGCGCGAGGAACTCCTCGAACACGGGGTCGTAGGCGCCGTCGGCGAGGGCGCGCCGGAAGGCACGTGCCTCGCGTTCCTGCGAGACACGCAGCGGGATGTAGAGCACGAGCA
This sequence comes from uncultured Actinomycetes bacterium, assembly GCA_963703275.1. Lineage (GTDB taxonomy): Bacteria > Actinomycetota > Thermoleophilia > Gaiellales > JAICJC01 > JAICJC01. The sequence goes on along the minus strand of OY969804.1, from coordinate 2,989,207 downwards.
GGGGCAGGGCGGGGGCGACGGCCACGGCGATTCCGAGCAGTACCGAGAGCTGGCGGACGCTCTGCGCGCTCACCCGTCCGCTGGCCCGCACGGATGCGGCCTCGGAAGCCGCAGTCGTGGCGAGCGGTGTGATCGTCGAGCCCACAATCGGAAGCGACTTGAGCGGTGCGATCGCATCGACGATCGATTGCATTGCCCGGCCGGTGGTGGCGATGGTCGCGGAGAGCTGGGTAAGTTCACGTAAGTCGTGCGCAACGAGCACGCCAAGGCCGATCCAAAGGCACGTCCATATCGCCACGACCGCGTCGAGCGTGCGGATCCGCCAGGTGTGGAACGGGTTCACAGGCGTGTCGTACCCAAATCTGCCGCGACTCAATCGCAATCTTTGCGGCCCTAGCAAAAGGCCGCGCCGCGTCTTGGGACTGTTTGCGCCGGCCGGGAGCCGGGTACACGACTCATACTTACGAGAAAGGGAGCAAAAACCATGGGTATCGGTGGATCGATAATTCTCATCGCGATCGGTGCGATTCTGCGCTTCGGCGTAAGCTTGCGGGGGCACTTCGCAGGCATTACCGTCAACTGGCACATCATTGGGGACATTCTGATGATCGCCGGCGTTGTGGCTCTTGTGATCTCACTCATCATGGTCGCGACCGCGTCGCGCCGTGGCGCTACGGTGGTGGATGATCGCACCGGAGGCCCGCCCGTCGTCTCGTAGCTACCCCGCTCTAGTGTCGCGGCTGAGCTGTACCCGGTCGCCTTTCGCCGAAGAACGAGGCGCGGACCCACGCAGCCAGCGTCGGTCGTGGCGGCCGCCTCGGAATCACACACCGAGACGCTGGCCAGCGAGTCTCTGACCCCCGCCTACGCGAGGACGCGGGCGTGGTTACGTGCGTGGGATTTTGGGTATTCTGTCCCGCATGAAGAATCGCCGTGATGTACGTGCCGATTCCTCTCCGTACGACAGCCGAGGCCGGGTCGACGTCGGCGGCTGTCCGGGCTGGAAGTACCTTCCGTTTGACTCGGACGCCGCAAGGGACTCCATCACCGTCACAGTGGAAGGGCCCGATGGTGACACGGTGACGTTCTCGGTTCCTACCTATGTGAGCCGAGGCGACGAACTCGGCGAGATCACCCGCCTGGTGATTCGCGCGCGCGTGCGGATGGAGCGGTCGGCCGGGGTGGGGTCGTAGCGCAGCGGGCAGGCTCGAGTGCTGAACGGTTGGGGACACCGAAACGGGGCGAGGGTGCGAATCCAGCGGGGAGGACACGCGAATGCCGAAAGCGATCAAGGGGAACGCTGGGCGGAAGCCCCCAGAGCCCTCGGCGAATCACTCGGACATCGATCATTGGTGCCGGCGTGTGATGCCGGACCTGCAGCCCATCGTCAAGTGGTTGGATGAGTCGATCCGAGCGACAGTCCCGGGGCTTGACCACGCCGTCAAGTGGAGAAGGGCGTACTACGGGCTACCAGAACTCGGGTGGATCATTGAAATAGCCGCCTACGACGTTTCCGTGAACGTCGTGTTCCTCGGCGGCGCCGACTTCGAGTCCCCGCCCCCTCTCGGAACGACCGACCGGACCCGGTACATCAAGGTAACCAGCCTAGAGGAGGCACAGCGACCGGAGATGGAGAAGTGGATCGAGCAAGCGGGACGCACGCCGGGCTGGACGTGACGCGCATCCCGCCCGGCGGCGATAGTGATGGACGTTCGTCTGCCAGCCTAGACGCCGCGCCCAGCGACGCTGCGCCAGATGAACAGCGCGAGCGCGATGATCGCGAGAACGATGAGAATCTCGATTAGCATGACCCTCCCTTCTGAACAGCGGAGAACAAGGCTTGCGATGGACACAATGCCCAGGCCCGGTGTTTCGCAAACCAGGGCGTGGCGTATCCTGTGGATCACGCGCGACCGCGCCTAGGCTCGAGGGGAGCTTGGCGTCAGACAGGTGTTTCGGGGTCGCCGTGGATGTCTTTGGACTTCTCGGGTGAAGTGGGTTGTTGTTGTTTGGGGGCGGGCGGCGGGTGGGCCTTGGCGGGCCTGTCGGCCGTCGGTCGTGATGCGTGGTCCTGCCCGTTGCTGCTCGGCATTGCTATCGCTCCTTTCGTGTCCGCCCAAAGAGGGTTCCTCGTTCTGGAGACCGCGATCGGGATGTCGCGATGCCTCGCGATTCGCCTATGAAGTTCCGAATAGCCCAGTTCAGGCCGCTCGTAAATGCAGGCGGCCTGACTGGGCTGACGGCCGTCAGGCTGCTTCGTCGGGGTCTTCGGCGGCGGCCAGATTGATCGAGGCCGCCATGACCTCGCTGAGGTGGCGCTGCTGGATCGGGAGTGCCCAGCCCACGAGCTCTGCCACCTGAGGGTTGTCGCCGTTCATGGCCTGGAGCACTGACCAGTGGCCGACCTCGCCGGCCTCGGCCATGGTCAGGAACTCGAAGCCGTCCAGCGAATCTGACTCCTCGTCGAGGTAGGTCTTCATCATTTCCGCGCCCTTGGACTTCGTCGACCGGGCCTCCTCGAGGATTGCGGTCTTCTTGCCCTCGAACGACTCGGACAGGTGTGTGCAGCGCTTCTCGGTCTCGGCGGCTTCGGCGTGCATCTGCGTGAGCTTGGCTTCGAGCTGTGATTCGCCGTCCTGCTTGGCCAGCTTGAGCACCTTCTCGGTCGCCGCCTGGGCGGCCATCGCCAGACCGGTGACTTCACCGAGCTTGGTCTCGAGGTTCGTGAGATCTGCCATGTCTACTCCTTTGTTCGTGTGGACGGGTCCGCCGTCTGCATGCCACTCCTCGCTCGGACCTCGGCACATCAAGCGGTCGTCATCGCGTTGGTGCCGTTGCCCCGCGGGCGGTCATCCCAAACCCGAGAGGCGTCCCGTCCCCGGGTCGTGGCGCTCTCACCGATTACGCCGGGCGGCGAGGCGCGCGGCGTCCGTGCGTTTTGCGTTCGGGCGATCGGGGAACCACGGACACATGAAACGATCCTCGAAGATCAACGAGACGGTGTCGTCCGCACGGGTATGGAGGGAAGGCGCTATCCGATTCGTTTCGGATCCCCGGGTGCAAGAGCATGCGCGACGGGCGGCTGAGGCTGCGTCGGACGGCGTCCGACGAGCCCAGATAGTTGGTTACGCTCAGGCTATGTCGGACCCACGCGTGGTCGCCGACCTACGAGCGACCTCCGACGCGATCCGAGCGATCGCAAATCGCACCGATCCACGCTCAAAACGGCGGCGGGTCGCCAAGGTCGTGCTTGGTGTGGGCGTGCTTGGAGCGAGCGCATGCGCCGTCGCTTTGAGGGTCCGCGGCACCAAGAGCCTGGCCTGAGATACCCCGGGGCCCATTTGTGGTGACTCAGAATGCGCTTGGGCCGACCGTTGAATGGCAGGTACAGGCTTCGTGCATTTCGGCATTCAAGCCGTAACGACGGCTTGCGCTCGAAGGCGGAAACGAGTAGCGCCCGCACGTCCCGAACGCCGACTCAGGACGAATCGGAGCTCATTCGGAGTCGAGTAGGCTGAAGGTCATGCGGACCTCGGTGCCGATACCCTCGATCGCATCGATCTCGATGGCGTCGGCGAGTGCCGCGACCAGCGATACACCGAGTCCGCGGCGACGATCGGCGGCATAGTTGCCCCCATGATCACGGACGATGACGGTCACACATTCGGGCGTGAGCCGGGCTTCGATCTGGAAGACTCCCTCGCGCTCAGGGTAGGCATGCAGAACAGCGTTCGTACATACCTCGGTCGTCGCGAGCACGATGTCTGAGACACGCTCGGCGCTGATCTCCGCGCGCCCCAAGAGTGCGCGCAACGCGCGTCGCACGACGATGACGTTGTCGTGCTCACTGGTGAGCTTGAACCCAAAACCGGCGTCAAGAGCCATCACGGGCGTGGTACCCCCGAGCCGCCACGAATACACGCGACACGCCGAAGCGAGCGAGACCGGCTTGCAGACGCGCTTGGGCGAGTACCTCGGCCAAGCGGAGCAGCTTGCGCTCTAAGCTGAGGAGGCTGTCAGTGCGTTCTCGGCGGCCTCACGCGAGTCGTACATGCGCAACACCGGTCGAACACCCGCGAGCTCGATGACATCGGCCGCTCGAGCGCCGGGCGTTGCGACGAGTACAAGTTCTTCGGCGGGGTTCGCGTTCGCCCGCATCTGGGCACCGATGAGCAATCTGATCATCGAGGAGTCGATGAATGTGGTGCTAGACAGGTCGATGACGATGGTCGTCCCCTTGGAGAAGACCTGTTCGAGCGCATTCTGAACCTCCGGCACAGTCGAGAGGTCATGCTCGCCGATGAGACTGATCTGCCACGCCGACGAACCGAACTGCTCCACGACCACCCGATTTTCGAGCATGACACCCTCCTCCCACGGTCATCACGATTGAAGCCGACGCCGAACCGTCCGATCGCGGTCACGGCGCGTTCCCGTCCGCAAAATGGTGAGCTGTCGATCCACCCCAGTCACCCAGAGTTTACGAGCGCGCAGCGCGCAACGTCAAGCAGGAATGGCGTCGCCGACCACCGGATTACGACCGTTCGAACACCATCTCGACCAGCGTGCCGTTGCTGCCTGGCTCGATCCGCGCTCGGTCCGCCAGTGCTCTGATCAGCCCCAGCCCGAGTCCGTCGCCCGGGCTCCGGCTGGCGGTGAACCCGCGCACGCCGATGCCGTCGTCGGCAACCGATACCACAACTCCGTTGTCGACCGCGGAAACCCGCACCCGCACCTCGCCAATCCCACTGGGGTAGGCATGGCGAACCGCGTTGGCGACCGCCTCTGTCACCGCGAGCGCGACGGCGGCCCGATCGACACCGAGGCCCTCGACGAGTCGTACCACGCGATGCCGAATCAGTGGCACATGCTCCGGTGTGGCAGCAAACCGCCACTCCCCCAGACGCACCTCCGACTCGGATCCCATCGAACTACCTCCCGTCCCTTCCGCTCGCACGGACCGACGCTGAGAGCAGGCTGAGCCACCGAACCTCCCGCGCGCACCAAACCGCTTCCGGTGCCGTCGGTAAAGGCGTCGCCATCTCGCCCTTCTCTGCCATCAGAAGGATCCCGAATGGTCCAACGGTGTCAGTACCCAAGAGCAAGCGCAAGGCAGACAACACCCCCCACCTCCAAGCGTTACGAACGCGCCGCCTGGGAACCGTGGATACCCGGCCTCGCGCGAACCCGAAACCTTCAGTCGACAACGAATGCGCAGCGGACCAGTTCTCGCCCACACCGGACTTCGATGACCATCATTTTGGGCCGGCTCGCGGACGGCAACACGGGGCGGCCGGACGGCTGAGGGACAGAGGAGGAGGAGCGCGTGGACGAACGCCTGCGGGGAGGTTTCCGCGGAGCTGGCGGGCGCGGCCGACCCGGAAAGTTCCGACCAGGTGTAGAGGCGCCCGACCACGGGTACTCGATCACAGACACCCGCAAAGGAGGAAGACGGATGGCACTGCTGGACGGCAAGAAAATTGCGTTTCTCGCGACCGATGGGGTCGAGCAGGTCGAGTTGGAGCGGCCGCTGGATGCGGTGCGCCAAGCGGGCGGCGCCGCGGAGTTGGTGTCATTGAAGCCAGGGGAAATTCAGGCGTTCAACCACCACGACAGGGGTGACAAGTTCCCCGTCGACCGCGCCTTGGACGACGCCGACCCGAACGCCTACGACGCACTGGTGCTGCCCGGAGGCGTCATCAACCCGGACACGCTTCGAACGGACGACAACGCCGTGCGATTCGTCCGATCCTTCTTCGACCAGGCCAAGCCCGTGGCAGCAATCTGCCATGGGCCCTGGATGCTCGTCGAGGCGAACGTCGTTGACGACGTTCGAGTCACGTCTTGGCCCAGCCTTCGCACAGACCTTCGCAACGCCGGTGCCAAGTGGGTCGACCAGGAGGTGGTCACGGACCGCGGCCTGGTCACCAGTCGCAAGCCCGACGACCTCGACGCCTTCTGCCAGAAGATTGTGGAGGAGTTCGCGGAAGGGGTGCACAGCAACCAGGACCGTGCCCCGGCGCCGCGCTGATCGGAGCGCGCCTCGTAGGCTCCGCCAACTCCACGGAAATGGTTGAGCAGGTGTTGATGTGGGTATTCGATGACTGTGACCGACACACGCCCCGTTAAAGAGCGTTCCCTCGGCGATCTGTCCAAGCAACTCTCGCAGGACATTTCGGCGTTGGTGCGCGGTGAGGTGATGCTCGCCAAGGCCGAAGTTTCGGAGCGCGCGTCGACCATGGCGCGCGGGGTAGGCATGGTCGCCGTGGGTGTGCTCCTTGCGTTGATCGTGGTTTCGTGCTTGGTCACGGCTGCCATAGCCGCTCTCGCGCTTGTGGTCGACGTTTGGCTCGCTGCGCTGATTGTTGCGGTGGTGGCGGCCGCGATCGCCGCGATCGTCACGACCACGGGTGTCAAGGCGCTGCGCTCAGCAGGGCCGCCCCTGCCGCTGGATGCGGTCGAGTCTGCAAAGGAGGATGTCGCATGGGTGGCGACACACGCGAAGTCCGCCGTCAGGTAGAGGAGGCGCGAGACCATCTGGGGGACACGGTGGAGGCGTTGGTCTACCGCGCCAACGCGCCCAAACGAGCGAAGGATCGCTTCACCGACGCTCTCGTGCGATTGAAGAAGAGCGTTCAGACAAAGAGCAGGAGGGTCTAGATGGGTGCGGGAGATATTGCGGGTCTTCTGGTAAGACCGGCAGTGACCGGGACGATGCGGGCGCGCAAGACAAAATCCAGGCAACACAGCGTCGCGAAGAAGCAGTGGGTTGCATACGTGGCTGTCGCCGTTCTGACGACGGTGCTGACCAAGGTGCTGAACGACGTTATCGAGCGCCGGCTTGCGGCCGACGACGCCGACGTCGTGTGATCCAATGTCAGCCGAACGTGCACGACTGGCTGCGGAGCAGGCGCGCGAAGCGGTCGCGACCGATATCGCGGAACTCCACAAGCGGATCACCCAGCCGTTGCCGAGAATCCACCCACCGCGATTCGGACGCGTCGCGGAACCACACGGGCCCGCCAACGACGTGTCGACGGCCGAGGCCGGAGCGGCCTGGTCGGCACACCCGGCGCCCGTCGCCAATCCTGGCCTCGCCGACCTGCCCGCGAGCGACTATGTAAGTGTCTTCGTGCGGGCAGCGAAGCGCACAATGGCCGACAACATGATGAGCATCGGCAAGGGCATCGCCTACGGGGCGTTCTTCGCAATCCCGTCGGCGATGATCGTGGCGCTTGGGATCCTCAACCTCACCGCCGGCCCGGGCGACATCAACGCGCTGGTGGACAAGCTCAACGGCGTCGTGCCCGCAAGCGCGCAAACTTTGATCCGCACCAACTTGGAACAGGTGTCAAGCTCCCAGGCCGGCGGGCTCATGGTGGTCATCGGCCTCGTACTCGCCGTGTTCTCGCTGACTGGTGCGGTGCAGACCGTGATGTGGGGGTTGAACGTGGCCTACGAGCGTCGCGAGGAGCGAGGCTTCATCCGCCGTCGAGCGTCCGCGCTTCTCATCACGCTGATCCTGACCGGAGCCCTGGTGGCGATGTTCGCGATAGTCGTGCTGGCCCCGTATATGACCGGGTGGGTGGGAACCGCCACCGGCTATCCCGGAGCCGCGTCCCTTTTCGGGTGGACGCTGCAGTGGCCGATTCTCTTTGTGGCCTTGCTGATGGCCTTCGGTGGCATTCTGTATCTCGGCCCCGATGTCGACCACCCACGGTTCCAGTTCATCACGCCCGGCGCGATTGCAGGCGCGGTGCTCTGGATCGCAGGATCGGCGCTCTTCGGCGTATACGCGTCAGGGTTCTCGTCGTACAACAAAGCCTGGGGGTCCCTGGCGGCGGTGATCATCACCCTGACATGGCTCTGGCTCTGCAGCCTCGCGATCCTGTTCGCGGCCGAAGTGAACGCCGAACTCGAGCGAACACGCGAGATCCACGCCGGAGCGAAGCCGTCCGAGACGCTGACCGCGCAACACAAGTGAGCCGGTGAGCATGAGCCCACGGCCACGCTCCCACCCGCGTCGACCCGCGGGCACTTCACGAGACCTGCCCGCCGTGAATCCGCTCAACAAAGCCGAAAACAAGGAAGCCCTCTGACGGACTCGAACCGTTGCCCCCTTCCTTACGATGGGCGCTTTGGGGTCTCACGGCGTCTCACCGGAGTTGCTCCAGCGCCTGGCGATATACGGGATGACCCGCGGCGCCTGGAGGTACAAGGACGGCTGCACCGAAGGCAGCCTTGCATGGGGCGTCCCACGGCGCCGCACTCAGCGCCTCCGTTTGGGATGCTCTGCGGACGTCGGAAAGTCGGAACGCGGACGAGTCCTTCGTTCAGCGGGAACGGCTGACGCACCGGAGTTCATAGACGGTGACCTCGCCGTGTTTCCAGGTGGCGCAGGTGGCGGGCAGGCTGAGCGCGGCCCGGGTGGAGCTCTTGGTGAGCAAGGTGTTGATCAGCTTCTCGAATGGCGCCATGTTCGTGTAGGCGGGAAGCGCCCTACGGGCGGTCAGAAGCGACCGCTGGACGACGAGATAGTCGGCTCCGTAATGAGAGTACAGATTGGCGATCGCCTGCCGAGAAGCTCCGTAATACGCGTTCAGCATCGCGAACATGCGCGGTCGGATGACCTTCAGGTAGTTCGCGTCGACCGGCTGGTAGAGCTTTCTCGAGATGACGACTGCGCGCAGCGATTCGATGGGAACGCAGTCGAGCTTCACCGGGTCACCGGCGATGATCGCGTCCGTTGGAAGCGATCGCAGGTAGGCCTGCAGTCGCGGCTGGCCGCACACGATGGAGTCCCGTCCGCCGCCGGCGCCCGTGACGGCGCCGACGAGCACAGCTCCCGAGAAGATTGTGCATCCAAGTGCCACGAGCGAGCGACGCGTCCTGCTCCGGCGCTTCCGGAGGATCGCGGCGACGCAGAGCGCCACCCCGATGAGCGCGGACGAGATGAGGGTCCCGGCTCCGCTATCCAGCAGGCGCCGGGTCCCGGTCAGAGACAGTTGGGGCCCGAGTTTTAGCCACCTGACGCCGATCCAGACGATGGCGGCGGGCAGAACAACCGCAACTGTTGCCAACGACAGCGTGCCCATGCGACGCGCGAGTGCGTGCCATGTCGGTCTCCAGCACACGCCTAATACGATGCACCAGACGGGTGTCAGCGGATAGGTGTAGCGGTTCGGAAGGTACAGGTGGAACAGCACTGCCCAGCTCAGGCCGAACAGGATCAGTGAGACTGCCGCCGTCGCCCAGACCTCTTTCCGTACAAGCCGCACGCTTTTCGGTCGGAGCGCGAGCGTGACGACGGTCGCGGTCAGAAGCACGCTACCGGCCGCCTTGAGGTCGAACCCTGAATAGCGTCCCTTGAGCATCTGCCAGACGGACTTTCGGAAGAAGACCATCTGCCCGTGGGGGCCGAACTCGGGGTAGTGGCGAGCCGCTGACGCGCTGATCAGATGGCTTGTGGGCAGTCCGGCCAGCCGGGGGGTCAAGAGCACCACCAGCACCGCCGAGACGGACGCCGCTGCCATCGTGGCGAGCCTGCGGTCGATGGTCGGCCGGCGTCCGTGTCGGCCGAGCGCGGAGGCCGCCAGTACCCCGGCCGCGAGGATCGACGCCGGCGGGTAGAGCAACGCTCCCACCGGAGGTACCACGGCTGCCCATCGGATCCGCCTCCGGAGGACAAGGTAGAGGGTCAGAAGGACGATCGGCTGTGCGAACGCCCTGGCGTGAGTGCCGCTGAACCTTTCGGTGCTCCAGGGCAGGAGAAAGAGCGCGGCACCGAGCCACGCCGCGGGAATCCACGCGGTGTGCTCGCGGATGATCCGGAACACCAGCCAGGCGGAGAACGGGGCCACCACCACCGCGGCCCACGCTCCGAAGCGGATGGGCTCCATCACGTAGCTTGCAACCAGGTACAGGCCCCGTATGCCGAACGGCACGTACCCCGTGTGGACGAGGGCGCGCGTGAGGGGATCGGTGAACAACCGCGGATCCTGGAACTGCCGCATCCAGTACTCGAGCAGGAGAGCATCGCTCTGATAGACGTGGGGCGTGAACAGGATCTGGCGCTCCGCGTACACCGTCGCAAGCGCGGCCACGGCGACGAACGCCACCCCCTCAACCACGGCCGGTCGGAACGATCGGAGCCTCAGCATCGAGTGCATTCCACCAGTACGGCACTGGAGCACGATTGGACACGCGCAGAGGAGGCGGCGGTTTTAGCCACTCACTCCAACCTCAGCGCAGCGGCGAACCGATCCGTGTTCCGACCGACGAACAGGCGCCACGGCGCTACCAGCCAGATTGCGGCAAGGATGAGCCCGGCGAGGCTGATGACGGTTCCGGTGGTCAGGCCGGGGGTGCGGTAGCGCCACACAATCCGATGCCTCCCGGCGGGCACGGCCACGGCGCGGAGCACCGAGTCGTACCGGAGCGGGCGGGCGGTGTGACCGTCGACCGACACGCCCCACCCCGCCGCGAACTGATCGGCGAGCACGACCGTCCCCGCACGCCGCATCCGCGCCGCCAGCGCCACCGTCCCATCGCCGTCGTGCACGAACACGACGGTGCCGTTCCGTTCCGGGACGAACGCTCGGGGGCAGGCGCACAGATTCTCGAACACGGTGGCATCGCGGCCTCGACAGACGATGCGAAACCCGGGCAGCGACGGCGCTCTGGCGCCAGGACGCGTCAGAATGTAACGGACGCTGAGGGCGTCGAGTACCCGACGATTGGCGCCCGTGATCCTGAAGAAGTGAACCGAACGTGGCCGTGGCGGCAGACAGGACGCCGCCTCCGGTCAGCGGTCGCCAGAAGGCGACCAATTCGAGAGCCGCCAGCACCAACCCCGCCCAGACCGGCCCAGGCACCCAGCCCAACCGAGCCCACATGGTCGCGAGCCGGGAGCGCATGGCGTGTTAGGTGGGCTGTGGCCGGCCGATGGCAAGTACGACGTCGCCGAGCAAGCCGAACGGCAATCGCGGATCCCACAACTCAGCGAGCCGTTCGCCAAGTCGACCTGCCGCGCCGAGGTTGCTCCGGCCGCGACCGATCACGTAGGAGAGATGGAACGATCGGGGCACGATCCGATAGTCGACCATGTCGAATCCGCCCCGCTCCATCGTCATCCGCAACGTCGCCGGAGTGAAGTAGTGCAGGTGCGGCCGGATGTACCAGGGCCACGAGCCGCGTCGCACCCGTGAATGCAGGCTCTCGCAGTTGATGGTCGTGAGCGCCAGCAGACCCTCGTCGTCCACGACACTGCGCAGCGCCGCCAATGCTGCGACGGGATCGGTGACATGTTCGAGAACATCAAGCATCACGGCGGCGTCGGTGTCCCCACCGTCAGGGTTGACTCCCTCAACCGACCCCTCGACCAGGTCGACGCCGAACAGGCGCCGACCCTCCGCCACCGCCCAGCGGGACGGATCAACCCCTCGCGCCTGCCACCCTCGACCGGTGGCGACATCCAGGAACAGGCCGACGTTGGCCCCAACCTCCAGCAGCCGCCGGCCGCCCAACGCATAGCCGCAGATCCGGTCAAGCACCCAGTCGAACAGTTCCCTACGGCCCGCGGCCTCGGCGAGGTAGTTCTCGTCCTGAGACGACGCGTACATGTCCACCAGACCGTCGCGATCCAACGTCGGCCGCGAGCTGATCATCCCACACTCAACGCAGCGAAGGATGTCGTCATGCTCCGCCAGTCGGTTGCTGGTACACGAAAACTCGCCCACGTCCGCGGGTCTACTCGTATTCGCCTCAAACAAAAGCTCCATCCGCATGCCATGGCACAGCACGCACTCTTGGGCATCCCACTCGCCCCTCGCCGCTTTCCGCGGCTGCACCGCCGCCGCCGAGACGGGCCAGCGGCGGCCACGCCGGCCCCGCGCCGCCGACGTCTGTGCGCACGCGGTCACACTGGACGCCACGTAGCGCAGCGACCGCCCAACCGAGATCGAAGACGACTCGCGCGAATACCGCGTCGGGATGGGAACCTCCACCACTCGCAATCCGCCCGTGATCGCGTCGATTAGCAACTGCGTGTCGAACGCGAAGTCGTCGCTATACCCAAGGAACGGCAACCGCAGCAGACACCACCGGGAATACGCGCGCATACCGGAGTGCAGCTCCGTAAAGCGCGATCCCAACAGCACGTTCTCGGCCACGGTGGCAACGCGATTCCCCACGTAGCGATAGAGCGGCATCCCGCCCGCACGAGGGTCCCCAAGTCCGGCGAAGCGCGATCCAAAGGTCATCTCGGCATCGCCCGACAGGATCGGGGCAATCAGCAGCGGCACCGCCCTGGGGTCGTACTGATAATCGGGATGGAGCAGAACAACGATATCCGTCTCACGCTCCAGAGCCCGCAAATAGCAGGTCTTCTGATTCCCCCCGTAGCCGCGATTGTGCGCATGGACATACGTCGCTATCCCCAGCCCGCGCGACAGCGCGGCCGTGCCATCGGTACTGGCATCGTCGACCAAGATCAACTCATCCGCCACCCCAGCAGGAATGTCCGCAACAGTCATCGCCAGGGTCGTCACGGCCTGATACGCCGGCAACGCGATCGTGACCTTCGGCATGCGTCCGGATCGTACCGGACACACGCAAACCCTGGCTCCCGCGACTCCACGCTCATCCAGCCCCGCTCGCACACTTTGGATCGGCGCGATGTGGACACGCTGACTGCCCTTGGGCTGGCGGTGGAGGTCGGTGAGTGGCAGCGCTTCCGCCGACCGGCGCAGGATCGCTGGGGTGTGGGTCACCCCCTCGACGGTACGACGGGCGTTAGCTGGGGGCGTCGAATGGCCTCCAAGAGTTCAGCTGAGCGATCCGTCGGCGGAGCGAGACGATCCAGCCACAACGGCGGGGTATGACACGCCCGAACCCTCGGAGTCGAGGATCCACGGTCCTGAAAAAGCCGCGCTCGTGCCCCCAGTATGCCCCCACCGGCCCCGAGCGGCTCTGCCATCCCCGCTCGCGAGGAGCCGCATTCCCCGCAACCACGCCGAAAACACCCAAGCCCTCTAACGGACTCGAACCGTTGACCCCTTCCTTACCATGGAAGTGCTCTACCAACTGAGCTAAGAGGGCGAGAGGCGGAGTCTAGGCCAAAATCGGCCTCGGCAACTATGTTGCGCGCGATGGCACGAGCCGGCGTCCTCAGCGCGCTTGCCCCAATCGCGGCCGAGCAGGGCGGCCTCGTGAGCGCGGCGCAGGTCGTGCTCGCCGGGGTGACCAGAAACCAGCTGTCCGACCTCGCCGCCGGCGGACATCTCCGCCATCTTCGCCGCAGCGTCTACGGCCTCGGAACAGCCGAAGCCGACGGTGAGCTCGAGGACGTCGCGAGCGCCTGGCTCGCCATCGCTGGAGGCCGCCTGCCGTGGCAGCGCGACGGCGCACCCGACGCGGTCGTCAGCCATCGCAGCGCCGCGCGGCTGCTCGGGATCGGCACGCGCATCCCGGAGCGCGCCGAGCTGACGCAGGCCCGTCAGCGCAGCCGCCGCACCGACATGGTGATCCACCCCGCGCGGCTCGGCCCGGACGACTGGGCGTGGTGTCGCGTCGCCTCGGGGATGCACCTGCCGGTGACCACGCCGGCGCGGACGATCGTCGACCTGCTGCTCGAGGGCGAGGAGGTCGGCGAGGTGGAGCGCACGCTTCGCCGGGCGTTCTCCGACCCGGCTGCTGCACGCCCCGAACTGCTCGCCGCGCTCGGCCGCCGGCGCAAGCCGGGGGCCAAGCAACGGGCCTGGGCCGAACGCACCCTGACCGACATGACCGCGGCCTGAGCCGCTAGGCCAGCACGTCCGCGTCGACCGGCTCGTCTGCCTCCGCGGCCGCCCCGTCGCCGCCGAACGGCGTCTCGATCGCGATGTACTTGCGCCCGCGCGACCACGACGCTGCGGCGGCGAGCAGGCACGCGCCGGCGGCGAACGCGAATGCCTCGTGCAGTCCTGAGTGGAACGGCGCGGCGATCAGGTGGGGGAAGAAGCCGCGGCCGCCGATCGCGGTCGCGTTGGCCGTCGACAGGTGGCTGAGGATGTGCGGCCCGATCAGCTCCTTGGCCGGGTTGTATCCGAGGAACGCGGCGAACAGCACCGAGACGGGCGGCAGGTGCGCGACCTTGACGGCGGTGGCCGCGGGGACGCCGTGCGCGTGCAGCCCCCCCGCCAGGCTGTGCGGGAGCGTGGAGGAGAGGCCGATGATCATCAGCGTGAAGAAGATGCCGATCGAGAGCACCTGGGCGGAGTTCTGGAACGTCTGGTTCATGCCCCCGCCGGCGCCGCGGTGCTCCGCCGGCAGGCTGTTCATGACCCCCGCGCGGTTCGGCGATGCGAACGCGCCCATCGAGAGCCCCATCAGAAACAGGATGCCGGCGAAGAGCGGATAGGAGAAGTCGATCGGAAGCAGCGACAGCAGGACGAAGCTCACCGCCGCGCCGATCATGCCGCCGGTGGCGAACGGCCGCGATCCGTACCGGTCGGAGAGGATGCCCGAGAGCGGGCCCGCGACCAGGATCCCGAAGGTCAGCGGCAGAATCGAGACGCCCGCCCAGAGCGGCGTCGACGAGAAGCTGTAGCCGTGCTCGGGCAGCCAGATCCCCTGCAGCCAGATGATCAGCATGAACATCAGCCCGCCCCGGGCGATGGCCGCCAGGAAGCTCGAGAAAACCCCAAACGTGAAGGCGCGGATGCGGAAGAGGTGCAGCCGGAACATCGGGTAGCGCACGCGCGTCTCGATCACGCCGAAGAGCACGAGCAGCGCGGCGCCGCCGATCAGGCAGGCGAGCACGAACGGCGATGTCCAGCCCATCGTGTGCGTGCCGTACGGGCGGATCCCGTATGTCACGCCGATCATGACCATCACGAGCCCGATCCCGAACGTCAGGTTGCCCGCCCAGTCGATCGGGGCCGGGCGGCGCACGCCGATCTCGCGCAGCTTGCGGCGCGACCAGATCGTCCCGAAGATCCCGAACGGCACCGACACCAGGAACACGAGCCGCCAGTCGATCGGTGCCAGCACCCCACCGAGCACGAGGCCGATGAACTGGCCGCTGATCCCCACCACGTTGTTGATGCCGAGCGCGAGCCCGCGCTGATTGGCGGGGAACGCGTCGGTGAGAATCGCCGCCGAGTTTCCGATCAGGAACGCCGCGCCGACGCCCTGCACGATCCGGAAGAAGATCAGCCAGTCGGCGCCGGCCCGCCCGTGCATCCAGTCGATCGTGAGCAGAAGCGACGCGAGGGTGTAGATGACGAATCCGAGGTTGTACATCCGCACCCGCCCGAACATGTCGCCGAGCCGGCCGACGCTGACCACCAGAACGCTCGACACGATCAGGAAGCCGAGGATCATCCACAGGAGGTAGAAGCTGTTGCCCGGCTTCAGCGGGTCGAGGCCGATGCCGCGGAAGATGTCGGGCATCGCGATCAGCATGATCGAGGCGTCGATCGTCGCCAGGAGCACGCCGAGCGTGGTGTTCGAGAGCGCAACCCACTTGTAGCCGTCGTCCGCCCGTTCCACCCTCAGCCTCGATTCGCTGCGAAATACACCAGGTAGACTGCACAGTTTACCTGTATGATTCTGCGATGGCGCCGACACCCGACATGACCCGGTCTGCGAGCGAGCTGCGCATCGTGCTGGGCCAGCTCATCCGCCGCCTGCGCACGGAGCATCGCTTCCCGATCTCGCACGCGGCCGTGCTGAGCCGGCTCGACCGCGAGGGCCCCAAGACGACGAGCGCGCTGGCCGCGGCCGAGCGCGTGCGGCCCCAGTCGATGGCCCAGACGATCGCCGACCTGCAGGCCGACGGCATGGTCGGCCGCCGGCCCGACCCGATCGATCGCCGCTGCATCCTGATCGAGCTCACCGAGCACGGCCGCGACACGCTGCGAGAGGATCGCCGTCGCCGCGAGGGGTGGCTGGCCGAGGCGATCGCGACGCAGCTCACCGGCGACGAGCAGCGCACGCTCGACGCCGCCGTTCCGCTGCTCCAGCGGCTCACGCAGAGCTGACCCGGGCTGGTAGCGTGAGCCATGGGCTCTGACGACCCCTGCCTCCTGCCCGCGACCGATCAGGCCCGCGCGCTGCGGGGCGGAACGCTTGGAGCCGTCGAGCTCGCCGAGGCGACGCTGGCCCGGATCGACCGCATCAACCCGGCCGTGAACGCGATCGTGACCGTCGCCGCCGGGCACGCGCTCGCCGCTGCGAACGCCGCCGATCGCCTGCGCGCCTCCGGCCGGCCGCTGCCGCCGCTGCACGGCCTCCCGATCGCCCACAAGGACCTGGTCGACACCGCCGGCATCCGCACCACCTACGGCTCGCCGTCTTTCGCCGGCCACGTGCCCGATGCGGACGCGCTGCTCGCGGCCCGGCTCAAGGACGCGGGCGCGATCGTCGTCGGCAAGACGAACACGCCGGAGTGGGGCGCCGGCTCGCACACGTTCAACCCGGTCTTCGGCGTGACCCGCAACCCGTGGGACACGAGCCGGTCGGCGGGCGGCTCGAGCGGTGGCGGCGCCGTCGCCCTGGCCTGCCGGATGGTTCCGCTCGCCGACGGCGGCGACCTGGGCGGATCACTGCGAAACCCGGCCGCCTGGAACGGCCTCGTGGGCCTGCGGCCGACGCCCGGCGTCGTCCCGGACTGGCCGTCGCTCACCCCCTGGCTGCCGTTCTCGGTCGACGGGCCGATCGGCCGCACGGCTGCCGACGTCGCCCTGCTTCTGAGCGCGATGGCCGGGCCCGATCCGCGGGCGCCGCTCTCGCAGCGCGCCGCCGCGCTCGACCTGGCGGGCCCGCTCGATGCCGACCTGCGCGGCCGCCGGGTCGCGTGGAGCCGGTCGCTCGGCGGCCTGCCCTTCGAGCCGGCGGTGCTCGACGCGGTCGCGGCCGCGGTCGGCCGCTTGGGCGAGGTCGGCCTCGACGTGGTGGAAGACGAGCCCGACCTGACCGGTGCGGACCACGTGTTCGAAACCTGGCGGGCGTTCATGTTCGCGGTCTCGCTCGGCGATCTCTACGACAGCGACGGCGGCCGCATGAAGGCGACGCTGCGCTGGAACATCGAGCGCGGCCGCGCGCTCACCTCGGCCGACCTCGTGGCCGCCGCCCGGCTGCACGCCGAGCTCTGTGACCGCGTCGGCGCGTTCTTCGAGCGCTACGACTACCTGGCCTGCCCGGTGACGCAGGTCGAGCCGTTCCCCGTCGAGACCGAGTACCCGGCCGAGGTGGCCGGCGTGGCGATGGGCTCCTACCTGCAGTGGATGCGGTCGTGCTCGCGGGTCACGGTCACCTGCTGCCCCGCGATCTCGATCCCCGCCGGTCTCACGGCGGCCGGCCTGCCGGTGGGGCTGCAGCTCGTGGCGCGGCCGTTCGCGGAGCGGGCGCTGCTCGAAGTCGCCCAGGCGATCGACGAGCTGACGGCGTATTCCAGCCTCCTGCCGCCCGCTGCAAGCGGTGTCCGACCGGTGAAGGCAGCCCGGCCAACGCGCGGCGTGGAGTAGCATCGCCCGATGGAAGGCAGCCGCTTTGACCTCGTGGTGCTGGGCTCGGGGCCGGCCGGGCAGAAGGCCGCGATCCAGGCGGCCAAGGTGGGCGCCTCGGTGGCTGTTGTCGAGCGCCGCGACGCGATCGGCGGCGTGTGTGCCAACACCGGCACGATCCCGTCAAAGACGCTGCGCGAGGCCGCGATCTACCTCACCGGCCTGTCCGAGCGGGGGCTGTACGGGCAGAGCTACCGGGTCAAGGAGGACGTCACCATCGACGACCTGGTCTGGCGCACCCAGCAGGTGATGGGCCGCGAGGTGGACGTGATCCGAAACCAGCTCGCCCGAAACCACGTCCGCGTGCTGCCGGGACAGGGCCGCCTGATCGACACCCACCGGGTCGCGGTGTCGGACAACCATGGCAACGTGCGCACCGTCGAGGCCGACAAGATCGTGATCGCGACCGGCACCGCCCCCGCCCGGCCCCCGGGGGTCGAGTTCGACGAGGCCACCATCCTCGACTCCGACGGCATCCTCCTCCTGGCCAAGATTCCCTCGACCCTGGTCGTTGTCGGTGCCGGGGTGATCGGGATCGAGTACGCCTCGATCTTCGCCGCGCTCGGCACGCGCGTCACCGTGGTCGAGCGAAACGAGCGGCTGCTCGAGTTCTGCGACAACCAGGTGGTCGAGGCGCTCCAGTATTACCTGCGCGACCTGGGCCTGGTGTTCCGGCTGGGCGAGACGGTGACGTCGGTCGAGAAGCACGACGGCGCCACGCTCACGGCCCTGGCCAGTGGCAAGCGGATCGCCGCCGACGCCGTCATGTACTCGGCCGGCCGCCAGGGCGCGACCGCCGACCTGGGGCTCGAGACGGCCGGCATCGAGGCCGACTCCCGCGGCCGGATCAAGGTCGATGAGCACTACCGCACGGCGGTCGAGCACATCTATGCCGTCGGCGACGTGATCGGCTTTCCGAGTCTGGCATCGGCGTCGTTCGAGCAGGGCAGGCTGGCGGCCGCCCACGCCTTCGGCGTCGACGCCCGGCCGATGCGCGAGCTGCTGCCGATCGGCATCTACACGATCCCCGAGATCAGCTTCGCCGGCCGCACCGAGGAGGATCTGACGGCGGCCGGGATCCCCTACGAGATCGGCATGTCACGTTACCGCGAGCTCGCCCGCGGCCAGATCCTGGGCGACTCGGTCGGCATCCTCAAGCTGCTGGTCGCCCCCGAGGAGCGCACGCTGCTCGGGGTGCACGTGTTCGGCACCGCCGCGACCGAGCTGGTGCACATCGGCCAGACCGTGATGGGGCTCGGCGGGACGGTCGACTACCTGATCGACCAGGTGTTCAACTACCCGACGCTGGCCGAGTCCTACAAGGTTGCCGCGCTCGACGCCACCAACAAGTTGCGGGCGCTGAACCGGCTCACGGTGTGACGGGCTCGAGCACGACCAGCGGGATCTCGCGGTCGGTCTTCTTCTGGTAGTCGTCGTAGTCGGGGAAGATCCCCGTCATCACCGGCCACAGCCGCCGCTTCTCGCCGGGATCGGCGGTGTGGGCGCGGGCGGTCAGGACGCGGTCGCGCACCTGCAGGCCGACCTCGGGCTCGGCGACCAGGTTGAGGTACCAGCTCGGGTGTTTGGGGGCGCCGCCGCGGGACGCGACGATCAGAAAGTTGTCGCCGTCGCGGCCGTAGATCAGCGGCAGCGTGTGCAGCTCCCCCGACCGGCGGCCGCGGGTGGTGAGGAGCAGGGTGGGCTTGCCGTTCCAGTCGTGGCCGTCCTCGCCGTTCGTGGCGAGGTAGCGGTCGACGTGCTCGGCGTACCAGGGGCGTGGGGCTGGATCGGACATCGTCAAATTGTACTCACCCGGGAGTCGCGGGCGCCGTACCCGGCGCCGGCGCCAGGGTGCGCGAGAGCAGCACCGCCCCCAGGCTCGAGAGAGCCAGTGTGATCACCGCCGCGGCGACGATCGCCGCGCCCTCTCCCGGCGTCAGAACGTGCTCGGTGAGCCCCAGCGACACCACGCCGGCGGGCAGTCCGAGCTGGGCGGATGCGAGCATGCCGGCCGGCCACGGCATGCGCATCACGATCGCCACCGCCAGATGGCAGATGAGGATCGCGGCGGCCAGGAGCACCATCAGCTCGATGTTCGTGCGCGAGGATGCGAGCGACCGGAAGTTGAGCTTGGCCCCGAGGGCCACGAAGAAGAAGGGGATGAAGAACCCCTCGGCCAGACCGACCAGCTGCTCGGTCAGCCGGCCCGGCTCGCCGGCCAGGGCAACGATCATGCCGGCCGCAAAGCCGGCGATCAGGATGCTCGTGTTGAACCGGGTCGCGAGCGCCGCGAGGCCGAACAGCACCACCAGCGACAGGCGCAGGTCGAGCGCCCATCCGCGCAGCTTGGAGTCGCGGCGAAGCGCGGTGACGATCCGGTGGTAGCGGGTCACGTGGATGAACCGGAACACGCCGATCGCCGCCACCGTCACCAGCACGCCGCCGCCGGCGATCCGGGCCGCCTGGGACGGCTCGAGCGCCAGCGGCAGGGCGACGATGGTGGCGATATCGACCACGGCGATCCACGCCGTCACGAGCAGCATCTCGCCGCCGGTCAGGCCGCGCTCCTGAACGATCGGCATCACCACGGCCGAGCTCGATGCCGCCAGGAGGAGCACGAAAATTGCCGGATGCCCGAGCCCGGTGACGTGCGACAGGAGCCACCCGCCGGGCACGGCGATCACGAACGAGAGCACGCTTGCGACCGCCGCCCGGCGCAGGGCCTGCCGCAGCCCGGCGTCGCGCAGCGGCAGCTTCGTGCCGACCACGAACATCAGCATTGCGAAGCCCACACTCGAGAGGAAGACGATCGTCGGATCGGCCGGGTCGATCTCGCGCAGGCCGGTCTGACCGACCAGCACTCCCGCCGTGATCTCGCCAACGACGACGGGCACCGTGAGCCTCGACGCGCCCGAGAGCAGTGGGCCGACCAGGCCGCAGGCGACGATCAGCGTGAGGATGCCGAAGCTCATACGCGCATTCGCGGATAGTGTGACGGCATGCGTGCGATCGTGCTTGAGCGCCCCGGCCGGCTCGTCGAGCGTGAGGTCGCCGATCCGGTGGCGGGGCAGGGCGAGGTGCTGATCGAGGTCGCCGCCTGCGGCGTCTGCCGCACCGACCTGCAGATCGTCCAGGGCGATCTCGAGATGCGGCGCCGGCCGGTCATCCCCGGCCACCAGGTGGTCGGGAGGATCGCGGGCACCGGCGAGCGGGTGGGAGTGGCGTGGCTGCACGGCGCCGACGGCATCTGCCCGGCGTGCCGCCGTGGCCTCGAGAATCTGTGCCCGAACGCCGAGTTCACCGGCTGGACGACCGACGGCGGTTACGCCGAGCTGATCGCCGCCCGGCGCGACTACGTGTTCCCGCTGCCCGAGGGGTTCAGCGATCTCGAGGCGGCGCCGCTCCTGTGCGCCGGCATCATCGGCTACCGGTCGCTGCGGCTCGCCGGGGTCGGGCCCGGCGGGCGCCTGGGCCTCTACGGCTTCGGGTCGTCCGCCCACCTGGCGATCCAGGTTGCGCTGCACCAGGGCTGCACGGTGGCGGTGTTCAGCCGGTCGCGGCGCGAGCGGGAGCTGGCCACTCGGCTCGGGGCCGCCTGGACCGGCGGCTACGACGACCCGTCGCCCTGGCCACTCGACGGCGCGGTCACCTTCGCCCCGGTCGGGTCGGTGGTGGTGGCCGCGCTGCGGTCGCTTGCGCCGGGAGCGACCGTCGCGGTGAACGCGATCCACCTCGACGAGATGCCCGCCTTCTCCTACGACCTCCTGTGGCAGGAGCGCTGCATCCGCTCCGTCGCGAACTTCACCCGCGCCGACGCGACCGAGTTCCTGGCGCTCGCCGCCGAGGTGCCGATCCGGGCGCAGGTGCAGGAGTTCCCGCTGGCGGCGGCGGCCGACGCGCTCAGGCGGCTGGCCGCCGGCGAGATCAGCGGGTCAGCCGTGCTCGTCGTTTCCTAGCTCAGCCGCGCAGGTGGCGGTCGAACCACTCGACCATGCGCCGGCAGCCGTCCAGCTGGTGCTCGCGCTCGCGCCAGCCGTGGCCCTCGCGCGGGTAGATGACCAGCTCGGTCTCAACACCCGCCTCGGCCAGCGCCCGGTGGAACTCGACGCCCTGGGAGACGGGCACGCACAGGTCGAGCTCGCCGTGCATGACCAGGGTCGGCGTCGTGACCGCGCGCGCGTGCGCGACGGGTGAGCGGTGGAAGTACTCGCCGCCCGCCTCGTACGGGTCGGCGTCCAGGAACAGCTCGTCGAAGCGGCCGATGTTGGTGGTGTTGTGGAACGACAGCCAGTCGGTCACGGCCGCGAACGGGATCGAGGCGCCGAAGCGGTCAGACTGCGTGACCGCCCAGGCCGCCATGAACCCGCCGTAGCTCCCGCCGGCAATCCCGATCCGGCCGGGATCCGCCACGCCCTCGGCAACCAGCGCGTCGACGCCGGCCAGGATGTCGCGCAGGTCGCCGCCACCCATGTCGCCGAGGTTGGCGAGCGCGAACGGCTGGCCGCGGCCGGAGCTGCCGCGCGGGTTGGGGAGCAGCAGCGCATAGCCGGCGGCCAGGAGCGCGGCATGGTGCACCCGGGGGTGCTCGAACCCGAACGTCCCCGTGGGCCCGCCGTGCACCCACACGATCAGCGGCAGTCGCTCGCCGGCGTCCGCGGGGCGCAGCAGGAGGCCCTCGATCTCGAACTCATCCGAGCGCCACCTGCGCCGCTCGCACCCGCCCGGCGGCGGCTCCGCCTGCGGATTGAGCGTTGTCACCGGCCGCCAGTCCGGCGCCGGTGCGGACGGGTCGAGCACGCACAGCTCGGGCGGGGCGTCCCATGCGCTGAACGCGGCCGCCAGGAGCCGCCCGTCGGGCGCGGCTGTCAGAAACGGCGTCCAGCCGGACATGATCGAGACGTCGCCCTCCCAGAGAACCGCGCCTCCGCGCTCGACGTCGATCGTGCCACAGTTCGAGCCCAGCCCGAGCTGTCCGGCAAACCACAGCGATCGCTCGTCCCGCCACAGCAGGCAGCCCGCGTCCAGCTCAGGCGCGAGCGTCCTGGCGGCGCCGCCCGAGGTGGGGACGACGACCGCCTCGCCGACCAGCAGGCCGCGGTCGGAGCAGAAGCCCTCGATGAACGCGACCCGAGCCTCGTCGGGTGACAGGCACACGCCCTCCACCTGGTGGGCCGGCGTATGCAGATCGCGCACGTCACCGCGGTCGGCGTCGACGAGCGCCACGCGGGTCGCGTACCAGCCGCTCTCGGACGGGTCGGCCGAGACGATCGCCGCGACCAGCCCGCCGCGCCAGTCGAACTCCCACACGTTGACGCCGTCAAGCACCACCGTGGTGGTCTCTCCGGTGGCCGTGTCGATCCGGTAGAGCCGGCGCCAGAACTGGGCCGCCCGCTCCACCCGGGGGTCGTCGGCGTCGCCGGCCTCGATGCGTGTGGCCGAGTCCGCCCCGGCCCGGTCAGATCCCGGGTCGGCCGCGAGCGCCATCACCGTGCGGCCGTCACGAGCGAAGCGCAGCTGCTCCACCGATCCCGGCACGTCGCCCACCCTGCGCGCCTCGCCGACGCCGCCGTCGAGCAGGTAGACCGCGCGCTGGCCGGCCTGATCGCGGTCGGAGAGGAACGCCAGCGTGCTCCCGTCCGGCGACCACAGCGGGGCGGTGTCGGCACCCGGGCCGCGCGTCGCCTCGCGCGCCCCCGAGCCGTCGGCTGCCGCGATCCAGATGCGGCTGCGGGCGGCCGCGCCCGGCAGCGTGTAGTTGGCCTCGACGGCGCAGGCGATCATCGTGCCGTCGGGCGAGAACGCGGGCCGCGCCGGATGCACCACGTCGAGCAGCGCCTGCCAGTTCACGGGCGTCATTCTGGCACAGCCTTCCTTCTCGTGGGGCCCCCTACGCGCCGCTCTCCAAAACGCCGGACGCAAATGCCGCGCAGACACGTACCGATCACATGCGGATCGTCTGCGTCGTACTGGCGGTGGGGTGCAGCATGACTGTGGCGGCGTGCGCCGGCTCGGGGTCCGGGTCGTCCGCCCGGTCGGTCTCGACGCACCACGGCCGCCGCGGCTCCCACAACCCACGCGCTCGACGCGGCCACGCGAAGGCCGAGCCCACTCGGCGCCGACGCCAGGAGGCGCTGGTCACCGCCGAGGGCGAGGACGAGGTGCTGGCGGTGACCGTTCCCGGTGGTCGCGTGATCCGCCGCGTGCGCATGGCTGCCCGTCCGACAACGATCGCCGCGGCAAGCACCGGCCCGGCGGTGGTCGTCAGCCCGCAGTCGGGAACGGTCACGCTCTTGTCTCCGCGAACTCTGCGTCCAGAGGCCATCCTGCACAGCTTCCGCTCGCCCCAGATCGCGGCGATCGCTCGCGGCGGCAACTGGGCGCTTGTGAGCGATGCGGCCGCCGGATCGGTGTCGGCAATCAACCTGAACACTGCGCAGGTCGCCGACCGCGTCTGGGTCGGCCTGGGCGCCCACCATCTCGCGATCAGCCCCGACGGAACCACGATCTGGGTCGCATTGGGCGAGACGGCGCACACGATCGTCACCGTCGACTGCTCGCAGATGCGACACCTGCGTGTGACCGGACGGATCCACCCACGCGTGGCAGCGCACGATCTCGCCTTCAGCCCTGGCGGCGCGACCGTCTGGGTCACCTCGGCCTCCGAGCCGTACGTGTCGGTGCTCGACGCCGTGTCGGGGCGACCGCTTGCGCAAATCCCGGCGGGGGCTCCGCCGCAGCACGTTGTCTTCGGAGGGCCGGCCGCGCCGTACGCCTACCTCGCGAGCGGATACGGCTCGACGATCGAGATGGTCGACCCCCGAAGCGACCGAGTGGTGCGGCGGACGTCCCTGCCGTACGGCTCGTTCAACCTGGCAGTGGCAGGCGACGTGCTGGTGACGACGTCACTGCTTGACGGACGTGTGACCGAACTCGACGCCGCAACGCTGCGCCGGCGGATCGTGCGCGCGGTTGCGACCGAGGCGCGCTCAGTTGCCATCGCCAACCGGTAACCCCCCAATGACTCGTGGCCTCGACCTACCCCGCGCGGTCGTCAGGGCAGCGTTGTCGAGTAGGTGGCGTAGCCCTCTTGGAGCTTTCCGCCGAAGTGTGTCTGATAGCCGCCGAAGCCGACGTGAGTGGCGTCCTGCCGGACCGTGTAGATGCCGTGATTTGAGTTTGCACCGGGGTTCCAGGACAGCAGGGTGTTGGTGGTGACGTCCGCGGCCGCAACGTGGTGGTAGACAAGGCACGGCGGCGCGGTCGTGTGCTGGCATCCGGCTCCGGCGTAGTTGAAGTGGCCGCCGAAGTACAGGATGCTTTTGCGGAGGGCGCAGCCGGGTGTGTCGCCGTCGTCTTGGATGGTGAAGTGTGGGTCGAGGGTGCCGGTGGTGGGATCGAACGCCGCCAGGTTGAATGCTCGCTTCGTTCCGTTGACCTTCCAGAACCCGCCGCAGACATACACCTCGTTGGTGGTTGGGTCGGGGATGATGGTGTAGACGCGCTCCGTTTCGACGGTGGTGCAGGTGGGGCAGTTTGACGGGGCGTACACGTTCGGGTTCCACCGGAGCAGGGACGCCGACTGAAGGTTGGCGGCCGCGGCCGAGTTGCGCGGCTGTCCGTCCACCAGTCCGAAGTGACCGCCGAAGTACACCGTTGAGCCCGAGAACGCGATCGTGAACACGACCGGGTGGCACCGTGGTGGGCAGGCAAACCCGGTCACCTGGCCGACGCTGGCGTTCCAGTTGACCGCGGCGCCGGCGCGCGTCACCTCGCCGATCTTGGCGCGGTTCTTGCCCGCGAGCGTACCGAAGGTGCCGCCGGCGAAGATGTCGCCGTTGGGAGCCGCCCGTACCACGTACACCGTGTCATTCGCGCCCGGGTTGAAGCTGGTCGCAGCACCCGCCGTGGTGACCGCGCCGATGTTGTGGCGCGGCTTGTCGGCGAGCGTGGTGAAGCTGCCGCCGACGTAGATGGTGTTGCCGATGTGGGCGAGCGAGTAGGCGCGCCCGTTCGCCCCGGGGCTCCACGACAGGATCGCTCCGGTCTTCTCGCTACATGCGGCCAGTGCGTGGCGCGTCACCGTGCCCGCGCCTCCCATCGCGACCCCGGCAGGTGCGACCTGCGTGAAATCGCCCGCCAAGTATGCGACCCCGTTCAGGTACAGGATGGAGCGAACGACTCCGTTCGTCTGGCAACTCGGGTCCGGCGGGAAGGAGCCTCCCGTCGCACTCGCCGAGCTCGCGAGCACCGCCATCGACGCCATGATGGCGACCATCAGTTGTGCCGCTCGACCCCACATCGTCCACACCCCCTCTGGGCCCGGTGACTAGCGTACACCCAGAGCGAGAATCGTCAAACCAGCCGCGCGTTGCGGTCCCTTCGCACGGCCCTGGTTCACATTACGCCCATCGGAAGCTTGAAAGGGCGCAAAGCCCCGACCTTGGCCGCCGAGAGAATGGTCATCGATGCCGTAGAGGGCCATTTCTGCCCTCTCGGCCGCAACTCTCAAACTCGCGCTGGAGCACTCCTACTATGGGAGGAGCAGGATTCGAACCTGCGTAGGCAGAGCCAACGGGTTTACAGCCCGTCTCCTTTAGCCACTCGGACATCCTCCCAGGTGCTGGACGCGGGATTCTACTCGGCGTTTCGCAGCGCCTGGGCCTCGGGCAGGCCCTCGAGCTTCTTGAGCGTGTTGTTCTCGATCTGGCGGATGCGCTCGCGGGTGACACCGAACGCGCGGCCGACCTCTTCGAGCGTGCACGGCTGCTCGCCCTTGAGGCCAAAGCGCAGCTCGATCACCTTGCGCTCCCGCTCGGGCAGCGAGTCGAGCGCGCGGTCGATGTCCTCGCGCCGCAGCGTCATCGTGGCGGAGTCAAACGGCGAGACGGCCTGCTCGTCGGGGACGAAGTCGCCCAGCTCGGACTCCTCCTCCTCGCCGATCGGCTTCTCGAGGCTGACCGGGAGCTGTGCCATGCGCTGGATCTCGCGCACCTCGTCGGTGGTCATGCCGAGCTCGGCGGCGATCTCCTCGGGCCGCGGCTCGCGTCCCAGGCGCTGCACCAGCTGGCGCTCGATGTGCACGACCCGGTTCAGCTTCTCGACCATGTGCACGGGGATGCGGATCGTCCGGGCCTTGTCGGCGATCGCGCGCGTCACGGCTTGGCGGATCCACCACGTGGCGTACGTCGAGAACTTGTAGCCCTTGCGATAGTCGAACTTCTCGACGGCCCGGATCAGGCCCAGGCTGCCCTCCTGAATCAGGTCGAGGAAGCTCAGGCCGCGACCCAGATAGCCCTTGGCGATCGAGACGACCAGGCGCAGGTTGGCCTCGGTCATCTGCTGCTTGGCGAGCATGTCGCCGCGCTCGATGCGCTTGGCGAGGCTCACCTCCTGGTCGGCGGTCAGAAGTGCGACCTTGCCGATCTCGCGCAGGTACAGCCGCAGCGAGTCGAGGCTGGGCTCGACGGTGAGGTCAAGCTCCGGCGGCTTCTCGCCGTGGAAGACCGCGTCCTGCTGCGCCGTCTGGCGCGACTCGGCATCCAGGAGCTCGATGTTGTGGTCGAGCAGGTACGTGTAGAAGTCCTCGAGCTGCTCTTTGGTGAGCTCGATCTCCTCGAGCGTCGCGGCGACTTCGTCGAAGGTGAGGTAGCCCTTCTCGTGACCTTCCTGCACCAGAGCTTTGAGCTCTTCGATCTCCGGGAGCGAGATATCGACGGTCAGCATGGGCCCCCCCGAATGCTTCGATTACAGAATTCGCGAACGCCAAGAACGCACCGCTCGGCCGGTGAGGGAACAGCAGGGCCCCGCATCGACCGTTTGGAGAGACAAAGCGGATCGCAGACGAGCGGAGTGTACAAGCGGTTACCAGCCTCGGCAAGGAACTTTCCAAAAGCCGGTCGTGCCGACTTCGAGCCGTGGTCGGTCACACACCGTTGCCAAGGGTCACATCGGCGTGCAGTCGTACCACCGGATCGCCCACCGTGTTGGGTAGCACGGGCTCGGCCAGCGCCGCCAGGCCGGCGGGCGGCGCGTCCCATCCCAGCACCTGACGCAGCACGGCGAGGGCGGCCGGCGCGCTCGCGCGGGAGTTGCCGTCGTCGATCCTGATCGCGATCCCGATCCCCTCCCGCGGAAGGCCGAAGCACGACAGGGCCTCGGCGCCGCCCTTCGCCACGCAGCCGGGGATCGCCCGCATCGCCTCGGTGTCCAGATCGCCGTCGCCGCGCACGAGCTCGGGGTGGGCGGTCATGGCCGCGTACTGCCGTGGCAGCGTCTCCGGCAGGCGGGCGTACATGGCGGCGATCACCCGCAGCGGCAGGGCGAAAGCGACCACGCCGCAGCCGTCGGTCATGGTCGGGATCGCCTCCGCGGCGGTCTCGGAGCGCGCGGCCATCACCGCGACCGCCGCGCGCTGCGACGGGTGATCGGGGCGGCGGTAGCCGGCCGTCGGCCACCCGTGGTGAACGGAGTTGGCGAGAAAGGCGAGGTGGTTGCCCGAGCAGTTGTGGCGCATCCGCTCCTCGGGTGTCCCCAGCGAGTTCTGAAGGGCCGAGGCGTCGAGGCCGCATGCCCGCAGGCCACGCGCGATCTCGGCCACGTGGATGTCCTGGCCGCTGTGTGACGCGCACATCACCGCCAGGACCCGGTCGTCGAGCCCGAGCGCATCCAGGCCGCCGGACGCCACCAGTGTGTCGGCCTGGAATGGCTTGGCCGCCGATCGCAGTGTCGTGACGCGGCCGGGATCGCCGCACCAGGCGATCGGCGAGCCGTCGGCGTTCACCACCACCGCATGCACGCGGTGGTGGCTTTCGGGAAAGCCGTTTCGGTGGGCGGTGACGATGCCGGGCTCGAGCACGCGCAGACGCTATCGCGCCGGGCATGTGACGTGCGTTGCGGCCCGGTAGCGTTCGGTATATGCCCGAGCTTCCCGAACTGGAGGCGTTCGTGATCGCACAGCGCGACGCCCTCACCGCCGAGCCCATCACGGCCGTGCCGGTGGCCCACTTCGCGACCCTGAAGACGATCGACCCGCCGCTCGCCTCGCTGCACGGCCAGCGCTTCAGCGCCGTCGGCCGGCGCGCCAAGCGGTTGCTGTTCACCGCCTCTGACGGCGACACCCTGATGGTGCACCTGATGTCGGCCGGTCGCCTGAACGTGGGATCGGCGCGGCCGAAGACGGCCCGGCTCGCGGTGGTGTTCGACTCGGGCCTCGAGCTGGTGATGGCCGAGGCGGGGCACAAGCGCCGCGCCGGCGTCTGGCTCCTGCGCCCGGATGCGCTTGCCGCCGAGCTCGCGCACATCGGCCCCGAGCCGCTCGATCCGGCGTTCACGCCCGCCGCGCTGCGTGCCGCGCTCGAGGCGCGGCCGCACCAGCTGCACGCCTTCCTGCGCGACCAGCGCGCGATCGCCGGCATCGGGCGCGCGTTTGCGAACGAGATCCTGCACGCCGCGATGCTCTCGCCCTATCAACGCTCGGCGACGCTCTCGGACGAGGAGCTCGGGCGCCTGCACGCCGCGATCGTGGGTGTGCTCGGCGCGGCGGTCGAACGGCTCGTGCCCCTGTCGAGCGCCGGCCTGACCACCAAGGCCGACCGCGGCTACGTCGTCCACGACCGCCTCGGCCAGCCCTGCCCGCGCTGCGGCGAGGCCATCCGGCAGGTGTCGTTCGACGAGCACACCGTGTTCTACTGCCCGGCCTGCCAGACCGGCGGGCGCGTGCTCGCCGACCGGCGCCTGTCACGGTTGTTACGGGAGTGAGCCAGCCGACCCGGTACCATTGTGGCCATGCTTGAGCACTCCACTTTCGCGCACGACCTGCAGGCTGCCGAGCCCGACGTCCACCTCTCACTGACCCGCGCCGGTGTCACCGGCGTCCACAAGGTGATCCGGATCGCCCATTCCGGCTCGGAGCTGCTGTATTACGCACAGGTCGACTGCTTCGTCGACCTCGATCCCGGCCAGAAGGGCGTGCACATGTCGCGCTTCCCCGAGACGGTGGCCGAGTGCATCGACCAGGTCGTGATCGGCGAGGCGCTGCACGTCGAGGACCTGGCCGAGCACATCGCCGCGCGCGTCGTCGAGCGCCAGGGCGCGGTGCGCTCGGAGGTCACGATCCGAGCCAAGTTCCCGGTCACGCGGCGCACCCCCGTGTCCGACCTGCCGACCCAGGAGATCTACCACCTGGTCGGGCAGGCCCTGGCCAACGGCGCGAGCGCCCGCCGCCTCGTCGGGGTCGAGGTGCGGGGACTGAACGCCTGCCCGTGCGCGCAGGGGCTCGTGCGCCAACGCGCCCGCGAACGGCTCACCGAGGCCGGGTATGACGGGGGCCAGATCGAGGAGATCTTCGGGATGCTGCCGGCGGCGACCCACAACCAGCGCGCCGAGGCGACGCTCATGATCGGCACGCGGCGCGAGATCGACGCCCGCGACCTGATCGCGATCGCCGAGCAGTCGATGAGCGCGCCCGTGTTCGAGCTCCTCAAGCGGCCGGACGAGCTGTACGTCGTCGAGCAGGCCCATCTGCATCCGCGGTTCGTCGAGGACTCCGTGCGCCTGATGATCGCCGGCGCGCTCGAGCACTACCCCGACCTGTCCGACGGCTGCTTCCTGCTCGCCCGCCAGGTGAACCACGAGACGATCCACAATCACGACGTCCTGGCAGAGCGGCACGGCCGGGTGGCCGAGCTGCGCTCCGACCTCGAGCACCGAAACGGCACCTCGGCGCACACGACCGCCCGGGCCTGGCTCGAGAGCGCCTGACCTCAGGCGGGGTGCAGCGCCCAGAGCGCGGCGGCGATCAGCTCGGCGACGAGCGTCTCGACGAGCGGGCGCACGAACAGCCCCTCCGCGCCGGGGAGGTCGATGTCGAGTGCCGAGCCGGGGATCGCTCCGCCCGCGACCACGACGGTGAACCCGCGCTGCGCAGCCCACTCCATCACCTCGGCCTCGTAGCCCGAGCCGGGGAGCAGCAGCGCCCGGTAGCCAGGCCGCTTGGTGAGGTAGACATCCACGTGTGACCAGTCGCCCGTCTCGCAGGCGTGGGTGTGGACGCGCGGCACCTCGCGCAGCATGAGGGCCGATTGCTCCGCGCTTCCGATCCGCTCGGCCGGAGCCAGCACGTGGACGGGGCCCGGGGCGAGGAGTAAAACCGCCTGCGGCAGCCACTCGTGGCTGCGGTCGAGCACGCCCGCGGACGCCTCGGCCGCGCGCTCGCGGGTTTCAGGCTCCGCGACCGGTGCGAGCAGGCCGCACACCTGGTGGAGCAGCGCCACGGTGCCGCGATAGCTCGCGCAGGCAACCCCGCTCGGGCCGTCGCCCGCGATCGGCAGGCACAGGTCGGCCTCCTGCCCGATCGGGCTGCCGGCCCGGCCGGTCACGCCGATAACCATGCTCGTGCCGAGGTGGCGGCGCATGGCGGTGACCGTCTCAGCCGAGCCGCCGGTGGCCGAGATCGCGAACACGAGCGTGTCGGCGCTTGGGGGCTGGGGCAGGCCGGTCGAGGCCATCTCGGCGGTCGCGTCGACGCCGTGCGACCGCAGCAGCGTTGCCGCGTCGAGCGCGGCGAAGCGCGAGCTGCCCATGCCGAGAAAGAGCACCCGCCGCGCCCGGTGGGCGAGCGGCTCGAGCGCCTCGACGTTGGCGGGAGCCTGGGAGAGCACCCCCACCGCAGCGCGCACGTCGGCGGCGAACAGCTCGGGGTGCAGGTCAGCCATGGTCCGCCATCAGCCGGCGCATCCCGGCCACCGGTGCGTACATCCACTCCGGCACGAACTCGGCGGCGTAGATGAACTCGTAGGTCTCCTTCTCGACCTCGAGCGCCCGCAGCAGGTCGTGGTCAACCGGTCCGTAGCCCTCCAGGAAGGCCGTCCGGGCGCGGGCGATCCAGTCCTCGGTCGCCTCGGTCTCGCCCGGTCGCAGATCGTGCTCGACGTACCGGCCGATGTGGTCGAACGACCGCAGCATTGCCGCCACGTCGCGCAGGGCCGGCCCCGGGCGGGAGCGCTCGGCCACCGGCTTGGTCGGTTCGCCCTCGAGGTCGACCACCACCAGCCGACCTGCTTCGGTGCGCAGCACCTGGCCGATGTGGAAGTCGCCGTGCACGCGCTGCAGCGCGATCGGCCCGGTGTCCGATTCGAGCGCCGCCAGCTCGGCCAGGATCCGCGGCCGGTACTCGCGGAGCTCGGCGGCGACCCCGGCCGGCACGATCGCGATGGCGCGCTCGAGCTGGGCCTCGGCCTGCGTGCGCCACCCGTGCCGGTCGGTCGCGGTGGCGGGCCGGGTGCCGTACGCCCGAAGCGCTGCGTGCAGCCGGGCGCTCTCGGAGCCCAGCCGGGCGATGTCGGCCACATCGCCCTCGATGATCGCATCCGTGCACCACTCCCATCCGTCGGCGCCGGGCACGTACTCCTGCACGAGCGCGACCGCGTGATCGCGCCACTCCAGCGACCCGGCGAACGCCGGCACGCAGTCGAGCTGCACGGTCTCGGTCAGGTACCGGCCGAGCTCGACCTCGGGGTGCACGCCCGGCCAGATACGCCGGTAGAGCTTCACCACCAATTGCTCGCCGACGACGAAGGAGGTGTTCGACTGTTCGAGGCCCATCGGGCGCTCGCCGGCCGGGATAGGTGTCACGCCGGTGTAACAGAACACCCACCGCCCACAACCGGGGACTGTCCCCGTTTGGGGGTGGGGTGTTGCGATCGCCGAGGCGACCGGGCCCTCGCTCCACACGTAGCGGTCACTGCCGTCCACGAGCAGGATCGAGAGTGTTGCGCCGTCGCCCAGCTCGAGCGAGTCCTCCACCTCCACCGTCGCGACTGCGCCCGCCTTGCCGCCGAACCAGCGCTCGGCGGCGAGTTGCTCAGGCGTCGGTGGCGACACGCTCGATCAGGTCGGCCGCCCGCACCGTCCCGGGCGCGGCCTGCAGCCGCGCGGCGATCGCCGCCATGCGCCGGCGCAGGTCGGCGTCGGCGAGCAGCCGGTCGACCGCGTCCGCCAGGTCGGCGTCCGCGAAGTCGTACGTCGGCAGTCGCACGCCGAAGCCCGTCTCGTGCACCCGCTGGGCGTTGTCGTACTGATCCCAGAACAGGGGCAGCACGATCATCGGCTTGCCGAAGTGGAAGCACTCGGTGGTCGTGTTGTTGCCGCCGTGGGTGATCATTAGGTCGACCAGCGGCAGCACCGACGGCTGGGGCACGAACTCCTCGCCCCACATGTTCGCGGCCAACTCGTACTGATCGTGCTGGGGGCCCTTCGAGACGATGTAGCGGTGCGGCGTGCGGCCGAGCACGTCCACCAGCCGCCGCATCAGGTCGACGTCCGCCGACCCCAGCGACCCGAGTGACAGGTAGACCAGGCCGCCCTCCCCGCCGCGCAGGCTCGCCGGGATCTCGAACGCCGCGTCGGAGCCGCGCACGCACGATTCCACCCGCTGCCACGTCGAGTCGAGCGCCCGCGACCGGGGGTAGTCGAGCTCGGCCGGGTAGACGTACAGATTGAGGTGGGGCGAGGCGTGGATGAACTCGAGGTCGGGCAGCGGCGGCGCCCCGGCCGACTGCGAGAAGGCATCGAACTCGGTCCACAGGGAACGGTGGACGCGGTCGTACTCGGCCCAGAACTCGGCCCAACCGGTGGTATCCGCGGTCGGATAGCCCGAGAAGACGGGCGGGATCGCCGGGTCGCGCACCTCCAGCGGATTGCAGGACACGATCCGCACCCACGGCCGGCCGCAGGCCGGCAGGGCCGGGAAGCTGGGCACGTTGTCCTCGCAGATCACGTCGGGCTCGAGCTCGGCGATGATCTCCTCGAGTCGGGGGTTGACGTATCGGGCGCCGTCCACGAGCGCCTGCCAGGTCGGCTGGATGAAACCCGAGAGCTGCTCGATCGTGGGCGTCCGGAACACCGGCGCGGTGTCGCGGATGAAGTCCTTCCAGAACTGGCCGGGCGCCTCCTCGACCTCGGGCTTCGGGCCCAGGCGCATCAGCCGCTCCTCGAACCCGCGCGCCTCGAGCGTGCCCGCGAACGACTCCTCGACGATGAAGACGACCCGGTGCCCACGCGCACGCAGCACGTCGCCGATGCCGACGCAGTTGTTGGTGGGGCCGAACGCCCCCTCCGGGAAGAACACGACCGTCGCCACGCCGGCAAGTATGACGGCAGCGGGTGGGCCGGCGCTCGGCCCACCCGCTGGTCGCGTCAGCTAGGCGGCGGCGTGAGCCGACCGGGCGGCGGTGTAGCGCTCGGCAACCGCGGACCAGTCGATCACGTTGAAGATCGCGGCCAGGTAGTCGGGCCGCTTGTTCTGGTACTTCAGGTAGTAGGCGTGCTCCCACACGTCGATCCCCAGGATCGGCGTCTGACCGTCGCTCACGGGCGAGTCCTGATTGGCGGTGCTCGTGACCTTGAGCGCGCCGTCGTCGACGACGAGCCACGACCAGCCGGAGCCGAAGCGGTTCACGCCGGCGTCGGTCAGCTGCTGCTTGAGCGCGTCGAAGCCGCCGAACGCGGAGTCGATCGCGGCGCCAAGGTCGCCGCTGGGCGTGCCGCCGCCGGACGGCGAGAGCACGGTCCAGAACAGCGAGTGGTTGGCGTGGCCGCCGGCGTTGTTGCGCACCGGGCCCTGCTTGGCGGCCGGCAGCGACGACAGGTTGGCGAGCACCTCTTCGACGGGCTTATCCGCCCACTCGGTGCCCTCCAGCGCGGCGTTGGCCTTGTCGACGTACGCCTGGTGATGCTTGTCGTGGTGGATGCGCATCGTCTGCTCGTCGATATGCGGCTCGAGCGCGTTGTATGCGTAGGGAAGATCCGGAACTTCATACGCCATGACGGTCTCCTTTCGGGAGTCGTTTTTCCCTCTCTGAATACCCGCTCGTTAGCATACTCACCCATGCCCGCAATCCATGGCAGCCGCAGCCTGGTCGTGGGCGGCGCGCACCGGCTGGGACGGGCAATCGCCCTCGATCTGGCGGCGGCGGGTGCGCATGTCGCCATCAGCTACCACTCGAGCGTCGACGCGGCGGACGCCACGCGGGCCGAGATCGCGGCGCTCGGAGTGCGCTCGGCCGCGATCTCTGCCGACGCGCGCAGCCCGGCGCAGCTCGGGGATCTGATCGCGGCGGCGGCCGCCGACCTCGGGGGCCTGGACGTGGTCGTTTACTGCCCCTCGGCCGGTTTCGAGCCCGTCGCACCGGCGGACGTTTCGGAGGAGCTCTGGGACACCGCCATCGACTCCACCGCCAAGGGGTTCATGTTCGCGGCGCAGGCGGCGCACCGGCACATGGCTGCCGCCGGCGGTGGCGTGATCGTGGCCATCACCGACGTGGCCGGGCTGCAGCCGTGGGAGCTGTTCACGCCCCATGCCGCCGCCAAGGCGGCGCAGATCCACCTTGTCAAGTGCCTCGCGCTGGCGTGGGGGCGAGACGGCGTGCGTGTGTGCGGCATCGCCCCCGGGCCGGTGCTGCTGCCCGGCGGCGAGCGGGGCGCGACCGAGGAGACCGCGCTCGGCCGCATCGGGGAGCCGGCGGATGTCTGCCGCGCGGTGCGGTTCTGCGTCGAGTCCGACTTCGTGACCGGCACGAGCCTCGTTGTCGACGGCGGCCGGCTGCTGCGCCCCTAATCGTCCAACCGGCTCTCGCGGCGGGTCGCCGCAGCCAGCCAGCGCGGGTTCATCTCGATCCCCCAGCCGGGGCCGGCCGGTGCCGGCAGCCGCCCGTCGTGCACCACCGGCGCGGGGTCGAAGAGGTCGTACTGCCACGGGTAGTACTCGGGGCCCTCGATCGACAGCTCGAGGTACGGCCCGGCGTTCGGGATCGCGCACAGGAGGTGCTGCGCGAACACCGTCACGAGCGACAGGTTGGCCGAGTGGGGGACGCAGCGCAGGCCGGCCTCGGCGGCCATGCGCGCGACGGCCAGGGCGCGGGTGAACCCGCCGACATAACACACGTCGGGCTGGACGACGTCGACCGCGCGCAGATCGACCATCCGCCGCCACTGGTGCATGAGGCAGTCCTGCTCGCCGCCCGTGACGTCGAGGCCGAGCGCCGCGGTCACCGCGGCCGTCCACTCGAGCTCCCAGTACGGGCACGGCTCCTCGAAGTGCACGACGCCCCACTGCTCGAGGAACCGGCCCACCTCGACGGCGCGCTCCGGCGTGTAACAACTGTTCGCGTCGACGAGCAGCCGGGCGTCATCACCGAGCGCGCGGCGCACGGCGGGAACGACCGCCTCGGTGCGGCCCGGCCACTCGTCGCGGTCGTGGCCGCACTCGCTGCCGACGCGGATCTTGAAGGCGCCGAAGCCGTGCGCGTCGCGCAGGCGGGCGAGCCGCTCGACCTCGTCCCCCGGCGAGATGTCGCGGCGCATGCTCGAGGCGTAGGCGGCGAAGGGCCGGGCGGCGCCTCCGGCGAGCTCGCACACCGGCACCCCGGCGCGCCGGCCGCGCAGGTCCCAGAGGGCCGTGTCGACTCCGGCCAGGGCGCGGCAGACATACGAGCCGGGGTACTTGTGCTCGGCCTCGAGCACGCGCACGCCCAGGGCCTCGAAATCGTCCGGATCACCGCCGAGCACGTGTGGGGCGACCTGGCGGTGCAGCACCTCGGCGGTGATGTCGGCGTTGTAGGGAGCGACCTGACCCCAGCCCTCCGCCCCGTCATCGCTGCGCACGCGCACGAATCCGACCCACTCGTCGCAGAAGGTCGCGATGCTCGAGATCACAGCACGATCACGTTTCGGATCGCCTCGCCGCGGCGCATGGCGGCGAAGGCATCGTTGATTCCCTCGAGCGGGTAGGTCGCGGTGACCAACTCGTCGAGTTTGAGCCGTCCCGCCGCGTAGAGGTCGGCGATCCGGGGGATGTCCTGCTCGGGCCGCGACGAGCCGAGCTTGCTGCCGACGATGCGCTTGCCGTCGTGCGCGAGGGCGCCGGCATCGAAGCGGGCGTGGTCGCCGTTCGCCGGCATCCCGACCACGACGAGCGTCCCGCCGCGGCGCAGGCAGGCGAGGCCCTGGTCGACCGCCGCGGCGGCCCCGACGGTCACGATGACCGCGTCCGCGCCGGCACCCCCGGTCGCGGCCCGGATCGCCTCCACGGGATCGGTCGCCGAGGCGTCCACGGTGCCGGTCGCGCCGAGGGCGCCGGCCGCGTGCAGCTTCGGTGCGGCCACG
This sequence comes from uncultured Actinomycetes bacterium, assembly GCA_963703275.1. Lineage (GTDB taxonomy): Bacteria > Actinomycetota > Thermoleophilia > Gaiellales > JAICJC01 > JAICJC01. The sequence goes on along the minus strand of OY969804.1, from coordinate 2,952,500 downwards.
TCGACAGCGATCACCTGCCCGGCCTCGGCCAGCGCGGCCGCCTGGACGGCGTTCAGGCCGACGCCGCCCGCCCCGATCACGACCACGGCCGCCCCGGGGGCCACAGCCGCGTCGTGCGAGACCGCGCCCATGCCGGTCATGACGGCGCAGGCGATCAGGCAAGCGCTCGTGTCCGGCAGCGTGGGCGGGATCGGCACCGCCTGCGACGCGTGCACGACCACCTCGTCGGCGAACGCGCCGCAGCGCATTCCCTGGGCGGCATGCGTGCCGTCGGCAAGCCGGATGGGGGAGGAGTCGTCGAGCCGGAACCGGGCCTCGCACAGCGCGGGGGCACCCTCGCGGCAGCGGGCGCAGGCGCCGCAGCTGCGGATCAGGCTCACCACCACCCGCTCTCCTGGGGGGAGCGCCTCGACGCCAGGCCCGGTCTCGGCCACCGTCCCGCAGGCCTCGTGGCCGAAGACGGCCGGAAGCGGGCCGCCCCAGGCGCCGTCCGCGTAGGCCACGTCGCTGTGGCAGACGGCGCAGGCCGAGATGCGCACGCGCACCTCGCCCTCCCGGGGCGGGTCGAGCGTCACCTCCTCGACTGCGAACGGCCGGCCGAACCGGTGACAGACAGCGGCGCGCGGCATGGCACACACCTACCACATCCGTGGACGGGGTTACGATGGCCTGCGAGGTGGAAGCCGCCCAGATTCCCGTGCTCGACCACGGTTTCGTGCGCCTGGACGGGTGCATGGCCGACGACCTGTCGGTGGTGAACGCCGCGCGGGTGTCGTTCGCGCAGCGCTCCGAGGAGCTCGGGGAGCGTGAGGCCGGGCTGATCCGCTTCCTGATGCGCGATCGCCACGGGACGCCCTTCGAGCACAACGCATTCCGGTTCCACGTCAAGCTGCCGATCTTCGTCATGCGCGAGTGGGCCCGGCACCGGATCGGGTCGTTCAACGAGTGGAGCGCCCGCTACTCCCAGCTCGACCCCGAGTTCTACGTCCCCGAGGCGGCCGATGTGCGCACCCAGGTCGGCAAGCCCGGCTCCTACAGCTTCGACCCGGTGGCTCCGGAGCTGGCCGAGCACACCCGCGCGACTCAGCGGGCGGTGTTCGAGCAGGCCTACGCCGCCTACCTCGACCTACTCGAGCGCGGCGTCGCCAAGGAGGTGGCGCGAAACGTGCTGCCGGTCGCGATCTACACCCAGTTCTACTGGACGGTCAACGCCCGCAGCCTGATGAACTTCCTGTCGCTGCGAAACGCCGAGACGGCCCAGCGCGAGATCCGAAGCTACGCGGCGGCGATCGAGCGGCTGTTCGGCGAGCGCATGCCGGTCACCCACGCGGCGTTCGTCGCAAACGACCGCCGCGCCCCATGAATAACCGGTGCCAGGCACCCAATATTCACGGTCAACGCCAGTCGGCCAAGGTCAGCTCGTACTCAACCTCACCCTGCTCAGAGCCGGGGAGGGGGTCTTCCCAGTCGGGAAAGTAGGTGCGAATGTGGGACATCCCGACCGCGGTCATCACGCAGCGAGATCATCGGGCTGGTCGGGGGTGTGAATAACCGGGGCCAGGCCCAATTATTCATCGCGCTTCGAGCAGTTCCAGCCGGTTGCCGAACGGGTCGTGGGTGTAGAAGCGGCGCACGCCGGGGAGGCGCTCGTCCCACTCGACGTCCGCCCCGGCCGCGGTCAGCCGCTCGGCTATGCCGTCGAGGTCGGCCATGGCCAGACCCGGGTGCGCCTTGCGCGCCGGGCGAAAGCCGGCCTCGACGCCCATGTGCAGGCCGGGCTCGAACCACACCCCGCCCGAGGCCCGCAGTGATTCCGGCTTGGGGATCTCCGCCAGCCCGAGCAGTCCGGTGTAGAACCGGCGGGCGGCGTCCTCGCCGCCCGCCGGCATGGCCACCTGGACATGGTCGAGCACGGGCTACATCTCGATCGCAGCCGGCGTGGGCTCGGGCGCTTCGCCCCCCTGGCCTTGGCCCTGGCCCTCGGCCTGGCCGGCCCGGAGGCCGCGCAGCCCGAGGAAGGCCACAACACCCGCCGCAAAGGTCAGGATCGCACCGGTCAGGAGCGCCCCCTGGACGCCGTGCACGAAGGCGTTCAGCGCCGCCGTCTCGGCGGCCGGGACGTGGGTGATCGCCAGAATGCGCGCGCCCTGGCCGCCCTGAACCAGCGGCGTCAGCTCCGCGGCCTTGGCCTGGAGGGCCGGGGGCAGGCTGCTGATGCTGTTCGTCCACGCGTTGGCGGAGAGGGTCGTGCCGATCCCGCCCAGCATCGCGATCCCGAGCGCGCCGCCGACCTGGCGCGAGGCATTGACCACGCCCGAGGCGATGCCCGCACGCGCCCGGTCGACCGCGCCCATCGCCGTCGATGTCACCGACGGCATCGTCATGGCCATGCCCGAACCGACCAGGATCTGGAACGGCCACATGGCGTTGTAGGACGAGTCCGCGTGCAGGCGGGAGAGCCCGAAGAGCCCGATCGATGCGAACAGCATCCCGGTGGTCATCATCGCTCTCGGCCCGACCCGGTTCAGGAGCCGCCCGCCCAGCGGCGCCACGATCAGGATCATGATCGTCGTCGGGAGCATGCGCACGCCGGCCTGTTCCGGTGAGTAGCCCTTCACGTTCTGGAGGTACAGGGTCAGGAAATAGAGCACCCCGAAGAGCGCGAGCCCGATCAGCGTCACCACGAGGCTCGACACCGAGAACGCCCGCACCCGGAAGAACGAGAGCGGGATCATCGGCTCCTCGACGCGGCTCTCCCAGATCACGAACAGCACGATCAGGACGACCGCGGCCGCCAGGAACGCGAGGGTGTAGGCCGAGAGCCACGAGTGCGTGTCGGTGTTGATGAGCCCCCAGGTGAGCGTGGCCAGACCGGCGGTGATGAGTGCGGTGCCCGGCACGTCGAGGCTGTGCGTGTTCGGGTCGCTCGACTCCCTCACCGCCCACCAGGTGACGCCGAGGGCGACGATCCCGATCGGCACGTTGACCCAGAACACCGCCGACCACGAGAACGTCTCGGTCAGGAAGCCGCCGGCGAGCGGACCGAGCGCCAGGCCGAGGCCCGAGATGCCGGCCCAGATCCCGATCGCCTGTGGCAGCTGCGGCCGCGGGAAGGCGGCCACCAGGATCGACAGCGAGAGCGGGTTCAGGAGTGCGCCGCCAACGCCCTGGACGGCGCGGAAGCCGATCAGCTCGCTGTCGGTCGTCGAGAGCGCGCAGGCCGCCGACGACAGCGTGAAGATCACCAGGCCGACCATGAAGATCCGCTTGCGCCCGAAGCGGTCACCGAGTTTCCCGCCGAGCAGGATCAGGGACGCGAACGAGACGACATAGGCGTTCACCGTCCACTCGAGGTTCTCGGGGGTCGTCTTCAGCTCGCGCTGGATCGAGGGCAGCGCGACGTTCACGATCGTGTTGTCGAGCATGATCATGAACAGGGCGAAGCACATCGCAAAGAGCGTCCACCAGCGGCGGTTGGGATGGTCGGCAGTCACAGCGTCTCCTCGGGGAGTGGTACGCGAAGCAGGCGGCCGAGCGTCTCGGCCACCGTGACGAACTCAGGCAGCGCGGAGCTGCCGTGGACGGCATGGGCGTGGCCGCCGGCCAGGGTGTAGCCGTACACGATCCATGCGGCCATGCGGGGGTCGATGTCGGTGCGGACTTCACCGGCGGCCTGGCCCGCGGCGATCCTCATGGCCATCCGCTGCAGCACCTCGTTCAGGCTCGCCTCGAGCGCGGCCAGCACCTCCGGGTCATCGACGAGCGAGGCGGCCAGCGTCCGCAGCCGGATCGTCTCGATGATCAGCGGGTCGCCGGCGGCCCGCTCGGCCAGGGCCTGCATGCCCGCCATCGGGCACGGCGAGGCGGCCATGAGCGCGTCGGCCAGCGTCTTCATCGCCTCGGTGGCGTCGGTCAGGACGGCTGCGAACAGCGCCTGCTTTGACGGGAAGTGCTTGTAGAGCATCGGCTCCGAGCAGCCCGCGCCGGCGGCGATTGCCGCCGTGCGCGCGCCGCGGAAGCCCCGCTCCGCGAACTCGTGCCGGGCTGCGGTGAGAATCGCGCTGCGACGCTCGCCCGCCGTCAATCGGGCACATTCCAAAACCATGCTCGCGGGAGGTTAGTGAAGATTCACTAGCTCATCAAATCCGACCCGTCAGCCCAGGCCGCACGCGGCGGACGACGCCGGCCATGCCGAGTAGCCCACCTCGAGGGTGGCCCGCCAGGCCGCGGCGGTCTGCATCGATGCGGGCCAGTTGCGGGCATCGCCCCAGAGCGACATGTAGGTGCCGCCGTAGCGGCGCTCGAACGCCGGATCCATCTGGTAGCCGCCGTAGTAGGGGCCGGCGGAGGAGTACGCCCGCCACGAGCCCTCGTAGCGGTGGATGCACGCCAGTGCGGCGTACACCGGGGCGCGGCCGCGCAGTGCCAGCCGGTAGCGATGGGCCCGCAGGTGCCAGCGCGTGTCCATCGCGCGCAGTGCGGCCACGTTGGCCGTCAGCCGCTCGCGGCGGTGAGGATGCAGGATGATGCCGAGCTTCCAGGCCCGGTGGACGGCGCGCTCCCGCCGGAGGCGGATGTCCTGGCGCAGCTCATGGACGAGCTTGGGGTGCCGCGCCTGTGTCCAGGGGACGAACCCTCCGGGTTGGAGGGCGACTGCATTGGGTGCTTGAAAGCTTGTTGCCGCCAGCACCGAGACGGCGGTGAGTGCTTTTTTCAGGGTTTCATCTCCTTACTCGACAGCAGAAACACCGCCGGCTGGACATGTGTATGACCAGTCGAGCAGGCGGTAGCTCCGGGGCCCTAGTCCGAAGCAGTCCGGCAGTGTAGAGGCCGGTTCGGACGGCCGCGCCGGCGCGCGGTCATCGGGGCTCATGTTGTGACCCTCTTGCGCCGATGACGTTTGCAGAATGGCAGAGCTCTCTCGCCAGCAGGCAATCTCGATGCTCTTTTCCGGCCTCGAGACGGCCCTCGAGTCTCAGGAGGGTGCGACCGTGGTCGTGCAGCCGTCAGGGATGGCCGGCGACTCCGTGTGGGTGACCGCGCCGCGACTTTCGGTCGCCGGCGGGATGCGCCTGCGCGGCCGCCTGGTCACGGCCGACGGCGAGCCCTGGGTCGTGTCGCTGCTCGTGGATGAGGCCGACTACTACAGCCACGACCTCGCTCGCGTCCGCCTTCGTGCCGAGCAGGTGGTGGCCGACGACAGCCGCCGCCGCAACCCGCGCGTGCCCTCCGGAGGGATGGCGTGGCTCGCGGCGGTCAACTGCCAGCACGTCGTGGACGGCGATCGCGTCGACGGGACGATGGTCGATCTGTCGGTCGACGGTGTCGCCTTCGCCACCAACCGCGTCCTGCGCCCCGGCGACCGGCTGCTCTTTCACGGCCGCTTCTTCGCCGAGCACGTCGACGCCGACGTGCGGGTGTCATCCGTCCGCGAGTCGGCCGCACCGGGCCGCCTCATCGTCGGCTGCAGCTTCGTCGAGATCGACCCCGACAATCGCGCCCGGGTGGAGCGGCTTGCGGCCCGCGATCCGCGGCCGGAAGCCGAGCCGGCGCCCGCCGTCGACTTCGCCCGTCTCCGCGTCATGGCGCTTCCCGACGAGCCCGACGCCGGTGGCGGCTGGCGCCGCCGCTTCAAGAAGCTCTAAGCTACCGGCGCCGTATGGGCGCTCGCTCTCTCTCACCGCTGTTCATGGGTGTCGCCGTCATCTGCTACCTGGCGGCGGTGGTGATCGCGCTGCCGCTCGGCATCACCGGCGTCGTGCGCCAGGCTGACGCCCTGCTGCCGCTCGCGATCGGCGCGGTCACGATCACGATCGGGTCGATCCTTCAGACGCGCGGCGGCTGACCGGCGCCGACGGCGCGCACGTAGCGGTCGGCCGAGCGCAGCACCTTCGCGTGGGCGTCATCGGGTACGACCGCACCCCAGAAGGCGCCGTACACGCGATCGAACCGAAGCGGCGCGAGGATGTCGCGGATGCGGGTGACCTCGGCGCCGGCGAGCGGGATCAGGTTGGGGTAGCTGCGCATGAAGCTGACCCAGGCCCGATCGGCGACCACCTGCACGATGTCGCCCGAGAGCAGGGCGCCGCGGCCGTCCGCGCCATCGCGCCACAGGCACACCGTGCCGCCCTCGAAGTGGCCCCCCAGCCGCAGCAGCGAGAGGCCGTCGCCGACGTCGATGCGCTCGCCCGACCAGAACTCGATGCGCGCGCTGGGTCGCATCACCCAGCGGCTGTCGGCCTCGTGGAGGAGCACCCGGGCGTCCAGCCGCTCGGCCCACTCGACCATCGCGGCGTAATAGTGCGGATGCGAGATCGCGATGGTGTGGACGCCGCCGGCGGCCCGCACCGCCGCCGTGGTGTCGGCGTCAACCAGCGTGATGCAGTCCCACAGGAGCCCTGCGACAAGAAGCGCCCGCTGGCCGATTGCGAACGCCGGCTCGGTGCCGACGCCGACGAGGCCCGGCTCGAGCTGCTCCAGCCGGTTTCGGTGATCGCGCCCGAGCGCGGCCATGGTGGTCCAGAGCTGTCCGTCGTGGCCGACGTACTGGCGCTCGTCGAGACAGATGGGACACTCGGCGGGCGGCTCCGGGGCGGGCGGGTACTGCGTCCCGCAGGTGACGCAGATGAACGCGTCCACGCCGCTCAGGAGAAGTGCAGCACGCTGCGGATGCCGTCCTGGGCCTCCATCAGCTCGAAGCCGCGGTTGACATCGGCGAGCTTCAGGTGGTGCGAGACGAACGGGTCGACGTCGATCTCGCCGGCCAGCCACCGCTCGATCAGCGCCGGCACGCCCACCCGGCCCTTGACCCCGCCGAACGACGATCCGGCCACCCGCCGCCCCGTGATCAGCAGGCGCGGGATCACGTCGAGGGTCTCGCCCTTGCCCGCAACCCCGGCGACGGTGGCGAGCCCCCATCCCATCCGTGCCGCCTCGACGGCCTGGCGCATGACGGCCACGTTGCCCGTGGCCTCGAACGTGTAGTCGGCGCCAAAGCCGCCGGTCATCTCGAGGATCGTCGCGACCGTCTCCGGGCCGCCGACCAGGACGTCGGTGGCCCCCTGGCCGCGCGCGAGCTCGAGCCGGTCGGCCGACATGTCGACGCAGACGATCCGCTCGGCCCCCTGCAGCCGGCAGCCCGCCACCGCACCGAGCCCGACCATGCCGGCCCCGAACACCACGCAGGTGGAGCCCGGCTCGACCGCGGCCGTGTTGATCGCGGCGCCGAGGCCGGTCGAGAGCCCGCAGGCAAAGAGGCAGGCCCGGTCGAGCGGCGCCTCCGGGTTGATCTTGGCCAGGGCGATCTCGGGCATCACCGTGTACTCGGCGAAGGTGGACGTGCCCATGAAGTGACGGATCTGCTCGCCGCCGCGCGAGAGCCGGGTGGTGCCGTCGGGCAGGTACCCCTGGCCCTGCATCTCGCGGATCGCCAGGCACAGATTCGTGCGCGGGCTGAGGCAGTGGACGCATTCCCCGCACTGGGGCGAGAACAGCGTGACGACATGGTCGCCGGGACGCACGAGGCTCACGCCGTCGCCGACACGCTCGACGACCCCCGCGCCCTCGTGCCCCAGCACGGTCGGTGCGTATCCGGACGGGTCGGCTCCCGACGCCGTGTAGAGGTCGGTATGGCAGACGCCGCACGCCTCGAGCCGCACCAGTACCTCGCCGGCCCGCGGCTCGGCAAGCTCGACCTCCTGCACCACGAGCGGCGTGCCGAACTGCTCCAGTACGGCTGCCTGCATCCTCATCGCCGCGCGAGTGTACCCTGTCCGCCACCCACCGTGTCCGACGTCACCCCGAACGCCGATATCGTCGCCGAAGCCGGCCGTCTCCTCGAGGCCGCCGCGGAGGCCGACGTGCCGGTCCGGCTGGTCGGCGGGCTGGCCGTTCGGGCGCATCTCCCGGCAGATACGCCGCCCGTGATCAGTCGTGAGTACAAGGACATCGACCTGGTCACGCTCAAGGGCAAGAGCAAGGTGGTGACCGCGTTCATGACCGGGCAGGGGTACGAGGCCGACCGGGTGTTCAACACCACGAACGGCCACCGCCGGCTGCTGTACTACGACGTCCCCCATCAGCGCCAGGTCGACGTGTTCGTCGGCGCCTTCGAGATGTGCCACTCGATCCCGATCACCGAGCGGATCGAGCTGCATCCGGCCGCGGTGCCACTGGCCGAGCTGCTCCTGACCAAGCTGCAGATCGTCGAGCTGAACGCCAAGGATCAGTCCGACATCATCACGATGCTCTATCACCACGATGTCGGCGACGGCGACGACGGGGTCATCAACGCCAAGCGGGTGGCGCAGCTGTGCGCGAGTGACTGGGGGCTGTGGCGGACGACCAAGATGAACGTCGAGCGCACCCGTCAGGCGCTGGCCGGAGACGACGTCAGCCCCGACGTCCGCAGTGTCGTCGAGCCGCGGCTTGATCGGCTCTGGGAGGCGATCGAAGCCGCCCCGAAGTCGAGCCGCTGGAAGATGCGAAACCGCGTGGGCGACAAGGTGCGCTGGTACGAGGAGCCGGAAGAGGTCGGCTGACCGCGCCAAACGGGGTCAGACCCCTTTTGGCGCATCACGTCGCGTCGTGGAAGATGATCCCGAGCGTCACGCGCTCGCCCGCGCGCACAGTCGCCACGCCGTGGCGCATGGCCGCCCGGTAGTACCCGCGGCTGCCCCGCACCGGCCGGTGCCGGGTGGGGAACAGCAGGAACGCGCCGGGCTCGAGATCGATCACGTGCGCGCGGGACTGCGCCCGCGGCCGCTGCTCCACGAGCACGAACTCGCCGCCCTCGAAGTCGCCCGCCGCGCTCAGCATCGTGACCGCCTGGAGCGGAAACGCAACGTCGCCGCAGATGTCCTGGTGAAGCGCGTTGTGCCCGCCCGCGGTGTAGCGCAGGATGAGCGGCGTCGGCCGGGCCTGGCCGGCGCGGTGGCAGCGGTCGAGGAACGCGTCGAGGCCGGCGGGAAGGTCGTCGGCCTCGCCGAGCCGCCGCGCCCACTCGCTGGCGAGCCCCGCCAGAGGTGCGTAGAGCGCGTGCCGGGCCGCATCGATCGCGTCGGGCAGGGGCGAGTCGAAGTACCGGTAGGTGCCCTCCCCGAAGCGATGCCGGCGCATGTCGATCGTCGAGCGGAAGCGTCCGTCGGTGAAGCTCTGCGAGAGCTCGCGGCGCTCGCCGGCGCTCAGCACGGGCGCAGTCTGCGCGTACCCGTCCTCGTCCAGGCGCTCGAGCAGCGCCGGCCAGTCGAGCGTGCCGATCCGGTCGGCGACGGGGGGCGGGGGAGACTGCATACATCCAGAACGCTTCCGCGGGCGGTCGCGTGAGATCGAACTTTCACACCGTGGACTTCGGGAAGAGTGCTCGCCCCAGCGCCGGGTCGCGCGCGGCGAGGGCGATGCGGATCCGCTCCGCGCCGCCCGGAAGAAACGGCTCGAGCTCGGCGCCGATCGCGTGGCAGGCGGCGAGCAGGTCGGCGAGAACGGCGTTCCTGGCAGCCCCTTCCAGCTGCCAGGGCCGCGTCGCCGACACGTGCCGGTTGGCCGCCTCCACCGCCGACCAGATTGCGTCCGCCGCCGCGCGCAGGTCGAACCGCTCGAGTGCGGCGTCAACGGCGGCCGGTATCCGGCCGACCGCGGCGGCCAGGGTCGGATCGCTGATCATCACCCGGTGGGTCTCGGTGCGCTGCGTCCCGTTCCGGGCGACCAGGGTGACGGTGCGGCTGACGAGGTTTCCGAGGCCGTCGGCCAGCTCGTTCGCGCGCCGTGCCAGCTGCGGCTCGCGGAAGTCGGCCTCGCCCGTGCGCGGGACATCGCGCAGCAGCCACCAGCGCAGGGCGTCGGCGCCGTGGCGGCCGGCGAGCGCGATGGGGTCGGCGCCGTTTCCGAGCGACTTGGACAGCTTGTGCCCGTCCACCGTCACGTAGTCGTGCACCAGGATTCGGGTTGGCAGCGGCTCGCCCGCCGAGAGCAGCATCGCCGGCCAGTAGAGCGCGTGGAAGCGGGTGATGCCCTTGCCGATCACGTGCACCCGGTCGTGCGCGTCACACCACCAGCGCCGGTAGGCCTCGCCGGAGTCGCCGTACCCGAGCGCGGTGATGTAGTTCGCCAGCGCGTCGAACCACACGTACACGACCTGGCCGGGGTCGTCCGGCACCGGGATGCCCCAGCCCCGGGCGCGCTCGCGCGGCCGCGAAACGCTGAAGTCGTGAAGGCCGGCGCGCAGAAGCCCCAGCACCTCGTTCCGGCGCTGCGCGGGCTCGATTTGCAGGCCGCCCGACTCGATCGCCCGGCGCAACGGCGTGCCGTACCGGGACAGGCGGAAGAACCAGTTCCGCTCCCTGACCGGCTCGGGGGCAATGCGGTGCTCGGCGCAGGCTCCCGCCACGAGCTCCGACTCCGCCAGGAAGGCCTCACAACCCGGGCAATAGCGGCCCTCGTAGTCGCGCAACTCGAGGTCGCCCGCGGCCGCACACGCTCGCCAGAGCCGCTCCACCCCCGGTCGGTGGCGGGGATCGGTGGAGGTGCGGATGAAGTCGTCATAGGACAGCTTCAGCGGCTCGCGCAGAGCCGCGAAGCGCGCGGATCGGTCGGAGACGAAGTCCGAGACGCCGACACCGGCGGCGGCGGCGGCGTGGACGTTCTTGATCGCGTTGTCGTCGGTGCCGCTGAGGTACCGCACCTCGTCGCCGCGCAGGCGGCGGTGACGCGCAAGCACATCGGTTTGCACGAATTCGAGCGCATGCCCGAGGTGCGGGTCGCCGTTGACGTACGCGATCGCGTTGGTCACATAGATGCGCTGGCTCATCGGATCACTCCTTCACGTGGCCCGGAGGAGCCGACTGCCGATGCGCAACCGCCGACCCCCCGACGGGGGCCGGTCGACGTCGGTTAGCGGTGCACGCCGAAGGGCCCCTGGAGCGGGGCCATCATCGCAACGCGGATCGTGCACACCATTCCCACACGATAGCCGCCCCGGTAGGTGCAGACACCGCATTGATGACAGGGTGTCCAGCGACCGGAGGCCCAACCTGGCCCACCAGGCGTGGGCCTCAGCCCGGCGTTCGGCTGACCTCGAGCACGATGTCGGTCGGGTTCAACGAGTTGATCGGGATCATGTCCTGAGGACATGCGGACACGGCCACCACGACGTCGAGCTCGGCGCGCAGGGTGACCGAGTCGCCGGCCTTGGTCTGTGCGCGCTCGAACCCGATCGAGGCGTCAAGGCCCACCGGGATGTTCATGAACAGGTTGATCGGCTGCGGGATCTCGATGTCGTCGTGACCAAGCGCGGCCATCGCCTTCTGCAGGTTCTCCTGGCAGGAGGCGTGCCAGCCCTGCGCTCCGAGCAGGGCGAACCGCGACGGGTCGCAGGCCGCACACAGCATGTCGTGCACGCCGGGCGAGTCGTCGGCCGCGAGCGTCAGGATCGGCCGGCGGCGATTGGTGACGAACTGCTCACCGACATGCGGGAAGAGCCGCCCGACGAACACGCGCGTGTGTTCGGCGCTGTGGTACTCGCGGAGGTTGCCGGCGCAGAACGCGAAGACGTCGGCGACCTGGCCGCCGTTGGGATCGATCACCCGGATGCGGTCACCCCGGGCCAGTTCGACCGCCCGCCCCTCGCGAGCCGGAACGGTGATTGTGGTGGTGTCGTTCATGCTGATCGACGCAGAGGGTCGGACCAAAGATTCGCCGTCGTGGCTGACCTTTCGTCCCCCGACCGAAAGAGCTTTCGAGTCACCTCTACAGCTCCTCCGTCCGGCTTCGACCTACTCGGCTGCCCGCGACGGCGCAGTGGTCAAGCTACGGCACCGGGCCACCCGGTGCAACCGCAAACTTCGCGCAGTTTGCGAGGTTCGGCCGGTCGATCGGCCGGCGGCTCCGGACCAAAGATTCGCCGTCGTGGCTGACCTTTCGTCCCCCGACCGAAAGAGCTTTCGAGTCACCTCTACAGCTCCTCCGTCCGGCTTCGACCTACTCGGCTGCCCGCGACGGCGCAGTGGTCAAGCTACGGCACCGGGCCACCCGGTGCAACCCGAAAGTTCACGCAGTTTGCGGGGTTGTGCCTGTAGAGTTGGCCGCGCATGCGCGTGTTCATCATCAGCGACATGGAGGGCGTCGCCGGGATCACCAACTGGGGCGGCGTGAATGCCGGCGCCCCACTGTACGACGAGGGCCGCACGCTCTACACCGAGGAGATCAATGCCGCCGTCCGCGGAGCGCGGGCCGGCGGCGCGACCGAGATCGTCGTCATGGACTGCCACGGCGCCGGAGGTGAGCAGTCGTTCAACTCGCTTCGGCCCGACCTTCTGGACGAGGGCTGCGAATTCGTGGTGCAGCGGGAGTGGACCGAGTACACCGGCGTGCTCGAGGATGGCTGCGATGCCGCCCTCTTCGTCGGGATGCACGCCATGGCCGGCACCGGCGACGGGCAGATGAGCCACACCGTCTCGGGCACCGGGTGGCGCAGCGTCAGGTTCAACGGCCGCGAGGTCGGCGAGACGGGTATCAACGCCGCGTTGTGCGGCACCTGGGATTGCCCGGTGCTCCTGGTGACGGGCGACCAGGCCGCGTGCCGCGAGGGCACCGAGCTGCTCGGCGCTGGGCTCACCACCGTCCAGGTCAAGACCGCGCTCGGCCGTTTCAGCGCCCGCCACAAGACACCCGGAGTCGCGCGCACGCTGATCGAGGCCGGCGCCCGCCGGGCGCTCGACGACCGCAAGGCGGTTGCCCCATACGATCCCGGGCACCCGTGCGAGGTGCGGGTCGAGCTGGCCACGCCCGACCTCACCGAGCAGTTCCGGCATCATCCCAAGGTGGAGATCGTCGATCCCCGGACGATCGTGAGCCGCGCCGACGACTGGTGGACAGCGTGGCGCCAGTTCTACTTCTCCTACCAGTGGCCTTCGTAGCATGCCGATCGAGTACCCGACCGTCCTCGACCTGATCGGCGGCACGCCGATCGTGCGGCTCGAGCGGGTCTCCCGTGACGTCGAGCCGACGATCCTGGCGAAGCTCGAGTACATGAACCCGGGCGGCTCGGTCAAGGACCGGATCGGCGCTGCGCGATGATCGAGGCGGCGGAGCGCGACGGGCAAGCTGCGTCCGGGCGGCACGATCGTCGAGCCGACCTCGGGCAACACGGGCGTCGGCCTCGCGATCGCGGCGGCGCTGCAAGGGCTACCGGCTGCATCTTCGTCATGCCCGACAAGATGAGCCAGGAGAAGATCTCGATGCTGCGCGCCTACGGCGCCGAGGTCGTGATCACGCCCGACCGCGGTCGAGCCCGACTCGCCCGAGTCGCTACTACTCGGTCTCCGTCCGCCTGGCCGAGGAGATCCCGGGCGGCGTTCAAGCCCGACCAGTACGCGAACGCCGCCAACCCCGAGGCGCACTACCGACACCACCGGCCCCGAGATCTGGGAGCAGACGGGCGGCGAGATCGACGCGATCGTGATCTCGGTCGGCACCGGCGGCACGATCAGCGGCGTCGGCCGCTACTTCAAAGAGCGAGGAGCCGGACGCTCGATCGTCGGGGCCGACCCCGAGGGCTCGATCTACACCGCACGCCGAGACCGACTGCACCCCTACTTCGTCGAGGGCATCGGCAAGGACACCTGGCCCGAGACGATGGACCCGACGCGTGGTCGACGAGTGGGTCCGCGTCTCCGACCGCGACTCGTTCCTGACGGCGCGGCGGCTGGCGCGCGAGGAGGGGCTGCTCGCCGGCGGCTCGGCGGGCACGACCGTCTGCGCGGCGCTGGAGGTCGCCGGCCGGCTCGGCCGCGACGCGACCAGTCGCTCACGCTGCTCCCCGACTCGGCGGCCGCTCCTACCTCTCAAGTTCCTCGACGACAACTGGATGCTCGAGCACGGCTTCCTCGAGCGCACCGCGCCGGTGCCGACCGTGTCCGAGCTGCTGCACACGAAGCGACGGCGTCGAGGTGCCCGCGCTCGTGACGATCGCGGCGCACCACAAGGTCGGCGAGGCGATCGAGCTGATGCAGCGCTACTCGATCTCGCAGCTGCCGGTGGTGCGCGACGGCAACCGCCCGACTCGCTGGCCGACGTGATCGGCTCGCTGCAGGACCGCGACCTGCTCGACCGCGTGTTCAAGAACCCGGACGCGCTCCACGAGAACGTCGCCGAGGCGATGCAGCCACCGCTTGCGGCGGTCGAGGCGAGCGCCTCGGTCGACGTGATCGTTCGCCGATCTGACCGCGGGCAGCCCGGCCGTGGTCGTCGTGCGCCACGGCCGGCCGGCGGGGATGCTCACCCGCTCCGACCTGCTCGAGTACCTGGCCCACCGCCGAAACGGCGCGTGACGACGCTTCACCTGGCGGCGCTTCGCCGTCACGTCATCGCGACCCAGGGCTACGTCACCCGCAACCGCCGGGGGACGGCCGCCGACGTCGAGGCGACGGTGCAGCGGCTTGCGTGCGTGCAGCTCGACTCGATCTCGACGGTCGACCGCGCGCCACCGGCTGACCCTGCTCTCGCGCGTGGGCACCTACCCCGAGGGGACGGTGTCGGCACTGCTTCGCGAGGGTCGCCTCTTCGAGTACTGGGCGCACGAGGCGTGCCTGCTGCCGATCGACGCATGGCCGCTGATGCGCCGGTTCATGGACACGCGCTCGCACCCGCTGGTGGGGGCCGGTGATCGAGAGCGAGCCCGACCTGGCCGAGCAAGGTCTGGCGCGGACATCCGCGAGCGAGGGCGCTCTTCGGGTCGCGCGACTTCGAGGGAGAGCGGACGGGCGGGATGTGGGGCTGAAGCCGGCCAAGCGGATGCTCGAGGCACCTGTGGAGCGCCGGCGAGCTCGCGATCGCCGGCCGGCAGGGGTTCCAGCGCATGTACGACCTGCCCGAACGGGTGATGCCCGACGAGGTGCTCGAGTGCGCCGGTGCCCGACGAGGACGAGGTGCTGCGTCGCCTGGTCGCTGCGCGCCGTCCGCGCCCGCGGCGCGCTGACCGAGGCCGGGACTCGTCGAGCACTGCCGGCTGCGGGGCGGGACGCGCCGGGATCCGGCCGCACGTCGATGCCGTGATCGCGGCCGGCGAGGTGCGGCGACGTGGCGGTGGATGACGGCGGTCCCGCGGTGCTGGTCGCGGCCGATGCCGATCCCGAGGCCGCCGCGCCGGCGGCAGCGGTGCTTCTGTCCCCCTTCGACAACCTGCTCTGGGACCGGCCGTTCGCCGAGCGGGCTGCTCGGCTTCGAGCACCTGATCGAGGTGTACAAACCCGCGCCGGAGCGGCGGTTTGGCTACTACGTCCTGCCGCTGCTCGGCGGTGACCGGATCGTGGGCCGGGCCGACGTCAAGGCCGACCGAAAGGCGGGCACGCTGACCGTGCGGGCGTGGCACCCCGAGGGACGCTTCCGCAGCACCGAGCCGCTCGAGCGGGCGCTCGCCCGGCTCGCGTGGCAGCTCGGTCTCGAGCCGGTGGCTGGCTAGACTCGCGGCCATGGACTTCGAGACCCGCGCCATCCACGCCGGCCAGGAGCCCGACCCCGAGACCGGGGCCGTGGTTATGCCCATCTACCAGACCTCGACCTACGCCCAGCAGGCCGTGGGCGATTTCCGCTACGACTACTCGCGCACTCGCAACCCGACCCGGGACGCTCTGCAGGAGTGCGCTGGCCACGCTCGAGAGCGCCCGCCACGGCCTTGCCTTCGCCTCGGGCATGGCCGCGACGACCACCGTGATGCACCTGGTCGACCCGGGCCAGCGGGTGGTGCTGCTCGACGACGTCTACGGCGGCATCTACCGGCATGACCTCCAGGTGTACGCGCCCAAGGGCTACCGCTTCACCTACCTCCCGCCGGAGCAGTGCAACACCGAGCTCGCGGAGCATCTCGGCGACGACACCGCGCTCGTCTGGCTCGAGACGCCGACCAATCCCCTGCTGAACCTCGTCGACCTGCGGGCCGCGGCCGATGCCGCCCACGCTGCAGGCGCGCTCGTGGTCGTCGACAACACGTTCGCGTCGCCGTACCTGCAGCGGCCGATCGAGCATGGGCGCCGACATCGTCGTCCATTCCACGACCAAGTACCTGGGCGGCCACTCCGATCTCGTCGGCGGGTTCGTCGGCGACCGATGACGCCGGCATCGCCGAGCGGCTCGCGTTCCTGCAGAACTCGCTCGGCGGCGTCCCGGGGCCGTTCGACGCGTGGCTCGTGCTGCGCGGGCTGAAGACGCTTGCGGTGCGGATGAACGCCCACTGCGAGAACGCCGCGCGGGTGGTCGACTTCCTCGAGGGCCACGCGGCGGTCGAGCGGGTGCTCTACCCGGGCCTGCGCGACCATCCCGGCCACGAGATCGCCAGCCGTCAGATGGACGGGTTCGGCGGCATGATCTCGTTCCTGGCCCGGTCCGAGGAGGAGGCGGTCGCGCTGGTGGCGCGTACGCGCATCTGGACGCTGGCCGAGAGCCTCGGCGGCGTCGAGAGCCTCATCGAGCACCCCGGCCGCATGACCCACGCCTCGACGGCCGATTCGCCCTTCGCCACCCCCGACAACCTGGTGCGGCTCTCGGTCGGCATCGAAGCGGTCGGCGACCTGATCGCCGACCTGGACGCCGCCCTGCGCGGCTAACACCAACCGGGGACAGTCCCCGGTTGTGGCGCGTGCGTAACTTGTGACCGTTTTGCAACACGGCCATCCCGCGGTCGAGCGAAGCGGGGACAGTCCCCGGTTGTGGCGCGTGCGTAACTTGTGACCGTTTTGTGACAGCGGCCGGTGGTCGACCGGTCATGGGTCGAGGTCGCTCCGGAGTAGTGAGTAGATGAGCGCGTCGCTGCGGTGGCCGGTCAGCTCGAGGTCGAGGTAGGCGCGCAGGTGGCCCTCGCGCCGGAAGCCGGCATGTTCCACCACCCGCTGCGATGGGATGTTCTCCGGCTCGATGAGCGCTTCGACTCGCGTCATGCCCGCATCGACGAGTGCCCAGTGGACAAGCAGGGCGACCGCGCGAGTGGCGAGGCCGCGTCCGCCGGCGCGCTTGAGCACCCAGTAGCCAACACCGACTGTTCCCGACTGCCGGGCGAACACCAAGCCGGTGCCGCAGGCGGTGGGGACTGTCCCCGGTTGGGGGCGGACGAGCAGGCCGACGAGGCCGAGGGCATCGCCCGACCCGGCCTCGGTGATCGCGAGCGACACTCCCGCCCCGTCCTCGAACCGGCGCCGCTGGCCTTCGATCCAGGCCACCGCCTCCGCAATGGTCAGCCCCTTCTCCTCGCGGGCACAGGCGACGTCCTCGCGCTCCCACCGGCGCAGCAGCACGACACCGTCGGTCAGCGGAGGGTCGGGGTGGGGGAGGTCGTCCGTCGGTGCCGCCTACGCGGCGATGTCCGTGTCGTCGCGGTCGCGGCGCTCGCCGGCGTCCTCATCCGTCATCCGCATCTCGGCTTCGACCGCGCGCCGGCTGACGCCGAAGAGGGACGCGCCGATCAGCAGGCCAATCACCGCCGCGACGGCGGCGTATGCGATCACGAAGGAGCCGGACATGGTCTGGGTTTGCCCTTCGCCCCGCCTTGCCGAACCCCTGCCGGGCTCGGCGAAGTAGTTTGCAGGCATGCCGGTGATCGCCCCCGACACACCCGCCCCGGCGTTCACGCTCCCGAGCACTCTGGCCGGGCCGGTGTCGCTGGGCGACCTGCTCGCCGCGGGCACGACCGCGCTCGTGTTCGTCACCGACGACTGCCCCACCTGCGAGTTGACCCTGCGCCGGCTGGCGGCCGCCGGCGCGGACGTGGCCGTCGTCTGCGAGGCGCCGCCTCCCGCCGCCTCCCGGTTCGCGCACCGCACGGGGTTCGGCGGACTCGTGCTGTCGGAGCCCGCGCCGTACGACACGTCGCGGGCGTATGGCCTGGATGCCGTCCCGACCACGATCGCGATCGGTGCGGCTGGCGAGATTGCCGCGGCCGTCGTCGGCTGGGACGCGCCGGCGCTGGCCACCCTCCTCGAGGTCGACCTGTCCACCGAGGCGCCCCTGCGAAAGCCGGGCTGCGCGGCCAAGTCGACCTACGACGCAGGCCAGCTCGCGGCGGACGCCTCCGCGCCCGGCGGCGACGACCCCGAGGCGCTGTACGAGTTGGGCTGGACCGACGGCCTGCCCGTGATCGCACCCACGCCCGAGCGGGTGGCCGCGATGCTCGCCGGCCGCGACCCACACCGGTCGCTCGGGCCGGTGCCGCCGGGGATGGGCGAGGCCACCCTCGAGCGCGTCGCGGTGTGCGCGGTGCTCGCGGGCTGCCGGCCAGAGCACTTCGCGATCGTGGAGGCCGCGGCCGAGGCGATGCTCGAGTCCGGCTTCAACCTGCACGGCCAGGCGGTGACCACCCAGCCCTGCGGGCAGATCGCCGTCGTCAACGGCCCCGTCCGCCACACCGCGGGCCTCAACTCGGGCATGGGCGCGCTGGGCCCCGGCACGCGCGGGAACGCCACGATCGGCCGTGCGCTGCGGCTGCTCGTCGCGCTCA
Source organism: uncultured Actinomycetes bacterium (assembly GCA_963703275.1). Lineage (GTDB taxonomy): Bacteria > Actinomycetota > Thermoleophilia > Gaiellales > JAICJC01 > JAICJC01. Next base: position 2,934,022 of record OY969804.1, on the reverse strand, counting down.
CCGGCGATGGCATGCCCGGCCGGCTCGACCGCTCGACGCTCGGTCAGGCGGGCAAGGTGGGCGTGTGCCTGGCCGAGGACGAGGCCCGCAGCCCGTGGCCGCCTCTGCACGTCGAACGCGGATTCGGCGCGGGCGCATCGGTCGTGACGATGTTCGCCGGCGATGCCCCGCTGTCGATCTCCGAGCATCGCAGCCGAACGCCTGAGGAGTTGGCGGCGGCGCTCGGCTGGGCCGCGGCCACCCTCTGGAGCCCCAACTGGTGGCCACTTGGCTCGGCCACCCTCTTCGTCGTCTGCCCCGAACACGCCGACACGCTCGCCGCCAGCGGCTGGAGCAAGGCCGATGTCCGCCTGGCGATCTGGGGGGCCGTGCGCCGCCCCGCCCGCGAGCTTCGCCACGGCGAGACGACGGACCTGGTCGCGGGAGCGCCCGACGACGCGCTCGTGCCCAAGTGGGATTCGCCCGACGACATCGCCCTGATCGTCGCGGGTGGCGAGGCCGGCCGCTTTTCGGCCGTGTTCGGGCCCTGCGTCGGCATGGACTGGAACCCCATCTCCCGGGAGGTGCAATGCGATACGTGAGCCCCTTCGACCCGACCGCCCGCACGGCGGTCGAGCCGGCGCCGCGGCCGGACACCCTGGACGGCCGCACCGTCGCCCTGCTGGACATCTCGAAGAACCGGGGAGCCGAGTTCCTCGACCGGCTCGAGCAGCATCTGCGCGAGCTCGGAGCCGGCGTGGAGCGATTCCAGAAACCGCTCTTCTCGCGCCCGGCGACGACCGAGCTCGTCGACGCGATCGCCGGCCGTGCCGAGGTCGCGGTCGAGGCCCTCGCCGATTGAGGATCGTGCGTGTCGTGCAGTGTGCACGACCTGGTGCGGCTGGAACGGCGTGGCGTCGCCACGGCCGGCGTCGGCACCGAGCCGTTCGCCGACGAGGCGCTCGAGCAGGCCGGGCTGCTGGGCATGCCGGGCTACCGGATGGTGCTGATCCCACACCCCGTCCAGCTCTTGACCGAGGCCGCGCTGGCCGCGCGCGCCGATGCCGCCTTCGGGCGGGTGCTCGCCAGGCTGACGGAATCGCGCGAACGCTAACGTGTCGGTCATCAAATGAGGGACTCAGACGGCAAACGGATCGTGCGCGAGGCCAACCCGGTGAGCGGGGGCACCGATCTGCGCAACGGGCGGCGCATCGTCCGCCTCTTCCGGCCCTACCGCCTGCGGCTCTCGTGGCTTCTGACCATGATCCTGTTCTCGGCCGCGCTGGGCGTGGTGCCGCCGTTCCTCCTGCGCGACCTGCTGAACAACGTCCTCAACCAGGGCACGAATCTCAACACCCACAAGCTGGCGCTGCTCGTGGCCGGCATGGTCGCGATCCCCGTGATCACCCAGGCCATCGGCGTCGCCCAGACCTGGCAGTCCAACCTGGTCGGCCAGAAGGTGATGCACGACCTGCGCGCGGCGGTCTACCGACATCTGCAGCGGCTGTCCCTGGCCTTCTTCACCCGCACCCGCACCGGCGAGGTGCAGTCGCGGATCGCCAACGACATCGGCGGCGTGCAGACGGTCGTCACGTCCACCGCCACGTCGGTCGTCTCGAACGTGACCACCGTCATCACCACCGCGGCGGCGATGATCCTGCTCGACTGGCAGCTCGCGATCGCGGCCTTTGCGCTCCTGCCGGTGTTCGTGTTCATGACCCGGCGGATCGGCCGGATGCGGCGTCAGCTCACGTCCACCATGCAGGGGACGCTGGCCGACATCTCGACGCTGGTCGAGGAGTCGCTGTCGGTGTCCGGCGTGCTGCTGGCAAAGACGATGGGCCAGACCGAGGAGCTGTCCGCCCGCTTCGTCGAGGAGAGCCGCCTTCTGGCCGACCTCGAGCAGCGCTCGCGGATGGCCGGCCGGTGGGTGATGGGCTCGATCCAGGCGACCTTCGCGATCATGCCGGCGCTGATGTACGGCGTCGCCGGATACCTGATCTCGACCGGGGGGCCGACGATCTCGATCGGCACACTGGTCGCGTTCACGACCCTGCAGACGCGGCTCTTCTTCCCGGTCTCGTCGCTGCTCTCGGTGCAGACCGACGTGCAGTCCTCCCTCGCCCTCTTCGATCGCGTGTTCGAGTATCTCGATCTGCCGGTGGACATCGACGAGCGGCCCGGCGCTGTCACGCTCGACCGGACGCAGGTGCGCGGCCGGGTCGAGTTCGAGGACGTCAGCTTCGGGTACGACCCCGACGCCGCCCCCATCCTGGAGGGGATCTCGTTCGTCGCCGAGCCGGGCAGCAAGGTCGCCGTGGTCGGCGAGACCGGGTCCGGCAAGACGACGCTCGGCTACCTCGTCGCGCGGCTCTACGACGTCGGCTCGGGCGCGGTGCGGATCGACGGGACGGACGTTCGCGATCTCACCTTCGAGTCGCTGCGGAGCATCGTCGGCGTGGTCTCGCAGGAGACGTACCTGTTTCACGGCACCGTGCGCGAGAACCTTGCGTTCGCGCGCCCCGGCGCCACCTCCGCCGAGATCGAGGCCGCCGCCAAGGCGGCCCAGATCCACGACCACATCCAGTCGCTGCCCGACGGCTACGACACGGTGGTGGGCGAGCGGGGCTATCGCTTCTCCGGGGGCGAGAAGCAGCGCCTGGCGATCGCCCGCGCCGTGCTCCGCGACCCCCCGGTGCTGCTCATGGACGAGGCGACGAGCTCGCTCGACGTCGAGACCGAGCGGCACGTGCAGGAGGCGCTGGACGAGCTCAGCCAGGGCCGCACCAGCATCGCGATCGCCCACCGGCTCTCGACCGTCCGGGATGCCGATCTGATCCTTGTGCTCGACCATGGCCGCATCGTGGAGCGCGGGACGCATGCCGAGCTCGTGGCGATGGGCGGCCGCTATGCCGCGCTCGTCGAGCGCGATGCCGTGATCGCGTAGGCGCCGATGCCCGAGGCGCATCGCTACGGGCCGCACCCGAGCCAGGTGGCCGACCTGCACACGCCCGCGGCGGGGACGGGGTGGCCGGTCGCCGTCGTCATCCACGGCGGCTTCTGGCGCGCCCGCTACGACCGCACGCTGATGGATGCCGTCTGCGCCGACCTGGCCGCCGCCGGCTGGGCGGCCTGGAATCTCGAGTACCGCCGTGTCGGCGCCGGCGACGGAGGCGGCTGGCCGGAAACGCTCGTCGACGTCGGGACGGGGATCGACCATCTGGGCGCCGTGGCCGCCCCGCTCGATCTGGGCCGGGTGGTCACGATCGGCCACTCCGCCGGCGGCCACCTGGCGCTCTGGGCAGCGTCCCGCGACCGGCCGGGCCTGGCCGTGTCGGCAGCGGTCGGGCAGGCACCGGTGTGCGATCTGGCCGCCGCTTCGAGGCTGCGGCTCGGCGACGGCGCGGTCGACGCGTTTCTCGGCGGCGTGCCGGACGAGGTGCCCGAGCGCTACGCGGCGGCCTCGCCCGCCCAGCGGCTGCCCCTGGGAGTTCCCGTGCTGCTCGTCCACGGCGGTCGCGATGACACCGTTCCGGTCTCGATGAGCCGCGAGTTTCACCGCGCGGCCACGGCGGCGGGCGACGCGTGCGACCTGCACGTCGGCGAGCATGACGGCCACTTCGAGCACATCGATCCCGCGTCGGCCGCATGGGCTACCGTGAGGCGGTGGCTGGCCGACCGCTGACGCGCGCCCAGGCGCTCGAACTCGACCGCGCAGACCCGCTGGCCGGGTTCCGCGACCGCTTCGAGTTTGGCGACGGCGATCGCATCTACGTCGACGGCAACTCCCTCGGCCGCCTGCCGGCCGCCGCCCGCGCCGCGATCGGCGCAACCGCCGACGAGTGGAGCGCGCGGCTCGTGACCGGCTGGCACGACTGGATCGACCTGCCGCAGGCGGTCGGTGACCTGCTCGGGCAGACCGCCCTGGGCGCCGCCCGCGGCCAGGTGCTGGCCTGCGACTCGACCACCGTCAACCTGTACAAGCTGGCCGGGGCGGCCCTGCGCGTCCGACCGGGTGCGGTGGTGGCCGACGAGGACGATTTCCCCACCGACCGGTACGTGCTGGCGGGGCTGGCCGAGGCGGGCGGGCGCGAACTGCGCATGCTCCGCTCCGACCCCGTGGACGGACCGCAGCCGGCAGCGGTCGCCGCGGCCGCCGAGGGCGCGGCGCTGGTGGTGCTCTCGCACGTCAACTACCGCTCGGGGGCGCTGGCCGACATGCGCGCGATCACGGATGCGGTGCACGCGGCCGGGGCGCTCGTGCTGTGGGATCTGTGCCATTCGGCGGGCGCCGTCGACGCCGACCTCGATGCGGCGGGCGCCGACCTGGCCGTCGGCTGCACCTACAAGTACCTGAACGCCGGCCCCGGCGCGCCGGCGTTCCTGTACGTCGCGAGCAGGCACCAGGACGATCTGCGCTCGCCCATCCAGGGCTGGTTCTCGCAGGCCGATCAGTTCGCGATGGGACCGGACTACCACCCGGTGGCGGGGATCGGCCGGTTCATGGCGGGCACCCCGCCCGTGCTCGGCCTGGCGGCCGTGCGCGCAGGGGCGGAGCTCGTGGGCGAGGCTGGCATCGCGGCGGTCAGGCGTAAGACGGCCGGCCTGACCGCCTTCGCCGTCGAGCTCCACGACCGCCGGCTGGAGCCGTTCGGCTTCACGCTCGGCACGCCGCGCGACCCGGCGCTGCGCGGAGCACACGTCTCGCTGCGCCACCCGGACGCGTGGCGCATCTGCCGCGCGCTGATCGAGCACGCAAACGTGGTGCCCGACTTTCGCCATCCCGACAGCATCCGCCTCGGTCTGCCGCCGCTCTACACCCGCTTCGTCGACGTGTGGGATGCGTTCGACCGCCTCGTCGCGCTGATCGCGGCCGGCACGCACCTGCACATGCCCGCCGCGGCCACCCGGGTGACGTAGCCGCAACGATTCGGCCCGCGCCGAAGCCTCGCCGGGATACCCTGACGGCATGCCCGGAGACGCCGATATCGCCGCCACCGGGGCGCTTCTGGGCGATCGTGCCCGCGCCCGGATGGTGATGGCGCTCACCGACGGGCGGGCGCTCTGCGCGAGCGTCCTCGCCCACGAGGCGGGCGTCGCCCCGTCCACGGCCAGCGGGCATCTCTCCCGGCTGCTCGCCGGCGGTCTCGTCGTGGCCGAGCCTCACGGCCGGCATCGCTACTTCCGGCTTGCGGGCGCCGACGTCGCCCGCATGATCGAGGCGGTGGCGCGGGTGTCGCCGCCGGCACCGGTGGCGTCGCTGCGCGAGGGCACCCGGGCCAGCGCTCTGCGCGCCGGCCGCACCTGCTACGACCACCTGGCCGGGCGGCTCGGCACCGGCCTGATGGCGGCGATGATCGACGGGGGCATGCTCGTGGGCGGCGACGGGGCCTACGACCCGGCGGTCGCCCATCGCGACCGGCCGTCGGCCCACGGATACGACGTCGACTACCGGCTCACCGACCGGGGCGCCGAGAGTCTGGCCGCATTCGGAGTGGACATCGACGCGGCCGCGGCGGGCCGGCGCCCGCTCATCGCCTACTGCGTCGACTGGAGCGAGCAGCGCCACCACCTGGCGGGTGCGCTCGGCGCCGCGATCCACCAACGGCTGCTCGCGCGGCGCTGGATCGCCCCGGCGCCGCGGGGGCGGGCGGTGCGGCTGACTCCGGCGGGTGCCGAGGGCCTCAGCGCGACGTTCGGGTTTGCACTCGAGCGGTCGGGCTGACATCTGCACGCGGCCGGCGTGCCAAACGGAAACAGCAAGTTTGCCTTCTCTGTGGTACGATCCGCCCGCGGTCCAGTCCGTCGCCGCGTGTCGTTCGACCCCAAGAGCCCGGTCGCCTGTTTTTGTGTTGGCTGGAGGCCCACGCGCTCTGAGAGTAATTTCGTCGTCCTGATCATCCAGACGATGCCGCTGTAGATCTTCCGCAGCCGTCCGCACGCCTAGCGGGCGGCCGAGCGTCGAGAACCTGACGGGCAGGTTGGTGCCTCACGGACGCCGACGCAGTCAGGCGGAAGGCCGTGTGGCGGTCGGTCGTCCCGCGGTCGTAACCACCCCCTCCCCGGCCGCCGCGACCGGCCGCCTGCGGCAGTTGCCCGAAGTCAGGCGGCGTCGGCGAGTCGCCGTACGAGCGGCTCGATCTGCTCCGCCGGGACCGGCCGGCTGAACAGATAGCCCTGCCCCAGGGGGCAGCCGTGCTCGACCAGGAACGCGCGTTGCGCCTCGGTCTCGATGCCCTCGGCGAGCGGCTGCAGCCCGAGGTTCAGGGCCAGCGTGATCATCGCCTCGACGAGCACGCGGGCGCCGTGGCTGCCGGGCAGGTCGGAGATGAACGAGCGGTCGATCTTGAGAGTGGTCAGCGCCATCTCGTTCAGCCGCCCGAGCGACGAGTAGCCGGTGCCGAAATCGTCGATCGCAAGCCGCAGGCCGCGACGGCGCATCTCCGCGAGGGCGGGCTCGTTGCGGTGCGGGTCGTTCATGAACGCCGATTCGGTGATCTCGATCATCATCCGGTCGGGCTCGAGCCCGAACGACTCGATCGCGTTCAGCGCCGCCCGCATCGCGGCCGGCTCCCAGAGCGCCGGCGGCAGGTTGACCGAGACGTACAGGTCGAGGCCCGCGTCGCGCCACGTTCGCGCCTGCCGGCAGGCCTCATCGATCACCCACTCCGACATCGGGCCGATCAGGCCGGTGCGCTCGGCCAGCGGGATGAAGTCGCCCGGCATGACAAGGGTGTCGCCGTCCTGCCAGCGCACCAGCGCCTCGGCGCCGACGATCGCGCCGCTGCGCAGGTCGACCAGCGGCTGGTAGTGGAGCCGCAGCCGGCGCTCGTCGATCGCGCGCCGCAGGCGCCCCGCCATCGACAGCTGCTCGAGCGCGTCCCTGGACGCGTGGGTGTAGCGGCGCTGGCAGTCCCGGCCCGACTCCTTCGCCTGGTGGAGCGCGGTGTCGGCGTGCTTGAGCAGGTTCATCGGGTCGGATGCGTCCAGCGGGTAGATGCTGATGCCGACGCTGGCCGAGCAGTAGATCTCTGTGCCCGAGAGCTCGGCCGGCGCTCTCAGGGCGGTCCGGATCTGCTCGGCTGCGGCGTCCGCGGCCCGGCCGGTCCCGGTGCCCGCTTCGCCGGGCTCGACGTCGGCGAGGAGGATCGCGAACTCGTCGCCCCCGAGGCGCGAGACCATGTCGGCCGACGTGACGGTCTCGAGCAGGCGCCGGGACGCCTCGAGCACCAAGGCGTCGCCGGAGGCGTGCCCGAAGCTGTCGTTCACGAGCTTGAAGTCGTCCAGGTCGGCGAGCAGCACCGCCACCCCGTGGCCGTTCCGCTCGGCCCGGGCGACCGCCTCCTTGAGGTGCCTCTGGAACATCGCCCAGTTCGGGAGGCTCGTGAGCGGGTCGTGGTAGGCGATATGGGCGAGGCGCTCCTCGGCCCGGCGGTGCTCGGTGACGTCCAGGAGATAGCCCTGGCGGCACGGCTGGTCGCCGCTCTGGTCGCGGACGACGACCGACTCGTCGAGCACCCAGACGATGCTCCCGTCGGGCCGCACGATCCGGTACTCGGCCGAGTGCGGCTCGTTGGCGGCGATTGCCACGTCGAGCTCGGCGAGCACGCGGTCGCGGTCGTCGGGATGAATGATCGCGGCCAGCAGGCCGGGGGTCGCGATCCACTCGGCCTGGTCGCGGCCGGTGATGGCCGCGGTCGCGGGGCTGCGGTAGAGCGGCGTGCCGGTCGCGTCGAGCGCGTTCTGATAGATGCCGAGCGGCAGCTGCTCGACCAGGCTGCGGTAGCGGGCCTCGGCCACACGCAGCCGCCACTCCGACTGGTGCAGGGCCTGCTCGGCCAGCTTGCGGTCGGTGATGTCGTGGATCACGCCCTGGATCTCGACCGGGAAGCCACGCTCGTCGCGGACGATGACGGCGCGGTCATGGAACCAGCGCTCCCCGCCCTGGGCGTCGACCAGCCGGTACTCGTCGCGGTAGGGAGTGCCCTCCGAGATGGCCAGGCGGTAGAGCCGCAGGGCCCGCTCGCGGTCGTCGGGATGGACGCGGTCAGACCAGCCGTCCGTGTTCGTGAGCCACTCGCTCACGGCGACCCCGGTCATCGTCTCGAGCTGGGGGCTGACGTACACCGGCTCGCCGCTGCCGGCACGGTCGACGTAGGTGACCGCGGGCATCTGCTCGACCAGCGCCCGGAACCGCTTCGAGTCGGCGCGTGTGCCCTCGTGGCGGCGGGCGTTTGCGACCGCGCCTCCCACCAGCTCGCCCAGTGCGCGCCAGTAGCGCATCCCGCCAGAGGCCAGGTCGGCCGGCGAGGCGCCCGTGACCTCCATCAGGCCGATCGCTGCGTCGTCGTGGACGAGCGGCGCCACGAACCCGGCCCCGGCCTGCTGCGGGCGGCAGGTCTCGAGCACCCTGCGCCAGTCGGGTCCCGGTGCGCAGGATTCGGCAGGCGTTGCCCCCAGGGTGTGCAGCCGGTCCGGCTCCTCCGCAAGGAGCCAGATGCGCGCCCGCCCGCCGGTCACGGCGGCGGCGTGGGCATCGAATCGGTGAGCGACCTCGTCCGGATCGAGGGTGGTGAAGAGCGCGCGGGAAAGGTCGAGCAGCAGGTGTTGACGGCGGGGGGACGCCACCGCCCAGTCATCGGCCGGCGCCGGCCGCCGCTTGAGCGTCAGACCCGTACTGGGCCGGCGGCGGGCGGCTCGACCCGCACCGGTCGTCCGCTCGACCAGGGGTGCCAATCCCCGCCGCGGCACATCGGGCACACCGGCAGTCCCCGGTGCACCATGATGCCGTATCCGCAGCCTGCGCACTGAAATTCACCCCGCGCCGGTACTCCCGCGACGAAGCCGCTCCGCCCCGCGGCGGCATCGATGATGACAACGCCCATGGACCCCTCCCGTGATTCGACCCGTGGCCGCCGGTGGCAGCCCTGCACTCACCGTAGCCGCCCGCCGTGAGATCGGCCTGCCCCACGCGGGGGGTCAGGGTCTACTTCGCGGCAGGCTCGTAGTAGGGGTTCGTGCCGGACGAGTGGTCGGTCACGTCGATCACGCGGGTGACGTCGGGCACCGCCTCGCGCAGCGCGACCTCGATCCCCTGGCGGAGGGTCACCGACACCATCCCGCAGCCGACACAGCCGCCGCCGAGGCGCAGATAGGCCGTGTCGGCCTCGACCGCGACCAGCTCGGCCACACCTCCGTGCGCCGCGATCGCCGGGTTGATCTGCTCGGCCAGCACGCGCACGACCCGCTGAGCCACGTCGCCGCTGAGGTCGGCGGGTGGGATCGTGCCGACCGCGGGGCTCGGCGGAGTGCGGTTTTGCAGCACGAGGCCGCCCGTCATGAGGTCGCCCTCGCGGTCAAGCGTCGCACCCCGCAGCGGCTCGATGCTCGCGCCCGGAATCACCAAGGCGATCCTGCCGAGATCCTCGACGTGGGCATCGGGCGGCGCGTCGGCGAGGGGCTGCAGCGAGAGGTCGTAGGAGTACTCGCCGCCCTGCACGCCCGCCACCTCGACCCAGAGGGCAAAGCGCTCGGGCTCGTCCTCGCGCGCTCGCACGAGCACCGCCTTCTCGACGGCGGCGGCGGTGACGGTGAGGACGGTCGCCATCCCCGTAGGGTATCTGCGATGGCACGCGTGCTCCTGCTCCTTCCGACGGCGACCTACCGGGCCGAGGACTTCCTGGCGGCGGCGGCGACGGTCGGCGCCGAGGTGGTGGTCGCGTCGGACCGCCGCCAGGCGCTCCAGGGTGCCATGGGCGACCGGGCGCTTCGGGTCGACCTGCGCCGGCCCGACCGGGCCGCCGCCGCCATCGCCGAGTTCGCCCAGCGGGTCGAGCTCGACGCCGTTCTGGCGGTCGACGACGGCGGGGTCGTGACCGCGGCGCTCGCGAGCGAGATGCTCGGGCTGGCGCACAACCCGCCCTCCGCGGTCGCGGCCACCCGTGACAAGGCGGCAATGCGGCGCGCGCTCGCGGCGGCGGAGATCCCGCAGCCCGGGTTCGTCGTGCTCGCTCCCGGCGACGATGCGGGTGCCGCCGAGCTCCCCGCCGTGTTCAAGCCCATCGCCCTGTCGGGCAGCCGCGGGGTGATCCGCGCGGACGATGCGACCGCCGCCCGCGCGGCCGTTTCGCGCATCCGCGCCATCCTGGCCGACGCGGGCGAGGATCCCGACGGCCCGATCCTGGCCGAGCGCTACGTGCCCGGAACCGAGGTGGCGGTCGAGGCGCTCATGCGCGCAGGCGAGCTCGAGGTGCTTGCGATCTTCGACAAGCCCGACCCGCTCGAAGGCCCCTACTTCGAGGAGACGATCTATGTCACGCCCTCGCGGCTCCCCGCTTCCGAGCTGCGCCGGGTCGAGGGTCTCACCGCCGCCGCGGCGGCGGCGCTCGGGCTGCGAGAGGGCCCGGTGCATGCCGAGGTGCGGCTCGACGGCGGCCGGGCGTGGGTGCTCGAGCTGGCGGCGCGGTCGATCGGCGGCCTCTGTTCGCGTGCGCTCCGATTCGGCGCCGGCATCAGCCTCGAGGAGGTGATCCTGCGCCATGCCCTCGCGTTACCGCTCGGCCCGCACGTGCGCGAGCGGGCGGCGGCGGGCGTGATGATGCTGCCGATCCGGCGCGCCGGCACCCTGCGCGAGGTGCGTGGGATCGAGGCGGCCCGGGCCGTTTTGGGGGTGCAGGATGTCCGCATCACGATCCCCCGCGGCCGGCCGGTCGTACCGCTGCCCGAGGGCGACCGCTACCTCGGGTTCGTGTTCGCCCGCGGCGAGACGCCGGAGCAGGTCGAGGCGGCGCTGCGGCGGGCCCATGCGGCCCTCGAGGTCGTCGTCGGCTGACCGGGCCGGTATCCTCGCCTCGCGTATGCCCGCCCTCGCCCCGGACATCATCCGCCGCCAGGTCGTCATCGGCGCGGCGGCCCTCTCGCCGGACGGCAGCCGGGTCGTGTACACACGGCGCACGGTCGTCGCCGGCCACTACCAGACGAGCCTGTGGCTGGTGCCGTACGCAGGCGGCCGGCCCCGGCGGCTGACGCACGGCCGCTGGAGCGACACCGCCCCCGCGTGGTCGCCCGACGGCGGCACGGTTGCGTTCACGAGCGACCGGGGGGACGGCCGCAGCCGTGCCGGCGCCCCGGCTGCGCTGTACCTGATCCGCCCCGACGGCGGCGAGGCCGAGCGCGTCTGCGCGGCCGAGCACGGCGACGTGGGCGCGCCGGTGTGGTCGCCGGACGGCCGCCGGATCGCGTTCACCGCCGAGGCCGGGCCGCCCCGGTTCTGGGCCGGCGACCCGAAGCGGCGCACGGCGAGGGTGATTCGCACGGTCGACTGGCGCAGCGACGACGGCGAGCACGATTACCACACCCACCTGTTCGTGGTCGGGGCCCGCCCGGGTGCCCGCCCGGCGCAGATCACACGTGGCGACTTCGACGTCGCCGAGCCGGCGTGGCACCCGGACGGCCGCCGGATCGCCTTCGCCGCCCGGATCGGTGCGGACGCAGACCTCGACCCCAAGCCGAGCATCCACCTGGTGCGAGTGGCGGGGGGCAAGCCCAAGCAGCTCGTGGCGCTCGCGGGCCTGGCCCGGCTGCCGGCCTGGTCGGCCGACGGCCGCACGCTTGCGTTCGTCGGCACCGACGTCCCCGGGGCGCCCAGCCATGCGGAGCTCGAGCTCTACGTGTGGGACGGCAGCACCGCGCGCAGCCTGACCGGCGCGCTGGATGTACCGGTGACCCTGGGCTGGGGATCCGATCTGCACGACTGGATGGGGCCCGAACAGCCGCCGCCGTGCTGGGACGGCCCGGCGCTGCTCGTGCCGCTGAACCGGCGCGGCCGCGACGAGGTGTGGCGAGTGCCGCTCGAGGGCGATCCACATCCGCTGACAACCGGCGACACCACGCTCGCGGCCCTGGGCGTCTCGGGTGGGCACGTGATCGCGACCGCCACCGACGACGTCAACCCACCCGAGGTGTGCGCGGTCGAGCGCGGCCGGCTGCGGCGGCTGACGCACCACGGCGGCGCCTGGCTGCGGCGCCATCCCGGGCCCGTGGTGCGCGAGGTGGACGCCGGCGGTGTGCCCTCGTTCCTGTTCGAGCCGGCCGGCGCCCGCGGACGCTCGGCGCTGGTGCTGGCCCCGCACGGTGGTCCGTACGGTGCGCATGCGCCCACGCCGGAGCTCGACACGTGGGTGCTGACCTCGCTCGGCTACCGGGTGCTCGCGCCCAACATCCGCGGCTCCGGCGGCTACGGCCGCGACTGGGTGGAGGCGATCGACGGCCGCTGGGGCGGGCCGGACGCCGACGACCTGGTGACGTCGGTCGAGTGGGCGCTGCGGCGGCGGCTGGCCGACCCCAGGCGCATGGCGGTCATGGGCCTCTCCTACGGCGGGTGGGCGGCCAACTGGCTGGCGGGGACGACCGACCTGTTCGCGTGCGTCATCTCCGAGAACGGCGTCGCCAGCATGGAGACCGCCCACGCCGTGTCCTCCATCGGCCCCTCCTACGATCGCGACGGCGGCTACGGCCCGGTGTACGAGTACCAGGCGGCACTGGCGGCGTCCTCGCCGATCAAGCACGTCGAGCGCATGACCGCGCCGATGCTGATGCTGCAGGGCGAGGCCGACCGGATCTGCCCGATCGACGACAACTGGCAGCTGTTCGTGGCCCTGCGCGAGCTCGGCCGCGACGTGCAGATGGTGCTCTACCCCGATGAGCACCACGTGATGATGGCCACCGCCCGCCCCGATCGCCGCATCGACCGCCTGCGCCGGATCATCGACTTCCTGCACGCCCACTGCCCGCCGTGAATATCTGGGGCCAGGCCCCAGATATTCAGCTCTTGACGAGCAGGGCCGCGCCGATCGCGCCGGACAGGTCGCCCAGCGCGGCGACGTGCACGGCCGGAGGGCGCCAGTCGATGAACAGATGGGGCAGCATCTCCCGCTCGATCCGCCTGATGTAGGGCTCGCCCAGGCGCGTGCCCAGCCCGCCGCCGAAGACCACGGCCTCCACGTCGAGCAGGTTCACGGCCGAGGCGACCCCTGCCGCGAGCGACGCCACCGCCCGGTCGATCAGCGCGACCGCCAGTTTGTCGTCGTGCTCGAGCGCCTCCGCCCACACCCCGCTCGTCATCGCCGTGCGCCCCTTCTTCTCCATGATCTTCAGGAGCGATGTCTTGGCGCCGTGCCTGATGCGGTGGCGGGCCTCGATCTCCATCGCATTGCGGCCCGCGTAGGCCTCCATACAGCCCTTGCGCCCGCACGTGCACAGGGCGCCGTTTCGGCGCACGACCATGTGCCCGATCTCGCCGGCCGCGCCCCGGCCGAGCCACGGCTCGCCGTTCAGAATCACCCCGCCGCCGACGCCGGTGCCCCAGAAGACGCCCAGGAGCGAGGAGTACGGCTTGCCGGCGCCCAGCGCGAACTCCGCGGTCGTCGCGACGCGGACATCGTTTCCGAGCGCGACCCGGGTGCCGATCAGCTTCCCGAGCTGCTCGGCCACCTTGACCGGCTCGCTCCAGTCGGGTACGACGTTGTAGGCGCGCGCGACGGTGCCGGTCGAGTTGTCGGCGTCGCCGGGCGAGCCGACGCCGACGCCGTCGAGGTCGGCCGTCGCCACCTTGGCCTGCTCCGCAGCGCTCCCGAGCACCTCCGCCATGGCCTTGATCACGCCCTCGGCCCCGCCGTCCTTCGGCGTGGGAATGCGGGCCTGGCCGCGGATGCCGTTTCGGGCGCCCACCACCACCGCCTGGATCTTCGTCCCGCCGAGATCGATTCCGCCGCGTAGTCCCATCGCGCGTAGTGTGCCGCAATTTGGGATTACTATCTGCGCTTCTCGGTCGAGGAGGGGGATGATGAGGATGGCAGGCTCTCGAGGACGGCGGCTCCGGTGAACGCGGCCGACGTCGTCCGGGAGGTCGATGAGGCCGGCCTGCGTCTCGTCCGCTTCCTCTACTGCGGCAACGACGGCACCATGCGCGGCAAGTCCAGCAGCCGGCACGGACTCGAGGGCCGGATCGCGAGCGGCATCGGCCTGACGGTGGCGATGCAGGCGATGAACGGCCTCGATCAGCTCCAGCCCGTGCCCGACATGGGCCCCGTGGGCGAGGTGCGGCTGCGGCCTGATCCCGGCACCTTCCGGGTGCTCCCCTACGCACCGCGGACCGGGGCGATGATGGTGGACAAGATCGGCCTGGACGGGAATCCCGACCCGGTCTGCCAGCGCTCGTTCCTGGCGCGCATGTGCGACCGGCTGAGCGAGCGCGGCGTCCGCATGGAGACCGCCTTCGAGAACGAGTTCTCGCTTGCCCGGGTTGTCGACGGCGGCTACGAGCCGGTCGACAGCAGCCTGTGCTTCGCGACGATCGGCATGACAAGGTCACAGGACGTGATCGACGACCTGGTGGAAGCGCTCGAGGCGCAGCAGATCGTGCTCGAGCAGTACTACGCCGAGCTCGGCCACGGGCAGCACGAGATCTCGACGGGCCACGCCCCCGCCCCGACCGCGGTCGACGAGCAACTGTTCGTGCGCGAGACCATCCGTGCCGTCGCGACCGCGCACGGGCTGACCGCCTCGCTGGCGCCGAAGCCGTGGCCGCAGAACGCGGGCAACGGCTGCCACATCCACTTCTCGCTGTGGGAGGGCGACCGCAACCGCTTCCACGATGCCGCCGGCGAGGGCAACCTCTCGGCCGAGGCGCGGGCGTTCGTGGCCGGCGTACTCGAGCACCTGCCCGGGTTGTGCGGGCTGTCGGCCCCCAGCTTCAATTCGTACCACCGCATCATCCCCCAGTACTGGGCCGGGGCGTTCACGTGCTGGGGAATCGACAACCGCGAGGCGCCGCTGCGGGTGCCGTCGGTGTTCGCCGGCATGGAGGAGGCCTCCACGAATGTCGAGCTCAAGTCCGCCGACGCCACCTGCAACCCCTACCTGGCGGTCGGCGGCCTGATCGCGGCCGGACTGGACGGCATCGAGCGCGGCCTCGAGCTGCCCGCGCCGGTGCAGGTCGACCCGGCGACGCTTCCGCGGGCGCAGCGCGATGCGGCGGGCATCCGCCCGCTTCCGGCCTCCCAGCGTGAGGCGCTGGACGCGCTGGCGGCCGACGACGTCCTGACCTGCGCGATGGGCGAGGTGCTCGCGCGGTCGTACCTCGCGGTGCGCCGGTCGGAGTGGGAGGCGTACTCTGCAGCGGACGAGGAGTTCGAGCAGCAGGGTCACTTCGAGAAGTACTGACCGGAGGCGGCGATGACGGCGAGGCGGACGATGACCAGGCGCTCGCTCGCTCTCGGGGGCCTCGCCGGCGTCCTGGCGGTCGGCGCCGGGGTGGCCAAGGGCGTGCTGCCCGGCCGGGCCGAGTTGAAGGCGGAGTACCACGACTGGTTCAGCCCGCACCCGCACATCCCCAAGGCACCGGAGGGCGAGATCAAGCTGGTGCAGGTCTATTCGCACGCGCGCGGGCAGACCGTCGACCTGTTCACGGCCGTCCCGCACGGCCACGGTGACGGTGCCGGCCTGCCGGTGTGCCTGGTGCTGCACGGCGCCACCGCCACGCCGGCCGACTTCCAGCGTTTCGGCCTGGGCCGGTTCCTGACCGCCGCCGTCCGGCGAGGAGCGCCGCCCTTCGTCCTGGCCGGCGCTTCCGGCGGCCTCCTGTGGTGGGAGCCCGATGCCTCGGGCAACGACAACCCCCAGCGGATGCTCACCGACGAGATGCCGAACTGGCTCACGGCCCGCGGGTTCGACGCCACCCGGATCGCGGGCTGGGGCTGGTCGATGGGCGGATACGGCGTGTTGCGGCTGGCGGAGGTGCGGCCCGGCTGGCTGCGGGCGGTCGCGGCCTTCAGCCCCGACGTCGCCTACAGCACCCGCGTTTCCGCGAACGATGCCGCGCTGACCAGGAGCCCGCTCGGCGTCTGGTGCGGCCGCAGCGATCCGCTGTACTCCGACGTGCGCAGGTTCGTCTCGGCGCTCCCGGCGCGGCCGCAGATCGTGTCGTACGGCGCCGGCGCGCACACCCGGGCGTACTGGGACGGCGTCACCCTGCCGGCATTCGCGTTCCTGGGGGCGGCGCTGTGAGCGCGGCACTGGCCGATGCCCTCTGGGAGGTGGCGGCGGTCGATCACCACGCGCACGGGATCGTGCCGGTGCGCCCGACGCTGGACGAGTTCCGGGGGATGTTCTCGGAGAGCCCCGACCCCGCCCAGTGGCCGCACGTGGCGACCGGGCTCACGTACCGGCGCGCGATTCGCGACCTGGCCGCTCAGTTCGGCTGCGACGCGGACGAGGCCGCCGTCCACGCCCACCGCGTCGCCGCCGATTTCGACGACTACTCGGCGGGCCTCCTGCGCGCCTCGGCGACCGGCGAGATCCTCGTCGACGACGGCTACCCGGCTCCCGGGGAGGGGTACGGCTGGGAGCGGATGGGCGAGCTGGCCGGCTGCCCGTCCCGCCCGGTGATGCGGATCGAGCGGGTCGCCGAGGAGGCCCTGGGAGGCTCGTTCGGCGACTTCCGCGAGCATGTGCGCACCGAGGTCGGCTCGGCCCGCGGGCGGGGCTTCGCCGGCCTGAAGACGATCGCCGCCTACCGCACCGGCCTCGATCTGCAGCCGCCCGACGTTGCCGCGGCCGGTGAGGCGTTCGCGGGCGCGGGACGGCGGCTGGAGGCCAAGCCCCTGCTCGAGCTGGCCCTGTGGGACGCGCTTGAGGCCAATGCCGCCGACCCCCTGCCGGTGCAGGTCCACGCCGGGTTCGGCGACTCCGACCTGCTCCTGCCGCGGGCCGACCCGACCTGGCTCAAGCCCGCAATCGAGCGATTCAGGGGCACACCGTTCGTGCTGCTCCACTGCTACCCGTTCGTGCGTGAGGCGGGCTGGCTCGCGCACGTCTACGGCAACGTCTACTTCGACCTGTCGCTCACGATCCCGCACGTCTCGCGGCCGGCCGAGATGGTGCGTCAGGCGCTCGAGCTCGCGCCCGTGTCCAAGCTCCTCTACGCCAGCGACGCGGCCCGCACGCCCGAGCTGTATCTCCTGGCGGCGCGCTGGTGGCGCGCGGCGCTCGCGGTCGTGCTCGCCGAGGAGCTGCCCGCCGCGCAGGCCGAGGAGGCGGGCCGGATGGTGCTGCGCGAGAACGCCCAGAAACTGTACGTGCTCACCTGATCTCAGCGGTTGCGCTCGTGACATATGGCGGTGACAATCGATGCAATGACCGATGCGCCCTCAGCGCGGCGGCGGTTCACCCGCCTCGGCGCGCGCCTCCTCGCGGCGGGCGTGCTCGCGGGGAGCGTCGTGGCGGTCGCGCTCGTCGTCATGCACCTGCCCCGGCACGACGGCACGGCCTCCGGCGGACCGACGCCCCCGGCGCACGCTGCCAACCCCTGGGGGGCGAGCCAGCCGGGCTATCGCGAGATCGATGCTCCCGTGAGCACGGCGCTGCGGCGGCTGCCGGTGCGGGTGGCCCTGCCCGTCGCCGCCGGCCGGCCGGCCGGCGTGTACATGGGCGCGCACGGCGTTCGCGTCCGCTACGGCAGCGGCTCGCGCTACGGCGTGTTCCTGCTCACGGTGGCGGGGCGCCGGTACGGACTGCGCGCACGCAGGATCCGGGCGCTCGCGCTCGGGTGCCGCTCGTGCAGCGACAACCGGCTGATCGTCCTGACCCCGGGCGTGCGCGGTGCCATCGCCGTCGGCGGCCGGCCAAGCACGATCACCTGGCGGGAGAACGGCCGCACCTTCGAGGTGCGCGGGCCTGCGTCCACGTTCTCGGAGGCCCGCGCCATCGCCGCCGCGCGCGCCATCGCCCGCGCCAACGCGTAGATTGAGCCCCCATGAGGCAGCAGAGCCGGTCCCCGTGGAGCTGGAAGGTCGTGCTGATCCGGGGCTTCCTCGCCCTGCTCGTACTGCTGGGCGTGGTGTGGGCGACCCAGCTGCGGCCGCGGATCGGGGCGGTGTCGCTCGAGCGCGGCGTCGCCGGCAAGCTTCACCGAAGGCCGGTGCGCTGCTCCGACCAGACCCGGAACGGGTCGCGGTGGACATGTCTCGTGGGAGCCCCGCCGGCATCGACGTGCGTGGTCATAAGCGTGTCGCTCACGGGTTCGTGGACGGTGAAGCAGCGACCCGCGCACTGCCGCTACCCGTGAGGGCGGCGCCGCCCAGATCAACCCCGAACAGATCGCGCAGCACCGCGCCGCGCTCGGCCTCGCCCGCGAGCTCTCGCTCGCTGCGAACCCCGGCAGCGGTCGTGATCAGGCGCATCCCGGACAGGCTCAGGCGGCCGTCCTCGGTGGCCAGGCTGCAGATCGGGGACTGGGTGAAGAACGAGTCGGGTGATGTCTGCAGGAACGTGCACATCCCCGCGAACTCGTGCATCTGGCGCGGCGCGAGCTCGAACACGTACTGGGGCCGGTCGTCCTGCGAGAGCGTCACCCGCTGGCCCGAGCGTTCCAGCCGGTAGGTGTGGCGCTCCCGGGGCTGATCGCCCGGATCGTCGACCAGGAGCGGGCGCGTGAAGCTGTCCCCGAAGCCGACGTCGCACAGCCACGGCCGGTCGAGATCGACACGGAGCGTCAGGTGGGCGAAGTCGGGAAAGGGCGGATCGCTGCTCACCACCGCCGCCGAGTACCGGGTGACGGCGAAGCCGAGCCGTTCGAGCAGGAGCGCGAAGAGGCCGTTCAGCTCGAAGCACCAGCCGCCGCGGCGGCGGCGGACGATCTTCTCGTAGACGTGATCGGGATCGAGCACGTTTGGCACGCCGAGGTGGATGTCGAGGTTCTCGAACGGCACCGCCAGCATGTGGGCGCGGTGGAGTGCGGCCAGCGTCTCGGCCGTCGGCTCGACGGGACCGGAATAGCCGATGCGTGCCAGATATGTGCCGACTTCCACATCGCAATCGTACGGGGACTGTCCCCGCTTGGGGGTCGGCTACGGCCGCGGAGGTCCGGCCGTCAGGCGGTGGGTTCCCGCTGCGCGCACCCGCTTCGGATCCATGTCCGACCAGTCGGCCTCGAGCCACCAGGTGGCGCCGGCGTCGATCCATGGGCGCACGACGTCGCCGGCGGCTCCCGGCTCAGCCGGCGACGTGCCCTCGGCGATCACGTCGTAGCGCTCCATGGAGAGGCCCTGCGAGTCGCGGCGCTCGCGCAGCCACGCGAGGCCCTCGCGAAGCACCTCCGGCGTCATCTCCTGGTCGCCGAGGTCTTTCGGGATATGCGCCGGCAGCCAGCCGTCCAGCCGGGCCGCCCGCCGCATCGAGCGTGGCCGCGGCCAGGCGCCGACGACCCAGATCGGGACGCGCGGCTGCTGTACCGGGGGTGGCGGCACCAGGCGGTCGGCGGGGCGGGCGTGGAAGTGCGTGCCCGCGAACGTCACGGGCTGTCCGCTCCAGAGCGCCATGATGAGGTCGAGCGACTCGTCGAGCCGCTCCGCGCGAACCCGCCGGCCGGGATCGTCCTCGAAGAGCCACCAGCGGTCATCCGGCGCGCCGAGGCCCACCGCGAGGATCACGCGCCCGCCCGAGAGGTTGTCCAGCGTGGCGACCTGTCCGGCGACCTCCCACGGCAGCCGCCGCGGAAGCGGGGTCAGCATCGTCCCCAGGCGGATGCGCTCGGTGCGCATGGCTGCGGCGGTCAGAGCCACCCAGGCGTCGATCCCCCATACGGGCTCCCACACGAAGAACCCGTCCCAGCCATGCTCCTCGGCGACCACGGCCAGCTCGGCCGCGGTGCGCGCATCACCGTACGGGAGCACCCATCCGTAGCGCATGGGGAACATCGTACGGGGACTGTCCCCGCTTGGGTCGGGGACAGTCCCCGGGTGGGGCCATGGTCAGGCGTCGTGGGGGGTCAGGCGACTGCCTTGACCGGCTCCGGCTCGAGCGCCACCTTCAGCACCTCGTCCACGCTCATCACCGGGTGGAAGGTCATCTGCTCGCGCACGTCCTCGGGCACCTCGTCGAGATCGCCCCGGTTTCGCTCCGGCAGGATCACGTCGGTGAGGCCGGCCGCGTGGGCCGCCAGCACCTTCTGCTTGAGGCCGCCGATCGGCAGCACCCGGCCCTGCAGCGTGACCTCGCCGGTCATGCCGACCGTGTGCTTGACCGGGCGCCCCGTCAGGAGCGACGCGATCGCGGTCGTCATGGCGATGCCCGCGGACGGTCCGTCCTTGGGGATCGCCCCCGCCGGCACGTGCACGTGGAACTCCTGGTTCTCGAACACGGACCGGTCGATGCCGAGCTCGTCGGCGTGGCTGCGGACGAAGGAGAGGGCGATCCGCGCCGACTCCTTCATCACGTCGCCCAGCTGACCCGTCAGCGTGAGGCCGCCGGTACCGGGCATGCGGGTCGCCTCGATGAAGAGCACGTCGCCGCCTGCGCCGGTGACCGCCAGGCCGGTGGAGACGCCCGGCACCGCCGTGCGCACCGCCGACTCCTGGAAGAACTTCTGCCGGCCGAGCGCGTCGCGAACCGCGGCCATGTCGACCGTGATCGGCGCCTCCGCGGTGCTCGCTGCGATCCGCGTTGCGGTCTTTCGCAGCACCGTGCCCAGCTCGCGCTCGAGCTGGCGGACGCCCGCCTCGCGGGTGTACTCGGTGATGATCGTCTGCACGATGTCGTCGTCGATGACCACCTCGTCGGCCCGCAGGCCGTTTCGCTCCACCTGCCGCGGCCACAGATAGCCGCGGGCGATGGCGACCTTCTCGGCCGTGGTGTATCCGTCGAAACGGATCACCTCCATGCGGTCGAGCAGGGGGCCGGGGATCGTGTCGGCCACGTTTGCGGTCGCGATGAAGAGCACGTGTGACAGGTCGAGCTCGACGTCGAGGTAGTGGTCGCGGAACGAGTGGTTCTGGGCCGGGTCGAGCACCTCGAGCAGTGCCGAGGAGGGGTCGCCGCGCCAGTCGGCGCCGACCTTGTCGACCTCGTCCAGCATGATCACCGGGTTCATCGTGCCGGCATCGCGCAGCGCGCGCACCAGCCGTCCCGGCAGGGCGCCGATGTAGGTGCGGCGGTGCCCGCGGATCTCGGCCTCGTCATGCACGCCGCCGAGCGACATGCGCACGAACTCACGGCCGGTGGCACGTGCGATCGACTCGCCGATCGACGTCTTGCCGGTGCCGGGAGGGCCGATCAGCGTCAGGATGACGCCGGAGCGGCGGTCGTCGGGCACACCGCGGTCGGCGCGCAGCTTGCGCACCGCCAGGTACTCGGTGATCCGCTCCTTGACGTCCTCGAGGCCGGCGTGGTCGGCATCCAGCACCTCGCGTGCATGCACGGGGTCGAGCCGCTCGTCACTGCGCTTCGACCACGGGACGGCGATCAGCCAGTCCAGGTAGGTGCGGATCATGGACGACTCGCCGGTCGACTCGCCCATCCGCTCGAGCCGGGCGACCTCGCGCTCGGCCTGCTCGCGCACGTCGTCGGGCATGCCGGCGTCGGCGATCTTGGCCCGGTACTCCTCGGCCACGGATGCATCGTCGTCGCCGAGCTCCTTGCGAATCGAGTCCATCTGCTTGCGCAGGAAGTACTCGCGCTGCTGCTTCTGGGCGCCCGACTCGACGTCGTCGCGGATGCGCCTTCGCACCTGAAGCTCCGCCAGTCGGTCGCGCTGCAACCGCAGCGCCAGTGCCAGCCGCTCGACGACGTCGAGCGTCTGCAGGAGTTCGACCTTCTGGTCGTACGAGAAGTCGGGGGCGTAGCCGGACGTGTCGGCCAGGGCGCCGGGATCGGTGATCGAGCGCACCCACGCGCTGACACGGCCGTCGTCACCGCGCAGCTCGAGGATCTCCTCGACGACGGCGCGGTATTCCTGTTCGAGCTCACGCGTGCGTGAGGGCGGCGGCGTCTCGTCGGGGCGATCGTCGGTCTCGACCCACAGCCGGCCCTGGGGGTCGGAGTTGGCGGCGCCGGCGACGGCGCGGTGCAGGCCGGAGAGGGAGACGGCGTGGATCCGGCCGGGCAGGCGCATGTGCTCGCCCACCTCGGCGACGACGCCCACGTTGGCGTAGTCGGAACCGTGCCGCGGAACCAGTAGAACATGGGACTCCTCGCCGACATCCACCGGCAGGGTCACGTCCATACCGGGGAAGACGACGGTGTCCTCGAGGGGAATCAGGAGAAGTTTCGTCATGACCGAAGTGTGCCAGAAATAGTTGATGTTGTCAAATATCCGCATTATCGACTATGATGGGCTTCAGATGAACGAAGCCTGGGAGCTCCTGTTCGATCTGCTCATGACCGAGCGCGCCCGCGTCCCCGTGATCGCGGCCGAGTTCGACCTCTCTCCGACGCAGGTGCACGTGCTGCGGTTGCTCGAGCCGGGGTCACCGGTACCGATGGGCCGGCTTGCGTGCGGGCTTGGTTGCGATGCGTCCAACATCACCGGCATCGTCGACCGGCTCGAGGCGCGCGGGCTTGTCGAGCGGCGGGCGGGTGAGCGCGACCGGCGGGTGAAGGTGCTGATCGTCACCGACCGCGGGCTCGAGCTGCGGCGCCGGCTTCTGGTGCGCATGGCCGAGCCGCCCGAGCCCATCGCCCGGCTCTCGCCCGACGATCAGCGGGCGCTGACGGCAATCCTGCGGCGTGCGTTGACCGCCCGGTGATCGAGCCGTTCGGGCTGCACCTGCCGGTGCGGATCCGGTTCGGCGAGGGCGCGGTCGAGGCGCTGCCCGAGGTGCTGGCCGAGCTCGGTGCGGGCGGCGCTGTCACCGCGGTGGTCGAGCGGCCGGTGGCGGGGATCGCAGCCGTGGCGGCGGCCACCTCGGGGCTCGACATCTTCCTGAAGGAGCCCGGCGAGCCGACCGTCGAGCTGGTGGACGCGCTCGTGGAGCGGATGCGCGGACGTCCGCCCGGCGCGCTGGTCGCGATCGGCGGGGGGTCGGCGCTCGACCTGGCCAAGGCGGCGCGGGCGGCGTACGGCCAGGGCGTGCCGTTCGCACGCCTTCTGCAGGGTGAGGTGGCCGTGTCGGCTCCGGCGATCGGGCTCGTCACGATTCCCTCGACCTCGGGCACCGGCTCGGAGGTGTCGGGCGGCGCCGTCGTCGTCGACCGGCGGTCGGGCCGCAAGCTGGGAGTCGCCTCCCCGCTCATGCGTGCCCAGCACGCGCTGGTCGATCCGCTGCTGACACTGGGGCTCCCGCCGGCGGCGACGATGCAGACCGGGGTGGACGCACTCGCCCAGGCCATCGGCGGCGTCATCGTCCGCAACGGCAATCCCGGCTCGGTCGCGCTCGGGCTCGAGGCCTGCGGCCACGTGGCGGCCGGGCTCCCGGCGGCGGTGGCCGAGGGCGGCGACCGGGCCGCCCGCTCCCGGCTCAGCCTCGGCAGCCTCCTGGCCGGTCTGGCGATGAACCTCTCCGACTGCGGAGCCGATCACGCGCTCGGTCATGCCCTCGGCGGTCGCCTGGGGCTTCCGCACGGGCTCAGCGTCGGGCTGGTGCTGGCAGAGACGCTCGACATCGACCGGGCCGCCTGCCCCGACCGGCTCGAGCGGGTCGCCGATGCCCTCGGTGAGCCGGCGGGCGGTGCGGCCGACGGGTCGCGGGCGGTACGCGCGGTGCGCCGCCTCCTGGCGGAGGTCGGCTTCCCGACCTGCGCCGACGCGGGCGTCGGCGAGCAGGATGTGGACGGCCTGGTGCCGGTCGCCCTCGCCGATTATTGCCTCACCGTCAGCCCCCACGCCTGGACCGCTTCGGACATTCGCCGGGCCTATCGCGAGGCGATGGTGATGGGAACACGGCGAATCTCTCACGGATGAGTGGTACGTTTTGCAGCGCCAACCGGACCGGCTGCGAGGGGATGCGCATATGAGGATGCGATTCGAGAACCACGATCTGGACACCGAGCGCTGCGGTCAGTTCATCGATCTGACCGACGAGGTGGCCAAGGTGGTCGAGCGAAGCGAGGTCCGCGAGGGCATGGCGGTCGTGTACTCCCCTCACACGACGTGCGCGGTCGTGATCAACGAGCGCGAGAGCGGGTTCATCGAGGATTTCTCGGCGATGCTCGACACCATCGCCCCCAAGGACGGGCTCTATTACCGCCACGACGATCTCACCGTCCGCACCGAGGGACTCGACGGCGACCCCCACGAGGTGCCGAACGGCCACGCCCACTGCCGGGCGGCGCTGATGGGGTCGGCATCGCAGACGATCCCGGTGATCGACGGCAAGCTGACCCTCGGCCGGTGGCAGAAGATCTTCTTCTGCGAGCTCGACCGGGCCCGATCGCGCAAGGTGTTCATCCAGGTGATGGGCGAGGCGTGACGCCGCGGGCGGGCGCGCCCCGGACGATCGAGGCATGACCCGCACACTTCCGCGCGTGCTGGAGGGCTCGGCGGCGGCGGTCGAGCCGGCGCTGCGGGCGGCGGCCGCACGGCTCTCGCCGGCGATGCGCACGGTGATCGGCTACCACCTGGGGTGGGTGGACGCCGCGGGCACACCCGCCGACCTGGACGGCGGCAAGTCGGTGCGCGCCGCGCTGGCGCTCGCGTCGGCAGGGGCGGCGGGCGGCACCGCCGGCGATGGGATGCCGGGAGCGGTCGCCGTCGAGCTGGTGCACACCTTCTCGCTGCTCCATGACGACATCATGGACGCCGATGACGAGCGCCATCACCGGCCGGCGGCCTGGGCCGTGTTCGGGCGCGCGCGGGCGATCCTGGCGGGCGACGCCGTGCTCGCGCTCGCCTTTCAGGTGCTGCTCGACGCGGGCTCGCCGCATCGCGCCGCGGCACTCGAGTCGCTCTCCGACGCCACGGCCCGGTTGATCGACGGGCAGGCGCAGGACCTCGACCTGGAGGGGCGCGTCGACGTCACGCCGGAGCAGTGCACCCGCATGTGCGCCGGCAAGACCGGCGCGCTGCTCGAGTGCGCCTCGTCGATCGGCGCGGTGCTGGCGGGTGCCGGCGCCGATGTCGTCGAGCCGCTGCGCGCGTTCGGCGGCCATCTCGGGCTGGCGTTCCAGGCGGTCGACGACCTGCTCGGGATCTGGGGTGATCCGGCGGTGACCGGCAAGCCGGTGTTCGGGGACCTGGTGCAGCGCAAGAGCTCGCTGCCGGTGGCGATCGCCCTCCAGTCGGGTACCGGCACCGCCCGCGAACTGGCGGATCTGCTCGGGCGGCCGCACCTCGATGCCGGCGAGCTCGAGTCTGCGGCCGGCCTGGTGGAGGCGGGCGGGGGGCGCGACGGTGCCGTCGCACAGGCCGAAGAACAGCTCGCGCTGGCCCTGGCCGCGCTCGACTCGGCACCGATCGAGGCCGAGGCGCGGCGCCGCTCTGGCCGCGATCGCCCGGTTCGTCGCCTCGCGGGATTTCTAGATGGGTTAGTCTCGATCCCCGTGATGCGCTGGGCGGCGAGAACCGAGCCTCGCAAGGACATCTGCTTACGCTGCTCTGGCCCCGGGGTGGCGCCAGGGATCGAGCCTGCGGGCGAGGTCATCGATCAGCTCGCGCACCGTCACCCCGTTGCAGACCCGCACCGGGATGCCGTAGTCGCCCAGTTCGAGCGCGACCTGCTCCGGCCGCGAGACGTGCTTGCGGTTCAGGTGCACCTCGGGCAGCCACACCTCCGCCGGGTAGGCCCGCGACGCGCGCCACCCCCGCATGCCCTCGACCACCTGGCCCCACAGGGTCACTCGACCGACCACCCAGATCACGCTGCGGCGCGTGGCCACCGCGGGCACGTAGGCGCTCAGAAGCCCGGGGCGCGTCATCGCGTGCACGCCGCACGAGCAGCGCAGCGACGGCGCCGCATGTTCCGCCGGGCGCACCCGCCACGGCCGCAGGGGCTCGCGCCGGCGGGCGTCGCACGCCGCCTGGAGCTCCCTGCCCGGCTGCCACACCGTCGGGTAGATCGGGCCGGTCAGGCGGGCGCGGCCGTTGCCCAGGGCCACCGACCACAGCCGCCAGCCGGTGATCGGCTGACAGTAGTCGGGTGCGTCCGTCACGGCGTGCGGGCCGGCTCGGCCGGCTTCTGCGGCCGTGGCGGCAGCGGCTCCGGCCGCGGCTCGCGCACCGGCGCCCGCTGGGGAACCGGATCCTCGAGGGGCTCGACCGTGTAGATGCGCTTTGGCTTGCCGATGTCCATGTCGCCTCCTTGGTACCGAACGTCTACGGGCCCTCGCCGGCCACCCACAGCAGGCACGACGAGCGCTTGCGGATCCGCCGGACGACGCGCGCGAACCGGCGCGGCCGCAGGCGCGAGCGATCGGGGCCGAACACCAGGAGCCCGGCCTCGCGCTCGCCCGTTAGCTGGAGCAGCGCATCCACGGGCCTCGGGCTGCGCACGCGCAGGTGCTCGACCTCGAGCCCCAGGCCGGCGGCGTGGCGGACCATGGTCCGGATCTGCTCGCGGTCATCCGCCTCCTCGAGATCGGCGTGGCCGGTGGAGATGGATTGCAGCCAGAGCGGCAGCTCCACGGCGTCCACGACGATCAGCTTCACACCGCCTTCAAGCGCGGCCTGGAGCGCCACCCGGGCGGCGTCGCCGTCGAACGGCACCGCCAGCGTCGCCAGGATCACCGGCCGCGGGCGGGACCGGCCGGGAGCCTCGACGTCGGTGCCCGGCGGCCGGGTCCGCGGGGTGGTGAGGATGTTCACGGCACCGTCACCCACGTATCTTGGCGACGTGCGCCGCGGCGCGCAAGGACTTCGCCGACGTGATGCTGCTGGGGCGGCGGCACCGGCCGCCGCCCCAGCTCCACGCCTCTCGGTCAGCCGCCGTTGTTCGCGGCGCCGGCCTCGGCCAGCAGCTGCTCGGCGAGCTCGCGCTTCTGGTCGGCCGTCATCTTCTTGAACTCGTTCTGGAGCGCCCGCCGGTTGATCACCTGGTTCCAGTAGTCGAGTGACTCCATGCCCAGGAGGGCCGTCTTGCCGACGAACTGGCGCAGGACCTCGTTGGTCGGCCCCATCACCCAGCCGGCCTTGCCGTCGCGCAGGTAGCGCTCGAGCTGCAGCGGCTGCTTCTTGTACGCCGTGCCGCCGCAGCAGTGCAGCATCTTGTCGACCACGTGGGCGACGTTCTTGGCCGCGTTGAACTTGATCTGCCACAGCCAGTGCAGGTAGTTGCCGCGGGCCAGGTCGCCCACCGCGGGGTTCGTCTGGGAGCCGTCGGTGACCTTGTCCAGCGCCTGGGCGACCGAGAACACGAGCGCGCGTGACGCGTTGGTGTCCATGATGGCCTCGCCGACCGCGTCCTGGATCGTCGGGTAGTCGCACACGCGCAGGCCCACGTCCTTATGCGTCTTGCGGGTCGTGTGGCTGATGGCGATGTCGATCGCACCCAGCGAGATGCCGTTCCAGGTGCCCGACGACCCGATCAGGAAGTTCGGGTCGACCGACTCGTCGTTGGAGTTGGCTCCGTCGCCGACCGGTCCCACCAACTGCTGCTCGGGCACGAACTTCCAGTCCAGCAGGAGCGACCCGGACTGGTTCCCGCGCAGCCCCATCGCGTCCCACTCCTCCGGCTTGGCCTGGATGTCGGCGGCGTCGACGACGAACACCGACAGGTTGGAGTAGTCGCCGTTGTAGTCGGGCGACGTCGTCTGGAGCACGTAGAAGTCGGCGAATCCGGCCGAGGTCGTCCAGGACGCCTTCTTCAGCACCTCGAAGCCGCCGTCCACGCGCCGCGCGCCGGATGCGATCGGGTACCAGAAGTGCGACCCCGTCTCGGGATCGGAGTAGGAGAGCGTGCCGAGCTTTCCCTCGCGCACCTTGCGCAGGTACTTGTCGATCGTGTAGTCGGTGGCGCGCAGCTTGAGCGCCTCCACGGCGCCGATGTGCATCACGTAACACATCGCGCAGGACGCGTCGCCGTAGCGGGCGATGGTCTCGGTGACCGCGGCGTACATGACGTGGTTCTGGCCCAGGCCGCCCCATTCCTTGGGAAGCATCAGGCCCAGGAACCCGTCGGGTCCCAGCGCCTCGAGGCTCTTGCGCGGGAACGTCAGGGTGCGGTCGTTCTCGGCGGCGAGCGGCCGGATGGTCTCGGCGCAGATCTCGCGGAGACGCTCGAGCAGGCCGAGCTGCTCCTCGGTCAGAAACCATTCCGGGTTGAACATCGGGTCGAGCCCGTTCATGGCCGACTCGGGTGCGACCGTTGCCATACTGAAAGCTCCTTCGTCGTTGCTCTGGGCGCCATATCCTAGTCGCGACGGGGCGCCCGGGTCTATGGTGGGTCGTCCACCTCGGCCGCGCGGGCCGGGTTTGGCCCCAACACACGGTGGTGACGGCGCTCGACGCCTCCCGCGGTGTGGCCTCGCCGGCCACTGTAGAATTTTCGGATATGTCCGTTCCGAACACATCGCCCCGCTCGACCGAGACGCGGCACCTGTTCCGGATCATCAACACGGTCAGCTCGACGCTCGACCTCGACCGGGTGCTGCGCGCGATCGTCGACCTGGTGTCGGACGCGATCGATTTCCACGCCTGCTTCATCTACCTGATTGCGAGCGACGGCTCGCTGGTGCTGCGCTCGGTGTCCGATCCGTACGGGGCGCTGGTCAACCGGCTCCGGTTCGAGCCGGGCGAGGGCCTGGCGGGGTGGGTCGCGCAGAACAACCAGCCCGTCTTCCTGACCGAGGGCGCGCTCACCGACCCCCGCGCCAAGATCGTGCCGGAGGCCGACGAGGAGGAGTACCAGTCGATCGTCGCGGTGCCGCTGCGCAGCAAGGCGGGTGAGGTGGTCGGCGTGATCTCGCTGCACGCCGAGGCGCCGCGCGAGTTCACCGAGGCCGACTCCGACTTCCTGGTGCATGCCGCCAGCCTGGTTGCCGGGGCGATCGAGAATGCTCGCCTGTACGAGCACACCCGCCGGCGGCTGACGCTCGTCGAGGGCATGGCCGACCTGGCCCGGGCCGTCTCGGCCGCCTCGGCGCTCGACCAGCTTCTGCCCGCGGTCGTCCGCAGAGCGCAGCGCCTGCTCGGCGCCGCCGCCTGCGAGGTGTACGTATCGCGCCCCGACGGCACCCTCGAGCTGGGCGCCTCCTCACCCGTGGCGGGGCCACGCGAGCGCCCGCCGAGCGCATCCGATCTGGGGGTCGTGCTCGCGCGCGGCCGCGCCGACGAGGCCGAGAGCCGCCGCCTGGCGGAGCTCCTCTGGGGCGATGCGACCGCATCCGCGCTGGTCGCGCCGATGGTCGCCGCCGACGAGCTCTTGGGCTTCCTCACGCTGCGCTTCCCCGGCGAGCAGCCCGCCGACCCCGAGTCGCGCGAGGTCGCCACGTCGATCGCGGGCCAGGCGGCCATCGCGCTCAAGAACCTGCAGCTGATCGAGCGCCTGACCGAGCACAACGCCATCAAGGACTTCCTGGAGGACCTCTCGCTCGGCCGGGCGGCGGCCGCCGATCTGGCCGACCGCGGCCGCGGGCTCGGCTGCGATCTGCAGAGTCCCCACCTGGTGCTGCAGGCGGCGCCGCGGCCCGGCGCGGGGACGCAGGAGTGGGAGGACGTGGCGCGCGCGCTCGAGTCAGGCGCCGCGCGCGCGTTTCCGGGGTCGCTGTTCGACCGCCGCGACGGCGCCGTCCGCGGCCTCGTCCGGCTCGGCTCGAGCAGTGACGCGGCGGCGGCCGCCCGGCTGCGCGAGCTGCACACCGGTCTCAACAAGGGCCACCCGCTCGCGATCGGGCTCTCGCACCGATGCGAGGGTCCGGCGAGCTTCGCCACCGGGTTCGAGGAGGCGCAGCACGCGGTCACGGCCGCGGCGGTCATCAGCCCCGACCCCGGTGTGGTCAGCTTCGACGACCTCGGCGCCTACAAGTACCTTCTGCGGGTTTCGCAGGACGGCCGCACCCGCGACCACCGCGGCGACGCGCTCAAGAAGCTCGAGACCTACGACCGCCGCCACCGCTCCCAGCTCCTCGTGACGCTCGAGGAGTACCTCAACCGCCGCGGCAACATCGCCGCCGCGGCGCAGGCGCTCTATGTGCACCCGAACACCCTGCGCCAGCGGCTGCGCCGGATTCAGGACCTGACGGGTCTCGACGTCCAGAACGAGGACTGGCTGATGATCGAGATCGAGCTCAAGCTCCTGCGGCTCGAGCGCGTCCTCGGGCGAAGCGCGGCGGCCGCCTCCTAGAAGCGGCGCCGGCCGCGGCCTCCGCGGCGGCTGGAATAGACCAGCCGTGGCGGTGCCACCGTCATCCCCGCCGAGCGGAACTCGTCGGCGATCTCCAGTCGCGTCGCGAACCGGCCGACGTCGGCCTGCTGGTCACGGGTGACCAGCGTGACCGCTCGGCCCGTGGCTCCGGCGCGGGCGGTGCGCCCGACCCGGTGGGTGTAGTCGTCGGCGCCGTTGGGGGCGTCGTAGTTGACGACCAGCGCGATGCCCTCGAGGTCGATGCCACGGGCGGCGACGTCGGTCGCCACCAGCACGCTCACCTCGCCGCTCGCGAACCGGGACATGGCGCGCTCGCGCTCGGCCTGGCTGCGGTCGCCGTGGATCGCCTCGCAGTTCACGCCGTTCTGGCTCAGCCGGCGCGCCAGCCACGAGCAGCCGTACTTGGTCTCGCAGAACACCAGGGTCAGGCCCTCGGTCTCGGCCAGGAGCGTCGTCAGGCTCGCATACTTCTCGTGCTCGGTCACCGAGATGAACGAGTGGTCGACCTCACCCACCTCGACGGTGACATGGCTGGTCGCATCGATCCGCACCGCGTTGCGCGTGAACCGGCGGGCGGCGACGCCCGCGGCGCCCTCGACCGTGGCCGAGAAGAACAGGGTCTGGCGCTCGCGCGCCAGCATCGGGATGATCCGCTCGACCTGGGGCAGGAAGCCCATGTCGACCATGCGGTCGGCCTCGTCGAGGACGAGCCGGTCGACTCCGGACAGGTTCACCATCTTCCGCTGGGACAGGTCGATCAGGCGGCCGGGGGTGGCGATCACGATCTGGCTCTTGGCCGCGCGCTTGGCCTGTGCGACCAGGCCGGTGCCGCCGTAGCAGACGGCCACGCCGACACCACGGGCCGCTGCCAGCGGCTCCAGGTCGGCGGCGATCTGCTGGGCAAGCTCCCGGGTCGGGCACAGGACGAGCGCCTCGGGCGTGGTCGCCGCGGGGTTCGCGCGCATCACCAGGGGCAGGCCGAAGGCGAGCGTCTTGCCGCTCCCCGTGGGGCTCTTGGCAATCACGTCCTCGCCCGCCATGGCGGCCGGGATGCACATCCGCTGAACGGCGAACGGCTCGACGATGCCGAGCTCGGCCAGAGCGGACTCCACCTCCCCGCTCACGCCGAGGGCTGAGAAACTGTCAGTCATCGAATACTCCTCTATCGGACGCTCTCGTCCGGGTCTTCAGTGCCGGAAGGCCTCGGAGTCACTCGATCACCCTCGCCGCCGCGGCCCCATGCCGCGTGCATCAAGCACAGTCTTCTGTTCTCTAAGCATAGGCGACGTCCTGCGGTTCCGGTGGAAATCGGCCTCCGTTCATGGGAGGGTGTGCGGTCAGAGCCCCCGGAAAAGGAGTACCCGCAATGGCAGCCCCCACCATCGAGTCCGTCAAGAAGCAGGCCGAGAAGGACGGGATCGAGTTCTTCTTCGCGCAGTTCGTCGACATGCACGCGAAGCCGTCCGCGAAGCTCGTGCCGATGTCGAACTGGGACGGGTTGGTGGGCGAGGGCGCCGGGTTTGCGGGCTTTGCGGCGGGGCCGATCGGGCAGTCGCCGGCGTCGCCGGACATGATGGCGATCCCCGACATGCGCTCGTACACGCCGGTGCCGTTCAAGCCCGGCCTGGCCCGGTTTGCGTGTGACATCACGGTCGAGGGCGAGGAGTGGCCGTACTGCCCGCGGACGATCCTGCGCCACCAGCTGGCCCGGGCGAAGGAGCTCGGGTACACGTTCAAGGTGGGGATGGAGCTCGAGTTCTTCCTGCTGCGGGAGAAGGCCGACGGCGGGATCGAGCTCGCCGATCATCTCGACAACCTGGATCAGCCCTGCTACGACATGAAGGGGCTCACGCGCCAGTACGAGTTTTTGAGCACGCTCTCGACCTACGTGAACCAGCTCGGGTGGGGCAGCTACGCGAACGACCACGAGGACGCAAACGGTCAGTTCGAGTCGAACTTCGAGTTCGCCGATGCGCTTGAGACCGCCGACCGGGCGATCTTCTTCCGGTACATGGTGCACGCGATGGCGCAGGAGCGCGGTCTTCTGGCGACGTTCATGCCCAAGCCGTTCGGGCATCTGACCGGCAACGGCGGCCACTTCCACATGTCGCTCTGGGACG
This sequence comes from uncultured Actinomycetes bacterium, assembly GCA_963703275.1. GTDB lineage: Bacteria > Actinomycetota > Thermoleophilia > Gaiellales > JAICJC01 > JAICJC01. The sequence goes on along the minus strand of OY969804.1, from coordinate 2,901,855 downwards.
AGGCCGGCGAGCGCGACCTGTTCGAGGATGAGTCCGACAAGAGCGGGCTCGGTCTCACGCCGCTCGGCCACCACTTCATCGGCGGCCTGAAGAAGCACGCCAAGGCCTACATCGCGATCACCGCGCCGACCGTGAACAGCTACAAGCGGCTGACGACGACGGCCGGCACTCCGACCAGCGGCGCCACGTGGAGCCCGATCTTCATCACCCATGGCCGCAACAACCGCACCCAGATGCTGCGGGTGCCCGGCGGCCACGTCGAGGACCGGACGGTCGACGGCTCGTGCAACCCGTACCTGGCGATGACCGCCATCCTCGCGGCCGGCCTCGATGGGATCGAGAACGAGACCGACCCCGGCCAGGTGAACGAGGAGAACCTGTACACGCTCAGCCCCGACGAGCTCGCCAAGCGCGGCATCGAGCTGCTCCCCGCCAACCTGCTCGACGCGACCCGTCACCTCGAGCACTCCGACGTACTCCGGAAGGCATTCGGCAACACCGGCACCGAGGACTACACCGACTACTACGTCAAGACCAAGCAGGAGGAGTGGGCGGCATATCACGAGCAAGTCACCCCCTGGGAAGTCAACCGCTACCTCACCCTGTTCTAAGCCAGGCTGAATAACTGGGGCCAGGCCCCAGTTATTCAACGGCCGCAGGCCGTCAGCGTCTGGGAGCGACAAGACCGTGAGTCCCCACGTCAGCCGCCGCGTTGCGAGAGACCACCAACTCCCGAGGGCGGGAACAGTGGGAACACCACGCTCTTCTGGCTGAATATTGAGTGCCTGGCACCGGTTATGCACTGCGCCAAAAGGGGTCTGACCCCTTTTGGCGCGGCACGGCCGCAGGCCCTCAGCGTCTGGGGGCGACAAGACCGTAGGACGCGGTCACGACACCACGCTCTTCCGGCTGAATATTGAGTGCCTGGCACCGGGTATTCAACGCGCGGGGTGTCCGCATCGCACATAGCGGCCCGGGGAATTGGTTGCCCCCTGGCATTCCGCGCCGGACCGCTCCCGGTCTAGGATTGCGGACTGCTTCGGGAGGTTTGCGCCCATGTGCGGGCTGTGTGGATTTCTCTACAAGGATGCGGATCGCGTCGGGCCCGTCGGCCGGACCCTGCACGCGATGCTCGGCCCCATGGCGCGGCGCGGCACCGATTCGACCGGGATCGCGCTCTACGGCCCGCCGCAGGCCGATTCCTACGTCGTGCGGGCGCGCATCGAGGCGAACCACGGAACGCCCGAACGCGTCCTGCAGTCGCTCGAGGCCGCCGGGGCGGTCAGCGAGAACTCGCAACGAGGCCCCAACCTGCGGGCGCGGGTCGCCTACTCGGGCGACATCGGCGCGCTGACCGACCGCATCGAGGCCGAGCCCGAGGTCGAGGTGTTCTCGATCGGCCGCGCGATGGAGATCGTCAAGGACGTCGGCGACGCCGACGACGTCGAGCGGGCCCTTCCGTATGCGGACTTCGAGGGCAGCCACGCCATCGGGCACACCCGCATGGCCACCGAGTCGCTGGTCGACGTCGCCCACAGCCACCCGTTCTGGGCGCGGCCGTTCCCCGACATCTCGGTCGTCCACAACGGCCACATCACCAACTACCACAAGCTGCGCCGCGGGCTCGAGAACCAGGGTCACCGCTTCGCCACCGGCAACGACTCCGAGGTGATCGCGGTCTACATCGCCGACAAGCTGGAGCGCGGCGAGAGCCTCGAGGACGCGCTGCGCGCCTCGGTCGCAGATCTCGACGGCACGTTCGCCTACCTGATCTCGACTCCCGACGGGATCGGCGTCGCCCGCGACCCCTTCGCGCTCAAGCCGCTCCTCTTCGCGGAAACGGACGAGGTGGTGCTGATCGCGTCCGAGGAGATCGCGATCCGCGCGGTCTCCGACGACGTCGCGCTCGTGCCGCGAGAACTGGCGGCGGGGGAGGTGCGCTGGTGGCTACGCTGACCTCCGGTATCGACTGCTCCCGCCACACCACTCGCGAGATCAACCAGGCGATCAAGCTGGCCGCGTCCGACGGCGTGGCCGAGATCCATCTCACGAACCCCTCGGCGCGCCACTGCCTGGCCGTCGCGGTGATGCAGCCGATCGACGTCGTCTTCGACGGGCCGGTCGGCTGGTTCTGCGGCGGCATGTGCGACGGCGCCCGCATCAGGGTCACCGGCAACTGCGGCTGGAGCGTGGGCGAGAACCTGATGTCGGGCTCGATCGAGGTGCACGGCAACGCCGGCTCCTCGACCGGCGCGACCATGCGCGGCGGCCGCATCTTCATCGGCGGCGACACCGGTGCGCGGGCCGGGATCGCCATGAAGGGCGGCACGCTCGTCGTCACCGGCTCGGTCGGCTACATGTCCGGGTTCATGATGCAGCGCGGTGTGATGATCGTGTGCGGCGATGCCGCCGACGGCATCGGCGACTCGATGTACGAGGGCACCGTGTACGTCGGGGGCGAGATCGCGTCGCTCGGCGCCGACTGCATCGAGGCCGATCTCGAGGGCGACGACCGCGACCTGCTCGACCGCGAGCTCCGGCCGCACGGGATCGACCCGGCCGCGCCCGCGTGGAAGAAGCTCGTGGCCGGCCGCAAGCTGTGGAACTTCTCGAAACACGAGTACGACGCGTGGCGGGGTGCGATGTGAGCGACTTCATCCCCCGCGGCGCCGACGGTCACGTCCTGCAGAAGCTGTGGGTGTGGTCGCCCGAAACGATCGAGGACATCCAGACCAAGGCCGAGCTCGGCCGCTACACCAACCGCGCGCTCGGCACCACCCGGCGCACGCCGCACTTCCAGGACCTGACCTTCCTGCCGTGCACGCTCTCGCGCGTGCCGCTCGAGGGCTACCGCGAGACGTGCCGCACCGACATCGAGATCGGCGCCCGCCACGGCGCCAAGCCGATCAGGCTGCGCAGCCCGATCACGATCGCCGGCATGAGCTACGGCGCGCTGTCACGCAACGCGAAGGCCGCGCTCGGCACGGCGGCCACGCGGTTCGGCATCTCGACGACGACCGGCGACGGCGGAATGCTCGACCTCGAGCGCGAGGCCTCCGACCAGCTCGTCTACCAGGTGCTGCCCAGCCGGTACGGCTTCAACCCGCACCACCTGCGGATGGCAAACGCGGCCGAGATCGTGATCGGACAGGGCGCCAAGCCGGGCACCGGCGGCCTGCTGCTGGGGGCGAAGGTGTCGCCCATCATCGCCGAGGCGCGCACGCTGCCTCCGGGTGTCGACCAGCGCTCGCCGTGCCGCCACCCCGACTTCGTCGGCCCCGACGACCTCCAGATCAAGATCGAGGAGCTGCGCGAGGCGACCGACGGCGCCATCCCGATCTACGTCAAGATCGGCGCCTGCCGCGTGCCAGACGACGTCAAGCTGGCCTGCAAGGCGGGTGCGGACGTGATCGTCATCGACGGCCTCGAGGGCGGCACCGGCGCCTCGCCCGACTCGCTGATGGATCACACCGGCATCCCGACGCTCGCGGCAACGGTCGAGGCGGTCGCCTCGATCCGCGAGATGCGGCTCGAGGGAGTCGTCAACCTGATCGTCTCGGGCGGAATCCGAAACGGCGTCGACGCCGCCAAGGCGCTGGCGCTCGGCGCGGACGCCGTCTCGATCGGCACCGCCGCGATGATCGCTCTCAACTGCAACCGGCCGCTCCACGTCGAGGACTACCGCCGCATGGGCACCGAGCCGGGCGCCTGCCACCACTGCCACACCGGCCTCTGCCCCGTCGGCATCGCGACGCAGGACGAGGATCTGATCGCCCGGCTGCCGGTCGAGGAGGCGGCCCAGCGGGTCGAGGGCTTCCTCAACTCGATGACGCAGGAGATGCAGATGTTCGCGCGCGCCTGCGGCAAGTCGGCGGTGCACGACCTCGAGCCCGAGGACATGCGGGCGATGACCATCGAGGCATCCGCGATCACCGGCATCCCGCTGGTCGGCACCAACTTCGCCTTCCGGCCCGAGAGCTTCGCGCAGGCGGTCGTCGAGGCGATGGCGCACGCGGCGACGAGCACGAACGGCCATCACGCACCGCAGGGAGCCGCTCACTGATGATTTGTTCCGGATCCCCCGTGTTGGCCTGGGCGGCAAGAACCGAGCGTCGCCAGGACGCAGGGAGCGTTCATACTGGTTCAAGTATGGGCGCGACCGAGGACGCCGCGAGGCGACGGTTCGCAGCCGCAGCGCCACCTACGTATCTGCAAACACACGACCTTCGCAGTGTCCAGGCGCGCGGGGATTCGGAACAACTCATCTAGATGAGCTTCTTGCTGGAGTGCCCGAACTGCGGCGGTCGGCGGCCGGTGGACGAGTTCGCCTACGGCGGCGAGGTGACCGTGCGCCCGACCTCGTCCGAGGATGCGCGCGCGCTCTTCACCTACCTGTACTTCAAGGACAACGTGGCCGGGCCGCAGCGCGAGTGGTGGTTCCATTCGTCGGGCTGCCGGGAGTGGTTCCAGGCCGAGCGCGACACCCGCGCCAACGAGGTGCTGCAGGTCGCGCCGCCGGGAGGCCTGGCATGACGACCCGTCTGGCCGAGCGCCGCGGCGAGCTGATCGACCGCAAGCGCACCGTCGCCTTCACCTGGCAGGGCCGGCAGGTCGAGGGGCTCGCGGGCGACACCATCGCCTCGGCGCTCTACGCCGACGGCGTGCGGATCTTCTCCCGCTCGTTCAAGTACCACCGCCGCCGCGGCCTCCTGTGCTGCTCCGGCCAGTGCCCCAACTGCCTGGTGCAGGTGAACGGTGAGCCCGCCGTGCGCGCGTGCACGACGCCGGCCGCCGACGGCATGCAGGTCGAGCACATCAACGCCTGGCCGTCGCTCGAGCGCGACCTGCTGCACGCCGTCGGCAGGGCGACGCCGGCCTTCGGGATGCAGGTCGGCTTCTACTACAAGACGTTCATGCGCCCGCGGTGGGCGTGGAAGTACTACGAGCGCTTCCTGCGGGCGGCGGCCGGCCTGGGCAAGATCGACCCGAACCACCGCCGTGACCGCCGCTACGAGAAGGTGCACCGGCACGCCGACGTGCTCGTCATCGGGGGCGGCGAGGGCGGCCTCGAGGCCGCGGTGCGAAGCGCCCGCGAGGGAAAGGACACGGTGCTCGTCGAGGAGGGGCTGGCGCTCGGCGGCCGGCTCGCCTTTGCGGGCATCGCCGGTGCCGAGCGTGCGGCCGAGCTCGAGGCGCAGGCTCGCGAGGCGGGCGTCGAGATCCTGCAGCCCGCCTGGGCCGGAGGCGTCTACGAGGGCAATCTGGTGCCCGTCTATCAGGGCGACACCATGTACCGCTTCCGGGCCGGCGAGCTCGTGCTGGCGACCGGGGTGATCGAGCAGCCGCTGGTGTTCGGCGGCAACGACCTGCCCGGGGTCATGCTGGGATCAGGCGTGCGCCGGCTGGTGAACCAGTACCGGATCGTCCCCGGCGACGAGGCCGTGGTGCTGACCGTGGACGATCTCGGCATCGAGGTCGCGTGCGACCTGGCCGAGGCCGGGGTCACCGTCACGGCCGTCGTCGACTCGCGCGAAGGCGACACCGACGAGCGGCTGGGGGTGTACGGCATCGAGCACCTGCGCGGGTTCGTGCCGGTCGAGGCACGCGGCGCAAAGCACGTCACCGGCGTCGTGGTGGCGCGCGGCTCGGAGCGGCGCACGCTCTCCGCCGACCTGGTGGCGATGAGCGGCGGCACCGTCGCCCAGTTCGGGGCGCTGGTGCAGGCCGGCGGGTCGGTGCGGTACGACGCCGGCCGGCGCGTCTATGTCCCCGATCACGTGCCCGACGGGGTGCGGGTGGTGGGCGAGCCCGCTGGCACCGCCTCCGCCGTTCCGGTCGCGGCCGAGGCCGCCAAGGCCAAGCAGTTCGTCTGCTTCTGCGAGGACGTCACCACCAAGGACGTGCACCTGTCCGTCGAGGAGGGGTTCCGTTCGCTCGAGCTCTCGAAGCGCTACACGACCGTCACCATGGGGCCGTGCCAGGGCCGGATGTGCCACCGCAACTCGGGCCTCCTGATGGCGCGCGAGCTCGGCGTCGACCCCGACGAGCAGCGGGTCGGGGTGACCACCGCCCGGCCGCCGCACAACCCGACCAGCTTCTCGCTCCTGGCCGCCCGCGGCTACGAGCCGGTCAAGCGCACGTCGGTGCACCACTGGCATGCCGATCGCGGCGGCACGATGCTCTGGGCCGGCGACTGGAAGCGGCCCTACGACTACGGCGACGCCGAGAGCGAGACCGCCGCGGTGCACGAGTCGCTCGGGCTGATCGACGTCTCGACGCTGGGCAAGCTGATCGTGCGCGGCCCCGAGGCCGCGGCGTTCCTCGAGCGGATGTACCCCAACCGCTACGGCGACATGAAACTCGCCCGGGTGCGGTACGGCATCGTGTGCGGCGATGACGGCTCGATCCTCGACGACGGCACCGTCGCCCGCCTGTCCGAGGACGAGTTCTACGTCACGACGACGTCGTCCGGGGCCGGCGGCATGGAGCAGTGGTTCACCTGGTGGAACGCGGTCTGGAACATGGACTGCAGCATCGTCAACGTCACCTCGAACGTGGCGGCGTTCAACCTCGCCGGGCCGAACGCACGCACGGCACTGGCCGGCCTGACCGGCTTCGATCTCGCAAACGAGGCGTTCCCGTATCTCGGCGCCGGCCATGCCGAGGTGGCGGGTGTGCCCTGCCTGCTCCTGCGGATCGGGTTCGTGGGCGAGCTCGGGTACGAGATCCACTGCCCCGCCGCGGCGGGCGAGCACCTGTGGGAGGCGCTGATGGCGGCCGGGGAGCCCTTCGCGGTCAAGCCCTTCGGGCTCGAGCCTCAGCGGGTGCTCCGGCTCGAGAAGATGCACGTGATCGTCGGGCAGGACACGAACGCCGAGTCGCAGCCGCTCGAGGCGGGGATGCCCTGGATCGTGAAGCTCGACAAGGAGTCCGACTGGATCGGCCGGTACGCGATCGAGTGGTACCAGAAGCGCGGCGACCGCTTCGCCCTGGTCGGCTTCGAGGGCAAGAACGGCAGCGTCCCCAAGGAGGGGGCGCAGGTGGTCGTGGACGGCGCCCCGGTTGGGCGGATCACCTCGTCACGGTTCTCGCGCCGGCTCGGCAAGACGATCGGGATCGCGTGGGTGCCCATTGCCAATTCCGCCGAGGGGGCCGCCATCACGATCTCCGACCCGTCGGGCGCGACCATCCCCGCGACCGTCACCCTCAAGGCCTTCTACGACCCCGACCAGGAGAAGTTGCGGTCATGAGCGACCGCGATCCGTACGCCTTCCTCTCACCCGCGGCGGCCGCGACCGGCGTCGCGCTGCGCACGCCGATGGAACGCTCCCACCTCACGGCCGGCGCCACCATCGAGGAGCACGACGGCTGGCGGGTCGCGGCCTACGAGCAGCCCGACGCGGCCGCCTGGGCGTGCGATCTGAGCCACCTCGGCAAGCTCGACGTCCGGGCGCCCGAGCCCGAGCTTCACAGCATCACCGGTGGGCTCGGCGCCGGCGCAGCCCGAAACGACGGCGAGGTGTGGACGCTGCGCCTGACCGCCACGCACGCCTACGTGCTGTGCCCGTTCTCACGGGTCGCCGACCTGCGCGCGCGGATCGGCCCGGGGGCCATCGATGCCACCAGCGGCCTGGCCGCCGTGGGCCTTGGCGGCGAGCGCCGCCGTGACGTCTTCAACCGCTCCTCCGGCCTTGACGTGCGCGAGTCGCACTTTGGCCCGAACCGGTGCATGGCGGGGTCGGTGATGCGCCTGCCCACCCTCGTCTTGAACCGCGGCGACGACTTCGTGATGCTGGTCGCCTGGGAGATGGGCGAGTACTTCTGGGACGCGATCCTCGATGCCGGCGAAACGATCGGCATCGCCCGCGCGGGGGTCGTCGTGCGCGCCCCCCAGGAGGCGACGGCGTGATCGGCCTGCTCCGCAAGCATCGCTTCTTCCGCTCGCACGACCTGCGCGCGAGCTACGACGCCGTCGTGATCGGCGGGGGCGCCCACGGCATGGCCACCGCGTACTACCTGGCCAAGGATCACGGGATGAAGAACGTGGCCGTGATCGAGCAGAGCTACATGGGCGCCGGCGCCTCGGGCCGCAACACCACCATCATCCGGTCGAATTACCTCACTCCCGAGGGCGCGCGTTTCTACACCGCGAGCGTGAAGCTCTACGAGACGCTGTCGCAGGACCTCAACTTCAACATGCTCTTCTCGCAGCACGGCCACCTGACGCTGGCCCACTCCGACCGGTCGGTGAACACGATGATGGAGCGGGCCGAGGTGAACCGGCTCCTGGGCGTCGACTCACGGGTTGTCTACCCCGACGAGATCAAGGAGCTCGAGCCGATGCTCGACACCTCCGACCATCCCACCTTCCCGATCCTGGCGGCGCTCTACCACCCGCCCGGCGGCATCATCCGCCACGACGCGGTGGTCTGGGGCTATGCCAAGGAGGCCGACCGGCTCGGCGTCGAGATCCACCCGTACACCCAGGTGACCGGGATCACCCGCTCCAACGGCCGCGTCACTGGCATCGAGACCAACCGGGGCCAGATCGCCACGCCGACTGTGATCTCGTGCACCTCGGGCTGGTCGTCGCTGGTCGGCCGACTGGCCGGGATCGAGGTGCCGATCACCACCCACATCTTGCAGGCCTGCGTGACCGAGCCCGTCAAGCCGCTCCTGCGCAAGATCATCGTCTCGGGGACGCTGCACATCTACATCTCGCAGTCCGACCGGGGCGAGTTCGTGATGGGGTCCGAGATCGAGCCCTACTCGGGCTATTCCAACCGGGGCACGTTCCGCTTCATCGAAGACCTGGCCATGCACATGGTCGAGCTCCTGCCGATGCTCGGCCACGCCCGCATCCTGCGCCAGTGGACCGGCCTCTGCGACGTGTCCCCCGACTACTCCCCGATCATGGGCGTGACCGAGACCGAGGGATTCTTAATGGACGCCGGCTGGGGCACGTACGGCTTCAAGGCCTCACCGATCGTCGGCAAGACGATGGCCGAGCTGGCCGCGACCGGGCAGACGCCCGACCTGATCGCGCCGTTCCGGCTGTCCCGGTTTTACGAGAACGAGATCGTGTCCGAGCGCGGCGCAGCCGCCGTGTCGCACTAACCCAAGGAGCCCCGCGTTGAAGTCCAGCCTCGAGATCGCACAGGAAGCGACCCTCCGCCCGATCATGGATATCGCCCGCGAGATCGGCCTCGAAGAGGATGAGGTCGACCTGTACGGCAAGTACAAGGCCAAGATCAGCCTGAGCGCGCTCGACCGCCTTGCCGGAGTGCCCGATGCGAAGGTCGTATGCGTCTCGGCGATCACGCCGACCAAGGCCGGCGAGGGCAAGACGACGACGTCGGTGTCGCTGACGCAGGGGATGGGGTACATCGGCAAGCGGCCGGTGCTGTGCCTGCGCGAGCCGTCGCTCGGCCCGATCTTCGGCATCAAGGGCGGCGCCGCCGGCGGCGGGCTGACCCAGGTCGTGCCGATGGAAGACCTGAACCTGCACTTCACCGGCGACTTCCACGCGATCGCGGCTGCGAACAACATGCTGGCCGCGTTCGTCGACCGGCACCTGTTCTACGGCAACGAGGCCCAGATCGACCCGCACCGGGTGACGTGGCGGCGTGCGGTCGACATGAACGACCGCCACCTGCGCAACGTGATCACCGGCCTCGGCGGCGCCACCCACGGCATCCCGCGCGAGACGGGCTTCGACATCGTGGCTGCCTCCGAGGTGATGGCGATCATGGCCATGGCCACCTCGCTCAAGGACCTGCGCAGCCGGATCGGGCGGATCACGGTCGCCTACGACACCGCCGGCAAGCCGGTGACCGCCGAGCAGATGGGCTGCGCGGGCGCCATGACGGTGCTCCTGAAGGACGCCCTCAAGCCGAACCTGATCCAGACGCTCGAGGGGCAGCCGTGCTTCATGCACATCGGCCCGTTCGGCAACATCGCCCACGGCAACAGCTCGATCGTCGCCGACCTCGTCGGGCGCAAGGTGGGCGACTATCTGATCACCGAGGCCGGCTTCGGCAGCGACCTGGGCATGGAGAAGTTCATGGACATCGTCTGCCGCAACGGCGGGTTCGCCCCCAGCGCGGTCGTGATGGTGGCCACCGCCAAGGCGCTCAAGCATCACGCCGGCCTCGAGGACGATCCCCGCAACTCGGCCGCCGACAACCTGAAGGCGATCGAGGTGGGGTCTGCCAACCTCGCCCGTCACATCCAGAACGTCAAGGAGTTCGGCGTTCCGTGCGTGGTCGCGGCCAACCGCTTCCCGGGAGACACCGACGACGAGGTCGCCCTGGTGCAGAAGCTCGCGCTCGAGCACGGCGCCCACTCGGCCGTCCTGAACGAGGGCTTCTCGAAGGGCGGCGCCGGGGCTGCGGGCATGGCCGAGGCCGTTGCCGACGCGTGCGAGCAGCCGAACTCGTTCAACTTCGTGTACGAGGACTCCGACCCCATCGATGTGAAGATCGAGAAGATCGCGACCCGCATCTACCAGGCCGACGGTGTCGACTTCCTGCCGCTCGCCCGGCAGAAGATCGACCAGTTCACGCGCGACGGCCTGACCGGCCTCTCGATCTGCATGGCCAAGACGCAGCTCTCGCTCTCGGCGGACGCGGCCCTGGCCAACGCGCCGACGGGCTTCCGCATCCCGGTGCGAGACGTGCGTCCCTACACCGGCGCGGGCTTCCTCACGCCCCTGTGCGGCGACATCATGCAGATGCCGGGTCTGGGCAAGACGCCCGCCGGATTCAACGTGGACATCGACGCAGACGGGCGCACGGTTGGACTCTTCTAGCGGACTCCGATCCCTACCTGACGGCGAGCCTCGCCGGCTTCCTCGATCAGCTGGCGGCGCGGACGCCCGCTCCGGGCGGCGGAGCGGCCGCCGCGGTCACCTGCGCGATGGCGGCCGGCCTGGTCGAGATGGCCGCGTCGTTCGACCCCGGCGGGCACCTCGATCAGGTGCGCGACCGCGCGCACGAGCTGCGCGGGAGGGCGGCCGGCCTCGCGGCGGCCGACGGGCGTGCGTACGCCCTCGTGCTCGAGGCGCTGCGACTGACCGCCGGGACCGAGCGGACGCAGCGTCTGGATGCCGCGGTGGCCGGGGCGATCGAGTGCCCGATGCAGGTGCTCGAGATCGCCGCCGAGGTGGCGACGCTGGCGGCCGATGTGGCCGAGCGGGGCAACCGCAATCTCGAGGGCGACGCCCTCACCGGAGCGCTCCTGGCCGAGGCATCGGCCCGCTCCGCGGCAACGCTGGCCCAGCTCAACGTGAGCATGCTCTCGCGCCACGCGACCGCCGACGCCCACCTCGAGCGGCTGCGGCCGGGGCTCGCCTGCGCCACCCGTGCCCGTGAGCGCGCGGTCGAGGCGTACACGCACACGTAACGATGGTGGGGCGGGCCGTGCGCCGGCGTGGCGTCAAACGGCCAATTGGCATGTCTGTGTGCGCCAATTGGCGCACCGGTCGCGCCTCAACCCTCGCCCGCCCCCGCGATGCCGATCAAGGCTGCGACGACCTCGGCCACCGGTCTCGTCGCGTCGATCTCGTGGGTGCATGTCGCCCGCAGCCTCGGTTCGATCGCACCCAGGTCGGCCAGGATGAGCGCTCGCTCGCTCGGATCCTTGCCAAACGGGTTCGTCGTCCGGTTCTCGATCCGCTCCAGGATCACGTCCGCGGGCGCGCTCAGCAGGACGACGGCGTCGAAGCTCTTGTAGAACCTGCCCTGGTTGGCCACGCAGCCCGAGACGTAGAGCGTTCGCTCGCCTTCGGCCGCCAGGAGTTCGGACATCCGGTCCTCTCGCCAGACCCATTCCCCATCGCGCAGCTCCTTCCAGCCGGGCTCGTCGGTCTCGACGACCTCGAACCCGCGCAGGGCGAGTTCGGCCAGCGCCGTCGATTTGCCCGTGCCCGACATGCCGGTCACCAGGATCCTCCGCACACGTGAGACCGTAACACCGCCGTTTCGCAGCCTCCGCCGCGGGGTACCGAACCGGTATGGCAACTGACCTGCAACCACCTCGGGGCTCGCTGCGCGAGGAGGGCGAGGGCCGTCGTCATCGCCGTCGCCTGCACCAGTTCACGGGCCTTGCGGCCGGCGCGGTGCTCGGCTGGCTCGTCGGGTTCGGCCTGGAATACCTGGTCGGGTCGCGGCTCGTCACCGGCAGCGCCTCGAACCCCTTCTCGATCGCGTTCGGACTCCCGCTCGCGCTCGCTGTCGCATGCGGCCTGTTCGGCCTGATGCTGGGGACGGCAGGCGAGGTCGAGGTCGTGGATGCGCCGGTGCGCATGGCGCGCTTCCGCAGGCTCGGGCGGGCGGCGACCAGCGAGCGCGGCCAGCTCCCGGGCTCGCCCGTGGCGCCGCGCACGCCGGCCGATCGTCAGCACGACCCGTAACGGCGGGAGCGTGTCACGCCCCCACCGCGAGCGGGTATCGGCTGGGTAACAGCGACCGCTGCTGGGTGACAGCCGCCCGCACAGGGACGATGATTGTGGTGTGAACCGTGTGCTCCTGGTCGAGGACGACCCCACCATCCGCGAGATGACGCGGCTCGCGCTCGAGCGAGACGGGTTCACGGTTGAGACGGCGGGCGACGGCCAGGCCGGCCTCGACGCCTTCGATCGCGCTCCGCCGGACATCGTGCTGCTCGACGTGATGCTGCCGGGCATGGACGGGGTCTCGGTGTGCCGCCGGATCCGCGCCAAGAGCGTCGTCCCGATCGTGATGCTCTCGGCCCGCACCGACCCGATCGACGTCGTCCTCGGTCTCGAGGCGGGCGCTGACGACTACGTCACCAAGCCCTTCGAGCCGCCGATCCTGTCGGCTCGGCTGCGGGCGGTCCTCCGTCGCGCGACCCGGATGGCGGAGGGTACCCGGATGCGCTTCGGCGACCTCGAGATCGATCCGAAGGGGATGGTGGTGACGCGCGACGGCATCGTGCTCTCGCTCACCCCCACCGAGTACCGCCTGCTGCTCGAGCTGGCCCAGAACATCGGCATCGTCCTGTCGCGCGAGCAACTGCTCGAGAACGTGTGGGGCTACGTGTGGTCGGGTGACACCCGCCTGGTGGACATGCACGTGCGCCGCCTGCGCGGCAAGGTCGGCGCCGACGCGATCGAGACCGTCCGCGGGGCGGGGTACAAGCTGGCGCGGCCGGGATGACGCTCCGCGTCCGGCTGGCGCTTGCGTTCGCGCTGCTGGCGGGGCTCGTAGCAGCCGCCGTCGGCGTGGTCGTGTACGAGCTGACCCAGCAGGACCTGCTCGACCGGGCGCGCGCGAAGGCCGTGCAATCGGCCAGTTCGGCCGGGGCGTTCTACGACCGGTTCGCGGTGCTCGCGCCCGGTTCGATGACGAGCAGCGGCCATGACGTGCCGGGGCCGCTGCGGCATGCGGTCGTCTCCCGGCATGTGGCCACATTCAAGGGCGTGGCCGGTGGCAATCCGGTGATCTGGGCCGGCGTGCCGTCGTCCCGCGCTCCCCAGGGCGTGTATGTGCGCACGTCGTTCGCGGCCGACCAGGCCACCATCGACGACCTGCGCCGGACGCTCGTCGAGGTCGGCCTGGCGGGGGCGGCCGGCGGGGCGCTCCTGGGGCTCGCGCTCGCCTGGCGGCTGTCTCGCCGGTTGCGCGTGGCGGCCGCCGCGGCCGAGCGGGTGACCGCCGGCTCGCTGTCGGCGCGCGTGAACGCGCGCGGCGGCGACGAGGTGGCCGCGCTGGGGGCGGCGATGGACCGGATGGCCGACTCGCTGCAGGAGCGGATCGAGCACGAGCAGCGGTTCGTCGCCAATGTCGCCCACGATCTGCGCACTCCCGTGACGGGCCTGATGGCGGCCGCGAGCCTGCTCGATCAGGACCGGGTGGGGATGGTGGTGCGCGAGCGGGTGGCGCGGCTGCACACCCTGGTCGAAGACCTGCTCGAGATCTCGCGGCTCGAGAACGGCGCGGTCACCGCCGACCTGCGCTGGGTCGACGTGGACGCGTTCGTCCGCAGCCTGGTCGCCCGGCGCGCGGACGTGACCGCCGACGCGCCCGAGCCGGCGCGGGCGTTCACCGATCCGCGCCGGCTCGAGCGGATCATCGACAACCTGCTCGACAACGCCGCCCGCCACGGAGCGCCCCCGGTGGTGGTGTCGGTGCGCGGCCGCACGATCGTGGTCGCCGACTCGGGCCCGGGTTTCGACCCGGAGATCCTCGAGCGGGCGACGCAGCGGTTCGCGACCGGCGATGCCGCCCGCGGTCACGGCATCGGCCTGGGGCTCGCGATCGCGGCCGCGCAGGCACGCGTCCTGGGCGGGTCGCTGCAGGTGAGAAACCGGCCCGAGGGCGGTGCGCAGGTGACCGTCGAGCTGAGCGATCGCATGCCGACCGAGGAGCCGCACCCGTGACCCGGCGGCTCGTGGTGGCCCTGGTCGCAGCGGCCGCGTGCTCAGGCTGCGGATCCGGCGCCGGCCTGCATATCGAAAACGGCGGTCGCACCGTCAAGCTGCACCACGTGACGACACCCGTGCTGCCACCGTCCACGGGTGCGACGGCGCCACCGCAGCCGGGAGTCCACCTCGGCGCACCGACGGCGGTCGCCTACGCGGACGGCGTCCTGTGGTGCGCCGCCCAGCCGGGGAGCGGCGTCCTGGTCGGATCGCTCGTCAAGGTCAGCGCCGCCTCGGAGATGCCCGAGGATACGGCGGTGCCGTTGCCGCCGGCGACCCGTCCCTACCTGCTTGCCGTCGGCGCCGACGGCATCTGGCTCGCGGCCGGCACGCGGCTGTGGAAGATCGACCCGACCACCGGCATGCCGGATGTGACCGTCAGCCTGGTGGGCACCGCGACGGCGGTGGTGGACGCTGCCGGGTCGGTGTGGGCGACGGTCACGACGGCGAACGGTGGACAGCTCGAGCGGGTGAACCCCGACGGCGGACTCGTCGTCTCCAGGGCGCTGGTCGGGCCGTCGCCGAGCGCGCTCACGGTCGCCGATGGGCTCGTGTGGGTAACCGACAGCCTCGAGCAGTCGATCCTGCGCTTCGCCGTCGGCCGGATCGACGTGCGCCAGACCGGCACGATCCAGCTGCCGCGCTCGAACGTCCGCGCGCCCACCCAGATCACGGTCACGGCCGGCCGGGTGTGGGTGTACGAGCGCGGGCGTGTGCTGCGCATCGATCCCGCCACCGACCGCGTGATCGGCACCACCAGCCTCGCCCCGGCGGCCGGGGGCACGATCGCCGCCGGCACGCACGGCGTGTGGGTCATCACCCGCACCCGCGTGCACCATCTCGGTGCCGTCCGCCTGCTCGATCCCGGGAGCGGCCTTCCCGTCGGCCGCCGGATCGTGGTCGGCGGGGATCCCACCGCCATCGTCACCGACGGCTCGTCGGCATGGGTGTTCGACTCCGCCTCGAGCCGGCTGATCCGGATCTCGGCGGGGTAGGCCGCCCCCCGCTCTACGATCCCCGGCATGGTCGGCGCCGCCGAGTTCCTGCGCCGCTTCCCGCCGTTCGACGGGTTGCCCGAGGGCGTGCTCGAGCAGGCCGAGGCGGCAATCAGCGAGCGCACCTACGCGGAGGGTGATCTGGTGCTCGTCGAGGACGGCTCTCCGGCGACGCACCTGTACGTCGTCCACACCGGGTCGGTCGAGCTCGTGCACGAGGATCAGGTGATCGATGTGCTCGAGCCGGGCGAGACGTTCGGCCATCCGTCGCTCCTGTCCGGCCTCGCACCGGCATTCGATGTGCGCGCACGCGAGCCGACGGTATGCCTCCTGCTCGAGGCCGACGCCGCCCGGCGCCTGCTCGGGAGCCCGGCGGGGGTCGAGTTCGTGGCCAGCTCGCTGCGGGAGCGGCTCGTCCGCACCGGCCACGTCGCCCACGCCCAGGCCGACCAGCGCACCGCCCATCTGGGTGCGCTCGTGCACCGGCCGGCCGTGCAGTGCACCCCGGAGACGACCGCCGGAGATGCGGCCCGGCTGATGGCCGACGCCGACGTGTCCTGCCTGCTCGTGCGCCTCGACGACGGCTTCGGGATCGTCACCGACTCCGACCTGCGCCGGAAGCTGGTCGCGCCCGGCCGCTCCTACGACACCCCGGTGCGTGAGCTGATGATCGCCCCGGCGCTCACCTTTCCGCCGGAGCGGCTCGCCGTCGACGCCATGATCGACATGCTCGACGCGGGCATCCATCACCTGCCCGTCGTCGAGGCCGGCGGAACACCGGTGGGCGTGGTCACGGCGACCGACCTGATGTACCTCGAGAGCCGGACGCCGTTTGCCCTGCGCCGCTCGATCGCCCACGCGGCGACCGTCGACGCCCTGGTCGAGGCCGCGTCGCACCTGCCGCAGATGGTGGTCTCGCTGATCCGGGCCGGGGTGGCCGCGACCGACATGGGCCGGGTAATGGCGCTCCAGTCCGACACGGCCACGATCCGCCTGGTCGACCTCGCCCTCGCCCGGCATGGAGAGGCTCCCTGTGCCTGGGCGTGGATGGCGCTCGGTTCGACCGCCCGCCGGGAGGCGTCGCTCGCCTCCGACCAGGACAACGCCCTGGCGTATGCCGATCCTGCCGCCGACGACTGGTTCGCGGCGGTGGCGGCCGACGTCAACGACGGCCTGGCCCGGTGCGGGTTCGGCGCCGACAACGCCGAGGTGCTGGCCCGCAACCGGCTGTGGCGCATGTCGGAGACCGACTGGGAGCGGGTGTTCCGGGACTGCCTCGAGCAGCCCGACCGCTCCCACCTGGTGCGGGCGGCGGTGGCCTTCGACTTCCGCCACGTGTGGGGCGGGCTGCAGATCGTGCGGCCTCTGGTCGAGATCGAGCGCCAGGCTCCCGCATACCCCGACTTCCTGCGCCGGCTCGCCCGCACCGCCACCGATTTCCAGCCTCCACTCGGGTTCCGCGGCAAGCTGCAGCTCGGTGATGACGGCCGGATCGACCTCAAGCGCGGCGGCGTCGTCCCGATCGCGAACCTGGCCCGCTTCCACGCACTCCAGGCGGGCGTGACCGTCTCGGGCACGATCGCGCGGCTGCGCGCCGCCGCCCATGCCGGCACGCTCGAGGGCGAGCGGGCGGCCGCCCTCGAGGAGGCGTTCGAGCTGGTCACCCGCGTGCGTCTCGAGCACCAGGCCGCAGAGGTCGAGGCGGGGCAGGCGCCCACCAACAGGGTCGACCCGGCCGACCTCGCCCCGCTGGCCCGTGGCCAGATGCGCAGCGCACTGCGGCTGGTGGCCGATGCCCAGCACGCCCTCTCCAGGTTCGTACCCCTGGGGATGTAGCCACCGACACGTTTCGGGGCCGTCCCTTTACTCCGGCCGACCGACCTGATTCACTAGAAGCCACTACATCGTCCAGGGAGGGCCCAACATGGCATCGGTCGATAGCGGCGCGCCAGATTATGAAGGCGGAGGGCTGAGCAAGGAGACGAACTGGTGGGGCGCGTTCGTGATCGGCCTGGCCGGGACGATCCTGGTCACGGGAATCGCGCCGGTGATGGTGACGTCGCTCGGCGCGTCGGCCATTCCGGTGATGGTGTTCATCACGGTCACCGGATATCATGCTGTGCCTGTTCCTGGCGGAGCTGTCGGCGATGATGCCCGAGCGCACGGGCGGGTCGCCCTCGTACGCGTACGTGGGCTACAAGGATCGGTGGCCGGGGTTCGCGCGGCATGTGAACGGGTTCACGGCTTGGGCGTACTGGCTGGGATGGTTCCCGGTGGCGCCGCTGAACATGATCCTGGCGTCGTTCTACATCACCGAGAAGTTCAACCTGTCGCAGTCCGGGTTCACGCCGATCCATACGCCGATCGCGTACTGGACAGTGGTGATCTCGGTGGTGGGGATCCTGCTGGTGTCGATCCCGGCGTGGCTGGGGATCCGGCTGGGCGCGCTGTTTGCGACCGTGCTCGGGCTCCTGTCGATGATCCCGCTGACACTGCTTGCGCTGATGCCGTTCATCCACCCGTCCTCGGCGCACTGGGGCGAGCTGTCCGGGTTCAAGCACCTCGACGGCACCGGATTCTTCACGCCCCTGCTCGGGCATAACTGGCTCACGATCTACATCGCCTTCTCGTTCCTTTTGACGTGGAACGTGATCGCGATGGAGGCGGCGGCCTGCTACATCGGCGAGTGCAGGGATCCCGAGCGCGACGCCAAGATCGCGATGAACCTCGAGGGCCTGTACGGCATCTTCATCTACACCATGATCCCGGTCGCGTTCGTGGTCGTGCTGGGCGCAACCGCCCTCTCCAACCCGGCGCTGGCAGACCCCAACACCATATTCTCGACCTTCGCCAGTGCGGTGTTCGGCACCGGCGCCTCATGGCTCGACTGGTTAATCGCGACCATGCTCGTGATCGCGCTCTGTCTGAGCGTCCTGAACGCGCTCATGGGATCGGGGCGCGCCATCTACCAGATGTCGCTCGATGGGGACTTCCCGCGCATCTTCTCGCACGTGAACAAGCACGGCGTCCCCGGGTTCTCGATGGGCTTCAACGTCGTCTGCTCGATCGCCCTGATCTTCACGGGCGGCGCGGTCGAGATCTACAGCCTCTCCAACGTCGGCTATCTGGCGTCGTTCATCCCCGTTCTGGTCGCCTACTACCTGCTGCGTCGCGACCGGCCGGACATGAAGCGGCCCGTTCGGCTGCCCGAGTTCTTCAAGTACATCGCGCTCGCCATGGCGGCCCTGTACTTCGTCATCTGGATCTACGGCGGCATCGTCTACACCGGTCTGCCGAACGCCTCGCTCGGAGGTGCAAACACGCGCATCTACTACTTCATCGGCTGGATCATCCTGCTCACCTACCTCCCGCTCTACTGGTACCGGGTCAAGATCGAAGACCCGAAGCACGAGCGAGAGAGCGGCTCGGAGGCGCAGCAGATGGCCGCCGGCGACTGAGGACGGACATGCGGGTGGGAGCGGTGTTCCGACGGGCATCGCCTCCACCCGATCCTTCCAGCCTGCGGATCGAGCGGCTCGTCGTTGCATCCGAGGGCCGGCCGATTCCCTGGCCCGTCTTGCAGCAGGCGTTCGAGCTGGCCCGGCCGGCCAAGGCGACCGTCCTCGTGATCTCGATCGCCCGCGTGTGGGGCACGTCGCTCGGCTTCCCGAATCCCGGCCTGAACCCCACCAAGCGCGAATGGGACGCCCAGCGCCTGCAGGTGCGCGAGGCGCGCGCCGCGCTCGAGAAGGCCGGCTTCGACGCCTCGGGGCACATCATCGGCACTCGCCGGGCCGCCAGGCGCATCCTGGCCGAGGCCACCCGGTTCCGGGCCGATGCGATCGTGATGGGAGCCGATCGAAACCGCGGGCTCATCGGCGACTTCATGTGGTCGCAGGAGCCTCACCGCGTCGCCCGGCGTGCGCGCGTCCCGGTGTACCTCGTGCCCCTCGAGGCCGAGCCCCCACCGGCAAGGTAGACTCGCGCCGAGACGATGCGAGTCCTCCTGGTCGGATCCGGCGGTCGTGAGCACGCCTTGGCGTGGGCGCTTCGGCGTTCGCCGGAGCTGACCGAGCTGCACGCCGCTCCGGGCAACCCCGGCATCGGCGCACTCGCCCGCCTCCACCCGGTGGCGGTGTCCGACCTCGAGGGGCTGACCCGGCTCGCGGTCGACATCCACGCCGACCTGGTGGTGATCGGTCCCGAGGCTCCGCTGGTGGCCGGGCTGGCCGACCGGCTGGCCGGCGCCGGCGTCCTCGCCTTCGGGCCGTCGGCTGCCGCCGCCCGGCTCGAGGGCTCCAAGGCATTCGCGAAGACGGTGATGGACGCCGCCGGGGTTCCGACCGCCCGGTTCACGGTGTGCGACACCGTCTCGGCCGCCCACGCCGCCATCGCCGAGGCGCCCGGCGATGTGGTGGTGAAGGCCGACGGCCTGGCTGCCGGCAAGGGCGTGGTGGTCTGCTCGTCGACCGCCGAGGCCCAGGCTGCGGTCACCGCGGCGCTTGTGGACGGGCGCTTCGGCGCCGCCGGCCGGCGCGTGCTGATCGAGGAGCGGCTGGTCGGGGAGGAGCTCTCGCTGCTTGCGCTGTGCGACGGCGAGCACGTGCTCCCGCTCGCTCCGGCGCGCGACTTCAAGCGTGCCAGCGATGGCGATCGCGGCGCCAACACGGGCGGGATGGGCTGCATCTCGCCGGTGCCGGGCGTCGGCGACGACGTCGTCGCCGACATCGTCGCGCGGGTGCACCGGCCGATCATCAACGAGCTCGCCCGGCGGGGAGCGCCCTTCCGCGGCTGTCTCTACGCGGGTCTCATCCTGACCGCTGACGGGCCGCGCGTGATCGAGTTCAACACCCGCTTCGGCGACCCCGAGGCGCAGGTGCTCTTGCCCCGCATGGCCGGCGACCTGCTCGACCTGCTCGTGCGCGCGTCCGGCGGCACCCTGGCCGGGTGCGACGCCGAGGTGGCCGAGGCCGCCTGCGTCAGCGTGGTCGTGGCCGCGCGCGGCTATCCCGATGCGCCCGAGCGGGGCGATGCCATCGCCGGCATCGACGAGGCCGAGGAGATCGACGGCGTGACGGTGTTCCACGCGGGCACGGCCGAGGGAGACGCGGGCCTCGAGACGGCGGGCGGCCGCGTGCTGAACGTGACCGCGGTCGGGACCCGACTTCCACACCGCCCGGCGGCGGGCGTACGCCGGCGTGGACGCGATCCGGATCGAGGGCTCCCACCATCGCACCGACATCGGGCTGGCGGCCCAGGACGCGGAGCGGGTGCATGTCTGAGCCGCCCGTCCCGGCGCCCGAGGTCAGGCACCTGTGGGCCGAGCTCGAGACGGATGGGCCCCTGGTCGGGATCCTGATGGGCTCGGAGTCGGACCGCGAGGTGATGGAGGCCGCCGCCACCGAGCTCGCCGCGCGCGCCATCACCTTCGAGATGCAGGCGCTGTCGGCGCACCGCGATCCGCGCGGGGTGGCCGAGTACGCGTCGACCGCGGCGCTGCGGGGGGTGCGCGTGATCATCGCGGGCGCGGGCAAGGCGGCCGCGCTGCCCGGCGTCGTCGCCGCCTACACGGAGCTGCCGGTGATCGGCGTTCCCATCCGCACCTCCGACCTGGGCGGGATGGACTCGCTGCTCTCGATCGTCCAGATGCCGCCGGGGGTGCCGGTCGCGTGCATGGCGATCAACGGCGCCCGCAACGCCGCCATCTTCGCGGCCAAGATCCTGAGCCAGGGGCAGCCGCCTCCCTCGGCCGAGTTCTGACGCCGGCGCGCGCGTTCGGCGGGGAGTGCCCGCCACCCCCTCCGCTAAACTCTGGGACCGCGTCCCTCCGACCGCAGAAGGCAGCGATTCCCGCTTGATCTCACGCTATACCCGCCCCGCCATCGGCGCCGTGTGGTCTGACGAGCGCAGGTTCCAGCGGTGGCTGGATGTGGAGATCGCCGCCATGGCCGCCTGGGCCGAGCTTGGTGTCGTCCCCGCCGAGGCCGTCGCGGCCGTTCGCGCGCATGCGCGCATCGATGTGGAGCGCATCGGCGAGATCGAGCGGCGCACGCATCACGACGTGCTGGCGTTCACCGAGTCGATCGCCGAGCTCGTGGGAGAGCACGGCCGCTGGTTCCACTACGCCCTCACCTCGTCGGACGTCGTCGACACGGGCCTCGCGCTGCAGCTCCGCGACGCCGGCGAGCTCCTGCTCGCGGGAGTGGATGCCGTCGAGGCGGCCGCGGCCGTCCGCGCCGAGGAGTTCCGGCACACGCCCATCGTCGGCCGCACCCACGGCGTCCACGCCGAGCCAACCACCTTCGGTCTGAAGCTGCTCGGGTGGGTGACCGAGATGCGCCGCCAGCGTGTCCGCCTGCAGGCGGCCTTCGACGGCGTGCGGGTCGGGAAGCTCTCGGGCGCCGTCGGGGCGTACTCGAACTCCGATCCGCGCATGGAGTCGGCCGCGCTCGCCGCGCTCGATCTCGATCGCGAGGACGTCGCCACCCAGGTCGTGCCCCGCGACCGGCACGCGGCGCTGCTCTCGGCGGTGGCCGGCACGGGCGCGTCGCTCGAGCGGTTCGCGCTCGAGGTCCGGCACCTCCAGCGCACCGAGGTGCGCGAGGCGCTCGAGCCGTTCGCGGCCGGGCAGAAGGGCAGCTCGGCGATGCCGCACAAGCGCAACCCGATCGTCTGCGAGCGCATCTGCGGGCTCGCCCGGGTGCTGCGCGCGAACGCCCACGTCGGTCTCGAGGACGTCGCGCTGTGGCACGAGCGCGACATCTCGCACTCGTCGGCCGAGCGGGTGGTGCTGCCCGACTCCACGATCGCGCTCGACTACATGCTCGACCGCGCCCGCTGGCTCATCGAGGGGCTCGCCGTCGATCCCGAGCGGATGCTGCGAAACCTCGAGGCGTCCCACGGCCTGGTGTTCTCGGGCCGCGCGCTCCTGCGGCTGGTCGAGGCCGGGATCAGCCGGGAGCGCGCATACGAGCTCGTGCAGCGAAACGCCCTCGCCGCCTGGGACGACGAGGTGCCGCTGCGCGGACTGCTCGCGGCCGACCCCGAGGTGGCGGCCGTTCTGGACGCGGCCGAGCTCGACCGCATCTTCGACCTCGACTCGCTGCTCGTTCACGTGGACGAGATCTTCGATCGCACCCTACGACGCCCGGAGGTGGCGCATGTCTGACACCCTGTCCGATCGGCACGAGGCATCCGGCAAGGTGCGCGAGTTGTACGGCTTCGGCGACCGGCTGCTCATGGTGGCCTCCGACCGGATGTCGGCGTTCGACGTGGTGCTCCCGACCCCGATCCCCGACAAGGGCAAGGTGCTGACCGGACTCTCGCGGTTCTGGTTCGAGCGCATCGGCGAGGTCGTTCCCAATCACCTGATCAGCATGGACGTCGCCGACTTCCCGGCCGAGGCCCGCGACATGCCCGACTTGGGCGGGCGGGCCATGCTGGTGCAGCGGCTGACGATGCTTCCGATCGAGTGCGTCGTCCGCGGCTACCTGGCCGGCTCGGGGTGGAAGGACTACCGCGCCACCGGGAAGGTGTGCGGGCACCCGCTGCGCAGCGGCTTGCGCGAGGCCGACCGCCTGCCCGAGCCGCTGTTCACGCCGTCCACCAAGGCGACCGAGGGCCACGACGTGAACATCGACCGCGCGGCCGGAGTGCTGCTCGTCGGCGAGGACCGGTTCGCCGAGATCGAGCGGCTCTCGATCGCGGTCTATCAGAACGCGGCCGACTACGCCCTCGAGCACGGCATCATCATCGCCGACACCAAGTTCGAGTTCGGACTGGACATGACGGGCCGCGTGGTGCTGGGCGACGAGGTGCTGACGCCGGACTCCTCCCGGTTCTGGCCGGTCGACGAATACACCCCCGGCGCGTCGCCGCCGTCCTACGACAAGCAGTACGTGCGCGACTGGCTCGAGACCCTCGACTGGGACAAGACCCCGCCGGGGCCCGAGATCCCCGCCGAGGTCGTGGAGGGCACCCGCGCCCGCTACGTGGATGCATACGAGCGGCTGACTGGTGGCTCGTTCCAGACCTATCTCGATGCGAACGGGGCGGGCGCGTGAGGGTGACCGTGACCGTGCGCCCGCGGGCGGGCATCCTCGACCCCCAGGGCGAGGCGCTGCGGCGCTCGCTGCAGGGGCTCGGGTATGCGGCGCTCGATGTCCGGGCCGGGAAGGTGTTCGACCTCGAGCTCGAGGGCCAGGACGAGCAGGAGGCGCTGCGGGTGGCCGGCCGGATCGCCGAGCAGGTGCTCTCGAACCCGCTCATCGAGGACTTCGAGCTGCAGGCGCAGGAGCCGGTGCGCTCATGACCGCGCGGGTCGCGGTGCTCGCCTTCCCCGGCTCGTGCGACGATCGCGACGCGCTGCGGGCGGTGGGGCTGGTCGGTGCCGAGCCGGTGCGCGTCTGGCACGCCGACGACGACCTGGCCGGGGCCGGCGCGGTGATCGTGCCCGGGGGCTTCAGCTACGGCGACTACCTGCGGCCGGGAGCGCTTGCGGCGCTCTCGCCGGCGATGGCCGCGGTGCGCGAGTTTGCGGCGGCGGGCGGGCCGGTGCTCGGCATCTGCAACGGCTTTCAGGTGCTGACCGAGGCGGGCCTCCTGCCGGGCATCCTGCGCCCCAACACGCACCTGCAGTTCCGCTGCGAGGTGGTGGGGCTGCGGGTGCAGCGCGAGTCGGCCTGGCTCCCCGGAGCGGTCGCGGGCGATGTGCTCGAGATCCCGGTCAAGCACCACGACGGCTGCTACTTCGTCACGGCCGAGCAGCTCGACGATCTCGATTCCGGCGCGCAGGTGCTCCTGCGCTACGTGCGCAACCCCAACGGCTCGATCGAGTCGATCGCCTGCGTGACCAACGCCGCCGGCAACGTGGCCGGGCTCATGCCTCATCCCGAGCACGCCGTCGATCCCCTGCTGGGGTCGGTCGATGGCCGCATCCTGCTCCAGGGCCTGATCGAGCAGGCGGCCGTCGGGGCGGCGGCCTAGATCGTGCGCCCGTTCGCTATGCTCAAATTCCGCGATCGGAGCAGCGTTTGAACGCCGTCACGCGACAGCCTCTGCACCGCTCCCTCGGCCTGACCGACGGCGAGCACGAGCGCATACACGAGCTGCTCGAGCGCGAGGCCAACGATTTCGAGCTGGCGGTGTTCTCGCTGCTCTGGAGCGAGCATTGCGCCTACAAGCACTCCCGGGCGCTTCTGGCGGGCCTGCCCACGTCCGGTGAGCGCGTCCTGCAGGGGCCGGGTGAGAACGCGGGCGTGATCGACGTCGGCGACGGCATCGCCGTTGCGCTCAAGGTGGAGAGCCACAATCACCCCTCGGCGGTGGAGCCGTTCCAGGGCGCCGCGACCGGCGTCGGCGGCATCCTGCGCGACATCATCGCCATGGGCGCGCGGCCGGTCGCGATCCTCGACTCGCTGCGCTTCGGCGAGCTCGACTCCGAGCGCCAGCGCCACCTGTTCGCGCGCGTGGTCGAGGGCGTCGGCCATTACGGCAACTGCGTGGGGGTGGCAAACGTCGGCGGGGAGGTCGAGTTCGAGCCCGCCTACGAGCACAACTGCCTGGTGAACGCGATGTGCGTGGGGGTGCTCCCGGCCGACCGGCTGCAGAAGGCCGGCGCGGCGGGGGCCGGCAACCTGCTCGTGCTCTACGGATCGAGGACCGGCCGCGACGGCATCGGCGGCGCCAGCGTGCTCGCCTCGCAGGGCTTCGAGGAGGGCTCGGAGGCCAAGCGCCCGAGCGTCCAGATCGGCGATCCGTTCACCGGCAAGAAGCTGATCGAGTGCACGCTCGAGCTGCTCGACGCCGGCGTGCTCGTGTCGCTGCAGGATCTGGGCGCGGCCGGCCTCGCCTCGTCCACGTCCGAGATGGCCTCGGCGGGCGGTGTCGGACTCGACGTCGACCTGTCGGCGGTGCCGGTGCGCGAGGAGGGCATGGAGCCGTTCGAGATCATGATCTCGGAGTCGCAGGAGCGGATGGCCGCGATCGTCGAGCCGGCCGCCTGGCCGCAGGTCGAGGCGATCTGCCGGCGCTGGGACATCGACGCCACGGTGATCGGCGAGGTCACGCTCACGGGCGACCTGCGCGCGTTTTACTCCGGCGAGCTGGTGGGCGACATCCCGGCCCGCGTCCTCACCGACGAGGCCCCGCGCTACGTGATCGACCGCGCGCGGCCCGCGCGCCTGGCGGACGATCCGGTGCCACCGAGCGAGGAGCCGGTGCTCAACCCGAGCGGGGCGCTGCGGGCGCTGCTCGAATCGCCCGGCGGCGCGAGCCGCAGGTGGGTCACCAGGCAGTACGACCAGCTCGTCGGGTCGGGCACCGTCGTGCCGCCCGGCGGCGATGCGGCCGTGGTGCGGCTGACGCCGTCGCGGCGCGCGATCGCCGTGTCGCTCGACGGGAACGGCCGCCGCACCTGGCTCGACCCGCGCCGCGGCGGGATGAGCGCGGTGTGCGAGGCGGCCAGGAACGTCGCCTGCACCGGCGCCCGGCCGGCGGCTGTCACCAACTGCCTCAACTTCGGCAACCCCGAGCGCCCCGAGATCGCCTACGAGCTCGCGGAGGCGATCGAGGGCATGGCCGAGGCCTGCCGCGCGCTGGGCCTGCCGGTCGTCTCGGGCAACGTCTCGCTCTACAACGAGCACGACGGCCGCCCGATCCCGCCCACACCGGTTGTCGGCGTCGTCGGCGTCCTCGAGGATGCCGAGCTGGCGGTGCGCGGCGGCTTCCGCGCGAGCGGCGATGTGGTGCTGCTCGCGGGCGCCGGACACAGTGCCGTCGACGGCTCGGACTACCAGAAGGTCATCCTGGGCGAGGTCGCGGGACGCATCCCGGAGCCGGATCTCGAGCACGAGCGCGCGCTGCACGCCTTCCTGGCCGCCGCGGCCGACCGCGGCCTGCTGCAAAGCGCACACGACGTGGGCGGGGGAGGGCTTGCGGTCGCGGTCGCCCAGTCGGCCATCGCCGGGGGGATCGGGGCGCGCGTCGAGGAACCGGGCGACCTCTTCGGCGAGGGCGACGGCCGGGTCGTGGTGTCGGCCCGGCGCGGCGACGTGGCCGCGCTTCGCCGCCTCGCGACCGACATCCCCCTCCGCCGCCTGGGCACGGTCGGCGGCGCCGAGATCGCGGTTGGCCCGGCCCGGATCCCGCTCGCCGACGGCGTCTCGGCGTTCGAGCAGGCGCTGCCCCGGATCATGGACGGCACCGCCTGATGTGCGGCGTCTTCGGGATCTACGCACCGCCGGACGCACCCGATCGCGGCGTCGCGCGGCTGACGTTCTTCGGCCTCTTCGCGCTCCAGCATCGCGGCCAGGAGAGCGCGGGCATCGCCGTCTCCGACGGAGAGCGGATCACGGCGATGAAGGACATGGGCCTGGTCAGCCAGGTGTTCGACGAGGCCAAGCTCTCGGGGCTCGAGGGCCACATCGCAATCGGGCACGCCCGCTACTCGACCACCGGCTCGACGGTGTGGCAGAACGCCCAGCCGGTCGTGCGCCACGCCGGCGGCCGCACGATCGCCCTTGGGCACAACGGCAACCTGACCAACACCGCCGCCCTGCGCGAGGAGCTGCTGGCCCGGCGCGTGTCGATGCGGTCGACGTCCGACACCGAGGTGATGGCCGCACTGATCGTCCAGCATGACTCCGACGACCTGGGCGAGGCCGTCGCCGATGCGATGGGCCGGATCGAGGGCGCCTTCGCCGCCATCGTGATGAGCGAGCGCGGCCTGGCCGGATTCCGCGATCCGGACGGGATCCGCCCGCTGGTCGTCGGCCGGCTCGACGACGCCTGGGTGCTGGCGTCCGAGACGTGTGCCTTCGACCTCATCGGCGCCCGCGTCGAGCGCGAGCTCGAGCCGGGCGAGATGGTCGTCATCGACGAGCGCGGCGCCCGCTTCAGCCGCACCGACACGCGCTCCGGCTCGCTGTGCGTGTTCGAGTACATCTACTTCGCCCGCCCCGATTCGGTGATGCGCGGCCGCGGGCTGCACGAGGTGCGCCGGAACCTCGGCAAGCAGCTCGCGCTCGAAGCGCCGGTCGAGGCCGACGTCGTCATCGGCGTGCCCGATTCCGGGACGCCCGCTGCGGTCGGCTACGCCGAGGGCAGCGGCATCCCGTTCGGCGAGGGGCTGGTCAAGAACCGCTACGTCGGGCGCACGTTCATCCAGCCCGACCAGGCGCTGCGCGAGCGCGGCGTCAAGCTCAAGTTCAACGCGCTGCGCTCGGTGCTCGAGGGCCGCCGGGTGGTCGTCGTGGACGACTCGATCGTGCGGGGATCGACGACCCGGAAGCTGGTGCAGATGCTCTTCGAGGCGGGCGCGCGCGAGGTGCACCTGCGCGTCTCGTCGCCGCCGATCGTCTCGCCCTGCTTCTATGGCATCGACATGGCTGACCAGGACGACCTGATCGCGGCCGGGCGCACGGTCGACGAGGTGCGCCGGCGGCTCGGGGCGACCTCGCTCGCATATCTCTCGCTCGAGGGCCTCGAATCGGCCACCGGGCCGGCGGATGGATTCTGCCGCGCCTGCCTCACCGGCGAGTACCCGACCGAGATCCCGGCCGACATGCGGCTCGCGAAGCTGCGGTTCGAGGGGCCGCCGGTGCCTGTGGAGATCCGGTGAGCGGCGCGCCGGAGCCACTGACCTATGCCGGCTCGGGCGTGAGCCTCGAGGCCGCCGACGCGGTGGTGGAGCGCATCCGGGCGGCCGTCGCCTCGACCCGCACGATGCAGGTGCTCGGCGTCCACGGCGGCTTCGCCGGACTGTTCACGCCCTCGGTCGGGGATCCGCTGATCGCCGCGGGCTGCGACGGGGTCGGTACCAAGGTGCTGCTCGGGCAGGCGGCAGGCCGCCACGGCGGGCTCGGCATCGACCTGGTCGCCATGAGCGTGAACGACGTGCTGACGTCGGGCGGTCGGCCGGCGTTCTTCCTCGATCTGATCACCTGCGGCAAGATCGACGTCGACCGGATCGGCGAGATCGTGGACGGCGTTGCCGACGGCTGCCGCCAGGCCGGGTGCGTGCTGCTGGGCGGCGAGACGGCGGAGCATCCAGACATGATGCGCCCGGACGACCTCGACCTGGCCGGATTCTGCGTCGCCATCTCGGAGCGGCGCGAACTCGTCTCGGGCAGCCGCGTGGCGGCCGGCGACACCATCGTCGGCCTGCCGTCGAGCGGGCCGCACGCAAACGGATACTCGCTCGTGCGGCGCCTGCTCGAGCGGGCCGGCGTCGGCCTCGACGACACCCCCGAGGCGCTGGGCGGGCAGAGCGTCGCCGATGCGCTGCTCGCCCCCACCCGGATCTACGCGAAGGCCGTCGCCGAGTTGACGCGCACGGTCGATGTGCGGGCGATGGCGCACATCACCGGCGGCGGCATTCCCGGCAACCTCGCGCGCCAGTTTCCCGAGGGCCTCGGGGCCGAGATCGACCTCGGCGCCTGGACGCGGCCGGCCGTGTTCGGCTGGCTGGCGTCGCTCGGCGTCGAGGAGGACGAGATGCGGCGCGTGTTCAACCTCGGCATCGGGTACGCGGCCGTGATCGAGACCGACTCGGCGCCGGCCGCGCTGACCGCGCTCGAGCGCGGCGGCTGCCCGAGCTTCGTCGCCGGGACCGTGGTGGAGGGGGCGGGGGTGCGCTTCCGCTGAGGGTCGGCGTGCTCATCTCGGGGGCAGGCACCAACCTCCAGACGCTCATCGACGCCCCCGACATCGACGTGGCGTGCGTCGTCTCGAGCCGCACCGGCGCGCCGGGGCTCGACCGCGCCCGGCGGGCGGAGATTCCTGCGCTTGCGAGCGCCGACGAGGACGAGACGAGCGCATTCCTCGATGAGCATGGGGTCGACCTGGTGGTGCTGGCCGGCTACATGCGCATTCTCTCGCCCGCGTTCGTGCGCAGCTACTCGGGCCGGATCCTGAATGTGCATCCCTCGCTGCTGCCCGCATTTCCGGGCGCCCATGCGGTGGAGGACGCGCTCGCGCACGGCGTCAGGGTCACCGGCGTCACGGTGCACCTCGTGGACGCCGACCACCCCGAGGTGGACAGCGGGCCGATCGTCCTGCAGGAGAGCGTGGCGGTTTCGTATGATGACACCGTCGCCGACCTGAAGGAGCGTCTGCACCGGATCGAACACCGGTTGCTACCTCAAGCGGTGCGGTTGTACCGGGCAGGCGAGATCCACGTCGACGGACGGCGGGTGCGGTGAACGAATGAAGATCAAACGAGCCCTGATATCGGTCAGCGACAAGAACGGCCTCTCGACGCTGGCGAAGGGTCTGCATGCGCTCGGCGTCGAGCTGATCTCGACCTCCGGCACGGCGGCCTTCCTCGAGCAGGCCGGTGTCCCGGTGACCACCGTCGAGCAGCTGACGGGCAATCCCGAGCTGCTCGGCGGGCGGGTGAAGACGCTGCACGCCTCGCTGCACGCGGCCATCCTCGCCCGGCGCGACCACCCCGAGGACATGGCGTCGCTCGATGAGGCCGGGATCACGCCCATCGACCTGATCGTCTGCAACCTGTACCCGTTCCGGTCGGTGGCCGCCCGCCGCGGCGTGGCCGAGGCCGAGGTGATCGCCAACATCGACATCGGCGGCCCGACCATGCTTCGCGCCGGCGCGAAGAACTTCCACTCGGTGGCCGTCGTGACCGAGCCCGACCGGTACGGCTTCTTGCTCGACGAGCTCAACTCCGCGGGTGGCGAGCTGTCGCTCGACACGCGCCGCGACCTGGCCGGCGAGGCGTTCTCGCACGTTGCCTCCTACGACGCCGCGGTGGCGGCGTGGTTCACCGACACCGAGCCGTTCCCCGACCGGCTCACGATCGACCTGGTCAAGGTGGGCGACCTCGCCTACGGCGAGAACCCGCACCAGCGGGCGGCGCTCTACCGCGAGACGGGCGCGCGCCGGCACGTGCTCTCGCGGATCGACCAGATCAGCGGCAAGCCGCTGTCCTTCAACAACGTGGCCGACCTGCAGGCGGCCCGCGCCATCGTCGCCGCGTTCCAGCTGCCCGCGTGCGCCATCGTGAAGCACGCCGGCCCGTGCGGCGTGGCGGTGGGCGCGACGCTCGAGGAGGCCTACGTGAGGGCGCTGGCCGCCGATCCGATGTCGGCGTTCGGCGCCGTGATCGCCGTGAACCGGTCGGTCACCGCCGAGGTGGCCGAGCGCATCATCGAGACGAAGGTCGACGTGCTGTTCGCGCCGGGATACGACGCCGGGGCGCGCGAGACGCTCTCGTCCAAGCCGACGACGCGCGTGCTCGAAGACCGCGAGCGGCGCAAGTCGAGCCCCGGAGAGCGCGATCTGCGGCGGGTGCTCGGCGGGCTGCTGATCCAGGATCGCGACAACGAGACCGAGGATCGGGCCGACATGGAGGTCGTGTCCGAGGTGGCGCCCGGCAAGCGCGAGTGGGAGGACATCCTCTTCGCCTGGCGGACCGTGCACTTCGTGCGCTCGAACGCGGTTGTGATCGCCCACGACCTGGCGACGGTCGGGATCGGTGCGGGGCAGACGAGCCGCGTGGACGCCGTCAAGGTGGCGGTGTCGAAGGCGGGCGAGCGGGCCGCGGGAGCCGTGCTGGCGTCCGACGGATTCTTTCCGTTCGCCGACGGCCCCGAGGCGGCGTTCGCCGCGGGCGTCCGGGCGATCGTCCAGCCGGGCGGCTCGGTGCGCGACGCCGAGGTGATCGCCGCCGCGAACTCCGCGGGCGCCGCGATGGTCTTCACGGGCCGCCGCCACTTCCTGCACTGACCGGCCGCCAAACCGGGGACAGTCCCCCGAAAGTTGCCGTGCAAGAAACGTTGCAGTCTTGTTACGACTCGGCGAGCAGGCGCTCGTAGGCGCGCTCGTAATCCGAAACCATCCGCGCCGCGGAGAAGCTCTCCTCGGCCACCCGTCGCACCTCGAGCGGGTCGAGCGCGAGCATCCGCGGCATGCAGGCGGCCATCTCGGCGATCGTGTCCACGACCAGCCCACCCCGGCCGTGCTCGACGACCTCGGGCACCGCACCCAGGCGGGTGGCGAGCACGGGCGTGCCGCACGCCATCGACTCCACCATCACGAGGCCGAAGGGCTCCGGCCACTGGATCGGGAACACCGTCACGGCGGCGCGCTGGAGCAGTTCGACCTTCTCGTTGTGCGAGACCTCGCCGACGTACTCGATGTCCTTCCCCAGGTGCGGGCGCACCGCCGAGTCGAAGTACTCGTGCTCGACCGGATCGTGGATCTTGCCGGCCAGCTTCAGCGGCATCCCGGTCTCGAGCGCGACCCGCACCGCGTTGCCGGCTCCCTTGTCGGGGGACATGCGGCCGAGGAACAGGAGGTAGCCGTCGTTGCCCGGGTGGATCGGATAGTGATCGAGATCGATCGCGTTGTGGCAGGTGGCGAGCCAGTTCAGCTCGGGCCGCGGACTGCGCTGGTTTTCGGACAGCGAGATCAGCCGCACCCGGGGTGACACCTTCGCGATCTGGGCGTACACGAGCCCCGGCTCGCCGGTGAGCGGGCCATGAACGGTGTGGCAGAACGGTGTGGCGACGACCTGGCCGAGCGCACATGCGAGCGGCCCGGAGTGGTCGTGGACGACGTCGTACTTGTCCGCCTCCTCGAGGCAGGTCAGCGTGTGGTGCAGGTCTGGCAGCGACATGCCGATCCGGTACGACGGCGGCTCGTCGTAGCTCGTGACCAGGTGGGCCTTCGTCTGCGAGTCGCCGGCCGCGTAGAGGACGACATCGTGGCCGCGGTCGACGAGCCCGTCGGCCAGGATCGACACCACCCACTCGATGCCGCCGTAGCGGACCGGTGGGACGGCGAACCAGGCCGGTGCCAGAAGCGCGATTCTCACCGGCCGATGTTACCGCGGCGAACGGTTTGGGCCGGTTACGCGTCTTAGGTGCGAGTGTGGAATCGAAAAGAGCCCTTTTTGAGCGGCGCGGATGCCGTGCGCGTTCGGCGCGTGCTGTTCCTGAACGGGGTCGCAGGTGAGGAGATCGAGGACGCGATGCAGGAGATCGAGCTTCGAGCGCTGCAGCATCCGCCGCGCGGCGCGGCCAGGGGCGCCTGGGCATGCGCAGTGGCGACGAACCTGGCGATGGACGGGCACCGCCGCGCGGCTCGTGGGGCCGGCCTCGATCCGGCGATGGCCATTCCGGTGCGCGAGTCTCACGACGTCGAACTGCGCGAGGCGGTGCGAGCCGGCCTCGACCGCCTCGCCCCCGATCTCCGCGCGGCCATCGTGCTGCGCTTCTATGCGGATTTCTCGATCGCCCAGATCGCGTCGGTGATGACTGTTCCAGAAGGGACGGTCAAGTCGCGGCTTCACCGCGCGGTCGCCGAGCTGCGGACAACCCTGCCCGAGGGGCTCCTGCGATGAGCGCCGATCTCCGCGCACGGGCGCTCGATCTGGCGCTCGCGGGTGCGCCGCCCACGGGCAACCCCGATCTCGATGCGGCCGTGGCGCAGGCGACGGCGGACATCGCCGCCATCCGGGCGGGGCTTGCGCTGATGGCGGACGACCTGCCCGTGCGTGAGGTGGCGCGCCGGCCGGCAAGGCGACCGCGCCGCTGGATTGCGCTGTCGACCGGCGTGGCGGTTGCGGTGGTCCTGGCAGCAGGCGCCGGCCTGGTGGCGCTGCGTGGCGGCGCGTCACGGTCATCGTCGTCGCAGCAGTTCGTCTTGGATCGCTTCGACTACGCACCCCCGGTACCGCCCGGCGTGGTGGCCGGCGTCTCCTCGCCGGGGTTCATCATCGGATACTCGGTGCCGGAGCTCTCCGATATCTCGGCGGCGTCTGCGAGCGACGCCTGGATTGTCGGGAGCGTCGCCTGGCACTGGAACGGCAGCCGTTGGCGCTCGTTCGCGCTTCCGGCCGTCCCCGGCGACTCGAACCTGGCATCGGTTGTCGCACTTGGCCCCGACGACGCCTGGGCGGTCGGCTTTCGCAGTGCTCCGTCCGACCGGATCGTGGCCACTCACCCGCTCGTGGAGCACTGGGATGGCACGCGCTGGGATGTGATCCCCATGCCGCTTCCGGGCGCGGGAGCGTTGAATTCTGTCTCGGCGGACGGCCCTGACGATGTCTGGGCAGCCGGATGGTCGATACCGGCGGGCACCAGCATCGACAAGTCCGAGACGGCGATGCGACCGCTGGTCGCGCACTGGAACGGACGCAGCTGGCAGTTCATTCACCTGCCGGCGCCAGGATCGGTCGGTCTCTCGCAGGTCGTCGCGCTCGCCCCGAACGACGTGTGGGTCGCCGGTCCCGGCCTCTACTCGAACGGCACACCAATCGTCAGGCGCTGGGACGGCGCGCGCTGGGAGTCGGTTCGGGCGCCTTTCGGCCCCCGCGATGGCAGTTTCCGTCTCACCGCGACCTCGGCGAGCGATGCCTGGGCCGTCGGCGGACAGGAGGTCGACGGCCATGTCGAGACGCTCGCGGCACACTGGAACGGGCACACCTGGATGATCGCCCGCACGCCCACTCAGAACACCGACTCGATGCTCGTCGATGTGCACGCCATCTCACCGACGGACATCTGGGCGCTCGGCGCAAGCCAATTCCTGAACCAAACCGGCAACGAGACGTCATTCACCTCACCGGTCGCGATCTACGAGCACTGGGACGGCCACGGATGGTCGCTCGCCCCGGTTGCATCCGAGCGCGAGGGCCTCGAGACGCTGGCCGCCGCGCCTGACGGAGCCGTCTGGGCGGCCGGCGGCTGTGGCACCCAAGACATTGTCACCCGCTGGAGCGGACACACCTGGCAGCCGGTGCGCCACCCGCCCGATATCACCTGGGATCCGAGCCAGCCCAAGCGCGACCAGCATCCGCCGGCAACGAGCTGCCTCGGCAAGTCGGCTACGTCGTGACGCGGTTCTCACGCCGCCACATGAACTTGAGGCCCGACCAGTCGGTGTCGATCGCGGCCACCTTGGTATCGACGATGCCCAGCGGCAGCGCGTGCTCGCGCAGGAGGTTCTCGGTGATGTCGCTCTGGTGACCGCCCGCGCGCCGGGGCCACGCGACCCACAGCGAGCCGGCCGGGAAGATCCGCTGCGCCAGCGCCGGCAGGCGCTCGGGCAGTTCCGCCGCCGTCCGGAAGAACGCGATCAGGACGTCGCTCGGAGCGGGAGCCGCGACCACGGTCACGTCGTCCGGGAGACCCGGCACGCGCCATCCGGGCGGTTCCAGATCGAGCGCCAGGTCGCTGCCGGGCTTGATCCCGAGCTTCTTCGCGAGCGGGGTTCCGGAGTAGCCGGCCGGGGAATCGGTCACGAGGATCGAGAGTGTACGCCGAGCTCGAAGCGATCCGGCACCTGCGCCATCTCCCGCGCAGGTGAGCGGGCGAGCGCGCGCATCGCTGCGACCAGGATGAGAGCCGAGACACCGCAGCCGGCTCCCGCCAGCAGGTAGACGCCGCGGACGCCGATCAGGTTGATCATGAACCCGGCCGTCGGGAACGAGAGTGCGAACGCCACCAGGATCGCGGCCTCGGTGGCCGCCGTCGCCCGTGAGCGCACCGCGTCCGGCGTGCGGCGCTGGAGGATGCCCTGCTCCGAGACCGACACGGCGCCCTCGGCGAGGCCGGCCGTCGCCATCCCGGCCAGCGCGAAGCCGAATGCCGGAGCGAACGAGACGACCGCGAACCCGGCGCCGATGACCGCGCAGCCGCCGATCATCGTCCACCGCTCGTGGGAGACGGCGAGCCGCCGGCCCATGAACGATCCCGCGATCGCGCCGCCGCCCCAGCAGGCGGCCAGGATTCCGTAGCCGATCGAGCCGGCGCCGAACGAGCGGGCCAGCGGCAGCTCGGCCACCAGCACCGGGCCGAGCAGGAAGAGCAGCACGATCCAGGCCAGCGTGATCAGGCGCAGCACCGGATCGGCGAGGATGAACCGGAAGCCGGCCCGCAGCCCTTCGTGGTCTTCAGACGCCGCCCGGTCGGGGTCGGCGAAGGTGCCCGTGACCGTCCAGATCATCGCCGCCGACCCGGCGAAGCAGATCGCGTTTGCACCGAAGACGACGCTTGGGCTGAGCAGGCCGGCGACCGCGCCGCCGAGCATCGGGCCCAGGAGCGCGCCGGCGTTGCGCCCGATCGCGAGGGTGCTGTTCGCCCAGGCAACGTCCTTCACCGGCACGAGGTTCGGCACGGCCGCGGTGGACGCCGAGAAGTAGGGCGACTGGGCGACCGCGCTCATGAAGGCCAGCGCGATCAGCGCCAGCGGGCGGTGCGTGAACGCCATCACGGCCGCCACGCCGGCGGCTCCGAGCTCGGAGGCAATCATCACCCGGCGCCGGTCGATGCGGTCGCCGAGCGCGCCCAGAAGCGGGGTGAAGAGGCCCGAGGTGCCGATGCTCACGAAGAGCGCCGCCGACATCCACACCGTCGAGTGCGTGGCGGCGTAGATCGCGACCATGAGCGCGATCCAGCCGGCCTCCGAACCGGTCACCGAGATGACGCGGGCGGCGGCGAGGCGGCGAATTGCGATGCGAGGCGGGGTTGGCACGGACGGAGACTCCAGAGCGGTCGGACGGCGGGATCGATGCGGCGCGCGTGCGCCGCGCGCCGGTCAACTGAGGAGAGTCGGTGCCACGTGCGCAGAGTAGCAGCCGCCGTGGCGGCTACGGCAGCAGGAGATTCAGATCGCCGAACTCGTGCCAGAGGTAGCCCCGCTCCGCGGCGGCCGCGTAGCAGCGGTCGACCAGCTCCCGGCCCGCGACCGCGCGCACCAGGTCGAGGTGGGTCGCCTCGGGCGCGTGCCAGCCGGTCAGGAGCGCGTCGACGACCGTGACGCCGCGGCGCTCGTCGATCACGAGCTCGGTCCAGCCCTCGGCCGGCGCGACGGTCGCGTTCCCGGCGGCCGCCGTCTCGAGCGCGCGCACCGCGGTGGTGCCGACGGCGATCGCGCGGCCCCCGGCCTCACGCACCGCGTTCACGTGCCGGGCCGTCGCCTCGGAAACGCGGAACCACTCGGCGAACGGCGGCTCGCCTGTCTCCGGCGACGAGACCCCCGTGTGCAGCACGATCGGCGCCAGCTCGACGCCGGCGGCCACGAGCGCGGTCACGAGCTCGTCCGTGAACGCCCGGCCGGCGCTGGGCATCTCGGCGCTGCCCAGGTGGGTGGCAAAGACGGTCTGGTAGTCGTCGATCGGCCAGTCCGCGCCGGCATACGCATATCTGATCGGGCGGCCGTGAGCCTCGAGCTGCTCGAAGAGCCCCACCGGCAGGTCGAGGCGGGCGACCCACAGCCGCGGGCCGCCCCGCAGCAGGCGCGCGTGGCCGCCGCCCGGCAGCGCGAGCCGCCATCCCCGCCGGCCGGCCGTGAAGGGCAGCGAGCCCGGCCCGGCCGGGATGCGAAGCTCGACCATCCACAGCCCCTCGCCGGGATCGGTTCCCGGCACGGGAGTGGACAGGTGCAGGCGCAGTGGGCGGCCGCCGGGCGCGATCGCGTCGAGCGCGGCGGCCAGGGTCGCGGAGGTGTTGACCACGAGCAGGTCGCCCGGGTCGAGCAGCCTCGGCAGGTCGTGGAAGACCGCGTGCTCGACTCCGCTCTGGCGCCCCACGAGCATCCGCACCCGGTCGCGTCCGACGCCTCGCCGCTCGGGCGGGGCGGTGGCCTCGGCCAGTGCGACGGCATTCATGCCACCGCTCCGAACGGGGCCAGATCGCGGGCGCGGTAGCGGCCCGACGGCAGTTCGCGGCCGATCAGCCGCAGCAGTCCCGGGACGCTCGTTGCGGGCTCGGGCCGGTCGGAGATGTCCTCGCCCGGGAACGCCTCCTGGTGCATGCGCGTGCGCATGTCGCCCGGGTCGGCCCAGTACACGCGCACGTCCGGCTGCTCCGCTGCGAGCACGTTCGAGAGCTGTTCCAGCGCCGCCTTGGACGACCCGTAGCCACCCCAGCCGGGATAGCTCTCAACGCCGGCGTCGGAGGTGATGTTGATGATGGTGCCGGCATGCTGCCGGAGGGCGGGCAGCGCCAGCTGGATCAGGCCCAGCGGCGCGACCACGTTCGTCCGGTAGACGGCCTCCAGAATCTCCAGCGGGTATTCCCCGAGCTCGGGCTGCGGGCTCGGGCCCAGCGCGGAGGCGTTGTTCACGAGCAGCCGCAGCGGGCCCATCCGCGCGGCCGCCGCGACCAGCGCCTCACGGTGACCCGGGTCGGCGACGTCGCCCGCGATCGCCGTCACCTCGGTGCGCGCGGCCAGGGCAGCGCGGGCGTCTTCGAGTGCGGCGCCGCCGCGAGCGTCGATGACGAGCCCGTGGCCCTGGTCGGCCAGGTCCTGCGCCAGCGCGAGCCCGAGCCCCCGCGACGCTCCTGTGATCAGTGCGATATCCATACGACCCAGGCTAGGAGCCGCGTGGGCTCGCCGCCTCGGCCGGGAGTCTCGACCGGGACGGGTCTTTGGTCCTACGCCGCCTCGAGCCGGGGGGCGTTGCGGATGGCCGGGCTGAGCGTTCCCCACACGGCCAGCGCGACGCCGCACGCGGTGAAGACGGCGACGGTTGCGCGGCTCGACGTGGTCTCGAGCAGGATCCCGGCGACCAGGGGCCCGAGCGGCGAGGCGATCTGGGCGAGGGTCGTGCGGACGCTCTCGACGCGTCCGAGCAGGCGGTCGGGGATGATCGCGAGCCGGTAGCCGACGACCACCGAGTCCGTCACCGGCATCGCAACGGCCTGGGGCAGGATGGCGGCGGTCAGGACGTACACGTTCGGCCAGATCAGGTAGAGCCCGCTGCCGAGCCACAGCCAGAGCTCGATGAGGATGATGGTGCGCATCGAGAACCGGCGCCGGAAGAGCGGGGAGGCCAGCGAGCCGATGAGCAGGAACGCGGCGAACACGGCGAAGAGGGCGCCGATCTGGCCGCCCGTGAGGCCCGCCCGCCTGCCGGTGACCACGATCACGAGCAGGATCCCGGGGAGCGCGAAGTTGCCGATGCCGTAGAGCAGCGTTGTGGTGCGCAGAAACGGCCGGCTCCAGAGAAAGCGGAACCCCTCGGCGGCGCGCGCCCGCAGCGACGCGGTGTGGGGTTGGCGGGTCTCCTGGAACGGCGTGCGCATCGCAAGCAGTGAGAGGAACGAGAACGAGTAGGAGGCCGCGTCGCCGAGGAAGGGGATCGAGCGTCCCAGGTTGAAGAGCGCGCCGCCGGCGGGAGGTCCGATCAGCATGACCGTCGCGAAGCGGGCCCGCTGGGCGCCCACCGCGGCGGGAAGCTGGGGTGCCGGGACCACCGCGCGCATCGCCCCAACCTCGGCGCATGTGAAGAAGACGCTTCCCGTCCCCTCGACGAGGGCGACCACGACGATCAGCCAGAGCGGGGCCGCGCCGGCGACGATCGCCACGGCGAGCGTCGCGATCGCAACCGCGCGAACGCCGTCGGCGACGATCATGATGCGCTTGCGGTCCCACCGATCCGCCGCCTCACCGGCGGGCAGCCCGAAGAGCGGCGTCGGCAGGATGCGCGCGAATCCGACGAGCCCCGCCTGCGCCGGCGAATGGGTCAGCGCGAGCACGAGCAGGGGATAGGCGACGGTCGTGAGCTGGCTGCCCAGCGTCGACAGCAGCTGCCCCGCCATGAGCAGCGTCCAGTCGCGATTACGCCACAGCGGCCGCAACCGGGTCAGCCGGACCGCTTGAGGCGGCCGTGGCGCTTGGCGTAGCGCTCGCCGCGCGAGAACACGTACAGCCCGAGTGGAATGGCGATCACCCCGATCAGGATGAGCGGCCAGATGTCGTCCCACACCGCGGCCGGACTGGCGCCGTCGAGCACCGCCCGGCGGGCGCCCTCCAGCGTGTAGGTCGCGGGCGACACGACCGAGAGCCACTGCATCCACTGCGGCAGCACGGTGACCGGGTAGTACACGCCCGACACGACCAGGAGCAGTCCCTGCGCGATGAATCCGAGCTGCGTCCCCTTCTCCGGCGAGACCAGCGGCAGCACGGCGGTCATCATGCCGATGCCGACGAACGACACCGACGACACCGCGAGCACGATTGCAGCGGTCAGGAAGTTGGGGTTGTCGAACTGCACGTGCAGGAGGGTGGCCACGAGGCCGAACAGGAGCATCGTCCGCAGCACGCCGTAGAGCACCGCGAACGCCCCCATCCCCAGCAGATGCGCGGGGCGCGACAGCGGGGCCATGAACGTGTACTCGATCGTCCCCTCCCAGCGCTCCCAGGCGACCGTCTCGGTCTCGATCTCGAAGATCAGGCCGAGGTACGACCACACCACCGCGCCGATCAAGAGCACGATCATCTCGCGGTTCACGTCCAGGCGGTAGCCGGCCGCCTCCACGCCCTTGGCGATGAACACGATCGTGAGGGTGTTCGCGATCGTGTACAGGAACCACGCCACCTCCCACCACACGAAGCGGCGCACCAGGTACGTGTTGCGCTCGACGATGCCGGCGAAGCCGATCAGCTCGCGCCGCATCGCGGTCGACGCCTGCCGCATCATGCGGGCACCTCGCTCTCGGTCTCGGTTTCCGCCTCGTCCTCGAAGCTGCGGCCGGTTGCGGCCAGGAACGCGTCCTCGAGCGTCGCGGCGCCGTAGCGGCTGCGGATCTCGGCCGGCGTGTCCAGCGCGAGCAGGCGCCCTCCGTGCAGGATCCCGACGCGGTCGGCCAGGGCCTCGGCCTCGCTCATGTCGTGCGTGCAGAGCAGGATCGTGCAGTCGTGCTGGCGGCGCAGGTCGCGCACGAGCGCCTGCACCTCGAGCTTCGAGCGCGGGTCAAGGCCGGTGGTCGGCTCGTCCAGCAGGAGCAGCACGGGCGATGTCAGGAGTGCGCGGGCAAGCGCGATCTTCTGCTGCATGCCGCGCGAGAGATCCTCCATCGGCTCGCCGCGCCGCTCAGGCGGGAAGCCGACCCGCTTCAGGATCTCCGGGATGGCGATGCGCGTCTGCCGTGGTGTCAGGCCGTAGAACCGGGCCGAGTAGCTCAGGTTCTCGTCGGGTGACATGCGCTTGAAAAACGAGGCCTCAACCGAAACCCGGTTCACCAGTCGCTGCACCGCCCGCGGGCGGGCGCTCACGTCGATGCCGAACACGTGCGCGCTACCGCCCTCGAACAGGAGCAGCGTCGAGAGCACGCGCACGAGCGTCGACTTGCCCGAGCCGTTCTGGCCGAGGATGGCGACGCACTCCCCGCGGGCCAGCGTGAAGCTGACGTCGCACAGCGCGGCCACGCGGCGGCGGCGGACGCGGCCGTTGCGGCGCCCGTCACGGCGGATGAACTCCTTGCGCAGATCGTGGACTTCGACGGCAGGCTCGGCAGACACGCGGCGGCTCCAGAGGGGACGGCGATCGGCTCCGCACGAACACGCACCGAGGGTGCATGGGGCGGAGCGCTGACGTTGGGGGCGGCGGGCGGCGGGCGCCGGCCGAAATCCGGTGGCCGGCGCAACCGGCCACTCTAGCAGAGCACCGGGCGCCCCGCCTGCCCGCCTTGCAGCACCGGTTCCGCCCTGCTTCAGCCCGGCCGTTGGCTATGGTTGGCGCGTGGAATCGGTCGCATCCCACAACGGCGATCGGGCTTCGGAACTGCGCTCCCGCCCGGCCGCGCTCGCACTCAAACGGACACTCGACGCCACCCTGGCGGCGGCGGGTCTCGTCGTGCTCTCGCCGGTGCTGGCGGCACTCGCGGCGGTGATCCTGGTCGAGGACGGCCGGCCCGTGCTGTTCCGGCAGGAGCGGGCCGGCCGCGACGGCCGCCCGTTCGTGATCCTCAAGTTCCGCACGATGATCCGCGACGCGAGCTCCCAGGGCGCCGGCCTGGCCGTGAACGAGGGCGACGAGCGCATCCTGCGCAGCGGCGACCTGTACCGCCGCTACGGGCTCGACGAGCTGCCCCAGCTCTGGAACGTGCTGCGCGGCGAGATGTCGCTGGTCGGGCCGCGGCCGACGCTGCTCGAGCAGGTCGAGCGGTACACCCCCCGCCAGCGGGTGCGGCTGAAGATGCGGCCCGGGGTGACCGGCTGGTCGCAGATTCACGGCCGCACCTCGATCCCGTGGTCGCGCCGGATCGAGCTCGACACGTGGTACGTCGAGCACTGGTCGCTGCGCCTGGACGCGCGCATCGTGTGGCGGACACTGGGCCAGATGACCCGGCCGGCCGAGACATACAAGGGCGCGACGGGCGGCTGGGACCTGTGACGCGAAGCTCGGTGCTGCTCACCTGCGCCGGCCAGCGCGTCGACGTCGTGCGGGCGTTCCGGGAGGCCCTGGACGGGCTCGGATGGGACGGCGACGTCGTGGCGGTCGACGCGAATCCGCTCTCCCCGGCGCTGATGATGGCCGACCGGGGGGTGGTGGTGCCGCTCGCCTCGAGCCCCGACTACGTGCCGGCGCTGGCCGACCTCGTCGCCGCACACGGCGTGCGCGCGGTGCTTCCGATTGCCGACCTCGACAACGTCGAGCTCGTGGCCGGCCGTGCCCTCCTGGAACGTGCGGGCGCCGTGCTGCTTCTGCCCGATCTGGCGGTCGCCGAGGCCATGTTCGACAAGTACCTGTGTCACCGGGCGCTGCTCGATGCGGGCCTGCCCTCGCCCGACACGTGGATCCCCGAGGAGCTGCCCGACCGGCCGCCGCTGCCGCTGCTGGTCAAGCGCCGCTGGGGCTACGCGTCGCGCGACATCTACCGCTGCGAGACCCTGAGCGAGGTGCGCTTCTTCGTCGACTACGCCGGGGTGCCGGTGATCGTGCAGCGGTTCTGCCCCGGGGAACAGTTCTCGATCGACGTCCTGTGCGATCTCGAGGCCCGGGCGCTGAACGTCATCCCGCGCACGATGATCGAGTCGAAGGGCGGCGAGTCGATCAAAGGCCAGACGATCGCCGACCCGCGCCTGATCGACCTGGGGCGGCGGGTCGCCGAGGGTCTGCGGCTGGTCGGCCCGGCGACGATCCAGTGCTTCGACGAGCCCGAGGGGCTGCCGGTGACCGACATCAACTGCCGCTTCGGCGGGGCGTTCCCGCTGCCGCTCGCGGCGGGATCGCGCTACCCCGAGCTGGTGCTCCGGATCGCGAACGGCGAGCACATCGAGCCGCACGTCGGCCGGTTCACCGCGGGGGTGACCATGACGCGCTACTACGACACGGTGATCCTCCCGGACGGCCTCCCAACCGGGGACAGTCCCCGGTCGAAACGCGCAACAACAACGTAACGGCGGACGTTCGGGGACTGTCCCCGGTGTCTAGCGGGTCGCCGGGGCGGGGTCGAAGCGCGCGAACAGCGACTCCACCTCGCCCTCCGGCACGGCCGGGCTGAAGAGGAAGCCCTGGCCCAGGGTGCAGCCCTCGCCCTTCAGGAACTCGCACTGCGCGGTGGTCTCGATGCCCTCGGCCAGCGCCTCGGCGCCGATGTTTCGGGCGAGCTGGATGATCGTGGTGGCGATTGCGTTTGCGTGCGATCCGGCGGGGATGTCGCGCACGAAGGCGCGGTCGATCTTGAGCGTCGAGACGGGCATCTCGGTCAGGCGGCTGAGCGACGAGTGGCCGGTGCCGAAGTCGTCGATGGCGAGCCGGACGCCGTGGCGGTGCAGCGTGTGCAGGATCGGCTGGGTGCGGGCCGGCTCGGTCATCGCGCTCGACTCGCTCACCTCGACCACGATCTGGCTCGGGTCAAGGCCGTTCGTCCGGATCGTCCGCAGCAGCCGCTCGGCCGCGTCGGGCTGCCAGCGGGCGATGGGCAGGTTCACCGCGGTACGGATCTGCTCGTGCCGGGCCACCCACGGCCGTGACGCGCGGCAGACCTCGTCGATGACCCAGTCCGAGATCGCCGTGATCAGGTCGGTGCGCTCGGCCAGCGGGATGAACGCCGACGGCGCGAGCAGGCCCTCGTCGGGATGGTTCCAGCGGATCAGCGCCTCCACGCCCACCATCCGCATGTCCTCGAGGCGCAGGATCGGCTGGTAGTGGAGCACGAACTCGCCGCGCTCGAGGGCGAGCTGCATTCGCGCCGTCAGCGGGATGTGCGCCGCGGCGGTGGGCGGCGCCGCGCCGGTGCCAGCGGGCACCTGGCCGAGCTCCTTCGACCGGTACATGGCCGCGTCCGCCAGCCGGAGCAGCGCATCGCTCGTGGCGGCGTCGTCGGGGTAGAGGGCGATGCCAATGCTGCCGCCGGCCGTGATCGTCGCACCGTCCAGCATGGCGGGCGCGGCCAGGGCCTGCTCGACGTGGCCCGCGATGGTCTGGGCGATGTCGCGCGCGGCCGGCTCGCCGCCGCGGGGCAGGTCTGCGACCAGGACGATGAACTCATCGCCGCCGTGGCGGGCCACCAGATCGGTCGCGCGCGTCGCCCGCTCGAGCCGGCGCGCGATCTGGCGCAGGAGCTGGTCGCCCGCCTCATGGCCGTAGGTGTCGTTGACCTGCTTGAAGTCGTCGAGGTCGACGTACAGCACGGCAACCTGGCGCCCATGCCGCTGGGCGCGGGCGAGCGCGAGGTCGAGGTGCTCCCCGAACATGAGCCGGTTCGGCAGCCCGGTCAGGTCGTCGTGATAGGCCAGGTAGGCCACCCGCCGGTCGGCCCGCTTCCGGGCGGTGATGTCACGACCGATCTCGGCCGCCGCGATCACCCGGCCGCGGGCATCGACGATCGGCGACACCGTCAGCGACACGTGCACCTCGGCGCCGTCCTTGCGCACGCGCACCGTCTCGAGGTTCTCGATCGGCCGGCCACGCCGGATCAGGGCGAGAACCGCGGGGGAGTCGTCGGGCCGCCCGAGCGGCTCGACGAGCGCGATTCGCTGCCCGATCGCCTCGGCGGCCGTGTGGCCGTAGAGACGCTCGGCGCCGGCGTTCCACGATTCGATCACGCCGTCGAGCGTCTTGGAGATGATCGCGTCCTCGGACGACTCGATGATCGCGGCCAGGTCGTAGACGGCCCGCTCGGCCCGCCTGCGCTCGCTGATGTCGCGCACGTAGAGCACTCGCAGCCGGGCATCGACCCCCACCACGGGAGCGGTCGACACCTCGGCCGGGAAGGTGGCCCCGTCCGACCGCGTCGCCGTGGCCTCGTAGCTCCGTTCGGGCGCCGCGCGCTCGGACGCTGCGTTGGGCAGGAGCATCGCATCGTGAAGCGCCGAGCCGATCACGCTCGCGCGCGGCACGCCGAACATGCGCTCGGCCGCGGGGTTGAACTCGACCACGGCGCCGCCGTCGTCGATGACGACGACCGCGTCGGGCGCCGAGGCCACGATCGCCTGCGTCAGAACGTCGCTTCGGCGGCGCCGGCCCATTGGCTCGGAATGATACGGGCGCCCGCCCGAGCGGCATAATGGCGGGGTGGCCCGCTACCGCGCGCCCGGCCGCGTCAACCTGATCGGTGAGCACACCGACTACGCCGGCGGCCTGGTGCTTCCGGTGGCGATCGATCTCGCAATCACACTCCACTGCGAGCCCGCGGCCCGCATCCGGGTGCGGTCGCCGACGCCGCCGGGCTTGGTGGAGATCGATGCCGGCGGAGGCGGTCAGACCGATGGGTTCGGCCGGTACGTGGCGGCCCTGGCCGCCGAGCTCGCCGACCTCGGCCGCGAGCCGGCGGGGATCGA
The DNA here is from genome assembly GCA_963703275.1 of uncultured Actinomycetes bacterium. Lineage (GTDB taxonomy): Bacteria > Actinomycetota > Thermoleophilia > Gaiellales > JAICJC01 > JAICJC01. Next base: position 2,856,882 of record OY969804.1, on the reverse strand, counting down.
GGGCGAGATCGACTCCGACCTGCCCGCCCGGGCGGGGCTGTCCTCATCGGCCGCCCTGCTGGTCGCCGTGGGCCTCGCGCTGTGTGACGCCGCGGCGCTCGAGCTTGCGCCGATGGCGCTGGCCGACGCCTGCCGCCGCGCCGAGGAGCGAGCGGTCGGCGTTCCCTGCGGCATCATGGATCCGGCGGTGTCGCTCCTCGGCCGGGCCGGGCATGCGCTCCTGCTCGACTGCGCGACCCTGTCCCACCGGGCGGTCCCGCTGCCGGCCGACCTGGGCCTGATCGTGATCGACTCGCGTGTGCCCAGGCACCTGGCCGAGACGGGCTACGCCCTCCGCCGGCGCGAGCTCGAGCGGGCGCTCGCCGGCGATCTGGACGCGACGACCAGCCGCCGCCTGCGGCATTTCCGCACCGAGAACGCCCGGGTCGAGCAGGCCGTCGCGGCGCTCGAGCGCGGCGATGCCCGGGCGCTCGGGACGATTCTCGCCGCCGGCCACGCCAGCCTGCGCGACGACTACGAGGTCTCGACGCCGGAGCTCGACATGCTGGTGGCGCTCGCCGTGGAGGCGGGTGCGTGGGGCGCGCGGCTCACCGGCGGCGGGTTCGGCGGTTCGATCGTGGTGCTCGCGCCGGTCGAGCGCTGTGCCGGGATCGGAGCGGCGGTCGCGGCCGGCTATCTGGCCGCCACGGGCCGGGTCACCGAGCCCATCGTGGCCCGCGCCGCCGCCGGCGCCCGCCGCCTGACATAGCTTGTGTGCTATTATTGTGGCATGGCGACGCACCATACCGGTGCACCATTCCTCCGGGTGGCCGGGCTAACGGTCTGGGCGGTTGTGATCGCGGTATTTGTCGCGTACGGCGTGACACGGGGCCTGAACTGGGGCGCGGGTATCCTGGGCGCCACCGTGGTCGGTGTTGTTCTCGGCCTTTACATCACCCCGCGATGGTTCGCGCTTGGGATTGTGCCGCTGCTCGGGCTCTCGATCGGTGGGGTCATACTCTCGATGCACGTGTCCGGCACGCGCGGGTACGCAGGTGGGGACTGGTCGGTGGCGGCCGTGGTCGCGTTGGCGGGTCTCGTCGATGGGGTGATCGCGACCGTCGCCCTCCTGGTGACGCTCCTCGCCCGCGTGCCGCTTCGCGCCGCCATCCGGCAGCGAGCCTGACTATCCCACGACGGGGCTGCGTCGCTCCATGAGCAGCACATCGCGCCAGGCGCCGTGCAGCCGGCCCAGCCGCGACCGCCGGCCGACGACCCGGAACCCGGCCCGCTCGTGCAAGCGGACGCTGGCCTCGTTCTCGGGAAAGATCCCGGCCTGGAGCGTCCACACCCCGCCGGCCTCGGACGATGCGATCAGCGCCTCGAGGAGGGCCGCGCCGACACCGCGCCCGCGGGCGGTCGCGGCGACGTACACGCTCACCTCGGCCACGCCCGCGTACACGCACCGCTCCGAGACGGCCGAGAGAGCCGCCCAGCCGACCAGGACTCCGCCGGCGGTCGCGGCCAGGCGGTGGCCGGGCATGTGCGCGGCGTCCCAGCGCTCCCAATCGGGCACATCGGTCTCGAAGGTGGCGTCGCCGGTGGCGATCCCTTCGGCGTAGATCCGGGCGACGTCGTCCCAGTCGGCCGGCCGCAGCGGTGCGATCACGCCAGCAGGGTCTCGCCCACGTACCCGCCCGAGCGGATGCCGGGCGGCACAGCGAACATGGCGCTCCCCCGCGGCACCGGATACTCCACGGTGAACCGGTCGTGCACGGACAGGCGCTGCTGGATCGGGATGAACTGGCGGCGCGGGTCGCGCTGGAAGCTGATGAAGAACAGGCCCCCGAGCGGGTTTGCGATCTCGGCGTCGTAGCCGTCGCTCGTCATGTAGCCGCGGCGCAGGATGCGCTCGGCCTCGCTGCCCGCCTTGCGCGGGTTGGCCACCATGATGTGGCAGTCGGTGGGCTCGTCGGCCGGGATCACCGGAGCGAACTCGGTCGTCTGGCCGAACGGCGCACCGCTGACCTTGTACCTGCCGAAGGCGTACTGCTGCACGTGCAGGGGCTCGGTCAGGAAATTGGCCACGTGCACCTTGAGGTTGCGGACGACCAGATATGTCCCGTTCGTCATCCAGCCGGGGCCGTCGCCGGGGTTCACCCACACGTTGGAGCGCATCTTGGCGGCGTCATCGGCGCGCAGGTTGTTCGTCCCGTCCTTGAAGCCGACGATGTTGCGCGGCGTCTTGCCCACCTCGCCCGGGAAGGGATTGCGGACGAACCCGTATTGCGACCAGCGCAGCGTGGCGGCCCCGTTGGCGGCCGCAACGATCGCACGCAGCGCCTGGTCGGCGACCTCGTGGCTGGTCGAGCAGCACTGCACGCCGATGTCGCCGTGGCTGATGTCCGCCACGAGCTGGTCGCCCTTGAAGTGGGGCATGTCGACCAGCGCTGCCGGCCGCATTGACGCGAGGCCGAAGCGCGAGTCGAAGATGCTCTGACCGAACCCGAACGTGATCGTCAGCAGCGCCGGATCGAACTGGTCACCGCCGCTGGGCTGGCCTGCCGTCAGACCCGCGGCGGCGCTCGTCAGGCCGCGCATCAGCTCGCGCAGGTTGCTGCGCCCGCTCGTGCTCACGTCCAGCGCGCCGAACTGGAGGTACTTCTGCTGCGGGGTGACGATGCCCGCCTGGTTGACGCCGTCGAAGGGCACGACCTGGGCGTCGGCGCTGGCCGAGTCGCCCTCGAGCCGGGCATAGCCCGCCGCGCCCAAGGCCAGCCCGCCACCCGCCGCTCCAGCCCACCGAAGCAGGTGTTTGCGCGACATTCCCCGGCTCATCCGGCCCGAATCTTACTCCGAGCGGACGGCCCGGTCACCGGCAGGTTCTACAGTCCGCCATGCATGAAGCTCGTGGTCGAGCATCTGCCGCACCTGATCCCGGCGGTCGCCGGCCTCGTCTTCCTGGGCTGGTTCTCGTGGCATCTGCGCACGGGGCCGCCTCCGGACCTCACCGACCAGGAGCTCGCCGCCTGGCAGGAGGCGCGCTCGACCCGCCGCAAGCGGGACAAGCTGGAGCGGTGAGCCGCTCCGCGAGGCGCCGATGAGTGCCCCCGCGGCGACCTCGTTCACGCTCGAGCCGGGATTCATCGTGGCGGCCGTCGTTGCCACGGCCGTCTACCTGCGCAGCGCCCGCCGCACGGCGGTGCCCGGGTGGCGGCGGGCGTCGTTCGTCGCCGGCGCCGTCCTGATCGCGGCGACGCTCAACTCGCCGCTCGAGACGATCGCGGTGCACTATCTCCTGCTCGGCCACCTGCTGCAGAACGCGCTGATCGCCGACTGGGCGCCGCCGCTCCTCCTGCTCGGGCTCACCCTGGAGATGGGCGAGTCGATCCTGCGCCGGCTCGGCCCGGTGAGCGGGCTCCTGAATGCGAACATCAGCTGGCCGCTCTGGGTCGTCGGGTGGTACTCGGTCCACCTGGCCCGGCCGTACACCTACGCGCTCGAGCATCCACTCGCGCTCGACCTCGAGCACGCGTTCCTGATCACGATCGGCATCTGCTTCTGGTGGCCCGTGATCGTCCCCGGCGCCCGCAGGATGGGATCGGGGGTGGCGGTGCTCTACCTGCTCGGCGCGTTCGTGGCGGCGTCCTTTCTCGGCCTGGCCTACACCTTCATCCCGACCCCGATCTACCCGTACTACGTGCACGCGCCCCGGCTGTGGGGCATCTCCGCGGCGCGCGACCAGAACCTGGGCGGCGTGCTCATGACCGCCGAGCAGTCCGCCGTGTTTCTGACCGCCGTCGTGCTGACGCTTCTGCGCCTGATGGACGAGGAGGAGCGGCAGAACGAGGCGCAGGTGGCCGCGGCGCTCGCCCGGGAGGCCGAGCGGGTGGAGTCGGCCTCGGGCGGGGCAGAGGAGTAGCGGCGATCCTCGTCGACCGGGATGTTTCCGCCGCGACGATCGCCGGCGCCTGGCACCTGCACGTGCTGCCCATCGCGTTCGCGATCGTGGCCGTTGCGGTGTTCGCACCGGCGTTTGCGCGCATGCACCGCAGCCGGCCCGAGGCCGCGCCGTGGACGCGGGCCGGGCTGTTTGCGGCGGCCGTCGCCGTGATGGTGCTGCCACTGATGTCGCCGCTCAACGCCGCCGGCCAGCGCTACCTGATCAGCGCTCACATGCTCGAGCACGTCCTACTGGCCGATGCCGGGCCGGCGCTCCTGGTGCTGTCGGTCCGCGGGCCGCTGGCGCGGGCGCTCCTGCCCCGGCCCGTGCCCGGTGACCGCCTGCTGCGCCCGGTGGTCGACCTGCTGCTGCGTCCGCCCGTCACGCTCGCCACGTGGGTGGCCGTGATCGGCGTGTGGCACATCCCGGCCCTGTATGACCGCGCGCTCACGCATCCGCTGCTGCACGCCGTCGAGCACGTGTCGTTCGTGTGCGCCGGGTTGTTGATCTGGATCCAGATGATCGATCCCGCCGGCCGCGGCAGGCTCGGGCTGCGGGGGCGGCTGGCGTTCACCGTCGCCGTCTTCTTCGCGGGTCAGGTGCTCTCGGACGCCCTGGTGTTCTCGTTCCACGCCTACTACCCCGCCTATGCCGACCAGCCCGCCCGCCTGCTCGGGCTCTCGCCGCTCGCCGATCAGCGCGCGGCCGGCCTGGTGATGGCGTTCGAGCAGCTGCTCACCCTGGGAACGTGCTTCGTCATCCTGCTGCGGCAGCTGCGATACGGCGTGCCTCGGGTTGCTGTGAGGTGATCTTGAGCCGCACCGCGCGAATCGTGACAGCCGCTTGAGGCCGGCGGTCATAGCTTGGCCCGATCGAAGCTCGAACGGCCATTCTGTTTGTGACCTGCCCGCGCGTTGACCCCGCGCTGCTCGCAACCGCGATCGCCCGCGCCCACCGCGAGCAGGTCGAGCTGCACGTGGTCATCCCGGCCGTGCTGCCGGCGACCCTGCCGCTCTCGGCCATGCCGGAGCGGCTTGCCGAGCGGGTGAATGCACTTCGCCGGGTCGCCATCGAATCGTTCGCCGGGCTCCAGGTGGCCGGCCGGATCGAGATCGTCCCCACCCGTGACCCGCGCTCGGCGCTCACCGCCGCGGTGGCCGGGACGCCCGATCGGGTGTTCCTGGTGGGCGCGGCCGGCTGGCTGCTGCGGCGCGCCGCGGCCGGGATCGCACCGGTCACGGTGATCGCGGAGCCGCCGTCCCGAAGGCATCGTGACGCGCTGTTGAGGGCTGCGGGCGCGTTTTCAGAGTCGGTTGAGGCGGGCCGCCCTAGCCTCAGATCGATGACCTTCCGGACCCGGAATCACACCGATGCGGCGCCGCAGACGGAGCGGGGTCTGCCTCGCCCCTGGCATGCGCTGGCGCCGTACGCGGCGATCCTCGTGGCCGCGGGACTGTTCGTGCCTGGGCACGCGCTGCGACCGCGCCTGGCGATTGCGATTGCCGTGGCCGCGGCGCTGGCCGGCGCGGCCGCCGCCGGGTGGAGCTGGGTGCAGCGGGTCCGCCTGCGCGACCAGGCCGACCGGTTCATCGCGGCCGGCGAGGGCACCGCCCCGTCCGCCGCGGTGCTCGACGAGCGCCGGGCCGAGCTCGTGAGCCGGCGCGAGCGACGAACGCTGGCCGCCGCCGTCCGGCGGGCCGTGACCTCCGCCGCCCAGACGCCGCCACGGCGATCGGCGCAGGTGCCGGTCGACCGGCCTGCGGTGCGCGCCGAACGGGAACGGCTCGAGCGGCTGGCGGCGCTTCTGGCCGACACCGATATCCCCGTGCCGGCGCGCGGAGTCGCCCGGACGCACGTGCTCGTGACCGACCCCGCAAGCCCGCTCTATCGCGGTGCGGCGGCCGAGCTGCACCGCCAGCTGATCCAGACCTTGTTCGAGATCGAGAGAGGTGTGTGACCAATGCTTGACGTTGAAGCGATCGTTCTGATGCTCGGGCTGTTGGGCGTGATGTTCGTCATCCTCTGGGGATTCGAGCGGATCTGATGGGCGCAAGCGACATCTTCGGCATCGTTGTCACGATCCTCCTCTTCTTCTATCTCTGCTATGCGCTGATCCGGGGAGAGAACCTCTAGTGACTCTCCCCCCACTCCAGGAAATTCTGCAGATCGTCGTCTACCTCGTCGTGCTGACGATCCTGGTCCCGCCGCTCGGCTCGTACATGGCTCGCGTCTACGACGGGCAGCCGGTGTTGCTCTCCCGGTGGTTCGGGTTTGCGGAGCGCGGTTTTTACCGGCTCCTGCGGGTCTCCCCCGAGGATGAGCAGAACTGGATCGAGTACGCCAAGAGCATCCTGATCATCAGCATCGTGTTCATCGTGCCGCTGTATCTGATGCTCAGGCTGCAGGCGCACCTCCCCTTCAATCCCGATCATCAGAAGGCGGTCGCGCCGGGCGTTTCGGTCAATACCGCATCCAGTTTCATCACGAACACGAACTGGCAGTACTACGGCGGCGAATCGACGATGAGCTACCTGAGCCAGATGGCGGGCCTGGCGTTTCAGCAGTTTGGATCGGCCGCCGTCGGCATCTGTTCCCTGATCGCGCTGATCCGCGGCTTCGCCCGGCGTGAGACGTCGAATCTCGGCAACTTCTGGGTCGACCTGTACCGGACGACGATGTACATCCTGTTGCCGCTGACGGTGCTGGGCGCGGTGATCCTGGTGTGGCAGGGCGTTCCCCAGACGCTGAGCGGTCACGCGGTCGCACACGGCCTGGACGGCAGCGTCCAGGACATCGCGCGTGGTCCCGTCGCGTTCATGATCGCCATCAAGCAGCTCGGCACCAACGGCGGCGGGTTCTTCAACGTCAACTCGGCGTCGCCGTTCGAGAATCCCAACGGCCTCACGAACTTCGTCGAGAACCTGTACATCCTGCTCATCCCCATGGCCATCATCTACATGTTCGGCAAGATGATCAGGGGCCCGCGGCAGGGGTGGGCGATCTTCGCCGCGACGATGGTGCTCATCGTCGTCGGAATCGCGATCACGGCGCCGGCGGAGCAGCACGGCTCGCCCGCGTTGCGGCAGTCGGGTGTGAATCTGGCCGCGTCGAGCAACTCCCCCGGCGGCAACATGGAGGGCAAGGAGATCAGGTTCGGGATCGCCGATTCCGCGCTGTGGGCATCGACCACGACGGACACGGCGAACGGCTCGGTCAACTCCTCGCACGACTCCCTGACGGCCATCGGCGGCGGGGTTGCGCTGACCAACATCTTCATCGGCGAGGTGATCCCCGGTGGCGTCGGCGTTGGCCTGAACGGCATGCTGATGCTGGTCATCATCGCGGTCTTCATCGGCGGCCTGATGGTCGGCCGCACGCCCGAGTACCTGGGCAAGAAGATCGAGATCCGTGAGGTCAAGCTGGCGGTGATCGGATCGATCTTTGTGCCACTCGTGGTGCTCGTCCTGACCGCGATCGCGGTGACGACTCACGTCGGCAAGCTCTCGATCTTCAATGCCGGCCCGCACGGCTTCACCGAAGCGTTCTACGCGTACACGTCCCAGACGAACAACAACGGCAGTGCGTTTGCGGGGTACGGAGCGACCAACTTCTCGACCTACGTCGGCGCCTTCGCGATGCTGGTGGGACGGTTCGTGCCGATGCTCGCCGCCCTCGCGATCGGCGGGGCCGTGGCCAAGAAGAAGATTGTGCCGGCGTCGCTCGGCACCATGAGGACGGACGGTCCGACCTTTGTGGTGCTCCTGGTCGGCGTGGTCATCCTGCTGCCATTCCTGACGCTGCTGCCCGCGCTTGCCCTCGGCCCGATGGTCGAGGCGCTGACCAGGAGGTTGTTCTGATGCGTAAGGACGTGTACCGCTCCCTGGTCGTCCTCGTGGTCGGCGTTGCCTTCCTGGGCATTCTGAGCCCGATCGTGTTCACCGTGTTCGCACAGGCCGTCTTCCCCAACCAGGCGAGCGGCAGCCTGATCAAGGTTCACGGCAAGACGGTCGGCTCCAAGCTCGTCGGGCAGTTGTTCACCGGCCCCCGCTACTTCCATGGCAGGCCGTCCGCGACCACGCCGCCATACAACGCGATGGCGACAACGTTCTCGAACCTCGGGCCCAACAGCAAGGAGCTCGCCACCCTGGTGAAGCAGCGGATCCAGGCCATCCTCAAGCTCGAGGGGCCGTACAACCCGGGCCTCTCGGTGAGGCAGATCCCGGTCGACGCCGTGACGAGTTCGGCCTCCGGAATCGACCCCGAGATCTCCAAGGCCTACGCCCTGCTGCAGGCTCCGCGGATCGCGGCCGTGCGGCATCTCCCGCTGGCGAAGGTGCAGAGCCTGATCAACGACCACGTCGACGGTCGTTCCCTGGGCTTCTTCGGAGAGTCCGGCGTGAACGTCCTCGAGCTCAACCTCGCCCTCGACCAGGAGCACTGATGGCCCGGCAATCCGCCAACATGTTCACGCGCGAGATCGCCACGCGCGCCACGATCGACTCGCTCGCCAAGCTGGATCCACGCGTCCAGCTGCGAAACCCGGTCATGTTCGTGGTCGAGGTCGGCTCGGTGATCACCACGGCCACGTTTTTCATCAACCTGATCAACGGGGGCGGGCAGGCGCTCTGGTTCACGGGCGACATCGCCATCTGGCTATGGCTGACCGTGTTCTTTGCGAACTTCGCCGAGGCGATCGCCGAGGGCCGGGGCAAGGCCCAGGCGGACACTCTGCGCGCCATGCGCACGACCACCCTCGCCACCGTCCGGCGCGACGACGGCAGCATCGAACAGGTGCCGGCGGGCGAGCTGCAGCGCGGCGACGTGGTCATTGTCGAGGCCGGCGAGCCGATCCCGGCCGACGGTGACGTGATCGAGGGCATCGGGTCCGTCGACGAGTCGGCCATCACCGGCGAGTCGGCCCCGGTCATCCGCGAGTCGGGCGGCGACCGTTCGGCCGTGACGGGCGGCACGCGGCTCCTGTCGGATCGCCTGGTCGTGCAGGTGACCCAGGAGCCGGGCAAGTCGTTCCTGGACCGGATGATCGGGTTGGTCGAGGGCGCCGAGCGGCGCAAGACGCCGAATGAGATCGCACTCAACATCCTGCTCGCCGGGTTGACGCTGATCTTCCTGGTGGCCGTTGCCACGCTGCAGCCGTTTGCGCTGTACGCGCAGAGCGGCGTATCCACCACCGTCCTGATCTGCCTGGTGGTCGCCCTGATCCCCACGACCATCGGCGCGCTGCTCTCGTGCATCGGCATCGCGGGCATGGATCGGATGGTGCGCCGCAATGTGCTCGCGCTGTCGGGGCGCGCGGTCGAGGCGGCCGGAGACATCGACGTGCTCCTGTTGGACAAGACGGGCACGATCACGCTCGGCAACCGGCAGGCAGTCGAGTTCATCGCCGCCCCGGGCGTCGAGGCGCGTGACCTGGCCGAGGCCGCCCAGCTCTCTTCGCTCGCCGACGAGACGCCGGAGGGCCGCTCGATCGTCGTCCTCGCGAAGGAGTTCGGCGTGCGCGAGCATGAGCTCTCGACGATCGAGGCAGAGTTCGTGCCCTTCTCGGCCACGACGCGGATGAGCGGCGTGAACATGAACGGCACCCTCATCCGCAAGGGAGCGACCGACGCCGTCAGGCGCTTCGTGGAGGAGAGCGGCGGCAAGGTGCCGGCCGAGGTCGATGCCGCGGTCGAGCACATCGCGCGCGAGGGCGGGACGCCGCTCGTCGTGGCCCGCGACAACTGGACGCTGGGGGTCATCTATCTCAAGGACATCGTGAAGGGTGGCATCAAGGAGCGGTTCGAAGAGCTGCACAGCATGGGCATCCGCACCGTCATGATCACCGGCGACAACCCGATCACGGCCGCGTACATCGCGAACGAGTCGGGCGTGAACGACTTCCTCGCAGAGGCAACGCCCGAGAACAAGATGGCGCTGATCAAGGAGGAGCAGGGCAAGGGCCGGATGGTTGCCATGACCGGGGATGGGACGAATGACGCTCCGGCGCTCGCGCAGGCCGACGTCGGCGTGGCGATGAACACGGGCACGCAGGCCGCCAAGGAGGCGGGCAACATGGTCGACCTCGACTCCAACCCGACCAAGCTGATCGAGATCGTCGAGGTGGGAAAGCAGCTGCTGATCACGCGCGGTGCGCTGACCACGTTCTCGATCGCAAACGACGTGGCCAAGTACTTCGCCATCCTTCCGGCGATGTTCGCCTACACATACGCCGCCAGGCCCGGCGAGCACGGCCCGCTGTGGACGATCAACATCATGCAGCTGGGCACGCCGCTCTCGGCGCGGTCACCTCGGCCATCATCTTCAACGCGCTGATCATCCCGCTCCTGATCCCGCTGTCGCTGCGCGGCGTCCGCTACCGGGCGATCGGCGCCACCGCGCTTTCTGCGGCGCAACATGCTGATCTACGGGCTGGGCGGCCTGATTGCGCCGTTCATCGGCATCAAGCTGATCGATCTCGTCGTCCACAACGTCCTGGGAGCGTGACCGGCCCAGGGGCCTCGGGGGTGCCGCGATCGGCGTAGCATCTCCCGCGATGCGCGGCCGATTCCGGATTCTGCTGGGCGCCGCGGCCGGGGTGGGCAAGACCTACCGGATGCTTCAGGAGGGCAGGCAGGCCGCGGCCGAGGGAGTCGATGTCGTCATCGGCTACCTCGAGCCGCACGACCGCCCCGAGACGGCCGCACTCGCAGAGGGGCTGGAAGCACTCCCGCGCAAGGTCGTCGGCCTCGAGAGCATCGAGCTGCAGGAGATGGACACCGATGCGGTCATCCGGCGGGCGCCCGAGCTCGCGCTGATCGACGAGCTCGCCCACACCAACGCCACCGGCTCGCGTCACAACAAGCGCTACCAGGACATCGAGGAGGTGCTCGACGCGGGCATCGACGTCATCTCCACCGTCAACGTCCAGCATCTCGAGAGCCTCAACGACACCGTCTTCGAGCTGACCGGCGTCCGCGTCCGCGAGACGTTTCCCGACCGCCTGCTCGACGAGGCCGACGAGGTCGTGCTGGTCGACCTCGCCCCCCAGGAGCTGCAGGAGCGGCTGCGGGCCGGCAAGGTCTACCCCCAGAGCCGGGTCGAGACGGCACTTGCGAACTTCTTTCGCACCGAGAACCTGGGCGCGCTCCGCCAGCTGGCCCTGCGCGAGCTGTCCGAGGACGTCGAGGCCCGGCGCGAGACGCGGATCATCGATCCGGCCGCCCAGCAGGCCATCCTCGACCGGATCCTCGTGCTCGTCACCCCCCAGCCGAGCTCGCAACGGCTGCTGCGGCGCTCGTGGCGCTCGGCCCAGCGGCTCGGCGCCGACCTCGACGTGCTGTGGGTGCGCCGGCCGGGCACGAACCTCACCCACGACGAGACGGTCGCGCTGGCCGCGCTGCGGCGGCTGACCGCGATCCTGGGCGCGCACTTCCTCGAGGAGGAGTCGGCCGACGTGATCGCCGCCGCACGGGCGGTGGTGGTCGACCGGGGCACCACCTACGTGTATCTCGGCACGCCGGAGCGGCGGCGCATGGACGAGATCCTGCACGGCTCGTTCCTGGCCCGGCTGATCGAGGCGCTGCCGGGAGTGGACATCCGCGTCGCCGCCGATCGCACCCGCCGGCGGGAGCTGCAGCAGTGAGGCTGCGCCGCCGGCCGCGCGCCGAGGCCCAGCCGGGGGCGCCGCGGCTGCTGGTGCCGTTTGCCGGGGGCCAGCTCGACCCGGCCGTGCTGGCGGCGGCTCTGCGGATCGCCCGGGCGGATGGAGCGGTGTTCGTGCCCGCCTACCTGATCATCGTCCCGTACACGCTGGCGTTCGACTCGCCGCTGCGCCAGGAGGTCGAGCTGGCGCTGCCGCTGCTCGAGGCGGTCGAGCTGCAGGCCCTCGAGGAGGGCGTGCCGGTCGACGCTCGCCTCGAGCGGGGCCGGTCGCTGCGCGACGCGCTGCGGCGGCTGTGGGACGTCGAGAGCTTCGATCGCATCCTGCTCCCCGTCTCGGCCGACGAGCGGGCCGGATTCGACGAGCGTGACATCGCCTGGATCCTGATGAACGCCCCGGCCGAGACGCTGGCGCTGCGCCCGGCGACCGGCAGCATCCGCCCGGCTGCCCCGAAGCTGCGTGTGAGAGAGTGACGGCCGGTTGATCCCCCGCGCACTCGCGACCATGCAGGAAGCCTCCGGGCCCCGCCGGCACCTGCTCGCGGGCGGGCTCAGCGTGGCGGTGCTCGTCATCGTCACGATCGCGATCGGCCTGCTCAAGCTGTTCGTTCCCGTCCTCAGCCTGGGCGTCCTCTACGTCTTCGCGGTGCTCCCGGTGGCAGTCGCGTTCGGCCTCGTGTACGCCGGGCTGGTGTCGGTCGCGAGCATGCTCGCGTTCAACTGGTTCTTCCTGCCGCCCGTCCACACGTTCACGCTTTCGGACTCGCGCAACTGGTTCGCGCTCGCGGTGTACCTGGTGACGGCGGTCGTGGTGAGCGGCCTGGCCTCGGGGGCACGCCGGCGCGCGACCGAGGCCGAGCAGCGCGAGGTCGAGACGGCGCTCCTCGCCGACGTGGCCACCTCCCTGATGCAGGGCCACGACGTGGCCGGCGAGCTCGGGCACATCAGCGAGCGGGTGGCGGCCATCCTCAAGGCCCGATCGGCGACGATCGTGCTCGGCGCCGACGTCGAGCCGTCGACCACCGCCGCTCCCATCGAGCTCGTGGCCGGCGGCCGCCGGGTGGGGACGCTCGAGCTGGTCGAGGGCAGCGAGCCGAACCTGCAGGCCCGGCGGCGGCTGCTGCCGGCGCTGGCGTCGCTCCTGGCCGTCGCGGTCGATCGCGAGCGGCTGGCAAACGATGCCTTCGAGGCCGAGGCGCTGCGCCGCAGCGACACCGTGAAGACGGCGGTGCTGCGCGCCGTCAGCCACGACCTGCGCTCGCCGCTGACGGCCATCCGGGCGGCGAGCGACGGTCTCGAGGACCAGACGCTCACCTTCACCGACGAGGATCGGCGCGAGCTCATCGACACCATCCGCGTCGAGGTGCGCCGCCTCGAGCGCGTGGTGGACAACCTGCTCGCGCTCTCGCGCCTGCAGGCCGGCGCGCTGGCACCCACACCGGAGGTGTGGACGGTGGAGGATCTCGTCTACGGCGCGCTGGACGAGGTCGGCCGGAGCACCGAGCGGGTGAACGTGTCGGTGCCGGCCGATGCCCCGCCCGTACTCGTCGATGCCGTGCAGGTGCGTCAGATCCTGGTCAATCTGATCGACAACGCGCTCAAGTTCTCGCCGCCGAACAGCCCCGTCAGCGTGCGCGTCACCCGCACCCGCAAGGAGGTGATCCTGCGCGTCATCGACCAGGGCCGGGGCCTGCCCGAGAACGAGCTCGAGCATGTCTTCGAGCCGTTCTACCGCGGTGCTCCCGCCCAGGACCAGACCGGCACGGGGCTCGGCCTCGCGATCGCGCGTGGGTTCGCCGAGGCAAACGGCGGCCGCCTCTGGGCCGAGTCGCGTCCCGGCCAGGGCGCGTCGTTCGCGATCGCGCTTCCGCCCGCGGACGAGGCGCCTGCGTGACCCAGGGCCTGATCCTGGTGGTCGACGACGAGCCGCAGATCCTGCGCGCGCTGACCACGAACCTGCGGGGGGCGGGCTACGAGGTGGTGCGGGCGGCGACGGCCGAGGAGGCCCTGGCGGCAGCGGCCGCCCGGCTGCCGGACGCCGTGGTGCTCGACCTGGTGCTCCCCGACGGCTCGGGCGTGGACGTTTGCCGCGAGCTGCGTTCGTGGAGCACCGTGCCGATCGTGATCCTCTCCGCCGTCGGCGAGGAGGGGCAGAAAGTGGAGGCCCTCGACGCTGGCGCCGACGACTACGTCACCAAGCCGTTCGGCATGGGGGAGCTCCTGGCGCGGCTGCGCGCGGCCATGCGCCGGGCGGCCCCGCAGGGCGGCGAGTCGATCACGGTCGGTGGCCTGGTCGTCGACTTCGATCGCCACCTGGTGACCATCGACGGCAGTCCCGTGCAGGTGACGCGGATCGAGTTCGACCTGCTCTCGCTGTTCGTGCGCAACGAGGGCAAGCTGCTCACCCACCGCACGATCCTGCGGGAGGTGTGGGGGCCCGCGTATCAGATCGAGTCGCACTACCTGCACGTCTACATCTCCAAGCTGCGCCGCAAGATCGAGCCCGATCCGCGCCACCCGTCCTACCTGCTCACCGAGTCGGGGGCGGGCTACCGCCTGGTCCGCCCCACGTGAATAAATGGGGCCAGGCCCCATTATTCACGGCCACCGCGACCACGGGGCATTGGTGCGACACGGCCGCAGGCCGTGGAGGTGAAAGGTCGACAAAACCGTAGGACGGGGACATTGCTCGTCCCCCGATGGTTTTCTCGAGGGCTCGAGCGGTGTCCCCACCCCAGCCGCCACCATGGAGAAACCACCAACCCCCCGAGGGCGCAAGCGGTAAGAACACCACGCTCTTACGGCTGAATATTGGGTGCCTGGCACCGGGTATTCGTGCGCCAAAAGGGGTCTGACCCCGTTTGGCGCGCCACCCCGAGGGCGAGAACCGTAAGAACACCACGCTCTTACCCCGTCGTGGCGATCCGGACCACGACGTACGCTATGTAGGAGGCGACGATGGCCGCGCCCGCGAGTCGCCCGGCGCCGTTGCGGCGCCCGACGAGCGCGAGCATCGCAAGCGTGACCGCGACCATCCAGACGAAGTCGAGCGCGAATCCCTTCGGCGCCCGGGCCGCCGTGATGAAGACCGCCGGCAGGACGATCCCGATCGCCAGGTTGATGGTGTTGCTGTTCAGGGTCTCCGAAACGAGCGCGGCGCCCCGGTCGGCGAGGCCGAGCCGGATCGCGGTCGACGCGTTGGGCAGACTGGTCATGGTGGCCAGGATCAGGAGGCCGACCAGGGGGTGGGGGAGCCCGTAGCGGTCGGCCAGGAGCACGGCGGAGTAGACCATGCCAATGCTGCCGACGACGATCACCCCGACGGCCGGGAGCTCGCGTGCGAAGAGCGCCAGCACCTGTGTCGTCGATCCGGCCGCCGAGCGTTCCAGCCGGGGGGCGCGTGGCGGCGGCGGCCCGTGGAACGTCCCCCGCGCGAGCAGCACCAGGTAGGGGACAGTCCCCGCCGCGAGCACCGCGAGCGCCGCCCACGGCGGCACCCCACCAAAGAGCACCCCGGCGGTCACGGCGGTGGCGAACAGGGCGAATGCGCCCTCGAGGGCCAGCGGCCGCCGGTCGAGCCGGACGCGGCCGGCGATGAGTGCGCTCATCCCGAACATGGCCGCAATGTTGAACACGTTCGAGCCGAGCAGTACGCCGACGCCGACCCCCGGCTCGCCCCGCAGCATTGCCGTCAGCCCCGAGGACAGCTCGGGGGCGTCGGCGGCGAGCGCGGTCAGGAGGCCGAGCACCGCCTCGGGGATCCCCAGGTGCACGCCGAGCCGGTCGAGCCTCCGGGCGAACACGGCAGCGGCAAAGAGCGTCGCGGCGAGCGACGTGACGAGCAGCAGAAGCGCGAGCGGCGTGGGCATGGTGGGGTCTCGCCGACCAGACTTCCCGGCACGCCGCGCCCGACTCTACCTGCTCCAGGTATCCAGAAGCGCGACACCGGGTTACGATCTGAGTGTGAGCACGGTCTCGGCTCCACGTACCGACGCGGGCAGCGGCGTTCGTCGCCTTGGCTGGGGGCTTGCCGATCAGTCGCTCTCGAGCCTGACCAATTTCGCCCTCGCGGTGCTCGTTGCGCGCCAGGTCTCGACGGCCGGCCTGGGCGCCTTCGGGCTGGCGTTCACGACGTACACGATCACGCTCGGCGCGACCCGGGCGCTCTGCGGCGAAACGCTCACTGTTCGCTTCAGCGCCACCCACCACGACGAGTGGCGCCAGGGTGCGGCGTCCGCCACGGGGATGGCGCTGGTCCTGGGCATCGTGGCGGGGATCGGCTGCGTGGCCGCCTCGTTCCTGTTCAGCGGGACGCTGGGCCCGTCGCTGCTCGTGCTCGGCATCAGCATGCCCGGCCTGATCGTGCAGGACACGTGGCGCAGCGCGTTCTTCGCAAACCTGCGCGGCTCGTACGCATTCACGAACGATCTGGTCTGGGCCATCGCCCAGGTGGCGCTGGTGGCCGCTGTCCTGGTGGTCGGGGCCAAGTCGGCTCCGGCCTTCATCCTCGCCTGGGCCGGCGCGGCCAACGTGGGGGCCGTGTTCGGGATCGTCCAGGCGGGCTTCCTGCCCCGCCCGGATCACGCCCGCCGGTGGCTCTCGCGGCACCGCGATCTGGGTCCCCGCTACCTGGTCGAGTTCGTCGCCCGAAACGCCGCCCAATCCGGTGCCATGTACGCGACCGCCGGGTTTGCCGGGCTGGCGGCGGCGGGCGCGCTGCGCGGCGCCCAGGTTGCGCTCGGCCCGCTCAACATTTTCAATATGGGCGTCACCTCGCCTGCGATCGCCGAATCGGTGCGGATGGCCCGCCGGTCACCCCGGCGCATGCTGCACGCGGTGGCCCTCCTGGCGGTGTTCCTCGTGGTGGTGTTCGTGGTGTGGGGCGTCGGGATGTACATGCTCCCGGCGTCGGTCGGCGAGAAACTGCTGAAGCAGTCGTGGCTTCCGGCCCACAGCGTCATCCTGCCGTACACGGCAGTGATGGCGGCGTCGGGCATGCTGACCGGCGCCACCGTCGGCCTGCGGGCGATGGCGGCCTCGAAGCGCAGCATGCAGGCACGCCTGGTCACGGGTGTCCTCTCGGTCGCAGGTGGCTGCGTCGGTGCCGCGACATATGGGGCCGTCGGCGCGGCCCTCGGACTGGCGGCGGGCCTGTGGATCGGGGGCATCCAGTGGTGGATCCAGCTGGCCCGTGCCGTGAGGGACGAGGAGGACAGGCGCGCCCTCGTGGCGGCCGCATCGCTCGACCCTGCGCCCGGCCTCGACCCGGCCGCCGGCCGGGTCTGACGTGCTTCTTGGTGCAATGTTCTCGCTTGACAATGCGCCCTCATCGCGGTGTACTTGGTGAACGATTGGTGTACCGCCGGACGCGAGGAGGCCCCGGCGGCGCAGGGCACGACCAAGGTGAGGAGCACCACATGGAGGAACATTCGCCCGCGGCGGCGGCCGCGAGTACGCGCACATGCCGTATCCATCTCGTCCGCCACGGACAGACGATCATGAACGCTCAGGTGCGCTTTCGCGGCCGCCTCGATGTGCCGCTCAACGAGGTCGGCCGGGCCGAGGCCCGCGACGCCGCCCGGGCGCTCGTCGGCAGCGGACTGGTGGCCGTGTACACGAGCCCGCTGGGCCGGGCGCGTGAGGTGGCCGAGGCGATCGCCGTCAAGAACGGCGTGGGGGCGGTGCGCAAGCATCCCGACCTCGTGAACCTCGATTACGGTGCCTGGGAAGGCCTGACCAAGGAAGAGTCCGAGGAGGTCGACCCGGAGGCCTGGGCGCGGTATGTGGGCGATCCCGAGGCAGCGGTGTGCCCCGAGGGCGAGTCGCTCGCGGTGGCGGGCGATCGCGTCATTTCCGCGCTGCGCTCGATCGCGCGGGAGCATCCCGGTCAGAACGTCGCCGCCGTTTCGCACGGCGTGATGCTGCGCCTGGCCGTGCTCCGCGTCGTCGGCGAATCCGAGAACGATTGGCAGTTCGCGCTGCCCACCGGCACGGCGATCGTGTTCGAGGTCGAGGATGACGACATCAAGGTCGTGTCCGACTTCGACCGCAGCAAGTCGGATCCGCGCAAGGCGTCCGACGCGCCCGCCACATTGCACGAACGAGCGGGGTGATATCGGCGGCTGGGCGCCGGCCAGTTGGCGATCGTGCCAGACTCGGCGCGCGGCACGTCCGCTGGACGGTGCGCAGCCGGCTGGCCGAGCATCCCGGCTACCTGCGGATCGCGCGCCGACGGCACGGCCAGGCCGTGGTCTCGGACGCGACCGAACTCGTCATCGACGGATTCACGCGGTCGGCCTCGACGTTCGCGGTGGTGGCGTTTCAGCTCGCCCAGCCACGGCCCGTCCGGGTCGGGCATCACCTGCACGCTCCCAGCCAGATCATCCATGCCGTGCGGCTCGGCGTGCCCACGCTGCTGACGGTGCGTCCGCCCGAGGACACCGTGCTCTCGCTCGTGATCCGCGAGCCGTACGTCACCATCCCGCAGGGCCTGACCGCCTACGCCCGCTTCCACGCGCGGCTCCTCGACCAGCGCGCGGGGATGGTGGTGGCCGACTTCGACGAGGTGACCGGACACCTCGACCGCACGATCGAGCGCGTGAACGACCGCTTCGGCACCGGCTTCGCCCCGTTCGTGCACACCGACGAGCACGTGCGCCAGTGCTTCGACCTCATCGAGATGCGGGCCCGGCGGCCGCCATGGAAGCAGACGATCCAGGACTTCCTCTCCGGGCTCGTGCCGCTCGCGGAGCTCGAGCGGGCGGCCGCGTCGCACCGGGGTGAGCTGCCCGCCGTGCCCGAGAACCGGGCTCAGCGCCCATCGGCCTACAAGGAGGCGCGGAAGAGCGATCTGCGCACCGCCTATCACTCGGCCGCGAACGCCCGGCTGCGGCGGCGCGCCGAGGAGCTCCACGCCGTGTTTGCGGGCTGAGCGCACGCTCGAATGCGCCTGCAATGAATGCAGTTTCGCGTGGGTCGCGGGTATTGACTTGACTCATTCCGGGGGTATGTTGGAGGACAGTCAACACGAAGCTTGGGGGAGATTCGATGCGGGGTCGAACAAGTCGGTTGTGTGTGGCGGCAGCGCTCGCGCTGGCCGCGGGTCTGGGTACGGCGGGCGTTGCGCAGGCGGTTCCGGTGCAGCCCCATCCCGTGCCGACCTGGCAGACGAACGGGCGCGTGAACGTCATCACGGTGTCCGGAACGACGGTGTACATGGGTGGCCAGTTCACGTCGCTGCGGCCTGCGGGTGACCCGCTCGGCACCGGCGAGGTGACGCGCAACCACCTCGCGGCGGTGAGCCTCACGACGGGTGCGCTCCTCCCGTGGAACCCGAACGCGAACGGCACCGTGCGTGCCATCCGCGTCGTCGGCAACAACGTCTACGTGGGCGGCTCGTTCACCAACGTGGGGGGAACGGGCCAGGCGCGGCTGGCAGCGGTCACCAAGGGCACGGGTGCCCTGGTCACCGGCTGGAGCGCCAGCGCGAGCGGTGAGGTGTTCACGATCGCGTCGGTCAACGGCCTGCTCTACGTCGGGGGCGACTTCTCGACCGTCGACGGCAGCGCACGCGCGCACCTGGCGGCGGTCACGACAGCCTCCGGCGCGCTGACGTCATGGTCTCCCTCGGCCGACCAGCAGGTGCGGTCGCTGCGACTCGTCGCAGGTAACACCCGCATCATCGCGGGTGGCTACTTCACCCAGATCAACGGCAGCTCCCAGAACCATCTCGCCGCGCTGAGCCCGACCAGCGGCGCGACCCTGGGCTGGAACACCCACGTGTCCTACGACGTCATCGGCCTCGCGTCGGACGCCTCCGGCGTCTACGTGGCGGGTGCGGGCGGAGGCGGCAACTTCGCGGCCTTCAACCCGTCGACGGGCTCGATGATGTGGCAGGGCGGGACGAACGGCAACGTCCAGGCGATCGGGGTCGTGGGCGGCGACGTCTACGTGGGCGGCCACTTCCAGACCTACTGCGGTCCGCAGGGCGGCCAGCACACGTGCACGACGCCGACCTCTCGCGACAAGCTGCTCGCGGTCGACGAGGACACCGGCGCGCTCACGCCGTGGAACCCGAGCGCGAACAGCGTGCTCGGCATCTTCGCCCTCACCGGTGTGTCCACCAACGGCGACGTGCTCGCCGGCGGCGACTTCACCAGCACGGGCCAGCGCAAGCAGCAGGGGTACGCCCAGTACACCCCATAACCGCAGGCCGTCGACCGGCCGGCACAAGAGCGTCAACTCGGGGCCCCGAATGGGGCCCCGAGTCGTCTTTTGGCACCCGTCAAGCCGAATTGGGACCGGCCGATAACCTCGCCAGATGGATCCGGCCCACGACAGCGACCTCCCGGCACTCCGCCACGAGCGGCGGATCTCGGTCCCGATCTCGTTCTCGGGTGACATCGCCGGATTCCTCTTCGATCTCCTGAGCGACATCGACGCCATCGTGTGGGAGGCCGATGCCGAGACGTTCACGGTGGAGTTCATCAACGATCGGGTGCGCGACCTCCTCGGCCACGAGCCGGTGGACATGATCGCGGTGCCGGGGTTCTGGAGCGACACGATCGTGCATCCCGACGACCGCGAGGCGTTCGTCACATCCGAGCGGGAGGTGCTGCGGCGTGGCGTCTCGCGGCTCACCTACCGCGCGGTCGCGGCCGACGGCTCGGTGGTGTGGCTCGCGAGTGTCGCTCGCCTTGCCATCGACCAGGAGGGCCGCCGGCGCGTCCGCGGGCTCGAGACCGATGTCACGGCGATGAAACGGGCCGAGGAGCAGGCGCGTGAGTCCGAGCAGCGCTTCCGGCTTTTGTCGGAGGCCTCGCGCGACTCGGTGATCGTCCGCTCCGGCGACGCCATCGTCGAGGTGAACCAGGCGTTCTGCGACCAGTTCGGATGGTCTCCCGGCGAGGCCCTCAAGCTGCGGCCCGGCGACTACCTGGCAGCCGAATCCATCGCGCTGGTGCGCCCGCGGGCCGGGTCCGGCCCCGTCGAGGTCATCGGCCGGCATCGCAGCGGCGCGACGCGCTGCTACTCCGCCCAGAGCCGGGAGGCGCGGTTCGACGGACGGCTGGCGCAGGTGGTGGTCCTGACCGACATCACCGATCTCAAGCGGCGTGAGGAGCGGGCGCTGCACGACGCAAACCACGATGCGCTGACGGGGCTGCCCAACCGGGCGGCGCTCGACCGCAGGCTCGAGGAGGAGCTGGCGCGGCGGGCCCCCGATCATCTGCTGGGCCTGCTCTTCTGCGACCTCAACGGGTTCAAGGACGTGAACGACACCCACGGCCACGCCGCCGGCGACTCGCTGCTTCGGCTCACCGCCCAGCGCCTGACAAGCGTGGTGCGAACCAGCGATCCCGTGTTCCGGCTGGGGGGCGACGAGTTCGTGATCCTGCTGCCCCGGCTCGCGGTCGCCGATGCCGAGCGCGTCGTCGAGTTGATGCGGCGGCGGCTTGCGAGCGTGTTCGCCCCATCCTTCTCGATCGGCCTGGCGACCGTGCGGGTGGGGGTGGCGGTCGGGACGGCGATGTGCCCGACCCACGGCACGACGGCCGACGCGCTCGTCGAACACGCCGACGTCGCCATGTACGCGGACAAGCGCGCGACCAAAGCCGCCTGAGGCACCAAACGGGGTCAGACCCCTTTTGGCGCATCCTCGGCATCCGCGGCCCGGTTCAGGCAGAATCGAGCGGTCCCGTCCCCGCATCCGCAGGAGACCGCCATGGCCGACACCAAGATCCTGCTCCACGAACGCGATATCCCCCGCGCCTGGTACAACATCCTCGCCGATGCGCCCAGCCCTCCGCAGCCGCCGCTGCATCCGGGCACGGGCCAGCCGATCGGGCCGGACGACCTCGCGCCGCTCTTCCCGATGGACCTGATCCTGCAGGAGGTCTCGACCGAGCGCGAGATCCCGATCCCCGAAGAGGTCATCGACGTGCTGCGGCTGTGGCGGCCGACGCCGCTCTACCGGGCGCACCGGCTCGAGCGCGCCCTTGGCACGCACTCGCGGATCTACTACAAGTACGAGGGCGTCTCGCCGGCGGGGTCGCACAAGCCCAACACCGCGGTCGCGCAGGCGTTCTACAACGCCAAGGCCGGGCGGCGCCGGATCGCGACCGAGACCGGAGCCGGCCAGTGGGGCAGCTCGATGGCGCTGGCATGCGGGTATTTCGGGCTCGAGTGCAAGGTCTACATGGTGCGCGTCTCGTACGACCAGAAGCCGTACCGGCGGATGATGATGGAGACGTGGGGCGCGTCGGTGGTGCCCAGCCCGTCGCCGGACACACATGCCGGCCGGGCGATGCTGGAGCACAGCCCGGACTCGCCGGGCAGCCTCGGCATGGCGATCTCCGAGGCGGTGGAGGACGCCGCCACGCATGACGACACGAGCTACGCGCTCGGCTCCGTGCTGAACCACGTGCTGCTGCACCAGACCGTGATCGGCCAGGAGGCGCAGAAGCAGCTGGCGGTCGCCGGCGAGAGCGGCGTCGACGTGGTCATCGGCTGTGTCGGCGGCGGCTCGAACTTCTCGGGCCTCGCGCTTCCGTTCATCCGCGACAAGATCGCCGGCGCCGACATCGAGGTGATCGCGTGCGAGCCGGCCGCCTGCCCGACGCTCACCCGCGGACCGTTTGCGTACGACTTCGGCGACACCGCCCAGCTCACCCCGCTCGTGGCCATGCACACGCTCGGCCATGATTTCATTCCGCCGGGCATCCACGCCGGCGGCCTGCGCTACCACGGAGCCGCGCCGATCGTCTCGCAGCTCCTGCTGGACGGGCTGCTGCGGGCCGAGGCGTACCGCCAGAACGACGTGTTCGCCGCCGCCGTGACCTTCGCCCGGTCGGAGGGGATCGTGCCGGCGCCGGAGAGCGCCCATGCGATCAAGGGCGTGGTCGACGCCGCCAAACGGGCGGACGAGTCGGGCACCGAGCAGGTGATCATCTTCAACCTGTCCGGCCACGGCCACTTCGACATGGCGGCGTACGACGCCTACCTGCACCACCGCCTGGAGGATCACGAGCTGCCCGAGGCCGAGATCGAGCGCGCGCTGCGCGCGCTCGACCCTCTGCCCAAGCCGGCGGCGCGCGTGTGACGGTGCTCTCGAAGCTGCGCGTGAAACCCGGTGACCCCGCCGGCCTTGGCAAGCGCGATACGGGCGCTCGGCTGGGGCTCGATCGCAACCGCAGTCTGGACGCCGACACGGCCGAGCTGCGCGGGCTGCAGGACAGGCTCTGGGCCGAGCGCACGCGCAGCCTGCTCATCGTGTTGCAGGGAACCGATGCGGCCGGGAAGGACGGCACCATCCGGCACGTGTTCACCGGTCTCAATCCACACGGCTGCCGGGTCGAGGACTTCGCCCAGCCGAGCTCGACCGAGCTCGCGCACGACTACCTCTGGCGGGTGCACGCCAAGTGCCCGGCCCGCGGCCAGATCGGAATCTGGAACCGCTCACACTACGAGGATGTGGTCGCGGTGCGCGTGCACGGGCTCGAGCCGCCGGCCGTCTGGCGGAAGCGCTACAGGCACATCTGCGAGTTCGAGCGGATGCTCGCCGACGAGGGCACGACGATCGTCAAGATCCTGCTCCACATCTCCCGGGAGGAGCAGGCAAAACGGCTCCGGGAGCGGATCGAAGACCCCACCAAGCGCTGGAAGTTCCGGCCGGAGGACGCCGCCGACCGGCGCCGCTTCGGCGATATCCAGGCCGCCTACGAGCAGGCGATCACGAAGACGTCAACCGCATGGGCGCCGTGGTACATCGTCCCGGCCGACCACCGCTGGGTGCGCAACGCCGTCGTCACCCGCCTGCTGTTGCACACGCTGCGCGGGCTGCGGCCGGACTACCCGCAGGTGACGGCCGACCTGTCCCAGATCGACCTCGGCTAGGCGGCTGCCCGCTCCAATCCGGCGGCGACGCCTGCGGCGATCTCCTCGAGGTGCTCGCCGGTGCAGATGAGCGGCGGCGAGATCGCCAGACAGGGGTTCACCCGGTCGTCCAGGCGCACGATCACGCCCTCGCGCCGGATCGCATCGCGGGCGGCCGGCAGAAGCGCGGCGTCGCGCAGCTCGAGGGCGCGGAAGAAGCCGTGTCCGCGGGCCTCGACGACCAGGGGCGATGCGGCCGCCACCTCGTCCAGCATGCGGCCGAGAGCGTCCTCCTGATCGAGCACGTTCCCGAGGACGTCCAGCCGCTCCATGATGTCCAGGTTGGCCAGCGCCACGGCGCACGAGAGCGGGTGCCCGCCGAACGTGTAGCCGTGCGCGTACACGGCCCGCTGGTCGATCAGCGGGGCCGCCACCCCCTCCGAGAAGAGCACGCCGCCGAGCGGCGCCTGGCCCGACGTGAGCCCCTTCGCGAAGGTGATGAGATCGGCGTCGAAGCCGAGCCGGTCGGAGGCGAACCACGCCCCCAGACGGCCGAAGCCCGTGATCACCTCGTCGCACCAGAGCAGGATGTCGAAGCGATCGCAGAGCTCGCGCAGCCGGGCGCCGTAGCCGGGCGGCGGCGCCAGGCAGCCGCCGGCGTTCTGCACCGGCTCGACGACCACGGCGGCGATCGTCTGCGGCCCCTCGGCGATGATCGTGCGCTCGATCGCCGCGACCGCGGCGTCGGTCCACTCCTCGTCGGTGGCCGCGTACCGGTAATGCCGGCGGTCGGTGTTCTCGGCGTGGCGGACGTCGCCGAACAGCGGCTCGAACGGCGCCCGGGCGGCAGGGATGCCGGTGAGCGAGAGCGCCCCCAGCGTGCAGCCGTGATAGGCGCCGCGGCGGGCGATGATCTTGCGGCGCAGCGGCTCGCCACGCCCGAGCCAGTGCTGCCGCACCAGCTTGATGCTCGATTCCACCGCTTCGGATCCCCCGGAGGTGAAGAACACCCGGGTCAGGTTCTCGGCCGCGAGCGCAGTCACGCGCCGGGTCAGCTCGAGCGGCGCGGGCGAGGTCGCGGCCCAGTTCGGGTAGAACCCGAACGACTCGAGCTGGCGCTTGGCGGCCTCACCGAGCTCCGCACCGTGGGAGTAGCCGATCTGAGTGGTGAAGAGGCCCGACATCGCGTCGAGCAGGCGCGTTCCGTCCGACTCGAACACGTACGGCCCCTCGCCTCCGACCAGGATCGGCGGGGCGGTACCGTCGAAGTCGGCCATCCGCGTCCATGACAACCATTCTCCGGCCGCGGCCTCCCGCAGCGCGTCGACGCCCTCGTACACCGTCGCCATCGCCAGTCCTCCCGAATCGGATTGCTCGTGACGCGAGCATAGCCGGGACGCCCGAGCGAGCCGCAGGACCGGGGACAGTCCCCGGTCGAAACCTGTCACGCAGACGTTACGACGAACGTTCGGGGACTGTCCCCGGGTCGGCGCCGGGTCGGCGCGCGCGCATCGCCACCAGGGCCTCGCGCATGTCCGCCCGCACGAAGCCCTTGAGCGCCCCGTGGCGCTTGGGGGGCTTGCGGCCGAGCCGTGCGACCAGGTCGTCGGTGGCGGCCCGGTAGGCCGCCGCCGCCGTCGAGCGCGGCGCTCCCACGACCACCGGCACCCCGGCCAGAGCCGCCGAGTCGTGCCGAGCGCTGCGCGGGATCTGGGCCGGCGAGACGAGGTCGCCGAACCGCTCCCGCATGAGTGCGGCCGCCGCGGCCGCTCCCGGCCGGCGGGCATCCACGAACGTGGGCAGGAGCACCAGCGGGTTGTACCGCCGGCCGGTCTCGCGCTCGACGCTGCGAATGGCCTCGATCGTGTCCTGCAGGGCGTCGATCGAGAGGAAGTCGGCGGCCGCGGGAATCACCACGGCGTCGGCCGCCCGCAGCGCCGCGGCGCTCAGTCCGCCGAGGCCGGGCGGCGTGTCGACGACGATCAGCTCCCACTCCTCGCTGGCGCCCTCGAGTGCCGCGGACAGGCGCGCCCCCCGGCGGCTGTCGGTGAACACTGCAGTCTCCTCGGTGGCGAGGCGTGCATCGACCGGCACGACGCCCAGCCGGGCCAGCGCGGGCACCGGCGACTGGCGCGGAAACCAGCGCGGCTTGCCGCGGAACAGCCCGCCTGATCCGTCGTCGTCGCCCCTGGTCACGCCGACCGCGACCCCGGCCGAGCCCTGCGGGTCGAGGTCGACCAGGAGCACCCGGCGCGACTCGAGCGCCATGGCCGCCGCGAGGTTGACGGCGGTCGTCGTCTTCCCCACCCCACCCTTGCGGTTGACCACGGCGATCACGTGCACGGGGCCATTCTGTCATGCGCGCGACCCGGTCGGGCGGGTGTCAATGCCAATGGTACGATCGCGGCCGTGAAGGCCACCATCGAGCGCGAGCGAAAGCTCACGGCCGCCCCCGGTTTCCGGCTCCCAGAGCTGCCGGGCGAGCCCCTGCCTGTGCGCGAGCTGAGCTCGACCTATTACGACACTCCCGACCACCGGCTCGCGGCGGCGGCGATCACCCTGCGCCACCGCACCGAGGGCGGCCGGGGGGCGTGGCAGCTGAAGCTCCCCCACGACGGCGACCGGCTCGAGCTCGAGTACGAGGGCGGTCCCCGGGGCGTGCCGGCGGAGGTGCTGGAGCTCCTGACCGCGCCCCTGCGGGGGAGCAGGCCGGTGGCGGTCGCACGCCTGCGCACGCGCCGGGCCGGGGTGCTCGTCCGTGACGGCGACCGGGCGGTGGCCGAGGTGGTCATGGACGCGGTCGACGTGTTCGAGGGCCGCCGCATCACGCGCAGGTTCGAGGAGATCGAGGTCGAGCTGGTCGACGGCGACGGTGCCGAGCTGGACGCGATCGTGCACCGCCTGCATCGCGCCGGCGCGGTCGACTCCGACGCCCGGCCGAAGGTGTTCCAGGCGCTCGACCTGCCCGCGGTCAGGCCGCCGCCGCGGCCACCTCGCGGCGCCCCGGCCGGCGACCATGTGGCGGCCGCGTTGCGAGAGCAGTACCGGGAGATCGTGCGCCACGACCCCGGCACCCGCCTTGGCCGCGACCCGGAGGACCTGCACCAGATGCGCGTCGCGACGCGGCGGATGCGGGCGATCCTGCGGGCCGCCGGGCCGCTGCTGGATCCCGACTGGGTGCGGTCGCTGCGCGCGGAGCTCGGATGGCTCGGCGGCGCGCTCGGCCCGGTGCGCGATCTGGACGTGCTGGTCGACCATCTGAAGGCCGATGCGCACATGCTCGGCGGCGAGGACGAGCGCGCCTTCATGGTGCTCCTGCGCGCGCTCGAGTCCGAGCAGGACGCCGGTCGCAAGGCTCTGCTGGCGGCACTGCGCGAGCGCCGTTTCGTGGCGCTGATCGACCGGTTGGAGAGCGAGACCGACGCGCCGCCTCTGACCGGCGCCGGCGCGTCGCTGCGCGGGCTCGCCGGGCGGGAGTTCCGGCGGCTGCGCAAGCGGGTGCGGGCGCTGGGCGATCGCCCGCCCGATGCCGAGCTGCACGCCGCCCGGATCGCGGTCAAGCGGGCGCGGTATGCGGCGGAGCTGGCCGAGCGCACCGTCGGCAAGGCCGCGACGGCGGTCGTCCGCGACCTGAAGCTGCTCCAGGACGTCCTGGGCGACCACCAGGATGCGGCGGTGGCCGAGGCCCGCATCCGGGCGCTCATCAGGCCCCGCACGAGTGCGGCGACCGGAATCGCCGCCGGCCGTGTGATCGAGCGCCAGCACGCCCGCCGCAAGGCGGCCCGGGCGGCGTACCCCAAGGCGTGGCGTACCGTCGAGCGGGACGCCGCCGGGGTGTTCCTCTAGCGCCACCGAGATGCGACTACTCGTCTTCCGTCATGGCATCGCCGAGGAACACGCCGCCGACGGCACCGATGCGTCACGGGCGCTGACCGAGCAGGGTGTCGAGCGCACCCGCGCCGCGGCCAACGGGCTGGCCCGCATCGCGGACCCGCTGGACGTCATCCTGACGAGCCCCAGGACACGCGCGGTGCAGACCGCGGAGGCGGCGGCCGCCGCGTTCGGCTGCGCCGTCGAGGTGGTGGACGCTCTCTCCGGCGGCCCGCCGGATGATGCGCTCAGGGCGCTGGCCGCGCGCGGCGAGCAGTCGGTGATGATCGTCGGCCACGAACCGATGCTGAGCGAGCTCGTCGAGAAGGTGTGCACCGGCGACCGCCGGCTTGGCTTCGTGGACATGCGAAAGGCCGGGTGTGCCTGCGTCGACGTCGTGCTCGAGCCAAGCGGGGAGGCGACTGCGGCGACCCTCCTGTGGCTGGCGACGCCCAGGATGCTCCGTGCCCTCGACCCCGGCTGACCTTCGCTCCGATATCGGATCTCGATATCTACTTTCGATATGGTGCAGGGATGGAGACCGGTCGGGGGATGAAGCAGTTCCTGCGCGGGGCGGTGCAGCTTCACGTGCTCCATCACGCCGCGGAGCGTGAGGTGGACGGTGCCTGGATGAGCGAGGAGCTTGCCCGTCACGGCCATCGCATCAGCCCGGGAACGCTCTATCCGACGCTGCACCGGATGGAAGCCGAGGGCCTCCTGAAATCGCGCCAGGCGGTTGTCGACGGCCGCCGTCACCGCCTCTACCGCGCCACGAAGGCGGGCCGGCGGGTGCTGGCCGATACTCGCCGAGCCCTGCGCGAGCTTGCGGACGAGGTGCTCGAATGACCGACACCCTTTCCCATGGACCCAGCGGCCGCGTCTCGCTGGGCACCGTGGCGCGCGAGTGGACGCGCATCGGGCTGACGGGGTTTGGCGGCCCGCCGGCCCACATCGCGCTGCTTCGCCGGCTTCTCGTCGATCGGAATGGGTGGATGGATGCCCGCGAGTTCGAGGATGCCAATGCCGCCTGCGGTCTTCTGCCCGGGCCCGCCTCCACGCAACTCGCGATCTTCTGTGCGTTTCGCCTGGGCGGTCCACCCGGCGCGATCGTGGGTGGTCTTGGCTTCGTCGTCCCCGCGGTGGTGTGCGTGCTCGCGCTTTCCACGGTGTTCCTGGGCAGCGCTCCGCCGCTCTGGGTGCGGGGCGCCGGAGCGGGCGGTGGCGCGGCCGTTGCCGCGGTCGCGGTTGAGGCGGCGCGCGGGTTGCTCGGCCCAAGCTTCCGCCGCGCGCGCTCGGATCGCTCGCGCACCGCTCGGTGGTTTGCCTACCTCATTGCCGGGGTTGCCGCGGCGGCCCTGGTTGGCCCCTACCTCGTGCTGGTGCTACTTGGCTGCGGAACCCTCGAACTGCTGGGCCGGCGACGCTCATCGGCGGCGCCCTCGATCCAATGGGCGCCATTGCTCGCAACCGCTCCCACCGCGATCGCATCAGGCGGCCTCGGCTCCCTGGCGTGGACGGCATTCAAGGTCGGCGCGCTCTCCTTCGGCGGGGGCTTCGTGATCATTCCCCTGATGCAGGGCGACGCGGTGCACACCTACCACTGGATGACGAATGCCCAGTTCCTGAACGCGGTCGCGCTGGGGCAGGTAACCCCCGGTCCCGTCGTCGCCACGGTTGCGGCGGTCGGATACGCCGCGCACGGCCTCGCCGGGGGAGTGCTCGCCGCAGCGATCGCGTTCATCCCATCGTTCTCATTCATCCTCCTGGCCGGCGGCCGCTTCGAGCGCCTTCGCGCGAACACCAACGCGCGCGCCTTCCTCGACGGCGCGGGCCCGGCCGCGATCGGCGCGATCCTCGGCGCCGCCATCACTCTCACCGCCGCGCTCCAGGAAACGTGGCAACTGGGCGTGCTCGCCGCCGCCGGCATCGTCCTTCTCGGACTTCGCCGCGGCATCGTCCCGACCCTCCTGGGCGCCGCGGCAATCGGAGTCATCGCGGCGCTCGCCGGCGCACCTGTCCCAACGTAGTCGGGTGAGCCGCGGGGCAGGCAATCGTTCCCATGTGGTGAACACCACGGCGCCGGGACGACGCCGGTGCTAGCGTGATTTGTACGTGTGCCCGCTGGGTACCGGGGCGGCTTGAGGAGGCGGCCAGGACGCTGATTTGGCACCAGCGACGTGGCGTGCTGCTTGGGGGTTGTGGGGCGTGTGAGTGAACGTTGGGATGATGAGTCGGCGTTCCGGAACTGGCTGAGCCTGCTCGTTCGGCAGAGGTGGATCGTGCTCGCGGCGGTGGTCGTGGTCCCGGTCGTCGCGCTCGTTGTGTCTCACACACAGCGGCGCCTGTACGAGGCGTCGGCAACCGTCCTCGTCAACGAGGAGTCCCCGCCCGCCGTGGCGCTCAACATCAACCCGGACGCGGCCTCGCCCCCCGACCGGTACGCCGCAACCCAGGCTGTTCTCGCACGCGTGGGAGCGGTCGCCGAGCTCACCGTGCGAGCGGCGCGCGTGCCCCATCACACCGCCGCCGGGCTGCTAGCCGACTCGAGTGTGTCCGCCAACCCGAACGCCGACCTGCTGACGTTCTCGGTCACCGACCCCGACCCGATCGTCGCTCAGAAGCTGGCCACCGCCTATGCGAGGGCGTTCACGGTGTACCGTAGCCGCCTCGATACCCAGGCGCTGTCCGCCGCACTGGCGCAGGTTCACCGCAGGCTGGCGGCGCTCGCGGCCTCAGGCAACGCTGGATCGGCGCTGTACCGCCAGCTCACGAGCACGTCGCGCGATCTGGCGGCGCTGCAGACGCTCGACGCGTCGGGCGCGAGCGCCGTGGTGGTCGGTCCGGCCGGCAGCGCGACGCTCGTCCAGCCCAGGACGAGCCGCAATGTCGCGCTCGGTCTCCTGGTCGGGATCGTCCTGGGCGTCGGGCTGGCGTTCCTGCGCGAGGCACTTGAGACCCGCGTGCGCTCGGCGGACGAGTTGGGCGTGCGGCTCGGGCTGCCGTTGCTCGGCCACGTTCCCAAGCCCGCCCCCGGACTCGCCGATGCGGACGGCCTGGCGACGATCTCCGAGCCGGCCGGCGCGAGCGCAGAGGCCTTCCGGATTCTCCGAACCAGCCTCGACATCCGCCAGCTCCAGCAGGATGTCGGCTCGATCGTCATCACCAGCACCATCGCGGGCGAGGGCAAGTCCACGACGGCCGCCAATCTGGCGGTGACCATGGCCCGGTCGGGCCGTCACGTCATCCTGCTCGACCTGGACGTCCGCCACCCCGGCATCGACCGCTTCTTCGACCTCGACGGGCAGCCCGGGCTGACGAGCGTTGCGGTCGGCGACGCCGAGCTGGGCGACGCGCTGAGCGTCGTCGCGGTGCACCCCGACCTTCCGCTCGCGGGGTCGGGGCTGCTCGAGGTGCTGAGGGTGGGCCTGCTGCCGCCCGACCCGGGCGAGTTCCTGTCGTCGCGTTTCGTCACCGACACGGTGGCGGCGCTCGCCGCGCGGTGCGACGTGCTCCTGATCGACACCCCGCCGATGCTGATGGTCGGTGACGCCATGGCGATCGCGACCCACGCCGACGGGTTGATTTTGGTCGCGGGTCTGAACCAGGTGCGCAAGGCGAGCCTGGCCGAGACCCGCCGGGTACTCGAGGCGTGCCCCGCGGTGAAGCTCGGCTTCATCGCCACGGGCAGCAGCGCCGGCGCCGGGTACGGCTACCGCAACGGCGCGGTTCCCAGAGAGACGGCAAATGTCTGACGAGCTCGCCGCCACACCGCCGCGGGGTGCGCCTCCCCGTGCGGCGCCGCCTGCACCGGCGCGGCCGCCCGCGCCGGCGGCGAGGGCCCGCGACGGTACGCTCGGGCGCTACCTCGTCGTGAGCGACATCGCGTCGCTGGCGGCGGCCTACGTCATCGCGGTCGTGGTCGCGTCGGGCATGCACGGGCGGTCGAGGTTGCACGTGGAGGGGGTAGCACTGTTCGTGGCGACGCTGCCCATTTGGCTTGTGGGTGCCCGCGTCCTGGGCCTCTACAAGCTCGACGAACGCCGCGCCACCGGCGGCTTTGCCGGTGAGTGGGTGACGGTGGGGCGCCTGATCGTGGTGGGCGCGTGGGCGCTGCTCGCAATCGCCTGGCTGACCCGGGTGGACCAGCCCGCGACCGCTCGGCTGGTGGTGTTCGCGGCGCTGGCCGTGACGTTCATGATGCTGGGGCGGGCGTCCGCCCGAGCCCTCGCGCGCCGTCGCCGCGCCTACCTCCAGAACGTCGTCATCGTCGGCGCCGGTGAGGTCGGCCAGCTCGTCGCGAGAAAGCTCGGGAATCATCCGGAGTACGGCATCAACCTCGTCGGGTTCGTGGACACACCGCCGAAGCGGTGGCGGCGGGACATCGATCCGGTCCCGATCCTCGGCCGGGTCGACGATCTGGCTCTGATCGTGCGCGAGTACGCCATCGACCGCGTGATCGTGGCCTTCTCGCAACGCACCGACTACGACCTCCTGCCGCAGGTGCGCCCCCTCGCCGGGCTGAACGTGCACGTCGATGTGGTGCCGCGCATGTTCGAGATCATCGGTCCGGATGCAGGTCTGCCGGACGTCGAGGGAATCCCGCTGGTGAGCATTTCGCCTCACACCCGCTCGACCGCCTCCTTGCGGGTGAAGCGGGCGGTCGACGTCGCCGGAGCCTGCGCCGCACTGGTGGCCACGGCGCCTGTCTTCCTGTGGGCAGCCTGGAGGATCCCGCGTGAGACGCCGGGGCCGGTCTTCTACCGCCAGACTCGGCTCGGGGCGAACATGCAGGAATTCACGATGCTCAAGTTCCGCACCATGCAGACGGATGCGGATCAGTCGTTGCACCGCGACTACGTCGAGCGGACGATGCACGGGGAGTCCGTCGCCGGCGTGGGCGAGCTGTACAAGCTCGACCGCGAAGACGTCATCACCCCGACGGGGCGCTGGCTCCGCAAGACGAGTCTCGACGAGCTGCCGCAGCTCATCAACGTGGTGTGCGGCAAGATGTCGCTCGTCGGCCCGCGTCCGTGCCTGGCGTACGAGATCGAGCACTTCGCGCCGCACCACTACGAGCGCTTTCTGACGCCGGCCGGGATCACGGGTCTCTGGCAGGTGACCGCGCGCGCGCACGCCAGCTTCGCCGAGGCGCTCGAGATGGACGTCGTCTACGTTCGCAACTGGTCGCTTGGCCTTGATCTGTCACTGATGCTGCGCACGCCGGTCGAGGTGCTGCGACAGCGAAAGGCGACGGTGTGAGCGCCTCGACCCATGCCGGCCTCGCACTGGACGCCGTCGCGGTGGACGGGGACGAGGCGCCGGTGAACGTCGGCGTCGTCGGTCTCGGCTACTGGGGGCCAAATCTGGTCCGCAACCTGAGCGAGCTGCCCATGGCCGAGGCGGTCTGGATGTGCGACCTGCGCCCCAACGTGCTCGAGACGCTCGGACGCCGGTTCCCCGCCGTCCGCCAGACGCGCGAGTTCGACGAGGTGCTCGACGACGACCGCGTGGATGCGATTGCGGTGGTCACCCCGGTGTCGACCCACTACACGCTGGCGATGCGCGCCCTCGAAGCCGGCAAGCACGTGTTCGTCGAGAAGCCGCTTGCGCCCTCGTCGCGGGAGGCCCGTGACCTGATCCGCACGGCGCAGGAGCGCGACCTGGTGCTGATGCCCGGGCACACGTTCCTGTACAGCGCACCGGTCAACCGCATCCGCGAGCTGATCCACTCCGGGGAGCTCGGGAGTATCTACTTCATCTCGATGTCCCGAGTGAACCTGGGCATCCACCAGTCGGACGTGAGCGTGATCTGGGACCTCGGTCCGCACGACTTCTCGATCCTCATGTACTGGCTGGGCGAGCGGCCCACCCGGATGGTGAGCATGGGGCGGGCGTGCATTGTGGACGGCCAGGAGGACGTGGCGTTCATCAACTGCGAGTTCGGCTCCGGCGCCATCGCCCACATCGAGCTCGCTTGGCTCGCGCCGAGCAAACTGCGCCGGACCACCGTCGTGGGCTCGAAGAAGATGGTGGTCTACGACGACTGCAGCACCGAACCGGTGCGGATCTACGACTCGAGCGTGATGCCGCGCGATCCCCAGTCGTTCGGCGAGTACCTCAACTACCGCACCGGCGACATCGTCTCGCCACGGCTCGATCTCGGCGAGCCGATCGCGCTCCAGATGGAGGACTTCTGCCGCGCCATCCGCTCGGGCTCCACGCCGCGCTCGTCGGCGCAGCTCGGGCTCGATGTCGTCCACATGATCGAGGCGGCGGAGCGCTCGCTGGTGCACAACCGAGACGCGGGCGTCCTGGAACGGTGAGCGAACCGAACGGGCGCGTGGGCCATGTTCGCGTCCTCGTCCTGACCAACATGTACCCCACGACGGCGGAGCCGCACTTCGGCTGCTTCGTGAAGGATCAGGTGGAGGACCTGCGCCGGCTGGGTGTGGACGTGACGGTGCTCGCCTTCGACGCCCGCTTCCGGAAGAGCCGGTATCTGACGACGGCGCGACGGCTGCGACGGGCGTTGCGGCGAGACCGGTATGACATCGTGCACGCGCACTACGGCCTCTCCGGGGCGATCGCTGCGGGGCAGCTGCGAACGCCGGTCGTCACCACGTTTCACGGCAGCGACGCCTGGGAGCCGTGGCAGCGGAGGATCTCGTGGCTGGTCGCGCGGCGGACGCACCCGATCGCCGTTGCCCCGGTGGTCGCCGCGAACCTCGGCGTCCGGGACGCGCCCGTGATCCCCTGCGCCGTCGATCTGGAGGCGTTCGCCCCCATCGCCCAGGCCGACGCTCGCCGGACGCTGGGATGGCCGCAACGCGCGTGCTGCATCCTCTTTCCCGCCAGTCGCGGCGACCGCTCGAAGCTCGCGAACAAGCGCGTCGACGTGTTCGACGCGACCGTCGACCGGCTGCGGCGGAGCGTGCCGGGCGTTCATGCCGCCAGCCTCGACGGTTTGCCCCGCACCCACGTCGCGCTGGCGATGGCCGCCGCCGACGTGACCGTGATGACGTCGCTCTGGGAAGGCGCCCCGGTGGTCGTGAAGGAGTCGCTGGCAACCCAGACCCCGGTCGTCTCGGTCGCGGTCGGCGACGTCGCGGCGGTGGTCCGCGGTCTGCCGGGCTGCGCCGTGACGCCCCGCAATCCCGATGCCCTCGCCGAGGCCGTCCAGGGAGCGCTGCGCGCGGGCCGCGACCCCAGTCTGCGCCGGGCCATGGAGGCCTACGGCCGCGAACCGATCGCGGAACAGGTGCTTCGGGTCTACCGCCGCGTGCTTTCGGGGCCGGTTGCGGGATGACCGGCGAGCGCGCGCCGAGGGTCGTGTTCGTGTGCCCCAACCTCGAGGCGGGCGGCGCCGAGCGGCAGTGGGCGAGCCTTGTCCCCGGCCTGCACGAACAGGGCTTTGACGTGAGCGTCGTCACGCTCGACGGCCGCGGCCCGTTCTTCGACGAGGTCCGCGGGCGCGGCGTTCCGATCGCATGCGCAGGCCTGCGGCACCGCGCCGACCCGTTCGGCCTCGCCCGGGTCATGCGGCTGGCCGGGCCGCGCGCATCCGTCGTCGTGAGCCGCGACGTGAGCGCGCACCTGGTGGCCGGCGTCGTCGCCCGGAGGCAGGGGGCAGCCCACGTCGCCACCGAGCACCTCGGCCCCGATCCTCTCGGCGTGCGGCCCTACCGCCGGCATCAGCGGCTGTTGCTTTTGCCGATGCGGCCACGGGTCACGGCGGTCGTCGCGGTGGCCGCAACCCAGCGAGACCACCTGGTGCGCGACGGCTACCCGCCGGGGGCGATCCGGGTCATCCCAAACGGCGTGGCGGACGACCCGCCCGTACGCGACCGTACGCAGCTTCGCGCCGAGCTCGGCGTGCCCCCCGGCGCGTTCCTGGCGGTGCTCGTGGCGGCCCTGCGGCCCGAGAAACAAGCGACGGTATTCGTGGAGCAGGTGGCCGCCGCGCACGCCGCCGAGCCGGCCGTCCGCGGCCTCGTGGTGGGCCACGGACCGGACGCCGAACTGGTGGCGCGGGCGGCCGGGCGTTCGGGGGGCGCGGTGCGCATGGCCGGATTCCGCACTGATCCGGTGGACATCATGCACGCCGCGGATGTCGTGTGCCTGACCAGCGCGGTCGAGGCGTTGCCGATGTCGGTGCTGGAGGCCATGTCGGTGGCGCGGCCGGTGATCGCGACCCGTGTGGGCGGGGTGCCCGAGCTGGTCGCCGACGGCGAGACCGGGATTCTGATCGCCTTCGACCGACCGTCCGACATGGCGGCCGCCCTGGTTGGCTTGGCCCGCGACCCGGCCCGC
The DNA here is from genome assembly GCA_963703275.1 of uncultured Actinomycetes bacterium. Classification (GTDB taxonomy): domain Bacteria; phylum Actinomycetota; class Thermoleophilia; order Gaiellales; family JAICJC01; genus JAICJC01. The sequence continues at coordinate 2,821,253 of OY969804.1, read as the reverse complement.
GCCGTGAGGCTGGGCCGGGCGGGCCGGGCGCGCCAGCAGCGCGTGTTCTCGATCGAGGCCATGACGCGGCGATACGCCGAGCTCCTGGGCGCACTTGACAGGGCGGCGGCGCGGTGAAGCCCCCGCACGTCGTGATCGTGAGCCAAAATGCGATGCTCGAGCTCGACCTGCGGCCGCGGCGGGAGGCCGAGACCCTGGCCGCCGCCGGGTACGCGGTCACGCTGGTCGGCGGCTGTCGCTCGCCGGCGCACGTCCGCGAGATCACCGCACCGGACGTCGCGCTCGAGCTCTTCGCGCAACCGGCCGACGGTGCGGGCGTGGTGGGCCAGGTGCGCGAGCAGAGCCAGGCGATGGCGCGGGCCGTGCTGGCTCTGCGCCGGGCGAGCACCCGGCGGCCGGTGGCGGCGGTGCACGCGGGCAACCCGCCTGACAACTTCTTCTTCGCCGGCCGTGTGCTGCGGCCGTCACAGGGTTTCACCCCGCGGTTCGTCTACGACCAGCACGACGCGGCGCCCGTCCTTCTGGCCGAGAAGTTTCCCGGGACGGCGTTCGCGCGGCCGCTGATGGCCACGGCGCGGAGGATCGAGCGGCTGAGCTTCTCGACCGCAGGCCTCGTCGTGTTCGCCAACGACGAATACCACTCTCGGGCCGTGCGCGAGGGATTGCTGCGGAGCGACTCCGAGGTGGTGATGAACGGATGGTCGTTGCCGGACGTGTCACCCGATCCACGCTGGCGGGCGGGCGCGGAGCACCTGCTGGCGTACATCGGCACCATCAGCGAGCAGGACAACGTCGACCGGCTGGTGGAAGCGGTCGCCGTTCTGGCGCCACGCCGGACGCTCCGGGTCGTCGTCGCCGGCTCCGGATCTGCACTTGCGGCCGTCAAACGGCTGGCCCGCGACCGTGGCGTCGAAGGGAGCTTCGAATGGCTCGGGTTCGTGAGGGATCGCGATCGGGTCGCGGCGCTCGTACGCACGGCGGACGTGTGCGTTGCGCCCGAGGTCGATTCCGAGTTCAATCGGCTCGCAACGTTCGTGAAGATCATCGAGTACATGTCGGCCGGCGCGCCGATCGTCGCGCACCGGCTTCCGCAGACCGAGGCGCTGGCGGGAGACACGATCGCGTACGCTGCCGACATGACGGCCGAGGGACTGGCCGCCGCCGTCGCCGCTCTGCTGGACGCTCCCGAGCGCCGGCGTACGATCGGAGCTGCGGCCCGGAGGCGATTCGCCCAGCGGATCAGCTGGGAGCGTGCCGGGGGCCCCCGGCTCGTGGCGGGCTATGACCGGCTGTTCGGGTCGCACAATGCCGCTTGAACCCGACACCGCGCCGTTGCGGGTGGCGGTGATCGTCGCCTCGCTGACCGTGTCGGAGTGGGTCGCCTCGACGGTGGAGCGGATCGACTCGGAGGACGCATATGAGCTCGTGGCCGTTGAGCTCGCGCCCGCGTCCGAGAAGGTCGCCCGCCCGGCTGCCTACCGGGCGTACGAGTGGCTCGACCGCAGGGCGTTCGGAGCGGCGGACGGACTGGGCGACGCCGACCTGGCGCCCCTCGCCGCGGGCCGCACGGTGGCCGCCGGCGACGGCCTGCTCGACGTCGTCCTGTCGTTCCTGCCCGCTGCCCGCTCGGCTGCCTGGAGCGGGCCGCCTCCCCGGTACGGCGTGTGGGCGATCGTGCCGATGGACGACGGCGAACCGGGCGCCGCGCCCGACCGCTTCTGGGACGTGCGCGGGCGCCGCGCGCAGAGCGCCACCGCGCTCGTGATCGTGCAACCCGGCCGCGCCCGGGTGCTCGCACGCTGCGCGGCCCCCGTCGACCGGTTGTCGGTGACCAGGAGCCGCAATGCGGCGGCGTGGGCTGCGGCCCACCTCGTGCTGCGGAGCCTGCGGTCGCTCGCCCGCGACCACGGTTCCCTCCCGCCCGGCGACGACGCCGTCGGCGAGCAGCGCCCGCCGCCGACGGCGGTCATCGTCACCCACGCCGCTCGCACCGCGGTGCGGGGACTGGCCGCCAGAAGCCGCACGGCCTGGCGCAGGGGCGAGTGGTTCGTAGCGGTGCGTGAGCGCAGCGCCGACGGGCGCGTCCGCGGGCCCCTGACCGCGCTTCCGAACCCGCCCGGGCGCTACCTGGCCGATCCGTTCCCGATCGCGGTCGGCGGACGTCATCACCTGTTCGTCGAGGACTATTCCCAGGCGGCCGGCCGGGCGGTGATCTCGGTCTGCGAGCCCGAGCCGGACGGCACCTGGTCGGAGCCGCGCACGGTGCTCGAGCGCGACCACCACCTCTCCTACCCGTTCGTGTTCGAGCACGAAGGTGTCGTGTACATGCTCCCGGAGACCGGCGAGGCGGGCCGGGTGGAGCTCCACCGGGCCGTGGCGTTCCCCGACGAATGGCGGCTCGACCGGGTCCTGCTGGACGGGCTCACGGCCGTCGACGCCACGCTCCACGTCGAGGAGGGCCGGCTGTGGCTGTTCGCACACGTCGTCGAGGGCCATGGTGACCCGGGGGAGCTGCGGCTGCACTGGGCGGACTCGCTGGACGGGGACTTCAGTCCTCATCCGCGCAACCCGATCGTGACCGACCCGGCCACCGCCAGGCCTGCCGGGCGGCTGTTCAGGCGCGACGGCGTCCTCTACCGGCCCGGTCAGGACTGCTCGCGCCGCTACGGCGAGGCCGTCGTGCTGAACCGGGTGGACGCGCTCTCGCCGGAGGACTATCGCGAGACGCCCGTCGCCCGGATCGAGCCGGACTGGATGCCGGGCATCGACGCGACGCACACATACACATTCGACTCACGCTACGAATGCTGCGACGGGTATCGCCACGCCTCCCGCCTGCATGCCGGGCGTCGAGGCTAGGCGGCTCCACCCCGGAGCTTCTGCAAAGACCGGAACACGGCGGCCTTGGTCTTGTCGACCGGCTCCGACGTGCCCAGTGGGCGGGGAGAGAGGTGGAACTGGCGCAGCCGCCGGTTGATCCGTGACACGCCCTCGGCCCGCTCCGTGTACGCGGTGAAAAACGGAATCGAGAATGACACCGAGACGCCCGCCTCGGTCTCCACCCAATGAGGCACGTAGGACGGCAGGTACACGCCGACCCCCGGCCCCATCACGGTTGTCACGGCCTTTGCCTGCATCGTCTGGAAGTCGCACTCCTCGCCGTCGATGTAGCGGTCGAGCTCGCGGTGGCGCGCGATCGGGTCGTCGTCGAAGGACGCGACGCTCACGTGCTTCTTGCCCTTGACCTGGAGCAGAAAGCTGTGCTCGACGTCGAAGTGCATCGGCGTGGTCGAGGCCGGGCAGGAGATGAACAGGTATCCGGCGCGGCGGGTCATGCCGCCCTCGCGGTCCTCGACGAGCTCCTCGACCTCATCGAGGCAGTCGTTGATCAGCTCCGCGTACTCCGGCACCTGCTGGATGTCGCGCAGCGTGATCCTGACGCCGGTGCGCTCGACGTCGCGGATCGACTCCGACGGCGGGCCCTGTCCGACCTCGACATACCCGAACCCGGAGTTCGCGAGGGGCAGGTTGCCCTGCTCGCGGCGCACGGAATCGGGCGGCAGTCGGTCGGCGAGTTCCGCAATGGCATCGGTGGTGAAAAGCGGATGATCGACCAGGTCGTGGTGTACCGCGATCGACCGGCGCGCGAACGCATCCGCGAATGCGGTCGCGTCGATGTTGACAACCCGTGTCGTGCTCAACGCGTGCCCCCTTGTGCCAGCGTGACTTCGATCCGGTGAGGGATCGACGCACCCCATTATGCGCGTTCAGCGTAGCCCCGATCCGTGACCCTGGCAACACGGACGCCGGAGACCCTTCTGCTAACCTTGGCCTCCCGGGGAGGCCTGGTGCCGACGGCAGCCGGGCGACACCCGAGAGGCACATGGGTCCATCACACATCGCCCGTTTCGGGCTCCGCAATGGACGCGTCCTTGCCTGTGTTGCCCTCGCGGTCGTGGCGGGGGCGATGTGGCTGGTCGGTCCCTCCTCCGGCGATACGCCGGGCGTCGACGCGAGCCATCCGGCCGCGGCACGGACGGCGTCCGTGCCGCTCCCGCCGGTCGGTGCCCCGTTCTTCCGCAACGTGTACGGCGGCCCAACGCTGACGCCGGGCAGGGAGGGCGCCCGCTACCGGGTCATGGTGCTGCAGTCGTTCGAGTCCGCGCTGATCCCGCGGCTCAAGGCGCGCAACCCGGGTCTGAAGGTGCTGATGTACGTGGACATGATGAGCTCTGACCCCCGGGATCCCACGGGGCGCTCGGACTGGGCCGGATTCACCGACGCCCGTGCGCACCCCGACTGGTTCCTGACGCGCAGGAACGGGAAGAGGCTCGTTTTCAAGCACTACCCGACCTCGCGTGTGATGGATGTGGCGAACACGGCCTATCAGGACGCCGGCGCCACCCGTGTGATCGCACAGGCCAAGGCCGAAGGCTTCGACGGCGTGTTCCTGGACGATGCGAATGCCTCTCTGCGCTGGGTCATCTCGGGCGGTTCGGCCGCGTGTGTCGCCTACCCGACGACCGCCAGATGGCAGGGGGCCGTGTACTCGTTCCTCACACACGTCGCGCCGCAGCTGCACGCGGCCGGCCTGCTCGTGGTCGCGAACATCGGGGGCTCGACGATCACCCGTGGCCTCTGGAAGAGGTGGAACGGGCCGATCGACGGCGCGATGGAGGAGTCGTTCACGAACGGCGGCACGGGGCGCGACTCCCTCAGGAACGGCCAGTGGCCGGCGAAGTTCGGGCACGCGCTGTGGTCGGAGGCGAACGGGAAGATCAGCCTCGACCACGCCGTGACCCCCACCCGGAGCGGCGCGCGCTACGGGCTTTCGACCATGCTCTTGGCCGCCGGCGGTGAGAATCTGTACTCGGCCTCGATCGGCTATACACACCAGCGGTGGTGGCACGAGTACACCGCAACGACGGAGCTCGGCAGGCCGCTGGGCAGATACCGGGTGTTGCGTAACGGCGTCTACCGGCGTGACTTTACGAACGGTGTCGTTTTGGTGAATCCGCATGCGCGCGGCGGGCGCACCGTTCACCTCGGCGCAACGTATCGAGGTTCGGGACTGGGGAGCGTGAGAAGCGTCACACTCAAGCCGACGACCGGCGTCGTGCTGGTCAGGTCATGAGCCGTTCGGCGTGATCAGCTCACGGTAGAGCGCGGTGCTGAGCGCCGCGGAATGCTCCCACGAGAAGTGCGCTTGCGCGTGCCGCAGAACGGCCATTCTCACGTCCGCTCCATCGTCGAGGTGGCGGATGATGGTCTCGGCCAGCGCCCGGGGATCTCCCGGCTCGGAGACAAACGACCGGTCGTGAGTGAGCTCTGGGAGCGCGCCGAGATCGCTCACCACCACGGGGACGCCGGCCGCAATTGCGAGCATGCCGACGCCACTTTGGCTCGCCTGCGTATAGGGCAGCGCGACGAGCGATGCACTCGCGAGCAGCGAGTCGATCTCCGCCTCGGAGATGTACCTCGGGATCAGCGTGATGCGCGGGTCCGGCGGGACGAGCGCCGCCGCCTGACCCGCCCCGGCCACCACCAGCCTCACGTTGGGGCGCCGCTGCCACACGAGGCGCATCGCCGTGACGAGCACCTCGACGCCCTTGTACTGCTCGAGCCGGCCGAAGAGCAGGACGCTCGGCGAAGGGGGTCGCTCCAGGGGCTCGGATCGGGCCGTCGTCCCGTGCGGGATCACGACGATTCTGGCCTGGCCGACGATCGGCGCGAGTTCGCCGACAAGCGCCTGCCCGTGCACCACAAACCGGTCGGCACGGCGGAACCAGCGCCGGAAGGCCCAGTTCTCGCTGCGCGTGAGGGCTGGGGCGCCCGGATGGCCCAACGGGTCGTGCACCGTCAGAACCGTTCGGTATCCCGCCGTCAGCGCCAGCAGACGGGGGTCGTGGTTCTCGTGCACGTGAACGATCTCCGGCCGCCACCGGCGCAGCTCCTTACGGATCTTGAGCATCGCGGGAACGGCGGATGCCGACCGCACCCGGCCCGGCAGGACCAGCATCCGGATCCCGTCTCGCCGCAGGCTCTCGAGGAGGTCGTCTCGCTCCGCCGCCGAGCCCCCGAACTCGAGGGCGTGCGAGCGACACAGTATTGCAACGTCCTGGCCGGCATGTACTAACGATCGCGCCTGTTGCGCTCCATACTTGAACAGGAAGTCACAAACGACCAGGATGCGCATCGGCGCCCACGATACCAGCGCGCTTACCCTTCCCGGCCGGCCCGCCGCGATAGGCTCTCTGGCAGCCTCGCGATGACTCAAACCCGGTTCCGGACACTCCCGTTTGTGGATCTCTCGCACGTCAACGCGGCGGTCGAGCGCGACGTGCTGGCCGACGTCGCGGCGATCATCGCCACCGGGGAGTTCACAAACGGTCCGCACGTGGGCCGGTTCGAGCGCGCGTTCGCCGACCATTGCGGGGCGCGCGAGTGCGTCGGGGTGGCCAGCGGGCTGGACGGGTTGCGGCTGGCGGTGATCGCAGCCGGTGTCGAGCCGGGCGACGAGGTGATCGTCCCCGCGCAGACCTTCATCGCCACATTCGAGGCGGTGAGCCAGGCGGGCGCCGTGCCGGTTGTGGCCGACGTGAGCGAGCGTGACTACAACCTCGATCCCGGCGCGGCCGAGGCGGCCATCAGCCCGCGCACCCGCTGCGTCCTGCCGGTGCACCTGTTCGGGCAGATGGCCGACATGCGCCGCCTGGCGGAGTTGGCTGCGCGCCACGGCGTGCGGCTGATCGAGGACGCGTGCCAGGCCCACGGCGCCACTCGGGACGGCCTCCACCCAGGGCAGCTGGCCGATGCGGCCGCATTCAGCTTCTACCCCACCAAGAACCTCGGTGCGATGGGGGACGCCGGCGCGCTCGTCACGGATGACCCCGGGCTGGCGGAATCGGCCCGCTCGCTCAGGCAGCACGGCGAGCGTGACCGGTGCACCGGCGAGCGCATCGGCTACACCGCGCGCCTGGACACGCTCCAGGCGGCGGTGCTCCTGCGAAAGCTGCCGCTGCTTGATGAGTGGAACCAAAAGCGGCGCGAGACGGCCCATTTCTACACGGCCACGCTCGAGCATGTCGGCGACATCCGCTGCCTGCCGGTGCCCGCCGGCAGCCGGCCCGTCTGGCACCTGTATCCGATCCGCACAGCGCATGCCGACGCGCTCAGCGCGTTTCTGAGCGAGCGCGGCATCGGCACGGGCCGGCATTACCCGCAGCCTCCCCATCTGTCGCCCGCCTACGCGGCGCTCAACCACCGCAGGGGTGAGTTCCCGGTTGCCGAGAGCCTGGCGGCGGAGCTGGTCTCGCTGCCGCTCTTCCCCGGCATCTCCGAGCGTCAGATGACATGGCTGACCGATTCTGTCCGGGAGTTCTTCGACCGTGGCGTCTGACCCGGCCAACGACGCCCCCCACCGGTTGATCTCCGAGGTGGAGTTCGGCGAGAACGTGTTCGTACACTCGTTCACGAACCTCTACGGCTGCCGGATCGGCGACGACACCCGGATCGGGCCGTTCGTCGAGATTCAGCGTGGCGCGGTGATCGGCAGCCGCTGCAAGATCCAGAGCCATACGTTCGTGTGCGACGGGATCCGGATCGAGGATGAGGTGTTCGTCGGTCACGGCGTGATGTTCATCAACGATCGCTTCCCGCGTGCGGCGACCGTGACGGGCGAGCTCAAGTCGGAGGCGGACTGGCATATGGAGGTAACGACCGTCGAGCACGGCGCGGCGATCGGCTCCGGCGCCGTCATTCTGGCCGGCGTGCGGATCGGCGCCGACGCGCTGGTGGGGGCCGGAGCGGTGGTCACCCGCGACGTGCCCGCCGGCGCGATCGTGGCCGGCAACCCCGCTAGAGGCGATCGAGGATCCGGCGCAGGCCGAGCGAGTGGCCGCGCGCGTGAAGGGCCGCGGTGAGCAGCGCCTGAGCCGAGGCGCCGCGCGCCAGGCCGGCGGTCTCGAGGCCGGGATCGTCGGTCGCGAACCGCTCCTTGTACGCAGCGCCGCCACGCAGCAGACGGAACTCACGCATCCCGTCCGCCAGCGCCTCCTGCACCGCGTGGGCGAGCAGGACGAAGCCCGCCGGCTGGTTTCCGAGCGCCGGGTCGCGCCCGGCCTGGTAGGCCGACTCGGCGCCGGCGAACCGGAAGCCGTAGAGCGCGGCGACGGGACGCCCGTCGATCTCGAGGAACCGCAGCCGCAGCCACCCCTCCCGCAGGGCCTGCGCGGCGAATTCGCGGTGAAACGGCGCGGCTTTGAGGAATGCCGTCTCGGCGCCCGCCCACCGCTCCCCGTGCAGCCGGAACAGGGTGTCCATATCGCGCTGGAGGCGGTCGGGGTCGGCGGCGAGGCGGTACGACACAGTTCCGAACTCGCCGAGCTTGCGCGGGAAGCGGCGTGCCTGCTGGCGGAAGTTGCGGCCGCGCGCCTGCAGGAACTCGTCCCACGAGCCGTGGCCGAGGCGCAGCACCGGGCTGGACTCGTGGTAGAGCGGACGGGCGCCGGTGAGCGCGGCGAAGCCCTGGTCGCCGGCGAGGTGCTCGGCGATCAGCACGAAGCGCCGCAGCGGGATGGCGTCGATCGTGGCCGCAACGGCGGTCGCGGCGTCCGCATCGGTGAGCGGCGCGCAGACCGGGCCGAGTTGGTCGCTGGGCCCGTGCCCGGCGAAGCGCAGGACGGGCAGGCCGTGCTGCCACCACACGTACAGCGGCACGATGGCGGTCGGCTCGCCGCCCCGCCGGGCGAGCCCGATCAGCGGCCGGCCCGCCTTGCCGTAGTGGCGCCACCAGGTGAGCAGCCACTCGCGCGTCGCGAACACATGCCCGGCCCGCAGTGCGAGGCCGCGCCAGTCGGCGGCGCTCACGCCCTCGAGCGATCGTGTGTGGGAGACGTCGAGGGCGCTCACGACGGCCGTGGGGCGCGCAGCGTGAGATGGACGCGGATGCGACCGAGGGCCTCGGCGCGGCGGGTGGGGCTCCCCGCGAGCGCGTGGCGGGCGAGGCGGGCGCTGTCGATCCCGACGAGCGCGGTTCGCAGGAGCGCCGCCGTGACCGGCCCGAAGTGCTTCCGGGCGTAGCGATGCTGGCTCTCCAGGAGCAGCAGCGACGGTCGTGAGCGAACGTCCGGCGAGCTGCCGGCCGACGCGTGCGTCGCCTCCACGGTGGGCAGGAACACGGTCTGCCAGCCGCGCCGCTTCGCCCGGATCAGCCAGTCGGTCTCCTCGTAATAGACGAAGAACCGCTCATCGAACGGACCGACGTCGGCGAGCGCGGCGCGGCGCAGGAAGAGGCACGCACCGGTCGCGGCATCGACGCGGCGGGAATCGCGCTGGTCCCAATCGAGCATCCGGTACCGGCGCGGTCGCTGCCAGTTCGGGAACCGCTCCGTGAGGGCGACGTCCTCGGAGATCATGTCGAACGGCCGGGGTGCGGTGATGCAGTTGGGCTGCGTCGTTCCGTCGGGATTCAGCAGGCGCGTGACGACCGCGGCGACGCGGGAATCGCGGAATACACCGGCGACGTCCGCATAGCTCCCGGCGATGTCCTGCACATCGGGGTTCATCAGCAGCACGACGTCGGCACCGGCGACCGCAACGGCCTGGTTGACGGCGGCCGCGTAACCGCGGTTGACCGGATTTCGGATCACCGTCGCGGCCGGGTCGGCCGAGCGCACGATCTCCGCCGCCCCGTCGCCGGGTGAGTTGTCGACCACGATCACGTGCGTCTCGGCGCCCGCAAACTCACGGGCGACCGCGAGCGCCCTCCCGATCAGCGGCGCGCTGTGAAAATTGATCACGACGACGTCGAGTCTCGCCCCGCCGTCGCTCACCGGCGGGCGAGCTCGCGCCGCATGATTGCCGCCAGCGCGAGCACGCCGACCAGAGGCACGGTCGAATCGGGCGGTGTCAGGTAGATCGCGACGTTCGAGCTGGCCGCCACCGCGACGACCGCCACGATCACCCCCGCCCCCAGCCAGGCGTCATCGCTGCCGTGTCTCGCCCGGCACCAGCGCGCCCCGTTCCAGATGCCGAGAACGAGCATGGCGATCAGCGCGAGGAGGCCGACGAAACCCGCGCGCAGCCAGATCCACAGGTACTGCTCCTGCACGAAGGGCCGGGGCTGGGTGACGAGAAACCCATCATCCGACGTCAACAGCAGGGCGCCGTAATTCGGGCCCCAGCCGAGTCCGCCGATGGGGTGCGCGCGGATGCGCGCGATCGCGATGTGGTTCTCGTAGTAGCGGTCGTTGAGCGTCTGCGTCTGCAGCTGCGAGTAGTTCGTGATGCTCGAGATGCGCGACACGATTGCGCTCGACTCGACGGTGGATCCCTGCGCAATCAGGACGAACCCCGACACCACCAGCACGAGTGACGCGGCCATGACGACGAAGCGATGCCGCTGCGGTGTGACGAGGGCTGCGGCACAGAGGCCGAGCGCCAGCCCGAGCAGCATGTTGCGGTTGAGGCTCAGGATCACCCCGGTCATGGTCACCGCGACCATCGCCCACCCCAGCATCCGGCCTCGCGCGGGCCCCCAGAGCACCCGGGCGAAGGCGAAGCCGGCGACGATGTAGACCGTGGTAAGGCCCGGCGGGCGCACCCGCAGGAACCCGTTCGTGTCCGGCGTGAGGGACGACGTGACGTCCGACGACGCGATCAGGAAGAAGCGTGTCCCAGGCCCGACGATCACCTGGAGGATCATGAGGGCGACGACCAGGATGACTCCTGCCGAGACCAGCTTGAACACGAGATCGCGGCCGCGCGAGAACGCCGCGAGCGCCGGCCAGAAGGCGGCGTAGAACAGCATCAGGCGCATGTCGAGCGCGGCGGTGTGCAGGCTCGCGCCGTTCTCGACCCCCACCGCCACCCCGGCGATGACCGCGGCCAGGAACAGCGCCGCCATGAGGCTCTCGCGCTTCGTCAAGAGACTCGTCACCACCCTCCGGACGTCCGCAGGCATGAATACGAGGGAACCCAGGGCGATCCAGAGCAGCACCTCGGCCGGCTCGAAGCGCAGCGAGGAGATCCCGACCTGCGGGAGCGCAAGCATGTCGACCGCCGTCCCCACGCTCCACAGGATCGCGACGTATCCCGCAGCGGGCAGCCGGGAGAAGAACACGGCCAGCAGGCCGGCCACGGGCACGATTGCGAGCTTCTCCTCGCCCTTCCCGACCATCGCGCCGAACGCCGCGGCTGCGGCGATCGTCGCGATCAGCCAGGGCAGCGTCCAGGGCGGCTCCGACGCGGCTGCGATCCGTGCCCGGAGCCCGCTACGTCCCCAGTCGATCTCGCCCAGCAACGCGACCTCCACGGACAGCGTTCGTCGGATACGTGAGGATATCCTGAACGCGTGGCAGGCCCTCCGGTCCGGACCGTCGCGATCATCCCCGGCTCTGCGCGCGTCCGGCACCGCGAGCTTTGGCGAGCGCTGGAGGAGGCCCACCGAGTGAGGTTCGCCGGGTCGAGCGACGGTGAGATCGACTCGGCGGCCGCCGCGATCGTCTTCCCCGGAGGGGATCGGCCGAACAGGCTTCGCGTCCCCTGCCTGGTGCTGCGGGGGCCGGCGCCGGAGGAGCGGCGGGGATCGTCCTTCACGGTGGAGCTGTCGCGGGGTCCGGGGCTCGAGCGTGCCTTGCACGGCCAGCGGCTGACCGAGAACGATGGCCGCGCGCCGGCGCCGGTGGCACTCGAGAAGGGCGGGCGCGTCCTCGCCGTCTCGGCGGGCAAGCCGATCTGGACGCAGGCTGGCGACGGGGCGACCGAGACGGCAAGCGCGCTCCCGGCGGAGCTCGGCGAGCGCGAGTTCCTGCGTGACCGCCTGACAGCGGGCCGGTTCTGGTCGCTGCTCCCGATCGTGCACTTCCTGAAGCGGATCGCCTCCGCCGGCTCCGAAGCGCCGCCCGTCCTTCCTGCCTGTTTCGTCATCGACGATCCGAACCTGCGGTTCTCGTCATACGGGTACGTGCGCTTCCCCGAGCTGGCGAGGGACGCTCGGGAGTGCGGCTACCACGTCGCGGTCGCGACGATCCCGCTCGACCTGGTGGTACCCGGGCGGGCGGCGGTGAGGGTGTTTCGGGAGTCGCCGGCGCAGCTCTCGCTCGTCGTGCACGGCAACGACCACGTGCGCCGGGAGCTGGAGCGCGCTCGCGGGGTGGTTGGTGCCGAGACGGCGATCCGCTCAGCCGTGGCTCGTGTGGGCCGGTTCGAGGAGCGGGCCGGGATCCGCGTCGAGCGGGTGATGTGCCCGCCGCACGGAGGCTGCGGCTTCGAGACGCAGTCGGCCCTCTTCCGGTGCGGGTTCCTCGGGCTCGCCGCGTCCCGGCCGTTCCCGTGGGACGGGTTTGCCGATCATCGCCGCTGGCGCCTCGGTGGGTGGCTGCCCGCGCAGCTCACGGCCGGCGGGCTTCCCGTGATCCCGCGCCATCCGCTGACCGCGAACCTTGACGACCTGGTGTTTCGCGCCCTGCTGGGGCAGCCGCTTGTCATGTACTGCCACCAGGCCGATCTCCGCTCCGGCCTCGAGTTCTTCAGGGCCGCGGCTGCCCGGGCGGCCGAACTCGGCGGCGTGAGATGGATGTCGCTTGCGTCCGTGACGAAACGGAACGCCGTCTGCCACGAACGCGACGGGGTCGCGACGGTGACGCTCTACTCCCGCGATGCGCGGGTTCGCCGGCCCGCCGCCGCGACCCTGCGGGTGGAGGTGCCGCGTGTCTTCGGCGCGCACTCGGGCGATGCGCTGATGCTCGTCGTGGACGGAAGGCCGCACGAGACGCGAATTGACCAGGACGGTGCGGCCGTGGTGACGGTCGCGAATGCACCGATGGGAGATGAGGTGCGGATTCAGATCTCGGCACCCGGTCACGTCGAGGCCGCGAGCCTCCGCACCTGGCGGCCGCGGGCCTGGCCGCTCACCCGGCGGGCGATGACCGAGACGCGCGACCGGGCGCTTCCGCTGCTTCGCCGACCGCGTGGGTAGCCCGGCGCGGCTCACTCATTCCCCGACCGCTCGATCGGCTCGATGTTGGCGGACGGGGCGCGCCTGCCGGCGGCCTCCTGATCGATCAGGTCCTGCTCGATGGCGTTGATACGTCGTTTGGCGTGGTCGGCAAGTCTCCGCGGGCCGGCCCTGCGGCCAACCACGTCCATCGCGACCAGTCCGGGACCGAGCATTTCCACGCGGCCGCGGAACCTGCGCAGGCGGGCGGCGGTCAGGAGCAGTTCGTGCTTTGCCGGGCCGATCCTCGGCAGCGGATACCCGCTGGGCGGGTAGCCGCGGCTCCGCATCAGCGGGCCCGTGCGCACCTCCACCAGTGCGACGTCCGCGGGTGAGAGCCTGGTCTTCCACTGGTTGGCCAGAGCGGGATCGGGGGGTGGATACTGGGGCGCATCGGCCGCGTAATCGAGCATCTCGTGTGCATACTCGACACCCACGAACGCGCAGACCCCCGCGAGCGTCGCCTGCGGTTGTGTCACCAGTTGTTCGTAGTGAATTTGGATGGAGCGGTCGTCGGCGACATGCGGGACGAGTGACTCCCAGCAGCTCTCGGCCTGGATCCAGAACTCCGCAGCCTGGTAGACGTTGCCGGCCCAGCCCTTCTGCACCACCGAGCGGGCGACATCCCGCGGATCCCGGATGAGGTGGATGTACCGCGCGTCAGGCCACAGGAACCGCAGGCGGTCGAAGTTCCTGTGCACCGTTGCGCCGACATACGGCTTGCCCCGCGACGCCGCCTGCTTCTGGCTGAGGAAGTCGCTGACCAACTCGTGATAGTTCAGTGACCGGTCGATCGCATGGTCGGCGCCGCGGACCGTGGCGAGCCAGTCGAGGTAGACCTGAAGCGACGGCAGCCCGCCTGTATCGGTCACCCTGGTGACGGCGTAGTCGAACTCCTTGTCGAACGCGATCTTCGGGTGGTGATCGAGCATCAGCCGCAGGAGGGTCGTTCCCGACCGCTCCGACCCGACGAGAAACAGCGGCGCCCGCATCATCGCAGCGACCGCATTCGGCGAACGGTCGCTAAAAGATCCGCCCGGTTGAGGACGAAGCTGAGCGCGAGGTATGCGGCCAGCGCGATCGTGGCGGTCGCTATTCCGTTTATGAGCTGGTTCGAGACCGGCGGTGGGAGGACGTACGCCAGAATTGCGGCTGCGAACGCGATCACGACCGGCACGAAGACGAATCGCTCGACCGCCACATGCGCGCGCCGGTGGAGCGCCCGGGAGAAGATCGCGGCCTCCGTCCACGAGGCCAGCATCCAGGCGACTCCGACCCCCGCAACGCCCATCGGCCGGATCAGGACGACCGTCAGCGCGATCCACACGATGCCGTTGATGATGGTCGCGTTGAGCGGTGTGCGCACGTCGCGCTCCGAGTACAGGTAACCGGCGGCGGCCACGGAGATCGGACCCGCCACCACCAGCCCCGCACTCGCCCATGGCAGCGGCGCGGCCGCGTCGGTCCAGCGCGCTCCGAACATGGCGGGGATCAGGTAGTGGGCCGAGGCGGCGAGCGGCGCGAGTGTGGCGCCCGAGGCGAGGGCGGTCACGCGTGCGAGCCGCTCGATCGTTCCGCGCGTGTCCTCGCCGAGCGCCCGGAGCCGCGCCATGGTGGGGTACGAGACCCGCCACAACGCCTGGAACAGCCAGAACGGCACCTGCAGGAGCCGGTTCGCGAGCGACCAGAAGCCGAGCAGCTGCTCGCCACCGGCGGCCACGACCACGAGGTTGACCCCCTGGTTCCGGGCCAGCGCGGCGAGCCCGACCGCCTGGAAGCCGAGCCCGAACGCGAGCATCGAGCGCAGCGTGTTCCGTATCAGCCGCGGCGTGATCCGGCCGAGCGGTGATGCCATCGCCATCAGCACCGACCCGGCGAGGGCGCGTACGATCGCTGCCGACGCCAGCCCCCAGACGCCGAAGCCGATCCAGACGGTGACGATCGCCCAGCCGTAGTACGCCAGCGACTCGATGAACTCGATGGACGCGATCGGGCGGTACTCGAGCGCTCGCTCGAGGGCGATCGCGTGCGGTGCCCTGACGGCAAGCAGCGGCAGCGACAGGGCCATGATCGCCGTGACCGCCCCGGCGGTGCCGGTCTGGGTGCCGATGACCACGAGCGCGGCCGCGATCGCGCTGGCCACAATCAGCTGCAGGGCAAGCAGCGTCCGCAGCTCGTCGGTGGTCGGGTCGGTCGATTTGCGGACGAGGGCCGCACCCAAACCTCCGTCGGCGAAGAAGTTGCCGATGGTGATCACGGTCGTTCCGAACGCGACGACGCCGAACGCGCTCGGGAGGAGGAGATGCGCGAGCACGAGCGTGCCGAAGAATGCGACGACCTGCGCGGCCGCGGCCCGGATCGTGAGCAGTGCTGCGCCGATCGCTCCCCGCTCCCGGATCGCGGATGCGCTGTCCGTCTCGGTCGGCTGCTTTACCCTCGCGGGACTCATCGCGCCCGCCCCCGCCTCTCCAGTACGTGCCTGCTGATCCCAGGATCGTAAGGTGTCGCAGCGCCCCCACCACGTGACGGAGGACGGAGTGCGCTACTGCGGTGGCAGAGGCAGGTTGAAGGCGGCCGCCATGTCGGTCGCGGTGGCCGCGTTCGCGAGCAGGGGCAGGCCGAGCAGTTCCTCGTCCAGCCGCAGGAGCGAGTAGTGGGTGAGCGCGGTCGCGACCTGCGTCCCGGGCGCGACGTCGGGGCTCACGACGATCGTGGCCAGCAGATTCCCGTTGGCCGGAGACTGGCTGGTGTCCGCGGTGATCACGACCAGGAGCTGGCCGCTCTGGTAGTCGGGCGAGGCCAGGATCGCCGGCATCCAGGCTGCGATCGTCGCGTCCTCCTCGGCCACCCGCGCGACGCCGTTGCAGGAGTTGTGGCCATCGTTGCAGAGGTTGGGGATGAAGAGGCCGTAGTTCGGGAGCGACCCCGCGGCCAGGTCGGACGCGAGCGCACCGGCGGTGGGCGTGCCGGACGGCACGTCGTCGACCGCGCATGCGGCGGCGTCGGCCGGGTAGTAGACGGCCGGGTTGTGGCGCGGCGCATAGTCGCCGTCGTTCGCGCCCGAGCAGTTGGCCGGCATGCTCTCGGCGTAGGTGCGCCAGGTCAGGGGCGCCTGCGGATCTGCGGCCGCCTGCTGGCCGATCTGCGTGAAGATGCTCGGGTCGGTGCTCTGGCAGGTCGGCGACGGGACGCAGTCGCGCCCCGTCACTCCGTCACCGGCGATCGCGGGCGGCACCTGGCCCGACGTCAGCGCGATGTAGTTGGGCAGGCTCGGAAACTGGATGCCGTGGTAGTCGGTCGCGAGGCCGCAGCCGGCGATCAGCGCGTTCAGGTTCGGCGCCAGCGGAGATCCGACGACGGAGTCGAGATCGGTGTTCTCGAACACGATCGTGAGCACCTTGGTGGCCGGCGCCGGAGTCAGGGCAAGCGCGCCGCACGGGGCCTGGCCGGGCAGCACGGCCGCCACGGGGGCCGCCGACGCCGCCGCCGGGCCGGCCAGCGTGAGCAGCGCCACGACCACCAGCATCGTCTTCACCACAGGAACCGCCAATCGCATCTCCCTACACTCTTGCACACCCCGCCGGATGCAACCATCATTGAGGAACTGCGGGCATCACCCCAAAGCGGAGGTTCACATGTACCGGATCATCCTCGCCACCGCCATCCTCCTGGTCGCACCGGCCACCGCCCTTGCGGTCACGACGGGGCCTGCACAGCCGCCCAACATCTCGGTCTCGGGCACGGGTGCACCCAGGTGCACGAAGCTGCCCTACAACGTGCTGACGGTCCGCCACAAGGTCATCCTGCGCATCACCCGCAAGACGACCCCGTCGGCGAAGGCGGTCAAGCACATCCGGCTGCGGAACGTCAAGCCCGGAAACCACATCTTCAACTGGTGCGGGCGCGACGACATCACCCACCAGGTCAAGCCGGGGACGTACTTCTGGCGCGTCGGCGCAACGGCGAACGCGGGCTCACCTGTCGTCTGGAGCCAGTTCCGGCACGTGAACGTGAAGCCCTGAGGGCCTGAGGGTCAGCGGCGGCGCAGGGCGGGCTCGGCCAGGCTCGGCGGCGTGTATCCGGCGTCGGCCGGGTTCAGGTTCGTCCCGGGCGGGACGATGGCGTCGATCTGGTCCAGCACCTCGGACTCGAGGTCGATGTCCGCAGCCGCGAGCTGGCTCTCGAGCTGCTCCATCGTCCGCGGCCCGATGATCGCGGACGTCACGGCGGGGTGCGTGAGGACGAATGCCAGCGCCATCTCGATCAGGCTCAGCCGCGCCTTCTCGGCGACGCCGTGAAGCGCGTCGGCCGCCTCCAGCTTTGCACGGTTGGCCGGCAGCGTGAGGTCAAACCGCTGCGGCAGCCGCTCTGACCGGGTGCTGCTCGGGGTGTCCGCGCCCTTGCGGTAGCGGCCGCTCAGCCAGCCGCCGGCCAGCGGGCTCCACGAGATCACGCCCATGCCGTAACTGCGGCACACGGGCAGGACGTCGGCCTCGATTCCGCGCACCAGCATCGAGTACGGCGGCTGCTCGCACACGAATCGCTCGCGCCCGCGCCGCTGCGCGGTCCATTGGGCGCTGACGATGGCATGGGCCGGGAACGTGGAGCTGCCGATGTAGCGCACCTTGCCGGCGCGGACGAGGTCGGTCAGCGCTCCCAGCGTCTCGTCGATGGCGGTGTCGGGCTCGGGCCGGTGGATCTGGTAGAGGTCGATCCAGTCGGTGCCCAGCCGGCGCAGGCTCTCCTCCACCTCGCGCACGATCCAGCGGCGCGAGTTGCCCTGCCGGTTGCGGTCGTCGCCCATCGAACCGTGCACCTTGGTCGCGAGGACGATGTCGTCGCGGCGGCCGCGCAGCGCCTTCCCGACGATCTGCTCCGACTCGCCGCTCGAGTAGACGTCGGCCGTGTCGACGAAGTTCACCCCGGCGTCGAGCGCCGCGTGGATGATCCTGATCGACTCGTCGTGGTCGGGGTTCCCCCAGGCGCCGAACATCATCGTGCCCAGGCACAGGTTGCTCACCTCGACGCCCGTATGACCCAGTGGCCGGTATCGCATCGCCGCAGACTAACGCCACTTGATGGAGCAGCCGACCGGTTCGGTCAGGGGCTCCTCGACCGCGCGGCCGGCCAGCACCGCGTCAAGCGCCGAGCGCAGCCAGACGGCGTTTTGCGACTCGTCGCGATGGTCGGCGTCCGGGGCACCGCGGTAGGCGAGCTGCAGGTCGGCGTCGAGGACGAAGACGTCCGGGGTGACCCGCGCCTCCCATGCGCGCGCCACCTCCTGCGTCGGGTCGTAGAGGTAGGGCCCCGCGAACTCGCCGGCCTCCACCCGGGCCCGCATCGCCGCCGGGGCGTCGCGCGGATACCGGTCGGCGTCGTTGCTCGAGATCTGGAGCAGGCGCACGTCCGCCCCGGCGTAGTCGCGGGCGACGGCCTGTATGCGGTCGTGCCACGCCAGCGCATACGGACAGTGGTTGCAGGTGAACACGACGACCGTGGCGGCAGCGCCGGCCCCCAGGGGCACCTGCACTCCGTCGGTGTCGGCCAGTGTGAAGGCGGGAACGGTCTCGCCAAGAGTCGTGGTCATTGTGTCGGCTCCTTCGCCTGCATGCCGATGAGGCGTTCGAGCGCTGCCCGCAGCAGCTCGGGGTCTGGTGTGGGGGAGGGGCGGCCGGTGGAAGTCCAGTAGACGCGGCAGGTGAGACCGGTCGGTTCATCCGGCGGCGGTGGCAACGGGTCGACGGCGTCCAGCCGGATCGTGGGCGAGCCGCAGAAGCCCAGCGCGGCGGCCTGCTCCTCGGTGTCGACCCGGCGCATGACGATGTCCGCATCCGCGTGGCCGAGGTCGGAAAGCACCTGGCGGAGCTCCGCCAGCGCCTGCGGATGGGAGGGGCAGCCCTCCCAGTACAGGAGCTCGATCGTACCCGGTGCACCCATCCCCGCAGTCTACGAGCCCCACACCGGCGAGCGCCCCAACCGGGGACAGTCCCCCACCGATCGGCGTTGCACATTCGTGACGCAATTCGACCGGGGACTGTCCCCGGTCTTCGGGTTACTCCGGGGGGCGGCGCAGCAGGGCGTCCAGAGCGGTCAGGAAGGTGCTGACCGTGGCGTCGTCCTCGCCGCGCTCGGCGAGCCGGGAGGCGATCCGGGCGAGTGTCTGCAGGTCGCCGCCGGAGCCCTCGAGCGCAGCCGCCGCCAGCCGCGCGCGCCGCAGCAGCGCGAGCGCCGCGGCCGCCTGGATGCCGAAGAGACCCAGCAGGTCGACCTCGGCCAGGCGGAAGCGGGCGTCGGACGGCCGGTCGAGCACCTCCAGCACGCCGAGCGCCTCCTCGCCGTGCAGAAGCGGGACCGCCATGATGCCCTTGGGCACGAAGCCGGTCGACTGCGCCGTCTCGGTCGAGAAGCGCGGGTCGGTGGTGACGTCGGCAAGCACCAGCGGCTGGCGGGTTGCCAGCACCCAGCCCGCGATCCCGGTGCCCGAGGGAAAGCGGCGCCCGACGAGCGCATCCTCGCCCTCGCCCACGACCGCCTCGAACACCAGCTCGTCGGTCACCTCGTCGAGCAGGAGCACGCTGGCGGCGCGCGCGTGGAAGATCGCCCGCGCCACCTGCACGATCGCCTCCAGGAGCGCGCGGTGGGTGGCGTCATCGGCCAGCGCCCCGGCCGCGACCGCATCGTGCAGGCGCCGGTCGGAGTCACTCATCGGGCGCCCCCGCGTTGGCGGCCGTCAGCCCGAGCAGCGTCTTCAGCTCGGACGGGGTGAGGTACGGGTGCTTCGACCGGATCAGTGCGCAGATCCCGGTGATGTGCGGCGTCGCAAAGCTGTTGCCGGTCGACCGCATGGTGACCCCACCGTTCCACGCCACCTTGACGTCGACGCCGCGGGCGAAGAACTCGACCGGGGGATCGGGGTTGCGGTAGTAGGCCAATGGATCCTCCAGATCGTGGCTCGCCACCGAGATGACCGACGAGAACCGCCAGGGGTAGCTCGCCACCGGCATGTTGTGCGCCGAGGCGACGACGATGCTGCGCCGGAAGTAGGCGGCGTCGGCCAGGTCGTGGAGCGCCTCGACGAAGCGCCGCTTGGTGGTGGACAGGCTCATGTTGATGACGTCGTAGCCCTGCTCGATCGCCCAGCGCAGTCCCTCGACCAGCACCGGCCCGCTGCCGACGAACCCTTCGCCCAGCACGCGGACGCTGTAGAGCTCGCACTCCGGGGCGATCTCGCGGATGATCCCCGCGCACGCGGTCCCGTGCCCGCACAGGTCGCCGAGGGTGTCCGGCTCGATCAGCACCTCGTCCTCGACGATCGACACGGCCACCGACCCGCTCACCTCACCCACGCGTGGGTGACCGGCCTCGATGCCGCTGTCGACGACGCACACCCGCACGCCCTTCCCGGTCGAGCCGCCCAGCGCCCAGTCGCGGGTGACCGGGGAAGGCCAGGGGTGCGCCCCCGCCAATTGGGAAACGCCCGCGCGGTCGACTGCGTAGGCGGGGAGTGAGTCGTCCTGGGCGTCATCGGTCACCGCCGGACGATGCTACCGGAGGGCGGTGGGACGAGGGATGGCGCCGCCGGGACGACCGACGGCGCCATCAAACGCAGCTAGCCGCTCGACTTGGCGCGATGCGCCTCGACGTCGGGCGTGTCGTCGTCTTCAACCTCGTCGGGCTCCGTCTGAAGCGGCTTCAGGCCGTGGCGATGCGCCTCGACGTCCGGATCCTCTGTCCGGGGCTTCTTCTCTCGCTCGTCTCCCATGGTGCTCCTCCTTGATGGGGCTCCGTCGATACACCAGACGGGTGTCGCGGACGGAATCTTCCCACACCCGGCGCATTTCGTCTCGGTCGGTACAATCGCGGGCCGCATGCGGGAGACCCTCCGAGCCCTGCGCGGTGTGCTGGCAAACCCGGCGTTGCGGCGGCTGCAGATTGCCTGGGCGGCGTCGATGACCGGAAGCCTGGCCTACATGGTCACCCTTTCGGTGGTGGCCTACCGCCACGGCGGCGGTGCCGCCGGAGTCGGCGTGCTGATGCTGGTGCGGATGATCGTGTCGGCCGTCTCCTCGCCGTTCACGTCGATCCTGGCCGACCGCTGGTCGCCGAAGCGGACCATGATCGCAAGCGACGGGGTGCGCGCCGTCCTGGTGTTGGCGCTCGCGGTGGCCGTGCACGCATCCGCCGGCATCGTGGCCATCTACGCCATCGCCTGTGCGATCTCGGCCGTCAGCACCGCGTTTCGGCCGGCCCAGGCCGTGCTCCTGCCGGCGCTCGCCCGCACGCCGGAGGAACTCACGGCCGCAAACGCCGTCTCGACGACCATCGAGAGCGCCGCCATCTTCGCAGGGCCGGGGATCGGAGGCCTGCTGCTTGCCGCCGGCGGCCCGACCGTCAGCTTCGCCGTCTGCGCGGCCATGCTGGTGTGGTCGGCCGCCCTGGTGGGGCTCGTCCCCGAGCCGAAGCTGCCAAGGACAGAGGAGCCGGCCGAGGCGGGCGAGGGCTTCCTGCACATGATCACCGGCGGAGCCCGGGCCCTGCTCTCGACCCCGCTCCTGGCGGTGGTCGTGGGCGTCTACGCGCTGCAGTGCGTGGTTGCCGGAGCGCTGGCTGTGTTCACGGTGGTGCTTGCGCTCCAGGTGCTGCACATCGGCAACGCCGGCGTGGGCTATCTCGACTCGGCCTTCGGCGTCGGCGGCATCCTCGGCGGCTTCGCGGCGGCGATGCTGGCCGCCGGGCGCCGGCTGGCGCTCGCATTCGCCCTCGGCGTCCTGGTCTGGGGCGTCGGCATCGCGCTCGTGGGGATCGCCTCGAGCACGGCGGTGGTGTTGCTCCTACTTGCCGGCGTCGGGGCCGGCAACACCGTTGTCGACGTGGCCGCGGTCACGCTGCTTCAACGATCGGCGCCCGCGCAGGTGATCGGGCGCGTGTTCGGCGTGCTCGAGAGCATCCTCCTGGCCGCGATCGGGCTGGGCTCCATCCTGGCGCCGGCGCTGATCGCGACGCTGGGTGTGCGCACGACGATCGTGATCACCGGGCTGACGCTTCCGATCGCGGTCATCCTCGCCGGCAGGTGGCTGGTGCGCCTGGACACGCTCCCGGCCGCGGCCGCCGCCCACGTCGAGCTGCTGCGGGAGCTGACGGTGTTCGCGCCACTCTCGGAGCCGGCGCTCGAGCAGATCGCGGTGCACCTGCGCACGATCTCCGTTCCCGCCGGCGTCCCGGTCGTCCGCGAGGGCGACCCCGGCGACGAGTTCTACATCGTCGAGCGGGGTGCGTTGACCGTCACGGTCGGCGGTGCGGCGGCCGCGCCGATCCACGCCGGCGGGTTCTTCGGCGAGATCGCGCTCCTCCGCGACACGCCGCGCACGGCCACGGTCACGACAACCGAGGATTGCACGCTGCTCGCGCTCGAGCGCGACCAGTTTCTGGCCGCCGTCACCGGCCACGCCGAAAGTGCGGCGGCGGCCGACCTGGTGGTCGCCCGCCGCCTGGCCGCACTTCGCCCGGCCGTGACGACGCTTTAGTCCTGCGCGGCGGCGTCGTCCGGAAGGAGCCGCATGAGGTGCGCGAGCACGCTCGGCGAGAGGTCGTAGCCGTACTGCCGGAGCGTGGTGTCAGCGTCGGTGCGCAGCCCGTCGCGGAAGCCGCCGTCGCCACGGGCCCGCTCCAGGATGTCCGCCAGCTCGGCGGTCAGGAACGGAAGCTCCTGGGCCGCCTGTGTCCACTCGGCGGGGGCCGGCGGCAGCAGCCGCAGGAATCGCCCCAGCTCGTGTTCGTCCATGTTCATATCTCACCAGACGCATCGGCGGCGTCATCTCTTCCCATCATCTCGACACGAAGCCGCTTCAGGCAGCGGCTGATCCTGCTCGCGATCGTCCCCGCCGGGATCCCGAGCGCGGCGGAGATGGCGCGGTAGGACTGGTCCTGGCCGAAGAAGCGGTCGAGGATGTCGGCGCAGCCGGCCGGCAGCCGGGCCAGGGCCTGCCGCACCGCCAGGGCCTGATCCAGGTCGGTGAGGCGCTCGTCGAGGTCGGTCACGGTTTCGTCGGAGAACTCCTCGGTGGGATGGGCGCGGCGCAGGTGGTCGGTGCACAGGTTGCGCGTCACCTGGGCGATCCAGCCCTGCAGCGCGTCGTCGTCACGCAGCGTCTCGAGGCGCTCGAAGACGCGGGCGAACACATCCTGGAACACATCCTCGGCGTCGCTCTCGGAGAGCCGGTACCCGCGCAGGATGATGGCGTAGACATACCGCGAGTACGCCTCGACGAGCTCGCGCCATGCCTCACGGTCGCCGCGGCGGCAGCGGTCGACCAGCGACTTCGCGGCGAGAGGTGGCGGTGAGGGCGGGTCCACGGGCGAGTTGTGGGGATGGTCTGTGACCGGGGCGTGCGAGTCAAGCCGCATCCGAACTGGTAGCGTGGCGAGCGATGCGCGCAGTCGTCTTTCGTGACCCATCCCGGCCCGTCGAGGTGACCGAGGTCGAGCTGGACGCGCCCCGCGCGGGCGAGGTGCGCGTTCGCATCGCCGCGGCCGGGGTGTGTCACAGCGACCTGCATGTCCGCCGGGGCGACTGGCAGGTCGCCGCGCCGCTCGTGATGGGCCACGAGGGCAGCGGCACGGTGGTCGCCACCGGTGCGGGCGTCACCTCGGTGCGCGAGGGCGACCGCGTGATCCTCTCGTGGGTGCCGGCATGCGGCCGCTGCGCGAACTGCCGCGCCGGGCATCCGGCCCGCTGCGAGCTGTGCGCCGACGTGCTGGCGCCACAGGGCGTGCTCTACGACGGCACCACCCGCCTGCACCGCGACGGCGAGCGCATTCACCACTACCTGTCCGTCTCGTCGTTCGCCGAGGAGGCGGTGGTGCCCGAATCGGGGGCGATCCCCATTCATGCCGATGCGCCGCTCGACGTGATGGCGCTGATCGGCTGCGGCGTGGCCACCGGCGTCGGCGCCGTGCGCCGCACCGCCGCGGTGCCCGAGGGGGCGAGCGTGGCCGTGATCGGCTGCGGTGGCGTCGGCCTCTCCGTTGTCCAGGGCGCGCGGCTGGCCCGGGCGCGACGCGTGATCGCGATCGATCTCGACCCGGCCCGGGGCACGCTGGCCCAGACGCTGGGTGCGACCGACGCGATCGCGGCCGCCGGCGGCAACGTGGTCGAACACGTACGCGATCTCACCGGCGGCGGTGTCGACTTCGCGTTCGATGCGATCGGCAAGGTGGAGACGACCGAGCAGGCGGTGGCGATGCTCGCGATCGGCGGCGCCGCCGTGGTGGTCGGGCTCCCGCCGGTGGGCGCGCGGGCGGCGTTTGACCCGCTCACGCTGGCCGAGCGCGAACAGCGCATCCTGGGCTCGAACTACGGCGGCACCCATCCGCACGAGGACTTTCCCGAGCTCGTCTCGCTCTATCTGGCGGGCGAGCTCTACCTGGAAGAGCTCGTCAGCGGCCGCCGGCCGCTCGAGGACGCCGAGGACGCGCTGCAGGAGCTCGGGGCGGGCCGGGCGCTGCGCACGCTGCTCGTCCCCTCGCTTTGAGCTAGCGCTGCCGGTACGGCCGCCCGAGCCGGGCGCGCAGGCCCTCGACCGCGGCGTCCAGCGTCTGCAGCTCACGCTCGAGCTCGGCCACGCGCCCGTCGCTCGAATCGACGGGCTGGCCCGCGGCCGTCCGGCGGTCGCGGTGGCGGCGCAGCACCTTCAGCTGCGAGCGGACGAAGAAGCGCTGCCTGCGCGTCTCGACCAGCTGCAGCTCGAGCTCGGCGGGCTCCATGGGAGCAGTATGGCCGACGCCTCGCGGGTCTTCCCGAAATCGCCGATGGGGCTTAGCATGGGAGTCACGAGCGCCGTCGCCGAAACTCGCGTATGTCCCCACTGCCGCCGGCCCACGCGGATCGCGTGGCCGCTGTGCGACGGCTGCTCGCGCACGCTGCCGGCCTACCGGCCGCTGCCCGACCTGCGCCTGGCCGCCGAGCTCGAGCGCTGGGACCACGCCAATCCACGGCCGGTGGACGCCGCCGCGCTCGTGCGCCGGGCGCTGGCGTGGGTGTGGGTGGTCGCGGTCGGCTGCTCGGCGCTCGACCTGCGCTTCGGGCGCAAGATCGGCCCGATCTCGTCCGGCTGGGACGACCTCGCCGTGGCGTCGCTCGTGGTCGCGCTCCTGGCCACGCTGCTCGCGCTCGTGGCGATGCCGTTCCTGCAGGGCCGCGATCCGGCCATCGGCTGGCGGCGCGAGCGCGCCGCGGTGAAGCGACGCCTGGGCATCGGCGCGTAGACCGTCAGGCGGCGCGCTTGCCCGCCGGCCCGGCGTGGCCGGCCTGGAGCGCGCAGAACGCCTCGACCACTCGCGGGTCGAAGTGCGTGCCCGCGCAGCGGCGCAGCTCGGCGAGCGCGTCGGCCGGGGTGATCCGACTCTGGTAGACGCGGTCGGTGACCATCGCGTCGTAGGCGTCGCAGACGGTGAGCACGCGCGCGCCGATCGGGATCTGTGCTCCGCGGAGCCCGTCCGGATAGCCGGTGCCGTCGAAGCGCTCGTGGCTCGACCGCACCAGTCTCGCAACGGGCGCCATGTCGGGCGCCGCGCGGATGATGCGCTCGCCGATCAGCGTGTGCCGTTCGATCGACTCCTGCTCGGCTGGGTTGAGGCCGCCGGGCTTGGAGACGACGGCCGTGGGGATGGCGTCCTTGCCGACGTCGTGCAGCTTCGCCGCCAGCCCGGCCTGCAGGATCTCCTCGTCGTTCAGGCCCAGCCGCTCGGCGGTGAGCTCGGTCAGCCGGGCGACCTCCTCGGCGTGCTGCCGCAGCCCGGCCCCGCGCTCGTCGATCAGCGCAAGGAGCATGTCGGCGCTCTGGTGCTCGCCCGACGGCCGGCCGGACGCCTTGTCGTCGTACAGGCGCCGGTCGGCGACGCGCAGCGCCTCCTCGACGGTGGCCGCTTCCCTCGGGATCTCGGCCACCCCGTACGAGCAGCCGATCACGAAGTCCTCGCCCCGCTCGGAGAGCGCGCGCCACGCCGCCCACACCACCTGCTCGGGATCCTCCGCCGGAGCGAGCACGCAGAACTCGTCGCCGCCCATCCGGTACGCGACGCCGCCGGCGGGAGCGACGGCGGCGCGCAGCCGTCCGCCCAGGAGCTCCAGCAGGCGGTCGCCGGCGGGATGCCCGAAGCTGTCGTTGTACGCCTTGAACCCGTCCAGGTCGCACAGGACAAGGATGGTCGCTTCCGTCCGGCCGGGCTCCGTCGCGGCGGCGAGATCCGTGATCAGCGCCCGCCGGTTGGAGAGCCCCGTGAGTGCGTCCGAGAGCGCCTCCCCGCGGCTCGCGTCGAGCAGGCGGCCGTTCTCGTCGGCCAGCCGGTCGGACGCCGCCCGGGCGGACGCCGAGAGCTGGTGAAAGATCGCAAATGCGCAGAACAGGAGGGCGATCACGGTGCCTGCACCCTCGAGCACCTCGTTCTGGGCGCGACGTGCCCGCGCGGCGTACACGCCGTTGGCCGCCGAAACCGATCGGTCGAGCACGGCGAGCTGACGGCCGGCAACCGCCGCGAGGTGATCCGCCTGCCGCCCGTACCCCGCCGGTGAGATGCCGACGAGGTAGATGCGGTGGAGGGTGGCGAAGAAGTGCCGCATCTGCGCGGGGGTCTGCGCGAGCGTCGGCGGGGGCGAACCATGCAGCAGTCCGGCGAGCGTCGCCTTCACCTGCCGCTCGCCGCTGTGGAGGCGCAGCAGTGCGCCGGCCGCGGTGCCCCCGTTCTGCGGACGCGCGGCGAACGGCACGCTCTGAAGAGTCTGGAGATCGGTGGCGGCTCGCTGGAGCGCGAGCTGCGACGCGGAGCTCGACGCGGCGTTCCACTGCAGGCGGACGATGGTTCCGAACGCCGCCGCGCAGAGCGCGGCGACGATGATGAGCACGCGCAGGGTCGTGCCTTTAAGAGTCACACCAATGAGATCGGCCCGCCGCGGTGTGGGTTTACCGGGCGGCGCCGAACCTCCCACAGAACGGGGAGGTATCCGGGCCCGCTCTCATCAGATTCTTATGAAAGGGGCTCAGGTCGGCGGGCCCGCGACCGACTACGGGCTGGTTGTCCCACGATCAAGAGGGTGAGAACGGATGATCAACTCGATATCCGGTCAGACGACGGCGGCCGACGCCGTCCAGTTGCTCGGCGGCACCCAGGCCGCGACCGGTGGCGGGCAGTCCGTGCCGCCGGTTCTGAGCAACGTCGCAAACCTGCTCGGCATGAGCACCAGTGATCTCATGTCCAGCCTCCAGAGCGGTTCCAGCCTCAGCGACCTCGCCACTCAGAAGGGCGTCTCCCGGGACGATCTGCTGGCGGCGATCACGCAGGGGCTGCAGGCGGGCGCGCCAGCGGGCGCGACCGGCCAGTCCAGCGATGTGAGCACGCTGGCCGCGCAGATTGCCGACCAGAAGGGTCTGCACGGACACCACCATCACGGCCATCACCACGGTCAGTCGTCGGGCAGCAGCGATCTGCAGCAGAACGTGGCCGACCTGGCCTCGTCGCTCGGCATCTCGAGCGACGCGCTCGTGGCGGCCCTCCAGTCGGGGCTCGCGAGCACCGGCTCGGGCACGGGCACGGGTTCAGGCACCGGTACGGGCTACGGCGTCAGCGCGTCGCTGCTCCAGGGCCTGCAGGTCGACCAGCTCGCCTAGCTGCCACCGCCCGTGACGCCGCCCCGAAGCGGCGTCACGGGCCGTGGCCCAGGCGTCTACGCCGCTTCTGACCGCTGTTCCCAGCCGATCAGCGCCCGGGCCGGCATGGGGCGGGCGAACAGGTAGCCCTGCCCGCGGCGGACGCCCAGCTGGCGCAGGGCCGTGCGCTGCTGCTCGGTCTCGATGCCCTCGGCGACGGTGGTCGCGTCGATCGCGTCCGCCGTCGCGATGATCGCGCGCCCGATGGCATGGTGGCGCGGCGACTGGCAGATCTGGGCGATCAGGCTGCGATCGATCTTGAGCACGTCGACCGGCAGCTGCGCCACCCGTGTCAGCGACGAGTGGCCGACGCCGAAGTCGTCGATCGCGATCCGGAAGCCGGCGGTGCGCAGGGCTTCGAGGTGGTCGAACAGGCGGCGGTCATCCATCATGTCGGACTCGACGAACTCGAGGGTGAGCGAGCCCGGTGCCAGCCTGTGCTCGCCGGCGAGGCGGACGAGCCGCTCGCACATGCGCCCGTCGAGCATCGCGGGCGGAAGGTTGAGGGCGATGCCGACGTCGACTCCGACCGCCTTCCAGCGGTGCAGCTGGCGCACCGCCTCGTCGACCACCCAGTGGGTGATCGGCGTCAGGAGACCGGTGCGCTCGGCCGCCGGCAGGAACAGCCCCGGGCTGATCAGCTCCCCGCCGCGATCCCAGCGCACGAGCGCCTCGACGCTTTGCATCGCGCCCGTGTCGAGCTCGACGATCGGCTGGTACTCGAGCACGAGCTGGCCGAGCGAGATGGCGTGGTGAAGCGCCGCCGCCAGGTCGAGGTCGCGGGTCGGGTCATCCGAGGTGCGGCCGCGGACGCGCCGCCCCTGCCGCGCCGCCTTGGCGTCGTACATCTCGGCATCGGCGTGATGCAAGAGCTCGTCCGCAGTGGCGCCGTCGTGCGGGTACACGCTCTTACCCACCGACACGCCGATCACGACCTCGTGCCCATCGACCTGGAAGGGCGAGGAGATCGCATGGGCGATCCGGTCGGCGAGTGTCTCGGCCAGCTGCCCGACGTCTCCGCCGGCGCCGCGTGCGTCGCGTATCAGCACCAGGAACTCGTCTCCGGACTGGCGCGCGATCATGTCGGCCGAGCGGGTGACGGCGCGCAGGCGGGTGGCGACGTGACGCAGGAGCTCATCCCCGGCGGCGTGTCCAAGCGAGTCGTTCACGAGCTTGAACGCGTCGATGTCGCAGAAGAGCACGGCGAGCTGGGCCTCGCCGCGCTCGGCGTCGGCGACCGTGGTGGCGAGGTGGTCTGCGAACGATGCCCGGTTCGGAAGGCCGGTGAGATCGTCGTGATAGGCCAGGTGTGAGACCCGCTGCTCGGTGCGGCGGCGCTCGGTCACGTCCTCGCCGAGCGAGATCACGCCGACGGCGGTGCCGTCGATGTCGTGGCGGATGATCGTCGACCAGCTGATCACGCGCCGCTCGCCCCCGGCGGTGACGATCCGGTTCTCGGTGTGCGGCATCTCGAGCTCGCCGCGCATCGTGCGGCGGTAGCCCTCCCGCGCCGATGCGTGATCCTCGGCGACGAACTCCGCGAACCAGTCGCAGCCGACGACCTTTTCGGCCGGGCGGCCGAGCATCGCCGCGAGGTGCGGGTTGCAGTAGACGACGTGGCCGCGGGTATCGAGCTGTACCGCCGCCAGCGCGACGTTCTCGAGCGTGTTGCGGAAGAGCTCCTGCGATTCGGACAACCGTTGCTGTGCGCCCACCCGCTCGGAGATGTCCTGGGTCGTGATCACGAATCCGCTCACACCGCCGTCGTCAGCCCGGATCG
The DNA here is from genome assembly GCA_963703275.1 of uncultured Actinomycetes bacterium. Taxonomy (GTDB): domain Bacteria; phylum Actinomycetota; class Thermoleophilia; order Gaiellales; family JAICJC01; genus JAICJC01. The sequence continues at coordinate 2,791,774 of OY969804.1, read as the reverse complement.
GGCCGGCGGTGGCGCGCACGTGCATGGTCGTGCCGTCGGGCTGGACGACCCGGAACTCGCCGTCGAACCCGTCGCCCACCTCGAGGGTGTGCCACCAGCCGTCCAGCAGGCCCGCGCGGTCGTCGCGGTGCAGCGCCTCCAGCCAGCCGGCCCCGTGCACCTCGGCCTCGGTGCGCCCGACGAGCTCACAGAAGCGGCGGTTCGCATACCAGCAGTTCGCGTGCTCGTCGGTCTGGACGATGCCCACCGGCGCGTGCTCCGACAGCGCCCGGAACCGCTCCTCGGACGTGCGCAGCGCCTGCTCTGACAGGTGCCGGGCGCTGATGTCGTGGGCCACCCCGACAGATCCGACCACCTTTCCGCGGTGATCCCGGTGCACCGTGACGGTGTGCGCCACCCGCACGTGCGAGCCGTCCTTGCGGACGAACGTCCACTCGCGGGTGTCGGCGCCCCTGCGGGCCAGGGTCGAGAACACGGCCTTCCCGGGCTCGACGCTCAGCTCCCGCGCGACCGCTGCGATCTCGTCGGCGACGTGGAGGTCGAGGCCGTGCATCCTGCCGACCGCCTCGGCGGCGGTGTAGCCCGTCAGGCGCTCCGCGCCCTCGCTGAAAAAGGTGATGACGCCGCCCTCGCCCGTGGTGAAGATCGCATCGGCGGTCGCCGAGGAGATGACCTGGTGGTAGAGGTCGCGCTCGGCCCGAACCGCGTCGGCGTCCTCCGGGTCCAGGCTGCGCCCGGGGCCGCAGAACATCGCTCGAACGGCCCATGCGAATCGCCGCAATGCGGGCATGGCGGGGCTGCCACGTTGCATGGTTCTGCAAAGGAAGATCGGCGCTGCCGGCCGGGGTTTGAGCGGCTTCCCGTCAGGCCGCGGCGGTGATGCTCGCGACGACCCGCCTGCAGATGTCGGGTACCTCCCCCGGATCGTCCGTGAACATCGCCGGCTTGAAGCAGATCGAGGTGAAGCCGCGCCGGATCTGGTCGGGAACGCCTCCCAGCGCCTCGTCCAGGTCCGCGACTCCCGACGGGCCGGTGAACCGGCCCCGGATCCCGCCCACCAGCTCGAGCTCGGCGATGTTGCGGCCCGCTGCCGCCATCGCGCCGGCCAGGCGCTCGAGGTCGGCATCGGTGGGCGTCCCGAAGGGGTGAAAGCCGCTTCCGTAGCGCACGATCCGCCGGCGGAGGGCGGGGTGGAGCGTTTGGCCCCCGAACCACATCGCCGGGCCGCCTGGACGGTGGGGCTTGGGCTCGCAGTAGACATCCGCAAACCGGAAGTGGACGCCGGTGAAGGCCGCGGGCGTCTCGGTCCAGGCGGCCCGCATCGCCTCGAGCTGCTCGTCCAGGATGGCGCCCCTGCGGGTGAACGGGACGCCGAGGGCGGCGTACTCGTCGGCCGCCCAGCTGACCGTCGGCTGGACCACCAGGCGGCCCTCGGCGACCAGGTCGAGCGTGGCCAGCTGCTTGGCCAGGAGCAGAGGATGTCGCAGCGGGGCGATGATCGCAGCAAGCGCGATCCGAAGCCTGCTGGTCGCGGCCGCGATCGCCCCGGCGAGCACGATCGAGTCGGGCCAGGGGGTCGCCGGATCCTGGTTCCCGGGCGCCGCGTAGTCGCGCGGGTTCTCCATCCGGCCCGCCGCGCCCGCCGTCGGCCCGAGCACCACGTGCTCGGAGAGCATCACCGTGTGGACGCCGGCCCGCTCCGCGGCCATCGCCATGTCGACCAGCGCGCGCAGGTCGCGGGGCGGGGTGAGCGTCCAGTTCTCGCTCAGCACCATGACCGCTCGGCTCATGGCGGGACAGCCTACCGGCGGGCCGCGCGTGGTAGCGTCTCGGTGTCGTCGGAGAGGAGCGTCTCATGCGCCGAATCGCAGTGCTGGTCACGGTCACCGTTCTGCTGGCATTCCCGGCCATCGCGGTGGCCAAGACGGTCAACTACTCCTTCACGCTGGGCCCCCATGGCCGGATCTTCAAGATGCGCTTCGCGCACACGGGCCGGCTGGAGATGGTGCTGCGCTACTCGCGCATTCGCAACCCGAAGGCCGACATCATCGTGTCGCTGGCCCCGCCGGGCGACCCGGACGGCAACGTGATCCTCGACACGGCCGAGAAGGGCAGCTGCAAGGTCGCGGGCGACTCCTTCGTGTGCTCCCAGTACATCGTGGGCCTCGCGCCGGGCAAGTACCAGTTGCGGATGGGGCTCGAGACGAAGGCAAAGGTCATCACCCACCTGAAGCTGGCCTGGCCGGCCCCGTAGCTCGCCGCACCCCGCTCAGACCGGGGACAGTCCCCGGTTGTGGGGCGGGGGTGTTTTGTGGCGGTTTTGTGACGGGTGGCCGGAGGCCGCGTCAGTCCGGGGTGGAGGTCGCGACCACGGCCTCGGCGATGTCCACCAGCGTCCGGCCCGTGCGCTGGGCGGCGGAGCGCATGCGGGCGAACGCCTCGGCCTCGGTCAGCCCCTCGCGATCCATGAGCACACCCTTCGCGCGCTCGATCACCTTGCGGGCGGCCAGCGCCGCCCGCAGCGACTCCGACTCGGCCCGCACCGCGGCGAGCTCGGCGTGCCGTGCCCGGGCCGTCTCGATCGCCGGCACCAGGTCGGCCTCCCGGAACGGCTTCACCAGGTAGCCGAACACCCCCGCCTCGACCGCCCGGGCGACCACGTCGTGCTGGGAGTAGGCCGTGATCATCACCACCGGGATCGGGCGCTCTTCGAGCATGGCCCGCGCGGCCTCGATGCCGTCCATCCCGGGCATGCGCACGTCGAGCAAGGCCAGATCCGGCTCGCACGAGCGCGCCAGCTCGACAGCCTCGGCGCCGTCGCGGGCCTCGGCCACCACGTCGAACCCGGCCCGGCCGAGCATCGCGGCGAGGTCGAGCCTGATGATCGTCTCGTCCTCGGCGATCAGGACGCGGCCGGGAATCGCGCCACCGCCTTTCCGCCGTGGTCGGCCAGCAGCTCGAGCTCGCCCGCGAGCTGGTCGCGCACCAGCGTGCGGGCGATGGTCAGGCCGAGACCGTCGGCCGCGTCCCCGGAGGGCCCCCGGCCGCCGTCCGAGACCGTCAGCACGATGTCGGTGCCGTCGCTGCGAAGCTCGACGCCGATCGTCCCCGCTCCGTGCTCGACGGCGTTCGAGAAGAGCTCGCAGAACACGAGCGCGAGCGCCGTCGCCTGATCCCCGCGCAGCGGCACCGGCTGGAGCTCGGCGTCCACCGGCCGCCCGGCCAGGCCGGTGCCGAGCATCGCCTGCAGCCGTCCGATCAGCCCGGCGCAGTCGACCCCGTCCACCCGCGACGAGGTGAGCAGGTCGTGCACCTCGGCGATCGAGCAGATCCGGTTCACGCTCTCGCGCAGGGCCTTCTCGGCGGCGGGACCGCCGGCCGACCCGAGCTGCAGCCGCAGCAGCGAGGCCACGGTCTGCAGGTTGTTCTTGACCCTGTGGTGGATCTCCTGGGCCAGCAGCCCGCGCAGGGCGGTGCGGCCCGACTCGACCGCCGCGGCTCCCTGGTGGGCGACGGTCGCAAGCAGCGAGAGCTCCTCGGGCACCCATGTCCGTGGGGAACCGCTCACCACGACCAGCGATCCGATCCGGCGCTGCTTCCAGCGCATCGGCTCGGCCGCGGCCGTCTCCGACGCAAAGGGTGCCTGCGCGGCCATCGCGATCAGGTCGTCGTCGCTGCGGCCGGCGCCCGACCGGTACGCGACCGCCGGCCCGTCGTCGCTCTCGAGCACGAGCGCGCACTCCTGTGCCCGCAGCGCCCGGCACGTGCTCGCCGCGATGTCGCGCAGCACGTCGTCGAGGTACAGCGACGACGTCATCGACCGGGAGATCTCCGCCAGCGCCTCGAGTTCTGCGACCCGCCGCTGCGAGCGCTCGTACAGCTTGGCGTTCTCGATCGCCTGGCCCACCTGGCCCGCAATGGTGGAGAGGAGCGCCACCTCGCTCGCCGTGAACTCGCGCGGCCTGCGGGTGCGCACGTTGAGCGCGCCGGCGAGATGGTCGCGGGCCATCACCGGCACCGCCAGGATCGACTCGTACTCATCCTCCGGCAGGTTGGGGAACGCGCGGAAGCGGGGGTCGAGGTGGGCCTGGCTCGCGATCATGATCGGGTGCCGCAGCTCGGCGGCGGCACCCGTGATCCCCTCGCCCGGCCGCATGCGCGGCCGGTGCGCGGGATCGTCGAAGCGGGTGCCGTGGGTGGCCCGCAGCTCGAGAACGCCGGACGCCTCGTCGTACAGGTAGACGAAGCAGGCGTCCGTCGCCATCGCCTCGGCCACCCGCGAGGCGATCTCGGCCAGCACCTCGGCCAGGTCGAGGCTCGAGCTGACCGCCGCGACGGTATCCGTCAGCAGCTGCACATGTCGTGCGGCCCGCTCGAGGGTGGCGCTCATCAATCGATACTAGACGTCCCTCACAGTGTGGGCAGGTAGCGCTCCAGCTCCCATTCGCTGACCTGCACGCGGTAGGCGTCCCACTCGTCGCGCTTGAGCGAGATCAACCGATCGCGCAGCTCGAGCCCGAGCGCCTTTTCGACCAGGTCGGACTCCTCGGCGATGTCGATCGCCTCGCCCAGCGACTCGGGCAGGGACTCGATGCCGAGGGCGTGCCGCTCGGGCTTGCTGAGCGCGTACAGGTTCGTCTCCATCGGGTCGGGCAGCTCGTAGCCGCGCTCGATCCCCTCCAGGCCCGCGTGCAGGAGTGCCGCGAACGCCAGATACGGGTTGCAGGCCGGATCGGGGCAGCGGATCTCGGCCCGGGTGGCCGCGGCCTTGCCGGGGTGGTAGAGCGGCACCCGGATCAGCGCGGAGCGGTTGCGCTGCGACCAGGCGACGTACACCGGCGCCTCGTAGCCGGGCACGAGCCGCTTGTAGCTGTTGGCCCACTGGGCGAAGAGCAGCGAGATCTCGCGTGCGTGCCGCAGCTGCCCGGCGATGAAGCTCTTGGCGATGTCGGACAGGTACCAGCGGTCGTCGCCCTCGTAGAAGGCGTTCTCGCCCTGCGTGAAGAGCGACTGATGGGTGTGCATGCCCGACCCGTTCACCCCGTACAGCGGCTTGGGCATGAACGTGGCGTACACGCCGTGCCGCTTGGCGACCTCCTTGACGACGCTGCGGTACGTGATGCAGTGGTCGGCCATCTCGAGGCCGCCGGTGTAGCGCATGTCGATCTCGTGCTGGCTCGGCCCGACCTCGTGGTGCAGGTACTCGATCGGGATGCCCATCTGCTCGAGGGCGAGCACCGTGTGCTTGCGCAGGTCGGCGGACGCGTCCAGGGTGGTCTCCTCGAAGTACCCGCCGGCATCGAGCGGCGTCGGGCGGCCGTTGTCGTCGAGCTTGAAGTAGAAGAACTCGAGCTCCGGCCCGACGTTGAACGCGTCGAACCCGAGCGAACGCATCCGCTCGAGGGCGCACCGCAGCACGTGGCGCGAGTCGGCGAAGTAGGGGTCGCCGGCCGGGGTGCGGACGTCGCAGATCATGCGTGCGACCGCCCGCTCGCCCGATGCCCAGGGCAGGACGCGGAAGGACGTCGGGTCGGGCATCGCGATCATGTCCGACTCCTCGATCGCGTTGAAGCCGGTCACCGAGGATCCGTCGAAACCCATCCCGTGCATGACCGCGTCCTCGAGCTCGCGCTGGGTGATCGCAAAGCTCTTCAGCCTGCCGACGACGTCGGTGAACCAGAGCTGGACAAACGTGATGTCCTCGTCCTTCACACGCCGGATCACGTCGGCGCGCAGTTCGTCGAGCGTGGTGTTCTGGGTGGTCTCCATCTCGCTCCTTTCGCCTGTTTTTGGGCATGAAAAAAGCCCCTGGCAGGACCACGTTCGGTCGCTGTCAGAGGCTCCGTCGCCTCGCGCCCGGCGCCAGCATCGGCGGGGGCGGATCACATCCGCGCCACTCTAGCGCACCACCCGGCGGGTGTGCGGCCGGCATCGTCCCGCCGCCATGGTTGACCGCGCATGCGTCTCGTTGTACGGTCGCCCGCACATCTTCGGCTGTCCAGGGGAATTTTCAAGGGAGGGGAAATGGCAGAGCAGGCAGGCGTTGAGCTGCGACACAACTCGATCGGCCTGGTCGACGTCGTCTTCCAGTCGATCACGTACATGGCACCCGCGGCGGCGACCGCGTTCTCCATCGGCATCGGCGTCGGGCTGGCGGGCACGGCGCTGCCGCTCTCGGCGCTCATCGCGCTGATCGCCTGCGTGTTCACCGCGGTCTCGGTGGGACAGCTGGGCAAGTTCATCCCCTCGGCCGGCGGGCTGTACGTCTTTGCAGCGCGCGGCCTCTCTCCGATCATGGGGTTCTTCGTCGGCTGGCTGTACGTCGGTTTCTCGATCTTCCTGCCGCCGTTCCTGTTCATCCTGAACGGCTGGTTCATCAACACGACCATGATCAGCCAGGGGTGGTGGACGGGTTCGCCGGGATGGTGGTTCTGGGGCGGCCTGACCGCGCTCGTGGTGTTCTGCCTGACCTTCTTCGACGTCCGCCTGTCGGCGAAGGCGGGGATCATCCTCGGCGCGATCGAGATCATCGTGTTCCTGGCCCTCTCGCTCACGATGGTCGCCCAGGGCCCGAACTCGACCGCACCGTTCCATCCGGCCAACGCCGCGGGCGGCACGCGCGGCATCTTCCAGGCCTCGGTGTTCGTCATCACCGCCTTCATCGGCTTCGAGGCGGCCACCGCGCTCGGCGAGGAGTCTCGCCACCCACGCCGCAACGTTCCCCGGGGAGTGCTCTACTCGTGCATCATCATCGGCCTGTTCTACGTGTTCAACTGCTATGCGTGGAACGTGGGCGCCAACATGAACATCGTCGCCTTCCACACCAAGACCGGGGGCGATGACTGGGTGGCACTGGGCAAGCAGTACTGGAACAACGGCTGGGTGCTCGTGTTCCTGGCGCTGATCAACTCGAACACGGCGTCGGCCACGGCGGCGGTCAACAACTGCAGCCGGGTGCTGTTCGCCATGGGCAGATCGGGCTCGCTGCCGGCGATCATGGGCCGGGTGCATCGCACCCACCGCACGCCGTACGTCGCGGTCATCTTCACCGTGGTGGCCTCGATGATCGTGTCGGTGCTGGCGGCCAACAAGTTCGGCGCCGACGTCGCGTTCGGCGTGGTCGGCACCACCTTCACCGTGCTCGCGATCATCGTCTACATGATCTCGTGTGCCGCGTGCATCGGGTTCTTCCAGACCGAGGGTCGCGCCCACCGCAACTTCTTCATGCACGTCATCGTCCCGATCCTCGGGATCCTCGTGTTCGCGGCGCCGTTGTACGCCCAGTACTTCAGCCTGGACAAGCTCTTCAGCTACGTGCTGGCATACCCGTTCAACTGGGGCGGCATCGCGGCGGTCGTGTGGGTCGTCGCGGGAATCGTGATCACGGCCGCGATGGCGAAGCTCCGCCGGCCCGCGCTCGATCGGGCCACGCGCGGCTTCGGCGGGGAGGTGGCCGACGAGCCCGCCTGATGTTCCTGGACGTCCTCCTCCGGCGTAACCCGGCGTTTGTCTCCGCGGCGATCTCGCTGCAGCAGGAGGGAGCCGTCCCGGCCGCGGCGTATGTGCTCGACCTCGATGCGGTCGAGCACAACGCCGGGCTGATCGCCGCCGAGGCGGCGCGGCTGCACCTGGACGCCTACGCGATGACGAAGCAGGTCGGGCGGCATCCCGCCTTCATCGCGGCCGTTCGCCGCGGCGGGATCGAGGCGGGCGTCGCGGTCGACATGGAGTGCACGCGCGCGCTGCGCGACGCCGGCATGCGCCTCGGGCATGTCGGCCATCTGGTCCAGGTGCCGCGGCACGATGCGGCCGAGGCGGCGGCGGCCGCTCCCGACAACTGGACCGTGTTCGACCTGACGAAGGCCGCCGAGGCGGCAGCGGCGGCGGAGGCGGTGGGCCGCGAGCAGTCGCTGCTGGCGCGGCTCGTCGCCCCGGGAGACACGTTCTACAACGGCCACGAGGGCGGCTTCGCGGCCGACGACGCGGTCGCGGTGGCCGAGGCCATGGACGGCCTGCCGGGCGCGCGCTTCGGCGGGATCACCACCTTCCCCGCCCTGCTGTATGACCACGACCGGCGGACGGTGGCGCCCACTCCCAACCTCGGCACCCTCGAGCGCGCCGCCGAGCGGCTGCGCGCCGCCGGGCGCTCCGAGGTGCGCCTGAACGCACCGGGGACGACCGCGTCGTCGTCTCTGGGCGTTCTCGCCGCCGCCGGGGCGACGCAGGTCGAACCGGGCCACGGCCTCACCGGCACGACCCCGCTGCACGCGGTCCGGGACGAGCCCGAGCTGCCGGCGGCGCTCTACATCTCCGAGATCTCGCATCACCACGCCGGCCGGGCGTACTGCTACGGGGGCGGGTTCTACATCGATCCCGTCTTCCCGCCCTACCCGGTGCAGGCCCTGGTCGCCCGCGATGGTGATCTTGCGTCCGCGGTGCGGGTCGGCGCCGATCTGCCACCGCCCGCCATGATCGACTACTACGGCATGCTCGACCCGCCGGAGGGTGTCACGCTCGCGGCCGGCTCGTCGGCGGTGTTCGGCTTCCGCATCCAGGCGTTCTTCGCGCGCGCCCCGGTGGTGGCGGTGCGGGGCGTGGCGTCGGGCGCCCCGCGGGTGGTCGAGTCGTAGCCCTCCGGCTACGCCGGCAGCGCCGCGATCCAGTCACCCACGACGCGGTTCCAGAGCTCGGGCTCCTCCCACATCGGGCAGTGACCGGAGTGCTCGAAGATGCGCAGTTCGGCGGGGGTCTGTGCCGCCACCCACTCGCCGGCTGCCACCGGCACGAGCTTCTCGTCTCGCCCCCACGTGGCCAGCGTCGGCAGGTCGTACGAGCCGACCACCTCGCGGAAGTCGCGCAGAGACTGGTCGAGCAGGATGCAGGTGGCCGCGTTGGGGCCGAGCGTCTGCGTCTGGCCGACCAGCATCTCGATCTCATCGGCCGGCCGCTCGTCGGCGAACATCGAGGGGACGAACTCGCCCATCACTCCCGGGAAGTCGTCCTGCGCCGCCGCGAGCAGGCCGAACAGCTCGTCCGTCGAGAACGCGCCCAGCGGCCATCCCTCGCGCTGGAGATCGGACGGGCCCTGCGAGACGACGACGTGGCCGGCCAGGTCAGCGGTGCCGAACTGGCTTACCAGATCCCAGATCACCATCGTCCCCATCGACCAGCCGACGGCGACCGCACCCTCGAGGCCGAGCAGGCCGATCACCTCGTGCACGTCGCGGGCGTACTGCGCAACCGTGTGCCCGCCCTCGTGTGCGGGCGACTCGCCGTGCCCGCGCAGGTCGAGGTTGACGACCCGGAAGCGCTCGGCCAGGGGATCCAGGTTGCGCTCGAAGAAGCGGCGCGACATCGACACTCCGTGCACGAGCACCACGGGGCGGCCGCTGCCGCGGTCGTCGTAGGCCAGCCGGACGCCGGCGCCGGGGAGGTCGAGGAAGTCGGTCACGCGGCGCGATCGTACACCGGATCGGGTGTCTCGGCCGCGCCGTAGCGCCAGAACGCCGGGAAGGCCGCGACGATCGGGGCCAGGCCGAGGAGGCACAGGATCCCGCCCGACGCGACGGCGAACTGGGTCCCGAACGCCGCCGCGACCGTCCCCGATTCGACGTCGCCCAGACGCGGGCCGCCGGTGACGACCAGGGTGAAGATGGCCGACAGCCGGCCGCGCATCGCATCGGGCGTCACGGTGATCAGGATGGTGCTGCGGCAGACCGCGCTGATGCTGTCCGCCGCCCCGGCGATCAGCAGGCAGACCATCGCCACCCACAGGGTGTGGGTGAGGCCCATGAGGGTGACGGCGACGCCCCAGGCGGCGATCGCGATCACGACGATCCGCCCCAGCCGGCGCACGTAGGCCAGCCATCCGGTCGAGAAGGCGGCCACGGTGGCGCCGGCCGAGAGTGCCGCGTACAGGAGCCCCACCCCGGCTGCGCCCGAGTGGTACACGGTCAGCGACAGCGCGGGGAACAGCGCCCGCGGCATCCCGAAGGTCATCGCGAGCAGGTCGACGGCGAAGCTGCCCATGAGCTCGCCGCGGCTCTTTGCGAACGCCAGGCCGGCGCGGATCGCCGTCAGGAAGCTCTCGGTCGGAGCCGCGGTGAGCGGGTCCTGGCGGCTCATGAGGGCGACCGCCAGGATCATGGCCGCAAACGTGATCACGTCGACGGTGTAGGCCCAGCCGAGGCCTGCCACGGCGATGATGACACCGCCCACGGCGGGGCCGACGACCATCGTCAGCTGGGCGAGGCCGTAGGTGAACGCGATCGCGGGCCGCAGTTCGTCGGGTGAAACGACGTTTGGCACGATCGCGTTGCGGGTGGGGCGGTCGACGGCCGACGCCGCCGCGGCGATCCCGGCCAGCAGGTACAGCCCGGCCAGGGGCGGCGGCCCGAAGGCGGCTCCGAGGGCGAGCAGCGCCGAGGTCGAGAGCTGGACGACCTGGGCGATCATCATCAGCCGGCGCCGCTCCGTGCGGTCTGCGAGCGTGCCCCCAACGAGCGACAGCGCCACGAGCGGCACGAGCTCGGCCAGGCCGGTGAGGCCGACGGCAAACGACGACCGCGTCAGCACGAACACCTGGTAGGGCAGCGCCACCAGCGTGATCTGCGTGCCCAGTCCCGACACGAACCCACCCAGGGCGAGCAGCCGGTAGTCGCGCGAATGCCGCAGCGGGCCGGTGTCGACCGCGAGCGCGCGCAGCACTCGCAGCCGGCCGACCCGCTCGGTCTGCTCTCGGCTCAGCGGTTCGGGGCGCGGATCGCGCGGATGGGCACCCACACGAGGCAGGCGGCCACGAGCAACATCAGGAGCGCGAATCCAAGCACCCTGCCCGCGCCCTCGGCCTGGGCGGGCCGCACGCTCGCGAGCGGGACGAGCCCGGGAGTCGGGACGATGGCTGCGGTCGCCGACCGCGTGGGCGCCGTCGCCGGTGCGGGGCCGAGATGCGGGTTATCGATCTGCACCCGCAGCGCGGCGAGTGCGTCGGCGGCGCGGCCGGCGGCGAGCCGGCGGCTCTCGCCCGGCCCGGGGTGCGCGAAGCGGCGGGCGGCGGCCGCCACGCTGGCGGCGAGCCCGTCGCCGCGCCCGCCCTGGAGCAGCCGGCCGTATCCGTCCCACGGCACCGAGTCGAGCGGCACGAGCTGGACCTTGGCGCCGGTGTGCGGCGCCACGACCATCAGGCCGTCGCCCACGTACAGCGCGACGTGGTAGGGGGCGCGAGTGCGCGAGTACAAAAACGCCAGGTCTCCGGGCTGGAGCCGGGCCCGCGTGACCGGCGCGGACATCTGCCACAGGACGGCGGCGGTCGGCCGGCCGGGCAGTGTCAACCCGGCGCGGGCGTAGGCGTAGTCGACGAGGCCGGAGCAGTCGAAGCCGCCGTCGCTGCGGCTGTCGCCGCCCCAGATGTACGGCCAGCCGACCTGAGCCAGCGCGGCGGCAAGCACCCGTGCGCGCCCGCCACGGGCCGCGGCGATCAGGGCGTGCGAGGACTGGGGCGGGACGGTGCCGGCCGAACGATGCCGGCGCTGGGCGGGGGGATGGTGGGCCGGATGGTGAGCGGGGTGATGGGTGGGGTGGCCGGCCGGAGGTGTCTGAGGTGGAGTTGCGGGCGCTGTGGGGCGGGGGTGAAGCGTCGCTCCGTGCGTGCGCTGAGGTGCGCTGGGCGTGGTGGTGCCACCGCCGGGCGGCGGTGTCCGCAGCGGCGCCGGGGCGATCACCGCATTCGCGGAGCCGAGTTCGACGACGGTGCCCGCCGCCAGCCCGCCGTGATCCTGGAGAAGCGTCAGCCGCAGGCCGGTGATGGCCGCGGTCGCCGATCCCGGGGCCTGGCTCTGCTGCGATGCGAGCACGTCGAGGGTGCCCCAGTGCGCCAGGGCGAGCGTCTTGCCTGCGACGGCGTGGACGTGGCGGCCGAGCACCACCAGGCCCTGCACTGCCCCGGTGGCCTGGGCCGTGCCGGGGACCAGCGACACGGACACCCAGATCTTGCGCGCCTGCACCGCGCCACCGAACACGCGGACGCGGCGCACGAGCGAGGTCGCCGTGGCGGTCGGGCTGGCCCCGGTCTGCTTGGCGGCCGTGGCCTTCGCCCAGCCCGCTTGGATCACGCCGTGGGGATGCGGGTAGTGGTAGGCGCCGCCGGGCAAGGCCGGCCCGAACGCCATGACCAGGCCGCTCCCCTGTGCGGGGGAGTCGGGCGCGAGCACGGTGATCGCCTCGGCGGATGCGCGGACAGGCGGCGCTCCCGCGCCCAGCGCGGATTCCGCAGGCCCAGACGCCACGGCGGCAATTGCCACCGCAAAGAGTCCGAGCCACCAGCGACCCCACAATCGCACGTTCACACCTCCTCGCAGCCCCAGGCATGATGCCACGTTTCCGCCCGGGAGGGGCGGGTGCCCGGCCACAGGCTCGCGGCGACCGGCCGTTGTTAGCCGCGAGCGAGCGCCCGCCGCAGCAGGTCGACCACCGCGCCGGCGCCGGTGCGCGCCGGGTCGTCCATGTCCGGGTCGTAGCAGAGCACGTCCAGCCCGACACAGGCCGGGTGCTGCACGAGCGGCCGGCAGAGCGCCACCAGTTCGTCCAGGCCGAGCCCTCCCGGCTGCTTCACCGGAGTCGCCGCGAAGGCCTCCTCGCTGAGCACGTCCACGTCGACCGAGACCCAGAACCGCCCCCCGCCGGCGCCGAGCCGGCCGGCCGACTCGGCTCCCACCCGGCCCGGCCCGGCGCTTCGCACCTCGGTGCAGTCGCGGCTGACCCCGATGCCGATCTGCTCGGGCATGAGGCTGCGAAGCGACCGGGCCTCCTCCGAGTCACGGTGGGCGAGCAGGGCGACCGCGGCGGCCGGCACCAGCGGCGCGGTCTCGCCCAGCGATCCCAGCGCGGGGTCGGCGTGGCCGGTCACGACTGCGATCGGCATATCGGCCGCCTCGCCGGTGGGACTCGTCCGCCCGTCGTACAGATCGAGATGGCCGTCGATGTAGGCCAGCCCGGCCGGCTCCGGGTGCGCCCGCCGCAGGCCCGCGGCGACGCCTGGCACCAGGGCGCAGCAGCCGCCCAGCACGACCGGGAACGCTCCCGAGCGCAGCAGCGTCTCGACACCGTCGCGCACGCCCTCGCAGGTGCGCACGACCGAGGGGTAGCCCACGATCCCCGACTCCGGATCCCGGTCGGTGCCGGCGATGCGCACCGGCAGGTCGCCGGCGTCGCGGGCCGCCAGGGCGGCGACGATGCCGGCCTGGCGCAGCGCCTGGGGCGCTCCCTCCGTGCCGCCGGGCGTGCCCAGCGAGTCGATGGGAACGCCGACGATCACCAGCTCCCGTGTCGGCGCGGCGGGCATCCTGGCGAACACGGTAGCGCCTCGGGGCTGGTGCTCCCGTGTTGAATCATTTGATTCACTCACATATTCCAAACGAACTATGCGGATCGAACTCTGCTAGGCTCGGCGGATGCCCCCGAACCCAGGCGCGGGTCTCTACGACCCCAGGTTCGAGCACGAGGCGTGCGGCCTCGCCGCGCTCGTGCGGCTCGACGGCGGCCCCCGTCACGAGCTCGTCGAGCAGGCGCTGCGGGCACTCGAGAACCTCGACCACCGCGGTGCGACCGGAGCGGACCCCAACACGGGCGACGGTGCCGGCATCATGACGCAGCTGCCGCACCGGTTCCTGCGCGCCGCCTTCCGGGACGGCTTCGGCCACGATCCGCCGCCGCCCGGGGCCTACGCGACCGGATTGGTGTTCCTGCCGCGCGACCCCAGCCTGCGCCTGCGCTGTGAGGAGTTGTGTGTCCGCATCTGTGCCGAGGAGGGCCAGCGGGCGCTCGGCTGGCGCGACCCGCCCGTGCGCTCGGACCAGATCGGCGCGATCGCCCGCGCGTCGGAGCCCGTGGTGCGCCAGCTCTTCGTCGAGCGCCGCAGCGGCGACCAGGCGGCCTTCGAGCGCAAGCTGTATGTGATCCGCCGCCGCGTCGAGCGAGCCGCCGCTGCCGCCCACGTGCCGGAGGCGGAGTTCTCGATCGTCAGCCTGTCGTCCCAGCGGATCGTCTACAAGGGCCTGCTGCGGGCACCCCAGCTCGCCGCCTACTACGACGATCTGCGCGACCCCAGCTACGAGAGCGCCCTGGCGCTCGTCCACAGCCGCTTTTCGACCAACACCTTTGGCACCTGGGACCTGGCGCAGCCGTTCAACTTCCTCGCCCACAACGGTGAGATCAACACCATCCGCGGCAACGTCAACTGGCTGGCCGCGCGCGAGCCGCAGCTGCGCTCGCGGCTGCTCGGCGACGACCTGCAGAAGCTGTACCCGATCGTCGATGACCGCTGGTCGGATTCCGCCAAGCTCGATGCGGTCGTCGAGCTCCTGGTGCTCGCCGGGCGCCCGCTGGCGCACGCGCTGACGATGTTGATCCCGCCGGCGTGGACCGATCCCGGGGCGGAGGCCGACGCGTCGGTGCGGGCGTTCTACGACTACCAGAGCTGTCTGGCCGAGCCGTGGGACGGCCCGGCCGCGGTGATCGCGAGCGACGGTGTCCGGGTGGTCGGCCTGCTCGACCGAAACGGCCTGCGGCCGGCCCGGTTCGTCCGCACCCGCGACGATCTGGTGGTGATTTCATCGGAGGTTGGGGTGGTGGACATCGATCCGGCCGACGTCGTCGAGCACGGGCGCATCGGCCCCGGCCGTGCGCTCGTTCTCGACACCGCGTCGGGCCGCGTGGTGGGGGACCGCGAGCTCAAGCGCGGGCTCGGCCGGCGCAGGCCGTACCGGTCGTGGCTGGACGAGCACCGGGTGGTGCTCGACGCGCTGCCCGATCCGGCCTCGGACACGGCGCCGGATGCCGAGCTGAGCCCGCTCCTGACCGCCTTCGGCTACACCGAGGAGGAGCTCGAACTCGTCGTGCGGCCGCTCTCCCGGGAGGGCGCCGAGCCGGTGGGGTCGATGGGCGACGATGCGTCGCCCGCCGTCCTCTCGGAGCGGCCGCGGCTCCTGCCGAGCTTCTTCCGGCAGCAGTTCGCCCAGGTCACGAACCCTCCCATCGACCCCCAGCGCGAGGCGCTCGTGATGAGCCTGCGCACCTCGATCGGTGCGATCGGGAATCTGCTCGAGGAGCGGCCCGATCACTGCCGGCGGATCGTCGTGCCGCGGCCGGTGCTCGGCCTGGCCGACCACGAGCGCCTGCTCGGCGTCAGCCGGCAGGGGTTCGAGGCGGTGACGCTGCCGACCTTGTATCCCGTCGCCGACGGAGCGACGGGGATGGAGCGGGCGATCGACGAGCTGTGCCGGGCGGCGTCGCGGGCGGTGTGGGACGGCGCGACGATCGTGGTCCTCTCCGACCGCGGAGTCGATGCGGGCCACGCCCCGCTGCCGCCGCTCCTGGCCGTCTCGGCCGTCCACTCCCATCTCGTTCGGGAGGGGGCGCGCGCGATGTGCGGACTCGTGGTGGAGTCGGGCGAGCCGCGCGAGACGATGCACGTCGCGCTCCTCCTGGGCTACGGCGCGGCGGCCGTGTGCCCCTACCTGACGCTCGAGGTCCTGCCCGCGTCCGACCGCGACCGCTATCTGAGCGCGGTCTGCGCCGGGCTCCTGAAGGTGTGCTCGAAGATGGGCATCTCGACCATCCAGAGCTACCGCGGGGCGCAGATCTTCGAGGCGGTCGGGCTGGGCGCCGGCCTGATTGAGCGCTACTTCCCCGGCACCGTGTCCCGGGTGGGGGGCATCGGCCTGCGCGAGCTGCACGCCTCGGCCGCCGACCGGCACGCGCGCGCCTTCGGGGGCGACCCGGCCGAGCACCTCGAGGTCGGAGGCGACTACCGCTACCGCCGTGACGGTGAGCATCACGTGTGGGCGCCCGAGCCGATCGTGCGCCTGCAGCGGGCCGTCCGCGACGAGAGCCAGGCCATGTTTCGCGAATACGCGCGCGAGGTCGACGGGCACGCCGCCCGGGTAGCCACGCTGCGCGGCCTGCTCGAGCCGGTCGCCCCCGGCCCGCCGCTCGAGCTTGACGCCGTCGAGCCCGCGACCGAGATCGTACGCCGGTTCGTCACAGGCGCGATGAGCCTCGGCTCGATCTCGCCCGAGACGCACGAGACGCTTGCGATCGCGATGAACCGCCTGGGCGGGCGCTCGAACACCGGTGAGGGCGGCGAGGATCCGGCCCGGTCGATCCCCGACCGCAACGGCGACCTGCGCCGCTCGGCGATCAAGCAGGTCGCCTCCGGGCGGTTCGGGGTGACGGCCGCATACCTGGTCGATGCCGACCAGCTCCAGATCAAGATCGCGCAGGGGGCCAAGCCCGGGGAGGGCGGCCAGCTCCCGGGGGACAAGATCACCGCCATGATCGCGCGCCTGCGCCACTCGACGCCCGGCGTCGGCCTGATATCGCCCCCGCCGCACCACGACATCTACTCGATCGAGGACCTCGCCCAGCTCATCCACGACCTGAAGTGCGTCAACCCCACCGCCTCGATCTCGGTCAAGCTCGTGGCCGAGGCCGGGGTCGGCACGGTCGCGGCCGGGGTGGCGAAGGCCAAGGCCGAGCACATCGTGATCGCCGGCCACGACGGCGGCACCGGCGCGGCGCCGCTCTCGTCGCTCAAGCACGCCGGGCTGCCCTGGGAGCTCGGGCTGGCCGAGACGCACCAGGTGCTCGTCCGAAACGGGCTGCGCGACCGGGTGAGCGTGCAGGTCGACGGCGGCCTGCGGACCGGTCGCGACGTGCTCGTGGCGGCGCTCCTGGGAGCCGAGGAGTTCGGCTTCTCGACGGCACCGCTGGTCGCGGCGGGGTGCGTGATGATGCGCGTCTGCCACCTCAACACCTGCCCGGTCGGGATCGCCACGCAGGACCCCGAGCTGCGGCGGCGCTTCACCGGCACCCCCGAGCACGTCGTCCGCTACTTCCTGTTCGTCGCCGAGCATGTCCGGGAGCTGATGGCCGGCCTCGGCATCGCCCGGCTCGCCGACGTGGTGGGGCGCAGCACCCTCCTGCGCCGCCGAGACGACGCGCGGCCGTGGCTCGCGGGCCTCGATCTGGATGCGCTGCTCGCAATGGAGCCAGGCGATCCGGTGCCGGGTCCCGGCGAACAGCGGCCGCAGGAGCACGGGCTCGCGGTGGCGCTCGACAGCCGCCTCATCCCGCTCGTCGCGAGTGCGCTCGCGGGTGCCGGCCCCGTCGTGCTCGAGCATCCGGTCAAGAACACCGACCGCAGCGTGGGGGCGATGCTCGCCGGGGAGATCGCGCGTGCGACGGGCACCGCCGGGCTCTCTGACGGCTCCGTCCACCTGCGGCTGAGCGGCTGCGCCGGGCAGAGTCTGGCGGCGTTCGCGCCCCGCGGCCTCACGATCGAGCTTCGGGGCGCGTGCAACGACTATGCGGCGAAGGGGCTCTCCGGCGGACGCCTGATCGTCCGGCCGCCGGCGAACGCCGGCTACGTCGCCGAGCGAAACGTGATCGCCGGCAATACCGTGCTCTACGGTGCGACCGCCGGCGAGGTCTTCCTGCGTGGGCTCGCCGGCGAGCGCTTCGCCGTTCGCAACTCCGGCGCGCACGCGGTGGTGGAAGGCGTGGGCGACCATGGGTGCGAGTACATGACGGGCGGCGTCGTGGTCGTGCTGGGGCGGACCGGGCGCAACTTCGCCGCGGGCATGTCCGGCGGCATCGCCTTCGTACTCGACCCCGACGGGGCGCTCCGGGCGCGCTGCAACACCGGATCTGTCGGGCTCGATGCTCCGGGCGATGACGACGAGCCGCTCGTGCGCGGCCTCATCGAGAGGCACCTGGCCGCGACCGAGAGCCCCGTGGCTGCGCGGCTGCTGGCGGCCTGGCCGGCGGCGCTTGCGCACTTCGTGAAGGTCATGCCGGACGACCTGCGCCGGCTGCGTGCCGCCGAGAGCGAATCCGGCCCGCGCGTGCTGGAGCCGGTTGGTGCCTGACCCACGCGGATTCATCGAGCTGCAGCGGCGCGTCGCGCCCTACCGCCCGGTCGAGGAGCGTGTCTTGGACCACCGCCACCAGGCGACGGCGGCCGGGGCGGAGCTCGTGCGCGAACAGGCCACCCGGTGCATGGGCTGCGGGGTGCCGTTTTGCCACTCCGGCTGCCCGCTGGGCAACCTGGTGCCCGACTGGAACGAGCTCGTGCGCACCGGGCGATACCGCGAAGCCGCAGACCGGCTGCACGAGACCAACAACTTTCCCGAGTTCACGGGCACGCTGTGTCCCGCGCCATGCGAGGAGGCGTGCGTGCTGGCGCTGAACGACGATCCGGTCACGATCAAGCAGATCGAGCTCTCGATCGTCGACCGCGCCTTCGCGGAGGGTTGGGTGCGGCCACGCCCGGCCGCCGCTGCCACGGGACGGTCGGTGGCGATCGTCGGCAGCGGGCCGGCCGGGCTGGCGGCGGCGCAGCAGCTCGTCCGGGCCGGGCACGCGGTGACCCTGTTCGAGCGTGACGAGGCCCCGGGCGGGCTCCTCCGCCTCGGCATCCCCGACTTCAAGCTCGAGAAGTGGCTGATCGACCGGCGGGTCGAGCAACTGCTGGCCGAGGGGGTGCGTATCGAGACCGGCGTCGACGTCGGGGCCGGCGGGGCCGGCGACGAGCTTTTGGCCCGGTTCGACGCCGTGCTGCTCACCACCGGGGCGCAGCGCCCTCATGTGCTCGACCTGCCCGGCGCGCATTTGGCCGGCGTCGAGCCGGCCCTCGACTACCTGACAGCGCAGAACCGACGGGTCGCCGGCGGGCCGGCGCGGGTCCGGCCCATCACGGCCGCGGGCAAGGACGTGGTCATCCTCGGCGGCGGCGACACCAGTGCCGACTGCCTGGGCTGTGCGGTGCGCGAGGGGGCGCGCTCGGTCACCGAGGTCGCTCACGGCCCCACGCCGCCGCCGCGGCGGACGCCGCTCGCGACCTGGCCCGAGTGGCCGTTCCTGCTGCGCGCGTACGCCGCCCACGGCGAGGGCGGGCGGCGGGAGTGGCAGGTCGAGCCGACGGCGATCGCCGGGAACGGCGGGGGCGTGCGCGCGGTTCACGGCCGCCGCGTCGAGTTCGCCGGGTTCGAGGGTATGGGACGGCGGCCGGCCCCGCAGGCGACGGGCGCGGAGGACGTGTTCGCCGCCGGCCTCGTGCTGGTGGCGATCGGCTTTGCGGGTGTCGAGGACGACCCCGTCTACGACCAGCTTGGTGTCACCGTCACTGCGGGCACGGTCGCCGCCGGCGCGGCGGGCGCGACCGGAGCCCCCGGCGTGTTCGCCGCAGGCGACTGCGTGCGCGGCGCCGACCTGATCGTCACCGCCATCGCCGAGGGCCGGGCGGCCGCCGCCGGCATCCACGCCCGCCTGGCACCGCGGGCGTCCGTATGATTGCGCCCGTGAATGGCTCGGCCGTGGCCGGCAAGATCCGCAGCCGCCTTGACGAGCTGTCGCCGAACGACCGCCGGATTGCCCGCCGGCTGCTCGAAGACGACGTCGAGGCGCCGTTCGAGACCGCCGAGTCGCTGGCCGCGAAGGCCGGGGTGAGCAAGGCGGCGGTCGTCAGATTTGCGACGAGGGTCGGGTTCACGGGCTTCTCGGAGCTGCACGACGCCCTGCGGCTCGAGGCGATCGAGCGCCTCCGCCACGGCCGGGACGAGGCCGCGCCCGCCCCGGCATCGGCGGGCGGCGTTCTCGAGCGCTGGGTCGACCGCGCCCGGGCCGACCTGGCGACGACCCTGGCGAGCATCGACCAGGCGGAGTTCGGGGCGGCGGTGCAGCTCCTGTGCAGGGGCAACGGCAAGCTGGGCATCTTTGGCTTCCGCAAGTCGGCGGCGCTGGCCGAGTACGCCTACTACCTGCTGAACCCGCTGCTCGCGAACGTCTGGCCGATCGCGGCCGGGGAGCCCGGGATCGCGGACCACCTGATCGATCTGGAGCCACGCGACCGGCTGGTGGCGTTCACGTTCACGCGCTATGCCAAGGTGACCGCTGACGTCGTGCGCTACTTCCACGAGGCCGGCGCGCCATCGGTGGTCATCACCGACGACCTGATGGCCCCGGCCGCGGCCCTGGCGACGCATGTGCTGGTGTGCCGGCCCGCAGAGACGGGTGGCTTCGAGACCGCCGCCGGCGGCATGGTCGTGCTTGAGGCCCTGGCCGCCGAGATCGCGCTGCGCAAGCGCCGCTCCACGGGCCGCCGGCTCGACGCCGCGGAGCAGCTCTGGAAGCAGTTCGGCACCTACTAGCCGACGACCGGGGACAGTCCCCGAACTTCTGGCGTGACACTTTGGTGACCGGTTTCGACCGGGGACTGTCCCCGGTCGTGGGTTACGCGGCCTCGGAGCGGCGGTGGGTCATCGCAGCGGTGAACTCCGCCACGGGCACCGGCCGGCCGAACAGGAAGCCCTGACCGAGCGGGCACCGGCGGGCGATCAGAAATGCGAGCTGCTCCTCGGTCTCGATGCCCTCGGCGAGGCACTGGAGGCCGAGGTTGTCGGCCAGCGTGACCATGCTCTCGACGAGGATCGACGCTCCCCGGTCGTTCGGGAGCTCGGCAATGAAGCTGCGGTCGATCTTGAGCGTGTTGACCCGCAGCTGGCTGAGGCGCCCGAGCGACGAGTGACCGCGGCCGAAGTCGTCGATCGCAAGCCGCAGGCCGCGCGCGTGCAGCTCGGCCAGCACGGGCTCGAGGTCGGCGACGGGTGCCATCGCCGCCTGCTCGGTGATCTCCATCATCATCCGGTCGGCGTTCAGCCCAAACGCGTCGATGGTCGACATCACCTGGCGCATCGCCGTCGGCTGCCAGAAGGCCGGCGGCAGATTGACCGAGACGAACAGGTCATGCCCGGCGTTGTGCCACTCCCGGCTCTGCCGGCAGGCCTCGTCGACGATCCAGTCGGTCATCGGGCGGATCAGCCCGGTGCGCTCGGCGATCGGCAGGAAGTCGGCCGGTGCCATCAGCCCCCGCTCCGGGTCGTTCCACCGGATCAGAGCCTCGGCGCCGACGGTGCGCCGGTGGAGGAGGTCGACCAGGGGCTGGTAGTGGAGCTCGAGTTCCCCGCGCTCGGCCGCGTGTCGCAGCCGGCCGGCCAGGGAGAGCTCGCGGCCCGGATCGCGTCCGCTGGCCCGGTACAACTGGTAGCCGTCCCTGCCCGCGTCCTTGGCCGCGTACATCGCGACATCCGCATGCTTGAGCAGCGCCTCGGCCGACCCGGCGTCGTCGGGATAGACGCTCGCCCCGACGCTCGCGGTCACGTACAGCTCAACGCCGCCGACCACGAACGGCGCGGCCAGTGCGTCGCGCAACTTGGCCGCGATCCGGCCGACGGCGGTGCGGATTGCCGCCCGCGCCTCGGCCGCCGACTCCCTGGCCACAGATGGGCCCGTGACGAGGATCAGGAACTCGTCGCCGCCCTGCCTGGCGACGATGTCTCCCGCCCGCGTCACCCGCCGCAGCCGCCCGGCGACGTCGATCAAGAGCTGGTCGCCGACGGAGTGGCCGAAGTTGTCGTTGACGAGCTTGAAGTCGTCGAGGTCGGCGAAGAGCACGGCGGCCGGCGCCCCGCTGCGGTCGGCCATGGCGATCGTGGCGGCCAGGTGCTCCTGGAAGAGCGCCCGGTTCGGGAGGTCGGTCAGCGCGTCGTGGTAGGCGAGGTAGGCCAGCCGGTCCTCGGCCTCCCGGCGCGCGGTGATGTCGAAGATCGCCCCGTCGAGGAACTGCACCTCACCGGCGGCGTCGAAGATCCCGCGGCCGCGCTCGTGCACCCAGCGCACCGAGCCGTCGGCGTGCACCAGTCGGTACTCGAGCACGAACGAGTCGCGCCGCTCGAGCGCCTCGCCCACGCGCTCCTCGACCATCGCCCGGTCCTCGGAATGGATCACGCTCGCGAAGGTGCGCACGCTCGAGTCCACGAACTCCGCGGCCGGATACCCGGAGATGGCCTCGATCTCGTCGCTGATGAAGCCCATCGCCCAATCGCTCTCGGGGGAGCAGCGATAGATGGCGCCGGGTACATTCTTGATCAGCGCCTCAAGACGGTTCGTATCCCACGAGCCATCGCCGGTGAAGTTGGAGGAGACCATGCCTACCGGGGTTGTTCGACCGTTGCAGCGGGTGCCACGCCACCCGATGAGGGGATGCTGGCCGGGACGTTCAGCCAATTCTCACGCAGATCTCGGGCGGTGTTCAAACTCGTCGAGCAAGATCCAGGTAGTCATTCACCGTAGAACGGGCAACATGCTGGATGCCCGCCCGATTGAGAAAGGTCTTTGCCAATGAAAACCGTCATCACAGTTGCCGCATTGCTCGCCTCCGCTGGGGCAGGTGCGGCGGTGGCGGCGGTCGCCGTTCACGAGAGCACCGGCGCGAACTCGACCACCGTGATCCGCCGCCCGGCGGTGACGGTGAACGCCGCACCGGCCGCCTCGACGGGGCCCTCCGGCGCGCTGTCGGTGTCCCAGATCTACCGCAAGTCGATCGACGGAGTCGTCGAGGTGCTTGCGACCGGCACGAGCAGTGGCGGCGGCCCCTTCGGTTCCACCCCGACCGAGAGCGCACAGGGCACGGGCTTCATGGTCGATCGCCTTGGTGACATCGTCACCAACTACCACGTGGTTGCCGACGTTGCCTCCGGCTCCTCCACCCACGGTTCGGTGCAGGTGCGCCTGAACGACGGGCACACCTACGGCGGCCGCGTCATCGGCACCGATCCCAACAAGGACGTTGCCGTCATCCGCATCAGCGCGCCCACGAACGAGCTTCACCCGCTCAGCTTCGCCGACTCCTCGTCGGTCGCGGTGGGCGACCCGGTTGTGGCCATCGGTGACCCCTACGGCCTGCGCAACACCGTCACCGCCGGTGTCGTCAGCGCCCTCAACCGCACCATCGTGTCCCCCGACAACCATCCCATCACCGGTGTGATCCAGACCGACGCCGCCATCAACAGCGGCAACAGCGGCGGCCCGCTGCTCAACTCCCAGGGCCAGGTCATCGGGGTCAACAGCCAGATCGAGTCCGGATCGCAGGGCGCGGGCGGCGAGAGTGGCTCGACCGGCAACATCGGCATCGGCTTCTCGATTCCGGCGAATATGGTGGCGAGCACCGCCCGGTCGCTGATCTCCAGCGCGAAGGCCACCCCCTACGTGGGCGTCGAACTGGTCACCGTCACGCCGGCTCTGGCGAAGCAGACCGGCATGAGCGCCGGGGTCGAGATCGTCTCGGTCACCAAGGGAGCGCCCGCCGACCAGGCCGGCCTCGTCGGCTCCTCCGGCACGAAGACGATCGACGGGACGCCGTTCAACACGGGCGGCGACGTGATCACCGCCATCGACGGCACCAAGGTCACGAGCGCCGACCAGCTGATCGGCCTGATCCGGGCGAAGAAGCCCGGTGACCAGATCAGCCTTACCGTCGTCCGCGGCGGGAACACCCAGACGGTGTCCGTCACGCTCGGCAGCGAGTAGCATCAAAGCCAGATCAATCCACCGGCGGGTGGGCGCCCAGCGCTCGCCCGCCGGTGGCATTCGTGCTTCTAGACTGCGGCGATGATCGAGCCCGAGCCGCCGGGCCCGGCGGGGCCGGCCTGGCGCAACTTCGTCCAGTATCTGCGCGACCCGCTCGGGACAATGGACGGCCTCGCCGCCGCGTACGGCGGCGTCGCCTTCGTTCGCTTTCCCGGCGGGCACAGCTTCTACTTCGTGAGCGACGCCGAGCTCGTTCGCCGGGTGCTGGTCGACGACAACGCCGTGTTCGTCAAGGGCCGGGCGCTGCAGGCGGCCAAGCGCCTGCTCGGGGAGGGCCTCCTGACGAGCGAGGGGGCCGAGCACCTGCGCCGCAGGCGCGCGATCCAGCCCGTGTTCCACCACGGCCGCATCGACGGCTACGGGACGGTCATGATCGACGCGGCCGATCACGTGACGGCCGACTGGGCCGACGGTGAGCTGGTCGATGTGAACCGCGAGATGACGCGCATGGCGCTGCGGGTCGTGGGCAGGACGATCTTCGACGCCGACGTCGAGTCGGAGGCGCCCGAGATCGCGGCCGTTCTCGACGCGGGGATGCGGGTGTTCCACCGCTTCCTGCTGCCCGGCGCCGAGCTCCTGTGGCGGCTGCCGCTGCCGGCGACGCGGCGATTCAACTCCGCCAAGCGCGACATCGACCTCTTCCTCGAGCGGCTGGTCACCGACCGCGCCGCCGTCGAGGGCGGGCCGCCCGATCTGGTCGGCGTGCTGATGGGGCTGCACGACGACGCCGGCGGGCGCACGCTCTCGGACTCAGAGATCCGCGACGAGGCGATCACGCTCATGCTGGCTGGGCACGAGACCACCGCCCAGGCGCTCACGTGGTCGTGGTACCTGCTCGCGCGCAATCCCGAGGCGTGGGACGCGCTGCGGGCCGAGCTGCGCGAGGTGCTCGGGGACCGCCCGCCCGCGCCGGCCGACTTCGCTCGCCTGCCCTACACCCAGGCCGTCTTCCGGGAGGCGCTGCGACTGTACCCGCCGGTGTGGGCGCTGGCCCGGATCACAACCCGGCCCTACCAGCTCGGCCCGTACGCCATCCCCGAGCGGGGCACGATCGTGATCAGCCAGTGGGTCGTTCACCGCCGGCCCGGCTACTTCGCCGACCCCGAGCGGTTCCTGCCGGAGCGCTGGCTCGAGGGCCCGCCGCCGCCTGCCGGGGCGTATTTCCCGTTCGCCGCCGGTGGTCGCATGTGCATCGGCGAGCGGTTTGCGATGCTCGAGGGCACGCTCGTCCTTGCGGCCATCGCCCGCGATTGGCGGGTCGTGCCCGAGGGGCCGGCGCCGCAGCTGGACGCCCGCTTCACCCTGCGGCCGCGGCAGGGGCTTCCGGCCCGGGTGCGGGCGGCGTGACGGTGCCGGCGGGAGGGTTTGCCGCCCGCCTGGCGGCGCGCGAGTTCGTCATCACCTCCGAGCTCGTCCCGCCCCGGGGCGCCGACCCGGACGCGGTCAGGCGCTCGGTCGCGGAGCTTGCATTCGCGAACGGGCTCAACATCACCGACCTGCCGCGCGCGCGACCGCGGATGTCCGCGCTCGCCGCCGCGGCGATCGCCGTCGCGGCGGGAGCCGAGCCGATCCTGCAGATGACCTGCCGTGACCGCAACCGGCTCGCCCTCGCCGCCGATGCGCTCGGGGCCGCGGCGATCGGCGTCGGCGCCGTGCTACCGCTCACGGGCGATCAACTGCCGGAGGGGGTTGCGGCCGCTACCGTGTTCGACGTCGACGCGGCGGGCCTCGTGCAGCTTCTGGCCGACCTGGGCCGCGGTGTGCTGCCCGACGGCTCGGCCGTCGACGGCCCACCGCCGCAGCTGCTCGTCGGCGCAACCGCCTCGCCCGGATACACGCCCCCGGCGACGCTCGCGGCCAAGACCGCGGCCGGGGCGGCGTTCGTGCAGACCCAGGTGGTGCTCGATGCCGACCGGTTCGAGGAGTGGGCCGACGGCATGCGCTCGGCCTCCGCACTTGGCGACGCCGCCCTCCTGCCCAGCGTCGTGGTGCCCGCGTCGGCCCGCTCGGTCGAGATGGTGCGCGGCTTCGGGGCGCAGGTCGCCGCCGGCGTCGAGGAGCGCGCGGCGGCGGGCGAGGGCGAGCAGGTGGCGCGCGAGGTCGTTTCCCGGCTCCTGCAGATCCCCGAGGTGCGCGGCGTGCACGTGCTGGCGATCGGGTCAGGCACCGATGCGGCCGCGCGCCTGGCGGCCTTCGCCCGCGAGGTCGCCGCCGGCTGACGGTACCGCCTTGCCGACAGAGTTAGATGTGACTAAACTCAGAGTTGGCATGGTCAGTGAATCGGCGCAGGACTATCTGAAAAGCAATTTGGAAGCTGCAGCGGGCGGACGAGATGTCCACCACCGCTCTGGCCGATGCGCTGGGCGTCTCGCCCGCCTCCGCCACCGCCATGCTGAAGAAGCTCGCGACCCTCGGCCTGGTGGTGCACGAGCGCTACCACGGGGCCACCCTGACCCCGACGGGCGAGCGGATGGCGCTCGAGGTGGTCCGCCATCACCGGCTCCTGGAGCTGTATCTGATGGAGGCGCTCGGCCTCTCCTGGGATCAGGTGCACGAGGAGGCGGAGCGGCTCGAGCATCACCTCTCGGACGAGCTCGAGGCCCGCATCGACCGCGCCCTGGGGTTCCCGACCCGCGACCCCCATGGCGATCCGATCCCCTCGCCGGAGCTGCTGCTGCAGAGCGACGAGATGGTGTGCCTGAGCGATCTCGAGGCCGGCAGCATGACCGTCGTTCGGCGCGTGCCCGACGGCGATCCCGAGCTGCTGCGCTATCTGGCGACGCTTGGCCTCGTGCCCGCCGAGGAGGTCACGATCGTCGAGCAGGCGCCGTTCGACGGGCCTGTCACGGTCGAGGTCCGCGGCTCCCGGCACGCCATCGGCAGGTCGCTCGCCGCCCAGATCGAGGTGGGAGTCGAACATGCCGCCGCCGGCTGATACGGCCGTCCTGCAGATCGCCCCGCCGGTCGGTGCCGTCCTGCCCGGAGAGCAGCGGGTGCTGGAAGCGGCCGAGCGCTCGCTCCAGGGTGAGCGGCGCGGCCTGCGCGCCGCCCTACCGTTCCTGGGGCCGGCCTTCATCGCCGCGGTCGCCTACGTCGACCCGGGCAACTTCGCCACCAACCTCGCCGGAGGGGCGAAGTACGGCTACCTGCTGCTGTGGGTGATCCTGGTCGCCAACCTGATGGCGATGCTGATCCAGACGATGAGCGCCAAGCTGGGCATCGCCACCGGCATGAACCTGCCGGAGGTGTGCCGGGCGAAGTTCTCCACGCCGGTGACCGTGGGTCTGTGGGTGCAGGCCGAGCTGGTCGCGATGGCCACCGACCTGGCCGAGTTCGTCGGGGCCGCACTGGGCCTGAACCTGCTCTTCGGGATCCCGCTCGTGTGGGCAGGCCTGCTTACGGGCGTGTTCGCCTTCGCGATCCTGGCGCTGCAGACGCAGGGCGGCTTCCGCCATCTCGAGGCGGTGATCATCGGCCTGGTGGGTGTGATCGTGGCCGGGTTCGCGTTCGAGGTCGTGAACGCCGGCGCGTCGCCGAAGGGGGTCGCGAGCGGGCTTCTGATCCCCCGCTTCGACGGCTCCGAGAGCGTGCTCCTGGCCGCAGGGATTCTGGGGGCGACGGTCATGCCGCATGTGATCTATCTGCACTCCGCCCTGACGCAGCGGCGCGTGGTGGGAGCGACCGCCGAGGCGCGGGTGCGGATCTTCCGGTTCGAGCTCGTCGACGTCATCATCGCGATGACGATCGCCGGCGTCGTCAACATGGCGATGCTGATCACCGCCGCCGCGGTGTTCCACGCCAACGGCTTCGACAACGTCGTCGACATCCAGCGGGCATCGCAGGTGCTCGGGCAGGTGGTCGGCGGGCACGCCTCCACCATGTTCGGCATCGCCCTGCTCGCGTCGGGGCTCTCGTCGTCGTCGGTCGGCACGCTGGCCGGCCAGGTCGTGATGCAGGGCTTCATCCACCGCTCGATCCCGCTGTTTCTGCGCCGGGGGCTGACGATGTTGCCCGCGATGATCGTGCTCGCGATCGGCGTCAATCCCTCGCGAGCGCTCGTGCTGTCTCAGGTCGCGCTCTCGTTCGGGATCCCGTTCGCGCTCATCCCGCTCGTGCTGTTCTGCCGCGACCGCAAGCTCATGGGGACGCTGACGAACCGGCGCATCACCACCGTGGCTGCGTTCGTCGTAGCAACGCTGATCGTGTGCCTGAACGTGTTCCTAGTCGTTCAGACCGTGGCCGGGGGGTAAGGAACTCGCTACGCGGCGAGGCGCTCGGGTGCGGCGGGAGTTTCGACCCGGACCGCGGCGACGGCCGCCTCGATCCGGCTCGTGATCGCCCAGCCGGCCACGGCTCCGAGCGCCGCCCCGGCGACGGTCAGCAGCACCGCGCTCACGGCCACCGCGCTCGCGGACAGCACCGATGCGGCAAAGAGGTTGGGGAGGTTGAGGAGAACGGCGCCCACGAGGGCGAAGCGGACGAGCGTCACGGCGAGTGGCTCCTTGAAGGACGGCGGTACTCGTGTATTCGGAAGCGTCGTCCGCCAAGTTGAGAGATCCGTAAAACGAAGCTAAGACTTGTCGCTATCCACCCAGCGCGTGGGCGGCCGCGAGCAGCGCCTCGACGTCCGGCACCTCGTCGTTGCCATAACGCCAGCTGCCCCGGATGATCCCGGCGGCGTCGATCAGGAAGCAGCTGCGGACGGGCGTGCCCGAGAGGCCGTCCAGGGTCTGGGTGACGCCGAATGCGCGCACCGCCTCGCCCGACCAGTCAGACAGGAGCGGAAAGGTGAGCCACTGCTGCTCGGAGTAGCGCCGGTGCGAGTAGGGGCTGTCTCGGGAGACCGCGTACAACCGCACTCCGGCCTCCGCGAACTCCTCGCTCCTGTCCCGCAGGAGCCGTAGCTGGCTGCGTCAGGTACCCGTCCAGTCGTACAGATAGAACGAGAGCAGAATCGCGCCGTCGGCGGCGAGACCTGCGATCTCGACGGGCTGCAGATCCTGGTCGATGACCGTTGCCTTTGGGACCGGCGCTCCGATTTGCACCGCGTTAGGCTACCAGCGCCCGCCGACCGCCCCCGGATCTCAAGATCGGACGTCCCGAGCCGATCTTGAATGCGTGTCGGTGAACTCCGCGTTTCAGCCGTATGCGGCCCGTGGCCGGCGGCCGATCGCTGCGATCCTGCTCACGTTCGCGCTCTGTTCCACCGTCGGCGTGGCGCTGTCCATCTGGGCGACGTCGCGGTCGGAGCACCACACGGCGGTGCTCCAGGCTGCCGACCGGGAGCAGACGCTGGCGGGCGAGTACGTCGAGCGGGTGCTGCTGGTGCGGGCGGGCGAGCACGCCGACCCGGGCGCGACCGCCCGAGCCCTGGCCCGGAACGCGAGCACACCGCGGGTGAAGCACCTGGTGCGCGATCTGACCGCGACCGGTGCGGCGCTCCTCGCCCATCGGTCGGTGACGTCGGTGCCGCTCACCGGCGGCGAGCATCTGACCGCCTCCGACCCGCTCACCCGCCTCGACATCCTGGCCGCGCTCACCTCCACGGCGGCTCGATCCGGCACGCAAACGATCGGGGGCAGCACCGACGCGAACCTCCGAAACCTGATCGTCATGCAGGTGGCGCTGGGGGCGATCGGCCTCCTGGTGACCCTGCTGCTCGCGTTTGCGCTGATCGCGGCCACGCGCCGCCAGACGGCACACTTCCGCAGCATCGTGACCGCGTCGACCGATCTGGTGATCGTCCTGGGCGAGGGCGGCTGCCGCCATGTCAGCCCGTCGGTCATCGCCATGGTCGGCGGTTCAGAGGACGCCATCCTGGGGAGCGGTCTCGTCCGCTTCCTGCACCCTGACGACCGCGCGGTCGTGCGTTCGGCCCACGCGACCGGGCGCGCCGACGAGTTCGTCTTCCGGATGAAGAACCGCTTCGGCGAGTGGCGCCACCTCGAGGCGCACGTGACCGACCTGCGCGCCGACCGCCAGATTCGCGGTGTCGTCCTGAACGCCCGCGATATCAGCGAGCGGGTGCGGCTGCAGGAGGAACTGACCGAGCAGGCCTACCACGACGGCCTCACCGAACTCGCGAACCGCAGCCTCTACCGCGACCGGCTCGATCATGCGCTCGCCCGGTCGGCGCGCACCGGAGAGCCCGTGGCGGTGCTGATGCTCGACCTCGACGGGTTCAAGCAGGTCAACGACAGCCTCGGCCACGACGCCGGCGACCAGCTTCTGCGCTATGTCGGACAGCGCCTGACCGACACGGTGCGCCCGACCGACACCGTCGCCCGCTTCGGCGGCGACGAGTTCGCGATCCTCCTCGAGGACACCGACGAGTCGCAGGCCGTCGGCGTCTCCCGGCGGGCGCTGGAGCGCCTCACCGAGCCCGTTCTCATCGCCGGGCGCGAGCTGTCCGTGGCCGCGAGCATCGGCATCGTCGTGCACCCGGGCGGCGCGGGCAGCGGCGACGATCTGGTGCGCGATGCCGACGTCGCGATGTACGCGGCCAAGGACGCCGGCAGGGGCCGCCACGAGGTGTTCCGGGCCGAGATGGCACGGGAGCCCGACGAGCTGCTCGGACTCGACCATGAGCTCCGGACCGGCCTTCACCGGGGCGAGTTCAGCGTGCACTACCAGCCCGAGATCGCGCTGGCCGGGGGCGCCATCGTGGGGGTCGAGGCGCTGCTGCGGTGGACGTCGCCCACGCGCGGACCGGTTTCGCCCGACCGTTTCATCCCCGCCGCCGAGGCATCGGGCATGATCGCGGCGCTGGGCGAGTTCGTTCTGCGCGAGGTCTGCGCCCAGACCGCCCGCTGGATCCGGGACGGGCTCGTTGCCGGCTCGTTCGTCACCTGGGTCAACGTGTCGGGCAAGCAGCTGGCCATGGGTGTGGTCACGCCCACGGTGGAGAGGGCACTGCGCGGCGCCGGGCTGTCGCCCCGTCATCTCGGCCTGGAGGTGACCGAGACGGCGATCGTGGAGGGCGGCGCCGCCGACCGCGCCCGGGTCGACCTGCAGCGGCTGCACGACCTCGGCATGCGAATCGCGATCGACGATTTCGGCACCGGCTACTCACCCATTGCCCAGCTGCACGACTTCCCCGTGGATGTGATCAAGGTCGATCTGTCCTTCGTCCAGGGCATCGAGCGCGATGCCAAGGCGCTGGCGATCACGGACGGCGTGGTCTCGCTCGCGCACAAGCTCGGGGTGCTCGCCGTGGCCGAGGGGATCGAGTCCGAGGGCCAGCTCGCGGCGGTGCGCGCGACCGGCTGCGACATCGGCCAGGGCTACCTGTTCGCGCGGCCGCTGCCGGGACCCGAGATGACCCGTGTGCTGCGGGCCGCCCGCGACGCCCCCGTCAGAGCCGCGTAGTCCGGCCCGCCGACTCGGCCTGCCGGGGCGTGAGCAGCCGCCGCCGGAGCGGGTCGTCGCTCAGGATGTCGGTCATCGCCGGGATGCACACCGCGGCCAGCGCGATGCCGCCGGCGAACGACACCACGGCGGCCGCCCGGGCGACGTCGGCGGGCAGCGCCGAGAGGACGAAGCCGCGCGTGAACGCCTCCACCTCGGGCACCGTGAACACCGCCGCCAGTCCGCCCACGATCCCGGCGGCCACCATCCGGCCGTTGCCGTGCGTGGCGGTCACCGCCGCGAGCACCAGGAGCGCTGTTGCCACGGCATACGCGCCCGCGAGGGCGACGACGAGGTTGGACGGCCGCCCGTAGAGCAGAATCCCGATCCAGCCCAGGAGCCACGCGCCGACGGCGATCGGCACGAGTCCGGCGGCGAGCGCCCGCTGCAGCCCGCGGCCGCCGTACCGGGTCGCAGCGGCCGCGGCGGCGATCAGGCCGAAGACGGCCATGAGCCAGAGCCGCAGCGAGGGGCCCGTCGCGTACCACTCCCACCCGGTCAGGCGGGTGCGGCGCCCGTCCACGACCAGCGGGATCGTCCAGAGCGCGACCCGCCGGGGGGTCGCGCTGCCGCCGGCAACGATTCCCTCCGGCCGCAGCCGGCCCTCGTGCCAGGCGAAGGTGTGCCCGCCCGAGACCCGGCGCCAGACCGGGCGGCGCGAGCCAGGGACGGCGTCGGAGCTCGAAACCACGCCGCTGTTCCATGCGGTCGGCGACGCGGCGTTGGCCTGGACGCCCGCCGCCGAGAAGCGCAGGAACGGCTCGCCGAGCAGGCCGAGGACGACGACCACCTGTCGCCCGGCGACGCTGAGCTGGAGCTTCAGGTCGCCGTCCAGCACGTGCGCCCGCACACCCGCAGCGGCCGGATGCAGTCCGCCGACGCGCGCCTCGAAGTCGGTCGAGATCGGCCCTCCGGTGTGCGCGTAGGCCACGCCCGGCACTGCGAACATCAGCGCGACAGCCGCGATGGCCGACCTGCGGACGAGGCGGGCGAGCAGGGGGAGCGATGCGGGCTGGCTCAGCACGGGTGCATGCACTTCTAGCACGACCCGGCGGAGCCGCATAGGCCGGCGGGTCACAGCGCCCGATGCGGTACCCTCCCGGTCATGCCCGGTCCGTCGCCACGGCCTGCGCGCAGTGTCCCCCGCAGGGCTCGGGTGGCCATCGAAGCGGTGGTGCTGGGGGTGGTGGTCGCCGGGGTGGCGCTGGTCGGGCTGATCCTGGTGACGCCGTCGTCGCCGGCCACCGCGGCAGGCGCGTCCTCGTCGACCTCGGGCTCTCTGCGCTGGGCGCTGCACGGTACCCCCGCCCCGGCACTCAACCTGCCCGATCAGAACGGGCAGAGGACGACCGTCGCCGACCTGCGCGGCCATGTCGTCCTGCTCACTTTCCTGGATTCTCGCTGCACCAACCTGTGTCCGATCGAGGGCGCCCAGCTCGCGCAGGTGCAGCGCCATCTGCCCGCGGCCGAGCAGCCGGAGCTCGTGGTCGTCAGCGTCAACCCCGCCGACACCCGGGCGTCGGTGGCCCGGTTCGTGCGCCAGGCGGGCTGGAAGCGGCCGTGGCGGTGGCTGCTCGGCACCCGCACGACGCTGGCCCCGATCTGGCATGCCTACCACATCGGTGTGCGGTTCAGCCACGGCCGCGCCGTGCAGACCGGCAACACGACGATCAGGGTGGCGGGGAGCGTCTCGCACACGATCGCCCTGTTCCTGATCGACGGTCACGGCCGCGAGCAGTTCGGGTACCTGCCCCCGTTCCAGCCGGCCGCGGTGGCGCGGGAAGTGGCCGCCCTCCAGCGCTCGTCGTAGCCCTGGAGCCTGCTCAGGCCGCGTCGGCCGGGCCGTGCGGGGCCGGCTCCTCGGCCAGGAGCCGCATGAGCGCGAACACGATCACGGTCAGAAGAACGACGTTCGACTCGATCGCCATCGCGACGCCGGCGATCTGCTGATCGGCGAGCGCGCTGATCCCGCCGAGCTTCGGGGTGTGCTCGTAGAAGTTGTAGAGCGGGTGGGTGGCGAGGTAGACGAACAGGTCGAGAGGGCTGATGGCGAGAAAGGCCACCGCCAGATACGTGATCTTCCCGATCGGCGAGAGGTAGCCCGACACGATCTCCGGCCACCAGAACGCGAGGCCCGAGATCAGAAGCGCCAGATGCTCGAAGCCGAGCGCCCACTGGTGCCGCAGCGCGTAGTCGTAGACGGCCGGGATGTGGGTCACGTACCAGACGGTCAGCCACAGACCCAGCGCGAACGACGGATTGGCGAGGATGGCGACCCAGCGCCGCCGCGCCAGGCTCGCAGTCATCGCGGTGGTCAGCCCGAGCAGGAAGAGCGGCGGCGCCCAGTCGCCGAGCATCACGTTCTGGAGCAGGTGGAAGCTGAGCATCGACGTCAGGGCCAGATGCTCGATGGGCGAGAAGAGCGCGAGCGCCACGACGGCCAGGCCGCCGGCGAAGGCCAGCCGGCGCTGCCACGACACCGGCCGGCCGCGGCGCTCGTACGAGCGGACGACGACGGCGTAGTCGACGGCGACGATGACCAGTCCGATCGCCCACTCCGGGTCGAACACCAGCTGCCAGGGGTTGACCACGGTGACGCTCGATGATACCGGGATTAGGACGTCTTTAGGTCACGCAACTACGCTTCGCCGAATGCGGGTCAGGTGGTGTGTTCGCGGTCTGCTCGTGCTTGCCCTGGCCGGATCGGCGTGGGTCGCGATCGAGCGCCCCGGCATGGGCCGACGGCGACCCGGCCAGCGACGTCCTTCAGTACCAGGCCGCGTTCTTCCCGTACGCCCCGGCATCCTCGAGCTCGAAGGACGAGCTGCTCGGCGCGATCGCCGCGGCCAAGAAGGCCGGCATTCCGATCAAGGTGGCCGTGGTGCAGGCGACGCAGGACCTGGGCGCCGACCCCGAGCTGTTCGGAAAGCCGCAGCTGTACGCGCGCTTCCTCGACTCCGAGCTTCTGTCCACCCATGACTTCGGCATGCTGATCGTCGTGATGCCGCAGGGGTTCGGGATCGCGGGCGGCGGCAAGCTGATCGACCACAACCTCAAGTTCAAGGCGCGGCCGATCGGGACGGAGCAGAAGGCGCTTGCCGGGCTGCGCCCGCCGCACACGATTGACCCCGACACGCTCGTGTCGGCGGGTGTCGTCGCCGTGCGGGTGGTGGCGCGGGCGGCCGGACACCCGATCCCGGGCAAGATTCCAAAGGTCTCCCCGCCAACGAACCCAACGACCGAGGGAGCGTCGGGATCGTCGGGCACCTCGTCGAGCACCCTGGCGGTGGTTGCGGGGCTGGTCGTGCTCGGGCTCGTGGCCATCGCCATGATCGGCCTCGGCATCCGCAGGAGCCGCACCTCGGAGCCGCCGGCGTGACGGGATGCGGTATCACCCCGGCGCACACATGCAATACTCCTGCGATGCGCCTGATCTGGCTGGCCAGGGGTCTGGGTGTGAGCGGTCTTTCCGCCGTCGCGGCGGTGGCCGCGCACGAGGGCCCGGCCGCCCTCACGAGCGGGCGCGCCCTGATCGTTGCGATGGCGGGGGCGTCGGTTGCCGCGATGGGTGTGGCGCTGCTCCTGGCCACGGCCGTGTCGCGCTATGCCCGGGCCGCGCGCGTCCGCCGCGGCGACCTGCTCGCCGCCCGGCTCGACTCCACGACCGCCCCGGGGGCATCGGCGCTGGTGGCGGCGATGCTCGTGTGCCAGGGGGCGGCCCACATCAGCCTGACGCTGTTCGGCGTCGCTGCGCACGGCGGGCCGCCCGCGTCGCTGGCCCTGCACGTGGTGCTCGGGCTCGCCGCGGCGGCCGTGATGATCGGCTTCGAGCGGCTCCTGCGTGCGGCCGGCGTCACGCTGGCCGCCGCGATCGCGTGTGCGATCGGCACGCTCCCCGCCGGTGCAGCGGTGCGGGGGTTCCGGCCCGTGCGGACACCGCCTCCGGCCTCATTCGACAGCGCTCACCGCGGCCGCGCGCCCCCGCTCGCAGCCGGTTTCGGTATCTGAGCCGCCGGCGCGAGCCGGCCGCTCGTTGGCACCCGAGGCGGTGTGGGTGGCGTTCACCCGCCCGCGGCTGGAGATGTGACATGCGACCACGCGTGCTTCGACACGCACCCAATCCGGCGTGAACCCGATCGTGCTCATCCTGCGGATGCTCATGACCGCGCTCTTGGGCTCCGTCCATCCGGCGCCGTTCACGGCGCCGGTGGCGACGCCCATCGGCCGTGGCGCCCGCTTCGAGCTGCACACCGGTGCCCGCGCCGACCGGGCGGCACCCATCGGGCGTCTGCGCTGCTCGGCGGCGACCGGTCGCTGGGAGGATGCCCACCTCGAGGTGTTCGCGCGGGGCCGGGTCGTGATCATCCCGCCGGGGGTCGGCATCGCGCGGCCGCGGGTGCAGATGGGCGCGGCCGTGGGCGGCGGCCGGTGCTCGTATCCGGTGCGCACCACCGACCCGACCGGCGTCATCCGCTTCCGTCCCGGCCGCGGCCTGACGCTGGGTGACGTGTTCGCGGTCTGGGGTCAGCCGCTCGGCCGGCACCGGCTGTGCGGGTTCACGTCGGCCCGCCCGGTGCGGGTGTACGTCGGGGGCAGGCGAGTCACGGGTGCGCCGGCCGGACTTCCGCTGCGGCGGCACGAGGAGATCGTGGTCGAGATCGGACCGCGGGTTCCCCCGCATGTGGCATACCTGTTCGCGCCCGGCAGGGCGGCCACGGCGTGAGGCGCGCGCTCCTCATCGCGGCCGGTCTGGCGTGCCTGGGTGCGGGGTGCGGTTCGGGCGGCGGGAGCCAGTCGGTCTCGATCGGCGCCGCCCCGAACTACCACCTGACCGGGTTCACGCCCACCGCGCCGGTCCACGCCGGTGTCCCGGTCAAGGTGTCGTTCACGGTGGCGCAGCCCTCCGGTGCGCCATTGGTGCACTACCGCACCGGGCCGGGGCCGCATGTCGGCGTGCATCTGATCATCGTCCGTGACGACCTGGACAACATCATCCACCGGCATCCGCCGATCGGCAAGAACGGGCTGATCACGCAGACGGTCGAGTTCCCCAAGCCCGGCCCCTACCACGTCCTCGTCGACCTGTATCCCGCGTCGAAGGGGCCCGGATACGTCAACTTCCAGCTGTTTCAGACAATCCACGTGCTCGGCGCGTACCACCCCGTGCCGCTCCCGCCGTATCGCCCCGAGGTGACCGTCGACGGGTGGCACTTCACCATCCACCACCTCCCGGCGCTGCACCTGGCCCAGGCGTCCCTGCTCGACGTGACCATCCGCAACGCCGCCGGCCAGCCGGGCGTGTTCACACCGTGGTACGGCGCCATGGGGCACGCCATCTTCTTCCACGTGCACGACCTGGCGTACTTCCACACCCACATCTGCGCACCCGGACAGACCGGCTGCGCCAGCCTGGTCGGGCCGACGTCGATCACCGGCAGTTCGACCAGGCCGGGGGTGATGCACGTCGGGGTGCTCCCGCCCGAGGTGGGAACGTGGAGGCTGTTCCTGCAGTGCAAGATCCACGGCCAGATCCTGACCGCGCCGTTCACGCTCACGGTGAAACCGTGATCTGCCCGATCGTCTCTTCTCTCCCCACAAAGGAGTCTCCATGCGTCTCATCACGCGAGCCGTCGCGGCGGGAAGTGCCGCCGTTGCGGTCGCCCTCGTGCTCGCCCCGGCCGCGTTCGCACACGCGCGCGTCAGCCCGGCCGTCTCGCTCTCGGGGAAGCTCCAGCTGTACAGCCTGGCCATCCCGACCGAGAAGGCCGGGCTGACGACGCAGAAGATCGTGATGACCGTCCCCAAGGGGTTCGGCATCGACTCGTTCGTGCCCGCACCCGGCTGGAAACAGCAGATCCAGCAGCACGGCTCCGGCGACAGCGCCGTGGTCGAGAAGGTGACCTGGACGGGCGGGAACGTGCCCACCGGTGAGGACTCGCTGTTCCAGTTCCTCGGCCAGCCCGCGAACAGCGGGACGTACACGTTCGACATCGAGCAGACCTACTCGGACGGCTCGATCGTCGACTGGTCGGGGCCCGAGTCCTCGGCCGCTCCGGCGCCCACGATCGAGGCCGTCTCGTCGATCGGCGGGAGCAGCGGATCGACACTCGCGATCGTCGCGATCGCACTGGGTGCGATCGCGCTGATCGTGGCGATTGCGGGGCTGTTCCTGCGCGGCGGCGGCTCGGGCGGGAAGCGCGAGATGGCATGAGCCTGAGGGGCCGGGCTCTGGGAGTGCTCGCGGTGGCGGCGGTGATCGCGCTGATCGCGCCCGCCACCGCGTCGGCCCATGCCTATCTGACCAAGACGGTCCCGACGCCCGGTGCGATTCTCGACACCGCCCCAAAGACGATCGCGCTTACCTACGACGAGGCGGTCGAGCCTCGCTTCGCGCTCATCTCGGTCACGAACGCCCGCGGCGAGCAGCTCACCACCGCGCCGGTGCATCGCTCGCCGTCCAACCCGGACACGCTCGTCGTGCCGCTGAAGCCGCATCTTCCGACGGGCTGGTACCTGATCTACTGGCGGGCGATCTCGGTCGACGGCCATCCGGTGCAGGGCGGCTTCACCTTCGCCGTGGGCCCCAATCCCGGCCCCCAGCCGCAGTTCGTCATCCCGAGCATCTCGGAGACGGCGACGACGACGAACCTGCTCGTCGCCCGCTGGGCGATGTTCCTGACGGTGCTGATCGCCATCGGGTTGTTCGTCTTCCGGATGCTGATCGCGCGGCCGCTCGTCCGCCGCGTCGAGGGGACGAGCCTGCGCGCGGTCACGATCGCGTTTGCCGTCATGGCGGCGGCCAGCCTGATTGCGGTGCCCGTCTACCTCGACGCCGCCACCGCAGTCGACTCACTGCGATCCGTATTCGACGTCGGCGCGCTCGTGCCGCTCTTCCGTGTCACCGCCTTCGGGCGCGCATACGTGGACCTCGAGATCTGCATGGCGCTCTTCTGCGTCGCGGCGACGATCGCGCTCTGGGTCGATCGTCCCGCTCGCGAGCACCGCTCGCTGGCCGAGATCTTCGCCCTCACGGGGGCGCTCGTCGCGGCCGGCTCGGCGCTGCTCGTCCCGGGTCTGGCCGGACACGCCGGCCAGACCGCCCCGCGCGGGCTCGCGCTCACGTTTGACTGGCTGCACCTCACGTCGGCGTCGCTGTGGCTGGGCGGCCTGGTCGGTCTGCTCGTGCTGTGGGCGAGCCTGCCGGCGGGGCGGCGGGTGGCCGGGCTCTCGGTGTGCGTGCCCCGGTTCTCGAACGTCGCCTTCGTGTCGGTGCTGACGCTGCTCGCAAGCGGGGTCGGGGCGACCATCCTCCACATCCCGGTCTGGAACGCCCTGTGGACGACCTCCTACGGCGTTGCGATCCTCGTCAAGGTCGGGCTGCTCGCCGCCGCGATGGCGCTCGGCGCGATCAACCTGCTGCGCACGAAGCCCCGGCTCGTGGCCGCCCGTGAGCGCTCCGAGCTGGGCGATGCCGCCGCCCGGCTCCTGCGGCGCACGGTCAGCGGCGAGACGCTGCTCGTGATCGGGGCGGTCTTCGCCGCGGCCACCCTCTCGAGCCTCCCGCCGCCGGCGGCCGCGCTCGCCCAGCTCGGCGCGACGCTCGCGACCGTCGGTCCCGGCCACGTCGCCTCGACCGTTCATCAGGACGGCTACACGCTGAAGGCGCTCGTCAGTCCCAACACGCCCGCCGCGCCGAACTCGTTCGCGCTCCAGATCACCAAGGGCGGCCAGCCCGTCACCGGCGCGGACGTCACGCTCACGTTCGAGATGCTGGACATGCAGATGGGGAACGAGGAGTACCAGCTGTCCGAAACGAGTCCGGGCATCTACACCCACAGCGCGCCCGCGCTCGTGATGGCCGGCCGCTGGGGGCTGCTCTACTCGGTCACACCCAAGCAGGGCCACGCCTTCACCGCCCTCCTCGTGGACCACGCCGGCGGATGAACGTGCGTCTGCGACTGCTGGCCTCGCTCGCCGCCCTCGGGCTCGGCGCGGCGGCGCTCATCCTCGTGATCCTGCTCCTGCGCACGACCATCGGCTTCCCATGAGCGGCGGTCGCAGACTGCGGGCGTGCGCCTGCGCGGTGGCGGTTGCCGCCGCGTGCATCGTCGCCTCGGCCGGGGTGGCGCTCGCCCACGTTCGCATCCGGCCGCAGCACGCGCCGACGAGCACGCTCGTCCTGTTCACGGTGCTCTCGCCGGACGAGAAGGCCGTGCCGCTGACAGGGCTTCGGCTGTCGATCCCGACGGATCTCGTCGTGAGCTCGATCGGCGACACCCCGGGCTACTCGGCCCAGATCGTGCGCGACCAGAGCTTCCGCCCGATCGCGCTCTCGTGGCAGGGTGGCCACACGATGCCCGTCCACCTCGCACTCTTCCACTTCGCGGCCCTCACGCCTCCGCAACGGGCAACCGTTACGCTCACCGGCGTGCAGACGTTCGCGGATGGGTCGACACGGGTCTGGCGCAGTGCGCGGGTGGTCATCGGCGATGCGCCGGGTGGATCCTCCTCCGGCGGCGGGAACGACGATGCGATCCTCGCCGCGGCCCTGGCCGGAGCCGTGCTGGGGGCTGCGGCTCTCGGGCTCTCGGCGGCGGCGTTCCGGCGGGCACGGTCGGGGTGACCGCCCGGACGGTCACGGCCGTCGCGATCGCGGTGGTCGCGGCCTGTGGGCTCCTGGCGGTGGCCGCCTGGCATCCGCAGGCGGCGCGCGCCGACGGCGACCCGGCGAGCGACGTGCTCCTGTACCAGCCGGTGTACTTCCCCTACCAGCCGGCTCCGGCGGCCGTCAAGCGCCGCCTCACCGCGCTTGTTCGCTCGGCCAACAGCCAGGGCTACCAGATCCGGGTGGCCGTCATCCAGTCGCCCCGTGACCTCGGCTCGATCCCCGAGTTGTTCGGAAAGCCGCCGGCGGTGTACGCGCGGTTTCTGAGCTCGGAGCTGACGAGCGCCTGGCGCAACCGCGTGCTCGTGGTTATGCCCTCCGGGTACGGGCTTGCGCAGGGCGCTCGGTTCGTGAAGGTGGGGGGAGTCCTCCAGATCCGCGAAAACACCTCCACCGGCCCCGACGAGGCGGTGCTGCGGCACCTGCCCCGCCCCTCGGGCAGCTCACCCACGGCTCTCATCAACGCCGCCGGCACCGCCGTGCGAGCGCTGGCGGCGCGCCACGACGTGTCGCTGGTCGACACGATCGCGAGCTCGCACCCCTCGACATCGGGCGGCCGCTCACGCGCCTCCGAGGAACTCGCCGCCGCGATCTCGGCCACCGTGGGGCTCACCGCCGGCCTGCTCTGGTTCCTCTGGAGGACGCGCCCCACGCGCACTGAATAACTGGGGCCAGGCCCCAATTATTCACGACCCCGTTTGGCCTCAGCTGATCGTGATGGTCGTATTGGCCGTGTAGGCCGAGGCGCCGCTGTTCTTCGTGCTGTGGAACCGGGCCCGGAAGTGGTAGGAGCCGGTGCCCTTGTTGGGCACGAACGTCCCGGAGGTGGCGGTCGTCGCCTTGAAGAGCGACACCCACGCCGATGTGCCCGGGTACTCGACCTGGACGTCCTCGGCGTAGTTTGTCGGCGGCGCAGCCGTCGCCCAGGTGAGCGTGAACGTCGTGCTGATCGAGCCGGTGGTGGGCGTCACCTGCACCGGCACGTTGAGCTTGATGGTGTTGCCCGTGGCGGTGTCGGTGAACGTGTAGGCGCCGGCGGCCGGGAAGGTCGTCTGGCGGAACGCCACCGGTGCCACGAGGCCGGTGTCGGGGAACAGTCCCAGGCCGGTCGTGTTATCGGTCGCGCTGTGCGAGCCGGGGCCGACGAAGCTCCACTGCAGCACGTTGCCGATCGCGAGCGACGGCGCTGCGGCCGCGAAGCCCAGGTTCGTCACGCCCACGTAGCTGGTCGCGGGCGCACCTGTGACGGTGACGACCTTGCTATTGGTGATCTGGGACGTCTGATCGGATTGCACCGCCGTGACGTTCACCGCGGTCGGTGGCAGGATCGGAGTCGCGTTCACGGTCACCGTGGCCGATGCTCCCGGCGCCAGTGTCCCGACGTTGCAGGTGTACGGGCCGATCCCCGAGCCGGTGCAGCTGCCCGAGGAAGGCGTGACCGAGACGGACTGGGAGTTGGCCGGCGCGTTGTCGGTCAGCGTGACGTTCGTCTGCGCGGTCGTGCCCGGATTGGTGATGGTGACGTTGTAGGCCGCACCGGAGTCGGCCTGCACGGCGTCGGGCGCCGTCTGGCTGAGCGTGAGCGCCGACGGAGGCGTCGCCGAGCCATGGCAGGTGCCGGAGAAGGTGTCCTTGACCGCGCCGGAGGAGTTGATGAACTGGGCGTTGTAGCTGGTCGGCGCCAGCACCATCCGCAGATACCCGAAGGTGCGGAAGTTGGCGAGCGGCGCGGGGTTCGCGCTGGCGGAGGCGGCCTGCAGCGATTCGCCGCCCGTGCCGACGATCACCTCGCGGATCCCGTTCGGATCCGGTTGCCCGCTCGGGTTCAGGAGGCCGAAGCGGGCGTACGTGTGGATGTGGCCGTTCAGGACGAGGTCGGCGTGAGAGGCGTAGAGCAGGTTCCACCACGCGGCGTAGGTGGAGTTGTTCGACGACGTCGCCGTCCACCGGGGCTGGTGCCAGTACGCCAGGGTGCAGGGCTGCGTGTCGGCGGCCAGATCCGCCTGCAGCCATGCCGTTTGGGGGCTCGATGCACCGCAGCCGCCGACGCCGGTGTTGTTGCAGTTGCCGTTCAGCGCGATCAGGTGCCACGCGCCCACGTTGAACGAGTAATGCCCGGCGGTGGCCGGGTGGGCCGGTGCGCCGAAGTAGCTGAAGTAGTCCTGGGCGGAGTCGTTCGTGTCGGGACAGGGTGTACCGGTGGCCGAGTTCGTGATCGTGTCGTACTCGTGGTTGCCGGCGGCCGGATCGATGATGTTGTTGAAGAAGCCCCAGCTCGGCGTGTAGCTCAGGGCGTACTCGGCCGGATCGCCGCAGCCGTACTGGTAGTCGCCCAGTCCGAGCAGCATGTCGATGGTGGGGTCCTTCTCCATCTGCGCGCTGTCGCGGAGCTCGCCACAGTTGGACGCCTCACCGGCGCCGCCGTTGAAGTCGGCGTCCTCGGGCGCGCAGGCCATATCACCGACGGCCGCGATCACCGGGTATCCGGTGCCGGGGTCGGTTGCGTGGGCGGTGCTGACGCGACCGCCGAGCAACGCAATGGCAGCCACCGCCACCAGGACCCACGCCTGCCTTCTCATCGATCTAACCCCCGGGAGGACATGCCACCACGACGGGCTTAAAGCCCACAACCTGGGTAGGATACCTGCTTCCGGAGAATGTGTCTAGTGGAAACGGCCCGGCTTTACAATTGGATTCCGGCCAGGTTGACCGTTTGCACCCGGTCGCCTACACTCGATCGCCGTGGCGGGTCCGATCTGGAAGAGCGCGCTGGTGGGCGCGGCTGTCGTCGTGGCGGTGCTTGCATCCGTCGCGGGAGTCGCCGCCGCGACGAACCTGATCGCCAACGGAACATTCGAGGGCAGCGGTGCCGGCTCGCTCTCGGGATGGGCTGCCAGCGGCGGGGCGCTCTCGCTGGTGGCGGGCAACGGCGGCGGCCACGCCGCCCGCGTGACCGCGTCGGCTGCGGGGGCGCAGGTTTACGCCTACACCGCATCCAAGCCTGTAAAGACAACGACGGCGGGCACCGCCTACACCCTCGATGGAACGGTGCGCTCGAGCACGGGCGGGACGGTGTGCCTCAAGCTCAAGGAGGTGCCCTCGGGGGGATCGAGCACGGTCGGCTCGGCCCAGCAGTGCGTGACCGCGACCACGACATGGCAGTCGTTCCCGACGGTCGCCTACACGACCGCGAAGAGCGGCGACTCGCTGACGGTCGACGTGGTCGAGGCCTCGCCCGCCGCGGGCGCGACCTTCGACATCGACAACCTCGTGCTGGCGGCCGGCACCCCCGGGTCCGACCACACCGCGCCCAGCGTCCCGGCGAACGTGACCGCGACCGCGACGAGCGCGGCCGCGGTGACCGTCGCCTGGAGCGCGTCCACCGACAACGTCGGCGTGACGGGTTACGACGTCTACCGCAACGGGGGCAAGGTGGCGACGGTCGGAGGGTCGGTCACGAGCTGGCAGGACACCTCGGTGGCGGCGAGCACGACCTACACCTACGCGGTCGACGCGTTCGATGCGGCGGGCAACATCTCGGCGCTCTCACCGGGGGTCGCGGTGACCACTCCCGCGGGCGGCGGCGGTGGTGGCGGCGGTTCCAACCCGTGCGGGTCGGTTGCGGAGAGCACGGCGCCGTACTCGCACATCGTCGTGATCATGGACGAGAACCTGACCGTGCCCGACTGGAAGGCGGCCACGAACGCGCCGTACACCCACATGCTGGCGGCCGACTGCCGGCTCGAGGCCAACGCCGCCGGCGAGACCCACCCCAGCTTCCCCAACTACCTGGCGGTGAGCAGCGGCACGTTCAACACCTGCCTGGCGTGCGCCTCGACCGCCGACAACATCTTCCACCAGCTCGACGTGGCCGGCATGACCTGGAAGGACTACAACCAGTCGATGCCGCACAACTGCGCGCCGAACACGAGCTCGGTGCCGTATTACCGCGACGGCCACAACCCGGCCTACTGGTTCACCGACCTCGGGGCCACGTCCAAGGGCGGCGACGGGTCGTGCGCGACACGCGACGTCCCCGCCGACCCGAACCTGTGGAATGACATCTCCGCGGATGCCCTGCCGAACTTCTCGTGGATCGCGCCCGACGACTGCCGGGACATGCACTGGATGAACGGCCCGTGCGAGACGGTGACCGGCCAGACCAAGGCAAACCGGATTGCGATCGGCGATGCCTACATCGGCCAGATCGTGACCGCGATCGCCGCGACCCCCAGCTACCAGGCCGGACAGACGCTCGTGGTGGTGACATGGGACGAGTCCAACGAGGAGTCGACCCAGGCCAAGGGCAACTGGGGCATCGACTGCTCGAACCCGGCGGTGTACGCCGCCAA
This sequence comes from uncultured Actinomycetes bacterium, assembly GCA_963703275.1. Classification (GTDB taxonomy): domain Bacteria; phylum Actinomycetota; class Thermoleophilia; order Gaiellales; family JAICJC01; genus JAICJC01. The sequence goes on along the minus strand of OY969804.1, from coordinate 2,747,869 downwards.
GACGGCGACCTGCCAGGTGGTCACCATCCTGGTCTCCGCCCGCATCCCGGCGGGGCCCACGAACGTCTTCTACAGCCACTACAGCCTCACCTCGGCGTTCGAATCGAACTTCGGCCTGCCCCTCCTGGGCGCCGCTCCCACGGTCACCCCGGCGCCGATCTACTGAGCGTCGAGTGGCCGGGCAGTAGAGTCCGCCACAGATGGATGACCCGGGCTTCGACCTGGTGGCGGCCAGCCTTCGCGCCGACACCACCGATCTGAACGCGTTCGTCGAGGCGCTCGCGGTCAAGCTCGAGGGCGCGCTGCCAGGCTCGGTCAAGGTCGAGCGCCGCGGCGGGGGACTGCGGTCACGGGAGAAGCGCGTGCGCCGCATCTCGATCAGCATGGACGCGACGCGGTATGACCTCGATCGGGACGGCGATTCGATCCAGACGTCACGCTGCAACGAGGTGCGCGGGATCGTGATCAAGTCCGAGCGGCTCGGGCTCGACGAGTGGATCGACGACCTCAGCCGCGAGCTGACCGAGCGCGCCCAGCAGAGCGAGCGCTCAATGCTCGCCCTCCAGCGTCTGCTGGAGCAGTCGTGAGCCCCTTCCGTAATCGCGACGGCGGGGAGGACAAGAAGCAGCGCGAGCAGGAGCAGCGCGAGGACATCGAGCGGATCACCGCCGGCGGCATCCCCAAGGCGGCCGAGGAGCGGCTGACGACGCTCGGGGCCGAGTCCGGCGGCGCGTTCACGTCGGATCTGAGCGTGCCGGAGTTCGCGCTCGTCCGCCGCGCCGGCCTGCAGCCCCTCACCCAGGTCATGGGTTCGTCCGTCTACCACGTCGGCTGGCAGTTCATGGGCTCCGGGTACTTCACGAGCTCGCAGGAGCTGGTCATGCTGAGCAACGCGTACAACGACTGCCGCCGGCGGGCGTTCGATCGTCTCCGCCACGAGGCCGACCTCGCCGGCGCCGACGCCGTCGTGGGGGTGCGCGTGACCACGGCCCGGTACGAGTGGGGGTCGGACCTGATCGAGTTCCAGGCCATCGGCACCGCCGTCCGGGCGCCCGCGCTGCGCACGCCGGCCGGCCCGGCCGTGACGAACCTGAGCGGGCAGGACTGCTCGCTCCTGCTCGCGCACGGCCACCGCCCGTGCGGTGTCATCGGTGCGACGAGCGTCGTCTTCGGCACCCTCTACACGTGGACTCAGGGGATCCCCATGAGCACCTACGGAGCCTGGGCGAACGTCGAGATGGTCGGCGCCACCCAGACCTGGTATCACGCCCGCCGGCGCGTGCTCGAGATGATCGAGGCCGACGCCGCCGCCCTGGGAGCGACCGGCGTGGTCGGCACCACCTGGCGGCAGGAGGAGCGCCCCTACGAAACGGGAGACCGGCTGGCCGGGATCACGTACACCATTCATGCGCTGGCCACGGCCATCGCGCCGGGCGAGCCGTCGGAGCCGGCCGCCGACATCGCCTCGATCCTGATGCTGTCAAAGGAGACCTGATGAGCTACGACCCGACCTCGCTCGAGGGCGTCCCCTCCGACGCCCGCGGCCGCCTCGCCCAGAACAAGGCCGGCCTGTTCACGTCCGATCTGTCCGTGCGCGAGTTCCTGCTGGTCAAGCAGGCCGGATTCGACCCGCTCGGCCTGGTGGTGGGCAGCTCGATCTACCACATCGGCTACCAGCAGGCGAGCTGGAACTCGAACCAGGAGATGGACGTGCTGACGCAGGCCATGTACCACGCCCGCGAGCTCGCCATGACGCGGATGGAGGAGGAGGCCGACCAGCTCGGCGCCGACGGCATCGTGGGTGTCCGGCTCGACGTCGGCCGGTACGAGTGGGGCGCCGACCTGGCCGAGTTCATCGCCATCGGGACGGCGGTCAAGTTCCGCGGAGAAGAGCTGCACCGCGCGCCCAACGGGCGCCCGTTCACGAGCGACCTGAGCGGCCAGGACTTCTGGACGCTCCTGCAGGCGGGCTACCGGCCCGTCGGCATGTGCATGGGCAGCTGCGTCTACCACGTCGCCCACCAGGGGCTGCGCGGCTTCATGCGCAAGGTGGGCCAGAACGTCGAGATGGAGAACTACACCCAGGCGCTGTACGACGCGCGTGAGCTGGCGATGTCGCGCATGCAGGCCGAGGCCGAGCAGGCGAAGGCCGAGGGCATCGTCGGCGTCCAGATCCAGGAGCGCAGCCACGGGTGGGGCTCGCACGTGATCGAGTTCTTCGCCGTCGGCACCGCGGTGGTGCCGACCAAGGCCGATCATGTGATCGACGCCCCCGCCATGATGCTGAGCATGGACGGCTGACTCAGGTACCCTGTCTGCCATGTCGCTCAGTCCCCGCCAGGCCAAGAAACGCCAGATGGTCCGGACCGGCTATGCCGGCCTCGGTGTCGGCGCGCTGCTGGTCGTGATCGCCCTCACCTCGGCCTCGATCATCCTGGGCATCATCGGGCTGGTCGTGCTCGTGCTCGCCGGCTTCGCGACCCGCGCCCTGCGCACGCTCTGAGCCTCTGACCCCTACTCGATGGTGAGCGGCGTGCCGATGGGCAGCAGCTTGGCGAGCCGCAGGATGTCGCGGTCGCGCATGCGGATGCAGCCGTGCGACGGCCGGCCCGGAATCCGCTTCGGGGCGTTGGTCCCGTGGATGCCGATGTACCCGCCCGCCGGCCACTCCGTGAGCACCGCGGAGCGGGCGCTCGTGCCGAACGCGATCGGTCCGTAGAAGGCGCTCGCATACCCGGTGAGGCGGTCGCGGATGTAGAACTGGCCGTGCGGCGTCGGTGTGCCGGGGGCGCCAATTCCGACCGGGGCGCGGAAGATCGCCCGGCCCGCCCGGAACAGGGTCAGGCGGCGGCGGCGCAGGCTGACGACGAGGTGCGTGTCGACGAACGTGTACCCGCTCAGCGCCGAGCGCATGACCCAGCCCTGCGTGCCGTTGGGGAGCACGGGCAGGCGCACCCGCACCCACAGCCGGCCGCGGTGGATCGCGGTCCTCGTGATGAGCACGATGTTGACCGTGTGCTCGGGAGTGCGTTTCCGCAGGCGCGCCACCACCCGCCCGCCGGGCCGCGCCCGTGCCGCCACCGGCCGCAGCACCTGTGCCCACCGCCAGGTCTGGTGATGCTCGAGCGGAGACGCCGCCGGGATCACGGGCCACTGGTGGGGCAGGGCGGAGGCGGTGGGTGGAGTCAGGCTCGCGAGCGGCACGGTCTCGACGGGTGCCGGCCGCGTCGAGGCGACCGCGACCGCGGCCACCGCCGAGAGGATGATGGCCGCGGCCATCGCCGCGGTCGTCCACGCCCCTGCGCGGCGGCGGGCGCGGCGGCGGCCGGCGCTGGGCGCGGAGGTGGCCGTGACCACCCCGACCGCCGCCGGAGCGGGTGGCGCGGCCACGAGCGCGAGGGTGGGCCTGCGGGGCGGATTGGGCGGAGCGACTGCGGCCGGAGCCCGGCGCCGTGTGGCGACGCGCGCCGTCGCCACCGCGCCGACCACACACCCCGCGGCGATCCCTGCGGCCACCCAGGTGCGGCTGCCGCGGGTCATGTCACCCCGTGAAGCCCGGCATCCCGTTGGCCTGGGTCGGGCCGAGGATGAAGTGCGTCGAGTTGACCACCGACAGCACCTGCGCGGCGGTGGCCGGCTGGTCGAATGCCGACTGGGCCGGGAGGACGCCTGCGATGCGCCGGATCCAGGCCGCGTGGCGGGCCTCGACGGCGTGGATGGCGAGCGCGGCATTCAGATAGGCCACCGACCGGATGCGCGGGGCCTGGCCCTTGTACGCGGCCACGCCCAGATCCTCGAAGGCGACGGCCGTGCGCACGAATGCGGTCTGCGATTCAGTCGCGCCGCGGAAGTCGAAGCCTGGCTCCGGGACGGCGCGGCTGCCCAGGATCGTGCGCAGGGCGCGCACGTGCGCGCGCTCGTGCATGCCCACGATGCGGGCGAGGCGAGCCGCCTGACCGGTGACCGCGCCGATCCGCTGCACCTCGGTGTAGAAGGCCGCCTGCAGGTATTCCAGCGTGAGCGCGTAGTTCAGGATCGCGATGTCGCCCTGCGGCTCGTCGTCCGCCTCGGCCGTTCCGCCGGTGGCCATCACCGCCGCCGATCCCACGAGGCCCGCCGCGGCCAGCGTCTTCAGCACCGCGCGGCGGGTGGTGGGGCCGGTCGCGGCCATCGCCTCGACCAGCGCGTCGTCGCGGTCGAGCGCTCGCAGGTCGTCGCTCATGCGGCGCCCTTCACAAAGCCGGTGCGGTGGACGGCCGCCATCGCCTGCGCCGCGGTCACCGTCGGGTTCGAGGGGGCCGGCGCGGGCAGCTCGCCCAGGATGTCGCGGATCCAGGCCGCGTGGCGGGCCTCGACAGACACGATCGTCGCGACCGCGGCGAGCGACGGCTTGGTCAGGCCGGCAGCCTGCCCGTCGAACGCGGCCACGGCCAGGTCCTCGAGCATCCGCGCCGCGGGTCCGAACCTGTCGGCATCGGTGGCCGCGGCGCCGAAGTCGAACGCCGGTGCCGGCCGGGCGGCGGTGCCCAGCGTCTTGCGCAGGAAGGCGACGTGCTCGCGCTCGTGCCGGGCGACGACCCGCGCGTACTGCGCGAGCTGCCCCGTGAGGTTCGCATGCAGCAGTGCCTGCGTGTACAGGGCCGCCTTCATCTCCTCGAGCTGCAGGGCGAAGTTGAGGATCTCGACGTCGCCGGCCCTCGAGCCCGAGCCGAGGGCGGGCGCACCGATGCCGGCCACCAGAATGCCCCCGGCGACCAGGCTGGCGGCGGACAGCACGGCGCGGCGGTTGGCCGCATGTTCCGCCACCACTGTCGGCTCCTCAGCCAATCGAACACCCCGCATCCTTCTTGTTGCTCACAGAAAGAAGAACAAACGCTTCGATGATACTCACACTTTTCCAAAATGGAAACAGTTGACATCGAGCGCTATGCGGTGCGGTCGACGCGCACAAACACCAGCGCGGTCGCGGCGCAGACCAGGGCCAGCAGCACGTAGGCCGCCTGCGCCCCCTGCCACTGGGTGATCCGCGAGCCGGCCACGGGGCCGACCACGGCGCCGACGCCCCACATCAGGTTGACGACACCGATCACGACGCCGTGCCCGAGCTGGGCGCGGTCGGCGCCGTCGGCGCTGAGCGGATAGCCGACGGCGTACAGGACCGACTGCACGGCGGCGGCGATCACCACCAGCCCGGCGTACACGGCGAGCCCGGCGGGCAGCGTGAACAGCCCCATGAGGAGCGCGAGCGCCGCGCACGCCCCCGCCGCCAGCGGCACCCGGCCCACCCGGTCTCCCACCCGCGCGGTCATGATGACCGCACCGGCCCCGAAGACCGCCCCGACGGAGTAGACCAGGCCGATCCCGGTCCGGTTCATCCCCAGGCTCGACAGGTGCAGGGGCACGAGCAGCTGGAGCGCCGCGCCGACCACCGCGACGACCATGATCATGACGACGCTGGCGGTGATCAGCGACTCGCCGAGCGACGCCCGCAGGGCGGAGCGCATACTGGCCCGGCGGTGGGCCTCGACGCGAGCGTCCGGCTCGAGCAGGACGAAGACGAGCAGCACGCCGCACACCCCCGCCATGCCGAGGAAGGTGGGGCGGATGCCGATGGCACTCGTGAGCACCCCGCCGACGAACGGGCCGGCGATGATCCCGATGGTGGCGGCCGCCTGGGCGTATCCCACCGCCTCGCCGCGCCGCTCGACCGGCGACCGCGCCGCCACCCAGGCCAGGCCGGCGCCCCACACGGCGGCGTCGGCGGCGCCCTGCAGCACGCGGACGGCGATGAGCTCCGGAAACGAGTCGGCCAGGGCCAGTCCCACGGTCGCCCCCGCCATCGCGATCGTGCCGATCGCCGTCACCCGCCGCGCTCCCCAGCGGTCGGCCAGGTGGCCGATGGGGACGGCGACCAGCACGACCGCGAGGCTGAACGCGGCCAGCACCCAGCCGACCTGCAGCGTGGTCAGGCCGAGCTGGTGGCGGTAGTGCGGGAGCAGCGGAACGATCGCCGACCACAGCGTCAGGTCACACACGACCAGCGCGCAGACGATGGTGATCAGGCGGCGCACGCGCGCATCGTAGGACGCGGGGCCCGCGCGCCGGGGTCCCGGTAGCATGGCGCTCCAGCGAGTCTCCGGGAGGAGCGTTGTGAACTGGGATGTCTTCATCACGTGCGCGGTTACGGGCGCCGGCGACACCGCCGGGCGGAGCCCGCTCGTGCCGGTCGCGCCCGAGCAGATCGCCGACGCGGCGATCGAGGCCGCCCGCGCCGGGGCTGCGGTCGCGCACATCCACGTCCGTGACCCCGAGACCGGCCGCGGTGCGCGCGATCCGCGGCTCTACCGCGAGGTGGTCGAGCGCGTCCGCGCGGCGGACGTCGATGTGGTGCTGAACCTGACCGCGGGCATGGGCGGGGATCTCGTGCTCGGCGGAACCGATGCGCCGCTCCCGCCCGACGCGGGCGCCACCGACATGGCGGGCGCGGTTGAGCGGCTCGCGCACGTCGAGGAGCTGCGGCCCGAGATCTGCACCCTCGACTGCGGCACGATGAACTTCGCCGCCGGCGGCGACTACGTGATGGTGAATACCCCCGACATGCTGCGGGCGATGGCGCGCCGGGTGCAGGAGCTCGGCGTCCGGCCCGAGCTCGAGGTGTTCGACACGGGCCACCTGGTGCTCGTCAAGCAGCTGATCGCCGACGGACTGATCGACCCGCCGCCGCTGATCCAGCTCTGCACGGGCATCCCCTACGGAGCGCCGGACGACCCGGCGACGCTGCTCGCGATGGCGAACCAGCTGCCGGAGGGCGCCGTGTTCTCGGCCTTCTCGATCGGCCGCATGCAGCTGCCGTTCGTGGCCATGGCGGCCCTGATCGGCGGGAACGTCCGCGTCGGCCTCGAGGACAACCTGATGCTGGAGCGGGGCGTTCCGGCCACCAACGGCCAGCTGGTGGAGCGGGCCGTGCGGATCCTGGCGGCCATGAACGTCCGCATCCTGACGGCCGCCGACGTGCGCGCCAAGCTCGGGCTCACGCGAGGTGGCTGAGCCCGGCGGCGGCCGGCCGCGGGTGGTGGGACTGCTGGGCGGTGGCGTCATCGGCGGCGGCTGGGCGGCGCGGTTCATGCTCGCCGGGGTCGACGTGCGGCTGTTCGACCCCGATCCGGCGGCGGCCGAGAAGGTGGCGAGCGTGCTTGCGAACGCCCGCCGGGCGAACGCCCGGCTGACGCTGGCGCCGCGGCCGCCGGAGGGCCGCTTCGAGCTCGTGGCGACACCGGAGGATGCCGTCGAGGGCGTCGACTTCGTTCAGGAGAACGCGCCGGAGCGCGAGCAGCTCAAGCGCGATCTGCTCGCACGGGCGGGCAGGGCCGCCGGAGCCGATGTCGTGATCTGCTCGTCGACCTCCGGGCTGCGGCCGTCCCGGCTCCAGCTCGACATGCCCCACCCCGAGCGGATGGCCGTCGGTCACCCGTTCAACCCCGTCTACCTGCTGCCGCTCGTCGAGGTGTGTGCTGGCGCGCTGACGGCCCCCGAGACGACGGCGCGGGCCGAGGCGGTGTACCGCTCGGTGGGCATGCGGCCACTGCTGGTGCGCACCGAGATCGACGGCTTCATTGCCGATCGGCTGATGGAGGCGCTCTGGCGCGAGGCGCTGTGGCTCGTGGCGGACGATGTCGCGACGGTCGCCGAGATCGACGACGCCCTGCGCCTGGGGGCGGGCCTGCGCTGGTCGTTCATGGGGTCGTTCCTGACCTACCGCATCTCCGGCGGCGATGCCGGCATGCGCCACTTCATGGCCCAGTTCGGACCCGCGCTGCAGTGGCCGTGGACCAAGCTGACCGACGTTCCCGAGCTGACCGACGCGCTGATCGAGAAGCTGGTGGCCCAGTCCGACGCGCAGGCAGCGGGACGCTCCATCCGCGAGCTCGAGCGGCTGCGCGACGACTGCCTGGTGGCCGTGATCCAGGGTCTGCGCACACAGGACTACGCCGCGGGCGCGGCGCTTCGCGAGCACGAGCAGGCGCTCTTCGACGCCGCCGCGGGCGCACGCGCCGATGTCGACATCTCCCGGCCGCTGCGCCTGCACGAGGCCACCGTCCCCGCCGAGTGGGTGGACTACAACGGGCATGCCCACGAGAGCCGCTACCTGCAGGTGTTCGGCGATGCGACCGATGCGCTCCTGCTCCTGATCGGAATCGACTCCGCCTACCTCGCCGAGGTGGGCAGCTACTTCACGGTCGAGACACACCTCTCGCACCTGCGGGAGGCCTCGGCGGGCGACCGGCTCGCGGTCGCCACCCAGGTGCTCGGCTGCGACGAGAAGCGGCTGCACCTCTTCCACTCGCTCCAGCACGCCGGCGGCGAGGAGGTCGCGACCGCCGAGCAGATGATGCTGCACGTCTCGGCGGCCACGGGCCGGGCCGGCCCGGCCGGCGCCGCGGTGCTCGAGCGGGTGCGCGCGATCACCGCCGCCCACGCCGCCCTGCCCCGCCCCGACCGCGCGGGCCGCAGCATCGGCATGCCGTAACCCCACACCAAGCGGGGACAGTCCCCGGTTGGTGTGGGTGCGAGAATCGTGACGCTCTTGTTACGCCTCGCGCCGGGGGGCGTTGCGGCGGCGGCGCAGCTCGCGCAGCGGCGCGAGTGGGTCGAGGCCGTCGCGGGCGAGCAGCAGCATGGTGTGGAACCACAGATCGGCCACCTCGGCGACCAGGTGCTCGCTCGCCGGCTCCGCCAGGAGCACCTCGACCGCCTCCTCCCCGACCTTGCGCTGGACGCGCTCGCGCGCGCCCGCGAGCAGGCCCGAGACGTAGGACTCCTCGCTGCCCGACGTCGCCCGCTCGGCGATCACGTCGGCCAGCTCCGGCAGCACCGGCGCCCCGTCGCCGAAGCACGACACGGTCCCCGTGTGGCACGCCGGCCCAGCCGGGTGGGCCAGGATCAGGATCGCGTCGCCGTCGCAGTCGCTCCGGATCTCGACCACCCGCAGGACGTTGCCCGAGGTCTCACCCTTGTGCCACAGCCGGTCTCGCGAGCGGGAGTGGAAATGCGCCTCGCCCGTGCGCCGCGTCGCCTCCATCGCCTCGGCGTCGACATAGGCGAGCATCAGGACCCGGCCGGTGTCGGCGTCCTGGACGACACAGGGCAGCAGCGCTCCCGCGGGCACCGTTACGTCCGTACCGGCAGGCCGCATGCCGCCACCTCCCGCTTGACGTCGTTCGGAGTCGTCTCGCCGTCGTGGAAGATCGTCGCCGCGAGCGCCGCGTCGGCGCCGGCCCGAAGCGCCGCGACCATGTCGGCCGCCCCGCCCGCCCCGCCGGACGCGATCACCGGCACGCTGACCCGGGCGCGGATGCGCTCGATCAGCTCGAGGTCGTAGCCGCGCCGGCCGCCGTCGGCGTCGATGCTCGTCACGATCAGCTCGCCGCTTCCGCGCCGCGCGGCCTCCTCGGCCCACCCGATCGTCTCGATGCCGGTGGCCTGCATGCCGCCCCGCGAGTACGTCCACCAGCCGCCGTCGCCGCGGGCGGCGTCCATCGCGACGACCACGCACTGATTGCCGAGCATCTCGGCCAGCGTGCCGATCAACTCGGGCGTGCGCAGCGCCGCGGAGTTGACCGAGATCTTGTCCGCCCCCGCCAGCAGCAGCTCCCGCGCGCGCTGCGGCCGATCGATCCCGCCGCCGACGCAGAGGGGGACGTCCACCCGCTCGGCCGCGCGTTCCACGGCGCGCAGGAGCTCCTGCCACGCCTCGGCGTGGGCGTCGATGTTGAGCCACACGATCTCGTCTGCGCCCGCCTCCGCGTACCGCTCGGCCGCGACCACCGGGTCGCCGCAGTCGCGCAGGTCGCGGAACGCAACGCCCTTCACGAGCCGCCCGCCGCGCACGTCGAGGCACGGGATGATGCGCCTACGCAACATCGCCGCTCCAGGCCAGGAACGAGCGCAAGAGCTCGCGGCCGGCCGGCCCGCTCTTCTCGGGATGAAACTGCGTGCCCGCAACGCGACCCCGCCCGGCCACCGAGGTGAAGCGGTTCCCGTCGAGCTCGGTCGTGGCCAGCACGGTGTCCGCGGCCGCCGGCTCGACCGCGTAGGAGTGGGCGAAGTAGCAGACCGCCGGCAGGCCGGCCGCGAGCGGGTGCTCGCGCTCGGCCGTGACGTCGTTCCAGCCCATGTGCGGGAGCCGGGCGGCGAAGCCCATCGCGGCGACCCGCCCGGGCAGGAGGCCGAGGCAGTCCACGTCGCCCTCCTCGCTGCGCTCGAACAGGAGCTGCATCCCGAGGCAGATGCCGAAGACGTGCGCCCCGGCGGCCGCCGCCGACAGGATCGCGCGCCGCAGGCCGCCCCGTTCGAGGGCCGCCATCGCGGCGCCCGCCGCCCCCACCCCCGGCACCAGCACGCGCGCCGCGCCCGCCACCCGATCGGCATCCGCGGTCACCGTGACGCTCGCCCCGGCCCGTTCGAGCCCGGTGCGCAGGCTGCGCAGGTTCCCGGCGCCGTAGTCGACGACGACGACCTCGCTCACAGCGTCCCCTTGGTGCTCGGCACGGCTCCGCCGCGGCGCGGGTCGGCCTCCCACGCCTGCCGCAGTGCGAGCGCGAGCGCCTTGAATGCGGCCTCGAGCAGGTGGTGGTCGTCGCGGCCTGTCCCGGTCAGATGGATGCCGATGCGCCCATTGCGAGACAGGCTGTCGAAGAAATGCGGGACGAGCGACGCGGGTAGGCCGCCCACGCGCTCGCCTCTGCAGAGGCAGCGCGATCTCGGCGATGCCGCGCCCGCCCAGGTCGACGACCGCATGGGCCACCGCCTCGTCGAGCGGCGCCCGGGCGTCGCCGAAGCGGCGGATGCCGGTGCGCTCGCCCAGGGCGCGATCCAGCGCCTGGCCGAGCACGATGGCGACGTCCTCGACCGTGTGGTGCTCGTCCACCCACAGATCGCCCGAACACGTCAGGTCGAGATCGATCAGCGAGTGCGCCGCCAGGGCGGTGAGCATGTGGTCGAGCATGCCGATGCCGGTGGCGACCGCCGCGCGACCCGATCCGTCGAGCGAGACGCGGCAGCGGATGTCGGTCTCGCGCGTCCGCCGCTCGGTCTCGCCCGTGCGGGCAGGGCGATGCGCGGCCGTCCGTTCCGGCGCCCGTCCGCACAGGTCCTCGAGCAGCCGGTCGTTGTCGGCCGGCGTGGCCGGGCTGATGCGGATGCAGTCCTGCAGCAGGGGCTCGGTGAAGGTGCGCACCACCATGCCGCGCTCGAGCAGGCGGCGCGCAACCGGCGCGGCGGGGCCGCCGAGGTCGACCAGCACGAAGTTGGCGCACGTCGGCGCGACGGTGTACCCGCCCGCGCCCAGCTCGGCCGCGATCCGGTCGCGCTCCGCGCACGTCGCGCGCACCCGCTCCCGCATCTCGTCGATGTTGCGCAGCGCCAGCTCGGCCAGGGCCGCAGCGTGCACGCCGATCGAGGCGGGCGGACGCAGGGCGTCGAGCCGCGGGGCCAGCTCGGGCGGCGCCAGGATGTAGCCGACGCGCTCACCGGCCAGGGCGAACGCCTTTGAGAACGTCCGCAGGACCACGGTGTTGCGACGCTCGCGCACGAGCCCCGCGAGGTCGGTGCCGCCGAACTCGACGTAGGCCTGGTCGATCACGACCAGCCCGTCGCGCTCGGCCACGTCCTCGGGCACGGCATCCGCGCCGGTGGGGTTGTGCGGGGCGCACACCCAGGTGAGCTCGACCGGCGCCGAGGGGTCGTGCACGAGCTCGGCTCCGGTGAGCCGGGTAACGATCGAGTAGTAGCCGTAGTGCGGACTGCGGGCATACGCCCGCTTGCCAGGACCGAGTGTCAAAAGGCCGCACACGAGCAGCGCCTCGTCACAGCCGGCGGTGGGAATGATCTGCTCGCGAGGGAAGCCGGTATAGGCGGCGAGCGCCTCGCGCAGAGCGGTGTAGGTGGCGTCGGGGTAGGCGGCCGGGGACACCCGGGCCAGGCGGGCCAGCTCACGCGGGTACCAGTCCGGAGCCACCGCCGGGACGTTCATGTCAAACCGCGCCAGGCGGGTCTGGCCGGGCAGGGTCTCCTGCCACCGGTAGGCGGTCAGGCCGGCCAGCTCGGGGCGGATGGTCGCGGTGCCCTTCACGGGATCAGGTTGTGGATGGGGAGCACGAGCAGCGACCGGGCGCCGGCAGCCCGCAGCGGCTCGAGGAGCTCGATGACCAGCCGCTGCTCGACGACGGCGTGCACGGAGTGCCAGCCGGGCCGCGCCAGCGGCAGCACGGTCGGGGAGTCGAGCCCGGGCAGAAGGCCGATCACGGTGTCGAGCGCGTCATCCGGGGCGTTCAGCATCAGGTAGCGGCGGCCGCGGGCGGCGATGACGCTGCGGACCACCGTTGCCAGCTCGTCGGCGACCCGCCGCTGGGCCGGCTCCAGGTCGGGGCGGGCCACGAGCACGGCCTCGGATTCGAGCACGGTCGCGATCGGCCGCAGGCCGTTCTGGCGCATGGTCTCGCCGCTCTGGACGAGATCGACGATCGCCTCGGCCGCGTCCAGCCGCGGCGCGAGCTCGACCGAGCCGCGCACCGCCACGGTCTCGACGGCGATGCCCCGCTCCGAGAAGAACGCGGCGGTGATGCGGGGGTGGGAGGTGGCGACCCGCAGCTCGGCGAGGTCGTTCACCGATTCGATGGCCGCCCCGGCCGGCACGGCCACCTGCAGCGAGCAGCGGCCAAAGCCGAGGGGCACCAGTTCCTCGAGCCCGGTGTCAGCCTCGAGCAGCTGGTCGCGCCCGGCCACCGCCGCCTCGACCGCGCCGTCGCCGGCCCACGCGGGCATGTCCTCGGCCCGCGCGAAGAGCACCTCGACGTCCCACTGCGAACAGTGGGCGAACAGCGATCGGCCGCCGCCCTCGAGCTCGAAACCCGCGGCGCGAACGAGGTCGAGCGCGGGTTCGTGCAGCCGCCCCTTCGAGGGCAGCGCCAGCCGGAACCGGCGCGTCATTTCTGCTTCGCCCGCCGGTCGAGCACCAGCCGGTAGCCGCCCTCGCCGTGCCGCAGCCAGTGGGCGACGCGGGTGACGGTGGTGGTGGAGCCGTGCACGCGCTGGGCCACCTGCGCGTAGGGGACGCCCTGGTCGAGGAGGCGGGCGGCATGCCAGCGGTGCGAGAGCACGTCGAGCTCGTGCAGCGAGCAGACGTCGCGCAGGAACGCCGCCACCTCGTCACGCGTGCGCAATCCCAGCAGCGCGTCGCACAGGTCGTCGACCTCGGGCGTGCGCCAATCGGCTGCAGGAGCGGTGGGCGAGGCGGCGTCTGTCATCGTGATACCATTTTAGCATGCTAACACGTGGTGAGAGGGTTGATCTCTCCGGAGGGCTCGTGCTGCCGGCCATCGATCTGGTCGGGGGGAGGGTCGTACGGCTCCACCAGGGCCGCTACGACCAGGTCACGACCTACCCGGTCGCGCCGGTCGAGCTGGCCCGCCGCTACGCCGCGGCCGGAGCGGACTGGCTGCACGTCGTCGACCTCGATGCGGCCCGCACGGGCGAGCGCTCCCGGGGGCACGCGCGGCTGTTGCAGAGCCTCATCGATGTCCCCGGCCTGCGGCTGCAGCTCGGTGGCGGGATCCGCACCGCGGCCCAGATCTCCGCGGCGCTCGAGCTGGGCGCTGCCCGGGTAATGGTGGGCACGCTGGCCGCGGCCGAGCCGGACCTGGTCGGGCGGATCGCCGCCGAGACGGGCCGCGTGGTGGTCGCGCTCGACTGCCGCGACGGGCGGGTGCGCACCCACGGCTGGATCGAGGACACGGGCACAGAGGCGGCGGCCTTCGTCACCCGGCTTGCGAATGCGGGGGCGCGCGACTTCCTGGTCACCGGGATCGACCGCGACGGCACCGGCCGGGGGCCCGACCTGGACCTCATCGCCAGCGTGCGCGCCCTGGTGCCCGGGCTTCTGCTGAGCGCGGGCGGTGTCGGCTCGGCGGCGGATGTCGCCGCGGCGGTCGCGGCCGGTGCGGATGCGGTCGTGATCGGGCGCGGGCTCGTGGACGGCACCCTCACCTTCGCATGAACATCCGAGAATCTGTATGATCATGCACTCATGTCCGACCGCCGCCAGCTGATCGCCTCTCTGCTCGACCGCTGCCCCGTCACGTCGCAGCCGCAGCTCGTCGAGCTCCTGGCCGGCCAGGGCGTCCATGTCACGCAGGCGACGGTGTCGCGCGACCTCGAGCGCCTCGGCGCCGTGCGGGTGCGCAAGGACGGGCATCTGGTGTACGCGCTGCCGGTCGAGGACGAGCCCGCCGACCCGACGACCCGGCTGCGCGAGGCGCTGAGCCTGGTGCGCGGGATGGAGCCGTCCGGCAACCTGGCGGTGCTCAAGACGGCCCCCGCCAACGCGATGCCGGTCGCGCGCGCGTTCGATGTGGCAGAGCTGGCCGAGGTCGCCGGCACGATCGCCGGTGACGACGTCGTGCTCGTGATCGCGCGCGAGCCCTACACGGGCGCGGATGTGCTCGAGCTGTGCGACCGGATCGGTGCGGAGGCGGCGCATGCCAACGCATGAGGCGGTGACGGAGGGGCCGATCGCCGCGGCCGGGCTGAAGGGGCGCGACTTCCTGCGTGTCGATGACCTCGAGAGCGGCGCAATCGAGGCCGTGCTCGACCTGGCCGACCACATGAAGCGGCTGCAGTCACGGAGGCTGCCGCACCCGTGGCTGCCGGGCCGCGCGCTGGGGATGATCTTCGAGAAGCCCTCCACCCGCACCCGGGTGTCGTTCGAGGTGGGGATGGTGCAGCTCGGCGGGCACGCGGTGCACCTGGCCGGGGGCGAGAGCCAGCTCGGCCGGGGCGAGCCGATCGAGGACACGGGCGCGGTGCTCTCGCGCTACCTCGACGCGATCGTGATCCGCACGCACGCCCACTCTCGCGTCCAGGAGCTCGCGGCGGCGGCGTCGGTGCCCGTGATCAACGGGCTCACCGACGAGCACCACCCGTGCCAGGCCCTGGCCGACCTGCAGGTGTTGCGCGAGCGCCTTGGCGCCCTCGCCGGCCGGCGGCTGGCCTGGGTCGGCGACGGCCGCTCCAACGTGTGCCACTCGCTCGCGACCGCCGCCGTGATGACCGGCATGGAGGTCGTGGTGGCGGCGCCCCCGGGGTACGAGCCCGACCCGGCCCAGCTGAGCGCGGCGGCCGCGCTGGCCGTGGAGGTCGTCGCCGATCCGGTGGCCGCGGTCACCGGCGCCGACGCGGTGGCCACGGACACGTTCACCAGCATGGGCCAGGAGGACGAGCGCGAGCGGCGGCTGGCGGACCTCGCGCCCTATCAGGTGAACGCGCGGCTGCTCACCCAGGCCGCTCCGGGACATGTCGTGCTGCACTGCCTGCCGGCGCACTGCGGCGAGGAGATCACCCGCGGAGTGCTCTGGGGGCCGAGCTCGGCGGTGTGGGACGAGGCGGAGAACAGGCTGCACGCCCAGAAGGCGCTGCTGGCGATGATCGTTGAATAGGGAGGACGGAACCGTGGCTGAGAAGATCGTGCTCGCATATTCGGGTGGGCTTGACACGTCGGTGGCGCTGCGCTGGCTGGCGGACGAGTACGGCGCCGAGGTGATCGCCCTGCTTGTGGACGTCGGCCAGGGCATCGACCCCGAGCTGGTCGAGCGCCGCGCCCGCGCGGCCGGCGCCGGCGACGTCCTGATCGTGGACGCGCGCGATGAGTTCGCCACCGAGTTCGTCCTCCCCGTGCTGCAGGCCGGTGCCCTCTACGAGGGCCGCTATCCGCTGGTCTCGGCACTGTCACGGCCGCTCATCGCCCGCTGGCTCGTGCGCGTCGCCCGCGAGCACGGCGCGACCGCCGTCGCCCACGGCTGCACCGGCAAGGGCAACGATCAGGTCCGGTTCGAGACGGCCGTGGCGGCGCTCGCGCCCGACCTGGCGGTGCTGGCGCCGTGCGCGACTGGGGCATGACCCGCGAGCAAGAGATCGCCTACGCGCAGGAGCACGGCATCGACGTGCCGGTCAAGTCCGGCGCGGCGTACTCCATCGACCACAACCTGTGGGGCCGGTCGATCGAGGCCGGGCCGCTGGAGGATCCGTGGCTCGAGCCGCCGGAAGAGGCCTTCGCGCTCACGCTGGCGCCCGAGCGCGCGTTCGCGGCGCCCCAGCAGGTCGAGATCGAGTTCGAGGCCGGTGTGCCGGTGGCGATCGACGGCGAGCGGATGGGGCTGGTCGACCTGATCGCCCGGGCCGCCGCGCTTGCGGGTGCCCACGGCGTCGGCCGCATCGACATGATCGAGAACCGGCTCGTCGGGATCAAGAGCCGCGAGGTGTACGAGACTCCCGCCGCCGCCGTACTCATGACCGCCTACGCCGGGGTCGAGGAGCTCGTGTGCGAGCGCGATCTCGCCCATGCCAAGGCCGAGCTGGCCGGACGCTACGCCCAGCTCGTCTACAACGGCCTCTGGTTCTCGCCGCTTCGGGCGGCCATGGCGGCGTTCATGGACACGACCGCCGGCGTGGTCACCGGCGTCGCCCGGGTGCGGCTCTACCGCGGCGCCTGCGGCGTGAGCGGCCGCCGCGCCGCCTCGGCGCTGTACGACCACGGCCTGGCCACCTACGAGCAGGGCGACAGCTTCCAGCACGGAGCGGCTGCGGGCTTCATCCACGTGTGGTCGCTGCCCACCAAGACGTGGGCCGCAGCGACCGAGGCCGCGGCGGCCAAGGAGGCCGCGCCGGCGTGACGACCACCCTGTGGGCCGGACGCCTTGCGGGCGGCCTGCACCCCGAGGTGCTGGCGTTCACCGCGTCGCTCGGCGTCGACCGCCGGCTGCTGCCGTTCGACCTGCGGGCGACCGCCGCGCATGCCCGCATGCTCGGCCGTCAGGGGCTGATCCCGGCCGAGACCGCCGCGCGCATCTGTGTGGCTCTCGAGACCATCGAGCTCGAGCCGGACGCCTCCGACGAGGACGTGCACTCGGCCATCGAACGGCTGCTTGGCGACCTGGGGCCGTGGGTGCATGCGGGCCGCAGCCGCAACGATCAGGTGCAGACGGCGATGCGGCTGTGGGTGAAGGATGCGTGCGACCGGCTGGACGAGGGCGTGCGGGGCCTGGCGCTTGCCCTGCTCGACGTGGCCGATCGCGACGGTGACGCGCTGATGCCGGGCTACACGCACGGCCAGCGCGCCCAGCCGGTGTGGCTCGGCCAGCACCTGGCGGCGCACGTGTGGTCGCTGCGCCGCGACATGGACCGACTCGCCCAGGTGCACGCGAGCGCCGATGTGAGTCCGGCCGGGGCCGCGGCTCTGGCCGGCTCGAGCCTGCCGCTCGACCCTGCCTCCGTGGCGGAGGAGCTCGGCTTCGCAGCCGTGTTCGAGAACTCGATCGACGCCGTCGCCGACCGGGACTACTGCGCGGAGCTCGTGTTCGCGTGCGCGCTCGCATTCGTGCACCTGTCCCGCCTGGCCGAGGAGCTGGTGCTGTGGACATCGGCCGAGTACGGATTCGCCCAGCTCGACGACGCCGCGGCGACCGGCTCGTCGATCATGCCGCAGAAAAAGAATCCCGACCCGGCCGAGCTGGCCCGCGGCAAGGCCGGCACCGCCGTCGGCCGGCTGGCCGGGCTGCTGGCGACGCTCAAGGGTGTCCCGCTCGCCTACAACCGCGACCTGCAGGAGGACAAGCGGGCGTGCTTCGACCAGGTCGACGACCTGCTCGGGGCGCTGGCCGCGCTGCGGGTGTGCATCGAGGGCCTGCAGGTGGATGCCGGCCGCATGGCCGCAGCCGCCGGGGACGGCACCACGGTTGCCACCGACCTGGCCGAGCGGCTCGTGCAGGCGGGGATGCCGTTTCGGGCAGCGCACGCCGAGGTGGCGGCGCGGGTGGCCGCCGGTGAGCGCTTCGACTCGCCGACCGCGGTCGAGGCGGCCGCCGCGCGCCAGCCGCTCGAGGCGCTCCACGAGCAGCTCGCGCGGGCGCGATCGGCGGTGAGCCATGGCTGACCGCAGTCCCGGCCTGCGCAGGACCGTGGTCGTCAAGGTCGGATCGAGCACGCTCGTGGACGAGGCCGGTCGGCCGCGCCTGCCGGTGTTCGAGCGCCTTGCGGGCGAGTGCGCCGAGCTCGTCGCGGCCGGCACGCCGGTGGTGGTCGTCAGCTCGGGCGCGGTCGCACTCGGGCTCGGGGAGCTCGGAAAGACCATCCGCCCGCGCGCCCTGGGCGATCTCCAGGCCGCCTCCGCGCTCGGCCAGACGCTGCTGCAGCTGCACTGGCAGGGCGCGTTTGCAGGCCGCGGCCTGCACGCCGGCCAGGTGCTCCTGACCGAGGCCGACATCCACCGCCGCAGCTCGTACGTCAATGCGCGCCGAACGCTCCGCCGGCTGATGTCGTGGAACGTCGTGCCGGTCGTGAACGAAAACGACTCGACCGCCACCGACGAGATCACGTTCGGCGACAACGATGCGCTGGCCGCGCATGTCGCGCTTATGCTGCAGGCGAGGTTTCTGGTGCTCCTGACCGACATCGACGGCGTGTACGACCGCGATCCCTCGTCGGCGGATGCGCGCCTGATTCCCGAGATTCTGGACGCGGCGCAGGTGGAGGCCGTCGCGGAGTCGGCGCCGGCCCGATCGGGCTGGGGCTCGGGCGGGATCGCCGCGAAGCTGCGGTCGGCCCAGGTCGCCGGGTCGGGTGGCGTGGAGGCCGTGATCGCGTCGGGCCTGGCCGCGGGCGCCATCACGGAGGCCGCCGCCGGCCGCGGACCCGGCACGCGCTTCCCGGCCGCCTCGGCCCTACCGTCGGCATACAAGCTCTGGCTGAAGCACGGAACGCCCGTGCGCGGACGGCTGGTGGTGGACGACGGCGCCCGGCGGGCGGTGTCCGAGCGGGGCACGAGCCTGCTCCCGGTGGGCCTGGTATCGGTCGACGGCTCGTTCGGCGCCGGCGACGCGGTCGAGCTTGTCGGCCCAGACGGCGGCGCGTTCGCCGTCGGCGTGAGCCGCTACGACGCGGGCGACCTGGCTCAGGCCGCCGGCCGCCGCGGCCTGCCCGAAGCCGTCCTCCGCGACGATCTGGTGCTCCTGTGAGCGCCACCCTGCAGCCCGCCGATGCGCGCGCCGCAGCCCGCCGGCTCGCCGCGACCTCCACGGCCGTCCGCGACGCGGCTCTCGAGCAGATCGCCCTCGGCCTCGAGCGGCGGGTGGACGAGATCCTGGCCGCAAACGCGATCGATGCCGAGGCGGCGGCCGGCGAGCGCCCGGCGATCCGCGACCGGCTCGCACTCGATCCCGGCCGGGTCGCCGACCTGGCCGAGGCGGTGCGCGCGGTCGCGCGGCTGACCGATCCGGTGGGTCAGACCATCCGCGAGTTCACGGCTCCGAGTGGCATCCGCATCCGCAAGCTGCGGGTGCCGCTCGGCGTCGTGCTCGTGGTGTACGAGGCCCGCCCGAACGTGACCGTCGACGCGGCCGCGCTGTGCCTGAAGTCCGCCAACGCCTGCATCCTGCGCGGCTCGCGGATGGCGGCGCACACCAACCGGGTGCTGGTCGACGTCGTCCGCGACGCGCTGGTCGATGCCGGCCTTCCGGCCGACGTGGTGACGGCGGTCGAGGGCGGGCATGCAGACCTGGCACGCCTGATCGCCGACCCCGCGACGGCCGACGTCGTCATCCCCCGCGGCGGCGAGGAGTTGAAGAAGATGCTGCTGCGCGAGTCGCGCATCCCGGTGCTGGCGGCCGCGGGCGGCAACTGTCACGTCTATGTCGACGCCTCCGCCGACGCCGGTCAGGCCGTGGCAATCGTGCTCAACGCGAAGGTGCAGCGGCCGGGTGTGTGCAACGCGGCCGAGACGCTGCTCGTGCATCGCGACCGGCCCGAGCTTCTGGCCCGCCTCTGCACCGAGCTCGAGGCCGCCGGGGTCGAGATCTGCGAGGGCGAGGAGGCCTTCGCGACCGAGTTCCTCGACATGAAGATCGCCGTCGGGACGGTGGACTCGCTGGATGCCGCCATCGATCACATCAACCGCCACGGCACCGGGCACTCAGAGGCGATCGTCACCTCCGACGAGGTGGCCGCGGACCGCTTCTGCAACGAGGTCGATGCTGCCGCCGTGTACGTGAACGCATCCACCCGCTTCACCGACGGCGGCGAATACGGCATGGGCGCCGAGATCGGGAACTCGACCAGCCGCCTGCACGCCCGCGGCCCGGTCGGCCTCGAGGAGCTGACGACGACCAAGTACGTCGTCCACGGCGACGGCCACATCCGCGCCTGACTGGAGCGGGCGGGCGGGCGGTACGGCCAAAACAGCCAAGACGGCCAATTGGCGCACGCGGACATTGTCAATTTGGCGGTCCCCGGCCAAACGGGCCAATTGGCGCACGCCGACAGTGTCAATTGGGAGTCCTCGGCAAACCGCCTCGCGCACCCAAAAAACGTGCGCCCGGGGCTCCCCGAACAGGAGCCCCGGGCGCTTCCCCCTCCGGGGGTTCTCGCCGGCTTGCCCACACAGGACCGCCGCCGATGACGCGACGCACTCGGGGGAGCGCGCCGCTGTGGTACGGACGGCACCAGTCTGGCGGCAAGGGTTGTGTCACGGGTTACTTCCTTGCAAACCATTCGTAAATATGTGCCTCGGCGGTGGCGTGGTAGCGTCCGCGACCATGCGTCTGTGCCTGATGATCGAGGGCCAGGAGGGCGTCACGTGGCCGCAGTGGATCGCGCTCGCCGACGCGTGCGAGCGCTCGGGGCTCGAGGGGCTCTTCCGCTCCGACCACTACCGGTCGGTCGACGACGAGGGCCCGGCGCTCGGCTCGCTCGATGCCTGGACGACGCTGGCCGGCCTGGCCGCCTGCACCGAGCGGATCCGGCTCGGGACGATGGTCTCGCCCACGACCTTCCGCCACCCGTCGGTGCTCGGCCGCGCCGCCACCACCGTCGACCACATCTCGGGCGGGCGCGCGGAGCTCGGGCTCGGCGCGGGCTGGTTCGAGCGTGAGCATTCCGAGTTCGGCTTTCCGTTCCCACCGCTCGGGGAGCGGATGGAGGTGTTCGAGGAGCAGGCCGAGATCATCGTCGGCCAGTGGACGAACGACACGTTCTCCTGCGCCGGCAGCCACTACCGGCTGGACGACTGCGAGGCCCTGCCAAAGCCGGTGCAGCGCCCGCATCCGCCGGTGATCATCGGCGGCTCGGGCAGGCGGCGGACGGTCGCCGTCGCCGCGCGCCTGGCGCAGGAGTACAACCTCGTGAGCGCCACGCCGGCCGATTGCCGGGCCGCACGGCGGCGCCTGGACGAGGCGTGCGAGCGACACGGCCGCGACCCCTCGACGCTCGCGCTCTCGGTGATGGCCACCGTGCTCGTGGGCTCCGACGAGGCCGACGTGGCCCGGCGCGCTCGGCGGATGGCCGACGCGGGGATGGACGAGGAAGATCACAGCACCTGGATCCACGGCACGGTCGCGCAGGCGGCCGAGCAGCTCGCGGAGCTCGCCGCCGCCGGGGTGCAGCGGATGATGCTGCAGCACCTGATGCACGACGACCTCGACACGGTGCACCGGCTCGGCGCCGAGCTCGCGCCGGCCGTCGCGGGTCTTTAGAACCGCTCGCGCAGCCGGGGCATGACGTCGGCCGCGAACCGGCGCAGGAACCCGGCCTGGTCGGCACCGGGCGCGTGCACGACCACGTGCCCAAAGCCCAGGGCGGCGTACGCCCCGATGCGCTCGGCCACCTCCTCGGGATCGGCCGAGACGATGAACCGGCTCTCGGGGTGCACGCCCTCGGCGTCGGCCAGCCGCTCGAGCTCGATCGGATCGTCGACCCCCTGCTTGGCCTCGGCCGGCAGGGCGAGCGGCGCCCAGTAGCGGCAGTCGGCGATCGCGGTCTCGACGTCGGCGGCGTAGGACACCTTCACCTCCATCAGCCGCTCGTAGCTCCCTGGGGCGCGGCCGCTCTTGTCCAGCCCCTCGGCGACGGCGGGCAGCAGCGTCTCGGTGTAGAGCTCGGCCGGCTTGCCGCTGGTGGTGATGAAGCCGTCTCCGACGCGGCCCGCGAACCGGGCCGCGCGCGGCCCCGCCGCAGCAACCAGGATCGGGATCGGCCGCTCCGGCCGGTCGTACACCGTCGCCCGCGCGGTCTGGTACCAGCGGCCCTCGAACGTCACCCGCTCCTCGGTCCAGAGCTGCCGCATCAGCGCCACCGCCTCCTCGAGCCGGCCGAGCCGCTCCGAGAAGCCCGGCCAGGCCATCGCGGTGGCAGGCACCTCGTTCAGCGCCTCGCCCGTGCCGACGCCCATGAAGATCCGTCCCGGCGCCAGGTTCTCGATGGTGGCGAACGCCTGCGCCACCACCGACGGGTGGAAGCGCATGGTCGGCGTGGACACGCTGGTGCCGAGTCGCGCGCGCGAGGTCGTCGCTGCGAGCGCGCCCAGCCACGGCAGCGCGGCCGGCGCGTGGCCGCCGGTGTGCCGGAACGGCTGGAAGTGATCCGACACGGCGATGCTGTCGAATCCCAGGTCCTCCGCGAGCCGGGCATAGCCGAGCAGTTCGGTGGCGTCGAACTGCTCCGCGGAAGCCTTGTAGCCGATCTCGAGCATCGAATCGCCGGGAGTCTAGATCGGCCTCTATCATCGCTGGATGCTCAAGCGCCGGCTGCCGGTCGAAGACACGCCGCTCGGCGAGAGCCTGTCCGGGCGGGTCGAGCGGGGCGCCCTGAAGCTGCTCGATGATCACCGCGCGGCGATGCCCACGGGCGAGCGCGCGGTGCACGTCGCGATGGGATACCACAACGGCTACCAGATCCACTGGTGCCTGACGGGCTCGCACCTCGTGATCCTGCCCGTCGTTCGCGTCCCCGGAGCTGACGTCGAGAGCATCGCCCGAGCGGTGGTCACGGGAGTCCAGACCCGGGGGCCGGTGCGGCGTTCTGTCCGGGTTCGGGCAGACGATGGCTACCGGACGGTCGAAGGGGATCGCGCGGAGGAGTGGGACAACCTCATCGCGGAGCTCATGGTGTGGTCGCGGCAGACGCTCGCTCCCGACTCGGTCGTGTTCGCCCGCGACGGGCCGGCGACGTTCGCGGGGGAGCAGGTGCGCTTTGCGGTCGACTATCTCGGCGGGCACCCGGATCTCGCCGAGCCCGGCAGGCTGCTCACGATCTTCGACGACGAGGCGATCCATCTGCTCTCGGTCGATGGATCCATCGAGCGGCTGCGGATCGGCTGGGCGGACATCACCGAGCTGGTGGTCGAGGGAGTCGAGGAGACGCGGCGGCGGATCACCGCCACCCGGCTGCTCACCGTGGGCGTGCTCGCGCTCGCCATCCCCAAGGATGAGCGGCACGACCGCGCCTATATCACCGTCGCCTCCACCGGCTGGGGGTGCGTCCTGCGCGCCGATCAGGTCTCGCCCTACGAGGCTCGCGCAAAGCTGAGCGGGCACATGAGCCGCGTCGTCGGTGCCACCGCCGCGGATGCGCGGCCCGACCGGCTGGCCGACGCGCTCAGCCGTGTGGTCGAGATGCACCGTCAGGGCGCGCTCACCGACGGCGAGTTCGCCGAGGCCAAGCGGCAGATCCTGCAGGGTCCGTAACGAGGCGTGTGCGCCGGTGAAGACCGACGTCCTCATCCCCTTGAAGCACCTGGCCGCCGCCAAGTCGCGGCTCGCGCCCGCTCTCTCGGTCGCAGAGCGCACGCGGCTGATGGCCGCGATGGTGGCCCACGTGGTCCGCACCGCCGTCGCCGCGGACGCGGGCCGGGTCGTGCTCGTGAGCTCCGACCCGGCCGCGCCTGCGCTGGCCGGCCGGCTCGGCGTCGCGTGCGTGTCCGATGCCGGCCTACCCTGGAACCAGGGGCTCATGCACGCCCGTGCCCACCTGCCCGGGCCGGCGGGCGCCGTGCTCTACCTGGCCGGCGACCTGCCGCTCCTCGAGGTGGGAGACGTGGCCGCCGTGATCGAGGCTGGGGGCAGCTCGACCGCCGTGTTGGGACGGGCGCACGACGGGGGCACAAACGCACTCTGGGTGTGCCCGGCAGCGGCCCTCGAGCCCGCCTTCGGGACGCCTCGGAGCGCCGCGGTGCACGCCGCGCGAGCGGTCGAGCATGGGCTGGGAGTGGTCGTGATCGACCGGCCTGGGCTCGCGCGCGATGTGGACACTCCGGCCGACCTGGCGCTCGCCCGCCGGCTCCTGCGCGCTCCGGCGCGCGTCACCTGAACAGATCGTCGCCGGCGTCGCGGACAAGGTCTCGGCCCGAGCCGTCACCGTCCGCGATGTACCCGCGGACGAGCGCCGCCGGCGCGCGCTCGAGCTTGCCGATCACGAGGTCGGCGGCAGCGGCCAGCTCGTCGGCCACCGCGACGGCCGTCGTGCGCAGCTCGTACCCGGTCGGGTCGAACGCGCCCGCGTAGCTGCGCAGCGCCTCGAGGCCGCTGACCCCGATCGCCGTGCCGACGATGCCGCGGCGCAGGGCCCGGCCCATCGTGTCGGCCACGATCACCGCCAGGCGCGCCCCGGTGCGCCGCTCGAGCTCGGCCCGCAGCCGCGCGGCCGACGCGTCGGGATCCTTCGGCAGCAGCACGGCCCAGCCGGCCGCCGGCCCGTTCGAGCGATCGATGCCCGCGCTCGCGCAGACGAAGCCGTGATGCGTCTCGGCGATCAGCAGGCCTCCGCGCCGGCGCACGATCCGGCGGCTCTCCCGCAGCACGAGCTCCGCCATCCGCGCGTCCCCGCCCTCTTCGGACAGCTCGATCGCCTCGGCCGAGGGCCGCACCGTGGCCAGGTCGACGACCCGGCCCTCGCTCTTGCTGACCGCCTTGTGCGTCACCACCACGACGTCTCCGTCCTCGAGCGGCGGTGCCGCCGCGAGCACCATCTCGGCCAGGTCGGTGCCGGCGGCGATCTCGCCCGCGTGGGCGAGCGCGAGCACCTCGAGCCGGGCGGTCACGACCGCAGGCCGCCGGCGGCGAGCGCCTCGGCCGCCAGTGCGCGCCGCGTCGGCGCGTCGGTCATGACCGCGGCCGTGACCCGTGCGCGGACGCCGAGCCGCTCGACGCCGTCCGCCGCGGGCGCGTCCTCACTGTCGATCACGAGCGTCGCCGCCAGCGACCGGTAGAGGCCCGCGACACCGACCGCCGACGGCTCGTGGCCGAGCGAGTCGAGCATGTCCGCGGCCGGGCCGCGCAGGGCCCGGCCCGCGACGATCGGGCTCACGGCCACGACCCGCTCCCGGCGGGCGGTGACGGCCGCGCGGATGCCCGGCACGGCCAGGATCGGGTCGATCGAGATGAACGGGTTGGACGGCGCGATCACCACCACGTCGGCGGCCGCGATCGCCTCCAGCACCCCGGGGGCCGGCCGGGCGGCCGCCGCGCCCTCGAAGCGCAGGCCGAGCACGCGGTCGGCGTGGCCGCGGCGGACGTAGTACGTCTGGAAGTCGACCTCGCCGCCCGGGATCGTGACCATCGTCCGCAGCCGGTCGTCGGTGGCGGGAAGGAGCGTTGCCCGCAGGCCCATGGCGTCGGCCAGGCGGGCGGTGGCGGCGCTGAGGGGCTGCCCGGCGCGCAGGAACTCCGTCCGCGCGAGGTGCAGGCCGAGGTCGAGGTCGCCCAGCCAGAACCAGGCGTCCGCTCCCAGCGCGCGGGCCTGCTCGAGCGCGCGCGGGGTGTCGCCGTGGACGCCCCAGCCGCGATCGGGGTCGATCCGGCCGGTGAGCGTGTAGAGCACCGTGTCGAGATCGGGCGAGACGTGCAGGCCGTACGGCTCGAGGTCGTCACCGACGTTTCCGATGATCGTGACCGCCGCCGGATCGACCACCTCGACCAGTCCCTGCAGGAAGCGCGCGCCGCCGACACCGCCGGTGAGTACCGTGACACGAGGGTTGGCCATCGCCGCGTATCATGGCCGCTCCCGCGGGACGGCTGCGACACGAAGGGGGACGGGCCTGTGGCCAAACGGCGAATGATCTTCACCGCGCCGGTGGCGAGCGTCGCGCTGGTCGCGCTCGGGGCGGCCCTGTGGGGCTTCGACGGCGCGCTGCGCCAGCCGCTCGTGGCGACCCCGGCGCGCTGGTCGCCGTACACGATCGTCTTCTACGAGCACATCATCCTCGTGACGATGGTCGCGCCGTTCCTCATCAGGCACCGCCACAGCCTGCGCCGCCTGGACCGGGGAGGGTGGCTGGCCGCGCTCGGCGTCGCGTGGGGCGGGTCGGCGCTGGCCACGCTCGCGTTCACCGCCGCGTTCGAGTACGGCAACCCCGACGTGGTCGTGCTGCTGCAGAAGACGCAGCCGCTGTGGGCCGTCGCCGCCGCGGTGATCGTCATGCACGAGCGGCCGCGCCGCTCGCTCGTCTGGGTCGTGATCCCGGCCCTCCTCGGCACCTACCTGCTGTCGTTCGGGACCATGTCCCCCTCGGAGGCATTCACGGGCGCACAGGGCCGGGCGGCCGTGCTGGCGCTCGTGGCCGCGGCCCTCTGGGGTGCGGCCACGGCGTTCGGGCGGCGGACGCTCGTGGCGATCGAGCCGCGCATGGTCACGGCGTTGCGGTTTGCGCTCGCGCTCCCGCTGCTCGCCGTGATCGCCGTTATCGAGGGGGCGGTGGCACCGCCGGCGTCCGCACACCCATCCGACTGGCCGCGCCTGGTCGCGCTGGCGCTGATCCCGGGGCTGATCGCCCTGCTGCTCTACTACCGCGGGCTCGAGAAGGTGCCCGCGTCGGTCGCGACGTTCGCCGAGCTGGCGTTTCCGGCCACGGCCCTGATCGTCAACTACATCTTCCTCGGCTCAACGATCAGCGGGATGCAGCTCCTGGGCTTCGCCATCCTGTGGGCGACGATCGGGCTGCTTCACCGGCTGCCGGTCGGGCTCCCCGAGGTCACGAGTGACGGTCGCGCCATTCAACCAGCTTCGGCAGCAGGCTGAGATCCCAGTCAGGGCCGCCGATGCCCATGATCAGGTGGGTGACGCCCACATCGAGGTACCCGTCCAGATTGGGGAGTGACGCCGCCCGGATGCCGCCGACGGAGCGCTCGATGGCGGCCGGGTCGCGACCTGTGCGCCGGCACCACTCGTCGAGCACAGAGCTCTTGTGGGCCATCACCGCCGGGTCGCCGAACGCGTTCCAGATGTCGGCGTACTGCGCGACGATGCGCAGCGTCACCTTCTCGCCCGAGCCGCCGATCATGATCGGCATCGGTGTGCGCACCGGGGCCGGATTCAGCTTCCCCAGCCGCTCGCGCAGCACCGGCATTGCCGCGTCGAGGTCACGCAGGCGCGACGGCGCCGTGCCGAAGTCGTACCCGTACTCCAGGTAGTCGCGCTCGAACCAGCCCGAGCCGATGCCCAGGATCAGGCGGCCGCCCGAGATGTGGTCGACCGTGCGCGCCATGTCGGCCAGGAGGCTCGGGTTGCGGTAGGAGTTACACGTCACGAGCGCGCCGATCTCGACCCGCTCGGTGACCTCGGCCATCGCGCCGAGCAGCGTCCAGCACTCGAAATGGGCCCCGTCCGGATCGCCGTAGAGGGGGAAGAAATGGTCCCAAGTGAACACGGCGTCCGCGCCGAGCTCCTCGGCCCGAAGCCAGGTATCGCGCATCGCCGCGAACGTCCCCTGCTGCGGCTGCACCTGCACGCCGATCCTGATTTGGCGTCCTTCGGCCATGGCGGCATAGCCTAGCCAGACGTCCCCGGGCACGCGCGGTGCTCAAGATCCCCCTGCGTCCGCCGATATCTCGCTTGTGAAATCCGAGCGCCGACCCACGCCCGGGCCGCAGCGACCCAGCGACGATGTCCGCTGGATTGATCGCTGGCTGGCCGCATGCGCCGACCTGGATGAGCTCAAGCGCTCGAACCCCATGACGGACGCTGTGATCGACGAGATCGACGGCCGCCGCATCCGCGTGGCCGACCGGTGGCTGGTCGACTTCGCCTCGTGCAACTACCTCGGTTTCGACCTCGATCGCGAGATCATGGACTCGATTCCGCGCTACGTCGAGGCCTGGGGGACGCACCCAAGCTGGTCGCGCCTGCTGGGCAGCCCCGTGCTGTTCGGGCAGATCGAGGAGCGCCTGTCGGAGCTGCTCGGCTGTGAGGACGCGCTCGTGCTGCCGACCATCACCCACATCCACATGTCGGTCATCCCGGTGCTCGCCGCCGGCGGCACCGTGTTCATGGACAGCCGCGCGCACAAGACCGTGTACGACGGCTGCCAGTTCGCGGTCGCGCGCGGGGCGACGCTGAAGCGGTTCCGGTTCGAGGACCCCGCCGATCTCGAGCGGCTGCTGATCGAGGATCGCTCCGAGCGCCGGCTCGTCTGCATGGACGGCGTCAACAGCATCACCGGCAACGCACCCGACCTGGCCGCCTTCGCCCGGGTCTCGCGCCGGCACGGCGCCCTCCTGTATATCGACGACGCGCACGGGTTCGGCGTCATCGGCGAGCGCGGGCCCGGCGAGCTGAGCCCGTACGGCCTGCGCGGCAACAGCATCGTCCGGCATGCCGGCGAGTCGTACGAGGGCATCGTGCTCGTGGGCGGGTTCTCCAAGGCGTACTCGTCGCTCGCGGCGTTCATCGCCTGCCCGACGGTGCTCAAGGAGACCCTGAAGACCGCCGCCCCGCCCTACCTGTACTCGGGGCCGCCGCCGGTGGCCTCGCTCGCGACCACCCTCGCCGGCTTCGAGGTGAACGAGAATCGCGGGGACGAGCTTCGCCGTGCCCTGTACGAGCGCACCGGGCGCGTGCTCGACTGTCTCTCAGGCCTGGGCGTGCGCACGCTCAACCGGTCCGGGTTCCCGATCATCGAGGTCCCCCTCGGCGACCACCGCGACATCGGCGCCGTCGGCCGGTTCCTGTTCGAGCACGGCATCTACGTGACCCTGGCCGCCTATCCGCTCGTGCCCAAGGACGAGGTCGGCTTCCGCATCCAGGTCACCGCCGCCAATGCGGATGACCAGATCGACGAGCTGATCGACACCCTCGGGGCGCTGGCTGACCGGTTTGCGCTGCAGCGCTCCGACCCGCTCGAGGAGGCGGCGTGAACCCTCGCCCGCTGACCGGGCTGCGTGATGCGGTCTGGCCGCTCTCGTCGCGGACCGTGTGGCTGTGGTACCTGATCGGCGGATCGTTCCTGACCTACCTCTACGCGCTGGTGCCGCCGTTTCACCAGAGCGGGCCGCTGATCAACCTCCTCGGCTTCTCCTCGTCGGTCGCGATCGTCGTCGGCATCCGGCTGCACCGGCCGCGGGCCGTCCTGGCCTGGAGCCTCTTCGTCGTCGGCCAGCTGCTCTTCTTCCTCGGCGATCTGTACACGTACAGCTACCGCACCGTCTTCCACGCCGACGTGCCCTTCCCGTCGATCGGCGACGCCCTGTACCTGACCGTCTACCCCGCGCTGATGGTCGGGCTGCTCGTGATCGTGCGCCGGCGCAACCCGCGCTCCGACCGTGCCGGCGTCATCGACTCGATGATCCTCACGGTCGGCGTCGCGCTGCTCTCGTTCGTCTTCATCATCTCACCGTACATCCACCTGGACGGCCTCGACTGGCTGGCCAAGTCGGTGTCGATCGCCTACCCGGTGGGCGACATCCTGCTGCTCGCCGCGGCGATCCGGCTCTCGGTCGACCGCGGCACGCGCAAGCCGGCGTTCTACCTGCTCGTCGGCAGCATCGTGTGCCTGCTCGCGACCGACTCGGTCTACACCAAGATGCTCCTGATCAACACCTACAACCACCAGATGTTCCTCGACGTCGGCTGGATCTACTACTACCTGCTCTGGGGCGCCGCGGCGCTGCATCCCTCGATGCGCACGCTCGAGCAGCCGGCCGAGGGCCGCACCCGGCTCACCCCCGTGCGGTTGGCGTTCCTGACCGTGGCCTGCCTGATCGCCCCGGTGATCCGGCTCGAGAAGGAGTGGCACGACTCGGACACCGTCGTCGTGATCGCAGCTTCCATCGTGATGTTCGTGCTGGTGCTGGCCCGGATGGCCGGCCTGGTGCGGCAGGAGGAGCGGGCCGTGTTGCGCCAGCGGGCGCTGCGCCGTGCCGGTGTCGCCCTGGTCGGGGCCGCCAGCATCGACCACATCGAGGATGCCGCCGCCGATGCGGTGCGCGAGCTCGCGGGCGCGGACGCCGACGTGCGCCTGGTGAGCTTCCACGAGGACTTCCCCGACGACGACGAGGTCTCCCCCGCGGTGCAGGCATGGCTGACCGACCAGGCGGGCGAGGACAGCAAAGCGGTGCAGTGGGTGGACATTCCCGCCAACCTCCGCCAGCAGCTCGGGTTGGCCGGCGAGGCCTCACACGTGCTGCTCGCGCTGGCCGGCCGCGCGGCCGGAAGCACCTTTTTGATCGTCTCGATCCCGGGCAAGCCCGGAGCGGAGATGAGCGGGGCGCTCGAGGCGCTCGCGGCGCAGGTGTCGCTCGCGATCGACGGGGCGCTCCTGGCCGAGGACCTGCACCGGCGCCGCAGCGAGGCCCGCTTCCGCTCGCTCGTGGCCCACTCCAGCGACCTGATCGCGGTGCTCGACCGGTCGGGGACCGTCGTCTACCAGAGCCCGTCCATCGAGGAGGTGCTGGGGTACACCGTCGACGAGGTGGTGAACACCCGCTTCGAGCTCCTCGTCCGCTCCGGCGACCGGGCCCGGCTCATGCAGGTGGTCGAGGCGTCCAAGGCCAGCGTCGGCGGCTCCGGCATGGTCGAGTGCAGCCTGCGCAGCCGCGCGGGTGACTGGCTCCAGTTCGAGATCCGGCACACGAACCTGCTGAACGACGAGCACGTCCAGGGAATCGTCCTGAACTGCCGCGACATCAGCGAGCGCAAGCTCTTCGAGGACCAGCTCGCCCACCAGGCGTTCCACGATCCCGTGACCGGCCTGGCCAACCGTGCGCTCTTCGCCGACCGCGTCCAGCACGCCCTCGCCCGGGCGTCGCGGGAGCAGTCGACCGTCGGTGTGATCTTCATCGATCTGGACGACTTCAAGACGATCAACGACAGCCTCGGCCACGCCTCGGGCGACGCCGTCCTGCAGGAGGTGTCGCACCGGATGCGCGCCGCCGTGCGCCCGACCGACACCGTGGCCCGCTTCGGCGGCGACGAGTTCGCCGTACTGGTCGAGGAGGTGCAGCGCTCGCAGGAGGCGGTCGACGTTGCCGAGCGGGTGCTCGAGGCCCTGAACTCCCCCATCGACACCGGCCACAAGGAGCTCTTCGTCGGCGCCAGCGTCGGTCTGTGCCTGACGAGCGGCGAGCACATGGATGCCGCCGACCTGCTGCGGAACGCCGATGTCGCCATGTACATGGCCAAGCGCGAGCGCAAGGGCAGCTATCGCGTGTTCGAGCCGGAGATGCACCGCGAGGTGGTCGAGCGGCTCGAGATGCGCGCCGACCTGCAGCGCGCCGTCGAGACCGGCCAGCTCGAGGTGCACTACCAGCCGGTGATCCGTCTCAGCGGCAGCACCGTGTACGGGTTCGAGGCGCTGCTGCGCTGGCACCATCCCACCCGCGGCACGATCGCGCCAACGCAGTTCATCCCGCTGGCCGAGGACACCGGCCTGATCGTCCCCATCGGGCGCTGGACGCTCAACCAGGCGTGCCGCCAGGCCGCGCAGCTGCACGCGCACTACCCGACCGACCCGCCGCTCACGATCAGCGTCAACCTGTCGGTCAAGCAGCTCCAATCCGACACGATCGTCGAGGACGTGCGCGACGCCCTGCTCTCGTCCGGGCTGCCGCCGTCGGCGCTCGTGCTCGAGATCACCGAGTCGGTGATGATGGCCGACATGGACCTCGCCGTGGCGCGGCTGCATGCGCTCAAGCGGCTGGGCATCAAGCTCGCGATGGACGACTTCGGCACCGGCTACTCGTCGCTCAGCTACCTGAGCCGGCTCCCGGTCGACATCCTCAAGATGGACCGGTCGTTCCTGGCCTCCGGCGATGCGGTCTCGGGGCTGCCCGCGGCGATCGTCGCGCTCGGCGAGAGCCTCCACCTCGAGGTCGTGGCCGAGGGCATCGAGCAGGCGACACAGGCGTCGCTCCTGCGCGACCTGGGCTGCGATCTGGGGCAGGGCTTCCTGTACGCCCACGCCATGAACTCGCCCGACCTGCTGCGGTATCTGCTCGCGCTGAAGGACTCGGCCGAGCAGGCGCCCCAGGCCGATGCAGCATAGTTACGACGGCCTGGACCGCCCCGGCGGCTTCAGCCGGCTGAACCTGTTCGCGCCGCTCCGCCACCGCGACTTCCGCCTGTTGTGGGCCGGGATGACCGTCTCGCTCGTGGGCGACGGCATCTTCCTGGTGGCGATGGCGTGGCAGGTGTACTCGGTCTGGAACGCGCCGGCCGCGCTGTCGGTCGTGGGCATCGCCATGACGGTCCCGACGATCGTGTGCCTGCTGCCGGGCGGCGTGATCAGCGACCGGATGAGCCGCCGCGCGGTCATGCTCGCGGCCGACGCCGTGCGCGCGCTGGCGATCGCGACGCTGGCGGTGCTGTCACTGACCGGCCGCATCCAGGTGTGGGAGATCGCGGTCCTGGCCATGGTGTACGGAGCCGGAACCGCCTTCTTCACCCCGTCGTTCGAGGCGCTCGTGCCCGACATCCTGCCCGCGTCCGACCTGCCCGCGGCCAACTCGCTCGACCAGTTCGTGCGGCCGATCGCGCAGCGCCTGGCCGGGCCCGCGCTCGGCGGCTGGATCATCGCCGCGTTCGGCCCCGGGGTCGCGTTTGCGACCGACGCGGCGTCGTTCGCCGTGGCGGGCGTGGCGGTGCTGTTGATGCGGTCGGTGGCCCACCCGGCCGAGGCCGGCGTGTCGATGATGGAGGACATTCGCAGCGGGCTCGTCTTCATCCGCCGGCGGACGTGGCTCTGGGGGACGCTGGTCTCGGCCGCGTTCGCCTACCTGCTGTTCCTGGGCCCGACCGAGGTGCTGCTGCCGTACATGGTCAAGAACAGCCTGCACGGCTCGGCGGGGACGCTCGGAACCGTCTTCGCGGCCGGCGGGATCGGCTCGATCGGGGCGGCCCTGTACATGGGCGGGCGCGCCCAGCCGCGGCGCCAGGTCACATTCATCTACGTGGTGTGGACGGTGGCGACGCTGGCGGTGGCGGGGTACGGGCTGGCCACGGCGACCTGGCAGCTCGTGGTCGCGTGCCTGCTCTTCAACGCGCTCGAGACGGCCGGGACGATCGTGTGGGCGACGCTCAAGCAGCGGCACGTGCCGGCGTCGATGCTGGGGCGTGTCTCGAGCCTCGACTGGCTGATCTCCATCGGCCTCCTGCCGCTCTCGTTTGCCCTGACCGCGCCGCTCACCGCCGTGCTGGGGGCGCGCCTGACGCTGGTCGGCGCCGGCGTCGGCGGGGCCGCGATCACCCTGGCTGCGCTCTTCCTTCCCGGCATGCGGGACATCGAGCGCGACGAGCCTCCGGCCGAGATCCCGGAGCCGGCGGGCGTGGTCACGGTGACCCGGATCGCGCTGCGCGACGGCGAGCCGGCCACGGCGGTTCCCGGGTCACATCGCGACCAACCCTGATATGTTCGTGAGGTGGAGGGGCGTTGGATCCTGGGGGCGACCGCCCTGCTGGTGGTCGGTGCCGCGGCGGCGGGAAACTCGCTGCGCGTCGCCATGGGCGTGTGGGTGATCGCGATCGCCTGGCTGGCCGTGGGCGCGGTTCACTCCGCCACCCGGCGCACGGGCTGACCGGTTTCTAGGTCGGCCGCCGCTGCTCGTGCAGGATCCGCGTGATCCCGTCCTCGAGCCGGACCGGCCCGCACTCGGAGAACCCGGCCCGTCGTGCCACCGCCCGCGAGGCGGCGTTCTCCGGCTCGGCAAAGAGGATCACCCGGTCGGCTCCGACCACGTCGAAGGCGAGCGCAGCGACGGCCCGCGTGGCGCTGGTGGCAAGACCCCGGCCGCGGGCCGGCCCCGCGACCCAGTACCCGATGCAGGGGGCGTCGCACTTCGTCAGGTCGAGCGCGATCGACCCGACCGGCACGTCGCGGTCATCGACGATGGCAAACGTGCTGCCACGACCGGTATCCCAATCGCGGATCGACGCCGTGAGGTACGCCTCCGCGTCGCTCCACCGGTAGGGCTGCGGTATAACCGCGATCCAGCGCGAGACCTCGGCGTCGCCGTCGAGCGCGGCGACCAGCGCGCCGGCGTCGTCGAGGCGCCAGGGACGCAGCGCGAAGCCGCCGCCGAGCGGGAGCGGCGCGTCGGGACGGTCGAGGCGCGACGCGGGCACGCGGCTATCCCAGGCGGCCGGCCACGGCGGTTCGCTTCCGCCGCAGCCGTTCGACGAGCGGCTCGTCGCCCAGGATGCGGCGGGCCGCGTTGTGGCCGGGAAGGCCCGTCACGCCCCCGCCCGGATGCGACCCGGACGCGCACAGGTACAGGCCGGCGATGGGTGTGGCGTACCGGGCCAGGGCCGGTGCCGGGCGCATCGGGCCGAGCTGGTTCAGGCCCTGCTCGCCGTGGAAGATGTTGCCGCCGATGAGCCCGAACACATCCTCCAGGTCGGGCGGCGCCAGCACCTCGCGGTGCATGACCACGGCGTCCGTCATGTTCGGGGCCGCGGTGCGCAGCAGGTCCATCGCCGCCGCCGCGTAGGCGTCGCGGGTGGCCTCGTTCCAGAGCTCCCGCTCCGGCGGGCCGAACTGGGTGTAGAGCGACATCACGTGGCCGGGGAGGCCCTCGTCGATCAGGGTCGGGTCGCCCGCCGACGGCGTGAGCACCTCGAGGTAGCCGCACTCCGGCGACATCTCGCCCAGGGAAGCGTGCTGCCACGAGCGCTCCAGGTGCTCGATCGACGGGCAGACGGCGAAGTCGCCGTCGCGCCACACCTGTTGCAGGTCGTCACCCTCGATGCCGCGCCAGTTCGGCAGCTCCGACACGACCATGTTGATCTTGACCGCGCCGCCGCGGGTGCGGTAGCGCTCGATGTCGCGCACGACCTCGCTCGGCCAGTGCCGCCGCCCCACCAGGTCGAGCGCGAGCGTACGCGGGTGGACGGCCGAGGCGACCACCGGCGCCTCCAGCCGCTCGCCCGACTCGAGGATGACGCCGTGCACGCGCCCGCCGGCGACGTCGACGTGCGCGACCGCGGCGGAGGTGCGGATCTCGGCGCCCCATGCCCGGGCCGCGCGGGCGACCGCCTCGGAGACGCCGCCCATTCCGCCCTCGACCTGGCCCCACGCGCCGACCGCGCCGTTGACCTCGCCCACCGAGTGGTGCAGGAGGTTGTACGCGGTGCCCGGCGTGCGCGGGCCGGCCCAGACGCCGACGACGCCGCTCGACGCGAAGCTGCCCTTGAGGGCGTCGTTCTCGAACCAGTCGTCCAGCAGGTCGCCGACCGACATCGTCATGACCCGCATCGTGTCGGCCAGGTCGCGCCGGCGCAGTCCCACGGTGCGCCCGGCCGCCGCCAGTGCACGCAGCGGATCGCCCGGCGGGGGCTCCAGCGTCAGGAGCGGCCGCAGCACGGCGGCGACGCGGCCGAGCATCTGCTCCCAGTCCGCGTAGCGCGCCGCGTCGGCCTGCGACACCGCGGCGATCTCGGCCCGCGTGCGCTCAGGGTCGCCCTCCCAGAAGACGATCGGCTGACCGTCGGCGGTGACGGTGCCCCAGCTCGGGTCGCAGATGCGCACCTTCAGGCCGTGCTCCACCAGGCGCAGGTCGCGGATCACCCGGGGCTGGAGCAGGCTCAGCACATATGACGCGCGCGAGACGCGGTAGCCCGGCCAGACCTCCTCGGTGACACACGCGCCGCCGAGCAGGTGGCGGCGTTCGAGCACGCACACCCTCCGGCCGGCGCGGGCGAGGTAGGCGGCGCAGACCAGGCCGTTGTGCCCGCCGCCGACAACGATCGCGTCGTAGGCGTGGTCGTTCATGTGCCGGCCGCGGCGCCTCGCCGCCGCAGCGCGATCCCGGTCAGGATCTCGCGCACGATCCGGTCGCCGACAAGCGCCGTGATATCGGCTGATCCGATGGCGGTCGGCGAGACCTCGACCACATCGGCGCCGACGAGCTGCAGGTGCTCGCCGCTGCGCCGGCACGCCCACAGGAGGTCGGCGGGCGTCATGCCGCCCGGCTCGGGGGTGCCGGTGCCCGGGGCGTAGGCCGGATCCAGCACGTCGACATCCACCGACAGGAACGCCGGCCCGGCACCCACGACGGCGAGCGCCCGGTCGAGGGCCGCGGCGATGCCCGTCTCGCGCACCTCCTGCATGAAGATCGCGGTGATGCCGTGCTGCTCCTGCCAGGCGAACTCCTCCGGCCCCGGCCAGTACCCGCGCAGGCCGACCTGCGCGTAGCGGCGCGGATCGACGAGGCCGGCCTCGACC
Source organism: uncultured Actinomycetes bacterium (assembly GCA_963703275.1). Taxonomy (GTDB): domain Bacteria; phylum Actinomycetota; class Thermoleophilia; order Gaiellales; family JAICJC01; genus JAICJC01. The sequence goes on along the minus strand of OY969804.1, from coordinate 2,711,565 downwards.
AGCCGGTACATCGGCGATCCATGTGAGAACGTCGCCCCGTACACGTGCTGCCCGGTGTCGGTGTGGGTGTCGAAGTGCAGCAGCCCGAGCGGCCCGAACGCTTCGGCGCAGGCGCGCACGTCGGGCTCGGCGATCGAGTGGTCGCCTCCCAGCACGATCGGGATCGTCCCCGCCCCGACCGCCTCGGCCACGGTGCGCAGGATGGCCTCGTGGGAGGCCTTCGGGTCGGCCGGCACCACCGCCGCGTCACCGAAATCGACCACTCGCAGCTCCGCCATCGCGTCGACGCCGGTCTCGAGCTGGGGGCCGGGAGGGCCGCCCGCAGCCCGGATCGCACGCGGCCCGAACCGTGTTCCCGGCGACTCCGACACGAGCTCGTCCATCGGTGCGCCGATGATTGCGACGTCGAAGCCGTGCAGCTCGGCGGCGTCCTCGGTGTAGGGCATCCCGGCGAAGGTGAGCAGCCCGGCGTGCTCGGGCTTCTCGCCGTTCTTCCAGCGCAGAGTGGGGTCGATCATGCCGCGATCCTACGTCGTCTCGGCGGTAACCCGCGCCGCAGCGGTTTTGCGGTTACCTGCCGGCCTGAAGTTCCCACGCACCGATGACGGCATCCTCGATCGCCTCTGCGTTCCCGTTCTCGAGGTCCGCGACGATCATCATGTGCTTGGCGAAGCGCTTTGGCACCGAGAACGTGTCGGGGAAGGAGCGGATGAGGAAATCCCGCGAGTCGAACGACGCGCGGATGACGATGTGGTTGCGATCGAGTTGCCGCGCGACCAGGCGGCCGTGGTAGCGCCAGGCGCGAAGGCCGTCGCCGCGACCCTCGGCGATACCCTCGAGCCGAGCGGCCAACTTGCTCACGTCGGCGAGCTGCATCGAAGGCATGCTCGCATGTCTCGGGGCGATCAGCTGCTGCAGGTCGGCGTATCGCTTGCCGCCGCGGCGGCGATGGTCGCAAGCGTCGGCTCGAACTCGAGCGCCAGCGGCTCGGGACGGGGAACGGTGATGCGGGTCATCCCGGAAGGGGTGGAGCTCAGGCACACGTCGCTGGCGTCGGTCGACCAGTAGGGGCTGAAGCGCACGCGCAGGTCGTAGCTGCCGGCCGCGGGCAGCCACACGCGGATGCGGCTGTCGCCCATCTGGAGCACGCTCGCGGCCGTGCCGGGAGCGTCGTCGGTCAGGATCGGCGTCGGGCGGGGCAGCGCGTACACCGTCCAGTTGCGCAGCCGGTCGATCAGCCGCAGGCCGGAGCGGCCGGAGCGCAGCAGCGCGGCCTCGGTCACCGCGCTGTAGTCGAGCGGCGCGTTGGGCAGGAGCACGTAGTGCACCCCGACGCTGCGCAGCCAGCCCTGGTACTGGGCGGCGGTCATGGCCGGCTGGTAGAGAATCGCGTTCTGGGGAAAGTCGTCCTGGCGGAACCAGCCCCGGGCGAGCGCGATGCCGCGCTTGGCGAGGTAGAACGCCTCCCAGTGCCCCTCGGTCGCGACCACCTCGGTGCGGTACTGGATATCGGCGTGGGCGGTCAGGAAGCGCACCGCCGGCCGCCAGAAGGCGGGCGTCGTGGCCGGATCCGACCACGCCGAGTAGGCCGTCCGCACGGCCGGGCCGAGCTGGAGCGCGAGCGCAAGGGCCAGCACCGGCGCCAGGACGAGCCACGACCGCCTGCGGCTGACGTTGGCCGCGAGCCACAGGAGCGGCACTCCGGCGATCGTGAAGAGCCGGGTCGAGTTCGAGCCCACCGGGCCGTGCACCGCGAACGTCGCCAGGTTCAGGAGCAGGTAGACGACGAAGACCATCCGCAGGCCGCGCGCGCGAGGGCTCGAGGCTGTCAGGTAGAGCCCGGCGCCCGAGAACGCGAACACGACCATGAGGTCGCTCAGGTGGTACGGATACCAGTCGCCGGAGGGAAACGCGCGCTGCAGGATGACGCATGCCGCCGCCGTCATGACGAGCGCCGTCACCGCGATCTTGTTGCGCCTGACGACGGCCAGCGGGTTTCGCTGGCCGAGCACGAAGCTGGCCAGCACGACGGCGACCAGGCCGAATGCGAGCGGCGAGAATCCGAGCGACACCAGGGTCGCCACCCCGAATCCGATCCGGCGCCTGCGCTGGGCGCACGCCAGTGCGACCGCCCCCGCCGCCGCCCCGGCGAGGAACGGAAAGACGCCCGACACGCAGCAGGTGGCGGTGGCGGTTGCCGCCAGCACCAGGCAGGGCGCGTCGGCGGCCCGGCCCCACTCGCGGCGGCCGACGGCGGCAAACGCGTATGCGAACACCGCGGCGGATGTGACGGTCGCGGTCCACAGCCCGACCACGGCGGCGAGGGGGTAGAACAGCACGCTGTAGCCGACGAAGTCGTAGCGGCCGTCGTACCAGTCGTTGTTCCAGAGCTGGAAACCGGCGTGCCGGAAGAGCCAGGTCATGAAGAGGTGCGCCGGCGTGTCGATGCCGGGCGGGCCGACCGTGAGCAGCACGGCTGCGGTCAGCGCGGCGGTGACGGCACAGGCGAGCGGGAGCGCGAGGCGGCGATCGCGGCTGGGCATCGTTCGTACGAGAGCTTAGGCCCGCCGTGGCCGCACCCACCCCGTCTCTCCAACCGCGTCCCAATCGCCCCGGTTAGCCGCCTTCGGCAACCACCTGGTTCGCGTAGGCGTGGGCCTGTCCCTCGACGTGCTGGAACGACACTCGAAGCGCGGTCTGAAACGCGCGCTCGACCTGCGCGGCCGTGAAGTCGCGGCGCGCGTGCTGGGCCCGGAACGCCGCCCCCAGCCGGCGCAGGGCGGGGACGCCGCCGTCCCGGGTCATGATCGCGTGCGTCATGGCGAGGGCATCGAGGTAGGAGAGGTTGATCGCGCGCACGTTCCCCAGGCCCCAATCGGTCTCGCGGCGCTCCCAGAGCCGCAGCGTCGGGAACGCGTCGTGCACGTAGTAGGCGTCGATGCTGTCGAGGAACATGGTCTCGCCCGACGTGCTCAGATAGCGGTCCTCCTCGTACATGGCGATTCCCTCGATCAGGCTGTGCGGGGCGCCGGCGAGCATCGGCCGGGTGACGACGTGGGTCAGTTCGTGGGCCACCATCGACTCCTGCTCGATGTCGGGCAGCGCCCGCCAGGCGGGGAGGTCGATGTAGGCGAACGAGCTGTACTGGAAGCCGGCGGGCGTGCGCACCTTGCCCAGGTCGACGTGGGCGAGCCGTTCGCCCTGGCTGCGGTCGTCGACCAGAAAGATCACCGGCCGAAGCCCGGCCTCGCCGCCGCCGTAGCGCGCCGCGAGCGCCGGGATGACCGACTCGGCGGTGTCCAGAATCTGCTGGGCGGCGACGATGTCGGACGGCGACGCGTACACCACCGTCACCCGCTGCCCGTTGATGAAGTAGGGGTGGTGCAGCCACGAGACGCCATAGGCGGCCAGGTTGGAGCGGTCGATCGCCGAGACGTCGGCCCGCACGCGCCAGCGTCCGCCCACCGCGGCAAGCCGCAGCGTCCGCGGACCGAGCGTCACCCAGGCGCTGTAGGGCGCCGGCCCGAACTTCGCGTACAGCGTCGCGCGCACATCCACCCCGTCCGAGCTCGGGGTGACCGTCGCGCGGGTGACACGGATCTGCTGGGTCGGCATCGAGTCGATCCACAGCCACAGCTGATCGAGGGAATGCTGTTGCGCGGCCGAGCAGGCATGGGCGTAACCCTGGGCGCGATCGTAGCGGTGGTTGCCGAGTGCCGAGAGGTAGGCGACCGCGACAGTCGCCGCGGAGGTGGCCGGCTGGGGCGCCGACCGTGGAGGCCGGGGCACAGTGCGGCGCGCGCGGGGCGGCACTCGCCGCGCCCAGGCACGCGGCGCACACGAGCGCTGCGATACATGTCCATGCCACGGCCAGGATTCGCCTCATCCTTTCAGTATCGGCGGCGCCCTCGGGATCGCGAGTTCGACCTCTTGTGTACGCTCCGCCGCGCCCATGTCGCCGGACACCGAACCACGCCGCGAGGCGGTCTTCCAGACGCTGACCGAGCTCGTCGCACTGCACTCGCCGAGCGGAGTCGAGGCGGCGGTCGACGATTACCTGATGGGGCGCCTGGCCGAGTTCGGCAGCCCGGTTATCGACGGCGCCGGCAACGTGGTGCTGCGCATCGAGGGCCGCGACAGGGGACCGCTGCGGTCGGTGCTGGCCCACAAGGATGAGATCGGCGCGATCGTCAAGCGGGTGAACACGGGTGGGCGGCTCTCGGTGAGCAAGCTCGGCGGCTCGTTCCCGTGGATCTGGGGAGAGGGCCCGGTGGAGGTGCTCGGGCGCAACGGTACCGTCGCCGGGGTGCTCTCGTTCGGGGCGCGGCACGTGTCCGACGAGTCCGACCAGAAGCGTCAGCAGGAGGACGCCGGAGTGCGCTGGCGCGACGCATGGGTCGAGACCAAGCTCGACGCGGCCGCGCTCACGGCGGCGGGCGTGCGCCCCGGCTCGCGGGTCGTGCCGAGCACCGCGCGCAAGCGGCCGGTGCGGCTGGGCGGCGACGGTGAGTACGTCGCCTCCTACGCGATCGACGACAAGGGCGCCGTCGCCGGACTGCTCGAGCTGGCCGGGCGGCTGGCCTCGCCTCCGCATCCGGTCGAGCTCGTGTTCACGGCCCGGGAGGAGATCGGCTGCCACGGGGCCAAGTGGTACGCCAGCCGCACCGCCGCCGAGGCCGCGGTCGCGTTCGAGGTGACGCCCGTGGCCGAGGAGTACCTGATCGACGCCGGTCCCGACCCGGTCCTCGTCGTCGCCGACTCCCACGGCCCGCTCGAGGACACCCTCACCGCCGAGCTCGACGACGCCGGCAAAGCGGCCGGGATCAGCATGCGCCACGCGGTGCTCTCGGGCTTCGGCTCCGACGCGTCGAGCGCGCTCAGCTTCGGCATGATCGCGCGCACCGCCTGCCTGGCATTCGCGACCGAGAACACGCACGGCTTCGAGATCGCCCACCTCGACGGCATCACGGGTTGCGTCGACGTTCTGGAGCGCTGGCTGAGCGGGTGACGGCCCCCGCGCCCTGGTCTAACATGGGCCTCCCGGCGGCGTAGCTCAGCTGGTTAGAGCAGCGGAATCATAATCCGCGTGTCGTAGGTTCGAGTCCTACCGCCGCTATCGCAGGTGTTCTCGTAACTTCCCAGGTTCGGCCCTGGAACAACCGAAATGGCCTGTTTCCGGGAGTCGCTACCAGGGTCGTCTCTCGCCACGACGCGAGGATTTGGTGAGGGTCGCGAGTTATTCGAGAACTTCCCATCCCGCGTTCGATGGACCATTGGGCCGCCCTGCCGAACCCAATCCAGTGAGGTCCCGGCACGACGCCGTCGCAGGCGTCGGCGCCTGTCGTTCCCGCGGCGATGAGTTTCGGCTACGGTCGCCGTCATAGTGGCCATGGCAACCCTGCAGGAACTCCTCACGACGAGCGTCGACCAGGGCACCGTTCCCGGCGCTGCCGCGCTCGTTGCGCATGGTGACGACGTCGAGATCGCCGCGGCCGGCGAGGTGGAGCCGGATTCGATCGTCCGCATCGCCTCGATCACGAAGCCGATCACCGCTGCGGCGGTCATGCTGCTCGTGGACGACGGGCTCGTGGCGCTCGATGACCCGATCGCGCGCTGGCTGCCGGAGCTGGCGACGCCGTCCGTCGTGCGAACACCCCAGAGTGCACTCGATGACGTGGTGCCCGCAACGCGCCCGGTCACCGTCGAGGACCTTCTGACCTTCCGCGCCGGCTGGGGCTTTCCCTCCGACTTCTCGCTCCCGGCGGTCGCCGAGCTCTTCCAGAGGCTTCCCGTGTTCGGAGCGCGCGAGGCCCCGGACGAGTGGTTGGCGACGCTCGCCCAGGTGCCGATGCTCCGCCAGCCGGGCGAGGCGTGGCTCTACAACACCTGCTCGGACATCCAGGGCGTCCTGATCGCGCGCGTCGCGGGGCGGCCGCTGCCCGAGTTCCTGGCCGAGCGTGTCTTCGAGCCGCTCGGAATGATCGACACCAGCTTCCACGTGCCCGGCGAGAAGCTCGACCGGCTGGCGCCCTATCACCGCCCCGACCGAGCGCTGATCGAAGATGGCCTCTGGACGGAGCCGCCGATCTTCCCGTCGGGTGCCGGCGGACTGCTCTCGACGCTCGCCGACTGGCACCGCTTCGGACGGATGCTGCTCGCAGGCGGCGGCGGGATTCTGTCTCCGCAGTCGGTGCGGCTCACGATGACCGACCACCTGACCCAGGAGCAGCGGGACGCGTCGACCTTGTTCCTCGAGGGAGCGGGCTGGGGCTTCGGCGGCGCCGTCACAGCCGACGGCCGCTACGGCTGGATCGGCGGCACCGGCACCACCGCGCACGTCGCGCCGGCCACCGGCACCGTCGGCATCCTCTTCACACAGCTGCAGATGACCGGGCCCGCGTCGACGCCGTTCATGCGCCGGTTCTGGGAGCATGCGTTCGGATGACCGGCTTTGCGCTTGCCAAGCTCGACGAGATCGATCAGCTGGACGACGGCCGCACACCGTTGACACCGGTGCGGCACCGGCTCGGGATCACCGCCTTCGGTGTCAATGCGTGGATCGCGCGGGCGGCGGGCGACCGGATGATCCCCGAGCACGACCAGGCCAACGACGATGAGGAGCTGTACCTTGTTCACCGCGGGCGGGCCACGTTCGAGCTGGACGGGAAACGGGTCGACGCCCAGGCGGGGACGCTCGTCTATGTGAAGCCGCGTGTAACGCGAACGGCGTTCGCGGAGGAGGCGGGGACGACGATCCTTGCGATTGGCGCCACTCCCGGCGAAGCGTTCGAGACGGCCGGCTGGGAGATCTGGTTCCCGTTCAGGCACCTCTACGAGACCGGCAAGTACGCCGAGATCGCCGACCGCGGCCGTGAGCTGATCGACACCGACCCCCAGTACGCCGAGCCGGTGTACAACCTCGCGTGCGCCGAGGCGCTGGCCGGGCGGCCGGCCGACGCGATCGAGCATCTCCGACATGCGATCGAACTGCACGAGCCGCTCCGCGAGCTCGCGCGGACCGACTCCGACCTCGATCCAATTCGCACCGAGCCGGGCTTCAGGGAGCTGGTGGGCGCGGGGGATCCGCTCGACTGAGCCCCTCAGGCGGCGGTGGTGGTGGTGGTGGGATCGACCCGATGCCCGGCGACTCGTCCGGCCACACCAGAAGGACGGCGCAGGGCGCGTGGTCGACGACGAACCGGGTCGCGTGACCGAGGCTGTGGGGGCCGAGCCGTGAGCGATCGCCGTCGCGAGCCGCGACCAGCAGGTCGACGTTCCCGGCCACCGCGCGCACGACCTCGCGCTCGACCCGGCCGCCCTCGATGTGCAACTGCTCGACATCCCCGCGGCCGAGCCGGGTCGCGGCCGCAGAGAGCAGCTTGGTCGCCTCCTCGGCCGCAATCTGCTGCATCGGTTGCGCCGGCTTGTGCCCGAAGCGAGCCCGCCCCAGCAGGTTGGCCGAAGCGGCGTCCGCGGCCTCGGCCGCGTCGGTCGGCGTGTGGTGCAACAGGGCGACGTCCGCGTCGGGCGGGATCACCCCGATCGCCGCGTCGACGCACCCCTGCCAGGTGCCCTCGACGATCCAGATGACGACGCGCACGCCGCTCATCATGTCACCACCCGCAGCGAAATCCAGAGCGCCAGGGTCGCGGCGATCAGCACCGGCGGAACCGTGATCGCCCCGAGGCGGAGGAACTCCCTGGTGGACGGGTCGAGCCCCCGCTGCTGGAGCACGCGCCGCCACAGCAGTGTGGCCAGCGAGCCGACGTAGGTCAGGTTGGGGCCGGTGTTGACGCCGATCAGCACCGCCAGCACCGCCCCCGGTCCGGCCCCGGCGACGGCCGGAATCAGCAACAGGACGGCAGGCAGGTTGTTCACCAGGTTGGCCAGGGCCGCGGCGACAAACGCGATCACGAGCAGCGCGCCGAGCGAGGTGCCCCCGGGCACGAGATGGACGACGACCGACCCCAGCCCGTGGATCGAGACGGCCTGCACAACCAGGCCGAGGCCGAGCACGAAGGCCAGGAACGGAATGTCGAGGGCGGCTCCGATCTGCCGCGGTGTCACCCGCCGGCGCACCAGCGCCGGAACGGCCAGCACCACGGCGCCGGCGAGGGCGGCGTAGGCGGGACTCACCTGCAGGATCGACGTGACGAAGAAGCCCAGGAGCGTCAATCCCACCACCACGAGAGCGAAGACCGGCACGGGCGACGGAGCCTCGGTGAGAGGCTCGCCGTGTCCCACCAGATCCGACGCGAAGAACCTGCGCAGCACCAGCCACTCGACCGCGATGGCGGTGAGCCATGGCAGCGCCATCGTTGCGCCGAAGCGCGCGAACGAGAGCCCGCTCGCCTCGAACGCGAGCAGATTGGTCAGGTTCGACACGGGCAGGAGCAGCGACGCGGAGTTGGCCAGATGGGTGCAGGCGTACACGTGGGGCTTGGCCCGCAGCCGCAGCCGGGTCACGGTGGTGAAGACGACCGGCGTGAGCAGCACGACCGTTGCATCCAGGCTGAGGACGGCCGTGACCGCGCTCGCGACGACGAACACGAGTGCGAACAGCGCCACCGGCTTGCCCCGCGAGCCCGCCGCCATCCAGCCCCCGGCGGCCGCGAACAGGCCGTAGCGGTCGCACATGTCCGCCAGCACCAGCACCGCAGCCAGAAAGGCGACGGTCGGGAGCAGGCTCCTGATCTCGGATCGGGCCTCATCGAGGGGCAGGACGCCCGCCGCGATCAGAACGAGGGCGGCCGGCACCGCCACGAGCGCCTCGGGCAGCGCCCGTGGCCGGGCGACTGCAAACCCGAGCGTCGCCACCAGAAAGAGCAGCGCAAGTACCTCGTCGACCGGACCCGGCATACGACTGCGAGCCTACCGGGGGGTGGGACCATGGCGACGCCGCCCGGGTGGTGGGCGGCGTCATCCGTGCAGAAACGACGAGCGGTGCTGCTTAGCTCCACCCACCGCCGCTCGAGCTCGAGCCGCCACCGCTGCTGGTGGCCGGCGGGGGCGTTGTGGTCGAGGCGGTCGAGGTCGGGATCACGAGCCAGGTGCCGCCGAAGGAATTCAACTTCTCGCCGTTGTCCTGGCCGGGGCTGGTGTCCTCGGCAAAGGTGTACAGGGGCCAGCCGTTATACGTCACCTGAAGCTTGCCTCCCGGCCGCATGACGGTGCCAAACTTGCTCCCGGAAATGCCCTTGACGGCGGCGGTGGTGGTCGCCCCGCTGGGCAGATACACCGGTGGCCAGAACTTGAGACACTTCGACGACGTGCACAGCAGGTGGCTCGCCGTCTCGCCCGTGAGGTAGTAGAGCGTCATGCCATTCTTGTTCACCAGGATCGTGTGATGAAGGGTGGGGTTCATCGCCAGGTGCACGGCCGCGACGGGGGTTCCGCCACCGGTTGCCGCGCCGCCGGTTGTCGTGGCGGGCGTGCTCGAGCCACCGCTCGACGACGACCCGCAGGCCGCGAGTGCGAGCGCGATCACGCCCACGCCCGCAGTCAACAGTGTTTTTCGAATCAACGACATCTCCGCTCCTTTTGTGGCCTACTTGAGTTTCGCCAGGCCATCTCAGGCCACTCTCCACTACCAGGAAGCGTCTCCGCCGGTTTGATCCCGGCGGGTGGGTTGCAATCCAGATCACATGGGCCGCGGCGCGTATGATCGCCACCGGCATGAGCGACGGCCACCGCATGCAGCCGAACCGTCCGGACGAGGCGAGCTACGCCGGCGTCGGCGTCACGTTCGGGCGGGTTCCGCTGGTGCTGGATCCGGCCGGCCTGGCCGGCGCCGACGTGGCGATCCTGGGAGCCCCGTTCGACGAGGGGGTGTCGTATCGGCCGGGCACGCGGTTCGGGCCGCGGGCGATCCGCACCGCCGAGGACGTCGGCCTGCCGACCGCGCGGCCGAACATGGAGCTGGGCGTGGATCCCGTACGCCGAGCTCGACATCGTGGACTACGGCGACATCGAGGTGCGCTCGGCCGATCTGGCCCGGTCGCACGGCCTGCTCCGCCGGCGGGTGACCGAGATCCTGGCGGCGGGAGCGATCCCGATCGTCCTCGGCGGCGACCATTCGCTGTCGACGCCGGTGCTGGCCGCGCTGGCCGATCGCCACGGCATCGACGGATTCTCGGTCGTCCACTTCGATACGCATGCGGACACCGGCAATTACGAGGGCGAGGCGCCCCACGGCGTGCCGTTTCACCACGCGGTCGTCGACGGCCACCTGGACGGCCGCAACATCGTCCAGATCGGCCTGCGCGGGGCGTGGCCGTTCCCCGAGGACTTCCAGTGGATGCGCGAGGTCGGGTTTCGCTGGCACACCGCCGGCGAGATCGTCGAGCGTGGGATCGGCCCTGTCGTCCACGACGCGATCGAGCACGCCCGGGCGCGGGCGCCGCGGACGTACCTGACCGTGGACATCGACGTGCTGGATCCTGCCTTCGCGCCGGGCACGGGCACCGCCGAGCCGGGCGGCCTCACGACCCGCGAGCTCCTGTGGGCGGTGCGCACGGTGGCTTCTCAGGTCGACCTGTGCGCGATGGATCTCGTCGAGGTCTCGCCGCCGTTTGACCCGGCGGGCATCACCGCCCTCGCCGGTCAGCGGGTCGTGCTCGAGACGCTTTCGGGCATGGCGCTGCGAAAGAGCGGTCGCGAGGCCCGGCCCGAGCGCCCCTGAGGCCGGCTACGCCTGCAGCAGCGGGTGGGTGAGGCCGTGCTCGGCGCAGAGCCGCGGCACGCTCTCCATGTCGAACTCGATCCCGTACTTCTCGGCGAGGCCGGCCATGTCGGGGTTCCCGGCACGCATGCCCTCGCCGAGCTCGCGGAAGAAGTGCTCGAACCCGCCGGGCGAGATGATCTCGAGGATGCGGCACGGGGTGTCGCCGGCGTTCCAGAACGTGTGCCACTGGTCGCTCGGCTTGAACGCGAGGTCGCCGGCGTCGGCGTGAATGACCTCGCCGCCCAGCACCGCGCCCATGCGCCCCTCGAGCACGTAGCTCCACTCGTCGACGCCCGCATGGCGGTGGAGGGGGGCGCACAGCGAGTGCGGCGGGATCGGGTGCTCGACCAGCGAGAACCCGCCTCCGGACTCCTCGCCCCAGATGAGGAAGCGGGCGCCGCAACCGCCGAGCTCGGCGTACAGGCCGTCGTCAGGCCCGACCTTCCGAGGGCCCTGGGATGCATCGAAGCGGCGGAGCGGTTCGGTCGTCTGGGGCATCGTGTACCTTTCCGTTGAACAGTGGTGTGCGATCAAAGTATCACACCCGGAGCGCCAATGACCGAAAACCAGACCCGTGCCTACCGGAAGCGCCGCCGGGCCGAGCTCGAGCAGCGGACGCGCGAGCGCATCGTCGACGCCGCCGTGGAGCTGCACGGCTCGATCGGCCCTGCCCGCACGACCATCAGCGGGGTGGCCCTGCGGGCCGGCGTGCAGCGGGCGACCGTGTACCGCCACTTCCCCGATGACGAGTCCCTGTTTGCCGCCTGCTCGGCGCACTGGCTCGAGCAAAACACCCCACCCGACCTGGCCGGGTGGGCGGCCGTGCCCGACCCGGGCGCCCGGCTCGAGCTCGGGCTCGGCGAGCTCTACGCCTGGTTCGGGCGCACCGAGCAGATGATCGAGCTCCTCACGCGCGACGCGGAGCTCCTGCCGAGCATGCGGACGCAGTTTGCAATGTTCGGGAGGTACTTCGACGCTGCGGCCGACACGCTGCTGCGCGGCCGGCCCGAGCGCGGCGCGGCGCGGCGGCGGGTGCGTGCGGGGCTCGGCCACGCGGTCGCATTCGAGACGTGGCGCTCACTGGTGCGCCGCCAGGGCCTCACCGATGCTCAGGCCATCGAGCTGGTGCGGGCGATGGTGGGTGCGTAACACGAACGCCGAGACTCCCGCACGAGGCGGGAGTCTCGGGGTGCGACGCCTGGCCTGACGCCTACTGCACGATCCGGGAGGTGCCGCCCGCGATGTCCGCGGCGATCTGCTGGAAGATGCCGACCAGCGAGCTCGCGTTCGGCAGGTCGTAGAAGTTCCCGCTGCCGGGGCTCGCGATCTCCTGGAGGGCCTGCTCCGCGCCGATGGAGGGAGACTCGAGCGTGCCCTGGGACCTCGTGACGATGGTTCCGTTCACGTCCGCGCCGACCGCTGCGTAACAGTTGTCGCCGTTGGCCGTGTAGGCGATGGAGTACAGGAGGACGCCCTCCGCCTTCGCGGTGTCGGCGCTGGTGACGCCCTGGCCGCAGGGGTTCGTGCGGTACGGAGAGGTGCTGGGCAGGCCGCTCGGCCCGGTGTTGGCAGCCCCGTCCGAGAGGATGACGATGACCTTCTGAGCGCCCGGCCGGCCGTCTGCCTGCAGCTCGGCGTTGGCTGCGTCGATCGCCTCCGCGTAGGCGGTGCTGCCACCCGCCTGCACGCAGTTGACGGTTGAGATCAGCGGTGACCCGCTGTTCAGGTTGCCGACGCTGCTGGCATAGGTGTTCGAGAGTGGCACGACGACATAGGCGGGATTCGTGAGGCTGTACGTGCCGCTCGGATCGGAGTTGAAGTACGACGAGACGTTGGTGCACGCCGCGTTCGGTGCCGGCGCGGGTGGCAGCACCGCAAGGCCAACGTTGTCGACCGTCGGATCCATGGTGCTCAGAAATGACATGATCCCGGCCTTCGCCTGCGGGAGCTTGTTGTTGTCGTTCATCGACCCGGTGCGGTCGAGCACGATCATGACGTCCAGCGGCAGGCCGCCGCAGGGCGAACATGCCTGGGCATGGGCCTTGAGCGTGATCGTGTCGAAGCCGAGCAGCTTCAGCAGGTAGGTCGGCACCTGCGCCGTCTCGTCCACGGTGACCGTGTTCGGATACCCGGTCGTGCAGTCGTAGCCGTCCTGGGTCTCACAGTCGACGCTGACGTTCTCGGTCACGTTCGAGGCGGGCACACCGGTGATCGGGTTCTCGCCGCCGGGCTGGGATCCGTACCTCTGGGCCTCGGATGTGGCGTTCGCGGCGATGGGCGGATAGCTCATCGTGAGCTCACCTGCGCCGCCGGCGGCAGCGGCATCCGCGGATGCCTGCAGCGCCTGCTGGACGCGGTACGCGTTGCCAAGGTCGATCGTGAGCCCGGCAAAGATCAGTATCGTGAACATGAACACCACGACGAGGGGTAGCGTCTGTCCGCCCTGCGCCAGGCCTGCTCGGGCAGTGCGTATTCGTGACGTTTTGGGTAGGCTGCCGCGCGCAGCCGAACTGCGTACAGTGGGGGCCATCGGATCGCCTTCGCTCCGGGGGATTAATTGACCCCATCGCAGCCCGGGGGGGAGCGGCGATGGGGTGGCTTATACCTGCGAGAGTCCGTGTCTTTTCACCCTCGCGCAACCCCCCAAATGGAGGATCCTTCCAGCGACCTCATTTGCGCACCGGTGGGCGGCCGCCCCGCCGGGGGGCCGCCCACCGGTGACCGGGCGGGTGTGCTACCCGGTCGGCGTCGGCGCGGACGCGTCGGTCTGCCAGAGCCCGAACTCGTTCCCGTGCGGGTCCTTGCAGGTCGAGAACCAGCCCATGCCCGGAACCGGCATGCCCGGGCTGGCCTCGCCGCCGAGCTCCCGGACGCGCGCGGCACCTGCGTTGATGTCGTCCACATCGAAGTAGGCCCGCGTCCCCCGCTTGCCTGGCTCCATGTTGGTGATCGCCGCGCCGCTCTGGTCGCTGACCTGGGTCATGTGGTACTCGGACGGGCCGGGGTAGGACTGGAACTCCCACCCGAAGAGCGAGCCCCAGAACTCCCGCGATTTCGCGGTGTCGTCGGCTGGGATCTCGAAGTGCACGATCTGGGTCATCGGTCCTCCCTTGTTGGTGGTGCGAGCTTAGACCGGTAGCCCTCGCGGAACTCATCGGGCGCGGTACGGTGCCCACATGCCGCCAAAACACGTCGTCCATCTCGTGGACGGCACGTACGAGCTCTTCCGCCAGTTCTACGGCCGCCGCCGCGGCGCCGGCCGCGACGACCGGCCGTTCGGGGCGGCCGCGGGCGTGCTGCACTCGCTGCTTCAGATGATCGAGACCGGATCGACGCACCTCGGCGTTGCGACCGACCATGTGATCGAGTCGTTCCGGAACGACCTCTGGCCCGGCTACAAGACCGGCGAGGGGGTCGATCCCCGGCTGCGCGCGCAGTTCGAGCCGCTCGAGGAGGGGCTCGCCGCCATGGGGGTGGCGGTGTGGCCGATGGTCGAGCTCGAGGCCGACGACGCCCTCGCCTCGGCCGTCCGCATCGCGTCCGCGGACGCGGACGTCGAGCAGATCTGCATCTGGACGCCCGACAAGGACCTGGCCCAGTGTGTTCGCGGCGACACGGTGGTGCAGGTCGACCGGCGCGGAAACGCGATTCGCAACGCGGCCGGCGTGCGCGAGAAGTTCGGGGTCGATCCGGAGCTGATCCCCGACCTCCTCGCGCTCGTCGGCGACAGCGCCGACGGGTATCCGGGCATCCCGGGAATCGGCCGCGTCACCGCCGCCCGGCTCGTGAACCAGCACGGCGCCATCGAGAGCTTCCCACCGGAGGTGCTCGGCGAGCGGCGCGACCTGGCGCTCCTGTTCAAGGATCTGGCGACGCTGCGCACGGGCGCCGAGCTCTTCGCCACCGCCGACGACCTGCGCTGGCGCGGGCCCGACCCCGGCTTCGCCGCCGTGGCGGAGCGGCTCGGGGACGATCGCCTGCTCGATCGCTCACTGGCGGCACCGGTCGCCGGCTGACCGCCGCAGGCGCGGGTGTGCGAACATACGTTCGTGTTGCCCGAGGCGACGATCCTGCACGCCGATCTCGACGCGTTCTACGCGTCGGTCGAGCAGCGAGACGACCCGCGCCTGCGCGGGCGGCCGGTCATCGTCGGGGCGGGAGTCGTGCTCGCGGCCAGCTACGAGGCCAAGGCGCACGGCGTGCGCACCGCGATGGGCGGCGCGTATGCCCGCCGGCTGTGCCCGCAGGCGATCGTCGTGCGGCCGCGGATGTCGGCATACGCCGAGGCGAGCCGGGCGGTCTACCGGGTGTTCGAGGACACCGCCCCGCTGGTCGAGGGGCTGTCGATCGACGAGGCGTTTCTCGATGTGCGCGGGATGCGCCGGATCGCGGGCACGCCCGTCGAGATCGCGTCCCGGCTGCGGCGGGCCGTCCGCGAGCGGGTCGGTCTGCCCATCACCGTCGGGGTGGCGCGGACGAAGTTCCTGGCCAAGGTGGCAAGCGGCGTGGCCAAGCCCGACGGCCTGCTCGTCGTGCCGCCCGACGCCGAGCTCGCGTTCCTGCATCCGCTCCCGGTCGAACGGCTCTGGGGCGTCGGCCGGGTGACCGCGGCCAAGCTGCACGACCGCGGCATCGCCACGGTCGGAGAGGTTGCGGGGCTCGACGAGGCCGCGCTCGTGTCGATGCTGGGCCGCGCCTCGGGCCGGCATCTGCACGCGCTGGCGCACAACCGCGATCCCCGGCCGGTGCAGGTGCGCCGCCGCCGGCGCTCGATCGGCGCTCAGCGCGCGCTCGGCCGGGCGCCCCGGTCGGCCGCCGCGATCGACGCGACGCTGGTCGCGCTGGTCGACCGCGTCACCCGGCGCATGCGGGGCGCCGGCCGGGTCGGGCGCACCGTCGTTTTGCGGTTGCGCTTCGCCGACTTCTCGCGCGCAACCCGGTCGCACACGCTGCCGCATGCGACGGCCGAGACGCAGATCATCCTCGTGACCGCGAGGGTGCTGCTCACATCCGCCATGCCGATGATCGAGCGCCAGGGCATCACGCTCGTCGGGGTCGCCGTGGCCAACCTCGCCGACGACCGGGCGACCCAGCTCACGCTGCCGTTCGACCGCCACAGTGGTGGCGCGCTCGACGCCGCGCTCGACGAGGTGCGGGCCCGGTTCGGGTCGGGCGCGATCACGCGGGCGGTGCTGCTCGGCCGCGACCAGGGCATGACCGTGCCGCTCTTGCCCGACTGAATATTTGGGGCCAGGCCCCAATTCACCCTCAGGGCGTGTGGCACTCCGCGTCGATACAGAGCTTTGTCCGGTCGCGGTGCAGGCACACCAGACCGACGTAGGTCGTCCGGTCATCGCCGAGCACCACCAGGCGGCGGCCGCCGTCGGCGTTCAGCACGGCGATCGCGTCGACGATCGGCGTGGACGCGGTGGTGGTGGGCGCCCGGGTGGTCGCGTAGGCCGAGACCGGCTCGGCAGCGTCCGCGGCGGCGATGTCGTCGCGGGTGACGGCGCCGGCATACGCCTCGCCGTCGAGGAGCGGGATGATCTGCACCGAGTTCGAGGCGAAGAGCGCGCGCGCGTCCGCGACGGTCGCGCCGACGGCAAGCTCCTTGCCGCGCACGGTGACCCCATCGCCGGCGGTGCGGTCGCCGAGCTCGGCAACGGTGGCGTGGACGGTGCTCATCGAGGTGCAGGGTAGCCGTGAATAACCGGTGCCTGGCACCGGTTATTCACGCAGTGCGCGTCAGGCGGGCGTCTTCACCATCGCGATGAACCCGCGCACGTCGGAGGCCGGCTCGGTGTAGGCATCCCCGAGGGCGGTCTCCATCGCGGTCATGTACTCCCTGGCCCAGGCAGGCAGGTCATAGTCGATCCCGTTCAGGAACTCGAGCGTGGCCGCCAGGCGGATGTCGGCGATCGAGGGCTGATCCCCGCCGATGAACTGCTTCCCGTCCAGATAGAACGCGCGGTAGACGTCGAGCGGCTCGGCGAGCGCGGCCTCGGCGGCCTGCTGGGCGGCGGCCTTGGTGTCGGCGTCGGCGTCGGACGAACCGACCTCGCCCGGATACTGCGGGAAGCCGAGCGTCGGGTACGTGGCGCGCGCGACCAGGGGATAGAGCGTTCCGATGAGGTAGAACATCGCGCTGTCGACCATCGCCCGCCTGGCCGGATCCTCAGGGTAGAACTGGCTGAGTCCGTGCCGGTTGCAGAGGTACTGCATGATCGCGCAGCTCTCCCAGAGCGACGAGCGGGGCAGGCCCTCCTCCTCGATCATCGGCGTCAGGTGGGCGGGGTTCTTCTGCAGGAACTCGGGCTCGGCGGTCTTGCCCCACACGTCCACCTCTTCGAAGTCGATCCCGGCGGCCCGCACGAAGATCCGCACCGTCAGGTTGTTGACGCTCGGCTTCAGGACACTCAGCTTCATCTCGGACATGGTTTCTCCCCGTCTCGATGGTCAGTACGGATCCTTCGGCGATCGGTCGTCCGACAGCGACGGACGCGATCGTTTCACGAGCGCCTCGATGGCGTCGGCGAGGTGGATCTCGGCGATGTTCGGGTCGCCGCGGCCGATGCGCAGCATGTGCGCCTCCATCAGGACGTCGGCGTGCGAGAACCCGGCCGGCGGCTCGAAGCGATAGGAGGCGAGCTCGATCAGAAGCCCGAGCGGGTCGGTGAAGTAGATCGAGTCCATGAACCCCCGGTCCATGACCCCGCTGTGCCTGATGTTGCGCTCATCGAGCCGCTCGACCGCCTGCGCGAACGTCGCCTGCGACAGCGAGAACGCGAGATGGTGGACGCAGCCGGGCTCGGTCGGCGTGCGGCGCGGATCGGGCTCGCGCTCCTCGTTGGCGAAGACCGTGATCAGGCGGCCGTCTCCGGGATCGAAGTAGAGGTGGCTCTCGGACGCGTTGTCGAGGTTGGGCTGCTCGAACACGAACGGCATGCCCAGCACGCCCTCCCAGAATCCGATCGACGTCTGCCGGTCGGCGCCGGAGATCGTGATGTGGTGGACACCCTGCGTCTGGAGCTTCCGGATCGGCGGCATCGCTGCGACGCTACGCATCGAAGGCCCGGGCGTCAAGGCCACATCCGGTTCGCCGAACTTCGCACGATCGCGGTACCCTCCGAGAACGCCCTGGCTCCCCCGGACGGAAAGGCCAGGGCCGGCGGGTCCTCCGAGCCTGCCGTGAGCCTCACGCAACGATCTCCAAGGAAGTGCTGCGCCCATGACTGATCTCGTTGACCCGAAGCGCCTTGAACAGGAACGCCGGGTCGCCCACCGCGGCGGCCTGGCCCGATGGGCCAGTCGCTGTGCGCGTCATCCCTGGCGCGTCATCTCGACCTGGGTTGTCATCTTTGTCGCCCTCGCCGGCTTGAATGCGGCGTTTCACGGCACCCTGATCAACGACTTCAACATCCCCGGGTCGGACGTCCAGAAGGCGACGAACCTGATCAACGCGAAGTTCGGCGGCCAGAAGGGCGCCGCCCTGCGCGTCGTGGTCGCGGCGCCTGCCGGCGAGCGGCTGGACACGCCGCAGCGGCGGGCGGCCATCGCGCAGATGCTGGCTGCCGGGAAGGCGTCGGAGCAGTCGCAGGACACGACCGCCAAGGATGTGAGCGCGATCACCGACCCGCTGGCGACGAACTCCCACCAGCTCTCCAAGAGCGGCCGCATCGCCTTCTTCGACGTGCAGTACGACCTCACCGCATTCCAGCTGCCGCGGGCGGGCGTCGTCAGCCTCGAGAACAAGCTGACCGCGATCGGGCAGCACGCGGGGATCGATGCGCAGTTCACGGGTGAGGCCGAGAACCCACCGCCGACGCAGGGGGTCAGCGACATCATCGGCATCATCATCGGGTTCTTCATCCTGATGATCCTCTTCCGGGCCCTGGTGGCCACCGTGATCCCGCTGCTGTTTGCCATCACGGCCGTGGTCGGCGCGTTCCTGCTGTTGTTCCTGGCCGCCCGCTTCACGCACTTCAACACCGTCACCGAGATCCTGGTGCCGATGATCGGGCTCGGCGTGGGCATCGACTACACGGTGTTCATCGTCACCCGGTTCCGCCAGTTCCTCCACGACGGGCTCGACCCGGCCGATGCTGCGGCGGCCGCGGGTGCAACCGCCGGCCGGGCCGTGCTGTTCGCCGGCCTCACCGTCGCCATCTCGATCACCGGGCTGGCGCTGATCGGGATCGACTTCATCACCAAGCTCGGTATCGGAAGCGCGCTGGGTGTGCTCACCGCCGTGCTGCTGGCCAACTCGCTCCTGCCGGCCATCCTGTCGCTGCTCGGCCACAAGATCGACCGCGGCCGCCTCGGGATGCGGCGCTCCGACGATTCCCGTGAGGGTCAGGCGAAGACGCCGGTCGCCGGGTGGGGCCGGTTCGTCACCCGCAACGCCAAGATCGTGCTGCCCGTGACGGTCGTGGCCCTCCTGCTGGCCGCGACGCCGGTGCTGAAGGCGCGGCTCGGACTCGCCGATGCCGGCACGGCGCCCAAGAACCAGACGACGCGCAAGGCCTACGATCTGCTCTCGGAGGGCTTCGGCCCAGGGTTCAACGAGCCCATCCCGGTCGTCATCGCGCTCAACTCCGACCATGCCGCCGCGGCCAAGCTCGCCGCGGCGTTCAAGCACGTCCCCGGCATCATCGAGGTCGTGCACCCGATCTACAACGCGAAGACGCCCCAGCTGGCGTCGGTGGCGATCGTCAACGCCTACTCCAAGTACAAGCCGCAGGACGCGAAGACCGACGACATCGTCTCGACGCTGCGCCACTCGGTCATTCCGAAGGTGCTGGCGGGGTCGTCGGCGAAGGCGTACGTGTCGGGCTCGAACGCCGCCTTCACCGACATCGGCAACCGCATCTTCTCGCGGGCGCCGTGGTTCCTTCTGTACATCATCGGCATCACGTTCCTGGTGCTGGCGATGGCGTTCCGCTCGCTCGTGATCGCCCTCAAGGCCGCGCTGACGACGCTGACCTCCGCGGTGGTCGGGTTCGCCGCCCTCACGCTCGTGGTGCAGCTCGGCTACGGCATGGGCCTGCTCGGACTCGACCGCACCGGGCCGATCGAGAGCTTCGTGCCCCCGATCGCGTTCGCGATCCTGTTCGGCCTCTCGATGGACTACGAGGTGTTCCTGATGAGCCGGATCCGCGAGGAGCACGTGCACGGCAGCAACACCATCACCGCGGTGCGCGACGGTGTGGCCGGCGTCGGCCGCGTGATCGTGGCGGCGGCGTTCATCATGTCGTCGGTGTTCTTCTCGTTCATCCTCAACCCGGACCGCGTGTCGAAGGAGTTCGGGTTGCTGCTGGGGGTGGCGATCCTGACCGACGCCCTGGTCATCCGCATGACGCTGGTTCCAGCGCTGCTGACGGTGCTGGGCGAGCGGTCGTGGACGATGCCGGCGTGGCTCGACCGGGTGCTGCCGAACATCACGATCGAGGCGCCGGGCGAACGCGACGACGTCGCCACGCCGCCCGTGCGCGAGGCGGCGGGGACGGCCGCCGGGTAAGGAGAGCGCTCACTCCTTGACGTACGGGCGGCCGTCCGCGGCGGGCGGCCGCGAGCGCCCGATCAGCCCTACGAGGGCGACGAGCGTGAGCACGTACGGCAGCGTCGAGAGCAGGTTGACCGACACGTTCGCGCTCTCCTGAAGCCGGTCGGCGAGCGCGCTCGCGAACCCGAAGAGCAGGCACGCGCCGAACGCTCCGTACGGCCGCCACTTGCCGAAGATCATCGCCGCCAGCGCGATGAAGCCGCGCCCGGCGGTCATGTCCTGGTCGAAGGAGCCGACGAACCCGATCGACAGATACGCGCCGCCGAGGGCTGCCAGCACGCCCGACAGGATCACCGCGGCGTACCGGATTCCGTAGACCGGGATGCCCACGGTGTCGGCGGCGCGCGGATGCTCGCCCACGGCCCGGATGCGCAGCCCGATCGCGGTCCGGAACAGCACGATGTTCGCGACGATCAGGATCACGAACAGGAGCCAGATCATGAGGTTCAGCTGCCCGAACACACCCGCGATCCCCGGGATGCTGCGAACCCCCGGCAGGCTGATGTTGGGCGCCATCGACACGTTGGCAGGCGTGCCCTGGGCGCCGTAGACGTCGATGAACACGTACCCCGTGATGCCCAGGGCGAGGAAGTTCATGGCGGTGCCGATCACGATCTGGTCGGCGCGCAGGTGGATGGTGAAGACCGCGTGGACCGCCGCCAGCGCGCCGCCGGCGATCATGGCGACCAGCAGCCCCACGATCCACGTTCCGCTCCACACCGCGCCCCAGATGCCGAAGAAGGCGCCCATCAGCATCATCCCCTCGAGGCCGATGTTGACCACTCCCGAGCGCTCCGAGAACACGCCGCCGATGGCCGCGTAGCCGAGCGGCGCCGCGTAGACGAGGGTGGCCGCGAACAGACCGGAGTTCACCACCTCGCCGAGCGTCTGCGTGCTGCGGCCCTCCGCCCAGATCGAGATGAGCACGGCGGCGATCGCCACGGCGACCGCCCATCCGCCGGCGCGCCACTCGCGGGCCTGGAGCGCCGCTGCCCCAAGGCCGAGCCCGATCACCGCAAGCGCGACCGGCGCACCCTCGAAACGCACGTCGAAGGGCGGCAGCGTCAGCCACACCGCGAGGAAGCCGCAAGCGACGCCGGCCAGCCCGACGGCCCGCGGGCCGGTGGGCATGCGCGACCGCAGGGTCGTCGCGACGGCGCTCACAGCGGCGTCTCCGCGAGGCCCGCGTCGGGGCGGGGCACCGGCCGCGACCGCCGCGACCGCCAGACGTACACGAGCAGCAGCTCGGCTCCCACGAAGAGCACGATCAGCCCCTGGATGATGGTGGCCAGGTTGCCCGCGAGCTCGGGCGGGAACACGCTCGGGTCGAGCGCTCGGGTGGACGTGCCCACCTCGAGGCCGCCGAACAGGAGTGCGGCGAGCGCGATGCCGACCGCCCGGCCGCGTCCGAGCAGCGCGACGGCGATGCCGATGAACCCGATCTGGCTCACCTGGATGTCGTTGGTGGCGATCGAGAACTCCCACCCCAGGATGTCCGTGGCGCCCGCGAGCCCGGCGAACGCGCCCCCGATTGCCAGGGCGAGGATGTAGTTGCGCGAGACCGAGATGCCGCCGTAGCGAGCAGCCTCGGGATTGAATCCGACGGCCTTCACCTCGAACCCGAGCGTGGTCCGGTTGAGGACGAACCAGTACACCACGAGCGCTCCCAGCGCGATGAAGATGCCCGCGTCGAGGGGCTGCAGCGTGCCCCAGATGGCCGGGATCCGGGCCGAGTTCGCGATCTCGTTCGACCGCGGCACCGAGGCCTGCGACCCCTGCATCGGCCCGCCGAGCTCGAACAGGTACTGGCCGCCGTAGATCGCGATCCAGTTCAGCATGATGGTCGAGATCACCTCGTGCGCACCCACCGCGGCCTTCAGCGCGCCGGCGATCCCGCCCCATACGGCGCCGCCGGCGACCGAGGCGAGACAGGCCAGGAAGACGTGCAGCGGCTTGGACATCGCCGGGTAGTGCAGCCCGACCCACAGGGCGCAGATCAGCCCGACCAGATACTGGCCCTCGCCGCCGATGTTGAACATCCCGCAGCGGAAGGCGAACGCCACTGCCAGCGCGGCCAGGATCAGCGGAGTGGTCGCAAGCAGCGTCTGCTGCAGGTTCAGGGCGGCGAACGTGCGGTCGGTGCCCGACGTCCACGGCAGCACATAGTTCAGGCCCGTGCCGTCGAAGATCGCCCGATAGGCGGTGAAGGGGTTGCGGCCGGCGGCGACGACCGCGAGGCCCCCGATCAGGAAGGCGAGCAGCGTCGTCCCCACCGGCAGGAGCACCCCCTCGGCGCGCGCGCTGACGCCGGCGGCGATGCGCTCGAACCGGGTCTCGGGCGCGCGCTCGCTCATGCGGCGCTCGTGCTTCCGCCGCCTGCCATCGCGACGCCGAGCTCGAGCTCGGGCACTCCCGGCCCGTACTCACCCACGATCTGGCCGCCGTACATCACCAGGATCCGGTCGGACAGTCCGAGGATCTCGTCCAGCTCGAAGCTGACCAGAAGGATGGCCCGGCCGCGGTCGCGCTCGTCCACGAGCCGGCGGTGCACGAACTCGATCGCGCCCACGTCGAGGCCGCGGGTGGGCTGGGCCGCCACGAGCAGGCGCGGATCGTCGGACAGTTCCCGGGCGATCACGACCTTCTGCTGGTTGCCGCCGGACAGCGCGAAGGCGCGGGTCTCGGGGCCGCCGCCGCGCACGTCGAACTCCTCCAGCAGGTCACGGGCGCGGGTGACCAGGCGGCGCGGGGACAGGATTCCCAGCCGCGAGGCCGGACGGCGGCGGTAGCTGTGCAGGGCCAGGTTCTCGGCCAGCGTGAACTCGAGCACGAGGCCGCGCCGCTGCCGGTCCTCGGGGATATGCGCCACGCCGGCATTGATGCTCGCCCGGGCGTCGCCGCCGCTGACGTCGCGGCCCGAGACGGTGATCGTCCCCGACGACGGCCTGCGCAGGCCCGTGATCGCCTCCACGAGCTCCGACTGGCCGTTTCCGTCCACGCCCGCGATGCCGACGATCTCGCCGGCGCGGACGTCAAGTGAGACGCCCCGCACCGCCTCGAGCCTGCGGTCGTCGTGCACCAGCAGGTCGCGCACCTCGAGCACGGCCCCCGCGGGCTGCGCCTGCCGCTTTTCGACGCGGAGGAGCACCTCGCGGCCCACCATCAGCTGGGCGAGGCTCTGCTCGGTCGCGGTGGCCCGCGGCACGGTCTCGACCGCGCGGCCCCGGCGCAGCACCGTGATCCGGTCGGCCAGCTCGAGCACCTCGCCGAGCTTGTGGGTGATGAAGATGACCGACGTGCCCAGGTCGGCCCGGAGCGAGCCCAGGATCCGGAACAGATCGGTCGCCTCCTGTGGCGTCAGGACGGCGGTCGGCTCGTCCAGGATCAGGATCCGGGCGTTGCGGTAGAGCGCCTTGATGATCTCGACGCGCTGCTGCTGGCCGACCGAGAGCTCCTCGATGCGCGCGTCGGGATCGACCCCCAGGCCCAACCGTTCCGAGACCTCGCGCACGCGCGCGCGAGCTGCCGGAAGATCGAGGAACGGGCCTCGCCGCGGCTCCGTTGCCAGCACCACGTTCTCGGCCACGCTCATCACCGGGATCAGCATGAAGTGCTGGTGCACCATGCCGATGCCGGCGTCGATCGCGTCGCGGGGAGAGTTGATCCTGACCGGCGTCCCGTCCATCAGGATCTCCCCGGCGTCGGGCTGGTAGAGGCCGTAGAGGACGTTCATCAGCGTCGACTTGCCGGCGCCGTTCTCGCCGAGGAGCGCATGCACCTCGCCTCGGGCGAGCTCGAAGTCGACGCTGTCGTTGGCCACCAGGCTGCCGAAGCGCTTGGTGATCCCGCGCAGTTCCAGTGCTGGGTGCTCAGCCATCGCAATGGTCGCCGGGGGCGGGCGCAGCGGCCCGCCCCCGGCGAGCGGTCACTTCACGACGTCGGGTGGCGTGATCTGCCCGGACTCGACCTTCTTCTCGATCGCCATCACCTTGGCGACGATGGCAGCCGGCACCTTCGGGCTGATCTTGCCGATCCCCGCACCGCCGTTCTGCGCGGTGAAGAAGTCGGTGGTTCCGCCCTTGAACGTCCCCGCCTTGATCTCCTTGATCGTGTCGAACACGGCGACGTCGACCTTCTTGACCGCGCTCGTCAGGATGTAGGGGCCGAGGTACGACTGGTCGGCATCGACGCCCACGCCCCACACGCCCTTCTCCTTCGCTGCCGAGAGAGCGCCGAGTCCGCAGCCGCCGGCGACCTGGAAGACGACGTCGGAGTGCTGGGAGATCTGGTTGAGCGCGAGCTCCTTGCAGGCCGCCTGGTTGGTGAAGCTCTGCGAATATGCGTTCAGCAGGGTCACCTTGGGGTTGGCGGCCTTGGCACCGGCCTGGAAGCCGGCGATGTAGTGGTCGACCGGCGGGATCTTCTGCCCGCCGACCGTCGAGACCACGTTCGTCTTCGTCACGAGGCCGGCGAGGTAGCCCGCGATGTATCCGCCGTCCTGCTCGTGGAAGAGGAGGCTCTTCAGGTTGGGGATCGGCTTGGTCGGCCCCGAGTCGATGATGGCGAAGCTGGTGTTGGGATAGGCCTTCGCGACCTTCTCGACGGCGCTCTCCATCAGGAACCCGACCGCGATCACGAGCTTGTCGCCGTGCACGGCCGCGGTCTGCAGGTTCGGGATGTAGTCGGAGCTCGAGTTGGACTGGAGCACGTCACCCTTGACCCCGAGCTGGTGCTCGGCGTTCATGAGGCCGACGTAGGCCAGGTGGTTGAAGCTCTTGTCGTTCAGGCCACCGATGTCGGTCACGAGGCCGATGGTGATCTGGGGCGCGGACGAGCTCCCCGACGATGAGCCGCTGCTCCCGCCGGAGCTGCTGCTCCCGCAGGCGGCCGCCGCGACCGCGACGGCGACGATGACCGCTGCCCATGCCAGCCGGCCGGGTCTGTGCAAACGCTTCACGTCGTTTCTCCCCTCGGTTGCCCTTCAGACGACGTGGCGATGCTACTCCCGCCACCGTTGCCGTGCACGCCCGAATTTCAGCCGGTCAGCTCGGTGACCGCTTCGGTGAACACCGCGGTGTGGCGGTCGACGTCCGCGGCGGTGGTGGCGGGCGACATCAGTGCCATGTTGTGAAACGGCGTCATCAGCACGCCGCGGTTGAGCGCATAGAGGTGCATGAAGCGATCGAGCTCGTGGTCCATCGAGGCGGCGGCCTCGCCGCCGGTGTGCGGCCGCTCGCGCTGGAACCCGTACTCGGCCCGGCAGCCCAGGCGCGTGATGTACCAGTCCAGGCCGTGCGCCGCGATGGCGGTTTCGACACCGTCGGTGAAGCGCTCGGCCAGAGAGATCATGCGCCCGTACGCCTCCTTGGTGAGGACGTGCTCGAGCGTCGCGCGCATCGCCCGCAGCGAGAGCGCGTTCCCGGCCAGGGTGCCGCCGATGCCGCCGACGTCGACCGGCCCGGCGGGCAGCGCGTCCACCACCCTGCGGGCCGTCTCCTCGCTCATCCCGTACGCGGCGGCAGGGATGCCGCCGGCGAGCGGCTTGCCCACGGTCAGGAAGTCGGGCTCGAGGTCGTGGGCGCGGGTGTAGCCGCCGGGGCCCGCGCAGAGGGTGTGCGTCTCGTCGATGACGAGGAACGTGCCGTGGCGGCGGGTGAGCGCGCGCACCGCCTCGTGGTAGCCGGGGTCGGGAAGGACGATGCCGATGTTGGTGAGCGCCGGCTCGAAGAGGCAGCAGGCGACGTCGCCATGGGCGAGCTCGCGCTCGAGGCCGTCCAGATCGTTGATCTCGACGACGCGGGTGGTCTCGGTCGGCGGCACCGCGGGGCCGATGTTGAAGGGGCGCGTCTGCGGCTGCCCGTCCTCGCCGAGGGTGATGAAGGTTTCGTCGACCGAGCCGTGGTAGCACCAGTTGTGGACCAGGATCTTCGACCGTCCGGTGGCCTGGCGGGCGAGCCGGATCGTGAACCGGTTGGCGTCGGTCGCCGTGAGCGCGAACTGCCAGATCGGCAGCCCGAAGCGGGCGGTGAACTCCTCGGCGCAGGCGATCGCGTCCTCGGTCGGGAGCATCAGCGTCGTGCCCTTGCGGATCTGGTCGGTGACCGCGGCGGCGGTCGCCTCGGGCGCGTGGCCGGTCATGGCGCCGGTGTCGCCCAGGCACAGGTCGACGTACTCGTTCCCGTCCACGTCGCTGAAGCGCGCACCGGTGGCCTCGGCCACGAACACGGGGAACGCGCCCGCCCATTCGACCATCCAGTGCATCGGCACGCCGGCCAGGAGCGAACGGCCGGCGCGGTCGTGGAGCGCCTTCGAGCGCGGGTGCAGCTCGCAGAAGCGCTCCTCCTCGCGAGCCTGCAGACGAGCGAGCCGGGTGCGGTCGACCGTGGAGGTTGTCAAGGGAGGTCTCGGCTTTGGCGGCGCACGTTCCGTGTATCCTGCCTGATCGGCGCCGGTGGCGGCGCTGTGGATCGAGGAGCCTTCCTGTGGCGAAGTCCGGTGTCCGGGTCCTGGTAACGCTTGCGTGCCAGGACTGCAAGCGGCGCAACTATCAAACCAATAAGTCCAAGCGAAACTCGCCCGACCGGATCGAGTTCTCGAAGTACTGCCGCTGGTGCGGGCATCACACGCCGCACCGGGAGACGCGCTAACCGGCATGGCCCGCAGCACGTCGAGACGAAACAGGCCCGCGGCCGGCGGTCGCCGTTCGGTGAGCGCGCCGGTCGCCGGCAAGCCCAAGAGCCAGTCGGGCGGTGACGTCGATCGCAGCCGCGGAATCCGCGGGATGTGGGCGTTCGTCGGCGAGGTCCGCTCGGAGCTGGCGAAGGTCGATTTCCCCAACCGGCAGCAGACGTGGCAGTCGACGATGGTCGTGCTCTCGGCCTGCATCCTGGTCGGCGGGTACCTGTACGGGCTCGACCAGGCGTTCGCGCACCTCGCCACCAAACTGGTGAATCTCCAAAAGTAGGGAACCAATGTTCCGCTGGTACGTGATCAACACATATTCCGGGCACGAGAACAAGGTCAAGGCCAACCTCGAGCACCGGGTCAAGTCGATGAGCCAGGAGCAGGTCGTGCGCCGGGTCGTCGTCCCGACCGAGTCCGTGGTCGAGACCAAGGACGGGCAGAAGGTTCAGACCGAGCGGCGGCTGTGGCCGGGCTACGTCCTGGTCAACATGGATCTCACCGACGATGCCTGGACGCTCGTCAAGAACACGCCCGGCGTGACCGGCTTCGTCGGATCCCAGAACAAGCCCGTCCCGCTGAGCCAGGCCGAGGTCGACCGGATGCTGCACACCGCGGTCGCCCAGGCCGAGCAGAAGACGAAGGCCAAGGCGGAGTTCGCGATGGGCGACAGCGTGAAGATCACCTCCGGCTACCTGGCGGACTTCGACGGCGAGATCGCCGAGATCAACGAGGACCAGGGCAAGCTCAAGGTGCTGGTCTCGATCTTCGAGCGCCAGGTCCCGGTCGAGCTCGAGTTCGACAAGGTCAAGAAGATCTAATGAGTACATGGGGCCTGGCCCCATGTATTCACGGCCACCGCTCCCCACGTGGTTGCGCCAAAAGGGGTCTGACCCCTTTTTGGTGCGACACGGCCGCAGGCCGTGGGCGGTGAAGGTCCAGGGGCCGCGTCACGAGAGACCACCAACCACCGAGGGCGTGAACGGTGAGAGCACCACGCTCTTCGCCTATCATGCCCGCCGTTCGCAAAATCGTGGGAGCCCGGCGAGCCCGGGCGCTTGCACCACATGAGAGGTGAGGTATGGCGAAGAAGGTCATCAAGCTGATCAAGCTGCAGATCCCGGCCGGCCAGGCCAACCCGGCGCCGCCGGTGGGGCCGGCGCTCGGCCAGCACGGGGTCAACATCATGGAGTTCTGCAAGGCGTTCAACGCCGCCACGCAGGGATCGAATCCCGGCCGGATCACCCCGGTCGAGATCAGCGTGTTCGAGGATCGCTCGTTCACGTTCATCACCAAGACGCCGCCCGCGGCCGTCCTGATCCGCGAGGCGCTCAACATCGACAAGGGCTCCGGCGAGCCGAACCGAACGAAGGTGGGCACGATCAGCCGTTCCCAGCTGCGCCAGATCGCCGAGACGAAGCTCCCCGACCTGAACGCGAACGACGTCGACGCCGCGATGCACATCATCGCCGGCACCGCCCGCTCGATGGGCGTGGAGGTGGGTGCCTGATGCCCGGCAAGCGCTACAGCAGTTCCCGCGAGCTGGTCGATCGCGAGCGGGTGTACCCGCCGCTCGACGCCGTGCGCACCCTCAAGTCGATGGCGGGCGCGAAGTTCGACGAAACGGTCGAGGTGCACCTGCGCCTCGGGGTGAACGTGCGTCATGCCGACCAGCAGCTGCGCGGCACGCTCTTCCTGCCGCACGGCACCGGCCGGTCGGTCACGGTGGCCGTGTTCGCCCAGGGCGAGAAGGCCAAGGAGGCCGAGGACGCGGGGGCCGACGTGGTCGGCGCCGACGACCTGGCCGCGCGCGTGCAGGAGGGCTTCACCGACTTCGACGTCGCGATCGCCACGCCCGACATGATGGGAACGGTCGGCCGCCTGGGGCGGATCCTCGGGCCGCAGGGCAAGATGCCGAGCCCGAAGGCGGGGACGATCACGTTCGACATCTCGAAGGCCGTCTCCGACATCAAGGCCGGCAAGATCGAGTACCGCACCGACCGCACCGGCATCGTCCACGTCGCGATCGGCAAGAAGTCGTTCGAGGAGCGGGCCCTGGTCGAGAACTACGGCGCGGTGCTCGACGAGATCCTGCGGGTGAAGCCGGCCGCGGCCAAAGGCCGCTACCTGCGCTCGGTCACGCTCGCCTCGACGATGAGCCCGGGGGTCAAGATCGACACGACCCGCACCCGCGACCTGCTCGAGGAGACCGCGACCGCCTAGGAACCCGGCGGCGGCTATGCTGCCGCGCTGAAACCCAGTCCGTGCCAGAGACCGTCGGGGCCCCTCGGGGCTCAAACCTCACACCCGACCGAGGCCGGTGCCGGTGCACCTCATCCGTGCGCTCGCGTCGCCTCATGGCGGACGCGAGACCCGAAGTGAAGGAGGTGAACCGTTGCGTTTGGAGCAGAAACAGCAGGTCGTCGAGCGGCTGGCCGAGCAGATCCGCGGGGCGGACGCGATGATCGTGACCGACTACCGCGGCCTCTCGGTCACCCAGGTGGCGGAGGTGCGCAGCTCACTACGCGAGACCGGCGCGACCTTCCACGTGGCCAAGAACACGCTGGCCAAGATCGCCGCGACACAGGCCGGCCGGCCCGACCTGGTCGAGCTCCTCCAGGGGCCGACGGCGATTGCATTTGTCGGCGACGACCCGGCCGCGGTGGCCAAGAAGCTGTCCGAGATTGCGCGGCAGACGCGCATCCTCGAGGTGCGCGGCGCGGTCATGGAGGGCCAGACCCTCTCGGCTGCGGAGGTCCGCCAGCTCGGCGAGCTGCCTCCCAAGGACGTGCTGCGCGCACAGGTCGTGGGCGCGATCGCTGGTCCGGTGCAGGGGGCGTACAACGTTCTCGCCGCACCGCTACGGGAGTTCCTGGTCGTGCTCGACCAGTACATCCAGAAGAAGCAGGCGGCAGAGGCCGCCTAGAACTGCGAAGGAGATCCACATGCCTGTAACACCCGAACAGCTCGAGGAGATGACCGTGCTCGAGCTCGTTGAGCTCAAGAAGTCGCTCGAGGAGCGCTGGGGCGTCTCCGCTGCGGCGGCCGCACCCGCGATGGTCGCCGCCGGCGGTGGCGGCGGCGAGGCGGCCGTCGAAGAGGAGCAGACCGCCTTCGACGTCATCCTGACCGCGGCCGGGCAGAGCAAGATCCCGGTGATCAAGGTCGTCCGGGAGCTGACCGGGCTCGGCCTGAAGGAGGCCAAGGCCGTTGCCGACGACGCGCCGGCGCCCGTCAAGGAGGGCGTCACGCGCGAGGAGGCCGACCAGATCAAGGCCAAGCTCGAAGAGGCCGGCGCCTCCGTCGAGATCAAGTAGCCCGGGGGCGGGGAGGGCGCGGCGGCGCGCGCGCCCTCCCCGTCACCTGCATCGGTTACGGTGCGCCGTCCCCGATACAATGCTGCCTGTGGAAAAGGCCTCCTGCACCTTCCCCTTCACCGCGATCCGCACGAAGCCCGATGAGGGCTCCGAGCAGGTCACGCAGGCGCTCTTCGGCGACCCGGTGGATGTGCAGGCGCGCGCCGACGGCTGGGCCGAGGTTGAGATCGCGGACGGCTTCGCCGGCTGGATCAGTGCGGAGGCGCTGGGCGAGCCGCTCTCGAAGGACCGCGCCCACGTGGTCGTCGTGCCGCAGGCCGCCGACCGCTACCTCGGCACCTGGCTCGTGGCCCCGGGGCTGCGCACCGAGCCACTCGCCGCCGCACGGCGCAAGGCGGGCGGCGAGGCGATCGCCGAGACCGCGCTGATGTTTCTCGGTGCGCCCTACGAGTGGGGCGGCGTCACCGTGCACGGACTCGACTGCTCGGGGCTGGTGCAGGCTGTCCATCGCCGCTTCGGGATGCTGCTACCGCACTCCGCCGCCCAGCAGGAGACGGCAGGCCGCGAGGTGTCGCTGCGCCAGGCCAACCCGGGCGACCTGCTGTGTTACGGCGACCACATCGCCATCTGGGTGGGCGAGGGCCGCATCGTGCACGCCTCGTCCGACCAGGGCAAGGTCGTCGAGGAGCCGCACCCGGCCGACCTCAAAGCGCGGCTGCGCACGGTCCGGCGCCTGTACGAGACCGAGGACTGAGACCGCCGAGTGGTCTCGGTCGCGGCAGCCGATCTGACCAGCGGCCGCACCTTCGAGCAGAACGCCCAGGCCGTGATGCCCGCGGCGAGCACCATCAAGGTGCTGCTCTCGGCAGCCCTTTGGAGCGAGGTCGAGCGGGGCGGGATCGAGGCGAGCCGGCGCGTGCGCGTCGCCTCGACGCCGGCCCCGGGCGGGGGCGGCCTGCTCGAGAGCATGGATCCGGACACCGCGCTCACCGTGGCGGAGCTCGACCTGCTCATGCTGGCCGTCTCCGACAACGCGGCCACGAACGCTCTGATCGACGTCGTCGGGATGGCGCCCGTCAACCGGCTCGCATCCGATCTGGGGCTCGTGCACACCCGCCTGCGGCGGCGGATGATGGATTCGGCGGCGGCCGCACGGGGCGAGGACAACACCACGTCGGCCGCCGACATGGTCGTGCTGCTCGGAGCGCTCGCCCGCGCTCGCGGCATCCCGCCCCGCGCCTGCAGGCGGGTGCTGGGCGGCCTCGCCCAGTCGCAGCACACCGACGTGATCCCGCGCCGCCTGCCTCCCGGCGACCGCGTGATCTGCTGCAAACAGGGTGAGCTCGACACGGTCCGCCACGACGTCGCGCTGATCGACGAGGGCGACCGCAGCGTCGCCCTCGCGGTGCTGTCAGCGCCGCCCGGGGACGCCGACGGCCTGGCGCGGGCGGCGGCACTCGCGTACGAGCGTGTCGCGCCGAACTAACATCGGCCGCCTCGCGGGCGTCATAGGGCGCGCGGGGTCTAACTTTCGAGGAGGCGCTAATGAAGCACCGAACACGGCGAGGGATGGTTGCGTTGATCGCGATCGCGGCAGTTGCGGTTGCGGCGGGTTGCGGCGGGAGCAGCGGGGGATCGAGCAGCTCCTCGTCGGGCGGAACGTCAACCGCCAGTTCCCATAAGGGCGGCACTCTCACCATCCTTGCCAACTCCAGCTTCGGTGTGGCCGACCCGGCGCAGAACTACACGCTCCAGGAGTGGCAGCTCCTGATCAACACCCACGATGGACTCGTGCAGTTCAAGCGCGTCGGCGGGACTCAGGGCACGCAGCTCGTGCCTGACCTTGCGACCTCGCTCCCGGTGCCCACGGACGGCGGCAAGACCTACACCTTCCACGTCCGCCGAGGGATCAAGTTCTCGAACGGCACGATCATGAAGCCGAGCGACTTCGTGGCCACGATGGAGCGCCAGTTCACCGTGCCCGGCCCGACGTCGTTCTACTCCGGCATCGTCGGGGCCTCGGCGTGCAAGCCGTCGAGCTGCGACCTGTCCAAGGGCATTGTCGCCAACGACACGAGCTACACGCTCACCTTCCACCTGACATCGCCGGATCCCGAGTTCCTCGACCAGCTGGCGCTGCCGTTCGCGTACGTCGTGCCCGCGAGCACGTCGAAGAAGCTCACCGGCAACAACGTGCCTCCCGGCACCGGGCCGTACATGTGGCAGTCGTACAACCCGAACAAGGAAGCCGTGCTCGTCCGGAACCCGTACTTCCACGTCTGGAGCGCCGAGGCCCAGCCCGCCGGCTACCCGAACGAGATCGTGGAGAAGTACGGCCTGCAGATCTCTGACGAGGTCACCCAGGTCGAGCGTGGCGCTGCCGACGAGGTGTTCGACGGCGACGTCATCCCGGCCGACCGGCTGAACGAGCTGAACAGCCCCAAGTACGCCTCGCAGGTGCACGTGAACGCACTGACCGCCGACTGGTACATGGCGCTCAACACGCGGACGCCACCGTTCAACAACCTGAAGGCGCGCCAGGCGATCAACTACGCCGCCGACCGCAGCGCGTACGTCAAGATCGGCGGCGGCTCGGCACTCGCCCAGCCCACCTGCCAGATCCTGCCGCCCAACTTCCCGGCGTACGTGGCGTACTGCCCGTACACGTCCGGGTCGAGCACCACGAAGTGGTCGGGCCCGAACATCGCCAAGGCCAAGCAGTTGGTTGCGGAGTCCGGGACCAAGGGCATGAAGGTGGTCGTGAACAGCGGCAACGACGAGACCTCCAAGGCGCTCGGCGAGCAGATGGTCACCGACCTCGACAGCATCGGATACAAGGCCAGCGGTGTGTATCTGGCCGACAGCATCCAGTATCCGTACGTGCAGAACTCCAAGAACAGCAGCAAGTGGAACGTGGCGTGGTCGGCCTGGTACCAGGACTACCCGGCTCCGTCGGACTTCCTGAACGTGCTGCTCGGCTGCGGGACGATCCATCCCAACAGCGACGCGAGCCCGAACATCGCGGCGTTCTGCGACCAGAGCATCCAGAAGCAGATCACTCAGGCAGAGAACGAGAGTGTGAGCAATCCGTCCGCCGCGGACGCGATCTGGACGAAGGTCGATCATGAGGACACCGACCAGGCTCCGTGGGTCGACCTCTACAACCCCAAGCAGATCGATTTCCTGTCCAAGCGGGTGGGGAACTACCAGTGGAATCCCCAGTGGTACATCCTGATCGACCAGCTGTGGGTCCAGTAGCCGGATGATGCAACTCCGGGGGCGGTGCGGTTCTCATGAACCGCCCGCCCCCGGTTGGTAAGGTGATGGTGCATGGCTGAGGTCGCGGCCCTTGAGCAAGTGGAGCCGGCTCCCTCCGAGGGGGGTGCCGTCGCGGGTCGCAGCCCGTGGGCGCTGGCCGGGCGCAGGCTGGCCCGCAACCGGATCGCCCTCAGCGGGCTGGCGGTGTTCGTGCTGGTCGTGGTCGTGAGCTTCGCCGCCCCGCTCTACGCCAGCGACGTCGCCCACGTCAACCCGTTCCAGAACAACCTCAACGGGCACACCATCGTCAACGGCAAGCGGGTGCCGCTGATGCAGCAGGGAGGCGGCCTCCTGCACCTGGGCGAGACCCCGATCGGCCCCACCTGGGACGTCCACCACTACTTCCTCGGCTCCGACGAGAACGGCCGCGACGTCGCTTCACGCGTGCTCTACGGCGGCCGCAGCTCGCTCATGATCGGGATCGGGTCGGCCTTCATCTGCTGCCTGCTGGCGACCATTCTCGCGCTCCTGGCCGGCTTCCACGGCGGCGCCACCGACACGTTGCTCTCGCGGCTGATGGACGTGATCTGGGCGTTCCCCGTCCTGCTGTTCGCGATCTGCCTCTCGACCGTGCTCCTGAATGCCCCGAACGGGCTTTCCATCGGGCCGATCCGGATCGACGCCTCCAGCCTGTGGCTGCCGACGCTGATCATCGCGTTCATCTATCTGCCCTACGTGTACCGCCCGGTGCGCGGGCATGTGCTGTCGGTGGCCGAGAAGGAGTTCGTCGAGGCGGCCATCGCCCAAGGCGCGTCCGGCCTGCGGCTCGTGTTCTCGGAGGTGCTGCCGAACGTCATCACGGTCGTGATCGTCCTGTTCCCGCTCATGATCGCGACCACCATCCTCACCGAGGCGACGCTCTCGTACCTCTCGATCGGGGTGCAGCCACCCAATGCCAGCTGGGGCACGGTGATCAGCGACGGCCAGCAGTTGCTCTACACGCGCCCGTGGGTGGCGATCGCGCCCGGCATCATGATCGTGATCACCGTCCTCTCGCTGAACGTGTTCGGCGACGGCGTCCGGGATGCGCTCGACCCGAGGGCGAAACTGCGAGTGGGGGCCTAGAAGGCCGTGGGTACGTTCATCATCAGGCGCCTGCTGCAGATGGTGCTCGTGATGTTCGTGATCTCGGCGGTCGTGTTCATGATCTTCTTCCATACGCCCGGGATCGACCCGGTGCGGCAGATCGCGGGCCGCAACCCGTCGGCGGCTGCGGTGAAGGAGATCCGGCACCAGTTCGGCCTCGACCGGCCGCTGCCGGTGCAGTACCTGCTGATGATGAAGAAGATCCTCATCACCCGCGATCTCGTGTCGTACTCGAACCAGGGCCAGAAGATCGTGCCCGAGATCGTGCAGGCCACGCCCGCCACGCTGTCGCTCGTGTTCGGGGCGGCCGTGATCTGGGTGATCATGGCGCTGGCGATGGGGATGGCCGCCGCGGTGTTCAAGGGAACCCTGATCGACCCCATTCTGATGATCCTCGCCCTGATCGGGATCTCGATGCCCGTGTTCTGGGTGGGTGAGCTCGCGAACCTGATCACCCAGAGCCGCTGGCATGACACGATCTTCTTCCACTGGGTGCCGCCGCTTGGATACACGCCCTTCACCCAGGACCCGGGACTATGGTTCAAGGGTCTCGTGATCCCGTGGATCACGCTTTCGATCCTCTACATCGGGCTCTACGCACGGGTGCTCCGCGCGAGCCTGCTCGACGTACAGAACGAGGACTACATCCGCACCGCCCGGGCGAAGGGCCTCACCGAGCGGCGCGTGCTCCTGCGCCATTCGCTGCGCACGTCGATGATCACGTTCATCAGCCTGTTCGGGCTCGACTTCGGCGCCCTGGTCGCCGGCGGGGCGCTCGTGACCGAGGTGGTGTTCGGCATCCACGGCGTGGGCTACCTCACCTGGCAGTCGATCGGCAACCTCGACCTGCCGACGATCATGGCGACCGTCATCTACGGGGCGTTCTTCATCGTCCTCGCAAACGCGCTGGTCGACATCGGCTACGCCTGGCTCGATCCCCGGATCCGGCTCGCCTGATGGCCGACCACCTGCTCGAGGTGCGCAACCTGCGGGTCTCGTTCCGGACCGAGGACGGCATCGTGCGGGCGGTGGACGGGATCTCGTTCACGCTCGACCCGGGCGAGGTGCTCGGCATCGTGGGCGAGTCGGGGTCGGGCAAGAGCGTGAGCATGATGTCCGTGATGCGCCTGATCATCGATCCCAACGCCGTGTTCGAGGGCGAGGTGATCTACAAGGGCCGCGACATCATGAAACTCGGAGCCGACGAGATGCGCGACGTGCGCGGCGCCGAGATCGCGATGATCTTCCAGGACCCGATGACCTCGCTCAACCCGGTCTACCGGGTGGGGTGGCAGATCGCCGAGCAGATCCAGGCGCACGAGAATGTCAGCAAGGCGGCCGCCAACGCCCGTGCGGTCGAGCTCCTGCAGGCGGTCGGGATCCCGAATCCGAAGCAGCGCGTCAACGACTACCCGCACCAGTTCTCGGGCGGCATGCGCCAGCGGGTCATGATTGCGATGGCGCTCTCGTGCAACCCGGACCTGCTGATCGCCGACGAGCCGACGACCGCACTTGACGTCACCATCCAGGCCCAGATCCTGGAGCTCATCCAGAAGCTCAAGGACGACTTCGGCTCGGCCGTGGTCATGATCACCCACGACATGGGGGTGGTGGCCGAGGTCGCCGACCGCGTCTGCGTGATGTATGCCGGCCGGGTGGTGGAGCAGGGGACGAAGCAGGACCTGTTCTACGACCCGCAGCATCCCTACACCTGGGGTCTCCTGGGCTCGATCGCCCGGCTCGACCGGCCCAAGCCGAAGCGGCTGACCGCGATCCCGGGCCTGCCGCCGTCGCTGATCAACCTGCCTCAGGGGTGCGCGTTCGGCCCCCGCTGCACGCAGCGGTTCGAGCGCTGCAGCGAGGTGCCCGAGCTGCGCGACCGCCTCGGCGACACCAACCACCTGGACGCCTGCCACCTCGAGCCCTCGGCCAAGGCGGCGCGGCGCGAGGCCGCGATGCGCCCCGACCTGGTCGAGGAGTCGGCGTGAGCGAGCCGAACGGCGACCCACTCCTGTCGGTGGACGACGTTCGCAAGTACTTCCCCATCAAGAAGGGCGTGGTGATCCAGCACGAGGTCGCCCGCGTGCACGCCGTCGACGGCGTCAGCCTCGAGGTGCGGACGGGCGAGACCCTCGGTCTGGTGGGCGAGTCGGGCTGCGGAAAGTCGACGCTCGGCCGCTGCGTGATCCGGCTGCTCGAGCTCACCAGCGGCAGGATCACGTTCGAGGGCCGCGACATCTCCAACCTGTCGCGGCGCGACCTGCAGCCGCTGCGGCGCGAGATGCAGATGGTGTTCCAGGATCCGTACGCCTCGCTCAACCCGCGCAAGCGGGTCGGGACGATCATCGGCGACCCGCTGCGCATCCACAACATGGGCGACCGCGCCCAGATCAAGCGGCGCGTGTCCGAGCTGCTCGAGCTCGTCGGGCTCTCGCCCGAGCACTTCAACCGCTATCCGCACGAGTTCTCGGGCGGACAGCGGCAGCGCATCGGCGTGGCCCGGGCGCTGGCGCTGCACCCCAAGCTCGTCGTCGCCGACGAGCCGGTGTCGGCGCTCGACGTGTCGATCCAGGCCCAGGTGATCAACCTGCTCGACGACCTCCAGGACGATCTCAACCTGACCTACGTGTTCATCGCCCACGACCTGGGCGTCGTGCGGCACGTGTCCGACCGGATCGCGGTCATGTACCTGGGCAAGATCGTCGAGATCTCGCCCGCCGAGGAGCTGTACCAGCGGCCCGTGCACCCCTACACCGAGGCCCTGCTCTCGGCGGTGCCGATTCCCGATCCCGACCTGTCGGCCCGGCGGGAGCGGATCGTGCTCGTGGGCGACGTGCCCAGCCCGATCACGCCGCCGACCGGGTGCCGGTTCCATCCCCGCTGCCGGTATGCGACCGAGATCTGCTCGCAGGAGGAGCCGCCGCTCGTGCCCCACGGATCGAGCGGGCACATGGCGGCATGCCATCATCCGCTGGATGTGGCGAACGCTCCATCGGCCGCCTCTGCCTGACCGCACCAAACGGGGTCAGACCCCTTTTGGCGCGGTCCTTGTGATGGTGATGCTGGCCGCGGCCTGCGCGGGCGGCGGGGCGTCCTCCACGCCGCCGATGCACCCAACCGAGGTGCACGTCCCGCCGTTTGCGCTCGCCCATGTCGCGGTCGTCCGCTACCTGACCCGGCGTGAGACCGGAGTCCGGCTGACCCATGTGCGCGTCCACCTGACGACTCTCGACTCGGGGCGGCGTTCGCGGACGGTGCTGGTCACCGCGTCGGCGCGGCTCGGCCGTCGCGCCGGCACGACCTGGGTCGACCTGGGCCAGCGGGCGCTCGTGCTGCGTCCGCGCGGAGACCTCGTGCGGGTGGCGGCGGACCTGACGCGCACCGGGAGGTTCTCGGTGCTGCAGGACGGCGTGGCCGCCATGCCGCCGCGTTCGCGGTTCACGACCGGAAGGCGGGTCGTGGTGATCTCGGCTCCCGACGTGCCGGCGGCGGACGCGGCCGAGGTTGTGTCGGTGGCCAACCGGGAGCTGCCGGGGCTGCTCGCCCGCTACCGGCTGCCCGGGTCGGCCGCGCTCCCGCCGGTCATCTTTCTGACCGATTCGTGGGCGCAGGCGTCACGGGTGTCAGGAGTGCAGATGCCGCACGAGGCGATCGGCGCCGAGTACCAGGGCCTCGTCTACCTGAAGATGCCGGCGTGGCTGCAGACGCCGCAGGTGGAGCGCGACGCCGTCGTCGTGCATGAGCTCACGCACGTCGCCAGCGCCGCCATGGTCGCCGGGTGCCCGCTCAGCCTCATCGAGGGCGTGGCCCGCTACGAGGAGCAGCAGTACACGATCGCCGCCGGCGCCGGCTGGCCGTTCCGGTACATGGCGGCCGCGTACGAGCGCGGCTATCCGTCGATGGCACGCTGGCGGTGGACGTTCGGGCACTGGATGCTGCGGCGGGCGGTGCCGACGTGGTTTGCGTACGAGGACGGGGCGGCGATCGTGCGCGCGGTTCTGCACGACGGCGGCAGTGCGGGGCTGCATCGCCTTGCGGCCGCGTTCCGGCACGACGGAGTCGCCGGCCGCTTCACCCCTGCCCAGGTCAACCGGGCGTTCCGCGCCGCGGTCGGGCGCCCGCTCGCCGTGGTCGCGGCACAGGCCCGCGCCGAGACCATCGCGGCCGCCTCCGGCTGACCGGCCGTTCATGTGGCGATCGGTACGGACTCGACTTGACCGTGGCCGCCGAAGGGGTATAGTTGGGCGAAAGCCAGCCTTTACAGGTCGAATTCCGAGGGTCTGAGTTCCCTGCGGAGGTCGTGGCGCCGCGTCCCCATTTGCGGGGAAACTGTCGTGCTGATACCCTCCATGGTTGCGCCGTTGGTCCGGTTCCACGCCCTCTGATTTCCCCCACTAGCCCGTCGGGAGGCGACGCTTTGCCTGCAAGCTCTCATGCGCCCAGAAGCCGTCGCACCTTCTCCAAGCTCGAGAAGGTGCTTGACGTCCCCAATCTGATCGATATCCAGAAGGCCTCCTTCAGGTGGTTCATGGGCGATCCTGCCGATCCCAAGTCGCTGGCCAAGTCCGGCCTGCGCGAGACGATCGACGATATTTCTCCGATCCGCGACTACTCCGAGCGGCTCGAGGTGCGACTGGGTGAGTACACCATCGGTGACCCCGTCGTGTCCGAGCGCGAGTGCCGCGAGAAGGATCAGTCGTTCGAGGTGCCCGTGAACGTCAAGGTGTCGTTCACCAACCTCGACACGGGCGAGATCCGCGAGCAGACCGTGTTCCTCGGCAACTTCCCCTGGATGACCGAGCAGGGCACGTTCATCATCAACGGCACCGAGCGCGTCGTCGTGACGCAGCTGGTGCGCTCGCCGGGCGCCTACATCATGGAGCCGAAGGACGCCACCAAGCAGGTGTTCGTCGCCAACCTGATGCCGTCGCGCGGCTCCTGGCTCGAGATGGAGATCGACAAGAAGGGCCTGGTCAACGTCCGCATCGACCGCAAGCGCAAGCTGCCGGTGACGACGCTCCTGCGCGCCCTGCCGGAGGTCGACGAGAACACCGGCTTCACCATCGACAAGTCCGACGAGGGCCTGCTCGCGCTGTTCGACAACAACCCCTTCATCCGCATGACGCTCGAGAAGGATCCGTCCAAGCGCGAGGACGAGGCGCTGATCGAGGTGTTCAAGAAGCAGCGGCCGGGTGAGCCGCCGACGCTCGAGAACTCGCGCAACCTGGTGCGGGCGCTCTTCTTCGACCCCAAGCGCTACGACCTGACCCGGGTCGGCCGCTACAAGCTGAACATGCGCCTGGGGCAGGACGTCTCGCCCGAGTGCCGCGTGCTCACGACCGGCGACATCGTCGAGCTGGTGCGCCGGCTCGTGGCGCTGCCGATCAAGCTGCGCGTCCCCGAGGACTCGAAGGACTTCGCTGCGGACACGATCGTCATCCCCCGCGGCGACGCCGAGCACGACCTGGACGAGTACGAGCACTTCGGCAATCGCCGCCTGCGCACCGTGGGCGAGCTGATCCAGGAGGCGTTCCGGATCGGCCTCTACCGGATGGAGCGGGTGGTGCGCGAGCGCCTCACGACCGAGGACGAGGACGCCATCACTCCCCAGACCATCGTCAACATCCGCCCGGTCGCGGCGGCGCTGAAGGAGTTCTTCGGCTCCTCGCAGCTGTCCCAGTTCATGGACCAGACCAACTCGCTGGCGGGGCTCACGCACCGCCGCCGCCTGTCCGCGCTGGGCGCGGGCGGACTGACCCGCGAGCGCGCGCCGATCGAGGTGCGCGACGTTCACCCCACCCATTACGGGCGCATGTGCCCGATCGAGACGCCGGAAGGCCCGAACATCGGCCTGATCGGCTCGCTGGGCTCCTACGCCAAGGTGTCCGAGCACGGCTTCGTGCAGACGCCGTACCGCAAGGTGGTCGGCGGCAAGATCAAGGAAGAGGTCGAGTACCTGGACGCGATCCAGGAGGAGCACTACACGATCGCCCAGGCCAACGCCGAGGTCGACAAGAACGGCAAGCTGGTGGCTCCGGTGCTCTGCCGCACCCGCGACGGCGTGCCCGTCCAGGTCGAATCTGCGCAGGTCGACTACATGGACGTCGATCCCGCCCAGATCGTCTCGGTGGCGACCGCGCTCATCCCGTTCCTCGAGC
This sequence comes from uncultured Actinomycetes bacterium, assembly GCA_963703275.1. Classification (GTDB taxonomy): domain Bacteria; phylum Actinomycetota; class Thermoleophilia; order Gaiellales; family JAICJC01; genus JAICJC01. The sequence goes on along the minus strand of OY969804.1, from coordinate 2,670,720 downwards.
ACAACGACGCCAACCGCGCCCTGATGGGCTCCAACATGCAGCGCCAGGCGGTGCCGCTGATGGTGCCCGAGGCGCCGCTGGTCGGCACCGGGCTCGAGTACCGGGCCGCGGTTGACACGGGCGACGTGGTCGTGAACCGGCGGGCGGGCAAGGTCTCGTACGTCGATGCCGACCGGATCGTGGTCGCCGCCAAGGATGGCAGCGACTCCTACGACCTGATCAAGTACCGCCGCTCCAACCAGGGCACGATCATTCACCAGAAGCCGATCGTGTTCGAGGGCCAGCGCGTCTCCGCCGGCGAGGTGCTGGCGGACGGATCGTCGACCGACATGGGCGAGCTGGCGCTGGGCAAGAACCTGCTCGTCGCCTTCATGTCCTGGGAGGGCTACAACTTCGAGGACGCGATCATCCTGTCCGAGCGGATCGTCAAGGACGACGTGCTGACGTCGATCCACATCCACGAGTACGAGGTGGACGCCCGCTCGACCAAGCTCGGCGACGAGGAGATCACGCGCGACATCCCCAACCGCTCGGAGGAGTCGCTGCGCGACCTCGACGAGAACGGGATCGTGCGCATCGGTGCCGAGGTCGGCTCCGGCGACCTGCTCGTCGGCAAGGTCACGCCCAAGGGCGAGACCGAGCTCACGGCCGAGGAGAAGCTGATCCGGGCCATCTTCAAGGAGAAGGCGCGCGAGGTGCGCGATACCTCGCTGAAGGTGCCCCACGGCGAGGGTGGCAAGGTCATCGACGTGAAGACCTTCTCGCGTGCGAACGGCGACGACCTGTCGCCGGGCGTGAACGAGCTGGTGCGCGTCTACGTCGCCACCAAGCGCAAGATCGCCGAGGGTGACAAGCTGGCCGGCCGGCACGGCAACAAGGGCGTGATCTCGAAGATCGTGCCCGAGGAGGACATGCCGATGCTCGAGGACGGCACGCCGGTCGACATCATCCTGAACCCGCTCGGCGTCCCCTCGCGCATGAACATCGGCCAGGTGCTCGAGACGCATCTCGGCTGGGCGGCCAAGAACGGCGGCGAGAACGGCGAGCCCGAGTGGATCGCCACGCCGGTGTTCGACGGCGCCACGCCGGCCGAGGTCGATCGCGAGCTGATCGACTGGCAGGAGGCGCATCGCTCGAGCTCGATCAAGTTCGCGATCGACAAGAAGCTGCCCGAGGGTGCCCGCTGCAACGGCAAGGTGCGGCTGTTCAACGGCCGCACGGGCGACCCGTACGACCAGCCCGTGACGGTCGGCTACATGTACATCCTGAAGCTCCTGCATCTGGTCGACGACAAGATCCACGCGCGCTCAACCGGCCCGTACTCGCTCGTCACCCAGCAGCCGTTGGGCGGCAAGGCGCAGTTCGGCGGCCAGCGCTTCGGCGAGATGGAGGTGTGGGCACTCGAGGCGTACGGCGCCGCCTACACCCTGCAGGAGATGCTGACCATCAAGTCGGACGACACCATCGGCCGGGTCAAGGCCTACGAGGCCGTCGTCAAGGGCGAGAACATCCCCGAGCCCTCCATCCCCGAGAGCTTCAAGGTGCTGCTCAAGGAGATGCAGTCGCTGGCCCTCGACGTCAAGGTCGTCTCGGTGGACGGCGGCGACGTCACTGTGCGCGAGGAGGAGGACGAGCTGCTGCGCGCCGCGGAGGAGCTCGGCATCGACCTGCGGCCGGTGGCTGACCGGGCCGCCGCGGCCCGCGTGCCCGAGGCCCAGGAGCTCGAGGAAGGGGCCGACCGCACCGACGAGGACGGCGAGCTGACCGTCCCCAACGACGAGCTGCTCGGCGAGGAGATCGTCGAGGAAGACCTCGAGATCGAGGCCGAGGAGGAGGAGGACGACGCTCTGCCTCTCGGCGAGCTCGACCTGGTGGAAGAGGTCGAGGAGTGATTCAGCAGGTCATCGCAGCACGCACGGAACGAACGCAACGACTTTTTGAAGAGGAGCTGACGCGTTGATCGACATCAACGATTTCGATGCCATCAAGATCGGGCTGGCATCGCCCAAGCAGATTCGCGAGTGGTCGTCCGGCGAGGTCACCAAGCCGGAGACGATCAACTACCGCACGCTGAAGCCGGAGAAGGACGGCCTCTTCTGCGAGCGCATCTTCGGTCCGACGAAGGACTGGGAGTGCTACTGCGGCAAGTACAAGCGCGTCCGCTACAAGGGCATCATCTGCGAGCGCTGCGGCGTCGAGGTGACCCGCCAGAAGGTGCGCCGCGAGCGCATGGGCCACATCGACCTGGCCGCACCCGTGAGCCACATCTGGTTCTTCAAGGGCGTCCCGTCGCGGATCGGCTACCTGCTCGACATCGCTCCGAAGGAGCTCGAGAAGGTGCTGTACTTCGCCGCCTCGATCGTGACGGCGGTCGACAAGGAGGCGCGCGAGCGCGACGTGCCCGAGCTCGAGGGCAAGGTCGAGCAGGAGAAGGAGCGGTTGATGCTCGACCGCGAGGAGGCCCTGGTCGCCCTCGAGGATCGCATGCAGCGCCGCCGCCAGTTCCTGATCGACGGCTCGAACAAGGACTTCGACGAGGACGATGAGTACTGGTCGCGGACGCTCAACAACTGGGCCGAGGAGAGCGGGATCCCCGTCCTCGAGGACGCCCGCACCCTGGCCGGCGGCCTGCTGCCCGACGTGGCCAAGCGGATCGGCGGCGAGGACCCCAAGAAGGTCCGTGAGCTCGTGCGCGAGTCGGCGGTGCGCGACGACCGCAAGCTCGGCCCCAAGGATCTCGACAACGTGGCGGCATGGGGCGGGGCGGCACGGACGCTGCTTGCCTCCGAGCTCGAGGCGATCGAGACGTCCAAGGGCCCCGAGAAGACCAAGGCGAAGAACGTCATCAAGGCGCGCATGGCCTGGCTCGGTGGCGGCGAGGCCGACCTCAAGGCCCCCGACCAGGAGTGGGTCGAGAAGCTGATCGAGGCCGGCCCCGGCAACGCCGCGGCGCTCGACAAGACCCGCCAGATCGGCGCCGGCATCCTGCGCGAGCTGATCGAGACCGGTGAGGGCACCGATCGCGCGGAGCTGCGCGAGCAGGCCAACGACCTGTGCCTGCGCACGGACGGGCGCATGTCGAAGGAGGACGTCAAGGCCATCGAGGCCTGGGCGCTCAAGGTGCGCGACACCTACAACGACATCCAGGCCCGGCGCCGCGACGTCGACGACCACGCCAAGGAGGCCGTCGACCGGCTCGACCGCACGTGGATCAAGTTCAAGGAGCTCGAGGTGCAGGAGGTGGTCTCCGACGAGGCCCTCTTCCGCGAGCTGCGCGACCGGTTCGGCAGCTCGTGGGGCTTCGGTGAGTACTTCACCGGCGGCATGGGCGCCGAGTCGATCCGCGAGCTCCTGCGCTCGCGCGACCTCGACGCCGAGGCCATCCAGCTGCGCGAGACGATCCGCACGTCCAAGGGCCAGAAGGAGGCCCGGGCGATCAAGCGGCTGAAGGTCGTGTCGGCGTTCACCAAGTCGGACAACAAGCCCGAGTGGATGATCCTCGAGACGATCCCGGTGATTCCGCCGGAGCTGCGCCCGATGGTGCAGCTGGACGGTGGCCGGTTCGCCACCTCCGACCTGAACGACCTCTACCGGCGCGTGATCAACCGCAACAACCGCCTCAAGCGCCTGCTCGACCTGGGCGCGCCCGAGATCATCGTCAACAACGAGAAGCGGATGCTGCAGGAGGCCGTCGACGCACTGTTCGACAACGGCCGCCGTGGCCGCGCGGTGACGGGCCCGGGCAACCGGCCGCTGAAGTCGCTGTCGGACATGCTCAAGGGCAAGCAGGGCCGGTTCCGCCAGAACCTGCTCGGAAAGCGCGTCGACTACTCCGGCCGATCGGTGATCGTGGCCGGCCCGTCGCTGCGCCTGCACCAGTGCGGGCTGCCGAAGCTGATGGCGCTCGAGCTGTTCAAGCCGTTCATCATGAGCCGGCTGGTCGAGCGCAAGCTCGTGCAGAACATCAAGGCCGCCAAGAAGATGGTGGACACGATGGTGCCCGAGGTGTGGGACGTGCTCGAAGAGGTGATCGCCGAGCATCCGGTGCTCCTGAACCGCGCACCGACGCTGCATCGGCTCGGCATCCAGGCCTTCGAGCCCGTGCTGGTCGAGGGCAAGGCGATCCAGGTGCACCCGCTGGTGTGCCACGCCTTCAACGCCGACTTCGACGGCGACCAGATGGCGGTGCATCTGCCGCTGTCGGCCGAGGCGCAGGCCGAGGCCCGCATCCTCATGCTGTCGTCGAACAACATCCTCTCGCCGGCGCACGGCAAGCCGCTGGCGACCCCGACCCAGGACATGGTGCTCGGCACCTACTACCTGACGTACGCGGCCGAGGACCTCACCAAGGTGACCGTGGCGGCCGCGCGCGAGCGCAAGCTGCCGTACTTCGGCTCACTCGACGAGGTCGAGATCGCCTACGACCAGAAGCAGGTCACCCTGCAGGCCCCGATCACGCTGCGCGAGCGCGGCGACTGGATCGTGACCACGGTTGGCCGGGCGATCTTCAACGAGGGGGTCAGCCGGGCGCTGGGACACGCGGTCGGTGAGCGCTACGACCTGACCGACTACGCCTACCAGAACCGCACGTTCACGAAGCGCGACATGACGGAGTTCATCTCCGACCTGGTCGACCGCTACGGCGCCACGGCCATCGCCGAGGTGCTCGACACGATCAAGGAGCTCGGGTTCAGCTACGCCACCCGGGCCGGCGTCACGATCTCGAAGAACGACATCGTCATCCCTCCCGACAAGGAGGAGATCCTCACCCACTACGAGGGTGAGGTCGGCAAGGCGCAGCGGTCGTACGACCGTGGCCTGATCACCGAGGACGAGCGTCACGAGCAGGTCGTATCGCTGTGGAACCAGGCCACCGACGACGTCGGCGAGGCCATGAACCGCAACCTCGACGAGCTCAACCCCGTGTACATGATGGCCAACTCCGGCGCACGCGGATCGTTCAAGCAGATCCGGCAGCTGGCCGGGATGCGCGGCCTGATGGCAAACCCGAAGGGCGAGATCATCGAGCGGCCGATCAAGTCCAACTTCATGGAGGGGCTGTCCGTGCTGGAGTACTTCATCTCCACCCACGGCGCCCGCAAGGGGCTGGCCGACACCGCGCTTCGCACCGCCGACTCGGGCTACCTGACCCGGCGGCTGGTGGACGTGAGCCAGGACGTGATCATCCGGCAGAACGACTGCAAGTCGACCGGCTCGATCCTCGTCCCGGTGCGCACCACCGACGGAACGGCCAACCGCTCCGGCCTGATCGGCCGGGTCGTGGCCGTCGACGCCAAGGTCGGCAAGCTCGCGCTGAAGAAGGGCGAGGAGATCAACGGCGCCCGCCTGCGCGAGATCGTGCTGGCCGGCGGCGACGATCGCTCGCAGGTCGTCCCGGTGCGCACGGTGCTGAAGTGCCAGGCCGAGATCGGCGTCTGCCGCACCTGCTACGGCTGGTCGATGGCGACCGGCAAGATGGGCGAGATCGGCGACGCCGTCGGCACCATCGCGGCGCAGTCGATCGGCGAGCCGGGCACCCAGCTGACCATGCGGACGTTCCACACCGGCGGGGTCGCCGGGCTCGACATCACCCACGGCCTGCCGCGGGTGGTCGAGCTGTTCGAGGCCCGCAAGCCGAAGGCGGCGGCGACGCTGTCGGAGCTGGCGGGACGCGTGGCGATCGACGAGGGCGAGCGTGGCTACACGGTCACGATCACGCCCACGGGCGGCGAGGACGGGGACGCGAAGGACTACCCGTTCCCCCGCCGCACCCGGCTGCGTGTCAGCGAGGGCGAGGTGATCGAGGCCGGCGCGCCGCTGAACGAGGGCCCGCTCGCCCCGGTCGAGGTGCTCGACCTGCGCGACGACACGGAGACCGCCCGCTACCTCGTGGGTGAGGTGCAGGAGGTCTACAAGAGCCAGGGCGTGGAGATCCACGACAAGCACATCGAGCTGATCGTCCGCCAGATGCTGAAGAAGGTGCGGATCGACAACTCGGGCGATTCCGACTACCTGCCGGGCGAGCTGGTCGACCGGCCGGAGCTCGAGAAGACGCTGCGGGTGCTGAAGGCCGGCAAGAAGGAGCGGCCCACCCACACCCAGCTGATCCTGGGGATCACCAAGGCCTCGCTGGCGACGCAGAGCTTCCTGAGCGCGGCGTCGTTCCAGGAGACCACCGAAGGTGCTGACCGATGCGGCGCTCGAGGGCAAGACCGATCACCTGGTCGGCCTGAAGGAGAACGTCATCATCGGCAAGCTGATTCCGGCCTCGACCGGGCTGAAGGAATACCGCGCGGTCACGATCGAGCCGGCCGAGGACGCACCTCGCTTCTACGTCGAGGACTTCTCGGAGCCGCCCGTGTACACGGACGCGCTGGTCGGAGACGGCCACATCGGACCGAACGGCGACATCGACCTGACGCCCAAGCCGGGCGCCGAGCCGCCGTTCCTGCCCCCTGTCCCAGACGAGGGCTGAGCCGAGGCCGCACAAACCGGGGACAGTCCCCCGCGGATCGCCGTCGCAGAGGTTTTGCAGATTTGTGACGGGATCCGCGGGGGGCGCTCCCGGGGAGTTTCCGCGGAGCCGCTCCGGCGCACGCCCTGTGCTAGTGTTCGGCGTCGCGGCCGCATCGGGCGGTCGTTTCTTCGCTGCGCCCAAAACGGGCAAGGACTGACACCGTATGCCGACGATCAATCAACTCGTACGCAAGCCCCGCCAGAAAGTGGTCGGCAAGACCAAGACGCCGGCCCTTCGCGGCGCGCCGCAGAAGCGGGGCGTCTGCACGCGCGTGTATACGGTCACGCCGAAGAAGCCGAACTCCGCGCTGCGCAAGGTCGCGCGCGTGCGCCTGACGAACCAGATGGAGGTCACGGCCTACATCCCCGGCGTCGGGCACAACCTGCAGGAGCATTCGGTCGTGCTGATCCGCGGCGGCCGCGTCAAGGACCTTCCGGGCGTGCGCTACAAGGTGATCCGGGCGGCGCTCGACACCTCGGGCGTGAACGACCGCAAGCAGGGCCGGTCGAAGTACGGGGCGAAGAGGAGCTAGCCGTGCCGCGCCGTGCCGAAATCACCCCGCGAACGCTGCTTCGCGATCCCGTCTACGAGTCGGTCCTGGTCACGCAGGTCGTCAATCGCGTGATGATGGACGGCAAGAAGTCGATCGCCGAGCAGATCGTGTACCAGGCGCTGGAGTCGGTCGGTCAGAAGACCGGCCAGAACCCCGTCGAGGTGCTCGAGCGCGCCATCAAGTCGGTGACGCCGGTGCTCGAGGTCCGCTCCCGCCGCGTCGGCGGCGCCAACTACCAGGTGCCGATCGAGGTGCCGCAGCGGCGCGCCCGCACGCTCGCCGTGCGCTGGCTCGTCACGTTCTCGCGCCAGCGCCGCGAGAAGCAGTCATTCGAGAAGCTGGCCGGCGAGATCCTGGACGCGACCAACCAGCAGGGTGGGGCGTTCAAGCGCAAAGACGACATGTACCGGATGGCGCAGGCCAACAAGGCCTTTGCGCACTACCGGTGGTAAGGGCCTGAACGATGTCTGTCACTGAAACGAAGACCAGCACCCGCGTGCCTCGGATGGAGGAGCTCGACCGTGTGCGCAACATCGGCATCATGGCCCACATCGATGCCGGCAAGACCACGACCACCGAGCGCATCCTCTACTACACCGGCCGCACCCACAAGATGGGCGAGGTGCACGAGGGCGCCGCGACGATGGACTGGATGGTGCAGGAGCAGGAGCGCGGGATCACGATCACGTCCGCCGCCACAACCTGCTTCTGGCGTGACCACCGCATCAACATTATCGACACGCCCGGGCACGTGGACTTTACGGTCGAGGTCGAGCGCAGCCTGCGCGTCCTCGATGGCGCCGTTGCGCTCTTCGACTCGGTCGCCGGCGTGCAGCCGCAGTCGGAGACCGTGTGGCGGCAGGCCGACAAGTACGGCGTGCCCCGGATCGCGTTCATCAACAAGATGGACCGCACGGGCGCCGACTTCTTCGCCGCGGTCGCGACCATGATCGACCGGCTGGCCGCACGCGCGGTGCCGGTGCAGATCCCGATCGGGCTCGAGGACGCCTACCAGGGCCACGTCGACCTCGTCACCATGAAGGCGCTCTACTACGTCGATCCGCTCGGCCAGAAGTGGGAGGAGCGCGAGATCCCCGCCGACCTGCGCGAGCAGGCCGAGACGTACCGGCACGACCTGGTCGAGTCGGTTGCCGACCACGACGACGACATCATGAACGCGTTCCTCGAGGACGCGCCCGTCGAGGCCGAGCATCTGCGCGGGGCGATCCGCAAGGCGACGCTCGACAACTCGATCACGCCGGTGCTGCTCGGCTCCGCCTTCAAGAACAAGGGCGTCCAGCCGCTGCTCGAGGCGGTCATCGACTACCTGCCCTCGCCGATCGACGTGCTCCCGGTGGTCGGAACCGATCCGCGCACGGGCGAGGAGGCAACCCGCCCGGCCGACCTCGACGCGCCCTTCTCGGCGCTCGCGTTCAAGGTGATGAGCGACCCGTTCGTCGGCAAGCTGACGTACTTCCGGGTCTACTCCGGCAAGATCAACTCGGGCTCCTACGTGCTCAACACGTCGACCGGCCGCAAGGAGCGCGTCGGGCGGCTGCTCGAGATGCACGCCAACCACCGCGAGGACCTGCAGCAGATCGGCGCCGGGGCGATCGCCGCCGCCGTCGGCCTCAAGCAGACCACCACCGGCGACACGCTTTGCGATCCCGACAAGCCCGTGCTGCTCGAGTCGATCGTCTTCCCCGAGCCGGTCATCGACGTCGCCGTCGAGCCCAAGACCAAGGCCGACCAGGACAAGCTGGCCCAGGCCCTGCAGCGCCTGGCCGAGGAGGACCCGACCTTCCGCGTGCGCACGAACGAGGAGACCGGCCAGACGATCATCGCCGGCATGGGCGAGCTCCACCTCGAGATCATCGTCGACCGGCTGATGCGCGAGTTCCGGGTCGACGCCAACGTCGGCCGGCCGCAGGTGGCCTACCGCGAGACGATCCGAAACGCCGTCGAGGGCGTGCACGGCCGCTTCGTCCGCCAGACCGGCGGCCGCGGCCAGTACGGCCACGTCGTCATCAACATGGCGCCGAACGAGGCCGGTGGCTACACGTTCGAGAACAAGACGGTCGGCGGCTCGGTGCCGCGCGAGTACGTCTCGGCGGTCGACCACGGGATCAAGGAGGCGATGGAGGCCGGCATCCTGGCCGGGTTCCCCGTCGTCGACATCTCGGTCGTCCTGGTCGACGGCTCCTACCACGACGTCGACTCCTCGGAGATGGCGTTCAAGGTGGCCGGCTCGCTGGCGTTCAAGGAGGCCTCGAAGCGCGCGAAGCCCGTGCTGCTCGAGCCCGTGATGGCCGTCGAGGTGGTCACGCCCGAGGAGTACATGGGCGACGTGATCGGCAACATCAACTCTCGCCGGGGACAGATCGAGGGCATGGAGCCGCGCGGCAATGCGCAGGTCATCCGCGCCCGCGTGCCGCTCGCCGAGATGTTCGGATACGCCACCGACGTGCGCACCATGAGCCAGGGTCGCGCCACCTATACGATGCAGTTCCTTCAGTACGCAGAAGTCCCGCATTCGATCGCAGAGAAGCTCACAGAGAGCCAGGGGTAGGTCCCCGGAAAAGGAGACTGGGAGAAGACATGGCCAAGCAGAAGTTCGAGCGCAATAAGCCGCACCTCAATATCGGCACCATCGGTCACATCGACCATGGCAAGACGACGCTCACCGCTGCCATCACAAAGGTGCTGGCCGAGTCCGGCACCGGCTCGGAGTTCACCGATTTCGACAAGATCGACAAGGCGCCGGAGGAGCGCGAGCGCGGCATCACCATCAACTCCTCCCACGTCGAGTACGAGACGGTCAACCGGCACTACGCACATGTCGACTGCCCCGGTCATGCCGACTACGTGAAGAACATGATCACCGGCGCGGCGCAGATGGACGGCGCCATCCTGGTGGTGTCCGCCGCCGACGGCCCGATGCCGCAGACGCGTGAGCACATCGTGCTCGCCCGCCAGGTCGGCGTGCCCTACATCGTCGTGTTCCTGAACAAGGCCGACACGGTCGACGACGAGGAGCTGCTCGACCTGGTCGAGCTCGAGGTCCGCGAGCTGCTCTCGAAGTACGACTTCCCCGGCGACGACCTTCCGGTCGTGCGCGGGTCGGCGCTCAAGGCGCTCGAGGGCGACACCGAGTGGACGCCCAAGATCCTGGAGCTGATGGCGGCCGTGGACGAGTACGTCCCCGAGCCCCCGCGCGACATCGACAAGCCGTTCCTGATGCCTGTCGAGGACGTGTTCACGATCACCGGCCGCGGCACGGTTGCCACCGGCCGCGTCGAGCAGGGCCAGATCAAGACCGGCGAAGAGGTCGAGATCGTCGGCATCCACACGAAGACCGCAAAGACGGTCGTCACGGGTGTCGAGATGTTCCGCAAGCTGCTCGACTCCGGGCAGGCCGGCGACAACATCGGCGCGCTCCTTCGCGGCGTCAAGCGTGAGGAGATCGAGCGCGGTCAGGTGCTGGCGAAGCCCGGCTCGATCACGCCGCACACCAAGTTCGAGGCGCAGGTGTACGTGCTCTCGAAGGACGAGGGCGGACGTCACAAGCCGTTCTTCAAGGGCTACCGGCCGCAGTTCTACTTCCGCACGACCGACGTCACCGGCGTCGTCGAGCTGCAGGCGGACGTCGAGATGGTCATGCCCGGCGACAACGCCGAGATGTCGGTCGAGCTGATCCAGCCGATCGCCATGGACGAGGGCCTGCGCTTCGCAATCCGCGAGGGTGGCCGCACCATCGGTGCGGGCGCCGTAACCAAGATCCTCAAGTAGAGAAGGGGTACCGAGCTCACCGTGGCGCAGCAGAAGATCCGCATCCGGCTCAAGGGGTACGACCACACGCTGGTCGACCTGTCCGCGCGTTCGATCGTGGATACGGCACAGCGGTCGGGCGCCACGGTGTCCGGCCCCGTGCCCTTGCCCACCGAGAAGAACGTGTACTGCGTCATCCGCGGTCCTTTCAAGGACAAGGATTCGCGCGAGCACTTCGAGATCCGCACGCACAAGCGGCTGATCGACATCCACCAGCCCACGCCGAAGACGGTCGACTCGCTGATGCGGCTCGACCTGCCGGCGGGGGTCGACATCGAGATCAAGCTGTAGGTGGCGGGCGTGGGGAAGGGAATCATCGGCACCAAGGTGGGGATGACCCAGCTCTTCGACGAGGAGTCCGGCCGCGTCACCCCGGTGACGGTCATCGAGGCCGGGCCCTGCCCGGTGGTGGCCGTGCGCACGCCCGAGGTCGACGGCTACGACGCCGTCCAGCTCGCATTCGGCCCGGTCAAGGAGAAGCGGCTCACGCGCCCCCGCGCCGGCCATCTCAAGGCGGCCGGTGTGGCGCCTCACCGGACGCTGGTCGAGTTCCGAAACGCCGAGGGGGTCGCCGCCGGCGACACCGTCACGGTCGAGTCGTTCGAGCCGGGCGAGCGGGTCAAGGTCAGCGGCATCTCCCGCGGCAAGGGCTTCGCCGGCACCATCAAGCGCCACCGGTTCTCTCGTGGCCCGGTCTCACACGGTTCCCACAACGTCCGCGCGCCCGGCTCGATCGGCGCATCGGCCACGCCCTCGCACGTCTACAAGGGCACCAAGATGGCCGGGCACATGGGATCGCAGCGGGTCACGCAGCGCGGTCTGCGCGTGGTCGAGATCGACAGCGAGCGAAACCTGCTCCTGGTCGAGGGCGCCGTGCCCGGTGCCGTCGGTGGCGTGGTCGAAGTCCGGAGCGACGACTGATGGCCAAGCTCGAGGCAAACGTGCTGACCGGCGGCAAGGGTGTCGCGCTGTCCGAGGACTGCTTCGGGCAGGAGCGAAACGACGCGCTGGTGCACGAGGTCGTGAAGGGCGAGCTGGCCGCGCGCCGCCAGGGCACGAGCTCCACCAAGACCCGCGGCATGGTGGCCGGCGGCCGCGCCAAGCCGTGGCGGCAGAAGGGCACCGGCCGCGCCCGTGCCGGCACCACCCGCGCACCGCAATGGACCGGCGGCGGCGTGGCCTTCGGGCCGCAGCCGCGCAGCTACACGGGCAAGGTCAACCGCAAGGCGCGGGTGAAGGCGCTCCGGATCGCGCTCTCCTCGCACGCTCTGGCCGGCTCGCTGCACGTGGTCGACGGCGCCACGTTCGACGCGCCGAAGACGTCCCACGCGGCCGAGCTCACCCGCGGCGCCGAGCTGCACACGCCCCTCGTCGTGGTCGTCGACGGCGACGAGCTGAACGTGGCCAAGTCGTTTCGCAACCTCCACCGCACCCACGTCGTCCCGGTGCGCGAGCTCGAGGTGGCCGAGGTGGTCTGGGCACGATCGCTGGTCGTGTCCAAGGCGGCCCTCCAGATCCTCGAGGGCGGTGAGGCATCGTGAACGGCGACCCGCGCGGCGTGCTGATCTCACCGGTGGTCTCGGAGAAGAGCTACGGCCAGATGGCCGACCGGCGCAAGTACACGTTCCGGGTGCACCAGAGCGCCCATAAGACCCAGGTGCGCCAGGCCGTCGAGGAGATCTTCGACGTCAGCGTGACCCAGGTGAACATCTCGAAGGTGCCCGCCAAGCCCAAGCGGCGCGGCGCGCACGCCGGCCAGAGGCCGGGGTGGAAGAAGGCGGTCGTGACGATCGCCGAGGGCCAGTCAATCGAAGCATTCGGACCGGGAGTCTAAGTGCCCAGCTCCGCAACATCTGTCGGCGTCTGGCGGCTGCAAAGCGTCGCGATGCTGCGTCCTTGGCCGGCGCCGTGCGAAGCACTGTCCCCGTCCTGCGTCCTTGCCTCGCTCGCTTTTCGCTCGCCAGCCATCCAACGACGTCACGGAGCTGAGCACTAGTGGCCATTCGCAAATTCAGACCGACGTCGCCCGGCCGCCGCTTCATGACGGTGTCCGACTTCGACGAGCTGACCACCGACAAGCCGGAGCGCACGCTGCTCGCCCCGCTGCACAAGACCGGCGGGCGCAACGTCAACGGCCGCATCACCACCCGCCATCGCGGGGGCGGCCACAAGCGCCGCTACCGGCTGATCGATTTCAAGCGCGCTCAAGGACGGCGTCTCGGCGAAGGTGCACTCGATCGAGTACGACCCCAACCGGTCGGCCCGCATCGCGCTCCTGCACTACACCGACGGCGAGAAGCGCTACATCCTGGCGCCGGTGCGGCTGCGGGTCGGACAGATGGTGGAGTCGGGCGCCGCGGTCGACATCCGGCCCGGCAACGCGATGCCGCTGCGGGCGATGCCGACCGGCACGACGGTGCACAACATCGAGCTTCGGCCCGGCCAGGGCGGCAAGATGGCCCGCTCGGCCGGCTCGTCGGCCCAGCTCGTCGCCAAAGAGGGCGGCAAGGCGCTGCTGCGGCTGCCGTCGGGCGAGATGCGGCGCGTGCCCGAGGAGTGCCGGGCGACCGTCGGCCAGCTCGGCAACGTCACCCACGAGATCGAGTCGGGCGGGAAGGCCGGCCGCTCGCGCTGGAACGGCAAGCGGCCGACGGTGCGAGGCACGGTCATGAACCCGGTCGACCACCCGCACGGCGGCGGCGAGGGCAAGAACAAGGGCAGCCATCCGGTCACTCCGTGGGGCAAGCCCACACTCGGGTATCGCACCCGGGACAAGAAGAAGGCGAGCGGCAAGGACATCGTCCGTGCGCGCAGGAGGGGTAAGGGCAAGCGATGAGCCGATCGAGCAAGAAGGGCCCCTTCGTGGAGGCCAAGCTGATGAAGCGGGTCGAGGCGATGAACGAGACGCGCCAGAAGCGGATGCTGAAGACGTGGTCGCGCGCGTCCACCATCTTCCCCGAGTTCGTCGGCCACACGATCGCCGTCCACGACGGCCGCAAGCACGTGCCCGTGTTCGTGTCCGAGTCGATGGTCGGCCACAAGCTGGGCGAGTTCGCCCCGACCCGCACCTACCGCGGGCACGGCAACGACCGCACGTCACGGATGAAGGGGCGCTAGGCATGGCCATTGCAACACCCGAGCGCGAGACCGTCCGGGCGCAGGCCCGCTACGTGCGCTGCTCGGCCCGCAAGGCGCGGCTCGTGCTCGAGCACATCCGCGGTAAGCAGGCAGCCGAGGCGAAGGCCATCCTGGCGTTCGCGACGCGCGCCGCCGCCAAGGATGCGGGCAAGGTGCTGGCCTCGGCGATCGCAAACGCCGAGAACAACAACGGCTACGACGTCGACGACCTCGTCGTCGTCGCCGCCTACGCCGACGAGGGCCCGACGCTCAAGCGCTGGCGGCCTCGCGCCCGCGGGCGTGTGAACCGGATTCGCAAGCGCACCTGCCACATCACGATCCAGCTGGCTGTGGCCGAGCCGGGCGAGATCAAGCGCCCAAAGCCCCGCCGTGTGGCCGAGCCCGCCGAGGCGGCGCCCGCCGAGACGGCGAAGCCCAGGCGCAAGTCGCGGGCCAAGAAGGCGGCGCCAGAGGCGGCGCCCGAGACCGAGGCGGTCGCAGAGACCGCGGCGGCACCGGAGCCGGAGGCCGTCGCAGAGACCGACGCCGCACCGGAGCCCGAGGCCGCGACCGAGGAAGCATCCGATGCACCAGAGGAGGGCGGGGAGTAGATGGGACATAAGGTCCACCCGGGCGGCCTGCGGGTCGGCGTCATCCACACGTGGAAGTCGAACTGGTTCGTTCCGACGAAGGAGTTCCCCGCCGCGTTGATGGAGGACGTGCGCATCCGCGAGCACATCTACGGCAAGCTCTCGCACGCGGGCCTGTCCGACATCCACATCCGCAAGGACAAGCAGCGGATCACGGTTGACATCTACACCGCCCGCCCCGGCATCGTCATCGGCAAGTCGGGGTCGGAGGTCGACGCGCTGCGGCGAGAGCTGCACGACATGACCACCAAGAGCGTGCAGGTGAACATCACCGAGATCAAGCGCCCCGAGCTCGACGCCAAGCTGGTCGCGCAGTCGATCGCCGAGCAGCTGCAGAACCGGGTGTCGTTCCGGCGGGCCATGAAGCGCTCGCTGTCCTCGTCGATCCGCTCCGGCGCCCAGGGCGTCAAGATCCGCTGCGGCGGACGGCTGGGCGGGTCGGAGATGTCGCGCTCCGAGCAGTACAGCGAGGGCCGCGTGCCCCTGCACACCCTGCGTGCCGACATCGACTACGGCTTTGCCGAGGCGAAGACGACCTTCGGCCGCATCGGCGTCAAGGTGTGGATCAACAAGGGCGAGATCATGCCCGAGGGCTTCGAGCACGAGGGCGCCTCGACCCGGCTCGGCGAGGTCGACAGCCGCCGCAGGCGGCGCGGCGCGCTGCCCGGCGAGATGGAGCAGCTCGGCCCCACGCGGCCCGGGCGCCGTGGTGACGGGCCCGGCGGAGGCCGCGGCGGCCGCCGGCCACGGCCCGCCGGTGGCGGCGGACCCGGTGGTGGTGGCGGCGGCGGTGCCGGCAGGGGCGCCGGTGGTGGTGGCGGCGGTGGCGGAAGCGCCCCCGGCGGCCGCAGGCCGCGCGCACGCACCGAGGCTCCCCCCACGGATACCGCTGCGACGCCGCCCGCCGACGCGCCCGCGGCGGCGCCTGCGCCCGAACCGACGCCCGCCCCGACGCCGCCCGCCGAGGGTGGCGAGGCCTGATGCTGCTCCCCAAGCGCAGCAAGTACCGTCGCGTCCACCGTGGCCGCCGCCGGGGCGAGGCCAAGGGCGGCACGCGCGTCATGTTCGGCGAGTACGGCCTCAAGTCGCTCGAGGCCGGCTGGGTGACCAACCGTCAGATCGAGGCCGCCCGTATCGCGATGACCCGCAAGATCAAGCGCGGTGGCAAGGTGTGGATCACCATCTTCCCGGACAAGTCGGTGACCCAGAAGCCGGCCGAGACGCGCATGGGCTCGGGCAAGGGCTCGCCCGAGCACTGGGTCGCCGTGGTCAAGCCCGGCCGCGTCATGTTCGAGCTGGCCGGTGTGCCCGAGCCGCTCGCGCGCGAGGCCATCCGCCTCGCCGCCATGAAGCTGCCTGTGAAAGCGAAGTTCGTGTCCCGGGAGGGTGATCTGTTTGAAGGCCAGTGAGATCCGCGAGCTGACGGCCGACGAGCTCGAGCGCAAGCTGGCCGAGACCCGCCAGGAGCTGTTCAACCTGCGCTTCCAGCACGCGACCGGCGCGCTCGACAACACGGCCGCGCTCGCGCGCGTCAAGCGCGACATCGCCCGGCTGCTGACGCTGGCCGGCGACGGAGCCCGGGCCGGGGCCGGGAGCCGCTCATGAGCCCCGCCATCGAGTCGGAGCCCCGCGGCCGGCGCAAGGAGCGCCGCGGCGTGGTCGTGTCGGACGCCATGGACAAGACCGTCGTCGTGCGCGTCGACGTCGTCAAGGCGCACCCGAAGTACAAGAAGATGCTGCGCCGGTCGATCAGGCTGCACGCCCACGACGAGGAGAACACGTCCAAGGTCGGTGACATCGTCCGCCTGGTCGAGACGCGCCCGCTGTCGCGCACCAAGCGCTGGCGGGTGGCCGAGATCGTCGAGGTGGCGAAGTGATCCAGGTTGAGAGCCGGCTGCGCGTCGCCGACAACACCGGCGCACGCGTGCTCCTGTGCATCCGCATCAAGGGCGGCAGCCGGCGCCGGTATGCGGGGGTGGGCGATATCATCGTCGGTACCGTCAAGCAGGCCACGCCCAACGGCTCGGTGAAGAAGGGTGAGGTCGTGACGGCGGTGGTCGTGAGAACGACCAAGCAGCATCACCGCGACGACGGCACCTACATCGCGTTCGACGAGAACGCGGCGGTGATCATCGACGCCCAGCGCAACCCGCGCGGCACCCGGATCTTCGGCCCTGTCGCGCGCGAGCTGCGAGAGCGCAATTTTATGAAAATCGTCTCCCTCGCTCCCGAGGTGCTCTAGCTCCATGAACAAACTGAAGATCAGGAAGGGCGACTCCGTCCAGGTGCTGACCGGCAAGGATGCCGGCAAGCGCGGCACGGTCCAGCAGGTGCTGCCGACCGAGCGCCGGATCGTGGTCGAGAAGGTCAACATGATCAAGCGGCACACCAAGCCGCGGCCGGCGCCGCGCCGCTCGGGCAGCCAGCAGATCATCCCCGGCGGCGTGATCGAGCGCGAGGCGCCGCTGCAGATCTCGAACGTGGCGATCGTGTGCCCGGCCTGCGGCACGCCCTCCCGGATCGGCTACCGCATCAACCCGAAGGACGGCAACAAGGTGCGGTTCTGCCGCAGCTGCGACAAGGACATCGATCGATGAGCGCGACCGAGATCCCCACGCCCCGGCTCAAGGAGCGGTACGACTCGGAGCTACGCGAGCAGCTGCGCGAGCAGCTCGAGCTGTCGTCTCCGATGGCGGTGCCGCGGCTCGCGAAGATCACGCTCAACATGGGCGTCGGCGAGGCCAAGGTCAACTCCAAGGCGCTCGACGATGCGGTCGAGCAGCTGGCCATCATCTCGGGGCAGCGGCCGGTGATCACCCGGGCCAAGAAGTCGATCGCCGGCTTCAAGCTGCGCGAGGGCATGCCCATCGGCTGCAAGGTGACGCTGCGCGGCGACCGCATGTACGAGTTCCTCGACCGGCTGCTGGCGATCGCGCTGCCCCGCATCCGTGACTTCCGCGGCATCAACCCGAACGCGTTCGACGGCCGCGGCAACTTCTCGATCGGGGTGCGCGAGCAGGTCATCTTCCCCGAGATCAACTACGACGACATCTCCGAGGTGCGCGGCCTCAACATCACCATCACCACCACCGCGGCGGACGACGACGGTGCGCGCGAGCTGCTGCGCGCCCTCGGAATGCCGTTCGCGGCCTGAGGCACAGGAACAAAGGACGAGATCACACATGGCGAAGGAATCACTCAAGGTCAAGCAGGCGCGGCCCGCGAAGTACCCGACGCGGGCGTATCACCGGTGCTCGCGGTGCGGGCGCCCGCGCGCCTACTTCCGCAAGTTCGGCGTCTGCCGGATCTGCCTGCGCGAGCTCGCCCACCAGGGAGTCATCCCCGGTATGACCAAGTCGAGCTGGTGAGGAGCGGTCAATGGTCACTGATCCAATCGGCGACATGCTCACACGAATCCGGAACGCCAACACGGCGCTCCACGAGTCGGTGGCGATGCCCACCTCGGGGATGAAGCGCGAGATCGCCCGCATCCTCAAGGAGGAGGGCTACATCGACGGCTGGAACGTCTCGAAGGGCGAGACCCACGACACGCTCGTGGTGACGCTGCGCTACGGACCGAGCCGCGAGCGCGTGATCTCGGGCCTGAAGCGCGTGTCCAAGCCGGGCCGGCGCGTCTACGCCAAGAAGGACCGGCCCCACCGCGTCCTGGGCGGGATGGGCATCGCGATCCTCTCGACCTCCAAGGGTGTCGTGACCGGCCGGCATGCCCAGGAGCAGGGCGTCGGCGGCGAGGTGCTGTGCTATGTGTGGTGAGGCATGAGCAGGATCGGACGCATGCCGATTCCCGTCCCCGCCGGCGTGGAGATCGAGATCACCCCGGGGACCGTCTCGGTCAAGGGGCCGCGCGGCAGCCTGTCCGAGCGGATCTCGCCCGAGATCACCGTCGCCCAGGAGGACGGCGTCCTGGTGGTCACGCGGCCGACCGACCGCAGCCAGCACCGTGCGCTGCACGGGCTCACCCGCACGCTGGTCGCAAACATGGTCGTGGGCGTCACGGAGGGCTACAGCAAGCGGCTCGAGATCCAGGGTGTCGGCTACCGGGCGGCGCTGCGCGGCAGCGACCTCGAGATGCAGCTCGGCTTCAGCCACCCCGTCACGGTCAAGGCGCCGGAGGGGATCTCGTTCGAGGTGCCCCAGCCGACCCAGATCATCGTGAGTGGCAGCAGCAAGCAGCAGGTCGGCGAGATCGCCGCCCAGATCCGGAAGTGGCGCCCGCCGGAGCCCTACAAGGGCAAGGGCGTCCGGTACGCCGGCGAGCACGTCATCCGCAAGGTCGGGAAGCGGGCGTAGAGATGGCCACGAAGACCAAACAGCAGGCACGCGTGCACCGCCACCGGCGGGTGCGCGCCAAGGTCACCGGAACGACGGCGCGGCCGCGGCTGGCCGTGTACCGGTCGAACCGCACCATCTCGGCGCAGGTGATCGACGACACCGCCGGTCGCACGCTGGCGGCGGCGTCCAGCCAGGACAAGTCGCTCACGTCGCTCAAGCGCGCCGATGCGCCGGCTGCGGTCGGCAAGCTGGTCGCCGAGCGGGCAGCCAAGGCCGGCATCGCCTCGGTCGTCTTCGACCGCGGCGGCTACCTTTACCACGGGCGCGTGAAGGCGCTCGCCGACGCCGCTCGTGAGAACGGATTGGAGTTTTAGAGCCCTATGGCAGTAACCCCGAGACCAGGATCGCGTAACCCCGCCGCCCGCGGCTCCGAGGTCGCAGGCCGCGATCTGCAGGAGCGGGTCGTGAAGATCAACCGCGTCGCCAAGGTGGTCAAGGGCGGCCGCAGGTTCTCGTTCACCGCGCTCGTGGTGGTCGGCGACGAGGTCGATCACGTCGGCGTCGGCTACGGCAAGGCGAACGAGGTGCCGTCGGCGATCGCCAAGGCGGTCGAGGACGCGAAGAAGAACCTGTTCCAGATCCCCAAGTACAAGAACACGGTCACCCACCAGGTGATCGGCCGCTACGGCGCCGGCCGGGTGCTCCTGAAGCCCGCTTCGGAGGGCACCGGAGTGATCGCCGGAGCCGGCGTCCGCGCCGTGCTCGAGCTGGGCGGCGTCCGCGACATCCTGGCCAAGTCGCTGGGAACGGCCAACCCGATCAACCTGCTGATGGCGACGGTCGACGGCCTGAAGGCGCTCAAGCGGCCCGAGGACGTGGCCAGGCTGCGCGGGAAGCAGATCCGCGAGGTGATCAAGCCGCATGCCGAGGTGGTCGCCGAGGCGGCCGAGAAGGTTGCCGCGGCCGAGCGGGCCGCGACCGTGGCGGTCGCACCGCCCGAGCCGGTCGAGGTCGCGCCGGTGCCGCCCGTGGCTGCACCCGAGCCGCCCGAGGCCGCACCCGAGCCGTCGCCGGCGGAGGTCGAGGCGCCCGTGACCGAGGTTGCTGCCGAGGAGCCCGCGGCTGAGGAGCCCGCGGCCGAGGCCGAGCCGGCTCCGAAGCCGAAGCGCGCGCCGCGCAAGCGCGCCGCCAAGCCCAAGGCCGAGGCCGAGCCGGCCCCCGAGGCCGAGCCCACCCCAGAGGCGGGTGAGGACGCCTGATGGCGCAGCTTCGCATCACTCAGATCCGGGGCACGATCCGGACGCGCCCGGAGCACAAAGGGACGCTGCGCGCCCTGGGCCTGCGCAAGATCAACGCCACGACGGTGCGTGAGGACTCGCCGGTGCTGCAGGGCATGCTGCGCCGCGTCGCCTCGATGGTGAAGGTGGAGGAGATCGATGGCTGACGAAGCACCCACTCCAGCACTGCACGAGCTGCGCCCCGCCGAGGGCAGCCACCGCGCCCGCAAGCGCGTCGGCCGCGGCGCGGGCTCCGGCACCGGCAAGACGTCGGGGCGCGGCCAGAAGGGCCAGAAGTCGCGTTCGGGCAGCCACAGCATGCGGGCGGGCTTCGAGGGCGGCCAGATGCCGCTGTACATGCGCCTGGGCAAGCTGCGCGGCCCCAACCACCGCAAGTCGATGCCGATGGGGCCGTTCCGGACGCACACGACCCCGGTGAACGTGCGCGACCTGGAGCGCTTCGACGCCGGCGTCGAGGTCACACCCGACCTACTGAAGACCGCCGGAGTGGTGAAGAGCCTGCGCCATCCCGTCAAGATCCTGGGTGACGGCGAGCTGACCCGCGGCCTGACCGTGCACGCGCACGCGTTCTCGCGCCGTGCCGTCGAGGTGATCGAGGCCGCCGGCGGAACCGTGGTCGTGCTCGAGAGCGGTGAGAACCCGAACAACTCTCCGTCCAGCAAGGTGAGGGCCGCAAATCGCAAGCAGGCGGCGGCCGCCGCGTCGGCTGCCGATCCGGCGCCCCCGGAAGCGCCGGCTGCAGTGGCCGAGCCGGCCGAGGAGCCGGCCGAGGAGCCCGAGGCGGAAACCGAGCCGGAGTCCGAGGAGTAGAGGAAGAACCGTGCTTCAGAGCATGCTCAACGCCTGGAAGTCGCCCGACCTGCGCAAGAAGCTGCTGTTCACCGCAGCGATGCTTGCGATCTACCGGCTGGGCTCGTTCATTCCCGCACCGGGCGTCGACTCCACCGCGCTCTCGAACGCGCTCCAGAACCAGGGCGGAATCTTCGGCCTGCTGTCGGTCTTCTCCGGCGGCGGGCTGTCCCGGCTGGGCGTCTTCGCGCTCGGGATCATGCCGTACATCACCGCCTCGATCATCCTGCAGGTGATGACGCCGGTGTTCCCGAGCCTGCAGGCGCTCCAGAAGGAGGGTGAGCTCGGCCAGCGCCGGATCACCCAGTACACCCGCTACCTGACCGTGGTGCTGGCCGCGCTGCAGGCGCTGGGCTACACCTATGCGTTCCACGAGAACGCGCTGGGCGTGACCACCTCGGGGAGCCTGATCAACTTCACCGCCGGCAACGTGATCCTGATCGTGGTCACCCTCACCGCGGGCGCCACCCTGCTGATGTGGATCGGCGAGCTGATCACGCAGCGCGGAGTCGGAAACGGCATGTCGCTTCTGATCTTCGCCTCGATCCTGACGTCCGCGCCGGCCGGGATCGCGGCGTGGTGGAACGGCTCGACGTTCGAGAAACTGTCCCTGCCGATCGTGGTCTTCAGCGTGATCGTGGCCGTGGTGTTTGTCCAGGAGGGGATCCGCAAGATCCCGATCCAGTACGCCAAGCGCATGGTGGGGCGGCGCATGACGAGCGGCGGCTCGACCTACCTGCCGCTGCGCGTGAACATGGCCGGCGTGATCCCGGTCATCTTCGCCGCCGCGATCATGGCGTTCCCGCCCACGGTCGGCCAGATCGTGCCCTGGAACTTCGCCCACTCGATCGCGACATTCATGCAGCCGGGCGGGTGGCCGTTCCTGATCGGCGAGGCGGTCCTGATCTTCGCGTTCACGTTCTTCTACGTGGCCGTGATCTTCAACTCGATCGAGCAGGCCGACAACCTGAAGAAGTACGGCGGTTTCGTGCCCGGTGTGCGTCCCGGGAGACCGACCGCCCAGTACCTCGAGCGGGTGCTGGTGCGGCTGACGGTCGTCGGCGGCCTGTTCCTCGCGGCGGTCGCCGTGCTCCCGTCGCTCTTCATCAAGTACGGCGGCTTCTCGACGGCGACCTCGCGGGCGCTCGGCGGGACGTCGGTGCTGATCGTCGTGGGTGTGGCGATCGACACGATGCGGCAGATCGAGTCGCAGGTGTCGATGCGCGCCTACAAGGGTTTCCTCAAGTAGTCGGATGGCGCTCGACCTGATCCTGATGGGCCCCCCGGGCGCCGGCAAGGGCACCCAGGCGGCCAGGGTGGCCGCTTCACGCGGTCTGGCCCACATCGCCACGGGCGACATGCTGCGGGCGGCGGTTCGCGACGGAACCCCGCTCGGGCTCGAGGCCAAGGCGGTCATGGCCCGCGGCGACCTCGTCTCCGACGATCTGATCATCGCCATGTTCCGGGAGCGCCTGAGCGCCGGCGACACCGCCGCGGGCGTCCTCCTGGACGGGTTCCCGCGCACCGACGCCCAGGCCGCGGCGCTGGACGAGATGCTCACCGGCCTCGGCCGCCGCATCGCGGCTGTGATCGTGTTCGACATCGACGAGGAGACGGTCGTGAAGCGGTTGTCCGGGCGGCGCATGTGCCGGGCGAACGACCACGTCTACCACGTCGACTACAAGCCGCCGGCGGTCGAGGGCATC
This sequence comes from uncultured Actinomycetes bacterium, assembly GCA_963703275.1. GTDB lineage: Bacteria > Actinomycetota > Thermoleophilia > Gaiellales > JAICJC01 > JAICJC01. The sequence goes on along the minus strand of OY969804.1, from coordinate 2,647,909 downwards.
TGCGACATCGACGGCTCGGAGCTCTACCAGCGCGACGACGACCTGCCCGACGTCGTGCGCACCCGGTTCCGGAAGCAGTGGGTCGAGGCGGCGGCGGTCGTGATCGACTACTACCGCGATCGCGGGCTCGTGAGCAGCCTGGACGCGGCCCGGCCGCAGGAGCAGGTCGCCGCCTCGCTCGACGCGCTGCTCGACAGCCTCGGAGGCGAATCGTGATCGTCCGCAAGACCGACGCCGAGGTCGAGACGATGGCCCGCGCCGGAAGCGTGGTCGCCGACACGCTCGATCTGATCGAGGCGACCGCCGCCCCCGGGGTGACGCTCGTCGACCTCGACCACCTCGCCGAGGAGTTCATCACCTCGCGCGGCGGCGTGCCGACCTTCAAGGGCTACCGCGGGTTTCCCGGCTCGATCTGCGCGTCGCCGAACACGATGGTCGTGCACGGCATCCCCGGCCCGTACACGCTTGCCGAGGGGGATCTGCTCTCGATCGACGTGGGCGTGACCCTGGACGGCTACGTGGCCGATTCGGCCATCACCTTCACCATCGGCCGCCCCTCCGAACAGGCCCACGACCTGATTGCCGCGTGCTACGAGGGCCTCGAGGCCGCCATCGAGCAGTGCCGGTCGGGCAACCGCCTCGGCGACGTGTCCCATGCCGTGCAGGTGGTGGTCGAGGCGCACGGGTTCGGCGTCGTCCGCAGCCTGGTCGGCCACGGCGTCGGCCGCAACATGCACGAGGATCCCCAGATTCCCAACTACGGCCCGCCGGGCCGCGGCCCGAAGCTCGCGCCGGGCATGGTGTTCGCCATCGAGCCGATGATCACCGCGGGCGGCTACGACGTCGAGAGCGGGGACGACGGCTGGGCCATCTACACGCGCGACGGCAGCCTCGCGGCACACTGCGAGCACACCGTGGCGGTCACCCACAACGGCCCCCGGGTGCTGACGCGCACGGGGCCCGCGGCAGGAGACCTCGCCCGAGTGATATATTTCTACGCCGCTCGGGCAGCGTGTTTTGCGCTGCCCGTCGAGCCGTGTTTTGCCCCCGTGGAGGTACTCCCGTGAAGGTGCGCCCAAGCGTCAGACCGATGTGTGAAAAGTGCCGCGTGATCCGGCGCCACGGCAACGTGCTCGTGATCTGCACCAACCCCCGCCACAAGCAGCGGCAGGGGTGATCTGATGGCACGAATCGCAGGCGTCAACCTTCCGCGCGAGAAGCGGGTCGAGATCGGCCTCACCTACATCTTCGGGGTCGGCCGCTCCACCTCGAACGCGGTGCTGAACGAGCTCGGCATCAACGTCGACACCAAGGTGCGCGACCTCACCGACGAAGAGGTGACCCGCCTGCGCACGCACATCGACACGCTGACGGTCGAGGGCGACCTCCGCCGGGAGCGGTCGCAGAACATCAAGCGGCTGATGGAGATCGGCTGCTACCGCGGCCTGCGCCACCGGCGCGGACTGCCGGTGAACGGCCAGCGCACGCGCACCAACGCCCGCACCCGCAAGGGTCCCAAGAAGACCGTCGGCAAGCAGCGCAAGAAGTAAAGCGATCGAGATCGCTACGAAAGGACTGAATGCCCCCCGCACCTCGTAGAGGCGGTACGCGTGGTCGCGTCCGCCGCAAGGCCCGCAAGAACATCGCCATCGGCCAGGCGCACATCAAGACGTCGTTCAACAACACCCTTGTCGCGCTGACCGACAAGGACGGCGGCGTGATCGTGTGGAAGAGCGCCGGCGCGGTCGGGTTCAAGGGGTCGCGGAAGTCGACGCCGTTCGCGGCGCAGGTGACCGCCGATGCGGCAGCGCGCGAGGGCATGGAGCACGGCCTGCAGAAGGTCGAGGTCTTCGTCAAGGGCCCGGGCTCGGGACGCGAGACGGCGATCCGCTCGCTGCAGGCGGCGGGGCTCGAGATCCTGGGAGTCAAGGACGTGAGCCCGCAGGCTCACAACGGCGTGCGGCCGCGCAAGCGGCGGAGGGTGTGACCGATGGCCCGGATGCTCGGACCCAAGTGCAAGCAGTGCCGCCGCGAGAACATGAAGCTGTTCCTGAAGGGCGAGCGCTGCCTCACCGAGAAGTGCGCCATCGAGCGCAGGGCCTACCCGCCCGGCGAGCATGGCCGCGGCCGGATCAAGCAGTCGGAGTACCTGCTGCAGCTGCGCGAGAAGCAGAAGATGCGCCGCTACTACGGCGTGCTCGAGTCGCAGTTCCGCATCTACTACGCCAAGGCCAGCCGGCGCAGCGGGATCACCGGCGAGAACTTCCTGCGCATGCTCGAGCTCCGGCTGGACAACGTCGTCTACCGGCTCGGCTTCGCGGCGTCCCGGTCACAGGGACGCCAGCTGGTGCGGCACAACCACTTCACGGTCAACGGCAGGAAGGTGAACATCCCGTCCTACCAGGTGTCTGCCGGCGACGTCATCTCGTTGCGCGAAGGCTCGGCCGCCAAGGCGGTCGTCACCGATGCCACCGACCTGACCGCGTCGGTGTCGCCGTGGTTGCAGGCCGACCACGACAACCTGACGGGGACGGTGCTGCGGCTCCCCGATCGTGTCGACATCGACACGCCGGTGCAGGAGCAGCTGATCGTGGAGTTCTACTCGAAATAACGAAGGTATCTGGGAAGAGGCGAGACCAAATTGCTTGAGATCATCCCGAAGATCACGTCCGAGGACATTGGCGAGACGCTTGGCACGTTCGTTGTCGAGCCGCTCGACCGCGGCTTCGGATACACGTTCGGCAACAGCCTGCGGCGCGTGCTTCTGTCGTCCCTGGAGGGGGCGGCGGTGACGTCCGTCAAGATCGAGGGCGTGGCGCACGAGTTCACGTCGGTGCCGGGCGTCCGGGAGGATGTCACCGACATCATCCTGAACCTGAAGAGCCTGATCTGCCGCCTGCACGGCGAGTCGGGTGAGGTCGAGGTGCAGGTGCAGAAGGACGGCGCGGGGACGGTCACGGCGGCCGATATCGAGGCGCCGGCCGACCTCGAGATCCTGAACCCCGACCTGGTCATCTGCCACCTGTCCGAGAAGGCCCGGTTCGAGATGACGCTGACGATCGCGCGCGGCCGCGGCTACGTCGCCGCCGAGGGCAACAAGGGCCCCGAGACGACGATCGGCGTCATCCCCGTCGACTCCATCTTCTCGCCCGTGCGGCGGGTCGCGTACGACGTCGATCCCGCCCGCGTCGGCCAGCGCACCGACTTCGACAAGCTCAAGCTCGAGGTGACCACCAACGGCTCGATGACGCCCAAGGATGCGGTCAAGGACGCGGCCGAGATCCTGATCCGCTACCTGAGCATCTTCACCGACATCGATGCGGCCGACCTGGCGCTGCGTCCCGACGGCGGGGCGGTCGAGACGGCCGCGCCGAGCGCGCACGGGATGGAGAACATCCTCATCGAGGAGCTCGAGCTGGGCGTGCGCTCCTACAACTGCCTGAAGCGCGTCGGTATCGAGACGATCGGCGATCTGATCTCGAAGAGCGAGGCCGAGCTGGCGGCGATCCCGAACTTCGGCAAGAAGTCGATCGAGGAGGTCAAGGAGACGCTGGCCGCCCACGGTCTGAACCTCAAGGGCGCCGAGTGAGGCATCGGCGCACCGGACGCAAGCTGGGGCGCGACGCGTCCCATCGCAAGGCGCTCTACTCGAACATGTGCGGCGCGCTGTTCCAGCATGGGCGCATCCGCACGACCGAGGCCAAGGCCAAGGAGCTGCGTCCGATCGCCGAGAAGCTGATCACCCTGGCGCGCAAGGACCCGAGCGATGTTGCCGCCCAGCGGCAGGCGGTCGCGTTCCTGCGCAGCAAGGACGTCGTCCACAGCCTGTTCCACACCGTCGGGCCGCGGTTCACCGAGCGGCCCGGCGGGTACACCCGCATCATCAAGCTCGGCCCCCGGCTCGGCGACGCCGCGCCCATGGTGTACATCGAGCTCGTCGACCACGAGCCCGCCGCGAACTAGCGGCTCCCGGCGCCGGTGCCGACCTACCGGCTGACCGTCGCCTACGACGGCACCGACTTCCGTGGTTGGGCCGTGCAGCCCGGGCTGCGCACGGTGGCAGGCGACCTGGCCAGGGGGCTGAGCGTGCCGTTCGAGGCGCTGACGGTGGCCGGGCGCACGGACGCGGGCGTGCACGCGGCCGGAAACGTCGTCTCGCTGCGGGCGCCGCGGCTGAGTCCCGTGCGGGCGGTCAACCGCCGCCTGTCGCCCGACATCGCGCTGCTCGATGCCGAGCGGGTCGGCGACGAATTCGACGCCCGTGCCCATGCCAGCTCGCGCAGCTACACCTATCGGATCGCCACCGGAGACAGGCCCGACCCGTTCCGGGCCCGGTATGAGCTCTACCGGCCCCGGCCCCTCGACGAGGCCGCGCTCGCCGAATGCGCGGCGGCGATCGTCGGCCGGCACGACTTCCGCGCCTTCACCCCGACCCAGACCAAGCACGTGTTCTTCGACCGCACCGTGCTCGCCGCCGAGTGGCGCCGCGACGGCGACCGGCTCGAGTTCCACATGACCGCCGATGCGCTCCTGCGGCACATGGTGCGGGTGCTGGTGGGGACGATGCTGGAGCGCCCCGACCCGGCCCACCTGGCCAGGCTCGTCGAGGGCGCCCCCCGCTCCGCGGCGGGCGCGACCGCCCCACCGCACGGCCTGACCCTCACCTCGGTCGCCTATGAATAACCGGTGCCAGGCACTCAATATTCACAGCAGCCGGGCGCCGGCCACGTCGAACGCCTGCAGCGGGGCGGCGGCGCAGGGCGAGGCCGGGAAGTCCTCGGCGAACATCGTGAACACCATCGCGTCGCGCGGCCGGTCGTGCTCGTCGCGCAGGCGGCCGCGCAGCGTCGCCTCGTGGATGTAGCCGAGCTTGGGGGGGATGGCCGCGCTGCGAACGTTTTTGGGGTCGCAGCGGATCTCGACCCGGTCGAAGCCGGCGACCTCGAATGCGACCCGGGTCAGGGCGGCGGTCGACTCGCTCGCGAATCCCCGCCCGGTCGAGTCGGCCCGGATCCAGTAGCCGATCTCGGTGGCGCGGTCGCCGACGCGCGGATGCAGGCCGGTGCCGCCGATCGCGCGCCGCTCGCCGCGGTCGAAGATCCCGTAGACCATGTCCTGGTCGAGGTCGAACCGGCCCCGGAACTGGCGCAGCAGCTGCACCTTCTGCTCGAGCGTGGTCGGCTCGGCGTGCGCCCACGGCATCCACGGGCGCAGGTGCTCGAGGCTCGTGTCGATCGCGGCCTTGGCGAGCGGAGCATCGGCCGGCTCCCAGCAGCGGATCACCAGCCGTTCGGTCACGATCCGGTACGCCGAGTTGGTGGTCTCTGTCATACCCCGCGCGTACCCTACCCGTGCTCCGGATGAACATCCTGCTCACCAACGACGACGGCGTCACCTCTCGCGGGCTTCTGGCCGCGAAGCGGGCGCTCGACACCGTCGGCACGGTGTCGGTGATCGCGCCCGACTCGAACCGCAGCGCCGTGGGGCGCGGCATCACCATCGACCGGCCCCTGACCGTCGTCGAGGTGACCCTGCGCGACGGGTCGACCGGCTACGCGACCGACGGCACGCCCGTCGATTGCGTGCGCTTCGCCGCGCTCGGCCTGCTGGGCGACCCACCCGACCTGATCGTCTCCGGCATCAACTACGGGGTGAACCTGGGCGACGACGTCACCTACTCGGGCACGGTCGCGGCGGCATTCGAGGGCCTGGTTCTGGGGATCCCCGCCGTGGCGGTCTCGCAGCAGAGCAAGGAGGCCGGCGTCCACTTCCGCCGCCAGACGGGGTACGACTTCTCGCCGGCGGCGGCCTTTCTCCCCGGCCTGGTCGACCTGATCTCAAGCCGCGGCCTGCCCGCCGGGACGATCCTGAACGTGAACGCGCCGCCGCCACCCGCCGAGGGCGTCTCGGTGGTGCGGCTCGGGCGCCGCATCTACCGCGACCGGCTCGAGCTCGAATCGGACGAGCGCGGGCGCCGCCGCTACCACATCTACGGCGACGATCCCTCGTACCACGACGAGCCGGACACCGACTTCCACGCCATCGCCCAGCGCCGGATCGCGGTCACTCCGATCCACCTCGACCTGACCAGCGGCCACGGCCTCGACGAGCTCGCCGCCTGGCCGCTCGTTCAGGAATAGGGCTGCTGGGAGATCACGACCTCGAGGCCGAAGATGACCAGCCCGGTCGCCGTCGCCACCGCGAGATAGTCGACCAGCGACGGCCTGGGGCGAAACCGCAGGTAGGCCACGAACACGATCGCCTGGGAGACGTACAGCGCCACCAGGGACGGCGTGAGCGCGTCGCTGTACGAGCGCTCGGGGTTGATCAGGCTCAGCGCGTTGCCGGCCACGAAGAGCACCCCGATCACCCGGCCGGCCCGGGCGACGGACACGCCGAGCATCGCTCGCATCAGCCGCGTCAGCGCGATGAACTCGGCCACGATCACCGCCAGGACGCTTGCCGCCGCGCCCGCCGCGATCACATCGGCGAGACCCTCCCCCTCGTATGCCTTCACCAGCGTGTACCCCGGCACCTCCAGAAACGCGATGCTCGACTCGCCGAGTGCGGCCATCGGCACGGCCACGAGCAGCAGGAGCACGGCCGTGATCACGACGGCACCGAGGATCGTCTTTCGCACCGTCCGCCCCCCGCCGGCGATCTCGCCGCCCAGGAACAGCGGCAGGCTGGCACACGTGAAGAGCAGCGCGACATTCCCGATCCCGCGGGCCACGGACGGGCCGTTCGAGTGCAGCCGGAACGAGCCCGGGTGGATGCCCGCGTGACGGGCGATGACCGCCGCCAGGACGAGCGTGAGCGCCACCTGCACCACGGCCGTTACCGCCACCAGGACGATTGCGAGCCGCTCCGCGAAGATCAGGACGAGCGAGATCGCCACCGGCAGGGCCAGCTCGAGCAGGCGCTGGTGATGCTCCACGGCCGGAAATGACTCGGGCAGCTGGTCGTAGACCAGGTAGGTGACCGTGAACGGCAGGTAGAGGAAGTAGCTGAACGTCCAGATGCAGCCCTGCACCAGCGCGACCCGCCGGCCCGCCGCCCGCTCGACGAACGCATACAGGCCGCCGTCCGAGGCGATCTCCGCCGAGTACCGCCACCAGATCAGAAGCGGCGCCGAGAACAGGGCCGCTCCGGCCAGGACCGTCAGGCCCATCGAGGAGATCGCCGGGCTGCCGACCGCGTCCGGCAGGTCGACCGCCGCGAGCGCCAGCGGCCCTCCGACGCAGCTCAGGGCGAAGCCGGCGAAGAGCGCGGTCGGCAGAGAACCGCGCTCACTCACCGGCGTCCGCCCGGCCGCCGCAGCCCGGCGTGAGGGTGCGGCTCAGCTCCAGCCGCCGCCGCTACTGCCGCCGCCGCCTGCACCCGCTGTCGACGTCCCGCCCGGTGCGACCGCCGCACTGCTGGCGCCGACCGTGATGTGGGTGTTCATGCCCAGAGCCTTGTGGCCCGGCACCGAGCAGAAGAGGTCGTAGGTGCCGTTTTGGAGCGTGACCGTCAGGGTCTTCGTCCCCGGTGCGAAGGTCGGGGTGGCCGAGTCGCTGACGCCCGGGCCGTCGATCGTGAGGTTGTGCGACGACGGGCCCTGGTTCGTGACCATGAACGTGTACGTGCCCGGCTTGAACGTCGTGCCCGGCGCCACGGTGATCGAGAAATCCTTCAGGGTGACGTCGACCTTCGTCCCCGAAACCGCCGGGCTGCTCCCGCCGGCCGGGGCGGACGATGATGGGGACGAGGAACTGCCGCATGCGGCGAGAACGAGGGTGAGGGCGGCCGCTGCGGCCGCAAGACGTAGGCTTCTCATGTGGCGATGTACGCCTCCAGACGGAGATCGGATTGGCCGGCGTGAGTTCTGGCAGAGACCACCCGGCGGCGTTTCCACGGACCTGGCTGTTCGACTTCGATGGGACGCTCGTGGATTCTGTGGCGCTGATCCTAGACTCGTTCCGGTACGCGACGCGAACCGTGCTCGGCGTCGTGCCTGACGACGGCGTCCTGATGGCGGGGGTCGGCACGCCGCTGCAAGAGCAGATGCAGAGCCTCGACCCGGAGCGAGCCGACGAGCTCGTGGCGGTGTACCGCGAGCACAACACCCTGCGCCACGCCGATCTGCTGCGTCCCTATCCCGGCATCGACGCGATGCTCGCGGGGCTGCGCGCGCGTGGCTGCGCCCTGGGCATCGTCACGTCCAAGATGCGCGATGCGGTCGAGCTCGGTCTGCGGCACGTGCCGCTGGGCGCGTTCGACGTCGTGGTCACCTGCGACGACACCGACCGGCACAAGCCCGACCCCGCACCGGTGCTGCACGGTCTCGCGCTGCTCGGGGCTGCTGCGGCGGACGCCGTCTACGTCGGCGACGCGCCGTACGACGTCCGCGCCGGGCGCGCTGCGGGAGTGGCCACGGCGGCCGCCATGTGGGGCGACGCGTTCCCGGCCGCCGTCCTGCGCGCCGAGCTGCCAGACCGCGAGCTGGCCGAGCCCGAGGAGGCGCTGCGGTGGTGACCCAGGAGACGCGCGCGGCCGAGCTGCGGCGGCTGATCGACGACGCCAACCATCGCTACCACGTGCTCGACGACCCGACGGTCGACGACGGGCAGTACGACGACTGGATGCGGGAGCTGCGCACGCTCGAGGAGGAGCACCCCGAACTGGTGACCCCCGACTCGCCCACCCAGCGGGTGGGGGCGACGCCGTCGACCCAGTTCGCCCAGGTCGAGCACCCCCAGCCGATGCTCTCGCTGGCAAACGCCCGCAGCGACGACGAGTACCGGGCCTGGGTCGACCGCGTGCGCAAGCTGCTCGACGGCGAGCCGTTCGAGCTCGTCACGGAGCCGAAGATCGACGGGCTCGCGATCTCCCTGATCTACGAGCGGGGTGTCTTCGTGCGCGGCGCGACGCGGGGAAACGGCGTCGTCGGCGAGGACGTGACCGCCAACCTGCGCACGGTGCGCTCCATCCCGCTCAGCCTTGGCGACGCCGATCCGCCGGCAGTGGTGGAGGTGCGCGGCGAGGTCTACCTGCCGCTCGAGGGGTTCGCGCGCGTGAACGAGGAACAGGTTGCGGCCGGGGCAAAGCCGTTCATGAACCCGCGCAACTCGGCCGCCGGCTCGCTGCGGCAGAAGGACCCGGCGGTGACGGCGCGGCGGCCGCTGTCGCTCTGGGCCTACGCAATCGGCCACAGCGAGGGGCTCGAGCTCGGATCGCACTGGGAGGCGCTCGAATGGCTGCGGGCGCACCGCTTCCCGGTGAGCCCCGACGTGCGGCTGCACGCCGATCCCGAGCAGGCGCTCGCCGAGTGCCACTCGTGGGAGCGGCGCCGGTCGGAGCTTCCGTTCGACGTCGACGGCGCGGTGGTCAAGGTCTCGTCGTTCGATCAGCAGCGGCGGCTGGGCTCCGTCGGCCGCGATCCGCGCTGGGCCGTCGCCTTCAAGTTCCCGCCCACGACCGCGCTCACGACGCTTCTGCACATTGGCGTCAACGTCGGCCGCACCGGCGCGCTCAACCCCTATGCGGTGATGGAACCGGTCACCGTCGGCGGTGTCACGGTGTCGCTCGCGACGCTGCACAACGAGGACGACATCCGCCGCAAGGACATCCGCGAGGGCGACCGGGTGATCCTGCAGCGCGCCGGCGACGTGATCCCGCAGGTCGTCGGGCCCGCGCCCGAGCAGCCGGGCAAGCGGGGGCCGGTCTGGTCGATGCCCGAGCGCTGCCCGGTGTGCGACACCCCGGTGGTGCGGGCGGAGGGCGAGGTCAGGCACTACTGCCCCAACCGGGCCTGTCCGTCGCGTGGCTACGAGGGCCTCAAGCATTTCGTCTCGCGCGGGGCGATGGACATCGACGGAGTCGGCGAGAAGCTCGTGCTGAAGCTGATGCAGGAGGGCCTGGTGGCACAGCCGCAGGACATCTACCGGCTGACGGCCGAGCAACTGCTGGCGCTCGAGGGGTTCCAGCAGCGCTCCGCCGAGAACGTGATCGCCGCGATCGAGGCGTCCAAGCGCCAGCCGTTCGGGAGGGTCCTGTTCGCGCTCGGCATTCCGCACGTGGGCTCGGTCACCGCCCAGGCGCTCGCCGACGGCTTCGGCACGATGGATGCGCTGCGCACCGCCACGCCCGACCAGATCGCCGAGGTGGAGGGGGTGGGGCCGGTGATCGCCGAGCAGGTCGCGGGCTGGTTCCTCGATCCCGAGCACGCCGAGATCGTCGACGCGCTGGCCGCCGCCGGTCTGCGGATGGAGGGGCCGAAGCGCACCCAGGCTCCCGCCGGCCCCCTCGCCGGAAAGACGTTTGTCGTCACCGGGACCCTGGACGGCTTCTCGCGCGAGGGCATCGCCGAGCACCTGGCGGGGCTTGGGGCCAAGGTGACCAACACCGTCTCGGCGAGCACCGACTACCTGCTGGCCGGTGCCGGGGGCGGCTCGAAGCGGGCCAAGGCCGAGCAGTTGGGCGTGGCGGTGATCTCCGAGGCGGAGCTGGAGCAGCTCTTACGAGGAGGGTGACGAGCCGGCCAGGAGCTGCACGATCCGGTCCTGCAGCACGTGCGCGGCGCCCACGTCGATGTGGTGCTGGTTCATCAGGATCGAGAACACCAGGTGATGGCCGTTGCGCGTGGTGACGTAGCCCGAGAGCGCGGAGGCGCCGTCCAGGGTGCCGGTCTTGGCCAGCGCGTTCCGGTAGGCCGGCCCGGACGTCATGCGGTTGTAGAGGGTGCCGCTGACGCCGGCCAGCGGCAGCGCGTGCCGGTAGAACCAGCCGTACGGCTGGCCCGCCGCCCGGCGCAGGATGCCCACCACCTGGCGGGCCGACAGGCGGTCGCCCTTGGACAGTCCCGAGCCGTCGAACAGCCTCGCGCCCGACAGGTTGACGCCGAGGCCCTGCAGGTAGTGCCGGGTGATCGTCGTGCCTGCGCGCGTGCTGCCGAGCACCCCGGCTCGGACCGCGAGGTCCTTGGTAAGCGTCTCGGCGAAGAAGTTGTCGGAGACCTGGTCCATCTCGAACACGAGCCTGTGCATCGTCGGCGAGGGCTCGGCCGCCACGGGCTGCGCCGACGCCGGGTGGACGCCCGTGTGCGCGCCCTGGCCGACGGCGACGTGCTGGCGCTGAAGCGCCCGCACGAACTGCTGAGCGGCATTGAGCGCCTGGTCAGAGGTCGTCGCGAGCGAGTCGAAGCTAAGGTAGCCCTCGTTGACCGTGAGCGCCGAGAGCGGCGGGCAGTCCAGGTACGAATCGTTCTTCCAGAGCGGCCCGCGCCGGATCGAGTCAAACGCGCTCTCGTCGCCGTACACACCGTCGGTGACGCGGCGTATGCCCGCCGCCCGCACGGCGGCCGCCAGCGTGTGCACGAGGCTCGACGATCCTGCAAATGCGAGCCGCGAGAACGGCAGCGTCGAGAACGACGGGTCGCCGCCGCCGACGAGCCAGAGCCTGCCGTGCAGCGTTCCGCCGGTGAGTGTCCCGGTCGCGAGCACCCTGGTCGAGAGCCTGGTCGCGAGGCCAAGGCGCGCCAGCACCGCGGCGCTCGTCGTGAGCTTCACGTTCGAGGCCGGGTGCATCTCGAGCCGGCCGTGGTAGACGGCCAGGAAGCGGCCATGGCCGCGGTCGTAGACGACGATGCCCGTGCGGGCGTGCGAGAACCCCGAGACGGCCACCATGTGCTCGATCCGGCGGTCGAGCACGCTCGCACCTGCTGCTGACGGAGCGGCCAGAAGCAGTACGCAGGCGGCGACGATGAGGCGGGACGCCCTCACAAATCTGGATACTACGGGCGGGGGCGGCTGCTCCCGCGGGGACTACCGCGCGAGCGTGAGCTCCTCGCGGACAGCCTGGAAGAGGCTCTTGTCGATCTTGCCGTGGTAGATCGGAACGGACTGCTCGTGGCAGAGTCGGATGATGTCCTCGCGCTTCATTCCGAACTCTTTGGACAACTCATCCGGCGTCAGGTGATTGGCCATATACCTGCCCCTTTTCGTCTCCGGGAATTGAAAAAACCCACCGGGCGCAATGCTCGGTGGGCCTCAGAGATGCTGCTCCTTGGTTGCGCGAAAGCCAGGCAACTTAGGCGCGCTCCTCGCAGACATCCATGCCCAAACTGTAGCGATGTGAGCGGACGCAGTCAATCGCCGCAGACTCGCTCAGATGGGATTCGGGAGGTCGATGAAGACGTGCTCGACCCCGAACCGGCCCGCGATCAGGTCGCCCAGGACGCGGACGCCGAAGACCTCGGTGGCGTAGTGGCCGGCGGCGATGAAGTGGATCCCCGCCTCGCGCGCCTGATCCATCGCGGGCTCGCGCGGCTCCCCGGTGATGAAGCAGTCGGCGCCCGCGTCGGCGGCGGCCGAGAGCTCTCCGGCGGCCGCGCCGCTGATGATCGCAACCCGCGCGATCGTTTCGGGCCCCTCGGCGAACACGAGCGGCTTCGGCGACACCTCGCGGCGCACCCGCGCGACCAGCTCGTCGAGCGGGATCGGCGGCTCCGACCGGCCGATGAAGCCGATGGTGCGGGCTCCGACGGTGCCGAAATCCTCGAGGTCGTCCAGGCCGAGCAACCGGCACAGAAGCACGTTGTTGCCGACGTCCGGGTGTGCGTCCAGCGCCAGGTGGTACGCGACCAGCGACAGATCGGCCTCGAACAGGGTCGCCAGGCGCGCCCGCTCACGCGCGCCGATGCGGCGCGGGTCGCCGTCCCAGAACAGGCCGTGGTGGACGATCAGCATCTGCGCGCCGGCGTCGGCCGCCCGCCGGAACAGCTCGAGCGAGGCGCTGACGCCGGTCGCGATCCGGGTCACCTCGGGCGCGCCGGTGACCTGCAGGCCCACCGGGAGGTGGTCGGGATAGGCGTCGGCCTGCAGCAATCCGTCGGCGAATGCGACGATCTCGTCCCGGCCGGCCATCCGCGTACCGTACCCCCCCAGGTGGGTAGTCCGCCCACCCCACCCGTTGCGGCGTCGAGCGCCGGTGCGCAATGCTTCCGTGGATGGAGCAGCGCATCTCGCTCGAGCGTCGCCTGGCCGGGCACCTGCCGCCGCGGTCACAGCCCCTGCGCCGGGAGGCCTTCGAGCGCCCGCCGACGGGCGGCCTGCGGCACCGGATCCTCGCCCAGGTCGATCGGGCCGTCGAGATCTTCGAGGTCGACCGGCTCCTGTACGACATCGAGATCGACGCACAGCAGCGCTGGTTGCGGCGGATGATGGCCTTCGACGCCTACTGCGCCCGCCGCGATGCGGCTCATGCCAGCGGGCGGTCGGGTCCACCGCCTGTGCGATAATCCCGCCTCATCCGGGGCGTGGCGCAGCCTGGTAGCGCGCACCGTTCGGGTCGGTGAGGTCCCGAGTTCGAATCTCGGCGCCCCGATACGAGGGATCGGCGCGGGTGCGCCGATCCCTCTGCTGCTTCGGCCTCGGAAGGTCTGTCTGAGGTCTGGGGCTGGGTCGCGCTCACCCACGGGTGGAGGAGGCGCTGCTCAGCACGGGAACACCCTGACCTCTTTCGACGCGCGCGTGACGGCTGTGTAGAGCCAGCGGTCGTGGTCGTCCCAACGCCAATTGTCCATCACGAGGACGCTGTCCCACTCCGACCCGGCAGCCTTGTGGCAGGTGATCGCATAGGCGAAGGAGAGACGCGCGACCGTGGGCGTGTAGTCGTCCATGCCGACCAGGGCCCGCCTGTTCAGGTCAGCGGTGCGGGCCGGCACCGTGTACCGGACGTCGTTCCACGGGTCGTTGAGCGTGACGACGTACTTCCCGTCCGTGGTCGCCTCGGCGTCGACGACCTCGAGGATCTGGCCGTTCAGAAGGCCGAGATCAGGCGTGTTCTGCAAGCAGATGAGCGGCTCGCCCGGGCGGGGGAGCGTTCCAGGCTCCACGCCGTCGGACTGGCGTCTGAACCCGTTGATCCGCGCCCGCAGGTCGTTCGTCCCGCACACCACGATGTCCGGCTCGAGGTTGGCGGGGTCGTCAATGATGAACGGGTGGCCCGCGATGCTCTCGCCCAGGCGGATCCTGGTGGCCAGGTCGACGATGCCGCCGTCGTCCTGGTGCCTGTGGACCTCCTCGAGGAGCACGTCGGGCGTCTGGTTCGTGAAGTGGCCGCAGCCCTCCGGCGGCGGAAGCTGGTAGGGGTCGCCCAGAACAAGGATCGGCTTGCCGAAGCTCTCCGCGTCTCGCCCGACCGTCTCGTTGACCATCGAGCACTCGTCCAGGATCAGGTACCTCGCCTGGCTGAGGGCTCCGCCCCGGTTGCGGACGAAGACCACGTGCGACCGGTCGGAGCCGTGCTGGCAGTGCGCGCCCGACCGTCCGCCCGGACACTTTTCGGGCCGGTAGATCGCGGAGTGCAGCGTCTGTGCGGGATGGCCCGTCTTGACCCCGAGGTTGTACGCGGCCTTCCCGGAGAAGGCGCACTGCAGCCCTCCCGGGTGGCGCTCCATCACCTCTCGTGCCGTGGTCGTCTTGCCGACGCCGGCCGCACCGAACAGCCGAAACACCCGGTCGCGGGGATCGTCGAGCCACGCGTCGATCTCGGCGACCGCCGCGAGCTGCTCCTGGGATAGTCGAACGGCGACCGGTCAAGGGTATACGGGATGCCGCTACGGCCCCGGCTGAGCCGGCGGGATCAGCCAGGCATCGTCGTCCGACCACGACAGCCCCACCCGCGCGCCGCGCTCCGGCGCCGGGCCGGCGCCACGCGCCGCTGCGGTCAGGTCGCCCAGCACGGGCGAGTGGAGCCGCACCGTCCGCTCGGCGCCGAGGAAGGCCGCGTCGACGACGCTGGCATCGAGACCCGCCCTGCCATCGCCGGAGTGCTCGCCCAGCCGCAGGTTCTCCGGCCGCACCAGCACGAGCACGGCGGAGCCGTTCGTGAGCCCCTCCGGGCCGCGAACGCCGCGGACGCCGACGCCGTCGATCGCGACCGTGTACCGCTCGCCGTCTGCGCTCTCGATCCGCCCGGCGAACCGGTTGGCAGTGCCGACGAAGTCGGCCACGAAGGCGGACGCGGGCCGGTGGTAGATGTCCTCGGGCGTGCCCACCTGTTCGAGCAGCCCCAGGTTCATCACGGCCACCCGATCGGACATCGAGAACGCCTCGCCCTGATCATGGGTGACGTAACAGAACGTCACGCCGACCGAGCGCTGGAGATCCTTGAGCTGGCTCTGCATGTCGGTGCGCAGCTTGAGGTCGAGCGCCCCCAGGGGCTCGTCCAGGAGCAGCACCTCGGGCCGGTTCACGAGCGCCCGGGCGAGCGCAACCCGCTGCTGCTGACCGCCCGAGAGCTGCCGTGGCCGCGAGCGCTCGCGGCCCTCGAGCTGTACCAGGCTGACCGCCTCGCCGACCCGGGACCGCACCTCGGCCTTGCCGACCTTTGCCTCGCGCAGGCCGAAGGCCACGTTCTCGAACACGTCGAGGTGCGGGAACAGCGCGTAGCTCTGAAACACGGTGTTGACCGGCCGCCGGTAGGGGCGCACACCGGTCATGTCCCGGCCGCCCACGCTGATCCGGCCGGCGGTCGGGTCCTCGAACCCGGCGATCATGCGCAGCGTGGTCGTCTTGCCGCAGCCCGACGGGCCGATGATCGAGAAGAACTCGCCGCGCTCGATGCGCAGGTCGAGGTTGCGCACCGCGACCAGGTCGCCGAAGCGCTTCTCGACTCCCGTGATGTCGACGGCGGCGTCGCTCATCGTCCCCGGTAGATGTCGAGCATGTTGCCCCTGCGCCCGGAACGCCCGAGCGAGCCGGCGGTGGCATAGATGAGCACGGCGACGCTCATCAGGGTGACGGTGAAGAGCATGACGAGCAGGCCGATCGCGTTGATCTCCGGTGTGATGCGGAAGCGGATCATCCCCAGGATGACCACCGGAAGCGGCGTGTTGGACGCCCCCTGCAGGAACACCGACGTGACCACGTCGTCGAACGAGAACGTGAACGCCAGCAGGCCCGCGGCGATGATGGCCGGCATCAGGGCCGAGAGCGTCACGCGCCGGAACGTGCGCCACGGGGTCGCCCCCAGGTCGGCCGCGGCCTCCTCGAGCGCCGGGTCGAGCCCGGCCATGCGGGCCTGCACGATGATCGCGGCATAGGCCGAGTTCCAGACCGTGTGGCCGATGACGATCGCGGTCAGCCCGAGCGTGAAGTGAATCTTCAGGAAGAGGAAGAAGAGCGCGGTCGCCGACACCACCTCGGGCAGGATGATGCGGGCGTAGATCATCCCGTCGTACACCGCCCGGGCCTTCGGCGATGCCCGCCGCCACCAGAGCGCGCCCGACACCGCGATCACGAGCGAGAGCAGCGAAGAGGAGACCGCGATGTAGAGCGTCGTGCGCAGTCCGGTGCGCACGTTCTGGTCGTGCAGCGCCAGGCTGTACCAGTGTGTCGTGAACCCGCCCCAGCCGGCCATGATGGTCTGCTGGTTGAACGAGTTCACGGCGACGACGATCAGCGGCACCCACATGAACAGCAGCACGAGCAGGCTGAGACCGGCGGCGAAGGGATGGCGGCGGATGCTCACTGCGTGTCCGTCGCGGGTTGGGCACGGCGCAGCAGGAACAGGAGCACCATCAGCACGACCATGATGCTCACGGCCAGCGCGGAGCCGAACGGGTAGTTGCCGGTCTCGAGGAACTGGTCCGCGAGGATGTTCCCGGCCATGAGCGTCTTACCGCCGCCCAGGATCTCCGGGATCACGTACTCGCCGAGTGCGGGCACGCCGACGATGATGATGCCGGCGATCAGCCCGGGTACGGCGAGCGGCAGCACAACCCGGCGAAACTGGCGCCACGGAGTCGCCCCCAGATCCTCGGCCGCGTCGAACAGCGCCGGGTCGATGCGCTCGAGCGATACGTAGATCGGCAGGATCATCAGCGGCAGGTACGAGTACAGGATCCCGATTGCGATCGAGTACGGCGTGTACAGGATGTCGATGTGTCCGTGCAGGCCAAGCGTGCGTGCGAACCGGTCGATCGGCCCCAGGTTCTGGAGCAGGTCGACCCATGAGTACGTGCGGACGATGAAGCTGGTCCAGAACGGCACGATGACCGCGACGAGCAGCAGGCGCTGCGCCTTCGGGGGCTGGCGGCTGATGAAGTACGCGAAGGTGAATCCGATCACGGCGCACACGAGCGTGGTCGAGAGCGAGAGCACCACGCTGCGCGCGAGCGTGTGCAGGTACAGGTCTGACGTGAACGCGCGGTAGTTCCCCGTCGTCCAGCCGAAGAAGACGTTGAAATCGACCTGGTTGACCGATCCGAACGAGTAGAGGGCGATCAGACCGAGCGGCACCACGAAACAGATCGTGGTGATCAGCAGCGTGGGGGCGAGCAGCGCGAGGCGCGCCAACCGGCCCGAGTTGGGGCGGCGCCACCTCGGAGCCCGAGACGGTGGCGCCGCCAGATGCTCGATGGCTACGCTGCCTTGATCGCTGTCCACGTGTTCGACCAGAGGGTTGCGCCGGCGGCACCCAGATACTTGTCGAACTCGGTCTTCGCGAGCACTTCCTTGGTCGGAACCAGCACCGGGTTTTGGGAGATGGTCTTCAGGATCAGCGGCGTCGCCGCAGGCATCACGTAGGCCGTCCCGGTGGTGTTGACGAAGTCGGCGTACTGGACCGGCTCGGCGAGGAAGTTCAGGAACGCCTGGATCACCGCGATCTTGCTCGTGTTCAGCACCGCGGTGAACCCCTCCAGGTATGCGTGCACGCCCTCTTCCGGGAGCACCCACTTGATCTTGTCGTTCTTCTGCTGCAGCAGGGCGACGTCGTAGTCCCAGTCCATCGCCATCGCGACCGACCCGTTGACGAGCCCCGCGCCGACGTTCGTGTTCAGGAATGCCTGCAGGTGCGGCTTGACGCTCACGACCGCGTCCTGCACCTTCTTCAGCTGATCGGGGTCGGTGGTGTTCGACGAGTAGCCCAGGTACTTGCACGTCGAGCCCATGCAGTCACGTTCGAGGTCGATGAAGATCGTCTGGCCGGAGTACTTCGGGATCAGCTCCCAGAGGTCGTGCCAGCTCGTGATGGTTGCGCCGCCCACCAGGTCGGGCCGGTAAGCGATGCCGACCTTGCCGTAGTCGGTGGGAAGGCCCCACGGATACGACGTGCGGAACTGCTGGGAGATGTTCTTGGCGTTCGGGATCTTCGACCAGTCGAGCTCGCTGACCAGCTTCGCGGCCGAAGCCTGACCCGCATCGCTCGTGTCTGCAAGCAGGAAGTCGTAGTCCTTGCTCTTGAACTGCAGCACCACCTCGGCACTGCTCGACGTCGCATTCGAGATCATCTTGATCGAGGCCCCGGGATACTTCTTGGCGAAGTCGGCGAGGTTGTGCTTGCCGATCCAGCCGGGGTAGTTGGCGAGGATCGCCTGACCGGTGATCGCCTCGGACGTGGAGCCGCCTGCCGACGAGCCGGAGGAGCTCGAACTGCCGCACGCCGCGAGCAGCGACGCCGCCGACACGCCGAGCGCGCCGGCCCCTGCGCGGCGGAGCAGCGTCCCGCGCGTGAGGGGATCGATTGCCGGATATTCCTTGGTGTTCACGGCATGTACCTCCAGAAATTGGGAACGACGCTGGTGTGGGGCACGAGCGTTGAGGCGGCAGCGTACCGGCATTTCCCACTGAAGTAGTGCAGAACCTGCAGCCACGCTGAAGAGGTGCTAGCCTCGCCGCCCATGAAGGGCTCAACGCCACTCACGCTGGACGACGGAAATGTCATTCTGGAACGGGACATCGGCGTGATCGTGCGGGACGGAGTCCGGCTCTCGGTGGACGTGTACCGCCCCAATCGGCCGGGCAGGTTCCCGGCGATCCTGGAGCATATCCCCTACCGCAAGGACGACCTGCGGGCAATCGAAGACCGGTCGCAGAACACGTTCCTCGTGGATGCCGGATTCGCATGCGTGCGCCTGGATGTCCGCGGCACCGGCAGTTCCCAGGGGGTGGCGGTGGACGAGTACACCGAGACCGAGCAGCACGACGGCTACGACGTCGTCGCGTGGATGGCGGAGCAGGAGTGGTGCACCGGCGCGGTGGCCTCCTGGGGCGTGTCCTACGGTGGGTTCAGCTGCATCCAGCTCGCGGCGCTGCGGCCGCCGGCCCTGCGGGCGATCGCGCCCGTGTATGCCACCGACGACCGCTACACCGACGACATGCACTTCCACGGCGGTGCGCTCAACGCCAGCAGCCTGCCCGGCTATCCGACGGAGATGATCGCGATGAACGCGCTCCCGCCCCTCGGCCGCCGCGACGACGAGTTCGACCGCAACTGGCGCCGGCGGATCGAGGAGACCCCGGCGTGGCTGGTCGACTGGATCCGCGAGCAGCACGACGGGCCGTACTGGCGCAACGGCTCGCTGCGGCCCGACTACGGACGGATCGTCTGCCCCGTCCTGATCTGTGCCGGCTGGCGTGACGGCTACCGCACGGCGGCGCTGCGGATGGCACGCAACCTCGATGCGCCCTGGCAGCTGCTCGCCGGGCCGTGGGCACACAAGCTGCCCGATCGCGGCGTCCCGGGGCCGCGCTACCCGTTCCTGGCCGAGATGGCCCGGTTCTTCCACCGCCACCTGGGCGAGTCCGATGCGCAGCCGGCGCCGGAGCGGCCGCGGTCGCTGTTCTTCATCGGCAGCCCCGACACGCCGGTGCGACCGCAGGCCGTCGTCTCGGGCGAGTGGCTGGCGTCGGAGCGGTGGCCCGAGGGGGTTCCGCGCACGCGGCTGACGCTGGGAGGGCCCGCGGTGGCACCGGCCCGGGCGACCACGGGGATCATGACCGGACAGTGGTGCCCGCCGCCGCCCGCGACCGGCCAGTTCCTGGACCAGTCGCGCGACGACGCGTTGAGTGCAACCTTCGACGGCGACCCCCTGACCGAGGCCGTGGTGCTCTTTGGGGAGCCGGTCGTGCGCGTCCGTCTGCGCCATCCCGGTCCCCGCACGCTCGTGTCGGTCAAGCTCCACAACGTTGCTCCGGACGGCTCGTCGCAGCCGGTCACGACGGCCGCCGTGAACCTCGAGCTGGCCGGCGAGACGACGCTCGAACTGCCGCTGATGGCGGCCGGGTGGCGGTTTCCGACCGGGCACCGGATCCGGGTTGCGGTGGCGGTCGCCGACTGGCCGAACCTGTGGCCCCTGCCGGCGGTCGCGCCGCTCGAGGTCCTCTCCGCGGTGGAGCTGGAGCTGCCCGGCCTGCCCGCCGACGCGGTGGCGTTCGAGCCCGCGGACGGCCCCCTCGTCGAGATCGCCCAGCCCGGCGCCGAGACCAGCGGCCGGACGCGGTGGGATGTCGTGACCGACGTGCTCACCGGCCGCGCCGGGATCGTGACCGCGATGCGCGCCCACGACGCGATCCCGGACGAGGGCTGGTCGGTGACCGAGTCCGGCAGCCGCTGGGCGATGACGGGCGACGACGATCCGCTCTCCGCGACGGTCAGGGGCAACTGGCGCTACCACCTGAAGCGGCCCGGGCTCGAGGCCGACGTGCACGCCGAGTCGCGGTTCCGGGCGACGGCCGACGCGTTTCTGGTCGACCTGACGCTGCGCGTCAAGGCCGACGGAGCGCCGTTTGCCGAGCGCCGGTGGAAGGAGCGGATCCCACGCCGGGGCGTCTGACCCATCTGGCAGCGGCCGGCGGTCGGATCGTGCTCGAGCGGGACGTCCGCATTCGCATGCGGGACGGCGTGCACCTGTCGGCCGACGTCTACCGGCCGGACCGCCCGGGACGGTTTGGCGCAATCCTCGAGCACATCCCGTACCGCAAGGATGACCTGCGGGCGCTGCAGGATCGCGGCCAGAACCTCGTGCTGGTCGGGGCCGGGTTCGTGTGTGTCCGCCTGGACGTCCGCGGGACGGGGAGCTCCGAGGGTGTGGCGGTCGACGAGTACACCGAGGCCGAGCAGCTCGACGGGGTCGAGGTGGTCGAGTGGATCTCGCGCCAGGAGTGGTGCAACGGCAACGTGGGCTCGTGGGGGAAGTCCTACGGCGGGTTCTCGTGCATCCAGCTCGCGGCTCGCCGGCCGCCCGCGCTGCGGGCGATCGCTCCGGTGTACGCCACCGACGACCGGTTCAGCGATGACATGCACTTCGACGGCGGCGCGGTGGCGGCGTTCGAGCTCGGCAACTACCCGATCCGCATGGTCGGCATGAACGCGCTCCCGCCGGGTGACGGCGAGGGGCCGGAGTTCGATCGGCGCTGGCGCGAGCGGATCGATTCCACCCCGGCGTGGGTCGTGTGGTGGCTGACCGAGCAGCACGACGGCCCGTACTGGCGAAACGGGTCGCTGCGGCCGGACTACGAGCGGATCGAGTGTCCCGTCTTCATCGTCTCGGGCTGGCACGACGGCTACCGCACGGCGGGCCTCCGGATGGCGCAGCGGCTGCGGAGCCCATGGCAGCTCCTGGCCGGGCCATGGACGCACGTCGCCCCCGATCGTGGTGTGCCCGGGCCCGTGTACCCGTTCATGCGTGAGCTGATCCAGTTCTTTCGCACCCACCTCGAGCCCGAGGCCGCCCCGGCGACCGTTGGGCGACCCCGGGCGGTGGTGTTCATCGAGGAGCACGACTCGCCCGCGGCGGCCCCGGAGCGGGTGTCGGGCGAGTGGATCGCGAGCGAGTCGTGGCCGGGATCGACGTCCCAGACGGTGCTGACGCTCGGATCGCCGCAGACCGCGGCCGCCTCGGCGACCGTCGGCCTGGCCACCGGCAACTGGTGCCCGCCGCCGCCCGACAGCGGCCTCTTCGGGGATCAGCGCATGGACGAGGCTCGGAGCGCCTGTTTCGACAGCACGCCGCTGACCCGTCCGGTGGCGGTGCTGGGGCAGCCCAGGGTGCGGTTTCGGCTCGCCCATCCCGGCCCGCGTGCGATCGTGTCGGTCAAGTTGAACGACGTCGCGCCCGGCGGCGAATCGCAGCCCGTGACCCGCGGTGCGGTCAACCTGGCGTGTGCCGGCCAGGCGGCTGTCGAGCTCGATCTGATGGCGACCGGCTGGAGGTTTCGGCCCGGACACCGGATCCGGGTCGCGGTCGCCGCCAACGACTGGCCGTGTCTATGGCCGCTGCCGCGGCTCGAGCCCGTGGATGTGACGACCGCGGTCGAACTCGTGTTGCCCGGCCTGCCCGAGGATGCCGAGCCCTACGCGGCCGCGACCGACGTGGTGCCGGTGACATGGACCGGGGGAGTGGCCACCGACCGCCCGTCCCGGTGGGAGATCGTGCATGACCCGAAGACCGGTGCGGCGGGGATCGAGGCCGCTGACTGGTCGGCGTTCGAGTTTCCGGACGAGAGCCTGCGGTGCGAGGAGGGCCACGTCTACTCGACCGGAGTCCGCGACGACGATCCGCTGTCGGCCCGGGTGGAGGGGCGGACGCGCTTTGCCGTGAGCCGAGCCGGGGCCGATGTGGTCGCCGAGGCGAGTGGTCGGTTCACCTGCACCGAGGCGGAGTTCGTGGTGGAGCTCGACCTCGAGGTGACGCGGAACGGACTGCCGTTCCAGAGTCGCACATGGCGGGAACGCATCCCGCGCGACGGCTGCTAGCCCTGATGCGGGCGGGCGGGGATGGTGAGGCGGTCGACCTCGCGTTGTGCGGCCGCGATCTGGCCTGCGGTCGGGTGCTGGGTGCCGAAATAGCCGTCGAGCTGGACGAGGTATCCGTGGATGCGGGCGGTGAGCAGGAGCTGCACCACGTCTCGGCCGGGCATCCCCTCCCAGGCGTGCTGGACGGCGGCGTCGCGCAGCCGAAGCGGGAGATGGCGGACCGGGAACTCGCGCAGCAGGCGACGGGACGTCGTGGTGCGGGCGCGGCCGTAGATGATCGCGACCACGGCGACCCGGCGTGGGTGGCTCCGCAGGCGTGGGATGAGCGTCGTCCACGGGTCCTCGGCTGAGGCGCCGTGGGCCGGGAGGGTGGTCGCCCAGGCGGTCGCGGCTTCCGGCACCTTGACGCCGGTGCCCGTGGTGGCGGTATGCCATCCGGCCTGACGCACGAACGTGAACCCGGGCCGGTGAGGTGCGCCGGAATGCGTTGTGGCCGACGACGCCCCCAGACAGGCTGCCGCCAGCAACGCACCCACCACCACGATCGCTGTCATCCCTCGCACCACTGGTGTACGCCGAACCACGGCGCGCTCCGTCCGGTGGGTGGCGTACTGGGGCGCGGCGTCACGTGTCATGCGACCTGGCAGCGGAAACGCGAAGCGGCCGCGGGGGCGGCCGCTTCGGTCTCCATTCGGAGCTTCGGTGTGCGCCGATCAGGTTCTGCTGAACCTGCCGCGCATGATGTACAGGGCCACCGCGATGATGGCCAGGACAATCAGGATGTCGATGAGCATGGCGAACGCTCCTTTCCGTCTATCGCCGCAGGGATGGCTGCACGGGCACATCCGGGGAGTGCGGCGAGGCCACGGCCGGCGAGTTCGGCTGGTGCCGCTCCATCATGATCTTCCCCCCAGTCGCACGAACAGACCGACCGGAAGGCTGGAGTCAGCAGACCACGCCGAGGGCTTGGGCGCTCGCCAGCCATGGTAGCACCGGCCGGTTCAATCGCCGTTTCCGAGCCCTGAAACCGGGGACAGTCCCCGAACGTTTGGCGTTGAAGATCCGGCTCGCATTCGTAACCTCGCCGCCGTTCGAGCTCCCTACGGTGAATGGGACAGGCAACTACCGGAGGAGGCACATGTGCGTGGATTCATGAGCAGACGATCGACGGGTGGGGTGGCCATGGTGGCGGTGGCCGTCGTGGCGGCGTGTGGCACAGGCGCCGCCGCCGCCCATACGCTGGGTGCGCAGACCACGGGCTCGGCGCCACGCTGCCTGTTCCGGAACCTGCGGCTGCCGCCGCCACAGTCGAGCGAGGCGGCCGGCACGACGCGCGTGCGCTACATCTTCTGGAACGTCGGCACGGCGACCTGTTCGTTCTTCGGCTACCCGGGCATGAGTCTCGTCAACAAGTACGGGCGACCGATGCAGACTCGCGTTCTCCGCACGCCCGCAACCGCGTTCACGGTGCTGGTGCGTTCCGGAGGCCGGGCGTCGTTCTACGCCAGGTACTCCGACGTGCCCCGCGGCACGGAGACGTGTCCCGCCGCGCGGGCGGCCCTGGTGTGGCCGCCCAACGACTACCAGGCGATGACGGCCAAGTTCCCGTCTCCGGCCAGGGCGTGCGGCGGCCGGATCACCGTTCTGCCGGTCGTCGGAGGTGTGCTGCCGCTCTGACCGGCCGGGCGCCGAGGGGTGGGGCACGCGCTGCTCCACCCCTCACCCGAACTCGCAACTAGAAGGTTGCATATACTGCGCCGATGCGGCTGCTCGTGCTGGGAGGGACCGCCTTCGCCGGGCGGCATCTGGTTGAGCTCGCGCTCGAGCGCGACCACGACGTCACGCTCTTCAACCGCGGCCAGACGGGCGCCGATCTCTTCCCCGAAGCCGAGCGTGTGCTCGGGCAGCGCTCCGGCAATCTCGAAGGACTCCGCGGCCGGAGCTTCGATGCGGTCGTCGACACCTCCGGATACCTTCCCGCCGATGTCGAGCGCTCGGCGGAGCTGCTCGCCGGGGCCGCCGGGCGCTACCTGTTCGTCTCGAGCCGCAGCGTGTACGCCGATCACTCCGTCCCGGGTATGAACGAGGATGAGCCGCTGGCCGAGCTGCCCGCCGGTGCACCCCGGGACGAGGTCACGGCCGAGAGCTACGGCCCGCTCAAGGCGCTCTGCGAGCACGCCGTCTGGGCCGCATTTCCCGAGCGGGCGGTGATCCTGCGGCCCGGCCTGATCGTCGGCCCGCACGACCCCACGGATCGCTTCACCTACTGGCCGCGCCGACTCTCCGAGGGGGGCGACGTGCTCGCCCCCGCACCCCCCGACCAGCCCGTCCAGCTGATCGACGCCCGCGATCTGGCGGCGTTCGCGCTCGACCTGCTCGAGGGCGGCGCCTGCGCGACCCTCGACGTGGTCTCGCCCGCCGGCATGCTCACCTTCGCGGGCGTTGTCGACGCCTGCCGGCGGGTGAGTGGCGTTGAGTCGCAGACGGTATGGGTCGCGGAGGAGTTCCTGCTCGAGCGCGACGTCGAGCCGTGGACCGAGATCCCGCTGTGGACGCCCGGGCACGATCACGCCGGATTCCAGCGCTCGGACACGTCGCGCGCCGTCGCCGCCGGCCTGCACGTGCGGCCGATCGCCGATACGGCGGCCGACACCCTGCGCTGGGTCGGAGAGGCCGAACCACCGCGGGGCGACGCGCTCACGCCCGAGCGGGAGGCTGAGCTCCTGGCGGGGTGGCGCGACCGCTGATCGCGGCGGTTGGGGGGCGCGTGAGGCTAGGCTGACGGCGCCGTGTCGCGCCCCGCCAAAGGTGATGCGCTGGTGATCTTCGGGATCACCGGCGACCTCGCCCGCAAGATGACCTTCCAGGCGCTCTACCTGCTCGAGCGGCGCGAGATCCTGGGGTGCCCGATCGTCGGCGTCGCCGCGGACGACATGTCCGACGACGATCTGCGCCGGCGCGCCCGCGACTCGATCGAGGCGGCGGGCACGACGATTGACGAGGCCGTGTTCGCGGGCCTCGCCGCCAGGCTCTCGTACATCCGCGGCGACTTCGCCGAGGCCGACACGTATCAGCGGCTTGCCAAGGCCCTCGAGAACGCGTCCCACCCGACGTTCTACCTCGAGATCCCGCCGTCGCTGTTTGCCATGGTGGTCAAGGGGCTCGCGGACGCCGGCCTGACGCAGAACTCGCGGGTGGTCGTCGAGAAGCCGTTCGGCCACGACCTGGCGTCCGCCCGCCGGCTGAACGCCGACCTGCACGCGCTGATCGACGAGTCACAGCTCTTCCGGATCGACCACTTCCTCGGCAAGATGCCGGTCGAGGACATCCTGTATCTGCGGTTCGCGAATTCGCTGCTCGAGCCCGTCTGGAACCGCAGCCACGTCGCCAGCGTGCAGGTGACGATGGCGGAGAACTTCGGCGTCGAGGGCCGCGGGCGCTTCTACGACGCCGTCGGCGCACTGCGCGACGTCGTCCAGAACCACCTCCTGCAGGTGCTTGCCCTGGTCGCGATGGAGCCACCGGCGCGAGCCGGGTCGGATGCCGTCGACGATCGCAAGCACGACGTCTTTGCGGCCATACCCGACCTCGACCCGGCCCATATGGTGCGCGGCCAGTACGCCGGCTACCGCGATGTGGAGGGGGTCGCGCCGGATTCGGACACCGAGACGTTCGTCGCCATGCGCGTCGACATCGACAACTGGCGCTGGGCCGGTGTGCCGTTCTACATCCGGGCGGGCAAGGCCCTGCCGATGCGGGCGACCGAGGTGCGCGTGGTGTTCAAGCACCCGCCGCGGGTCAGCTTCATCGGCGGCGGCCACCGGCCCGAGCCCAACCACTACATCCTGCGCATCGACCCGCATCCCGGCACGAGCATCCAGCTGCAGTCGATGCGCACCGGCAAGCCGGGCGTCGAGACCGTCAACCTCGACGTCGAGCTCGGCGATCCCGACGCCGTCACGCCGACGCCCTACGAGGAGCTCCTGTTCGCCGCCCTGCGCGGCGACCGCACCCACTTCACCCGGCAGGACTCGGTCGAGGAGACGTGGCGGATCGTCCAGCCCGCCCTGGACGCGCCGCCGCCGGTGATCACCTACGAGCCGGGCACATGGGGCCCTGCGGAGGCCGACAGGCTGACCGCCGGCCGCGGCGGCTGGCACACGCCCTGGACCGCACCCAGCCAGTGAGGCCTACTCGGATTCGATGCGACGCCCGACCTCGCGGGCGATGTCGACCAGTGCGTGCGCGTCCTCGACGGTCGTGCGGAAGTTGACGATGCACGGCCGCAGGCACCACCGCCCGTCGACGACCGCGCCCGTCACGTAGAGCCGCCCGTCCTCCTGCAGGGCGCGGACGAGGCGGCGGTTGTGCTCGTCGACATCGCCCCGCGAGGGGATGCGGCGGAAGGGCACGATCGAGAGGGTCGGCTCGACGAGCAGCTCGAGATCGTCCGCGGCGCGCACCCGCTCGGCCACGATCCGGGCGAGCTCGAGGTCGTGCTCGATGGCGTCGCGGAACGCGGATGCGCCGTGCGCCCGCAGCGCGAGCCACAGTTTGAGCGCCCGGAACGGCCGCGAGTACTCGAGCGTCCAGTCGACCGGGTGCTCGACCAGGTCGATGTCGGGGATGTAGGGAGCGTCGTGCGAGAACGCCGCCTCGAGGTCGGCCCGGTTGCGCACGAGGAGCACGCCGCAAGCCTTCGGGACGAACAGCCACTTGTGGCCGTCGAGGGCCGCGGAGTCGGCCAGCTCGAGCCCGTCGAACAGATGCCGGGCCGACGGGGTCGCCGCCGCCGGCAGCCCGTAGGCGCCGTCCACGTGCAGCCACACGCCGTGGCGCCGGCAGACATCGGCGATGGCCCGCAGCGGGTCGACCGCGCCCGTCAGGGTCGTGCCTGCGCTGGCGATCACCGCCACCGGCACCCGTCCGCCGGCGATGTCGTGCTCGAGCGCGGCCGCCAGGACATCGGTGCGCATGCCGCGGGCCGAGTCGATCTCGATCGCCCGCAGCGATCGCCGTCCGAAGCCCAGCACCTCGACCGCCCGCTCGACGCTCGAATGAGCCTCGACGCTCGTGTACACGACGCCGCGGCCGTCGCAACCGTCGATGCGGCTTCCGGGCAGGGCGCGCTCCCGGGCGGCCGTGAGCGCGGTCAGGTTGGACAGCATCCCGCCACTCGTGAACGCCCCCGACGCGGCCGGAAACCCGACGAAGTCGCCCACCCAGCGCAGCGTCTGTTTCTCGACGAGGTCGGCCGCGGCCGCGCTTGCTGCCAGGTTGATGTCGTGGGAGGCGGCCAGCGCGTCGGCGAGCACTCCCAGCTCGAGGCCCGACGACCCGACGTAGCCGAAGAAGCGCGGGCGCACCTGGGCCAGGCTCTCGTCGAGGAGCTCGCTGACCTCGTCCAGGGCGGCGTGGGGGCCGACGCCCGCCTCGGGCAGGTCCTCCGCCAGGAGCGCCTGGGTGCGCTCGGTGATCGGCGGCTGGTATGGCCGGGCGTGGTCGAACCCGCGCCACGACTCGAGGATCAGGGCCAGGCCGTGCTCGAGCGTCTCGAGGCGGGCATCGCCCAGTGCCAGCGGCGTGTCGTTCACGTCCTGCATCATTGCCGATCTATCATGGGCGCCGGTACGCGCGCATGATTCGGCTTCGAAAGATCGATCACGTCTGCTTGCGGGTCGGCGACGTCGCCGAGGCCGCCGGCCGCTACGCCATCCAGTTCGGGCTCACGGTGCGGGAGCTCTCGCCGGAGCGGGCGACGCTGGCGTGCGACTTCGAGCCGTACTCGCTCGAGCTGGTGCGCGCGGGCGCGGGTGACGAGCTCGGCTATGCCCACTGCGCCTGGCAGCTTCGCCGCAGCTCGCCGCCCGAGGTCGCCCGCGACTGGCTGGCCTCCAACTGGGACGCCTGGCACGACCGCGGCGACCACCTGTCGGTGACCGACCCCGAGGGGTTCGAGCACCACCTCGTGGCCTACCTGCCCGAGGCCGACCGGCGCCCGGCGGTCGCACGCCCCACCACCGACCTGCCCGCGCTGCGGCCGCGCAAGCTGGGGCACATAAACCGCCTCACCGCCGACATGGAGGCGGTCACGCGGTTCCATACCGACGTGCTGGGCATGGAGATCTCGGACTACCTCGGCGAGGCCGGCACCTGGCTGCATGTGAACGCCGAGCATCACCAGGTGGCGCTGGTGAACACGGGCCGGCCCCACTTCCACCACATCGCCTTCGACTACGTCGACTTCGGCGCGCTGCGCTCGCTCTTCGACAACCTGGGCCAGCACGGCCGCTGGCTCGCATGGGGCCCCGTCCGGCACGGCATCGCCCAGAACATGTGCGGGTACGTCCGCATCACCGAGGAGCCGCTGCTCGTCGAGTGCTACTGCGACATGGAGCAGCTCGAGCCGGAGCACGAGCCGCGCACGTTCCCGGACGACCGGTTCTCGTCAAACACCTGGGGGCCGCTTCCGCCGCGGTCGTACTTCCGCTTCGATTCCGCCGCGATCGAGTCCGAGCGCGAGAGCCTCGAGATGCAGGGCACCCCGCTGCCCCCGCTGCCCTAGTCAGTCGCGGCGGCGGGCTGCGACCCACATGTCGATCACCCGCAGGTCGTCGTCGGCGTAGCGGCGGAACTCCGGCGCCGGGCGGACCGCGGCGAAGGCGGCGTCGGGGCCGGCGTAGGAGTCGTCGAGCAGGAGCTCGAACCCGGCCGCGTCGATCATCCCCAGGAAGTCGGAGTGGCGCAGGCGGTTCTGCGGCTCCATCCGGCTGTTCAGATAGCGCCACTGGCGGGACGAGAACCGCAGCGAGTTGTAGACGCTCAGCTTGCGGTCGAACTTGGCGTAGTGGTCGCGCAGGTCGATGTGGTGGCTCAGGAGCGCGCCCGGAGCGCCGGTGCGGTGCGCCTCGGCCAGGAGAGCGCGGATCACGTCGGCGGGCACGTGCTCGAACACGTTGTTGGTCACGAAGAGGTGCGCGGAGGCGGCGTCGAGCCCGGAGCGGGTGGCATCGCCGACGTGGTAGGTGATGTGCATGGCCGCGAGCAGCGGGTCGAGGTCGATCGGCGGGTCGGCCGCGATCGCACGGACGTGTGCGAGCCGGTCGGGCAGCGTCCAGGGGCACTCACGCTCGAGCGCCCCGGAGTCGGCGGCGGCGACGATCTGCTGGAGCAGATCCGCCGTGCGGGCGGCGTTCGAGAGGCGGGCGATGTCGTAGGTGTGCACGGCGGCGACACCCGCGAGGTAGAGGCCCACCGGCAGGAGCGGCACGAAGCCGGTGCCGACCTCGACAACGGTCGTCTGGTCGAGCGGCCGCGTCCCGAACCGGCGCTGGTGCTCGACGTGGTGCCCGCCGATCCGCACCAGCCGCGAGACGACCCGCTCCGGCGTCATCACCACCGAGCCGGTGCCGTAGCGCTGCAGCACGCCGTTCACCGCGACGCTCCCCGGGAGCACCGAGATCACGTTCTGCACCGCCGACTTTGCGAGCCAACGCATCGGGCGATGGTACTCATGCGATCATGCCCCTGTGGCCGACCTCCCGGACGATGCGCCCGACCTGGCGGATGTGCTCGCCGCCCGCCGCCGGATCGAGCCGCATCTGCCGCGCACGCCGTTTCGCCGCTCTCCGCTGCTCGCGGAGCTCGTGGGCGCCGACGTGTGGGTCAAGCACGAGAACCACAACCCGACCGCGGCGTTCAAGGTGCGCGGCGGCATCAACCTGGTCTCGCAGCTCGACGCCGGCGAGCGCACGCGCGGCCTGATCACCGCCTCGACCGGCAACCACGGCCAGTCGATCGCCTACGCCGCCCGCCTGTTCGGCATCCCCGCGACGATCTGCGTGCCCGAGGGGGCAAACCCGCTCAAGCTCGCCGCGATCCGGGCGCAGGCAGCCGAGATCGTCGTGCACGGGCGCGACTTCGACGAGGCCCGCGAGCACTGTTCCCGGCTGGCGGCCCGTGACGGGCTCCGCTACGTCCACTCCGGCAACGAGCCACACCTGATCGCCGGGGTCGGCACCGCGACGCTCGAGATGCTCGAGGACGAACCGGGCCTGGACGTGATCGTCGTGCCGGTTGGAGGCGGCAGCGGCGCCGCCGGCGCGTGCATCGTCGCCAAGGCGATCAGGCCGCAGATCACGGTCATCGGCGTCCAGTCGAGCGCCGCGCCGGCCGCGCAGCGCTCGTGGGCCGGGCGAGAGCTGCTCGAGGACCGCATGGAGACGTTCGCCGAGGGGCTCGCGACCAGGGTCGCGTTCGAGCTGCCGCAGCGCATCATGTGGAGCCTGCTCGACGACTTCGTGCTCGTGAGCGACGACGAGCTGCGCGCTGCAACCTTGCGCATGATCGCGGCCACCAGCAACCTCGTCGAGCCCGCCGGAGCCGCGGCGCTTGCGGGCGCCCTGGCGCTGCGCAACCGGCTCGCCGGCGCCCGGGTCGCGCTCATCTGCAGCGGCGGCAACATCAGCCCCCCGCAGCTCCGCGACCTGCTCGCATCGGACGCCGCCCGCGCCGCCGGGGACGGCGCGTGACGGGTGGCGGCGCGGGCCGCGACCTGCCGGTGCACTCGTTCGCGACGCGCGCCGACTGGGCCGCGTGGCTCGAGCGCGAACACGCCTCGTCGCCCGGCATCTGGCTCGCGATCGCCCGCAAGGACGGCGGCGGCCGGTCGGTGTCCTACGCCGAGGCGCTCGACGTCGCCCTCTGTTACGGCTGGATCGACGGCCGCAAGGACAGGCTCGACGACCGCGCGTGGCTGCAGCGGTTCACGCCGCGCAGGCAACGCAGCCGCTGGTCGAAGCGGAACCGCGGCCGGGCGGAGGCGCTGATCGAGTCGGGCGAGATGACCCCGGCCGGCCTGGCCGAGATCGAGCGCGCACGCGCCGACGGCCGCTGGGAGGCGGCCTACGACTCCCACTCCACCGCGACCGTCCCGCCCGACCTTCAGGCTGCGCTCGCGAATGACGCGGCTGCGCGCGAGTTCTTCGCCACCCTCGACAGCCACAACCGCTACGCGATCCTGTTCCGGATTCAGGAGGCGCGCCGGCCCGAGACGCGCGACCGCCGGATAGCAACGTTGGTCGCCATGCTCGCCGAGGGCCGGAAGCTCCACCCCTGAACGGGGTCAGACGGCGTAGATCGACCCGCGCCGCTCGATCACGTGCTTGGCCGCAAGCGGCGTGGCGGCCGGTCCGCGCAGCACGGCGCCCGTGTTGGCGTCGAACTCCGACCCGTGGCAGGGGCAGGAGATCACGCCCGACTGGAAGTCGACCGTGCAGCCGGCGTGGGTGCACACGGCGCTGAACGCCGTCAGCGACCGGTTCGCGTGGCGGATGACGA
Source organism: uncultured Actinomycetes bacterium (assembly GCA_963703275.1). Lineage (GTDB taxonomy): Bacteria > Actinomycetota > Thermoleophilia > Gaiellales > JAICJC01 > JAICJC01. The sequence continues at coordinate 2,616,046 of OY969804.1, read as the reverse complement.
TGTCCGGCGAGCCCGTGCCCGGATCCTTGTAGATCGCCGCCGCGTCAACCGGTAGCTGGGACGACGACCCGACCTTGACCGCGCCCGCCGGCAGCCGCGGCCCGGTCTGCGCCGACGTGCCCGTCGTCCCCGTTGTCGTCGTATCCGGTGTGGTCGACGCGTGGTGCTTCGGCGAGGCGAGCAGCGTGGATGCCGTCTCCCCCGCCGGCGCAGATCCGCGCCGCAGGGTGGCGATCCCGGCGATCGCCAGAGTGGCGGCCCCCGCCGCCGCCAGCCCGCGGCTCAGAACCGCCCGCCGCGTCTGCGGATCCGGCACGGCCGCGGCATAGACGTGGGCGCCGCGCCGGGTGCGCCGTTCGGTCGCCTGGGATCGGCGCGCCAGGAGCAGCGTGTCGACGGCCGGCTGGTCGGCCGCTCCCACCAGCACGAGCGGCAGCCAGGCGAAGCAGAAGACGATGTCCGGGCCCAGAAAGTAGGGAGTGGTCGTCCAGCTCGCGGTCAGGAACAGCACCAGATTCAGTGCGAGCCCGGCCGCCGCGGCCGCGCGGGTGAGCAGCCCGAAGGTCGTGAGCAGGCCGATCGCGATCTCGCCCAGCGCGACCCCGACCCCGGCGACCCGCGGCTCGGGGAGCGCGAACCAGCGCAGCAGGAAGCCGCCCGGCGTGCCGTTCGCGAAGGCGTGCAGCTGCGTGCCGATGTAGGTGGCGGATCCGGGCGTGAGGAAGCCCGGGTCGGACAGCTTCTGGTAGCCGGCGTAGACGAAGGTGACGCCCAGGAACAACCGCAGCGGCAGGAGCGCCATCCCCGGCGTGATTGCGTTCGGTCTGCGCGACGGCATCGGGGCACGGTAGGGCGATCCGGTTTGGCTCCGATTGGCCGGTGAGGGCGAACCTGGCTAGAGTCGAGCCGTTGGAGCGAGAGCTGTCAGCCGAGGATGTGCGGCTGCTGGACGCCTACTGGCGGGCCGCGAACTACCTGTCGGTCGGGCAGATCTATCTGCTCGCAAACCCGCTCCTGCGCGAGCCGCTCGTACGCGAGCACATCAAGCCGCGCCTGCTCGGGCACTTCGGCACCGTGCCGGGCCTCAACCTGGTCTATGCCCACCTGAACCGGGCCATCCTGCAGCGCGACCTGAACGTCATCTACATCACCGGGCCGGGCCACGGCGGCCCCGGGATCGTCGCCAACGCCTACCTCGAGGGCACCTACAGCGAGGTCTACCCGCACATCTCCCGCGACGAGGCGGGCCTCCACGCGCTGTTTCGCCAGTTCTCGTTTCCGGGCGGGATCCCCAGCCACGCCGCTCCCGAGACGCCGGGCTCGATCCACGAGGGCGGAGAGCTCGGCTACTCGCTCTCGCACGCGTTCGGCGCGGCGTTCGACAACCCCGACCTGGTCGTCGCGTGCGTGGTGGGCGACGGCGAGGCCGAGACCGGGCCGCTGGCCACGGCCTGGCACGGCAACAAGTTCCTGAATCCGCGCCACGACGGCGCGGTCCTGCCGATCCTGCACCTGAACGGCTACAAGATCGCCAACCCGACGGTGCTCGCGCGCATCCCGGGCGACGAGCTGACCGCGTTTCTGCGCGGCTGCGGCTGGAATCCGGTGTGGGTCGAGATCGAGATCTCGGACGATCACGAGCAGGCCCACCGGCACTTCGCCGCCGCGGTCGACCGGGCGCTCGATGCGATTGCGCAGATCCAGCAGGCGGCCCGCGAGCGGGGCGTCGGCGGCCGGCCGGCCTGGCCGATGATCGTCCTGCGCAGCCCCAAGGGCTGGACCGGGCCCGCGCGCGTCGACGGCGTCCAGGTCGAAGGCACCTGGCGCGCCCATCAGGTTCCGCTCGCGGGCGTGCGCGACAGCCCGGAGCATCTGCGCCTGCTCGAGGAGTGGATGCGCAGCTACCGGCCCGAGGAGCTGTTCGACGAAGCCGGAGCGGTGATCGCCGACCTCGACCGGCTGGCGCCGCACGGCGAGCGGCGGATGAGCGCGAACCCGCACGCAAACGGCGGCCTCCTGCTGCGCGATCTCGACCTGCCCGATTTTCGCACCTACGCCGTCGACGTCCCGACTCCCGGAGTCACGACGAGCGAGGCGACGCGGGTGCTGGGCGGCTTCCTGCGCGACGTGATCGAGCGCAATCCGGACACGTTTCGCCTGTTCGGCCCCGACGAGACGGCGTCGAACCGGCTTGACGCCGTGTTCGACGTCACCACCCGGGCCTGGGATGCCGAGAACAGGGACGGGGACGACCACCTGAGTCCGGACGGCCGCGTGATGGAGGTGCTGTCCGAGCACCAGTGCCAGGGCTGGCTCGAGGGCTACCTGCTGACCGGCCGGCACGGCCTCTTCAACTGCTACGAGGCCTTCATCCACATCGTCGACTCGATGTTCAACCAGCACGCGAAGTGGCTCAAGGTGAGTCGTGAGATCCCCTGGCGGCGGCCGATCGCGTCGCTCAACTATCTGCTGAGCTCGCACGTCTGGCGCCAGGATCACAACGGCTTCTCGCACCAGGATCCCGGTTTCATCGACCATGTGGTCAACAAGAAGGCCGCGATCATCCGCGTCTACCTGCCGCCCGACGCCAACACGCTGCTCTCGGTGGCCGACCACTGTCTGCGCAGCCGCAACTACGTGAACGTGATCGTTGCCGGCAAGCAGCCGGCGCTGAACTACCTGGCGATGGACGACGCCATCGTCCACTGCACCCGCGGCGTCGGCATCTGGCCGTGGGCGTCAAACGACGCCGACAACGAGCCCGACGTGGTGCTCGCGTGCTGTGGCGACGTCCCCACGCTCGAGACACTGGCCGCAGCCGCCGTGCTGCGCGAGCGCCTGCCCGACCTGCGCGTCCGGGTGGTCAACGTCGTCGACCTGATGCGGCTCGAGCCGGACTCCGAGCATCCGCACGGGCTCTCCGACCGGGAGTTCGACACGCTCTTCACCACCGACCGGCCGGTGATCTTCGCCTACCACGGCTACCCGCTCCTGATCCACCGCCTGACCTACCGGCGCACGAACCACGTGAACCTGCACGTGCGCGGCTACAACGAGGAGGGCACCACCACCACGCCGTTCGACATGGTCATGCTGAACGATCTCGACCGCTTCCACCTGGTCATGGACGTCATCGATCGGGTGCCGGGGCTCGGGACGCGGGCGGCAGACCTGCGCCAGGAGATGGTCGATACCCGCCTGCGCTGCCGGGCCTGGACCCGCCAGCACGGCGACGATCCGGCCGAGATCAGCGAGTGGAAGTGGCCGTACTGACGGCGTGGGCGCGATCCTCGTCTTCAACGCCGGCTCGACCAGCCTGAAGCTCTACCTGGTCGGCGCCGGGACGGCGTCGGAGCGGCTGCGGTCGCTGGACGGGGTCGATCCGGCCGCCGTCGACGCCGTGGCCCATCGCATCGTCCACGGCGGATCCGGATATCGCGACCCGGTGCTGGTGGACGACGCCGTGCGGGAGAACCTGGACGCGCTGCAGTCGCTGGCGCCGCTGCACAACACGTTCGCGCTGCGCGAGCTCGACGACGCCAGGCTGCGGTTTCCCGGGCTGCCCCACGTGGCGGTCTTCGACACCGCGTTTCACGCCACCATCCCGGCCGCGGCCACCACCTATGCCGTACCGGAGCGCTGGCGGGAGGAGTGGGGGGTGCGCCGGTACGGCTTCCACGGGCTCTCCGTGGCGTGGTCGGCCGAGCGCGCGCCCGCGGTCGTCGGCCGCCCGCCGGCGCCGCTGCGCCAGGTGGTGTGCCATCTCGGCGGCGGCAGCTCGGTGACGGCGGTCGTCGACGGCCGCTCCGTCGACACCACGATGGGTTTCACCCCGATCGAGGGCGTCCCGATGGCGACCCGGTCGGGCACGGTCGACCCCGGCGCGCTCGTGGCGGTGCTGCGGCGGTCGGGCATGGACGCCGATGCGCTCGACCACGCGCTGAACACGGAGTCGGGCATGCGCGGCCTTGCCGGCGGAGACGGGCTGATGCTCGAGCTCGAGCGCCAGGCCGCCGCGGGCGACACGGCGGCGGAACTCGCCGTGGACGTGTACGTGCACCGGCTGGCCGGCGCCGTCGCCGCGATGGCGGCCGCCGCCGGCGGGATCGACGTGCTCGTGTTCACGGCCGGGATCGGCGAGCGGTCGGTGCACGTGCGCGGGCGTGTCTGCGAGCGGCTGGCGTTCCTCGGGATCGCGATCGACCAGGAGCGGAACGCGGCCGCGACGCCCGACTGCGACGTCGCCGCCGCGGGCTCCGCCGTCCGCGTCGCCGTCATCCGCGCCCGCGAAGAGCTGATTGCGGCGCGGGCCGCGCGGGCGGTCATCGGCTCGCGCTAGCGCGGCGTCCCGGTCGCGGTCTTTCCGCGGGGGCTGCGGGGTGTCCGCAACGGCGGTTCAGCGCCACCCCCGATGTGCGTTGCCCCGGCGCGAACGATAGTCACGTGCAGAAGCTGAAAACCACTCGAAGGAGGTGGGAGCCGTGTCCGCTCCCCTCACAGGCAGGGAACGTGTCTTTCGTGGCGCGTTGGGTCTCTTTCTCGCATTTGTCGCCTACAACGTCGGTCTGACCGGCGGCGGCACCGAACCGGTCGTGCTCGCATGGGGCGCCGCCATCCTGGCCGTCGTCGCGCTCGTCACCGCAATCGCCGGCGCCGCCGGCCCGCTTGGCCGCGTCGGTCTCGACGCCGACTGGTCGGTCGGCTTTCTGGCCGCCCGCCTCTACGTCGGGTGGGAGTTCCTGCACGCCGGTTGGCTGAAGGCCACCAGCGGCTGGTACACCCAGCACGCCGGCGTGCTCGAGGTCAAGGGCACCCTCCTGGGTGCCATCGCTCAGTCGCACGCATCCGCCAAGGATCCGTTCCCGGCGGTTGCGCACTGGTACGCCTACCTGGCACAGCACGTGTTCATCCCCCACGCACACCTGATCAGCTACCTGGTCGTCACCGGTGAGCTGGCGGTGGGGATCTGCCTGATCCTGGGCCTGTTCCTGCGACTGGCCGCGTTCTTCGGCATCATGCTGAACGCGCTCTTCATGTTCGCGGGTGCCCTGGGTGCGGGCCTCAACCCCGAGATGATCATCCTCGGGTTCGTGATCCTGACCGGTCCGTCGGCCGCGGTCTATGCGCTGTCCGCCGACCGCTTCGCGCTGCCGGCCCTGCGCCGGATGATCCCGGGCATTCCGTCCGCCGGGGATCACGTGCCGGCGCACTAACGCCGGCCGCAGTGGGCCCCGGCCGAGGTTCGTGACTCGGCCGGGGCCCACTGGCGTGGTCCATACACTTGCCCGATGGACCTTTCGTCAACGTTCGGGCTGGCCGCGCTCGCCGACCGGATCGCCGCGATCACCGACTGGGCCATTCGCACCGCCGTCGAGCGGCGCGGGCCGGCGATCGCCAGGGCCGGAGACCGGATCGCCGCGGCGCACCCCGGGGCCGACCCGGACCGGCTGGTCAAGATGGCGGTGAGGCAGCGCTCATGGCACCTGGCGGGCGCCGGTGCCGTCAGTGCGATCCCGGCGGTGCTCCCCGGCCCGGGCACGGTGGCGGAGGTGGGCGCGGCGCTGGGGGACATCTCGCTTCTGACCGCAGCTCAGGTCGAGCTGATCCTGCTGGCCGCGCACCTGCACGGGCGACCGCTGGACGATCACGACAGCCGTCGCCTGGACGTGCTGATGGTGCTCGGGCTCGACGTCGGGGCGGTCAGGCTCCGGCGCGGCGGCGGGGTCGAGGCGCTGGGGAAGATCTACCGGCCCGAGGAGCTCCGCGGCAGTGCGGCCGACGGGCTGGCCTCGAGGATCTCGGGTCGGCTTGCGATCCAGGTGTCGGGGCGGCTGGCCCGCCGCCGCGTCCAGATGGTGCTTGGGCGCGAGGTTCCGCTGCTCGGCATCGGCCTTGCCGCGGGCTACAACCTCCGCTCGACCCGGCACCTCGGCGACGCGGCCGTGCGCTACTTCAAGCACATCGCCTAGCCGCGCTCAGCCGCGGACGTGTACGAACGCCATCACCCGCTGGTCGGCGCGGCGCTCGAGCTGTGCGATCCGGCCGCCGTTGGGCTCGCCGGTGGTCGAGATGTTGCCCTCGATCGTGCAGAACGTGGTGCCCGGCTCTCCGGTCCAGTCGTCGAACATGGCCACGTGGTCGGCGATGCCGTCGCCGTCCAGGTCGAAGATCGGCAGATCGCCCGCCAGCGGGCGGCGCGTGATCGAGAGCTGGTTGTCGCTGCGCTGTGCGTCCCACAGCATGTGCGGCACGTAGGCGTAGCGGGCACCGGCCCGAAACGCCGTCGAGCCCGCCCGGGCGAAGCACCACGACACGAAGATGGCCGACCACGGCGCGGGCACCCCGTACCAGTCGGTGCACTCGAGCCGATGCGAGCCCGCGGGCGTCTCGCGCTCGCCGACGTTCGAGATGGCGACGTCGTAGGCCGAGTTCCAGAGGCCGGCATTCTGCGCCCGGCGCAGCCTGCGCGTGTGCGCGGCCTTGTACGAGGGCGGCTGCGGGACGCCGCCGGCGAGCATCCCGATCAGATCCGGCGAGGCGATCTCGTCGATCTGGCGCTCGGGGTACCCGAGCCAGTACTTGGCCCGGCGGACCGCCGCCGCCGTGCGCTCGCCGTAGACACCATCGATCTGGCCAGGGTCGAACGTACCGAAGGCGTTGTGCAGCAGCAACCGCTGCGCCTGGGCGACATCGCCGCCCTCCATGGGAGGCGAGCTGAGATGCAGCGGTACGGCGGTGACGGTTGCCATAACGCCGGGATACTAGTTCATGGCCGGATCGTCGGGCATGCGCGCGACCAGCCGGTAGGGCCCGCCCTTGCGCTCGAGCACGTGGTTCCAGAGCCGGTCGGCGTCGGCGCAGAAGACGTCACCGGGCAGGGCCGGCTCGAGGAACCACGCCTCCTCGCGCAGCTCGTCGTCGAGCTGGCCCTCGCCCCAGCCCGAGTAGCCGGCGTACACGCGGACGCGCGTGACCTGCTCGGCCAGCGAGTCCATGTCCGACTCGATGCCGATGGGCGCGATCGGGCCGCATACCGCCCCTTCGGGCGGCGAGCCGGAGTACTCGGCGAGCGCGATCACCGCCTGCGGCTGCACCGGGCCGCCGGCGAACACGTGGCCGCCGTCAAGGTCGGCGAGCTCGGGCACGGCGTCGGCCACAGGGAGCTCGGTGGGCCGGTTCAGCACCACCCCGAGCGCCCCCGCGTCGGAGTGCTCGATGATGAGGACGACGCTGCGCCGGAAGTTCGGATCGATCAGCACCGGTGCCGCGATCAGAAGCTGGCCCTTGAGCGATTCGGCGGCCATGCCACCAGTGTACGCATGAATAACCGGTGCCAGGCACCAAATATTCACTACGGGCGGGCGACCAGGGCGGCGGCGTCCGGGCGGGATTTCAGGAGGCCCGAGTGGTACATCCAGTTGCCGAAGCGAGTCCAGGCGGCGGCGCTCAGCGGGCCGACGCGCAGCAGCTTGAGGGTGGCCGGCACGCTGGCCCGGATCGTGCCCAGGTAGTCGCGGTAGGCGTTTCGCTCCATCACCGCGATCGCGCGCGGCCGGATTGGCCTGCGCCCAGCGGGTGGCGGCGGCGAGCGCGGTCACGAAGTGCGCCACCTGGCGCCGGTAGGCCGCGTCGGTGTGCAGCCGGTTCGCGTTTGCGACCAGCACGAGCTCGTCGTAGGGCGGGACGCCGTAGTGGTCGTAGGGGAATACCACCGGGTGCAGGCCGTGCTGGGCGAACTGGATCCCCTCGATGTTCTGGAACACGCCGGCGACGGCGTCGACCTGGTGCTGGAGCAGGTCGGGCACCTGGTTGAACCCGATGTTGCGCAGCGTGACCTGTGACGGGTCAACGCCGGCGTGGCGCAGCACCGTCTCGACGAAGGCGGTGGTGCTCTGGGTGCCGTCGACGCCGATCGTCTTTCCGCGCAGGTCTGCGGGGGTGCGGATGCCGCTCGCGCCCGAGGCGATGATCGACGCGAGCGCCTCGGGTGCGATCGACGCCACGGCCACCACGGGGATGTGCTCCTGCTGGGCGAGGAACACCTCCGGCTCGTAGTCGATGCCGAGGTCGGTCGTCCCGGCGGCCACGAGCCGGATCGGGTCGGACGCGTCCGACGGCGCCCGCGCGGTGACCGCGAGCCCGGCGCGCGCGAAGAAGCCCTTGTCGATGCCGGCGTACACGCCGACGTGGTCGGCGTTGGGGTACCAGTCGAGCATCAGGCTCGTCGGCGTCAGCCCGCCGGTCGTGGCGGCACCGGAGCTACCGCCGCAGCCGGCCGCGACGAGGACGGCGAGGAGGATGAGTGGGTATCGCATGGGGTGCATCCTTTCTATCGCGCCCGGTGGCGCGCCCAGGGGATCGTCAGGCGCTCGACCAGCGTCACCAGGCCGAACAGCGCGAGCGCGAGGCCGGCGAGGACCACCACGGCCGCGCCGACCAGCGGCGCGTCGTACTGGGCCGTGCCCTCGCGCATGGCGTTGCCGAGGCCCGTGTCGGCGGCGGCGTACTCGGCGAAGAGCGCCGCCACCGCGGCGTAGGACGCCGCCACCCGCATGCCGGTGAACATCGACGGCAGCGCCCAGGGCAGCTCCACCCGGCGGAAGATGGCAAAGCGGGTCGCGCGCAGCGTGCGCATGACCCGGATGTGGTCGGGATCGACCGAGCGGAACCCGTCGAGGGCCGAGACGGTGATCGGGAAGAAGCAGACGAGTGCGACGATGACGAGCTTGGGCGCAAGGCCGAACCCGAGATAGATCACGAGCAGCGGCGCGATCGCGACGATCGGGACGCTCTGGGACGCAACCAGCACCGGGTACACGGCCCGCCGCAGCGTGGCCGACGCGTGCAGCACCACCGCCGCCCCGAACCCGAACACGAGCGCGACCGCGAAGCCCGACAGCATCTCGCGCGCCGTGACCGCCGCGGCCGAGGCCAGCGGGCTGCGCTCGTCCCAGAGCGCCCGCCCGACGTCGGTGGGGGCGGGCAGCACGTACTGCGGCACCCCGCGCAGGCGGACGTACGCCTGCCAGGCGGCGATCAGCGCGATTAGCACCACGATCCATGTCCCGTGCCGGGCCACGCGCCTCATCGCAGCGCCTCGAGCGCCCGTCCCCGCGCGGTCAGGAACTGCGGCGAGGCGATCGCGGCCGTGCGCTCGTCGCCGCCGTAGCCGGCCACGAGGTCGAGCACGATGCGGCCCGGACGCGGCGACATCACGACGACCCGGTCGCACACGAGCAGCGCCTCCTCGACGTCATGCGTGACCAGCACGGTGGTGCGCGGCTCGTCCCGAAGCGCTGTCCGCAGCCAGTCCTGCAGCTCGGCCCGGGTGATCGCGTCCAGCGCGCCGAAGGGCTCGTCGAGCAGGAGCACCGGCTTGTCGGCGAGCAGCGTGCGGGCGAATGCCACCCGCTGGCGCATACCGCCCGAGAGCTCCCATGTGCGGCTCCGCTCGAAGCCCGCGAGCCCCAGGCGCAGGAAGAGCGGCGTGGCCTCGGCCCGGGCCCGGCGGCGGCCGGCGCCCGCGTTCTCGAGCGCGACCGCCGCATTGCCGAGCGCATCGCGCCACGGCATGAGCAGGTCGCTCTGGGGCATCAGGGCGCACTGACCGAGGCGGCCGGCCGGGGCTGCCGCTCCGCCCACGGCCACCGTGCCGGTGGTCGGCTGGCCGAGCCCGGCGATCAGCTCGAGCAGGGTCGACTTGCCGCAGCCGCTGGGGCCGACCAGCCCGGTCACCGTCCCCGGCTCGACGACGAGGTCGATCGCGTCGAGGACGTGGAGCTCCCCGAACCGCATCCCCACATGGGAGAGCTCGATCCCGCTCCCTGCCACCTCACGCATCGGCATTGCATCCCTTCGCTGGCATGACCCAGATCAGGTTCGCGGGTCGGCGCCTCTCGCGCCCTCTCAGCCCCGGACGGGACTCCCCGGCAAACGTTCCGCCCCGAAGTCTACGTCCATACACTCCCGCCGATGGCGCGCACGCTGCAACGGCTGGGACGGGAGCCGCTCGTGTCCGACGGCGGCATGGGATCGCTCCTGCAGACGGCCGTGGTGCGCGCCCGCTGCGCGGAGGAGGCCAACCTGATCGCGCCCGAGCAGGTGCTGGCCCTGCACGTGGCGTTCATCCGGGCCGGGGCCGACCTGATCCAGACCAACACCTACGGCGCGAACCCGGTCAAGCTGGCGGCGCACAAGCTCGACGACCGCTTCGAGGCGGTGAACGAGGCCGGCGTGAAGCTGGCCCGGGAGGCGCGCGAGGTGGCCGGCCGCGATGTGCTCGTGGCCGGGTCGATCGGGCCGCTCGGGGTGGCCGCGGGCGAGCTCGCGCCCGATGCGATGGCCGCGGCGTTCGCCGGTCAGGCCGCGGCGCTCGAGGGCCGCGGGGTCGATCTGTTCGTGCTCGAGACGTTCACCGCGCTTCCGGAGCTCCTGATCGCCGCGCGGGCGGTGCGATCGGTCACCGATCTCCCGCTGATCGTTCAGGTGACGGTCGGTGACGACGCCGAGACGGTGGCCGGGCTCGCTGCCCGCGACGTCCCGACGGCGGTGGCCGGCTTCGGCCCGGTCGCGGTGGGCGTGAACTGCAGCCTCGGCCCCCAGACGGTGCTGCACGGGCTCGAGCAGATGCGCGCGACCACCGATCTCCCGCTGACCGCGAAGGCGAACGCCGGCCTGCCCAACGTCTCCACGGGCCGCGTGGTCTACCCCAACGCCAGCCCGGAGTACTTCGGCGAGTACGCCGCCCATGCGCTCGCGCTGGGCGCTGTCGTCATCGGCGGCTGCTGCGGCACCACCCCCGAGCACATCGCGGCCATCAGGCGCGCGGTCAGCGAGCGCCGCCCGCCGGCCGTGGCGCTGCAGCTGGTCGAGCGCGAGCTGCCCACGCGGGCCGAGGCGGCGTCCGTCGACACGCTGCTTCAGGCCATGCTGCTGCGGGGCGAGTTCGTGGTCTCGGTCGAGCTCGACCCGCCCAAGGGCGGCAATATCGAGCGCATGATTGCCTCCGCGCGCAGCCTGGCCGCGTCGGGGCGCGTGCACCTCTTCGACGTCAACGACAACCCCCTGGCCCGCGCCCGCATGAACGCGCTGATCGCATCGGCCCTGATCGAGCAGCAGGTCGGCGTCGAGACGATCCCGCACGTCACGCCCCGCGACGCCAGCGTCCGCGGCATCGAGTCGATGCTCCTCGGGGCGCACGCGGTCGGCATCCGCAACGTGCTGGCCGTCACGGGTGACCCGCCGCCGTCGGGCGACCCGCACGGCTCCCAGGCGGTCTACGAGGTGGATGCGATCGGCCTCACCCGGCTGATCGCGGCACTCAACTCGGGCGTCGACTACGCGGGCAAGGCCATCGACGACGCCACCAGCTTCCATGTCGGGGTGGCGGTCAACCCGGTGGCGGACGACCCCGGCTGGGAGCTCGAGCGCTTCCACCAGAAGATCGATGCCGGCGCCCGCTTCGCGATGACCCAGGTGCTCTTCGACACCGGCCAGCTCGAGCGCTTCCTCGACCGGTTCGAGGGCGGCTCGCCGGTGCCGCTTTTGGTCGGCGTGTGGCCGGTGCGAAGCCACGCCCTGGCGCTTCGGTTGCATAACGAGGTGCCCGGCATCACGGTGCCCGCGGCGATCCTCGAGCGGCTCGAGCGCGCCGGCCCGAACGCCCCCCGCGAGGGGCTTGCGGTGGCCCGCGATCTGCTCGCCGCGGTCCGCGAGCTGGCCGCCGGGGCCTATCTGGTGCCGCCGTTCAAGGAGCCGGAGGCCGTGCTCGAGCTGCTCGGCTGACCCCGGTCAGCTGTCGAGCTGCTCGATCGCGCAGTCCTCGGCGCGCTTGTCGTCGCGCAGGCGCAGCAGCCGCGCCCCGTGGCGAATGCGGTGGCCGCTCTTGTGATCGAAGCTGACCTCGGCGACGAGGTCGGGGCGCAGGCCGCGCCACTCCCGGTCGCGATCGGCGCTCCAGCGGTTCGGCTCCGACGCCCCGTGCTCGCCCGTCTCGTGCGGCTGCACGACGCCCACGAGCTCTCGGGCCTTCTTCGCGGTAAAGCCGGACGTATGCCCGACCACGCGCAACTCGCCGTCCGGGTCGTACAGACCCAGGATCAGCGAGCCGACCGTTCCCTCCGCCTTCCCCGGCCTCCAGCCGACGACGGCGCAGTCGATCGTGCGCACCCGCTTCACCTTGACCATGCCGGTGCGCTCGCCCGGCAGATAGGGGGCGTCCGCCCGCTTGGCGATCACGCCCTCGGCGCTGTGAAGCCAGGGTGTGGCCTCGGCGAGGTCTGCGGTCGAGGGGATCAGCTCGACGGCGCCTAGGGTGAGTGCCTCGAGCGCCGCCCGCCGCTCGGTCAGCGGCGCCGCGAGTAGCGACTCATCGTCGCGCGCCAGCAGATCGAAGGCGACGAAGGTCGCCGGCTGCTCGGCCGCGAGCCGCTCGATCCGCGACGCGGCGGGGTGGATCCGGCCCTGCAACGCCTCGAAATCCTCGCCGCCGCCGGGCGCGCGGATGACGATCTCTCCGTCGAGCACGAGCCGGCCGGCGGGAAATCGCAGCTCGGGGAAGTACCGGCCGAGCGGCTTGCCGTTTCGCGACTGCACGTGGATGTCGGCGCCGTCGACGAAGACGACCGCCCGGAAGCCGTCGAGCTTGGGCTCGTACAGCCAGCCCTCACCCTCGGGCAGATCGGCTGCCGAACGCGCCAGCTGCGGCAGCAAGGGCGGTTTCAGCGGAAGCGGCACGGGCGCAGTCTACTGTGGTCAGACCAGCTTGTCCCGGGTAGCGGTGCTCTGGGGCGGGCGTCGCCGAGGCGTTGCGTCCGTGGTCCTATGAGGTGGTGACCAACACATCGAGTTGTAGTAACGCCGTATCGCTACCGAGAAACGTCACCGGTGAGTGTCGCAACGTGCGCTATTGCAGCGAGTGTTGAGTTAGCGCGTAGTTTATGTCCCTAACGCAAAAGGGGGTAAACCGCGTGTCGGCTCACACCCCACGGATGGAGTTCCATGCGCAAGATTTTCACGATTGCGACCGCGGTCGCAGCGGTCACGGGCCTCGGGATGGTCACCGCAATGGCGGCCTCCGCCGCGGTGAAGCCGGTCTACAGCTCGCTTCCGAAGGCATCGGTGCCCAACCTCCCCAGTCTGGGCGTTGAGGCGTACAGCTTCAACCAGATCGGTGACCAGGTGAAGCTGGCCGGCAAGGCACGGCACCTGTCGAGCGTCAAGGTCACACTCTCCGACTGGGCCTGTCAGTCCGGCAGTTCGACCGTCACGTCCGGCGATCCGAACAGCAACTGCCTCACCGATCCGGGTTCGCACTTCAAGACCGCGGTGATGCTGAACATCTATGCCGCTGGCGTTACCGAAGCATCCGGTGAAACCGTACCCGGCGAGCTCCTGAAGACGGTTACGCGGACATTCGCGATCGCCTACCGGCCGACAGCCAGCAACAAGTGCTCGACTCCGGCCCAGAACGATGCCGGTGGCTGGTATGACGCCAAGACCAAGGCGTGCTACCACGGCATCGACCAGAACATCGTGTTCGCCCACATGGGCAGGTTCACCCTGCCCGGGACGGTTGTCTACGGGATCTCGTACAACTCCGACACCAGCGGCCCGAACCCGATCGGCGGCAGCAACTCGCCGACCGACAGCCTCAACGTCGCGCTGAGCCCGGCGGTCACCGCCGGCTCGCAGGTCACCCCGGGCGGCATCTGGTGGGACACCCGCTACGCCGGCTTCACCGACGGCGCCCCGTTCGTCACCGGCGAGTTCAACCTCGACGGCCCGACCACCACCGGCAACTGGGACGGCTACATCCCCGCGGTGCAGATCAACGCGTCGTAGGTTTCTCAGAACGAATCACGCTCGACACGGGAGCCCCTTCGGGGGCTTCCGTCGTTCCGGGGCAACTAGACTAGGCGGCATGACCGAAGAGACCCGGACGGACATCGACGTGTGGGCCGCCGCCCACGACTTCTCGCCCTCGGACGATCAGATCAGCGGCGCGACGCCGCTTCTGCGGATGGGCGAGATCGGCACGACCGACGACGCCTGGGTGGGTGCGATCGACGGGCACGACGCCTGGCTCGCCGAGTTCTCGATCGGCTCCCCGAACCTCACTGCGGAGTTTGGCGGCGACGGGGTCACCCTGGAGGCGTTCACGCTGTTCCTGATCGCGGTGGATGCGTCCAGATGGCCGCGCCTGACCGTGCACCCCAGCGCCTACCCCGACCACCACTTCATGAAGCGCGCGCTGCATATCGATCATCGCGCCCACACAGTCTCGCCCGACATGGACGATCGCTACCGCGTCATCTCGGCCAAGGGCATCAGCGACGACCAGCTCAGGGAGCTGTTCACGCCCGACCTGATCGCCTGGTGGCTGAAGCAGGATCCGATGATCAGCGTGGACATCGAGGATCACAAGAAGCACGGCGGCTACCTCACCGTCGCACACCCCGGTCTTGGCGTCGGCGAGAGCGATCTCGACCAGCTCTTCGAGCAGACCAGGCATGTCCTGGCCGCGATCACGCCGCTCACCTGACCGACGGCCCCGACATCCTTGTGCACCCGCCGGTGTTGTTCCTCGGGCCGCTTCTGGGCGGCCTTGTCCTCGACCGCGTCGCGCCGCTGCCTGACATCCCGCCGGGGGCGCGCCGGCTGGGAGTGCCGATCCTGGTCGCGGGACTGGTCACCACCGGCTGGTTTGCGCGCACGATGCGCCGGGCCGGGACACCGGTCGACCCGCGCCGGGCGTCCACGGCGCTCGTCACGGATGGGCCGTTCCGGTACAGCCGTAACCCCGGGTATCTTGGATTCGGCCTGGTGTACGCCGGTGTCTCGCTGCTGACCAACGGCCGCTGGCCGCTCGTGGCGCTGCCCGCCGTCGTGGCGGCGGTCGACCGCGGCGTGATCGCCGGCGAGGAGCGCTACCTCGCCGATCGGTTCGGCGCGGGGTACGGGGCCTACCGCCGGCGCGTGCGGCGCTGGCTGTGAACCGGCCGCAAACGCGTCGGATCCTCCTCCTTCGCCACGCGAAGTCGAGCTGGGACGACCCGTCGCTCGCCGACCACGATCGCCCGCTCGCTCCTCGCGGGCGCCGAGCGACGGCGCGAATCACGAAGCACGTGCGTGCCGCGAAGCTGACCGCGGACGTCGTTCTCTGTTCATCCGCGACGAGAGCGGTGCAGACATGGGAGGGAGTGCGCGCCGGGTTCGCGGGTACACCCAGGGTCGAGGTGGCCAACGACCTCTATGAGGCCGATGCCCTCGCGCTTCTGCGCCGGCTCGAGGGGCTTCCCGATGGGGTGGGCTCGGTGCTCGTGATCGGTCACAGCCCTGCGATCGAGGAGCTCGCCGTCGGCCTGGCGGGCTCCGGCGATGATCGCGCCCGTGCAGGGATGCGGTCGAAGTACCCCACGGGCGGTCTGGCGACACTGCAGTTCGAAGGCCAGTGGTCAGAGCTCTCGTGGAACCGCGCCTCTCTTGTCGAGTTCGTGGTTCCGCGAGACCTGCGCTGAACGACCCATCCCTGCCACCACCACCTGGATACCGTGCCGGCTGACGAGTGTGCCGTGCGCGGGGCGTGAGCTATACGCCGTCGTTGCCATCGCGCAGGGAATGGATCATGCTCTGCAGGATTCGGAACGCGTCTGATTGCTCGGTCGTGGTCATGCCGGTCAGCATTCTGACCTCGACCGACCGGACCGCTACGGTCGCCTTTTCGAGGCTCCGTCGGCCCCGAGGCGTGAGCCGCGTGGGCAGAATCTTCCCGACGGGCGCCGCCGCGGGCCTGGTCACGTGGCCCTCTCGTTCCAGGGTTTGGAGCAGCACGTTCATCGACTGCCGTGTCACAAACGCTCCTCGCGCGAGCTCGGAGTTCGATAGGCCCGGTCGTTGAGCCAGCAGCTCGAGGCAGGCGTAGTGGGTCACGCTCATGCCGAGCGGCCGCAGCACTTCCTCCATGGCTGCGCGTAGGGCGCTCGACGCCTCTTTCAGCAGGTATCCCAGGGATGTCTCCAGGTCGACGCCGTCGGCGCGAACTTGACTCATGTCAGCATTCTGACATAGACTGATCTGTGTCAGAAAACTGACACGAAAAGAAGGAGCATCATCATGCCCGTCACCGGCCCCGACTTCATCTCCCTCCAAGCGCGCGACCTCAACGCTTCGCAGGAGTTCTACGAGCGATACCTCGGCCTCATCCGCTCGCAGGCCGGACCTCCGCACGCCGTCGTCTTCGAGACGAAGCCGATCGCGTTCGCACTCCGCGACATCATTCCCGGCACCGATCTCGCATCCGTTGCTCAGCCCGGCATCGGTGCCGCTATCTGGCTCCACGCCACCGACGTCCAGGCCATCCACGACGCTCTCGTCGCCGATGGCCACACCATCGTGTCACCACCGATCGACGGCCCCTTTGGTCGGACATTCACCTTCGCCGACCCCGACGGCTACCAGGTCACTCTCCACGACCGCGCCTGATAGGCCAAGCCCCACCGCCAACTGTCTCCGGAAGACGACGGGGGCCGCTCGGCCGGTCTCAGCGCCGCGTCTGCATGAACAAAAACGCGAGCTGCCAGATCGACGCGAGTGCGGCGACCACGTAGGTCAGGGCGGCGGCGGTCAGCACCTTGCGTGCGACCGGCGCCTGTGCCTGGCTGATCACGCCCTGTTCGGTCAGGAGCGTCATGGCCTTGCGGCTGGCTCCGAACTCGACCGGGAGGGTCGCGACCTGGAACAGGACGATCGCGGCGAACAGCACGACGCCGATCATCGCGAGGCCGGTTGCGCTCGTGAACATCCCGATCAGGAAGATCGGAAACCACGCCTGCGACGCGAATCCGGCCGCGGGCACGAGGGCGCTGCGGGCGCGGAAGCCGGCCTCGTGCTTCGCGTCCTGGAACGCGTGGCCGGTCTCGTGCGCGGCCACCGCGACGGCGGCGACGGAGCTCGAGCCGCCGACCGCGGGCGAGAGCCGCATCAGGCGGCCGCGAGGGTCGTAGTGGTCGCTCAGGTTGCCCTGGATCCCCTCGACGCGGACGTCTGAGAGTCCGCCAACATCGAGCATCTGCCGGCTGACCTGCGCGCCGGTGAGGCCGGACATGGCCGGCACCTGCGAGGCCGCGGCGAAGGTGCGCTTGACCCAGGCCTGTGCCACCAGGCCGGCGATCAGGGGCGGAATTGCGAAGTAGAGGTAGAAGAGCATGGTGCGCACTCCTCGTGGCGCGATGGTCGGTTCTGCTCGGACCATACGGAGCCGGCCTAAGAGTTGGGTCAACGCGCGGTATGAGAACGCTAATCTTGGATCCATGCAGCTGACCGACCAGGTGCGCGAGCTGCTCCAGGGGGCGTTCCCGAGCGGCGAGGTGGAGGTGTCGAGCTTCTCCGGAAGCGATCACCTGTCCGCGCGCGTGCGCTCGGACCGCTTCGAGGGGCTCTCGCTGATCGAGCAGCACCGGCTGGTGTACGCGCCGGTGCAGCACCTGATCTCCGACGGCACAATCCATGCATTGCAGATCAAGACGGAGGCCACATGATTGTCACCGATGACCAGATTCGCGAAGAGATCCAGCAGACGATCCAGGGCAACCGGGTGATGCTCTTCATGAAGGGCACGCCGGACTTCCCGCGGTGCGGGTTCTCGGCCCGCACGGTGCAGTGCCTGAACGAGTCGGGCGCCGAGTACGCCGCGATGGACATCCTGCCCGATCCCCGGATCCGCCAGGAGCTCTCGGCCCAGTCGGGCTGGCCGACGATTCCGCAGCTCTTCATCGACGGTGAGCTCGTCGGCGGCTGCGACATCGTCTCGGAGCTGCACGAGTCCGGCGAGTTGCGCCGGATGGTGGCGCCGGCTGCCTGATACCGCCGCCGTCGTCGGGGCAGGGGTGATCGGCCTTTCGGCCGCGCGTGCGCTTGCGGACGACGGGTTCGCCGTGACGGTGTACGAGCGCGACCGGGTCGGGTCGAAGCTCGCGTCGTCGCCCGGCCGCTCGCGCATCTACCGGCGCAGCTATCGCCACGCCGACTACGTGCGCCTCGCCCGCAGGGCGATCGAGGAGTGGCAGCGGCTCGATGCCGGGCTGCTCCGCAACACGGGCCTGCTCGAGTACGGCTCCGGAGTCGAGCTGCATGCGGCCGCGATGGCAGCCTGCGGCGAGGAGTGCCGCTGGCTCGAGCCGGCCGAGGCCGCCGCGCTCTTCCCCGAGGCGTACTTCCCCGAGCCGGTGCTGTACGACCACGAGGCCGGCGCGATCATGGCCGACGAGGCGCTGCAGCGGCTCGCGCGCGGCATCGACGTGCGTGAGGGGCATGTCGTCGCCGACCCGCGTGAGCTGCGCGCCGACGTGATCGTGGCCTGTCCCGGCTCGTGGCTCGGCCCGATGTTCGACCTGCCGCTTCAGCCGCGGATCGAGCAGGTGACCTACTTCGCGGGCGCGCCCGACACGCGGCCCTCGGTGATCGACCACGGCGCTCCCGACCGCCGGCTGCACTACGGGGTGATCGCGCCGGGCATCGGCTACAAGGTGGGCGAGGACGCCGCCCGGCCCGACCTCTGGGACCAGGAGCGGCCCGACCGCCCGGTCGAGCCCGCGCTGGTGGAGCGCCTGGTCGAGCACGTCCGCCGGGCCTTCCCAGGGCTCGATCCGCGGCCGCTGCACTCCGAGGCCTGCCTCTACACGATGTCCCCCGACGGAGACTTCGTGCTCGACGAGATCGACGGCGTGATCGTCTGCGGCGGCGACAGCGGCCACGCGTTCAAGTTCGGCGCGCTGCTCGGGCGCCTGATCGCCGATATGGCGGCCGGCCGGCCGCTGCCGCCCGAGGCGGCCCGGTTCCGGGCCGGCCGGCTCGAGGCCGCCGAAGCGTGAACGAGCTTCTCGACGGCTCGGGCTGGGAGATCTCGGAGGCGGTGCGATCGCGCCAGGTCTCGGCGACCGACCTCGCCCGGGAGGCGCTCGAGCGGGTGAGCGCCGACACGCTCGGCGCCGTGTGGACGGTGACCGAGGAGCGGGCGCTGCGGGAGGCGGCCGCGATCGATGCCGCGGTGGCGGCCGGCCGCATCCCGTCCGATCGCGTGCTGCTCGGCGTGCCGGTGGGATGGAAGGACCTGATCGATACGGGCGGCATCACCTCGACCTACGGCAGCGCCGTCTTCCGCGACCACGTCCCCGAGCGCGACGCCGAGGTCGTCGAGCGGCTGGCGGCGGCGGGCGCGGTGACGGTCGCCAAGCTCGCCACGCACGAGCTGGCGTGGGGCACGACGACGCAGAACCCGCACTTCGGCTCGTGCCGAAACCCGCACGACCCCGACCGCGTCCCGGGCGGGTCGAGCGGTGGCTCGGCTGCGGCGCTTGCGGCCAGGCTGGTCGCGGCCGCGCCCGGCACCGACACGGGCGGCTCCATCCGCTGTCCCGCCTCGTGCTGCGGCGTGGTCGGGCTGAAGCCGACCCTGGGCCGGGTCAGCCTCGCGGGTGTCCATCCGCTCTGCACGAGTCTTGACCACTGCGGCCCGATGGCGCGGACGGTGCGCGACTGCGCGCTTCAGCTCGAGGCGATGACCGGCTGGCCGAGCCGTGACCCGCGGGTCGCTCCCGTGCCCACCGAGCGCTGGAGCCAGGGGTTGAGCGGCGACCTCTCCGGCCTTCGGGTGGGCGTCGCCGAGCGCTACTTCTTCGAGCACACCGCGCCCGACATCGCCGCACGCGTGCGGCTCGCGGTCGCGGCGCTCGCGGATGCCGGGGCCGAGCTCTGCGAGGTCGATCTGGAGTGGCCGACGCCGATGGGCGAGGGCGACCCGTTCATCCCCGAGGAGGCGGCGACCCTGGCCGACTACTGGCCGGCCCGCGCGGCCGAGTTCGGCCCCGATGTCGCCCGCGACCTGGCGCTGGCCGACGAGATGGACGCGGTCGGCTTCGCCCGGGCGGGCCAGTACCGGCTCGAGTACTCCGAGCGCATGCTGGCCAGGGCCGCCGCCGAGCGCATCGATCTGATCGCGACGCCCGCGCAGGCCCAGACACCCCCTCCGATCGGCGTGCGCACGATCCCCTATGCCGGCGATCCGGCGATGGACGTCACCTACGCCATGTGCGGCCTCACCGTCATCTTCAACATGCTCGGCTGGCCGGCGGTGAGCGTGCCCTGCGGCACCGACTCGCTGGGCCTGCCGGTGGGAATCCAGCTGGCCGCGCTACCGTGGCGCGAGGATCACTGCCTGGCGGCGGCGGTGGCCGTCGAGGCCGCCGCTCTCTGACACGGCCCGCCGGCCATGACCCGCATCTCGGCGCGGGCCGGCTCGATGACCACAGTGGCCAGCGTCGTCCAGCGCTCCCCGAAGACCGCGCCGGCCGCGGGGTGGCAGCAGATCGCACCCGACCCGCCGCGGTGGCTGTCCATCGCCGTCAGCACGTCCTCGACCTCGATCGGCGCCTCGATGCCGTCCATGCGGCGGCGGGCCTGGTCGAGCCGCAGCATCGTGTCCGGCGACTCGCGCACCATCGTGTCGCCCTCGCGGCCGGGATCGGCCAGGAAGTGGTTGGTGTGGATCAGGATCCCGCGCCGGTCGGGCATGCAGTACCCCGGCCCTGCCGGTGACACCTCGACCGTGCAGGCCACCCCGCCGTCGGCGTCGTCGGCGACGATGGTGACCGCCGAGGAGGCCGACATCGTCGCCGAGCCCGCCAGTGTGAGCGCCGAGACCGCGCCGTCTGACTCGTCGAGCAGCCGGCGGCAGAGCGCATGCACCGGCACGCCGACCGGCGAGCGGTCGTTGCGGTGGCCGAGGATGTTCAGGAACACCCCGACGCCCGAGGCGTTGACGCCGATCTTGCCGACGATGCCGGCCTCGGTCAGCGTCTCGACGCGGCGGCCGTCGGCGTGCTCGATCGTCCACACGAGCCAGCCCTCGCGCAACTCCTCGTGCCAGTCCCACGTCTGCACCCCGATCGGGCTGCCGGACGCCGTGGCGGTGCCGAGGCAGGCGATGGTCGAGCACTCACCCGCGGACGCGGCCAGGAGTTCCGTGCGGGCGTTGAGCGCCCCGATCAGCTCGACCTCGAAGCCGCTGCCGTGGGCGATGCCGTCGATCTCCTCGAGGAGCGCGGGCGACCACGCGGCGACGCGGTCGAGCGCTTGCGCCCCCAGGCGGCGCAGGTCGTCGCCCGTCAGGCCGGCGGCCACGGCGAACAGGCGCCGGTACACGTTCATGACGAGTGCGATCCGCTCCTTCTGAGCGCGGCCGAACGTCGCTCCGCGGGCCCCCGGTGTGCGCTCGGCGGAGTGGTGGCGGGCAACGTCCATCTGCGCAGCATAATCGGGCTCGGCACCACTTTGAAGGCCAGGGCGTATCCTCCTCCGCGCATGCGCGCCATCGTGGGAGTCGACGTGGGCGGCACGTTCACCGACGTCGCCCTGATCGCCCGGGGGCGGCTGGTCACGGCCAAGGTGCCGACGACGGTGAGCGATCACTCCGTGGGCGTGATCGACGGGGTGCGGCTGGCGCTCGCCGAGGCCGGCCTGACGGCCGCCGCCGTCTCCCATTTTGGCCACGGCACGACGGTCGCGACCAACGCGATGCTCGAGCGCCGCGGCGCCCGCACCGCCTTCGTGGCCACACGGGGGTTCGCCGATATCCCCGCGCTCGGCCGCCAGGCCCGGCCGCACCTGTACCGGCCCGAGGTGGCGCCGCCGGCGCCGCTTCACGAGGTCGCGGCCGAGGTCGACGAGCGCATGGGCCCCGATGGCGTGCTGCGCCCGCTGCAGCCGGCGTCCGTTGCGGCGGCGGGAAGGCGGCTACGGCGCGAGCGTGTCGAGGCCGTGGCCATCTGCCTGCTGCACGCCTATGTCGACCCGGTCCACGAGCGGGAGGTGGCCGCCGGGCTGCGCGCCGCCCTGCCGGGCGTGCACGTGGTCGCCTCGCACGAGGTCGCGGCCGAGTTCCGGGAGTTCGAGCGGGCCTCGACGACGATCGCCGATGCCTACCTGGGACCGATCACCGGTGGCTATCTCCGCCGTCTGGCCGGCACGGCCACCCGCGACGGCCTGCCCGCGCCGGCCGTGATGCAGTCAAACGGCGGCGTGTGCGACCTCGCCGAGGCGGCCGCCCACCCGGCCCGGCTGCTCCTGTCGGGTCCGGCCGGAGGGGTCGCGGCGGTGGTCGCGGCCGGGATCCCCGATGCGATCAGCTTCGACATGGGCGGCACGTCCACCGACGTCTGCCTGATCCGGGGCGGCGTGGCCGGGCGCAGCGCCGAGCGCAGGGTCGGCGGGCTGCCGCTGCGCCTGCCTCAGCTCGACATCCACACCGTTGGCGCCGGCGGCGGGAGCATCGCCTGGCTCGACTCCGGCGGGGCGCTGCGGGTCGGCCCGCAGAGCGCGGGTGCCGATCCGGGGCCGGCCTGCTACGGCCGTGGGGGCGAGCTCCCGACCGTCTCCGATGCCAACCTCGTGCTGGGGCGGCTCGACGCACGCGTGCCGCTGCCGGGCGGCCTTCGGCTCGACGTGCGCGCGGCCCGGGCCGCCCTGCGGACGGTGGCAGAGCCGTTCAAGAGCGTGCGTGCAGCGGCGGAGGGGGTCATCGCGGTCGCAAACGCCGAGATGGTGCGCGCGATCGGGGTCGTGAGCGTCCAGCAGGGCCACGACCCGCGCGAGCTCGAGTTGGTCGCGTTCGGCGGCGCCGGGCCGCTGCACGCGTGTGAGGTGGCCGACAGCCTGGGCATGCGCGCCGTGATCGTGCCCGCCGCGGGCGGCGTGCTCTCGGCGCTCGGCATCGCCGCGGGCGAGCGGCGCCGGGTGTCGGTGCGCAGCGTGATGCAGCCGCTGGCCGAGTTCGTCGCTGCGCTGCCCGCGCCGCCGCGTCCGCCGCGAGGGGGAACGGTCGAGATCGAGTGCGAGTTGCGCTACCGCGGCCAGGCCCACGAGCTGACCGTGCCGCTGCGGCCGCCCGCGACTCTCGAGCGCAGGTTCCACGCCCGCCATCGCGAGCGCTACGGCTTCGACGATCACGACGCCGGCATCGAGGTGGTGAGCGTGCGCACCTCGACGATCGCGCCCGGGCCGCGGTTCGAGCTCGCCCGCGTCGCTGCCGTCCCGGTCGTGCGCGGGCCGGCATCCGTGCCGCTCGAGGGCGCCACGCTGTGGGTCGCGCCGGGCTGGAGCGCCCGGCGCTGGGGCGACGGATCGTGGAGGGTCGCACGGTGACCGATCCCGCCGGCCTGCAGGTGCTCGCGGCCGCGCTGCGCGGTGTCGCCGAGGAGATGGGGGCGGCGCTCGTCCGCTCGGCGCATTCGGCCAACATCAAGGAGCGGCGCGACTGCTCGACGGCCGTGTTCGACCGCAGCGGGCGCATGATCGCGCAGGCCGAGCACATGCCGGTGCATCTGGGCGCGATGCCCGATGCGGTCGCCGCCGTGCGCCGGCTGCGGCCACGGCCCGGGGCCGTCTATGTCCTGAACGACCCCTACACCGGCGGCACCCACCTGCCCGACATCACGCTGGTCTCGGTCGTGGACCGCCTCGGCCTGGTGTGCTCGCGCGCACACCACGCAGACGTCGGCGGCATGCAGCCGGCCAGCATGCCCGCCGGGGCGACCGAGCTCCTGCAGGAGGGCGTCGTGATCCCGCCGGTCGAGCTCACCGACGACGTTCGCCGCCTGCTGGTCGCCAACATGCGCAAGCCGGCCGAGCGGCTGGCCGACCTGCGCGCACAGGAGGCGTGCATGCTGGTCGGGGCGGTGCGCCTGCGCGAGCTGGCGCAGCGGTTCGGGCGCGGCCCACTGGCGGAGGGGATGGACGAGCTCTACCGCTACAGCGAACGTCGCACCCGGGCTGCGATCGGCCGGTTGCCCGACGGCCGCCACCGGGCCGCCGACGTGATCGAGGGCGACGGGATCTCGACCGCCGACATCCGGATCGAGGTCGAGGTCGAGATCCGCGGCGACGAGTTCGTGGCCGACTTCGCCGGTACGGCTCCCCAGCAGCGCGGCAATGTCAACTGCCCGCTCTCGGTCACCCGCTCGGCCGTGTACTACGTGGTGCGGGCGGTGTGCGATCCCGACATCCCGGCCTCCGGCGGCGCGTTTGCGCCCGTGACGGTGCGCGCTCCCGAGGGCTGCCTCGTGAACGCCCGCCCTCCGGCCGCCGTGGTCGCAGGCAACACCGAGACGTCGAGCCGGATCGTCGACGTCGTCATGTCGGCGCTCGGCGAGGCCGTCGACGTGCCCGCACACGGTCAGGGGACGATGAACAACGTCACCTTCGGCACGCCCGCGTTCACGTATTACGAGACACTTGGCGGCGGCCAGGGCGGATCGGCGGCTGGGCCCGGTCCGAGCGGCGTGCATGTGGCGATGTCCAACACGCTGAACACGCCGATCGAGGCGCTCGAGCGCGAGTACCCGCTGCGGATCGAGCGCTACGCGCTTCGCCGCGGCACCGGTGGAGCCGGCCGCCACCCCGGCGGCGACGGCGTGGTGCGCGTCTACCGGGTGCTGGAGGACTGCCGGCTGGGGCTCATGACCGAGCGCCGTCGCCACGGCCCGCACGGGGCGGCCGGCGGAGGCGCCCGGCACACCCGGCCGCAACCTGCTGAACAGCGGCCGGCTGCCCGCCAAGTGCAGCCTCGACCTGCGCGCCGGCGACGTGCTCGAGATCCGCACCCCGGGCGGCGGCGGCTGGGGTGAGCCGGGTGAATAAATGGGGCCTGGCCCCATTTATTCACCGAGTACCATGGGCGGATGGAGACCACGGTTCCGCGCCAGCGCGAGGCCGGGCCCGGAGCGGGGCATGGGCGGCCCTGGCTCGTGATCGTCCGTAATGACGACCACAACACCTTCGATGGGGTCGCGTTCGCCCTCGCCCGGACGATCCCAGGAGTCACGTTCGAGCGCGGGATGGCCCTGGCGGACACGATCCACCGGACCGGCAAGGCGGTCGTCTGGACGGGCGAGAAGGAGCGGGCCGAGCTCTACTGGGAACAACTGGCCGGGTTCGGGCTGACGATGGCTCCGCTCACCCCAGCCGGCTGACCGCCGGACATGGTCCACCCCTGGCAGTTCCAGGCCGACCCCGAATGGGCGGTGGCGCTTGTCGTGGTCGCCATCGACTACGCGGTCGTGGTGCGGGCGCTGGATCGCCGCGGCATCCCGACGTCGAATGCGCGCAGGGCGTCGTTTGCGACCGGCCTCCTGCTGATCGCGGTGGCTCTGTTCTCGCCGCTCGAGCACATCGCGCTCACCTCGCTCCTGAGCGTCCACCTGCTCCAGAACGTGATCCTGGCCGACTGGGCACCGCCCCTGCTCCTGCTGGGACTCTCGCCGGCGATGGTCGCCGCGGCCGAGCGCCATCGCGTCGTGCGGGCGGTCACCGCACCCCCGGTCGCGCTCGCCTACTGGCTGGCGGCCTGGTACGTCCTGCACGTGCCCGTCGTGTACGGCTATGCCCTCACCCACCGCTGGGCGCTCGGCTGCGAGCACCTCATCTTCCTCACGTCCGGCCTCGCCTTCTGGTGGCCGGTGCTGAGCCCGTTCCGCATGCGCTCATCGTCGAAGCTGATCTACCTCTTCGCCGCGTTCATCGCCGCTTCGCCGGTGTCGCTCGCGCTCGCCCTGACCCAGCCGCAGTACTCGTTCTACGTGCACGCCCCGCGCCTGTGGGGCATCTCCCCGCTCGAGGACCAGCAGCTCGGCGCGATCACGATGGCGATCGAGCAGGCCGCGATCATGTTCGCCGCCTGCTCGATCGTGTTCTTCCGCATGCTGGCCGAGGACGAGGCCGGCGATGCGGGGGTAGGCTTGGGGGCATGAGCAGCCTGCGAGCGGCGTGCGTCCAGTTTCGGGCCCGGCCGGACAAGACCGACAATCTGGCCGACATGGCCCCGCTTGTGGCCGAGGCCGCCGCGCGGGGCGCCGACCTCGCGCTGCTGCCGGAGAAGTGGAACGCCTGGCTCGACGGCCCCGAGCTGCGGGATCAGGCCGAGCGGCTCGACAACGGGCCGACCGTCGAGGCGATGTCGGACTGGGCGCGCACGCACCGGATCAACCTGATCGGCGGCAGCATCGCCATTCTTGGCGACGATGACCGGGTTGAGAACGTCTCGATCGCCTACGACCGGGAAGGGTCCCGCGTCGCCGCCTACACGAAGATCCACCTGTTCGATGTCGACGTGGGCGGGATCAGCTACCGCGAGTCCGACGGCACGGCGCCGGGTTCGGAGCCGGTCGTGGCCGAGCTCGACGGCGTCCGGGTCGGGCTGACGGTCTGCTACGACCTGCGCTTCCCCGAGCTCTACCGCACGCTCGCCCTCGACGGCGGCGCGACCGTGCTCACCGTTCCGTCCAACTTCACGCTTTTGACCGGCATGGCGCACTGGGAGGTGCTGCTGCGGGCGCGCGCCGTCGAGAACCAGGCGTTCGTGCTCGCCACCGGCCAGCACGGCTATCCGGGCGGCCTGCGCAAGCCGAGCTACGGGCACAGCATGATCATCGACCCGTGGGGGACGGTGGTCGCCCAGTCACCCGACGGTGACGGCGTGATCGTCGCCGACCTCGACTTCGCCGCCCAGGCCGGCATCCGCGAGCGCCTCCCCGCGCTCCGGCACCGCCGCCCCGACGCCTACTCCGCGCCGGCTCAGCTCCCGAGCAGCCGCTGAGCCTCGTCCAGCAGCCACTTCGCCGGCAGTGCCTGGGCTCCGGCCTTCAGGATCCCGGCGATCGTGGAGTCGATCGTCCCCGACCGCTCGCCGTCGGCAAAGGCCCGGACGACACCGGCCTTCGCCGCCGCCGCCAGCTCGGCGTCGCTGATTCCGTGCGCTGTCTGGAATCGCTGGAGTGACTCCTTGCTTCCAAATGCCAGCGCCAGGGAGGCGGCGGACGTGTGCAGATGGCAGGCGGCCCCGTCGAGGGTCGAGAGCGCGAGCTCGTTCTCGACCGAGCTGAGGCCCGTGATCGGACCCCACGTGCGCGGCTGGCACGGCGATGCGGGCTTGTTGGGGGTGTACGACCCGCCGCCCGCGACCCGGTAGCCCGTCACCAGCAGGAGTGAGACGGCAACCGCCGCCACCAGTGCCAGCCACGACCTCATCCCGGCGCGCTCCGCAGGCGGTGGGCGAAGGCGAGCGGGATCAGGGCCGCGAGCGCGATCAGCGCGGCGATCCCAAACGAGCGCGAGAAGGCGGCGGTGCCGGCCCGCCGGATCTCCGCGGCGAGCGCAGCCTCGACGCGGCGAAACTCCGGACGCTCGCTCGCCGATGGGTGCACGGCGCGGAAGGCCGGCGCGAGGTCGGGCACCTGGTTCGGGGTGCGCTCGACCTGGTGTGCGAGCGCCTCGCCGAGGGCGAGCTTCTGCGACAGCGAGAGGTTCGCGTTGAGCACGATGGCGGCACCGGAGGCCTGCGCGTTCACGGTCTGCGTGGTGAGGTCGTTCGTGAACACCGGTGTCAGCACCAGCACGCCGAGCACCACGCCGGCGTGCCGGAACGCGATCGTCCACGCGCCGTGGATCGCCGCGGGCGACCGGCCCTCGAGCGCGGCCTCGGTCAGCGCGGAGAGCGCCAGCGCGAGCCCCAGCCCGATCACGATCTGGGGAGCCACCGTCCACGCGGGGACGCCCCGCGGCAGCTCGCCGAGCGCCGCCAGGCCCCCGCTCACGAACACGCACCCGGCGGCCGCGCGTATCGGCAGCGACCGGACACGCGACACGAACGGCGCCGCCGCGATTGCCGCAAGCGGCATCACCGAGACCGTCAGCGCTGCGGTGACCGGCGACATCTGCCAGCCGTCCACGAGCATGAGGACGAGCAGGAAGAGCGCGGCCGTGAGCGCCGCCGAGAGCAGGCCGAGGGCCACGTTCACGGCCAGCCGCGGCTTGTCGACCGGTGTGCGCAGCGGCGCCGTGTGACTCATCCGCCAGACGACCACCAGCACCACCACGGCCACCGGCACCTGGACGACGAACACCGCCCGCCACGAGATGAGCTGTGTGAGCAGCCCGCCGATCGCAGGCCCGAGGGCAGCCCCGGCGGCGCCGGCCGCCGTCCATGTCCTCACGGCGACGTGCTCGCTGCGGCTGACCTCGATGAGCAGCTCGAGCGCGGCACAGACCACCGCGGCGGCCCCGATCGCCTGGGCACAGCGGGCGGCGATCAGCTGGTCGATCGATCCGGCGGCGGCACACAGGGTGGACGCGACTCCGAGCACCACCAGCCCGCCCAGCATCACCGAGCGGGCGCCCGCGTGCCGGGCGAGCCACGCGGCCGGTACAGCGACCACCGCCAGCACCAGGTTGAACGCGACCAGCACCCACGCCACCCGCGCGATCGACGTGGAGAACGTCGTCAGGACGTCGGGGAGGGCGAGCACGACCACCGACGAGTCGGCCAGCACCACGGCGACCGCAACGGCAAGTGCGCCCAGGCGCAGGTTGCTGGACTGGGTCATCAGACGATTGGTTCCTCGTCGCCGTGATGTCCTGGGCGGTGAGAACCGAGCCTCGCAAGGACGCAGGGAGCGTTCATACCGGTTAAGCGTATGGGCGCGACCGAGGACGTAGCGAGGCGACGGTTCGCAGCCGCAGCCCACCACAAATGGCCAACCCATCACAGACGAACGTCCAGGCGCGCGGGGGCGTGGAACCGATCATCTACTCGGGCGGTGGGGCGGACGGGTCGGGGAGGACCCCCTCGCGGATGAACCAACCCCGAACCGCGTCGATGTAGGCCTTGGGCTGCTCGACGTGGGCCATGTGCGCCGCCTTCTCGATCACGGCCAGCTCGGATCCCTCGACCTCGCGGTGGATCTCCTCCGACCGGGCCAGTGTGCACGTGCGGTCATAGCGGCCCACCACGACCAGCATCGGCTTGCGGATCCAGCGCAGGTGGTCGAGCCACTCGAAGCCGCCGTAGCCCTGGGCGGCGAAGTGGGCCAGCACCTCGGGCGCGTACACCGTCTCGTCGGACTGCATGAAGCGGCTGTAGGCGTCACCCATCTCCCAGAAGTGGAACGGCATCTGCGCCGCGGTGTTCTCGCGCGCCTGCTCGACGCTCGTGAGGTTGGCCTCCGCGTCCCACGAGCGCCGGATCTGCTCGCGCATCGCCGCGGGCTCGAAGCGGTCGATCTCGCGCTCCACGTCGGCCATCAGGGCCTCGCTCGAGGCGGCGCCGGCCGAGATCACGTAGTGGCTGGCCGTGCCCCGCTCGAGCGCGTGCGAGAGCGCGATGATGCCGCCGAAGGAGTGTCCCAGCACCGCGTAGGCGTCGAGCTCGAGCGCCTGGGCGAGCCGGTCGATGTCCTGCGCGAACGCGCGGATCGAGAGTGTCGCCGGGTCGACCCGGGGCGAGCAGCCCTGGCCGCGCTCGTCGACGTAGATGAGCCGCAGGCCCATGTCGCCGAGCGTGTCGAGCCAGGGCCGGAACTCGTGGTGATCGAGGCCGGGGCCGCCGTGCAGCAGCATCACCGGATACCCCGAGCCATGCTCGACGACATACAGCTCGCCGCCGTCGTCCAGCGTGACGAGCCGGCCGTCGCTAGCCATTCATCTTCCGGTACCCGAGCGCGTGTTCGGCCTGCATCAGCTTGTGGATCTGGGTCGTGCCCTCGTAGATGATCGGCGCGCGGGCGTTGCGGAAGTAGCGCTCCACCGGGTACTCGGCCGAGTAGCCGTAGGCGCCGTGCACCTGGATGGCCAGGTTGGCGGCCTTGAACGCGCTCTCGGTGGCGTGCCACTTGGCGAGCGACGTCTCGCGCGTGTTGCGCACCCCCCGGTTCTTCGCGTCGGCCGCCTGCATCACCAGGAGCCGCGACGTCTCGTAGCCGAGCACCATGTCGGCGATCATGTCCTGCACGAACTGGTGCTCGCCGATGCGCTTGCCGAAGGTGTGGCGCTCGTTGGCGTACCGCACCGACGCCTCGAGGCAGGCCCGGATGACGCCGACCGCCCCGGCGGCGACCGTGAACCGACCCTGGTCGAGCGAGTGCATCGCGATCTTGAAGCCCTCGCCCTCCGCGCCGACCAGGTTCTCGGCGGGCACCTGGACGTTGGCGTAGAAGACCTCGCCCGTCGACCCCGCCCAGACGCCCAGCTTGTGCTCGATCTGGCGCGTCTCGACGCCCTCCCAGGCGCGCTCCACGATGAACGCCGAGATCCCCTTGTGGCCGGCGTCGGGATCGTTCTTGGCGAACACGAGCTGGTAGTCGGCCTCGGTCGCGTACGAGATCCAGTTCTTCTGCCCGTTCAGCAGGTAGGTGCCGTCGGGCTGGCGGATTGCCGTTGTCAGCATCGCGGCGACATCGGACCCGGCCGCCGGTTCGGTCAGGCAGAAGCAGCCGAGCTTCTCGCCCTTGGCCAGCGGCACCAGGTAGCGCTGCTTCTGCTCCTCGCTGCCGTATCGCAGCAGCGAGAGCGAGTTCAGCCCCACGTGCACCGAGATCAGCGTCCGGAAGGCCGACTCGCCGCGCTCGATCTCCTCGCAGATCAGCGCCTCGCACACGTAGTCGAGCCCGGCGCCGCCATACTCGGTCGGAATCGGCGCGCCCAGAATGCCCAGCTCGGCCATGCCCTCGATGATGCCCATGTCGAGGTGATGGTTGATGTCGTTGTGCGATGCGACCGGCATGACCCGCCGGTCGACGAACTCACGCACCGTCTCCTGGATCGCACGCTGGTCGTCGGTCAGTTGAAGGTCCACGCCGCTCCTCGCCGCAGGGGGTTGCTCGGCGACTGATCCTAACCGGGCGCCCTGCCAAATGTGGACGGTCCGGCGTGGCCCGGCGGTTCTCTCAGCCGGTCTGCGGCAGCGCCAGCCCGTGGCCGGGACGCTTGGCGGCGTACATCGCCTCGTCGGCGGCGCGGAAGAGCTCGTGGGGGGTGCTGCCATCGGCGGGGCAGACGGCGATGCCGAAGCTCGCCTCCAGCCCGGCCATCTTGCCGGTGAACGCCGCGGACATGGCGACGGAGATGCGCTCGACCACCGCCGCCGCGTGCTCGGCGGACGTCTCGGGCAGGAGCAGGGCGAACTCGTCGCCGCCGATCCGGTAGGCGGCGTCGGCGCGGCGCAGGCCGATCGCGAGCACGGCGCCGATCTGCTCGAGCGCCGCGTCGCCCGCCGCGTGGCCGTGGGCGTCGTTCAGCGCCTTGAAGCCGTTCAGGTCGCACAGGACGAGCGACAGCGGGTGGCCGTAGCGGGCCGACCGCGACGACTCGAGCGCGAGCCGGTCGGTGTAGGCGCGGCGGTTGTAGAGCCGCGTGAGCGGGTCGTGCTCGGCCAGAAACTGCATCTCCTCGTACTGGGCGGCGGTGTCGAGCGCGGTGGTCGCCTGGTTTGCGAAGACGCGCAGCGCCTGCAACCTGGCGTCGGCCGGGATCAGGCGGTCGGACGGGTCGTCGACCCAGATCACGCCCATCAGCCGGCCGCCACGGCTCCAGAGCGGCACGAGCAGCCAGTGGTTTCGCCACGCGGCCGGGCCCTGGCCGTTGTTGCGCGACTGGTAGGTGTCGTGCTCGGGGCCGACGCGGCGCATCACCTCCTCGTACTCGAGCAGGTGGCAGCCCTCGACCTCGAACTCCGGCTGGAGCAGTCGCTCGAGCTCCTCCTGGGCCATCGGCACGGCGACGGCCTCGTCCGTCATCTGCCAGCCGCTTGCCGCCCGCGACCGGAACGCCCCGGTCTCGGCGTCGGGCAGGTCGATGCACACGTTCTCGAACTCGAGCGCGGTCCGGATCGCCTCGCAGACCGACTGCAGGATGGCGTCGATCGAGAAGGTCTCGGTCAGCCGCGACGACACCGCCAGGAGCTGCTCGAGCGCGGCCCGGTGGCGGGCGGCGGCCGCGGCCTCCTGGGCGCTCTGGACGGCGATCGCCGCGTGGTCGGCCATCGCGACCAGGATCTCGAGCTCCTCACCGGTGGGCGTGCGGCCCGAGGCGGGCTCGTCGACCGAGAGGATGCCGATCAGGTGGCCGTCAGAGTGCCGCAGGGGCACGAACAGCGCGTCCTCGGGGTGCCAGCTCTCGGGGTCGGCGCCGGCCTCGCCCGCCGGCACATACGACCCGGGTGCGTGCGTCTCCCAGTCGATCTCGCCGTGCGGGATCAGGTAGGCGCCGTCGTGCAGAAAGCGCTCCTGCAGGAGCGGCTCCCAGACGGTGCGATCGCGGACGTCGCCCATCAGGTGCTCACACGCCTCGGCGCTGCCGTGGACGGTGGTGACGACAAAGTCGTCCCATGCGGGCCGGTGCAGGTGCACGACCACCGTCGCAAAGCCGAGCGAGCTCGAGATCGCGCGGGCGATTGCCGCGAGCAGATCGTCCAGCTCGTTCTCGCTGCGGACGAGGCGGGTGACCTCGAGGAAACCTCGCAGGCGGGATAGCTGCTGCAGATGTGGTGAGGGCATGTGGGGGTGACCGGGACCGGGGGTGTCCCAATGCTCTCAGTGTTGGCGCCCAGGCCCGATCCGTCTAGACCAATTCGGGTGAGCTACGCCGCGAGATGGACGTCTTCGCCCGAGCGCTTGGCGGCGTACATGGCCGCATCGGCCAGCCGCAGCAGCGTCTCCTCGTCCTGGATGGCGCCCCCGAACACGGCCACGCCGAAGCTCGCGGAGACGGCATGGCCCTCCGCGGTGGACACCTCCGAGAGGTGGGCGGCGATCCTGCGCACGACCGGTGTGACCTCATCGAGCTCGATCTCGGTCAGGACGAGCGCGAACTCGTCGCCGCCAATGCGGAAGGCGGCGTCGGGGGCCCGCAGCTGGGTGTTCAGCAGGTCGGCCACCCGCGCGAGCGCCGCGTCTCCGGCCAGGTGGCCGTGGCGGTCGTTGATGCGCTTGAACCCGTTCACGTCCAGGACGACGAGCGCGAACGGCGTGCCGTAGCGGCGCGCCCGCGTCGCCTCGACCCGCAGCCGCTGGTTGAAGGCCCGCCTGTTGTAGAGCCGGGTGAGCGGATCATGCTCGGCCAGGAAGCGCATCTCCTCGAACCGGCCGGCCGAGTCGAGGGCCGCCGTGGCCTGGTTGGCGAACACCCGCAGGGCCTGCAGGATCTCGGTTGAGGGCAGCAGCCGGTCGTGGGGGTCGTCCGCCCAGATCGTCCCGATGACGTGGCCGTCGCGGTCGTGCATCGGGACGGCCAGCCAGTGCCGGTTCCAGGCGTGCGGGCCGGCGCCGTTGCGCTCGGAGCGGCGCATGCTGTGCGCCGCCGGCAGGCGCGCGAGCGCCTCCTCCAGCGTGAGCAGGTAGCAGCCCTGCCGCTCGAACGGCGGGTCGAGCAGCGGCGCCAGCTCCCACAGCGTCATGGGCGACGTCAGGCGTTTGTCGTCGAGCGTCCACCCGGTGGCCGCTCGGGTGACGAAGATTCCGGTGACCGGATCGGGCAGGTCGATACAGACCTTCTCGAATCCGGCCGCCTCCGCGATGCCGTCGCACACCGATTGCAGGATCGCGTCGGCGGACAGGGTCTCGGTGAGGCGTGACGAGACCTGCAGGAGCTGGCGCAGCGCCCCGCGGTGAAATGCGGCGGCCGCGGTCTCGAGGGCGCTCTGCAGGGCGAGGGCGGCGTGGTCGGCGACCGCCACCAGGCCCGCCATGTCGTCGGCGGAGGGCCTCGCTCCTGAGCGCGGCTCGCCGACGGAGATGATCCCCAGCATGTGCCCGTCGGTGTGGCGCATGGGCACGAAGAGCTCATCGGCGGGGTGCCAGGCGTCCGGGTCGCTGCTCGGCTCCCAGTCGGGGATGTACCGGCGGCCGGCGTCGTCCTCCCAGTTGAACTCGCCGTGGCGGATCATGTACGCCCCGTTCACGGCGAACCGGTCGTCCAGAAGCGGTGCCCAGGCCTCCCAGGGGAGCGTGTCGCCCATCAGCGCGCGCTTGGCCTCCTCGCTTCCGTGCACCGTCGTGACCTCGAAGTCGTTCCAGGCCGGGCGGTACGTGTTGACGACCACCGTGCGGAAGCCGAGCGAGGTCGCGATCGTCGCGGCGATCGCGTCCATGATGGTGGCGGTGTCCGTCTCCGCGCGCACGAGTCTCGTCACGTCCAGAAGGGCGCGCAGGCGGGCGATTGCTGAGAGGTCGGTCGGGGCCACAGCGGATGGGGGCGGCGGCCCGCCGGTCGAATTGGGGTCGACCCGGCGCGCACAAACCTGCCGTCCTCTAGGTTCTTCGGGCGAATGACCCCTTCGGTTGAGCGAATTCGTGTGGCGGCACTGGCCCTGGCCGTGTTGTGCGCCGGCTGCACCCCCCAGGCGGGGGAATCTCCCGTGAGGATCCCCAATTCCGCGACCGGGCTCGCCATCGCGCCCGACTTTGCCGGC
The DNA here is from genome assembly GCA_963703275.1 of uncultured Actinomycetes bacterium. Lineage (GTDB taxonomy): Bacteria > Actinomycetota > Thermoleophilia > Gaiellales > JAICJC01 > JAICJC01. The sequence goes on along the minus strand of OY969804.1, from coordinate 2,581,758 downwards.
ACCATCTGGGCGGCCACCGGGCGGCGGGTCTACCGGTCGCGGGACGGCGGCCACACCTGGCTGCTCGTGCCGGGCCGGGGCGGCGCAACCGGGGTCGCGTTTCTGTCGACGCGGGTCGTCACGGTGGGGCCGCGGGGAGTGCAGGCCGGTGGGTTCGGGGCGGCGGCGCTGCCCCCGCCGCACCCGGCTCCCGCACCGCTGGCGGCCGTCGCATCACCGTACTACCGCACCAACCGCCTGTATGCGGTGGACAGCTCCGGCCGGCTCTGGGTATCGGTTCGAAACGCGGCCCGCTGGGCGCGGCTGCGCGCCGCCGGACTGCCCTCGGGCGCGGTCGCCGTCGCCGCCGTGCGCGGCGACGTGCACGTGCCGGATGTGATCTACGTCGCCTGCGGGCAGAACGGCCTCTGGCGCTCGCGCGACTTCGGGGCGGCCTTCGTCCGCCTGCCGGCGCTCCCCGATGCGACGGCGATCGCCGCGACCACCGACCAGCAGCGGCGCCTGCTCGCGGCATCGGCGGCCGGCATCGAGCTCTCGACCAACGCCGGCCGCAGCTTCACCCTGGTCGCGCCGGTGCGGGGCGTCCGTGCGGTCGCATTCGACCTGCGCAACTGGCGCCTCGCCTACGCCTCGACGGCGGACGGCCGGCTGCTCCGCTCGGACGACGGTGGCGCGACCTGGGACGGCACGTAGCGCGCTCAGCGCCCGCTGACGGCCTCCACCAGCCAGGCGGGCACGCGCACCGGGCGCATCAGCGCTCTGTCGACACAGGCATGGCGAGTCTCGCCGCGCGTGCACAGGCCGTCCTCGTCATGCAGCTCGTAGCCGAACGTGAACGTCGCCGCGCGGACGTTCGTGCAGACGCACGTCACGGTGAAGCTGTCGTCGAAGCGCAGCGGCCGGAGGTACTCGACCCTGGCCTCGACCACGACCATGTCCATGCCGCCGGCATGGACGTCGGCGTAGCTGTGGCCGATCTCGCGCAGGTACTCGACGCGCCCGACCTCGAACCACGCCAGGTACGCCGCGTTGTTCGCGACGCCCATCGCATCGGTCTCCGAGAACCGCACGCGCAGCGGCACGACGGTGCGCCGGTCGGTGGGCACTCAGCGTCCGCGCAGCGTCCGCCGCAGCAGCCGCAGGCCGTCGTCGGCGGCCTGGCGCGCCGCCGGCAGCGCCGGATGGTCGGCCAGTCGTGGCCGGGTGATCCCGCGCTCGGCAGCGTGGATCGAGATCCAGTCGCCGGCCGCGCCGCCCAGCTCCTTGGCCACCCCGCGCCGGCGCGCATCCAGCATCCAGATCCCGCCCGCCAGCATCGTCTGGCGCGCCAGCGGGCGCTTGCCGAGCGGCAGCTTGGTGAGCGCCACCTCGGCGATGATCAGCTGCCCCACCTCGCTCTGAGCCATGTCTCCCAGCGCGGACACGGCCGTGCGGAAGCGGCGGCGGGTGTGGTGGCGGCGCGCGCGCACCGCGGCGTCGAGCTCGCTGGCACCGTCGACGAACTCGCCCGCGCCCGACGTGGACTCGTGCTCGGTCACCCACGCGCGCCACTGACCCTCACCCCAGGGCTGCAGCGAGAGCTCGAGGCCGCGCTGGGCGAACCACTGCCGGATCACCTCGAGCTCGGTCGAGCTGTCGTTCCAGGTCATTCCTGAACGATACGCGACGTTGATGCCGCTTCCGGGGGTGGCGTGCCAGCCGACCAGGCTGATACGTTAAGTTGTGAATCCTGGAAAGGGATGGAGGCCGACGATATGGACGATCGCAAGAACATCATGGACCGCGTCCTGGAAGCGACGGATGCGACGCGCAGCCGCGTTCAGCAGGAGGTCGCCCAGAGCCCGATGGTGTCCGCCACCAAGGAGCGGGCCCTGGCCGTGCGCCAGCGCGCCCAGACGGCGGCGCTCTCGCAGCTGCACCTCGCCACCCGCGAGGACATGGCCCGCATACAGGCCTCGCTCGACCGCATCGAGGCGGCCGTCAACGACCTGGCCCGGCGGGTTCCCGAGCCACGGGCGGCAAAGCCCCGCGCGCCGCGCGCCAAGCCCGCCGCCACCGACAGCTGATCACGGCGCTGCGGGCGGAACCCGCAGCCTGATCGCCGCCGGCACGATCTCGAACGTCACCGGGGTCATCCCCGGCTGCTCGCCGTCGGCCTCGATCGGGAGCGGCGTCTCGGGCTCGACGACGACCCGCGTGCCGCGGCTGAAGTCGGCCTTCGGATGGTTGACATGGGTGCCGCGGTAGAGCCGGTGCAGGTTGAGTGCCAGATCGACCTTGCCCACATCGCCCCACACGAGCACGTCCAGCAGGCCGTCGTCGGGCTCGGCCATGGGCAGGATCTTCATCCCGCTCGCGAAGTAGCGGCAGTTGCCGACGATGACGTTGTTGCACACCTGGTCGAGTTCGCGCTCGTCGATGCGGACGCGAAAGCGGCTGTTGTGGTGCCCGACGAAGGTGGCGACGGCGCCCCACGCGAAGGCGACCGTCGCTCCCAGCGGCTTGCTCGAGCGGTTGATCCGGTCGGCCGCGATGCCGGTCAGCCCGGCGCTCGCGATGTTGCAATAGAGCCGTGAGGTGTCGCGGCCGTCGGGGCCGGTGTAGCTGACCCGGCCGATGTCGACGGTGCGGACGGCCCCGCGGGCGGCCACCTCGAGCGCGGCGTCGGTGGCCTTGGGGATGCCGAACGTGCGCACGTAGTCACAGCCGCTGCCGCGGGCGATGACCGCGAGCTCCGCGGTGGGCGAGACCGCCGCAGCGCCATCGTAGAACCCGTTCACCGTCTCGGACAGCGTCCCGTCGCCGCCCACGGTGACGACCAGCTCGGCTCCGTCGCGCAGCGCCTGCCTGGTCAGCTCCGAGGCGTGGCCAGGGGCCTCGGTCAGGCGCGGCTCGAGCTCGAGGCCGTGCTGCCCGGCAGCCCGCGCGATCTCGGGCCAGCGCCGGCCGGTACGCCCCCCGTCGGAGGCCGGATTGACGATCATGACCGCGCGCATTGTTAGTGCTCGTCCACGGCGGCGCGGAGTGCGAGCCGGGTCATCCGCTCGACGGCCGCGGCCAGGTCGGCGTCGGAGATGCGCGTGAACTCCTCGCCCGAGATGATGTCGGACACCGTCAGCACGCACGCCGCCTCGATGCCGCGCAGTGCGCCGATCGTGAAGAGCACGGCGGCCTCCATCTCGACCGCCAGCACGCCGCGCGCCGCCCAGCGCTTGTGGCGGCCGGGATCGGGGTCGTAGAACGTATCGGAGCTCGCGATCGGGCCGACGTGCGGCCGCAGCTTGAGCTCCTTCGCGGAGTGGATCAGGCCGTGCGTCACGTTGAAGTTCGCGGTAGGCGCGTGGGCCTCTCCGCCCGTGTAGCGAAGCGCGGTCGAATCGCCGGGCACCGCCGAGATCGCCACCACCAGATCGCCCAGCGCGAGCTCTGGCTGCAGGCCCCCGCAGGTGCCGACGCGGATCAGGCGGCGAGCGCCGAGCGTGATCAGCTCCTCGATCACGATGGCGGCGCTGGGACAGCCCATGCCGGTCGACTGAACCGACACCGGCCTGCCCTCGAAGCTGCCCGTGAAGCCGAGCATCCCGCGCTCCCCGTTCACCTGCTTGGCATCGTCCAGGAAGTCGCGCGCGATGCGCTGGGCGCGCAGGGGATCGCCCGGCAGCAGCACCGCCGGGGCGTAGTCGCCCTCGTCCGCTCGCAGGTGAATCGGCACGCCCGGACCTTACATTGCGTCGGCCGCCACGCCGACCGTGACGCCTGCCAGGCGGTAGCCGTCGCCGACCCGGAACCGCTCGACGGCCGCGCGCACGGCACTCGTGAGCTCGTCCACCTCGGCAGGGGCGAGCGTCGGCAAGAGCCGGGCGAGGCCGCCGTTCAGGGATGTCTGCGCGCGCCAGTAGTCGTCGAAGTCGGCGTACGCCCACTCCACGGGAATCGCCTCGACCGCCCGCACCTCGAACCCGGAGTCGGTCACGAGCCGGTGCAGCGTGTCCCGATCGCCCAGCGCGAACATGCCCGGTCCGCCCGGCTTCGCCGGCGGCAGGTCGGTGAGCCGCTCGAGCACGTCCCAGAGCGTTGTCGCCCAGTCGTTCTCGGCCGCGGTGCCCCAGACGGCGAACGCCAGCCGGCCGCCGGGTCGCAGCACCCGGCGCGTCTCGCGGAGCCCGGCGCCCGGATCGGCGAGGAGCATGTAGCCGAAGCGGCACACCACCCTGTCGACGACGGCATCCGCGAGATCCATGGACTCGGCGTCGAGCACCCGCAGCTCCACATTCCCGAACCCGGCCGCCGCCACCGCGCGGCGCGCCACCTCGACCATGGCGGGCGAGCGGTCGGACAGGATCATGGCGCCCTCACCGTCCAGGGCTGCGGCGACCTCGAGGCCCGTGTCGCCGGGGCCGGCCGCCACCTCGAGCACCCTCACTCCCGGGCGCAGGTCGAGGTTCGCGACGAGCCAGGCGGTCAGCGGCCTGCTCATCGTGCGCACCCGGTCGCGCTCGGACTCCCATCCGGCCGCGGCGGTGTCCCAGTTCTGCGCGCTGCGACGGCGGTATTCGTCGGCCGCGCTGCTGGTAGCGTCCGGATGGTGCATGAGCGGACATTCGCCGTCGGGGGGCTGCATGTCAAACTGGCGGAGTGGGGGGCGGGAGCGCCGGTGGTGCTGCTGCATGGCCTGACCGGCTCGCGCGCGTATTTCGAGCCCTTCGCCGAGCGACTGGCCCGCACGCACCACGTCGTGGCCATCGACCTGCCCGGGCACGGCGGATCCGACCCGCTCGAGCCGTTCACGTTCGAGGCCGCCGTCAGCCTGATGGCCCACGCGGTCGACCGGGTGGGGATCGAGCGGCCCGTCGTCCTCGGCCACTCGTTCGGGGTGCCGCTGGCCGTGGCCTGGGCCGCCGAGCGGCCGGTCGCAGGCGTGGTGGCGTGCTCCCCGATCGGGATGGTGCCCCTCGAGCTGCGGCGGGCGCGGTTCGTGCTCCCGTTTCACCGGGCGCTGGCGGCCACCGAGCCGCTCTGGGGCGATGCGGCGGCTACCCACGCACTCCCCCGCCGCGCGGTGTTCGGCTGGTTCGTCGGCATGGCGAGCCTCGACGGTTTCGACCCGGCGTTGGGCCGGGCGATGCTCGCCGACGCGGCCCGGGCGGCCCCCGCCGTCTCCGCGGTCATGCCGGCCCTGCAGGCGCTCGACCTGGGGGCGCTCTGCGCGGCTGTGCGCGCGCCTGCGCTCGTGATGTGGGGCGACCGTGACCGCAGCAGCTGGGAGAACGGGCCGCCGCTCGTGACCGCGCTTCGCGCACGCGAATGCGTCCTGCCGGGAGTCGGCCACATGCCGATGCTGGAGGCTCCGTACGCGTTTGCGGCTGAGATCCACGAGTTCCTGTCCGCTACCGTGTCTGGATGATCCCCGCGGCACGCACCGATCCGTGGCGGTGCCGCACCTGCGGCGCCGCCCATGAGCTCGCCACCCGTTCGCTCGAGGTCGGCCTGGTGCGGCTCGCGGTGCACGGCGAGACCGGCTTCCGGCTCGGCAGCGAGGGCATCGAGTCCCACGTCGCGCCGCTGCTTGCGCCCTGCAGCTGCGGCGGCCGCCTGACCCATGAATATTTGGGGCCAGGCCCCAAATATTCAGCGGAGGCGGTGTACGCGGCCTTCGACGAGGCGGCGCTCCTGCCCTTTGTCGAGCGCGGCTGGGCGCTGCTCGATCGCAGCACCGACCCGCGCCTCGAGCGGCTGGCGACGCTGTGGCGGCCGCGGGCGCTGCGCCTGCTCGGCCGCGACGCCGACCTCACCCGCGAGCAGCAGCTCGAGCTGCGCCTCGAACAACGCCTGGCCAACCTCCAGGCCGAGATCGAGCGCGCCCGGGGCGCCGGCGACGACGAGGCCGCCCAGGCGGCGCACGCCCGCTACATCGAGCTGGGCACGACGTTCGTACGCCGCTTCGTGCTGATCGAGAATGGCCGAACCGGAACCGCTGACTAGCCGGGTCGCCGGATACATCGCTGCACACGCCCTGTTCGAGCCCGGCCAGGCCGTGCTGGCGCTGGTCTCGGGCGGAGCCGACTCGGTCTGCGCGTGGGGGGTGCTGCGCGACCTCGGCTACGAGGTCGAGGCGCTGCATGTGGAGCACGGCCTGCGCGGGGCCGAGGGGCTGGCCGATGCCATGCACTGCGCCGGACTGGGAGCGACGGTGGTCGCCGTGGACGTCCCCGCCGGGCCGAACGTCGAGGCTCGCGCGCGCGAGGCGCGCTACGCCGCGGCCCGCGATCACGCCGCCGGCCGGCCGATCGCGACCGGGCACACGCTGTCCGACCAGGCCGAGACGGTGATCTACCGGCTGGTGTCCTCGTCCGGCGCCCGCGCGATCGGTGCGATGCGCCCGCTGAGCGACGGCATCGCCCGGCCGCTTCTGTGCGTGACGGCGGAGGAGACGCGCGAGTGGTGCGCGGGCCGCGGGGTGAAGCCGTGCGAGGATGCAACCAACTCCGACACGCGCCTGCGCCGCAACCTGATCCGCCACGAGGTGATGCCCGCGCTGCGCCGCGTCCACCCCGGCGCGGAGGCGAACCTGGCCCGCTCCGCCGAGCTCCTGGGCGAGCTGGACGGGCTCCTGCGCGAGCTGGCCGGAAGCCACGTCGAGCCCCGCATCGACCTCCCGGGCCTGGACGATCTGCCGCGGGCCCTGCGCGTGTTGGTGCTGCGCGAGGCCGCCGAGCAGGCCGCCGGCCGGCCGCTGCGGCTGCCGCGGGCGCTGACCGCCAAGCTCGAGGCGGTGGCCGCGCGCCGCACCGGCGTCGAGCGGCTGTCGCTCGGCCGCGATCTGGAGGCGGTGCGCGACCGCTCGACTCTGGCCTTCGTGCCGCCCGGAACCCGGTATCCTCCGCCGCGATGAACGTCGATGCGACCGGCCTCGAGCGCGATCCCCTGATCGCCGAGGTGCTCGTCGAGGCCGATGCGCTCCGGGCTCGGGTGGACGAGCTGGGCGAGGAGCTCTCACGCGACTACGTGGGCCTCGACCCGCTGCTCGTGTGCGTGCTCAAGGGCGCGGTCTTCTTCCTGGCGGATCTCGTGCGGAGGATCACCGTGCCGTGCGAGATCGACTTCATGGCCGTGTCGAGCTACGGCAACAGCACCGACTCGTCCGGGGTCGTGCGGATCCTCAAGGATCTTGAGGCCAACATCGAGGGCCGCCACGTGGTCGTGATCGAGGACATCGTCGACTCCGGGCTGACCCTGTCCTACCTCCTGCGCAACCTGCGCGCGCGCCGGCCGGCGTCGCTCGAGGTGTGTGCCCTTCTGACGAAGCCCGCCCGGCGCGAAGCGGACGTCGTCTGCCGCTACGTGGGCTTCGAGATTCCCAACCGGTTTGCGATCGGATACGGCCTCGACTACGGCGAGCGCTACCGCGGCCTGCCCTACGTGGCCGCCCTGGACGAATCCAAGCTGCCAGACGAGTTCTCGTAGGCGATCCCGGTGGCCGGGCTTCAGAACCCGGGCGTCAGTGCCGATACCCGGGCGTGCGAAAACACCGTGGTATCGTTCGGACCGGTGTGAGGCTCCCGGCGACCGCGGGCAGGGCCGTCCGAACCTATCCCTGGGAGAAGTAGGCGAAGCGTCGTGAACAGACTTTTCAAGAGCGCACTCTTTCCGATTCTCGTCGTGCTGGTGCTGGCGTTCTTCGCGCTGAAGATCGTCAACTCGTCCAGCAGCGGCCCAACCATCACGTGGTCGAACCTCGTCTCGGCGACCGCGAGCGGCAACGTCAAGAGCATCAAGACCGACCTCGGCGGCAACAGCGTCTCCTACCAGGTCGGCGCCAAGACCTACAGCGTCGGCATCCCGTCGATCGACCTCCTGAACCAGGAGCTCAAGGCCGCCAAGGCGCAGGGCATCAACACCCAGATCGACGGGACCAAGACCGGTGGTTCGCCGTGGTGGAGCGCGCTGATCACGATCCTGCCCTTCCTGCTCTTCTTCGTCTTCTGGATCTTCCTGATGAACCAGATGCAGGGCGGCGGCTCGAAGGTGATGAGCTTCGGCAAGAGCCGCGCCAAGCGGATGTCGGTCGACTCGCCCAAGATCACGTTCAAGGACGTGGCCGGTGTGGACGAGGCCGTCGAGGAGCTGCAGGAGATCAAGGAGTTCCTCGAGAACCCGAAGAAGTTCCAGGCGCTGGGCGCGCGCATCCCCAAGGGTGTGCTGCTGTTCGGGCCTCCCGGCACCGGCAAGACGCTGCTCGCCCGCGCGGTCGCGGGTGAGGCGGGCGTGCCCTTCTTCTCGATCTCGGGCTCCGACTTCGTCGAGATGTTCGTGGGCGTCGGCGCGAGCCGCGTGCGCGACCTGTTCGAGCAGGCCAAGCAGAACTCGCCGTGCATCATCTTCATGGACGAGATCGACGCCGTCGGCCGCCACCGCGGCGCCGGCATGGGCGGCGGTCACGACGAGCGCGAGCAGACGCTGAACCAGCTGCTGGTCGAGATGGACGGCTTCGAGATGAAGGACAACGTGATCCTGATCGCGGCCACCAACCGGCCCGACATCCTCGACCCCGCCCTGCTGCGCCCCGGCCGGTTCGACCGCCAGGTCGTGGTCGACCGCCCCGACCGGGTCGGCCGCAAGCGCATCCTCGAGGTGCACAGCCGCGGCAAGCCGATGGCCTCGGCCGTCGACATCGAGGCGCTGGCCGGCCAGACCCCTGGATTCACGGGCGCCGATCTGGCCAACCTGGTCAACGAGGCCGCGCTGCTCGCCGCCCGCAAGGGCAAGAAGCAGATCGACAACCTGGAGCTCGAAGAGGGCATCATGCGGGTCATCGCCGGGCCCGAGAAGAAGACCCGGCTGCTGTCGCCCAAGGAGCGCGAGATCACCGCCGTGCACGAGATGGGGCACGCGCTGGTCGGGCACTTCCTCGAGCACAACGATCCGGTGCACAAGATCTCGATCGTCGGCCGCGGCATGGCGCTCGGCTACGTCGTGACGCTCCCGTCGGAGGACAAGTTCATGCGCTCTCGCGCGGAGCTCTTGGACGGCCTGGCCAAGAACCTGGGCGGGCGCACCGCCGAGGAGCTCGTGTTCGGCGAGGTCACCACCGGCGCCGAGGACGACCTGAACAAGACGACCGACACCGCCAAGCGAATGGTCACGCGCTGGGGCATGTCCGAGAAGCTCGGCCCTCGCACGTTCGGCCGCGACTCGAGCCAGCCGTTCCTGGGCCGCGACTTCGGGCACGAGGCCGACTACTCCGAGGAGATCGCGCGCGAGATCGACGACGAGATCCGCCGCATCGTCGAGCAGGCGCACGAGCGCGCCCGCGAGGTGCTGGGCGGCAGCATCGACGAGCTGAACCGGATGTCGAAGATCCTGATCCAGTACGAGACCTTCGACGCCAGCCAGTTCCAGCGGCTGCTCGCCGGTGAGGATCCCGAGGTCGTGTTCGTCGACCATGAGCCGCGAGTGACCGAGACGCCGGCCGAACAGCCCCGCAAGGAGCCGTCGCGGCCGCGCGGGATCGGGCTTCCGCTTCCCGGCAACATCGCCTCCGGCCCCCCGCCGGAGTCCCCGCAGCCCTCCTGATCACCCCGATACGTCCGGGCTGATCACCACTTTGGGGGGGTGCCCCTCTGCGCCCGCATGCCGATCACGGGGTAGATGGCTGCACGGGTCTCACTCACGGTTGCGCTCGTCGGAATTGGTGTCCTCGTCCCGGCGCAGGTGGCGATGGCAACGACGCCGCACATCCCGGGTCCGATCGTGTCCTACCGGTGTCCGCCCGTTCCGCTGTGGTGCGCCAAGACGCTGCGCACGGGCGTCACGCTCCAGCACCTGCGGGCGAAGATGCGCTCCGGCCCGATGCAGAGCATCTACAAGCTCTCGTGGCCCCTGGGCGACTCGCACGTCAATCTGCAGGCCGAGCCGCTCAACCAACCCAACGCGACCGGCGGCATTCAGCTCGGCACGATATCGCAGTGGGCCGCCTCGAATGCCGCCCCGTCCGGACTGCTCGGGGCGATCAATGGAGACTTCTTCGGCAGCGATCCGCCGTCGTGGACTGTCGGTGACCCCAGCGGGATCCTCGTGCACGCGCGCCAGGTGATCGACCCCGGCGGCTTCAACGAGCCCGACGCTGTGGGCTACTTGCCCGACGGCAGGATGATCATGGGCACGCCGACTGCGAAGCCGGCCAAGGTCACGCTCGAGGAGGGTCAGACCGCGACGATCGCGGCGTTCAACCCCGGCTCGAGCCTGAGCGGGATCAAGGGCGATCAGGTGGCGATCAAGACCACCCTCACCGCCCCGGTCAACGTCCCCACAGGGTGGGTCGGGTTCGTGGTCGGGAGCCCGACGACTCCGAGCCCGTTCACGACGATGCTCCAGGGCAGCGAGCAGGTGTCCAACTCCACCGGCAACGACACCAAGGAGACCGTGCGCGGCTTCCGGTTTGGCGACGGCGACGGCAAGGTTGCGACGGTTCAGCTGCTCGTTTCCAACACCACCTGTCCGTCGTATGTCTGCGCGTCCGGAACGTCGGTCCAGCTCCAGGCCGGCCAGGCCCTGATCATCGCCAACCCGGGCGCCCCGAAGCCCCTCGCCGCCACCGACCTGACGGCGCTGGCGGAGGGCAAGGCGCATTCGCACCACATGATCACGGTTGGCGTCGACGCCCCCGCGTGGGCCAAGGTGCAGGACGTCATGGGTGGCAAGCCGGAGCTCGTGAACGACGGGAAGGTCACCTACCCGACGCCCAACTTCGACCCGCCGATGATGTCGAGCGACGGCGGCTGGCAGTGGATGTACCCGCACTGGCGGCCCGCGGTCGCGGAGTCGAACACGCGCGGCTGGCTGATCATCACCGGCGGCGTCGACTACGGCGACGGCGTCTACGGCTGGAACTGGGGCAAGATGCTGCTCCAGCTCGGCGCGGTCAACGCGATGGGCTTCGACAACAACTCGTCGACCGAGATGTACGTGCCGAGCACCGGGACGTGGACGTTCTCGCCCCACTGGGAGCGCGAGATCACCGAGGCCACCGCACTCACATACAACTAGGCTGCGCGGCGTGCTGCCGCTGCGCGAGCGATTTCCGGCCCCGGCCGTGATGGGCGTTGTCAACGTCACCCCCGACTCGTTCTCCGACGGCGGCGCGTTCCTCGACCCCGACGCGGCGGTGGCACACGGCCTGCAGCTGGCGGCCGAGGGCGCCGACCTTTTGGACGTCGGCGGAGAGTCGACCAGGCCCGGCTCCGACCCGGTGCCGCTCGACGTCGAGCTGGGGCGGGTGCTGCCGGTGATCGAGCGACTGGTGGACGCGACCGACGTGCCGGTCTCGATCGACACGGTCAAGGCGGAGGTTGCCGCGCGGGCGATCCGTGCCGGCGCGGGCTTCGTCAACGATGTCTCGGCGCTGCGCCACGACCCGGCGATGGCGGGTGTCATCGCCGAGGCGGGTGTGCCCGTGTGCCTGATGCACATGTTGGGCGAGCCGAAGACGATGCAGCGCGACCCCCGTTACACCGACGTCGTCGCCGAGGTCTCGGCGTTCCTGGCCGACCGGGTCGAGTTCGCGCGGGCGAGCGGGATCGCACCCGACCAGATCTGCATCGACCCGGGGATCGGCTTTGGCAAGACCGGCGCGCACAACCTGACGCTGCTGCGCCACCTCGACCGGCTCGTGGCCGTGGGCCCGCCACTGCTCGTGGGCGCATCGCGCAAGTCGTTCCTGGGCGCCCTCACCGGCGAGCCCGAGGCTGGGCGAGAGGTCGCCACCGTGGCGGTGAACCTCGATGCGGTGCGGCGAGGCGCGTGGATGCTGCGCGTGCACGCGGTCACGCCGACGCGGCAGGCACTCGCCGTCGCGGCGGCGATCGAGGCCGCCCCGTGAGCGCACTCACCGTCGAGATCCGCGGCCTGCGCGTGTTCGCCCACCACGGCGTGCTGGCCTCGGAGCGCGAGCACGGCCAGACGTTCGTCATCGACGTGTGGCTCGGATGCCCGTCCTCGCCCGCCGAGGCGAGCGACGACCTGGCCGACGCGATCGACTACTCGGCGGTGTGCGACCGGGTGGTCGAGCTCGCAACGGGCGGGCCCTACGACCTCCTCGAACGGTTGGCCGCGGTGATCGCCGACGACCTGGCCGGCCGGTACCCCGTCGCGGACGTCCGCGTTCGGGTGGCCAAACCCGACGCGCCGATCGCGCTCGAATTCGATGAGGTGGCGGTCACGGTCGAGCGCGTGGCTATCGGCCGCCCCAATCCGCACGTATAACGGACTCATGGACGGTATGCGGATCGTGGTGGTCGAGGACCAGCCACTGTTTCGGCGCGGCTTGATCGACCTGCTCGGCGCCGAGGGGTTCCGCGTCGAGGGGTCGGCGGCAACCGTCCGCGAGGCGATCGACGTCATCGAGGCCCGCATGCCTGACATCGTGCTCATGGATCTGCAGCTCGGCGACGGAAGCGGCATCGACGCCACCCGCCGCCTGTACGAGCTCTACGGCGAGCGCGTCCGCGTGGTCATGCTGAGCGAGTCACGCGACCCGGCCGACATGATCGCGGCCGTGCGCGCCGGCGCCGTCGGCTACCTCACCAAGGATCAGTCACCCGAGCGGCTAGCCGAGGCCCTGCGCGGCGTCCTGCGCGGCGAGGCCGCGCTGTCGCGGCGGATGGCAGCCCACCTCATCGCCGACGTGCGCGACACCCAGCGGCGCATGGTCATCGCGACGAAGCTGCCGCATCGCGAGCGCCTGACTCCGCGCCAGCTCGAGATCCTGCAGCTGATCGCCGCCGGCGAGACGACCTCCGAGATCGCCCATCGCCTGTTCCTCTCGCCCGAGACGGTGCGCTGGCACGTGAAGGCGATCCTGCGCAAGCTCAAGGCGCGCACCCGCGCGGAGGCCGCCGCGGCCCTGCGCGAAGTGATGGCGTAGCTCGGTCGCCGCGTGGGTCAGCCGCCCGCGCGCATGGTGTCGGCGGCCCAGCGCACGATCCACACGGAGACGGTCAGGCAGTAGGTGGTGACCGCGCATGCGGCCGCGATCGCGGCGGCCTGGCCGGCCGCGCCGGAGACGAGGTCGCCGATGCCCAGGAGCAGCGGTCGCAGGAGCACGAGGCCCAGCACGCCGCCGATCCCCAGGTGGAGGGTCGTGCGCCGGAACCCCGTCGGACGCAGGTTGGGATAGCGCGTGTCGGCCCAGATGGCGAGGGCCGCAGGGCACAGCACGAGGACGACGGTCAGTTCCGCGAGGATCAGCATGGCAACATCCTTGGTCTGAGCTTGGAGCGGTCGGCGGTACAACGCGACGCCGGCCTGAAAAGACCATCGGCAAATGTGAACAACTCGTAAAGGTGATCTATGGGAAGTGCCCCCGGAGGGGTGAGGCAGGCGTACGTCGGATTCGGTGCGAACCTCGGCGACCCTGCATCGACGCTGCGTGCCGCGGCCGCCGAGCTCGGCCGGTCGCCGGTCACGGTCGTCGCCGGCTCGCACATCTACCGCAGCCGCCCGATCGGCCTCGCCGACCAGCCCGACTTCCAAAACGCGGTGGCGCAGGTCTCGACGGAGCTCTCACCCGACGCGCTCCTCGATGAGCTGATGGCGGTCGAGGCGCGCTTCGGCCGTGTCCGCACCATCCAGAACGGGCCGCGCACGCTTGACCTCGACCTGCTCTGGTTCGAGGGTGAGGGCCGCGACGACGCCCGGCTGACGCTGCCCCACCCGCGGGCGCACGAGCGTGAGTTCGTGCTGCGGCCGCTGGCCGAGCTCGCTCCCGGCCTGGAGCTGCGGGGGGCGACGGTCGAGGAGTGGCTGCGCCGGCTCGCGCCCCAGGGCGTCGAGCCGACCGGCGTCCCCCTCATGTAGTCGCCGTCAGCCGCCGATGACCGGTGTATGACCGACCTCGCGGCCTCACCGTTCACGCGCGCCTCAGATCTGTTCACGATGGTCGGCTCGCGGCTGATCCCGACGCTGCTCTTCACCACCATGGCCACCATCTCGATCCTGGGCGCGGCCGCCGCGCCCTCACCGAGCGCCGCGATCTTCCACAGTCTTTCGGCAGGGCTCTGGGGCCTGTTCATCGTCCTCATCAACATCCGCCCGGCGCCGCTTCGGCGCAACCGCTCGCCGGTGGGTGTGATGGTCGCGCTCCTGTCCCAGGTGTCGGTGATCGCCGTCGGCCTCTTCGGCGCCCGCACCGACGGCGGCGTCCTGGTGATCGCCTCGGACATGCTCCTGATCGCCGGACTCTCGTTCGCGATCGGCTCGGTGATCGTCCTGGGCCGCTGCTTCGGCATCCTGCCCGACGTGCGCGGGCTCGTGACCCGCGGCCCCTACCGGCTGGTGCGCCATCCGCTCTACCTGGGTGAGCTGACCGCCGTCTTCGGAATCGTCCTCGGCTCGCACGAGCCGCTCTGGGCCGGCGTCGCGTGGCTCGGCTGTGTCGGGCTGCAGCTCGCCCGCACCGGATATGAGGAGCGCAACATCCGGGCCGAGTTCCCGGAATACGCGGAGTACGCGGCCCGAACCAAGCGGCTCATCCCCGGCGTCCTGTGATGCCTGACGCGAGCATCTAGACTCCGCGCATGTCCTACATCGAAGATCTTGAGGAGTTCGATGCGGAGCTCGAGCTGCGGCTCAAGCGCGAGTACGCAAGCGTGTTTGGACTGTTCCGCTACTGCGTGCTGACGGCCGAGGCGACGTACCTCTGCAACCGGCTCGAGATGGACACGGCCAACTCGCCCGCCTACCCGCTGGTGCACCTGACCATGGAGGATGTTTGGGTCTGGGACAAGAACCGGCCCAGCCGCATCATCCCTCGCGCCGAGGTGCACACCACGCAGGACGTCACCATCGAGGAGCTCAGGCCGGAGAACGCGATCGAAACGACGTTCCCGACCGGCTTCGAGCTCGGCGATGAGTGATGCTGCTCGCACTCGACGTCGGTAACACGCAGACGGTTGCCGGCCTGTACGAGGGCCGGACGCTGCGCGAGCACTGGCGCACGACCACCGTGCGTACGCACACCGGCGACGAGCTGGCCGTCACGCTGGTCGGCCTCCTGGAGCTGCGCCGGCACGCGCTCGACGCGATCGCGGCCGTGGTCGTCTCCTCCAGTGTTCCGCAGCTCGCGGTCGAGTACGCGGCCATGAGCCGTGACCACCTGGGGCACGAGGCGCTCGTGGTCGGCCCCGGCGTCCGCACGGGGGTGGCGCTGCGGGTCGACAATCCGCTCGAGGTCGGCCCCGACCGGGTCGCAAACAGCGTCGCCGCACACGCCATGTACGGCGGGCCGTGCATCGTGGTCGACTTCGGCACGGCGATCAACTTCGACGCCGTCTCGGCCGCCGGCGACTTCGTCGGCGGGGCGATCGCGCCGGGCCTGCAGGTGGCGGTGGACGCCCTGGGGGACCGCGCCGCGAGGCTGCAGACGGTCGAGCTGGTGGCGCCCGAGCATGCCATCGGCACGAACACCGACACCAACGTGCAGTCGGGGGCCGTGTTCGGGTGCGCGGGCCTCGTGGACGGGCTCGTGCGCAGGTTCCGGCTCGAGCTCGGCGGTGAGGCGACCACGGTCGCGACGGGGGGGCTGGCGCCGCTGGTCGCGCCGCACTGCGAGACCGTTCAGCATGTCGAGCCGTGGCTGACGCTCGAGGGCCTGCGCATGATCTGGGAGCGCAACAACCCGGGCTGAGCCGGGCGCGGGACTACGCGATGCGGGCGGTGACCGCGCCGCCGCGGTCGACCGCGACCGCCGTGGGCACGATGCCGATCGCGTACTTGCGGGCCAGGTCGGGCCGGCTGCGGACGTCCACCGTCACGACCGCCCGGCCGGCGTCGCGCAGGCGCCGTTCCATCGTCTGGCAGTCGGAGCAGAGCGGATGGGTGAACTGCACGACGGTCTCGGCCGGCCCGCCCTCGGTGATGCCGACGTCGGCGGGGTCGATGCGGCGCAGATCGCCATGGCCGATCCCGCGCAGGTGCGCGCTGATCCGGTAGATCTCGCAGCCGGTGCAGAATCCGGTGGCCGCCGCGAGCAGAGCGAGCGCCGCCACGAGCAGCGCCAGCGCCCACCCGATCGTGTGATACCCGGCCGCACTGGCGATCGTCGCCGCCGTGAGGACCGTGAACCCGATCATGTTGGCGAAGCGGGGTGCGCGCGCATCCTCGAGCGGCCCCTCGCCGAAGCGGGGCTGCACGAGCTCGAAGTAGGCGACGCAGGGCAGGCACCAGCGTCGGCCCAGCGTCAGGCCGAGTGCGAACTGGAGCGCGAGCAGGCCCAGGAGGGGCCACCAGCCGGTCAGGACCGCGACCAGGGCGAGCGTGCCGATCACCGCCTGGTTGAACCGGGGCGCACGAGCGTCGATCACGTCCATGTCGCGGTAGGGATCGGCTCTTCGCTCCGCCATTTGGATCCAAACTTTAGCGCGCGGTGCAGGCCCCGCGGCGATGGGGGGCCCCGGGACCGGGACGATAACCGGGGACAGTCCCCGGTTGGTTGGAGTGCGTCTTTCGCGCGCCTTTTGTGACACGCGGCCGCCGGCCCAGGCGGTGGTCGGAAAGCGGGGACAGTCCCCGGTTGGTTTGGGTGTGCCTTGTGCGCGTGTTTTGTGACACGCGGCCGGTGCGGTCAGCCGCCGCCGTAGATCGAGATCGGCAGGTCGAGCAGGCGATCCGAGCCGGAGTCGGGCAGCAGCTCGAGCTCGGCCTCGTGGGCGGCCAGGAGCGACCGCGCCTCGGGGTAGAAGCCGATCAGCGTGTGCTCGGCGGCCTCGACGGTCTGGCACAGCATGAGCATGCCCCGGACCTGCTTCGCCCCCGGCGCCCCGCGCAGATACCAGCCGTAGAACTTGCGCAGGAACCCGGTCGCTCGCTCCTCGCCCATCTCGCGCACCACCTCGCGCATGAAGCGCACGAGCTCGGCCACGACCTCGCCGGTGTCGGCCTCGGCGCCGCCGTCGCCCGCCATCTCGCGCAGGGCCCACGGCCGCCCCTGGGCGCCACGGCCGACCATCACCGCGGCCGCGCCGGTGGCCTCGAGCACCCGCTCGGCGGAGCGGCGGTCGGTGATGTCGCCGGAGGCGATCACGGGCACGCCCACCCGCTCGACCAGCTCGGCGGTGAGCGAGTGGTCGGCGCTGCCGGTGTACATCTGCTGCGCCGAGCGCGGGTGTAGCGTGAGCGACGCCGCCCCCACGGCCTCGAGCTTGGGCCCGAGGTCGAGCGCCGTGCGCGATCCGTTGCGAAGGCCGCGCCGCATCTTGACCGTCACCGGCACGTCGACCGCATCGACGACCGCGCCCACCAGCTCGCAGGCCAGGTCGTGATCCTCGAGCGCGCTTGCCCCGGCCCCGGTCTTGGTCACCTTGCGCACGGGGCAGCCGAAGTTGATGTCGACGATGTCCGCGCCCGCGGCCACCACCATCTGCGCCGCCTCGGCCATCCGCTCGGGCTCCGAGCCGAAGATCTGCACCGCCAGGGGGTGCTCATCGGACGAGATGCGCAGGTACCCGAGCGTGCGCTCGTTGCCGTACGAGAGCCCGCACGACGACACCATCTCGGAGCACACGAGCCCCGCCCCGAAGCGCCGCCCCTGCCGCCGGAACGCCTGCACCGACACGCCCGCCATGGGCGCGAGCACGATCCGGGAAGGGATCTCGACGTCGCCGATCGCCCAGCTTTCGGTCATGTCCACCATCGCCGGATGGTACCGGTGGCGAATGTTGGCGGCTGATCGCGCCATGACCTATAATCCGCCCCCGCTCGGTGTCTGCTGGGAAATATGCTGCAAATTGCCCATTCCCGGCCAGGCGCCGTTTCCGTGTTTTCGAGCACCCGAAGGATGATGAGAGCAGTGGAAAAAGACGTCATTCTCACCCCAGACGGATACGAGAAGCTGAAGGAGCAGATCGAGGATCTCGAGACGAACAAGCGCCGGGAGGTCGCGGACCGCATCCGCGAGGCGCGCGAGTTCGGCGACATCAGTGAGAACTCCGAATACGACGACGCCAAGAACGAGCAGGCCCTGCTCGAGCACCGCATCGCCCGGCTCAAGGAGCAGCTGCGATCCGCCCGCGTGATCGACCCCAAGGCCGTCGCAACCGACGTCGTCGGAGTGGGGACGCGGGTGAAGGTCAAGGACGTCGACGCCGGCGACATCGACACGTACCAGATCGTCGGCTCGGCCGAGGCCGACCCGGCCCAGAGCCGGCTCTCGAATGAGTCGCCGGTCGGCCGCGCCCTGCTCGGTCACAAGAAGGGCGAGACCGTCGAGGTGTCGGTGCCCGCGGGCGCCATCCGCCTCAAGATCATGGACATCAAGGCGTCCTGACGCCTTCGCGGCGCCGGTCTGGGCAATATCCTTGGCGCCGTGTCGAGCGACGTCGAGCAGCAGATCCGGTCGGACCGGATCGCGAAGGTCGAGGCCCTCCGCCGGGCCGGGGTTGATCCCTACCCGGCGCGCACGCCCGCGCGCGTCGAGGTGGCCGCCGTGCGCGAGCAGTTCGGCGAACTCGAGGCGGGGGCCGAGAGCGGCCAGGCGCTGTGGGTTGCGGGCCGGATCAGCGGCCGTCGCGGCCACGGCAAGGCGATCTTCCTCGACCTGACCGACCGCACCGGCAAGCTGCAGCTGCACGCGACCCTCGATGTGCTCGGCGAGGCGGGCCTCGAGTCGCTCGCCGACTGCGACCTGGGCGACGTCGTCGCCGTCCACGGCGAGGTGTTCGTGAGCCGCCGGGGCGAGCTGAGCCTGCGCGTGGACGAGTGGCGGCCGCTGGCCAAGTGCCTGCGCCCGCTGCCCGAGAAGCACCACGGCCTGGCCGACGTCGAGCAGCGCTACCGCCAGCGCTACCTCGATCTGCTGGTGAACGAGGACGCCCGCCGGATCGCGCTCGCCCGCTCGGCGATCGTGACGGCCGTGCGGGCCGTGCTCGACGAGACCGGGTTCATCGAGGTCGAGACGCCGGTGCTGCAGCCGATCTACGGCGGCGGCGCGGCCACGCCGTTTGTCACCCGCTACGAGGAGTACGAGCGCGACTTCTACCTGCGCATCGCCGACGAGCTCTACCTGAAGCGGCTGATCGTGGGCGGCCTCGAGCGGGTGTACGAGCTGAGCAAGGACTTCCGCAACGAGGGCACGAGCTTCAAGCGCAACCCCGAGTTCACCATGCTCGAGTGGTACGAGGCCTACGCCGACTTCGAGGCCGGGATGGACCGCACCGAGCGGATCGTGGCCGCGGCGGGCGCCGCCGCCGGCGCGCCCATCGACCTGGCGCCGCCGTGGCCGCGGGTGCCGCTGCGCGATGCGATCGCGCAGCACGCCGGGATCGATCCGATGGCCGATCGCGACCGCGACCGGCTGGTGGCCTTCATGCGCGACCGCGACCTGGACACGTCGGGAGACGCGACCTGGGCGCAGGCGGTCGATCACCTGCTCTCGCACTTCGTCGAGCCGAACCTCGAGCAGCCGACGTTCCTCGTCGACTACCCGATCGAGCTGTCACCGTTCGCGAAGCGCTCGCCCGCCGACCCGAACCTGGTCGAGCGGTTCGAGGCCTTCTGCCTGGGCATGGAGTTCGCCAACGGCTACTCCGAGCTGAACGACCCGGCCGAGCAGCGGGTGCGGTTCGAGGAGGCCCGGGCGGCGGCCGCCGCCGGCGACGCCGAGGCACATCCGATGGACGAGGACTTCCTGCTCGCGCTCGAGTACGGGATGCCGCCGACCGCGGGCGTGGGCATCGGCATCGACCGGCTGGCCATGGTGCTGACCGGTGTTCGCTCGATCCGCGAGGTGATCCTGTTCCCGACCCTCCGCGACCGCTAGACCAGCAGCTAGAAGTGCGCCTCGGTCTCGGCCATGAAGTCGTTCACGATCGGGATGAAGATCTCGGGCCGCTCGGCGAAGCTCAGGTGCGACGCGTCCGGGATGATCTCGAGCCTGCTCCCCGGGATGCGGGCGTGCACCTCGCGCAGGTGTGACGGCCGGCACTCGTCGTACTGGCCGCCGGTGACAAGCGCCGGCACCGAGATCTCGCCCAGCCGGTCCATGATGTCCCACTCCCGCAGGGTGCCCACGATCCGGAACTCGCTCGGCCCCGCCATGTAGTGGTAGATGGTCGGGTTCATCCGCTCGAACGAGCGCATCACGAAGTCGGGGAACGGGTCGATCCGGCACACGTGGCGGTGGTAGAACGGCATCATCGCCTCTTCATACTCCGGCTCGAGCATCTTGTCCTCGGCCTCGAGTCGCTCGATCAGCTCCCGCTCCTCGGCCGGCATCTCGTCCAGGAGCTCCTGGCAGAAGACGTTCCAGGCGGGTGCGCTGGCCGGGCTTCCGGCCATGATCAGGCTGACCGGACGGCGCGGGTTGTCGAGCACGTACTGCATGGCGAGCATGCCGCCCCACGAGCTGCCGAACAGGTGGATGCGGTCGAGCCCCAGCGCGTCGCGGACGGCGTCGAGCTCCGCCATGAACCGCGGGACAGTCCACAGCGAGAGGTCGTCGGGCCGGTCGGAGCTGCCGCTCCCGAGCTGGTCGTAGAACACCACCCGGCGGCGGTCGCCGAGCGCCTCGAGCGGCGTCAGGTAGTCGTGTGTCATGCCCGGCCCGCCGTGCAGGCACAGAAGCGGCACACCCCCCTCGCCGACGCTGCGGTACCACACGCGGCCGCCGGGGACATCGATCATGCCTTCGTCAGTTCTCATGCCGGCGACGATACCCGAACGGCCTCGTCCTCGCCGGCGACCCCGTACAGGCCCTGGGCGGGGTTGTAGCTGATCACGTCGGCTTCGAGCACCTCGGCGGCGGTCGTGAGCGCGATCGCCGCGGCCCCCGGCTCGTCCTCGGCGTCGACCTCGTCGACCTCGCCCGTGGGGACGTAGATGACGCCGAGCGGCGAGTCGGCGTCGTCGATCGCGCGAAAGTGCTCGACCGTGTATCGCACGGAGCCATGGTCGCGCATTTCCGGGGCGCTGTCCACCCGGTCGATTTGGACTCAAGCCCGGGGCGCCGCGGGCCGATGACTGTGCCACGCCAAGAGCGCGCGACACGGAAAGCAGGGGTGCCGGTGCTATAGTTTGGGCCGTCCACTCCGCACCGGATCGTCACTTAGGAGCTCCTATTTGACTGTCCGGCGCGAGGTAATTGATCCACACTGATCCAGATCGGCAGGAAAGGGGGCACGGCATGTTTGAGCGATTTACGGAGCGTGCCCGCCAGGTTGTGGTGCTCGCCCAGGATGAGGCTCGCACCCTCAAGCACAATTACATCGGTACCGAGCACATCCTGCTCGGCCTGCTGCGCGAGGAGGAGGGCCTGGCGGCCCGCGTCCTCGACACGCTCGACATCACCGTCGAAGAGGTGCGCGCGCAGGTGGCGCGGATCGTCGGCCAGGGTGACGAGGTCACCACCGGCCAGATCCCGTTCACGCCGCGGGCGAAGAAGGTGCTCGAGCTGGCGCTGCGCGAGGCGCTGTCGCTCGGCCACAACTACATCGGCACCGAGCACATCCTGCTCGGCCTGGTGCGCGAGAACGAGGGCGTCGCCGCTCGGATCCTGCTCGACTTCGACGCCGACGCCGAGAAGATCCGCAACGAGATCATCCGCATGCTGTCCGGTCCCGGACGGCGCGCGGCCACCGGTGCCGGCGCGGGTGCCGGCGAGAAGGGCCAGAAGAGCTCCAAGCTGCTCGACCAGTTCGGCCGCAACCTGACCAAGCTGGCCACCGAGGGCAAGCTCGACCCGGTCGTCGGCCGCATGAACGAGATCGAGCGGGTCATGCAGATCCTCTCCCGCCGCACCAAGAACAACCCGGTGCTGATCGGCGAGCCGGGCGTCGGCAAGACCGCCGTCGTCGAGGGCCTCGCCCAGCGCATCTCGTCCAACCAGGTGCCCGAGCTGCTCAAGGGCAAGCAGATCTACACGCTCGACCTGGCCGCCCTGGTGGCCGGTTCGAAGTACCGCGGCGAGTTCGAGGAGCGGCTGAAGAAGGTCATGAAGGAGATCGCCCAGCGCGGCGACATCATCCTGTTCATCGACGAGCTGCACAATCTCGTCGGCGCGGGAGCCGCCGAGGGCGCGATCGACGCCGCCTCCATCCTGAAGCCTGCGCTCGCCCGCGGTGAGCTGCAGACGATCGGAGCCACCACGCTCGACGAGTACCGCAAGTACCTCGAGCGCGACTCCGCCCTGGAGCGGCGCTTCCAGCAGATCAAGGTCGACGAGCCGTCCATCGAGGACACCGTCCAGATCCTGCGCGGGCTGCGCGATCGCTACGAGGCCCATCACCGCGGTCACGATCACCGACGAGGCCCTCCAGGCCGCGGCGGAGCTCTCGAGCCGCTACATCCAGGAGCGGCACCTGCCCGACAAGGCCATCGACCTGATCGACGAGGCCGCGTCGCGCATGCGCATCAAGCTGATGACGGCGCCTCCGGTGCACCAGGAGCTCGAGGACGAGATCGAGACGGTGCGCAAGGAGAAGGAGGCAGCGATCGAGAACCAGGAGTTCGAGAAGGCCGCGTACCTGCGCGACAAGGAGCGCAAGCTGACGCAGAAGAAGCGCGAGATGGAGGAGAACTGGAAGTCCTCCGGCGAGCCGACCGAGCAGCCGAGATCGGCGAGGAGGAGATCGCCGACATCGTCTCGATGTGGACGGGCATCCCGGTCTTCAAGCTCACCGAGGCGGAGTCGCAGAAGCTCATCCGCATGGAGGAGGAGCTCCACAAGCGCGTGATCGGCCAGGACGTCGCCATCCTGGCGGTTTCCAAGGCGATCCGGCGCGCCCGCGCGGGGATCAAGGATCCCAAGCGGCCGACCGGCTCGTTCATCTTCCTGGGCCCGTCCGGCGTCGGCAAGACGGAGCTGGCGCGAACGCTGGCCGAGTTCCTGTTCGGCGACGAGGACGCCATGATCCAGATCGACATGTCCGAGTACATGGAGAAGCACGCGGTGTCGCGGCTGGTGGGATCGCCTCCGGGCTACATCGGCTACGACGAGGGCGGCCAGCTGACCGAGGCCGTGCGCCGCAAGCCGTACTCGGTGGTGCTGCTCGACGAGATCGAGAAGGCCCATCCGGACGTGTTCAACATCCTCCTGCAGATGCTCGAGGAGGGTCGTCTGACCGACGCCCAGGGCCGCCAGGTCGACTTCCGCAACATGATCGTGATCATGACCTCGAACATCGGGGCGGCATCGATCTCCAAGAACACCTCGCTCGGGTTCAGCGTCGAGGAGTCCGAGACGGGTCTCTCCTACGAGGACATGAAGAGCCGCATCATGGGCGACGTGAAGAAGATGTTCCGGCCCGAGCTGCTCAACCGGATCGACGAGATCATCGTCTTCCAGAAGCTCACGAAGGACGAGATCAAGCAGATCGTCGACCTGCTGATGAACCGGCTGCGCGAGCAGATGAAGCTAGCACGAGGTGTCGATCGAGCTGACCAACAAGGCCAAGGACTTCATGGTCGAGAAGGGCTACGACCCGACCATGGGCGCCCGGCCGCTGCGGCGGGCGATCCAGCGCTACATCGAGGATCCGCTGGCCGACTTCGTGCTCGGGCGCAACATCGAGCCCGGCTCGACCGTGCTGGTCGATTGGATCGATGGCGACGACGAGATCTCGCTGCAGATGATCGCGCCCATGAAGGTGCCCGATGCGCCCCCGGCCGACCTGGTTCCGGCCGAGGGTCCCGCCGAGGATCCGAAGGCCGAGGCCGAGGATGCCGACGACGCGGGCGAGGAGTCCGGCAAGTAGGTCCGGCCGGATGAGTGAGTGAAGCGAGGGGCGCCCGTTGCGGCGCCCCTCGTCGTTTTGGCGCGGCCGCGAGTGACGGCCGACCCGGCTGCGACAATTGCCGGTCCGTGGCACGTTCCCCCACAGCCTTCGTCTGCTCCTCGTGCGGGCATCAGAGCCCAAAGTGGCTGGGGCGCTGCACGGCCTGCGGAGAGTGGAACACCCTGCACGAGGAGGTGCTCGAGCGAGCGGCCGCGGGCGGCCCCGCAAGGCCGCGGGCCGCGGCCGCCGTCACGCGGCTCGGCGACGTGGACGTGCTCACCGCGGCCCGGCTGCCGACGGGCATCGGTGAGCTCGACCGGGTGCTCGGCGGCGGCCTCGTGCCGGGGTCGCTCGTGCTGATCGGCGGCGAGCCGGGGGTGGGGAAGAGCTCGCTGCTCCTGCAGGTGCTGGCGGCGGTCGAGGCGGCCGGCGGCCGCACCCTGCTCGTCTGCGGCGAGGAGTCACCCGCCCAGGTGCGGCTGCGGGCCGAGCGGCTCGGTGCCGGCGACGGCATCCGCGTGCTGGCCGACACCGACCTCGACACCGTCTGCGACACCATCGTCGCCGAGGCGCCGGCCGTGTGCGTGGTCGACTCGGTGCAGACGATCCGAAGCGCCGACCTGCAGTCGGCTCCCGGCAGCGTCGCCCAGGTGCGGGAGTCGGCCGAGCGCCTCCTGCGGGTGGCCAAGCGGGGCGCGACGGCCATCGTGCTGGTCGGGCATGTCACCAAGGACGGCGCGGTCGCCGGCCCGCGCGTGCTCGAGCACCTGGTCGATGCGGTGCTGCAGTTCGAGGGCGACCGCTACCGGCATCTGCGCGTGCTGCGGGCGGTCAAGAACCGCTTTGGCTCGACCGACGAGATCGGCATCTTCGAGATGACCGACGCCGGTCTCGAACCGGTCTCCGACCCGTCGGCGGCGCTGGCCGAGCCCCAGCCCGCCGGGCCGGGCTCGGTGCTGCTGCCGGCGATCGAGGGCACGCGCCCGATCGTGCTCGAGATGCAGGCCCTGGTGGCGCCGAGCGACCTGGCCATGCCCCGCCGCCAGGCGACCGGCCTCGATCGCAACCGGCTCTCGATGATCGTGGCCGTGCTCGGCCGGCATGCCGGCGTTGCGCTGGGCGCTTCGGATGTGTTCGTCAACGTGGCCGGCGGGGTGCGCGTGGACGAGCCCGCGGCCGATCTGGCGGTGGCGCTGGCCATCGTCTCGTCGGCCCGCGGGCGGGCGGCCCCCCACCGCCTGGCCTGCTTCGGCGAGCTCGGCCTCACCGGCCGCGTGCGGCCGGTCTCGCACACCGGCCCGCGCCTGGCCGAGGCCGCGAAGCTGGGCGTCTCGGGACTGGTATGCCCGCCCGGGACGACCGCCGTGAACGGCGGGCCGCCGCTGCGGTGCGCTGGTACTCTGGAGGAGGCGATCGAGCTGGCATTCGACCGCGAAGCCACCTGAAGGCGGGGCATGACCGAGCTTCTTCCCGACGTTCGCAAGGATCCCAAGATGCTGGACGCCCTGCGCCGGATCGCGCCGGGCACGACCATGCGTCAGGGCCTGAACGACATCCTGCGCGCCCGCCTGGGCGCGTTGATCGTGATCGGCGAGCCGGCGGAGCTGTCGTTCATGTTCTCGGGCGGGATCCGGCTCGACCAGGCGTTCTCGCCGTACCTCCTGTACGAGCTCGCCAAGATGGACGGGGCGATCATCCTGAACGCGGTCGCGACCAGGATCGTGTACGCCAACGTCCAGCTCATGCCCGATCCGACCATTCCGTCGGCCGAGACGGGCACGCGGCATCGCACGGCCGAGCGTGTGGCCAAGCAGACGGGCGCGCTCGTGATCTCGATCAGCCAGCAGCGCGACGTCGTCACGATCTACGTCGGCGACGTGCGCTACCAGCTCGAGGACATCTCCGACATCCTGGCCAAGACCAACCAGGCGGTGACCACGCTCGAGACGTACCGCACCCGCTTCGAGCAGGTGGCGACCCGCCTCACGGCGCTCGAGTTCCAGGGGGCGGCCACGCTCGACGATGTCGTCGTGGCGCTGCAGCGCGCCGAGATGACCGCGCGCATGCGTGACGAGATCGAGCGCAACGTGGCCGAGCTCGGGGTCGAGGGGCGGCTGATCAAGATTCAGCTCGATGAGATGTCGGAGTGGGTGCCCGGCGACGAGGTGGCGATGGTGCGCGACTACGAGTTGCCCGAGGTGACCGGCGGCTACCGGCGGGCGCTCGACCGGCTGCGGACGATGCCCGACACACAGCTCCTCGAGCTCGAGCAGCTGGCGGAGGTGCTGGGGTACCCGCGCACCGTGTCGCCGGTCGACTACGCGGTCACGCCGCGCGGCTACCGGGTGCTGTCCAAGGTGCCGCGGCTGCCCGAGGGCGTGATCGCGCACGTTGTCACGCACTTCAACGGCCTCGAGGCGTTCGTACGGGCTTCGCAGGCCGAGCTGGAGGAGGTCGAGGGCGTCGGGGCGGTGCGCGCACGCGAGATCCGGGAGGGCCTGCGCAGGCTGCAGGAGCAGAATCTGGTCGACCGGTATCTGAACCTTTGACCCGTGTGCCGGCGTTTGACCCGGCTCCCATCCGGCGCAACACGGCATCCACCGGAATTCGTTTGCAATGTCGTCAGATTGCTGTGATCCTTTCGCCCAAGGGTGTCAGATCTGATAGAATGTTTACCTTAGGCGCGAGGGGTTTTCGCGGGGCGTGCAGGTACATCCTGGCGAGGAGGTTGAGCGACTCTTGTATTCGGTTGGTGACAAGGTCGTGTACCCGCATCACGGTGCGGGGACGATCACAAGTAGAGATATGCGGGTTGTGGGGGACCAGGATCGTGAGTACCTCACCATCCAGATTCTGCACAACGACATGACCGTCACCATCCCGCTTGACAGCGCGGACCGCGTGGGACTGCGAAAGGTGATTGGCGAGGAGACGGTGGAGGAGGTACTCATCGTCCTCCAGGGCGACGGCACGAAGATGCCGAAGAACTGGAATCGCCGCTTCAAGCACAACCGGGACAAGATGAAGACCGGCGACATCTTCGAGATGGCCGAGGTCGTGCGCAATCTTGCCCAGCGCGACCAGGAGAAGGGCCTCTCGACCGGTGAGAAGCAGATGTTTTCGAAGGCCAAGCGCATCCTCGCCAGCGAGCTGATGTACGCGAAGAACATGGACGAGGAAGAGGCGCGCGAGTTCCTGGAGGAGGTGCTCGAGGAGATCGGCGAGGCCCGCAAGGCGCGGGCGTAGCCGGCGAAAACGTATTCGCCTCCGCCGGGGGCCTCGCGTGGTTCATCCGGCGGCGGGCAGCGACACGTTCCTAGAGAGGAGCACAGACGATGGTGGTGTCTACCCGGATCGTCCTGTCCCTCTTGGGCGTCCTTGGTGCCATTCAGGCGGGGTTGTCCTTTAATTTCGAGGACCGATATCCGGCTTCTTACGCATACCCCGTCTTCGCCGTCGTCGTCTTTCTGGTGTTCGCCGTAGGGTGGATGGTCGGGGGACTGGTCGGCAAGGGTCTGGTACGCGGGTTCAAGAGGGTCGAGCGAGCCGTACAGACCCGCAGCGCGGGCGAGTTGACCGTTGCCGCGGTCGGCTTGCTGGTCGGGCTGCTCGTATCGGCGCTGTTGTGGTTTCCCATCCACACGCTGCCGTACATCGGCAAGTGGGTGATCCTGCCGCTGTTCCTGGTGGTGGGCTACCTGTTCGCCTTCACCGCGGCCAAGAAGTACCGCGGCATCCTGCGGCTGGTGGGTGTGCACGCCGTAGCGGAGTCGAGCGCCGAGTCAGCCGCGATGGGCTTTGCCACGCTGGTCGACACGAGCGCGATCATCGACGGGCGCATCGCGGACATCGTCAAGACCGGGTTCCTCAAGGAGGAGCTGGTGGTGCCGGAGTTCGTGCTGCGGGAGCTGCAGCAGGTGGCCGACTCGGGCGACTCGCTCAAGCGCGCCCGCGGCCGCCGCGGGCTCGAGGTGGTGCAGGGGCTGCGATCCGAGGTGATGGTGACCACGCCGGATGTCGACTTCCCCGAGCTCGACGACGTCGATGCGAAGCTGCTCAAGCTGGCCAAGGAGCGCGGCCTTCGCATCCTCACCACCGACTTCAATCTCAACCGCCTGGCCCGGATCCAGGACGTCGAGGTGCTGAACGTGAACGAGCTCGCAAACGCGCTCAAGCCGGCCGTGCTGCCGGGCGAGTCCTTCGACGTGCGCGTCATCCGCGAGGGCAAGGAGCACGACCAGGGCGTCGGGTACCTCGACGACGGCACGATGGTCGTGGTCGAGGGCGGGCGCAAGCTCATGGGCGAGACGGCCGCGGTGCAGGTGACCTCGGTGCTGCAGTCGTCCTCGGGCAAGATGATCTTCACCAGGGTGAGCGCGAACCCGGCCGACGAATGAGCTCGACCTGGGCGATCGTGGTTGCCGGGGGCGATGGCTCCCGGCTCGGCGGGGACCGGCCGAAGGCGTTCGTGAAGCTCGGCGGCCGCCCGCTCCTGGCGCACTCGATCGACCTCCTCGAGGATCACCCGGCGGTCGACCGGATCGTGCTCGTGGTGCCGGCTGAGTGGGAGGAGCCGGCCACGCTCCTCGCCGATGAGCTGGCCGCCGGCAAGGTGACCGCGGCGGTGCCCGGGGGCGAGACACGGGCCCTGTCCGTGTCCGCCGGGCTCGAGGCGGTCGGGGCGGACGCGGCGGCGATCCTGGTGCACGACGCGGCCCGCCCGTTCGCCTCGCCCGAACTGATCGATCGCCTGCTCGAGGCGCTCGCGAGCCACCCGGGCGCGGTGCCGGCGCTGCCGGTGACCGACACGGTCAAGCGCGTCAGCGAGGGGCGCGTCTCCGAGACGCTCGACCGCAGCGAGCTGCGCGCCGTGCAGACGCCCCAGGCGTTTCGCGCCGAGGCGCTGCGGCAGGCGTTTGCGGCCGGCGCCGAGGCGGTGCGGGACGCGACCGACTGCGCGTCGCTGGTCGAGGCCGCCGGCCTGGATGTGGCGATCGTGCCCGGCGAGGCCGGCAACCTGAAGATCACCACGCCCGACGATCTCGCCCGGGCAGAGGCGCGGCTGCGGTGAGCGGAGCCGACGCCATGCGGGTGGGGATCGGTTTTGACGCGCACGCGTTCGCGGACGGGCGCGCGCTGGTGCTGGCCGGCGTCGCGATCCCGTTCGAGCGCGGGCTCGAGGGCCACTCCGACGCCGATCTGGTCAGCCACGCGGTCACCGACGCGCTGCTCGGCGCCGCCGGGCATGGAGGACATCGGCCACCTGTTCCCGTCCGACGACCCCGCCCTCCTGGGTGCCTCCAGCATCGACCTCCTGCGGCAGGCGTGGCGGCGCATCTCCGCGGATGGGTGGACGCTCGTGAACGTCGACGCGATCGTGATCATGCAGGCGCCCCGGATCGCGCCGCACCGCGACGCGATGCGCGCGTCGCTTGCCGCTGCGCTCGGGGCCGATCCGGCCCGGGTCACGGTGCGCGCATCGACCACCGACCATCTCGGCTTCGCCGGTCGCGGCGAGGGGGCCGCCTGCCAGGCCGTGGCGCTCCTGCGGGGCGCGCCGTGAGCCCGGCGGTGGTGTCGTTCGACCTCGACGAAACCCTGTGGGCGTTCATGCCCATGATGGACGGCGCGCTCGGCGGCATGATCGCCGCGCTCGAGCGGCGCCGGCCCGACCTTCACGGGCGGATCAGCGTGGAGGATCTGCACGAGCATCGCCGGCTCGTGGCCGAGGAGCGCGAGGGCACCTACCGGGAGCTGCGGCTCGAGTCGTTCCGGCGGGTGCTCGCGCGGGACGGAGTCGACGACCCGGATCTGCCCGAGTGGATGGTCGAGGTGTGGATGGCCGAGCGTGCGACCGCGGTGCGGCTGCACGACGACGTCGAGCCCGAGCTCGACGCCCTGGCGGCCGACGGCCACGTCCTGGGTGCGATCACGAACGGCAACTTCCCGTTCGTTCAGCTCGACGTGGCGGGGCGGTTCGCCTTCATCGTGCACGCGGAGGAGGTGGGCGAGCTGAAGCCGGCGACCGCGCCGTTCCAGCACGCGGTGGAGCTCTGCGGCGGCGATCCCGCCCGCTGGGTGCATGTGGGCGACGGGCTCGACACGGACGTGGCCGGCGCGCAGGCGTCCGGCATGAAGGCGGTGTGGATCAACCGGGCGGGCCTGCCCCTGCCAGACGGCTTCAGCCCCGACGCGGAGCTCCCGTCCCTGACGGGCCTGCGCAGCCTGATCCCCCGCCTGCTGGCGTGAATAACCGGTGCCAGGCACTCAATATTCATCGGCCCGGGAGCTGGGCGTGGCCGTCGCGCACCTCGGCCAGGCCGTCGCGCACGAGCGACACGAGCGCCTCCGCGTCGGCCTCCCCGTCCGGTAGGGATCCGGCGTCCGTGATCGCCCGCAGGAGCCGCGCCCGCCGCTGCCGGAACGAGCCCTCGAACCGCGACTGGCGCCGCAGCGGCGCGAACGTCATCCCCCGCGACGGGCACTCGGGCGCGAGTGGGCAGACGCCGCAGCGGGGCGTGCGGGCGATGCAGACCTCGCGGCCGAGGTCGAACAGGGCCTGGTTCCAGTCGTAGGCCCGGCCAGGTGGGGGAGCGACCTCGGCGTCGCCGTACACCCGACCGAGCACGCGGCGGGCGTTCGTGTCGGGCGCGGCGATCTGGGCGTCGAAGGCAAAGCACGCGATCGCGGCGGCGGTGTAGGGGCCGACCCCGGGCAGCTGCACGAGCTCATGCGGCTCGCGCGGAAACCCACCCCGGGCAGCCACCTCGACCGCACAACGGTGCAGCGCCACGGCTCGCCGGTTGTACCCCAGGCCGCTCCACGCGGTGATGACCTCGGCCGGCGTCGCCGCGGCCAGGTCGGCGACCGTCGGCCACCGCTCGATCCAGGCCAGATAGCGGGGCACGACCCGCGCCACCTGGGTCTGCTGCAGCATCACCTCCGATACGAGGATCGCGTACGGATCCCGCGTCCGCCGCCACGGCAGATCCCGCCCGTTTCGGCCATACCAAGCCAAAAGCAGCTGCACCATCCCGGAAAGCCTATCCGCCGCGGCGGCGGCCCGAGCGGCCGAAATTTGGCCATGCGAACGCTCCGTGCGAAAGCTCGCCGTCAAGCCCAAGAGGGCGGCATCCCGGTCCAATCCCTTAGTTCGCCGGGATGTGTGAGGAGTGCCGCGTCACCATCACCGAGCCGCATCCAGGCCGGCGCTTTCGCAGCCGAGGGTTGTTCGGCTGCGGGCTTGGCGGGCACGTCGCGTGTGAAGCGAGAACCGGCTCGGATGGACTGGGTGGTTGCTGGTCGGCGCTCGGCAAAGCGTTTGTCCACGGATTGAGGAGCGCCGACCGGATTGCACCCTACGCCGCTCCTGGGCGGTGACGCATCCCCAACCTGGAGGGGTCGCGCGCCCGAGACGGAGTATCCGGATCGACTCACGCCTCCCCAGTCGCGTACACACCTCGCCAGCAGCGCGGTGGCACCGGCCGCCGCGCTGAGACACTGGCCAAACTCCGGCCGGCCCCAGCCACTTTGCACAGCTGGGGATCGTGTCGCCTGCCCCTGCGAGCCTCTCCGCGTCCCGCAGGTTGGCCACGATCTCGTCCGGCGGGAACCTCTTCCGCCTACCAACCGCTTCGATCGCTGACGAAGGTCCACACGCAAACCCGGGACACTCGCACAGCAAACCCGATCGATCTCCGGGGGCCCGGAGCCGTCAAATGGAATCGCGTTGAAAGGTTGGATGGGCAGTGCTTGTGTGCATCGTTGGCGTCGTGACCGGTGGGCTGATGGTGGGGCTTGTGGGTCGACTCGTCCATCCGCGCAACGATTCGTTGAGCATGTGGATGACGATCGGGTTGGACGCGTAGACCGGGGTCGCGGCCAGCTCGCCGCTGAGTGGACGGCTCTAAAGCCGCGGCGAGGGAGTCACCGGCCGGCCCATTCGCTGAGGCCTACGTGGCCCTTGGGGATGAGTGACTTGCGCGCACGAGCCTTGATCTCCTGTACTGCCCACGTATTCCCGTCCGGGTCGTGGAAGCCGAAGAATGTGCCACCGTCTGCCTCGGTGACCACGGTTAGCTCGCTCACCTCAACGCCACGATCAAGGAGTTCCTGCCGAGCCGCTGCCGCGTCAGACACCACGAGCTGCAGATTCTTCATCGAGCCGGGCTTCATCTCTTGGTGGGTGGGCAGGTCGCCGAACACAATCGAACAGCCCGAGCCGGGTGGGGTCAGCTGGGTGACGTGCATGTGCTCGTTCTGGGTGTAGTGGTCGAGGTGGAATCCGACCCGATCGCGATAAAACGCGATCGAACGATCTATGTCGCTGACGGGCAGCACAACGACTTCCAGTGTCCAATCCATCTTCAGGCGCCTCCGCATTTGAAAAGGATCTCCGGTTGATCAATCTGGGTCACCCGCGTCGGAGTTGAGCCACCGACCCGAACAGCCTCGCTGGGTTGTGTCGGAACTAGGTCACAGGCCCTACCTTCTCGCCAAACCGCTGAAAAATCGACTCTCAGATTGGAAGCCGCACCTTCGATTCGAATCCAGTGAAGGCGCTGACCGGTGATGCGGGGTCGATCGGGCAGCAGCGAATCAGCCGGCTCTTGCTGAATCTCAGTTCGCGGCACCCGCGTGCGCTCCACTACCTCGAGCTCGACCCGGAGTCGGTCGATCTCGAGTTGACGGTCGCGCGGAGCCAGCGGCGCACACCGCCAGTCGAGCCGTCGTAGACCGCCAGCGGCTCTGCTGGCGGTTCAATCGGCAGCTCCACTCCTACGACTGGCTCTTCCGTCTGGGACTGCGGTTCAGCGGGTGAGGGTTCTAGTTCGGCTCGCAGCGACTCGATTTGTCCGAGCAGCATCAGGATCGCCCGGCCCATGGCCTTGCGGTCGGAATCGTCGGCCTCGCTCAAAGCGGCTGCCCACGTCCTCAGCTCTCGCTCTTGATCTGGATCCACGCTGGGATCATGGCAGCTTGACGACCGGGCTGCGCTTCGAAAGGCGAAACGGGGTGGCCGACCGGCGTGAAGCTACGCTGCCTGCCGAATGTCGGAGCCTCCTCCTTCTGCCAGCCTCGGTCATGAGCGGTACGCGATGGAGCCGTCGCATCCGAGTGGCGGACGATGCCGGCTTGCGATCAGTCGGATTGGGCGGGTTTCGGCTGGGTGATCAGTTGGGTGCGGGAGTGGACGCCGAGTTTGGCGTATGCCTTTGTGAGTGTTGATTCTATGGCGCGTGGGGTGACGAACATCTCGGCTGCGATTTGTTTGTTGGTCATGCCTTGGCGGACGAGGTCGACGACTCGTAGCTCTGTGGGGGTGAGTTCGCCTGAGTGTGGTGCGCGGCCGCTGACGCGGGCGAGTTCGGCGACTGCTCGGGCGGACCAAAGCGTCGCGTCGATGGCGTCGAAGGTCGCGATCGCTTCGGTCAGGGTGTCGCGGGCGGCGCGGCGTTGTTTGAGGCGGCGTCTTACGCCTCCGAGGGCGAGCAGGGTGCGGCCGCGATCGAGTGGCAGGGAAGTCTGGTCGTGGAGTCGTAGGGCGTCTTCGAGTTCGGAGATGGCGTTGTTGAGATCGCCGCGAGCCG
Organism: uncultured Actinomycetes bacterium; assembly: GCA_963703275.1. Lineage (GTDB taxonomy): Bacteria > Actinomycetota > Thermoleophilia > Gaiellales > JAICJC01 > JAICJC01. The sequence continues at coordinate 2,548,406 of OY969804.1, read as the reverse complement.
CTGCGAGCAGTCCTCGGCAGCGGGCCGCGAGCGTCGCGCCGATTGGGTCGTGGCCGCGGGCTTCGACGGTCGCCATGAGGCTTCCGGCGTGGTCGGCCTGGCCCGCTCCGATGAGCGCCTCGATGGTGTCTGCTGCGATCCATTGTGTGCTCGGTCGCCGGCCGACCCCTGGGAGTCGATCGAGGAGCGGCCGCAACCGGGCGACGGCGGCGGGGTAGTCTCCGACGGCGAGATCGACCGCGCCTAGCAAGCCTTCGTTTCCGATCTGGTAGATGTGGTCGCCGACGCTGCGAGAGAGTTCGAGGCCGCGGAGTGCGTACGAGCGGGACGCGTCGACCTGGCCCTGCTGGAGTGCCGCCAAGCCGCACCCATACAGCAAGGCGCTTTGGAGTTGGGTGAGGTCGAGTTGCTCGGCGATTTCGAGTCCGGCTTCTGCCAGGTCTGCGGCTCGTTTTGGGTCGCCGCGGAGTCCGGCGATGGCGGCCAGTCGCAGCAGCAGGTCGGCGCGCCAGTATTCGACGCCCTCGGCCTCGGCGCGGGCGAGCGCCCGTTCGAATGCTGCGCTTGCTTGGTCGAGTCGTCCTACCGACATGTGATGGAGGCCGGCGATTTCGCTGGGCGGGGTCCGCAGCGCCAAGGAGTCGACTTCGTGTTCGAGGTTGAGTGCGCGCTCGAGCTGGGCTTCGTCGACGTCCTCGCCGCACATCCAGTCAAACCACACCGCTTGTGCGAGTGAAGACGCGAGTAGCGCCCGGTCGGTGGTGCGCTCTGCGTCGGCCAGTGCCAGGCGTGACTCTGTCCGGGCGCGTGCGACGTTGCCGCGAATGCCCCAGATGTCGGACAGGAAGAGGTGGATGTCAGCCGTTCGGGCGGGATCCGCGCCCGCCTCCGCCAGCGCCTGGTCGAGTAGTCGTGAGGATGATTCGAAGTCGTCCTCGCGCACCCAGCCCAGTTGGGCTAGGGCGCCGGCTCGTTCGCGTCCGGGTGGAAGCGTCGCGATCAGGTGCTCGAGGAGCGCCACTGCCGCACGCGTCTCTCCCGCAAGTCCGAACAGAACGGCCGCGTCGAGCTGCCGGCGGCGGGCATCACCGGGACGGGTCATTGGCGTCAGTGCCGCGGCCTGCTCGAGCAGTTCGGCCGCCGCCGCGGGGGCGCCCCGCCCGCGGGCCAGGTCGGCGGCGGCGTCCAGTTCGGCCGCGGTCGCGGCGGAGGGGCCGTCTGCGGCCAGCGCAAGGTGGCGTGCACGCTCCTCTGGGCGCTGCGGTTGAGTGGCGAGCAGTGCGTGCAATCTGCGCTGGGTCGCCGGCGGCGTCGCGGCGACCACGGCGGACGCGAGCAGGGGATGGGTGAATCGGAGCCTTTCGGCGTCAGACGTGAGCACTCCGGCGGCCACCGCGGCGTCCACGTCATCGCCGGCCGCCCCGGCGGCGAGCACGCGGCCGATCGACGGATCCGTCATCGCCGCCACCATCCGCAACACCTCGATGACGGCCGGTGTGAGTTGTCCAAGCCGTTCGCCGACCAGTCCGCTCAGCGTTACTGGCACCGGCAGCGCACCCACGCCGGCGCGGGTAATCCCGCGCCGCCGAAGCGCACCGCCGATCTCAAGCGCGATCAGCGGATTCCCACCCGACTCTGCCTCGATCCTGCGCAGCGTCGAGTGCGAGAACGATACGCCCAGGCGCGATCGGAGCGCGCGGTGCAACGCTCCCAGGCTGAGCGCACCCAGCGGAACCAGATCGACTCGAAGTCGCGCCCGCTCCAACTCAAGCGGCATCGCCTCGGCCCGCTGTGTGCACAGCAACCCAACCGGCTCGCGCACAAGCCGGCGGAAGGCAAACCCCACCGCCGACGCCGTGGGAGCATCGAGCCACTGCACATCGTCGATCGCGACCACGACCGGCGCTTGTTGCGCGAGCGCGAGCACGGCGCTTCGAAAGGCCGCCGCGATCACGCGCGGCTCGGGCGGGCGAGGCGGCGCCTCCTGGACGAGCAAGGCGACCGCGAGCGCACGCCGCTGCGGGACGGGAAGCTCGTCCAGTACGCCCTCCAACCACGGTTCGACTAGATCGGACAGACCCGCAAACGGCAGCGGCAACTCGCTCTCAGACGGTCTGGCCTCGAGAATCCTCAGCCCCCGCGCATGTGCGCGTGACACCGCCTCATCAAACAGCGTCGTCTTGCCCGCACCCGCCGACCCGGCCACGACAAGCGCTCGCGGCGCCGCTGACACGTCGTCCAAGAAGGCGTCGACCAAGCGCAGCTCGCCATCGCGTCCGAAGATCTCTCCCAGCACCTTCCACAGCCTACGCCGACCGCACCCGCCGGGGAAGCCCTCCGATAGGCCACCGACCTTCAAAACGTGTGGAAGTCCGCGTTTACGACCGGCCCGGCGCTACCTAAGGTTATCTCGACAACGAGCGGACGACTCGCACAGACAACTACAGAAGGGAGAGATCAGTGACGAAGGAAAACCGTGCCGCCGGAATTGGCGGGGTCGCCTTTGGCGTCCTGTTCTTCGCGGCCATGATGATCGCAAACGGCCCCGGCGGCAACTACAGCGCCTCCGAGGTCACCGCCTTCAACGCCAGCGGCCATCGCCTAGCCGTGTTCGTGGCGCTGTACGCGGCCCTGTTCGCCTGCGGCGGACTCGTCGCGCTGCTCGCCGGCCTGCGCGGCACCATCACCGGCACCGGCACCGGCACCGGGCACGCAGGCCAGGTCTTTTGGGGCTGCGGCCTTGCAGGCGCCACCGCCTTGGCGGTCGGGTGGGCGCTCGTATCGACGGTCCCAATGTCGATGACACTGGGCGGCGGCAAGGCGTTCGATCCCAAGGTGATGTACGCATTCGACCAAGCCGGCCTCGTCGTCGTGTTCGCAGCCGGCGGCGTACTCCTGGGCGTCTCCCTAATCGCACTCGCCATCGCCTCGACAGAAACGCTCCCAAAATGGATGCGCACAACAACTGCCGTAGCAGGCGTCCTCGGCCTGGCCTCACCAGCGTTCTTCCCGTTCTTCGTCCTGCTGCTCTGGAGCCTGACAGCCGGCGTATGGACGCTCACCTCCACCCGACAAGCCCGTCCGTCACCCACCGCCCAACCCATCCCACACCCCCACTGACCCATCCACCGCCTCGAACACACCAAACCAAGGAGCAGACATGAAAAGAACACCCAACCCGCGTCGCGTTCTGAGGACGGCGATCGCCGCGTCAGCCGTCGCCATGGCCACCGCAGGCGTCGCCGTACTCGTCGGCGTGGCGGGCGCCTCGACGCCGCAGATCACATCGCCCCAGACAGTAAAGCTGAATATCCACGGCGGCTCGGCGACATTCGTGAACGCCTCCGGGAAGAAGGGGTTCGCCATTGGTGATGAGATCATCCTGCAGCAACCAGTGTTCGCCGCGGCCAACCCGTCCAAGGCGATCGGCCATGGATACGTGACAATCACGTTCGTGTCAAAAAAGAACGTGTCACAACTGCATGCCACGCTAGTCCTCAAAGCGGGCGATATCGACCTCGGCGGAGTAGAAACCGGAAACCCCTTCACCCTCCCGATCACCGGCGGCACCGGCCTCTACCAAAACGCGCGAGGCGAGGCGACCGTCAAGACCGGCCCTGGCAAGGGAAACCCGGCCACCGTTACCCTCAACCTGCTCCCCTAGCACCCCGACCGTCACCTGCCCACGCGCGGCGTAAAGGCAGCTGTCCCGGCCCGCAACCAAGCGGGCCGGGACAGTGCCGGGGTCCGCGTGGTGCTGCTCGTGCCGGTCGATCTCGCGCATGACTTGGGGCACGCTCCTCCACACAAAGTCGGCCAGCGCCACGTCGAGCCGCTCGCCAGGCTGGGGAAGGCCGGATTCGAGTGAGAGACCGTAGAGGTCGCCGTTCCAATCGCAGGCGGCCTCTTCGCATTTTCTCGGGGAGCCCGTTCAACCGTTTCGGATGAGGCTTTGACGGGGATCCGCGGTAGAGAATGTCCGTGAGCGGCTCGCCCGTATATAGCGGTTGGCTTGGGGCCAAAAGGCTCCGGCGGGTGGGAGGATTCCGCACATCCTCGCATCCGATGCCTTGTACTGTTGCAGCATCACCTCCGATACGAGGATCGCGTACGGATCCCGCGTCCGGCGCCACGGGAAAGTCCGCTTCGATTCTGGCTGTACCAGGCCAAAACGGCCTTCTGCATCGCCTCCGGGGTCACCGTTGGCACGCTCACGTGCCGCCGGCGAGGACGTCCTCGGCGCGGTGGCAGGCGACCGCACGGCCGTCGACCAGGCGAAGCATCGGCCGCTCGCTTTGGCACCGATCAACGGCGAGCGAGCAGCGCGGATGAAACCGGCATCCCGAGGGCGGGTTGGCCGGGTTTGGGGGATCGGCCCGGCGAGTGGCTGGTTTGGGCAGCTCGACTGAGAGCTCGGGTACGGCGGCCCGCAACGCGCGGGTGTACGGATGAAGCGGCCTGGTGAGCACCGCCGCGGCGTCGCCCTCCTCGACAACCTGTCCCAGGTACAGCACGGCGACCTGCTCGCAGAGCTGCTCGACCACGGCGAGGTTGTGGGAGATCAGCAGGTACGAGAGCGAGTGCTGCTCGCGCAGCCCCTTGATCAGCTCGAGCACGCGCGCCTGGACGGTTACGTCCAGTGCGCTTGTCGGCTCGTCCAGCACCAGCATCCGCGGCTCGACCGCGAGCGCGCGGGCGATCGCCACCCTCTGGCGCTGACCGCCCGAGAGCTGATGTGGCAGCCGGTCGGCGTACTCGGGCTGGAGCCCCACCTCGCCCAACAGCTCGGCTACGCGGGCCGGCGTTCCGGCACGGTCGGTTATGGAGTGAGCGTGCAGCGCCTCGCCGATCGCCGGCCCCACCTTCATGCGCGGGTCGAGCGTGGAGTCGGGATCCTGGAACACGATCTGGACGCTCTTGCGATACGCCTTCAGTCGCCCGCCGCGGGACGACAGCACGTCCTCGCCGTCCAGCTTCACCTCGCCCGATGCTGGTTTCACCAGACGCACGATCGCGCGACCGATGGTCGTCTTGCCGGAGCCGCTCTCGCCCACCAGCCCGAACCCGGCTGGCCCCTTCGGCACGGTCAGCGTGACGTCGTCCACCGCCACCACCGGGCCGTAACGAACGATCAGTTCGCGCACCTCAAGCATCGGCGGCCTCGCTCAACCTGGGCACGGCCGCCAGGAGCTCGCGGGTGTACTCGTGCTGGGGGTTTCGCAGCGCCTGGGTCACCGGTCCGCGTTCGACGATTTGGCCATCGCGCATGATCGCGACGGTGTCGCAGATGCCTGACACCACCGCCAGATCATGGCTGATGAACACGGTGGCCATGTGAGCCTCGGCCTTTAGGCTCTGCAGCACTTCGAGGATCTCCGCCTGCACGGTCACGTCGAGCGCGCTGGTGGGCTCGTCGGCGATCAGCACCTCGGCGCGCAGCGCGACCGCCTGGGCGATCGCGATGCGCTGTGCCTGTCCGCCGGACAGCTGGTGGGGATAGCGTCGAAGCAGCGCGGGCGAGAGCGCCACCGCCCGCATCGCCTCCTCCGCCCGCGTGCGCGCCTCCGCCTTGGACGCTCCGTGCAGGCGCAGCGCTCGGAGGAACACGTCGCCGACGGGAAACACCGGGTTGAGCGAGGAGATCGGCGCCTGGAAGATCATCGCGATCTGGCGGCCGCGGATGCGCTGCAACTGGCGCTGCGAGAGTGTCAGGAGTTCCTCCCCATCGAGCCGGACCGACCCCTCCACCCGGGCGCCCATACTCGGAGCCAGACCGGCAATCGCGTAGGCGGTCATCGACTTGCCCGATCCGGTCTCGCCGACGATGCCCAGCGTCTGGCCGGCGTCGAGGTCGAGTGCGTCCACGGTCACGACCCGGCGCTCGCCGAACCACACCTCCAGATTGCGGATCTCGAGTCTCACCGGGTCACCACCCGCTTGGGGTCGAGCAGCTCGCGGACGCCGTCGCCAATCATGTTGAATGCCATCGCCGTGAACAGAATCGCCAGTCCGGCGAAGGTGACGAACCACCATTGGGTCGAGAAGTAATCGGCGCCCTGGCTCACCATCAGGCCCCACTCTGGCGTCGGATCCTGCGCGCCCAGTCCGAGGAACGAAATCGCGGCTGCTGTCAGCAGAATGCCACCCGCGTCCAGGGACATCTGCACGAGTACCGGCGTCATCGAGTTGGGTAGCACGTGGCGAAGCAGCACCCGCACCGGCGAGACGCCGAGCACCCGGCAGCTTTCAATGTACGGGCGTGTGGCGATCGAGGCCGCCTCGCCGCGAACAAGCCGGGTGTACCACGGCCACCAGGTGACGGTGATGGCGATCGTCATGTTGGCAACGCTGGGCGTCAGCACGAAGGCGATCGCCAGCGACAGGAGCAGGGCCGGGAACGCCAGGAACACGTCGGTGATGCGCATGATGATCTGGTCGGTGAGGCCGCCGAAGTAGCCGGCCACCAGCCCAAGGGGTATGCCGATGAGGCCGGCGAGAACCAGCACCTCGATCACGATCCGCAGCGAAATCCGGGCGCCATACATCACCCGGGTGAGCAGATCGCGGCCGACGAGGTCGGTGCCGAACGGATGCGCCGAAGAGGGCGCCTGCAGCACCTGAAAGGGGTGCGTCGCGTCGCCGGCGTCTCCGGGATGTGGAGCGAGCCACGGGGCCAGGAGCGCCACCAGCACGATCGCGCCGAGCATCACGCAGCCCAGGACAAGCGTCGGGTTGCGGCGGACGAACCCGGCCCGGTGCACCCGCGGCGTGTCTGCGGCGACGGTCGTCATCGGAGCCGGATCCGGGGGTCGATGGCTGCCTGCACGATGTCGACGATCAGGTTGAGGATGACATACACGATGGCCACGATCAGGGTCACCCCGAGCACGGCAGGTGTATCCAGCGACTGCAGGGAGTTGGCCGCGTAGCTCCCCAGCCCGGGCCAGTCGAAAACGGCCTCGACCAGGAACGTGTTCGCCAGCGAGTACGCGAACACGAGAGCGGTGACCTGAACGACCGGGTTCAGCGCCGGTCGCAGCGCCCACCGGCCGAGGATCGCGCGGTCGCCGAACCCGAGCGAGCGGGCCATGCGGATGTGGCTCTCGCCGAGGGTGTCGAGCACGCTCGCGCGCACCATGCGGGCGAGCAGCCCGGCCGGGTAGAGCGCGACCACTACCGCGGGCAGGATCAGGTGCGAGATCGCGCTCTCGAATACGGGGACATTTCCGGTGACGAGCGCATCGACCACCGGCATCTGGACATAGCTCGTGAGCGGGCTCGTGTAGTACAGATTGGGGTTGTACTCACCCGCCGACGGCAGCCAGCCCAGCTTCTGGGCAAACAGCAGCTGGAGGATCAGAGCGACCCAGAACACGGGCATCGAAACGCCGACGACCGAGGCGATCCGCACCAGGACGTCGGGTAACCCCCCCTTGTACCGGGCGGCGACCAGGCCGAGCGGCACGCCGACCAGAACGGCGATCAGCATGCCGGCGGTGACCAGCTCGATCGATGCCGGAAGCACCGTTTTGAGATCGTCCAGCACCGGCCGCTTGGTGCGATACGAGGTGCCCCAGTCGCCGGTGGCGATGCCCTTCAGATAATCGCCGAGCTGTACGACAAACGGCTTGTCCAGGCCCAGCTGCTTGCGTGTCTGCTCGAGCTGGGCCCTGGACGCCCGCGGCCCTGCGTAGGTCACGGCCGGATCGCCCGGGATGACCCGGGCGATCAGGAACGTGAGGATGACGACGCCGACGACGACCAGCACTCCGAGCGCAAGTCGTTGTCCGACGAATCGGATCACTGAGTGGGATGCAAGTCGTACACGAACACCACGCTCGGATACGCCGGGTTGTCAACGAACCCGCCCACCGACTTCTGCATCACGCGCTCGTACGTCTGCGTCCCGAGGAACAGCGACGGGGAGCCCTGTAGCAGCTCGGTCTGGATCTTGGTATAGAGGTTGATCGCAGCCTGGCGGTTGGTCGCTGACAGCGGCTCCACCTGATCGATCTGCTTGTCGACCGTCGGGTTGTCGTAGTAGGCGAGGTTGAAGTACGGCGGGTTAGCCGAATGGAATAGGTTGATAAACCACGAGTACGGGTCGGGATAGTCGGGCCACCAGTAGAACAGCAGGATGTCCTGGCGCGAAGCCGGGTTGGTGGACTTCGCCTTCGACCACTGCGTGGGCCACTGCAGCGCCGACACGTTGAGGGTGATGTTGAGCGGCGCGAACTCGGACTTGAGCAGCGACGCCACCGTCTCCTCGTACTGGTCGCCCTCGGTGAGCGTCAGAGTCAGCGTCATGTGCTTACCGCCTGGCCCGTATCCGGCCGACTGTAGGAGCTGCTTCGCCTTGGCCGTGTTTGTTGTGTAAATGGGCAGGTTCGGGTTGTAGCCCCACAGGCCGCGCGGAATGATGCCGACAGACGGCGTGAACGCCTTGAGTGCGGCCGTCAGGCCGTGGTAGTCGGTGGCGTAGGACAGCGCCTGGCGGACCTTGATGTTCTTGAGCGGTCCGTACGACGTGTTCAGCATTCCGAACAGGTTCTGGTACGAGGTGGCCGTCGTGGTCTTCAGGTTGGGGTCGCTCTTGAGCGAGTCGAAGAGCTGCGGGGTGAGCTGTTCCACCCACGAGAGCTGGCCCTCGCGCACGAGCTGGGCCGATGTGCTCGGCGTGGACACGACGCGGAAGACGACGTTCTTGTAGTGGTTGCCCGACCAGCCGCCCCAGTAGCCCGGGAACGACTTCAGGCGCAGCTCGATCTCCTGGCCCTTGTTCCACTGCGCCACGGTGTAGGGGCCGGTGCCGGCGTCGTGGCCCTCGGCGAACCACTTGCCCAGCGGGGTCGATCCCGACGCCTTGGTGTCGTAGATAAACGCGGCGTACCCGGCCGACGAGATCAGGTCTATCGGGGCGGGGTACTTGAGGTGGAACACCACCGTGGTCGGGTTCGGGGCCTCCACCGACTTGACGGCGCCCCAGATGTAGGCGGCGCCCTGGTTCAGCGTGATGGTGCGGTCGATCGACGCCTTGACATCGGCGGCGGTCATCGTCTTGCCGTCGTGGAACTTCACTCCCTTACGGATCGTGAACGTCCATGTCTTGGCGTTGGCGGCCTTCTTCCAGGAGGTTGCGAGCTCTGGCTCGACCTGACCCGTCTGGCTGTTGTAGTGGGTCAGCGTCTGGTACATGTTGTTCATCGCGATGATCTCGTTGGAGTAGTCCGTCGACGGATCCCAACCGACCATCACCTGCGTGAAGGCGCCGTAGGTGAACGTGGCGTTCGCGCTGCTCGCGCCCGACGACGCGCCGGCAGGCTTGGACGTCGAGCCGCAGGCGCCGGCGACCAACACGAAAAGGACCGTCGCCAGAGCAGTGGCGGCGACCCTCCGGCTTCGGAGTTTGGAATTGGCCTTCACAGATTCCTCCTTAGTGGGCCTGCAGCCTTCGCGCGGATGCGCACGGCGGGGGTGGTGAGGTACGCGAGCGGTAACTCCTCAAGTGAGACGATCTCGACCTCATCGCTGTTGGCGCCGGCCCGCACGGCCTCTTCGTGCGCCTCGGCGCGAGCCTGGTCGAGCATGGCGGTACGGCCGCCGGGGCCCGGCTGGTAGATGCGGTCGACCTGCCCCGATACGGCCGCGATGGCCGCGCCGATGGCGTTGGCGACGTCGTGGTTTCGGGGGCGGACGATCTCGCTGACGCCGGCGAGGCGGTCGGGAACCAGCGGGCTGCCACCGCCGACGACGACCAGCGGGGCATCGCCGCGGGCGGTCTTCACCCGGTCGATGGCGTCGGCCAGCATCTGATCGGAGCGGCGCAACGCCCGCTCGAGTTCGCTCCGGCGGTTCTCGGCGGGGGTGTGGTCGCCGAGTTCCAGGCGCCCGCAGGCGACGGCGGCGTCTGTCAGCGTGGCGGTTCTGCCGCCGAACACCAGCGCTTCCTCGCGCAGGCGGTAGCCGACGCTGGCCGGGCCAACCCGCGGCTCGGGTTCGGCATCCTCGACGATGGTGCCGCCGCCGAGCGCGATCGCCACGAGGTCGGGCATGCGGAAGTTGGTGCGCACTCCGCCGATCTCAACAGCCGCGCTCGACTCGCGCGGGAAGCCGTTGACGAGAACGCCGATGTCGGTGGACGTGCCGCCGACGTCGGCCACGAGGGTGTCCTGGCTGCCGGTGAGGTAGGCGGCCCCGCGGATGCTGTTGGCCGGGCCGCTGCCGATGGTCAGCACGGGGTGGCGCACGGCGTAGTCGAGCGCCATCAACGTGCCGTCGTTCTGCGCGAAGAAGATCACAGGGTCGAGTTGGTGCCGCACCAGCGCCCCGCGCAGAGCCTCCGCGACCTCGGTGGCGACCGCCCGCAGGGCCGCGTTCATCACCGTCGCGTTCTCGCGCTCGAGCAGGCCGATCGAGCCGATCTCATGGCTGAGCGAGACGGGGATGTCACCCAGTTCCTCGCGCACGATCTTGGCCGCTTCGAGCTCGTGGCGCTCCGAGACGGACGCGAACACGCTCGTGATTGCGATCGCCTGGGCCTCGCCCGCCACGGTCCCCAGGAACCGGCGCAGATCGTCAGCACCCAGCGGCACGATCTCGCGCGCGTCGAACTCGATGCCCCCGCGGACGATCGTCTCGCCTGCGGAAACGGCCGCACGCAGGTCGGCGGGCCAGTCGTAAAGCGGCGGGATCGACGTGGTCGAGGGTGCGCCGATGCGCACCGCCGCCACCCGCTCGAGGCGGCTACGCTCGAGCACGGCGTTGGTCGCGTGGGTGGTACCGAGCATGACGTGGCCGATGCGGCTCGAGCCAACCCCCGACTCGCCGAGCACCGCGGCGAGCGCGGCGGTGACGCCGCCGGTGACGTCCGCCGTGGTGGCGCGTTTCGCTTTGGCAAGGAGCGTCCCGGTCTCGTCGAGCACCACGGCGTCGGTGTTGGTGCCGCCGACGTCGATGCCGAGCCGCAGGTCTGGACCGCTCACGGCGCGAGCTCCTCGACGGGGATGTAGTCGAAGTCGTAGCCGAACGCCCGCGGGCCGGCGAGCTCGAGCCCGCGCCGGCCGCGCCAGATCGGGTCGCACGGGAACGCGATCACCGACACCCGCTGGCCATAGCGCAGCCGCTCGGTGTGGATCGCCTCGCCGGTCTCACTGTCGAGTACGGTGATGATGTCGGGCACCGACGCAAGCACCTGGTCGCCGTCGAGTGCCACCAGGTTCTCGTTCTGGATCTCGAGCACAACCGTGCGGCCCCGGTCCTCGCCGAGGCCCTCCACGGCGGCCCGCCCGCGCACGAATCCTCCGGAGACCCGCCGCTCGACGTCGGTCAGCTTGCCTGTGACGACGACGCGCGCGCCCACCGTCTCGCGCAGCGCCTCCATCGGCTCGTCCGCGGCCGCCAGCGCCATGCCGATCTGGATCGCGAGCGTGACCGTGCCGCGGACAGTGGCGCCGTTGCGAGCCTGGGCGGCCGTCATCGTGTATTCGGTCGAGGACGCCCGTCCGCCGAACTCGACCGAGAGCGCGCGCGCGATCCGCTCCATCCACGCGCCGTTCACGGCGGTCATGGTGAGGTGGTTGCCGCGCTCGTCGGTGAGCACTGCCGGCGACACGCTGACGCCGGCGATCTCCATCGTCACCTGCGGCACCTCGGGAAACGCGCGGCCCATACCGTCTGCGTCGACCACCGGCAGGCCGAGGTGGGCCGCCCAGTTGATCGGCTGCATGCCGTTTGCGCCGCCGATCTCGGCGGCCATCAGCGCCGCGACGCGGCCGCCGCGCACGCGCTCGAGTCCGTCGCGGAGCCAGCGCCCCTCCTCGCCGGCTCCGAGCTTCTCGATCGAGACGACGGGCGCCCCGATGTAGCCGCAAGGCATGATCAGCGCGTCGTGGGGCAGTTCGTCGAGGTCGACGAGGCGCACCGGCCCGAACCGCTCGATGGCATGCCGGGAGGCGAGCAGGCTGGTGTATGTGTCCCCGCCGCCGCCCGCGCCGAGCACGGAGCAGCCGAGCGCCATGGGCGCGAGGTGTTCGATCTCGATCTGGTCGGGCCGGTCGCTCACCCGTCCTCCAGCGCGTGCGGGTGGTGCGCCCGCACGTGCTCCTCGGAGACGTAGCCGTCGCGCAGGTCGAGCCGCACCGCCTCGGGGTCGCGCTCGGCCGGATCGCCGTATCCGCCCCCGCCACCCGTGTGCAGATGCACGGAGGAGCCCTTGGGTACCTTCAGCCGGGTGACCTTCGAGTACGTGGCCAACGAGCCGTCGGGCAGCTCGAGCTCAACCGAGTTCGCGCGCGCCTCGCCGCCGCCCTCGAGCCCCCACGGCATGTTCTTCGTACGCTCGAGCGCCGAGGTCAGCCAGGCGTCCTCGAGCATGCGAAACGAGATGTCGAGGCCCAGTCCTCCGCGCCAGCGGCCCGGCCCGCAGGAGTCTCGCGCGAGCTCGATCCGCTCCACCAGCCATGGATTTTTGGCTTCCCAGACCTCGGCCGGCGTGCATCGCGTGGACGCCTCGGAGACATGCATCAGGCTGCTGGCGCCGTCGCCGTGGATGGACGCGCCCTGCCCGATCGGATGCGGCGCGCCGTCCGCCCACGGCTCGCCGGTGTCCTCCCGCGTGCCCCACCAGACGAGCGCGCAGATGTCGCCGCCGCTGCAGGCCGGGACGGCGGCGGGGAGGGCCTGGCCGACGGCCTGGTAGATCGCCTCGATGGACTGGTCGCCGATCCAGCCGTACAGGAAGCACGGCGCCGGGTGCAGCGGGTGGAACACGCTGCCGGGGCGGGTGACGATCTCGATCGGCCGGAAGTGGCCCTCGTTGGGAGCGGTGCCGCCGCCCGCCAGCATCGAGATGGCGATGCGGCTGGCCGAGACGGTCGAGGGCAACGGGCAGTTGATCGGGCCCTCCTGCTGCGGTGGGCCGTTCGAGAAGTCGAGCCGCACGCCCTGATCCGAGATCTCGACGGTGACCTCGAACGGCACGGGATCCTCGGTGATGCCGTTGGAGTCCATCTCGCCGCGGCCGACGTAGCGGCCGTGGGGCAGCCCCGCGAACCAGTCCTTGACCAGCGCCTCGCCGTGGTCGTACATGGCCGCGACCGCCTGGTCGAACGACTCGAGGCCGTAGCGCTCCACGACCCGCACGAGCCCGGCGGCGCCGGTGCGCACGCCCACGACGGTGGCGTTGATGTCGCCGGCGACCATCTGCGGCACCCGCGAGTTGGCGATGGCGAAGCGAAAGATGTCGGACACCAGCCGGCCGCGCGAGAACAGCTTCACGCCCGGGAAGATCGTGCCCTCCTGGAACACGTCGACGGTGTCGGTCGAGTACGGCTCCTTGCCGCCGATGTCGAGCCAGTGGGCCTTGATCGCGGCGTAGCCGACCAGCTCGCCCTCGGGCATGTACACCGGCATCACCATCGCCGCGTCCTGGGGATGCGAGCCCGTGCCGAACGGGTCGTTGTAGAGGATGATGTCGCCCGGCTCGAGCGCCTGCTCGCCGCCGATCGCCTCGACCGCCCCCTGAACGCAGAAGCTCATGGTGCCCATGAACACGGGCAGCGTCGGCGCCTGGGCCAGCAGGCAGATGTCCCGGTCGTAGAGCGCTGCGGCGAAGTCGAGCACCTCGTAGATCACCGGCGAGAATGACGTGCGCACCAGCGCGCGCTTCATCTGGTCGGCGGCCGCGTTCAGGCCCTGGCGGACGACCTCGGTGGTGACCGGATCGACGTCGGCCAGGCCGCTGGTGCGGCCGGTGCCGGCCCTCGACACCACGAGCTCGGTGGTCACAGCGCACCTCCTCGGCGAGATCAGGAGCGAACCGCCGGTGTGGACGCTCGCGCGGTACCCGGCGTCGACGTAGGTGGTGGTGGTCTTCTCGCGCAGGATGGCCGGGCCTTCGACGATTGCCCCCGGAGCCAGCTGGTCGCGGTCGATGACGTCGAAGTCGACGCGATCGCCGAGCGTGAACGACCATGCCGCTGCGCGCACGGGCGCGGCGGCGGGCACGCGGCCGTTGCCGCCGGCCGCGGGAATCGCCTGGCGCTCCAGCGGGGTCGTGGCGATGGAGCGCACGCACACGATCTCGAGCTCCTCGTCCAGGGTCGAGCCGAACGCCCGCTCGTAGTCCTCGAGGAACCTCTGGGCGACCGGCTCCGGATCGGTGTCGACACCACCGCTCGCGTTGGTGGGTGCCGGCACCGTCAGGCTGTGCTCCTGGCCGACGAACCGCAGGTCGAGATGCACCTCGCGTACGGTGCGGCGGGCGGACGCGGTTCCTCGGGCGTCGAGCGCGGCGAAGAGTTCCTCGGCCAGCGACCGCGCGCCGGTGAGCCCGTCTGCCGACAGCCGCATGACCCGTGTGCGCGACGCGCTGCGGGCGAGGTCCGCACCCAGCAGGCCGACGGCGGAAAAATTCCCCGCGTGGGGCGGGATGACGACCGTCGAGACTCCGAGCTCATCGGCGAGCACGGTGCCGAAGAGCGGCCCGGCGCCGCCGAACGCCACGAGCGCCGCCTCGCGCGGATCGCGACCGCGTTCGATCGTGACGCTGCGGATTGCGTCGGCCATCTGGGCTGCGACGATGCGAATGACGCCGGTGGCCACCTCGGTGGCCGACGCGAATCCGAGGGGCTCGACCAGGGTCTCGAGCGCGCGCTCGGCCAGCGCACGCACCAGCGGGACCTCGCCGACGATCTCGGACGCCGGAATCATGCCCAGTGCGAGCGCGGCGTCGGTCACCGTCGGCCGCTCGCCGCCGCGGTCGTAGCACGCGGGTCCGGGATCCGCGCCCGCGCTCTGCGGCCCCACTCGCAGCAGGCCGCCCGAGTCGACGTAGGCGATCGATCCGCCGCCGGCGCCGATCGACCGCACGTCGATCCATGGGGTCTGGATCGGGAGACCGACGACCTCGCCCTGATACAGCACCGGCGGGCGGCCGTCGTCGATCAGACACGTATCGAAGCTGGTACCGCCCACGTCGGCCGCGATCGCGTGGCGCAGCTCGAGCTCGGAGGCCAGCTCGGCCACGCGCACGGGCGCCGGCCACAGGTCCGGAGAGGATCGTCTCGAACGGACGGTCGGCGGCCTCCGCGAACATCATGGCGCCACCGCCCGATCGCATGATCACGCAGTCGCCGCCGAACCCGCGGGAGGCGAGGCCCTCCTCGACCCGGCCGAGATACGTGCCCATACGTCTCCGAACGAACGCGTCGATCACCGTCGTGCAGGTGCGCTCATACTCGCGGTACTCGCCCGACACGAGATGGGACAGCGAGATGTCGCCCTCGAACCCGGCCGCTCGCAGCAGGCGCTCGGCCTCGAGCTCGTGCGCCGGGTTGGCGTAGGAGTTGATGAACGCCACCGCCGCCGCGGCGACGCCGTGCTCGGCGAAGAGCGCCGCCGCCGCGGTGACGGCGTCGGGCTCGAACGGCGCGTGCTCCTCGCCGTCGGCGCGGATTCGGCCACCCACGGGGACGCGCAGATAGCGCGGGACCAGCGGCGGTGGGGCGTGCCAGAACAGGTCGTAGGGGTCTCCCCGGTCGCCTCGCCGCACCTCGAGCACGTCGCGAAAGCCCGCGGTGCACAGAAGACCCACCACCGCGCCGCGGTTTTCGAGCAGCGCGTTCAGGCCCACGGTGGTGCCGTGCAGGAAGTAGTCGGAGTAGCGCACGTCGGCGGGATCCACCCCCGTGTCGAGCGCGTCGAACACTCCCTCGTCCGGCGTGGCAGGAACGGTAGGCACCTTGCCGATCACAATCCGGCCGGTGTCCTCGTCGCTCAGGACGAGGTCAGTGAATGTGCCGCCGACATCGACTGCGATACGGGTTGCCATGAGCGACGGAGCCTGCCGGGTTCGCCATCCGGAAGCAATGTGGCCACACCACAGACTTGCCGATTCGATTGTGCTGTGACCATACTTCGCCATGCACCTCGACGACGTGCTGCGCCCGAATCCCCGGCTGGACGTCACCCTGCTCGCGGGTCCGTGGGACAAGCGCATGGTCGAGCGGGTGCGCGTGCTGGAGAGCACGGATGACGTGGGCGACTGTCGCCGCGGCGATCTCGCCGTGCTGACCCGGCAAGGGTCGCGGCACGTGACGGGAGCCGCTCTGATCGACCTCCTGCGCCACGCCGGCGAGCGCGAGATGGCGGCGGTCGGGCTCTACGGTCGGGCGATGATCTCGCAGGCGGTGATTGGCGCGGCGAGCGGTGCCGGGGTGGCGTTGCTTGCCGTCGGAGTCGGCGAGGGCACGGCCGAGCTCGCGTTTCGCATCGAGGAGGTGCTGCGGCTGGATCCCGCGGCGGTACTGGTGCGGCTCTCCGCGGCGATGGCCGCGATCGACCAGGCCGAGCGCGGCGGAACCGAGGCGATCCTGGTGGCCGCCTCGGCGGCGCTCGGCACCGAGGTGCGGTTCACGGGCGGCCGGGTGATCGCCGCCTCGGACGAGGCGGGCGTGCGGATCGGCTGCCGGCTGGCGGCCGAGGCGATCGCCCGGTCTCGGCGGAGCGACCCGCAGCCGTCCACGGTCACCACGCCGGTCGTCCTGATTGAGGCCCTCGCCGAGGAGAGCTCCGACGTCGTTGCGCTGGAGGCGCTGAGGACAGCGCGGGACGCTCGGCTCGAGACACGCCGCAACGGCGCCGCGGTCGAACTGATCGGTGCCGGCCCGGGACTCGCCCGGCAACTGATCGCGCGGCTCTCGGCGGACGTGGTGTGCGGGATCGGCGCGACCCGCGCGGAGGCCGCTGCGGCACTGCGGCGGGCGCGGGCGGCGGGCGCGGTTAATGCGCCGTTCGCGTTCGATGCCGACGATCCCGAGGCGCTGATTGATGAGCTCGCCGGATCACCCACCGCCCGTGTGTCGGCCGCCGCGCTGCTGGCGCCGCTCGAGCGGCTGGAGCCGCGCAAGGCCGCGACGGCGATCGAGACCCTGCGCGTATACCTGGACTGCTGGGGTTCGCTGCACCGGGCCGGCGAGGTGCTGCACCTGCACCCAAACGCCGTCGCCTACCGCATGAAACGGATCCGCAGCCTGCTCCCGGCCAATCTGGACGACCCCGATCAGCGGCTCGGACTCCAGATCGCCTGCCGGGCTTTGGCCCGTGAGCGTTTTCGGAGGCGGACAACGGACTGAGGAGAGCGTAAGATCGGCTCCCGACAACGCGTGAAGGGAACCAGCATGCCCAAGTACGTGATCCTCCTGAACTGGACAGACCAGGGCGTCGCGAGCGTGAAGGACAGCGTCAGCCGCTATCACGCTGCCAAGAAGCTCCTGGAGAGCAAGGGCGGCACGTTCGAGGCGATCGCCTGGACGATCGGCCCGTACGACCTCGTATCGATCGTCGACGTTCCGGACGAGGAGACCGGGGCGGCGTTCAACCTTCAGCTGGCGGCGAGCGGCAACCTGCGCTCGGTGACGATGCGTGCCTTCGACGAGAACGAGATGAGCGGCATCATCGGGAAGATGGACTAGAGCCTGGCGGTACGGCGTAGACTTGCCGCGTGAGCGCCTTCGGCGGAATCGACCGGCTCGACCATCTGCGGATCTGGGATGGTGTCACCGCGCAGGCGGTGGAGGGCGAGCGGATGACACTGGCCGTCATCGAGCTCGAGCCGGGGCGGTCCGTCCCGGAGCACAGCCACGATAACGAGCAGCTGGGATTCCTCGTTCGTGGGTCCATGCACTTCCGCATCGGCGAGGAGACCCGCGAGCTCCGCCCGGGCGACACCTGGCGTGTCCTCAGCACCGTGCCCCACGAGGTGACGGCGGGGTCTGACGGGGCGGTGGCGGTCGAGTGCTTCGCCCCGGCGCGCGCGGACTGGGCAGGCCTGGCCCGTGTTCCCGGCCGGCCGGCGCCGCGCCTGGCCTGACGCCGGCGACGGGTGCTACTGCCCGCGCGTGTGCCGCTCCCACAGCACCGCGTTCATGGCCGCGGACGCGATCACGAGGCGGCTGATGAGGAAGAGGGCCAGGAGCAACGCGGCGGCCAGCCCGAGCGCGCCGTAGGTGCTCTGTTTGCTCGTCGCCTGCGGGGCGATGATGTAGGCCGTCACGAAGTTGAGCACGACGATGCCGACGGCAAAGAGGAGCGCGCCGGGCAGTAGGGCGCGCCAGGGTGCGTGGTGGTGGGGGAGACGCGCCGAGATCAGCAGCCAGAGCGCGCCATAGGGGATGATGATGACGAGGGTGACGAGCACGCCGCCGTCACTCGACCGCGCTCTGGCAGCACTGCCGAGCGCCGAGATGGCAAAGAAGCCGAGCAATCCGACCAGGAGCTGGGCGGTCGCGAGCAGGGTCGGCTTTGCACCGGGGCCGCGGGCGTCTGACCAGACGAGCCGGTGGGTGACGAGCAGCGCGCGCAGGAGGCTCCGGGTCGCCCAGACGAGAATCGGGATGCCGACGATGAGCGCGTACCAGCGGGTGGAGCTCTTGGAGGCCTCCGCCACCGAGCCGGCGACGAGGCCCGCGAGCCCGATCGACCGCGCGGCCCGCTCCGGGGTTTCGGATGCCTCCTGGGAGTACAGGCCGAGACCGGGGATCACAACCAGTGCGAGCGGGAGCAGCCAGATGAAGAGCCTGTAGGCGAGCGCGCACGCCATGATGCTGCCGCCGATGTCCGAGTCGTGGTCGGCGATCTCATACACCGCGTCCAGCGAGCGGTGGTGGGCCCGCTCCGCCTCGGCCCGGACGGCGAGCCGCTGGGCCTCGGCCCTCGCCGCGGCGGCACGCGCCTGCGCTCGCTTGACGCGCCCAACCTGCGCTTCGGGCGGGTCGCCGTGCTGCTCGGTTGAAGGGTCCTCTGGCGCTCCGGTATCTGATCGCATTCGGTCTCGACCCCCGTCACCCCGAATGGCCGGTGTGGCCTACGGCTGGGCGGCGCGGACCGCCGGGCGGCTGCGCAGCGCCTCGAGTGCGGCCTCAAGATTACCCGCCTGCTCCTCGATGCGTGACAGCGTGTCGTAGGCCCGGGCGATGTGGGGCGGGGCGGCGCGATCGTCCATCAGCCGGATCCCCTCGTGGCACAGAGCGCGGGCGTCGTCGAGCCGCCCGTCTGCAAGGGCGACCTCGGCGAGCAGCGCGTCGGCCATGCCCGCGTAGCCCGGCTCGGTGTTCTGGGTGAGCCGCAGCGCCTCCTCTGCCTGCACCCGCGCGGCCTCGAGGTCGCCCTCCATCAGCGCCGCCCGGCTGCGCTCGTAGCAGAGCAGCGCCAGCTCGCCCGGGTTGTCGGAGTTCAGGAGCTGCGCGGCCTGGTCGAGATGCGGGGTCGCCCGGTCGGAGTGGCTCTGGTCGAGCAGGACGCCCGCGATCAGGAGGTGCGCATGCCCCCGTGCCCGCAGCTCCTCGCCGCGATCCATCCGGGCCAGGACCCGATGCGCGTACATCTCGGCCACGCGCGGCTGGCCCTGCTCGGCATACGTGCGGGCGAGCGCCCAGTCGAGCCGCACGAGGTTGGCCGCGTCGACCTCCTGCTCGTGGCGCAGCACGCGCGAGAGCACCTGCTCGGCGTCGCCGAAGCGGCCGCGGTCGGTGTACGCGTTGGCGAGATATGACCCGAACTGGACCATCAGCGCGACGTCGGCGGGTGTTCTGCAGATCTCGTCGAAGGCTTCCTGGAGCACCGCGGCCGACTGGATCAGGTCGCCGGTGCCCGCATACGCCCGGCCGAGGGCGCGAAAGAGCGCCGGCCGCTCGCGCGCGTTCGGCCGCGGATGGGCCGACCGGGCCTGCTCGAGCAGCCCCACCGCCCGGGAGTCGTCGCGGCGGTCGAGCGCGAGCAGGCCGAGGCTCTCGAGGAGCCGGCTCTCGGCGCGCTCGTCTCCCAGTGACCGCGCACCCGCTAGCAGGGCCAGGAGCTCCTCCTCGGCACCCTCGTCGCCCAACCGCGCCGCCACCTCGGCGGCGACCAGATCGGCCTCGCTCAGGCGCCCGTCGAGCGATCGTCCCAGGAGTTCCTCGACGGAGGTGTCGAGCCGGCGCGCCAGTTCTGCGAGGATCGTGAGCGACGCCACGCGATCGCCGGATTCCACGCGAGACAGATAGGAGGGTGAGCAGCCGGGGAACGCAATCTCGCGTAGCGATAAACCACGGCGTTCTCGCAGTTCCCGCAGGCGTTTCCCGAGCGCTTTCGGATCTGGCACGTGAGTAGGTCGGGCTCGGCCCATGTCGCGAAAGCATAACGTTGCATTTGCCCTGCGGCGAACGCACCCTGAGTGGACTTTAGAGGCTGGCATATTGACAACATCTACCAGAAATGTGACACGTGTCTCCGCGGCCGCGCTTGCCTCCATACGGCTGCCGCGGATATGATCGGCGGCGGCGGGATGGGGCTCCCGCGAACCGCCCACCTGGGCTGATGGCTCCTACCTTGACGGTGGTGCCCAACCCAGGAGGCGAACGTGAGCAACCCGCGAGGCATGGTCCAGTCGGTCGTCCGAGCGTCCACCCTGTTGCGAGTGCTGGCCGGACAGCGTGGGTACATGCCGCTCGGCGCAATCGCGGCCGCCGCGGGGCTGCCGAAGAGCACGACCCACGGCCTTTTGCAAACGCTGGTCTCGGAGCGGTTCGTCGAGCACGATGCCGATCGCGGCTGCTACCGGCTGTCCGCCGATCTCACGCTCGTCGACCGGCGGCGTACAATCCCGGCGTGCCGCGCGCCGACCCCAAGCTCGCTCTGATCGCGGCTGTGCCGCTGTTCGCCGGCCTCAACAAGCGCGAGATCGCGTTTCTCGGCAGGATCATGGACGACGTCGACGTCCGCGACGGCAAGGTGCTGACGCGCGAGGGCGCGCGCGGGGGTGAGTTCTTCCTCGTCCTCGAGGGCTCGATCGGGATCGAGCGCGGCGGCAGCGAGATCAACCGCCTCGGCCCGGGCGACTTCCTGGGCGAGATCGCCCTCATCGACCGCGGGCCGCGCACCGCGACCGCGATCGCCGACGGCCCCGCCCGGCTGATGGTGCTGACCTCGGCCGCCTTCGCGTCGATGCTCGCGCAGAATCCCGGCGTCGAGTCGAAGATCCTGCGCGTGCTCGCGAGCCGCGTGCGCGACCTGCAGCCGACGGCCGACTGACGGACGCCGTGCCGGCCCACGTTCGCTTCGCGCCCAGCCCGACGGGGTCGCTTCATCTGGGCAGCGCGCTCACGGCACTGCTCAACCGCCTGTTCGCGACCCGCAACGGCGGGACGATGCTCCTACGGATCGACGACACCGACACCGACCGCTCGCGGCCCGAGCTCGAGGCCGGGATCCTGCGCGACCTGCGCTGGCTCGACATCGGCTGGGACGAGGGGCCCGTGCGCCAGAGTGAGCGCTTCGACGCCTACCGCGACGCGGCGGCGGGCGCCGCCGGTGTCGAGATCCGCGACGGCGCCTGCTGGTTGCGGCCACCGGGGCTGGCGCCGTTTGTGATCCTGCGCGGCGATGGGCGGGCGACCTACAACTGGGCGTCCGCGGTCGACGATCTGCGCGACGGCATCACCCACGTCATCCGCGGCAACGACCACCTGTCGAACACGCCGCTCCAGCAGGCGGCGATCCGGGCGCTGGGATCCGAGCCGCCGCAGTACCTGCACCACGCGGTCATCACCGGGGAGACGGGCAAGCTCAGCAAGCGCGAGGGGGCGTCGTCGATCACCGACCTGCGACTGGCGGGCTACCCGCCGGAGGCCGTCATCAACTACCTGGGCCTGATCGGGACGTCCGGCCCGGGCGACGTGCTCTCGTTCGCCGATCTGGTCGCGCGCTTCGACCCCTCCCGCATGGCGCGCGGCACGCTCCAGCTCGACCTCGGCCGCCTGCGCGCGCTCTCCACGCGGCACCTGGCCGCGCTTCCGGCCGACGATCTGGTTGCGCGGGTGCTCGAGCGCTGCCCGCCCGGCACCGACGCCGATGCCGTGCGCGCGCTCGAGCCCGCGCTCCGCGGCGTCCACACGCTGGCCGAGGCGGCCGAGCTGGTCGAGTGCGTGCTCGTCACGCCCGACCACGAGCCGTTGCCCGAGCTCGCCCGCATCCGCGCCCGCTACCCCGACCGGCTCGACGAGCCCCAGGCACGCGAGCTCGTCGACGAGCTGCGCCGTGCGCAGGTGCCGCTGCGGCAGGCGCGGCGGGCGCTGACCGGGCGTGACCGCGGGCCGGAGCTCTGGGCCGTGTTCGCGGCGCTGCCCCGTGACGAGGCGATCCGGAGAGCGGCATGAGGATCCGCGACTCCCGCACCGGCGAGTACCTCGAGCTCGTGCCCGGAGCCGACGGACGCATCGGGATGTACGTCTGCGGGCCGACCGTGTACGGCCGTATTCATGTAGGTAACGCGAGACCGTTCGTCGTCTTCGGGCTGATGAAGCGCTACCTCGAATGGCGCGGTCAGCCGGTGACGCTTGTCGAGAACATCACTGACGTCAACGAGAAGATCGACGTCCCCGCCCGCGAGCGCGGGATCACCTCGGCCGAGCTCGCGGCCGAGATGACCCGGGCCTACATCGCCGACACCGACCGGCTGGGCATCGGCCGGCCCGACCGCGAGCCGCTCGCGTCCGAGACGATCACCGAGATCGTCGCGCTGATCGGGGAGCTGGTCGCAGGTGGCCACGCCTACGAGGCGGGGGGCGACGTGTACTTCGCCGTGCGCAGCTTCCCCGCCTACGGCGACCTCTCCGGGCAGCGGCCCGATGAGCTGCGGGCGGGCGCGCGGGTCGAGCCTGGCGAGCACAAGCGGGATCCGGTCGATTTCGCGCTCTGGAAGGCGGTCAAGCCCGATCAGGACGAGGCCTGGGAGTCGCCGTGGGGCCGCGGTCGCCCCGGCTGGCACATCGAGTGCTCGGCGATGGCCGAGCGGTTCCTGGGGCGCGAGTTCGAGTTGCACGGCGGCGGCCGCGACCTGATCTTCCCCCACCACGAGAACGAGGTCGCGCAGTCGTGCTCGGCGGGGCGCCCGTTCGCCCGCGTGTGGGCGCACAACGGCATGCTGCGACTGTCGGGCGAGAAGATGTCCAAGTCGCTCGGGAACATCGACCGGCTCGCCGACGCGCTCGACACCTGGGACGTCGAGACGTTTCTGATGTTCCTCCTCCAGGCGCATTACGCCAACCCAATTGACTACAACGACGAGGCCCTCGCGCGGGCGCGGGCGGCGTGCGAGACGTTGCGTAACCGGTTGCGCTCGGGATCGGGTGTCGACGCCGGCCTGCGGGCCGCGGTGTGGGACGTGCTGGACGACGACTTCAACACCCCCGAGGCGCTGGCCCTGCTGTTCCGGGCGTCGCCGGGCGCGGGCGACACCGTGGCCCAGGTGCTTGACGTGCTCGGGCTGGGGTCGCTCGCCCACGATGCGCCGGCCCCGGCCGACGTCGTCGCGCTGGCGCAGGAGCGGCAGGCGGCGCGCGACCGGCGCGACTTCGCCGAATCCGACCGCCTGCGTGACGAGATCGCCGGTCGCGGCTGGGAGGTGCGTGACAGCGCCTCGGGGTTCGAGCTCTACCCGCGCAGTGGGTGACGTCGTCTACGGCCGCCGGGCGGTGCGCGAGGCGCTTCGCGGCCGGCGCGAGGTCGGCCAGGTGTGGTGCGCCCCCGGTCTGCCGGCGACGCTCGGCTGGCTGCCGGAGGGCGTTCGCGAAGCGCCGCCCCCGGAGCTCGCGCAGCGGGCGGGCAGCCCGGACCACCAGGGCGTCGTGGCCGAGGTGTCGCCCTACCGCTACGCCAACGCCGAGGAACTCCTGGCTGGCGAGCATCCCCTCCTGGTGGCCCTGGATGAGGTCACCGACCCGCACAACCTGGGCGCCGTCGCCCGGGTGGCCGAGTGCGCCGGTGCCGACGGCCTGGTCATCACGGCCCGCCGCTCGGCCCAGGTGACCCCGGCGGTGTGCCGGGTCTCGGCGGGTGCGGTCGAGCATCTCGCCGTTGCCCGCGTCGAGAACCTGGCCGACCTGCTGCTCGCCGCCAAGCGCCCGGGCCTCTGGAGCTATGCGGCCGCGGTCGAGTCGGCGAGTCCGTATGACCGGTCGGACTACCGCGACGGCGCGGTGTTCGTGCTCGGCTCGGAGGGGCGGGGAGTGCGGCGGCGGGTCCGGGCGGCCTGCGACCAGGCGGTTGCGATTCCGATGCGTGGGGCGGTGGAGTCGCTCAACGTCTCGACCGCCGCGGCGGTGCTGCTGTTCGAGGCGGTGCGGCAGCGCGGTGGCGGCTGAGCTCTACATCATCGACGGCGACAACGTCTGCCACCTGCGCGGCGGCAGCGAGGACTACCAGCGCGCCCGGGAACAGCTGGTGGCTGAGGTCGCCGGCTACATGGCACAGAGCGGCATCGACGCGTTCGTGGTGCTCGACGGCCACGGCCGCGGGCGGTCGATCGGCCGCACCCAGCTCGCGTACTCCGGTCGCGAGACGGCCGACACGGTGATCGAGCGCCTCGCCCACCGGCATGCCGGCGAGCGCGAGGTCACGGTCGTCTCCTCCGACGCGGTTTTGCGCCACGTCGCCCAGCGCGGTGGCGTGCAGGCGATGAGCGCGCGGGAGTTCATCGATCGGCTGGCGGCCGCCCCGAGGGAGCGGATCGATGCCCCGCAGGCGTCTCGCGACCGGCGACTGCTCGGCGACGCGCTCGACCCCGAGGTGCGGGCAGCGCTCGAGCGCATGCGCCGCGGCGACATTTGACAGGAGCCAAAACTGCGGTACAGTTCGCTCCGTCCCTAAAGCTGAACTTGAAGGTCAGCCTGACGCTGATCGAGGCTTCGGCTTTTTCCAGATTTTCCACGGAGGTAGGCGGTGACAAGGTCGAGCGCTGCACTGCAGCATTCGCGACGCGTCTGGCGAGAGCCGACGGAGCTGTCGCTGATCACCGCCGCCCGCAATGGCGACGAGCACGCGATGGACGACATCATCCGCCGCTACCAGGGCTTCGTGCGGCTCAAGGCGAGCTCCTACTTCCTCGCCGGCGGCGACTCGAACGACCTGATCCAGGAGGGGACGATCGGCCTCTTCAAGGCGGTGCGGGACTTCCGGGCCGACAAGGAGACGTCGTTTCGCTCGTTCGCCGAGCTCTGCATCACCCGCCAGATCATCACCGCCATCAAGACCGCGACGCGGTACAAGCATGCCCCCCTGAACACGTACGTGTCGTTCAGTCACGTCCCGGCGGGGCAGGACGCCGATGCCGACTGCACGCTTGGGGATGCGCTGCCCGGCCCGGCCGTCGACGATCCCGCCACCTGCGTGATCTCGACCGAGGAGCTCCAGAGCCTGCTCTCGTGCCTGGGCTCGACGCTCTCGAGCCTCGAGTCGCAGGTGCTCACGGGATACCTCGAGGGCCGAAGCTACGAGGCCATCGGCGAGTCGCTCGGATGCGACCCAAAGACGGTCGACAATGCGCTCCAGCGGGTCAAGCGCAAGGTGCTCGCGCACCTGCAGACCCGGCGCGCGCTCACGTAGCTACGCCGCCCGGCGCTCGCACCCGGTGACCCGGGCGAATCTCGAGTAGGGCCGGATGTTCTGCGTGTGCATCACGATGGTCGCGCACGGGAAGGCCGAGAGCGTCCACAGGTCGCGCATCACCGGCCTCGACTGTCCGCACCACGACTCGGGGGTGAGCGCCAGTGCGAGCCGGTGGTACCGGAACTCGCCCGTGAGCTTGGCCACCGCGGACGCTCTCTCGAACACTCCGAAGCAGTGCGAGACGGGCGCTCCCCGGCGCAGGTAGTCGGCGATCGCTGCGCAGACAGCCCCCGGCCTCGGCATCGTCCCACCGGCCGGATCGCAGGTCAGCAGGTAGTGGCGCGTGACCGGTAGCCCGATTTCCGGGCGAAATGTGATCGTGACCGCCAGGTGATCGCGGGGAGCCGGGAGCCCGGCGGTCATCTCCGGGATCGTCGAGGTTGCGCCTCCGCCGCCGAGACAGCCGGCCGCCGTCAATCCGGCCACCAGGAGCACGATCCCGACCCGCCACATGTGAGTTCGACGGCGGCGGGTAGTGAGAAGTTCCTCAGGCTCGCCGCGCGTGACGGGCGCTTACCCTTCGGCGAGCAGTCCCTCGGGATGCGGGCCCGGAGTGGTCTTCGGCGTATCGGCGTATGCGACCTCGCCGCTGGTCGCCTTCTCGGCGACGCCGGCGCCATGGCGCAGCGCCAGCTCGGACACGGGATACACGAGGCCCTCTCCGGCGTTGCGGGCTCCGACTCCCAGGAACACGCACGGGCCGTCACCGCTGCCCACGAAGACGTGCTCCGTCCAGGGCGGACAGTGCACGAAGTCCCACGCCTTCAGCCGGCGCTCCTCGCCCTCGATCAGGAGCAGGCACTCGCCGCTCAGCACGAGGAAGTCCTCCTGCCCCTCCTCGCCGTGGTAGTAGCAGTTGGGCTGGCCCGGCCACATCACCTGAACGTTGATCCCGTACTGCGTGAAGCCCGGAGTGCCCTCGAACGTCACGCCGGCCCCGAACTTCTCGTTGTGGACCCACTGCGCGTCGCGGGCGTTGACGACGAACCACCCCTCGCCGGCCGGCCTCTTCCCGCCCGGAGCGTCCTCCATCGGAGCCTCTGGAACCATGCGTCCCCCCCTCGTCTGGATGGCTAGCGCTACCTGCCTGGAAGATAGTCCGCGAGCGCTCCTAGCGGTGGCTAGAAGATTTGGCTGACAATCCGAACGCGCACGGGGTGCCCACGTTTCACCGTGACCTTCGCGTGCGGCTGCGACGCCAGCGATCGCGTTGTGGAGCCGAAGATCAGAGCGGTGACGGTGTAGATGCCCGGCGGGAGCTTCACCGCAAAGCGGCCATGACGGTCGGCGCTCAGATGCCGCACGAGGCGCGCGCCGGCGGCCGTCTCACCGGTGACGACGAGCGAAGCAGAGCTGATCGGGTGGACGTCCGACTGCCCAGGTGGCGGCGGTGGCCCGCCTTCGATTTCGACCACGCCCGAAACCGCAGTTGGGGCGGCCACGACCGGAGGGCGTCCAGCCGAATGGCGCCACGCCGACCACCCGACGGCCGCGAGAAGCGCGAGTGCGACTACCGCCACGACGATGCCGAGACGGCGCCGTTTGAGCGTTGAGAGGGCTCGAACCGAGATCCCGTCGAACGGTCTGTCGCGGTGGGTCAGCATGGCTTGGTCGCGGGGGCAGGACAGGGAGTCGGCAGGCTGGCGGCGGGGTTGGGACACAACCAGGTCGGGTCTGCATAGTTGGTGTAGATGCCCACCCAGCGGGCGTTCGACTCCTGGTAGACGATCGCGCCACAGTGGTTCTGCACATCGATCAGCGTACCCGCTGCACCCGGTAGCTCCGCATGGCGCTGGAAGGCTGCCAGTTGGGTTGCGAAGCCGTGCGGGCGGGCGGCGACCAACGTGACCTGTGCGGCGAATCCGTCCGGTCGAAAGAGCGTGATGCGGCGTAGCCGCCAGCCCGCGGCCTTTGCCGCCGCGACGAGGTCGGTCGTGATGACCGCCCTGGTGGCGGTGGCGATGGTGGCGTTCTTCGACGGCGCGTTGCCGCCCGCCACCCCGGCGTCCCACCCCTTCGTCTTGCCGTCAGGGAGCCGCCTCTGATAGACGACCCCCGCGAGATCGGGCAGACCTTCCCTGACACTCAACGCACGGTAGGCGCCCTCGACCAACTCGCCTTGCCAGAGCGGCACGATCGCTCGGCCCTTGTTCGCGCTACTGACCGCGACGGTCAATCGCAGCCACACGCCCGGCTGGCTAAATCCGCCGCTCGGGCCACCCAGGTGTGCTGCCAGCACGTCCGAGACACCCGAGTCGTGGATGACGCGACGAAGCAGCGTCTGCTCCGCTGCGGTGCCACCCGACACGGCCACCGTGCCCGAGCTGTGCGCCACCACCACGCCCGGAGCTGGGAGAAGCTTGGAGGATGCACTCGACGCAGGGGCATTGGCTGACGAACTCCCCAGACAGCCGCCCGCCAGCAACGCGACGAGGACGAGGGCGAAGGGAGACTTCTTCACACCGGCTGAGACGCTCGGATCGGCCGGAAGGTTCCCAATCGTCGTAGCCCGTTAGCCGCTGACAGACTGCGGCGGGCGTCTCTTGAAAAAAGAGGCGGCATATAGGATCGGTCCTGGTGTGGGAAACCTGTACGTCCTCCCAGACAGCCACGCCCAGTCGGGCGCATCGGCGAGCTCGAAGGTCATCATGCGTCGGATCGGATCGCTCTCAAGCACGCTTTGGATCGGCCGCCCGACCGTCTACGGCGAATACGCGACGACGCTCCCGGGCGGCGACTCTCAGGACGAGGAGATCTGGGTTCGAGACGGCCACTGCCTAGCGGTGTACACCCAGAACGACTGAGCCCCGGATGGAGAAAACCGGGGAAGATCCGATTAAGCTTGGCTCAGGCCGGGGTAGCTCAACTGGAAGAGCACGCGATTTGTAATCGCGCGGTTGCGGGTTCGAGTCCCGCCCTCGGCTCTCTCTCTTCTCTCTTTTTCTCTCCTACGAAGACGACACGCGCGCCAAACCCTGACAAACAAGCCGTTTTCCGCCTGACTAAGCGGGTTCGGCTGGGGCGGCTACTTACAGGCATTTTTCACGGGATGGCGCCAATATGGCGCCACGATCGGCTAGCCGCGGTCGGGGGGTAGGGGACTGCGTCCGCCCGGGCGCGGGCGGCGCAGCAGGTGAGCCTGACGGCGCCGGGCTGGCGGGGAAGGATTCAGTGACCGCGGACAGGTGGCAGGTCGCGGTGATCTGGATGTTGGTGAGGGGGCCTACGGCGTTGAAGTTCGCCGCGATGGTGCCTGCGTATGTCGCAGGGCTGTTGTAGGAGGAGCCTGCGTCGAACGGCGGCACGTTGATGGTGTAGGTGGTTTCGTTCGCATCGGAATACGACCCGGTGAGGGAGCAGTTGCCCCAGCGCCAGTTTGCCGGCCTAGTGAGCGTAAGGTCGATCCCGTCCGCCGACGAGTCGTATGCCGCCGTGATGGTCACCGTCGGCGGGGCGACGGCGGCGTGGGCGATCCCGGTGGTGCTCGCGGACGCGGCGGCGACGAGTACGGCGGAGGCGAGAAGGCGCAGCTTCATGCTGATCCCTTGGTGGAGGCTGGCGTCGGTACCAACCGGTAGCCCTTGTTATCGGCATCCTGCGTGCTAAGCACGCTCCCTGTATCGGCGTATCCATCGCATATCCGCACGCGCTGGACTTGCGGACGCCCGTGTGCTCATGGAGGTGGGTAAGCTGGGTTCGTGCGGATCTGGCTCCGAAAGTTTCCTCTAAGCCGCGATACCAACCAGCCATGAACTGCGCGGCGGTTCGAGCCGGACGGTTGCTTCGTCCGAGGTGATCGCCCCGATGAGAGGGCCTAGCGGGGATCGCGCGTGCGGATTTCTTGTTGTCCCTTCGATCTATGGACGCAATTCAGACGCCGCCGAGTTTTCACTCGTCCCTGGCGTCGGTAAGCTGCGCTCGTGCGAATCCTGAATGTGCCTGAGCGGTTCAGCCAGCGGTGGATCGAGACGAACGTGCCTGGCATGGAGTCGACCGAGTTCCATGCGACCTTCCACGAGGCTGCCACTCGGGGGTGGAGCGAGGAAGAGCTTCGCCGTCTCGCCAAGATGTGGGGCGACTCCCAATCGGAGGGTGAGGGCCTGATGGCGCCGTCCACTCCCATCGACAAGTCGGAGCCAGCAGTTCCCGAGGCTCCGGCCGAGGGCGGTGACGGCACGCCCTAACTAGGTGTCCTACCCACGGACGTTGTGAACGCGGCTGGTTGGCGGTCGGTTTCCGAGTGAGCTGTGTGGCCGGTGCCGGTTGTAGTGGTCGAGCCAGTATGGCAGCGCGTGGTTTCGGTGGTGGTGTGTGCGGTAGGCGAGGCCGTAGGCCCATTCGCGGGCCATGGTTTGGTGGAAGCGCTCGACCTTGCCGTTGGTGCGCGGGCGGTAGGGCTGGGTGGTGAGGTGGCGGATGCCGTGGCGGGCGAGTAGCTCGCGGAGGGAGCGGTTCTTGACGTAGCTGAAGCCGTTGTCGGTCATCAGTCGCTGGGCGACGATGCCGTTTTGGGCGAAGAAGGCCAGGGCGCGCTCAACAAAGCCGGTCACGGTGGCTGCCTTTTCGTCGGGGTGCAGCTCGACGTAGGCAAGCCGAGAGTGGTCATCGATGATCGCGTGGGCATAGTCGAAGCCGACTCGTGTGTCGGGGTGCATCCAGTGGCGAGAGCGTTGCGAGCGGTCGCCGGTGACGCGGTGGCCAGGTCGCAGAAACCGGGCGTAGCGGCTCGTCTCCATGGCAGCAGATCGCCGGCGCACGGCCACTCGCAGCTGTTGGCGGGCTCCTTGACCACCGTCGGCGGCGTGACAGGCCATTGCAGCGAAGCACCTTCGACACCGTCGAGTGCCCAAACCCGGTCGCCGACCCACGACCAACCCCGGACCCCAACCCGTCTGCCGCCGACAGGCACAGATCCGCTCCTGCAACTCGAAAGCCAAAAGCCGCGGTGACCGCTTCGGTCGGCTGGAATGATCAAGCAGCGCCTGCGGCCGTCGACCACCATCCAGCCACCGATGCCACCACCGGTGCGCCGTCGCCGGCGACACGTTGAAAACCGCCGCAGCCGCCCGCAGCGACAACCCCTCCTCAACCGCCCCGACCAGCGCTAAACGACCCGCCAGTCCGAGCTTGGCGTTAGCGTGCAGATGCATCCGCGCCCTCCTTCGAGCGTAGGTCCGGCAAGACCCACATAGCCTCGAAGGAGGGCCGGACGGCTACCTCAGCCGTTCACAACCTCTGTAGGCAGGACAACTAGGGAGGGCGCCCCGTTGGCGCTCTGTCGAAGGGGTGGTCGACGGGGAGAGGTTAGATCCGTCGGAGGGCTTGCAGGGTGGTGGGGATCGAGTCGTCGTTGACGTGTGACCAAGCCGGCCTCTTCCCGAGCCAGCACAACCACCTCTCGCGCAGTAGATGGGCATACCTGCTCCGTCCTTCCTAGGCCGGCGTGCCGGCCAAAAGGGCCGACGTCTGCGAGACTTCGAAGCATGTTCGAGCGGTTCACGGAGCCCGAGCGAACCCGGTCGTAGGAGGGGCCGGGCGAAACATCCGCCTGGGGCCACGATCGCACGAGACGTGGTATTCGCCGTGGTGGGACGTCTGGTCGGGATGGTCGTCGCACGGTGGTTGGGGCGGCGGCGTGTGCTGGGATGTCGGTGAGCACTGGTGAGCGCCCGCCGCAGGCTGCTGTCCATCCGGCGAGTCCCTTCGATGGCGACTCTAACTCTCGCATCGCACATGGGCATGGCCTGCGTCAGGTCGATGGCATCTTGGTGACGCTGCCGAAGGGGTGGACGTTTCGGCGCAATCCGCTCCCGGCGCTCCTTGAGCCGTCCGTGCCGTTCGCTGTCGGGTCGTGGCGGTTTCCGGCGGGTGGGAACTGCGCCCTCACGCATGCGATCAACGCCGAACCAACCGCCGCGGCTCTGGTGTGGCTGTATGAGTACACACCCGCAGCGGTTCGCAGCGGCTTCGGCGACTTCCCGCCCCGGCCGAAGCGTTTTCGCCTGGGGCCACTCCAGGGCCCGCTGGAGTGCCTCGGTGTACGCGCCTATACCGTCCGATTCCGCTCACACCACCGTTACCTCGAAGTCCAGGTCGTGCTCGGAAGACATACCCCCAAACGAGTACGCCGAGCTGTGGTCGGCATCCTCGCCAGCATCAAGGTCGCTCCCCGCCCGGGCTGAATCGCTGCGAATCGGCCAGTCTCCCACCCAGACGGCCACCCGATGCTGGGTGCCTCCCGGCGGAAACGAACACGCCCGTCTGCGAGACTCCTAACCGTGTTCGAGCGATTCACAGAGCGTGCCCGCCAGGTGCTGGTGCTGGCCCAGGATGAGTCCCGCCTATTGGGGCACAACTACATCGGCACCGAACATCTCCTGCTTGGACTGCTGCGTGAGGAGGAGGGATTGGCTGCTCGTGTCCTCGACGCCCTGGGGGTGACGGTGGAGGAGGTTCGGGCTCAAGTGGCGCGGAGAGTCGGTCGGGGTGGTGAGGTCGCGATCGGAATGATCCCGTTCACGCCTCGGGCGAAGAAGGCGCTGGAGTTGGCGCTGCGCGAGGTACGCTCGCTCGGCCAGGCATACATCGACACAGAGCACATCCTGCTCGGCCTCGTGCGCGAGAATGAGTGGGTCGCCGCCCGGATCCTGATCGACTTGGACGCCGACGCTGGGACGATTCACAACGAGGTCACCCGCGTCGTCTCCGGCACCAGTCCTGAGCTCACCAACGACGAGCAGGTACGACAATCCGCCCAAAAAGCTGCCCGCGAGCGCGGGACGCCAAGGTTGGCACAGTTGATCATCGACTGCCCAAACTGCGCGACCCCCATCGAGGCGGTCACCACCCACCTGCCCAACACAGACCCGAACCTTACCGCTGAGGGCGACCGCACCTGCCTCGGTTGCGGGAAGCGGTGGAGGATCTCCTACACCATCACCTGGGAAGAACAGCCGGCACAGGCTGGCCCACCGGGATAGCCGCCCTGCGTCATCCGGGTTACACTCAGACGATGGCTATCAGTGAACGTTCGGGCCGGGTGATCTCTGTTCGGATGCTCGTGTCACCCGGTGGGCTTAGGGGACGCCGCTTGGTCGTGACCGTGGTGGTTCTGACGCTGGTAGTCGTCTTCGCCTGGTCGGAGTGGAACTCGACTTCGGTCGCCCCGACGACCAACATGCCTGCGGTCTCCGGCGTGGTCGTGGAAGAGGGCGGCCGTTGCCCCTCCCCGGGCAGTCGGACATTCGGCCCATGCGGTCGATGCCACTACTGGTGAGGGGCACGACTACCTCCGGAGTACACGTGCTCCGTCATCTCGTGACGGATGGTCACGGGCGATTCGCACTCAAGCTGCCACCGGGCATCTACACCATCACTGCTGAGATTTACACCTCAAACCCGACAGGCTTCGAGCCCCACGCCAAAGTCACCGTCATACGTGGGCAGCCCGTACACGTTCGCATCACCGACCAAGTGATCTAGCCGACTCTCGGTGGTCGGGCGATTCGACTCCCACCCCAACATCCGCGGGCACTCAAATCCGTAGCGCCGATGCCGCCACCTTCAACACATATGCAGCTGAGGGTGATCGATATCCACCAGAGCCGCCTGGACTCCACAGCGAGACCCACTAGCATGGGAGCGTGGGTACCAGAGACGTGAACCGCGTTCGGCGAGGGGTGCCGGCGTGGCTGCGACGGCCGTCCAGGCGGGTGGGAGCGCTTGCTCTCTTCGGCGTCCTCGTCGTTGGCGTCGGCTACACCCTCGCGAGAAACAGCGGCCCACAACGAGCAGCAGTCAAGCACCCAGTATGCAGGTGGGAAGGTAACACCCTCGTCGTCACCGCCACCGTGACGAGTGCCAGTTCATCGTCTGCCGGGTTCCAAGTCAGTCCCGGGGTCACCGTGAAGGGACTCGGCATGCCTGGCGGCCGCGACGACACGTTCCTCACTCTACGACCAGGCCACGCGAGCCGATACAGATGGGTGGACACATCCATCGCCGCTTCCCAGGTTGGAGCCGTGATCACGGGGTGCGCCCCTACCGTCCAAGCGGAGCGATCTGAGGGCGACGGAGACTAGACTCGGTGTCGGAACGAGCCCAAGCCAAGGACGCACCGATCCGCGGTTTCAAGAACGCAGGCTGAGATCGGTAATGGCGCCGCCCGCTTCTCCCCAACGCCTCCGAATCGCCTCGGACTCGTCAAGTGGGGCCAAGAGCACAACATGGAAAGGGACAGCCGGGCGATCCCACCACTCACCCAACTCGATCGGCTGAGCATATGTGGCCGCCGCATGCGCGATCGTACGAACAAGCACCCCAAGTTCAGAGCCAGCCGCTTCGACCAGGACTTCTCCAGGCTCGGACACCAGGATCACTATCCCGACCCCGGGGCGAGAGCCAATCCATTTCCGACAGACATTCGTTGAAGGCGGGCCAGTTCTCACCAAAGTACTGCGGAAACTGCAGTGCGGCGGCCATTTCGTCGTAGAGGGTTTCGAGCGTGCGCATTTTTCCGCCCACGGACGGTCAGTACCGTTAGGCCGTCATCCCGCCAACCCCCCACCTCCATAGCCGCGCTCCGCGAATCAGCCTGCAACAGCAGGAGCGCCGCTGACGGGTCGATATCCGACAGAACACTCCGATCATCCACCGGGCAACGGGATCAGCCGAGGCGGGTCGCCGACCGCTGGTTAGACATCGCCTCCCGGAGGCTTGAAGTGCAAGCTGTCTGAAAGGAAACGGGCTTCAATCTCTGACCCTGTGCGGGAAGCCGGGGGCGGCGGGGCAGGAACGTCCTTCTGTGCGAGTTTCAGCCTGTCGCGTGGGATCGGCTGGCGATGGATGAGCCAGCCATCCGGCCCCGGCTCAAGGCCAAGGTCGGTCACGTCCACTTCCCACACATCGACGCTCGGGTGAGTTCCGAAGCCAACGAAGAACTCAGCCTAGTACAGGCTCTCGCAGAGGAACACGGCGTCCATCTCTGGGCCACGAAAGACGACGCCGGTGGCGATACCGCCCGTCGCTCCCATCCGCCGCCAGTCAAGCCCATGCTCCAGAATCGAGGCCCGGTTGACAGAGGAGGTGACGTGCCACGCCGTCGTGAGCCCTGCAAGCTCAGCGGCTTCCTCATCCGTCAAGTCGTCAGTCAAGCTTCCGCCCCCGGGACACAAGCACTTTGGGTTCAGTCGCTGACGGTCTGTGCTGCGCCTGGCCGGTGCCGCTGCCTTACGGTCATGACGATGGCGACCAGCGCTAGCAGCGCGCTCGCAGACCAGAGCAACTCGGCCCGTAGCGGGTGCAGGCGGTGCGGGGGCGCAACATAGAAGAGCGTCGGCCCGTGGCCGCCGAGATGCACGCGCCCGGGGGTCATCCGCCACACGACCACACCAGCGACGAAGAACGCCACCGCTGTGATCGCCGCGACATGCACTAGCCCAGACGCCGAGCCACACCCGACACGTTATCAGAGGGCCGGTGCTTAGCCGCTGACAGTCTGCGCTGCGCCTGGGCGCGGCCCCGGCCAGCGGACCGCAGCGGGGTTTCCCGCACGCATGATCCGCAACGACCCCGATGGCAGGACGGTTATCGCAGGGCGAGACTCCCCACGGAAACCAACAACTCATGGGGGTGCACCGCCGTGTTCAAGACAATTGTGCTCGCCGTGGACGGCTCCGAGTCGTCCGATCGTGCAGTCAAATATGCCGCTGATCTCGCTCGGGAGTCCGGCGGCCGCATCGTGGCGATTCACGTCAACGAGATGCTCGCCGGCCCCCGGTTTGCGGGACCCGCCCACGTCGACGAGGACGAGTTGAAGGCCAAGATCCGGGGCCAGATCAAAGAGTTGAACGACGGGGGTATCCGCGCCGAGGTCAGGATGGAGGCGTGTATCAATGGAGGCCCTGCTCCCGTGATCACGGCTGCCGCTGCGCACGCGGACGCTGACGTCATCGTCGCCGGCACTCGGGGCCACACCGTCCTCGCCGGCGTGATCGTCGGCAGCGTCGCTCAGCGCCTTCTCCATCTGGCGCCATGCCCGGTGCTCGTCGTTCCGGCCGCGCCTGGTTCAGGCGTCGAGTGAAGGCACCACGTCGTGATGTCACAACGAGACCTCCCTGGTCGCTCAATCGACGCCGTTAGGTCTCGGTAGCCGCGGGGATGCTCCAGCCGTGGACGGCCCGGAGTCGCGCACCGCGCAGCCTCGCCTCGGCCGCAGCCCACCGCAGCGCTGCGGCGCCGCCCTCCGATCCGTCCACGCCGACTGTGATCACGGTCATCGGACACCACCCTACCGGCGCGGGAGCGAGACCATTGGGGTGTTCCCCGATGCTGGATCGGGGCGGTCACCGATGCGGTGGGGAGCACGGATTGCTCTGCTTTAGGGTGCAGACGGGACTGAGGAGGTCACCATGTCTCGCACCGTTGAAACACGTGGATAGGCGCTCCACCGATCGCGACCTCGCCGTGGCACATCGCCCGACATTGCAGCCACGGGATCACCGCACCTCGATGACACGGACGATGCTGATCAACCTGCGGGCTGAGCTCAAGGGCGCTGCCTGGGTTCATCTCCGTCCGTTCCAGGAGTCGATGACCGTCGTCCCCGCCGCTCAGTCCTCGGGTGGACGCACGACCAGCACCGGGCACGGCGCGATATGAAGCAGGCGATGGGCGACGCTCCCCACGAATACGCCGGCGATTGCTGAGTGCCCGCGGGTTCCGGTCACAATCAGATCGGCCTGCACTTCTCGCGCCACCTCCGCGATCGCCACGGCGGGCCCTCCGAGCTTGACGTCCACCGTTCTCAGTTCGACGTCCGCGCCCACCCCGGCAAGCGCGTCGACCTGATCCCTGACCTGGCGCTGAATGTCTTCCTCGTTCAGGTGGGCCGGTGCGGGGCCGGCCTTGTAGCTGCCGACATATTCGACCGCATGGACCACGACCAGCGACTGCGCCGAGTCGACCACGAGGTTGCCGGCCACCTCGAGCACACGGTGAGAGCCGGGCGAGCCGTCGAGCGCCAGAACGATCTTCTTGAACATCGGTCCTCCTAGGACGCGGGTGAAGCGTGGGCCTGGAGCCGGAGTATGGATCCTGGCGCTCCCGCGTACTCGCGCGATCGCCGCACCGTGGTATCCGGACCCGGTCGGACTCAGCTCACCGCGTTCTTCACGAGCGCGGCGATCCGTTCCTCTTCGGCGGCGGTCAACTCCTTCAGCGCGAAGGCGGTCGGCCACATGGCGCCATCGTCGAGGTTCGCCTTGTCGCTGAAGCCCAGAGTTGCGTACCTCGTCTTGAACTTGTGCGAGCTTTGGAAGAAACAGACGACCTTGCCGTCCTTGGCGTAGGCGGGCATGCCATACCAGGTTCTCGGCGAGAGGCTTGGCGCGCTGGCCTTGACGATTGCGTGGAGCCGCTCGGCCTTGGTGCGATCCGGCTCCGGCATCTCTGCGATCTTTGCGAGCACGTCGGCTTCCCCATCCGCCTTGCTCGCGCGCGGCCCGCGACGGGCGGCCGACTTCAGCTCCTGGGCACGCTCGCTCATCGCGGCTCGTTCGTCGTCCGCGAATCCCCCGGACGCCTTGCCGGTGGTTCGCTTGGCAGACGCCTGCGCGCCCGTCGTTGCAGGTTTCTTCTCAGCCATCGCGAGCACCTCCGTGCGCGGAATGAGTCCCAGCCGTCTGACCGCCGGGCATCGTAACGCTCAGAGCGGGTGCAGGAAGTCGGACATGGCGCGAGAGCAATGATTCCGGGAACAATCCGGACGGTGCTAGCGTCTGACTCGGGTGTGAAGAGGTTTCGGCTCACTCACGATCTCGTAGCGACACGGCCATGAGCGTTCGCCGCGGCACGGTCGCGCTCGGCGTGGCGGTGGTCGCGGTGATGGCGTCTGCCTGTGGTGGCTCGGCCAGCGGCCCAGTCTCGGGCGCTGATGCGACGGTGAACGGCACCTCCGCGGTCCGGGCGCTGGTGGTGGCGCGGCGCGACACGACTCCGGTTTCGGTGACGGGTGGGACGGCGTCGATGCGCGCTCGCGCTCGGCGCATTCTGGAGGGCATGGGGAGCGTGGCCGTTGCCAGCGTCCGGTTTGGACGGGCTCCCTCGTCGTATCACCAGTTCCGCAGCGTTCGCGGGCCGGATTGGGTGTTCGTGACCGTGCGCGCGCCCGCCCCTTCGCGCACGATGACCGCCGCCGAGCAGGATCGCCAGGGGTGGTTGATGTGGCAGGCCGATGTGTTCGAGCGTGCGTATCTGTCGTCCGTTCCGGGCAGACTGCGCCCGCGAGGAACGTCGGAGAACGTGCTCTCGCACGGAGCGACGCAGCCGCTCAGCAGTGGGACGACCGGCGGTGGCTGGGTGTACACACAACAACTACCCAGCGGGCGACTTGTGTCCCGGATACGCCATGTCGCCACGGCCGCCGGGTTCGGTGTGAGCACAATAACGATCACAAGCCCCGACCGCCTGGCCGTCACCGCTCGCTTCACCGTGTCCACCCGCCACGGATTCGTGCGTAGGTTCAACACGTTCTTCCCGGCCCTCGACAGGCTGAGTGGGGGGTTGGATGGGCTCGCCTGGCAACTCCGTGACCGCTGCGGCACGCTGGTCGCCCAATCAGCCTCGGGATGGTTCGTGAATCCGCGCTGGGAATGCCCCGAGCCCGGCACCATAGGCCCCCTCGCGTCGCCGGGCGAATGCCGCAAACTCGCCTCCCACTTCCCAGCCTGTTGAGTAATCAGTTTTGCCGCCGGGCGGTTCGAGTGGAGATCGACTCGCCGCTCGTCACTCTCCGAGTGTCAGAGTGATGACCGAGTCGGGTGTGACCCGTGAGCCGGCGCGGATGCTCTGCGCGGTCACGGCGTCGCCGGCGATGGGGTGGTTCACCGCGGGCACGGTGACGTGCAGGCCGACAGAGGTGGCGGCGTCCATCGCCTGGTTGATGGGCATCCCCACCAACTTGGGTACGGTGCCCGGCTTCCCGACGCCGCCGAAGCCAAGGTTCACGCTGACGGCGAGTCGAAGCACCACCACCGCCCCACTGTGCACGCGCGTCCCGGCGGCCGGAGCCTGGCCTCGAATCGCGTAGCCGTTGACGCTGCGATCAGCGTCGGTGATGGCTGGAACCGACGCGATCTCCACACGCAGGCCGGCCACCTGCACGGCCCTCTCAGCATCCTGCACGTAACTGGGCGTCACCTTCGGGACATACTCCACGGCCGCCGCGCAACCGCTGGCTCTCGCCCAGTCGGGATACGAGGAGATGTTCGTGGTATGCAGCACGAGCGTGGTGCAGGGAAACGTGGACAGCGTCCAGTAGTCGCGCATGATTGGCGTTGATGCTCGGCACCACGACTCGGTGTCGATTCTGAGCCGGAAAGGCTTGTTGGCGAATGCACCGACGATGGATGCCGAGGCGGTAGGGATCACCTCTCCGAAGCAATCGCTTCTGCGCGTCCTCTGGTGCCGATAGTTGGAGATCGCGTGACATGCCGCGCGTGGATGAGGCATCGTTCCACCCGCTGGGTCGCAGGTCAGCGAGTAGCGATAGGTGATCGGCAGCTTCGTGTTCAGACCGAGCGTGACCGTGACCGCCACCCGGTCGCGCGTCGTTCGCACGGTCGACCGGCCGGCGGTCGACGCCGTGCTCGCGCTTCCGCTTCCCAAGCATCCCGAAGCCATCAGCCCGATCAGCACGAGGATGAGGCCCGTTCGTCGCATGCGGTATTAGACGGCATCGCGAGGCGAGAAGTTCCGCAGTGCGTGTGGGTGCGATCGCGGCCGTTGCCGTCGCCCGGATCGGATGGTCAGCAACGTAACGAAGGCTGCGCCTACTGGGTCGCGACGCCCGGCGTGCCGCAGTAGACCCCCCGGAGCGCGTCAGCTCCGGTCGTGCGTTGCCCCCGAGGGCCACGGCCACAACACGCGAGCGATCGCGACCAGCACCAGGAGCAGGCCGGCAACCCAGAGCAACTCGGCCCGCAGCGGATGCAGGCGCCGCGGCGGCCACATCCAGGTCACCCGCCACACCACCGCGCCGGCCAGGAAGAACGCCACCGCGGCGACTGTGGGGACAAGCCACAAGCGTGCTCTCGGCATGTGATCAGGATACCGCGCCGCCTTCTCGCGCCCCGCCGTCGGTGATGGCGACCACGTATGGGATTACACGTGGTGGCAATACTGGGCGTATGACCACCACGTACGTAACGAAGACCATGATCGTCATCGCAGTATTCGCGCTCGGGGTGCTCATGCTGACCGCCTGCGGCGGCAACGGCGGCGGAGGGTACTGACCGATCGGCTACGGGGCGATGAGGCCGGCGCGGATGGCGTAGCGGGTCAGGTCGACCTGGTTTCGCGAGCCGATCTTGTGACGCAGGTTCTCGCGGTGGCGCTCGACCGTCCGCGGGCTGATCACCAGCATCTCCGCGATCTCGCGAGAGGTGTGGCCGTCGGCGATCAGGCTCAGGATCTGCGACTCGCGACCGGTGAGGGCAACGTCCGGTTCATCGCCGCCCTCGGCGGTGCGACGCGTGGGGCATTCCGTGTCGGGGTGCACGAACGACTCGCCGCGCACGGCCGCTCGGCAGGCCCGGATGAGGTCGTGGTCGGCGACCGACTTGAGCACGTACCCGCTCGCGCCGGCACGCTGGGCCTCGAGGATGTACTGCTCGTTGCTGTGCATCGAGAGGATCAGCGTGCGCAGCCGCGGCCGGAGCCGGGCGAGCTCCTGCACCGCCTGGATGCCGTTCATGCCGGGCATCGACACGTCGAGCACGGCGAGGTCGACGTCGTCGCTGACCGCCCGCCGCACCGCCTCGGTGCCGTCTCCCACCTCCGCGACGACGTGCATGTCCGGCTCCGACTCGAGCACCAGTCGCAGCCCGCGGCGGACGACCGCGTGGTCGTCGGCGAGCAGGATCCGGATCGGCCGGCGGTGCATCACACCTCCAGCTTCCCGGCCGTCATCACGGGCACGCGCATCTCGACCTCGACGCCGCCCTCGGCGCTCACCCCCAGGACGAGTCGCCCCCCGATCACGAGCGCCCGCTCGCGCATGCCCCTGATGCCACCGCCGGTGATCGGCCGGTCGCCCAGTCCGCGGCCGTCGTCGGCCACCCGCAGCAGCACCTCGTCCGGCCTCGTGGCCACGCTCACCCGCACGTGCGAGCACCCCGAATGGCGAACGGCGTTGGTGAGCGCCTCCTGGGTGACGCGGTAGACGGCGAGCTCCACCTCGGGGGCCAGCGGCGGCAGCGTGGGGTCGATCTCGCAGCGCACGTCAAAGCCCGTCCGGCGGGCGACCGATCCGCACAGCGACTCGAGGGCGCTCGCCAGCCCAAGATCGTCGAGCGCCACCGGTCGCAGCTCGTAGCTGATCCGGCGCAGATCCTCGAGGCTCTCGCGGGCGAGCTCCTGGGCGTCGGCCAGCGTCTCGGCTCCGCCGGGCTCGACCCGGCCCTGCAGGCGCTTCAGCTCGAGCACGACGGCGGTCAGGTTCTGGCCGATCTGGTCGTGCAGCTCCTGCGCGATCCGGCGCCGCTCGGCCTCCT
Source organism: uncultured Actinomycetes bacterium (assembly GCA_963703275.1). Lineage (GTDB taxonomy): Bacteria > Actinomycetota > Thermoleophilia > Gaiellales > JAICJC01 > JAICJC01. The sequence continues at coordinate 2,507,376 of OY969804.1, read as the reverse complement.
GCGCCGAGAGCACCCGCCGCATGCTGGCCCGGCGCTCCTCCTCGAGCCGCTCGAGCGTGGCGTTGAAGACGGTGATCACCTCGGCCACCTCGGCCGTGCCGCTCGCGTTGAGGCGCCGGCCGGGCTGGAGCACGTCGACGCTTCGCATCAGGGTGATCAGGCGATGCAGCGGGGCGACGCTCAGCCTCAGCAGCACGGCGTTTGAGGCCAGCATCACGGCGAGCCCCACCAGCAGGACCGCCATCTGGTCTCGGGTGACGGACGGGCTGACGCTGATCGGCGTCACGATCAGCAGGAGCACGGCGATGACGAGGATCGACGCGTTGACCGCCAGCACCCGCGCGTACAGACCGAGACCGGAGGCAGCGAACCGTTGCCGGCCTCCCCAGCCCGGCCGCGCAAGATCGTGGTCGTCGCGCGTCGTCGCTCTCACTGGCCGGCCTTCAGTCTACCCGGCCATGCCGGGTGGGTGAAAGCACCCATCTTGGGCCGGAAATGAGCTCTGGAGCCGAATTCCGGGGGGCGCCGGGCCTATACCTCGTTCCTTGGAACCCACACCGGCAGGAGGTTCTCACGTGGATACCGTCTCCGAGACGATCGAAGAGGCCCGGCGCCTTCTGGCCGAGGCGCACAACAAGCAGGCCGCCGACCTCCTGGTCACCGCGGCAGGCGAGTGCCAGGACGAGCGGCGCGCGTCGATGATCAGGTCGCTCGCGCTTCAGGGCCGCGAGCAGGCTGGGCGGTTCGGAAAGAAGCGCTGGGACGAGGCCATCCGGCTCTCCGACGAGCAGCTCGCGCGTGTGAGCCCGTAGCCTTTCGCCCGGTGCTCCCCTGGGCTATATTCGCCGGGCGGTGCCGATCTTCTTCGGGTATTTCATCGAGTTGGCGCTCTCCATGGTCGTGGCCGTTGGACTCGAGCGGCTTGGCCAGTGGATCTGGGGAGCGCCGCCCGAAGGCGAGTCCCGTGGCGGCTTCAGGCCATGGCGGCACGGTCCGCTGAAACCGGCTCCCGGTCCCCACGGCAACGGTGCGGCCCCTCGCCGCAGGCAGGCCGCGTCCGAGGGCCGGGCGCGCTCGGGCGACGTGACGACTCGCCGGTGACGGCGACATGTTGACAAGCTGGAACGATGGTGCCGCGAAGCGCGCCGTGGTGGAGTTCGTCGCGCGGACCGTCGCGGACGCCGTGCCCGCCGAGGAACGCATCGCGGTGTTCGACAACGACGGCACCCTGTGGTGCGAGAAGCCGATGCCGATCCAGGCCGACTTCATTCTCCGCCGGCTGTACGAGATGGCCGAGGCCGACCCGAAGCTGCGCGACCGCCAGCCGTGGAAGGCGGCGCACGAGCGCGACTATCCCTGGCTGGGGAAGGTGCTCGACGACCACTACGCCGGCGACGACACCAATGTGCGCACGCTTCTGGGCGGTGTCCTCGCGGCCTACCAGGGGATCAGCGTCGACGACTTCGAGGCGAAGGCCGATGCGTTCCTGCGCTCGGCCAAGCATCCAACGCTCGGTCGCGGGTATCTCGAATGTGCGTACCTGCCCATGGTCGAGCTGCTCGCATACCTCGAGGCCAACGGCTTTTCGAACTACATCGCATCCGGTGGCGGCCGCGACTTCATGCGGCCGATCAGCCAGGACGTGTACGGGGTTCCGCGCGAGCGGGTGATCGGGAGCGCAACGGCGCTCGAATACACGAGCGACGAGCGCGGCGGCACGATCACGCACAAGGCCGAGGCCGATTACCTCGACGACGGGCCGCAGAAGCCGATCCGCATCTGGAGCCGCACCGGCCGCCGGCCCGTCCTCGCCGCCGGCAACTCGAACGGCGACATCGCGATGCTCGACTTCGCCGGGCATCCGGACAAGCCGTCGTTGCGCCTGCTCGTTCTGCACGACGACCCGGAGCGCGAGTTCGACTACACCCGCGGCGCCGAGCAGGCGCTCGAAAAGGCGCGCACCGACGAGTGGACGGTTGTCAGCGTCAAGAACGACTGGGCCAGCGTCTTCTGATCAGGCCGCGAGGTCGTAGAGCGCCTTGAGCATGATGGCGATTCCGATCACCGCGAGCAGGACGACGCCGATCGTGCGTGAGTGGCCGGTGAGCCAGCGCTTCCAGCTGTCCAGGCGCTCGGCGGCCCGTTCCGGGGCGACCGTCGCATAGACGATCGGTGCGGTGATGGTGACGATCGACCCAAGTGCGAACACCGCCAGGGCGATGGCGCGGTCGAGGGCGTTGACGTTCGCCTTCAGAATCTCGAGTATGGCCACGATCGTGAGCGAATAGGTCAGCATCACGCCTCCGGCGGCCAGCGAGACGGCCCAATGCCGGCCGACGAGGCGCACGAGCCAGTCGGGCATGGGGTCCCGCGGCGGCCGGTCGCCGACCGGCGGCCGGCGGTGAAGCGCCACGGCTCCGGCCACCAGGAAGCACCCGACCAGGAGCTCGGCGACCGAGGCGGTGCGCGAGGGCGTGCTGCGGGAGGAGTGGAAGTCGAGGGCCGGAAACACGACGAGCGCCACCCCGATCAGGGCGATGGTGGCGATCCAGCCGGCCAGAAAGGCGTACGAGCGCCGCAGTCCCGACGGCATGCTCAACAGCACCAGCACCGCGAGGACGGACGTCGGACTCGAGAATGCGACCGCCAGTCCCAGCACCGCGACCGAAGCGATCAGCGTCTGCATGGCGCCACGCTACAGGCCTCTCAATCCACCTCGCGCCGTCACATCCGTCAGTGTCACCGGCGCCCCCGCCCGGTCCGTCGTCCCGTGCGGGTGAAGCCGCAACTCTCGCTGCTATCCTCACGCCGCCGATGGCCAGCGAGTTTCAGGTTGAACTTGGCAAGCCCTCGCTTCGCGAGGACCCGGCCGACTCCGGGATGGCACTCGCCGACTTCCCCCTGAGCCCCCGGGCCGACGAGCGGTGGATGTCGCTCTTTGCGACCCGCGCCGCGCCGTCGGCGGCCGAGATGTGGACGGTCACCGGGGAGTCGATCCGGCTTCGCAGCCCATCCGATCCGGACGCGCTACGCACGAACATCGCCCTGCTGCGCCAGGTCGTCGCGCAGACGACCACCGACTACAACGCCGTCGCCTCCGGGTCAGGTGAGGCCGCTCCCCTGGCGGATCTCCAGGACGTGGTCGACGACGAGTTCGGGTCGGGCTAGGCAGGCTCGCGCCATCACCCGGTGGCGACGCTGACCGCCCCCGCCTCGTTCGGTGCGGTGCCCGGATCGGGCACGAGCAGGAGCGCCGCGCCGATCAGGAAGCAGACCGCTCCCAGGAACGTCCCGGACGTGTCGAGCGCGGCGTCGAGCAGATTGCCGGTCGCCGGCTGCACCCACCCGGCGATCGCAGAGATGCCGAAGAACACGGAGCCGAGCAGGTTCAGGGCCGCGATCCGCCAGCCCATGCTCCCGGGCCGCCACGAGAACCAGGCGTGCCCGGCCTCGGCAAACGCCAGCTCGCTCGCGACCAGGAAGCAGATCGAGCCGAACGCATCGGGCGTCCACACCACCAGGTCCTGCCGCTTCGCCGTCAGGTGGGCGTCCAGCGCGGTGAAGGTCGTGACGTTGAAGAAGATGGTGCCCGCGAGCTGGATCGCCGTGGCCCACCAGTCGATCCGGCGCGCTTCGACCGCCACGAGCCGCGCGCGCCTCTGCACCTCGGGGATCAGGTTTCGCGGTGCGCTGATGCATTCCACGTACTGCAGGTAGGCCGCCCCGGTGAAGAAGATCGACCCGACGAAGTAGGTGACGCCGTCGGCGGTGGCACCCACCAGCGACGCATAGCCGGGCAGTGAGCCGACCGCGAAGCAGGCCGATCCGACGATGAAGAGCACGGCGATCCACCACCCGAGCGCGCCCCCGGCGCTCTTGCGATGACGGCGAGACGCCCACTCGATGACGCGTCCGTCGCCCAGGCGGTAGTGGACGCGCGTGACAAACGGCCCCGGACCCTCGACGCTGACCGCCTGGGCGTCCTGCGGCGGCGTGACGTAGGCGTCCTCGCGGGTCACGCTTTGGGCGGTGCCTGCAGGTAGGAGACGTCCATCGGCTGGGCGGGCGGATGATCGAGCGCGATCCGGGAGGTCACGGCGAGGTCGGACGCGACGTGGAGCAGCTCGCCGACCTCGAGCGGGCGCCAATCGGGATGCTCGTCGAGCGGCTCGCTGGCGACGACAACGCTCGGGTGGTGGGCCAGGTGATCGGAGTGAACGCGCAGGGTCGCGCTGCTCTGGTGCAGCGGCCGCGCCCCGTGCACGCCGCCGGCCTCGCGGCTGAGCACGAACAGCCGGTGCGTCGCCGGGTAACGCAGCGCCCACAGTTCATCGGGCGTGGTCAGGATCAGGTTGATTGCATAGACGGGAAGGTTGGCCGCGATCCATGTGGTCGCCTCGACGATGCCCGCCTCGACGTCCCCTCCGTTGGTCTCGATGCGCTTGGTGATGAGCGCGAACATGCGCTCGGAGTCGGTGTCGCCCTGCACGAAGCGGAGGTGGTCGCCCAGCTCGGCCTCCAGGTCGGGGAGGCCGCCGAACGCTCCGTTGTGCGCCATGATCCGGCCCTCGATCGCGAAGGGGTGCGTGTTTTTCAGGGCCAGCCCGCCGGTCGACGCGTGGCGAACGTGGGCGATGAACGTCGTCGACGTGATGTGCCGTGCCTCGCGGGCGAAGGCCGTGTCTTCGTAGGCCGCCAGCGGCTGCTTGTCCAGAACCGGGGAGCCGTCGGGCTTGAAGAAGCCGAGCCCCGTGCCGTCCGGGTTGCGGACGCTCTGGGCGACCATGCTGTCGGGCGCGTCGAGCAGCCAGAAGCGTGCCTCGACGCTCTGGGGTGCCGCGGTGAGTCCGAACAGCCTGCACACGTTCTGAGACGCCTAGTGGTGGAAGCTCGCCTCGGACTTGTCGTGCACCGGAGCGGGTTGCTTGCGCAGCCGCTCGAGCTGCCGCGTCAGGTCGTCGAGGAGCAGGTTGCCGAGGTCGTGGCTGAACCCGCGCCGCACCACGACGCGGAGTGCCGCCAGGTCGGTGCGGTTGGCCGGGAACGTGTAGGCCGGCACCTGCCAGCCGCGCTCGCGCAGCGCGCTCGACACGTCGAACGCGGTGAAGTTCTGGATCTCGTCCTTCACCTTGAAGGCGAACACGGGCAGTTCGTCGCCGCGCGTGATCAGCTCGAACGGCCCGAGGTCGGCGATGCCCGCCGACAGGGTCGTCGCCACCTCGCGTGCGTACAGTTGGATGGCGCGGTAGCCGTCGAACCCCAGCCGCAGGTAGTTGTAGTACTGGGCCACCACCTGCGCGCCGGGGCGCGAGAAGTTGAGCGCGAACGTGGGCATGTTGTCGCCGAGGTAGTTGACCCAGAAGATCAGATCCTCCGGCAGCGCCCCGGCGTCGCGCCACACGATCCAGCCGACGCCGGGATACACCAGGCCGTACTTGTGGCCGGAGGCGTTGATCGAGGCGACGCGCGGTAGCCGGAAGTCCCAGGTGAGGTCCTCGTCGATGAACGGGGCGACGAACGCGCCGGAGGCGCCGTCGACGTGCACCGGCACGTCCAGCCCGGTGCGCTCCTGCAGGTCGTCGAGCGCGGCGCAGATCTCCTGGATCGGCTCGTACGCGCCGTCGAACGTCGAGCCGAGAATGGCCACGACCCCGATCGTGTTCTCGTCGCAGAGCTTCACCGCCTCCTCGGCCGAGAGCGTGAAGCGGTTGCCCTCCATCGGCACCAGGCGCATCTCGACATCCCAGTAGTTCGCGAACTTCTCCCAGCAGATCTGGACGTTGATCCCCATCACGATGTTCGGCTTGGTTGCGTCCTGGCCGGCCGCCTTCCGGCGCTTCTGCCAGCGGCGCTTCAGGGCGAGCCCGCCGAGCATCGCCGCCTCGCTCGAGCCGGTCGTCGAGCAGCCGGTTGACTGCGACACATCGGGGGCGTGCCAGAGCCGGCTCAGGATGTTGACGCAGCGCATCTCGAACTCGGCCGTCTGCGGGTACTCGTCCTTGTCGATCATGTTCTTGTCGAGGCAGTCGGCCATCAGCTGCCGCGCCTGCGGCTCCATCCACGTCGTCACGAAGGTCGCCAGGTTGAGGCGGGCGTTGCCGTCGAGCATCAGCTCGTCGCTGATCACCTGATACGCGATGTCGGCGTCGAGCTCGCCGGGCGCCATCGCGTGCCGGGGGATGTGCCCGCCGTCGAGGGTGAGGAGCGGGGCGGGGGCGAGGTCCTCACGCCGGACTGTGGGGCCTTTCGGATGCTTCAGCGGCACGATCCAACCTCCAGACGCGGTTTCATGCGGCGACAATCGCCCGGATCGCCGCGGCGCGCATCGCCCCGATCGGATGACGATGTGAATCCATCGTCCGGTGACACTGCTGTGAGGCGACCGAGCGAAAGGAACCCGTGATGGCGAACAAGACGGTTGTGCTGGGAATCTTCAAGGACGAAACGGCCGCGGACACCGCGGCCGACACGTTGAGAGGCTCGGGCGTCGCGAGCGCGGACGCGATCGGTGTGCTCGTGCTCGATCCGACGGGCGAGGTCAACGTGGAGAAGGTCGGCAAGCGCAGCGCGGGCAAGGGTGCGGGCATCGGCCTTGCACTGGCACTCCTGACTCCCGTCGGCCTGGGCGTTGGAGTGATCGGTGGCGGGCTCCTGGGCGCGCTTCACCACAAGGGGCTCGGCCTCGACCGGGAAGACCGTGACCGCATCGGTGAGGAGCTTGCCGGTGGCAAGGCCGCCGTCGGCGTGTTGGCACCTGTCGCCGAAGCGGCCGCTGTGACCGCCAAGATGACCGAGTTGGGCGGAACCGTCGAGTCTCACGCCGTCACCGACGAGTCGCTCGAGGAGGCTCACGCCGCCGCCACGGCCGACGCGTCCGCCTGACGTCAGTGACCGTTGAGCGTTGATTCGATCCGGTCGAGGCGTGTCTCGACGTCGGCTGCGGTCTTTGCGAGTGCATCGAGGATCGTCTGGATGCTGTGCTCCAGATGGGCGCGGTCTTCCTCCTGTCCGCGCGCCTCGTCACGCTGAATCACGGTGCTCGTCACCGCCGCCGTCAGCAGTGAGATCAGCGAGATGCCGATGGTCATCTCGACGCCCCCGACAACCTTCCCGGCCGTTGTCGTCGGCACCACGTCGCCGTAACCAACGGTCGTGACCGTCTCCAACCCCCACCACACCGCGAGCCCCAGCGAGGGGAAGTTGTGCGGGTCGGCGATCCGCATCACGATTGCGCCCGCCAGCGCCAGCGCCACGAACGACGCCGCCAGCCCGAACGTCACCGATCGCGCGTTTGCGATCCGTCGAGCCCGCCGATCGACGAGCGAGCCTCGACTCGGTGGACGATTCGCGGTGGCCACCGATCGGAGTTCTGCGCGCGCGACCCACATCCTGTCCCATGCCCCGACATGGTGACCGTCGCGGGCCGGGTCGTCACTCTGCCTTGGGGCCGGGGGGAGCCTGCGCCGGCGCCGGGTCCGGAGGTGCGTCGGGCGCAGGCGTGAGCCGTGCCGACGCGACGTAGGCGACGACGGTGGCGACGATGATGAGCGGTGAGAGGGCGAGGCCGTCGGCGCTGAAGAAGATGACGGCGAGCAGGACGGACGTGAGGGGGAGTCCGAGCATCACGGTGGTCATGGCGCCGACTCCCATGGCGGCGCCTGCGATCATGGGCAGGCCGGGGAGGTGCGAGAGGGCGATGCCCCCGACGGCGCCGATGAACATCCCGGGGAAGGTCGGCCCGCCGCGGTAGCCGCTCAGCGCCAGGGTGTAGGCGACCCCCTTGCAGAGCGCGAGCAGGAGCAGCGCGCCCACCGTCCACCCTGCCGCGCCCTCGACCAGGCCGGGGAGCATGTCCTGTCCAGAGAAGAGCACCTCCGAGGACGGGTGGGTGGTGAGCTCGGCGAAGAGGACGGCCATCGCGCCGATGCCCAGGCCCACGATCGGCATGATCACCACGATCCGCCGCTCGACCACCGGCTGTAGCGCGAGCGCTGCGCGGCGGATGACGGTGCCGACGACAGCCGCCAGAAGGCCGATCCCGATCGCCCACAGGAACTCCGCCAGCGTGGGCGAGGTGAAGGCGGGGATGTTGGGGATCGCCAGTGAGAACGTCCCGTAGCCGGTCCAGTTGTCGAGCCCGACGAAGATGAGCGTGCCGACGCCCGCGGCCAGCAGGCCGGGCACCAGCACCACTCCCATCATGGGGCCGCCGATGCCTCCCGCCTCCATCAAGAGAAACGCCCCCACGATCGGCGATCCCAGGAGCGTGCTGACGGCGGCGAAGCTGCCCGTGGCGCCGATCACCATCACGGCCGTCTGGGGTGCGTCGCGCTTGAGCAGATGGATCGCCAGCACCCCCAGCCCGCTGCCGATTGCGATCAGCGGCGCCTCCGGCCCGAGCACGACGCCCAGGCTCAGCGTCAGGAACGACGCGATGATGATCAACGGCAGGTCGACCGGAGCGACCGGCCCGCCTGCCTTGAACCCCTCCGCCGGCTTGTGCCCACCGCTCCCCGGCAGATATTGCAGCGAGAGCCCGACCAGAATGCCGCTCACCGTCAACGGCACGAGCGGCCACCAGGTCGGCTCGCTGGAGAATCCGAGCTCGCCTGGAAGCGTCGAGAACACCCACTGCTGGGCGACGCTCACCTCCTTCAGATAGAAGTAGGCAACCGCGGCCACCGGCACTCCGAGCAACGCACCGAACACCAGAATCACGATGTAGTTGCGACTGCGCAGCAGCTGCGCGGGATCCGGTGTGGGAGTGTTCGTCGGGCTCGTCATGATGGCCGCTCGGCCGGAGAGCTCACGGCTTGCCGAGTTCGCGGAGCATCGACTCGATCCGCTCCAGGCGCTGCGTCAGGTCGTCGATGCGGTCGGGCGTCACCGCAGCGGCCGGGGTCGCCTCGTCGCCGGGGGCAAGTCGCCGCTCCCGCTGGGCCCGTGCGACGAACGTGGATGTGATCGCCGCCGTGACGATGGCCACGAACGCTGTCCCCTCCAGCATCACCGCGACGGCGACGAGCCTGCCCGCGAGGTCGGTCGGAAGGATGTCGCCATAGCCGACGGTCGTCACGGTCTGCACCGACCACCACATCCCGATCCAGATGTTCGAGAAGTGGTGTGGGTCGACGAGCCTCATCAGGATGCCGCTGACGACCACGACCACGGTCGTTGCGGTGACGATCACTCCAACGGCATTCCGGACAGACGCCGGCTCGCGGAGGAACTTCGACATGCGCCGCTCGACAGGGCTCACTCGCTTGGGCAGCATGCTCGTGATGGTAGGGCTCACCTCGGATGGCCCATGCGTGCACGCTCACCGTCGTCCCTCCTTCCAGTCGCGGCGCTCGGCGAGGGCCGGTGACACCGCGGCGGCGATCACGATGACCGTGGCCTCGGCGATGATCCAGAAGAAGATGGCCATCACGATTCCGAGCGCTCCGTACGTCCTCGAGTAGGAGTCGAGCCAGCGGACGAGCAGGATCGTGGAGATCAGGCGCATCACGACCAGCCCGAGCACCGTGAAGACCGCGCCCGGCAACAGGTCGCGTGCGGCCACTCTGCGGTGCAGCAGCAGGCGCGGAGCCCACACGAAGAACCCGACCAGGACCGCGAGCCAGCCGATGTCGAGCAGCCGGCCGATCCACGGGGACCGGCCGGCGAGCAGCCGGGTCTCGAAGACGTAGAGGAACGTCAGCCCGACCATGCCCATCAGCACCGACACGTAGCGGACCTGGTCGATCAGCGCGTTTCCGCGCAGGTCGATACCCCAGGAGCGGGCATGGGCGAGCTGGAGCACGCGCCCGAAGCCCAGGCCGAAGACCGCCAGATTCAGGATTGCCAGCAGCACCGAGACGAACCGGTGCTCGCCGGCCCCCACCAGGACGGTCGAGAACAGATGAGCCGTCGCTCCGCCCAGCCCGAGGCGGTGCTCGATCCGGTGGGCGAGGGCCGTCGGATCGCTGTAGACGTATCCGGCCTCGACGATCAGGATCGGCACGATGGTCAGGAAGAAGTACGTCGCGAGCAGCAGCGCGTAGAGCTGGCCGTCGGCCGCGCGGTAGCGGCGCACGCAGCCGATCGTCGCGCCCCGGCGCGAGCCCGGGTGCTGCGCCTCGACCCAGCGGTTGCCGCGATCGGCAACCGCGGTGCCGCGCGCGGCCGCGGCGGCCACCGTCCTTCGGGCCCGTGACCCGGCCGGCGCCTGGAGCGGCTCGCTCACCGGCCAGCCGCCCTCAGTGCGGCACGAGCAGCGCTGACTTCTCGGCCGCGAACTCCTGGTCGCTCAGCGCGCCGCGGTCGTGAAGCGTTGCCAGCTGCTCGAGCGCGGCGTAGCGGCCGGCCTCCGGGTGCGGCGCGGGTGCGTCGTGCCTCGGCCCATGACGCACGCTGGTGTAGGCGCGTGTCCATGCCCCGTGGAGCCGGTGGCCGAGCTCGCGCTCGGTCACATCGGGGAACTCCCGCTGGACGATGCGGCGCAGCGCCTCGATCCCGATCAGGCCCAGGACGCCGAGTATCAGGACAAGCACCGGGTCGCGGGCCGCATTGACGGGCGCCCAGATCACGAGCACGAGCAGCACGAACGCATAGGTGCCGTACGCCACGCCGGGGTCGCGCAGGTACGGGGTCAGGGCGTGCCGGGAGCTCGTGGCCCGCTTCCCCGGCCCGGTGAACCAGGTGCCGAGCAGGAGCAGCAGTGCAACCGAGCACAGCGTGATGTTGGCGTTCCCGAGCCGGTCGGTGGCCTCCCACCAGATGACGTGGCCGGCGGCGCGGACGTCGGGGAGCACGGTGAGCGACGCGATCAGCTGGTCGCCGATGATGCGCCGCACCACGACCAGCACGAGGCCGGCCGCGAGCATCCCGAATGCGATCGCCCGCAGCGTCCTGCGGCGGTCCCGCGAGAGGTAGACGGCCAGGGCGTACAGCGCCAGCGCGAGCAGCCCGAGCGGCAGTGCCAGCACGCGCAGGACCTTGACCGCGGTCTGTGCGGTGCTGAGCTGCTTCGAGCGCAGAAGCACGATCAGCCCCGCGTTCTGTGGAAGCGTGACCCTGCCGCCCGTACGCTCCGAAAGGGTCGAGGAGATCCCGCTCACGAGTGGACGCAGGTCGATCGCAACGACCCCGTTTGCGGTGCTGAAGGGGCCGCTGCCTCCGTTGAGAATCTTCAGCAGCTGGCGGTGCGCGCGCAGGTTCGCCTCCCGCCACACCTCGATCACCCGCGGCCGGTCGAGCCCGGCTGCGATCGCGCGCTGGAGGTACGGCTGGCCGGCGACCGCGATCGGCCCGGCAAGCCCCTTGACCCGGGGCGGGAGCACCTGCGCGAGCGCCTCGGGCACGTTGACGTTGGTATAGAGCTGGTCGACGAGGTAGTTCGAGAGCGCGGTGCGCACCTGTGGCTGCTGCAGCGCTTCGGCACTCGTGTTGGCCCACGTCGTCGAGTTCAGAAAGACCTCGTCCATCCATGTCGCCAGCACGGAGACACCGAGCATGAGCGAGGCCACGGCCACGAGCACGCCGAGGCCGAGCTTGCGACGGCGGCTGTTCACGCCAGGGGGCGCCACCTCCGGAGTCGGGGGTGGCTCCGCCTCTACGGTCGATGGTCCGACATCTGTCATGGTGATCCGCCGACGATCGCCGAATCATCCTTCCGCGGCCCCATGTTCGGCGTCACCCGCATCGGATGAACCCACCGATCTCGTCGCCGCGGGACGTGGGAACGGCTGCCTACCATCCCATCGGGATGATGCCGGGCCACCGCTCCCGGCCTAGGGTCGTTGCCGCAGACTCTGACCTCACGGACTGGAGAGTGGCATGGCTACGATCGATCGAGGGGCGAGCGCCGACGGGGGAAAGGTTCGCGTCACGGGCTGGGTGTGGTTCGCCGGGATCCTGCTGATCATCGCCGGTGTGTTCAACATCATCCACGGATTCACGGCGATCGAGGACAAGTCCTACTTCTCGAACCACATCGTCTACAACAACCTCACGTTCTGGGGCTGGGTCTTCCTGATCTGGGGCGTCCTCGAGGTCTTCGCCGGCCTCGCGTCTGTCACCGGCAACATGGTGGGCAACTACCTCGGGGTGCTGATCGCGAGCTGGGCCGTCATCCTGTGGTTCATCATGATCTTCGTGGCCCCCGGGGCTGCGATCCTCGGAGTGGCGATCAACACGCTGATCATCTACGGGCTCACGGCCGGGGTGCATGCGCCCGACCTGCCCCGCTGACCGGCGCGGGATCGGTGTCTACCAGAACCGGCCGAGCACGATGCGCTGCTCGGCCGGGTGGATCTCGATCACGTCGACCACCGGCACGTCCACCGTCCGCTGCCGGTTGGGGCCACCGCGCCTGACCGCGAGCAGGTCGGGCCGATCCTGGCTCAACTCGAAGACGACATGCTCGACCACCCCCACGCTGCCCGAGCATCCGTCCACATGGAAGCCCTCGCAGTGGCTGAGCCAGTAATCCTGCTCGGCGGGAAGCAGCGTCGTTGCGGAATCGTCGCGCGGACGCGGGGCGGCCAGCGAAAGCTGCGGCCCGACCTCGGGCGCGCTCCAGTCCGTCGTCGCCATCAGTTGGGTGCGGCTGCGGGCATCGTGGCCCGCAAACGTACGTCCGCGCCCCTGCAGGGCTTTTCACCCCAACCGGACGATGTGATCAAAGCCGTGCTGGACCACGATGATGCGTGGTGGGCTCTGTACCACTGCGCGTGTCGAACGTCGACAGAAGGAGAACCAGCTCAATGGCAGATCTGATTGCTATCGGCTACGACGATACGACCACGGCTGACGAAGCGGTCGCCGAGGTCCATCGCCTGCAGGCCGATCTCATCGTCGAGGCGGACGCCGTTGCCGCGATCATTCGCGACACCGACGGCAAGCTGCACGTCCACACCACCCATGCCCCGTCGACGGCCGGCGGCGCGACGTGGGGGATGTTCTGGGGGTTCCTGTTCGGGATCCTGTTCTTCGTGCCGTTCCTGGGCATGGCGGTCGGTGCCGGCATGGGTGCGCTGTTCGGGCACCTCGGCAAGGGCACGATCGACAAGCAGTTCCAGGATCAGGTCCGCGACATGCTCAAGCCCGGCACCTCGGCGCTCTTCGTCGTGGTCGAGAAGGTCACCCCCGACAAGGCGGTGGCGGCGCTCAGCAAGTACGGCGGCACTGTCCTCAAGACCTCGCTGTCGGATGAGGACACGAAGGCGCTGCAGGACGCGCTGCACGGCTCCGCCGCTCCAGTCGGCGCATAGGCAAGCGGGTGTGGTCACAGCGGCGGGCGGGCCCGGCGAGCCGGGACCGCCCGCCCGTTCGGCCGGTGACGCGTCAGCCGCCCCCTCGGGCACCGATGTCGGCGATCGCAGCGAGCGTCCCGGCTTCTGGTGATGCCTGGCACGCGTTCCCCGTGGCCCGGGCACGCTTTGCGATCGCCGCAAGCGCGGCTCGCAGGTCGGCCGGATCCAGGCGTTCCACCGGCGCGGCGGTCACAACCACCTCCGCGACGCGGAGGAGCGAGAGGGCGTCCCGATCAAGTGGCTGCGGTCCGTTCGCAAACAGTCCCCGCGCTGTGCGCTCGAGGATGGTCACGGCCTCGTTCCGCGCGGCCGATGGCTGGGTGGGATTCCCGGGCATGCAGTGGGCCCGTACCCAGAACGCCCGAAGTTGAATCCTCGGCCGGATTGCGCGCCCGCCCGCCGTCTGGGAGGCTGTACGGGTGAAACCACCGAAGTCTGAACGGGGCACCCTGACCGGGCTCGCGGTGCGCGTCGGCCGCGCCGGCACCGCGCCGGTGCGACTGGTGCTCCGCCCGGCCAGGGGCCTGGCGCGGTCGCCGCTCGCGGGAGCCGCCGTACGGTCGGGGGTCGACCGCGTGTCGGCGACGGCGGGCGGGGTGTTCGAGACCGAGGCGGAGCGGGCCGTGGATGCGGTTCTGGCCGGGCCGCTCCCCGAGGCGGTGGCGCGCTCGATGATCGACCGCCGGGTCGGCGAGCGGGTCGTGACCGAGGTGCTCGCGAACGTCGACCTCGAGGGGATCGTGGCCTCGGCAACCGAGGACGAGCGCACAGCGCGCGTCGTCCAGCAGGTGCTGGCGAGCCCGGCCATGGAGCGCATGCTGGTCGACGCGCTCGAGAGCAAGCTCACGGTCGAGCTCACCGAGCGCCTGCTGCAGAGCCCCGAGCTTCAGCGCGTCGTCGAGGATGCGGTGCGCGCGGGACTGGCACGCCGGGCGGCGACGCTCACCGACCAGATGGCCGACGCCGGCCGGCGCGTCGACACCGCGCTCGAGGCACCCCCGCGGCGCTGGCTGCGGCGGCCGCCGCGACCGCGGGCCTCGCCCGGCGGCCAGCTCGGCCGTGCCGTACGCGGGCCTCGCCACGCGCGCCGCGGCGGGAGCGGTGGACGCCCTGGCGGTGCACATCCTGTTTCTGACCGGCTCCGCGATGGCCGTGCTCTTGATCGCGCTCATCGGCCGCAATCCCTCCCAGGGCCTCGCGGACACGCTTGCGGCTGTCGGGTGGACGGCGGTCGTCGCGGTCTACTTCTTGGCGTTCTGGACGGCGGCCGGGCAGACGCCCGGGATGTGGCTGATGCGCCTGCGCCTCCTCGATCCCTCCGGGAAGCCGCCGGGACTGGGCCGGGCGCTGGGACGGCTGATCGGCGCCGCCGTTGCGATCACGTTCATCTTCATCGGGTTCCTGCCGGTGCTGGTCGATGAGCGCAGGCGTGCGCTCCAGGACTTCGTCGCCGGAACGGTGGTCGTCTACGACCACGCGCTCATCTCCGTTGCCGAACCCGCGGTCGCAGACGCCGGGACGGCTCAGGCGCCGGCGGAGTCCTCGGAGACGGGCGAGACGGTCAGCGTCAGCTCGTCGATGGCGGTGATGCGCACCGTGTCGCCGACGCCGGCTCCGGCGGCGCAGCGTGCCTCCCACAACTCGCCGCGCACGCGCACGTAGCCGACCGGCCGGCACGGCTCGACGACCTCGGCGGTCGTCCCGATCATCGTCTCGACCCCGACCTTCGGCCGCCACCGCTTCGCCAGCCGCCGGCCCCACACGATCTCGCCAACCTCGCCGACCGCCCCGAGCACCAGGACGACGATGTCGGCCGGGTGCGGCAGGAAGAAGAACAGAATGAGGGCGAGGGTCATGATCATGCTGGCCCTCGGCTCTCGATGCGCCGCCGATCGGCGATCGCGGGCGGCATCACACCGAGCGGAGGAGCTCGGCGGAGGACTGCGTGAGCTCCATCTCGATCAGGCCGAGCTCGGCGGCCCGCTCGATCGCGCCGCTGCGGCTGGACACGCCGAGCTTGCGGTAGATCGAGATCGCCTGCGTCTTGATGGTGTTGCGGGACACGAACAGCCGCTCGCCGATCTCCCGGAACGACAGGTGCGTGGTGAGCAGCGGAAGCACCCGCAGCTCCGCGCTCGTCAGTCCCGAGACGTTGCCGTCTGCGATTGGCATCAGGTCGATCTCGCGGCCGAGCTCGCCGGCCTGCGCGGCGAGGATGCCGAGGTGGGGGCGAAGTTCGAGAATCTCGCCGATCTCGGCCAGAAGCTTCCGCGCGCTCTCCGCATCGCGAAGCGTGACGTGGGCATGTGCGAGTTCGAGCCGCGACTGGACGGCGAGCCACGGCAGCGCCTCGGTCAGCGACCGGCTCAGACGGCGTGCGTTGGCGAGATCGGTACGGGCCTGGTCCCAGCGGCCGTGGCGCAGGCGGGCGCGGGCGCACGCGGCCAGTCCGACCGCTGCCGTCGGATAGCCGTCGAGCCGGCCGCTGGCGGTCAGCTCGTGCGCCTCGAACGCGAGCGCGTCCGCTTCGGTCGCGTCGCCGCGGGCGGCCGCAACGATCGAGCGCTCACTGAGCGCGACGATGCGCACGCCGGCGAAACCGAGCCGGGTCGCCTCGTCCACCGCTTCGGCCAGGATCGCGTCGCCACGCTCGCCCTCGCCCAGTACGACATGGGCGGAGCCGTGCATGACCAGCGCCCACGGGCGCCACTGGCTGTCGGCCGGCAGCCCGGCGAGCGCGGTCTCTGCGTCGGACAGCATCCGCTCTGGGCCGTCCGCGCACATCGCGGCTCGGATGAGCGAGATCGCGGGACGTGCCGCGGAGCTGCCGTCGGGGAAGGGCTCGCCGTCGGAGCCGCCCTCGGCCGCGAGCAGCCAGCGCTCCGCCTCGGACGCCCGCCCACGGAGTGCATGCACCCAGCCCCCGAACACGGCCACGCCGGGATACCGGGCGAGCTGGGCGTCATCTGAGAAGTGGTCGAGCCACCCCTCGATCGCCGTCAAACGGCCGCTGTGGTAGGTGGGCAGCGCGATCGACGCGAAGATCCGCGCGGCCCGATCCATGTCACCCGACTCGGCCGCGCGCTCGAGCGCCGACTCGGGGTCGCCGTGGGCCTCATACCAGTCGGCCGCCCGCCGGTTGAGCGCGGGAATCTCATTGGCCTCGCGCTGGGCCAGGTCGTGCCGGAGCAGGTCGCCGAAGAGGTGGTGGTAGCGGTACCACTCGGAACGGTCGTCGAGCGGGACGAGGAACAGGTTCGACTCGCGCATCGACTCCAGCCGTGGCCCCGAGGCCTCGGTCTCGAGCACGGCGTCGCACAGCGACCCTGACAGCTTGTCAAGCACCGAGGAACGGCGCAGAAAGGTGAGCGTCTCCGGCGAGAGCCGAGACAGGTGCTCGAAGCGCAGGTACTCGGCCAGGAATCGATCGTCGCCGGTGATGTCCGCAGATGCATCCACCCCGGGGCTCCGGTTCTGGAGCGACAGTGCGGCCAGATAGAGACCGGCCGGCCAGCCCTCGGTGCGCCGCACCAACTCCACAACCTCTGTGTCGGCGAGCTCGAGGCCGGTCGCGCGCAGGAGCAGGCGCGCCTCGCGCCGGCTCATTGCGAGCATCTCGGAGCCGATCTCGAACAGCCGCCCCTCGGCGCGCATGCGCGCGATCCCGAGCTGCGGCGCGGCCCGTCCGGCCAGAACCAGCATCGAGCCTCCCGGGATCTGCTCGGCCAGCGTTGCCACCACATCCAGAGACGCCTTGGATTCGAGCAGGTCGGCCGCGTCCAGCACAAGCACGAACGGCGCCTCCAACGCGGCCACCGCGGACGCCAGCCGCGGCACCGCCACCCTCCAGATCATCGGTCGAGCGGATCGCAGTGCGTCGAGCACGGCCGGGTCGAGCGGCGCAATCCTGTCGATCGCAACCGCAATGTGGCGCAGCAGGATCACCGGGTCGTTGTCGCGGGCATCGATCGAGACCCAGGCAAACGGGCGCTCGTCGCGGGTCGCCCACTGGGCCAGGAGCGTGGTCTTGCCGTAGCCCGCCGGAGCCGCCACCAGAGCGACCGAGGATGAACCGGCCGCTCGCAGCCGGTTGACGAGCCCGGTTCGCGACACCGAGTCGGGCGCGACCGTGGGCACATGCACCTTGGAGGCCACGAAATCGAACGGCGCGGCCGGGGTGGCCGATCGACCGGCGCCGGCCCTCGCGGCGGAGACGATCTCGGGCGGCGGTGCGAGGTGCGTCTGGGCGGAAACCAGCCGTGCGCGGCGGGAACCCCGCTCAGGATTCAGCATGCTGCCCATCACCCCCCCCGGGGAGATCGTATTCTCATGGCGCGCCGACCATGATGCCCACCAGGAGAGTTGAGGCGGACATCTGCTACGGGCAATGTGGTCTAGGCCGGAAGCACGGCGAGTATAGACGAGCACCGCCCGACCGCAAGCAATGGGCCCTACGCACCGGCTAGGCGGGATTGCCCGCCCAGCTACCTGCTATTGCCAATCGTCCGCCGCACCCACCGTCAGGCCGTACAGGACGAGGGCGTTCACCGCCATCCCGATCGCCGCCGCAAACGGCGCCGAGAACGCCATCAGAAACCACGCGATCATCGCGCCGCCGCTCACCAGCACTCCCACCTTGTACCCACTCATGCGCCGCTGCAGGATCGACGCGCCCGCGGCCAGCTGGAGCACACCCAGGATCAGGAAGACCCAGCCCCAGAAGGAGACGTTGCTGTAGACGATGTGCGTCGTTATGTACTGCTTGCGGTCGAGGTTGACGAATCCCTGGATCAGGTTGAATACGCCGGTGATCAGGAGCATGATTGCCGCGAACGATGCCCATCCAGACGTGGATCGCGAGGTGCGGTGATCGGCAGGGGCGGTGCTCATTTGGCGATCAGGCTAGACCCGGCATGGGCCGCGGGCGTCGTCCCATCGGGATGATGCGCCCCACCATCGGCCCTGCGAACGTTCCCCGGTCGATATGACCGATCCCGGGCGACCGAGCGCGA
The DNA here is from genome assembly GCA_963703275.1 of uncultured Actinomycetes bacterium. Taxonomy (GTDB): domain Bacteria; phylum Actinomycetota; class Thermoleophilia; order Gaiellales; family JAICJC01; genus JAICJC01. Next base: position 2,489,069 of record OY969804.1, on the reverse strand, counting down.
GCCCGCCGACGTCCGCGTACGGTGAGGGGCTGGAGTGGAGACCGCAGCGGCCGCGGTTGGAGCCCTTTGCGCTTCTGCTGGCGTGGGCGGTCGCGTCGGTGTCGTTGCTGGTCGCCGCAGCGGTCGTGCCGGGTGTGAGCATCCCGTCAGCCGAGGGCGCGGTGATCACGGCGGCGCTGATCGCGATCCTGAACGCGGTGTTCCCGCCGGTGCTCGCCGCGCTGCGACTGCCGTTCACGCTCGTCACCGGGTTCATCTCGGTGCTGGTGCTGGACGCCGTCATGCTGAAGGCTGCATCCGACCTCCGGTCCCAGGCGATCCACGTGAACTCGTTCACGGCCGCCCTCTTCACGGCGCTCGTCGCCGCCGCTGCGGCGGTCGTGCTGAGCGTCCTTCTGGGGACGAACCACGACGACACTCACACGATCAGGATTGTTCAGCGAGTTGCCCGTCGCCAGGGCGAGGTGTCCCGAACCGATGCTCCCGGCCTGATCTTTCTGGAGATCGACGGCCTCGCGCTTCCGGTGCTGCAGCGGGCCATGCGCGACGGGAATGCCCCCGAGCTGGCGCGCTGGCTCGAGGAGGGCACTCACCGGCTGGTCGAGTGGGAGACCGACTTCTCGTCACAGACCGGTGCGAGCCAGGCCGGGATCCTGCTCGGCTCGAACGACGACATCCCCGCGTTTCGATGGGTCGAGAAGGAGTCCGGGCGGGTGATGACGTGCTCGGCGCCACCCGACTGTGCCGAGATCGAGCGCCGCCACGCGGGCAACGGGCTGCTCGTCGACGGCGGTGCCAGCAGGGGGAACCTGCTCTCCGGCGAGGCGGACGAGGTGATCCTGACGGTGAGCCGGATGGACGAGGAGAAGCGGGCCAACACCGGCTATCGCGCGTTCTTTGCCAATGGCTCGAACGTGACCCGGGTGCTCGTGTTGTTCGTTTGGGAGCTGATCCTGGAATGGTCGGCGGCCCTGCGCGCAATCCGGCGCGACGTGCGCCCGCGCGGGCACCGGGGCGGGATCTACCCGCTGATCCGGGGCGGGATCTGCGTGGTGGTGCGAGACCTGATCGTGTTCGGCGTGCTCACGGACATGATGCGCGGCCGTCCGGCGGTGTACGCGACGTTCTCGAGCTACGACGAGGTGGCCCACCACTCGGGCCTCGAGCGGGCCGACACGCTCGAGGCGCTGCGAAAGCTCGACCAGCAGTTCGGGCGGCTGGCGCGCGCCCGCCGCTACGCCCCCCGGCCGTACGAATTGGTCGTGCTCTCCGACCACGGCCAGACCCAGGGCGCGACCTTCAAGCAACGCAACGGCTACGGCCTGGCCGACCTCGTGAACGGTGCCATCGAGCGTGCCCAGGTGGCACCGATGGGGGAGGGCGATGAGCACGACACCGCCGTCGGCCAGGCGGTGCGCGAGGCAACCGGCCGGGCCGCGGCCAAGCCGGAGCAGCATCAGTCGAAGAACGACGTCAGCGGTCGCGACGTCGTCGTGCTCGGCTCGGGCAACCTCGGGCTCGTGTATCTGATGGGTGTCGACCGGCGCATGACGCTCGAGGAGATCGAGGAGCGGCATCCGCGCCTGATCACGGCCCTCCGGGAACATCCCCACGTCGGATTCCTGCTGGTGCGATCGGCCGCGCACGGCCCGGTCGCCCTCGGCGCGGGCGGGGCCAACTATCTGGTCGAAGACCGGGTCGAGGGCGACGATCCGCTGGCCCCGTTCTCACCGAACGCCGCCGAGCACCTGCGGCGGACGGACACCTTCACCCACGTTGCCGACATCATGGTGAACAGCTTCTACGACGCCGGTCTCGACCAGGGGTGCGCGTTCGAGGAGCTGATCTCGTTCCACGGTGGGATGGGAGGGCCCCAGACCCGCGCCTTCCTGCTCGCCCCGGTCGAGCTCCCGCTCCCGGACGAGCCGATCGTCGGCGCGCACAACGTTCACAAGCTCCTCCTGGGATGGCGGCGGCTGCTCGCGGCCGAACCGCCCGCGCAGGCGGCGGTCGCCCCGCCCGTGCCCGACCCGCTGTGACGCCCGAGAGCGCCCGGCTGCAATGGCTCGGGCACAGCACGACGCTGATCGAGCTGGCCGGGGTGCGGATCCTCACCGACCCCGTCACCCGCCGCCGCGTGGCGCACCTGCGACGCTCGGCCGCGTCGCCCCCGGCGGTGCTCGCAGACATCGACACCGTCCTTCTCTCGCACGTGCACTGGGATCACCTCGATCTGCCATCGCTGGAGCAGATCGGGCACGGCACGTCGCTCGTCGTCCCGGTCGGCGCGGGCTCCCTGCTCACGCGGCAGGGGTTTCGCGACGTCGCCGAGGTGAAGGAGGGCGACGCGTTCGACGTCAAGGGGGTGCGGGTGCGGGCAACCCACGCCGAGCACACCGCCGCCCGCGGCCCCTTCGGCGTCCGCGCGCCGTCGCTCGGCTACCTCGTCGAGCATCCGCGCCGGATCTACTTCGCCGGGGACACCGATCTGTTCGACGGCATGAGCGAGCTGTCCGGAGGCCTCGAGGTCGCGCTGCTCCCCATCGCGGGATGGGGCCCGCGGGTGCCCGAAGGGCACATGAACCCCGAGCGGGCGGCCCGATCGCTGCGGCTGCTGAGGCCTGGGCTCGCGATCCCGATCCACTGGGGGACGTACTGGCCGATGTATCGCCGCAGCGCCCCGACCGGGCCCGCGGACGAATTCGTGCGTCAGGCGGCGCTGCTGGCCCCGGACGTGGATCTGCGGGTGCTGGCGGTGGGGGAATCCTGCGAGATCTGACCGCGGCTCTTCGTCCGGTGGGGGTGACGTCATCGAGGCACCGGCCAGCGATACTCCCGGCGAGGACGCGGGCAGAAAGGAGCCGGGTGTGAGCAGCACCGCGACGGGAGCAGGGTTCGATCCGCGGGCTGTGGCCAACGCGCCGGCGGCGTTTCACCTGCTCGCGAAGCCCACGGGGGCCGTGTGCAACCTGGACTGCTCGTACTGCTTCTTCCTGTCGAAGGAGATGCTGTATCCGGGCTCGCGGTTCCGGATGGCCGACGAGCTGCTCGAGACGTACATCCGGCAGCTGATCGAGGCCCACGCGGCGGTCCCGGAGGTCGCGATCGCGTGGCAGGGCGGCGAGCCGACCCTGATGGGGCCCGAGTTCTTCCGCCGCTCGGTCGAGCTCGCCGGCCGGTACCTGCGTCCCGGCCAGAGGGCCGTCTACACGATCCAGACGAACGCGACGCTGATCGACGAGGAGTGGGCCGCGCTCTTCAGGGAACACGGGTTCCTCGTGGGCGTCTCGATCGACGGCCCCCGCGAGCTGCATGATGCCCACCGGGTGAACAAGGGCGGCAAGGGCTCGTTCGACCAGGTGATGCGAGGCCTCGATCACCTCCGTGCCGCGGGCGTCGAGTGGAACGCGCTGACCACCGTGAATGCTGGTAACGGCGATCACGGCCGTGAGATCTACCGCTTCCTGCGCGACGAGTGCGGTGCGCAGTTCATGCAGTTCATCCCGATCATCGAGCGGGTCACCGAGGACGACGCCGACGGCGGCGGCGAATGGTCGTCGTGGCGCGACCGGCCGCTGTACGTGCAGGAGGGCGCGGGCGTCACCGGCCGCTCGGTGACCGCCGCGCAGTACGGCCGCTTCCTGATCGACGTGTTCGAGGAGTGGGTGCGCCGCGACGTGGGTGAGGTGTACGTGCAGATGTTCGACGTCGCGCTGGCGAACTGGGTCGGCGAGCCGCCGAGCCTGTGCGTCCACTCCGAGACCTGCGGCCTCGCGCTCGCCCTCGAGCACACGGGTGACCTGTACTCCTGCGACCACTTCGTCGAGCCCCGGTACAGGCTGGGGAACATCAAGGAGCAGCACATGCTCGAGCTCGTCGCCTCGCCGCAGCAGCGGCAGTTCGGGCTCGACAAGCGTGAGACGCTGCCGCAGTACTGCCTCGAGTGCGACGTGCGGTTCGCATGTCACGGAGGCTGTCCCAAGGACCGGTTCAGCGAGACGCCGGAGGGCGATCCGGGGCTGAACTATCTCTGCGCCGGGTTCAAGGCGTTCTTCCACCACGTCGACCGGCCGATGCGGACGATGGCCGCGCTGCTCGCCCAGAACCGCGCTCCCTCCGAGATCGTGCAGCTCTATGCCGCCGCAGACGCGAAGCGCGGCCGCAACGAGCCGTGCACGTGCGGCAGCGGCCGCAAGTGGAAGCAGTGCCACGGCGCGGCGCCTTCGCCGGCCGGTCCCGGTTGAGCGACGAGGGCGGACGCGGCGGGCGTGAGCCGCCCGCACCGGGCGATCGGCCGCCGCGGCCGGGATCGGAGGCGTATGGGGACGAATCGCCGTTCCACGAGCGCGAGGCCGACCCTGCGCTGGTGCGGGCGGTGCCGGTTGCGGCCGACGTACCGGGATATCGCCCGGCCACGGCCCGCCAGGACGTTCTCGCCGGGCTGACGGTCGCGGCGCTGGCGCTTCCGGCGGGCATGGCGTACGCCGAGCTCGCCGGCATCTCGCCGGTGAACGGCCTGTACGCGCTGCTCCTGCCGGCGGTCGCCTACGCCGCTCTCGGGTCGTCGAAGGTGCTGAGCATCGGCCCGGAGGGATCGATCGCCGCGCTCGTCGCGGCCGGGATCCTGCCGTTCGTGGCCGCCGGAAGCGCCGAGGCCTCGGTGCTGGCCGCCGCGCTGGCGCTGATGGTGGGTGGATGTTTCGTCGTGGCCTGGGTCGGGCGGCTGGGGTGGATCGCCGACTATTTCTCGCAGCCGGTGCTCATCGGCTACATGCACGGTGTGGCGGTGGTGCTCATCGTCGGCCAGCTGGGAAAGCTGTTCGGCATCAGCGTCTCGGCCCGCGACCCGATCCCCCAGCTCCTGGAGGTGTTCGCCGGCCTCGGCAGCGCGAGCGGGGCGACGGTCGCGATCTCGGTGCTCACTCTGGCGATCCTGTTCGGATGCCGCTTCAGGCTGCCGCGCATCCCGGCCGCCCTGATCGTCGTCGTCGGCATGATCGGGCTGTCATGGTGGTTTGACTTCGGCAGCCACGGTGTCGCGGTGGTCGGCCACGTCCCGTCCGGCCTGCCCTCGATCCGGATCCCGCGGCCCCCGCTGGTCGACGTCCTGAGGCTGGTCCCCGCGGCGCTCGGGATCTTCCTGGTCGGCACCGCCGACGAGATCCTGACCGCGCGGTCGTTTGCCGGGCGCCGCGGCCAGCACGTGCGGGCCAATCAGGAGCTTCTCGCCATGGCCGCCGCGACCATTGCCGCCGGCGTGTCGCAGGGGTTTCCGATCGGCGCGAGCAACTCGCGCACGGCTGTGAACGACGACATGGGGGCCCGGACCCAGGTCGCCGGGCTCGTCGCGGCCGGCGCGGTTGCCCTCGTGCTCGTGCTCCTGACCGGACCGGTTGCATACCTCCCCAAGGCGGTGCTCGGCGCGATCATCATCGCCGCCGCCGCGTCGCTGTTCAAGCCGGCCCAGTGGCGAGCGCTTGCGAATACGGATCGGGTCGAGCTCACCATCGCCGCGGTGACCATGGCCGGCGTCGTGTTGACCGGCGTGCTCCAGGCGCTCACGGTCGCGGTCGGCCTGTCGATTGTCGATGTCGTCCGCAGGAGCGCGCGACCCCACGACGCCGTGCTCGGCTGGCGTCCCCACAGCCGCACCTATGCCGACGTTGCCGTCCACCGCGATGCCGAGATCACACCGGGCGTGGTTGTCTACCGGCTGGACGACCGGCTGTTCTTCGCCAACGCCGACTACGTGATGGGCCGCATCCAGGAGGCGATCCGGGGTGCCCCGCAGCCGGTCCTGTGGCTCGTCTTCGACGCCGAGGCGATGACCCACGTCGACACGACCGGGCTCGACGCGTTGGACAGGCTGCTCGACAAGCTGGGCGAGGAGGACATCGCGCTCGCGTTCGCACGGGTGCACGCGCACGTCCTGGAAGAGCTCGACCATGCCGGGTTGATCGAGCGGATCGGCGCGGCCAACGTGTATCCCACCGTCTCGGCGGCGGTCGCCGCGTGTGCCGGGCCGGCGCCCCCGGCCGGTTCGTCAGCGTAGGGCGTTGGCGCCTTCGAGGGTGAGCAGCACTCCGTAGAAGGCGAGCAGGACGGTCAGGATCGTGCCGCTGTTCGCCGCGAGCCACTTCTTCCAGGCTTCGAGGCGGCTTGCGACCGTGTCCGGGGACCGGATGTACACCGCCACCGGCGTGATCAGCGTGCACAGCGAGACCAGGATGAAGATGATCAGCGAGAGGGCCGTCTCTGCCGCGCTGAGGTTGGCCTTCAGAATCGCGAGCGAGCCCGCGACCGCCAGGATCGGGTTGGGCATGCACAGCCCGATCGGGAAGGCGATCACCGGGCGCACGCGATCGATCGCCGACAGCCATTTGGGCTCGGGGGGATCCGGAGAGCCGGGCGTGCGGACCGGCCGCCGGAACCAGCGCCAGCCTCCCCATCCCAGCAGCACCCCGCCGACGAAGATCTGAATGATCGCGGTGGTCGACGCCGGCGTCGTGTGCACCGTCAGGTCGAGGTCGCCGAAGGCGAGCGAGCAGATGCCGAACACGACCACCATCGACACGACCGCGCCGCCGAGGAAGGCCGTCGCGTTGGCGAGCGGGCGCGAGGTGCCCAGAATCACGATCACGCCGATGATGCACCACGGCGCGGCGGCAATCCCCAGCCCATCGACGATGAGCGTTGGCAGGAGACCCGTCACAGAATGCGGTCGATCAGAATCGGCTGTTCTCGCTTCGCTTCGGACGGGGCATGGGGCCTGGGCACACGCGGTAGCGAACCTACCGCCACCTGGTGAACATCCAGGTCATCCCGATGGGGTGAACCGATTCCGTGCGCCCCGCCCGGCCGGTGGCGGTCCTGGCCGCAGGATAGGATGACCCTCGCGTCCCGTCCCACTACGAAAGGAGCCACCTATGGCGATTCTGTCTCTGGGCGAATTCCTGTGGTCATTGCTCGTGATCTTCTTCATGGTCGTGTACTTCATGATGCTGTTCCAGGTCATCGTGGATGTCTTTCGCCGGCACGACGAGTCGGGCGGCAAGAAGGCGCTTTGGCTCATCCTCCTGCTGATCTTCCCGCTGATCACCCTGCTCATCTACATGGTCTCGAACTCCGAGGGGATGGCGGAGCGACAGGCCCGTCAGGTCGCCGCCGTGGCGACGGCGTACGACTCCGGCGCTCGCACCGTCTCCGGCGGGTCCGCGTCGGAGATCGCCAAGGCGAAGGAGTTGCTCGACTCCGGGGCGATCAACCAGGACGAGTTCAACAAGCTCAAGGCGAACGCGCTCGCGAGCTGATTTCCCGCGCGAACCGGTCGCGCGGGGCGGCGGTCCCGGTGCGGCCGGTTCGCGGCAACTCGTCAACCCATTTCATGCGCACGGGATGACGCCGCTCTCTGGGCAGCCTGTTGAATGGGGCCATGGACTACTGCCGCATCCTCAGGATGCTGGCCGTCCGCGACGACAGGTTCTTCGAACTGGTCGGGCCGGATGAGTCCGAGAACGTCCTCGTTTCCCAACTCACGTGCGGGCAGGCCGCGCTCGCGCGCTTCGGCGCCCTCATCGCCCTGGACGCTCCGCCGTCCTCATATATGCACGTAGCCGAGTTCGCGCTGTCGGCTGGGGTCACGGTCGAGGAGCTCGTCGGCACCCTCGTCGCCGTGGTGCCGGTCGTCGGCGACGCCCGCGCGGTCTCAGCTGCTCACAAGGTCGGGCTTGCGGTCGGCTACGACGTCGACGCCGCGCTTGAAGATCCCAATTACCAGTCCTCAGAGGCCGGTTCTGGCCTGGAGCCTTCCGCTCGCCACCGCGTCCACCAGGGCCTGGTAGTCGCGCTCGTTCTGGTCGGCGTACGCCTCGGAGAACCTCGCGATCGCCCTGTCGAAGCTGTCGCTTCCGCCCAGGTATGTGGCGATTGCGACGCGATCACCGGAGCGGGCATGGGCGCGGGCGAGCGTCCATGCGCACATGCGGGCGTACAGCGTCAACCCGGCCGGAACCATCGTCTCGACCTCCGCGGAGCCCTTCCAGTCCTTGAGCTGGCGGCCGTAGAAGTCGCGCTCCTTGCCGTCGAGCCCGTTGGTGACATGCGTCCAGCCGAGGAAGATGTCGCTGGTGGCCTGCATGAGGTGCTGGCCGTTCACGACCCGCTCGCCGCAGTTGTGCACGTCGCTCTTGCCGACGAACTCCTCGAGCACCGACGACTGCGCCTCCTTGAGCTGGAGGAACAGCGGATCCTCGTTGGTGCGGCCGAGCAGAAGCGCGATGTACGCGCGGGTGCCGACGCTCCCGACACCGACGACCTTCCGGGCCACGTCGACCAGCCGGAACTCCTCGAGCAGCATGCGGCGGTCGTGCTGCAGCGTCGATCGGTAGCTGCGCAGGATCTCCTGCAGGCTCGCGAGGAGCTGCTTGGCCTTGACCCCGGTGGCGAGGTCGGCGATCGGCTCGATGAGAGGCGGGTCGGAGATGATCCTGGGCTCACCGTCGACCTCGTGCGTGAGCTTCGAGAACACCTGCATGCTGTCCCGCGTCTTCGCCTTGTCAAGCGTGCGCTCTGTCTTCTTGATCATCCTCTTGGTGGCCAGCGAGCGCAGCTGCGCGACTCGCTCGTCGACCTCCATCCGCGCGTACCACACGTCGAGGTTCTGCATGCCGGCGAACCGGGCCATCGCCTGGCGGTACTCGGCAACCGCGCCGAGCACGATCCCCTCCCGCTGCTTGGGCTTGTACCCGTTCTCGCGCCCGGCGACCGTGAGGCTCGCCGCCAGCCGCTTCACGTCCCACTCCCAGGGGCCCGGGAGGGTCTCGTCGAAGTCGTTGATGTCGAACATCAACCGGCGCTCGGGCGAGGCGAACACCCCGAAGTTGGACAGGTGCGCGTCGCCGCAGAGCTGGACTCGCAGTCCGGAGCTCGGGGTCGTCGCGAGATCGGCTGCCATGATCAGCGCCGCGCCGCGGTAGAACGTGAACGGCGAGACGAGCATCCGCCCATACCGGATCGGGACGAGCTCCGGCACCCTCGACTCCCCCTGGCGCACCAGATAGTCGATGGGGTCGACGCGATCGGATGCGGGTGCGTAGTCGCCATGACTCGATCGAGGCGTCTCCGCGCGGGCCACCTTGCCCCGCTCCACCCGCTCTGCCAGGCTGGGGGGGGCGACTTCGGCGCGCTTACGAGGTGCGGCGGCGGTGCGCTTGCGCGTCGGCTTTGCCGCCGCGGGCTTGGTTTCGATCGTCGTCATGTGTCCTCCTCACACCCGGCTTTGACCGGGATCACCTTCGACCGTACCACCTTCGCCCATGCGGACGCCGGTTTCGTCATCCCAGGCGGGTGATCGTGGATAGGATTTGTGTGACGTGAGCAGCGGCGACCGACACGACGACGACGCGGGTTGGACGGGACCGAGCGCGGGCGGGAAGCGGGCCGCGCCGATCGGCCTCGACGATCTGCGTGAGATTGCGAAGCTCTTCACCGAGGTGCTGCGCGACGCGCCGGGTGTCGGCAAGCTGGCCTCGGCGTCGTCCGAAGTCGGGACAACCGTCAAGGCGACGAAACACGCGTCCGGAAAGACGAAGGAGGCGGTCGCCTTCTGGCGCGACTTCTTCACCGCGGCGGCCTGGGCGATGTCGCTCACCCTCCGGTTCGCACGCGCGGTCACGCGCGGCCGGCGTTAGGCCCGGATCATCCTCACGGGGTGAACCACGCGGCCCGCCCTGGGGCCATCCTTGCTTTTTTGTCGCGTCCCCGCGAACGAAGGGTGCCTGCCGTGAGCCAAGATCAACCGAGCGAGCTGCGAGTCCGTCAGCGGATGGAGTCGGTGTTCCAGAGGGACGTCATGCAGCCGATGGAGGATTTCAAGGATCCGTCGCAGGAGTGGCGGCGGCTCTTCTCGGAGGTCCTGGGGACGTTCTTCCTGGTGCTGGTGGCGTGTGGCGGCGGCGTGATGAGCCACGCCTTCCCCAACACGATCAGCCGCACCGCCGCGGTCACGGCGCCGGGGCTGATGGTGCTGGGAATCATCCTGTTCATGGGCAAGGTGTCGGGCGCCCATCTGAACCCGGCGGTCAGCTTTGCGTTCTCGCTGCGCGGCGACTTTCCCTGGAGGCGCGTGCCCGGCTATGTCGTGGCGCAGCTGGTCGGGGCATCGCTCGCGGCGTGGTTCGCGCAGAGCGTGATCAACGCGTCGGCGAAGTACGGCTCGAACTACCCCGCGGTCGGGTTCACCTCGACGGAGGCGTTCCTGATGGAGGCGGTGCTCACGTTGGGCCTTGTGAGCGTGATCCTGGGGACGGCCTCGGGGGCGCAGAACCTGGGGGTGATCGGCGCGCTCGGCGTCGGTGCCTACATCATCCTGGCCGGGCTGTGGGGTAGCCCGATCTCGGGTGCGTCGATGAACCCGGCGCGCACGTTCGGGCCGGATCTGATCGGCGGGAACTTCTCGAGCTACTGGGTGTATGTCGCGGGACCGCTCATCGGCGCGGCGCTGGCGGTCGCCTTCGCCTTCGTCCTGCGCGGGCCCGGGGGCGGCGAGGCCGGCTCGGCCGCGGCCCAGGGAGCCCTGTTCACCGAGATTCGACAGAAGCGGGAAGAACACCGGGAAGAACACGCGGAGTAGCCGCCGGGAGCAAACGGCGCGGAGGCTACCCTCAGTCGACATGACCGAGCAGCCTCAGACCCGCGCCGACATCCGTAACGTTGCGATCATCGCCCACGTCGACCATGGCAAGACGACGCTGGTCGACGCCCTGCTGCGGCAGTCGGGGACCTTCGCGGAGCACGAGGAGCGGATCGACCGGGTGATGGACGCCGGGCTCGAGCGCGAGCGCGGGATCACGATCCTCGCGAAGAACACCGCCATCCGCTACGGCGGGGTCAAGATCAACATCATCGATACGCCCGGGCACGCCGACTTCGGCGGCGAGGTCGAGCGCGGCCTGGCGATGGTCGACGGCGTGCTCCTGCTCGTGGATGCATCCGAGGGGCCGCTGCCCCAGACCCGTTTCGTCCTGCGAAAGGCGCTTGCGGCCCGGCTGCCGGTGATCCTGGTCGTGAACAAGATCGACCGTCCTGACGCCCGCATCGCGGAGGTCGTGAACGAGGTCTACGAGCTCTTCTTCGACGAGGACGCAGACGAGTCCCAGATCGACTTCCCCGTCGTCTACACGAACGCGCGGGCCGGCACGGCCACCCTCGACCCGGCCGTGGCGGGTACAAGCATCAAGCCGCTGTTCGACCTGATCGTCTCGAGCATCCCTGCGCCCACCTCCGACCCGGCCCATCCCTTCCAGGCGCAGGTGGCCAATCTCGACGCCTCGCCGTATCTCGGCCGGTTGGCCCTCTGCCGCGTCCGCCACGGCGAGATCACCCGAGGCGCGACCGTCGCCTGGTGCCGCCAGGATGGCACCATCACCCGCACCAAGCTGACCGAGCTGCTGGTCGCCGAGGGGCTCGACCGCGTGCCGGCCGAGCGGGTCGGGCCGGGCGAGATCATCGCGGTCGCGGGCCTCGCCGAGGTGATGATCGGCGAGACGATCGCCGACCCGGACGACCCGCAGGTGCTGCCGCTGATCGTGATCGACGAGCCCAGCCTCTCGGTGACCGTCGCGACGAACACCGGCCCGCTGGCCGGGCAGAGCGGCACGAAGCTGACCGCGCGGATGATCCAGGACCGGCTCGAGCGGGAGCTGCTCGGCAATGTCGGCCTGCGCGTGCTCGACACCGACCGGCCCGATACGTGGGAGGTGCAGGGCCGCGGCGAGATGCAGTTCGCGGTGCTGGCCGAGATGATGCGCCGCGAGGGGTTCGAGCTGACGATCGGAAAGCCGCAGGTCGTCACACGCACCGTCGCCGGCAAGCTGCAGGAGCCGGTCGAACGGGTGTCGATCGACGTGCCCGAGGAGTACTCCGGTGTCGTCATCCAGGCACTCGCGTTGCGCAGGGGCCGCATGGAGAGCATGACCAACCACGGCACCGGATGGGTGCGGCTCGAGCACCTCGTGCCGGCGCGCGGCCTGCTCGGCTTCCGGTCGGAGTTCCAGACCGAGACGCGCGGCACCGGCCAGCTCCACCACGTCTTCGAGTCCTACCAGCCGTGGGCGGGCGAGATCAAGGGGCGGCCGAACGGCTCGCTGGTCGCCGACCGCCGCGGCCAGGCGACCGGGTACGCGATCCAGAGCCTGCAGGAGCGCGGCATCCTCTTCGTCGACTCCGGCGAGGAGGTCTACGAGGGCATGATCGTCGGCGAGAACAGCCGCAGCGGCGACCTCGACGTCAACATCACCAAGGCCAAGCAGATGACCAACGTGCGCTCCAACGCGGACGTCCTGGTCAGGCTCAACCCGCCCCACAAGATGAGCCTGGATCGCGCGATCGAGTACATCCAGGAGGGCGAGTGCGTCGAGGTGACGCCCGCCGACGTCCGCATCCGCAAGGCCGTGCTGGAGGCGTCCTCCCGGGCGAGCCAGCGATCGAAGCAGGCCCGCGGCAAGTCCTAGCGCCGCGGCAGGAACCGGCGGATATAGCCGCCGAGCGGCCACGGTGGTGGCGATACATCGACCTCGGCCGGCGCGTTGCCGACCTGGCCGCGGCGCGGCCGGTCGATCTCTGCGGCGGTCGCGGTCATGGAGATCCCGCACGTTGCGCAGTGCCGGGCCGGAGAGCTGTTGGCCTGACCGCACTTCGGGCAGTACCGAACGTCCCCAGGCATGGGGCTGACGTGAGTCGATGGGATGTGAGACATGTGCGCTTCGCCCTTGATGCCACGCCGCACCGCGTTCGGCTGACCCGCGATCGTGACGCTTGACACGATAGCCGATCCGGTGCCCGATAGACAACAAGAATTACCAGTCCGGGGTGATTCGAAGCCGAGTCTTTCCGCCGGTGCCAACGCCGATGGGCTCGAATGCCCAGACGAGCGCGTTCGCTCCCGCCGGCGCCCCGATCGGGATCGTCCACTCCATCGCATAGGTGACGCGCCCACCGGGCGGGATCGCCGGGGTCGGACGGCAGTTGAGAACAAGCGCCCGTCGGACATCCGTCACCCGCCGGGCGTCCGTGCTCAGGCCCTGCCAGTAGGCGGGGCACCGCCGCAGGTGGACGGTGTGGTGGGACTCGTTGGTGAGCGTGACCCTGTAGGAAACCCGCCGGCCGGGCCTGCCGGTGGGCGGCGCGGCGATGTCGACTCGGAGCGGCAGCTGGGCTCGTGGTGGCGGCGCCTCGCTCTGGTCGGGCTGGAACCTCCCGACCGACAGCGACGACGGGGCGGATTTGAGATCGCACTCCGGCTGTCCACGGCCTGTGACCGGCTCAGCGACGGTGCCGCCGCGCCATGTGAGCCGGACCGATTCGAGGCGTGACCGGCCGCAGTAGTTCCGCCACACGAAATCGACGACCGCCTGTCCACCCGGTCGGAGCGAGACGAGCGGGTAGTGGGGCCAGCGGGGCTGGCCCCAGAGACCGTTACCGGTGCGGTGGAGCCGGGCGGAGATAACGGTTCCCCCGCGCGCGACCATCCGGAGGGTGGGGATGCCCCGCACCGTGCAGGCGTGGTCGGTCGTATTGCGCAGTCGCACTCCGCCGATCATCGCTCCCGTGGCGCCCTGCATGAACACGGAGCCGTGATCGAGATCGGACGACTGGCAGCGCCGGGCGGATGCTGCCCCCTGCGGTACCCACGGCGAGGGGGGCGGCGGCAGACGCCGGGTGTGGTCAGTCCAAGGAACGATTCGAACCCGGGACTCCGGTTGAGCCGTGAAATGCAGCATCGGGGTGCAGCCACCCCCGAGCGCGCAGACTCCGGCGAGGAGCAGTACGCGCCGCCCGCTCACCTCACAGGTGGCTCTTGAGCGCCACGATGCGGTTGTACGAAGCCGTCAGCTGGGACATCGGCAGTGCTCCTGATGCGGCGGCGCTGCGCAGGCTCGCGTAGACGCCCCGGCTCTCGGCCTCCGAGCCGGTGATCAGCAGCAGGTCGCAGCCGGCCTGGGCGCTTCGCAGGGCGACGCCGCTTAGGGATTGGTGGCGGTCGGCCGCGGCGGAGTCCAGCGAGTCGGTGATGGTGACCCCCGAGAACCCGAGCGTGCCTCGCAGCAGGCCGTGGATGATCGGCGGCGACCAGGCCGCGGCCCGCCAGTCGAGCGCCGGGTACACGGCCGTCGAGAGCATCACGATCGGGTCGAGGCCGCGGCGCAGGGCGACCGTGTACGGGAGGAGGCCCTTCCGGAGCTTCGCGGCGGGCGCGTTGATCCGCACCAGCGCCTGGTCGGTCGACACCGTCGCCAGGCCGAGCCCGGGGAAGTGCTTGAGCGTCGGCCAGACGCCGCCGCCCTCGAGTCCGCCCGCGAATGCGCCGGCGTCGGCAGCCACGGTGAACCGGTTGGTCGAGAAGGCCCGCTGCTGCTGCTGGATGAAGTCCTGTGGACCCGCGGGCACGTCGGCGACCGGCGCCAGATCGACGTTCACGCCGTCGGCCTTGAGCACGGCAGCCGTGCGCGACCCGGCCCGCGTGGATTGCGACGACGGCAGCATTCCGAGCTGCTGCGCCGACCGTCCCGGCGGCGCCCAGGGGATCCGCTTGACCTCGCCGCCCTCCTGGTCGGTCGCGATGATCAGCGGCGGCTGGCCGCCGGCCTGCGCGGCCGCCTGCAGCGACTCGTCAAGGGCGGTCAGCTGGGCGGGCGTCGAGACGTTCGACCCGAACAGGATGACGCCGCCCACCTGGCCCGCCTTCACCCGCGCGAGCAGGTTCGCGTCGGCGTGGGTTCCCGAGAACGCCACGATCAGGCGCTGGCCGACGAGCTCCGCAAGCGTCGGCGTCGTGGCCCGCGCCCCGCCCGCCGGAGCGCCGACCGCAAGCAGCCCGGCGAGGACGACCGCTCCCAGTGTTGCTCGGATCATGCTCCCACCGTACCGTCGGCCCTGGTCGGACGCACGACCGTGCCATGGCGGTTTGGTAACAGTGCTCAGCGCGGCCCGTGCTGCGCAAGGCCGATCACGTTGCCCCCGGGATCGCGGATCGTCGCGAGCCACCGCGGGCCGTCGGCCGACGGCTGTTCGAGCACCTCGCCGCCGCTCGATGGCACGGATGCGAGGGTGGCGTCGATGGCGTCGACGTTGATCCACAGAAGTGGGCCCGAGTCGATCGCCGCAGGCCGATCGGTCACCCACTGCCCGATGATGCCGGGAGCCTCGAATCCTGAGTGGGGCGGGTCCACCCGCCATCCGAATACCCGGCCATAGAATGCTGCCGACGTCGCCACGTCCAGCGCCGGGATCTGCAGATAGACCACCTGTCCGTGCTCAAACCGCATACACGGCAAAGTTACCCAAAGCGGGAGGCCGAGCTTCATCCTCTCCGGACGATGAAGCTCGCCCGGATGCGCGCGAGCATGCAGGCATGAGTTCTCTCGGACGTCTCGAGCCGGGGAGGGCCGTCCGCTGTGAGGATGGCCCCTACGGCGAGCTGGCCGACGTCGTGATCGACCCGGTGAAGCGGCGCGTGACCCACCTGGTGGTGCAGCCGCACCATCACGACGGGCTCGCCCGGCTGGTGCCGGTTGACATGGCCACGGCCGACGGCGAGAACGACATCGCGCTTCGTTGCACCGCCGAGGAGGCGAGCCGGTTCACGACGGTGCGCGAGTCCGCCTCCATCCGGCTAGAGGACATGCCCAAGTCCGATCCCGACTGGGACATCGGCGTCCAGGACGTGATCACCGTCCCCTACGAGTCGCCGGAGCTCGGGGTGGTCACGGGCGGTGGCTATGACGAGCCCGTCGAGCTGACCTATGACCGCGTCCCGAAGGGCAAGGTCGAGATCCGGCGCTCGAGCGAAGTGATCTCGGCTGACGATCATTTCCTGGGGCACGTGGAGGCGTTTCTCACCGACGACGGCGCGCTCACCCACCTCGTGCTCGAGCACGGACACCTCTGGGGTCGGCGCGACGTGACGATCCCGATGGACGCGGTCGCGAAGGTCGAGACGGACAGTGTGACCCTGCGGCTGTCGAAGGACGAGGTCGGCGCGCTCCCCTCCGTCCGGGTGCGCCGTTGATCGAACTCGCCGACGGCTTGGCCCCGCCGGCGCCGGTGGTGAGCCGTTGGGACGAGGTGGGCGAGGTGTCGATCCACTCCCGGGTGGGTGGGGCCGGGCCGCCTGTCGTTCTGGTGCACGGGTACGGCGTGTCCGGCCGGTACCTGCTTCCGCTGGCGAAGGTCATCGCGGCCCGGTGCGCGACGTACGTCCCCGACCTGCCCGGACGCGGCCCGCGCGGCCGGCCGGCTGGCGGGGGCATCGGCGATCTGGCCGACGCGCTCGGCGACTGGCTCGACGTCGTGGGGCTGTCCCGCCCCGCCTTCGTCGCGAACTCGATGGGGTGTCAGATCGTGACGGAGCTCGCGGTGCGCCGGCCGCGGCGGGTCGGGCCGCTGGTGCTGATCGCCCCGACGGTCGAGCCGGCCAGGCGCGCCGCGCGCCACCAGATCTTCCGGGCGCTGCACCAGTCCACGCACGAGCCGGCGGGGCTCGTGACGCTGGCATTCCGCGACACCGCGCGCCGCGGGGTGTCCGACCTGCACGCCATGGCCCGCTCGGCGCTGGCCGACCGGATCGAGGAGCGGCTTCCCCGCATCCACCAGCGAACCGTCGTCGTGCACGGCGACAACGACCGCTTCATCAGCCGGGAGTGGGCGGAGGAGGTGGCGGAGCTGCTGCCGCGCGGCAGGCTTCTCGTCGTGCCGGACGGATCGCATGCGGTGCCCTACACGCACCCCGCGCTCATCGCGGGAGTCGTGGAGCAGCTCATCGCCAGTGCCGTGTAGCGTGTGGCGTGCGCTCGGACGCTCGTGTTGCGCGGCTGGAGGCGTGGCCGGTGAACGTGCCGCTGGACGCCCCCTACCTGTTTGCGCCGGGCACCTATTGGGGAATGAGCCGCACCGTCCTGCGGGTCACGTCCGACGACGGCATCTGCGGGCTTGGTGAGACGCCCTCACCGCACGACGCCGCGGCGCTCGCAGGTGAGCTCGGCGAGCACATCGTGGGGCGGAAGCTGCCGGAGCTGCGGGCGGAGCTGGGCAGTGCCGCGGAGCTCCTGAGAACGGCGCAGCGGGGAGCGCGCAGCGATCGGGCGCGTGCACTCGCGGGCGTCGAGATGGCGCTGTGGGACATTGAGGCGCGGTCGCAGGGGGTGCCCCTGCACGATCTCTTCGGAGGCGCGGTGCGCCCCGCGGTCGAGTTCACCGAGTATTTCGCCTACCGGATCCCGGGCCCGGGGGCGGCCGGCGAGGGCACCCCGGCCGAGGTCGCGGGCTACTGCGCCGCGATGGTCGAGGCACACGGGTCGCCCAGCTTCGAGGGCAAGGTGGCGGTGCGGCCGCTACGGGAGGAGCTGCGCATGCTGCGAGAGGTGCGCGCGGCCATCGGCCCTGACCGGGTGCTGCGCCTGGACGCGAACATGGGATGGAGCGTGCCGACCGCGCGGAGAGCGCTGCAGGCGTTGCGGCCGCTGCGGATCGCAAACCTCGAGGAACCGGTGGGCACGCTGGGCGAGATGGCGGCGCTGCGGCGCGACTCGCAGGTCCCGTTCTCGACCCACGAGACCGACCTTCGAAACGCGACGTCGCTCGGTGCTGCCGATGCCTTCGTCCTGAACGTCGCCGCGTGTGGCGGCGTTTCGGGGACGCGCCGGTTCATTCTCGACTGTGCCCGAGCCGGCGCCCGCTTCTGGTTCTACGGCGGCGACCTGGGCATCGCCACCGCGTGCGCGCTGCACATCGCGGCGGCCGCCCCGTCGCTGGATCTGCCCAGCCAGTCGCTTCTGCGCTGGTACACCGGCGACGTGATCGCCGGCGGCCCGTTCACGCCCGAACGCGGACTCGTACCCGTGCCGACCGGGCCGGGGCTGGGCGTGGAGCTCGACGAGCAGGCCGTCGCGCGCGGCGTCGAGCGCTTCGCCCGAGAGGGCGAGTACGACCTCTACCAGGGGCCTGCACTGCCCCGCTACTAGATGGCTATAGGCTTCGTGCATGCCTGGACTGCTCGAGCGGCTCGATGACGACGGGGTGGTGCTCGGCGCCGAGGGCTACCTGTTCGAGCTCGAGCGGCGCGGGTACCTGAAGAGCGGCCCATACGTTCCCGAGGTGGTGCTCGACCGGCCCGACGCTGTGGCCGAGCTGCACCGCGAGTTCCTGGCCGCGGGCGCCGACGTGATGGTCGCGTTCACCTACTACGGCCACGAGGAAAAGCTGCGCATGATCGGCCGCGAGGGCGACGTCGAGGCGCTCAACCGGCAGGCGCTGCGGCTGGCCCGCGAGACGGCCGAAACGGGCGGTGCGATGCTCGCCGGCAACATCTGCAACACCTGGGCGTACGACCCGGCCGACCCGCTCGCAAGCGGCGAGCGCGTGCGCCGTATGTACCGCGACCAGGTGCGGTGGGCGGCCGAGGAGGGCGCCGACTTCATCCTCTCCGAGACGAACGACTACGTCGGCGAGGCGCTGATCGGCCTCGAGGTGATCCGCGAGTACGGGCTCCCGTCGGTGGTGACGTTCGCCTCGTCGGAGGACAGGACGATCGACGGCTTCAGCTTCGAGGAGGCGTGCAAGCGGCTCGAGGACGCGGGGGCCGACGTTGTCGGGCTCAACTGCTCGCGCGGGCCGGCGACCATGCTGCCGCTGCTCGAGCGGGTGCGCGCGGCCGTCTCGTGCCCAATCGCCGGACAGCCCGTGCCCTACCGCACGACGCCGGCCCAGACGACGTTCCAGGCGCTGCGCGACGACGCCGGCCGGCGCGTGTTCCCGATCGCGCTCGACCCGTTCACGTGCACCCGCTTTGACATGGCCGACTTCGCCGTCGCGGCACGCGACATCGGCGTCCGCTTCATCGGCATCTGCTGCGGGGGCGCGCCGCATCACGTCCGCGCGATGGCCGAGGCGCTCGGCCGCACCGTCCCCGCCAGCCGGTACTCGCCCGATCTCTCGCTGCACCCGGTTCTGGGCGAGCCGAGCGAGGACACCGCCGGCCGCTACACCAGCTGGCGCGACGACCCGGTCAGCTGATACAGACGGTTGTGCTGACCCAGGCCGAGGCGTTGCCGGCGGAGTCGACAGCCCGGAACTTGACCGTCCAGGTGCCGTGCGCCGAGATCACCACGCTTGCGCCCTGCACGACGCTGCCGCCGTTCACCGTCGACTCGTAGTGGCCGAAGCCCGACAGGGCGTCGGTCGATCCTGAGGCGGTGAGCGTCACCGGGCCGGCGGTGCATGATCCGCCGGTGCCGCCGCCGATCGTGGGCAGCGTGGGGGCGGTGTGGTCGAGCATGACGGTGTCGGTCGCGTCCGGAGTGGCGGGCGTCCACGCCGACACGTTGCCCGCGGCATCGACGGCGCGGAATTGCACCAGCGTGGTGCCCTCGGCGGTAACCACGGCGCTTGCGCCCGCGGTCGCAGCCGACCAGGACGAGCCCCCGTCCGTGGACGTGCGGTACTGGTAGCCCGAGACGCCGGCGGTGTAGACACCCGTGCCATCGATCGACCCGCTCGCGGTCACGGTGACCGACGCGGCCGCCTGCCAGGAGAGCGATCCGCCGCTGACGGTGGGAATGCTCGGCGCGGTGCGGTCGAGCTCGACGATGTTGGCGGGCACCGCGGGGTTGGGCGTCCACGCCGAGACGTTGCCGGCGTTGTCGACCGATCGGAACTCGACAATGGTCAGCCCTTCCGCCGAGATAATCACGCTGGGGCCGGCCGACACCCCCGACCAGCCGGTGGACGTCTGCGTGTCGAACTCCGTGCGGTACTGGTAGCCGGCCAATCCCGAGCCGCCCGTATCGGTGGAGCCGGTCGCCGAGATGGTGACCGAGGCGAGGCTCTGGTACTTGTAGGCCCCGCCGATGACGGTCGGAGCAGTGGGCGCCGTCTGGTCGAGCATGGCGGTGCCGCCGGCCGAGATGGCCGACCACGGTGAGTCGAGCCCGACGCCGTCAATTGCCCGGAACTCGACCAGCGTGGTGCCCTGGGCGGTCACGTTGACCACCGCGCCGGCCGCGGCGACGGACCAGGTCGAGCCGCCGTTCGTCGACGTGCGGTACTGGTACGACGCGATGCCGGAGGCCGCATCCGTGCCACCGCTCGCCGAGATCGGAAGCGACGCCGCGTTCTGCCACGATGCCGATCCGCCGGTCGCGGTCGGTGCGGTGGGCGGGGTGCGGTCGAGCCGCACCGTGGCGCCCGCCGTGTCCGGCGCGGGCGTCCAGGCGGAGGCGTTTCCGACCGTGTCGATGCTCTGGAACTGCACCAGCGTCTCGCCCTCGGCCGAGACCACCAGCGAGGATCCGGCGACCGGTGCCGACCACGTGCTCCCGCCGTTCGTGGAGGTGCGGTACTGGTAGCCCGAAAGGCCGGCGCCGGCGTCGGCCGAGCCCGCCGCGGTGACGGTGCGGGAGGCGATGTCGGCCCAGCTCAGCGAGCCGCCCGTGACGGTGGGCGCCGACGGCGCGGTGCGGTCGAGCTGGACGCTCGTCTGCACCCACGCCGAGGTGTGCCCCGCGACGTCGAGCTGCCGCGAACCGGACGGTCGTCGTGCCTTCGGCCGAGATCGTCACCGACGCCCCCGACGTGGCCGGCGTCGACCACGTGCTGCCCCCGTTCGTGGACGTCTCGTACTCGTAGCCGCTCACGCCCGAGCCGGGGGAGTCGGTCGAGCCCGATGCCGAGACGGTGGCCGAAGCGGCGTTCGACCAGCCGCCGGTGCCGCCCGCCACGATCGGGGCCGTGGGCGGGGTGGTGTCGATCTTGACGGTGTTGTTCACACCGGCCGATGCCGGCGCCCACGCCGAGACGTTGCCGGCGGCGTCGATCGCGCGCATCTGCACGATGGTGGTGCCGTCGCCCGTGATGGCGGCCGGTGCGGCCAGGGCCGCCGACCAGGTGGTGCCGCCGTCGGTGGAGGTGCGGTACTGGTAGCCCGAGAGCCCGGAGCCGCCGGAGTCCGTGGAGCCGGAGGCCGTCACGGTCACCGGTGCCGTCAGCGACCAGCCTGCCGATCCGCCCGTCACGGATGACGGGGCGGTGGGATTGGTGCGATCCAGCTGCACGGTCCCGGCGGCGGTGACTCCCGACCAGGCCGATTTCAGGCCGACGTTGTCGGTCGCCTGGAACTGGACGAACGTCGGGCCGGTGGCCGAGACCGGGACCGAGGAGCCGGTCGTCGGACTCGACCAGGTCGTGCCGTTGGTCGACGTCTCGTACTGGTAGCTCTTCACGCCGCTGCCGGCGTCTGTCGACGTGGCGGTGACGGTGATCGACGAAGCGTTCGACCAGCCCGACGAGCCGCCGCTGGCCACGGGCGTGGTGGGAGCGGTGCGGTCGAGGCGCACGGTTGCACCCGCGGTCTGTGTCGCGGGCGTCCAGGCCGACGTGTTGCCGGCCGTGTCGACGCTGCGGAACTGCACCCACGTATTGGCCTCGGCGGTGACCGCATCGCTCGCGCCGGTGGCGGCTGCGCTCCATGTGGTGCCGCCGTCGGTGGAGGTGCGGTACTGGTAGCCGGAGAGCCCGGAGCCGCCGGAATCGGTCGAGCCGGACGCGGTGACCGTGCCCGAGGCGGCGTTCACCCAGGTGGAGGAGCCGCCCGCGACCGTGGGCGCGGTCGGTGCCGTCAGGTCGAGCTTGACGGTCGCCTGCGCCCACGGCGAGACGAGCCCGACGCCGTCCACCGCGGCGAACTGCACGAGCGTTGTGCCCTGCGCCGAGACGACGGCGCTCGCCCCGGCGGTTGCCGCCGACCATGTGCTGCCGCCGTTGGCCGAGGTCTCGTATTCGTATCCGGCGACGCCCGAGCCCGCATCGGTCGACCCGGCGGCCGTGACGGTCACGGTGGGCCCGGCCTGCCACGATGTCGAGCCGCCGGTGTCGGTCGGCGCCGTCGGCGCGGTGCGGTCGATGCTCACGGTCCCGTTCACCCAGGCCGAGACGTTGCCGACCGCGTCCACCGACCGGAACTGCACGAGCGTCAGCCCCTCGGCCGAGATCGTCACAGAGGTTCCCGGAGTCGCCGTCGACCAGGTGCTGCCGCCGTTGCTCGAGGTGCGGTACTGGTAGCCGGCAAAGCCCGACTCGGCATCCGTTGGGGTGCCGGCGGGCTGGACGGTCATCGAGGCGACGTTCTGCCAGGTCGTCGAGCCTCCGGTGAGCGTCGGCAGCGACGGCGGGACGGTGTCGATCGCCGCCGTGGCAGCCGGATCGACGGCGGCGGGCGCCCACGCCGAGGCATTCCCGGCCCTGTCGAGCGCCCGGAACTGCACCCACGTGGTGCCGTTGGCGGTGATCTTGGCGCTGGCGCCGGCGACCGCCGCGCTCCAGGACGTGCCGCCGTTCGACGAGCTGCGGTGCTGGTAGGAGGCCACTCCGCTACCGCCCTTGTCGGTCGATCCCGCTGCCGAGATGGTGACCGCCGCGGCGGTCCACGCCGTACTGCCTCCGGTGACGGTGGGCGCCGTCGGCGCGACGGTGTCGACCCGCCATTTGTCGGCGACCTTCTTGCTCGTGCCGCCCTTCGTCACCCGCACCGTGAAGGTGTGCAAGCCCTGTTTCAGCTTGGTATAGGAATGCGACCGGGAGCACTTCTTGTAGGCGCCGGAGTCGAGCCGGCACGAGACGGCCGTCGGCCCGCCGGTCGTCTTCCACGCGAACTTGGCGGTGGTGCTCCGAGACGCCGCCGACGGGTGCGACGAGATCTTGACGGTGACGCTTGCGACCGCCGTCTGGTGGAGCACATATGCGGCCGCCGGAGCGGCGGCCACCGCGCAGGCGGCAGCCGCGATGCCGAGGGATCGCAGGAGTGCAGCACTGGTCGATGGGGCCCACGCCGGTCGGCCGCGGTCGTTCACCGAGCACCTCAATGAGGTTGGGGGCACTGTTGCGCCTACCCCAGGTATCGGATTCCAGCGCAAAAAGATTTACATGCAAGTTCACAATAGTTAACTGCCAGCTATCCTAGGCAACGTGCTGCGTCGCCACATCCGCGGGATCGTCGGCTGCGCCGTCGTGCTGGTGCTGGGGATCGCCGTCGGGCTCGCATTGGGTTCGAGGGGCCACGCACCGCACACGTCGACGAGAGAGATCGTCACTGTCGGAACCACGGTCACGGTCGCCCCCGGGGGCGGTTCGTCCTCGCCGTGATGTCACCATTCCGGGGGGTTCCCGGCCGGGCGGGGCGGGTTACCGTGGGGGCATGCCGGAGCTCATGCTTCCGCGCCTGATCGAGCGGGCCGCAACCGCGGTCGACGGCAGTCTGTCCGGTGTCATGCGGACGCTGATCGCGGAGCCTGCGACCGACGCCGAGCGGGCCGGCGAGCGGCTGTGCGTGTTCGGCGCGCCGCTGCGACGGGCGCTCGCGGCTCGCCGCTTCCGGGTGGTGGGCGAGGAGTCCGGGCGCGAGTACCTGTGTTTCACCCTGGCGCTCGAGGACGGCCCCGAGTCACTGCTCGAGGCGTTCGGCCTGCAGCTTCAGATCGCATTGAACGGCGTGGACGCAAGCTCCTCCGAGGAGCTCGCCTGCTTCCGCGAGTTGCTCGCCCACGCCCGCGGGTAGATCCTCCTCCGCGCCCGCCCAGTGGTGGACGTCCAGCCGGGCGGGCGCATGTCAGGGAGGCACCCCCATCGCGGCGCGCGTGAGGATGTAATCCACTCTCGCCGTCAACCGGCCGTCCGGCAACCCCCCCGCTGGGGTGGCCGCGGGGGGTGTTTCACCACCCACCCCCGGCGGTCGGGTTAAATGCGCCGATGCGCCTCGTCGCCGAGTACCCCCGACCCATCCGGACGATCTCGACCGCGTGGGTCACGCTCGCCGACGGCTGCCGTCTCGCCGCCCGGATCTGGCTGCCGCAGGATGCCGACGCAAACCCGGTTCCCGCGATCTTCGAGTTCCTGCCCTACCGCCTGAACGACGGCACGGCGGTGCGCGACTCCCGCCACTATCCGTACCTGGCCGGACACGGCTACGCCTGCGTGCGGGTCGACATGCGCGGCGCGGGCGAATCCGACGGGCTGCTCGAGGACGAGTACCTGCCCCAGGAGCAATCCGACGCCTGCGAGGTGATTGCCTGGATCGCCGAGCAGCCGTGGTGCACCGGGGCGGTGGGAATGATCGGCATCTCGTGGAGTGGGTTCAACTCGCTCCAGATCGCCGCCCACCGGCCGCCGGCGCTGCGGGCGATCGTGACGCTGTGCTCGACCGACGACCGCTACGCCGACGACGTCCACTACGACGGCGGCTGCATCGGCTCGGACATGCTGCAGTGGGCCTCGTCGATGCTCGGCTGGAACGGCTGGCCGCCCGACCCCGCGATCGTGGGCGACCGCTGGCGGGACATGTGGCTCGAGCGGCTGGCCTCGGCGCCGCCGTTCATCGAGCCGTGGCTGGCCCACCAGCGCCGCGACGACTACTGGAAGCAGGGCTCGGTGTGCGAGGACTACTCCCGGATCGAAGCGGCCGTGTACGCCGTCGGCGGCTGGTCGGACGGGTACACGAACGCGATCCCGCGCCTGCTCGCCGGCCTGCCCGGCCCGCGCAAGGGACTGATCGGCCCGTGGGCGCACGCCTGGCCGCAGGAGGGCCCGCCCGGCCCCACGATCGGCTTCCTGCAGGAGGTGCTGCGCTGGTTCGACCACTGGCTGCGCGGGACCGACACGGGGATCATGGACGAACCGATGCTGCGGGCCTGGATTCAGGAGTCCAGCCCGCCCGCGACCTGCTACACCGAGCGCCCCGGCCGGTGGGTGGCCGAGCCGGCGTGGCCCGCGCCCGGCGTGGCCGCGCAGCGGCTGTACCTGAACGCCTCCGGCCTCGGCCCGGCCCCGGACGCGCCGGCCGAGCTGCGCTTCGCCGGGCAGCAGACCGCGGGCCTCGACGCCGGGTCGTGGTGTCCCTACGGCGAGCCGGCCGACTGGCCCGGCGACCAGCGGGCGATGGACGGGATGAGCCTCGCGTTCACCTCCGAGCCCCTCCCGGGCCGGCTCGAGATCCTCGGGTTTCCCGAGGTCGAACTGACCCTGGCCTCGGATCGCCCGCGCGCGCTCGTGTGCGTGCGGCTGTGCGAGGTGTTCGCGGACGGCACGTCGGCACTCGTGACCCGCGCCCTCCAGAACCTGACGCACCGCCAGAGCGATGAGCATCCGCAGCCGCTCAGACCCGGTGAGCCGTTCACCGTCACGGTCAAGCTGGACGCGATCGGGCACGCCTTCGCGCCCGGGAGCCGCATCAGGGTGGGCGTCTCGCCCACCTACTGGCCGTGGGCGTGGCCGTCGCCCGAGCCGGTCACGCTCACCGTCCACGCCGGCGCCGCGAGCGCACTTTCACTGCCCGTGCGCGAGCCCCGGCCGAGCGACGCCGGCCTGCCCGGCTTTCTGCCTGCCGAGGAGTCCCCGCGCATGCCCACCGAGGTCGTCCATGGCGGCCCGGCCGGGCGCAGCCTGCACCGCGATCTCGCCACCGGCCGGGTCGACCTGGTCTACGACTGGGATGTGGGCGGGCGGACGCGGCTGCCGAACGGCCTCGAGATCTCCGACCAGAACCGCACGACCTTCTCGATCGTCGAGGGCGACCCGCTGTCGGCCCGGGTGCACTGTCGCACCGACGGCACGGTCGGCCGCGGCGACTGGCAGACGCGCTGCGAGACCGAGAGCGTCATGACCTGCGACGCCGAGCGGTTCCTCGTCAACGTGGTGGTGCGGGCGTTCGAGAGCGGGGACTGCGTGTTCGCGGAGACGTGGGCATTCACGTTCCCGCGCGACCTCGTGTGAGCCGGCCGGCGGGAATGGACCCTCTACACTTGGCGCATGCGGATTCTGCTAGTGAGCAACATGTACCCGAGCCCCGAGCGGCCGGAGTACGGAGTCTTCGTCGCTCGCATGGCCGACGCGCTGCAGGAGCGTGGCCATGACGTCCGCCGGGTGGGGCTTCAGGCGGGCGAACGCGGTCCGGTCTCGACGCCCTGGGCGTATGCCGGGCTGACCCGCCAGGCCAGGGCGGCCGTCGCGGAGCACCGGCCCGACGTCGTCTACGCACATTTTCTGGTGCCGACCGGCTTGGTGGCGATCGCTACCGGCGTGCCCTACGTGATCACCGCCCACGGCACCGACGTGCGCAACATGCGCCGCAGCCCGGTCGTGGGGGCGCTGACCAAGCCCGTGCTGCGGCGTGCTGCGAGCGTCGTCTGCGTGTCAGCCTACGTGGCGAGGATGCTGGCGGCGCCCGCCGACGTCGACGTCGAGGTGATCGACTGCGGCGTCGACACCGACCGGCTGCGGCCGGCGCCGCGGGCGCCCGGAGCACCCGGTATCGGGCCGCGGTTCCTGTTCATCGGCTCGCTGACGCGGCGCAAGAACGTCGAGCGTCTGTTGCAGGCGTTCGCCAAGCTGGGCGGGGGGACGCTGACGATCGTCGGCGGAGGGCCGCTCGAGGAGTCGCTGCGCGCGGCCGCGCCGGTGGGGACGCGCTTCGCAGGCCGGCTTTCTGCCGAGGGTGTGGCCGACGAAATCGCGAAGGCAGATGTCGTCTGCCTGCCCAGCCTCGAGGAGCCGCAGGGGCAGGCCATGCTCGAGGGACTGGCCCGCGGCCGCCCGGTGGTGGCGACCCGTGTCGGCGGCCCGGCCGAGGTGCTCAACCCCCGCTGTGGCGCGCTGGTGGATCCGCTCGACGTCGACTCGATCGCCGCGGGCATGGTGGCCGCCGCGGCGCTGCCGGTGCCCTGCCGCGAGGCCGTGCGGGTGGCAGCCGAGCACGCCCTCCCGTTGCAGGCCGAGCGCGTCGAGGCGGTGCTCGCCCGCGCCGCCAACCTCACGCTCACCCCAACCGGGGACAGTCCCCCGAAAGATGCAGTTGCCGATCGGTGACGCTTCTGTGACACACGCCGGCCGGTCGAGGGCGGTTCGGCCCGCTATCGTGTCGCCCAGATGATCGAGTGGCTGGTGCTGGTCGGGGGGTGCGCCGGTATCGCAGGCGTCTCCCGTGCTGCGCTCCGCCGCCGCAGGCGGCGGACGATCCCGATCGTGCCCACCCGCCTGGCGGCGGCCCAGCTCGGTCTCGAGCGGTTCCCGCCCCAGGGGGCGTTCGTGCAGTTCTCGACCCCCTATTCGACGTCGTCGCGGGTGTCGCTGAACCGGCTCGCCGCGGCGACCGCGCACCACGCCGGGCGCGTGACCGTGATCGAGCTCGGCGGCGGCGCGCCCCCGCGGCTGGGGCTGCGGGCGACGCCGATGGTGCTCTACGTCGACGCCGACGGCGTCGTGCGGCGGCGCTGGTCAGCCCCGCCCGAGCGCTCCGAGCTGGTCGCCCTGCTCGCCGAGGATCAGGCGCCGGTCGTGGCCGGCTCGGCGGCGAAGTCGGTCGCGTAGAGCTCGGCCACGCGCTCGAGCTCGAAGGCCGTGAGCGCGGGTGTGTCCGGCGCTGCCGCGAACTCGTGCAGCTGCTCGGAGTTGTAGATGTTCGGCAGCACCGTGGTCACGGCCCGCTCGGCCAAGAGCCACTGGATCGCCGCCTGCCCGAGCGTGCGGCCCTCGGTCAGGAAGCCGAGCGTCTCGACCTTGCGCAACCCCTCGGTCAGCCACTCCTTCGGCCGGTGGCGGCGATGGTCATTGGGCGCGAACACCGTGTCGCTCGTGTAGTGCCCCTCGAGCATGCCCGATGAGTGCGGGACGCGGATCATGAGGCCGATCGACGCCTCCCGGGCGGCCGCGATCAGGTCGCGGCCGGGATCCTGCTCGAGCAGGTTGTGGATGATCTGGGCGGCGGCCAGGTCACGGGTGCGGAAGGCCTCGAGCCCCTCGTCGCGCCAGCCGATCGCCGGCCCGAGCGCGACGCCGTAGCTGCGGATCTCTCCCGCCGCGAGGGCGTCGTCGAGCACCGCGAAGACCTCGTCGGAGCGGATCGCATCCATGCGCGGGTTGTGCAGCTGGTAGACGTCGATGCGGTCGGTGCCGAGCCGGGCCAGGCTCTGTTCGAGCGCGTAGCGGACGTACTCGGGCGACCAGTCGTGGGGCCGCTCGACGTGGCCCTTGCGCTCCCACGGCGAGTAGATGTCGTACCCGAACTTGGTTGCGATGGTGATGTCATCGCGAACGTCGCCGAGCGCCTTCTGGAGCAGGGTCTCGCCGCGCCCCTCCCCGTAGGTGTCGGCCGTGTCGAACAGCGTGATGCCCAGGTCGAACGCCTCGCGCAGGAGCGCGATCGCGCTCTCGTCGGAGTGTTCGCCCCACCAACCGGTCGAGATCGTCCACAGTCCGAACCCGACCTCTGAGGCGGTGATCCCGGACGATCCGAACTCGCGCGTCTTCATGCCCCCAGTTTACGCCCGAGCCGCCGGGACGGTCGCGGTGTGCGTCCGGCATACACTGAACGGGCGATGTCCACCCAGACCGTTCGCCTGACCCATCTCTCCCACGGCGCCGGCTGCGCCTGCAAGCTGCCGGCCGGATCGCTGCGCCAGGTCCTGGCGGGGCTGCCCCGGGTCGAGTCGGCGGAGCTGATGGTTGGGCATGAGGGGCTCGACGACGCCGCGGTGTGGAGGATCTCCGACGATCTGGCGGTCGTGCAGACGATCGACTTCTTCACGCCGCTCGTGGACGACGCCTACGACTTCGGGCGGATCGCTGCGACCAACGCCTTCTCTGACATCTACGCGATGGGTGCGCGGCCGGCGTTCGCGCTCAACGTGGTCGCGTTCCCGAAGACGCTCCCGATGGAGCTCCTCGGCGAGATCCTGCGAGGCGGGGCGGACGTGGCCGCGGCGGCGGGCGCCGTCGTCGCGGGTGGGCACTCGATCGACGATCCCGAGCCCAAGTACGGCATGGCGGTGACCGGCTTCGCGCATCCCGACGAGATCTGGACGAACGCGGGCGGGCGCCCCGGCGACGTGCTGGTGCTGAGCAAGCCGATCGGCACGGGCATCGTCACCACCGCCCTCAAGCGCGGCGAGCCGGACGCGGCGGTGGTCGAGGCGGCGGTCGAGTCGATGACCACACTGAACGCCGAGGCCGCCCGGCTGGTGCGGGCCGCACGCCCGCACGCGGTGACCGACGTGACGGGCTTCGGCCTGGTTGGCCACGCCCGCGAGCTCGCGGCCGGTGCCGGCCTGCAGGCTCAGATCGACTGGAGTGCGGTGCGCCTGCTGCCCGGCGTTCGCGAGCTGATCGAGGCTGGTCACGTGCCGGGTGGGACGCGCACCAACCTGGATCTGGCCGCCGAGTACACCGAGTTCGCGCCGGGAATGAGTGAGGTCGACCGACTGCTGGTCTGCGACGCCCAGACATCGGGCGGGCTCTTCGTCAGCCTCCCCGCCGAGCGCGCGGTCGACCTGCCGTGGCCGGTGATCGGGCGGCTGGCGGAGGGTGCGCCGGGCACCGTGGCGGTGCGCTGAGAGACGGACATTCCGGGCGCCGCTGGTAGACTTTCGGCCGATGTCGTCGCACCTTCTTTCACAGATCCTGTCCGGGCTTCAGGTCCTGCTCGGCGTCGGCCTGATCGTGTTGGTGCTGATGCACTCGGGCAAGGATGCCGGCCTCTCGGGCATGCTCAACCCGGGTGGATCGAGCTACGGCGGTACCGCGGTGATGGAGCGCAACCTGACCCGGCTCACCGTCCTGGTCGGCATCCTCTTCACCGCGAACGTGATCGCGCTCGGCTTCCTGCTCTAGGGCGGTAGACTGCCTGCTCGCAGGCCCGGCGCTGGTGGCGGAATTGGTAGACGCGCAAGGTTGAGGGCCTTGTGACCCAATTGGGTCGTGGAGGTTCAAGTCCTCTCCAGCGCATGCACGAAACCCGCTTGAAAAGGCGGGTTTCGCTGTTTCCAGGGTTGCCCCACCGTCGGCAGTCGGATGTCCGTAGCCAAAGATGCGTCCACAGGCAGTCGAAGACGATCGCCTGGGGCCGTAACGGTCCCGTAACCCCCGCTGGGGTACGTTTTGCGCGATGGCAAGCTCCTGGCAGCGGTCGGGCGTCGCGATCGCCGGGTGGGCGGTCGCCGCGACGGCCGGCGCGGCCTCGCTCGCCCTGAACGCGGTCAACCTCGGCGGCAACGCGGGTCTCACGGCGCCCTTTGGCCACGACGCCGCCGTGACGATCCTGGGAGTCGCGTACGCGAGCGTCGGCGGCCTCGTCGCCACCCGCCGGCCCGGGAACCTCGTCGGGTGGCTGCTCCTCGCCGGCGGGACACATGTCCGAGTCAATGCAGGATCCAAATCGGCCAGCTAGGTTCGCGAGGAACGGTTCTTCCGAAGCCGTCGCGGCCGTGGCGGTACCTTGAGATTTCCGGATGTCACCCAATCCCGTCCGTTACACAGCGAGGTCGATCTTCGGTCGCGCGTTCGCGACGTATCGGGATCGGTTTCGTGTGCTCGGGCCGATGGCGCTCCTCGTGTTTTCCATCGGCGGTGTCGCCGACGCGGCCGCACAACTCGGTGCGGAGAGCGTTGCTCGCGGGCAGGGCGGGAGTTTGGGGACCGTGCTCCGGGTCGGCGCACTCTTGGCGGGCGCGGTCTCCTCGGCCGGCGTCGTCTTCTACGGCGGGCTCAGTGAACGGATCGTGTCCGAGCACCAGCACGGAGGCCGCGTGGTGCGGGTGTCCGAGGTCGTGCGCAGTCTGCCGTGGGTGTCGTTGATAGCCGCCGACGCTCTGATCATCATCGTCACGGTCGGCCTGTCGTTGGCGTTCCTGGTGCCTGGACTGGTCGCGCTCACGCTTGTTTCGCTGACAGGGCCGGTCATCGCCATCGAGCGGCAAGGAGTATTGGCCGCCCTCGCCCGGTCGGCTGGGCTGGTGTGGCCGCGCTTCTGGTTGACCTTCCGGGTCGTGACCATTCCGCTCCTGATCGAATCCGCCGCGCTGCACGGTCTGCACATCGCCGGCCTGCCGCACCCCTTCCTCGCGGGCGCGGCCTACGAGGCGGCGCTGGGGGTCACCATCGGCGCGATGATCGGCCTGGCCGAGGCGACGCTCGCCATCGACCTCATCAGGGATGTCTCGGAGAAAGCGGCTGTGTAGGGACCTGCCACGCTGACTCATCCTTGCGCCGGCCGCAGGCTCCCTCGCTCGACCGCGGCGACCATGGTCTCGCGCGCTCCCGGCGGGACCCACTCGATCCACCAGTCGGCGCCTGCCGCCGCCACAGCCTGGATGTGGTCGCGCTCCGCCTCCCAGTCCTCCCGGCGCCCACTTCCTCCGACAGCGATCGTATATGCGCGATCGCCTGCGGCGAGGCGGAGGGCGTGCACGTCGTCCGGAGACATGTCCTGCCACGGGCCGCCATGCGTCTCCCGGTAAAGGCAGGAGCCATCCCAGCGCAGCGCGCGGCGCGTCGGGCGTGGATTTGGGTAGCCGCCGCCGATCCAGATCGGGATGCGGGGCTGCTGCACAGGCTGCGGCAGGAACGTCACGTCATCGACCTGGTAGTGCTTGCCGCGAAAGCTGAATTGCCCACCCGCCCAGAGGCCAGCGATGATCTCGAGCCCCTCGTCCAGCATCTCGCCGCGCGTCCGTGCGTCCCCCTCCTCGCCAAACGAGAGGTAGCTCGCATCGGCGTTGATCGCCTCGCCGGTGTCGCCCAGACCGACGCCGAGGACCATGCGCCCGCCCGAGAGCTGGTCGACGGCGGCCGCCTCGCGGGCCACGTTCCAGGGCCGCCGCCGGGTCAGGGGCGTCACCTCCGTGCCCAGTCGCATTCGCCGGGTGCGCACTGCCACAGCCGCCAGTACCGCCCACACGTTGCAGGTCGGCGTCGCCCGATCGCCGCCGTAGCAGACGTAGTCCTCGAGGAAGAGGCCATCCCATCCAGCGGCCTCCGCCCGCTCCGCGAGGTCGACGAGGAAGCGCGGATCTCCACATTCTCCACCTGTTGGGAGTGACAGCCCGTACTGCACGTCTCACCTCGCTCGTCGTGACCACCGCGGGTGTACCCGGTTTCCACGTTCTCAATCCCGGAGTCGGCCGGGATCGGCCGCCGGCTAGGCCGGACGGATGCGCACGACCACGATGGCGATGTCGTCCTGCGCGGGGGTCTGCGAGAACTCCAGCACGGCCGACTCGATGGCGTCTGCGATCTCGGCGGGCGTGCGGCCCGCGTTTGCGACGAGCAGCTCCCGCAGGCGCTCCTCGCCGAACAACTCGCCGTCGCCGCGGCGGTCGCTCACCCCATCTGTCCACAGCACGATCTGATCGCCGTCCCGCAGCACGGTGCGGTGCTCGTGCACCTGGATGTCGGGGAAGATGCCGAGCAGCGTCCCGGGGCGGCCCGGCTGCTCCACCGTGCCGTCGGCGCGGATGATGAACGGCAGCGGATGGCCGCCGGATGCGATCGTGACATCGAACCCCTCGGCGACGGGCACGGCATACGCGTGGGCGACCGTGCAGAACTGGCCGCTTCCGGCGCGCTTCATCACGGCGTCGTTCAGCGCATGCATGACGTCGGCCGGACGGTGGTCGGGCAGGGCGATCGACGCGGTGCGCACCGTGTGCCGGGCCAGGGCGGTCAGCGCGGCAGCCGCCGCACCCTTGCCGCAGACGTCGCCGATGACGATGCCGAAGCTGCCCTTGCCGATCTCCCAGAGGTCGTAGAAGTCGCCCCCCACCATGTTTCGCTCGCCCGCCGCGTGGTACCGCGCCTCCATCTCGACCTTGGCCAGGTCGGGTAGGCGCAGAGGCAGGAGGCTGCGCTGGAGCGTGCTCGCGATCTGCTCCTGCTCGGCGTAGAGCCGCGCGTTTGCGACGGCCAGCGCCGCGTGGGTCGCGAAGTCCTCTGCAAAGGACACGTCGTGCTCGTCGAACACGCGGTCTGACTCAGCCGAGACGAGGGTCAGCGTCCCGAAGAGCCGGCCCCGCGCCTGCAGCGGCACGGTCAGCGCCGAGCGCAGTCCGAGCTCGTCGAATATGAGCCGGGTGAACTCGGCGTCAGGTGCCGCCGCCTCGACCATCTCACGGGTGAGCCGCGGCGTGAGCTGCGAGCGCCCGGTACGCATCACGAGGGCCACGCCGGCGTCGCTTGAGGGGTCGGTCGGATAGCGCCGGTTGAGCTCGAGCCCGAGCTCGGTCTTCGCAGGATCGCTGTGCGCGAGTGCCACCGTGCGGATGCGCGACCCCTCACGGATGTCGACGGCGCACCAGTCGGCGAGTCGCGGCACGACGAGGCGTGCGAGCCGCTGCAGCGCCTCCTCCGGGTCGAGCGACTCGGTGAGGAGGTCTGTCGCCTCGGCGAGGAACCGGGCCTCCGTCTCGCGCCGGCGCGGCTCGGTGACGTCGACGAGCGTCGTGACCGCGCCCAGCACGTGCCCGGCGGCGTCGAGCACGGGACGTGAGCTGATGTTGACCCAGCCGCGCGCACCGTCGGCGAACTCGACCTCGATCTCCTCGCTCTCGACGATCTCGCCGGTCGCCAGGCTCCGGGCGATCGGCCAGTCGCCAGTGTCGAACCGGCGCCCGTCCGGGTGGAACGCGACGTACGGGGTGACGTCGGTGATGGGCTCACCCCCCGCCGGGGGCGCCCGCCAGATCTCGGTCGCCTTCGGGTTCACCGCGACGATGTGGCCGGTCGGCGCCTCGGCGATCGCGACGCCGACGGGAAGCTGGTCCATGAGCGCCTCGAGCCGCTGGCGCTCGGACTCGGCTGCCTCGAACAACCGTGCCCGGTCGAGCGCCTGGCCGTAGTGCACGCCGAGGGTGACCATGACCGAGCGGTCGCCAGGCTCGAGCCGGCGCCCACGGGGGAACCGGAACGAGATCGCGCCGATCACCCCCCGCCTGCCTCGGATCGGGACGGCTGCGGCCGTGAACCCCGCGGGCAACGGAATGTCGGGGAACTCCTCCCAGCGCGCGTCATCCCCCTCGAGGAAGATCGGCTCGCCGGTGCGCACGGCGGCCCCCGTCGGCGTGCGCAGCTCGAGGTCGAACCGGCTCCACTCGCGGGCGGTGCGCTCGTCGAGTCCGGCCGTGCCCACGATCTCGAGCTCGTCGCCGGACTCGGCATGCAGGACGGCCGCGACCGTGTCGGCGCCGATGAGATCGCGGCTGCGCTCGAGGATGATCTCGGTGACCTCGGCCTGCGTGGCGGCACCAGAGAGGGCGCCGACGAGTTGCTCGATCCCGCCCAGGCCGCGCCGCCACGCAACCAGGTCGGCCACATCGCGAACGATGCATGCCACGGCCTGGACGCCTGCGACGGTGGAGAGGGGGCGCAGGCTGACCGTGAACCGGTGCGCCAGCCCGGCATCGTCGTCGGTGCCGAGCGCGATGTCCTCGGCAGTGACACCGGTCTCGAACGCATGGCGCACGGCGGCCTCGGGAATCCACGGGAGCACCGCCTGCAGCGACCGGCCGAGCTGCGCCGCCTCCTCGGTTCCCACCAACTCGCATAGCGCCGCGTTGGCGCGGATGACGTTCAGGTCGCCGTCGAGCAGGAGCACTCCGACCGGAACGCTCTCGACAACCGCGTCGAGGAGAAAGGCGGCCACCTGGGACGTGTCCGGCGGGACGGTGTTCACTCGTACCCCTGGAACATCACCAGCGGGATCGTAGTGGCCGGGGGATCCACCCGCGGTCCGGATGCGTGGTCACTCCGGATGCCCCGGCACGATCTCGTCCAGCTCGCGCACCGTGAGCTGTGTGATTGCGCCGCCGTCGTGCCAGGACTCGGGGTGAAGGACGAAGCCGACATGGTCGCCGAGATCGATCCGCTCCACGATGCGGCCGAGGAACCAGGTCGGACACGCCGTCAGGATCGGCGTGCCGTCGGCCGCGGCCGTCCACTCGCAGAGACTGAACTTGTCGACATCGTCGCCGGTCTCGCCGCCGAAGAGCTCGGCCAGGTCGCGTTGCGTCTCGGTGACCGCGTGCACCGCCAGACGGTCGGCCGAGTTCGCCACCGGGAACGTCGCGTTGAGGCGCGAGATGCAGGCCAGGAACCGGGCCGGGGAGATGCTGACCTCGGTGGCGAAGCCCACCAGGCAGCCACCTCGCCGGTCTCCCGCACACGCCGTGACGACGAAGGCCGGGGCCGGGAACGTCCCCGAGAGGGGGAACTCGCGCGGGTCGGTGCCGGTGCCCATTTCGTCACGATAGACGCCTGTGCGCTGGGTTTGCGGGGAGCCGCTTCCGGGGTAGAGCTGGAGGCACCCGACCGCAGAGGAGAGCACCATGCCGGTTGAATGGACGCCCAAGCAGGAACGCAAGTACGAGCACATCGTCGAGAGCGAGCGCGACTCCGGTGAGTCGCCGCGGCGCGCCAAGGAGATTGCGGCGCGGACGGTCAACAAGGAGCGGGCTCAGCGCGGCCAGTCCAAGACCGCCTCGCGCAGCTCGCTGCAGGACGTGTCCTCGTCCCATCGAGGTGGCCAGCGCTCGCATCGCTCCGGGCCCCGCGGACGGACGAAGGCGCAGCTCATGAACGAGGCGCGCCAGCACAACATCCCCGGCCGCTCGAGCATGACGAAGGACGAACTGCGCCGCGCGGTGGACGCACGCAAATGAAGTCGACGCTCGAGCGCGAGGTGAAGCTGCAGGCCGGCCCACGGTTCGAGGGGGTGTCTCTCCCGGGAGAGGCGATAACCGAGCGGACGCTCGTCTCCGCGTACTACGACACCGACGATCTCCGGCTCGCGAATGCTGGCATCACGCTGCGCCGCCGAATCGACGCCGAGGGGGCCAGTTGGCAGTTGAAGCTGCCGCGATCGGGCGCACGGCTCGAGCTCGAGTGGGACGCGCCGGACGAACGGATTCCCGACGAGATCGCGCGTCTCCTGATCGGGCTGACCCGCCGGCGCACCCTCTCGCGCGTGGCGGTCCTGCGCACTCGCCGCGAGGGAGTCCTCGTGAAGGATGAGGGTGCAGGGGTGGCGGAGGTCGTGGAGGATCGCGTCGATGTTCTTGACGACGACGACACGGTCGTGCGGACGTTCGACGAGCTCGAGGTGGAGCTCGTCGAGGGCAAGCCGAAGACGCTTCGGCGGCTCGAGAAGAAGCTGCGGAAGGCCGGGGCGACCGACCCGGACGGGCGGCCGAAGCTGCTTCAGGCCGTCGGGTTCTCCCGACCGTCCTCGGCGCATGCGGTGAACGGTCGCGCGCAGGCCCGGGTTGCCTCGATGCTGCAGGCGCAATACCACCGGCTCCTGCTGCACGATCCCGGCACGCGTCTGGGTACCGACCCCGAGGATGTGCACCAGCAGCGGGTCGCGACACGTGAGTTGCGCGCGATCCTGCGGGCGGCTCGTCCGATGCTCGACCGGACCTGGGCCGACAGTCTCCGCGGACCGCTGAAACTGGCCGGTGCCGCGCTGGGCGAAGTTCGCGACCTGGACGTGATGCTCGCCGATTTGCGCATCGAGGCAAGCCGTCTGGACGAGCCCGAGCGGGCCGGAGCACATCGGCTCCTGAGCCGGCTGCAGACGCGGCGCGACGAGCAGCAGGTGCGGCTGCGCTCGGAACTGGAGCAGGCGTGGTACGTGAGTCTTCTGAACCGGCTCGACGTCGCCGTCACGGCGCCCGCATTCGTGAGCTCCAGGATGTCATTCGCAGACGCAGCCCGGCGGGAGCACCGCCGCGCCCGCCGGCTCGTGCACGGTCTCAACGCCGACCCGGCCGACCGGGATCTCCACGAGGTGCGAAAGGCGGTCAAGCGCGCCCGGTATGCCTCGGAGCTGGCCGCCGCCACCGGGGTCCACGGAGCAGCGGGCTACGTCAAACGCGCCAAGCGGGTTCAGGACGTGCTCGGCGAGCACCAGGACGCGGTCGTTGCCCAGGCGCTGCTCCGGAGTCTGGCCGCCACGGCGCCGACGGGCGGCGAGAAGATTGCCGCGACGACCCTCGTGGACGTCCAAAATGATCGCAAGGCCGCGGCGCGGGCGACGTTCCCCGAGCTCTGGCGCGATCTCGACAAGCGGGCGCGGGCGCTCCGGTAGGTGGTGTCTCGCGCCGACCCAAAGCCCCCTCCTCGGAGGCGATCAAGCCGGCTGATCGACAGGGTGAGCGACCTCCTCGGTCACGAGATCACCTTCTGCGCGGTCGTCGTCTTCGACGTGCTCATGCTCGTTCTGATCGCGCTTGTCGGGACCGGTGATGCGAGGGTGCTCTCAACGATCTCGGCGGTGGTGTCACTGATGACGCTGGTCATGGTGTGCGCGGTGCAGCACACCTCCAGTCGTGAGGCCAAGGCGCTCAACCTGAAACTCGACGAGCTGATCCGTGTCTCCCCGGCGCGCAACGAGCTGATCGGCGCCGAGGACGAGTCGCACAGCCAGATTGCCAATCGCGCCGAGCGGCTGAGGCAGGGTCACCGCTCGAGCGTCTGAAGCTTCTGTGCAAACCGGACCACTGTCCCCGGCCCGTCCGGTTGGCGATCGGCGTCGAGCCGGGAGCACAGTCTCCGCAGGAGCGGGAACCCCAGGCCGTGCCCGTGCCCGTCGGCCGGACTGCCGGCGGCGTGGTCGCCGACAGTCACCTCGATCTCGGTGTCCGAACACCGGAAGGCGATGTCGATCATGCCGTCGGGCGTGGCGGTACGCTCCATCGCGTCGGAGCAGAGCTCCGACAGCACCAGCTTCAGGTCGTCGAGTGCCTCGTCGGGCAGAGGCAGTTCGGACACAACCCCGGCCAGCACCGTACGGCACACTGTCAGCATGCTCGCGTCCGCCGGCACGACCAGCTCGGCGATGAGGCACAGATCCTCACCCTCCATCACATGCACGGTACCGTCTCGCTCAGGCTCACCGACACCCCGGCGCGGGGAGAGATCGCGCGCCACGCGGTGACGGCTGTTGCAGTCAAGGCCGGTCTTCCGCCACTTGCCGCAGACCGCGCGGGAAGGGCCGTCGCCGGCATCGTGACGAGCTGCCGGGACGGCGACGTCACCGTGACGGCGGCTCTCGAGGGGGCGAGTGCGGTGCTGACCATCTCCGGAGGCGGAGACGCCTGGTGCCGCGAGTCGGTGGCCGCACTCGAGGCTCTCGGCGCGACGGCTGAGGGTGGCCGCGTCACGGTCAGCCTGCAGCGACCGCCGCTTCGCCGGCTGTGAGCCGGCGGGTCGCCTGCGACCGGATGTTTGACGAACGCGGGCGAGCGCACAGTATCCGGTATCAGGCCCTGAAAGGAGTCACCGTGGAAGCTGGTGCCCATCGAACCGATATTGAGTTGCTCGCCGTCTATCGCCGCGATGGTGACGAGCGCTGTCGCGAAGAGGTGGTGAAACGGAACCTGGGGCTGGCGCGGTCGATCGCCCGCCGCTACAAGGGGCGTGGGCTCGCTCACGAGGACGTCGTTCAGACCGCGTATGTCGGTCTGATCCACGCCGTCGACCGGTACGAGCCCTCGCGAGGAGTGCCGCTGCGGGCCTACGCGGCCCGCACCATCGAGGGTGAGATCATGCACCTCTTCCGCGATCACGGGTGGGCTGTGCGCATGCCCCGCTCGCTCCAGGAGCTCGTCCGGCGTGTGTCGGCGACCCGGCTGCGACTGGGACATGAGCTTGGCCGCCCGCCGACGCTCGAGGAGCTCGGCGACGCGATCGGGGAGCCGCCGGAAACGATCGCCGAGGCGGTGGCGGCGCAGCGGGCATACACGGCGCAATCGCTCAACGAGCCCGCCCGCGTCGACGGCGGCACGATGGAGGAGCGGCTGAACGCCGATCCTGCGCTCGTGTGCGAGGAGCGCGGCTTCGAAGCGGTGGCTGACGGCGACGTCGTTTCACAGGCGTTGCGCACCCTGCCGTCCCGGGAACGCGAGATCGTCGCCCTGCGTGTGTACTACGGGCTGACGCAGTCCGAGATCGCCGACCGAACCGGCATCAGCCAGATGCACGTCTCGCGACTGCTGCGCAGGTCGTTCGACGCCTTGCGCGACCAGCTGGTACCCGAAGAGGCGGCATAGGGGAACGAGCCGTCCTGCAGGGCGGCGGACGCTAAGATCGACTGTCGCCGTGGGAGCCGGAGGGGCTATGAGCGTCGGTCGCATCGAGGTGGTGCCGGAGGACGACGTCCATGTGCTCGCCCTGCTTGGCGAGCACGACGTCTCAACGGCGCCGGAGCTCCGGTCCGAGATCGAGCGAATCGCGGGCGCCGGCGGCGATGTGATCGTCGACCTTTCGCAGACCGAGTTCATCGACAGCAGCATCGTGGGGGTGCTCGTGGATGGGTATCGCCGTGCTGAACAGGACGGGAGCGGCCGAGGCGCCCTGGTGGCGGTGGCGCCGCCCGGAGGCCCGGTGGCCCGGCTGTTCGATCTCGTTTCGATCTCCGAGCTGATCACCGTGTACCCGACTCGGGCGGCGGCACTCTCGGCCGCGAGCGGCTCCCAGGGGTAGTCAGGCCCGTTCGAACACCATCTCGACCAGCGTGCCGTTGCTCCCCGGCTCGATGCGCACCCGGTCGGCCAGCGCTCTGATCAGCCCCAGTCCGAGCCCGACGCCCGGGCTCTGAGTCGCGGTGAACCCGCGCACCCCGATGCCGTCGTCGCTCACCGACACGACCACCCCGTCACCGACGACAGAAACCACCACCCGCACCTCGCCGGGGCCTCCGGGATAGGCATGGCGAACCGCGTTTGCGACCGCCTCTGTCACCGCCAGGGCGACGGCATCCCGATCGATGCCGAGGCCCTCGACCATCCCCACCACGGCGTGCCGCATCAGTGGCACGTGCTCTGGGGTGGCGGCGAACCGCCACTCGCCCAGACGTCCCTCCGACTCGGATCCCATCGAACTACCCCCCGTGCCCTGGTCATCTGTCGGCAATGCCCGCTCCCGCGCGGGACGAAACCTCGGGCGGGCGTGCACCCGCGGGCTCGCTGCGCCCCGCGATGCAAACGTTTCGAACACGTCACCGTGGGGAAAACTGGCGTCCGGCGTGCGATCGTTCCCTCTCATCGCTGATCAGGGCTCGTGGCGCCGGTCAAGCCGTCGGTGCCGGGACGTCGGGGTGCGGCGGAGCCGGCGGGTTCGGCTCGTCCGGCTGCGGCAGTGGATGTGGGTCGGGTGCATTCGTCATATGGGAACGAAACCGATGTGCCCCGCTCGCGAGGATGCCAAACACGACCCCGTCGCGAGGGCCGGTCGTTCATGAGTTCAAACGGCAACACGCGTCTCACTCGCGCCGAGAAGAACGAACGGGCGTTCCAGGCCCACAACGAGCGTCGGGCCGCGCTCGAGGAAGCCGGAGGCGTGGCCCCCGACGAACCGGTGCCGTTCGTGTGCGAATGCGACAACCCCGCCTGCTCACGTGCCGTCGAACTGCCGCTCGCGGAGTACGTGCAGGTCGTGAAGCCCGTCGACCGGTTCATTGTCTACCCCGGACACGAGGATCTCGCCGTCGAGGTGGTGGTCGAAGAACGCGAGTCATACCTCGTCGTCTCCAAACCCGACCTCAAACGCCGAGCGGATACCCCGTAGCCGGCCAGGTTTGGGCCCGCCAGGCGCCGGGAATCCGCATCACATGAACCAGGATTCGGACATCGGCAGATTGGTTTCGCTCGAACGCGCGGTCGAGGCCCTGGAGGGCCGGGTCGCGCGCTTGGAGGCCGGCAAGAAGGACAAGCACGTGCGGTCGCTCACACCGGCGCAGGTGCCGCGGTCACATCCCGGCGGCGCGGGGCCGGCGCGGTGAGCGCCTCCGGCCTGTGGGGGCCCCGTCTGGCCGCCGGCGGGGACGTCGTCGAGACCGACGTCCCCGCTCGCCTCGACCGCCTGCCGTGGTCGCGCTGGCACTGGCTGGTCGTCTTCGCGCTGGGCGCGGTGTGGATACTCGATGGCCTCGAGGTCACGATCGTCGGTGCGATCTCGGGCCAGCTCGAGAAGACTCAGACGCTCGCGCTCACGCCATCGCAGCTTGGCCTGGCGGGATCGATCTATGTGGCCGGCGCGGTCCTCGGCGCACTCGTGTTCGGATACTTGACCGACCGGTTCGGCCGCAAGCGGTTGTTCATGATCACCCTCGGCCTGTATCTGATCGCGACCACCAGCACCGCATTCACGAACTCATTCGAGACGTTTGCGATCGCGCGGTTCTTCACCGGGGCGGGTATCGGCGGTGAGTATTCGGCGATCAACTCTGCAATCGACGAGCTGATCCCCGCGAGGGTGCGCGGCTGGGTCGACCTCGCGATCAACGGGTCGTACTGGATCGGCACTGCGGTCGGTGCGGCGGCGTCGGTCGTGCTTCTGAACCCGAAGTACTTCGCCATCGACACGGGCTGGAGGATCGGCTTTGGCATCGGCGCGTGTCTGGCGGTGGGCGTGCTCCTGCTGCGGCAGTTCCTGCCCGAGAGCCCGCGCTGGCTGATGACCCACGGCCAGGCGGAGACCGCGGAAGAGGTTGTGTCGGACATCGAGGAGCGCGTCGAACGCGACACCGACGAGCCGCTGCCCGAGCCCCAGGGGACGATCGAGGTGCGCCAGACCGAGCGGATCGGGTTCGGGCCGGTGCTTGCCGCTGTCGTTGGCGACTACAAGCGCCGATCGGTTCTGGGCTTCGCGCTCATGGTCTCGCAGGCGTTCCTGTACAACGCGATCTTCTTCACCTACGCGCTCGTACTCACAAACTTCTATCACGTGTCGAGTGACTCCGTGGGTTGGTATCTGCTGCCCTTCGCCGCGGGGAACTTTCTCGGTCCCGTGCTGCTCGGGCATCTCTTCGATCGCATCGGGCGCCGATTCATGATCTCGTTCACCTACATCATCTCCGGGTGCGGTCTCGTGTTCGTCGGATGGCTCTTCCAGCAGAATTCGATCAGCGCCAATGAGCTCACGCTCGGGTGGTCGGTGATCTTCTTCTTCGCCTCCGCCGGAGCGAGCTCGGCGTATCTGACCGTGAGCGAGATCTTCCCGATGGAGACCCGCGCGATGGCGATCGCGTTCTTCTACGCGATCGCAACCGGCGTGGGCGGGATCATCGGGCCGGCGCTCTACGGACACAACATCGCCACCGGCAACCGCACCACGGTGTTTCTCGGCTACCTGCTCGGAGCGGCTCTGATGATCGCCGCCGGGGTGATCGAGGTGTGGCTCGGAGTGGACGCCGAAAAGCGTCAGCTCGAAGATGTCGCCACGCCCTTGACCGCGAGCGATTAACGTCGCCCTGCAGGGCTGCTCCCGGGCTCAGCAGGTGCCTACTTGTGCATGCGGCGTCGACTCGCGATGCGTGCTCGTTCATCATGCAGTCGCGGCGGTGTGCGCTTGGGGTTTGGGACCGGCTCCTGTTTGCCGCACACGGTGCAGCGCCGGAACCACATCTCGCCTTCGCCGTAGAGGGAATCCAGCGTCCACTGATGGTGGCAGTCGCGCTGTATCGCTTCGCGATCCTCCCGCCTCGCGCCCAGCCACAGCACGAGGAGGAACATGCAGAGCGCGAGTCCGATCAGGTTTGACCACATGCGAATGCGCTACCCGCCGAGTGGGGCGCCCAAACCTTCGCCCTGGGACAGCCCGTCTTTGATCGGTGCCAGGTCCGGGTCCTGTCTGGCATTTTCGAGGAGCGTGGGTCGAAGCTGTCCTGCGGCGCGGATCGATATGACGGCGTCATCTGCGTGGCCGGCTCTGAGGTGGAGGCAGCCGAGGTTGTACAGCGCCCGTGATCGCTGGAGCACGCTCGTGTCGGGTGGCAGCGCGGCGATGAACCGGAGCTGCGTTTGGAGTGCCTGGTCCGTGTGGCCGCGTGCGCACAGTGGCTCGAAGAGCTGGACGAGGCCGTGGGTGACGCACTGCTGGATGATCTCGTCGGCGAGCGTGTCGTCGGAAACCCACTCGGGTGATGAACCGAGGGAGTCCCGGTCGAGGTGTTCGACCTCCCTTCGGAGATCGGCGGCCACCTGACCGGCTTCGCGCTCGAGATCGTCGAACGAGCGGTCGGCATTCGCTTCGAACACCTCCTGTGCGTCGTGGCTCGCGTCCGGGACGGCGCCTGTTCGTGCCGCGACCAGGGCTTGCAGCATCTGTCGCTTTCCGCCTAGTACATGAGCGAAGTAGTCCTTCGGTGCGGGGTGTTCCTGGGTACCGCGCTCGCCCCGCTCGGCGGCCGTGAGGCACTCGGAGAACACCCCCTCCTCGTCCCGCTCCAGCTCGAGTAGCGCTGTGATCTGTCGCGGTTCAGGCATCGCGGGCCTCCCTATCCTGTGGCTTTCTGCTGTTCCACGGAAGCTCGGCCTGGGGTTGGGGTCGGCCGGGCCGCCAATGTGGCAAATATGCATACGCCTCGGCTGGCGAGTCGGTCTCGTCTCGCACCCCCGCACCGTGGCGCAATGCGAGCGAGGAGCGCGGATACACGATTGTCTTTTCCTCTGGTCGGGCGCCGACCATGAGCAGAACGCACCGGTGAGCCCCACCCGTTCCGACAAACGCGTGCGCGGTCCCTCCCGGGCAATGGACGAAGTCCCACTGCCGCAGTGGTCGCTCATCGCCCTCGATCAGGAGTGCGCACTCCCCCTGGAGGACGAGAAACGACTCCTCCGCCGACTCGGCGTGGTAGAGGCCGCTCGGTCGGCCCGGCTCGAGCACCGCCAGTGTGATCCCCACCTGGCCGAAGCGCTGGTCGTCCCGGTCGGGGGTGTCGCGCAGGACTCGCCGGTCAGACTCGAAGACGCAGCGGGCACCGAACGCTTCGTTGTGGATCCACGCCGCGTCGCGCACATTCACGACGAACCAGCCGGGGCTTGCCGGCGCAACTCCCGAACCCACATCCTCGAGAACCGCCTCCCCAACCATGGCACCCCCTCAGTCACCTCGGATGATAATCACTCTCTGCGGCCGCCGGCCTCCCGGTGGGGCCGCTGGAGGCGGATGTGCCGGCGCGACGGGCGCGGCGTTGCGCCCTCCTGACCGGTGCTGAAGCGGCCCTCGGGCCGAGGCTCGGCCGGGCGCACGGACTGGCCGTCGGCAAACGATCCGCGGCGTAGATCCGGTTGAGGGTGAGTCGTCATCGGGAACCTCCTCGCAGCTGAACGGCAAAACTCCATCGTATCCCGATGTATCGTATCACGATGATTCTGCTACGGTGGGCTCGTATGCCAGCCGTAACCCAGGACGAGATCCTGCGCGCGGCGGAGTTCCGGCGCGTTCTGCGCCGGTTCCTCGCTCACGGAGATGCCGCCGTGCGCGAGGTCGGTCTCACGCCTCAGCGCTATCTCCTGCTGCTCGCAATCCAGGGTGCCCCGGACGCGAGCCAAACCCGCTCGATCGGGCAGCTGGCAGAGGATCTCCAGCTCGCCCAGAGCTCCGTCACCGAACTCGTGGACCGAACCGAAGCGGCCGGCCTGGTCGTCCGCAGCGCCGCCAACGGCGACGGCCGCACGGTCCTCGTCCAGCTCAGCGACGCCGGAGCCGACCGGCTCCGCGCTGCCGTTGCCGCCGTCCGCCGCGAACGCGAGCAGCTGCTCGAACACCTCGACGAGGCGCGCAGCCATCTCTCGAGGCAGCCGGCGTGACCGGCGAGCCCGGTTCCGCGACATCTCGCGCCGTACGCCGGTTCGAGGTCATCCTCAGGCAACAGGGCGAGAGCATCTGTATCGCCTCACTCCCGCTCATGATCGAAGAGATCGCCGCCGACGAGGCGGGCGGCGACCACGACCTCGAACTCGAGCTCATCGCGCAGCTGCGCAGGCGCGTCAGTCTCTCCACATAGGCCCGGCAGCCCTCCCATCCGGGCGCGATAAACCGGAGCTACGCTACGTGCGGCTGCAGTCGGTGGTCGGTCGAGCACGGAAGGTGCGGGCGGTGTCGGATTGGTCGCTCAAGATCACCGCCTCGCCGGTCGAGGCCGGGTGTGTGCGGCTTCGGCTGGAGGGGAGTCTCGGGCTGGCCAATTCGGATCGCGTGCTTCTGGCCGTGGTCGCGGCATTGGCGGATGCCGAAGTGAAGCGGATCGAGATCGACTGCTCCGGGCTCGATCG
This sequence comes from uncultured Actinomycetes bacterium, assembly GCA_963703275.1. Lineage (GTDB taxonomy): Bacteria > Actinomycetota > Thermoleophilia > Gaiellales > JAICJC01 > JAICJC01. The sequence goes on along the minus strand of OY969804.1, from coordinate 2,444,151 downwards.
GCTCGATCCCGACGGCACCCATGTCCTGTTCGAGGCGGCCGAGCTGTGCCACACATACCGGGTGTCCATGGACCTGCGGATGGGCAGGCACGGACGGATCCTCAGCGCCGACACCTTCCACGAGGCCGTTGCACAGCCCGACGTGCAGGCCGGCCTGACCAGCGCGCTCGAGGCGTATCGGCTCGCGGCTCGCGCTGCGGCGGAAAGCTCGATGCTGGCGGTCAGGCGGGCGGCGCGCCGCCAGCCGGGCCGCGAGTAGACCGGCCGGGCTTGATGCCGCGGGCGTCCGGGGGCACAATCCGGTGTGGGATGGGTGAGGTCGGCGCACGTCTGCGCGACAAGCGCGAGCGGCTCGGGATCGACATCGATCAGATCGAGGCGGAGACCCATATTCGGGTGAAGTACCTCGTGGCGGTCGAGGAAGAGCGGTTCGATGCGCTGCCTGGACCGGCCTACGTGCGCGCCTTCGTGCGCGACTACGCCGAACAGGTCGGGCTCGACCCCAAGGAGCTGGTGGCCGAGCTGGACACCCGTCCCGATCTGGTCGAGGAGGTCGTGATGGCGCCGCCGCGTCAGGTGGTCGCCGTACCGCTGCTCGACCGGCGCACGCGCATCGCCGCGTGGGTGGCCGCAGTCGTTGTCGGCGTGGTGGTGGCGGCCGTCGCGGCCATCGTCTACCTCGGGTCAGGCGGCGGTTCGTCCTCCGCCGGCGCCGGCCGGACCGGAGCGACTCACCCGGGGCAGACGACGCCCCCGGCCACGGTCCAGTCGACGACCGCCGGGACCGGCGCCGCGACCCCACCACCGGCACGGCCGCGGGCGCTGGTCTTGGCCGCCACCCAGGGCGACGTGTGGCTCCTGGTGCGGGCGGGATCGGCGACCGGCAGGGTGCTCTACCAGAACACGCTTGCGTCGGGCCGGCGCCTGACCTTTCTCCGCCGGCGGCTGTGGGTGCGCGTCGGGGCTCCCTGGAACCTGGCGGTCACCGCGGGCCGGCGCCGGCTGGTCGTGCCGCTGCAGGCGCCGGGCGACATCCTGGTGACCGCCACGGGAGCGCGGCTCACCATTTGATTGCCGGTACCAGTCCGAGCGGGTGAGGGCTGCCCGCTCTTGCCGCGATCCGGCTTCGTCAGACGTCAGGTATGGCCGTCAGCGGCGGCATCATCCCAACGGGATGAGGGGGACCCTTGTAGCGACGGGTGATCATGCAAACACGATGAGCGATGTCACCGCACGGTTCTTCGAGGAGCTCGCGAGCCGCGGGCACGAGCCGGCGCTCGAGGGTGCCGAGGGGACGATCCGGTTCGACGTCGCCGACGGCCGGCGCACCGATCACTGGGTGGTCGTGATCGACCGGGGGGACGTCTCGGTGTCACGCGGGCATGCGGAGGCCGACGCCGTTCTGCGCACCGATCCGGCGACGCTGGATGCCATCGTCACCGGGCGGATGGCCACCCTCGTCGCCTTCCTGCGCGGGCTGGCGGAGGTGGAGGGGGACCCGGAGCGGGTCGTCGTGTTCCGACGCATGTTCCCGGGCCCGCCGGGCGCCCATGGCCCGCGGCGGCCGCCGGCTGCGGGGACGTCGTCATGAGCGCCGACCTGGTCAAGATCCTGGACGGCAACACGTTCGTCGTGAGTGACGATCGCGGCGACATCGAAGCGTCGCGGACGGATCCCACCGGCCTGTTCTCGTTCGACACGCGCTTCCTCTCGAAGTGGGTGCTCACGGTCGACGGCACCCGCCTGAACGCCCTCTCCACCGACGATCTGCAGTACTTCCAGGCCCGGTTCTTCCTCGTCCCCGGCACGGGCACGGTGTATGTCGACTCGAAGCTCACGGCGATTCGCACCCGGTCGGTCGGTGACGGCTTCCACGAGGAGCTCGTGTTCATCAATCACGACGAGAAGCCGGTCGACCTGACCGTCCGGATCGATGCGGGCGCCGATTTCGCCGACCTGTTCGAGGTCAAGGATGCGCTCAAGAAGAAGGGCACCTACTCGGCCGAGGTGGCCGACGATCACGTGCGGCTCGTGTACGAGCGCGAGACGTATCGGCGTGAGACCCTGATCTCCGCGACCGCTCCGGGGCGCTACGACAAGGACGGCATCAGCTTCGATGTCCACCTCGAGCCGAAGGAGCAGTGGCTGACACATCTCGACGTCGTCACCGCATTGCTCGGCGGCGGGCTGCGGCGGACGCGCCCCAAGTACGGGCCGGGTAAGACGCGGGCCCGCCCCAACATGGAGAAAGACCTGGAGGCCTGGATCCGGAGCGCCCCCCAGCTCGAGTGTGACTGGGAGCCGTTGAAAGCGACCTACCGGCGCAGCCTGGTTGACCTGGCGGCATTGCGCTTCTCGCCTCCGATTGCCGCGGGTGGCAGCCTCCCGGCCGCCGGCCTGCCGTGGTTCATGACCATGTTCGGCCGCGACAGCATCCTGACCAGCCTGCAATCGCTGCCGTTCACACCGGAACTGGCGGAGGCAACGCTGCGCTCGCTCGCCGCCTGGCAGGGAACCCATGTCGATGACTTCCGCGACGAGGATCCCGGCCGCATCCTGCACGAGATGCGTTACGGCGAGCTGACGGCGTTCGAGGAGCGTCCGCACTCGCCGTACTACGGCAACGCCGATGCAACGCCGCTCTTCGTCGTGCTGCTCGACGAGTACGAACGCTGGACCGGTGACACGAAGCTCGCGCGCCAGCTCGAGCGGGAGGCTCGGGCGGCACTCCGCTGGATCGACGAGTACGCCGATCTGATGGGCAACGGCTACGTCTGGTATCAGCGCCGGAACGAGAAGACGGGGCTCGAGAACCAGTGCTGGAAGGACTCGTGGGACTCGATCTCCTACCGCGACGGCAGGTTGCCGGGGTTCCCGCGCGCGACATGTGAGCTGCAGGGCTACGCCTACGACGCGAAGATCCGCGGTGCCCGGCTCGCGCGGGCCGTCTGGAAGGACCCGGCGTTCGCCGACCAGCTCGAGAAGCAGGCGGCGGATCTCAAGCGCCGCTTCAACCGCGACTACTGGGTCGAGGACGGCGGCTATTTCGCGCTCGCGCTGGACACCGAGGGCAAGCAGGTCGACGCGCTCGCATCCAACAACGGCCACCTCCTCTGGAGCGGCATCGTCGACAAGTCGAAGGCCAAGAGGGTCGTCGGGCATCTGATGGGCCCCCGCCTGTTCTCCGGGTGGGGGGTGCGCACGCTCGCGGAGGGCGAGGAGCGCTACAACCCGATCGGCTACCACGTCGGCGCGGTCTGGCCGTTCGACAATTCGTTCATCGCGTGGGGCCTGCGCCGGTACGGGTTCGCCGACGAGGCCGCGCAGATTGCCGCCGGGATCCTCGACGCCGCCGAGTTCTTCGACGGGCGGCTGCCCGAGGCGTTCGGCGGCTACCCGCGGCCGCTGACCCGCTATCCGGTGCAGTACCCGACGGCGTGCAGCCCGCAGGCGTGGTCCACCGGCGCTCCGCTGCTCTTCCTGCGGACGATGCTCGGGCTCGAGCCGGTGGCCGAGCGCCTCCTCATCGATCCCGCCCTCCCACGCGGCATCGGCCGGATCGAGCTGCTCGACATCCCGGGCCGGTGGGGGCGGATGGACGCCTTCGGGCGCGGCCGGGTCGATCTCGAGAAGGTCCCGGGCCTGCGCCAGGAACTGGGCGCGGCGACGCCTGCGCCCAAGCCCCGCCGCCGCTCTCGTCGCACCTGACGCTCTGCCGGGCTACGCCGGCAGGAGCTCGCGCAGGCGCCGGCTCTCCATCTGCTCCCGGCGCTCGGCCGGCACGCGCAGGCTGCCGTCGGCGCAGAAACGGTCGAGCGCGAGGGCCGCGGCGAGCGGATCCGGCCGGCCCGCGATCCGATCTGCCAGCATCCGCCCGCACACGAAACCCTGGACGTTCCCGACGCCGCTGTACCCGCCGGCGACGTACAAGCCAGGTCGCCCCGGCACCTCCCCGACGACCGGGAGCAGATCGGCCGAGAACCCCATGATCCCCGCCCAGCGATGGGCCACCGGGACGCCGGCGAGCCCCATCCGCTCTGCCATGAACCGATCCAGCGCCCGCTGCACCGGCGGCGTCGGCCGGTCGTCGTCGGTGTACTCCGCCTCCAGGTCGGCCGACCGGCAGCCGCCGATCGCGAGCCGCCCGTCCAGCGTGGGCCGGGCGTACACGAAGCCATGGTCGGAGTGTGTTGGCATGACGATCACCGGGTCCGGGATCGGCTCCGTCGCGAGCATCTGGCCGCGGACGGGGTAGACGATGCCTGCGAGCTCGGGGAGGAGCATGGGGATGAGGCCGTCGCAGGCGACGACGAGGGCCCGCCCGCTCGCCGCGCCCGCCATGCCCGCCACCCTCCACCCGTCCGGGCCGGGCTCAATCGCGACGGCGGCCGAGCGCTCATGGAACCGCGCTCCCGCGGCGGCCGCCGCGGCGGCCAGGGTGTGCACCCACCGTGCCGGCTGCAGCTCGCAGTCAGCGGGGAACACCGCGGCCCGCTCGTAGTGCGGCGCCATCGCCGGGGGGATCAGCTCGGGCGCCTCCCGGCAGTCGACTCCGGCGGCGGCCAGCGCAGCCACGGCGGCGGCGAGATCGGCGGCTTCGGCCGGTGTCGCGAGCCAGAGGCTGCCCGTGCGGCGCACCGCGTCAGGCGCGCCGCCAGCGGCGGCGAGCGACAGCATGTCGTCCAGGGCCCGCTCGGTTGCCCGCAGCAGGGCCACGGCGGCCGGCATGCCGATCACCGCGGCGGCGCCGTGCAGCCCGAGGCCGGTCCCGGCCGATGCGAAGCCGCCGTTTCGGCCGCTGGCGCCGGACGCCACCTGCGAGGCCTCGACCACGAGCACCGATGCGCCGCTCTGCGCCAGTCGAAGCGCGCACGCGCAGCCGGTCACGCCCGCGCCCACGATCACGACATCGGCCGCCGCCTCGCCCTCGAGCGGCGGGAACCCGTCCCCGCGATGCTGTACCTGCCAGAGGGAGGGTGGGACGTCCATCGTCTACCGCGAAACGCTACCCGCCCCGGCGCGCCACCGGTTGAGATACTCGGCCAGAGCGGGGGCCTCCATCCCAAGGAACACGGCGGGTACTGTCCCGTCGGGGCGGCCAGCGGGCGCAAACCCGTTGGCACGCAGGTGATACGCAACGACAGGCCGCCCCCGCCCCTGGTACTCGTAGAACCCCTGAACATCGCTCCACAGCACCGTCGGCCCGGGGCCGAGCGTCAAGCCGGAGAAATCCAGGCGGAGAGTGCGAGCGCCCCGGTACGAGAGCGTCATCCAGGTGGCGAAGACCGCGACGAACAGCGGATCCACCGCTTGGCTGGTCTCGACGCTGTACTCCGCCGTCACCGCGACGAAGGCAGGCACCCCGAGAGCGAGGCTGGCAACAAGGGCGACCACGTTGCGCCGGCGCACCTCCTGCAGGGTCACCGGACGGCCGACGCGGGGTGGCTTCACACCCCGACCGTATGTGGTGCCACGGCGCCACGGGCGCCCGTCCGCCCGGCTGTCACCATCTTGGCGCGGCCGCGTGACGGAGGCGGGTCCGGTTAGGCTCGCCTGACACGCGAGTGAGTATGGAACGGAAGCCTTGACCCAGACCGCGACGGCCCAGGCGGCGCCGGTTGACCGGCGCCGGTGGATCCTGATCGCGACCATCCTCGGGTCGTCGATCGCCTTCGTCGACGGCACCGTGGTCAACATCGCGCTGCCCACGATCGGCCGCGATCTGCACGCGGGACTGGCGGCCCAGCAGTGGGTCATGCTCTCCTACTCGCTCGCCGTGGCCTCGCTCTACATCGTTTCCGGGGCGCTCGGCGACCGCTACGGCCGCTGGCTCTTGTTCGTCATCGGCGTTGGTGGGTTCGCCGCCGCCTCGGCGCTTGCGGGCGTCGCGCCCAGCACCGACCTGCTGGTCGCGGCGCGGGTGCTGCAGGGGGTCGCGGGGGCGCTTCTGACCACCAACAGCCTCGCGCTCCTGCGCGCGACCTACGGGGCGGACAGCGGCCGCGCGGTGGGTCAGTGGACGGCGTGGAGCGCCATCGCATCGATGATCGGGCCGCCGCTCGGCGGGCTTCTGGTCGAGTACGCCTCGTGGCGCTGGATCTTCTTCATGAACCTGCCGGCGGCCGCGATCGCGATCGGGATGGCCTTCGCGGGCCGGGCCGACGAGCATCTGCCCGCGGTGCCGCGCCCGGTGCAGTGGTCGGGCGCCGCCGCGATCGCCGTCACGTTCGCCTCCCTCACGTATGCCCTGATCGAGGGCGCGCAGGCGGGGTTCGCAACGGTTGTGTGGGCGTTCGCGCTCTCTCTCGCCGGGCTCGCGCTCCTGATCACGCTCGAGCGGCGGTCGGAGACTCCGCTTCTGCCGCTGGTGCTGCTCCGCTCGCGCGTGTTCGTGGTCGCGAACGTCTATACGCTGCTCGTGTACGCGGCGCTCGGTGGCTCGACGTTCTACCTCGCCCTGTATCTGCAGTCGGGCGCGGTTGGCTACACGCCTGCGCGGGCCTCGCTCGTGTTCCTGCCGATCAGCGTCGTCATGTTCGTGCTCGCGGCCCGGTTCGGGAAGCTGGCCGACCGCAACGGGCCCCGCCGCTACCTGATGTTCGCGCCGCTCGTGATGGCCGTTGGGTTCATTCTGCTGACGCTCGTCACCAGCACCAACCCGCTCCTGCCGCTCCCAGGCGTCCTGGTGATGGCGCTTGGCCTGGCGATGCTCGTTGCGCCGATCACGGCCACGGCGCTGAAGGCGGCGCCAGACCAGTTCGCGGGCCTTGCGGCGGGAGTGAATACGACGGTCTCGCGCCTGGGAGGGCTGATGGCAACGCCGCTCCTCGGCGTCGCCATCACGCTGGTGTTCGCGGCCCGGGCACCGCGTCCGCATGCCGACCCCTTCGCGACCCACGTGCTCCTGGCAGCGCAACGAGATGCGACGATCACGGCGTTTCGGGCCGGGATCGGCCTCTCCGTCGTGCTGTGCCTGGCCGGGTCACTGCTCGCGGTGCGCGGCCTGCGGTCGAGCGATCGCTAGCTCGCGAGTGCGGCGTACGCTCGCTTGTGCGCGTACATGTCGGCATCGGCGCGGGCGATGAGCGTGGTGGCGCCCTCCGTTCCATCCCACACGGCGAGGCCGGTCGAGGCGTGGTGCCAGCCCGCGATCGACCGGTCGAGCCTCGCGATGACCTCGAGCGCCGCGGTGCCGTCGGTCAGCTCGAGGATGACGCCGAACTCGTCGCCGCCGATCCGGCCGAGCAGATCGGTCGCACGCAGCTCGCCCGCCCAGCGGCTGCTGACCGCCTTGAGCAGGGTGTCGCCGGCGTTGTGGCCCTGCCGGTCGTTTACCAGTTTGAAACCGTCGAGGTCGAGGATCAGGATGCTGAGGGGCTGGCCCGTGCGGCGTCCGCGCGCGAGCGCCCGGTCGAGCTGCTCATACCAGGCCCGCCGGTTGGCGAGTCCGGTCAGCTCGTCCGTGACGGCCTGATCGGTCAGCCGTTCGATCAGCTCGGCGCGGACGATCGCCCCGCCGACCACGTTGGCAAGCAGTTCGAGCAGCTGCGATTCATCGCCGCGGAAGTCCCGCGGCGTGGCCCACCAGATGATGAGCACGCCCCTGATGGCGCCGTTGTGCAGAATCGGCACCAGGATCAGGGAGCGCGCACCGACGAGCCGGCAGGCCTCGCGCGCGGCACGTGGATCCTCTTCGCTGTCGGTGCAGACCACGACCTTGCGTGTCCGGAAGCATTCTCCGGCCAGCGACTCGTCGGCCTTCACCCGGAGGCCGAGGAACCTCACCGCGAGTCCGGCGGCCGCGGTGCAGACGACCTCGCCGCGCTCGAGCAGCTCGATGCAGGCCGCCTCGGCTCCGGTGAGGGTGAGCGCCCCCTCGGTGGCGACGGTCATCAGCTCGGCGAGACCGAGGTCGGATGATGCGATCGCCATCTGCGTCTCGACGAGCTGGCTGAGTCCCTGGGCACGGGCTCGGGTGGCGTCGGCCTGCCGGCGCTGGTGCGCGACGGCGCGGTTCACGCCGATGCCGATCGCGGCAGACACGACTCCCCACAGAACGACGGCGCGCCAGCCGGTGGAGGGGTACAGGGGCGCTCCGATGATGGCGATCGGCAGGCCGAGCAGAAGCGCGGTGCAGCAGCTGATCGCCGCGACGGCCCGGCGGCCCTGTGTGAGCCCAACCCAGACCACGGGCAGGATCGCGAGCGGCGAGTAGCCGGAGGTGCTGCCACCCTGGGACTGGCGCAGGAGCGCGATGATCACGTCGGCGCCGATCGGGAGCACGAGCATCGCCGCGGGCGGCAGCGAGGGCCACGGAAGGCAGATCGCGACCGCAGCCAGAACGGCGGCAACGGCACCCGCCACGGCCACCAGCCACCAGCTCGTGCCCACGGGTTCGAGGCCCGTGGCAGCGAACGCGAGCACGGCGATGCCCAGGAACGGGACGACCGGCCGCTCGAGGCGCGCCAGCTTGAAAGAAAGGGCCATCAGGCGAACATCGACATTTCGGTCTGGATCCGTGAGAGGCGGTTGTACACTCGCGCTCCGATCGTGGAGACGGCGACACCACACGACCGGCGCAGCGTGCTCGGCAGGGCGCTTGGCAACAGCGCTCTTCGCCGTGTCGAGTTTGCCTACGTCGGCTTCAACGCCGCCGAGTACGGCGAGTGGATCGCCGTGCTCGTGTATGCCTACGGGCACGGCGGGACGACGGTGGCGGCGCTCGTGGCCGCCGTGCAGCTGGCGCCGTGCGTGATCGCCGCGCCGGTGTTCGCCGGGCTCGCCGACAGGCACCCGCCCGGCCGGGTGCTGGTCGCCGGGTATGTTGGCCAGGCCGCCGGCATGGGGGCGACGGCGGCGGTGATGCTCGCCGGCGCTCCCCCGCTCGTGGTCTACGCGGCCGCGATCGCGGCCGCGGTGCCGTTCACGGTCGCCCGGCCCACGCAGGCGGCGCTCCTCCCGAGCGTGGCCCGCACCCCGGACGAGCTCACGGCCGCGAACGTGGTCTCCAACTGGAGCGAGGGCGTCGGGATCGTCGGCGGCCCGGTGCTGGCTGGTCTTGTCCTCAGCGCGGGAGGGACCGGCGCGGTGATGGTCATGTTTGCGGTGGTGGCACTGGCGAGCGCGACCGTCGCGTGGCCCGTGCGCGATGCGGCGCCGCCGGGGCTCGGAGCCGGCGAGGAGGCGTCCGACGGGGGCCTGCTGGGTGGGCTGGACGCACTGCGAGCGGATTCGAGCGCGGCGTTCCTCGTGGGGCTGGTGGGCGCGCAGGCGATCGTGCTCGGCGCCCTCGACGTCCTGAACGTCGTCCTCGCCTTCCAGATCATCGACACCGGGAAGTCGGGCGTTGCCTATCTGGCGGCGGCGTTCGGCGCCGGCGGGATCGCCGGCGGGGTGCTGACCGTGGCCCTGGTCGGGCGGCGGCGGCTGGCTCCGCCGCTGCTGGTGGGGGTCGTGGTCTGGGGTGGTGCGTTTGTCGTCCTGGGACTCCAGAGCACCACCGTGGGCGCCTTCCTGCTGCTGGCCGTCTCCGGTGCGGCGCGCAGCCTGGTGGACGTGTCGGGCCGCACCCTGCTCCAGCGGGCGTGCGATCCGCAGGTGCTGGCCCGGGTGTTCGGCGTGCTCGAGGGACTGGACATGGCGGGGTACGCCGTCGGCAGCCTGATGGTGCCGCTGCTCGCCGTGCTGGGCGGGCCGCGGGCGGCGGTGATCGGCATCGGCCTGGTGCTGCCCCTGGTCATGGCGGCGGGCCTGCGGCGGCTGCTCGCCATCGACGCCCACGCCACCGTCCCCATCGTCCAGATCAGCCTGCTCCGCCTGACCGAGTTGTTCGCGCCGCTGCCCGCGCCGGAGCTCGAGGGGCTCGCGCGCAGCCTCGTGCCGGCCGACGCGGCGGCCGGCACGCAGGTCATCCGCGAGGGCGAGCCGGGCGACCGGTATTTCACCATCGCGGCGGGCGAGGCGACGGTCTCGCAGGCGGGTGCCGTGATCGCGACCCTCGGGCGCGGAGACGGCTTCGGCGAGATCGCCCTCCTGCGCAACGTGCCGCGCACGGCCACCGTGGCCGCGAGCACCGACATGCAGCTCTACACCCTCGAGAAGGACGCGTTCCTGGCCGCCGTCACCGGCCATGCGCCGACGCGTGCCGTCGCCGATCAGCTCGTGTCCGACCGGTTGCCGGCCGATGCGGCCGAGCCGCTTGGGGGCGATTGAGACCCGGGATCGGCGAACGGCGGGCGCCGTGTTCGCTACATTGGTAGGTACCGTCCGCCGATGGTCCGGGGCGAACGGGCCCATTCCCCCCACAGAGAGACGGTCTGCGCGATGACCCCGATCGAGCTCACCCCTGCCGAGATGGCCAAGCTGACCGAGGAGCTTGCCGAGCTGGAGGGCCCTCGCCGGGAGGATGCCGTCGCGGCGATCGCAACGGCCCGCGGCTTCGGCGACCTGAGCGAGAACTTCGAGTACCACGCCGCCAAGAACGAGCAGGGCCTGCTGGAGCGCCGCATCACGATCCTGCGCGCCAAGATCGCGTCCGCCGTGATCGTCGAGCCCGCCGCCGACAACGACCGCGTGCACACCGGCAGCCGGGTCAGCCTCGAGGACCAGTGGGGCGACCGCATCGAGGTGACGGTCAGTGCCGCGGGTGGGGCGGACGCCTGCTCGCCCGACTCTCCGCTCGGCCAGGCGGTCTACGGCGCGGCGGTCGGCGATCAGGTGAAGGTCGCGGCGCCACGCGGAAGCTGGACCGCGCGGATCCTCACCATCGCGTAGACGTCTCTAGCGGTCGAAGTCGCGCGTCGAGCCGCCATAGCGGGCCGCCGCGTTGCGGTCGGCCGTCAGACCTTCCACATCACCGGTCCACACGTCGCGCTCCTCGACGGAGTCGCCCGACGCCTCTTCCTCGGCATGCTCGATCGCGGTGTCGTCTTCGCGCTTGCGCAGCTTTGAGAACCAGGCTTGGATACCCATGTCGCGGAGTCTACTCGCCGGGCGGCGCGTCGGCCGGATCCGCGGCGTCCTGCGGGCGCGCGGCGGCCGCCGAGTCGGATCCGTAGTCCGCCTGGAGCTCCTCGGAGAGCTCGTCCGACCCCGTGGGCGGCTCGGTGTCGGCGGGAGCGTGGCCCGAGGCGACGATCTTGGTGCCGCGGGCGGTGAGGCGGTCCATCAGGTTGTCGAGCCAGTTCACACGCGGAGTGTAATGCTGTCGGCGTGACGCCGACGATCGACGAAGCCGCCCTCCGTGACGAGGCCGCGGCACTGATGCGTGAGCTGCTGCGCATCGACACGTCCAATCCGCCTGGGGGCGAGACGCCCGCGGCGCTGGTGGTGCAGCGCTACCTGGAGGCGGCGGGGGTCGAGTGCGAGCTCGTCGCATGCGACCCCGCTCGGGCGAACCTGATCGCCCGCATCCCCGGGGGCGACGGCCCGTCGCTGGCGTTCCTCGCCCATACCGACGTGGTGCCGGCCGAGGATCCGGCGGAATGGACGCATCCGCCGTTTGCCGGCCACGTCGACGCCGACGGCTACATCTGGGGACGCGGCGCCGCAGACATGAAGAACGAGCTGGCGACCCGGGTGGTGGCGATGGCGTGGCTGGCGCGGGCGGGGTTCCGGCCGGAGGGCGATCTGCTCCTGATCGCCGAATCAGACGAGGAGGACGGCGAGGCGGGCGTCGGCCTGGCCTGGCTGGTGACAGAGCGGCCCGATATCCGCGCGGACTACGTCCTCAACGAAGGCGCGTCCGAGCGGCTGGAGCTCGCGGACGGGCGCGTCGCGGTGACGATCAATGCCGGCGAGAAGAGCGCGCTCGCCGTCACCGTGACCGCCCTCGCCGACGGCGGAGCCTCGTCGCTGCCGCGCGGCGAGGCCAACGCGGTGACCCGCCTCGCACGGCTGATCGGTCGCCTCGACAGTCACCGTCCCGAGAGCAGGCTGATCCCGCAGACCGATGCGATGCTGACCGCGCTTGCCGGAGCCGACGGCAGCCTCGAAGAGCGCATCGCCCGGGCGGTGGTGCTGCACCCGATGCTCCCCGAGCTCGTGGAGCCGCTGTTCGTCATGACCGTCGCTCCGACCAGGCTGCGGGGAGCCCGGGCCTTGAACACCCTGCCCGCCGCTGCCAGCGTCGAGTGCGATTGCCGGCCGGTTCCCGGGATGACGCTCGACGACGTGGCCCGCGAGCTTCGGGCCGCGCTCGGCGACGACATCCCCTACGAGCTCACGTTCTCGGGCGAGCCGGTGGGCGGCTCCATCTCACCACTCGACACGCCGCTCTATGAGATCTGCCGGGGGTGGGTCGCCCGCAACGATCCCGAGGCGGTGCTGGTGCCGACGCTCACCAACGGGTTCACCGACTCGCACTACATGCGTGCGGCGTTTGGGACCATCGCCTACGGCATCTGGCCGATCCGGCGCACGCCGACGGCCGTCCTCCACGCGGGTGTCCACACGCGCGACGAGCGCATCCACACCGGCGATCTCGGCTACGCCACGCGCTTCCACATCGAGGTCGCGCTGGCACTCCTCCAACCGGGGACAGTCCCCGAACGTTTGCCGTGACATTTCCGTGACGCAATTCGACCGGGGACTGTCCCCGGTTGGGTTACGCCTCGGAGACCTCGACCGAGCGGAGCCTCTCGATCGTCACCCGGTAGCCCGCGCGCACGTGCACGGCGACGAGCAGGACGGCGCCGCAGCCGGGGCACCTGAGCACGTCGCCGGGAGCGTCGGTATAGGCGAGCACGGCGCCCAGTGGGTTGATCGCGCCGCAGTCCGCGCAGGTGCCGACGGCCGCGGTCATGTCCCGCCCGAACGCGTCGATCAGCATGCCCCCGACCGCGTTTCCGTCGACGTGGTGCTCGTCGTCAGTCATGGTGGACCTCCTGTCGGGCCGAAGCGCTCGGTGCGTATCCGCTGCGGGTCGTGCCCCAGCGAGACGAGCGCATCGGCGGCGGTCTCGACGAATCCGGTCGGCCCGCACACGAACACATGCGGGAGCCCGGCGGGTGGCCAGGCCACCTCGGCCAGCATCGCCCGGTCGATCCGGCGTGAATAGCCGCTCCAGCCCGGAGGCTGCGACCGGGTGAGCGTGTGCACGATCTCGATGCCCGGCTCGCCGGTCAGCGCCTCGAGCTCGCTTCGGTAGATGACGTCGGCCTGCGAGCGGGACGAGAGCAGCATGCGCACGGGCGCATCGCTTTCGGCCGCGACGCGGGCGCGCAGCATCGCCATCAGCGGCACGACGCCGCTACCGCCGGCGATCAGGAGCAACGGTCCGCCCGCCCCCGGCTCCCAGACGAAGTAGCCGCCGATCGGCCCGCGCAGCTCGATCTGATCCCCGAGCCGAAGCTCGTCGGTCAGGTAGGGGGACACCTCGCCGTCGTCCAGCCGCTCCACGGTGAGCTCGATCCGCTCGCCGTCGGCGGGGGTGGCGATCGAGTAGCTGCGCTGGGCCTGATACCCGTCCTCGGCAGTCAGGCGGACATCAACGTGCTGCCCGGGCAGATGGCCGGTCCAGCCCGGGCAGTGAAACGCAATCGTGCGCACAGCCGGCGCAGCGTCCGTGACCTCGACGACCTCGGCCAGGAGCCACGTCAGTCGCCCGCGTAGCGTTGCTCCAGCCACGGATCTCCGTATGAGTGGTAGCCGTAGCCCTCCCAGAACCCGGGCTCGTCATCGGCGCGAAGCTCGATCTCGGTCACCCACTTCGCGCTCTTCCAGAAGTACAGGTGGGGGACCAGCAGGCGCGCCGGCCCACCGTGCTCGGGGTCGAGCGGCTCGCCGTCGTAGGTGTGCGCGATCCACGCCTTGCCATCCGAGACGTCGGCGAGCGGCAGATTGGTCGTGTAGCCGCCGTAGCTTCGCGCCAGCACGAACTCGGCCGATGTCTCGACGTCTGCGAGCAGGGTGTCCACCGACACCCCGACCCAGCCGGTGTCGAGCTTCGACCACTTCGTCACGCAGTGGATATCGACGGTGATCTCCTCCTGGGGCAGCGCTCGCAGCTCGTCCCACGACCACGTCAGGGGCTCGTCGATCTCGCCCACCAGGGAAAAGCGCCACTCCGAGAGCTCGACATGCGGCGTGGGCCCGGCCGCGAGCACCGGAAACCCGTCGGTCAGGTACTGACCCGGGGGCACCCGGCCGGCCGGGACGTCTCGCCTGCGCCGCCCCATGAATCCCCTCGAGATGCGGTTCATGACGGCACTATGCCAGACACGCACGCGGTAGCCTCGGCTCGGTGAAGGCGGCCAACCTCGCACTGCGCTTCGTCGTCGAGCTCGCCGCGCTCGGCGGGCTCGCCTACTGGGGTGCGCACACCGGGAGTGGCATTGCCAGCGTGATCCTGGCGGTCGCTGCGCCGCTCGCTGCCGCGGTCGTGTGGGGCCTTTACGCCGCGCCCAGGGCGGCCCGGCGCCTGCCGCGCGGCCGCCGCGTCGCGGTCGAGGCGACCGTGTTCGGGCTGGCCGCCGCCGGGCTCGCGATCGCCGGCCAGGGTCTGTGGGCGGCGGTGTTCATCATCGTCGCTCTCGTCAACGGCGTGCTCGTCTACGCCTGGGATTAGGGGTCGTACCCGGGTGGGGGCGGCTTGCACTCCCGCGCGAGCAGCGCCCGCATGTGGGCGACGACCGGCGCCTCGGCCGGGTCGGTGGCGACGTTTGTGAGCTCGTAGGGGTCGGTCTTCAGGTCGTACAGCTCCTGATAGCCGCCGCTGTAGCGGACGTACATGTAGCGAATGCTGCGGATACCGCAGAACGTCGGCGCGAGTGACGGTGGGTTGCCGTCGTAGTGCTCGAGCAGGAACTGCGTGCGCCACGGCGTCTTCAGGCCCTGGTTCTCGAGCAGCGGCAGAAAGCTGCGTCCCGTGACCTTCGGGTGCGAAGCGCCGGCGATCGCGGCCAGGGTCGGCGCCCAGTCGATGTTCACGATCAGGTGGTGGTCGGTGCGGGGCGTGGTGGTGGCCGGCTCGTAGCGCACCACCAGCGGCACCCGCAGCGCCTCGTCGTAGGGCACCTGCTTGCTGCCGGCGGCGAGCCGGTGCTCGCCCCAGCTGATGCCGTTGTCGGACGCGTACAGAATCACGCTGTGCGCAAGCCGGTGCGTCTCGCGCAGCGAGCGCACGATTGCGCCCACCTGGTTATCGACCGAGATGAGGGTCTGGTACTCGGCCTGGCGGTCGGCCTGGAGTTGCTCGATCTGGATGTGATCGAGGCGCGGCAGGCTGCGGATCCACGGCGGCTGGGATGCGGTCACCCGGTTGAAGTTGGGAGTCCGGAACTCGGGCAGGTTCGCGAATCGGGTTGCGTATTTGTGCTGGGGCAGCGAGGGCAGGTGCGGTGCGTAGGGTGCGTAGTAGACGAACACCGGCTTGTTGCCCGGCGCCGTGTCGATGAAGTGGGTCGCGGCGTTTCCGAAGTACACGGTGGAGTATGTGGACACCTCGTGTTTGAGAATGCACCCCCGCTCACCGTCGGGACACGCGCCGGGGGCATTCGTGAACACGCGGTAGGGGAAGTACGCGGGCTCGTAGTCGTATGCCACCCACCGGTTCCATCCCGGGGGCACGCCGCCGCCGTAGGAGTTGAGGTACTTGCCGAAGAGGCCGGTGTCATAACCGTCCTTCTGCAGCCACGTGGCGATCGTCGAGTTCTCGTCACCGTTCCGGCGAAACGCGGGGGCGCCGCCGTGCGGCGGGTGGTTGTCGTAGACGCGGGTGGTGTGGGCGTAGTTCCCGGTCAGGATGCTGGCGCGGCTGGGGCAGCACAGCGAATCGGACACGAACGAGTTGGCGAAGCTGACCCCATGCTTGACGATGTACTTCTGCAGGTTCGGCATCGACGGGAGCGTCTCGGTGCGCTGGTCGTCGGTCAGGATCACGATGACGTTGGTCCGCTGCGTCTTTGCGACGACAACACCGGGGGAGGTTGCGGAGCCACCCCCCGATCTCCCGACCGCGAGCACCAACCCCGCTGCGGCCAGTGCGAAAACCGCAAGCGCAATCACCTTCGTGCGCCGGCCGGAGACCATAGGTGCGCGGGAGCGTACTTTGGCCTACGCCGGCTCAGGTGCAGGCATCGGCCGCCCCGGCGAGTCCGAGAGCACCCGTCCGTCGCGGAGGCGCACGGTCCGTGGGGCCGATTCGGCCACCGTGGCGTCGTGGGTCACCAGCACCACCGTCTGCCCCTGCTCTGACGAGAACCGCCGCAGCAGGGCCAGGATCTCCTCGCCCGTGGCGGAGTCGAGATTCCCGGTGGGCTCGTCGGCGAGGAGAGCGCTCGGGGAGTTGGCGAGGGCGCGGGCGATCGCGACCCGCTGCTGCTCGCCGCCCGACATCTGCGACGGCAGGTGCCCGACCCGGTGCCCGAGGCCGACGGCGGCGAGCAGTTCGTGCGCCCGGCGCTTACGGTCGCCACCTCGCCATGAGGCGACCGCGGCTTCGACGTTCTGGTGCGCAGTCAGGGTGGGGATGAGGTTGAACTGCTGGAAGATGAAGCCGATGGTGTCGCGCCGCAGCCGCGAGAGGTCGCCGGCGCTCATGCGGGCGATGTCACGGCCGAGGCAGTGGACCGTGCCGGAGGTCGGCCGGTCGAGCGCTCCGAGCAGTTGCAGCAGGGTCGTCTTGCCCGATCCGCTCGCGCCCATGATGGCGACGAACTCGCCGGCTCGGATGACCAGGTCGACGTCGGCGAGCGCGGTGACGCGGCCCTCGCCCGACCCGTAGGTGCGGCCGGCGCTCTGCAGCTCGTACACCGGTGCAGCGATCTCGGCGCCGGCATCGCCGGAGTGGCCGTCTCGTGCGTGTTCCTGCATCGCTAGCTCCGTTTCGTCGGTTCGTGCATCCTCGGCACTACTCCACCGTCCGCAAAGCTGCCGCGGGGCGCAGCCGGGCCGCGCGGAAGCCGCCAACGGCCCCGGCGATGAGCCCGCCGAGCACGGCCAGGCAGACCGCGGCCACGATCAGGCGGGCGTCCGCCGAGGTGGTGATCTTGACCAGCGCCGAGCCCGAGGTGACCGGGTCCTGGCCGAAGCCGAAGGGCCCGCCCCCGTCGAACCGGCCCCCGAACCCTCCGCGCGCGGCGGTCGAGGCGCCCGGCACGGTGGCCTTGAGCGTCCACCCGGCGGCGTTCACGGCGGCCGCGCCGGCGACTCCGATCACCGCGCCGATCAGGCCTCCGAGCAGCCCCTGCAGGAGCGACTCGCCGCTGATCTGGCGCACGACCTGCCACTGCGACCAGCCCACCGCTTTGAGCGTCCCGATCTCGCGCACCCGCTTGGAGACCGACGCCAGCGTCAGCAGGCACGCGATCAGGACGGCCGCGGCGAGGCCGACGATCTCGAGCGCGGTGCCGAGCTTCGACGAGAGGTTCTTGGCGTCGGTCAGCGATCCGCTGATGCGGTTGGCGACGTCCTGCGCGGTTGTCACCTGTGCGCCCGAAAATCCGGTCGTGATCTCGTGCGAGACGAGCGAGACGTTGCCCGTGCTCGTCGCCCGCACCGCCAGCGAGTTGATCTGCGTGCCGTACTTGGCCAGTTTCTGCAGCGTCGCCAGCTTGACGTAGGCGTCCGACGGGGTGCCCCCCAGCGGCGAGCTCGCGATGCCGATCACGTGAAACGCATGCCCGCCCAGGGTGATGGTCGACCCGACGGCCAGCTTGTTCGTGCTCGCGTAGGCGCTCGACAGGATCGCCTGGTAGGCACCGGTCCCCGTGAAATACGTGCCCTTGGTGATCTGGCTGGGCGTGACCGCGCCCAGGTCGGGGTGGGTCTGGTCGACCCCCGTCACCGTGCGGGCGGTGAAGTGGAACCCGTTGCCGCCGAATCCGCCGAACCCGCCGCCGTTCCCGCTCTGGCCGAACCCCTGTCGCGAGGGGTTGAACTTGACCTTGGGCGCGGTACCGGAGATGTCGGTGTCGGTCAGCGTCAGCGACCCGGCCACCGCCGCCACGCCGGCGAAGTGCGAGATCTTGGTCACCTCGGAGCCCGGGAACGAGAGCTGGCTGGTCGCGCGGAAGGTGTCGGAGTTGAACTTCTGGCCGGGCTTGAGGTTGCGGAAGTTGAACCCGGCGCCGGGGCCCGCCTGGCTGCGCAGCCGGTTTCGCTGCGCCTGCGAGAGGCTGCCGAACGTGCCGCCGCCGTTCGAGGTGATCTTGATCGGGCGGCTGACCGTCATGTCGGTGCCGACGCCGGTGAGCGGCTCGAGCACCTTGCGCTGGGCGTGGTCGAGGCCGGTTGAGAGCGAGTTCACAGTCACCACCAGGCCGACGCCCACGGCCAGCCCGAGCGCGGTCAGGATGGTGCGCCCACGGCGGCGGCGCAGCTCGGCCAGCACATAGCTCACGTAGAACATCCGCACCCTCCAGCGTCGGTCAGGATCACCTTACGGGTGCGGGTCTAAGACGCCGCTGAAGCCAACCTAAGAAGTGGGTGAAGGCCGCGCCGGGGCCGTCAGCTGCCGCTGGAGGACGCCCACAGATTGATGTCGCTCTCGGTCGCGTAGCGGTCGATCGCGGCCAGCTCGCCGGCGTCGAACCCGAGCCCCCGCAGCGCTCCGACGTTGTCCTCGAGCTGGGCGACGCTGCTCGCGCCGATGAGGGTCGAGGTCACCCGCGGGTCGCGCAGCGTCCATGCCAGCGCCATCTGCGCCAGCGTCTGGCCACGCCCGGCGGCGATCTCGTTCAGCCCGCGCACCTTGGCCATCGCTTGCTCGGTGAGCAGATCCGGGGACAGCGAATCGTTGCGGCTGGCCCGGGAGCCGGGCGGGATGCCGTTCAGGTACCGGTCGGTGAGCATCCCCTGTGCGAGCGGCGAGAAGGTGATGCAGCCGATGCCCTCCTCGCCGAGCGTGTCGAGCAGGTCGGGTTCGATCCAGCGGTTGAGCAGGGAGTACGACGGCTGGTGGATCAGGAGCGGGACGCCCATGTCGCGCAGGATCGCCGCCGCCCGGCGCGTGTCCGCGGCCGAGTACGAGGAGATGCCGGCGTAGAGCGCCTTGCCGCCCAGCACCGCGCTCGCGAGCGCTCCCATCGTCTCCTCGAGCGGTGTGTCGGGGTCGAACCGGTGCGAGTAGAAGATGTCCACATACTCGAGCCCGAGCCGCCCCAGGCTCTGGTCGAGGCTGGCGAGGAGGTATTTGCGCGAACCGCGGTCGCCGTACGGCCCGGGCCACATGTCCCAGCCGGCCTTGGTCGAAATGATGAGCTCGTCCCGGAACGGGGCGAGGTCGCGCCGGAGCAGCCGGCCGAAGTTCTCCTCGGCTGATCCGTACGGCGGGCCGTAGTTGTTGGCCAGGTCGAAGTGGGTGATCCCCAGATCGAACGCGCGCCGGACGATGGCGGCACTCGTGTCGAGCGGCCGGTCGTGCCCGAAGTTGTGCCAGAGGCCGAGCGAGATCGCCGGGAGGTCGAGCCCGCTGCGCCCGCACCGGCGGTACGTCATCTGCTCGTAGCGGTCGGGGGCGGGCTGGTAGCGGCCGGGCATTGTGGCCGGGACGATAGCGGGCCGATCCCGGCGGCCTAATAAGTGCATGAGAATCGGCCCTGGAGTCTCAATTGGCGTTGCGCCGTGACGAGGCATGTCGCATATTGGGGGCAGGGTTCCAGGGTGGAGCCGGTTTCAGCCAACGGAGGAGGAGTCGTGACTGGACGCCTGAAGCGCCGAATCGTGGCCGTGGCCCTCGTGCTGGGCGTCGTCGGTCTGGGTGGGACGGCCCTTGCAAGCTCCTCCTCCTCCGGCAACTCGTTCTTCGACGACGTCGCCCATCACCTCGGCATCACCCCGGCCAAGCTCCAGAGCGCGGTGAACCAGGCCCAGGCCGATCAGCTGAACCAGCTGGTCAAGCAGGGCAAGCTCACCAGGGCGCAGGCAAACGCCATCGAGAAGCGGCTGAAGCAGCACGGCGGCGCGCACCTCGGCGTCCCGTTCGGAGGCCCCTTCGGCGGTGGCTTCGGCCACCACAGCTTCCGCGGTCACAACGGCCCGGCGCCGTTCTTCTTCGGCTCGCCCGTCGGCCCGCTGCAGACCGCCGCCAAGTACCTCGGCCTCTCACAGGCCGCGCTGGCGAAGGATCTGCGCTCCGGAAAGACGCTGGGCGCGATCGCCAAGGCCCAGGGCAAGTCCGCGAGTGGCCTTGAGCAGGCCATCCTGGCGGCGTCCAAGGCCCAGCTCAACAAGGCGGTCTCGGCCGGCCGGCTCACCAAGAGCCAGGAGGCCAAGTTCCTCGAGGGCCTTTCCAAGGGCATCGACCAGCTCGTGGCGAAGGGCTTCCACTTCGGATTCGGTGGGCCCATGCACGGCGGCTGGAACGGCCATCACGGCTGGGACCAGAACAACAAGAAGGGCCCCTCGAGCGCACAGGCGCCCACCGCGTTCGGCCTCTGAGACCTCGGCCTACATGAACAGGCCGCCGTTGATGTCGAGGCACGTTCCGGTCATGTAGCCACCGTCGCCGGCGACGTAGGCGACCGCCCGCGCGATCTCGTCGGGCTGGGCGAACCGGCCCAGTGGGACGCGAGCCAGCAGCCGGTCGCGGATCGACTCGGGCACCGAGCCAAGCATGTCGGTATCGGTGAAGCCGGGGCAGACGCAGTTGACGGTCACCCCGAAGCGGGCCAGCTCCAGCGCGAGCGTCTTCGTCCAGGCAATCAGGCCGCCCTTCGCGGCGGCGTAGTTCGCCTGGCCGAAGTTGCCCAGCTCGCCGACGAAGCTCGAGATGGTGACGATGCGCCCGAAGCCGGCCGCGCACATCGGCTCGACGACGGCCCGGGTGACGCGGTGGGTGCCCGTGAGGTTCGTCTCGACGACGGTCGTCCAGTCGTCGTCGGTCATCTTGCGCACCGTCGCATCGCTCGTGATGCCCGCGTTGTTGACCAGGATGTCGATGCGGCCGAAGGCCTCGATCGCCGCGGCCGCGAGCGCAGGCCCGGTGGCGGGATCGGCGATCGACCCCGAAACCGCGACGGCCTTCCCGCCCGCCGCGGTCACCCGCGCCACCAGCTCATCCGCCGCGGCGCCCGAGGAGCGGTAGTTCACGACCAGCCCGCAGCCGCGCTCGGCCAGGAGCTCGCAGACGGCCAGGCCGATCCCGCGCGCGCCACCGGTCACAATTGCCGTCCTGCCGGCCAGGTCGCTCGTCTCGTTCACAGGTCTGCGATGGTAACCGGCTTGGAGGCGGTTAGCCCAGCTGCTCGACGAGAAAGCCGAGCGTGCGTGCCCAGGCGTCGCGTGACGCCCTGACCCGGTAGGCCGGCCGCGTGTCGTTGAAGAACGCGTGCGGCGCGTGCGGGTAGACATGGTGGTCGAACCGCTTGCCGGCCGCCTCCATCGCCGCGGCGAACGCGGGCACGGCCTCGGTGACGCGCGCATCCTTGCCGCCGTAGATCCCCAGCATCGGGCAGGCGATGCCGCCGACGCGGTCGGCGGCCGGGGGCGTGCCGTAATAGGCGACCGCGGCTCGCAGCGCCGGCTCGTCGCACGCGAGCAGGCCCGCCAACCCACCGCCCATGCAGAATCCGATCGCGCCGATCTGGCCGTTGCAGTCGGGGTGGTCGCGCAGGTGGGCGACGGCCCCGCGCAGGTCGGTGACGAACTGATCCGGCGCGTTCAGCCCGGCGAACAGCGCCTCGAGCGACTCCTCGACCCGCGTCCGCTCGGTCTCGGCCAGCTGCTCGAGGGCCTCTCCGCGCGCCTCCGGGTCGCTCAGGCCCCCGGCCGGGAGCGTGTCGGTGAAGCGCTTGAGCGCGTCGATGCGGTCGGGAGCGAGCGCGGCCGGGCGGCCGCCGCCGTGCGCGTACAGATCGGGGACGAAGGCCAGGTATCCCGCCGTGGCGATGCGGTCGGCGATGTCCTGGATATGGGCGTCGGCGCCCCAGGCCTCGTGGATGACGATCACCGCCGGCAGCGCTCCCCTGGCCGCGGCGGGGCGCACCATCGTCGCGGGCACGGCGCCGTCGCCGTTGCTCGTGTAACTGACGTGCGAGATCGAATGCTGCACGGCGTTCCCCCTGAGTCGCGGCCGCGGCGGGCGCAGCATAGCAGAATGCTTGCATGTGACAAGCAACCTTGCTACGGTGAGGCAATGGCAGTTGTGGACCATGCGGCGAACCGCGACGACCTGACCCGGATCGGCGACGCCCTGGCCGGAGTGTTCCGGGCCGGGCATGCAGCCCGCCTGCACGAGCGGGCCGCGGAGGAGGCGGGGGTGAGCGTCGACCGCACCGGGTTCGTCCTGCTGGTGAAGGTCATGGAGGAGCCCGACCGCATCTCGCGCCTGGCCGACCGGATCGGCCTCGACATCTCGACGACGAGCCGGAAGGTGGCCGAGCTCGAGGCCGCAGGATTGGTCACGCGTGCGCACGATCCCAGCGACGGGCGCGTTGCGGTGGTCTCGCCGACCACGCGCGGCGACGATCTGGTCGCCCGCCTGCGCGAGGCCCGCCGGCGCGCGTTCGCCGAGATGCTGTCGGGATGGAATGCCGCCGATCGCGCGCGCCTGGCCGACCTGCTCGAGCGACTTGTGGACGAGATCGACCGCAAGGGGGGTCTCGGTGGCGGCTGAGAATTCGGTGCCGGCGGGCGGGGTGAAGGTCTACAGCCACCGCCAGATCATGGTGATCATGAGCGGCCTGATGCTGGGCATGCTGCTGGCCGCGCTCGACCAGACGATCGTGGCGACGGCCCTGCCGACGATCGTCGGCGACCTGGGCGGCCTGAACCACCTCTCGTGGGTGGTCACGGCGTACCTGGTCGCCTCGACGGTGACCACGCCGCTGTACGGCAAGTTCAGCGACATCTACGGCCGCAAGCGCACGTTCCAGTTCGCGATCGTCGTGTTCCTGTTCGGGTCGGCGCTGGCCGGCCTGTCGCAGAGCATGATCGAGCTGATCGCGTTCCGCGGGCTCCAGGGCATCGGCGCCGGCGGCCTGATGGTGCTTGCCATGACGATCATCGGCGACGTCGTCCCGCCCCGCCAGCGCGGCCGCTACCAGGGCTACATGGGCGCCGTGTTCGCGCTCGCAAGCGTGATCGGCCCGCTTCTGGGCGGCTTCTTCGTCGACCAGCTCTCGTGGCGATGGGTGTTCTACGTGAACCTCCCCATCGGAGCGGTGGCCTTGGTGGTCACGAGCATCGTGCTCGACCTGCCGTACACCCGCATGGTGCACCGCATCGACTACGCCGGCACCGCCCTGCTCGTGGGCGCCGTGGGGTCGATCCTGCTCGCGGTCACGTGGGGCGGGACGCAGTACGCCTGGGGATCGCCGATGATCATCACGCTCGCGGTGGTCGGCGCCGCGCTCCTGGCCGCGTTCGTCGCCGTCGAGCGGCGCGCAGCAGAGCCGGTGCTGCCGCTGTACCTGTTCCGCAACCGTGTCTTTGCGATCTCGACCGGGACGATGTTCATCGTCGGCCTGGCGATGTTCGGCGGCATCATCTACCTGCCCCTGTTCCTGCAGGTGGTCGGCCGCAAGAGCGCCACCGCCGCCGGGCTGCTGCTCCTGCCGCTGATCCTCGGGATCGTGTTCACGTCGATCCTCTCGGGACGGGTGATCAGCCGCACGGGCCGCTACAAGGCCTTCCCGGTGGTGGGCATGGCGGTGATGGCGTTCGGTCTCTACCTGCTCTCGACCATGGGCCCGACCACCACCGAGGTGACCGCGGGCGCCTACATGGTCGTGCTCGGGCTCGGTCTCGGAATGGTCATGCAGGTGCTGGTGCTGACGGTGCAAAACGCGGTCGATCGGCGCGATCTGGGCACCGCAACCGGTGCCGCGACGTTCCTGCGGTCGATGGGCGGCTCGTTCGGCGTTGCCCTGTTCGGGGCGGTGCTCGCGAACCGCCTGGCCACGAACCTGGCCGACCTGCTCCCGGGCGGTCGCCTGCCGGCCGGCATCTCCGAGTCGACCCTGCGCGGCAGCCCGAAGGTGATCCTGAGCCTGCCGGCCGCGGTGCGCGATCCGGTGATCGACGCCTTCGCGCGCTCGATCGACACGGTGTTTCTCGCCGCCGTCCCGATCGCCCTGGTCGGGTTCGTCCTGACACTGTTCCTGCCCGAGGTGCCGCTGCGGACGACGCACGACGAGGCGCCCGACCCTCTGGCCGCCGGGCTCGAGGCCCTCGAGGGGCAGACCCACGAGGACGTCGTCGCCACCCAGGAACGCGTGTAGAACCCGGCAAGGGCGTGGTTGCGGGGCGTTTAGCCGCATCTTAAGATGACGCCCGATACTTTGACTGTGGAAGTCCTGATCGTTGACGACGAGCCGGCGGTGGTCGACGCCCTCGACCGCGCGCTGGTCCAGGAGGGGTATGCGGTCGCCTCGGCCGCCGACGGCAGGGCCGCGCTCGAGCGCGTCGCCCGCGCCCGCCCCGACGCCGTCATCCTCGATGTGAGCATGCCCCAGATGAGCGGCCTGGAGGTGTGCCGGCGGATGCGCGCGAACGGCGACCGCACCCCGGTGCTGATGCTGACCGCCCGCGACCAGGTCACCGACCGGGTGGCGGGGCTCGACGCGGGCGCCGACGACTACCTGGTAAAGCCCTTCGCGCTCGAGGAGCTGCTGGCACGGCTGCGCGCCCTCCTGCGCCGCACCATCCCCGAGGATGACGAGGGCGTGCTGCGGTTCGCCGACCTCACGCTCGATCCGAGCACCTACGAGGCGCGCCGCGGCGACCGCGTGATCGAGACCACCCGCACCGAGTACCTGCTGCTCGAGCTCCTGATGCGGCATCCCCGCCAGGTGCTCACCCGGGCGACCATCTTCGAGCGCGTCTGGGGCTACGACTTCGGCTATGCGTCGAACTCCCTCGACGTCTACATCGGCTACCTGCGCCGCAAGACCGAGGCCGACGGCGAGCCGCGGCTGATCCACACCAAGCGCGGCATCGGCTACGTCCTGCGGGAGTCATGAGCTTCCGCCTGCGCCTGACGCTCGCCGCAGCGGCCGCGGTCGCCCTGGCGGTCGCCGTGGCCTGCGCCGTTGCCTACATCGTCGTCGGCCGGCAGCTGTACGGCGAGGTGGACTCGAGTCTCCGCAGCCAGGCGGAAGCGGCGCTGCAGGATGGTTCCCAGGGCAATTTGCAGTTCCCCCCTCCGCCGATGTTTTCGAGCGTTTACTACATGCAGTTCGTCACCGCGGACGGCCAGATCCCGGAGCACACCAGCTTCGGCGGCGGGGTTCTGCCGATCACCCAGCAGGCGCTGACCGCCGCGCGCAGGCCGACCTCGCTCCAGCTGAGCGACATGACCGTGCAGGGCGTCCATCTCCGGGTGGCGACCCTCTCATTCCGAGACGGCCTCTCCCTCCAGATCGCCCGTCGCCTCAGCGACGCCGACACGGTCCTGGCGCAGCTGCGGACGTGGTTCCTGCTGGTGGCGGTGGGAGGCGTCGCACTGGCCGCGCTGCTCGGGGCGTTCGTCGCCCGCGCGGCGCTGCGGCCGGTGCGGCGCCTGACCGCCGCGGCCGAGCACGTCGCCGAGACGCACGATCTCACGCGCCGGATCGAGGTGTCCGGCAACGACGAGCTGAACCGGCTCGCGGTCAGTTTCAACACCATGCTGGCGGCGCTCGAGCAGGCGGTCGCCGCCCAGCGCCAGCTGGTCGCCGATGCATCGCACGAGCTGCGCACGCCGCTCACCAGCCTGCGCACCAACTTCGAGGTGCTGATGCGGCCCGGCGGGCTGCCGGACGAGAGCCGCCGCCGGCTCGAGCTGCGACGTCCACCGCCAGTTCGACGAGATGGCGGCGCTGGTCGGCGACATCGTCGAGCTGGCCCGCGACGGCCAGGCCACCGCCGAGGAGGACGACGTCCGCCTGGACGTGCTCGTGGCCGACGCGGTCGAGCGGGCCGAGCGCAACCGGGGCGACGTCCGCTTCTCGCTCGTGTCGCAGCCCACCCTGGTGCGCGGCGTGCCGGCCCGGCTCGACCGGGCGGTGACCAATCTGCTCGACAACGCCGCCAAGTGGAACCCGCCCGGGGCGGTCGTGGAGGTGGAGGTGGACGCCGACGGCCGGGTCATCGTGCGCGACCACGGGCCCGGCATCGCCGAGGATGACCTGCCGTTCATCTTCGACCGCTTCTATCGCTCGGCCGAGGCCCGCAATCTGCCCGGCTCCGGTCTTGGCCTTGCGATCGTCCGCCAGGTGGCGGAGTCCCACGGCGGCCAGGTCACGGTTGAGCGGCCGCCGGACGGCGGTAGCCGGTTCGTGCTGGCGGTGCCGGCCCTGCCGGTGCCCAGCGAGGACCTGGTCGACGTCTGACCCGGTCTGGGCAAACGCTTAAGCTCCGCTCAGGTTCTTCTTAGGCGGGCGGTGTTCAATATCCACACAGCCCGCGCGACCTCCTCGGAGACGCTCGGGGCGCCAGTACGCCGGCCGTTGGAGAGCGAGCCGGCCGCAGCGTCCCGAGCCGCAGGTCGCGTAGGTGGGCGGTCCCCCCGCTCGGCTACGGGAAACCCCTCCCCGCCGGCCGAGCGGGAGATCGCCGTCTCGATCAGGCGGCGCCGGCGCTGACCACGTCGGGCGCTTCGGCCTCGACCTCGGCTGCGGCGCTCGGCAGCCAGAACTCGAGCCGTGTGCCCTCGCCCGGCGTCGAGTCGATGTCGATGTCGCCGCCGGCGAGCCTGACCCGCTCGATGGTGGCATCGAGGCCGAGATGCAGCTGGGTGCGGTGGCGATCGAGCGCGCGGTGGACGTCGAAGCCACGCCCGTCGTCGATGACCGTGCCCCGGAGTTGGTCGTCGATGTGGATCAGCGTGACCTTGAGCCGGTGCGCGCGGGCGTGCCGGCGCACGTTTGCCACCGCCTCCCGCACGATCCGGTAGACGAGGGTCTCGAACGCCTCCGTGTAGCGCGGCACCTCCACGTGCACCTCGACCTCCAGGCCGAGCTCGTGGTTGGCGTGCTCGACCAGGTCGCGGACCGCCGGCCCCAGGCCGTGTGCCTCGAGCAGCGGCGGCCGCAGCTCGAACATCAGCCGGCGTGTGCGCTCGAGTGCGAGCGCGAGCGTGTCGCGGGCACGCCGCCCGGCCTCGGCGGACGCCTCGAACGAGCCGCGCTCGCCCGACAGGCGCTGGCGGTCGAGTGAGAGCAGCGTGGCGGTGAGCACCTGCACGGTGTCGTCGTGGAGCTCCTCGGCGATTCGCGCGCGCTCATCGGCCTCGGCGCTCAGCATCTGGTTCAGGACCGTCCGCCGCTGCTCCTCGGCGTCGAGCAGCGCCACCCGCAGCTGCTCGCTCTCGCGCAGGCTGCGGAAGCTGAGCGAGACGCGAACGGCCACCGCGAGCAGCACCAGCACCGACAACACCATCGCCACCGGGTTGGCGGCGTGGATCAGGTTGAGCGCCTGCAGGCTCACCGCGATCAGCGCAAACACGGCCGTGAATCCCACCACGGGCCGGGCGGGTGTCGGGCGGGGTCGCCCGGAGGGCACGATCGCCGCCGTGGCCATCAGCACCGCGGCCAGAGGGACGAGCGCCTGGCGCCAACCGCCGGGCAGCCCGACGATCGAGGCGGTCGAGTGGTACAGCGAGAGCGCGTCCGCGGCCGTCAGCACCGCTGCCCCTGCGAACAGGAGCCACCGCTCGCGCTGCCCGCGCGAGGCCGCCAGGGCGGCGCACCCGGCCATGATCCCGAGCACGGCGAGGTCGGAGGCCACCCACACGCCGTCGACGGCGACGCCTCCCAGGCCCATGTGGGTGTGGTGGAGCAGTGGTCGCAGGCCGATCTCGGCCGCAACCGCCGCGAGCGTGACGCCGCCGATCAGGCCGTCGACGACGAGGCCCGCGTCAAACCGCGCGGCGCGGCTGCGGGCGAGCAGCACCACGCATGCGATCAGGAATGGATAGAACGTCAGCCAGAGGAGAGCGGCCGACGGCGTGAACGACGCCATGCCGTGCTGCAGCCGGGGCGCGGCGGCGATCGACACCGCCCCGTATCCGACCAGCCCGATGCCGAGCAGGGCCCATGCCGCCCGGTCGGCGCGATCGACGGCGCTGCGGCCGAACGCCGCCATTCCGCACAGGATGATGGCCGCCGCGTACAGCCTGGCATCCGCCGCGGATCGCTCCCACGAGCCGGCCGGGCCAAGGATCACGCGCGCGATGTGCACGGCGGCGAGCACCGCCGCCGCAGCGGGCAGCGCCGCCAGCAGCCGATGGCTGCGTGGCCGGCTGCGAAGATGTGTCGACGCGACCTGCACGTTACGTATCCTCGCCGTCGCGGTTGCCCAGCGGTCTCCCCGCTTTGGAGGATCCTCTCTCACGCATGCGAGGGACACGCGTATCACCCCAAAATGCAGGCATTTTTCGCCAATTATCCAGGTGCTGTCAGCCGGCGCGCCCCGGCGGCTCCGGCGCCGTCGTACAATGTCTGGAAATGCCCGGAGTCAAGTTCGAGCGCAGCCCGGACGGCCGCATGAAAATCCATCTGATCGGATGCTGCGGCGATCCGGAGCGGTGGAGCCGCGAGTACGAGCAGCAGTTCCTGCGCCAGACGCTGGACGAGGGCGGCCGGGTCGTGGCGAGCGGTCCGGAGGGCGTCGAGGTGGTCGACCGCCGCGGACGCACGCATCATCTCGACGCGCGTCTGCTCTCAACCTGAGGGCGGCGGCGGCTCGGTGGCTGCGGCCTTTGCCTGCGGTGGATCGGGGTACGGCGAGAGTCCGGCCCATGCCATCAGCCTGATTCCGGCGACCGTGGTGACGGCGATGATGACCGCGTCGAGCAGGTCGGGCTTGGCGAGCGCGAAGAACTCCCGCGCCGGCGCCGCGCTGAGGGTCACCAGGTATGCGGCCGCGAGCGCGCCGACGAGCGACACGATCCCGGCCGCGTAGCTGCGGCTCGCCGCCATGCGCTCGGGGTCGAGCACGAGCAGCAGATACAGCCCGAGGGCGACGAACACGGTCACGGCGGCGGTGCGCGCGTCCGTGATCGACCGCACCCGCACGGCCCGCTCCAGGACGTAGGCCGCCAGCACCGCGACCGCCATCACCGACCCGGCGGGGATCGCGAACCTCGCCACGAGGCGCAGGAACGACGCCGACTCGGGCCGGTCGGTCGACGGGATGAGCGCGATCACGAACCCGGGGATCCCGACCGTGACGATCGCCGCCAGGGTGAGATGCCGCGGCAGGAGCGGAAAGCCGGCGGTCGTGAGCCCGAAGGCCAGGATGACGCATGCCGCGAACACGGTCTTGGTGACGAAGAGGCGGGCGACGCGGTGGATGTTCTGGAGGATCTGGCGGCCCTCGGCCACCGCCGCCGGGACGGCGGCGAAGCTATCGGTCACGAGCACGCTGTCGGCCACGCTCTTGGCCATCTGCGCGCCGCTCCCGAGTGCGATCGCAAGCCGCGCCCCCTTCATGGCCGGCACGTCGTTGACGCCGTCGCCGATCATCGCGACGTAGTGGCCCGCGCCCGTCAGGGCCTCGATCAGCATCCGCTTCTGCTGCGGCGCGAGCCGCGCGAACACCGTCGAGGAGGTGGCCGCGGCGGTCAGGGCGGGCCCGGGCTCGGGCAGGTCCTTGCCGTCGATCGGAGGGCCCTCGACCCGGATGCCGGCCCGCTCGGCCACCGCCGCGACGGTCGTGGGCGAGTCGCCCGACATGACCTTGACCGACACGCCCTGGCCGCGCAGGAAGGCGATCGTCTCGGCCGCCTCCGGCCGCACGTGCTCCTCGAGTGCGATCACGGCGATCGGCTCGACCGCCGGAGGCGGGGAGCCGTCACCGGGCGGCGTCACCTCGGCGCGGGTGCGGCCGAGGAGGAGGGTGCGCCTGCCGGCGCGCTCGTGCTCGGCCACGATGGGCGGCGCCGCGGCGCCCAGCAGCACATCGGGCGCTCCCAGCACCAGGGTGGCATCGTCGCCCTCGAGCCGGCAGGCGCTCCACTTCCAGCGCGACGAGAACGGCACCTCCGAGCGCACTGGCCGCGCCGTCCCCGGGAGGGCGGCCGCGATCGCGTCGAGCGTGTCGTTGCGCGATGAGGCGCTGGCGGCGTAGTCGCCGATCAGCCGCTCGGCGGCGGCCGGCTCCGTCGCCCCCAACGGGGTCACGCCGTGAAGCGCCAGGGTGCCGTCGGTGAGCGTGCCGGTCTTGTCGAGGCAGACCGTGTCGACGTTGGCCAGAGACTCCACCGAGTTGAACGACTGCACGAGCATCCCGCGGCTCGAGAGCCTGACCGCGGCCACGGCGAAGGTGAGGCTCATCAGCAGCACGAGCCCCTCGGGCACCAGCGTGACGATGCCCGCCGTGGCGGTCGCGGCCGCCGCCCGGAAGCGCAGGTGGTGGTCGATCAGCACCCATATGAAGGCCACGCCGAGCGGCACCATCACCGCGGTCGTCGCGAGCAGCAGGCGGTTGATCTGGTCCTCGAGCGGTGACCGGCGATAGCGGAACTCGCGCGCCTCCCCGACCACCTGCGAGGCGTAGCTCTCCGCGCCCGTGCGATTCACCAGGTAGCGCCCGCCGCCCTCGACGCAGAAGGATCCCGACAGGAGTTCGTCGCCGACCTGCTTGGGGACCGCCCGCGACTCGCCGCTCAGCTGGGACTCGTCGAGCTCGAGCGACGAGCTCTCCACGACCGCGCCGTCGGCCACCACCTGGTCGCCGGGGCGCAGGGCGACCACGTCGCCGTCGACCACCTCGGCGGCGGGGATCACGCTCTCGGTGCCGTCGCGGACGACCCGGGCGTGAGGGGCCACGAGCAGCGCCAGCCGGTCGAGCGCCCGCTTCGCCCGCACGTCCTGCATGATGCCGATGCCCGTGTTGGCGACGAGCACGAGCCCGAACAGGCCGTCGGCCGGGCGGCCGGCCGCGTTGATCACTACCCAGAACGAGCCCAGGATGAGGTTGAACAGCGTCAGCGTGTTCGACCGCACGATGCTCGCGTACGAGCGGCTGGTCGAGGCCGGGGCGCGTGGCGGCTCCGCCTCCAGGCGACGGCGGGCCTCGGCGTTCGTGAGGCCGGTGAGCCTGGCATCCGTCACCTGCCCGAGTGTAGATGGTTCTCCCTCGGTCACCACGCGGCGATTGGCGTCGGTAGGTGGTTGACTGCGCAATACTTGACTCCTCATGTATGGCCTGATACGATTACTTGCGTAATCAAGTTTTCCCCAAGTGGAGGGTCATCTGAAATGAGCACAGTCGAATCGACCACAACCCAGACGTTGCCCGCGGGCACGTGGAACGTCGATCCCGTCCATTCGACGGTCGGCTTCGCGGTCAAGTACATGGTCGGCACGTTCCGCGGCAGCTTCTCGCCGATCGAGGCGACGCTGTCGGTCGCCAAGGACGGCGGCGCCAGCCTCACCGGGTCGGCGAAGGCCGAGGGCATCAAGGTGCAGGAGCCGAATCTGGTCACCCACCTGCTCTCCCCCGACTTCTTCGACGCCGAGCGCGCGCCGGAGCTGCACTTCCGCTCGACCGACGTCCGCACCGCGGGCGAGCACGTCACCGTCACCGGCGACCTGACGATCAAGGGCATCACCCAGCCCGTCACCCTCGAGGGCGACGTGACCGAGCAGATCACGGATCCCTACGGGCGTGAGCGGATCGGCGTCTCCCTCGCGGGCACGATCGACCGGACCAGCTTCGGAATCACCTGGAACAACCCGCTGCCGAGCGGCAAGTCGGCGCTCGCCAACGAGGTCAGCCTCGAGGCCGAGCTGTACCTGGTGAAGGAGTAACGGTCGCGATGAAGGTGCTCGGCGTCTCCGGCAGCCTGCGGGCTGACTCACACAACACGGCGATCCTGCGCGGCGCTCGTGACCTGATGCCCACGGGGGTGGAGCTCGAGTTGTGGAACGGACTGCGTGACATCCCGCCGTACGACGAGGATGACGACACCGAGCCGGCGCCGCCGGCGGTCGCCGCGCTGCGCGCGGCGCTCGCCGGCGCCGACGCCGTGCTGTTCTCGACTCCCGAGTACAACTCGTCGATTCCGGGGCAGCTCAAGAATGCACTCGACTGGGCGTCACGGCCGATCGCGACCAGCGTGCTCCGCAACAAGCCGGTGGCGGTCGTCGGCGCCAGCACCGGGGCCTTCGGCGCCGTCTGGGCGCAGGCCGAGCTGCGCAAGGTGCTCGGAGCCATCGGGGCGCGGGTCGTCGAGGGCGAGGTGGCCGTCGGCCACGCGCCGCAGAAGCTCACCGCCGACGGCACGCTGATCGACGCCAACCTGCGCGAGGAGTTCGCCGAAGTCGTGGACGAGCTGGTCGAAGCCGTCCGCGCCCGCACAGCCGCCGTCGCCGCCTGAATACATGGGGCCAGGCCCCATGTATTCAGGGCAAGAGGTGGACGGTGCGGCTGATCATCGTCATGTCCAGGATGCGCCGGATCGACGGTGAGCCGCACACGAGCTCGAGGCGGCCGCCGCGCTCGGCCATCCGCTGTGCCGAAGCCAGGATCACCCCGAGGGCCGTCGAGTCGAGGAACGTCACCGAGCCCGCGTCGACCCGCAGCACCGAGCAGCGCTCGGCCTCCGCCGCATCGAGCGCGTCACGCAGTCCGTCGGCCGAATTGATGTCGAGCTCGCCGTCCACTCGCACCACGGTCGCGGTCTCCTCGATCGTGTCCCGGGTGAACCGCGCCGGCGTTGCCCTTTGGGAATTCTTCCTGACCTCGTCCATCGGGGGACACCTTACCCCGCCGGGGCCGTTCGTTACCACCGCCCCGTGAGACGGCGCGCGTCTACCCCCGTGCGCCGGCGATTGCGGCCGCGCGGGTGGGGGCGGTCGCCAACCGCCGTTCGGTATCGGTCAGCTCGAGCAGCCGGCGCACGCCGTGGCCGGTGCTGTCGCCGAGCGCCACCCGAAAGCCGATGCTGCGCTCGTCGGCCTCCTCGCGGGCGCAGATCAGGACACGCAGCACACTCGAGTCGATGAAGGTCGTCTGCATGAGGTCGACCGCCACCGCCGCGCCCGAATCCAGGGCGGCCTTCAGCTGGCGCTCGAGCTCGGGAGCGGTCGACAGGTCGTGCTCGCCCGTGACGACGACCACCTCGACCCCGGGCTCCGTCCGCTCGACCTCGATCGTGTTCACGATGTCAGGATAGATGAGCCGGAGCGGGGCTCATGCAGAAGGGGTGCCCAGGTCGAAGGTCATCTTCACGAGGGTGCCCGCGCCATCCGGAGTGTCGATCTCGAGCGCCTCGGCGATCGCGGCCATCACCGGCAGGCCGACGCCGAGCCCGGGGCTGTCAACGCGCGGCGCCATGCCCGACCCGTGGTCACGCACGATCACGACCAGGCGGCCGGCGGGCGTGAGTTCCGCCAGCACCTCGAACTTCCCGGTGCCGTCGTGGTAGGCGTGCAGGACCGCGTTCGCGCACGCCTCGGTGACCGCCAGTGCGATGTCGGCCGTGCGTTCGTCGGAGATGCCCGACGCTTCCAACAGCCCTCGCAGCGCGTGTCTCACGAGTGGGACGTTGTCGGCCTCTGCGGCAAGCTCCAACTCGAACCCGTGCGAGTTCGGAGCCATTCCCGCTGAGAATACCCGTCGCATCCGCGGGCTACGCATTCCCGGTCAGGCGGAGGACGATCACGGCGACATCGTCGGCCGGGGGCCCCGGCGTGAACTCGAGCACCGCGCGCTCGAGGCGGTCGGCGATGCCGGCCGCACTCAACCCCGCGGACGAGCGCAGCAGCTCGCCCAGCCGCTCCTCCCCGAACATGTGCCCCTGCCGCCGCTCCTCGGTCACGCCGTCGGTGTAGAAGACCACGGCATCGCCGGGCGCCAGGTCGACCGTGTGATCGGAGAGCTGCACGTGCTCGTAGAAGCCGAGCAGCGTTCCGGGCATGCCGGCCTCTTCGACTGTTCCGTCGCGCCGGATCAGAAGCGGCGGGGGGTGGCCGCCGCAGCAGACGGTCAGGCGGGCGCCGTCGGGGGTGGTCTCGAGCCGGCCGACCGCGACGGTGCAGAACCGGCGCTCGACCATCTGCCGCAGCAGCGCCTGGTTCAGGGTGCGCAGGATCGACCGCGGCGACCGCTCGCGGACCGCGGCCGCGCGCACCGTGTGGCGGGCGATGCCCGTCAGGGCGGCCGCGGGGGCACCCTTGCCACAGACGTCCCCGATCGAGAGGTAGAGCCCGCTCTCGCCGGTCTCGAACGCGTCGTAGAAGTCGCCGCCCACGTCGCCGCCGCCGCCGGCCGGGTGATACACGGCGGCGAGCTCCACCCCGGGAACGTCGGGCAGGTCGGGCGGCAGCAGGCTGCGCTGGAGCGTGCGCGCGACCTGGTCGCGGTCCTGGTAGAGCCGTGCGGTGTCGATGGCCGTTGCCGCCCGCCGGGCCAGCTCGGTGGCGAACGCCAGGTCGTCGTCGCCGTAGATGCGCCCCGAGTCGGCCGTGACCAGGGTCAGCGTGCCGTGCGTGCGGCCGCGCGCGGTCAGCGGGGCGACGATGACAGACCGCATCGCGAGGCCGCGCAGGATGGCGCGGTGCTGGTCGTCCTCGGCGGCCCGCTCGAGGAAGACCGCGGGGGCATTCGCCGCGAGCTCGACACCCGCCGCCGGCAGCAGCGTCGCGGCTCCGGCGGCGGCGTCCGGGTCGGGCGGGTAGCGCCGGACGAGCTCCCGCGCCAGCTCGACCTTGGCCGGGTCGGAGTGGGCGACCGAGATCGTGTGGACGCCGCCTCCCTCGACCAGGTCGACCGCGCACCAGTCGGCCAGGTCGGGCACGATCAGGCGGGCGAGGTCGCCAAGTGCGGCGCGGAAGTCGAGCGACTCGCCGAGCACGTCGGACGCACGTGCCAGGAGCTCGAGCCGCAGGCGGGCGTCATGCTCGGCCTCGTACGCCTGGGCGCGGTCGACCGCGAGCGCGATGCGGCCGGCCGCGAGTCCGACCAGGTCGATCTCGTCCTGGTCGAGCGGGCGCGGCTCCAGCCAGTCGGTCTGGAGCACCCCGACTGTGCGCCGGCCGACACGCAGCGGCGTTGCCATCAGCGTGTGGACGCCGCGGCCGCGCAGGAGCGGCCCGGCGTCATCGTCGCTCGGGTCGTGGATCACCACCGGCGCCCCCGCGCTCACGGGGCCGGCCGCCGACGGATCGTCGGCCGGGATCCGCAATCCCTGGGCAGCGTCGGGATCGAGGCCGCTGGTCGCGCGCACCGTCAGCCGTTGCCCGTCCGGCTCCATCAGGAGCACCGCGGCGGCGTCGGAGCCCAGTTCATGCCGCAGGAGGGCGAGGATCTCCTCCAGCAGGTCGTCCAGGTCGACGTGCGCGAGCGCGGCGTCGGACAGGCGCTGCAGCCGCTGCGCGGCATCGGCGCGTTCGCGCGCCTCGCGCAGGAGGATGCTGTTGTCGACGGCCACCGCGGTGCGCCGGGCCAGTTCCTCGGCGACGGCGATGTCGTCGGGACTGAACGGCGGCCGCTCTCCACAGCTCAGGAGCAACATCGCCCCGAGCGTCCGTCCGCGAGCGGCCAGAGGCAGGATCACCGCCGCCCGGGCATCGATCTGGCGCACGACCTCGATGTGGCGCCGGCCGCGCAGGCGGGCGAGCAGGACCTCGTCGGTCAGCTCGGTCAGGATCTCGGTGCGGCCCTCGCGCAGCGCGACCGACATGTGCATGCCGTCGGGATCCGGAGGGAACGCGCGCAACCGCTCGCTGAGAGGTGCACGCAGGCGGTCGGCGTCGGCCACCGCCACCCGGCGCATGCCGTCGTCGGTCAGGAGGTCGATCGCGCACACCTCGGCGAGCCACGACGCGGCCAGGCGCGCGACGCCCTGCAGGCCGGCCTCGGGGTCGAGCGACCGGGCCAGCAGCTCGCTCGCCTGCAGCAGCAACTCGAGCCGCATCTGGGCCGTCTGGGCGTGATCCTCACCGGTGTGCTCGAGCGCGATCGAGAATGCTCCGGTCTCGCGCCCCTCGCTGTCGCTGATCGGGGAGCTCACGACGTGGACGCGGACGTGCGACCCGTCCTTGCGCGCGGCGGCGACGTCACCGTGCCACACGCCGCCGGCCCGGTGGCCCAGCTCGCGGATGAACCCCTCGACCGTGTGCCCGACGATCTCGGCGGCCTCGTACCCGAACAGCCGCTCGGCCTGGCGGTTCCACGTCACGACGGTCCCGTCGCGTTCGGTGACGACGATCGCCGCCGGCGCCTGCTCGATCAGATCCGCTCCCGCGATGCCCGCGGAGGCTCTGTGCACCGAAGGCATACGCCAGCCTAGTTCGCCCCTGCAATCGGTGTCAATGCGCCGTGCGCCAAACGGGGTCAGACCCCTTTTGGCGCAAATGAATACATGGGGCCTGGCCCTATGTATTCACCATCCGGGGATGCGGGCGCTACGCTCTGCCGGGTGGCGGCGATCGAGGGGACAGTCAGCCTGCGTGTGCTGGGCTCGGCGCCGGCGGCCGCCGTGGCCGAGCCGGTGCTGCTCGCCCTCGGCGCCCGGGCCGGTCTCGACATCGGCCGCCTGGACGAGCTGGCGATGGCGCTCGAGCTCGCCATCCACCGTGCCGGCCGGCCGCTCCTGATCGAGCTGACCCCAAACGCCGGCCGCCTGACCGTGGCGGTGCGGCCGCTCGAGCCCGCCGGGTTGCGGGAGTGTGAGCAGCTGGTGCACCCGCTCGTCGGCGCCGTGGAGGTGGACGGCGAGGGGCTTGTGATGCGTGCCGGCTGATCGCGCCGGCCGGCTGGCCGTCCTGGCCGCCTCGGGTGACGAGGCCGCCAAGGCGGAGCTGGTCGAGTGCATGATCCCGCTCGTCGGCCGGCTGGCCGTGAGGCTCACGAGCCCACGCGTGCCGCGCGAGGATCTCGAGCAGGCGGGGATGGTGGGAGTGCTCGGCGCGGTGCCCGGGTTCGATCCGGCGCGCGGAACGGCGTTCGAGCCCTACGCGGCGCGGTACGCGCTCGGCGAGATGCTGGCGCTCGGCCGCCAGGCCGCCGCCGTGCACGTGTCGCGCACCGGCCGTGACCTGGCGATGGCGGTGGAGACGGCGGCCACGGAGGCGACCGCCGAGACCGGGGCGGCTCCGACCGTGGCAGAGATCGGCGAGCGTGCGGGGCTGGACGAGGAGGACGTGGTGACCGGCCTGCGCGCCCGCAGGGCGCTCGCGCCTCCCAGCGGGGGCGACCAGGAGCTGCTCGAGGCGCATGGCGGCTACGAGGACGAGATCGAGCGGGTCGAGCGCCGGCTCGACCTGGGGCTGCGGCTGCGCGCGCTCGACCACCGCTCGCAGGTCGTGGTGGCCCTCAGGTTCGGGCTCGAGCTGTCCCAGGCCGAGATCGCCGAGCGGCTCGGCATCTCGCAGATGCACGTCTCCCGGCTGCTGCGGGCGGCGCTCGAGCGGATCTGGGTCGACGCGTCCTAGACGACCGGCGGTGCGTCGGTCCAGGCGGTGCGGTCGGGTGGGCCGGGCGCGATCCGCACGCGCGGCTCCTCGCCGAGCTCTGCCCAGATCGATCCGAACGTGATCCACGGCCGGTCCGGCCCGGGGATCACGCACAGCGGGGTGTCGCGGTCGGCCAGCACCCGCTCGCAGTCGCTGCCCGCCCGCACCGCGGGCACGGCCGCCTCGAGCGCCTCCAGCCGGTCGTGCGAGTCGTCCCTGCCCGCGGCGGCGTGAGCCGGGTCGAGGTCGGAGCTGCGCAGTGGGTGGTTCGTATGGCAGAGGCCACCCGAGCCGTCGTCGGAGCGAACGGCGCCGGCGGCCGAGCACTCGTATCCTGCGACCCCACCGGCATCGGCCAGCGCATAGTGCTGGCCCGAGGCGTGCGGCACGTCCTCCAGGAACGCGGCCGCCGCGGCGACGTCCGGGCGGTCGAGCAGCCCCCGCAGCACGAACGCCACCGGCAGGCCCGCTGCCGAGTGGTTCAGCATCGAGAGCGTGTTCACGCACACGCCCAGGCCGGCGACGTTGACGCCGGTCAGCCCGATCATGCCGGCCGCGGTCAGAACCACCCCCGCTCCGCCGTCCCCGTCGTCCCAGCGGAGGATCGCCTGGGCGCCGTCCATCAACTCGGGCAGATCCATGTTTTGGGCCAGCACGGACGCGTGTCCGCCGTCGCCTGCGACGGCCATGAGACTGCAGGCGTTGCGCCGCTCGGCCGGGAGGGAGAACCACCACTCCTCGTCCATCAGGTTGAGTGCCAGGATGCGCTCGAAGGCGACCCCGGCGGCCTCGGCGATCCCGCGCACCTCCTCGAGCAGGTGCGGCGTGTGCCGGCCGATGGCCGTCACGAACCCGGTGTGACCCACCAGGTCGGCCACCAGTTGCTGCGGGCCCCGGTCGCGCCGCGCCGCGATGTCGGCGTCCCAGCGCTCGAGCAGCCCGGCGATCCGCTCGCGCAGCGCCTCGCCGTGGGCACGGCCCCGCTCGCGCGCGTTCCCACGGCACTCCACGATCGCATCTGGGGCCACCGCCACATATGCGATCCTATCGGGTCGCGGAATCGGGTAGAACTTCGCCCGTGACTGCGACCGACTCTCCCGGCGCACAACCTCGCAACCTGATCCTCGCCGCGATGATCTTCGCGGTCGCGATGACGTTCATCGACCAGACGATCGTCTCGATCGCGGCGCCGCAGATCCAGAGCGAGCTCGGCCTCACCAGCACCGGTGTCCAGTGGGCGATCAACGCCTACCTGCTCTCGCTCGCCGCCCTCTTCGCGTTCGGCGGCCGCCTGGCCGATACGGTCGGCCACCGCAAGATGGTGACGCTCGGCGTCATCATCTTCGCCGCTGCGTCTGCGATGTGCGGGCTGACGCCGAAGGGGAGCCTGGCGGAGGCGTGGATCGTGACGTTCCGGGTCGTCCAGGGCGCGGGCGGGGCGATCATGTTCCCGGCTGCGCTGGCAATCGTGGTGCAGACGTTCGAGCTGCGCGAGCGCGGCCGGGCGCTCGCGATCTTCTTCGGGATCGCGGGCGGCCTGACCGCCATCGGGCCGATCCTGGGCGGCTACCTCACCCAGTGGACGTGGCGCGCGATCTTCTGGGTCAACATCCCCGTGGCCGTCATCGCGCTCGTGCTGATCGCGATCGCAAAGCCGCGGACGGTGCACCGGCCGGCGCGGATGGACTACCGCGGCCTCGTCCTGATCGCCTCCGGGGTGGCGCTCAGCGTGTTCGGCTTCCAGCAGTCGACGATCTGGGGGTGGAGCAACCCGGCCACAGGAGCGTGCATCGCCATCGGGGCGCTGCTCCTGGTCGTGTTCTTCTTCGTCGAGGCCCGCACCACCTCGCCGCTGATCCAGGTCGACATCTTCCGGATCCGGCCGTTCTTCATCGAAAACCTCGTGCTCGGGATCTCGATGCTCGTGTTCATCCCGGTGTTCTTCTTCGCCAGCGAGTACGCCCAGATCTCGTTGGGAAAGACGCCCTCACAGGCAAGTCTGCTGCTGTTGTGCTTCTTCGCCGGCTTCGTGGTCGCGGCCCAGATCGGCGGGCGGATGCTCGACCGGCGGGGCGCAAAACGGCCCGTGGCACTCGGATGCACGCTCGGCGCCATCGGATTCTGGCTCTGGGCCGGGAAGGTCACGGAACTCAGCTTCAGCAGTCAGATGTGGTACATCGTCCTCGCCGGAGCCGGGATGGGATTCATGCTCGGCCCCGCCAGCACGGATGCGGTCAATCGCGCCTCCCGGCTGTCGTACGGTGAGGCGACCGGCATCACCCAGACGGTGCGCAACTATGCCGCGAGCCTCGGCCTTGCGATCCTCGGGACCATCCTCGTCACCCAGATGCGCGACCAGGTCACGAGCTCGCTCCTCGCGAAGGGCGTGCCCAGCGCCCGCGCGCATTCCGAGGCGTCGACCATCACCCAGTCGCACAGTGGCAGCGTGAGCACGATTCCCCACTTCATCCGGCTCGACTTCGCCTATGCCACCCGCTCGGTGTTCCAGACGATGGCGGCGATCATGGCCGTGGCGGCGGTCGTCGCGATCGTCTGTCTCAAGCGGGGTGTGCAAGAGGACGTGCAGGTCGCACCCGCCGCCGACGCTGACGCGATCGCATGAGCGGGATCGCGCACTGGGACGAGGTCGAGGGGGCGCACCGCCAGGCCGGCCATCTCGATGCCGAGTGGTTCGACCTCGGCACGGCGGCGGGGACGGTCTCGGTCGGGCTGCAGCGGATCCGGATCGCGCCGGGGGCGTGGTCGACGCCCGCCCACATCGAGCACGGCGAGGAGGAGATCTTCTGGGTGCTCGGGGGATCGGGGCTCTCGTGGCAGGACGCGGGCGCCGGGCCCGCAACCTATGCGGTCGGTCCGGGTGATTGCCTGGTGCACCTCATGATGGGCGAGGCGCACACCCTGCACGCCGGCGAGGACGGCCTGGACGTGCTCGCCTTCGGCCAGCGGACGCGATCGGGCGGCGCCCGCC
Organism: uncultured Actinomycetes bacterium; assembly: GCA_963703275.1. Lineage (GTDB taxonomy): Bacteria > Actinomycetota > Thermoleophilia > Gaiellales > JAICJC01 > JAICJC01. Next base: position 2,403,837 of record OY969804.1, on the reverse strand, counting down.
TGCCACGCGCCGGGCTGAGCTGGTTTGGGCCGAGCTGGGTGCGCTCCGGCGGCTCGCCGTCGCCGTGGGAGGGCGAGGCGCTCGTATCGGCCCCGGAGCTGCCCGCACCGTCGGCGCGGCCGAGCTGGGTCGCGCACGTCGATGCGGTCGCCGGGGAGCGCCGCGACGGCGCCACCGTCGCGCACGAGCGCCGCGATCTGGGTAGCGCGGCGGGTTCGGTCGCGACCGGGCTCAAGCACGTGAGCGTGCCCCCGGGCAAGCTCGCAGCGGCGCCTCACTGCCACTCGGCCGAGGAGGAGATCTTCGTCGTGCTCGAGGGCGACGGCGCGCTCCTGCTGGGCGACGAGGAGCACCCGGTCCGCGCCGGCACGATCGTCTCACGCTCGCCGGCATCGTGTGTCGCCCACACCTTCCGCGGCGGTCCGGGCGGCCTGACCCTGCTGGCCTACGGCACCCGCCAGCCGAACGACATCTGCTACTACCCGCGCTCGGGCAAGATCGCGCTTTGGGGGGTCGGGGTGATCGGCCGGATCGAGCCCGTGGACTACTGGGAGGGCGAGGACTGATGCCGCCCGAGATCATCTCCATCAGCCGCGCCGCCGCCGGCGATCCCGCGGGCATGCTCCTGCTCCTCCACGGCCGCGGCGCCGGCGAGCACGATCTGCTCCCGCTCGCCGACGTGCTCGACCCCGACCGGCGGCTCGTCGCCGTGCTGCCGCGGGCCCCGCTGCAGCTTCCGCCCGGGGGCAACCACTGGTATGTCGTCCGCGAGATCGGGCGGCCCGACCCGGACACGTTCCTGCCGACGCTTGCCGCGGCCGGCGACTGGGTGGACACCGTCGCCGGCGCGCACGGCGTCGAACCGGACCGGATCGTTGTGGCCGGGTTCTCGCAGGGTGCGGTCATGTCGTACGCGCTTGGACTCGGCGCGGGCCGGCCGCGGCCGGCGGGGATCATCGCCCTCTCGGGCTTCGTCCCCACAGTCCCGGGGTTCGAGCTCGACCTGGCCGGCCGGGACGGGCTGCCGGTGGCGATCGGTCACGGCTCCCTCGACCAGGTGATCGGCGTCGAGTGGGGCCGGCGCGCCGACGACCTCCTTCAGCGCGCGGGGCTGGCGGTCCGGTATCACGAGACGGTGATGGGCCACAGCATCGACCCGGCCTTCCTGGACGAGCTGCGCGGGTGGCTCGCCGGGGTCGTTCCCGACCGCTGATATCATTGTTGGCGCAACTACCACTGCAGGGAGCCCGCATGCGCAACCAATTGCCCGGAGGAGCGCCGCTCTTGAGCGAGGCCGAGCTGGCAGCCTGGCGGGGATTCCTGCGTGTGCACGCCGCGATCGAGCGCGAGCTCGATGAGGAGCTGACCGAGCTCCACGACCTCCCGCTCTCGTCGTACGAGGTGCTGCTGACGGTCGCAGACGCCCCCGGCGAGCGGATGCGGATGTCGGAGATCGCGGACTCGGTGCTGCTCTCGCGGAGCGGAGTCACGCGGCTCGTCGACCGGCTCGAGCGCGACGGCCTGGTCGAGCGGATTCCGTGTGAAGACGACGCTCGCGGGCAGTACGCGGTGCTCACGCCCCGGGGTCGCGAAGCGTTCGACGCGGCCCGGGTGACGCACCTGGCGGGCGTGCGACGGCGCTTTCTCGAGCGGTTCGACGACGCGGAGCTGCAGAGCATGGCCGGATTCTGGGAGCGGCTCGTGCCGGGTTCGACGCTGTGACCGTCGCACCCCGGGTCAGCCTGATCACGCTCGGCGTCGCGGACGTCGCCAGGAGTACGGCCTTCTACGAGGCGCTCGGGTGGCCGCGCTCGCCCTCATCCGTTCCCGGTGAGGTCAGCTTCTTCAACACCGACGGCGGCCTGCTGGCGCTCTGGGGCCGAGATGACCTGGCGCGGGACGCGGGCGCCACCGGCCCGCAGGCCGGGTTCCGCGGAGTCGCCCTTGCCATCAACCTCGAGAGCCGCGAGCTCGTCGACGCCTGCTTCGAGGAGGTGGGGGCGGTGGGCGGCGAGATCGTGAAGCCGCCCCACGCCACCGACTGGGGTGGGTACAGCGGCTACTTCGCCGATCCCGACGGCCATCTGTGGGAGGTGGCCCACAACCCCGGCTGGCCGATCGGAGCCGACGGCCGGCCGGAGCTGCCGCGCGCGTGACGCCGCGGCTCGACGCCTATCGCGGCAAGCGCGATCCGGCTCGCACGCCGGAGCCGTTCTCGGGCGAGGGCGGTGGGGGCGAGCCGATCTTCGTCGTCCAGCGCCACGACGCCAGGCGGCTGCATTACGACTTCCGCATCGAGCGCGGCGGCGCCCTGCAGAGCTGGGCGGTGCCGAAGGGCATCCCGCTGCGCAAGGGCCAGCGCCACCTGGCCGTCCACGTCGAGGACCACCCGCTCGCCTATGCCTCCTTCGAGGGCGAGATTCCGGCCGGTGAATACGGCGGCGGCACGGTCGAGATCTGGGACCGCGGCCACTACGAGCTGGTCGAGGAGAAGCGCGACGGCGGTCTCACCGTCCGTCTGCACGGCGAGCGCCTGAACGGCTTGTGGACGCTCGTGCCGAGCCGGATGGACGGTCAGGAGCGCAACTGGCTGATGATCCGCAAGGACGAGGGCGAGGCCGGCGCGGGCACCGAGCTGCGCCCGATGCTGGCGGTCGCGGCATCCGCGTTGCCGAGCGGCGACGATTGGGTATACGAGGTCAAATGGGACGGCTATCGCGTGCTTGCCACGGTCGCCGGAGGCGAGGCGGCCCTGCACAGCCGGAACGGCAACGATCTGACAGAGCGGTTCGCCGCGGTTGCGCGGGCGCTCCCCGGCGCGCTGCGGAGCCCCGACTGCGTGCTCGACGGCGAGGTGTGCGCGCTCGACGAGGGCGGCCGCCCGCGGTTCTCGCTGCTTCAGCACGGTGGAGGCACGCTGGCGATGTACGTGTTCGACCTGCTCTCCCTGAACGGTCGCGACGTGACGGGCCTGCCCCTGCGCGAGCGCCGTCCCCTGCTCGAAGAGACGCTCATACCCGGCGAGGTGATCCGGCTCTCGGTGGCCTTCGACGACGGCCCCGAGCTGCTCGCGCAGTCGGTCAAGCTGGGGCTCGAGGGCGTCCTGGCCAAGCGCGCTTCGAGCCGCTACCTGCCGGGGCGGCGCAGTGATGCGTGGGTCAAGGTGAAGACCCAGCAGCGCCAGGAGTTCGTCATCGCCGGCCACACCCGCGGCCGCGGCCGGCGCGAGGGCGCGCTCGGCTCGCTCGTGCTGGCGGTCAACCGCGGCGGCGAGCTCGTGTGGGCCGGAAACTGCGGCACCGGCTTCGACGACGCCGAGCTCGAGATGCTGATGAGCAAGCTCGAACCGCTGCGGCGCGAGACCTCACCGCTTGCGGTGACGCCGCGAATGCCGCGCGTGCGCTCGGCGGACGTCACCTGGGTCGAGCCGGAGCTCGTGTGCGAGGTCGAGTTCCTGGAGTGGACGAGCGACGGCCACCTGCGCGCCCCGTCGTACAAGGGCCTGCGCGACGACAAGCCGGCGCCGCGGGTGAAGCTCGAGCGGCCGCTCACGCTGTCGAACCTGGACAAGGTGTTCTGGCCGGGCGAGGGGATCACCAAGGGCGACCTGATCGACTACTACCGGGCGGTCGCGGATGTGGCCGTCCCGCACCTGTACGGGCGGCCCTTCACCATGAAGCGCTTCCCCGACGGGATCGCCGCCAAGCCGTTCTTCCAGAAGAACGCGCCGTCGCATATGCCCGACTGGATCCCCACGGCCGAGTTTCCGGCCACCTCGCGCGAGGGCAAGGGCACGCGCATGATCCGCTACCCGCTGGTGAACGAGGAGGCGGCCCTGCTCTGGATGGCGAACATGGGCTGCATCGACCTGAACGCGTGGTGCTCGCGGGCAGACCGAGCCGACCGGCCCGACTTCGCCCTGTTCGACCTGGACCCGACGCCCGAGGCCGGATTCGCAGCGGCGGTCGAGGTGGCGCTGCTCGTGCGCCAGGCGCTGGCCGCGGTCGATCTGCGCGGGTACCCGAAGACGAGCGGGTCGGACGGCGTCCACGTGCTCGTCCCCCTGGCGCGGCGGTACGGGTACGACCAGACGCGGGGCGTGGTGGCGGCCATCGCCAGGGCCCTCGCCTCGGTGCGGCCCGACCTCGTGACCACCGAGTGGTCGAAGGCCAAGCGCACGGGCGTCCTGATCGACGCGAATCAGAACGGGCCCGGCCGCACGATCGCGTTCGCCTATTCCGTGCGCCCGCATCCCGGCGCGCCGGTCTCGGCGCCGGTGACGTGGGAGGAGCTCGAGGCGGGCGTGCGCCCGGGCGACTTCACGATGCAGGTCATGCTCGACAGGCTCGCCCGCCACGGCGATCTGCATGCCCCGGTGCTCGAAGACCGCCAGGCCCTGGGCCCCGCCCTGCGCTCGCTCTAGCCACCGGCGCCCGACCAAGCCGTGGGGTGGGTGGATACTGCGCGGAGATGGATGATCCCCACATCCGGGCCTCGGACGCCGAGCGCCACCAGGTCGCCGAGCGCCTGGGCGAAGCATGCGCACACGGGCGCCTCGACGTCAATGGTCATCTTCGAGCAGGACCGGCGGCCGGCGTGGACGATCCTCGTGGCGGTCTTCGCCTTCCCGTTCGGGCTCTTGGCAACCGGGGACAGTCCCCCACCGATCGGCGTTGCACTTTTGTCACCACTTTCGACCGGGGACTGTCCCCGGTCGGTGTGGCGCGGTTCGTGTGCCAGTATGCAGGGATGGTGGTGACGGAGGGAGAGCGGCGCGTTGTTGCGGTCCTGATGGCGGACGTGGCCGGCTCGACGGCGATCGGTGAACAGCTCGGGCCCGAGCGGTCGAAGTACCTGTTCGACGAGGTCGTGCGGCTGATGTCCGAGCAGGTCGAGCGCTACGACGGCACGGTCGCGCAGCTGCTCGGAGACGGGCTCTTGGCCGTGTTCGGGGCGCCGGTCGCGCATGAGGACGACAGCGAGCGGGCGGTGCGGGCGGGCATGGCCATCCAGCGCGCGCTCGCGGCCTATTCGCGCGAGGTCGTCGACGCCTATGGGATCGAGCTGCGGGCGCGGGTGGCCGTCAACACCGGCCCCGTGCTCATCACCCCTGACAGCGAGGACTCCGACCGCTGGAACGCGCTGGGAGACACGGTCAACGTCACCGCGCGGCTGCAGGCGCTGGCGAGCGAGGCCGAGGTGACGCTCGGCCCCGAGACCGCCGCCCAGGTGCGGGACTGCTTCGAGCTCGAGGACCTGGGGGCCACGGAGCTGCGTGGCCGCAACCGGCCGGTCGACCTCTACCGGGTCGTGGGTGAGCGCGACCGCCACACCCGGCCGGCCGACAGCCCCCTGGTGGGCCGGGACACCGAGCTCGCCCTCGTCCGCGCGGCCGTCGAGCGAGTGGTGGACGGCATCGGTGTGATCGTGTCGGTGACGGGCGAGCCGGGCATCGGCAAGTCCCGCCTGGTGGCCGATGCGGTCGGGCCGTCGCGGGATCGCATGCACCTGCTGGTGGGCCGCAGCCTCAGCTACACCCAGGGCTTCTCGTACTGGCCGATCCGCGACCTGCTGCGCGACTGGCTGGGCGCGACGGCGACCACCGGCGAGGCCCGGGTGCGGCTCGACCTGAAGGCGGCCCTGCACGAGCTCTACGGCCCCGGCGGCGACGAGCGCTACCCCTTCCTGGCCAACCTCCTCGGTCTGCAGGAGCCCGATCCGCGCGCGGTCGAGGAGCTGCACGAGCTGAGCCGCGATGCCCTGCACCGGCGCAGCCTGGAGGTGATCTCCGAGCTCGTGCAGCGGCTCTCCCAGGACCGGCCGCTCCTCGTCGTCTTCGAGGATCTGCACTGGGCCGACGAGCTCACCCTGCAGGCGGTGGAGCAACTGCTGGAGCTCACCGAGACCGAGGCGCTCGGAATCGTCCTGCTCTACCGCAGCGAGCGCGATCTGCCGTCGTGGGCGCTTGGAGAGCACGCTCGGCAGCGATACCCTCACCGTTATGTAGAGGTTGAGCTTAGACCACTTCCGGGGGAGGCGACCCAGGCGCTGGCGCAGGCCCTCGCCGATGCCCCTCTGCCCACTGCCGTGGCCGATCTGATCGCCCAGCGGGCCGGCGGCAACCCGCTTTTCGTCACCGAGGCGCTGCGCGATCTGGTCGAAAGAGGCGTGATCCGGCGTGCCAACGGGAGCTGGGAGCTGGCGGTCTCGCCCGACCAGCTCGAGGTGCCGGCGCTCGTGCAGGGCATCCTCCAGGCTCGCCTCGACCGGCTCGACCACCCGGCCCGCGAGACGATCGCGGTGGCCGCCGTGATCGGCCGCCGCTTCGGCATGCCCCTGCTCGAGCGCGTGGTCGATCCCGAGACGCTTCCCGGCGCGCTCTCGGAGCTGCAGCGGCTGGAGCTGATCTTCGAGGAGCGACGCCGCCCGTATCCCGAGTACCGGTTCCGGCACGGACTCGTGCAGGAGGCGGCCTACGCCGGCCTGACCGATGCCGACCGCCAGGCGCTCCACGGCCGCGTCGGCAGGGCGCTCGAGGGACTCGCCGGCGACGATCCGAGCCCGGGCACCTTCGCCTTCCTGGCCCGCCACTTCACCGCCGCCGACGATGCCCCCAAGGCCGTCGAGTATCTGCTCCGCGCCGGCGACGCCGCCCGGGCGAACTACGCCGACCAGGAGGCGATCCGCCACTACCGCCGGGCGCGCGAGTTTCTGGCGCAGCTCGGCGACGACCGCCGCTCCCGCGAGACCCTGTTCAAGATTGCCCTCGTGCATCACCTGGCGTTCGACTTCGCCGAGGCCGAGCGTGCCTACGACGAGGCGTTCGCGTGCAAGGTCGAGCCGGTCGAGCAGCCCGCCCCGACCGAGCGGCTCGTGACGGCGCTCCTGCGGCCGTACACGCTGGCCCCCGGCCTCGAGTACATCTCCGAGACGAGCGCGCTCTCGGCACACCTCTTCCGTGGTCTTCTGATCGTCGACCGCGACCTGAACGTGATGCCCTCGCTGGCCGAGAACTTCCGCGTCTCGGGCGACGGCATGACCTACATGTTCCAGCTCCGTGCGGGGACGTGCTGGAGCGACGGCGAGCCCCTGACCGCCCACGACTTCGTCTACACGTGGGAGCGGGCGCGGGAACGCTCGTCCGGCACGGCGTTCCTGCTCGAGGACGTGGAGCGGGCCACGGCGCTCGACGACCACACGCTCGAGGTGGTGCTGCGTGAGCCGCGCAACTACTTCCCCTACATCCTGGCCTCGCCGCATGCCTATCCGTGGCCGCGGCATCTGTGCGAGTCGCTGGGCGATGACTGGCACGCGCAGTTGCCGCTGGTCTCGAGCGGCCCGTTCGTGCTGTCCGCGATGAACGACGAGCGCATGCTCATGGTGGCGAACCCGCGCTGGAGCGGCCGCCGCGGCAACCTGCGCGAGATCGAGGTCAGCTTCCGCGCTCACGGCAAGGAGGTGACCGACCTGTGGCGCTCCGGCGGGCTCGATGTGCTCTCGAGCCCGTTCGTGCCCGAGGCCGGAGACGACTCGCACGCCGATTTTGCGCCCGCCCTGGGGACCGTCATGATCGGCTTTCGCAGCGAGCAGGAGCCGTTCCGAGACGTGCGGATGCGGCGGGCGGTGGCTGCCGCGCTCAAGCCGGTGGCAAGAGAGCTGGCCAACGTGGGGCTCGTCGGGCGGTCGGCTGAGGGCGGCGGTCTGCTGCCTCCGGCCATGCCCGGCCACGACCACCACGTGACGCCGTCGGTCGATACCGCAACGGTGCGGTCGCTGCTGGCCGAGTGCGGTCACCCCGAGGGGGCCGGGCTGCCTCCGCTGCGGATGCTGATCTCGAGTGGCCTCGAGGTGCTGCGGGACCCGATCACCGCCGCGCTTCTGGAGGTGGGCCTGCAGGTTGAGTTCTCGGTCAACCCGCGCGGCGCGCGGGTGAGCGACACACCGACCGACCTGTGGATGGGCGCCTGGCTGGCCGACTACCCCGACCCGGACGGGTTCTTCCGCGGGCTCCTGGTCGATCCGTGGGATCCGGTCGCCGACGTGGCGCAGACGCGGGAACTGGTCGAGCTGATGAACCGGGCGCGGGCATCGCGCGACCAGGACGAGCGGCTGGCGCTGTACGGGCAGGTGGATCGCCTGCTCGTGGCCGAGTGGGCCGTGCTCGTGCCGTTCTCCTACGCGCGCACGGCGCTGCTCCGGCGCCCGTGGGTGCACGGTCTGTGGGCGAACGCGCTCACGCCGCTGCGGTTCGACGCGGTCATGGTCGAGCGCGAGTGAGCGCCCCCGCCGAGCCGGTGCCCGCGCCGGCGTCCACGGCGGTTCGCCCCCCGACCGCCGAGCTTGCTGCGGCCTTCGGCGCGATCTACATCGTCTGGGGCTCGACCTTTCTGGCGATCCGCTACGCCGTCGAGACGATTCCGCCGTTTGCCATGGTCGCCGCCAGGTGCCTGCTCGGCGGCGCCATCCTCGTCGGGATCGCGCTGGTCAGGGAGCGCAGTGGCCTGAGCTGGCCGACCCGGCGCGAGTGGGGAGGATCGATCGTGCTCGGCGGCTTCCTGTTCGTGGGCTGTCACGGCGTGATCGCCTACGCCGAGGAGCGGGTGCCCTCGGGGACGGCCGCCCTGTGCCTGGCCACGATCCCGCTCTTTGTGCCGTTGCTGGTGTGGGCGCTGCCGGGCGGACTGCCGCCGTCGCGGAGGCGAACGGCGGCGCTTCTGGGCGGGTTCGTGGGAGTCGTTCTGCTCGTGGCCTCGCAGGACGCCGGCGGCCGGCTGCACCCGCTCGAAGCAGCCCTGCTGCTCGGGGCGGCGCTGTCGTGGGCGGCCGGCACCGTCGCGACCCGGGTGGTGCCGGTACCACGCTCGCCGGTGCTCGGCGCGGCGCTGCCGCTGCTGTCCGCTGGGGTGATGCTGATGCTGATCTCGCTGGGATCGGGGGAGCTTGCGGCCGGCCGCCTCGACCACATCTCGGCCCGCTCCGCGCTCGGCCTGGCCTACCTGATCGTGTTCGGCACGGTGGTCACGTTCTCGGCCTACGTGTGGCTGCTGCGCGTGGTCTCGCCTTCGCGGGTCGCCACCTATGCCTTCGTCAACCCCGCGGTTGCAGTCATCCTGGGCTGGGGGCTTGCCGGCGAGTCGCTCTCGCTGGGCGCGGTGCTCGCCAGCGTGGTCATCCTGGTGGCGGTCGCGGTGGCCGTATCGGAGCGCGATCGGGCGCCGGTCCCTGCGACCTGATTTGACAGCGACATGATCACGATATATCATGACCTAACGCGATAGTCAGAAACGAGAGAGGAGGATCAAATGACATACGCAGAAACACCATCGTTTGGCGGCTACGGCCGCCGTCGCCACCGGCACCGGCATGGAATGCTGATGTTCGGCGGCAAGCACCGGCACGCACGGGGCGAGTTCCCGTTCGGCCGCGGGGGCTTTGGCCCCGGCGGGGGCCGAGATGCGTTCTTCGGCGGAGGCGGGCGCAGGGCGGGCCGCGGAGACATCCGCGCCGCCATCCTGGCGCTGCTCAGCGAGAGCTCGATGCACGGATACCAGATCATCCGCGAGCTCTCCGAGCGCACCGGTGGCGCCTGGACGCCGAGCCCCGGTTCGGTCTATCCCACACTGCAGCAGCTCCAGGACGAGGAGCTGGTCGTCGAACAGAAGTCCGACACCGGCCGGCGCGTCTACGAGCTGACCGAGGCAGGGCGTGAGAAGGCGGCAGCACTGCCGTCACCCGCTCCGTGGGAGCAGGTCGCAGCCGCCGCCAACGACGAGACCGCCGACTTCCGCAGCCTGGTGTTCCAGGTGATGGGAGCGGTGAAGCAGGTGGTCGGCGCCGGTACCCCGGCTCAGATCGAGGCGGCTCAGGAAGTGCTTCGCACGACCCGGCGCAGCCTCTACCAGATTCTGGCCGAGGACGCCGAGGAGCCGCAGGCCAAGCCCGAGGCCTGACCGGCCGGCCTGGTCAGCCCAGCGCGATCGGGTTTGACCAGGCCGTTCCGCCGCCGCCGTCCGCCAGTTCGATGCGGCCGGCGGCGGCGCCGGGCGGCGGCTCAAACGTGACCGCGGTGATCAGGCCGGCCGCATCGCGATCGACGATCCGGGCGCGGTGCAGGTAGGCCAGCCGGCCGGTGTTGGCGCGGCAGCCGTCCTCGGGGCCGGTGTGAAGCGTCACCGAGCGGCACGGGCTGCAGCGCACGGTCACCCCGCCTGAGACCGGCTCGACCGCGTCCAGGCGAGGCCCCGTCGAGCCGTAGGCCGCTCCGGTGCGAAGAGCCTCGAGCAGCGCCGCCGGCGTCGGTTCCGACACCCGCGCCATCGTCCAGGCGTAGCCCGAGTCGAAGCCGGCGTAGTGGGTGTCGTCGCACGCCACGGCAAAGGTGGTCCGGCCCGAGTCGAGCAGCGTGTCCCAGTGCACCGTTGAGAGGCCGCGCCCGTTCTCGAGCTCGCACCCGGCGTTCCATACCTCGATGCCTGCGACCGCCGGAAGCGGGCCGATCTCGTCCAGCGGCACGGCGCTCCAGTAGGGGTGGGCGATGTAGGCGACGCCGGCGTGGTCGGCGACGAACGCCATCGCGTCGGGGAGGTCGGGATAGGTGCGCTCGTCGTCGGGATCGACGTCGAGCTCGCGGTCGAGGCCGTACACCAACACGTCGACCCAGCCGCCGGCGGCGGAGCGGCAGGTCAGCTCGATCCCGCGCATGAGCACCATGTCGGGGCGCGGCGGCGGATCGGTGATCGTCCAGTGGTCGGTGACGGCGAGCGCGTTCCACTCGGCCCGGGCGTAGTGGTCGACGAGCGCCTCGGGCTGGAGCTCGCCGTCGGAGCGCGTGGTGTGCGCGTGCAGCGCGCAGCGAAGCCAGGTGCCCTCGATCTGGAATGGGTTGATCAGCGCCAAGAGTGGGGCGAATCTACCATTGCCGGCCGTCGTCGACCCCGCTCACGCCCCAGGTGTCCGACAGCACGTAGCCCTCGGGGAACGGGTCGGCCGGGTCGACGAGCAGCTGCGAGATGCCGGTGATCCAGGCGCTCCCGCGGATCGCCGGAACGATCGCGGGCCGCCCGTCGCCCACCGTCGTCTCGGCGACGATCCGGCCGGCGAACGTCGTGCCGATCGCCGATGCGTGGGTCATCTGATCGCCTGTCCGCATCAGCCCGCGCGCGTGGAGGGCCGCCATCCGCGCGCACAGGCCGGTGCCGCAGGCCGAGCGGTCGAGCCTCCCGGGCGCGACCACGACGGCGTTTCGGCTCACCTCGCCGACACCCTGCCAGGGGCCCGCGAACTCGACGATGCTGACGCCGGCAATGCCGGGATTGTCCGGGTGGACACACTCGATCTGCTCCCGGGCGGCGACGCGGATGCGCTCGCCCGCGAGCGACAGGTCGCGCGCCTCACCGGGCTCGATCGCAAACCCGAGCGCCCGCGCGTCGGCGATCGCATACCACATGCCGCCGTAGCTCACGTCCACCGTGATCGTGCCCAGGCCGGCGACCTCGAGCGCCGCGTCGACGTGCTCGGCGAAGCAGGCCACGTTCGTGAGCTCGACGCTCTCGCAGCGGCCGTCCCGGCACTCGGCCAGCACCTCGACCACCCCGCCCGGCGCCTCCAGGCGGAGGGTCGTCTGGGGCTCGCGCATCTCGACCATGCCCGTCTCGAGCAGCACGGTGGCCGTGCAGATCGTGTTCGAGCCCGACATCGGCGGGTACTCGGTCGGCTCCATGATGATGAACCCGGCGTCGCAGTCGGGCCGCGTGGCCGGCACGACGAGGTTGGCGTGGCAGGCGACGCTGCCGCGCGGCTCGTGCAGCAGCAGCCGCCGCAGCCCGTCGCCGTCGCGCCGGAGTGCCTCCATCTGCTCGAACACGGTCGCGCCGGGCGGGGGCAGCACGCCGCCGGTGACGACGTTTCCGATCTCGCCCCCGGCGTGGCACCCCACGACCGTGATCACGCGTCCGGCCCGCATGCCAGGAACATACCGAGCGGGTAGGGTGACCGCGTGCGCGTCCCGCCGCTCGAGAGCGCCCGGCTGACCGTCCGCGAGCTGGTGGCCGCCGACCGGCCGGCGGTCGAGGAGGTGATCGGGGGCGACCGCGAACGGTGGCTGCGCTGGACGGCGCTCGGCTACGAGCAGCTGGCCGAGCTGCGCCAGCCGCCCTACGGCGAGCGCGGGGTGGTGCTGCGCGAGTCGGGCCGGCTCGTCGGGCTCGTCGGGCTGGTGCCGGCGCTGGGACCGTTCGGCCTGCTGCCGTCGTGGCCAGAGCCCGGCCCGCGCCACCGGCCGGAGGTGGGCCTTTACTGGGCGGTGGCACCGCCGCACCGCGGCCGCGGCGTCGCGTCCGAAGCCGCCGGCCTGCTCGTCGCACACGCATTTGCCGAGCTGCGGCTGGCACGCGTGGTGGCGACCACCGAGCGCGAGAACCTGCCCTCGATCGGCGTCATGCGAAGGCTGGGCATGCACATCGAGGAAAATCCCGAGCCGGAGCCCGAGTGGTTCCAGGTGGTGGGGATCCTCACCGCCAACCCTGGCAAGATTCCGCGGTCCAATGAGCGAGGGGAGGGCAGCACATGCCAGGATCGGGGCCCATCAAGTTCGTGATCCGGTTCCGGGGAGGGAACTTCGAGAGCTGGAAGACAGAATTCGAGAAGACCGAGCCCGACCGGGTGCGGCACGGCGCCGTGGGGCATTGGATCGCCCGCTCGATCGACGATCCGCACGAGTTCATCGCCGTCGTCGAGTTCACCTCCGTCGGCGGCGCCAAGGGGTACGCGGGCGACGTGGCCCGGCTCGACGTGCAGGAGGCGCTGATGGTCGACGGCGGAGCGCACCGGAAGACCTGGGAGGAGGGCATCAACGAGACCGTCGACGAAGTGACCTATCCGATGTAGGCCGCCGGCGGTACGCTCTGCCGCGATGACGCTTCACCACGAGGTCGCCGGCGATGGGCCCCCGCTGGTGTTCGTCCACGCCGGCATCTGTGACAGCCGCATGTGGGATTCCCAGTGGCGCTCGTTCGCGGGCACGCACCGGGTGCTGCGCTACGACATGCGCGGCTACGGGCGCTCGCCGCTTCCGCCCGAGCCGTACTCGAACGGGCGCGACCTCCTCGACGTCATGGACGCCGCCGGGATTGCGTGCGCCGCGCTCGTCGCCGTGTCGATGGGGGGCAGGGTGGCGCTCGAGGTGGCACTGGCCGAGCCGGCGCGGGTGTCGGCGCTTGTGGCCGTCGGCGCCGGCCTGCCGGACCACGAATGGTCGCCGGCCGCGCGCGAGTTCTTCGCCGCCGAGGACGCGGCCATCGAGCGCGGCGATCTCGACGCGGCCACCGAGCTGAACGTCCGCTTCTGGGTCGACGGCCCGCGCCGGGCCCCGGATCAGGTGGACGCATCGGTGCGCGAGCGCGTGCGCGAGATGCAGCGGCGGGCCTTCGACCTCCAGTTGGATACCTGGGAGCAGGCCGAGGAGCGGCCGCTCGCGCCCGGCCTCGCCGTCCGGCTGGCCGAGATCGACCGGCCCACCCTCGTGCTGGTGGGCGAGGAGGATCAGCCCGACATCCACACCATCGCCGATCAGCTGGTCGCGGCCCTTCCCCACGCCCGTTTCGAATCGATCCCCGGCGCCGCGCACGTTCCCAGCATGGAGCGGCCCGAGGCGTTCGACGGCCTGGTGCGCGCCTTTCTCAGCGCACAGGCTTGAGCGACCGCGCGATCGCGATCATCTCGGGATCGGTGAGGTCGTCGAGCAGGGTGTTCTGCACCCAGTAGGCGACGCCGTGCTGGATGAACGCGATCGTCTGGATGTGGTCGCCGTTGAAGAAGAACATGTAGTCGCGGCCGTCCAGATGCCGGGTCGCGTTGGGCGTCGCGAGGATCGGCGCGTCGATGTACCGCGTCTCCTCGATGCCCCAGTAGGCATCGCCGGTGTTGGCGGACATGTGGAATACCGCATAGGTCGAGTTCCAGCCGTGGCCGGCCGCGGGGATGCCGTAGATGCGTGTTGGCGAGGTCGACGTGCCCTCGCAGGTGAGCACTCCGGGACCGGACGGCACCGGCACCCACGGACAGAACGTCGACTCGTTCTGGGCGACCGTCGGGTACAGGATCGGGAACCGCAGGACGTGCTGGGCATGGGCGAAGTCGGCCCGGTACTCGGTGCTGGGCGTGAGCGTCGCCGGAAGCCCGGTCGAGTGGTGCGCCTTCTTTGCCTGCGGCGCCGGCACGGCCAGCTTGCCCGTGAATCCCGCGCCGAGCACCACGACCACCTCCACCCGGGCGCCAACGACCGCCGACACGGCCGCCGGCATTGCCGCGGTGGTGGACTTGCCAAGGATGTGGGCGAGATCGGCGGCCGCCGCCTGCCCGCCGGGGCGGTAATAGACCATCGTGGCGTGCGACGGGCCGGGCGCGTTGGCCGCGTGCGCCGGGTATCCCCAGGCGCTGAGCCCGGTGACCGTCCTCGCGGCCGCGTTGGCGATGCCGTTTCCGTTGAGCACGACCACCTTCACCCCCGCCGGAGCGACGGAGGGCTTCCAGGCCTTGGCGGTGGGCTTGTGCTTGCCCGATGGCAGCGTCGAGGCGGCGCGGGAGATCAGCCAGGGATGCTTCCACTGGTAGATGGCCTGGGGGAAGTTGGTCACCTGCACCGCGTCGGCGCCGTCCGGCGCGTTGTACGGCGTCCAGCCGAGGTGGATGCTGACGACGTGTGACCGGGCCTGATAGGCGGTGGCCGCGAAGGTCAGCAGTGTCCTCGGGCTGGGAGCGTGGCCGCCGGGGCCGACGATCGTGACGCTGTCGGAGATCGCCCCGAGCATCGTGTTGATGAACGGGATGTCGGTCACCGAGATGCCGTGGAACCGCGACGACGCCCGGGCCTCGAAGGCGCGTAGGAACATCTGCTGGCGGGCCTGGCGGTGGAAGTCGTCGTCGGTGTGCCGGTAGCGCGAGAAGGCCAGCGCGTCGGCGCCGTTCAGCTTCTGGTAGCCGGGTTTGATGTCGATGGCCGAAAAGCCCGTGTACTGCGACTGGGCGAGCGGGTTGTAGTAGTACTGGTCGACGTTCAGGTACACGCCGCCGAGCGTGTCCACGAGCTTCTGGAACCCCGAGAAGTCGACGTTCATGAGGTAGTTCGGCTTCACCCCCGTGACCAGCTCGACCGCCGCGAGCGAGGCCGCGTCGCCGCCCTCGGAGTAGGCCGAGTTGATCTTGTTGTCGAGGCTCGGCATCCACAGGTCACGCGGGATCGAGAGCAGCGAGACCATGTGGTGCTGCGGGTCCATCCGCGCCAGCATCAGCGTGTCCGAGAGGCCGTTCTTGCCGGTCGCCCCGTCGGCGCGATGGTCGGAGCCGATCAGAAGCGCCGTGATCGGCTCGCTGGACGTGGGGATGCTGGCGGCGAGCTTGTGGGACGCCTTCACGTCGACGCCGGTCAGCTTCGTGACCTTGTTGTAGATGTGGTTCAGGTACCACAACTCGTAGCCGCCCGCGGCCAGCACGACGACCAGCAGCAGGCCGAGCACCGACAGGGTGTAGCGGGCCCAGCGGGGTAGGCGACGACGCCGGCCGCGACGCCGGGGAGGCTTCGGCGGCTCACCGCCGTAGACAGACATCTTCACTGCGCGCCGGGGGGGATCTCCATCGCCCGGGCCTATGGGCGGAGTCTGGGTTTCCAATCGGCTCCTGGTTCGCCGCGGCGCTTCACCACGACGAGGATCGCTGGGGCACGGGTCGGATGAGTATACGCGGCCGTTTGGCTCCCAGGTTGGAGATCGGTTGGGCCGGTGAACCCCGACACGTGGCCGCGCACGGCCGAAACCCGCTCCGATCACCGTCGCCGTCGTGTGCCCTGACATGACTGGACGGCGACGATGCCGGATGGGGGGACACGTCGAGTTTCCGCCTCCCCCGCACGGCCGGCGATCCCCCGGGCGGGGGATCGGAGAGCGATCTAGACTGCGCGCATGGAGCAGGTGTCGCTCGGTCCGCTTCGGGTCTCTCGCGTGGGGCTCGGGTGCAACAACTTCGGCCGCAGGCTCGACCTCGAGCGCACGCGCGGCGTGGTCGACGCGGCCATCGCCGCCGGCATCACGTTCTTCGACACGGCCGACATCTACGGCGGGCAGGGCGCGAGCGAGCGGATGCTCGGCGACCTCCTGCGCGGCCGGCGCGAGCGGGTGGTGCTCGCCACCAAGTTCGGCGGCGACATGGGCGACGGCGCAACGGCGCGAGGGGCGCCGGCGTACGTCCGGCTCGCGCTCGAGCGGTCGCTCGAGCGCCTCCAGACCGACCATGTCGACCTGCTCTATTACCACTGGCCCGACGAGGTGACGCCGCTCGGCGAGACACTCGCGGCGATGGCCGAGCTCGTCTCGGAAGGCAAGGTGCGGGCGATCGGGGTCTCCAACCTCACGCTCGATCAGCTCGACGAGGCGGCGCGGGCGGCGCCCGTCGCGGCGCTCCAGAACGAGTACTCGCTGCTCGAGCGCGGGCCCGAGCGCGAGCTGCTGCCGCGCTGCCTCGAGCTTGGCATCGGTTTCGTGCCGTACTACCCGCTCGCGGCCGGGCTCCTGACGGGCAAGTACCGGCCCGGCGCGCCGCCGCCGCCGGGCACGCGCCACGCGGGCAAGGCGGCGACGATCGACGGCGTGCAGGTGACCGACCAGGTCGAGGCATCCGCGAGCGTGTTCGCCCAGGTCGACCGGCTCGAGGAGTACGCCCGCTCGAGCGGCCACAGTCTGCTCGAGCTCGCGATCGCCGGCCTGGCCTCGCGCCCCGGGGTCGCCTCGGTGATCGCCGGCGCCACCAGCCCCGAGCAGGTGGCGGCGAACGCGGCGGCCGGCGAGTGGCGGCTGACGCCCGCCGAGCTGGCCGCCATCCCCTAGCCGAGCCGGGACGCCGCCGGGACCGGGGACAGTCCCCGGTCGAGTTGCGTGACGGAAGTGTCACGGCGGGCGTTCGGGGACTTTCCCCGGTGGCCGGGGCGAGGCGAAGGTTCGCAGGCGCAGCCCCGCCACCGACCGCCAACTCACCAGAGATGGGCGTTCAGGCGCGCGGGGGCGTGGAACCAATCATCTAGTACGAGGGGGAGCGCTCGGCGGCGCGCAGGCGGGCGGCCAGGGTGCGCAGCAGTTCCATCGCGATCTTGGGGTCGGCCACGACCGCCTTCTGGAACGCGGCCCGTCCGAGCATCATCACGAACACCTCGTCCTGGGCCTCGACGGTGGCGGTGCGAGGCGCGCCGTCGAGCAGCGCCATCTCGCCGAACCAGTCGCCGGGCTTGAGCCGCACCGAGCGCTTGCCGGGCGGCTTCACCAGCACCGTCCCGTCCAGGATGACGTAGAAGCTGTCCCCGCGCTCACCCTCGCGGACGATGCTCGTGAAGCGTGTGTACCGGCGGGTCTTGGCCAGGCCCGCGATCTTGTTCAGGTGGCGCTTGGAGAGTCCTGCGAAGAGCGGGATCTCAGAGAGGACATCTGCCCACCCTCGCCCCATTGCATCCGACGGCATTCGGTCTCCTCCGTTGTGGCGGCCGAGTATTTCACGCCGGCGCGACCCCGGCCACTGCGTTTGACGCGGGCTACACTCCCCCGGCATACTTAGGGCGCCCTAAGTCGTCGAACAGGTGGGAGGCGGCGTGCTGCCGACATTCGTCATCGGCCTTCGTGAAGGCGTGGAGGCATCGCTCGTGGTGGGCATCGTCGCGGCGTTCCTGCGCCAGGGCGGCCACCGCGCGGCGTTGCGCGCGATGTGGGCGGGGGTCGGGCTCGCGCTGGTGCTGTGCGTCGCGGTCGCCGTCGGCCTCCAGGCGCTCGACGAAGCGCTGCCGTGGCAGCAGCAGGAGGCGCTCGAGACCGTCGTCGCCACGGCTGCGGTCGGCATGGTCACGTTCATGATCGTCTGGATGCGCCGCCACGCGCGGACGCTCGCCGCCGATCTGCGCACGAGCGCGGCCGCCGCCGTGGCGCAGAGCTCCGCCTGGGCGCTCGTGGCGATGGCCTTCTTCGCGGTGATGCGCGAGGGCATGGAGACGGCGGTCTTCATGCTGGCCGCGTTCCAGGCCTCGGGCGACTCGAGGGCGGCCGGGCTGGGCGCGGCGCTCGGCATCCTGGTGGCGGCCGCGATCGGCTTTGGGATCTACCGGGGCGGCATCCGCATCAATCTGGGCCGCTTCTTCCGGGTCACCGCGGCGATCCTGGTGCTGGTCGCCGCGGGGCTGGTCGCAAGCGCGATCCACACCGCCCACGAGGCCACCTGGTTCAACAGCCTCCAGGCGACCCCGGTTGACCTGACCTGGCTCGTGCGTCCCGGCACCGTCACGAGCTCGCTCGTCACCGGGGTGCTCGGTGTGCAGCCGCAGCCGACCGTCGGGGAGATGCTCGGGTGGGCGCTCTACGCCGTGCCGATGCTGGCCTACGTGCTGGCGCCGCGCCGCGTGCCCGTCCGCCTCGTCGCCGCGGCCGTGGTCGCGGCGCTCGCTCTCGCCGCCAGCGCCTGCGGGGGCTCGAAGTCCGCGGCGGGCCCGGCGGGCTCGCATACGCTGAACATCACCCTCAGCGACGTGGGCTGCACGCCGGCCAAGCTGACCGCCCCGGCCGGGACGTTCAGGTTCGTCGTGCAGAATTCGGGCAGCGCGAAGGTGACCGAGCTCGAGCTGCTGAACGAGCACAACATCATCCTGGGCGAGCGCGAGAACGTGGTGCCGGGGCTCGGAGGCGCGTTCTCGCTCACCCTCCAGCCGGGCGACTACACGCTCAACTGCCCGAACGGCACGGCGACCCCGCACGGCGTCCTGCACGTCACCGGGCACACGGTCGCCGCTGCGACCGGGCCCACCGCCGCGCTGCTCGCAAAGGCGACCGCCGGCTACCAGAGCTATGTGATCGGCGAGACCTCGAACCTCCTCGCGGGCACCGCGGAGTTCGTGACGGCGCTTCGCGCGGGCCATCTGCGGCAGGCGAAGCTTCTGTTCGGCCCCACCCGGATCCACTACGAGGCGATCGAGCCGGTGGCCGAGAGCTTCGGCTCCCTGGACCTCGAGATCGACGGCCGCATCAACGACGTCGCCAGCCCCTCCCGGTGGACCGGCTTTCACCGCATCGAGCAGATTCTGTGGGTGAGGAACACGACCGCCGGCACGGGCGTGTACGCGACCAAGCTCCTGGCCGACGTCACCACCCTCTACCACCGCGTCCAGACTCTCACCTACCAGCCGGCCCAGCTCGCAAACGGCTCCGTCGAGCTCCTGAACGAGGTCGCGAACTCGAAGATCACCGGTGAGGAGGACCGCTACTCGCACACCGATCTGTCCGACTTCCAGGGCAACCTGCAGGGAGCGCGCACCGCCTTCGAGCTGCTCGCCCCGGCGCTTCGCCACACCGGCAACCGCAACCTCGTGCACACCATCGAGCTGCGCTTCGCCGACGTCGAGCGCACCCTCGACATCTACCAGCGCCCGACCAGGCTCGGGTTCGCCCGGTACGGCGCCCTCACCCCAAAGGACCGGCTGGCGCTCGCGCGGGAGGTCGACGCACTGGCCGAGCCGCTCTCGACGGTGGCGTCCGAGGTGTCACGATCGTAGAGCCGCCCGACGAGCCGCCCTCGAGGCTGACGCGGCGTCGACCGCGCATCGACCCGGAGACGGGCGAGCTCGGCGCGTCGGTCGAGCCGAGTCGCCGCTGGAGAAGCGAGGGCCTTTTCGCAGCCTGACGGCGGCGGCGTGTTACCGTGGCGAGATGAGTTTCGACGTCGCCGCCGATGCATACGACCGGTTCATGGGCCGCTACTCGGTGCTGCTGTCTCCGCAGCTCGCCGATCTGGCCGGCGTTGCGGCGGGCCAGCGGGCGCTCGATGTCGGCTGCGGGACGGGGATGCTCACGGCCGAGCTCGTCTCGCGGCTCGGCCCGGAGGCGGTCGCCGCGATCGACCCATCCGAGTCGTTCGTCGCAGCGATGCAGGAGCGCCATCCGGATGTGGACGTCCGCCGGGGCGCGGCGGAGCAGCTCCCGTTTGCGGATGCGACCTTCGACGCCGCCCTGGCCCAGCTGGTCGTGAGCTTCATGGAGAACGCGGTGGCCGGCGTGGGGGAGATGGCACGCGTGACCCGGCCGGGCGGCGTCGTCGCCCTCTCGATGTGGGATCTGGCCGGGGGGCGGGCGCCGATCTCGCCGTTCTGGAAGGCCGCGGTAGCGCTCGATCCCGGCGCGATGAACCGTCGCCCGCTCGTCGGCGCCCGTGAGGGCGAACTCGCCGATCTGCTTGCCCAGGCGGGCCTGGGCGAGATCACTCAGACCGAGCTCTCGGCGACCATCGAGCACCCGACGTTCGACGACTGGTGGGAGCCGTTCGGCCATGGGGGCGGGCCCGTGGGTGCCTACATGGAGAGCCTCGACGTGGGCGGGCGAAATGCGCTCCGCGAGGGCTGCCGCACGCTCCTCGGCGACGGGCCGTTCACGCTGCGGACGTGGGCCTGGGCGGCCAGCGGCGTCGTCACGCCGTGACCGCGTTCTCGTAGGCCGACGGGTCGGTCGCGCCCTCCGTGGCGATCAGCGCCACCCGGCTGTGCGACCCCAGGCCGACGGCGCCACGCAATGCGGCGGCGTCCGGCCGGGTTGCGAGCGCCCGCAGCGCTGCGAGCGACGCGGCGCCGCAGTCGCCGATGACGAGGCCGGCGGCGGCGAGTTCGCGCATTGCGGCCTGCGCCTCGGCGTCGGTCACCGTCACCATTCCGGCGACACCGTCACGGAGCGACGGCCAGGCTGTGGGCGAGATCTCGGCGCAGTCGAGTCCCGCCATGCTGGTGCCCGGGTTGGCCACCGCGGTCGGCGTCCCGGCGGCGAGCGAGGCGGTCAGGCAGGCCGCCGTGACCGGCTCCACACCGACGACGGCGACCCCGGCGCGCGCGCCGTAGCGGGCCGCTGCGGCCGCGAGCGAGCCGACGCCCACGGGCACGACGAGCACGTCGCAGCCGCCGCCGGCCTCGATCTCGGCAAAGAGCGTCTGGTAGCCATCGATGACCCAGTGCGCCGGCCCGGACTCACCGACATCCGCGATGGCGATCACGCCCGGCTCCCGGCCGGCGCGGACGGCCCGGCCCACGGCGTCCTCGTAGCTGCCGGCCGTCACGTCCACCTCGGCCCCCTCGCCGGCGATCGCCTCGGCCCGTGCCGCCGCCGAGCGGGCGGGGAGATAGATGCGGCAGTGCAGGCCGCGCAGCTTCGCGACGCGGGCGACGGCTCGGCCGTGGTTGCCCGCGCTGGCGGCGACGAGCATGTGCGTCTCGGGCCGCTCCCGCAGCGCTCGCTCGACCGCCCAGGACGCTCCCAGAACTTTGAATGCCGGCAGCCCCAGCCGGTCGGACTCGTCCTTGAGCACGACCGCGCCGAGGCCGAGCTCGGCGGCCACCCCGGTGAGCGGTCGCAGCGGCGTCGGCCGGTAGCCCGGGAACGCCTCGTGGAATCCGATCGCGTCGGTGCTCGGGGCGGGCACGGCCGACGTGCGCAGACCCGGGTTCACAAATGCCCGCATGCGCGGATTCTCCCACTCGCGCCGGGTAGACTGGCGCCCACATGGCTGAGCTTCTGCTCTTCCATCACGCCCAGGGACTCACGGCCGGGTGCATCTCCTTCGCCGACGAGCTTCGCGCAGCCGGGCACGTGGTGCACACGCCGGATCTCTACGACGGCAGGACGTTCACGGAGCTCATCGACGGCGTTGGGTACGCCGAGCAGATCGGCTTCGACACGATCGTCGAGCGCGGCCAGCTGGCGGCCGACAGCCTCCCGAACGCCCTCGTCTATGCCGGGTTCTCGCTCGGCGCGCTGCCGGCGCAGATGCTCGCCCAGACACGACCGGGCGCGAGGGGCGCACTGCTATTTCACGCTGCGATCCCGACCTCGGCGTTCGACTGCCCGTGGCCGCAGGGCGTGCCGCTGCAGATCCACATGATGGACGCCGATGAGCTGGTTGTCGAGGAGGGCGATCTCGACGTTGCCCGCGAGCTCGCCGCGACGATTCCGACCGCCGAGCTCTACCTCTACCCCGGCGATCGGCACCTGTTCGCCGACCAGAGCCTGCCCGACTACGACGAGGCCGCCGCGAAGCTGCTCATGCAACGCGTGCTCGCCGTCCTCGACACCATCACCTAGCGGTTCTCAGGCGGGGGTCACGGTCCAGCCGTCGCCGACGCTGCGGCGCAGGCGGGCGCCACACGTGGGGCACGTGTTGCCCTGGGTGTCGGCCTCCTGGGCGGACGCACCGCTCGTGTGCGTCCAGATGGCGGCGACGATCGTGCCGCATCCGGGGCAGGCGTCGGCGCTCGGGGTGGCGTTCATGCGGGGCTCCGTTCGCTTTTGCCGGCGTGCCGGGGCGGGTCGAGCGCCAGGGTCAGGTAGTGAACGACGGCACGCTGCTCGTGGGCGTCGCGGCCGGCCCGATCGATCCACCTCTGCCAGGCGGGGGTGACGTCGGACTGGTCTGCGAACGCCGCGAAGGTGCTGTCGCGATGACCCAGCGCGGTGGACGCGTGTGCGAGACCGGCGGCGTCAACCGTGTACTGGTGGGGCGAGAAGTGCGAGTCAGTCAACCACGCCCAGTCGGCATGACGCGGGTTCTCCCGGCTATCGGCGTCGCCGTTTGTAGTGTCAGTGCGAGCTGTCATCGACCCGGATGTGCTCGCGTTCATAACGTTTCATGTTATCTAAACAGTACTGAGTTCCGAACGTCAGCACGATCACCGCGATGACGAGAGACAAAACGACCACGATGTTCTCCTCCGGTCCACCATGATTGC
Organism: uncultured Actinomycetes bacterium; assembly: GCA_963703275.1. Lineage (GTDB taxonomy): Bacteria > Actinomycetota > Thermoleophilia > Gaiellales > JAICJC01 > JAICJC01. The sequence goes on along the minus strand of OY969804.1, from coordinate 2,381,057 downwards.
GACAGACGCCGCCGGCGTAGCCCCGTGGCGTTGACGACGGCAACCGGCGCGGCGGCACAAATGCTCGGCCGTGTTGACCCTCGTGCGGTCGTCGTCCCGTTCATGGTCGACGCACTCCCGTCGGCCAGATGCGGGCGGCCGGCAAATCCCGGGTCGGTTCGGACAGAGGGTTCGCCTCGGTTGGACCGACGTCCAGAGTGTAGCAGTCGTAACGTTCCCGGAACGGTCCCCGTGCGAGAGTTCCCGCGATCTCGTTAGGATCGATGCGCCACCGCGATTCGAGAAGGAAGGGAGCCGTATGCACGCCGCTCGATCTCTCCACGGAGGCCTCGCCCACCTGTTTGCCGGCCTGGTCGTCGTCCAGTTCTTTCTCGCGGGGTTGGGTGCGTTCACCACCATCCACAACAAGAAATACAGCGATGGCAACTTCGGCCCGCACGCGATCCTGGGCAGCCTGATGGTCGTGCTGGCGCTGGTGATCCTGATCGTCGCCGCCGTCGGCCGGTGGTCGCCCCGGGCCGCCAGGCTGAGCGGCGCCCTCTTCGGCCTCATGATCGTCCAGCTCGTGCTCGGGCTGATCGGGTCGGGGACCGCGCCTTGGGTGGGCGGGCTGCACGCGGTGAACGCGCTGCTCATCACCGCCGTCGCCTATCTGCTCGTCCGCGAGGCGCGTCACGACCCCTCGGCTGTCGCCACCGTTTAGTCAGCTCTCGTAGTGCTACCATGAAGGCCCGAGGGAGGACGATTGCCATATCGTCACTGGTTTGCTGTGCTGGACGTCGACGGTGTGGAAGAACGCATCGGGCCGTTTGCAACTCGGAAGACCGCTCAGCGAGAGGCGAAAGCGCACTCGTCCTGGGGAGGCTCGCCCGTCACCATCGTCTACGAGCACAAGGCGCCGAAGCCTGGTCGCTACCGCACATGACGTGATTGTGCGAGGCGTGTGTGTTGCAGTGCTCGTGGTGCTTGCGACTGCGTGCGGGTCGTCCGGCTCGAGTTCCGGGTCGACACCCGCCGCCAGGGGCCAGGCGCGGGTCGATCGTATGGTGCTCGCCGACGGCGACCTGAGGGGCTATCACGTCCAGAGCACGGGCACCGAGGTGCTCGCCGAGCAGCTGCCACCTCCGGGTTCTCCGCAGGCGGCGCTTGTGAAGCGGCTCGTGACCGCCAACTGGGTGGCGAGCGACCACTCGACCCTCGTATCCGCGACGAAGGGCGCACCGGTCGTCTTCAGCGATGCCAACCTGTTTCGGAGCCCCGCGGCGATGCGGCGGATCTGGGTGCTGGAGGGTGCACCGGTGCCCGGAGACAACAGTCACGATCTTGCGGCGCCGGCGGGGGCGCCGGCCGGCACGCGCTACGCGTACGTGAAGACCGAAACCCGCGCCTTTTATCAGTTGAGCTGGCCGGAGGGACCCGTCTTCGGCATCCTGATCGCCTTCGTTCCGCTCCACTCCCACCTGTCCGCCCGCGCGCAGGGCAGGATCGCGGCCACCCTGACGGCCGCCGCGAAGGCGGAATCGATCCGTATCGCCGGAGCCGCGAACCACTCCTCCGCCACGGTTTAGAGCTCTGCGAGGTCAGCGGTGAGCTGCGCCAGGTCGAACCCCTGCGGCGACTCCCCCGCCGAGTTCAGGAAGTCGGGCGAGACGATTGCCCAGGCCTCATCGACGTAGTGCTCGAGGAACCGCGTGCCCACGGGCTGCACCCGGCCCCAGGTCACGCACTCGACGTGCTTGCGGTGCGCGATCACCGGCACGTAATGGCCGCCGGCGTTCGGTGAGTCCGGGACGTATGACCACATCCTGTGCTCCGAGAACTCGGTTTCGGCCGACTGCGGCACCTGGATTCCGATCCCGACGGCGCCGAGCAAGTACACGGCCTCGGCGACCTCGCTGAAGTCGCCCGCGGCGATCTTTGTCACGTCGAGCGCGAGATACGCGCCGATCTTGTGCCGCTGGCCGGCCGCGTCGACGATCCCTGTCGACCGCCGGTAGCCGAGCCCGTCGCGGACGTTCGTGCCCTTGTCGGTGCTCTCGTCGCCCGGGACGTAGCCGGTTGCCGCCGAGTAGTCCGACAGCACGCCCTCGTCGGTGAACGCGGCCGAGTGGCCGGCGACCGTGCTGGTCAGAATGTCCTCGTGGGCGAAGCCGGCCCAGACGCAATCGCCCACCGTGTCGTTGCCGAGCATGCCCCACCCGCTCGCCGCGACCACGTTGTCGAACCCCCACTCGGCGGGCGGAGCCGGGAGCGCCGCCGTCCGGTAGGTCGAGAACTTCAGGTCGCGCGGGTCGGCCGTCGCCGGCCGCTTGCCGTAGTGAAACGCCATCGGATCCACCCCTCTCGTTGCCCTGGTCAAGTGCCCTGGTGAATCGGCGAGATGGAGGCTAACACCGGTGGCCGCCGGGCTCCACGATTCCTGGTGGGGGCGGGCCACCCGGGCCCGCCCCCACCGGTCGTTCCGGCTAGTTGACGACGATGCCGAAGGGCGTCGCGCCCGCCGGCAGTGAGGTCGGGGAGGAGTGGAGCTCGGTCAGGTTCCCGCCGCGGACCCTGAAGCCGCTCACCTTGGCGGCTCCGGCGTCGACGACCCAGAGCGTGCGGCCGTCGGGGGCGAGGCGGGCGTCAACCGGGCCGAGGCCACCGGGCAGGTTGAACGCGCTCGTGCCGAGCAGGATCAGCCGGCCGCTGGCCGCGATCCGGTACCGGGAGATGCTCGGCACGGCCGTGTTGACCGTGAACAGATAGCGGCCGTCGTGGCTGATCTCGACCCAGCACGGGGCCGTCTGGAGATCAGGAAACGGGGACGCCCCGATGGACGTCAGGTTGCCGCTCGGTGCGACGCGGAAGGCCGAGACGGTCCCCGCGTTGGTTCCGCCGTGGGCGTTCGAGACGAACAGCTGCCTGGGATTCGTCGGCCGGAACTCGCTCCCGAAGGGGCCGAGGCCCTGCGCGGCGAACGGCGAGCCCGCGGCCGCGGTCAGAAGTCCGTTCGACCCAACCCTGAAGCTGTCGATCTGGGACGTCCCGACCCGGGTGCCGACCAGGTTCGTGCCGGTCGAGTTGAACAGCACATCGCCCGGCTGGGCGGTGTCCGGCAGCGCGACGGTGGAGCCGGCCAGTGGATGCAACCGGCCCGACCCCGTGAGCCGGAACCCGGTGTAGTTGCTGCCGCCGGCGCCGTCGTTTGCGACGTAGACGAGGTGGTGGTGGACGGCGATCGAGACGGGCTCGAGGCCGCCGGAGGAGACCGGGCTGCCCGCAACCGGCGTCAGCCGGCCGTCGGATCCGATGCGCAGCACCGAGATCTGGCTGCTGCCGGCGTCGGCCGCGAGCAGGAACCGGCCGTTGTCGGCGACCTGGAGCGCCCCCTGGGAGCCGATGCCGGCACCGGTCCCGGCGCCGCCGGCCGGGAACGGCGACCCGGCCTCCGGCGTCAGCGTCCCATCCGCGTGGCGGTCGAACGCGCCGATCGTATTCGTGCCGGCGGTGTTGTCGTTCACGTACACATGACCGACGACGCGCGCCGCCGCCGAGGCCGTGCCGGACGCGACGGCCGACGCCATGACCGCCGCCGCAAGCACGGCCATTGATGTCACTCGGGTGCTCCTACGCATTGTGCTCTCCTTCGGGTTGCCTGCAGGAGTTCGCACCGTAGAGAGGGCGGTCTTACCGGCTCCTGTCGCGGAACTTACAACTCCCGAAACTTGCGTTCGGAGCGGCTCCGGCTACGACCCATGCGCGGCCCCGAGGTTCGTCCAGACGTCCTTGCCGAACGCGGTCACGCCGGGCTGGCGGGCGTCGCCAAGGTAGTGGAGGTGGAACAGTCCCTCGATGCTGCGCAGGAGCGAGTAGTGGTTGTACGGCACCGTGCTCACCGTCCCGCCGCGGATGAACGGCGAGAGCAGGAGCGCTCCGGTGCGGCCACCGCCCGGGCCGAAGAGGCCCGGTTCGTTGGCGTTGGGATGCGACGGATCCGCGTAGCCCAGACTCAGGCGCTCGCCGCAGCACGCGCCGGCGTTCGTGTCGTCGCCGGACTCATCGAACACGATCGCTATCAGGCCGCCGCTGCGGTAGGCCCGCGAGGCCATGATCCGCGGAATCCACTCCTCCAGGAAGCGATCGGCCTGCACCATGCCGCCGCGCTCGCCGTCCTGGCAGCGCGGGGTGTCGTGCGCGTCGTGGCACGTGTTCGGCGCGATGAACGAGTAGTTCGGGGTCGCACCCGCGAGATCGGCGGCCAGCGGCGCCAGCGTGACGACGTGGGCGTCGCAGTAGCGCTGGTTTCGGATGACCGACTGGAAGTACACGAACGGGTCGTGCCGGGTCGCGTAGCTGTCGTTGGCCGGGCCGGTGGTGTCGGTCAGGTCGATCGCGTTCAGGCGCGGGTGGCCGCAGGCAGGCCCGGTGGCGGTCATCACCGTGCCGTCGCGGTGCGGGTCGATCCCCATGTCCTCTTCGTAGGCCTTCCACGTGAGCCCGTGGTCGGTGAGCTGGTTCCCGATGGTGTGGATGACCTGCGGGTACACACAGCCGTCGCCCGAGAGCTGGCCGTCCTTTGTGAAGCGGTCGAACGTCTCCCCCTCGAATGCGAAGAACCGGGTGAAGTACTCGCAGTCCTGACCGGTCTGGAAGTTCGGCGCCTGGCCGCTGACCTCGGCGATGTAGTTGTCGAGGCTGTCGTGCCCGATCCCGTAGTAGTTCTGAAGCAGCGCCCCCTTGGCGACAAGCGTGCGCGCCAGATACGGATCGTTGGAGGGCTTGCCGAAGGTCTGGGCGGACGACTCGTTCTCGAGCTCCACGATCCAGACGTGCTTCACCGGCACCTTCGTATCGACGGCCGCCGTGCCGGCGTGTCGCGGCGAGCGATGCTCGAGCGACGCTCCCGCGGTGGCCGAGAGCACGACGCCCGCCGCGATCACCGCTCCGATTCCGAGTGCCCAGAACCTGCGACGTGGCCGCACCAGATGGTCCTTCACGATCCCCTCCCCATGCTCGATTGCGTTGTCACGCTACCCACTCGGATGGGGTGTGAACCGGCCGTCTTCCGCGTCGCCGGACGGGTTTACTGCTTGTTCACCGGGGACTATCCATATCGACACCGTTCGGCATCAAACGATGCCCTAGCGTATTGGTTGGACTGCTATATCAAGACTGCTCAACATGCGGAGACGATTGATGCCCGAGCCGACCACACCACCACGGTTGTATGCCGTCAGCCTGCGAAACAGAGGAGTCCATGTGGTCCGGGATCCGCTGTCCGAAGCAACAACCACGCAGCGCTTCTGCGCCATCTGCAAGATGCGCACCGTGCACGAGTGGGTGTTCGTTCCCGGGGAGGCAGAGATCGGCGAGCGTGACGTCTGGCAGTGGTCGTGCACCGGCCTGGTCAGCGGCCCCGCTCGCCGCCTTCCGGTAGCGAGGTGGCGTTCCCGCGGTGGCCCACCCGGCTCACGAGCCTGAAACGGGGGGCGCGCCCAGGCATGGTAGGCCCGGCTGTGCGCCGTGCTCTCATGATCGCGACTCGAGGACCCGCCTGAGGTTGCGGAGATCCTTGCGGTTGGTGCGCCGCATCGAGCGGGCCATCATGAGCGTCGCGATCTTCGCGAAGCCCGACGGCTCGCCCCGGTTTCGCAGCGTCATCCGGGTGCCGCCGTTGGGCGCCGCCTCCCAGGTGTACGTCGTCTCCATGGGGAACGGGCCCTCCGCCGTGCTCATGACCAGCCGCCGCCCGGGCTCGAACTCCCGGATCTCATACGTGTAGACGACGCGGCGGCCGAGAAACTCGGCGACGAAGGCAACCTGCGTCCCCACCGCGAGCGGCCGCTCGGTCTTCCATTCGACCGACGTGATGTTCGCGTACCAGGCGGTGACGTTGTCGGGATCGGCGGCGTACCCGGCCACCTCCGCGACGGGCCGGTCGATCTCGATCTCGGTGCGGACGTCCACCGTCACGGCCGGCTGCCGCCGGCTCCGGCGCTCGCCGCCTGCTCGCGGCGCTCGAACTCCAGCATCAGCTGGCGCAGCAGGTTGTTCAGCTGCGCCTTCTCCCGCTCGTTCAACGCGGCGGTCACCAGCGCTTCCTTCTTGGCCTGCACGCCGACGGCCTCCCGATACGTCTCCCGGCCGTGGTCGGTGAGCTCGACGACGACCCGGCGCCGGTCGCCGGGGTCGGGAAGGCGCCGGACCAGGCCGGCCTGTTCGAGCCGGTCGAGGCGGTTCGTCATCGCCCCGCTCGAGAGATCCATCCGCTCCGCCAGCCGCCCCGGCGTGCTGCGATACGGCGGTCCGGCCTGGGCCAGCACCGACAGCGCCTTGTGCTCGGCCGAGTCGAGGCCGAACTCCTGAAGCGTCTCGTCCATCGTGCGGTGCAGGCGGCGGCTGATGCCCGAGATCCGATCGACGATGCCCTCGACCTCGAGGTCGAGGTCCGGGAGCACGAGATTGATCGTCTCGAGGAACCGGTCGACGTGGTCTCGGGGTTGGCCCTTTGCGGTCATCGGCTGGAAGTGTCGCACATATTCGTTTGACGTCGAGAGATCTTGTTGCTAGATTCTCTCCACGTAAAGATACTTCAGATCGAAAGAGGTGTGCAGATGCCGCAGACGGACACCCAGCTACGGACGATCCTCGCCGCCGAGCGCTTCGCGCTCCTGCGCACCGATGCATCAGGCGCCGCCCGCCGCACAGGTCAGATGCGTCGCCGCCTGGGCGGGATGCTCGTGGCGGCCGGTCTGCGACTCGCCCCTGACGCCTCCGTAACGGTCCCGGAACGCTCGTCGGCGATAGTGTGCGAGTGAGCGGAAGGATGCGATGAACCCGAGGGTCGCGAGGGCAACCGCATGGGGGACGTTCGCCGTGACGCTGGTCGTCTACGCGGCGATCTTCGCCCTCGCCTTTCCGACCAGCAAACTACCCAGCCAGTCCACGGGCTGGTCGGGCGGAGGCAGCGCCGTCTGGCTGGAAGGGGCGTTCCTGCTCAGCCTGCTCACGTTCTCGGTGGTGGGGGTGATGATCGCCACCCGCCGCCCCGGGAACGCCATCGGATGGCTGCTCCTGGGGATCGGGCTCGCCTGGGCAATTGCGAACTCCGACTACTCCGATTACGGCCTGCTCCTGCATCCCGGGTCAGTGCCGTTCGCGGCAGGCATCGCGGCGATCGCCGGGAATTTCTGGGTGCCGCCGATCGGGCTCTCGGGCACGTTTCTGATCCTGCTTTTCCCGGACGGCCACCTCCTCACGCCTCGGTGGCGATGGGTGGCGTGGATCAGTGCGGCGGCGATTGTCGTCGGAACGGTGTCGCTGACCCTCACGCCCGGGACGATGGGCAACATCGGCTATCCCCACACGACCAATCCGCTCGGAATCTCGTCGCTCTCGACCGTGATCGGGATTGCCCACGCATCGATCATCCTGATTCCGGTGTGCATGGCGCTGTCGGCCCTGAGCCTGATTCTGCGCTATCGCCGTTCGCACGGCGTCGAGCGCCTGCAGGCGAAGTGGCTCGTGGCGGCCGCCGCGACCGTCGCGCTGATCTATGCCATTGTCGCGCCCGTGTCGATCGCGCTCACCCTGCACTCGGCGACGCCGGTGTGGCTCAGCCTGCTCCAGGACATCGCGCTCTTCAGCTTTTTCCTGGTGCCGGTCGCGATCGGGTTTGCCGTGCTTCGCTATCGCCTGTTCGAGATCGACGTGATCATCCAGAAGACGCTTGTCTACGCCACCCTCGTGGCGATGCTGGCGTTGCTCTACCTGGGCGGCATCGCCGCGCTGGGATGGATCGCGCGCACGGCGACCGGGCAGTCGGGCGCGATCGCGGTGACGCTCTCGACCCTCGCGGTCGCCGCCGCATTCCAGCCGCTGCGCACACGCATCCAGCGCACGGTCGATCGCCGCTTCTACCGCGCCAAGTACGACGTCGCCGAGACGCTCGAGGCGTTCAGCAGCGGGCTGCGCCGCCAGATCGACCTCGACAGCCTCCATGCCGACGTGCTCGGCATCGTCGGATCGACGATGCATCCCAGCCATGTGAGCCTGTGGCTACGGCCGACCGAGCCGGTCGAGCGCTCGGCCGACCGGTGACGGTCGCCGTGCCGGCCGCTGGACAAATTATCCGTTGACCGAGGAGCATCCTGCGGGTACAGTGTCTGCGTCATGGGGAATGGCTTGCAACGTCGCTTGCTGACTGTCGCGTGTGCCGCCGCGGTTTTGGTCTTGGCCGCCGCATGCGGGAGCAGCTCGTCGAGCCCGTCGACCTCGACCAGCACCGCGGGTGGTGGTGGCGGCGGCAGCTCGCCGGCGACATCCACGCCCACGACCAGCTCGGGCGGTTCCGGAATCTCTGATTCCAGCTTCTGCGGCCTGGCCAAGAAGTGGAAGGCACAGGAGCCGAAGGAGGCTGCGATGCTCGCCGACCTCTCGGCGGGACCGGCCGGCCTGAAGGCGTTCTACACCAAGCTCGGGCAGGACTTCTCGGCCGTGGTGGCCGTGGCGCCGTCCGACATCAAACCCAGTCTGCAGCTGCTGTACGTCGACTTCAACAAGCTGAACACCATCCTCGCGAAGTACAAGTACAACATCCAGAAGGCCGGGCCGGCGCTGGCCGCCGACGCGTCGCTCTTCAGCTCGCCGGCCGCGAAGCAGGCGGTCGCGAAACTCGACGCCTGGGGCAAGGCCAACAGCTGCCACCTGTAGAGCGGCCCGGCGATACCGCCGTCGATGTGATCGTGATCGGAGCAGGGCTGGCGGGGTTGCGCGCCGCGCGTGACCTGGCCGCTGCGGGCCGGTCGGTGCTGGTGTTCGAGGCGCGCGACCGGGTCGGTGGACGCGGCTTCAGCTCGCAGCTCGGCGGGCACCTGGTCGAGCTCGGCGGCTCGTGGTTCACGCCCGATCAGCACGAGGTGCGGCGCGAGCTCGAGCGCTACGGGCTCGCGGTACGCGACTACGGCGGGATCGATCACGCGCGCTGGTACACCGATGGGACGCTGCGGCACGGCCTGCCGGTGCCCTGGGCCGAGGTGGGCGCGTTGGAGGCGGCCCTACTGCGGGTCGAGCGCGATGCGCGGGCGGCCGCGGCGGGCGACCGCTCTGCCGCCGCGCTGTCGGCGGCGGAGTATGTCGGCACGTTCGATCCCAGCCCGGCGCTGCGCGACTTCCTGCTCGGCTGGTGGCTGCTGATGGGCGGGGCTCCGCCGGAAAAGGGCGCTGCGAGCGACGCGCTTGGCGCGATCGCAGAGCACGGCGGGCTCACCGGGCTCCTGACCTGTCTTGCCCACGGCCCGGAAGCCGGTTGGAGCGGGCTGGCGGAGGCGCTGGCACAGGCACCCGGAGTCGAGGTACGGATGGGGGAGCCGGTGGTCTCGATCGAGCACGGCGCCGATGCCGTGGCATGCGTGACGTCCACCGGCGAGCGGGTGTCGGCCCGGGCCCTGGTGCTGGCGGTGCCGATCAACTGCCTGCCGGCGATCGCGGTCACCCCGCCGCTGCCCGAGCGGGCCCGGGTCGCGCCCGGCACCAACGCCGGCGCCGCCGTGAAGGTGCTGATGCTGGCCCGCAACGTCGAGCCCCACGGCGTCGCCGCCGGCGTCGCTTCGGGGTTGAACTGGCTGTATGCCGATCGCGAACACGACGGAGTCACGCTCGTGATCGGCTTCGGATGGCCCGACGAGTCGTTCGACCCGGCCGCTCGCGCCGATGTCGAGCGCGCGCTGGGCGCGTTCTACCCCGAGGCCGAACTGGTCGACTGGGCCAGCCACGACTGGATCGGCGACCCCGCATCGAGGGGGACCTGGCTGACGGCCCCCGCGGGCCACCTCGAGCTCGTCGATCCCGAGCGGTTCCGGCCGATCGGCCGCATCGCCTTCGCCGGATCCGATGTGGCGTTCGAGCAGGCGGGCTGGTTCGAGGGCGCGCTGCGCAGTGGGGCGCTCGTCGCCGGGCACGTGCACGCGCTGCTCGGCTGACGCCGCGGTCTCCACGTATTCACCGGAAGTTTTCGAATCGATAACCCTCGTCGGGTGCGGGCTGGGTAACTGTGCCCGTGGACGGCCCGCATTTCGGGCGCACAGGATGAGAGGGGAGTCTCCGTGAGATCGTTCCGACCACCACCACGGTTGGCGGCAGCAACCGCCGTCCTGGTCATCGCCGGCATCGTGGGCACGAGCAGCGCCTCGGCCGTGGGTCGCGGACACGCCGTCAAGGCGTCCGCAACGACCACGCCGATCAAGCACGTGATCGTGATCGTTGGCGAGAACCACTCGTTCGACAACGTGTTTGCAACCTACAAAGCGCCGCATGGCCAGTCCGTCAAGAACCTCCTTTCCGAGGGGATCGTGAAGGCGAGCGGCGATCCGGGCCCGCACGTTGGACTGGCCCGCCAGTGGACGGCGACCGACACGGCCGCCGACGGCTACTCAACCAACCCCAAGCTGGTGGCTCCGTACAAGACGCTGCCCCAGCCAAACACGACCTACGTCGACCCGAGGTGCGACGGCGGACAGGCCATGAACGCCAATGACTCGCGGTTCCCGGCCAACCTGCCCAACGCGCCGTTCCAGATCACGAAGTACGTGCCGTACAACCAGATCCACGCGCACTTCCAAGCCTGCGACAACGGTGCCTACGTCGGGGACCCGCTGCATCGGTTCTACCAGATGAACCAGCAAAGCAACCAGAACCAGAAGAAGCTGTGGGTCTGGACCGCCGACACCGCCGGCGACTCGAACGGGGCGCCGCCGACCGGCACCACCGACCAGGGAGCCGTGTCGATGGGCTTCTACAACGTGCAGCAGGGCGACGCACCCGTGCTCGACTTCCTGGCGAAGCACTTCTCGATGTCAGACAACTACCACCAGGCCGTCATGGGGGGCACCGGCACCAACCACGTCGCCCTTGGCACCGGAACCGGCGCGTCGTATCAGAACTCGGCGGGCGATCCCACCGTCCCGCCGGCGAACGAGATCGAGAATCCAAATGCACAGCCCGGGACGAACAACTTCTACACCCAGGACGGCTACTCGGGAGGGACGTACTCGAAGTGCGCCGATCCGTCCCAGCCCGGGGTCGGCGCGATCATCGGCTACCTCAAGCAGACGTGGCCGGAGGCCGCGTCGGGCTGCGCCGCGAACACCTACTACATGCTCAACAACTACAACCCGGGCTACCTGGCCAACGGTACGCCTGACCCGAGCCCGTTCGCGGTGCCGCCGCAAAGCCAGACGACGTTTCCGACCATCGGCGACGAGTTGAACGCCCGCAGCATCAGCTGGGGGTACTTCGGCCAGGACTGGAACAACGGCAACCCCAACCTCGATCAGTACTGCAACATCTGCAACCCGTTCCAGTACGCAACGTCGATCATGACCAGCCCCACCCAGCGTCAGGCGCACCTGCACGGGTTCGCCCAGTTCGAGCAGCAGGCGAAGGCCGGCACGCTGCCGGCGGTCTCGATCGTCAAGCCCGAGGGAACATTCGACGGCCACCCGGCCTACTCGACCCTGGCCGCCTTCGAAGCGTTCGCGAGCACCGTCATCGGCGATGTCGCCAACAACGCGAAGCTGTGGCGTTCCACGGCGATCTTCGTCACCGAGGACGAGGGCGGTGGCTACTACGACTCCGGCTACATCCAGCCCACCAGCTTCTTCGGTGACGGCACCCGCGTCCCGATGATCGCGGTGTCGCCATGGGTCAAGCCGGGCCATATCGATCACACCTACGCCGACCACGTGTCCGTGCTCAAGTTCATCGAGGCGAACTGGCGCCTGCGGCCGCTGTCGGACACGAGCCTCGACAACCTGCCCAATCCGATTGCACGCCGGTCGAACCCGTACGTGCCGATAAACGGACCGGCGATCGGCAACCTCATGACGCTGTTCGACTTCAGCCGCACCCGGGGCGAGATCGCGGCAGAGCGTGAGGCGCTGGTGCACATGTCAGCGCGCTACACCATGGCCCCCTTCGCTCACGCGAAGGTCACGGCCCCCGATTCGGACGACCTCGACTGACCAGCGGTGGGGGTGCCGCCCGTTCGCGGGCGGCACCCCCACGCACGGCCCCCGGCCGCTCCTTGTCGGCGACCGGATCGGTCGTATCTGGTAAAGTCCCGCCCTCACGCGTGGGGGCACAAGGGGGAAGCATGGGGGCACGACGAGGGATCCTGGCGACGATCGTGGTCGCGGCCGTGGTTGGCGTTCTGGGCATCGCTGCGCAGGCGAGCGGCGGCGCCCGGCCGGCCCGCTCCGAGCAGGCTGTGGTGACGCTCCATTCCGGGTTCGTGCACGCATCCAGAGCCGCATCGAAGCCGCTGACGACGGCCGAGTGCGAGCAGACCATAGGCATCGCCTGCTACGCGCCCGCCCAGATCCAGCGCGCCTACAACCTCGGCCCGCTCTTCGCGCGCGGCACGGACGGACGCGGCGAGACGATCGTGATCGTCGACTGCTACGGATCGCCGACGTTGCGTCACGACCTCAACGTGTTCGACAAGGCCTTCGGCCTGCCGGCCCCGCCGTCGCTCACCACGATCGAGCCGGGCGGGAAGGTCGCGCCGTACAAGCCGAACTCCAATCGCGCCGGCTGGGCCGGCGAGACCGAGCTCGACGTCGAGTACAGCCATGTGATGGCGCCCGCCGCGAAGATCGTCGTCGTGGCCACGCCCACCGTCGAGAACGAGGGCGCGACCGGCTTCCCGGCGATCATCAAGGCCGAGAAGTACGTCATCAAGCACCACATCGGCGGTGTCATCTCCCAGAGCTTCAGCGCGACCGAACAGACCTTCTCGAACGCGGGGGAGGTGCGTTCGCTGCGGGGCTCGTACATCGACGCGTTCCACCACCACATCACCGTCCTCACCGCGTCGGGTGACAGCGGCGCTGCGGACGTCAACAACGCGTTCGACTACTACCTGTTCCCGGTCACGTCGTGGCCCGACAGCGATCCGCTCGTCACCGGGGTCGGCGGCACGCAGCTCCACCTCGATGCCGAGGGCAACCACACCGCGCCCGACACGGTCTGGAACGACACCTTCAACGTCCCGACCCTCAACTACATCTACGGCTCGCCCACGCCGAACGCGCTCGCGGGCGGCGGCGGCAAGTCGATCATCTTCCCCCGGCCCTCGTACCAGAACGGCGTCGCAAGCGTCGTCGGCGCGCGCCGCGGCGTGCCCGACATCTCGATGAGCGGCGCCTGCAACGGTGGCGTCGACATGTACCAGAGCTTCCGCGGCCAGCCGGCCGGGTGGTACGTCACCTGCGGCACGAGCGAGTCCACGCCGCTGATGGCTGGGGTGATCGCGCTCGCCGACCAGGTCGCCGGCCATCCGATCGGGCTGATCAACCCCGCGCTCTATGCCCTCTCGGCGGCGGGCGCTCCCGGGATCGTCGACGTCACGTCCGGCAACAACTCGGTGGCCTTCCCGCAGGGCGGCAAGCAGAATCACGTCAAGGGTTTCCCGGCACTGCCCGGATATGACCTGGCGTCCGGCGTCGGCACGATCAATGCCGCCCTCTTCGTCCCGGAGCTCGCCCGAGCCGCTCGTTAGCTGACCAACGACTCGAGGAATGCCTCGGCTGTGGCGATCCCCGGCAGGTACCCCTTGACCGTGTAGAGCCCGATTGCTGCGCGTGCCTGCTCCGTCGCCGCCGCCCGATCGCCCGCGGCGCTCAGGGCCCGGGCGAGCGTGAGCCGGGCGTCGCCGTCGAGCACGACCCAGTCGCCGGCGGCGGCGATGTCCACGGCCTCCCGGGCATGCATCACGGCGCGCTCCACATCGCCTTCGGCGAGCCGCACCTCGGAGAGCAGAAGGTGCGCGAGCGTCCCCGGCTCGTATCCCTCGGGCGGTGGGGTGGCGGTGTGTGCGGCCGAGTGCTCGACGTCTCCGAGGCGCACCTCTGCGAGCCCCAACCAGCTCCGCGCGTCGTCCGACGGGTCGCCGCGCTCGTCCATCTGCGTGACCACCGCGGCGAGCATGCTCCGAGCGTCCTCGAACCGTCCCGCCCGGACGAGCATCACTCCCCGTCGCTGGAGCAGATACCTGTCCAGGTCGCGTCCGAGATCCCGCTCGATCTCGCGCACCGTGTCGAGCAGTGCCCACGCCTCATCGGGTCGACCGCCGAGCAGCGCCAGCTCGGCCTGCCCGGTGATGAGCTCGGCCCGGACGGTCGGTCGTACGCCGAGCTCGTCCACCAGCCGCCCCAGGAGTTCCTCGGCCGCCGGCACGGGCATCGGTGACAGGAGCAGGCTCTCCACCAGGTTCTCCAGCGCCCACACGGTGTCCTCGTCGGCGGCTCGCAGCACCTGCAGGGCGCGGTCTGCGGACGCGAACCCCTCGGCGGCCCGGCCGAGAGTGCACTCGACATTCGCGCGAGTGGAGAGGGCGCTCGCGAGAGCGCGCGTGTCGTCGAGCAGCTCGAGCTCTCCGAGCGCCGCGTTCGTCCGGGCGAGCATCTCGTGCTCGGTCAATGCGTCCGGGGAGTCGTCCGGGACCGCTCCGAGGCGGAGCAGGTCGGCGCGCAGTTCGAGCGCGCGCAGCCCGTGCTCGGCGGCCAGACCGGCGCCGGTGGTCAGCAGGCGTTCCACCTCCGCTCGCGGAGCGAGGTTCCAGGCTGCGGCCGCGAGCTCGACCATCGCCGCGGCCTGCTGCGGGCCGTTGGCGGGCAGGAGCTCGAGCGCGCGCTCGAGCAGCCGCCGCGCCCGCTGCGGATCGCCCATCGCATCCGCCCGCCGGCCGGCGGCCGCGAGGCGCGAGCCCGCCTCCTCGCCCAACCGAGCCGTGGCGTCGTCCACCTGGCCCAGCTCGGCTCGCAGCACGAAGGCGCGCTCCAGATGGTCGCCCACGGCCGCATCGCTCGCGCCGTCCGCATCGAGCCAGCGGGCGAGCTGCACGTGCAGCTCGCCGCGGCGGCCCTTGGGGATCAGCCCGTAGGCGGCCTCCTGCAGGAGCGCATGCCCGAACTGGCATCTGCCGGCGCCGGTCGGCTCGACCAGCTCGCGCTGCTCGAGCCGGTCGAGGTCGCCCGCGATCGGCCGGCCCAGGAGCGTCTCGACCGCCGCGACCGAGAACTCCCGTCCGGCCACGGATGCCACGCGCACCACATCGAGCTCTGGCTCGGGGAGCGTCTCGAGGCGCGCGGTGAGCAGCACCTGGATCGAGCGGGGCAGCCCGGCGGGCGCGTCGCTCTCTCCCACCAGCGCCGCGAGGTGCTCGGCAAAGAGCGGGTTGCCCTCGGCGGCGGCGATGACGCGCCCGACCCCGTCGTCGGAAAGCAGGGGGCAGGCGTGGGCCACGAGGTCGCGCGTCTGCGCGTCGTCGAGCCGCTCGAGCGCGATCGAGATCGTGTTCGCACCCGCCCCCCAACCCGGCCTGCGCTCGGCAAACTCCGGCCTCGCCGTGCAGACGACGAGCAGCCCGCTGCGGCGGCCGCGGCCGACCAGCTGCTCGACGACATCCAGCAGCTGGTCGTCGGCCGCGTGCACGTCCTCCAGCACCATCACCACCGTCCGGGTGAGAGCCATTGTCCCGATCAGGCGCGACACGGCCCACGCGACGTCCGGCGCTCCGGCCCTGCGATCGGCCGACAGGCATGCGGCGACCGCGTCGGCATCCGGCTCCCCGGGCATCAGCTCGGCGACGGTCTCGGGGAGTTCGCGGCCATCCGCGACCGCCCCCCGCGCGACCTCGAGCAGTGGCTCGAGCGACGACAATCCGGGAACGCTCCTGCAGCGACCGATCAGGGCCGTCAGGCCGGCCTGGAGACCCGGAACCTCCGAGGTCAGCCGTGACTTGCCGATGCCCGGCTGCCCCAGAATGGTCACGAGGTGCGGCCGATGGATCCGGCCGGTGCGCGTGAGCGCCCAGCGCAGGAGCTCGAGCTCGGACTCCCGGCCGACCATCGGCAGGTCGAGCCGGCGCCGGTGTCCGCCGGCCGCGGGATCCACGCCACCGAGCCGCCAGGCGACGAGCGGCGCCCGCTTGCCCTTCGCCACGATCGGTGCCACCCGCTCGCCGCGAGCGGCGTGCCCCACCAGCGCCCAGGTCGCCTCGCCGACCAGCACCTCGCCCGGCGCCGCGGCCTGCTCGAGCCGGGCCGCCACGTTGACGGCATCCCCGACCACGAGCGACTCCCCGGCGGTGGCGTCGCGTGCAAGCACGTCGCCCGTGTTCACCCCGATCCGGGCCTGCACGTCGCCCACCGCCAGTACGGCGGCCTGCATCTCGAGCGCAGCCCGCACCGCCCGCAGCGCGTCGTCCTCGTGCACGACCGGGACCCCGAACACCGCCACCAGCGCATCGCCGATCACCTTCTCGACGGTGCCGCCATGTCGTTCGACCGGTTCCCGGATGGCCGCGTAGAACCGCGACATGACCCCGCGCACCACCTCGGGATCGAGCCGTTCGCCGAGCTCGGTCGACCCGACCACGTCGCAGAAGAGCACCGTGACCGTCTTTCGCACCTCCCGCGCCGGCTCGGCGTCCAGGGGCGCGCCGCACGAGTTGCAGAATCGCGCTCCGGCCGGGTTCTCGCGGCCGCACTGTGTGCAGATGGTCACCGGTCGAGTGTACGGCGTCGCCGCCGGCGGGCGCCCGTTCGTCCGGTTCGGGTGAGACGACCCGGTCTCCGGCCCGGTTGAATGCTCCCCACGATGATGGATTCCAGGGTGCAGCATGGGTAACGCAATTGGACAGGTGCTGCCGCTGGCGATCGGCGTCGCGCTCAGCCCGCTGCCGATCATCGCCGTCGTGCTGATGCTCGTGACCAGGAAGGGGCGAGTGAACGGGCCGGCGTTCATCATCGGCTGGCTCGTGGGGCTGGCCGTGGTCGGCGCGATCGTGCTGCTCGTCGCCGGGCCGACCAACGCGAGCCAGGACAGCCAGCCGGCCACGTGGGTCAACTGGCTGAAGCTGCTGCTGGGGGCCGGGGCGCTGCTGATCGCGGTGAAGCAGTGGCAGGGCCGGCCGCACGAGGGAGAGCAGGCGAAGTCTCCCAGGTGGATGAGCGCGATCGATGGCTTCACGCCGCCCAAGGCGCTCGGCGCCGGAGCCCTCCTGGCGGGTGCGAATCCCAAGAATCTGCTGCTGTCGGTGGCGGCCGCCGCATCGATTGCGAGCACCGGGATCAGCGGTACCGACCAGGCGGTCGCCTATGCGGTCTTCGCGCTGATCGGGACGATTGGAGTCGGGGCGCCGGTGGTGATCTACTTCGGGATGGGCGATCGCAGCGGGCCGTTGCTCGATCGGCTGAAGACCTGGATGGCAGCCAACAACGCCGTCATCATGGTGGTGCTGCTGCTCGTGATCGGGGCCAAGCTGATCGGCGATGCGACCAGCGGATTCAGTTCCTGAGGGGTGACGCTCGTGATCGCACACACTGGAGCGCGCCGGCGTCGAGTTTGACCCGGCCGGCGCGCTCCCCGTGTTTGCGACGGTCGAAGGCTCCGTCGCGTCTGTGCGAGCCTCTTAGAGCGGCGGGCAGCCTCCCGTGATCTCCGGGTTCGGCTGCGGCGCCGAGATGGTGGTTCCGCCGTACCGCGCGACGTCGGAGACGCCGTACTGGGAATCACGGCCCAGGTTGTTCGTCGTGACGTGCTTGATCGTGGAGCCGAAGTTCCACACGCATGCGCCGCGCGGGAACAGGCCGTGCCCCACCCGTTGCCTGTTGGTCAGCGTCCAGTATGGGTAGAACTTGGCGCCGAGCGGCGGGGCCACGCAGTCCTCGCCGGTGCTGACGTCACAGAGGCTCGCCGACCCCGGGATGTCCGACTCGAACTGGACGGTGGGATAGGTGTCCCCGTTTGCCAGGAACGGCCCGACGTACCGCATCACAGTCGGCCGGCTCTTCGATCCGTTGGGCCAGGTGCCCTTCTGGTACGGAATTCCGTCGAAGTCGAGGTCGCCGTTCTGGAACCGGTTGTCGGCGCAGAAGTTGACCGGCGAGGTCTCCTTCGTACGCACGCCGTTCACGATCACCGTGCGCGTTCCCTGCGGCATGCAGTAGCCGTCGGCGAACTCACACAGGTCGCCGCTTGCGAAGTTGTTGCTCGGGCATGCAACGGGCCCGTGCACCCCCTCGGTGGTCGCATGCCGGCAGACGCCGGTAACGGGGTTGCATGGACCCTCGCCACGGTCATGCCTCTGGCTGCCCTCGCTGTTGTCCCCTCGGCAGGTGTCATAGACCCGCCTGTCCACGACGGTGCCGGGCTCGACGACCGGGTCGCGGTTGCTGAGCGAGCTGCAAACCTCGGAGTGCCCGGTCTCCTGCTGCATGAGGACTCCGCCTTCCAGCGCTGCCCAGGGCACCTGGTTCTGCTGGCTGGCGGTGCTGTACTCGGCGTGGAAGGTGAAGGGCGTGCCGTCGCAGTTCAGGTAGTTGGTGCTCATGAACCCGTTGCCGGCACTGGCGACCATGTAGCCGGTCTTGCCGGTGGTCTCGTCCTTGACGGTCGTCGTGAAGCCGGCGTTTGGCCCGGTGAGCGGGTCGGTGATCGAGACCTTGAGCACGTCACCCGGGTTGAGCATCAGCGTGTGGGCGTTGGGGTCAAAGGTGGCCCCATCGGCCAGCTGTGGGCTGGGCGGCCCGGCCGGAACGCCGTTGTTCTGCAGGAAGGCGAAATTGGTCGGCTCCTCGCAGTTCGGGTTCAGGTCTGCGAAGTTGAACTTGGACTCGAGGCTGTCGATCGTGAGCGCCGAGCACCACTGGGTCTTGCTGCAACTCAGGTTGTCGGCGAACGGCGCGAATCCGGGCGGATAGAACTGGAGCTCCATGAAGGCCGAGCCCGCGGCGTTCGGATCGCTGATCGCGCCCGAATTGGCGTCGCTGTGGGGCGTGCACGGGTTCTGCGGGTACGACCCCGGGTCACACATCGGCAGGCCGAACCAGGGGGCGATGCTCAGCTCGCCGTACTTGATGACGCTGCCGGAGTTGGTGGCGGCCTTCTTCGGGTCCCTGGGCAACTGCATGAAGTAGGTCATGGTGTTGCCGGAGCCCGGTGTGCTCGAGATGAACTTGACACTCGGCTCGTCGTGACCGACGTAATGCCCGTTGTCGAGGAACCGGCCGTCTGCATAGCTGTCGTGAGCCGAGCTGTACGTGGAGTCGCTCGGGCCGCGAGGATCCGTGCAGAGGGCCCGGTGAGCCGGCGCAACCGCCTGGTATTTCGGGCTCCAGCCGTTGCAGTCGAGGTTGTTCGTCCCCGCACGGGGCGTCACGCTGTAGTGGAGCCGCGCCCCGGCACTGCTGTGGTGCGTGACGGGAGCGGCGGCCGCCGCTGTCATACCCACAAAGGCCAGTGCGGACACCCCCACAAGCGCACAGCCGAAACGTCGCATGAGTGGCCAACGGCTCTTCACGTCTCACCTCCGGTTGGGGTCCTCCAGCCGGACGTCGCCCGTCGGCGCCCGACACCGTGGCGAATGTAACACCCGTGTCAGAACAGGTCAAGCAGCAGTGAAGCGATACTGCAGCTGGGCTGCGAGATTCTGGAAATTCGCCGGTGCGGCCGCCGGCAGCTGCGCGCTGATTCGGAGCCATGCGGCGCCTCCGCTGGCCACGCCGCCGACCCTGCGGCCGGCGATCCCGAGCGCGACGGGTTTCCAGCCCATCAGTTGCGCCTGCGTCCCCGGGCACCGCAGGGTTGCGGTCTTCGTGGGCACCCACGGGCGCGAGCAGCGGTCGATCCGCAGCCGCAGTCCGTAGCGGGCGTCCGTCGCCAGGGGTGATCCGCCGGAGGCGACGACGGTCACCGCCACCACGGCCAGCGGCCCAGCGGCGCCGTTCCGCAGCGTGACCGTCCGCTCCTGCACGTCGCCGGCTGCCAGGGGCGGCAGGGGCACCGAGAGGCCGAGCGTGCCGCCGGTGTCGACCAGGAGCGCGATGTGGGGCGCGCGCGGGTGCTGCACGTCACGGATCCATGCCGCCGCCGCGAGCGTTGTGAACGCCGCGAGCGCCATCGCCGCGCTGCCACAGACCGCAAGCACGCGGACCATGCGCGACCGGATTCGGGCGCTTCCTTGGCCCATTCCAGGTTCCTTCCTTGGCAAGTAAATCCGCTCACACAGGAGCGTGTCCAAGAAATCGGCGGCGGGCGCCGGCGATTGCTCCCCCGATCCAGGGATAAACCCGCCGAGAACTCGGCCGATATCTGCAGGTGCCTAGCCAGGTGCGCCGACAGGTGCGCCAACCTTCCCCCAAAGGATCATCCTTCATGAAACGACGTTCTGTGGCCAGCAGGCTTCTGCTCTCCGCATGCGTGCTCGGCGTTGCCGCCAGCATCGCCGGTCTCGCGACATATGCCACGTTCACCAGCTCCACCTCGGCGAGCCAGTCGGTTTCGTCGGGCACCGTCACGATCGGTCTGGGTGCCACCGGCTCCTCGACCAACCGTCTGAACATCGCGGCGACCAACATCGCTGCGGGTGACACGATCCAGCGCAGCGTCGACCTGATCAACAGCGGTACGATCAATCTCTCGGCGATCACGCTCACCAGCACGGCCACGACCTCGTCGCTGCTCGACACCGACGCGACCAACGGCCTTCAACTGGTGATCGACAAGTGCTCGGTGCCGTGGACTGAAGGCGGTACCGCTCCTGCATACACCTACACCTGCTCGGGGACGACCTCCTCGGTGCTGGCGAGCCACGCGGTGATCGGAAGCAACCTGACGCTGAGCAACCTTGCCTCGCTCACCGCCGCCACGACCGACCACCTGCGGTTCACGTTGACGCTGCCCTCGGCGGCGCCCAACACGTTCCAGAACCAGTCATCCGTCATCCAGTACACGTTCACCGGTACGCAGCGCGCGGCGACCAACCAGTAGCTGACGCGTCTGGCGGCGGGAGTGACGGGGATGCCCCGTCCTCCCGCCGCAGCTGACCGGACCCACGGCGTATGCGAACCACCCCCCAAACGAGCTCCGCCGAACCCGCGACGCGCACGATCGCCGTGGACGTGCCCGCGGACGTTCGCTCGCCGTGGCAGCAGCCCGAGCCGGGCCGGCTGCCGATGCGGGGGAAGCGGCTCCTGGCCGCAGCGGCGGTCATGCTCACATGGGTGGCCGTCCTGGGAGCGTTCGCGCTGCTCGCGCTCGTGGCGATCGGCCCGCGACTTTTCGGATACCAGATCGAGGCCGTGCTCTCGGGGAGCATGGTGCCGACCTTCTCGCCGGGCGACGCCGTGGTCGTGACGCCCGAGCCGACCGCCGACGTCCGCGTCGGCCAGGTCATCAGCTACAAGATCCCGGTCGGGAATCACCACGTTGAGACGCACCGGATCGTGCGGATCATCTCGGCAGGCCGGCATCCGGTCGTGATCACGAAGGGCGACGCCAACTCGGCGCCCGACCCGTGGCGGGCCAGGCTCCAGGACGCAAAGGTGTGGCGGATGCGAGCCGTGATCCCCGATCTGGGCACGGCGATTCACGACCTGCGCTCGCCGCTCGCGCACACTCTGACCATGCTGGTGGCGCCGATGCTCATCGTCGTCCTCCTGCTCTGGCGGATCTGGCGCCCGCGACCCGGACCGTCCCGGTCCGAGCCGGCATGAGGATCGCCAGGCTGCCACTCGTCCTCGGCCTCATCGCCGGTTCGACGCTCGGGTCGGTCGGCGTCGCCCAGGCGACGTTCAAGTCGGCGCCGACGGCGTCGGAGTCGTTCTCGACCCGGTCGCTGGTCGCCCCCACGGGGCTCACGGCCACGCCGTCGGGCCACAACGTGGTGCTCGGCTGGACGGCGGGATCCGGCGGCTCCGGCTACGCCGTCTCGGGCGTCGCCAACGGCACGTCGAGCTCCTGCGCGTCTGCGACCTTCTCCGCGCTCTCGACGACGGCGACGACCGCCTACACCGACACCGGCCGCTCGACTCCCCAGGGCACGTACTACTGCTACAAGGTGGCGACCACGTACGGCACGTGGTCGAGCCAGGCCTCGAACCCGACCGCCGCGGCGCAGCTCGGCGTGGTCGCGTCGAGCGTGGTGATCACCAACGGCGGGACCGCCAGCAGGATCGACGCCGGCGACAAGATCGTCATCACATTCAACCAGCCCCTCACCACGACGACCGGGCCGCCCGCGGGCGACAGCATCTGCACGTCGACCACCGGCAGCATCGCGCTGGGGAGCACCGGCACGGGCACCACCTGCACCCTCACAGGCCTCGATCTGGGCACGCTCTCGGGCCTCACCGTCGGCGTGAACAGCCGCTTTGCCGCGACATGGGCGTGGAGCGCCGGCAACACCGTCCTGACGATCACGGTTGGTGCCCGCTCCGCCGGGTCGAACACCTCCGTGACCGGCACCGCCACGCTCAACCCGACCACGACGGCGGGCAAGCTGCTGTCGGCCACGGGCAGCTTTCAGACCTGCAGCAGCAACACCGGCGGCGGCAGCTGCCTGCCGGCCGCGACCGGCTCGTTCTGATTGTTGCATTCCCGCGGGTGGTGTGGTATCCCGGGAGTACGTGCGTCGTTTCCGTGTCTGTGTGGTGCTTGCGGTCGCCGGGTTGGGGGCGGTGTGGCCGGCCACGGGCGCGGCCCAGGTCCTGTACCGCACGCCTGACCAGATCCTGCGGCTGACGGCGACCTCCGGATCGCTGGCCTGGGCGCAGGAGCGGGCGGGCACGAACTGCTTCCACCTCTACCGGCGGCGCGAGTTCGGCACGGTGGCCGAGCGGCTGACGAAGTGCCGGCTTGATCCCGATTCGGCGCACGGGCAGCTCGCGTGGGTGCGCCTCGTCGGCCGTCACGTGTTCTGGGACGAGACCGGTGGCGGAAACACGGAGCGGGACAACTCCGTCTTCTCGACAACCGGGCCTGGCATGCTCAGAGGGCCGACCAACTACACGATCAACTGCGGCGGGAACTTCGGATCGGGCAAGACCCTCGGTCCGCGGGCGGCCGGCGCGCCGTACTACTCGGTCTTCACCGTCAAAACCGACGGCGATTGCGGCCTCCTGAGCGGGGCCGGCGTGGTGCGCCGGATCGTGGCGGGGGCCGGCGGCGCGGTCAGCCACCCGCTGGTGCCCGGCGCGCCGGGGCCGGCGTTCCTCGCCGACGCGGCAAAACGCCTGCTCGAGGTGCCGGGCGTCGTCACCGACTACCAGATCGCGCCGACCACGACGCTCCAGCTGCGCGGCGACCAGTCGGGCAGGCTGCGCTGGTCGAGACCGTTCACCGGCACCGCCAGGGCCATCGCGCTGTCTGCGAAGTTCGCCGTCACGCTCGTCCAGCCGCCAACCGGCAGGCCGCGCATCCGCGCGTACGCGAACAGCACCGGGACGGTTGAGCGGGCACTGGTCGTGCGGCCGACGGTGCTCCCCACCGTCTCCCTCTCGCGCGCCCGCGTCATCTTCGCCTACCCGCGCTGGATCATGATCTGGGATGTGCGCGACAACCTGCTGCGCCGCCTGCGCCGGACACCGCACGCCGTGCGCAATCTGGCCACCGACGGCCGGCTCGTGGTGTGGAACACCCAGCACACGATCCGCGGAA
Source organism: uncultured Actinomycetes bacterium (assembly GCA_963703275.1). Taxonomy (GTDB): domain Bacteria; phylum Actinomycetota; class Thermoleophilia; order Gaiellales; family JAICJC01; genus JAICJC01. The sequence goes on along the minus strand of OY969804.1, from coordinate 2,357,576 downwards.
TCCTGCTCCCGCGGTCGGGGCCGTAGCCGGCCCGGCGCCAGACGAGGCCGAGGCACTTGCGGCGCGGCTCGCGGGCGCCGGCTTTGTCGCGGCCGGCGAGGAGGCGCGGGAACTGCTCGCGCGCGCGGGCGGCGACCCCGGTGTCCTCGAGTCGCTCGTCGGCCGCCGGCTCACCGGCGAGCCGCTCGCCTGGATCACCGGGAGCGTCTCGTTCTGTGGTGTGGATGTCCGCGTCGATCCCGGGGTGTACGTGCCCCGGTGGCAGACCGAGCCGCTCGCACTCCGCGCCGTCGAGCGACTGCCGGCGATCGGCACGGCGATCGATGTCTGCACCGGAAGCGGCGCGATCGCCCGGACGTTGTCGGCGTACCGTCCCGATGCACGGGTGGTCGCGTCGGACGTCGACGAGCGGGCGGTCGCCTGTGCGGCGGCCAACGGGGTGGAGGTCTACCGCGGCGACCTGTTCGCCCCTCTGCCGAGCACGCTCGCGGGGTGCGTCGACGTCGTGGTCGGCGCCGTGCCCTACGTGCCGACGCCCGAGCTGCGCCTGCTGCAGCGCGACACCTTCACGTTCGAGTCTCCGGGGCTCTACGACGGCGGTCGCGACGGCACCGAGATCCTCCGGCGCGTCCTTCGCGGCAGCGTTGGGCTGCTGCGCCCCGGCGGTGCGCTCCTGCTCGAGCTCGGCGGCGAGCAGGCCGACGCGCTCGGTGACGACCTCGCCCAGCTCGGATACACCGGGGTCGGGGTGTTCGTCGACGATGACGGCGACGTCCGCGGCATCGAGGCGACGCTCGAGTGGACGCCGTGACGCTTTATCATCTGCGCGGTGACGACCGACAAATCCGGACGCACGAGCGCGGGCATTCTGCTCTGGCGCCGTGGCGATGGTGGGGTGGAGGTGCTGCTGGCCCATCAGGGCGGGCCGCTCTGGGTCAAGAAGGACCTTGGCCACTGGACGATCCCGAAGGGCGAGGCGGAGCCCGGCGAGGAGTTCCAGGCGGTCGCTCGCCGGGAGTTCGCGGAAGAGACCGGACACGAGCTTCCCGACGGCGCGCTGATCGATCTCGGGCAGATCCGCCAGAAGTCCGGCAAGCTCGTCCTCGCGTGGGCGGTTCGCGGGGACCTCGATGCGGCGACGGCGGTGAGCAACACCTTTGAGATGGAATGGCCGCCCCGATCGGGCCGCGTCCAGGCCTTCCCCGAGATCGACCGCGTCGAGTGGTTCGGCCTCGACGAGGCCGGGCGCAAGCTGAAGGCGGCGCAGGTTCCGTTCCTCGAGCGGCTCTCGGAAGCCATCGCCGGCCGCCCTGGCTGATCCGTGCCTGTGAGCGCGAGTCCCGGAACGACGGAGCCGGAATCGGGGTTCTGGCGACGATGTGCCGACACGGCGAGCCGGATCGCGCGGGTGCTCGGGACGGCGGCCGACCGCTACTTCGCCGACCGCTGCCCGCAGCATGCCGCCGGCATCGCCTACCGCGTGCTGTTCTCGATCGCACCGCTCGCCATCGTGCTGGTGTCGGCCTTCGGCGTGCTCCTGGGCAACCAGGAGGTCCACAAGGCCGTCGTCGACACCATCGTGGGAGCGCTGCCCTCGACCGCGGCCAGCCGGGACGAGGTCGCAGACGCGATCACGGTGATCGCCTCGCCCTCCAGCCTGCTCGGCCTGGTCACCCTGGTGCTGTTCGTCTGGGCGGCCACGGGCATGATGGCATCGATCCGGGCCGGCCTCGAGGTCGCGATGCACGTCGAGCAGTCGCGGCCGATGGCGCGCGGCAAGCTGGTCGACCTCGCGCTCGTGGTCGTCGCGGCCATGCTCGTGCTGGTGACGGTGGGCGTGACGCTGCTCGACCGGCTGGCGCAGCACACGCTGCGGCGCCTGGACGCGGCCACCGGCTTCGAGGGCACGCTCGCCACCGGGTGGTTGATCCCCCGCACCGTGGCCGTCATCGCGACGCTGGCCATCATCATGCTCGTCTACCGGTTCGTGCCCGGTCGCCGCCTGCGCTTCCACGACGCGCTCGCCGGGGCGGTGACCACCTCGATCCTGCTGCTCGCCATCTCGTTCGCGTCGAGCCGGCTCTACGACGGCGTCACGCGCCTGAGCGTGGTGTACGGCTCGCTGACCGCCGCGCTGGTCTTTCTCTACTCCGTCTACCTGTACGCCTCGGCGCTGCTCTTCGGCGGGCAGGTCGCGGCCGTGTGGTCGGCCCCGGTGGAACCGGGGGGCGACCCGGTCGTCGTCCAGCTCAGGCGGGCCGTGCGCAATCTCTTCAGCACGTCCGCCGGCGGTGATGCTCGGTGAGGGCGCGCTGGGCGCTCCTCGCCGGCGTCGCCTTCCTTTCGCTCGTCCTGGTGCCGGCCGCCCATGCGGCGGCTTCGGACGAGGCGGCCCTGGCCGCGAGGTATGCGCCCGTCATCCGCCTCGTCAACGCTCCTGCCGAGTGCGGCCCCGGCAGGCCGTACGTGCCGATCGACGTCAACCTGCTGTTCAACGAGCCCACGGTCGCGCTCCAGGGGCCCTGGGGCGGCACGGTGGTCAGGATCGCTCCGACCGCGGACGACCTCGGTCAGGGGCTCTTCGGCTACCACCTCGATTTTCCCGGGGACGCGCTCCATCCGGGCTGCGGCTACCTGGACTGGTCGCGGCGCCTGACCAAGGGGCACCGACCGACGGTCTACGCGCACGTCGCCACGGATCCCGCCTATCCGGGCCAGCTCGCCCTGCAGTACTGGATGTTCTACGTGTTCAACGACTGGAACAATCTCCACGAGGGCGACTGGGAGATGATCCAGCTCAACTTCCACGCCTCGGATGCGAGTCAGGCTCTGCACGAGCAGCCGACCGAGGTCGGCTACAGCCAGCACGAGGGCGGGGAGCGCGCCGGCTGGGGCGACTCGAAGCTGCAGATCGTCGACGGGACGCACCCGGTCGTGTATCCGGCGGCCGGCTCCCACGCCAACTTCTTCGACGAGGCGCTGTACCTGGGCGCCTCGGGTGAGCAGGGGGTCGGATGCGACGACACCCGCAACGCCGGCCTCGTGATCAACCCCGCCGTCGAGACCATCCCGAGCGACCCGGTGGAGGCCCGGGCGGAGTTCCCCTGGATCGCGTTCCAGGGCCGCTGGGGTGAGCTCCAGCCGGCGTTCTTCAACGGCCCGACCGGTCCCAACCTGAAGACCCAGTGGACGCATCCGATCAGCTGGTCGCACGATTGGCGTGACCGCGCCTACGCGGTGCCGGTGGGCGGGGCGCTGGGGACGCGGACGACCGACTTCTTCTGCGGCGTCATGGCCGCCGGGTCACGGCTGCTGTGGACGGCGGTGAGCAACCCGTTCCCCACCATCGCCGCGGTCCTGGCCGCGATCGTGCTTGTGATCGTCGCGCTCTCGCGCGCGACCTGGCGCCCGACGGCGCCGCTGCGCCTGGCGCGCCGGCGGGCCTGGGGCCAGATCCTCGCGAGCTCCGCGCACATGTACGGCTCCCGGTTACGCCTGTTCATCGGCATCGGGGTGCTCGCGCTGCCGATCTCGGTGGTGATCACGGTGCTCCAGTCGCTCGTGCTGCGCGCGTCGAGCATCGCGGGCGTCGAGAGCGAGGGCGGGGCCGCCGGCACATTCGTGTTGATCGTGGTCGCGATCGGTACGGCGCTGACGTTGCTGGGGCTCGGGCTCGTCCAGGCCGCGACCGCGTGGGCGCTGATCGAGATCGACCACCACCGCCCGGTTGGGCCCGTCAAGGCCTACCGGATGGCGTTCGCCAAGATCCGGCCGCTGCTCACGGTGCTCGTGATCGGAGCCGTGGCCGTCTCGCTGCTCACGACCTCGGTGTTCCTGATCCCGGTCGCAATCTGGCTCGCCGTGCGCTGGGCGCTGATCGTCCCGGTGGTCGCGCTCGAGCATGCGGGCCCGATGGCAGCGCTCCGGCGCAGCGCCCGGCTCGTTCGCGGCGACTGGCTGAAGGTCGCATCCCTGACCGTCGTCAGCGCGGCGATCGCCCTCGTCGCCGGGCCCCTGATCGGAACCGTGCTGATCGTGCTGACCGACCTGCCGCTCGGGCTGCTCAATGTCATCGCGGGCATCGTCTACATGTTGACGATGCCCTTCGTGGCCCTCGCGACCGCATACGTCTACTTCGACACGCGGGTCGGCGAGGAGCTCAAGCCCGACCCCGGGCCTGGCGAGCTGCCGGCGCAGATCGAGCTGTCCCCGGGGTGAGGTTCGGCAAATGCGATACTGCCGTTCGTATGGTCGTCCGGGTTTTGCGACGCCCCGTTGTGGCCGGGCTCATGGCCACGTGTCTTGCTGCCGTCGTCGCGGGCTGCTCCGTCGGCTCGTCGGGTGGCTCGTCGGGCTCGGGGAGCCGATCGTCGAACGCCACCCAGCAGGCGTCCTGCCAGGTCGAGTCGGTCGCAAACACCGTGCTTCCGTCGGTGGTCACGATCAGCGCCAGGGGTGCGGAGTCGGGAGGAGGCACCGGGTCGGGCGAGGTGATCCGGTCGGACGGCTACATCCTCACCAACAACCACGTCATCTCGGTCGCCGCCACCGGCGGTGCGGTGAGCGTGCTCTTCTCCGACGGTGTCAGGGTGCCGGCGACGATCACCGGACGCGATCCGCAGACCGACCTCGCGGTCCTGCACGTCGAGCCTCCGCACGACCTGAAGGTGATCGCCATCGGGTCGTCGGACACGGTGAAGGTCGGCCAGCCCGTGGTCGCGCTGGGAGCGCCGCTGGGCCTCTCGGGCACCGTCACCGCGGGGATCGTCAGCGCACTCGACCGCACCGTGAACGTTCCCGGCGACAACGGCGGGCAGGCGCTGCTCGTGTCAGCCGTTCAAACCGACGCCGCGATCAACCCGGGCAACAGCGGCGGGGCACTGGTCAACTGCGCGAGCCAGCTGATCGGCGTCCCCACCGCCGGGGCCACCGTTCCGAGCCCGTCGGGTGAGTCGGCGGGGGGCAGCATCGGGCTCGGGTTCGCCATCCCGGTCGACCTGGCCATGTCGATCGCGAAGGAGATCATCGCCACGGGTACGGTCACTCACGCGTATTTCGGGCTCGAGACGGTGCCCATTCCCCCGGCGGCCGCGGCCCAGGCGGGGACGGCCGGAGGACTGTATGTCACCGGCGTGGCGCCGAACGGGCCGGCCGCCCAGGCCGGCCTCGAGGCCGGCGACATCATCACCAGCATCGACGGCACGGCCGCCACCAGCAACGATCAGCTCGAGAGCCTCAGTCTGAGCCGGAAGGCCGGCGACACGGTGACGATCGAATACGCCCGCTCGGGGCAGACGACCAAGACGACGATCACTCTCGGGGCGCGCCCGGGTTGACCGCGGCGTGCTGAACGCCGCTCCCGTCCACCGGTCGATGGTCGCCGGCCGCCGGTTCTATGCCTCGGCGCCCGGCCAGCCGCGCGTCCGGCGGGCGACGGACGTTCTGCTGCTCGCGGGCTCCGTGCTTGGCGTCGTCGGGCTGATCGCTGCGCAGCCGCCGGGTCCGTTCGAGCGCGCCCTGGCCCGGTTCCTCGCCGCCTTCCCCGACTGGCTCACGCCCGGCTGGAACTTCCTGGTGGCGCTCCTGGGCCTGTGGCTGGTGATCATGCTCGTGGCGCCGCTCTTCTCGCACCGGCCCCGCATCACCCTGGAGGCGCTCGGCGCGATCGTGCTCGCGGCGGTGCTCGCGCTGCTGGCGGCCCGGCTCGCCACCGGGCACTGGCCGGGGTTCGACCAGAGCTCGGCGCTTTCCGCGCGCCTGAGGTTCCCCGCAGTGCGGCTCGCCATGGCGGCCGCCGTCACCGCGGTGGCGAATGCGCACCTCGCGCATCGGGCGCGGGTGACGAGCCGGTGGCTGCTCGGACTGGGCGCGGCCGGGGCGGTGCTCGCCGGCAGAACCGGCGTGACGGGCACGGCCGCGGCGATCCTGATCGGGCTGGCGGCGGGCGCCGCCATCCGGCTCCTGCTCGGCACGTCCGCCGGCCGCCCGAGCATCGAGGACGTCTCCGCCGCCCTCACCGACTTCGGCATCGAGGCTCACGACCTCGAGCCGGCCGAGGGGCAGACCGCGGGGGCGTTCCTCGTCCGGGGGCGAGATGCGGAGGGCGGCGAGCTCGAGATCAAGGTGTACGGCCGCGACGCCTACGACAACCAGCTCGTCGCGAAGGCCTGGCGGACGCTGTGGTACCGGGACGGCGGCGCGACGATCGGCCTCAGCCGCGCCTATCCGGCCGAGCACGAGGCGTTCCTGACCATGCTCGCGCGCGAGGCCGGCGTTCCGACTCTCGAGGTTGTGACGGCCGGGCTCACGGCCGCCGCCGACGCGCTTCTGGTGCTGCGCTCGGCCGGCCGGGCGCTCGGTTCGCTCACCGAGGCCGAGCTTGACGACAGGCTGCTGCACGAGTGCTGGGCCGTGATCGCCACGCTCGGGCGGGCGCGGATCTACCACGGGCACATCGACCCATCCACCGTCCGCATCGCGGACGGGGCCGTGGTGCTCGGCGACTTCGCCGGCGGGACGCTCGCCCAGGACAGCGAGGGCGTGCTGATCGACCAGGCCCAGTTGCTCGTCGCAACCGCGACCGTGGCGGGCACCGAGCGCGCCGTGGCGGCTGCGGTCACAGGTCTGGGCAAGGACCGGGTGACCGGGTTGCTGCCCTACCTCCAGCAGGCGGCGTTCGGCAGGTCGCTGCGCCACGCGGCGAAGGCCGCCGGGATCGACCTCGACGGCCTGCGCGACGCCGCCGCCGCTGCGGTCGATGAGCCGGTGCCCGAACCGGTGCGGCTGCAGCGGGTCACCTGGGGCACCGTGGTGCAGCTCGCGCTGCTCGTGTTCGCCGCGGCCGCCGTCCTGTCGTTCGTCAGCGGGGTGGACCTGACCCAGCTGCGCGAGGACGTCCGCGACGCCTCGTGGGCCTGGATCGTCGCCGGAGCCATCCTGGCGCAGCTTCCCCGGCTCACCCAGGCCGTCTCGACGCTCGGCGCCATTCCCGCCGACGTGCCGCTCGGCCCGGTCTATGTGCTGCAGCTCGCCACCAGCTACCTGAACCTGGCGCTGCCGTCGAGCTTTGCCCGGATGGCCGTGAACGTCCGCTTCTTCCAGCTCGTCGGAGTGCCGCCGGCCGTCGCGGTCACCTCGGGTGCGATCGATTCGTTCGTGGGAAACGCCGTGCAGGCGATCCTGCTGATTCTGCTCCTGACGTTCTCGGAGGCGACGCTGACGCTGCAGCTGGGCACGCCGCCCACGCCGGGCATCCGCCACGTCCTCATCCTCCTGATCGCGATCGGTGTGGTCGTCCTGGCGGCGGCGTTTCTGAAGGTGGGGCGGCTCGCGCGCGCACGCGTGCGCGAATTCATCTCGGTGTCGGTGCCGCAGATCCGGGCCGCGATCGCGTCGCTGCGCCGGTCGCAGAAGCTCGCCCAGCTCATCCTGGGCAGCGTCGCGACCGAGGTCCTGTTCGCGATCGCGCTCGGCATGTTCGCCCGGGCCCTGGGCTATCCGCTCTCGATCGCCAACCTGCTCGTCATCAACATGAGCGTCTCGCTCTTCTCGAGCTTCATCCCCGTCCCCGGCGGGATCGGCATCGTCGAGGGCGGCCTGGCGGTCGGGCTCACGGCGGCGGGCGTCGCCGAGTCGGCCGCCTTCGCCACCGCGCTCCTGTACCGCATCGCGACGTTCTATCTGCCACCGATCTGGGGCTGGTTCGCGCTGCGGTGGCTGCGCCACAACCACTACCTTTAGGCTCACCGTCCGAACCGGAGGATCCGCTCGTGAATCGCACGCGCCAAAAGCAGGTCGTCGCCACCGCCCTGGTGGTGCACGTCGCGGTCGCGACCTTGACGTGGCGCGACATCCGCAACCGATCCGACGAGCAGGTGCGCGGGAACAAGACCTTCTGGCGCGTTGCCAGCGCCCTGAACACGGTCAACTCGGCCGCCTACTGGCTCGTCGGCCGGCGCGGTGGCGCCGTCGGCGCTGGGACCTAAGCTCCCACGCTTCACCGTCGCCTTGGCGGCGCTGTGCATCCTTGCTCTGGGATCCCGGTGGGTGATCGGGTGGTTCTCCTCGAGCGAGTTGGACGCTCATACCACGGCCGTTCTGCTGCACTCGGTGGATGACATCAAGCATCGCTGCCACGCGGGCATGGTCTCCGACTCGCGACTCGGCCCCGCCGATCAGGCCGTGATCGCGACAGACGTGGGGAACCTGCGGCGGATAACCACGACCGAGCGGGATGGCTGGTGGCGCGGGGACGACAACGAGCACGTACCGGTTGGAAACGCGCTCCTGGACGCAACCGCAAATGACTGCGGATCCGCGCGGCTGACCGGCGAGATCCTTTCGATCGGAAGTCGCCTCCCCCACTGGCTTCCGGGCGACCACCGCTCCCTCTTCCAGGACGTCTCGGCAGAGGATGACGCGGTCGCGCAGCGAGCGAGCGACCACCTGCTCTACTGGTGCCAGCGCCGCCGCCCCTCGTCCGCGGCACCCACGCGCGCGCCGCTCCTGCGACGAGACATCGAGACCCTGCTTCGGATCGGTGGCTCACATCCCCGGATATGGGGCGATCTCGGCTACACGGCGGCGGCCGGAGACGCACACGAGAGCATGAGCATCCTCAACGGATGCGGGCTACCCGGCAACGTGACCAGACCCCTGGCGACGGCGGCGACGAGCGCATCTTCGCGGTAGCGAGCTGGGTCAGGCCCGGGCGGCCTTGCGGCCTGCGCCCAGCGCGAGGTGCAGCACCATGTTGGCGAGCCATACGACGACGGTGACCTTGGCGACCGACCAGAAGCCGCCCAGGTTGATGCCGGACACGAGCCACGCGGTGAGCGCGACCATGCCCATGTCGATCAGGAACGTGACCAGGCCGAACGTGATGATCCGAAAGGGCAGCCCGATCAGCATCAGGATCGGCTTCAGGAAGATGTTCAAGAGGCCGAACACCGCGGCGGCCAGCACCAGCGTGCCCGTGCCGCTCGCCGTCGCGCTCCCGACCACCTTGATCGCGAGCCAAAGCGCGATGAAGTTGATCAGCCACGCGATCAGGAGTGAGCGGATGGTTCGCACGCGGTGAGGGTACCGCTTCCCGGCGCTACTCGCGCATCAGCATCGCCTGCGCCTCGCGCTCGAGGTCGCGGTAGGGCTCGCCGCTGACATCCACGGCGACGCGCCTGATGGTGCCGCCCGTGAACCGCCAGGGCTGTGACCCCGGGTAGTCGCGTGTGACCCCGGCGCCCCCGTCGCGCCCGATGCAGAGCCCCTCGCCCGCGATCATGAACTTTCCGGGCTGGGTCTTGATCCGTCCTTCGCCGACCTTCGTGTCACCGTGCCAGAGCGAGAGCAGACCGGTCGCCACGCCGGGCGGGTCCTCGCCGTCCTTGGCGAACGACGCCGACAGGATCAGCTTCTCCCCCGTCGGGAGAGCCTCGGTCGCCACCACCGACGCCTCCGCCATGCCGACGAAGTTGTAGACGTAGTGCAGGCGGTTGTCCTTGACGTACAGGGAATGGCCGCCGAATGGCGAGCCGTGCGCGAACAGCACGCCCTCCGCTCCCGCCTCGGGGATGTCGACCAGGGCGCCGATCGTGTACGACCGGTTGCGGACGCTCACGGCCTGTGACTCCGGCACCTCGGACGTGTCGGGGAAGTAGACATAGCGGTTTCGCGGCGGTGCGAGCACCGGCCGCGGAGTGAGCATGATCTCGAGCGCGGAGCGGTCGTCCAGCGGGAAGGCGTTGTTCCTGCCCGCCTCCGAGTACCACAGGTTCACGAGCTCCCGCACCTTGTCCGGCTGCTCGGCCGCGAGGTTGTGCAGCTCCGAGCGGTCGGTGTCGGTGTGGTAGAGCTCCCACTCGTCCTCGTTGAAGTTGCTCCAGCCCGCGATCGTGGGGTGGGTCGTGACGGCCTTCCAGCCCTCGTGCCAGATCGCGCGCGATCCGAGCATCGAGTAGAACTGGGTCTGCCGGGCCGTCGGCGCCTTCCCGTCGTCGAGGCTGTAGCGCATGCTGACGCCGTCAAAGCCGCTCTGGACGTGCCCCTTGATCGCCTCCGGCGGCTCGACGCCGAGGACGTCGAGGATGGTCGGCACGATGTCGATGGCGTGGTGGTACTGCTGGCGGATCTCGCCCCGGGCCTTCATGCCGGCCGGCCACGAGATGATGCACGGGTCGCTGGTGCCGCCGTTGAACTCGTAGCGCTTCCACATCTTGAACGGCGTGTTGAACGCCATCGCCCAGCCGTTCGGATAGTGGTTGTAGGTCCTCGTGCCGCCGAGCTCGTCGAGCATCGGCATGTTGGCCTCGATCGTGTCGGGGATCCCGTTTGCGAACTTCATCTCGTTGACCGAGCCATTGGGCCCGCCCTCACCGGACGCGCCGTTGTCGGACACGAGCACGATCAGCGTGTTGTCGAGCAGGTCGTTGTCCTCGAGGAAGCCCACCAGGCGCCCGATCTGGTCGTCGGCGTGCGAGAGGAACCCGGAGTAGACCTCGGCCATGCGCGAGAACAGACCCTTCTCCTCGTCTGACAGCGAGTCCCACGGCCGCGTGTCGTCGAGGGGCGGGAAGGGCTTCCCGCCTGGGCCGGTGCGCGTCTCCGACGTGCCGATCGGGTTGATCGGCGGCAGCTCGGTGTCCTTGGGGACGAGGCCCATCTGCTTCTGACGGGCGAGCGTCTGCTCGCGCATCGCCTCGTAGCCCATGTCGAACTGGCCCTTGTACCGGTCGATCCACTCCCTCGGCGCATGGTGGGGCGCGTGGCAGGCACCCGGCGCGTAATAGAGGAAGAACGGCTTCTCCGGGGCGATCGCCTTCGAGTCACGGATGAACTCGATCGCCCTGTCGGTGAGGTCCACCGTCAGGTGATACCCCTCCTCGGGCGAGCTCGGCTGATCCACCGGGTGGTTGTCGTAGACGAGGTCGGGATACCACTGGCTCGTCTCCGCCCCCAGGAACCCGTACCAGCGCTCGAAGCCCCGCCCGCTCGGCCAGTTTCTCCGCGGCGACGCGACGTTCATCTCGTCCTCGGGGCAGAGGTGCCACTTGCCGACCATGTAGGTGTTCCAGCCCCGCTCCCCGAGGATCTCCGAGAGCATGCCGTTCTCGGGCGGAATGGTGCCGCTCGCGTTCGGAAACCCGATCGCGGCCTCGGTGATGCAGGCCATGCTGTTTCGGGTGTGGTTGCGCCCGGTCAGCAGGCATGAACGGGTCGGAGAGCACAGCGCGGTCGTGTGAAACTGGGTATGCCGCACGCCCTGCGCGGCGATCCGGTCGATGTTGGGCGTCTCGACCGGCCCTCCGTAACAGCCCAGCGCCGAGAAGCCGACGTCGTCCAGCACCATGTAGACAACGCTGGGGGCGCCGTCCGGCCACTTCGGAGGCTCGAACGGCTCCCAATCCGGCTCCGAATCGCGGATGTCGACGTTGATCGTGCCCTTGAACGGCTCGGCCATGATGGTCTCCCTCGTGTCATGCGCTCACTGGTAGGGCTCCCACACGACCCGCGGGCAGCGGCCGGCCGATCACCCCGATTGTCGCCGCAAGCCTCGCCGCGCCCCGGGTGGGCCGCATCACACCAACGGGATGAAAGCGGCCGGTCGAGGCCGGGATACACTCAAACCTCAGGAGACCGCGAGATCGAAGGGGACGATATGGCTATTGGACCAGTACAGCTCCTTGTCCTGGGGTTTGAGCACCCGGAGTTCCACGGCGAGATCATCGCCGAGCTGGAGCGGCTGAAGGCGTCGGACACGGTGCGTGTGATCGACGCGCTGGCGGTGCACAAGGACGCCGACGGCGAGATCGAGGTTGCGCATCTGAGCAACCTGACGAAGGACGAAGCGATCGAGCTCGGGAGCAAGGTCGGCGCGCTGATCGGTCTTGGGATCGAGGGCGAAGAGGGTGCCGAGGTGGGCGCGCTCGCCGGTGCCGAGGCGGCGGCGGAGGGCGACAGCTTCCTGTCGGACGACACCGCCTGGGACGTGCTGGGAGAGATTCCCAACGACTCGGCCGCGGCGCTCATCCTGCTCGAGCATCACTGGGCGGTGCCGCTGCGCGACGCGATCGCCCGTGCCGGTGGGTTCCGGATCTCCGACGGCTTCATCAGCCCGCTCGACCTCGTCGAGATCGGCCTGGCGACGGCGGAGGAGGCTGCTGAGCTGCACGAGATGGAGACGGCTTCGGCCGCCGCCAGGAATTGAGTCCAAAACCTCGACGGTTAGGAGGGTCAGGATGATGGGTGCTCGCAGAGTTGCACGCCGCACTTCTCGCCGCGTCGCCCGCCGGCGCTGACGGTAGACGGCACGAAAGACGCGCCGAGGGCCGCCCGTACGGGCGGCCCTCGGTTGTGATGGCGGTGTGAGCCCCGGAAAGGGGAGGGTGCTACGCCGTCTTCGGCTCGTTCCGGCGGCGGATGCCGAGCGCCAGACCCATCAGGACGATGCAGACGCCGGCCGTGGTCAGCGCACCGACCGCCGCGTCCGACCAATCGAAGCCGGTGTCCGCAGATGCAACCTGAGGCGTCACGAGCGGCGTGGCGGGCGTCTCGATCTTGACTCCCGCGATCGGGGGCAGGTTGAGCTGCATCGGGGTGCGCGCCGCGGCGGTTGACTGCGCCGACGTGGCCTGAGACATCACCATGGCCGTGGCGGGCGTTCGAAACGGGACTCCCGCGATCGGCGGCAGGTTGAACTGCATCGGAGTGCTCGCTGCGGTGGTTGACTGCACCGGCGTGGGCACCGGCTCGCCTCGGCTGTAGCGCAGGCCGGTCGGCCCGTAGTGCGGGTTGTGCGGGCTGATGGCCATTGCCGACGTTGCGCCGATCGCCGCAATGGCGGCGAGACCGGCGACGCAGGTCGCGATCTTGGTCATGTACGAAGTCATGGTCACCCTCCTTGGGTGGTGGATTGCGCTGCCAGCGTAGGAGGTGCCACGAGCCCGTTCATCGACGCCGGCCAACGTGGCTGAGTGACACTCGTCACACGCGATACAGTCTCGGCATGGCACGGGACGTGTTCGCAGCCGTTCCTGAACACGAGCTTCGCGCGGCCGGCCGGCGGCGAACGTTCGACCGCGACGAGGTCGTCTTCCACCGCGACGATCCCGGCGACAGTCTGCACCGGGTCGAGCAGGGCCGCTTCGCGGCGCGGATCATCACCCCTGTCGGAGCCACCGCGACGGTCGCCCTGCACGGGCCGGGAGACGTGTTCGGCCTGCTCGCGGTGATCGGAGCGACGCCGCGGCGAACGGCGACGGTCGTCGCGCTCGAGCGTTCCGAGACGCTGGCGATCGCCGCATCCGTGTTCCTTCGCCTGCGGGCCACCTATCCCGAGGTGCGCGACGCGGTGGAGCGGCTGGTCGTCTCGCAACTCGCCGAGACGTCGGATCGCCTGGTGGAGGCCCTCTACACGCCCGCGGCGGCCCGCGTTCGCGACCGGCTCGCAGACCTCGCCCGACTCTACGGCGACCCATCCTCGGGCGAGGTCGTGATTCCGCTCAGCCAGGAGCACCTCGCCGGGCTTGCCGGCACCACCCGCGAGACCGTGAACCGCGTCCTCAAGCAGGAGGAGGAGCGCGGCTCGGTGCGCCTCGCCCGCAACCGCATCGTCGTCACCCCGGCGCTCGTGCAGCCAACGAAAAGGGGCGGCGGCCTCGGCTGAGTCCGCCGCCCCTCTCCGCAACCTGAACTACTCGGTGGCGACGCCGGCCGGCGGCACGTCATCCGGCATCGTGGGCGCCCACACGCGCAGGGCGAGCTTGCGCTTGTCCTGCACCACGACGCGGTACACGTAGAGCACCGCCGCGATCATCAGGATACCGATGCCCTCGAACACGATCGTCTTACTCGTGTCACCCCAGACCAGGCCGGAGTTCCACCCGCCCCAGATCAGAAGCAGCGCGTCGAACGCGGCCAGTGCCGCAGCCAGTGGCACCCATAGCCGGTTGACCTTGATCGGACGTGGCCAGTTGGGCCTGTCCTTGCGCAGGAGCAGGAAGCCCGACATGGCGAACACGTGACACGTCACGTATCCCAGGTTGGAGAAGATCAGGATCTTGATCGCTCCTGTCGGGTCGTACGCGTAGGTACACAACAGGAACAGGTTCAGCACCGCATCCAGCGTCATTGCGTTTGCAGGGACGTGTTTGCGGTTGAGTTTCCCGAGCCATTTGATCGTCATCCCGTCCTGCGAGATGCCGTACAACGCCCGCGACCCGTCCGCGGTCGCCGTGTTCATGGCCAGGACGATCCCCGCACACAGCGAGAAGACCGCGAGGCCGGCCAGGAAGCCGCCGAGCAGGATGTGCACCGTGTCCGGCATGAAGGTGTAGAGGTTGCTGACGGTCATGTTCTGGTCGCCGAACGTCCCCATCGCGCCCATCGGGAGCAGTCCGTAGGTGATCACGCCGAAGATCGCCGCAACCCGCAGCGCCTTGGGCGTGTCACGCGCGGTGTCGTGATATTCGGGAGCGAAGGTCGCACAACACTCCATCCCGTACGACGACCAACACATGGCATATAGCCAGACGATGATGAACGTGAAGCTGCTCGTACCGAGCGATCCCGCGCTCGCGCTGATGTTGTTGTGCAGGTTCGAGCTGTGCCAGTCACCCGTGATGTAGGGCAGGAACATCATGACGGCCAGCGGGATCATGAGCAGGGCACCGGTCAGATAGCCGACCCACACCGCCGGCCGCATGCCGGCGACGTTGAATGCCCAGATGGTGACGATGATGACTGCGGTGAGTGCGATCGGGAAGTTGAAATAGACCGTCTGGCCGAGCACCTGCCAGCTGTGGTTCCAGCTCGACGAGGCCGCCCCCGAGGAGGGGTACCACTCGTACTGAACGAGGAAGCCGACGACGACGCCGGTGGCCGAGAGCACGACCGACCAGCCGATCCAGTAGCCGAATGCGGCGATCGGACCGACGAACGAGAAGTAGCGCTTCCAGGCCTCGTGGGCATAGATCGCGATGCCACCCGAGAGCTTGGGGAACATGGCCGCGGTCTCGGAGTAGATGTAGTTGTGGAGCGCGCCGAGGATGACCGAGATCGTCCACAGGATGGCCGCCCCCCAACCGCCCAGATCGAGCACGGAGAGGCCCAGGCTGGTGATGAGGAAGCTCGGGTTCGCGAGGGCCACCACGAACCCGTCGAACCAGTTGATCGTCTTGAGGAGCTCTCGTTCCTCGACTACAGCCGTCGCCATGAACCCTCCCAGAAGCTAGGACGCGGGAAAACCAGGATGCGGGGATCAAACCGGATTCCCCAGGATCGGTCAAGACGCCGAAGTCACAAGTGTCGGGTCCACCCTTGCCATCCCCGCCGGTGTTGGCGAAGATACGGACCATGAAGGCCCCGCGGATTACGCTGCGCTGTGACTGCGGGGCCGAGGGCATGGCCCGCTACGGCGAGCGATGGACCTGCCCGAAGTGCGGCAAGAGCTACGACACGGCGCAGATCCCGAGCGACGACTACGAGCAGATCCGGCTCCTCGACCGGCGCTACCGGAACGGGAGCTTCGCGGTGGTCAGCGTGCTGGCGGTGCTCGTGCTGATTGTTGCGTTGACCGGGCAGATCATCCCGATCTTCGCCGGGCTGGCGGTGACGCTCCTGTCCTGGTTCCTGTACATCAAGCCGCTTGTCCATCGCCGGCACAAGCGAGCGGTACATGCTCTGACGCGGAGCTGGAACCTGGAGGCCGAGTGAGCTCGGAGCTTCGCTCCGACCGGCGGGCTCCCGACGCCCCGCCGATCGAGAGTGAGCCCAGCGGGCGACCCGTGCTGCTGGCGACGCTGGCCGTGCCGTTCGAGCCCGAGTCGGCCCAGGTCGCCATCCAGGCTGCGATGGAGAGCGGGGTCAAGCTCGTCGTCGTCGACGCCGTCGAGATGGCCTACCTGCCCCAGTGCTGGGTCACGCGGCGAGCCGACATCGAGCTCGACGAGGACCGCGAGGAGATCCGCCGGCTGGTGAGCACGGCCCATCGCATCGGCCTGCACGTCGAGCATCTGCGCATCCGCAGCCCGCGCCCGGTCGACGCGCTGCTCGAGGTTGCCGCCGACTGCAACGCGGCGCTGCTCGTGCTCGGGCCTGACCGCAGCCGGCTCAAGCCGCGGCGCTTCGCCCAGGCCGCGCGCAAGGTCCGCAAGCGGGCGTCGTGCCTGCTGTGGGTCGCGGGCGAGGGGCCATAGAACCTGCTCGGTGCGAATGGCCCCAGCGGCCCGACGAGCCATCGTACCCCCGCATAATCTGACCGGTCAAGGCCGACTATTGGGGCTGGGTGACCCCTCGCAGCGCCGCATCGAAATCGGCCAGGCGAGCGTTGACCACCCCGGTCTGCCGGGTGAGCGCCTCGCCGGGAGGGACGTTCACGAGCAGCCCGACCGCGGATCGGAGTGACCCCAGCGCCAGCACGGCCCCGCTCACCCGAAGCCCGGTCTGCTCGTCGGGGGCCGCCGCCTGGAGGCGGCGAAGCTCGACGTCGAGGTCGTTGATGCGCTGGTCGATCGCGAGCGCCCGGTCGGCCGGGAGCGACTCGGTCAGATTCATGGTGCTCGAGGACACGAAGTCCTGCACCGTCGCGCCGAGTGCGCCCACATGCTGCACCTGGCTCGTCCAATCCTGCCCCGACCGGCGCCGGCTGCGGATCATTGCGAAGATCGCGATCAGGGCGACGATCGCCACGGCGGCCGCCACGAACCACCAGTAGCTGATCGAGCTGGACGAGGTGGACGAGGTGGGTGTTGTGGTCGGGGTGAGGGTCACCGACGTCGTCGAGGTGGACGTCGTCAGGGTGGGCGTCGTCGTGGGCACCGAGACGGAGGGGAGGGAGGTGGGAAGCGAGCCGCCACCGGGCGACGTCGTCGGCAGCGAGATCGTGCGGCTTCCGCCGCCGCTGCCAACACCGCAGGACGTCGCGGCCACGACGATCACCATCGCCGCGGCAACGACCAGCCACCGCATCCCGCCTGCCCGAGCCCGATGTCCGGCTCGCCGCATCTTCGCTCCTTCCGCCGCGCACCGACTCAATCGCGCCACAGGAGCCTGACCGACCCGGCCCCAACCGGCATCACCCCACCTGGGTGACCCAGACAAAGACGGTGCCTGCGGGCGAGCCCGGGGGCTCGCCCCGCAAACCCGGCCAATTGGCATTGTCTCGAAGCGCCAATCGGCCGGTGCGCGTCATGCCGAGACGAGCGGCTCCCCCGTTTCGAGCAGGGTCTTCAGGCCGCTCAGCACCATCATCCAGCCGGCGCCGGACACGCTGGCGGCGGTCTTCGGCGCGCCCTCGAGCCGATCGTGGATCACGGTCAGCTTGCAGTAGCCGCCGTCCTGCGGCTCGATCTCCCATGTGACCCGGCTCTCCTCCTCGGCGGCCAGTTCCGGGTCGTACAGCGAGCGCCAGCCGTGCACGAGCCGCCGGGGCGGGTCGTACTCGAAGGTCGGCGAATCGCCCCACACGCTCCCGTCCGGGCCGAGCGCGGAGTGGCGTTCGGCCGAGTTCTCGATCCGCGCGCCGTAGAAGTAGCGCTGGGTGAACTCCGGCTTCGTGATCGCCTCCCAGATCGCCTCCGGGCTCGCCTTGATGAACACCTGGTAGACCTGGGTCTTCTGTTCGGTCATCGTCGTCATGCGCTGTCCTCCAGTTCGGTCTTGAGCGTCGCGAGTGCCGAGACGCGGCGCTCGGTGTACTTGTCAATCCAGCGGTCGTGGATCAGCCTGATCGGGACCGGGTTCAAGAAGTGCAGCTTCTCGCGACCCGACCGGCGGGTGACGACGAGACCGGCCTGCTCCAGCACCCGCAGGTGCTTCATCACGCCGAAGCGCGTCATCTCGATCTCGGCCTCGAGCTCGCCGAGCGTGCGGCCGTCACGCTCGAAGAGCAGATCGAGAAGGTGCCGGCGGGTGGGATCCGCCAGCGCTCTGAAGACGTGGTCGTCGTCGCTCACCCGCACGATCATAGGTGACCAAATGGTCACATGTCAAGCCGTGAACGTGCGCGGACGTCACCCGCACGGATTCGACCTACGTGAACACGTTCACGGCCCGGGCGACGACGAGCCCGATGACCGCGAGTGAGACCACCGACTGCAGCGCCATCGTGAGCTTCGCCCACGGGGTGAGGGGCATCACGTCGGTTGGGCTGAAGGCAGTGCCGTTCGTGAAGCCGACGTAGAGGTAGTCGACGAACCGCGCCCGCCAGTCGGGCGGCGCGAGCTCGGGGTTCAGCTGCTGAGGAAACGCGAAGTCGGGGTAGCCGCCGGTTCCGTGGTAGCGGGCCAGGGCACCGCCGGTGTCGAACTCCCAGTAGAGCAGTCCGAAGATGAGGTTGTTGCCGACCCAGATGAGGGCGCCGGAGGCGAGCAGGGTGCTCGCCGAGTTCGTCACCGGCCCGCCTCTGATCAGGTCTGTGGTCAAAAGCACCGTGCCCCACACAGCGGCGGCCGCAAGGCTGAGGATGAGCACGATCGAGCACCGCCGGAGCCACACCGCGCGGCTTCCGAGCCGGCCGGGATGGGCGGCGATCAGCGCGAGCAGCAGCAGGATCTCGATGCCGGGGATCAGCCACCCTGGGCCGACCGACATCCGATTGGGCACCTCCACGCGCAGCACGACGGTCAGCGTGATGAACGCGAACACCGTCACGGCGATCGGCCACCGCGGCTCGACGAAGATCGCGGGCTCCGCCCTCGCCCGCACAGATTCATGCGTCGTCTCGCCGGACTGCGCCACCTCGCAATCGTACTCTCAGGGCGGCGCTCGACGGTATGAGCGCAAAGCACCGAGAAGATCTACGTGTCGGTGGGATCCTCGCCGGCGCGGACGATCCTGACCCCGATCACGGCGTCCCGACTCACCCACTCACTCCCGAGCCCGACGTTCACCCACTCGGCGTCATACGGCGCCAGGCCACCGCGAAAGAGCGCGGCCTCGTGATCGATCGAGGCCCCGCCGCTGCCGAGAATCAGGTACCGCTCGCCGCTCACCAGCCGCAGCTCCAACATGTCCTGGTCGTTCGCCACCAGTGACCTACAGGGCGTCCTTGACCTTTTTGACCGTCTGGTCGACGCCCTTCTTGACGGATTCGCCAGCCTGCTCGGCCTGCCCCTCGTGCTTGGTCTTGTCGTCTCCGGTCGCCTCTCCGACCCGCTCCTTGACCTTGCCCTTGAGATCCTTCGCGCTCTCTGGCATCGCATGCTCCTTCGACTCGCCGGTACGGATCACGATCGGTACCTCTCGTACCCACTGCGGGCCTGCACCAAACGTGCTCGACCGGCGCTAACTCACGGGTTGGGTGGCCCTATCAGGCGGTGGCGGCTGGGTGGTGTGGAGGCGCTTGCCGGGCCAGCCGCTGGTGTAGCCGAAGAGTGCGATCAGGGCCGGGGCGAGGAGGGAGCGCACGACGAAGGTTTCGAGCAGGAGTCCGACGACCATTGCGAAGGCGACCTCGCGGAAGGAGCGGATGGGGATGACGGCGATGGCGGCGAAGCTGGCGGCGAGGGTGATGCCGGCGGTGCGGATGGTGCGGGCGGCGCTTGGGGAGGCGATCGCGATTGCTTCGCGGAGCGGCCGGAGGCGTGCTTCCTGCCAGATCCTGCCAACGACGAAGACGTTGTAGTCCGAGCCGAGTGAGATCAGCAGCACGGCCACGGCGAAGGGCACATAGTAGGCGAGCTGGTGGTAGCCGAGGAGCGTCTGGAACACCCAGGTTGTGATGCCGAGCGCCGCCGCGACGGCTCGCGACGCTGGAGAGCAGCAGGAAGACGGGGGCGGTGATGCCTCCCAGAAAGATGATCAGAAGCAGCAGGTTGACGGCGAGGACGACCGCCGAGACGCGCAGGACGTCGCTATGAATGGTTGTGACGGTGTCGTCGGCGATGGCGGTGTCCCCGGCGAAGGTGATCCGGGCCGATCTCAGGCCGGCGGCGCCCGCGAGGGCTGGCATTGCGCTTTGGACGCGTTGCAGGTCATGGATCCCGGAGGCCGAGAGGGGATCGTCTCGGAAGATCACGACGATCCGCGCGGCGTTGCCGTGGGGCGCAACGAAGACCCCAAACCGGGTCGAGGTTGGTTGTTCGCGGGGGCCGAGAACACCGGCGACGCCCGGCCGGCGCTCGATCTCCGACTCCAGATGCGCAAGGTTTGGGTGAAATCGCGCCGCACCGACCCCGGGTTTTTGGATGAGGACGGTGGTGGGGTCGAGGATGCCGGGCGCGAACCCCTGCGAGGCGTTCTGTGCGGCCTGCTTGGGCGCGGAGCTCTGGGGCAGATCGCTGATCTGGCCGAACCCGAGCCGGAGATTGCGAAGCTGACTTGCTCCGACCGCGAGCAGGGCGATGCACGCGATCGCCGTCACCGCGGCCACCGGTCGACTGGTCACCCGGTACGCGAGGCGGTAGCGCCGCGAGGCGGTGGGCGCCGGCGTGTCGGCGCCAGCGTCGGTAGGCGTCCGCGGCCAGTACGCGAAGCGGCCGAGGACCGCGAGCAGTGCGGGCAGCAGCGTCAGCGACACCACCAGCGCCACGGCAACCGTCAGTGCGAGTGCGGGGCCGAGGTTTCGGAAGAACGAAAGGCTGGAGACGAGCAGGCCGAGCAGGCCGCAGCTGAGGATCAGGCCGCTGGTGAGGATGATCGGCGAGAACTCAGCGGTCGTCGTGCGCACGGACGTGAGCCGATCTTCCCCCGCGACCCGCCGCCTGCGCACGCCCGACAGGAAGAAGATCGAGTAGTCGGTGACGATCCCGAGCAGGAGCGCGACAATCACCGGGTCAAGCTCCTGAGGAACGTCGATACCGAACCTGCGGCTCAACTGGTTGAGTCCCACCAGCGTGATCGGGAAGGCAACGCCGATCGCCGCCATCGGCACCAGCGGCGCCACCAGCGAGCGATAGCTGACCGCCACAATCACGATGATCAGCGCCGCCGTGAGCAACTCGATCACGTTCAGATCGTGGTCGATCAGGACTCCCTGCGCGACCTGGCCAGGCACCGCCCCAGTCAGGCCCGCTGGCCGCCCGGTCGCCCGTGCCAGCGCAGCAGCATACCGGTGGGCCGAGGCGATCTGGGCATTCACCGGCATGCTCTGCGGGTAGTACAGAAACGTCACCGCCGTCGTGCCCGACTCGCGCGACCCCGGCACCAACCGCAGCGTGTCGACCAGCGGAAGCGCAAACGCCGGCCTCGAACCCTCTTGCGTCGCCCGACGATCAACAGCAAGCGCTTGCGAGAACACCGCGGCATGCGCCCCCGCCGACAGCCCCCCCGGATCCCGCACCACCACCGCAAACTCCGACCCCGCCGGCACCTTAAACATCCGAAGCGACGTCGCAAGCGCCCTCAACGCCGGAGCGTTCCCCGGAATCAACTGAACCACCGGCCCACTCGAAGATCCAAACGACGGCAGATGCACAACCGCCAATCCCGCCACCACCAACCACACCAACAGCAGCGGCACCCGCAACCACACCACCACCGTCCCATACAAACGGGGACCGCGACCAACCCGGAGGCGTCGCCGACGCGGCAGCGACGATGATCCCGGCGGCGAGGACGCAGCGGACACGAACCTCACCCTATCCGGGCTGGTCTGGGTCGCTCGCTGGAAGCACACGGCGTCGGCGCGCGTCTGGTCGGATGCCCGCGATGTGCGGGCCTTCCGGTCGATTCCGGGGAAGGAGAGAGAGATGAGGACCAAGCTCGTCATCGCCGCGGCGCTCGCTGTCACCGGCGTGATCGGCGTGGGTATTGCCCAGGGCGCCGCATCGGCGCCGTTCAGCGGCAGCGCGCAGACCATGTTCGCGGTGGTCAACCCCAACGGCACTCTGGCGCGGGGATACGGGGTCGCGTTCTCGAGTCCGGACCAGCCCGGTCAGTACGACATCCTGTTCAACCGCGGCGTCGCCAAGTGCGCGTATGTCGCCACGCTCGGCTCGTCCGGCCGTCGCGGCGGTCCGCCGGTCGGGTTTGTCGGAGTCGTCGGGCTGGTGGGCCACAAGGCCGGCGTCTACGTGCAGACCTACAGCCGCTCCGGCGCGCTCAAGCCGGCCGGCTTTCACCTGGTCGTCACCTGCCCACCTCTGAGCTGAGGCCGGGCCGTTCAAAAGAAGCGGGGTGGGGAGGCCGGAGCCTCCCCACCCCTCACCGGTGCGGTGCTGCGCTTCGGGCTGTCAGATCCCGGGCGCCCTGCACTGTCCGATCTTGTGGCCGCCGACGACATTCGGGGAGCCGCCCGAGTCGCCGACCTGCACTGC
The DNA here is from genome assembly GCA_963703275.1 of uncultured Actinomycetes bacterium. Lineage (GTDB taxonomy): Bacteria > Actinomycetota > Thermoleophilia > Gaiellales > JAICJC01 > JAICJC01. The sequence goes on along the minus strand of OY969804.1, from coordinate 2,335,326 downwards.
GGGCGAGTTGCGCCGGCAGATCAGGTTGCCGCCGATGGTGTTGGTCACGACCTCGCCGGCGTCGGGATCCTGCTTGCTGATGTTCCTCGAGAACGTCAGGTTGCCGCCGACGCTGTTTCGGATGGCGCCGAACCACCCTCCGTGCCAGCCGAACATGACCAGATTCCCGCCGATCGTGTTGTCCTTGACCGGGAAGTTGAGGAACTGGCCGTGCGAGCCTGGACCGCCGCCGTGGGAGACGACGTTGCCACCGACGTGGTCACCGTCCAGGTACATCGTCAGCGGGCGGTGGGCGACGATGTTGCCGCCGACCGTGTCATCCGTCGTGCTGGTGCCGCACGGCGGCACGGGGCCGATCGAGTCGGGGGTGCAGCCGAGTGCGAGCACCGCGCCCTTGCGGACCGAGATGTTCCCGCCGACGTGCACGGTGCCCAGCGAGAACGCATCGAGGCATGCCCCGCGCGCGAGCTTCAGGTTCCCGCGAACGGTGAGCGTCTTTCCGTCGGCAACGTACGCGTTGCCGTGAACCGTGACGTTTCCCCATGTGCCCGAGAGCGACGTCCCCGCGCTCGAGCAGATCGGCGGTCCGGCGGTCGGATCGGCCGCGGCCGACACCGCGAACACCCCGAGCGCGACCACCGCGCACACGCCAAGCACAAGCCGGAGCTTCAACATGCAACCTCCCCCTTCCCTGGTTTCGGCGCCATCCTCGCAAACTCGTAGGGTGAAAGCAACCCCCGCCACAAGCTCGTTTTCCGCCAAGAGGGGAGGGATCAGGCGGCGGGTGGCCGGCCCCGCTTGGGCAGTGGCCCGGCCCTCTTGGGCATGCGCCCGGCGGCGTCGAGGTCGCGGCGGAGGAGCATCTCGATATGGGCGTTCACGCTGCGGAACTCCTCCGCCGCCCACCGCGCCAGGGCGTCGTGGACGGCGGGATCGATCCGCAGCAGCACCTGCTTGCGTTCACTCACGGATTTACGAGTAGAGCGTGCCGGTGTTGACGACGGGCGAAGCCGGCTGATCACCGCAGAGGACGACCATCAGATTGCTCACCATCGCCGCCTTGCGCTCCTCGTCGAGGTCGACGATGCCGCGCTCGCTCAGCCGGTCGAGCGCCAGTTCGACCATGCCGACGGCGCCGTCGACGATGCGAGTACGGGCCGCGACGACGGCGTTTGCCTGCTGCCGGCGCAGCATGGCCTGGGCGATCTCCGCCGCATAGGCCAGATGGCTGATGCGCACCTCGACGATCTCGACTCCGGCAATGACGACGCGCTGGGCCACCTCGGCGGCCAGTTCGCCCGCGACCACGTCGGTCGAGCCGCGCAGCGAGAGGCCCTTGTCGGCGGGGTCGTCGTATGGATGTGTGGTGGCGACATGCCGCAACGCCGACTCGGCCTGGACGCGTACGAAATTCTCGTAGTCATCGACGGCGTAGAGCGCCCGCGAGGTATCGGCGACCTGCCAGACGACGATCGCGGCGATCTCGACCGGATTGCCGTCGGCGTCGTTGACCTTGAGGTGGTTCGTCTCGAAGTTACTGACACGAACGCTGACGGTTCGCCGGTCGGCGAGAGGCAGGATCCAGGTCAGGCCCGTGCGACGCACGGTGCCGGCATAGCTGCCGAAGAAGCGCACCACCTTGGTCTGCCCGGGCTGCACGATGACCAGCGAAGTCAGGATGAGAATCCCGACGATGCCGGGCGCGATTGCGATCGTGGAATGCGAGTTCTGAACGAGCGCGTAGACGGCGGCGACACACGCCGCAACGACGAGGACTCCGAGCCATCCGTTGACGGCCCACGCCTCCCGCTCGCTGATCTTGACGCGCGTTCCCTCGTGGCCCGTCGGGGTGGCCTGGGGCGCGGGGAACGGCTGCGCGGACTGGTTCATGATCCCTCCTGCAACGTGGGCCTCAATAAAGTGATATCATATAGATAGCACTTTACGCCGCGCCGCGCAAGCTCATCCGCGTGGTTTTCGGTTGACGGGAGGACGGTCCCCCAAGGTTGATGGGGCGACTGTTCCCCGGTTTGATGGGGACTGTCCCCGCTTGGTGTTCGCCGACGATCCCCCGCAGGGTTGATGGGGGACTGTCCCCGGTTTGTGGGGACTGTCCCCGCTTGGTTCTCGCCCACGGACCCTCGCGGCGGGGTAGCGCTAGGCGGGGCGCACGGACGGCGACGTGGCCGCCGGGTCGGGTGTCGCGGTCCAGCTCGCGAGGAGGTTGAGGGCCTCCTCCGACTTGGAGCCGGCCTCGGCCGTGTAGACGAACATCGTCAGACCCGTACGTCGCCCACCAGCTCGGCGGATCGCTCGGACTGGGCATCCTCGTCACGGTCTTTGCCGCCGCGGGCACGGCCACGGACGCTCGCCAGCTGCTCGCCGAGCGCGTTTCGGCCTCGCTCACGGCGGGCACGGCGATGCTTGCGATCGCCCTTGGGCTCGTGGTCGTGCTGATCGTGCGCCGTGAGCGGACGGCTGTGGTAGCACCCGCGTAGCAAACCCACCGAGGAGAACGGCATGCAGCTCACCAGGAACAGCGTCGAAACGATGAACGGTCCCAGCGACTGGTTCACCGGATCCGTCTACGTCGATGCCGTCGCGGCACCGTCGGGCGGCGCGCACATCAGCGCGAGCAGCGTCCACTTCACCCCGAGTGCGCGGACGGCGTGGCACACCCACCCCAACGGCCAGACGATCTACGTCACCGAAGGCATGGGACTCGCCCAGCGCCGCGGTGGCCCGATCGAGGTGATCCGGCCCGGCGACCGCGTCTTCTTCGAACCAGGTGAATCACACTGGCACGGCGCCTCGCCCGACCGCTTCATGACCCACCTCGCCATGCTCGAGGTCGACGATCAGGGCCAGAGCGCGGCGTGGGGCGAGCATGTCACCGACGAGGAGTACAACGCCGCGAGGGGGTAGTGGTCACGCCGCCGTTGCCGTATCGGCGAGCCGGTTGCGCGTCTCGGCCACCGCGAGGATGGTGAGGATCGCGAGCACGCAGGCGGCCACTCCCAGCGACGTGAGTGAGGCGCCGAAGGGTGCCAGGGCGACGATGGCGACCGCGGCGGCCATCCGCTTGCGGCTGACGTTGTGGATCATGCGCAGCCGAAACAGGGTGTGACCGAGCAGGTACAGCGCCGGCCCGCCCAGGATCACCGCCAGCTCGACGCCCGAAGGGGACGAGCCGGGATGCGCGATCACGACCTCGTCCGCCACGGCGACCACGATGATGCCCGCGATGATCGGCGTGTGCAGGTAGGTGTAGGCGTCGCGCGCGAGCCGGCCGCTGTCGTCCGCCCGCGAGAGGAACCGCTGCGCCCGCCAGCCCACCTCATCGAAGTACAGCCACCACAGCGCGGCGGACGTCGCGAACGCCACCATCAGCGCCGTCCCGATCGAGAAGTCGAACGCGAGCGAGGACGCCGTCGCACCGGTGACGACGATCGACTCGCCGAGCGCGATGATGATGAAGAGCTGGAAGCGCTCGGCGAAGTGCGCCGTTTCGACCTCCCACTCCGTGGTGGCGGACCGCCCCAGCCGGGGCGTCCAGTACCCCAGCGAGGGCGCCGCGTAGTCGACGGCGAGCGCCGCGATCCAAATCCATACGCGGGCCTCGTGCGGGGCGAACCCGCCGGCAAGCCACAGGACTCCCGCGGCCAGGCTCCAGGCCAGGATCCGGCGAAAGACGAGGTGGAAGTCGTTGTCGCGCGGTGTGGCGTAGATGTTGAACACGTTACGCACCACCTGGAGCGCGACATAGGAACAGGCAAAGAGCGGCGCCAGGCGGCCGAAGGCCTCGGGGATGGCGACGGCCATCAGCAGACTGGATGCCATCACCACCAGCAGCACCAGCCGCACGAGCACCGAGTCGGGATCGAACCAGTTGGTCATCCAGGCGGTGTAGATCCAGGCCCACCAGACGACCAGCAGCAGGAACAGCGTCTGCAGTGCGCCATGCAGCGTCAGGTGATGCAGCAGCAGATGGCTGAGCTGGGTCACCGCGAACACGAAGACGAGATCGAAGAACAGCTCCAGCCAGGTCGCTCGTTGCTCCTCGCCCGTGCGCTGGCGGAAGTGGCTCGAGCCGTTCACCCCCGGACCATACCGATCGTCACTGCCGACAAACGCTGCGCGTCCCGCAGCCGTAGACTCGCGCGGTGATCACGTGCACGCAGTGCGGGCGGGAGAATCCGGAGGCGGCGCGGTTCTGCAATTCGTGCGGGGCACCGCTTGACGGTGGGTCGGAGCGGGCACGCGAGGTGCGCAAGACCGTCACCGTCGTGTTCTGTGATCTCGTCGGCTCGACTGCGCTGGGCGAACGCACCGACCCGGAGGTGTTGCGCGGGCTGATGTCGAGCTACCACGCGACGCTGCGCAGGATCCTGGAACGGCACGGCGGGACGGTCGAGAAGTTCGTCGGCGACGCGGCCATGGCCGTCTTCGGCATTCCGAGCGTGCATGAGGACGATGCCGTGCGGGCGGTGCGGGCGGCCGCCGAGATGCGGCACAGTGTGGGAGAACTCGGCCTCAGCGTCCGGATCGGAGTCGGTACGGGGGAGGTCGCGGCAGGGGTGGGAGAGACGCTGGTGACGGGGGATGCCGTCAACGTTGCCGCCCGCCTCGAGCAAGCCGCGGAGCCCGGCGGGATTCTCATCAGCGCCCAGACCGAGGGCCTGGTCGGCAGCCTGGTGCGGGCCGAGGCGGTTGCGCCGCTCGCGCTGAAGGGCAAGGCGGAGGCCGTTCCCGCCTTCCGCCTGCTCGAGGTGCTTCCGGACGTCCCCGCCTTCACCGCCCCGATCGATGTGCCCTTCATCGGCCGCGTCCATGAGCTGACCGCACTGAGAGACGCGTATGCCGACGCGGTGGACGGGCGCGTGCCCCAGCTCTGCACGGTCGTCGGCCCTCCGGGGATCGGGAAGTCGCGGATCGTGCGCGAGTTCCTCGCAGGCGCCCGGCAGCACGCCAGGATCCTGGTCGGGCGCTGCCTTCCCTACGGCGAGGGCATCACGTACTGGCCACTTGGGGAGATCGTCCGTCAGGTGGGCGGCGATCAACCACGCGAGATGATCGCCCGGATTGTCGGAGGCAACGAGGCGGAGATGGTGGCCGACCGCCTGGTGGGCGCCATCTCACTTGGGCCCGCGGGTGGGTCGCCGGAAGAGATCTCGTGGGCGGCGCGCAAGCTGTTTGAGGCGCTCGCCCAGGATCGGCCGACGATCGCGGTCGTCGACGACATCCACTGGGCCGAGCCAACCCTGCTGGATCTTCTCGAATACGTCGCGGCCTTCGCGACGGGAGTACCGCTGGTCGTGCTCTGCACGGCTCGCCCCGATCTGTTCGAGGCGCGTCCGACGTGGTCGAATCCACGCCGCGATGCGATGCTCGTGAGCCTCGAGCCGCTGGGCGCGCAGGAGTCGGAGACGCTGATCGATTCTCTCCAGGAGGTGGATGCCTCGACGCGGGCGCGGATTGTCGAGGCGGCCGAAGGAAATCCGCTGTTCGTCGAGCAGTTCCTCGCGATGCGCGCCGAGGGGCTCGACGGTGATCTGGGCATCCCTCCGACCATTCATGCGCTGCTTTCGGCCCGGCTTGACCGGCTCGAGCCCGTCGAGCGAGCCGTGATCGAGCGGGCGGCGGTGGAAGGGCGGCTGTTTCACCGGGGCGCGGTCACCGAGCTGCTTCCACCCGACGCGCGGGTCGCGGTGGGCTCACACCTGATCGCGCTGGTGCGCAAGGAGTTCGTCCGGCCGGATGCCGCGATCTTTCTCGGCGACGACGGGTTTCGCTTTGGGCATGTGCTGATCCGTGACGCTGCCTACGAGTCGATCCCCAAGCGATTGCGGGCCGAGCTGCACGAGCGGTATGCGTCGTGGCTCGAGGCAAAGCTCGGTGAACGCGCAGAGCAGTACGACGAGATCCTCGGCTTCCACCTCGAACAGGCTCACCGCTACCGCGTCGACCTCGGTGCGCCGGATGCGGCCCTGGCCGGTCGAGCCGCCGCGAGACTGGGCGCCGCCGGCGGGCGGGCACTCGATCGCGGGGACATGGACGGCGCGACCAATCTCTTCGAGCGAGCGACTGCGCTGCTCGAGCCAGCCGACGTGACGCGGATCGAACTCGAGGTCGACCTGGGGGACGCACTGCTCGAGAGCGGGCGCCTGCCGGAAGCCGAGACCCTGCTCGAGGGAGTGGTTGCGCGGGCGGGTCGCGCAGGCGATCGGCGGCTAAAAGCCAGAGCCCAGGTCCGTCTCGGCTTCGTGCTCATTCAAACCCGAACCAGCGAGACCCACGACGCGATCCAGCGTGAGCTGGAGCCGCTCGTGACCCTGTTCGAGGCTGCCGACGATCATCGAGGCGCGGCGGACATCCTCCGTCTGCTGGGACGGCTCGCCACGTGGGCCAACGACTACGAGGCGGGATCCGAGCTTTACGAGCGGGCGCTGGTGCACGCGCGCGCAGCCGGGGACGCGCGCCGTCACGCCGCCATCGTCAGGCACATCGTCTCCGGTGCGCTGTGGGGGCCCGAGCCCGTGAACCTCGCACTCGTGCACTGCCGGGCGATCCTCGACGACACGACCAACCCACAGATCCAGGCGAACTGCCTGATCCGGATCGGCGGCCTCGAGGGCCTCGCGGGGTGCTTCGATGCGGCCCGTGAGACGATCGCGGCAGCCCGCGCGCTGATGGACGATCTGGGCCTCCGCCACCTGAGAGCCCACAGCTCGGATGTCGTCGTGTATGTCGAGATGCTCGCGGGCGACTACGAGGCCGCGGAGCGTGAGGCGGGCGCGGCCTACGCGGTGCTGACCGAGATGGGAGACCGCACGTTCCAGGCGGCGGAGGCCCATCTCATGGCGATGGCGCTGGAGGCCCAGGGGCGGGTCGATGACGCCGACCGCTGGCTCACGATCTCCGGTCAGCCGGGTGAGGCTCACACGATTGCCGTGGAGGCGCAGATACAGGCTCGGCGCGGGAACCTGGAAGCAGCAGAACGGCTGGCCCGATCAGCGCTCGAGCCGGGTGACGAGCGGCATGTGCCCCAGTTCGCCGACCCGCGCTTCACGCTTGCCCAGATCCTTGCCCGCATGGGCCGAGAAGCGGAGGCGCGCGAGGCGGCGGAACAATCGCTGCAGCGGTACGAGGCCAAGGGCATCGTCCCGCTCATGGCACGGGCGCGGGCACTGCTCACGACACTCGCGGCGTAGGAGTAGGGCACGCGCATCTGTGCCTGGGAGTACCATCGGGCGCGGAGTGTGGAGGCCGATCAGGGAGGAGGTGCGGCATGGCTGGTCGCTGGTTCGGGATTGCGGTGGTGGCAGTGTGCCTCGCGGCGGCCGCGGCGTCACTCGGGACGGCCGCTCCGGCGGGCGCCCGTTCGCGCTGCTCGCCGGGGGCGCATACCCTGGCGCCCCCGGGCTCGCATCTGTACCCGGACACCGGAAACGGCGGCTACACCAGCCTGCACACGCTGGTGCACCTGGTGTACGACGCGAACAGGAACCTGTTCCTGCCCGGGAACCGGGTGGTGCTCACCGACCGTGCCACCAAGTGCCTGACGAGCTTCAGCCTCGACTTCGAACGCCGGTCGGCGAACACCGGCGCGGGGCCGGATATGCAGGTCGGCTCGGTGCGTGTGAACGGCCGTCCGGCCCGGTTCAGCTTCGTCCAGCCGACGTACCCGGGCGACCCCAACGGGCAGAACGACCCCAACCCGGCCGCGCATGAGGCGTCGCAGACCACTCCCGTGGGCGGTCCAGCCCATAACTCGCTGCCGCCGGCCTGCTCGCCGGAGCTGCTGTCCACCGGTGCGGGCAAGGATTCCCTGAACGGCACCCAGTGTCCGGCCAACAAGCTCGTGATCACGCCGCGTGCGCCCCTGCCTGTGGGGGCCGCGTTCACGGTGACGGTCGCCTACACCGGCAGGCCGGGCGTGCACAACGACGGGGACGGCACCACCGAGGGCTGGTTCCGCGCCCACGACGGCGGCTTCGTGACCACGGAGCCCGTCGGCTCGGAGGACTGGATGCCGCTCAACGACTACCCGGCGGCGAAGCCGACCTATGACTTCTCCGACACGGTCACCGCGGGCCGCGCGGTGATCGCAAACGGCGTGCTGGTCTCGGTGCGGCACCACCGCGCGAGCGGCGAGTTCCCGGGCGGCTCGGACACGTGGAAGTGGCATTCCGCCGCGCCCATCGCCAGCTACCTGGTCGAGGACAGCGTCGGCAGCTACCGGCTGACCGAGCGCACCGCCGGCGGCCTCAAGCTCTACGAGGCGCAGGACACCTCCATCAGCGTGGCGCGGCGGAAGCAGAACCTGGCGATCATGCGCATGCAGCTCGGCATCACCAAGTTCGAGAGCCGCTTCACCGGGGCCTACCCGTTCACCTCCGACGGGATCGTCATCGGCACCCCCCAGGCCGGCTTTGACGAGGAGATGGAGACGATGATCGCCTTCTCCGGCGGCGAGATCGACACCGACACGCTCTATCACGAGAACATGCATCAGTGGTGGGGTGACAACGTCTCCGAGAGCGGCTACCGCATGACCTTCTTCAAGGAGGGCATGGCCACGGTGGCCGAGTTCCTGTACCACGCGCGGCTGGCCGAAAACGCCGCAGGGGGCCCGTCGTCGCCACGAGGCCGGGCGGCCTTCCAGGCGAGCCTGGTGCACCAGTTCAACGCGATCTACGGAAGTGGGGGAGGGTTCTGGACGGAGGCGCCTTCGAACCCCGAGCCGTACGGACTGTTCTCGGGCGCGGCCACCTACTACCGCCCCGCTGCCGCGTATCTCGCGCTGCGCCAGATCCTCGGCCACGGCAACTTCACCGGCGCGCTGCGCCAGATCCAGCGCACCTATGGCGGGGCCAGCATCAGCGAACCCGAGCTCGAAGCCGTGTTTCACCGGTGGCTGCCCGTGCGAAGTGGCGGCTGCCAGGCCCGGCTGAGCCGGTTCTTCACCCAGTGGTTCGATACCGCCTATCCGCCGGGCGGCGGAACGCAGCGGCCCATGATCACCGGTCCTGGTCTCGCCGGTCCCGGCTTCTACGGAGCTGATGCAGGGTGCCGCTCGCCGGCCGAGTGACAGGAGCGCGAACGCCGATCGCCGCTACGATCTGCGCCGGCAACTCTCGTTCCTGAACAAGGAGAACGCTTCATGCCCCTCTTGGCAACTTCGACCGGATTCGGCGTTCTTCTTGGCGTCATCTATCTGGTGCTTCTGATCACGCTTGGAATCATGACCCTGCGCAAGGGCCACTGGGTGATGTTCATCATCGGAATCATCCTTCCGTTCTTCTGGATCATCGGCGCGATCATGCCGCCCAAGCGGGCCTGAACGGGACACCACGACCACGACTCCAGGAGTGACATGAGCGACTCCTCCAACGAGGGAATCAAGACAGTGCTGCATCCCGTGTCCGACCTGGAGGCATCCAAGCCGGTGTACGCCGCCCTGCTCGGCGTGGCGCCGTCGGCCGACGCGTCCTACTACGTCGGCTTCGACCTCGCCGGCCAGCACATCGGGCTGGTGCCGGGCGGAACCGAGAGCATGACCGCGCCGGTGGCCTACTGGCACGTGTCGGATATCGAGGCGAAGCTGGCCGAGGTGACCGCTGCCGGTGCCACCCCGAAGGACCCGGTGCGCGATGTGGGCGGCGGACGGCTGGTGGCCACCGTCGCCGACCCGGATGGCAACGTCCTCGGGCTGCTTCAGGATCCCGTCGGCTGAGCTCTAACTTCGGGCGGTGTTCAGCGTCACGGCGCCGCGAACGAGCGTCTTCAGCGCTTCCTCATCGATCTTCTCGCCCTCGTGAAAGTCGATGGCACGCCTGACGTTCCCGTCCAGGCTCGAGTTGAAGAGGCCCGCAGGGTCATGCAGCGCCGCTCCCTTGGCGAAGGTCATCTTGACGATGTTCTTGTAGGTCTCGCCGGTGCAGAGCATTCCGTCGTGGTACCACACGGGAACGCCTCTCCACTTCCACTCTTCGACGACCTCGGGATCGGCTTCCTTGATCAAGCCGCGGAGCCGGCTGAGCATCGCGCCCCGCCAGTCGCCCAGCTCCTCGATTCTCGCGTCGATCAGCTGAGAGGGGGACCTGCTTTCCTGCGACTCGCTCTTGCTCATGGGCCGATTCTACCGGGAGCAGCGGCGAGCCCAGTGGGATCGGCGCGCCGTCGCGGGTCGAAGATCTACGGTCCAGCTCATGCCTGATGGGTCGGTTCGCATTGCCCGTCTCGAGAACGGCGAGGATGCCGATCGAGGTCGGCAGGCTCGGAAAACGACGCCGCGTTCCAGCCATGCCGACTGGGCGCCGGCGCGGGGGCGGCCCGACCCTGTGGACACCCTCCACCGTCAGGCCGAGACGCGGCAGGCCGAGCTCGTGCCGATCCGGTACGGGCGGATGCTGGTGTCGCCGTTCACGTTCTACCGCGGTGCGGCTGCGGTGATGGCCGCCGACCTGGCGGAGACGCCGTCCACGGGGCTGGTGGTGCAGGTGTGCGGCGATGCCCACATCTCGAACTTCGGCGGGTTCGCGGCGCCCGACCGCCACCTGGTGTTCGGGCCGAACGACTTTGACGAGACGCTCCCGGGGCCCTGGGAGTGGGACGTGAAACGGATGGCCGCGAGCATCGAGATCGCCGGCCGAGACATCGACCTCCCGCCGCAGCCTCGGCGCGGGATCGTCGAGCGCGCCGTGCGCCAGTACCGGGACGGGATGCGTGAGTTCGCGCAGGAGAGCGTGCTCGAGGCGTGGTACGAGCGCCTCGACGCCGACGAGCTGACCGCCCGCTTCGGCACCAAGCTCGATGCCGACGGCCAGGAGCTCTTCACCCGCACCTTTGCGAAGGGACGACGGAAGACCAGCGCCCGCGCGGTGCGCAAGCTGACACGACTGGTCGACGGGAAGCTGCGGTTCGCGAGCGTTCCGCCGCTCCTGACGCCGCTGCACGAGCTGGACGGCTCCGATCCGGACGAACACGAGCCGTACGTCCGGGGTCTGCTCGAGCAGTACATCGAGGGCCTGCACGCCGACCGCCAGCATCTCGTCCGCGCCTACGAGTACGCCGACATCGCCCGCAAGGTCGTCGGCGTCGGCAGCGTCGGCACGCGCGCCTGGGTGGTGCTCCTGGTTGGCCGGAACGGCCAGGACGCGCTCGTGCTGCAGGCCAAGGAGGCCCAGGCCTCGGTGCTCGAGGCGTACCTCGGCAAGAGCGAGTACCGGACCCACGGCGAGCGCGTCGTGCGCGGCCAGCGGATGATGCAGGCCGCCACCGACATCTTCCTGAGCTGGCAGCGCAGCCGCGAGCTCGACGGCGCGGAGCGCGACTACTACGTCCGCCAGCTGTGGGACTGGAAGGCGTCCGCCGACCTGTCCCGCATGACCGAACACGGCCTGCTCACCTACAGCCGTGCCTGCGCCTGGTCGCTCGCCCGCTCCCACGCCCGGTCGGGCGACCGCCTTGCGATCGCGGCCTACCTCGGCAAGGGGCCCGTCTTCGACCGGGCCATTGCACGCTTCTCCACGCTCTACGCCGACCAGAATGAGCGCGACTACCGACGGCTGAAAGCGGCTGCGGCATCCGGCAGGATCCCCGCGGTCAGGGACGTCTGATCGCTGCCACCGCCAAGGCCCAGGCACCGCGGCCTCCCCGGATCCCGGCGTCGTTGGAACCGGTGCCCGCGGATGCCGCGGTGCCAGGGGACGACCTCGTCACCGTGGCGGTGCGCGGAGCGATGTGGGCCGGAATGCACGTCTCGGGATTCCGCGTCTACGAGGCGCGGCTCGCCGGCTGTGATCTGAGCGACGCTGTCCTCACCCGCCCCGAGTTGACGGACTCGGTCCTGCTCGAGCCGAACCTCTCCAACGCCGTGGTACGCGGGGGTTCGTTGAATCGCGTGCTCGTGGACGGCGGACGGCTCACCGGAGTGCAGCTGGGAGAGACCAGGGTGCGAGACACGGTCTGGCGGGGCGTCTCGGCCGACCTCGCAACGCTGCGTTTCGTCGACCTCGTCCGGATGACATTCGAGTCGTGCAGCCTCCGAGAGGCGGATTTCACCGGGGCGCGCTGTGAGTGGATTCGCTTTCATGACTGTGACCTGAGCGGCGCGATCTTCTCCAACGCACGGTTTGAGAACTCGGAGTTCCGACGCTGCCGGCTCGAGGGCATCGAGGGAATCGGAAGCCTGCGTGGCACCTCGATGGCGCTCGAGGCCGTCCTCGCGCTGGCCCCCGCGCTCGCCGCCGAACTCGGCATCGCCGTGTTCGACTCGTGAACCGGGCAGGCGAGCCTGTTCTGGTAGCGTTGAACACGTTTGCGGGGCCAACTCGGGAGGGAGTCACGGTGTCTGAGACACTCAAGGGAACGTGCCTGTGCGGCGGTGTGGAGTACGAGCTGAGTGACCCGCAGGCGCTGGGGTACTGCCACTGCACGCGCTGTCAGCACTGGACCGGATCGAGCCTGGCGGGTGTGGTGGTCGCGAAGGAGAACTTCAGGTTCACCAAGGGTGCGGATCTGGTGAAGACCTACACGAGCGAGCTCGCCCCGCGAAACTTCTGCAGCAACTGCGGGTCGAGCCTCTACGACGATCTCGGCGCCGTCTACTTCGTTGCCGCCGGCCTGATGCCCGACCTCGACCTGCGCCCCAGCTTCCATCAGCAGGTCGCCTACAAGGCGAGCTGGCACGAGATCGGCGACGAGGCCGCCCAGTACGCCGAGATGCCTGGCTGACTCGCAATTCCTAACTCACGCTGCCACCCGCGGCGGCGGCTGTGGCCCGAATCGGTTCGACCCGGGGGTCCCAGCGCTGGCGAAGAAGACGATCAGAATGATCCCGCCAATGAGCGGGATCAGGCTGATCAGCATCCACCAGCCCGACCGGTTTGTGTCGTGAAGGCGGCGGATGTCAACGCCCAGCACGGGTAGCAGGGTGACCAGACCGTACACCACGGCCACGAGTTCCCCCTTTGGAAACCCGAGCAGCGCGACACCGATCCCCCAGAGAACCAGGCTCACGATCACGTTGATGAGCCCAAACCACCAGAACTCAGGTCGATCCGAGCGTCCGACAAAGTCCGTGTAGCGACGAAGCACATCCGTGTACCAGTGCACTGTCGGCCTCCTTCGTGTCCCGGGTGTCCACGTTTGGGACCCGTGTGAAAAAGTGATATCACTTTGTCTCCACCCGCGCAAGCCGGGCTCCGTCTTATGGCGTCGTTACCCTCTTGGCCGTGGCGGACATTTTCCGGTATGTCCCGCATCCGCATCTGGAGCGGCGCAAGGCGGAGGGGCCACCGACCGTCGCGGCGGCTGTTGCCGAGGTTCACGGCAGTGGGCCGATTGGGCGGCTGAACGCCAAGGTTGGCCTCAGAATCACCGTGATTGTCGGCACGATGTGGGCCGCGTACGTGTTCACCATGCTGGCTCTGGTCAGCGCCCCGTCCGCATTCAGGACGGGAGACCAGCTCATCATCGTCGCCTGGATCGCCCAGACGTTCCTGCAGCTGGTGCTCCTGCCGATCATCATCGTTGGCCAAAACGTCCAGGCCGCAGCCGCTGACGCACGGTCGCAAGCGACGTACGAGGATGCCGTGGCGGTCCTCGAGGAAGCCAAACAGATCCAGGCCCACCTGGAGGCCCAGGACGTCGCGATCGAAAAGATCTGCCAGTTGCTTGGCAAGACGCCGGCGTGACGTGGCGCGGCGGTACGCACCAGGGGCCGCTTTGGTAGCGTTTGGGCGGTGATCGCGGACACAACCACCTCGCGAGGCATCACCCGCGACGAGTCCCACGCCCTGTTTGCGCAGACGATGGGATTCGTGGCGCTGACAACCGCGTTCTTCGCGCTGGGCGCCTACCTCGGCCGCGACATGGCCTATCAGTGGGGCTGGCTCTGGTTCATCGTCGCGATCGTCTGCCTGTTCGGGCTGTACGGCGCGGCGCAGCGGTCGGAGCAGCTCGCCATCGGCCTGCTGCTCACGTTCGGCCTTGTGCTGGGGCTGGCGACGGCGCCCACGATCGCGTACTACGTGAGCACGAACCCGCAGGCGGTCTGGCAGGCGGGCGGCGCCACCGCACTGTTCATTGCCGGGTTCGGAGCCGCGGGATATGCGACCCGCCGCGACCTGTCGAAACTGGCCCGCCTCCTGTTCTTTGCGCTGCTGGCGCTGATCATCTTCGGCATCGTCACGATCTTCGTCAGGATCCCGAACGGCGACCTGATCTACGCGGTGCTGGGGCTGATCATCTTCGCCGGCTTCACGATGATCGACTTCCAGCGCCTGCGCCGCTCCAAGGACATACGGGTCGCGCCGTTGCTGGCGGCGTCGATCTTCCTCGACATTCTGAACGTGTTCCTGTTCTTCCTCAGGATCTTCGGGCGGCGCTAACCCCTCGCCGCGCGGCCACACGTTCGACAGTACGTCGGAGCCATGGCCGGGGGCATCACGACATCTCGCGATCGAGGCGCTTCCTAACCGCCGCTCTCTGCGGACGCGATCACGGTGCCGACGCTGCGCTGGGTGCCTGAGGCGAGGAGTGGGGTGATGTGCTCGCGCATCCATGGACCGGGGATACCGGCGCACATTCCAGGCCAGGCACGCCGTGGAGTATGCGTCAGAGCGGATGGTTGACACATGCTGATATCGGAATATAATGGCTGCGATGGCACGAGCCCCGGCCGCCTCTGACGTCTTCAACGCGATCGGCGAGACTAACCGCCGCGAGATCCTGGACGCCCTGGTGGCGGGGGAGCGGCCGGTCGGGGAGCTCGTCGACGTCCTGCGGCTCACCCAGCCGCAGGTGTCCAAGCATCTCCGGGTGCTGAGCGACGTCGGTCTCGTCCGGTGCCGTGCCGATGGGCGGCGGCGCCTGTACCGACTCGACCACGAGCATCTGCGCCCGGTCCACGACTGGCTGGAGAAGTACGAGCAGTCCTGGAACAGGCGGCTCGACCGACTGGACGACTACCTCAGCGACCTCCAGCGAAAGGAACGACTGCAATGACGCTCACACGCCATGGCTCAGCCACGGTCGAGTTCCCGAGCGACCGCGAAGCCCTGGTCACCCGGAGGTTCGACGCACCCGCCGAGCTCGTCTTCGATGTGCTGACGAAGCCCGAGCACGTGCGCGTCTGGTTCACCGACGGGGACGAGGATCTCGAGATCTGTGAAATCGACCTCCGGGTCGGCGGGAGGTACCGCCAGGTGGGCGTGTTCGCGAACGGCGTGCGGTGCTCGTTCCACGGCACCTACCTCGAGGTCGAGCGCCCGGTGCGGACGGTGGCGACGTGGGTGTTCGACGGCAGGCCGGACGTCGAGGCCGTGGAGACGGTGGAGCTGCACGAGCGGGATGGCGTCACGACGATGACGGTCCTGATCGCCTTCGAGGACCAGGCGAGTCGCGACTCGACCACCTGGACCGCGGCCGATGGGATGCACGCAGCGGATGGGATGCAGGGGAGCTACAACAACCTCGAGGATCACCTCACCACCCTCGCGTAGAGTGCCCCGCATGGCCTTCCGCGTGGTCCGTCCCGACGAGCCCGAATGGGTCACGCGCGACCACGGGCCGGACGAGCCGGCGCGCCACGTCGCCGAGCTGAGCGAGTTGGCCGGGTTCGCGCACACACGCGCGAACATCTGGCGATACGAGCCGGGTGCCAAGGGCCGCCGCCACAGGCACGGGGTCCAGGAGGAGACATTCGTCGTGCTCGCGGGCACGCTGACGATGTACCTGGGCGAGCCGCCGCAGCGCCACGACGTGACTCCAGGCGGGCTCGTCCACGTCGACCCGGGCACGCCGCTCCAGACTGCGAACCACGGGGACGTGGATCTGCTGGTCTATGCCTACGGCACCCCGCCCGAAGACGAGCACGCAGAGATCCTGAACCCGGTGGTGTAGTCCGGCGCGGGCCGCGCCCGCCTGATTGCGGCCCGGGGTCCTTGACTTTGGACGGCAAAGTATGTTAGCTTTGTCTTACAAAGTCATCGCGAAGAGGAGCTGCACCATGCAGGGGACACACAACGACGATCAGACCACGAGAGCCGACGACGGCGACGGGCTCGATCCGCGCGAGGCGGCGCGATTGCTCACTCAGACCCAGCGGGAGGCGCGGCGCCAGTTCAACCTGAGCCCGCTGTGGGTCAACGGGGTGATGGGGGCCGTGATCCTCGTCGCCTATGGCGCGCTGTGGCTCTCGACCCGCGGGCAGCACCCCTACCAAGGGCCGAACCTCGGCGTGGTCTCACTGGTGTACGTCGCGGTGGCCGTCGCGTTCGCCGTGTCCGTGAAGGTCTACCGGCGCGCGACCGCCGGCGTCACCGGGCCGGCGCTCAGGCAGCAGCAGGTCGAGGGGGTCGCGTTCCTGGTGTCGTTCGTGCTCGGCAGCCCCGTGCTGCAGGGCGCGCTCAAGCACTATGACGCCAGCAATGCGATCGTCTACGGGGTGATCCCGGCCGCGGCGCCGCTGATCATCGTTGGCACGACCGCCCTGGGGATCGCCGCCAGCAAGGCCGACTGGCCACAGTTCGGGGCCGCGCTCGCGGTCGTGATCGCCGGGACGATCGCCGCGTTCGCGGGGCCGAGCGGAGCGTGGCTGGTAGCCGGGATCGGCCTGTGCATCGCGGTGATCGGCTACACCGCGGCGGACGCCCGGCGCCATCGCCCCGTGCCCCTGCAGGCATGACGGCCGAGTCGCTCGACCCGGTGATCCACGCCCCGGCGCGGCTGCGGATCGTCGCGACGCTGGCCGCGCTCCCTGAAGGAACGAGCCTGTCCTTCACCCGCCTGCAGGACATGCTCGAGCTGACCCCCGGCAACCTCATCACTCACCTGCGCAAGCTCGAGGACGCCGGCTACCTCGCGAGCGAGACGA
The DNA here is from genome assembly GCA_963703275.1 of uncultured Actinomycetes bacterium. Lineage (GTDB taxonomy): Bacteria > Actinomycetota > Thermoleophilia > Gaiellales > JAICJC01 > JAICJC01. Next base: position 2,318,444 of record OY969804.1, on the reverse strand, counting down.
CCGGCAACGGCAGAGCATCTCGCACCTCGATCGCGCTCACCCGCGAGGGCCGCGCCGCGCTCGACACCTACACCGCCGCGCTCCGCGGCCTGCTCGGCGGGCTGTAGCGCAATCCCCGAACTTACCGGTGCCGTCAGTCGCGCGCCGCGCTCCAGCCGTTTCCGCGGTAGCCTCAGACGGCGGTAGGTGCCTCTCCCCCCCAGGTCTGCTCCCAAATCCTCCGGGACACGTGAGGCGGCGGATCGGAGGTTTCATTGCCACCGGCGCTGTGGTGGTCGCTGGTTACGCCCTCTTCACCTTGTACTTCATCGGGTTGGCGTGGCCCTACCCTGTGTTTCTGCCAGACGGCTTCTCGTTTCACGGCAACACCTACAACCGGCAGGCCGTCTGTAGGCCGCTCGCGTTCTTCGAGCGAGGACTCCCGAAATTCCATCGGGTTGGCTCACTTCCAAGCGCCCTCTGGTGGGGCGAGCGGGCGATCTACTCCTATACGCTGAATCCGAGGTTCTCCGACACCTACGACTACGTCGTCGTCCAGGACGGCGGCTGCTACCGGTTCTATGGGAGCGGCAGCGGGCCCTGATGCTGTGATCGTGGACGCGCCCCTTGATCCACTGAGCCCTGTCCGGCCCGGGACTCCGGGCCTCCGTTGGTAGGCTGGCCCGGCGATGGCCGGCTTCGTGCCAGACGAGTTCGACCCGCCCGCCGGCCTGACGACGCCGCGGTTCCGGCTGGAGCCGCTCGGCCCGCAGCACAACGAGGCCGACTACGCGGCCTGGACGTCATCGATGCAGCACATCCGCGACACGCCCGGCTTTGCCACCTCCAGCTGGCCGCACGAGATGACGATCGACCAGAACCGCGACGATCTGCTCCGCCACCAGCGCGACTTCCAGGCCCGCACCGGTTTTACCTACACGGTGCTCGGCGACGACGATGACGTTATCGGCTGCGTCTATATCTATCCGCTCAGGCCCGACCCCGAGGCCGGCGCCGCCACCGTCGAGTCGTGGGTGCGGGCCGACCGCGCGGAGCTGGACGTGCCGCTCCACCGCGCGGTCAGCGACTGGCTGGCCCGCGACTGGCCGTTCACGCGAGTCGACTATGCGGCCCGCGAGAGCACCTAGCGTGCCGCGGCTGACCCTTCTCGTCTAGCGGGGAAACAGCTTCCAGCGCCCCTCGGAGACGACCTCCACCGTGCCGTCGAGCACCTGGATGGCGGTCTGATCGTCAATCGCGTACGCCGACCCTGGTAGCCCGGCGGCCCAGTTTTCTGCGCCGGCCATGGAGTTGTCCGGCAGGTCCGGGTGATCCAGGTGCGGGAAGATCGAGAAATCAACGAGCCCCAGCGCGCTATCGCCGCCGGCCGGCGGCTTCCAGATGACGAAGTCCTCTCCGATGTTGGGGGTCATCACCATGCTCCCGGCGCTCAGTCCCACGTAGACCGTCTCGCGCAGCGATGGGAAGAGGGCTGCCAGTCCCGACTGTTGCATCCAGTGGCACAGATACAGAGAGTCGCCGCCATCCACCAGCAGGGCGTCAGCCTCATGGACCTTCGGCACCCATTGCTCCTCGGCGATGGTGGGCAGCGCGCTGAGCTCCAGCACTCCCAGGGACTTCCAGCCCAGTCCGCACATGGGACAGCGGGGTTCTTGTCCGCTGATGAACCGCCATGCCGCGGCAGGACCCGCCATTGGGTGCCCGTACGCTGCCGTGGGAATGCAGAGGGCGCTGGACTCGGCGATCGGCTTGCCCAGTAGGCCGACCAGTGCGTCGTGGATGCTCGGGTTCTTGATGCCGGCGGACGTGAGGAGAAGCTTCATGTGGACTGCCTCCATCGTGAAAGGGCGCGGTTCCCGCAGCCGTTGGACCGGTCGATCTGCCGGTTCTCATCGATCACGGCTGCCACGCCGGCGCTAGTCACCCCACCAGTCGCGCTTGCCCTCGACGTCTTCGCGCGGAGCGTCGCCGAGACTGGGTGCGCCGATGACGAGGATCTCGAGGCCCTCCGGCCCGGCCTCGTAGCCTCGCCACGTACCGGGCGGTACGCGCACCGCGTCCCATTCCTTCAGCTCGACGATCTCGCCGTCGAGCTTCATCCGCCCGCTCCCGCGCACGACCACATACACCTCCTCTTGCGTCTTGTGCGTGTGGCCGTACGGAAAGCGATAGCCGGGCGGGACGCGCTGGTAGGTCAGGCCGGATTGCTCGAGTTCCAGCGCCGCGGTCGCCGCGCGGAACTCCAGGTCCGGTGCGCCGTCGAACTTCGAGCCGAGGTCATCCAGATCCTCCTTGATGTTCCTGAGGGTGAATGGCACGGCGCAATCCTATGGCAGCGCGATGCGGTGGTACGGCTTGCACCTCGCTGGGGGACCCAGAGAATTTGACAAGACGGTGGGCAGGGTGTTGGATGCAAGTCGCGCCGTGTGGGCGCTTCCGCATCGCATTGGAGGTGCGCAGGCGAGGGTCTCGCCGCTTGTTTCTTTGGGTTGCGCGTAGGGCGTGATGCGGCGCGCGGATGTGATGGGGTCGTCCCACCCGCTCGCCAAGCGTGCAGCGTTGGACGCCGGTCACGCCGCGTCGCTTGGGCATTCATGCGAAGCGTCGCATGTGACGGTTCTCCACGGAGTGAGGACTCCGCGATCAAGCATAAGGGGGAGGGTTTCGGATGAAGGTTCGGCGCACATTTGTGCTGCTTACGGCGGTGTCGCTGTCGGCGGTCCTGCTGGCTGCCTCCGGCGGATCGGTGGCGGCTGCGTCGGGTGCGGGCGCCCGACAGGCTGTCACGTCGTCGAGTCTGGGGACGTTTTCGCCGAGCTTCACCGGCCCGGCCGCTACCGGCTGCGCCGCCGCCGGGTGTTCCCTCTTGACCGGCCCGTTCCCCTCGCCGTCCACCGCGTCTGCCGCACACGGCCACGCGGTTACCGGTGGTGCGTCGACGTACGGGCGCATCCTGCGAGCGCCGAGCCTCCGTCCCCGTCTGTCCGCGGCCGAGCAACGCCGTCTCGGCCACGTCGGCAACTTCCCTGTTCCGTCGGTGAGTTGCGTGCCGCTGCGTCGGGGGTGTGACGCGATCAGTTCGGCGGCCGGTGGTGCCACTGCCGTGAAGGGCCTCGATGCCGTCGATAGCGCCACCCACACCACCAACACGTTCAAGGACATCGAGCCGCCCGACCAGGGCCTGTGCGGTGGCAACGGCTTTGTGACCGAGATCAACAACATTGGCGAGATTCTGGTTTTCAACACCGCCTTGAAGCGTCAGTCCGCCCCGATCTCGCTCGACAGGGTGATGGGGCTCGGGAAGCGGCAGTGGAGCAGCGGTGGTGACACTTCCTGCATCTACGACCCGGGCAACGGCGGGCACTGGTTCTTCACCCAGTTCGTCTCGGCCAGCCCCGAGTCCAAGGGCGGGCCGTTCGCCGGCTGCTTCGCGGGGAACGTGGCCAACAGCTGCTACGAGGGGATCGCGGTGAGCAAGGGGTCGAGCCCGTTTGGCCCGTACAACGTCTACTTCCTGAACGCCAACTACAACCCGGCCGAGCCCGGCTATCCGTTCCTGCTCAACGACTTCGCGAAGATCTCAGTGACCCGAGACGCGTTCCTGCTGTTCTACGACGAGTTCCCGTTGAACACGCCCGGCTTCGGCGGCGGGTTCTTCAACGGTGCGCAGGAGTTCGCATTCGACAAAAACGCTCTTGAGCGTGGCCGGCCCGTGAGGCTGAAGGACGGGGCGCCGAACCCGTCATTCACCGTGGCGAGGGAGAACATGGGCCTGCTCCGCACGCCGGACGGAACGTGCGCCCGCGACAAGATCCTCCACCAGGGCGGCATCACCTGCTGGGTGGCGGTGATCCCGGCACAGCCCGTGGCGGGTCAGTTCGACAATAGCCACGGCGGCACAGGGTTTATGTTGGGCTCGCTCGACTTCTATGGATTTGCCGGATCGCTGCCGACGTCCGGGGACAACCGGATCGCGGCGTGGGCGTGGACGGGGCTGTCGGCTCTGAACAGCAACGGCTGCTCGAGCTGTGGCGCTATCCACTTCCGCGGTCAGCTCTTCTCCGGCGTCGATCGGTACTTCGATCCGGAGTTCCTGACGAACGGGTTCCCGGCCTCCCTGGGTGCGCAGAAGGCGGGGCCGATACCCCTGGGCAAGCGCTGCGGCGTCCTGCCCGGCACGACGGGGCCTTGCCCGGAGGGCGGGATCACGTCCAACGGCGACTTCATGACTCAGGTCGCGCAGGCGCAGGGCCAGCTCTGGGGAGGCACTGCGACCCAGATCGCCCAAACGTACGGCAAGGCCGGCTCGGAGATCCACCAGGGCGCGGTGTACTGGGTGCTCGGCACCAGATCCTTCGACAAGACCGGCAAGTTCAGTCTCACCGACCAGGGGTACGTCACCGCCAAGCACGAAGACCTGGAATTCCCGTCGATCGCCGCGGAAGGCGCCGGCGGGAACGGAAAGGCGATCATGGACTTCACGCTGAACGGCAACGGCGGCCCGACCGGCGCCGACAACGGCGGGTTCTACCCGAGCAGTGCGTTCGGCAGGCTGACCAGCAGCTCCACCGGCCTGCTCAAGTCCAGGATCAACATCGCGAACCTCGGCCAGTCCCCGCAGGACGGTTTCAGCGAGTATCAGGGCTACCCAGGCCCGACCAGTCCCCGCTGGGGAGACTACAGCTGGGCGCTCTTCCTGCCGGGTTCCGGCGACCGGGTGTACTTCGCCAACGAATACATCCCGTACCCGACCTGCACCGGGAAGGCGTTCGACCCCAACGGAATCGGGATCTGCGGCGGCACCAGGGACGGCCAGGCGAACTGGGGCACCTCAGTCAACTCCGTCAAGCCGTGACGCCACCAACAGAGCATCGAAGGGGGCCCGGGCGACCGGGCCCCCCTTCCGCTGTCATCCCGCCCGGCGGTAGCAGATGTGCGTCGCCAGTGGGGAATGGAGGACCTCGGCGGGCTCGAAATCGAACTCGGCGACGCCGTTGAATATCCCCTCGCCGGATCCGAGTAGAACGGGGACGATGTCGAGCCAGAGCTCGTCGATGACGCCCGCCAGCAGCGCTTGGCGGACGGTCGAGGCGCCGCCCGCGATGTCGATGCCGTCTGCGCCGGCGGTCTCGCGGGCCTGGGCGTAGGCGGCGTCGAAGCCGTCGGTGACGAAGTGAAACGTCGTCCCGCCCGCCATCTCGATCGGCGCGTGAGCGTGATGGGTGAGGACGAACACGGGCGCGTGGTAGGGCGGCTCGGGCCCCCACCAGCCCGACCACTCTTCGTCCCACTCGCCGCGGATCGGGCCGAACATGTTGCGGCCCATGACGTAGGCGCCGCGCGGCCGCAGCAAACGGCGCTCGGCAGCGGCGTCCGCCTCGTTCGCGCGCTCGTCGCCGAGGTGCCAACCGTGAAGCTCGCGGCCCCGCTTGCCGAGCGGGTCTTCGCGGCTTTGATCCGGCCCGGCGACGAAGCCGTCGAGGGAGATCGACATGTGGCAGGTGGTGTCGGGCATTACTCCCCTCCAAGGTGATTGTGTTTTGCGGTCAATGCCCTCCTGAGAAACGTGCGTTTCCCCACACTGCAGCAATGGCCTCACCACCGGTATACGAATTCCCGGAGCCGAAGCATTCGAGTTGGAGGGTGTGGACCCCTGTTACATCAACAGAGACGGTTTTTGGCTTACGGACGCTGACGATTACGGTCCGGAGAGTGCGCCCATCGCCAACGAGTAGTACGCCCGCCTGGAATTGGGGGGGCGACTTGGCCGCGAGTCCAATGGTGGCTTGGAACCGGCGAGCGTTATGCTTTAGCTTATATGTCGGAAACGCCGTTGGGTCACCAACGTTACAGTAGAACGAGATGCTCTTGGGGTAAATTGATCCGGAGATCTTGACCGGACCCGGGTTTACCAGCTCGCCGAGATCCCCGGAAGGGTGCAGGTCTGAGAGATAGGTACCGGAAGTCTCCGGAATCACCACTGGGGCAGACGCGCTGGCTGGAGGGCTTGCACCGGCCGAACCGGGAGGCACGGGCGAAGAGGCTGCTTTTGGCGACGTGCCGGAGTTGGCGTGGATCAACGCTAGTACCACCGCCACTGCAGCTACGACGCTTCCGATGATCGTCCAGAATGTCCGCCCTCGCCGCATGGGCCCTCCGAGGCCATCGTGCCTGAGTCGAGGCAACCTAGCATCCTCCCTCCCTGGCGATCAGTTGCCAACCGCCGGGTCCGGCAAGATCTCGTGGAACTCCTGAGCACACCGGCAGGCGACGGCGATCTTGGCAGCCCACTCCAGCGCGTCCCTGCGTGAGGGCACGTCGACGATCGTTGCCCCGCCCACGTACGCCTTGCTCTTCGGAGCGTCGGTGACCGTCCCATCGATCGCTACCACGCTCACCTCCTCGCTGAATCCGCCAGCAAACACAAGCACGCCGGCGTCCATGGCCTCCTGGGCCACCGCATGAGCCGCCGCTCCCACCGCGGGGGCCTCCTCATCGGGGATGTGGTCCATCGCGCCTTGATCGAACGAGATCAGGTACCGCGCCATCACAAGACTCCTTTCTCGCCGGGCCTGTTCCGGCCGGCACTCACACTGGACTCGCGAAGTACAGACTGGCAAACCATCGAAACCTCATCGCTGCTATCTTGCGCCGAGCAGGGAGTCGGTGCTCCGCCCGCACATCAGGCCGAAGCGGCGCGCCGTGCCGCGACGCCGCATGGTGGCCGTGACCGCCTGTCTGCTGGCGGGCGCCGCGGCCGTGGGCGAGCTGTCGAGCCACACCACGACTACGCCCGGCCATACCGCGACCCGTCCCTCGTTGCGGCAGGCGATCCTCACGGCGTTCGATTACGCCTCGGGGATGGTGCTCGAGGTGCGCTCAACGGTCAGCGCGGACGGCGCCCTCGCCGCCCGCGGCGTCTCGTGGTGGGGGCCGACGCTTCCCCGGTCCGGCACAACGGCGCGGTATCGGTTCACGTCCATGACCCCCGGCGGACATCCGATCTCCGAGCTGGCCGAGCTGTACACAGCGCGGGGCCCGGACTTCAGAGGGCTCGGAGAGGATTCGTGGGGATCGGCGGCGTAACCAGGCGGATCACGACGGTGGACTACCCGACACGCACATGGGCGTCGCAGCCGAGGCACCAGGACGCGATCGTGTCGCTGGCCGACGACCCTGCGCTGCTCCGCCACGAGCTTGCCAGTGGTCTGTGGCGGGTGGCGGGTCATGTGACGGTCGACGGCCGCCCTGCCCTCAAGCTCGTGTGGAAGGCGACCCCGGCGTCAGGCGCCTGGCCGGTGGCCAGCAGTGGGCGTGCCGGTCAGCTGCGGCGCACCCTGTGGGTGGACGCACACGCGTACCTGCCATCCGCCAGCGCATCCAGTTGGCGGGCGGCTCGTCCAGGCCCTTCTGCGGGATCACGGCGAACTACCGGCTGCTCGCGCCGACGCCGTCCACTCTGGGCCTGCTGCGGCCTGTGATTCCCAAGGGGTTCACCAGAATCCACGGGCCGCACGGCGCAGTCCCCGTACCCGTCTCACCGTTCCTGTAGCGCGTCTCGCGCTGGTCGAAGAGTTGTGCCGCGAACCGGTTGCGGCTCGCACCTCGCTGCGTTTGGCTAGGGTTGGCGGGTCGACGGAAGGAGGCGGCTCTCGTGTCGCTTGCGCGGGTCCGTTCCGCCACTGCCTCTCGGCATGGCGGCCGACACAGGCTGGTGGGGGCATGGGCCGCGTTCGGTCGGGGCGCGGGTTGGAGGGCGCGCCCATGAGCTCCGCGGCGGCCGGGGGCCGGGCATCTGGCGCGGCGCTTCGCAGCGCTCGTCGGTTGATCGCGCCGCTTGCGCTCGCCCAGTTCATCTGCAGCTTCGCGGGTTCGAACATGAACGTGATGATCGGGGACATCAGCAAGGATCTGAACACCGACGTGAAGGGCGTCCAGACGGTCATCACCCTGTTTCTGCTGACGATGGCGATCCTGATGATCCCCTGCAGCAAGCTGACCGACCGGTGGGGCCGGAAGAGGTGCCTGATCGGGGGGCTGGCGCTGTTCGGCGTCGGTGCACTGTTGAGCGCGATCGCGCCCGGGCTGGGAGTGCTGATCATTGGCAACTCGATCCTGGAGGGTGTGGGTACGGCGCTCCTGATCCCGCCGGTGTACATCCTGGCGACGCTCTGGTTTACCGACACGACCTCGCGGGCGTGGGCGTTCGGCGCGATCAGCGGCATGGCGGGCTTCGGCGCCGCCGCGGGTCCGCTGATCGGCGGCGCCATCGCCACCTGGATCGACTGGCGGGCGGCGTTCGTCTTCCAGGCGTTGATCGTGGCCATCATCGTGCTGCTCAGCCGCAACCTGGACGATCCGCTCCCCGCTGATCCGACCCGCCGCTTCGATGTGGTGGGTGCCGTCCTGTCCGCGGTCGGGATGTTCTTCATCGTGTTCGGCATCCTGCAAGCCGGCGTCAACAACGCGCTGTTCGTCGCCTTCGTGGTCATCGGCGTCGCGCTCCTGCTCGGCTTCTACGCCTACATCCGGCGGCTGGAACGCCGTGGCGGGGAACCGCTGCTCTCCACCGGCCTGTTCCGAAACCGGGTCTGCAATCTGGCGCTTGTCACGCAGAATGTGCAGTGGCTGATCATGATGGGGACGTCGTTCGTCGTCTCTGTCTACCTGCAGCAGGTGCACGGGTACAGCCCGATCAGGACCGGCCTCATCTTCACCTCGGCGACGGCCGGCGTCCTGATCTCCTCGTTCGCGGCGCGCGGACTGGCGGCGCGGTACTCGCAGCGGGCGCTGATCGCCTCTGGCTTTCTCCTGGCAATCGTCGGCCTGGTGCTCATGATCCCGTTCGTGAACACCTCTCAGCGAGCGGTCGCGTTCCTGCTGGGACTGTTCCTGTTCGGAATCGGCGTGGGGGCCATGCTGACCCCGTCCGTAAACGTCGTCCAGTCGAGCTTCCCCGAGGAGCTGCAAGGCGAGATCTCAGGCCTGTCCCGGAGCGTCTCCAACCTCGGCTCATCGTTCGGCACGGCGATCGCCGGCACCATCCTTGTCTCCGCCATCGCGCTCGGGACCAAGTCGTACGTCGTCGCAATGATCGTCCTCGTCGGGTTCGCCCTGCTCGGCCTCGTCGCCGCACTTCGCATGCCCGGACATGCTGGGCAGCCGTCGGAATCGCCGGCGAACTGAGGACGCGGCCGCGCAGTCGCGAACGGGGGAGGCGGTGATCAGCTGTACCCCGTGGATTCGGGGTGGTTCCTAGCCGACGAGAGCGACCGCTTCGGGCACCGGCCGAAGCCATGAGGAACCGATGGCCTGCTGGATGCCCGCTCGCGACCACGGCGACGTCGTTGTCGGTCGCCATCCGAGGACGGACGACCCGCCCGAGTCGAACGTGAGGGCATCCTTCACGTGGAGCCTCTGCAGTACGCGAGCGGTTGTGGGCATCGACGCGAACGCGACCTCGACCATTCCCACCCGGCCGTCGTCGTAGCGGACGATGTTCGAGCGCCAACATCCGGCACCATCTGTCCGGCCGGGGCCGCACGTGATCTGGATGGAATGCGCCCACGGGAATGTCGTCTGTATCTGGTCGTCGCGGATCAGATAGGCCGGGCCGCTGACGATGTTGGCGGCGCCTGTCGCTTCGGCCGCTTGGGCTCCGAAGACGATGCCGCCGGTTGAGTAAAACCCGACGGCGGGCCGTCCCCACTCCGGGCTCCACACATGCGGAGGCTGGGTGATCCATTGTCCCTGCACGCGAGCCGGCCCGTTGGGGACATTCGTCTTCCACTCCCACGTGTCGGCGTTCATGACCGCGAGGGCGTGGGTGACGGTTCCCCACGCGAGTGGCGTCTTGCGATGGCTGCCGTAGATGGCTTGCAGGCGCACCCCGCCGCGGCCAGGTCGGTACGACACCGACGTGACCTGGTGTCCGAGCACCGTCTGGCGGGTGACCACCCACGGTCGTGGATGGAGCACCGGACGCACCGGATGCGGATGGTGCCGCTTATGGTGAGAGACGGCGGCGCTGGCGGAGCTCGCCGTCCCGATCGCCGCGACAATCGCCACGCCGATGGTGAGGGATGCGCGGATCATCACTCGGCCCTGGCGAACTCGCCCCGGCCCACGAGTGCGAGCGCGGCGGCGAGGGGAGAGGTTGGGCACGAGCGGATGCATGGGTAGATAACCAACATAGCACCCGTGCGATGAATCAGCCTGAGAATCCCATGAAACAGATCCCCAGCTGCGCAGGTGGGCGGGGCGGTCAGAGTTTGGCGAGTGTCTCAGCGCGGCGGCCGGTGCTACCGCGCTGGTGGTGAGGTGTTTGCCCGACTGGGGAGGCGTGAGCCGATCCGGATACTCCGTCTCGGGCGCGCGACCCCTCCAGGTTGGGGATGCGTCACCGCCCAGGAGCGGCGTAGGGTGCAATCCGGTCGGCGCTCCTCAATCCGTGGACAAACGCTTTGCCGAGCGCCGACCAGCAACCACCCAGTCCATCCGAGCCGGTTCTCGCTTCACACGCGACGTGCCCGCCAAGCCCGCAGCCGAACAACCCTCGGCTGCGAAAGCGCCGGCCTGGATGCGACTCGGGCCGCACCGACCAACCCCGCGTCCTCATCGCACCCCTCCAACGCGACCCCCAAAGACGCGCCGACACCGAGTGGATCGGCAAACACCAGCCCGACGGTGGCGCCCGAGGCTCGCCCGCACCGGCCCGCCCGGCGACCATATCCCCGGCACCGTCAACATCCTCACCCTCGGGGCCTACTGGAGTGAATATCGAAGCCGGCCCGAACACAAAAGCACTCGACCCCAACGGCAGCCCCTGCCACCCATGGACACGCGGCCTCCTCCAACCACCCCACATCACCGCCACCGAACCTCGCCGCGTCGGCAAAGAAACCACGCCCACCGCCGACGCCAACACCGACCCCGCCGAGGCCAACCAGCCCCGAAATCCCCTACGAGCCGCCAACGTGCCCCGGCTGCGGCGGGGCGGTCACCGGAAAGCAGACGTACTGCTCAGACCGCTGCCGGAAACGTGTGCGGCGGCGCGTGTAGCGCCGATGCGCCGAGCCTCGTGGCGGGGTCGTAGACTCGGCCGGTGATTGTCTGCGCCGAGTGCGGTCAGGAGAACCCGGACGGCTTCCGCTTCTGCGGAGCGTGTGCGGCGTCACTGGTCGCGCGGGATGTCGGGCAGCGCGAGGAGCGCAAGGTCGTGACGGCGCTGTTTTGCGACCTGGTCGGGTTCACCGCGTCGTCGGAGTCTGTGGATCCGGAGGATGTGAACGTGGTGTTGGCCGCCTATTCGGCGGTGGCGCGGGTGCAGATCGAGTCGCATGGTGGGGTGGTTGAGAAGTTCATTGGGGATGCAGTTGTGGGCGTGTTTGGGGTGCCTGCGGCGCATGAGGATGATCCGGAGCGGGCGGTGCGGGCGGGGCTTCGGATCGTCGAGGCGGCGGGGGATCTGGAAGCGGTGGGTGGCGCGCCGTTGCGGTTGCGGGTGGGGATCAATACGGGTGAGGCGCTTGTCCGGTTGGGTGTCCTGCCCGGGTCGGGTGAGGGATTCCTGCGCGGCGATGCGATCAATACGGCGTCTCGGATCCAGTCGGTCGCGCCGGTGAACGGCGTCGCCGTGGGGTTGGCGACCTACGAGGCGACCGCTCCTGTCTTTCATTATGTCGAGCTGGAGGTTGCGACGTTGAAGGGGAAGGCCGGGCCGGTGCGGGTGTTCCGACCCACCGCGCCGCGTGTCCGGTTCGGCACGGACCTGACTCGGACGCATTCCTCCCCGTTCGTCGGCCGGGAGGTCGACCTTGCCATTCTCAGAGGCGTGTTTGAGAAGGCGGTCGCGTCGGAGTCGGTGCAATTGGTGTCGGTGGTGGGGGAGCCGGGCCTTGGCAAGAGTCGGATCGTGGCTGAGTTGGGTGAGTATGTGGATGCCTGCCCGGAGTCGATCACGTGGCGGCAGGGCCGGTGCCTGCCCTACGGGGACGGGATCACGTTCTGGGCGCTTGGCGAGATCGTCAAGGCCCACGCGGGGATCCTGGAATCCGACGATCCCAAGACCGCGACGGCGAAGTTGGATGTGGTGTTGCCGGAGGGGGAGGAGCGGGCCTGGTTTCGCCAGCGGTTGCTGCCATTGTTGGGGATCGAAGCGTCGTCGCAGGCGGAGCGGGCAGAACTGTTCACGGCCTGGCGGCGGTTCCTGGAGCACGTTGCCGAGCAGGCTCCGACCGTCCTGGTGTTCGAGGACCTGCACTGGGCGGATGACGCGCTGCTGTCGTTCATCGAACACCTGGCGGATCGGGCCGAGGGTGTCCCGCTTTTGATCGTGGGAACGGCCCGGCCTGAGCTTTTCGGGCAGCACCCTGACTATGCGGTGGGGCTGCGAAACACGAACACGATCAACCTGACGCCCCTCTCCCCGGAAGAGACCGCCAGGCTCGTCTCCGCGCTGTTGGATGCGAGCGTGATCCCCGCTGCGTTGCAGCAGCCGATCCTGGAGCGGGCCGGTGGGAACCCGTTGTACGCCGAGGAGTTCGTCCGGCTCTTGAAAGACAGAGACCTGCTCGTGCGGAAGGGGTCTGGCTGGGAACTTGCCGAGGGCGCAGAGGTGCCATTCCCGGACTCGATCAGAGCACTGATCGCCGCGCGGCTCGACACGCTCACGCCCGACGTGAAATCGCTGCTCGCCGATGCCGCCGTGATCGGGAAAGTGTTCTGGGCAGGAGCGGTCGCGCAGATGGGCGACCGTGACCCCCAATCGGTGGTGGACGTGTTGCGGGAGTTGTCGCGCAAAGAACTGGTGCGCCCGGCGCGGCGCTCGTCGATGCAGGGTGAGGCCGAGTACGCCTTCTGGCACATCCTCACCCGAGACGTCGCCTACACCCAACTCCCCCGCGCATCCCGCGCCTCGCGCCACGTTGCCGCCGCGACCTGGATCGAAGCTCAAGCTCGCGATCGGGTGGAGGACATGGCAGACGTGCTTGCCTACCACTATGCAACCGCGCTTGACCTCGCCAAGGCATCTGGCCAATCAGACCAGGCAGCCAAGCTGGAAGACCCGGCCAGGCGGTTCCTCGCCCTGGCCGGTGACCGCGCGCTTGGCCTCGACACTACCGCGGCCATCACCAACCTGGAGCGAGCACTCACGCTGACCCCCCAGGGCCACCCTGACCGCGCCGACGTGGTGGCCAGCTTCGCCACGGCCGCCCACCACGCCGCTCGCTTCAGCGATGCACGGGAAGCGTTTGAGGAGGCGATCCCCGCACTCCACCAGCGTCGCGACGTGGAAGCCCAAGCCCACGCCATCAACCAGCTCTCCGACGTGCTCAGCCGCCTCGCCGATCCACACTGGGCAGACCTTCCCGCCCAGGCACTCACCCTCCTAGAACCACTCCCCCCAGGCCCCGCCCTGATCGAAGCCCTCGGCGATGTCGCCCGCATGGAAGCCCTCCAGGGCCGGCCTGATACGGCCATCCGCGTTGCCGATCGTGCGCTCACCCTCGCCGGCGACCTGGGCCTTGAGCGCCCGCCGCGCGCGCTCGGCTTCCGCGGCCTCGGGCGCAGCAATCTCGGCGACGCACGCGGACTCGACGACATGCGCGAGGCAATCCGCCTCGCCACCGCCGCCGGCCAGGGCCGGGAGGTCGCCATCCTGCATAACAACCTCGGCTGGGCCCTGTCGGCATTCGACGGCCCTCAAGCGGCACTTGCAGAGCTACGCACCGGGATCGCGTTTGCCACCGCGCGCGGCCTCACCGAGGCAGCCGACTGGACGACCGCGAGCACGCTTAGCCCACTCCTCGAAGCGGGCCAGCTCGACGAAGCGCTCACCCTCGCCAACACGCTCGCGGAGCGCATCCACGACGACCAGAACGCCCTCGCCGAGGTACGAAGCGTCCAGGCGCGCATCCACACCCTCCGCGGCCGGCCAGCACTCGCCGCCGACTACCTCGATTGGCTGGAAACCACCAGCCGTGACACCGACAGCGCAGAACTCCTGGTCTTGGGCCTAGGCACGGCCGCCATCACCCACACCGCGCTCGAAAATACCGCCCACGCCGCCACACTCGTCAACGAACTCGCCGCACCTACGGACACGCGCGACAACTTCGTCTACGCCGCACTGCTGCCCGCACTCGTCCGAACCGCCATCACCCTCGGCCAGCCGACTATCGCCGAGCAGCTCACCACCGGCTATGAGCCCCGCACTCCCTACGCCCAGCACGCACTCATCGCCGCTACCGCCACCCTCGCCGAAGCCCGCGGCGACCACCAACCAGCCGCCGACGGCTACGCCGATGCCGCGAAGCGGTGGCAGCAGTTCGGCGTCATCCCCGAACACGCCTACGCGCTCCAAGGGCACGGCCGCTGCCTCCTCCACCTCGGCCACCCAACCGAAGCCACCGCCGCCCTTCACCAAGCACGCGACCTGTTCGGCCAGCTCGGTGCTGCAGCCGCGCTCACCGAAACCGAGACACTCCTGGAACAAGCCACCGCGCTCAACTCCTAGACGAACCGCCGGCCGAGGCCGCCGTGTGTTCGTGTCCGGGTCGCGCCCCCTACAACCCGTGCGCGTCCGCCCGGGGGCGCATATGGCCGGGGGTTGACTCAACTGGTCGGGCTAACGGGCCGTTCACGGCTAGCGTCCACCCAATGACGGACGATTCCAGCCCCAGAACTCAACACGTCGTCTGGATCAACCCGTCCGGCACGGAGTTCGCGGGCACCTCGCCGCGCTTTGGAATCTCGAACCGGAGCAGCGCACGGCCGGGTTTCGCCGGATGCTGATGCGTCCAGGCGAGCCAATACCGCCACGCAAGGAGCCGCCGTCGTGGAACAGGCAGGACAAGCTGCTCGAACACATGCTCGAACGCCACACCGGACGCCGAGGCGGAGGTGTTCCCCGACCTACGCCGTTTCAATGCCCCGTTTCGCGCCGAACCGGAACGACTGGCAGACATGCTCAGCGAGTTTTGGGCTCGCGCCGTCGAGTCTACGACTGACCGTTGATTACACCGGCGCCTGTCGGCGGTGTCGGTCGCACCGGCCGCCGACCGGTTGTGGTGTGCGGGACGGTCGCCGGCGGTGGGGGGTTGGTGATGCGCTCGGCTAAAGGAATCGTGGGTGGGGCGGGTCTTGATGGGTACATGGAGTCGGTGGAGCGAGGTCGGGCAGCGTCGAGGACGGCTGTGGGTGAGCTGGCTGGGGTGGAGCGTGGGATCGAGCGGATCTATCGGGAGCGGTTGGAGGCGTTTGTGAGGGTTGCATCGGCGATCGTGGGCGATCGGGATCTGGCGGCGGATGTCGTGCAGGACGGGTTCGCGCGGGCGTTCTTGCATGCCGGTGCGTTTCGCGGGGACGGCTCGCTTGAGGGGTGGGTGTGGCGGGTGGTTGTGAACGAGGCTCGGCGGCGTAGGCCGCGGGTATCTGGCCCGGTCTCGGTGTCCAAGTCGGTGTCGGTGCCTGGCCCGTCGTTGGATGCAACGGGGTTGCGGGGCGTCGTCGCGTCGTTGCCGGAACGCCAGCGGCTTGTGCTGTTTTTGCGGTACTACGCCGATTTGGAGTACGACGCGATCGCGGTCGCGATGGGGGTGGCTTCGGGGACGGTGGCGGCGACGCTCAGTCAGGCGCACGCGAATCTGCGGCGGAAGTTGGAGGAGGCAGATGATGGAGTTTGACGATCACGTCAGCAGCGCTCTTGAGCGTCTGGAGCCACGCGGCGCGACGATCGCGCGCGACTGGGATGACGTGGTCGCACGCGCCGGGCGGATGCAGGAGCACCCGCGCGGTCGCGGGGCCCGACTGGCCGCGGTCGTCCGCGGGCTGGGTGTCGGCCGAACCCTGTTGATCGCCGCCGCGGTGTGTGCGCTGGGGGTGGGCGTTGCCGGCGCGACCGGCGGGCTCGGACACCTGTTCGGCAGCGATAACTCTGGCCGCGCGCTGTTTCATCACCACTACCCCGTCCGCCAGGTCGTGGTTCACGTGCGCTACACCCACGGCCTGGCCCCGCTCGCGCTCCAGCAGCGAATCGGCGACGGCTCGCCGTGGCGACTGCCTCGCTACGTCCACGAGACGCTCGTCGGCAGCGCCACGCGCTCCCTGGCCGACCTGTCCTTCGAGGACGCTCACTACAGCTTGTACGCGACCCCGATGAAGGGCCAACGCGGCTACTGCGTCTTCGCCGGGAACGCCAAACCCCGAGTGATCGCACCGACCCAGTTTTGCACCCACTGGGCAGCGTTCTCCACCCCATGGGTGAACCAGCCGCCGCCGCTGTCCGAGCACATCCCCCACCGCCTGGCAGGGTGGGGCGTCGACGCGAACCACTCATCGCTGCTCGCCCACATCAGCGGGCCGTTTTCGGGGTGGGACGGCAGTCGCCCTCGCCCGCGCGGGGCGCGCAAGCTCAAGGACGAGACAATCGCCGCGGTATGGACGGTGACCGGGATGTCACCGCCTGGCGCGACCCGAATCGACATCAAGTTCCAGGACGGGACAACGATGCCAGCGAGCACGAACGGCCCGTTCTTCATCGCCGTCATCCACGGCACGCACGCAAGCACCGGCCATCGTCCCACCGACGTCATCGCCCGATCGGGTAGTGGCGCGATCATCGCCACACAGCGACTGATCCCCGCGGCCTTCGACGCCCAACAGTACGCCCTGGCCGAAGCTGTGCAGGGTGACCACTTCACGCTCGACAACGTCGCCACCGACGAGACCCAAGTCATCACCGGCCGCCTGAACACGCCGTTTCGACTGGCGATCACGACCGGTGCAAAGGTCGCGAAAGTCTTCGGCGGGCCCGCCAAGAACTATCCGAAGGTGGCAGGAGTGATCGTCTTCGACGACGGGCCCTACAAGATCGCCACCGCCCGCCACCACTGCCCCACCCTGCCCGCCCAGTGCACACTCCCCGCCGGGACATACGCATGGCTCGCCCTCGTCATGCCCGCCGGGATCCAGCGGGCCGTGCCCGGCAACGACATAAACCGGGCCAACCACACCTGGCAACACGAGATCCGCTGGATCAAGCTCGCGCCACCCGGTACCACCGCCCCCAAACTCGCCCCACTCGGCCCATGGCTGTGGCAAGAAGGCAGCCGCCCCTGCAACCCGCCAGGCTCGTTCTGCCAGACCGACTCTCCATAGGTCGATCAGCGTCAAGTCGTCTCGTCAAGGGCGATGCCTGTTTGGTATGCGAAGACGACGGCCTGCACCCGATCTCGGAGGTCGAGTTTCTGGAGGATGTGCGTGATGTGCGTTTTGACGGTGGTTTCGCTGATGTAGAGCTCCTGGCCGATTTCGGCGTTGGATAGGCCACGCACCACCAGACGGAAGACCTCGAGTTCGCGTTCGGTCAGGTCGTCGAGCGTCTTGGGCGGCGTTGGGCGCGGCGCGCGTGTGTAGTGCTGGATCACGCGTTTCGTGATGGCGGGGGACAGGAGTGCTTCGCCGGCCGCAACGGTGCGGACGGCTGCGAGCAGCTGTTCTGGTGGGTCGTCCTTGAGGACGAAGCCGCTGGCGCCGGCGCGAAGCGCCTCGTAGATGTACTCGTCGAGGTCGAACGTGGTCAGGATCAGGATTCGCACGCCGATGTCTGCGGCCAGGATGCGCCGCGTCGCCTCGAGGCCGTCGAGCTCGGGCATGCGGATGTCCATCAGCACGACCGTCGGCGAGAACCGCCGCGCCTTGTCTACGGCCTCGAGCCCGTTGCTGGCCTCGGCGACCACCTCGATGTCCGCCTCACCGGACTAGCAGCATTCGAAAGCCCGCGCGGACCATGGACTGGTCGTCGGCGACGAGCACGCGGATGCTCATGCGACGGCGTTCTCGACGGGCAGCTGGGCGCTGAGGATGAAGCCGCCGTCCGGCGCGGGCCCGGCGGACATGTCTCCGCCGTAGATCTTGACCCGTTCGCGGATACCGACCAGCCCGTGACCGAACCCGTCGCCCGACGCGGCGCTCCTGCCGTCGTCGCGGACCTCGAGCTCCACGCGGTTTGGGCGGTACCGAACCGTCACGTCGGCTTGTGTCGCCCGTGCGTGCTTGAGCGCGTTGGTGAGTCCCTCTTGCACGATCCGGTAAGAGGACAGCTCGATCGCCCGGGGGAGCGGGTGGCGGTCGCCGTCGACGTGAAGCCGTACGGGAAGCCCGGCACGCTCGACGCGGTCTACGAGCGCCTCGAGGCCGTCGAGGCCGGGTTGCGGCGCGAGGTCGACGCCGTCACCGTCGCGGCGCATCGCTCCGAGTAGGCGCCGCATCTCCGCGAGTGCTGTGCGGCCTGCCTCTTCGACGCGGCCGAGAGCGTCCTTGCCCTCGTCCAGCCCTTCCGGGAGGTTGTGGCGCACGGCGCCCACCTGGAGCACCATCACGCTGACGGCATGCGCGACGATGTCGTGCAGCTCGCGGGCGATGCGCGCTCGCTCCTCCGCCACCGCGATCCGCGCGGCGGCCTCTCGTTCCCGCTCGGCAAGCATCGCTCGCATCTGCGCCGTCTCGCGCTCCCGCTCAGCCAGGCTTGCCCGCATCTCCGCCGCCTCGGCCTGCTGCGACCGCTCGCGCATCGCGTATCCCGCAATCCAGGCGACCACGAACCGGAGCGGGATGAAGATCAGGTCGCTGGCCGACTGGGTCCCGGGGATATTCGCGACCACGACCACGATCGAGCCGACCACGACCGCCAGGCCGATCCCCGCCTTCCGGTCGTCACGCAGGTTGCCGAGCAAGAAAGCGGCGGCCAACCCCACCACACCGACGCTGCCGACGAACGGGATCAGCAGCCCGTTCACGTACGTGAGTCCGGCGGCGATCAGCCAGTACGCGGCCGGCGCGGCGAACGGAAAGTGTCGGCGTGCCAGAAGCGGCGCCACGAGGATCGCCACCGCCGGCATCGATACCCAGAGCGACATGTCCGGTGCGCCGGGCAGGTTGCGGCCGACGACCAGTTCGAGCATGCCGGCGATTCCCATGACCGCCATCAGCAGCTCGAACCAGTACTCGTATGCGGTGTCCCGGATTCGAGTCACGCGGTGAACGTACTGCAGATCCGCCCGCCCCGCCTCCTACCCAGGTAGGAGCCGGAATCGTCGCCGCGGACGAGGTCGACTCCGACCTCCCGACGATGCGCCCGGCCCGCCTCCGCCATAGCGTCGGACGTGTTCACAAAACCACGAAGGAGGGACACGATGGATGCGTCATTCGAATCAACGGTTGGAGTGGTACCGTCCACGGCCGACCGGGCGCCGGCGAAGGTCGTTATCCCGCAGTATGGGGTCGGGCGGATCCTGGCGGTGTGGGCGGCGGCTGCGTTGCCGATGGGGGCATTGGCCTGGATCGTGGCCCCGGCTCTTAAGGACAGCTTTGCCGGTACGGGAAGTGTGCAGATGGCAAAGGCGCTGTTCGTGTGCCTGACTGCCGGCCTGATTTGGCAGTTCGTCATGGTGGTCGTGTTGCTTCGGCGTGAGCAGGGCACGCTTCGCTGGTCGATTACGCGCGAAGCGCTCTGGCTTCGCTCGCCGCAGAGCCCGAGCGGCGGCCGTGTCGGCGGCAGGATGTGGTTGATCCTCGTCCCGCTGATCCTCGTAGCTACCGTCGTCGACGGCGTTCCATTTGTGAGCGGCCCCAGCAACCGAGACTTCGGGACGTTCATCGGCTCACACGCCGGCCACGTGTTCCTCAGCGGCGCCTGGGGCTGGTACGCGCTGATCCTGGTGTTGTTGCTGTTCAACACCGTGCTGGGCGAGGAGTTGCTCTTCCGCGGGTTCCTGCTCCCACGCATGAACGGTGCCTTTGGCCGCGGCGACTGGCTCGCCAACGGCGTCCTGTTCGCTCTCTACCACCTGCACGAGCCGTGGGAGATGCCGTCCGCGTTCCTCGACACGTTCATCTACGCCTACCCGACCAAGCGCTACCGAAGCGCATGGATCGGTATCGCCGTCCACAGCGCCTCGAGCGTGTTCCTGGCGATCGTCATCCTCACGCTCGTCGTCTGACATCGGCACACCACGAGGTGAGTCGGGCCGGGCACCAACCCGGCCCGACCCGTCTCAGTCCGACGCCAGGCTGGTGCCAGTCCCGGAGTCCATTACTACGGGGGAGGGCTGACGCGGTCGCGAGCCGTCTTTAGGTCCAATTCGCCGATGGTACGCTCCAGGGCGCCACGGTTGACTGCGGCATCCTCCCAAGGAGGTTTCTGATCGTGCGCGAACGCGGGATTCCTGCCCGGGGGGCACCGGGCACCACGGGGCGTCGGGAGGCGTGACCGACATCGATCGGCCGAGCGCGCTGTCACCGGACCCCCGAACAATCGAATCGCTCGCGCTGCTCGAAGCGATCACGTCGAGCCCGGCCGTGGGATTCGGCTTCGTCGACCGCGACTGCCGGATTGTGCGGCTGAATGCGATGCTTGCCGCCATCACAGGCGGCCCTGTGGAGGAGCAGATCGGTCGCACGGTCGCCGAGGCCGTCCCGCACCTGTGGCCGCATATGGAGGCCGTGTTCCGCTACGTGCTGGAGTCGGGCGAGGACGTGGTCAATCACGAGCTCGCGGGAGAAGGCGCCATTGGAGAGGCCGATCGCCATTGGCTTGCGAGCTTCCATGCGGTGCGAGGCGTCGCCGGGGAGGTCGTCGGCGTGGCGGCGATCGTGTTCGATGTCACCGAGCGCCGGCGGGCCGAGCGGTTCTCGGAGCAGCTGATTGAGACGTCAAACGCGATCGTTCTCGTGCTGGACCCCGCGGCGAACGTCCTCGACTTCAACCGCGCAGGCGAGGAGATCACCGGGTACACCCGCGGGGAGCTCGAGGGGCGGAACTGGGACCTGGTGGTGCCGCGAGACCTCTATCCCGAGGTGTGGGACACCCACCGCCGACTCGTCGACGAAGGCGCGCCGCGATATGCGAACCCCATCGTCACGAAAGCGGGCGAGGAGCGCTTCATCCTGTGGCAGAACAGTCGGCGAGTCGAACACGGCGAGGTGATCGGGACCGTGTCGTTCGGGATCGACATCACGGACTCGGTGAGCGCGCGGAGGGACGCCGAGCGCGGCCTGGAGCAGTTTCGGGCGGCCGATCACGAGCGGCGTCGGCTGCTCGAGCGGTTGGTGCACGCTCAGGAGGAGGAGCGGCAGCGAATCGCCCGCGATATCCACGCCGAGCCCGTCCAGGTGCTGGTCGCGCTGGCGCTTCGCCTGGACATGCTGGCCGGAACCACCGACGACCCGGAGCTCCTGGCGGCGCTGTCGGAGGCTCGGCGCACCGCTCGCGGGACCATCGCGAGCCTGCGCAACCTGATGTTCGAGCTACATCCCCCGATGCTCGATCGCGAGGGGCTGGCGGGTGCGCTTCGCGTGCAGCTCGAGCAGATGCGGCAGGACATGGGCACGCAGTTTGCGCTCGAGAGCGAGGTAACCGGGCCGCCTTCCCCGGAGACGAGCGCGATCGCCTACCGGATCGCCCAGGAGGCGCTCGCGAACATCCGCAAACATGCGAGCGCTCAGCACGTCACCGTGGGTCTGCGCGGCGACGAGCATGCCCTGGTCGTGCGAATCGCAGACGACGGCCGCGGCTTCCAGGTCCGGCCGCACGAGCCGGGACACCTTGGCCTGGTGTCGATGCGCGAGCGCGCCGAGATGGCCGGCGGTTGGTTCCGGCTCGAGTCGGACGACGGCGGGGGAACCGTCGTCGAGTTCTCACTTCCCGCGCTCGCCGCCGCGTAGCGTAGGTGCACCGCACGCGTGTCCTCGTGGTTGACGCTCATGCCGAGGTGCGCGCAGCACTTGCCAAGGTGGTCGAACGCGACCCCTCGCTGCGGTTGGTCGGCCTCGCGTCCGACTTCGGGGGCGCGCTCGAGCATGCGATCCGCGAGCAGCCCGACGTCGCCATTGTCGCGTTCAAGCTGCACGGCGGCGGACCCCGGCTCGTGCGCGAGATGCGTGCGAGCTGTCCGAACACCCGTGTCGTGGCGTTCTCGGTCTACGAGGACCGATCGGCGGTCTTCGAGATGCTGCAGGCCGGTGCGATCGCGTATCTGGTGAAGGGCGCGGACGCGTCCGACATCGTGCGCGCGGTCGAGCGGGCCGCGGCCGGCGAATCGACGCTCTCGGAGTCGGTGACCTCCGATGTGCTGCACGAGCTGGCGGGCCACCTCAACCGGAGCAGCATCTCGGAAGACGTTTCGCGACGGCGCGTCGCCCGCGTGCGGCAAGCAACGCAACCGGGGGCCATCGCGACCGTCTACCAGCCCATCGTCGAGCTCGCGACCGGACGCACGGTCGGCTTCGAGGCGCTGTCCCGCTTCAATCTCGAGCCCCAGCAGGGCCCCGCCGCGTGGTTTGCGGACGCGGCCTCCGTGAGCCTGGAGCGCGAGTTGGAGCGGGCCGCGCTCGAGTCCGCGCTGGCGGGATTCGGGCGGCTCCCTCCGGACTGCTTCATGGCCGTCAACCTCGGCCCGGAGGCGGCGCTCGACGATGATATGACGGCGCTGCTCGCCACACACGACCCGGCGCGGACGGTCGTCGAGCTGACCGAGCACGCGCAGGTGGCCGACTACGACGCGTTGCATGCCGGACTACTCGAGCTGCGTGCGCATGGGCTCCGCCTGGCGATCGACGACGCCGGGGCCGGGTACGCGAGCCTCCGCCACATCCTGAATCTCAAGCCTGACATCATCAAGGCTGACATCAGCTTGACCGCGTTGGCCGACAGCGACCGCGGTTCGCGTGCGATGATGTCCGCGCTCGTCTCCTTCGCGTCGGAGATGGGCCAGCTCGTGATCGCCGAGGGGATCGAGCACGCCGAGACGCTGACCGCGTTGAAGGCGATTGGTGTGCACTACGGCCAGGGTTATCTGCTGGGCCGGCCGCAGCCGCTCCCCGCGGTAGGTGCCCGAGTGCGCTGAAACGCGCACCGGAACCAGACACGGCGGGTCTCGATTGCACCCGAGGCGATATTGGACACGGAACCACGGCCGACCGATACTGACGGTCAAGCGGGCCGCCAGTCTGACAACTCCGCCCCTCCTCGCCAAGGCGGTCAGGCGAAAACCAAAGCCGTTCCTCACCAACCGGGGGGCGGCTTTTGGTTGTCTCCAATCGCACCACCCACGCTACGGCCCGGATGCCACCGGCCTCAGATCCTCGAGGTCGAGGCGGGCACGGCCGAGGACCCGCGCCCGGACGGCGGCATCGGGCTGGCCGCGCAAGGCGGCGACGATCGCGCCAACCATGAGGAGCTGCCAGTCGCTGGCGAGCACCTCCGGATCGGGACTGCCCGTCGCCCGGGCGAGCGTCTCGAGAAACGCTCGGACGTTCTGCAGCTTGGCGATGCTGGCGGCCGCGATCGGCTCGCGGTGCGACTCAAGGAGGGTGTTCACGAAGAAGCAGCCCTCGTAATCGCCTCGCCGGAACCAGTCGTCGAATGCGTCGAACACGGCGAGCAGTTGCTCCGTCGGGGTGGCGCCGCGCCGGCGGGTCTCGGACATGAGCCACCGCTCGGTCCAGAGCTCCTGCCGGAGATCGAGCACCGCGAGCACCAGGTCGTCCTTCGACTTGAAGTGCCGGTACAGGGTCGCCTTCGAGATCCCCGCCTCGGTGATGACGCGCTCGATGCCGACCGCCTGGACGCCGTGATGTGTGAACAGGTCGTATGCCGCGCGCAAGATCCGGTCGCGCGCCCCGGCCCCGGATGCCGGGCGGCGTGGCTGGGTGGGTGTGCGTGCGGGTGTCACGAGGCTCTTGTCCGCGACCCGGCCCGATCCTCGTCAACTGGCCGGTTCGCGGTAGGGGCACTGCTACGATGAACGACGGTACCGACCGGTCAGTATCTCAACCGATCGTGTGCAGGATGATTATTGCGTAACGACCAGATCCACATCGACCTTCGGCAGCTCCGCTACTTCTTGGCCGTGTACGACGAGCTGCATTTTGGGAGAGCGGCGAGACGGCTGCAGATGGCCCAGCCACCGTTGTCTCAGGCCATACGCAGGCTCGAGGAAGAGCTCGGCGTGCCGTTGCTGCATCGGAGCAGCCGGGCGGTAACGGCCACCGACGCGGGCCTCGTGTTCGCTGCGGAGGCGCGGAAGGTGCTCGCCACCCTGGAGGTCGCGGTCTCGGAGGCTCGCCGAGCCGAGGCCAAGGACGCTGGTTTGCAGATCGGCTGCGTCCCCCACGTGCCGCTCGAGCGCCTGCATCGGCTCGTGTCCGCCATCAACGAGCGCGCGCCGCGCGCGCGGCCGCGCGTCCAGCATCTGCCGGCCGCCGAGCAGCTGGCGCGCCTCGAGCAAGGCGGTCTCGACCTGGCCATCGTCGACGACGTCGTCGACGCGCAGTGCAACCTCGACGTGCTCCCGCTCTTCCGGGGCGGGGCGATTGGTGCCGTCGTGCCGGTGGGCCACGACCTGGCGGGGACGCCCGCTCTGAGTCCCGACGATCTCGCTTCGGAGCAGCTGGTCATGTTCCCCCGCCGCGCCAATCCGGCACTCCACGACGGCCTGCTCGTGATCTTCAGGTTAGGCGGGTACCGCTTCCGGCGGGTGATCCACGCCACCGGGCCAAGCCGCCGCGACATGATGCTGGGAGTCGCCCAGGGCGACGGCGTAGCGCTCCTTCCCGCATCGAGCCAGGATGTCGTCGACTCCTCGGCGGTCGTCGTGTTCCGGCCCCTCAGCAAAGCCGTGTTCATGCCCGGAACCGTCCTGGTCTGGCGCGCCGGTCCTCCCACCCGCCTCGTTGAAGTGCTCGCCACGATCCGCGAGATCGCGGGCAAGCTCTACTCCGAAGGGGCCCCCGGCACGCCGGGCAGCGCGACCGGATCGGCCACCGCCCCGAGCCACGGATCGAGACCGCCCCGATCCTGATACTGCCCACACTCCGTATTGGACACTCCGGTCGACGCGGCTGATACTGACGGTGCCCGGTTCAGGCAAACAGGGGTTCTTGACACCATCGAGACCGCACGTGGTCGTGGAGCACGCTCGACGTTGGAACATGTGACCAGCGACCGATCGAGGGTCGGCGAGCGTGAATTCGAGCAGCTACTGGAGTTCGCCCCGGACGGCATGATCGGCGTCGACACGTCAGGGGCCATCGTCGTCGTGAACCACCAGGCGGAGCTCTTGTTCGGCTACGAACGGGTCGAGCTGGTCGGCTCCCCGGTCGAACGGCTGGTGCCGGAACGGTTCCGCCGTGCGCACCGCAAGCACCGGTCCGGGTACTCGAAGGACCCGCACACCCGACCGATCGGCGCCGACCTCTCGCTGTTCGGCCTGCGGAAGGACGGGACGGAGTTCCCCGCCGAGATCAGCCTCTCGAGGATCCACATCGGGACCGTCGTCCTGACCATGACCGCGATCCGTGACATCACCGACCGGCTGCTCGCGGACGCCCGCACCAAGGACGAGCTGCACCGACGGGCGATCGTCGGAGCCATGCTGGCGGCCGAGGAGGCTGAGCGGTCACGCATCGCGACCGCCCTGCACGACGACACCGTCCAGGTGATGGCCGCGGCGCTAGTCGTCCTCGACCGGGTCGCCCAGATGGTGGAGCGCTACGGCGACGCCGACGTCGACGCGCTCATCCAAAACGCGCGATGGGTCGTCAACGAGGCGACTGAGCGCACACGCCGCCTGACGTTCGAGCTCTGGCCGGCCGTGCTGCACGAGCGCGGCATCGCCGGCGCCGTATCGGCGATTGTGGAGCAGGCGGGTAGCGAGATCGGCGCGGCGGTGTCGGTGACCGCGCCCGACGCGCGATTCGACTGGTCGCTCGAGGAGGTCGTCTACCGCACCGTCCAAGAGGCGGTGGCGAACATCCGCAAGCATTCGCACGCCCACCACATCACGGTCACCGTCGAACGCCGGCGCGACCGGCTGGCGGGCATCGTGGCCGACGACGGAAGAGGATTCGACGTCGCCGCGGCCACCGACCCATCGTCGCAGCATCTGCACATGGGAATGCAGTCCATGATCGAGCGGGTGCGGATGGCCGGGGGCACGATCCACATCGACTCATGCCGCACGGACGGCACGCGTGTGGTGTTCGAGGTCCCGATGTCGCCCGCAACCGTCTCGGCAGCCGCTGACGGGTACCGCACCGGAACGCTCGGGAGGGTAAGCGGCCGCGAGGGTAGTGAGGCACACCGGCTTGAGACCCGGGAGGGTTGACTCATCGGTCTCAGTGGCTCATCGAACGTCGACGTAGATCACCTCGATGGCGTTGTTGCCGTAGCCGAGCCTATTCCAGATGGGGACTTCGGGCTGGACGTTTCCGGCGGCGTCGGTGGCGCGTGCGCGCAGGCTCTTTCGCCCAGGTTCCGTGGGCTGCCATTCGAACGTCCAGTTTTGCCACTGGTATGGGCCTTTCGGGGTTTCAATGTGCGCCGGGAGCCATTCTGATTCGCCGGTGAGGCTGATGTCGACGTTGGTCACCGGTCCGGTGCCCGACCAGGCCTTTCCACGTACGACGCACTTCTGGTCGCCGCCGATAGTGGCTCCCGGGCGAGGGTTGGTGATGCGGGCGCGTGGCCGCATCACGGTCACGCGCTCAGCAGCCCGGTCGGCCCACTGATAGAGGTAGTGCCCGGTTTCGAACTCGCCTACGAAGGGTTGGGTCAGCACCTGGATGTGCTTCAGCCATTTGACGGAGGCGACCCCGTACCAGTGTGGCACGATCAGCCGAAACGGAGCCCCATGGTCGGGGTTGATCGGTTCGCCGTTCATCTCGTAGGCGATCAGGATCTCAGCCGATGGATCGGCTGCGTGTACCAACGTCAATGACCGCTCAAAGGACAGGTCGGAGGCATCGATGTCCTTCAGCACGGGGTTCAGGATGTACGACCCGTGGTCTGTCCCGGCGAAGAGCACCTCGACGCCAGTTTCGAGCGGCTTTGCTTGCTCGAGGACCTCGTGGAGGAGCGCTCCCTTCCAGGTTGCGGTTGAGACGGCGTAGTCGCCCCACGGCTCGCCGGCCGGCAATGGTCGCATCGCGAGTCGCCCGTTCCCGGCGCACTCGAGGGTGACGACGTGCTCGACCGAACGCATCCCTTTCAGCTCGTCGAGGCCGAGTGTCAGCGGGGTTTCGACCGCCCCGCCGATCTCGAGCCTGCCGTCGTGGTCAGGGACGGGGAAGTTGCTGCGGACGTAGTGCAGCTCGGTTGGTGTGATGTCGGTCTCGAGTGCTTCTGGCGGCGCCTCAGCGTTGAATGGCTGGCCGTGGATCATTGTCAGTGCTGCACGTTCGCGTTTGAGCTGGTCTGCAAGAGTCACTGTTGGCCTCCTCGGGTGAACGGGCTGTGCTGCTTCAGTAGTCGGGGTCTTGGAACGTGGGGTCTCTGTCGTCGTTGAAGGCGCCGATGCCTTCGATCCGGTCCGGGTGGACAGCGGAGCGCCAGTGAGCTTCCATCATGATCGCGATCGCCTGCTCAGTCGGTTGCCCTTGGCCCAAGCGGACAGCGCGTTTCACCGCCTGCACCGCGGTTGGTGAGTTGCTCGCGATCTTCTCGGCGATTCGGCGGGCTGCGTCCATCAGCTCGGATTGAGGGTGAATCTCGTTGACCATGCCGAGGCGGTGGGCCTCCTGGGCGGTGATCGGATCGCCGGTCATGAGCATCTGCATCGCCTTGCCGGGCGGCAGGACGCGCGGCAGGAAGACGGGGGATCCGCCACCCGCGGACAGGCCGATCATCGTCTCGGGCTGGCCGAACGTCGCGGTATCCGAGGCGATGATGAAGTCGGTGCTCTGTGCGATCTCTGACCCGCCACCGTAGGCAATCCCGTTGACGGCGGCGAGGATCGGCGTCCGCAGCTCCCGCAGGGTGTAGAGGGTGCGGTCGAAGTCCTGGCGCTGGCGAAGCCAGTCCTCCTTGGTCATGCTCTTGCGTTGGCGCAGGTCGCTGCCGACGGAGAAGGCGCGATCGCCGGAGCCCGTGATGATCGCGACTCGCACGGCTGGTCGGACCGCGATCGTTTCCAGAGCGTCGGTGAGTCGAGCGCCCATCTCGGTGGTGATGGCGTTGTCTGCGTGGGGCCGGTTGAGGGTGATCACCGCGATCACACCGTCATGGAGGTAGTCCACCAGGACTGGATCGTCGGGTTCGTCCGCACCCGCCGGCGGCGCCGCGAAGTCGAGTGCTTTCCAACGGTCGGTGGGTGTGGTGCTTGATGCCATGGGGCCTCCTAGGTGTCGAGCTCTCCCAGCCAGCGCAGGGCGCGCAGGCCGGGGGCGAAGCAATATTCGCCGCCCCGCGTGACGACGAACGGCGGCACATCCGTTAGCCGGCGCCTGATCGGCCGCTTCGGGATCGTAAACACGCTCGAGTTGGTCGGACGGCCGACCAGGGGATCCGACTCGTCCGGCGCGCCGATGAAGATCCCATCGTTCAGCCACTGGGTCTTGACGAACTCGAACTGGCGCTTCAGGTGCGAGCCGGCGAACACGAAGATGATGCCCCGGTCATGGCCGTCATCCTCGAGTACACCCTCGGGCAGCATGGGCCCGTAGCTTGTGCCGCGACGGATCATGCGGTGCAGTCGCACATCGACGCTACCCTCGGCATCGAGCGCATCTCGCGGGTTTGCCCGGCGGGCGTGCGCACCCGCGGGGCATTTGAACCCGCGCCGATCGTCGCCGTAGAGGAAGGCGTTGTTCTGCGCGTCGTCTGCGCCGAGCTCGGGATCGTCTTCAGTGGGGGCGAGGGCAAGCGGCGCGCCGGTTTGCCAGCGCCCTACCATCTTCGCCCCCAGCAGCGCCTCCTCGTCACGTGAGGTGGCCTTCTCGCGCAGGTACCGGCGGTAGGCGGCGACGCGGGTGTGGAGTTTGCGAAACACCATATAGGTACCGTTTTGTCCCAGCACGGCCGGGGTGGGCATGGGCGGCAAGGATCCCGTCTCGTCCGGATAGCCGAGGATGAACTCACCTGCCCTGATCGGCCGTTCCAGCGGATTGGTAGGCGGAATGCCACTGCCCTCGATCGCCGGCTGGCCGATCCCGTCCTTGAAGCCGAACGACGTCCGCCCGGTCGGCAGCTGGAAGCAATCCTGCCTCCACAACAGCTGAACGCCCGGCAACTGCTCCTGCGCATGCCGGGCTCGCTCGCGCATCGCGTCGAGGCGTTCCGCGCTGGCCGAGAGCACCGCGACCGCCACGTGCACGTCTGGCGTTCCCAAGGGTTGCTCCCAGTGCTCCGGCGCACTGTCGCCGACGTCGCCCAGCTCGGCTGCTCGTGCCGCCATACCTTGGCGAAACTCTGGCGCGAAGCTGTCGAGTGAGTCTCGGGGGACGCCGAGCGTTTTGAGGCCGGTATAGGTGAAGGCGACCGTGATCCAGGCCTCGGCGGCACGATCAGGAGCCACCCTCCCGGATCCGATCAGCGGGTGCAGGCGCCGCACCAGTTCACGCCCGTCTCGGGGATCATCGACTCGAAGCAGCAGATACGTGCCAACGTAGGGGGATGGACGTGGATGCAGCGCCCCGCCCTGGATGTCGTCCAACTCGAGCTGGATCGCGCCTGCGGTGCTCACCCTGGCTCGCACATGTCAGTGGTGCTCCGGCTGCGCGGGCGGGTCGGGGTTTGGCGCGGCCACATAGGGAAACGTGTCTGTTGCCCGCCTCGAGGCCTGGTCGACGCCGTCTCGGATGACCGGCCCTTTACCGGCGTTGATTAGCAACGTGAAGATCGTGTCCATCACGTCATCGTTCAGCGCCCGGCCGCCGCACGTCATATGCGGTCGCCCCTCCATCACCGCGCGCTCGATCTCGTAATACGACCCTTGCGCCGCGTACGGCTTCGTCACGTCGACGACCAGGTAGTCGGCCAGGACGAGTTCCGTCAAAGGGTGGGTGCCGTCGTCGTAGGTCCAGTCCGACCTGCCGTCCAGGCCATCCCAGAAGCGTAGATTCGCGTTCAGCCGTGCCCGGTATGCGCCAACGTAGCTATCGGCGAGGTGGAAGCCGTCTTCCATGTTGTAGATGTCTCGGATCTCGAGGTCGCGGTTGACCTGGTCGAACTGCCTCGGTGCGAGCAGCAGGTTCTTGACTTCCGGCCGGCCGACGCGCTCTATGCGGACGTTGAACTTGCCACGCGTCAGTGTTTCCGAGACGAGCCCGACCAGCTTGACGCCGGGCAGGTACCTCGCGCAGTCGATCTCGAGCACGATGCTGAG
The DNA here is from genome assembly GCA_963703275.1 of uncultured Actinomycetes bacterium. Classification (GTDB taxonomy): domain Bacteria; phylum Actinomycetota; class Thermoleophilia; order Gaiellales; family JAICJC01; genus JAICJC01. The sequence goes on along the minus strand of OY969804.1, from coordinate 2,288,280 downwards.
CACGTTCTTACCGTCCATGTAGATCGAGCTCGGATCGGTGAACTCGAGCCGCTCGGTGGCGATCGTCTTCAGAGCGGCCGGGGCGTCCATGATGAACGGGTCCCACCGCACCCCGGCGAACGCTCGCACACCATTCGCGGAGCCGCCCTGCTCGTCGTTCACGGTCAACGCGACGGCCTCGTTGCCTGGGGTGTGGCACACGCCCTCCTGGGATCCCTCGCCAGTCGGCTCCGAGAACACACAGTCGAAGACGACCTCCTCGGAGTCGTGAACGTCAAAAGGAGACTGCCCGTGCTCGAGATCTACAATGGCCACCGGCCGCAGCCGGAAGCGGTACACGAGCCCGTCGGAGAGCACTGCGTTCGCCGGCGCGAACGGAAGCGTGTTCTGGACGAGAACGAGGTGTCCAGGTCGCTCTGGGCTTGGGAACGCGTAGACATCCGTGATGTCCGCGATCGGATCGGCCAGGGCGCGCGGGCCCGAGATATGGTCAGACATCCGTGACTGCCTGGCGGGCTGCTAGTCCGCAGCCTCGGCGAGCAGTGGTGCAAGTACCGGGCTCGCAAGCGCTTCCTCGGCGCCCGGAGCATCCAATACCTCTTGGAATGCCCGATTCACGCGTTGCGACTTGCGGATCTCCTTGACCGTGCCGCCATAGTTGCGCGCGTACGCGGCAGCGGTGACCTGCGCGCCCCGAACGAAGTCCTTGACCGCCTCGACGTTCGGCAACCCGTCATAGCCCTCGACGTGCGAGAAGATCGCGTCGAACAGCTGCAGCGTCGGCCCGGATGTGAAGAAGTCGTCCATGTAGGCATCCCAGGGACCGTCGAAGCTGGTCGCGAACAGCAGTCGCGTGTCGTCGTCGAAGAGCACAAACCTCGCCTCGTGAATCGTCGCGATCGCCATGTTGTACTCGCCCGGCCGGTACCCAGGCTGATTCTGGAGGTCCTGCAGAGCCTGCCGCAAGTGTGCGCCGTGTCCGCCCTTCACCCGGAAGAACAGGCTGAACTCGGTCGTCGGCCCCACCGTCACGCCGGGCCGAACACTCCCGATCGCTGATTCCGTCATCAACGCTCTCCTCACTCGCCTCGCGCCGCCACACGGACGCAGTCGGACCAACATACACGCTGACCCTGAATTCGATCTCGTCCCATTCGGATGATCCGCCCGCCGCTTGGATCGCCGTGACCAGCCGTGGCCGGTGCGCCGGAACCGCGGCCGACCACAAGAACGGCACGGCGTCGCCAGCGGGAACCCAGGCGCCGGCGGAGGTTCGCATGACGAGCTGGATGTCCGCGAAGGGGCCAGCCAGGGTTGCGGGGGCGGGGTTTGTGTGGTATCCCAGGTTTTGGATCGCGACTGGAGCTGGCAGGTGGCGGACATGTTCGGTCGCGAGGGGCAGCTCGCGGTTCTCGACAAGCTTTTTCAGCAGGATCTGAATGGTCCCCGCGCCGTCGTGCTCCAGGGCGCGCCGGGGATCGGGAAGACGACGCTTTGGGAGGCGGCGGTAGAGCGTGGGCGGGAGCGGTGTGCGTGGGTTGGTCGTAGTCGGCCGAGTGGGGCCGAAGCACAGCTTTCGTATGTCGCGCTGAGTGATCTTTTCGAGAAGGTCGGAGAGGCGGAGTTCGGAGTCTTGCCGTCGCCGCAGCGGCGGGCGCTTGAGGTGGCGTTGCTCCGGGCTGAGGTGGCGGGTGACCCGTTGGAGCCGCGGACGGTGGCATCCGGTGTTTTGGGCGTGCTTCGGGAGCTGGCTCGACGTGGGACGGCGTTGGTCGCGATCGACGATGCCCAGTGGCTTGACCGGTCGTCGGCGGCGGCGCTCGCGTTTGCCGCTCGACGCGTCGAAGCTGACGTGAGGTTCCTGGTGGCGCTGCGTTCCGGGGCGGGATCGCCACTCGTCGATGCGCTGAAGCCGGTGACGGTGGAGCGGCTTGAGGTGGGCCCGCTGGGCTATTCCGAGATCCGGCGAATGCTGGCCGCGCGGCTTGGCCCCGCGTTGCCCGGGCGCTTGTTGCGGCGAATCTGCGAGATGGCGGGCGGCAACCCGCTGTTTGCGCTGGAACTCGGCCGCGCCCTTGCCGACACGGGTTGGACGGGCGCAGCGGGCGACCTCCTGCCGCTCCCGGTGCAGGTGGAGGCCGTCCTGGGCGTCCGCGTGTCTGGTTTGCCCAAGCCCGTGCGCCGCGCGCTGCTGGCGGTGGCACTGTCGGGGAATCTGCGTACGTCGCAGCTGGAGGCGATCGTGGGGGCAGTCGGGATCGAGGCGGCCGTTGACGCCGGCGTTTTGATGGTGGACGGGGAGCGGGTGCGGCCGTCGCATCCGCTGGTCGCCTCGGCGGCAGCGCGGCGTTCGCGCCTGAGTGAACGACACCGCATGCACGCGCTACTGGCACACGCCGTGTCCGACGACGAGCTTCGCGCCCGCCATCTCGCGCTGGCGATGCCGGGAGTGAATGACGATTTGGCGGAGACGGTGGCGCTCGCGGCGAAGTCGGCGGCCGCCCGCGGTGTGGCTGAGGGAGCCGTCGATCTGGCGGAGCAGGCGCTGCGCTTGACTTCGGAGGACTCACCGCAGCGTGGGGAGCGCGTGTTGGCGCTCGCCGAGTACCTTCTTGTGTGCGAGCCCCAACGGCTTTCTGACCTCCTGAACGCCGAGGTGAAACACCTGCCGCCGGGAAGGCTTCGGGCTCGCGCCCACCTGCTGCTGGCCGACGGGAACGATGTCGTCACCGCGTGGGATTACGACGCCGAGCTTGACCGCGCGCTTGCCGAGTGCGGCGACGATCCTGAGCTGCGCTCCATCGTAACCGCCCGCAAGGTGTTATCCGCCGCGCTCGTGCACATCGCTGGGATCGCTGCTGCCGAGGCGCGGGCGGTGGACGCACTACCCGAGGCGCGGGTCGGCGGCGGGGACGCGGAGCGACTTGTCCTCCATGCCATGGGCTGGGCACGGATCCTCGGGGGACGCGACGTCACCAGCCTCTCAGAGCAGCTCGACACCTCGTCGGACGGGGCATGGCCGGTGTTTCTCTCCTCCGACCTATTGACGGCGATCCGGTCCATCTGGAGGGGAGAGGCCACTGCGGCTCGGACGATGCTGGCGCGGCTCATCGCGGTGGCGGATGAACGTGGCGAGGCATTGTCATCCATGACCTTGAGCCTCCATCTGTGCGAACTCTCCCTGCGATCCGGCCAGTGGCGCGACGCTGACCGGTTCTTGGCGGGATGGGAGGCCTCGACGGACTATGACGTCTTCCCCAAGCCTGTGTACGAGCGGTGCCGCGCACTACTGGCTGCAGGACGCGGGCTCACCAATGAAGCGGAGGTGTGGGCGGCAGACGCGATTGCCCACTCCGAGGCCGTCGGACTGCGTTGGGACGGACTCGAGGCCATGCGCGCACGCGGCCTGGCCGCACTCGCGGCCAGGAAACCCGCAGAAGCGGTCACGGCCCTCCGCGCCGTCTGGGCACATACCCAAACGGAGGGGGTCGACGATCCAGGCGCGTTCCCGGTCGGTCCCGACCTCGTCGAAGCCCTCGTCGAATGCGGTATGACCGACGAAGCGCAAGAGGTGACCGAACGCCTGGAGCAGCTCGCTAATGAGCAAGATCACTCATGGGCCAGGGTGGGCACGGCGCGATGCAAGGCGCTCCTGCTCGGCGGCGAACCGACGAGCGCCGGCGACATCGAACAGCTGCTGACCCAGGTGGCAGACGCATACGGCGACCTGGGCTTGCGATTCGATCGCGCTCGATCGCTCCTCATCCTCGGCAGAAAGCAACGCAGGCTACGGAGATGGGCGGCGGCCCGACTCGCACTCGAGCATGCTGCGACCGCGTTCTCCGAGATCGGATCCCAAGGCTGGCAGGCGCTGGCGCTCGGAGACATCGACCGCCTCAGCGCGCGAAGACCGCAACCCGCTGGCCGCCTCACACCCTCCGAGCAGCGCGTCGCCCGACTCGCCGCACACGGCCACGCCAACAAGGAGATCGCCCAAATCCTGGTGATCAGCGTGCACACGGTCGAAGCGCACCTCTCTCACGCATACGCCAAGCTCGGAGTCCGCTCACGCGGTCAACTCGCTCGCCACCTCGGGGCCGAGGCCTGACCCAAACATTACGGGTTTCCAGGATTTCCACACCGACTGCCCGCGCCTATCCTCGCGACACCAGCGAATCCCAGGGGCACTGGCGAGGAGGAACAGGGAGGCCGCCTCAATCTGCCCCGGGACACAGATCCTGCCCCGAACCAGAGGGAGCCTCACGTGACCGCCATCTCCGCAGCCCTGTTTGCGCTTGTCCTCAACATCCCAACGATCCTCTTCTCGCAAACACTCCCCGCGTCGACCACGGGGATCATGTTCCTGTCGCTCGCGCTCCTTGGTCTTGCCCTGGGCGGACTAATCGGATGGGCAATCGAGCAACCCCACGGGACGGAAGATCGGTCGTCGCCTACCACACAAGACGCCCTCTTCGGCGACGACATCGGCCAGCTTGCACGGAGCCTTTGACCGCCGGCCGCAGCGATCGGATTGGGTGACCAGTGGCCGTTCAGGTTGACGTCCAAAGTTGGGACGCGCCCGACCCCCCACGCATCCTCTTCCACGAGTCCCGCTTGACACATGGACTGTCGATGCGGATCTTCATCTCCGAGTCGGTGGGCGACGTTGACGCCGTCGCAGCCCTGCTGCGCGCCACGGCCAACATGCTCGAGAGCGGGCGATTCCTCGGCACCAGAAGCGAAACGGCGGATCGGCAGACACCCCCGCCACCCAGCCTCCCCTGATCAAAAATCTAAGGGAAGCGGTCGCAGATCTAAGCCGAGAGTCAGTAGGTCGCAAACGATCACCATCGGCTGCAACCCCGAAACCCTCATGCTCTCCGCCGCCCTCACGCAGGAGCGCGCGGCCGCACGAGGCGCAAGACACCCAGGACACGCGGGACGGAGCCTACGACGGTGAGGCACTATTCACCGGGCGAACGGGGTCCTTCGCCGCTAGGTGGATCTACCACGTACCTGCAAGACGGCTGACGTTGTCCGGGGCTCCCGCGAGCCGTGTCCGCTGGCCGGTCGACGAGGAGAACCACGCACTCATTCGGCGGATTCTGGCTCGCTCGGACGCCTTCAACGGTCGCGTGGCTTCGCGAGAGCAAGTGCAGGTGTCGTTTGGGTTCGAACAGAATCAGCGCTGGCTGGAGTTGTTCCTCGACTGGTGGGCCGAAGGCTTCCGTCTTTGGCAGAAACGGGCGACGCCCGATTCGAGTTGCGTCTTCACGGTCGAACTGGGGCCACCCGACTATGCCATCACCGACCGGGATGGTCGCGAACTCGACGACCGGTGGGCGGAAGCAAACCGCCTCAAAGACACGATCCCGAGAAGTCTGGAACCGTGTCGAATCAGAGTCCGTGGCATGAGCGCCCACTACGACCCGTTGACGTTCTATGAGGATCCCTACCCGGTGTACCGCGAGTTGCGCGAAACAGCGCCGGTCTACTACAACGAGGATCGGGGCTTGTGGGTGCTCTCGCGCTATGCCGATGTGCTGGCTGCGGCACGCGACTGGCAGACGTTCACCAATGCGCGAGGGGTTGACATCGACGAGGGAGACTTCACATTCGGGCCGGGCGATCTCCTCCACATGGACCCGCCCGGACATGATGAACTGCAAAAGGTGCTGCGCGAGACGTTCACCCCACGATCCGTGAAGGCCCTGGAGCCGGTGATCGCCGCCAAGGTCAAGGAGCTGCTCGACCCGCTCGTGGCCCGTGGCCACGGAGACTTCGCCCGGGAGTTCGCTCACCGACTGCCGTTCTCGGTCATCTGCGAGCTGTGGGGACTTCCCCGCGAGGATCACCAACTGATCGAGGACTGGTTCGACCGGATGGTGGTGCGCGAGCCCGGCCAAATGGCCATCCCCACGAACCGCTCCTGCCAGGTAATCCTGCATTCGGGAGCGGCGCGAACAACCACGCGAAGACCTCCTCGGCGCAATCGCCCAGGCGATCTCCGACGGTCGCATGCGCGAGGAGGAGATCGTGGGCATGACGCTCGTCGAGCCAGACGCGGGCGAAGAGTGCCGCGAGGAAGGGGGCGGTGTTCAGGAGCACGGAGGCGATGGCGGCGCCGGCCAGGTTGGTGCCTTCGGCGATGCCGGCGAGGGTGAGGACGACGTTTCCGGTGCCGATCGCACACGCCCAGGTCCAACCGCGCCATGTGACCGGGAGGCGGGAGCCGACGAGCGCCAGCACCGGCAGCATGACGAGCGCGGCGACCTGCCCGACGCGGCTGTCCTGGCGTCGCTCGGCTGTGGCAATCCGACCGCGGTTGCCGATCTGCATGAGGGTGAAACGGTGCTCGACCTCGGCTCCGGCGGCGGCATCGACGTGATCCTCTCGGCCCGACGGGTCGGGCCAACCGGCATCGCCTACGGCCTGGACATGACGGATGAGATGCTCGCGCCCGCCGAGCAGAACGCCCGCGACGCCGGCACGACCAACGTTCACTTCCTGAAGGGGCTGATCGAGCAGATCCCTCTCCCGGCTAACTCGGTCGACGTGGTGATCTCAAACTGCGTCATCAACCTGTCCACGGATAAGCCGGCCGTGCTCACGGAGATCGCGCGCGTGCTCAAGCCGGGCGGCCGGATCGGGATCAGTGACATTGTCGCCGAGGATCGCCTGACCGCGGACGAGCGTGCCGACCGGGGAAGCCACGTTGGTTGCATCGCCGGCGCCCTTTCGAAGGGCGAGTACGCGGCGGGGTTGGAGGCGGCCGGGTTCGAGCAGGTTTCGATCGTCTACACCCACGAGGTCGCGGATGGCATGCACGGCGCCATCGTGAAGGCCGTCAAGACCGAGACGCCGGAGGCGAAGGGGCTGCCGGTGATCCAGCCGGCTGCGAAGGCGGGCTGTTGCTGACAGACCCGTCCTGGTCGGGGTCGTGCGCGACGGCTCCGCCGCGGATGAACGTGTAGGTGAGGGCTGCCAAGGCGGCGCCTGCGATTGGGGCGAGCAGGTAGATCCAGATCGCGTGCAGGTCGCCGGTGACGATGCCAGGGCCGAGTGAGCGGGCGGGGTTCATGGATGCACCGGTGATGGGGCCGCCGAACATGGCGTCGAGGCCGACGGTGCCGCCGATGGCGATGGCGGCTGCTTCGCCAACGGCGCTGGCATCTGTGGCGACGGCCATGATCACGAACATCAGGAAGAAGGACAGGATGGCCTCCCACAAGAAGGCTTGGGTGTCTGTGCCGGTTGGGTAGGTGGCTCCGACGTGGGCGATATTTCCGAGCGAGCCGCGTAGGATCGCCGCCGCCACCAGCGCGCCCGCGAGCTGGGCGGCCCAGTACGGCACGATGTAGCGCCTCGGGAAATGGCGTGTGAGCGCGAATGAGGCGGTCACGGCGGGGTTGAAGTGGGCGCCCGAGATGTGGCCGACGGCGTAGATCATGGCCATGATCACCAGGCCGAAAGTGATGGCAACGCCGATATGGCCGAGCGCGCCGGTCTTCTGATCGACCATGATCGCGCCGCAGCCGGCGAATACGAGCGCGAACGTCCCGATCGCCTCGGCGACCAACGATCGCGCCAATGGGAGCGCGCTCAACTGTCGCTGGGTAGAAGCTCGCCGATCAACTTCTGTACGCGGTCGTCGAGGTCGTTGCGGATCCCACGCACCGTCTCCAGATCCTGGCCGGCCGGGTCTTGGAGTTCCCAGTCCTCGTAACGCTTGCCGGGGTAGATCGGGCAGGCGTCGCCGCACCCCATCGTGATGACCGCGTCCGCTGCCGCCACGACCTCGTCGGTGAGGGGCTTGGGGAACTCCTGACTCATGTCGACGCCGAGTTCCGCCATCGCGTCGATCACGGCGGGGTTGAGGCGCTCGCCAGGGTCGCTTCCCGCCGATCGGACGTGGATGCGCCCGTCGGATCGCAGCTTGACCAGCCCGGCGGCCATCTGACTGCGGCCGGAGTTGTGGACACAGACGAACAAGACCTCCGGCTGCTCCTTGGCGATCAGGCCCTCGACCTGGGCCAGTGCCTTCAGTCGCTCCCGAGCGAAACGATGCGCCAGAACGGGCACGAAGATGCTCAGCTTGCTGTCGCCGAGCAGGTCGCTCGACTCGGCGATGTAGCGCGCGATCGTTTCCCGCGAAAAGATCCCGGCGAACTCCGCCTGGAGCGCCTCCGCGGCACGCTCCACCTGCGCTCGGGTGACCGGATCCATGATCTGCAAACCGCTCTGCTCCATGATCTCCTCCTCCGCCATCGACGCCGATCGATATCGCATAATCGCACGCCGCATTGATTGCTGTCAATATCGATCTGTGCGAATATGGAGCAGATGAAGCTCGTCGAAGTCATCACCGCCTCCTCATGCCCCCCGCTGCTTGGGGGGCCGCTCGACCAGGTCGAAGCCGATCAACTGGCCCGAGCGTTGCGCACGATCGCCGACCCGGCCCGGCTGCGGCTGTTGAGCCTGATCCAGGCCCAGCCCAACGGCGAGGCATGCGTGTGTCACCTGACCGAGCCGCTCGGCCTCAGCCAGCCAACCGTCAGCCACCACCTCAAGGTGCTACTCGATGCCGGTCTGGTGGAGCGTGAGCGCCGCGCCAGCTGGGCCTATTACCGCGTCGTGCCCGAAACGCTGGCCACGCTCAGAGACGTGCTCGGCCCGCCGCCGCGCACGCCGTGACTCGGATCGCGGTCATCGGCGGAAGCGACGCTGGCATCAGCGCCGCGCTTCGAGCCCGGGAGCTCGATTCCAGCTGTGTCGTCGACGTGTTCGTCGCGGACGCCTATCCCAACTTCTCGATCTGCGGGATCCCCTACTACATCTCCGGTGATGTGCCCGACTGGCGCCGGCTCGCCCACCGCAGTATCGAAGACCTCGAAGCGACTGGAACGCGCCTGCACCTCGAAACCGTCGCACGCCGCATCGACGTCGAGAATCACACCGTCTTGGTCGCAAGGGCGGACGGCGAGCAGATGTTTGGGTACGACAAGCTCGTGATCGGCACCGGCGCCGTGTCCGTGCGACCACCGATCGAAGGACTCGCCGACACTCAACTCGAGGGCGTCCACCTCTTGCACTCTATGGGCGATACGTTCGAGATCATGCGAACCCTGGAGGAGCGCGCACCCAAAACGGCGCTCATCGTCGGCGCCGGCTACATCGGGCTTGAGATGGCCGAAGCGTTGAGCGCTCGCGGCCTTCGAGTGACGCAGATGGAGCAGCTGCCGCAGGTACTCCCGACGGTCGACCCCGAGCTGGGCTCACTCGTCCACGCGGAACTCACCAGCCACGGCGTTGAAGTCCTCACCCATACGACCGTGAAGGCGATCCGCCGTGCCATGGGCAAAGCCCCTGGCCGGTTGCGCGTGGATGCGGTCGACGCAGACCGCGCGACTCAGACGCGACCGTTCGACATGGTGCTTGTGGTCGTCGGTGTGCGCCCAGACAGCGATCTGGCCGCCCAGACCGGAGCGACCCTCGGTGTCAAGGGCGCGATCACGGTCGACCGACAGATGCGCACGAACCTCCCCGACGTCTACGCCGCGGGTGATTGTGCCGTTACCCATCACCAACTGTTGGGGGATTCCTACCTCCCGCTCGGAACGACGGCACACAAGCAGGGTCGAATCGCCGGGGAAAACGCACTAGGCGGTAGACGAGAGTTCGTCGGCAGCCTGGGCACCCAAGTTGTCAAGGTCTTCGACCAGGCCGCCGCCCGCACGGGGCTCCGCGATCACGAAGCACGAACAGCTGGCTTCGACCCGCTCACGGTCGAGTGCCAGGCCGACGACCACAAGGCGTACTACCCCGGCAGCCACCCGATCCACATGCGATTCACGGGCGATAAACCCACCGGCCGACTCCTCGGCGTGCAACTGTTCGGCCACCGCGACGCCCAAATCGCCAAGCGAATCGACATCGCCGCCACCGCCATCCACCACACCATGACCGTCGAGGCGCTCACAGACCTCGACCTCTCCTACACACCACCTCTGGGAAGTCCCTGGGACGCGATCCAACACGGGGCACAAGCATGGGAGAAGCTCTCCCTCCATCGGCTCGACAAAGGCTACGCCGATGACTGATCGGTTGCCCACGGAGCGCAGCATCCGCATGCATCACCGCGCCAACTGATTCGACCTTCTCGCAGTGCGACGCCGGCAATCACGAGGGCTGCCAGCGGGTCGGCCCACCACAGGCCAAGGAACGCGTTCGCGCACAGACCGACCAGTAGCGCCACTGAGAGGTACGCACACACCAGGCTCTGCGCGCCCTCAGACACGGTCGCGCTCGAGCGGAGCTCGCGGCCGACGCGCTGTTTCTCCCGCCCTAACAGGGCCATAGCCGGCGCGGTCACCGCCGCCAGCCCAATGCCCACCCAACTGACTCCCGGGTGGGCACCGGCGATCAGGTCGCGCCCCGCTTCAACGGCGACGTACCCGGCGAGGAGGAAGAACAAGAGGGCGATCAATCGCTGAGCCCGGCGCTCAGCGCGTCTCCCGTCGGCGATCCGCCCACCACTGAAGAGCCACACGATCACCGCGCCCGCCGCGACCTCGACCAAGCTGTCCAACCCGAAGCCGACCAAGGCGATCGAACCGGCTGCGACGCCAGCGCCGATGGCGATCGCGAACTCGATCACGTGCCAAGCGTTTCCGCCCCAGGCCAGAAGCCGAGCGCGGCGCATCACCCGTTCTCTATCGGCACCCTGGGCGACCGGTCGGGTCGCGAGGAGCGGTAACTGCGTCATCGCGTAGCCGGAGCCGCCGGTGCCAGGACGGCGTCGAGGAGGCTGACGCCCGCATCAGTGAGTCGGTACATCACCATCTTCCCATCCCGACGTGACGTGACCAAGTCAGCCCCACGGAGAGCACGCAGATGGTGGGAGACGAGGTTCTGACTGCGCTCGCTGATCCACGCTAGGTCACACACGCACAGTTCCCCACCTCTGTCTCGTAGCGCGGCCGCGAGTTCAAGCCGGGTGGCGTCGCCCAGTGCCGAAGCGGCCCGCGCCGACCGAACTGCGACTTCTCGGGTGGGCCGGGTGAGCCGCAGGTGCTCAGCCCGAGGCAGATCCATACAAAGCAGGTCGCACGTATCGCCCGGCATAGCCATCATGGTAGCGGACGTTGATACGTACCCTACGGCGTGACCCTGGCGTTTCTGCGGCATTTCGCACTCTCTATCTGTTTCCCACACGAACTCGGACGCCCGACTCGCACGCCAGCTCAACCGGGTCGCTGACGCGCCGAGGTCACCGAACCGCTACCCCGCCCTTGCGGAGCGCCGGCGTTGGCGGAGATGGCACCGCTACCCTCACAGCCTCCCCACATGCTCCCACCTACCTCCTTTCGCGTCGCCTTGACTCCGTCCGACCCCCCTGGCACACTTCACTCCGAACACACGTTCGACCCCAGGAGGGCGGCGATGGATCTGTCCCAGCGGCAGAAGGAGATTCTCGAGTTCGTGAACACCCACGTGGACGAGCACGGCTATCCACCGACGGTCCGGGAGATCGGCCAGGCGGTCGGGCTCACGTCCCCGTCCACGGTGCATGCCCATCTGGCGAAGCTCGAGAGCGCCGGGCTGATTCGGCGCGACGCCACCAAGCCGCGCGCGCTCGAGGTCATCGAGGGCGGGCGTTCCCGGCGGGCCCCGGCTCCGCTGCAGATCCCGACGGCCCCGATCGGCGCGACCGTCCTACCGCTGATCGGCCAGGTCGCCGCCGGCTCGCCGACGGTCGCGGAAGATCAGGTCGAGGAGTACCTGCCGTTGCCTGACCAGTTCTGCCGGGATGCCGACTTCGTTCTCGCCGTACGTGGCGACAGCATGATCAATGCGGGCATCCTCGACGGTGATTACGTCGTCGTGCGCAAGCAGTCCAATGCGAGCAACGGCGAGATCGTCGTCGCCCTCGTCGACGACGAGGATGCGACTGTGAAGCGCTTCTACCGCGAGGGTGGACGCGTGCGACTACAGCCAGAAAACGACTCGCTCGAGCCGTTGTATCCCGATCAGGTGGCCGTGCTGGGTACCGTGCAGGCGGTGTTCCGGCGGCTATGAGCCCGGTGTTCACACGTCCCGTCGTCGACGGTCCGCTGCTCGAGGACGTCGTCCTCGCCGCGCTCGCGGCGGGACGTGTGCGCCAACCTGGTCGACGACCGGCGTGCCCGGTCTGCGGAGATGCGATGTGGACGTTCGACCGCGGCGCCGACGGCGCAGAGCTCTGCTGCAGCGGGTGTGGATCGCGGCTCTTGGACGCCGCTCCGGCTGACGCCGAGGAGCTGCGGCTGATCGCCTGACGGTCTCGCTGGGCGCGGACCGCAGGGCCCCTGGCGGCTCGGCTGCGACAATCCCTGGGTGCGTCTGACCCGTCGCGAGATCCTTTTGTCGGGGTCGATGCTGCTCGCCGGGGCCTGCTCGCGTCCGGGGAGCAACTCGGCTCCGCAGCAGTTCGGCGTCGCCGCGGCGGGCCCGAACGTGCAGGTGCTCGACCCACGGCTCGTCCTCTCGATGCCCGACGCCGTTGTCGCGCCCACGACGATCTCGTCGTTCGTCAAGGAGTTCGGGGTCAAGGTCACCGAGATGCCCGGACGGGTCGGGACCCTCACCGACGTGGGCCAGGCGGACGTGACTCTCACGGACGACGTCACCCTGACCCGGTTGATCGCGGCCAGACTGGTCGAGTCGATCGACCGCAGCCTCGTCTCGAATCGCAAGCTCCTCCTGCCGCCGTTCGACAACCCCTCCTACGACCACGGAAACCATCACAGCGTGCCCCTGGACTACATCACCGCAGGCTTCGTGTACTCCACCACCGCCGTGCCCACGCCGCCGTCGACCTGGCACGGCTTCTTCCGCCTGGCCGCGACGCTGCCCGGCCGCGTGGCGGTGCCGCCCGACCGGGACATCGTGATCGGCGCCGCCCTGACCGCCGCCGGCCACGACTGGAACTCGTCGTCGAGCTCCGACATCTCCGATGCCGCCGACGTGCTGCTGCCGCTGCGCCCGTCCCTGCTCATCATCGGGACGGCGAACCGCCGCCGGCTGCCGCCGACGCTGGCGGCGGCACTCAGTTTCGGCCAGAACTTCACCGACCCGCCTCCCGGCATCCGCTTCGCCCTCCCCCAGGACGGGAGCCTTGTGCGCGCACGCTGCTACTGCATCCCCGTGTACGCGCCCGACCCGGTGTCGGCCCACGCCTGGCTGAACCACACCCTCGAGCCCGCCGTCGCCGCGGCTCAGACGCGCTACAGCCGCCGGGCCACGGCCGTCGGCCCGGCCATCTATCAGCTGCCCACGTCGCTGATCGCGAACCAGGCGGTGTTCCCTCCGGCGCTGCCGCCGACTCCGCTCACCTTTGCGAACGTGAGCGCCTCCGGTGATGCGTTGCGCGCCAACCTGTGGCGGGAGATGACCGCAGATCGCCGGCTGCGGCTCTCGGCGCGGTAGTATCGACGTGCCGATCGGGCAGTCGCGACGCCCTCGGGCGCCGAGGAAAGTCGGGACACCGCAGGGCAAGGGTGCCGGGTAACTCCCGGACGGGGAAACCCGATGGATAGCGCAACAGAAAGCAAACCGCCGACCGGCTCCCCTCACGGGGCGTCGCGGCAAGGGTGAAACGGTGGTGCAAGAGACCACCAGCGCCCGCGGAGACGTGGGCGGCTAGGCAAGCCCCACCCGGTGCAACGCCAAACGGAGTGATGACGCGGCCCGCCGAGCTCCAGGTAGGCGGCATGAGGCGGCCGGCAACGGCCGACCCAGATGGATGACTGCCCCCGACAGAATCCCGCTTAGAGATCGGCTAAAGGAAAGCCCTGTTTTGCAGGGCTTTCCCACTTTTGGGGACTCGGCGGGAATCACCAAGGCATCACGAGGAGGGCCGGGAGCCGATGGTTCCGGTCGTGGGTATTTGCAAGAACCGCGTGGTTGAGCGGACAGCGTTCTGGCAGTCGCGTCCGATGTAAGCCGTTGCTTACACCTTCGGGGCCGAGGCCCAGTCCCTCGTTCGGCGGCGTTGTCGCCCAGACGCTGGCGACGCTGCCCGCCATCTGGGTGTTGATCGCCCTCGCGGCGGTCGGCGCCAAGCCCGCCCTCCGCCTAATTGGTTGCGGTCGACCAGGATCTTGGGAGCAGCCGAGTGGCTTCGTGTTCGACGTTGCTGGGGGTGGTGACCAAGGATCCTCTCGTCTCCTCTTAGACCGCGGTGCGGCCGCCGTCGACGTGGATGGTCGCGCCGTTGATGTAACCGGCCGCGGGGGTCGCGAGGAATGTGATGACGTCGGACAGCTCGTGCACGTCAGCGACCCGGCCGAGCGGAATCTGCTTGGCAAACTCAGTGGCCATCGCCAACCTCGGCTCCACTGCCGGGGTCAACGTCGGACCGGGAGCGACCGCGTTGACCCGGACGTTCTGCGGCCCGTATTCGGCGGCCCACGCCTTTGTGAGCAGCTCGATCGCTGCGCGCGAGGCTCCGTAGGCACCCAAGCCTGGCTGGCCGTAGCTCGCGACCATCGTTGAGACGTTGATGATCGATCCGCCGCCGCGGGCAGCGATCTTCGGGGCGAGCGCGGCGACGAGGAAGAACGGCGCCTTGACGTTGATGTCGAACAGACCGTCGAACGCCGCCTCGTCGGTGTCAGCCGTCGCTCCCATGGAGGCAACGCCGGCAAGGTTGACAAGGACATCAATCTCGCCTGCCGCGTCGGCGACGCGCCCCACCTCGGACAGCTCGGAGAAGTCCGCGGCGATGAATCGCGCATCGTGTCCACCCGCGCGGATCTCCTCCGCGGTGCTCGCGCCGCGGGTCTCATCGCGGCCGGTGATGATCACCGTCGCGCCCTTCTCGGCCATCGCCAGTGCGGTGGCGATACCCATCCCGGAGGTGCCACCGGTGATCAAAGCCCGTTTGTCCTTCAGATCCATTGCCGACATCCCTTCAGAAATTTGGAACACACATTCCACTCTAAGGACGCCGACTCTAACAGAAATGGCTCACGTAATCCAGTATGAGCCGGTTCCGGCACACTGCTCCGAGACGGCTTCCCGCAGGTCGTCGGTCCGAGGGGTCAGCGGTCGAGCGAAGTGCTCGTGGTGCTGCTGAGGGTGGCGATGAGCATGAGCATCGCGTCGAGCGCGGCCGCGAGCGGTTCGGAGTCGCGCTGGATCTGAGCGAGCAAGAGGCCACCCTCAAGCGCGGCAAGCGTGGCAAGGGCGAGTTGGCGCGGATCGGCCTCCGGTGCGAGTCGGCCAAGCGCGTGCATCCGCAGAAGACCGGCCATGATGCTGGCCTCCCAGCGTTTGAAGGACGCCGCAAGCAGTGCCCTGGCTTCGGGCTCCGTCTCGGCGAGCACGGGACCGAGCGAGCCGATCGGACAACCGCCGCGCCCGCCCATGGTGCGGGCGTGATCGACCACAAAATCGCGCCACTCTCGTAGGCCATCGAGGCTGCTGAGGTCGAACCGCTCCTGCGTCCCGATGGCCCTGTCGGCCTGGCGCTCGATGACTGCGCGGACCAGCGCCGGCTTGTCCTCGAAGTAGTGGTAGAGCTGCGAGCTGCTCACGTGCGCACCGTCGCGCACTTCCTCGATCGTCGTGCCGGCAACGCCCTGTTGAAAGATCAGCTCCGCCGCGGCGTCGACGATCCGCGCGCGCGTCACGGCGCCCTTGCGCGTCAACCGCCGCCGACCAGAACTCCTTGAGGACATTGGGAAAAGTATACCGATAAAAATGGCTTTGACATACCATAAGATGTCTGGCATAGTGGAGCAAGTATTCCAGTTTGGGCCAACCAGCCAACCAATCTGGGGCTGCTTACCGCCGGGAAAGCAAGAAGCCGCTGTGCTGGGCCAGGCCCAGCAGGGCCTAGCCGTCGTATCCACCCCGCGGTCCGACCGCGCCATTCAGTCAACCCTGGCTGGACCTACAAAAGATGGGAGGGAATCCCGATGAGCACAACCCCGGGAAAGACCGTGTTGATCACGGGCGCCAACGCCGGGATTGGCAAGGATGTGGCCCGGCAACTGGCGTTACGTCCCGAGTTCACGCGGATCTACTTGGCGTGCCGGAACCAAGACCGGGCGAGAACGGCAAAGGCTGAGCTCGAACCGGAGACCGGCCGGAACATCTTCGAGATCGTGCTCATGGACGTTGCCGATCCGGCCTCGGTCCGCGCCGGCCTGGCGGGCATCAACGGATCGCTCGACGGGCTGGTCATGAACGCCGGTGTCATTGGCCCGCAGTCGATGGGCTTGACTGCTGACGGGATCACCACCGTGTTCGCGACGAACGTCCTTGGCCACGTCGTCCTCCTCGAAGGGCTCCTGGCCGAGGATCGACTTGGCGAGGTTGCGGTCCTCGCCGGAAGCGAAGCAGCCCGCGGACTTCCGAAGCTGCGGATGAAACGGCCGTCCTTTGTCTCAACCTCAGCCGATGAACTCGCCACCGTGATCAACGGCAGCTACTTCGCCAACAGAAAGCCTGACTTCAACCTAGCCTTCGGGCAGGCCAAGTACATCGGGGCCCTATGGATGGCCTACCTGGCCCGCCAATATCCCGACCGCCGCTTCATCACCGTGAGCCCCGGCGCCACCACCGGCACCCAAGCCTCCAACGGCGTTGCCCTACCGCTGCGTCTAGCGGCCAAATACGTCATGCCCGCCCTAGGCATCTCCCACAAACTTGAGGATGGCGCGAAGCGACTGGTCGACGGCGTCACCGACCCGACCTTGTCTAGCGGCGTGTTCTACGCCAGCGCGGCCAACAAGCTTAAGGGTCCCTTGGTGAACCAGGCGGACATCTTCCCCGACCTAGCCAACCCGTCGTTTCAGGACAACGCCAACGAAGCCATCCACCGCTTTATCACTTAAAAGACAGTACTGGAAACCATTTCTTCCTTGTGACCTGCTCCCCTTAGGGGTTGTCGGTTTCGGCCGCGGTGCATAGAGTCGCGGAGAGGCGCGGCTAGGGCACCCGGCGAGGGTTGTGCGCGAAAAACACGGCATTCAGCATCGACGCGACTGCACACCAGGCGGCATCTTGGATGGTAGGCCGAAGAACCTTTGCGAGGCATCACCGGGGCAGCACGAGCACGGCATTTGGCGGCATTTGGCGACCTCGACGGACAGCGGTTTTCCGCATAGCTATGCGGAAAACAGCTCGGGCGCCTTAGTCGTGGGCGAAGAATCCCGCTTAGAGATCGGCTACCGGAAAGCCCCGTTATGCGGGGCTTTCCCATTTTTTCGCGCGCATCGCCGGTGCATCACGACCGGCGCAGAGAAGACCTGAGGAGCGTTTTGTCCAGTCGTGGGAGACGTGCGGCCGGCCCCGCATCCTGAGCATCCAAAGCGTGGCCTTACGCTCCCGCCGGCTCGCGCTGCTCAAGCGTGACCACATTGAACACGCGCGCCGGCCGCGAGAACCCGCGCAGGGCGAGCTCCCCGAGCGGATCGGTCACGGCGATCCCCTCCGCGGCGTGCTGGACGCGCTGGCTGACCAGGATCTGCCCGGCCGCCGCCGTGTCGCACAGTCGAGCCGCCAGGTTCGTCACAGTGCCGATCGCCGCGTAGTCGTAGCGTCCCTCAAACCCGACGCGCCCCAGCGTGGCGTGGCCCTGGGCGATGCCCGCGCCGAACTGCAGCTGATGCCCCATGTGCTGCCACGTCTTCGCCAGCTGGGTCACCCTTTCGCGCATCGCCACCGCCATTCGAACCGCACGCGCCGGGGCGTCCGGGCAGGGCAGCGGGTCGTTGAAGAACACCATCAGCCCGTCGCCGGCGAAGTGCTCGATCGTCCCCTCGAACCGGTGCACCAGCTCCCCCAGCGCCGCGTGGTACTGGCCGAGCACGGTCATCACGTCCTCCGGCTCGGCCGACTCGGCGAACGGCGTGAACCCGCGCAGGTCACAGAACACGACCGTGATGTCGCGGCGGTGACTCTCGAGGAACGCCTCGTCGCCCGAGGACACGATCATGTCCACCAGCTGCGGCGAGAGAAACCGCTTCAGCCGGCCCACCCGCTCCAGCTGCTCGACCTGCTGCTCGACCCGCTGCTCGAGCTGGCCATTCCACTCGGCCAGCCGCGAGGCCTGCTCGACGATCGTGTCGTGGTACCCCTTGATGCGAAGCAGCGAGCGAACCCGCGCCAGCAGCTCGCCCTGATCGAACGGTTTGGGGATGAAGTCGTCCGCTCCCGCCTTGATCCCGGCGACCTTCTCCTCACTGCCGCTCGCAGTGACCATCACGATCGGCAGGAAGCTGGTGGCCGGCTCGGCCCGCAGCCTCCGGCACACCTCGAACCCGTCCATCCCGGGCATCGACACGTCGAGCAGCACCATGTCCACTGGCTGCGACGCCACCCGCTCGAGCGCCTCGGCTCCGGACATCGCCGTGACCACCGTGTAGCCACGCGGCTCCAGCACCGCCTGCAACAGCCGCATGTTCTCGGTCAGGTCGTCCACCACCAGGATCACCGGGTCGCCGGTCACGTCGCGACGCCGGGGACGCCCGACAGCAGCTCCGACACCTGAGCCGGAAACGCCCGGATATCCAGCGGCTTCTCGAGGTAGCCGTCGAACCCGGCCGCCAGGATCCGCGCCCGGTCCTGCTTCATCGCAAACGCCGTCACCGCGACCACGCGAAGCTCCGTCGTCACGGGGTCTGACCGCAGCTGCGCGATTGCCTCCAACCCGTTCATGCCCGGCAGCTGCACGTCCATCAGGATCAGGTCGGGACGATGCGTTCGCGCAAGTTCGATGCCGAGCTCTGCGTCGCCCGCCTCGAGCGTGCGATAGCCGGCGTGGCCGAGCACGTCGCGCACGAGCTTCATGTTGTGCTCGTTGTCCTCGACGATCAGGATCAGGGCCTGGGTCATCGCGCCTCGCCTGCCCGCACGCTGCGGCGCGTGCATGTCATCCGCGCGACCAGGTCGACCAGCTCCGATCGGCCGTACGCGCCCTTTTCGGCGAGGTGGCTGATCTGGCCGGCCAGACGATCCTGGTCGGATCTGGTCATGTCCTTCGACGTCAGCACGACGATCGGCACGTCCGCCGTCAGCGGATCCGCCCGCAACTGCTCGACCACGGCGAACCCGTCCAGGCCGGGCATCAGCAGATCCACGATCACCAGCGAGGGCCGTTCGCGCCGCACGATCCGAACCCCCTCCTCGCCACCCATCGCCCGCACCACGGCGTACCCCTCCGGCGCGAGCACCGCCTCCACCAGATCGAGGTCGACCGGGTCATCGTCGATCACAACCACGGTGCGATCGCGATCCGCCTGGGGCAGGCAGTGCACCAAGGCGTCCAGGATCTGGCCGCGGCCGACCGGCTTCACCAGGTACTCCGCCGCGCCCAGCGCGAAGCCCTTGCCGCGCTCGTCCATCATCGACACGATCACCACCGGGATCGCCGCCGTCGCCGGATCCGCCTTCAGCTCCGCCAGCAGGCTCCACCCGTCCAGACCTGGGAGCAGCACGTCCAGGACGATGGCCTGCGGCTGGATCGCGCGGGCGCGGTGCAGACCGCTGATGCCATCCGCCGCGACCTCCACGGGCAACCCCGCTCCCTCCAGATAGAGCGTGAGCAGGTCGGCCGAGTGCGGGTCGTCCTCGATCAAGAGGATCGGCGAGCCCGGATCCGCGTGGTCGACCACGCCGCCTTCGGCACGGCCCTGAACCTGCGACAGCGCAGCGGCCGGCCGGATCGGGATCGTGAACCCGAAGGTACTGCCGACGCCAACTTGGCTTTCCACCCACAGCCGCCCTTCGTGCAGCTCGATGATCCGCTTTGACAGCGTCAACCCCAGGCCGGTGCCCTCGGAGCTTCTGCGGGCATCGCGCCCGCCGCGCTGGAACGCCTCGAAGATCCGCTCCCGCTCGCCGTCGGCGATTCCCACGCCGGTATCGCTGACCGTCACCTCGCCCTCCGCACCCACCACCCGCGCTGCGACCACCACCGTGCCGTGGTCGGTGGCCTTGACCGCGTTCGTGAGCAGGTTCAACACGACCTGCTTCAGCTTTAGCTCGTCAGCCCAGACAACGCCAAGGTCGGGATCGAGGTCGAGGCGCAACGATGTGCCGCTGTCGCTGGCCCGCTCGCGCACCATCGCCATGCTCGACTCCAGCAACCCGGCCAGCGACACCCGTCCGAGCTCGAGCTCCATGCGACCCGCCTCCACCTTCGACAGGTCGAGGATCTCGTTGATCAGCTCCAGCAGGTGGCGCCCGGAGTTGCGGATGTCCTGGAGGTACTCGTCCTGCCGCTCGTTCAGCTCGCCGAACATGCGCTCGAGCAACACATCCGAGAATCCGATCACGGCGTTCAGGGGCGTGCGCAGCTCGTGCGACATACTGGCCAGGAACTCGGACTTGTGCGCGCCGGCGACCTCCAGCTGTCGCGTCTTCTCCTCCAGCTCGCGAAACAGGCGCGCGTTGTGGATGGCCACGGCCGACTGGCTCGCGAACGTCTCCATCAGGTCGACGGTGCGCTCGGAGAACCCGCCGGGTACGCGCCGGCGAACCACCAGTGCTCCGATGATGTCGTGCTCGCGCAGCAGCGGGACGGCCAGCATCGAGCGCCACCCGGCCCGCCGCACCTGGTCGATGTGGGGATCCGACGGCTCAAGCTCAAGGTCGGGCGCCTGACGCGGCTCGCCGGCCGCGGCGGCGCGGCCGACGAACGTCTCGTCCAGATGGATCCGCGTCGCCCGCAGCGCCTCGACCAGCGGACGGCTGGTGCCGTAGAACGTCCGCACGTGGAACTCCTTGGTCTCGTCGTCGAACTCGAAGATCGAGCCCCCTTCGGCTCCGGACAGCTCGACCGCCCGCGTCACGATGGTCGTGAGCACCTGCTGCAGGTCGATGCTGGAGCTGACCGCCTGGCTGGTCTCACCCAGCGCCTCCAGCTCGCCCACCGACTGCGCGAGCTCGCTGCTGCGATCCTGCAGCTGCATGAACAGCTGCACGTTCTGGATCGCGATCGCGCCCTGCTGCGCGAAGGTCGTGACCAGCGCGATCGTGCGATCATCGAACGGCTCGACCTGGCGCCGGGTGAGGACGATCACGCCGATCACCTGCTCGGCGATCAGCATCGGGACGCCCAGGATCGTACGCAGCTCACCCAGGGCGAGGGCCTCCTGCCACTGGTAGCGAGGGTCGGAGCGGGCATCCTCGATCTGCATGGTGCGCTGCTCGACGCCGACCAGCCCGACCATCGTGCCCGACCCGCGAGCGATCGGGTTTTCCTCCAGCAGTCGCCTGTACTCGGGCGAGGTGCTGGCGGAGCACGCCAGCCGGTAGAGGTCACCCTCGAGCTGCCAAACCTGCCCCGAGTCGGCAGCGCACAGCCGCACGGCATGCTGCACCACCGTCTCGAACACCGGCTCCAGCTCGAACGTGGAGCGACCCATCACCTCGATCACATCGCTGGTCGCGGCCTGGTGCTCGACCGCTTCCGCGAGATCGCGCGCGAGCCGCTCGAGATCGTCTGGCGCCGTCGGTTCGGACCGAGCGGTCATCTCGCTACCGGGTCGCCGTCGTACCTGACAGCGAGTGTCGAGGAGCTGTGATGACGGCCGCCTTGTCGAGCATCGCAGGTCCTCCGGTCGGCGTATCGAACCTGCGTTCTACTACTTTGTCGCGATGATTGCAAGGCCACACCAGCCACGCTGACCTCCGGGTGGCCCGAGCAGAGGATCACCGCTTGCAGCCGCCCGGTGGGCCTCCGTTCCCCCCGGCGCGTAGTCTTTCTGCACTTGATCCGATCGCCAGATCTGGAACGACGCGTCACCGTTGTGGACGGGGTCGAGCGTCCCTATCTTCGTTGCGGCACGACGGCGTCCGCCGGGGTCGTCATGTGCCTGCATGGGAGCCGGTCAACAGCTACGGAGCAAGTGCGGTTTTCCGGCATGGAGGTGCTCGGTTCAGAGGGGGCGATCGTGGTGTTTCCGCAGGGGTCTGTCCCCGCAGGGCGCGGGTTCGCGTGGGATCACGAACGCGACCTTCCCTATCTCGCAAGCGTCCTCAACGAGGTGTGTGGGGAGATGGGGGCGCCACGTCCGGCTGTCTGCATGTCGGGGATGTCCGGTGGCGCGCGGATGGCGTGCTACTACGCCGCAGCTCGCGCCGAAGACGTCACGATGGTCGGGGCGGTCGCCGGCCTGCGCGCGCCAGAGCTCGAGCCGTCGCGGCCCGTGCCGATCGTTGCCTTCCACGGGCTCGCAGACCGACTCAATCCCTACCGAGGCGGGCGCGGCGCGCGTTGGAGCGAGAGCGTCCCAGACGCCGCTCGAGCATGGGCCAGGGCGAACGGCGTCGGGGAGGCCCCCACCGTGACCGAGATCACCCCGACGCTGTCCAAGACCAGCTACGGCGAGGGAACGCCGGCCGAGGTCACGCTCTGGACATTCCAGGGCGCCGGCCACACCTGGCCCGGCCATGCGGCAGGGTGGCTTGCGCGGCTCTTCCTCGGCCGCACGAGCAACGACCTGGACGCGACGTCCGAGATCTGGCGGTTCTTCGCCAAGACCCAGAGGGCTGATTTCCGCTGACCGAACACCCGTCCGTGGCGCGCTAGGTGGGCTCGTAGCGCAGGAAGAGTCCCCCGGCCTCGAGCTCGACAACCTCGAGGAGGGTGAGCTTCAGCCTGTCCGGCAGGTTTCGGAACAGTGGTCGGCCTTCACCAACCGCCACCGGGGGCACGACGAGCTGGTACTCGTCGATGAGGTTGAGTCTGGTCAGGTTCTGAGCTGTCCGGACGCCGCCATGGGTAACGATGTTCTTGCCGGGCTGGCGTTTGAGGCTCGAGACAGCCTGAATCATGTCCTCATCGCTCCTGACCAGAAGGAGTTCACTGTCCGGCCAAGGTAGCGTCTCATCGGTGTTCGACAGTATTGCTTTGTGTGCACCGGTCGCCCAGCGGGCATAGGCGATCCCGCCCGTGGACAGGTCGGGATCAGTCGCCTCCGCGTTCAGCCAATACTCGACCAGCTCGTTCGCAAGCACGCGACCGAGGAGCAGCGTGTCGGCGTTGTCTGTGAGCTTTGGCACCACCGTCTCCAACGCGCCCGGATCCTCGCCCGGCGATGTGATGGTTCTATCTCTCCCCGATCTGTCTGTTCCCGAAGCCGCGATATACCCATCGAGTGACATGTGCATGAAGAGAATGAGGTTGCGCATAGGTTCTCCCGGTTCTTGCTACGAAATTCCGCTCCGCACCGCTTCCTGGAGGCGCACATCCATGGACTGCGTGATCCGGGTGGCTCCTCCGCGGCCAGTCTAGCCACGGGTGCTGCGATGGAGTGGTTCGAAGCCCCGGCGGTCTGAGGCCCGTCGCGCACTAGACTCGCCGCGTGCAGTGCGCTGTGTGCGGCGAGTCCAGTCCGGCCGGCTTTCGGTTCTGCGGGAGTTGCGGCGCGCCGCTTGCCGAGGCCCCGCCGGCACGCCAGGTGCGCAAGGTCGTGACCGTGGTGTTCTGCGATCTGGTGGGCTCAACGGCGCTTGGCGCGTCGACCGACCCGGAGGCGTTGCGGGCGGTGATGCGCGGCTACCACGAGCAGATGCGCGCGATCCTCGAGCGGCACGGGGGCACGGTCGAGAAGTTCATCGGGGACGCCGTGATGGCGGTCTTCGGCGTACCCGTCGCGCACGAGGATGACGCGCTGCGCGCGGTCCGGGCCGCATGGGAGATGCGCGCAGCCGTTCCCGCACTCGGGTTGCGCGCGCGGATCGGCGTCAACACCGGAGAGGTCGTCGCCGGTGAGGGCGATGCGCTGGTCACCGGCGACGCGGTGAACGTGGCCGCGCGGCTCGAGCAGGCGGCCGAGGACGGCGATGTCCTGATCGGTGCTTCGACCCAGCGACTCGTGCGCGACGCCGTCACCGTCGAGCCGGTGGAGGTGCGGGCGAAGGGCAAGCCCGAGCCGGTCGCCGCGTATCGCCTCGAGCATGTGGATCCGCAGGCGGAGTCGATCACCAGGCGGCTCGGCACTCCGCTCGTCGGCCGCCACCCCGAGCTGGAGCAGCTCAGAGGGGCGTTCGACCGGGCCGTGCGCGAGCGCCGCTGCCAGCTCTTCACGGTGCTCGGGGTCGCGGGGGTGGGCAAGTCCCGGCTCGTCCGTGAGTTCCTTGCCGAGGCGGACGCGACCGTGCTCGAGGGACGGTGCCTCGACTATGGCGAGGGGATCACGTTCTGGCCGGTGGTCTCGGTGCTGAAGCAGCTCGGCGAGCGGGCGGACGCGACGCTCGCCAGCGTCGTCGCGGGCGCCTCTACGCCCAACGAGCTGTTCTGGAAGGTGCGCAGTCAGCTCGAGGAGGTGGCGCTCGAACGCCCGCTGATCGTCTGCTTCGACGACATCCAATGGGGCGAGGAGACGTTCCTGGATCTGATCGACCACGTCGCCGATCTTTCGCGGGGGACGCCGATCCTGGTGCTCTGCCTGGCGCGACCGGAGCTGCTCGACAAGCGGCCCGGGTGGGGAGGAGGCAAGCTGAACGCCACGACCATCCTGCTCGAGCCGCTCACGGCCGCGGAGTGCATTGCGCTGATCGCCGCCCACGGCGACATCGAGACGGACACACGCGAACGGATCCTGGCCGCCGCAGACGGCAATCCGCTCTTTGTCGAGGAGATGGTCGCGCTGGTGCGCGAAGGGGGCGGAGTGCGTGTCCCGGGGACGGTGCAGGCGCTGCTCCAGGCGCGGCTCGACCAGCTCGGCCGGGCCGAGCGCACGGTGATCGAGCATGGAGCGGTCGAGGGGCAGGTGTTCCATCGGGGTGCGGTCGTCGCGCTGGCCGAGGCCGGAGACGTCGACCCGCAGCTCGTGGGGCTCGTGCGCAAGGAGCTGATCCGTCCCGAGACCGCGATGCTGGCCGGTGATCACGCATTCCGGTTCCGTCACCTGCTCATCCGCGACGCGGCCTACGACGCCCTGCCCAAGGAGACGCGCGCCGAGCTGCACGAGCGGTTCGCGGACTGGCTTGAGCGGCACGGAGCCGGCCTCATCGAACTCGACGAGGTGCTCGGCTATCACTACGAGCAGGCCGCTCGCTACCGGCGCGAACTCGGCCGGCCCAGCCCGGCGCTCGAACGCCGGGCGGGAGGGGCGCTCGCCGCTGCCGGTTCCCGAGCGGCCGCCCGCAGCGATGTGCCGGGTGCGCTGAATCTCCTGCGCCGAGCCTCGGCGCTCCTGCCCGATGATGACGAGCGGCGTGGGCCGGCGCTCCTCGATCAGCTCGTGATGCTCTCGGCGAGGGGGCACATCGACGAGCGGCTGGGTCTGATCGCCGAGCTCGAAGGCAGCGCGAACGAACGGCTGCGCATGCACGGGCGCGTCGCCCGGCTCTTCCAACGGCTCCAGGTGGCCGACCCTGAACATGCCGTGGCCGACGCCGAACAGGGTGTCGCAGATGCACTGGCGGTGTTCGAGGCTGCCGGCGATGAGCTCGGAATGGCACATGCCCACCAGCTCACAGCCATGGCGAGCTGGCTTCAGAGCCGTGCGGTGCCGAGCGCCGCCGCGCTCGACCGCGTAATCGAGCACGCAGGCCGTGCCCGAGCGGTCGGACTGCTCGACAACGCCTTGCTCATGCTCACCGGGCCGCTTTCGTATGGCCCATTTCAGATCGGCGAGGTGCGAGCGCGGCTGGACGTGTTTCGGCTCTCGGCCTCGCAGACCGGACGCTACGGCGCGCTCATGGTCGAGGCGCATCTCGCCGTCCGGAAGGGCGACTTCGACGAGGCGCTCGACCTCGCCGAAGAGGCGGGGCGCATCGCCGAGAACCTCGGGCTCACGATGATGCATGTCTTCGCCCGGTTGAACACAGCAAACGTCCTCCGCTCGGCCGGACGGCTCGACGAGGCGGCCGCCGCCCAGCGTTGGGTGAACGACCGCCTGGAGGAGCTTGGCCAGGCGAGCTTTCTCTCGACGGCCCTGCTCGACCTCGCCCGCATCGTCTACGAGCGGGGTGACCTGGACGAGGCCGACCGGCTCGCGACCGAGGGCGAGGCGCTCGGCGCCAGCGAGGACGTCATCAACCACGTCTTCGGGCAGGCCCTCCGCGCCCGGATTGCGGCCGACCGTGGCGACAGTGTCATTGCGGAGCAGTTCGCCCGAGACGCGCTCGAGCACGCCTACCGCACGGACTTCACCGGCGCCCAGGCCGACACGCACGAAGCCTTGGCGCACGTCCTCGCCGCGGCCGGCCGCCCGGACGATGCACGCGTCGAGTTGCGGCAGGCGCTCGGCCTCTGGGAGCGCTACGGCTACGCCACCGAGTCGAACCGGGTCCGCGCGCTTCTCACCGGCGGCGGTCTGGTCTAGGCTACCGACATGCCTGCTGCACTGATCGCCCTGATCCTGCTGATCCTCTTCTTCGCCTTCGGCTTCGGCATTCTGGGGTTCACGTTTCATGTGCTCTTCGTGCTGCTCTGGTACGGCATCGGCGGTCTCGTGGTCGGCGGGCTGGGTCGCCTGTTCGTCCCCGGGAAGCAGGATCTCGGCCTGGTCGCGACGGCGCTCTTCGGGATTGCCGGCTCGCTCCTGGGCGGCGCGATCGCTCGGCACTGGCTGAGCATTGGCGCCATCGGCGAGTTCCTGACCGCGGTCGCCTGCGCGGCGATCCTGGTGCTGATCGTGAGCGGCACGTCGTCGCGCATCGCCGACCACTCCTAGGGGAGAGCTGTGCCGCCCAGCCACCGCCGGTGGAGCGATGACTTTCGCGGTGGTCTGCCGTCTGAGCTGTGACATTCCGTCGAACAGAAGGAGAAGACATGTCCGCCACCCTGCACCTCACCGAGATCGGCCGCGTGGCCGTCCCGGCCGCCGACCAGGACCGCGCGCTCGAGTTCTACGTCGAGACGCTCGGGTTCGACCTGCGCTCCGACGAGACGTGGGCCGACGGGAAGATGCGCTGGATCGAGGTCGCACCCGCCGACGGGTCGACCGCGATCGCGCTCGCGCCGCCCATGGAGGGCGGCCCCACGGCCGTCGAGACCGGCATCGTCATTTCGAGCAGCGACATCGAGTCCGACCATGCGGCACTCAAGTCGGCCGGGGTCGATGTCGACCCGGAGATCGCGCGCTGGGGCGGCCCCGTGCCGCCGATGTTCCGGCTCCGCGATCCCGGTGGGAACACCCTGACGATCGTCGAGTCGGCCTCGTAGCGCGGCGAGGCTCGCGACCATGTTGACGAATCGCTCTGCGCCCCCTGCCACCGTCACTCCGGTGCTCGTCTACCCGGATGTGCGAGCGGCGGTGGCGTGGCTCGGGTCGGCGTTCGGCTTCGAGGAACGGGTGCGCATCGGCGAGGATCACCGCGCCCAGCTGCGGGTCGGGGCCGACGGCGCGGTGGTCGTCGCCGACGTCCGGCGCGACAAGGTCGCACCGAGCGGAGGCGTGGTCACCCAGATCATCAAGGTGCGCGTCCCGGACGTCGATGCGGCATTTGCCCGCGCCCGCGATTTCGGCGCGCGCGTGCTCGAGGAGCCGACCACATTCCAGTACGGCGAGCGCTCGTGTGTGTTCGAGGATCTCGCCGGCCACCGCTGGGAGCTGACCCAGACTGTGCGCGACGTCGACCCGGAGGAGTGGGGCGGCATCGCGGTCGCACCGTGGTGAGGGCCGCCACGCCCCCGCATCACTCCATCAGGCCGAGCTGGGTCAAGAGGCCGAGCTGGTCGTAGTAGGTGTGGTAGGAGACGATCTTGCCCGCGCTGACGCGCGAGACGTCCGCGAATCGCAGGTCGACGCTCGCGCCGGTCGGCTCCGCGTCCCCGTCGGGCGAGCTGAGCGGGCCGGTGAACGTGCCGACGAACCGCCCCGGAACGGTGCGAGGCCGTGCACCGTTCCCATCCCCGGATCAGTGGTCTCGAGCGCGTCGGAGAAGCTCTCCACCATCGTGTCGATGTCTCCGCTGTCGAAGTCGGCGTAAAACTGCGAAACGATCTCCCGTGACTGGCGCATTTCCCCTCCGTTGGTGAGCGGCGATCCTCTCCAGCCGGGCGAGTTTACCCGCGCCGAAATCCGCCCTCCGAGTTGATCACCTGACCGGTGACCCAGGCGGCGTCATCGGTGCAGAGCCAGCCGATGAGGCGGGCGGCGTCCCGAGGCTGCCCCCACCGGCCCGAGGGCATTCGGGCCGCGACCGCCGCATGCGCGTCCGGCGACGCGTAGCCCGTGTCGGTCGGACCGGGATTCACGGTGTTCAGGCTGATCCCGCGATCGGCGAGCGCATCGGCAAGCGTGGCCGTCGCCTGCTGGATCGCGCCCTTCGAGATGGCGTAGGCGACCTCCGCCGTCATCGGTCCGAGGTGCTGGCCCGAGGTCATCAGCACCACCCGGCCCCCGGGCCGGCCGTCGTGCTGGCCCGCGAATGCCTGCACCAGCAGGACGGTGGCGCGCACGTTCTCGTGCAGGAATGCATCGAGCTCGGCGGCGCTGGTCTCGGCGAGCGTGCCGTTGCCGCTGCGAGCGTGGTTGGCGATGAGGATGTCGACGTGCCCGAACCGCTCCCGGGCCGCGTTCACCACCCGCCCCGGTGCCGCCGGGTCGGCGAAGTCGGCCTCCATGTGCTCCACCCGGCCGCCGCCGCGAAGCGCATCGATCACGCCATCGGCTCCGAGCGGATCGGCACCCCATGGCGTGCGGGCGTCGTGCGCCTCCCACGAGTGGGCGAACACCTGCGCCCCCAACGCCAGCAATCGGTCGGCCACGGCGTATCCGATCCCGGCACGGCGCGAAACGCCGGTGACGATCGCGACGCGGCCGGACAGGGGACGAGGGGCATCGGGCATGGCGGCGGGAGATTTGTCCCACTTCCACCCGGTCGCCGCAAGGGCGTTTGGTAGCGTGCCCGCATGCCTCCGCCGTGGCCGCAGCTTTCCTACGAGGAGTGGAGCGCGACGCTGGACACGCTGCATGCCCACTCGCAGGTGCTGGGCAAGCTGGCCGCGGTGCTCGCGGCGCCGGAGCCCGAGCTCCAGCACGCGGCCCTGCGCCTGACGGCGCGCGGCTGGGAGACGCTTCCGCTCCCGGCGCCCGACGGTTCGGGGACCCTGATGGTGACCCTCGACCTGCGCGCCCACGAGGCGGTCGTCGAGCACAGCGACGGGCGGGCGAAACGCCACGCCCTGACGCCCAATCGCCCGGTCGGCGAGGTCACGCGTGCCGTGCTCGAGTCGGCCAGGAGCCTGGGGGGCGACGTCCAGATCGACCCGACCCCGCAGGAGGTGTCGTGGACCGTGCCGCTCGACCAGGACGATGAGCACTGGGAGTACGACCCGCACCACGTCACCGCCTATTTCGCGGCCGCCACCCGGGCGGCGGTCGCGCTGGCGGCGTTTCGGGCGCCGTATCGCGGGCGCTCGACGCCGGTGAACGCGTGGTGGGGCTCGTTCGACCTGGCCGTGAGCCTGTTCTCGGGCCTCCCGGCCGATCCTCCGTCGGACAACTTCATCATGCGAAACGCGATGGATGCCCAGGAGGTCGCCGTCGGCTGGTGGCCGGGCGATGCGCGCCACCCCAAGGCCGCGTTCTACGCCTATGCGCATCCGGCGCCGGCCGGGTTTGCGGCCGCGACCCTGACGCCCGATGCCGCTCGCTGGGACGCCACGCTCGGCGAGTACCTGCTCGACTGGGACGATGTCCGCGCCGCCCCCGACCCGCACGCCGCCGCCGTCGAGTTCGCCCGCTCCGCGTTCCGGCACGCCTGCGTGGTGTGCGAGTGGGACACGGCGCTCGCGGCGAGCGCCGACGGCGCGCCGCCGCCGGTCACCTGACCGAGGCCGGGCTATCCGCCGGCGGCCGCGAGCAGGATCTCGACGACGCGCTCGGGGCTGAAGCGGCTCACGTCGAGGGCGAGCGAGAACAACCGGTGGTCGTCGAGATCGCTGTGGTAGAGCGTCTTCACCCACATGCGCTTGGCGTGGTCGTCGTGCTTGACCGCGTGCTCGGCGGTGGCGCGATCGACCACGTGCTCGCGCTGATAGGCGGCGATCCGCCAGTCGAGCGGCGCCCGCAGGCGGGCGTGGACGGCCGCGGGATGGTCGCGCAGCGCCACGCACGCGCTCGGCGCCAGGATCACGCACGGCGAGCGCGCCGCCTCTCCCAGCACCGCTCGGCCGAGCTCGGGCAGCGTGCGCCGGAACTCGAGCTCGGCCTGGGCCCCGGCGGACGCGGATCCCATCAGCGCGACGCTGAGGAGGATCGCGTTGAAGCGGCCGCCGACGCGCGCCTCCAGCTCGTCCAGGTCGGGAACGTCGCCGAGTTGGTCGCGAACCCGGCTCGCCAGCGTCTTGAAATCGAGCAGCGGCACGCCGGCCGCTGTGGCGAGATCGGCCGCGATGCGGGCACCGCCCGTGCCCTTCTCCGCCGAGATCGTCCAGACCGTCATGTGGTCGATTAGGCTACCTGGGAAGGCGCCAGATGAAGCTCTGGTGGGGCCAGCTCCCGAACCGCGCGAACGCTGATGGCTTCTACGACCCGGTGTGGGGTGTCGCGCCATGAGCACCGCGTTTCACAGCATCCTCTTTGACACACCGCAGCGGGGCGCCGGTGTCGAGGCGTGCGAGCAGCCCGCCTTCTTCACCGACCTGAACCTCGACCAGGTGGTGGCGGCGATCACCGCCGGCCGCGAGGAGTACGCCCTCGAGCCCTACCTGCATGCCCCGCTGCACGACGTCGACGCGGTGCGCTACCGGCACGAGGTGCTGCGTGACCTCGAGCACGTCCCCACCCTCGAGTGCATCCAGGCCTTTGCCGACGGAATGCGCACGATGCGGACGCACGTCGAGCAGGCCGCGAAGCTGCGTCACCGGTATCAGCGGGAGGGCTGGTTCCTCGACGCGGTCGCGATCTACTGCGACGCGGTGACCGCGCTTTCCGCCGCGCTCGGGGAGCTCCCGGTGCAGTCGCGCGGCCTTCGCCGGCTGGGGGAGTTCCTGGCGGGGCACGTGCGCTGCGATGGCTTCGCGGCCCTGGCGGCGGAGACGGGTGCGCTCCGGGCGGACCTCGCCGAGATCCGGTACAGCGTCCACATCCGGGGGGCCCGGGTCAGGGTCAGCCCGTTCACGGGAGCGACCGACTACAGCGCCGAGGTCGAGGCGACCTTCGCGAAGTTCCAGCGCGAGCGCACGCGCGAGTACCGGGCCAAGGCAACGACGTCGGCCCACATGGATCACGTCGAGGCCCAGGTGCTCGAGGGTGTCGCACACCTCAATCCCGACGTCTTCAGAAGGCTCGAGGAGCACTCCATCCGGCACGCGGGCTACCTCGACCCGACCATCGCCACGTTTGACCGGGAGGTGCAGTTCTACCTCGCCTATCTCGAGCACATCGGGCGGCTCCAGGCGGCCGGGCTCCCGTTCTGCATCCCCAGCCTCTCCGACCGGTCGGGAGACATCCACGCCACCGACGCCTTCGACCTGGCCCTCGCGGGCAAGGTGGTTCCGGAGTCCCCCGTCGTGTGCAACGACGTTCACCTGACCGATCCGGAGCGGATCCTGGTCGTCACCGGGCCGAACCAGGGCGGGAAGACGACGTTCGCGCGCACCTTCGGGCAGCTGCACTACCTCGCCAGCCTCGGCTATCCCGTGCCGGCCCGCACCGCCCGGCTCTTCCTGCCCGACCAGATCTTCACCCACTTCGAGCGCGACGAAGACCTTGCGACGCTGCGCGGGAAGCTCGAGGACGAGCTCGTCCGGATCCACGCGATTCTGGCGGAGGCGACCGGCGAGAGCATCGTCATCATGAACGAGAGCTTCACCTCGACGACCCTGGAGGACGCGCTGCGGCTCGGGACAGAGGTGCTGCGGCAGCTCGCCGACCTGGGGTCGCGGGCCGTGTGCGTGACGTTCGTGGACGAGCTGGCTGCGCTGGGAGACGCCACCGTCAGCATGGTCGCCGCCGTCGTGCCCGACGACCCGGCCGTGCGCACCTACCGGATAGTGCGCACACCGGCGGACGGCCTGGCATATGCGTGGGCGATCGCCGAGAAGTACGGCCTCACCTACGAGCGGCTCAGGGAGCGCATCGGCCCGTGAAGGTGCTCCTCATGCACTCCGACCGCGACTTCGACCCGGCCGCGGCGGCGCCCGCCAACGAGGCCGACCTGGCGCAGGACCTCGAGTTCGGCACGCTCCTCGGCGCGATGGCGCTCGGCGACCCGTTCCTTCACGACGTCGCCAGGACGGCGCTGCAATCGCGGCTGCGGGATCCCGATGCGATCGTCTACCGCCAGGCCGTGCTGGCCGACTGCATCGCCCATCCGGGGACCATCCGCGAGTTCTATGACCTCGCCGTCGAGGGCCTCGAGGCCGAAAAGACGGTGCGGCTGGGGTGGCTGCGGGATACGCCCGACTCGCTCCTGCACGGATCGGTGCAGGTGCTGGACATCCTGGTCGGCGTCCTGCGGCGGCTGCGCCAGACCGCCGATGCGCATGCCGCGGAGTTCCGCTCGGAGGGGCTGGTGCGGCTGTGCGCGATGCTCGTCGCCGAGCTCGACGACGGCTACCTCGACGCCGTCGAGCGCCACCTGCGCGAGCTCCGCTTCCGCCGCGGTGTGCTCATGAGCGCCAGGCTCGGCAAGGGCGGACGCGGCGTCGACCACGTGATTCGCACCCAGCCGGAGCCGACCTGGATCGAGCGGATCACGGCGGGCGGCCGTGCCGGGTACACGTTCAGAATCCCCGACCGGGACGAGAGCGGATTCCGGGCGCTCTCGGAGCTGCGCGGCCGGGGCATCGTCTCGGTCGCCCACGCGCTCGCGCAATCGGCCGATCACATTCTCGGCTTCCTGGGCGCGCTGCGGGCCGAGCTCGGTTTCCACATCGGCTGCGTCAACCTGCACGAGCAGCTCGCCGGCAGGGGCGGGCCCGTCTGCTTCCCGGTGCCCACCGCGCTGGGCACGCTCGACCTGGCCGCGCGCGACCTCTACGACGTCTGCCTGAGCCTGCACCTGGACGGGCGGGCCGTGGGCAACGACCTCGCCGCGGACGGGCGAGCGCTCGTGATGATCACGGGCGCAAACCAGGGGGGAAAGTCGACGTTTCTGCGCAGCGTGGGCCTGGCGCAGGTGATGATGGAGAGCGGCATGTTCGTCGCCGCGGAGTCGTTCCGCGCCGCCGTCTCGGCCGGCGTGTTCACCCACCACCGGCGCGAGGAGGACGCGGGCATGGAGAGCGGAAAGCTCGACGAGGAGCTGCGCCGGATGAGCGCCATCGCCGACGCGATCACCCCCAACTGCCTGCTGCTCTGCAACGAGTCGTTTGCGGCGACGAACGAGCGGGAGGGATCCGAGATCGCCCGCCAGGTGGTGCGCGCGCTCGTGGAGCGAGGCGTGCGGGTCTTCTTCGTCACCCATCTGCACGACCTCGCCCACGGATTCGCCACCGACCCGCCCGCTCCGGCGCTCTTCCTGCGCGCCCAGCGTGCTCGCGGGGAGCGGCGCACGTTCAAGCTCAGCGAGGGCGAGCCGCTTCCGACCAGCTACGGCCAGGACTCCTACCGGAGGGTGTTCGGCAAGGAGCTCGGCGACCCGCCGGCCGTGCTGTCCGACCCCGGCCGCTGAACCCGGGCGGCGCGAGCGCCGAGCCATGCAAGCACACCCACGGCGCCGACCGCGCACACCGTGCCGAGGGCGATCGCAGCGACTCCGCCGCCCGCGGCGGCGACGCTCGCGGCCGCGGTCGCCGCGCCCGCCCCGAGCGCTCCCACCGCGGTCATCGCCGCGATCGTGAGGAGCCGCGTCCAGAGCGCCGCGGGATCGACGATCCCCACCCGGCGCAGATCGCACGACCAGTAGGCGAGCTCGGCGCACGCGAAGAGCGCGGCCGCATACAGCGGGACGGCCGCGTCGACGCCGCCACCGCTGCGAAGCGCGCCCGCGTACTGGGCGAGGAGCAACGCCAGCGCCCAGGGGAGCGGCGCCGTGCGCCCCGCCGCGACGGCCACCGCGACCACCGCCACGGCAACGAGCCCGACCGCAGCGAGGACCGCCCGGTGCGCCCCGCCGGCCGTCAGCGGATACGCCGCCAGCGCGAGGCCGAGAGCGACGCTGCCCAGTGCGGTCAGGAGACGTGCGCGACTCCGCCGAACCGGCGTGATCGTGTCACCTCCTCGACCACCCGCTGGAGCGGCTCCGACCGGTGCCACTCGGCCACCGACACACCCAGCCGCCGGTACTGCAGCCGCAGCATCTCCCGTTCCAGCACCCAGAGGCG
Organism: uncultured Actinomycetes bacterium; assembly: GCA_963703275.1. Lineage (GTDB taxonomy): Bacteria > Actinomycetota > Thermoleophilia > Gaiellales > JAICJC01 > JAICJC01. The sequence continues at coordinate 2,254,055 of OY969804.1, read as the reverse complement.
ACGGGCGACGACCTGGGTCTCGGTGCGCGGCTCCGGCACGAACGGCACCGGGGAGATCTCGAGGATCGCGAGGTCATAGCCGCGGGCGCGCAGATCGAGCAGCGCCTTGACACCGCGCTCGTCGAGAAGCGGGGACACGGCGATCACGAGCGCGTTGGGCGGCAGCGTCCGGCGGGGAATGACGCTGGCCTCCTTCCACGCGTAGCTGAACACGATGTCGGTTGCGAGCAGCGCCTCGACGATCTGGTACAGCTGGCGCAGGCCGCCGCCGGGCATGAGCCACTGCAGGACGCCGCCGAAACCCACGAGGCCGACCCGGTTCTTGTCGGCCAGGTAGTGCGCGGCCAGCGCGGCCGCCGCCCGGACGGCGAGGTCGAGGCTACCGCCGTCCGCATCGCGGAGCTCGGCGAACGTGTCCAGAAACAGGATCACGTCGCTGTTCTGCTCGGGGTGGCGCTGGGTCACCACCAGGCCCTGCCGGCGCGCGCTCGCCCGCCAGTTGATCGTTCGCAGCTGATCGCCGGCCTGAAACGGGCGGATGTCGGCGAACTCGATGCCCGCCCCGGCCCGCCGTGCGACGAGGTTCCCGGCGTATGGCTGCGTCTCGCGGGGGGCGATCAGCCCGCGCAGCGTCTCTGCCCGCGGGTAGACGCGGAAGGGCGCCCGCTGCCGCATCGCCTGGCGGTGGGTGAAGAGGCCGAAGCGGTCGCCCGCCCGCAGGCTCACGTCTCCGACCTGATAGGCGCCCCAGCGCCGGCAGGTGACCTCGACCGCGAGCCGGCGCTCCTCGCCCTCCGCGAGCGCGAGCGCGAACGTTCCCTGCTCGGCCGTGAGGCCGCGCGGGAGCAGCGCGGTGACCTCGAGTTGGTCGACGCGCGTGCGAGCGCGCACCGTCAGGGTCGCCTCCACACGCTCGCCCTCCAGCGCCCGCGGGCGCCCGAGCTCGAGCCCGGCGTCGATCGCCGGGGTCTCGTCACGGAGAACGGCGAGGAGAAGCAGCGAGAAGGGGAGGGTGACGATGGCGAGCTCAGGGCGGCGGGTCGCGAGCGCCGCGAGCAGCCCGGCGCCGGCCAGTGCGGCGTAGGCGACCAGCTTGGGCGAGACGGTGCGGGTCACCGGCCCGGGGGCGTGATGTCCTCGGCCGCCGGTGTCGGCACCGACTGCAGGCACTCCTCGACGATGTCCTGCGGGCTCACCTGCTGCACCCACAGCTCGGGCTGCAGCGTGAGCCTGTGCGCAAGCACCGGCGCCGCCAGTGCCTTGACGTCGTCGGGCAGGACGTAGTCGCGCTGCCGCAGGGCCGCGCGGCAGCGGGTGAGCTTGATCAGCGCGAGCGTGCCGCGGGGGCTCGAACCGACCTGCAGCCGGGCGGACTCTCGCGTCGCCCGCACGACGTCCACGATGTAGCGGCCGACGGCCTCGCTGATGTGGACGTCCTCGACGGCCCGCTGCATCTCGAGCAGCCCGGGCCCGTCGATCACGGTGCCCAGGTCGACCTCGTCGGCCTTTCGCTCCAGCCGCCGGCGCGCCATGCCCCACTCGTCGTCGCGGGAGGGGTAGCCGACGGCGACGCGGATCATGAAGCGGTCGAGCTGCGCCTCGGGCAGCGGGTAGGTGCCCTCGTACTCGATCGGATTCTCGGTGGCGAGGACGATGAACGGGCGCTCCAGAACATGCGTCTCCCCCTCGACCGTCACCTGCCGCTCCTGCATCGCCTCGAGCAGCGCGGCCTGCGTCTTGGGCGGCGCCCGGTTGATCTCGTCCCCGAGCAGCAGGTTGGTGAACACCGGCCCGGCCCGGAACTCGAACGCCGCCGTCTTCTGGTTGTAGATGGACGAGCCGGTGACGTCGGCCGGCATGAGATCGGGCGTGAACTGGACGCGCGCGAAGCCAAGATCCATCACCTGTGCGAACGAGCGCGCCATCAGCGTCTTGGCGAGTCCGGGGTAGTCCTCGATGAGCACATGGCCGTCGGCGAGGATCCCCATCAGCACCAACTCGAGCACGTCGCGCTTGCCGACGACCGCCTTCTCGACCTCGGCCACGATGCGATCCGCGCGTGCTCCCACTCCGGCGACGTCCAGCATCAGGTCACACCCGCTCCAGCATCTCGAACAGCGCCCGGATCTCGGCCAGGGTGGGTGCCGGCGCCTTGCGATCGCTCGAGGCGTCGCGCCGCATCACCAGGTCCCAGGCGCGCTCGCCGAGAACGGCGCGTGCCGCTTCCGGACGCCACTCGAGGCTGATGCCGCGGCGCAGGCGCAGCCGCTCGGCCGCGAGGTGGCGCAGGTTCGGCTGCAGGCGGTGCTCGTATTCCAGCCGCGATGAGCCCGAGAGCTCGACCGACCGCTGGATGCGCACGAGCTGCGCCAGCGGCTCGACGGGCTCGCCCCGGTACGGCCTGTCCGGGGCTGGTCGGGCGGCGGCGGAGCTGCGCATCCGGGTCAGGAGCACGACGACGACATACGCGCCCGTGGCGACGATGGCGATCCGGTCGGCGGTCGGGTGATTGCGCAGGGCAACGGCGATGACCACGCCGATCACGACCGGGGCGATCCTGGGCACGAGCCGGATCGTTCGCCGGAGGGTCACGGTCGCTCCAGATCGATGCGGATCGCGGCGAGGGTCTCGATCGCCTGCGCGCGCTCCTCGTTCCCGATCGCGTGCGGGCTGAACTTGGCCTCCTCGAACAGCCCCGTGAGCCGGTCGGTGGAGGCGGCGCTGACGCGCATCTGCCCGAGGACGCGGCTCAGGTACTCGAGCGGCGTCTCGAACATCCGCCGGGCCATTCCCTGGGCGGCGAACATCCGCTCCATCCGTGCATACGCCGCGATCACCGCCCGGCGCGGGTCGGGCTCGCGGCGGAGGTCGTCGAGCGACCATTCCACGGCGCGGGCCAGTGGAGCGCGCGCGCGGTCGATCGCCTCCGGCGCCGGCTGCGACCGCCGCCTGACGTAGAGGACGGCCAGGCCCGTCGCGATCACCGCCACGATCGCCGCGATGACGGCAGGGGCAATGGCCGATGAGCCACCCCCGGCCGGTGGTGCCGGCGTCGAGTGGTGCCGTGTGGGCGATCCCCCGAACCCCACGACCGGGCCGTGTCCGAGCGTGACCGGGTGGGGACCGGTGTGGTGGGTGATGATCACCCAGACGACGCTACCGACCCCGCCCAGAATCACCGTCAGGAGTCCGATGAGGACCGCCTTCTCGCCGCGCGACATGTCGGGCCGGTACGAGGCGAAGAGCCCCTCGTCGGAGCCGCGCTTCCGGCCCGGGACGGTCTCGGGCCAGAGCACGGCGACGATCACGGCAAGCACCGCCACACAGACGAGCACGCCAAGCACGAGCACGACGGCGCCGAGCGCATGCGTCGCGCCCGAGCCGGCGCCGAGCGGGCCGCCGGAGCCCTGCGTCGAGGTTCGGCTCGCCACCGCGACGGTGGCCGTGAGCGCGATCAGCACTGCGCCCAGCCCCGCCACGGACCAGCGTCCCGCCGGCTCTGAGCGCACGTTCGGGGCCATCGCCGTCCTCCTTCGCAGCAAGGTCTTCCGACCACTTTCGCTAGAGGCCATCAGCGCCAGGAGGGCGCGCTCGACGGCGAGCCTCATCGCCGCGGGGACTATAACCCAGGGGCTTCGGTGATTGATTTCTTCGCGTTCGACATCGTCGAGGCGCTCGCCCAGCCCGGGTGCGCGCTGTGCCGGGTTCTGGCCGAGTTCGAGGAGCGCGAGATGGCGACGTTTGCCCGCGAGGGGCGCCGGGTGCCCGAGGCGCGGACGCGGTTTCATGCGAGCGGCGGGTTCTGCCGGCAGCACGCGTGGCTGTTTCACCGCGTCGTGATGGCCTCCCGGTCGGGCATGCCCATCGCCGATATCTACGGACAGCTCGTCGAGAACGACGTGGAGTTGCTCAGGCATGCGCGGACGGCCGGCCCCGGCGTCCTCGCCCGCCCGGGAGCCTGCCCCGCGTGTACCGCCGCGGAGGCTGCGCTCGAACGCAAGGCCGGCTTCTTCGTCGACGCGCTCTCGGACGGCGGCGTGCGCTCGTCCTACACGGACTCGGACGGGTTCTGTGCCGCGCATCTTGCCGCGGCACTGGCCGCTCACGGCGACGCCGTCCCGGGCGCCGCGCGCTTCCTGCTCTCCGATCGCAGGCGCAGGCTCGAGCGACTCGCGCTCGGCCTGGCCGAGTACGACCGCAAGCGCGACCACCGCTACGCCCGGGAGCCGAAGGGGGACGAACAGCGCTCGATCACCGACGTGGTGCGGCTGTACGCCGGCGAGGATCCCGCCGGGCCGTAACCGGCCGGACCGGTTATCATCCACGCCATGCGTCGGATGGCAGGACCGGCTCTGCGAAGGGGAGCGTGCGCGGCGGTGATGGCCGCGGTGGTCGTGCTCGCGGTCGCGGCATTCGCGTCGGCAGCAACGAACCTGATCGCAAACGGCACCTTCGAGGGATCCGGATCGGGCTCGCTCACGGGGTGGGGCGGCAGCAACAGCAGCCTCTCGCTCGTCGCCGGAGACGGCAGCGCGCACGCCGCGCGCGTGACGGTGGCGAGCGCCTCGCAGGCATACGCCTACACGACCACCAAGCCGGTGAAGACCACCGTCGCGGGCACGGCGTACCAGCTCACCGGCGCTGTGCGCAGCGACACCGCGGGCCAGAGCGTCTGCCTGAAGCTGAAGGAAGTGCCGGCGGGCGGCTCGACCACGGTCGGCTCGGCCCAGAGCTGTGTCACCACCACGACGGCGTGGCAGTCGTTCCCGACCGTCTCCTACACGACGCTCAAGGCCGGCGACTCGCTGACCGTGAACGTCGTCGAGGCGGCGCCCACCGCGGGCGCGACGTATGACATCGACAACCTCAGCCTCGTCGCCGGCAGCGCGGGGGGCGACACGACCGCGCCCAGCGTTCCCATGGGCGTCGGTGCCAGCGCCACCGGGCCGAACTCGGTGTCGGTATCGTGGTCGCCCTCCACCGACAACGTCGGCGTGACCGGCTACGACGTGTATCGCAACGGCACGAACGTCGGCACCGTCACGGGAACGGCCTTCACCGACACCGGCCTCCAGCCGTCCACGACGTACAGCTACACGGTGGACGCGTTCGACGCCGCGCACAATGTCTCGGCGCAGTCGACGGCCGCGACCGCGACCACGACCGCCGCGCCGGCGGGGCCGTGCGGGTCGCTGCAGGGGTCGTTCAACCCGTCCAGCCCGCCGGTGTACTCGCACGTGGTCGTGATCATGGACGAGAACCTGAGCTACAACGGCTGGATCGGGTCGGCGGCCGCGCCCTACACCAACCAGCTCGCGGCCCAGTGCGCGCTGGCCACGAACACCGTCGGCGCGACCCACCCGTCGCAGCCCAACTACGTGGCGCCCACGAGCGGCGTGCTCGAGGTCTGGACCGGGAGCGCGCAGCACACGTCGGCCGACAACCTGTTCCACCAGCTGGGGGCGGCCGGCAAGTCGTGGAACGCGCTCGAGGAGAGCATGCCCAACCCGTGTTCGGGCACGACCTCCGGGTTCTACAAGACCGGCCACAACCCCGCCATCTGGTTCACCGACCTGGCCGCGTCCGGGGACGGCTCGTGCGCCAAGAACGACGTCGCGTTCACGCTCGCGGGGTTCAATCCGGCGTCGCTGGCGTCGTTCACATGGATCACGCCCAACCTGTGCGACGACATGCACTGGCAGTCGGGCTGCGCAGGCAGCGACGCGACCCGCGTGCAGACCGGCGACACGTGGCTGGCAACGCTCCTGCCGACGATCTTCGCGTCGGCCGACTACCAGTCCGGGAAGACGCTCGTCCTCGTCACCTGGGACGAGGGCAACGAGTCGGCCACCAAGGGGATCGACTGCACGACCCAGACGAACATCGATTCGACCGGCTGCCACGTCGGCCTGATCGCCGCGAGCGCGTACATCACCCCGGGGACACGCGACGCAACGCGCTACACGCCGTACTCGACGCTGGCCGCGATCGAGACGATGGAGGGGCTGCCGCTCCTCGGACGGGCGACGACGGCGACGCCGCTCGGCCCCGGCATGGGCTTCTGAGTTGCCCGGCATGCGTTAGCTTCCCGCCCGGTGTTCCTGTTCCCGTGGTACGCGGCGCTCTGCGCCGCCCAGGGGCTGCTCGTCGCGGCCCCCGCGGTCGGCCGTGAGACCGGCCGCCGAAACGCGGTTCTCGGCCTGGCCGGCCCGGCCGTGGCGCTCGTCATCGGCGTCGGTCTCGTCCGCATCCTGGGTGGCTCGGGAGCCTCCCTGGAGGCGTGGCTGGGCACCGTTGCGACGCCCGTCCTGGCGGGCGTGCTCGGGTGGACGGCCCGCTGGCGCTGGCCGCTGCTCGTCGCGGTCGCCGCCGCGGTGCTGTACGTGATCGCCTGGCAGGCGAGCGGGCACATCGCGCAGGCTGCCGGTGCCATCCTGATCGGCCTCGCCTGCCTGGCCATCGCGAGCATCGTCGGCCCGATCACGCCCCCCCGCTACCTGGCGATCGGGCTCGTGCTGCTGGTCGCGCTCGACACCTACCTTGTGTGGGGCAACCGCCAGGTCGAGTCCACGACCGTCGCCCTGCAGAACGTGATCCTGCCGCACGTCGGTGTCTCGCAGCACCACTCCCGGCCGCTGCCCTCGCTGCAGCAGGTCGAGCTTGGAAACTCCAGCATGGGCTGGCTCGACTTCCTCGCGCCCGCGCTCCTGGGCGCGGTGGTGGGCCGGCGCACCCGGCCGCGGCTCCTGGCCGCCCTGGCCGTCGCGGTGACCGCGCTCGCGTGGGGATTCCTGCTCGAGGTGACCTCACCGATCCCCGCCACCGTCCCGGTGCTGGCCGGCCTCGCAATCACCTGGCCGGTGTGGTGGCGCAACCCGCCTGAATAAATGGGGCCAGGCCCCATTTATTCACGGCGCGGCCATGTGCAGGATGCCCGAGCCTTCGCCGGCGAGCACATGCTCCGGCCCGGTCTGGGTCACCTGCTCGGACGTGGCCAGGAAGGCATCCACGGGATCGAGGAAGTCGATCGCCTCGGTGCGGTAGTGCATCGGCACGACCCAGCGCGGGGCCAGGGTGGTCGTGATCTGCGCCGCCTCCGCCGCACCGATGGTCGGGCCGCCGCCGACCGGCAGGAAGAGCAGGTCGATCTCGCCGATCGCGGCGCGCTGCTCCGGCCGCAGGCCGCTCTGGCCGAAGTCGCCGAAGTGGCACACGCGGACGCCGTCGAGCGTGAAGACGAAGATGGTGTTCGGGCCGCGGCGGGTGCCCGCCTCGGAGTCGTGCTCGGAGTTGATCGCGACGACCTCGCCGATGGGGCTCTCGAAGCGGCCGGCGGTCGAGCGGATGACCTGCGGCGTGCCCGTGATCGCCTCGACGGCGTTGTGATCGCCGTGCTCGTGTGTGACCAGAAGCAGGTCGGCCGGGTGGGCGGGCACCGGTGCGTAGTCGAACCGGCGCCGGCCCGCCATCAGCGCGCCCAGATCGCCGAACGGGTCGATCGCCACGGTCTGCGTTGCGCCGGTGAGCGTGTACGCGGACTGGCCGTACCAGCGAATCTTCATGCCGCCCCTCCCGAGGTTAAGCAAAGATGTTTCTCACGTTCGCATGAGGTTATCACGGTGAAATAGGCGAGATACCCGGTTGCGGTGCCCATATCCCGGCTGCTATTTTACGTAAAGGTGAATATGTCCCAAGAACAGCCCGCGCCCCCTGTCGAGGAGGTGCGCTTCCGGATCGGGGAGCTTGCCCGTCGCGTCGGCGCCACGCCGCGGACGGTGCGCTACTACGAAGAGCTGGGCCTTCTGCCCGACCGCGGGCGACCCGAGGGCGCGCATCGCCTGTACGACCAGGAGGACGAGGCCCGCCTCGCCGCGCTGATCCGCGTGCGCGACCTCCTGGGCCTGTCGCTGGCCGAACTGCGTGACTGGATGGACGCCGAGGCCGCCCGGGCGGTGCTGCGCGAGCGCTGGCACGGACAGCCCGCGGTGGACGACCGCGCCCGCATCCTGGCCGAGTCGATGACGCACGTCGACAGGCAGGTGGCGCTCGTGCGATCGCGCCGCGCGGCACTGGAGCAGCTGGAGGACGAGCTGATGGACAAGCGCAAGCAGATCCGCGCGCTGCGCGACGAGTTCGAGGAGCAGGCATGACCCCGCAGGTTGCGCCGTCGCCGCGGTACAAGTGGATCGCGCTCTCGAACACGACGCTCGGCATCCTGATGGCGACGATCAACTCGTCGATCGTCCTGATCGCGCTGCCCGACATCTTCCGCGGCATCCATCTCGACCCGCTTGGCCCGGGCAACTCCAGCTACCTGCTCTGGATGATCATGGGCTTCCTGGTCGCGACCGCCGTGCTCGTCGTCAGCTTCGGCCGGGTGGGGGACATCTACGGCCGCGTGCGCATGTTCAACATGGGCTTTGCCATCTTCACGTTCTTCTCGGTGCTGCTGTCGGTGACCTGGCTGCAGGGCACCCACGGGGCGCTCTGGCTGATCCTCATGCGGATCGGCCAGGGAGTCGGCGGCGCGTTCCTGTTCGCCAACTCGTCGGCGATCCTGACCGACGCCTTCCCCCACGACCAGCGCGGCCTCGCGCTCGGGGTGAACGCGGTGGCCGGTATCGCCGGCTCGTTCATCGGGCTCGTGCTCGGCGGCATCCTGGGCCCGGAGTCGTGGCGGCTGGTGTTCCTGGTGTCCGTTCCGGTCGGTCTCTTCGGAACGCTGTGGTCGTCGTGGAAGCTCGTCGACCTCGGCATCCGCAAGCCGGCCAAGATCGACTGGTGGGGCAACCTCACCTTCGCGATCGGCCTGATCGCGATCCTGGTCGGCATCACCTACGGCATCCAGCCCTACGGCGGCCACACGATGGGGTGGACGTCTCCCAAGGTCATGCTGTGCATGGGCGGCGGGCTCGTGCTCCTCTCCGTCTTCGCGTACATCGAGACCCGGGTCGAGGATCCGATGTTCCGGCTGAGCCTGTTCCGGATCCGCGCCTTCACCGCCGGGAACATCGCCACGCTCCTGGCCTCGCTCGGCCGCGGCGGCCTGATGTTCATGCTGATCATGTGGCTGCAGGGGATCTGGCTGCCGCTGCACGGGTACAGCTTCTCGTCGACGCCGCTCTGGGCCGGCATCTACATGCTGCCCCTGACGGCAGGGTTCCTGATCGCCGGCCCCGCGTCGGGCTATCTCTCCGACCGCTTCGGCGCGCGCCCGTTCGCGACCGGCGGGATGCTGGTCGCCGCGCTCAGCTTCTTCCTGCTCGAGCTTCTGCCCGTCAACTTCAACTATCTCTGGTTCGGCGCGCTGCTCCTGATGGTGGGCCTGGGGATGGGCCTCTTCGCATCGCCCAACCAGGCGGGCATCATGAACAGCCTGCCGGCCGACCAGCGCGGCGCGGGCGCCGGCATGGCGACGACCTTCCAGAACTCGGCGCTCGTGCTGTCGATCGGGATCTTCTTCTCGCTCATGATCCTGGGCCTCGCGAGTTCGCTGCCGTCCACCCTGCATCAGGGCCTGCTCGCCCAGGGGGTGCCACCGGCCGACGCGGCGCGCATCTCGCATCTGCCTCCGGTGGGGCTCCTGTTCGCGTCGTTCCTCGGCTACAACCCGATGCAGCATCTGCTCGGCCCGGTGCTGCCGCACCTCACGCACGCCCACGCCGCGTATCTGACCGGGCGCGAGTACTTCCCGCAGCTGATGTCCAAGCCGTTCTCGGCCGGCCTGGACGAGGCGTTCGACTTCGCGGTCGTCGCCTGCCTCGTCGCGGCGGCGGCATCGTGGATGCGCGGCGGCAAGTACGTCCACGGGATGGATGGGAAGCTGGAGGAGCCACTCGAGCCCGTCGTGGAATCGGTCGAGGGCGAGATGGCCCTCGCCGAGGGTGATTGACCGCTCGGTTCCGCGCCCGTAACGACCGTATCATGGTGATGTGGACGAGACGCACACGCGCGCGTCCGACCCCGGGTTCGCGAAGGCCGTGGCGGCGCTGCGGGCGGCCGACCAGATCGTGGTCGCCACCCACGAGAACCCCGACGGCGACGCCATCGGCTCGCTCACCGCGGCGGCGGCCGGGCTGCGCCAGCTGGGCAAGCGCGTGCGCACCTACCTCGAGCCGTCCTCGTCGATCCCGAGCGAGCTGCGGCTGCTCGACGTGGCCGGGCTCAAGCGGCACCTGGACGAGTCCGAGCTTGGCTCGTGGACGCTGCTCGCCCTCGATTGCGCCACGATGCGCAGGCTGGGGCGCGGGCACCGCGGCGTTATCGAGGCGGCGGCGGCGGTCATCGACATCGACCACCACTACGACAACACGCGCTTCGGCACCGTCAACCTGATCGACGGCTCGGCCTCGTCGACCGCCGAGATCCTGCTCGACGTGCTCGAGGCGCTGGGCGTGGAGCTCACGCCCGACATCGCCCAGTCGCTCTACGTCGCGCTGGTCACCGACACCGGCCGCTTCCAGCAGCGCACCACCGGCCCCAACGCGCTGCGGATGGCCGCCCGCCTGGTCGATGCCGGCGTCGACATCCAGCTCGTCTACCAGCGGGTGTTCGAGACCGTCCCGCTGCGCAAGCTACGGCTGCTCGGCCGCGTGATCGACCACCTCGTCCTGTACGAGGACGGCCGCGTCGCGATCTCGCACGTGACCAGGGCCGACTTTGCCGAGCTGGGTGCCGCCGAGTCGGACACCGAGGGACTGGTCGACCACCTGCGCGCCATCGCCGGTGTCGAGGTCGCGGCCCTTATCCGCGAGCCGCCGTTCGCCGCCGACGGCGTGGCGCCGCCGAACCGCGTCTCGCTGCGGTCACGCGGCGCAATCGACGTGTCCCAGATCGCCCGCAAGTCGGGCGGCGGCGGCCACAAGCAGGCCGCCGGCTTCTCGCACGGCGGCGACCTGGCATCGATCCACCGCTTCATCGCCTGCGAGGCGGCCGCCTGGCTGCCCGTGGTCGCGTGACCGGCGCGTCCGTCTACAGGTGGAAGGGGGAACCCATACCGGCCGCCGTGCAGGCGTTGTTCACGCATGGGACGCCCAGCATCCGCTCCCACACTCGCAGCGCGCTGTAGTCGTTCAGCGCGACGGCCGAGTGCGTGTGCGGGGTTGACGGGCTGATGACGATGAACGGGAGCGGCGTCGAGACCGAGTCGCCGTTCGCGCCGGTGTCGAACCAGATGAAGACGGCGGTGTGGCCCGCGGTGTACGGCGCGTGCGTCAGGATGCCGGCCGGCCCCTCGAGGAAGTTCTGGAGCCATGCGCTCGCCTGCGCCGGCGTCCCGGTCTCCATGTCGCTCATCTGGTCGGGAGCGATCCACACGAACTTGCGCTTGGTGGCCCCGAATGTCGTCGGCAGGGGCAGCACGTCGGCGGCGCACGTGGCCGCGGGGATGCGGGTGTAATAGAGCGCGGGGAGGTGCCGGGTGACGTAGTTGCCGGAGTTCGCCTTCGCGCAGTTCGACGGCATCGACTGCCCGAACGAGCGCCACTGCGACGCCCCGAGCTGGCTGAAGATGTTGGCCGCGCCGCTCTGGCAGGACGGGCCGGGCAGGCAATCGCCGGTGATCGAGACCTGGCCGCTCGTGCTCGCGATGTAGGCGGGCAGGCTGTGCGGGAAGTGGACGGCGGTGAAGTTCGTCGCCACGCCGCACTCGCCGGCGAGCTTGGTGAACTCGCTCGCGGGCGCACCCGACCCCAGCACGCTCGCATACGACTGGTTCTCGAACGCGATCACAATGACGTGGTTCCAGGTGGGGACGGTCTTGGTGCGCCCGCACGGCGACGTGGCCGCACCGGCGCCCGGACTTGCCACCGAGCCCGAGACGAACGCCGCGAGAACAGCTGCGAGCGCGATCAGGGGGAGACGGCGGCTCATGGGTCGACCCCAGTATGCATGGGGTCGGCGCCATTGCAATCCCGGGGCCCGGGTCATAGAGTGACCTCGCGTTCAGCAAGCAGGGGGGAGGGGTTCGACATGCGACGTCGCCTGTGGTGGATGTCCGCACTCACGCTCGTGGTCGGTGCGCTGCTCTTCGTGCCGGCGGTCGCCGGCGCCGCCACCCGTCATGGGACGGCGTGCGTGGCCCGTCACGTGATCTACGTCGAGGGCAAGATCGAGGTCCACTACCGGCCGGGCTGCACGGGCCACGACGAGCCCGAGCTCGATCCGGTGTCCTCGCTCCCGCACTCCGCGCAGAACCTGACCTGGAAGGCCGTCCTGCCCACCGACGGGGGCTTCCCCGTCTCGGGCACGGGCTTCGGCTTCTGGTTCGGCGGCACGGTCACCGACCCGCACAGCCTGTTCCACCAGGCGTTCCTCGAGGTGCAGTTCTATCCCGACACGCTGGTCTCGCGCTGCGACCCGAACGGCAACTCCCAGTACACGTTTTCGCGCAACACGTACACGGTCTGCACGCCGGTGTGGTCGGTGGTGGGCAACAACGAGCCGGCGGCGTTCAACGCGATGCTCCGGCAGGCCGGCGGGCACGGGCCACTGGTGATGCACGGCGGCGACACGATCCTGCTGCACTACTACCAGACGCCCGCACGCGACGGCGCCCATGTCACCGTCACCGATCTGACGACCCACCAGAGCGGCACCGTGATCCTCAATAGCAAGCGCTGGGGCCCGCTCATGCCGGCATTCAGCCGCCAGGTGATCGGGAATGCGCTGGGATGGGGCATCGTCGACGATGCGCCCAACTCGTTCGTCTGGGAGATCGGCCACCGCTCCGACTTCAGCGCCCGGCCGGGGGCGTTCTGCGCGCCCGGGCACTCGGGCTGCGAGTCGTACAACTGGCGGGCCTGGTTCGAGACGACCCCGATCCAGATCAAGTCGGTCACGTTCGGGAACCGCGGCGTGGCCCACCACTGGGCGGTCGTGAGCGACTACGGCGGCAAGGCCGAGGTCCTCGACCCCAAGGAGACCGGGTCGACCTGCCTGCACTACGGCGGGCCGTACTGCATCTATCCCTGGTACAGCCAGAACACCAACGGATCGTTCAGCTACGGCGTCAACCACGCGATCACGGCGGACAGCTTCGGGAACGCGAATCAGTTCGAGCGCCGCACGCTGTGCGGCGGACCGTTCGGGCCGAAGAGCACCTACTGCATGACCCGGATTCGGTGACCCGGAGTGATCCATCCCACGATCCATTGCGCTCGGCTCGGCTGAGGCATACACTCGTTGGGGGCCTAGTGGAAGTCAGGTCGGCATCGTGTCATTGACCGCCTCAATGGAACCGTTGATCGTCGCACTGGTCGCAGTCGTGGCGCTGGTCGTGCTCATGTTCGTGCTCCTGCACGTGGGCGTGCGGACGTGGCGGGCGCTGGCGCCGGACGCCCGCGAGCGCATCCGCCGCCGCCGCGACGTCCGCCGCGGAATCCGTGAGATCGAGGCCTTCCTGGCCGGACCGGGCGCAACCCCCTGGAGCGACGAGCACACCGGCCCGGCCGAGGGCCGCCCGGGCCAGGACGCCGACTAACTCGCGCGCTCTGCCGGGCGGGTGAGGCCGGCGAACTCGAGCAGCGCCTCCAGCAGCCGCCCGGCGGGATCGTCGGCGGCCGGTGCCGCGGGCGCCGGGCGAGAGGGCGGATGATCGAGTTGGGGCTGGCTCGCGGTAGTCATGGCCACCAACGCTCCGGCGCCAGGCCCGGAGGACGGAAACCGCGGGGCCTGGCGCCGGAGACGGGGGGTGTTGGGCGGCCAGAGGGTGACTGTTTCCACAGACCGCCGTCAAGGGCCGCCGCGGTTTTCCCGCACCCCGACATCGCATCGTGCGGGAAAGTCGTCCCTCGCTCCACAGGCCGTCCCCGGCCCTCCCCGGTTTCCCACAGCGCTCTCCACAGGCGTGTGAATATCCGGTGCCAGGCACCAAATATTCAGCCGGCGGCGAGTTCGGCGAGCGCGCCGGCCAGCACCTGGGCCGCCGCGACGCAGTCGTCGTCGGAGGCCGACTCGGCCGGGTTGTGGCTGGCGCCCGTCGGGTTGCGCACGAACAGCATCGCGGCCGGCACGTGCTGCGCGAGGATGCCGGCGTCGTGGCCGGCGTATGAGGGCAGGTCGCCCGCCGTCACGCCTGCCGCGGCGGCGGAGGCGTGCAGCGCCGCTCGCAGCCCGGCGTCGAAGGTGGCGCCCCCATTGCGCGACGCCCGGGTGATGCGCGCGCCTTCGCTGCGGCGCTGCAGCTCGCCCACGAGGTCGTCGATCGTGTCCGATTCGAGGGCGCGGACATCGAGCGAGCAGGCCACGTGCCCCGGGATCGAGTTGGTCGAGCCCGGCGAGATCTCCATCCGGCCGACCGTACCGACCGCCCCCGGGCGCGCCCGTGCCGCCTCGTCCACCGCGAGCACGAACCGGGCCGCGGGCAGGAGCGCGTCGCGCCGCCCGGCCATCGGCGTCGTGCCGGCGTGGTTTGACTCGCCGTCGAACTCCGCCCGCCAGCGCTGGCGCGGGGCGAGCACGTCTGCAACGCCGAGCGCCTGGCCGCGGTCGACCAGTGCCTTGCCCTGCTCGACATGCACCTCGAGGAAGCAGCGCACGTGCTCGAGCTGGGCGCGGCTTGCGAGCAGCGACTCGCGGGTGACCCCATAGATCGCGGGCGCGTCGCCCATCACCGCGAGGGCGTCGTCGATGTCCAGCCGCCCGACGATCGCCAGGCTGGCGAAGCACGCCGTCCGAAAGCGGGCGCCCTCCTCGTCGACGAACGCCGTTACCGCCAGCGGGTGGCGCCGGGGCGCGCCCGACTCGAGCACGGCCGCGACGGCCTCGAGCGCGCAGACGATCCCGAGCGCTCCGTCGTAGGCGCCGCCGTCGGGCTGGGTGTCGAGGTGGGAGCCGGCGCACACCCACGGCTCGTCGCCGGCGTCGGGCGTCACCGCCCACATGCTGCCGGCGCCGTCGCGGCGCACCTCGAGGCCGATGCCCTCGGCCGTGCGCCGGAACCATTCCTGTGCCTCCGCCTCGAGCGGTGTCCACGCCACCCGGTTCCAGCCGGTCGGGGTGTGGCCGATGGCCGCCAGCTCGGCGAACCAGCCCAGAAACCGTTCTCGGGATACCGTCGCCATCGGGTCTGGAAGGATACGCGGGTGACCTCGACCGCGCTTCGCCTGCCCGGATTCGTGAACGTGCACAGCCACGCCTTCCAGCGCGGCATGCGCGGGGTCGTCGAGCACGTCGATCACGCCCACCGCAGCGACGACTTCTGGACGTGGCGGGAGGCGATGTACGCCGCCGCGGGCCGGCTCGACCCCGACTCGATGTATGCGGTCGCGCTGCTGGCCTACCGCGAGATGGTCGCAGCAGGCTACGTGGCCGTGGGCGAGTTTCACTACGTCCACCACCGGCCCGACGGGACGCCCTACTCGCCGCCGAACGCGATGGCGCGTGCGACCGCGAGCGCCGCCGCCGAGGCCGGCATCGACCAGGTGCTGCTGATGGCCGCCTACGAGCGGGCCGGTGCGGGTCTTCCCCCCACCGCCGGCCAGCGCCGATTCTGCGACCCCGACGTGGGCGCATACCTGAGCCGGGTCGACGCGCTCGCACAGGAGCGGCCGGGCCGGGTCGGGGTCGCCCCGCACAGCGTCCGCGCGGTCTCGCGGCCGTGGCTCGAGGAGATCGGCCGCTATGCCGACGCGGCCGGCATCGTCGTGCACATTCACGCGTGCGAGCAGCTGCGCGAGATCGAGGAGTGCCTCGCCGAGCACGGCTGCCGGCCGATCGAGCTTCTGGCCGACACCGGTGTGCTGGGGCCGCGAACGACGATCGTGCATGCGACCCATGCCTCCGCCGCCGAGCTCGACCTGCTGGCACAGGCGGGAGCCTCGGTGTGCGTGTGCCCGACCACCGAGGCCAACCTGGGCGACGGCTACCTGCCGGCCGTGGCCATGTTCGAGCGCGGCATCCGGGTCTGCATCGGCACCGACTCGAACACCGTCATCGACCCGGTGGTGGAGCTGCGCGAGATCGAGGCGGTCGCCCGCCGCTCGGTGCAGCGGCGCAACGTGCTCGTGCCCGAGGGCGACGATGGCCCCACCGGCTACCTGCTCGAGGTGGGCAGCCGCCGCGGCGCCGAGGCGCTGGGGCTCGCGACGACGCCCGCCGAGATCGAGCTCGACCCGTCAGGGCCCCACATGGCCGGGGTGGACTCCGTCCACGCGCCGGCCGCACTGATCTTTGGCGGCTCGGCCGCCGACCTACGACCTCTGCCGAAGGAGTAACCGGATGGACTTCGCCCTCACCCCGGAGCTGATCGAGCTGCGCGCCCGTGTGCGGACGCTGGTGGACGAGCATCTGCAGCCGTTCGAGTGGGAGGCCGAGAGCAGCGGCGGCCGCCTCAGCGCCGAGTCGCATGCCGCCATCAAGCGGGCGGTGCTCGACTCGGGCCTCGCGGCCAACAACATCCCCAAGGAGTACGGCGGGGGCGGCTTCAGCCTCACGGAGCAGATCGTCACCCACGAGCAGCTCGGCCGGCTGACCAACTGCCTGTGGGTGCTGGTGTGGAGCCCGTCCAACGTGCTCGTCCACGGGACGCCCGAGCAGATCGAGCGCTACCTGCTGCCGGACGTGCGCGGCGAGCACCGCCACGCCTACGCCATCACCGAGGCGGCGGCCGGCTCCGACCCGCGTGCGATCACGTCGGAGGCGGTCTGGAACGGCAGCCACTACGAGCTCTCCGGCACCAAGTGGTTCGTCACCGACGGCGACGTCGCGAGCTACTTCATCGTGCTTGCCTGGGCGGTCGACGGGCACGACCGCCGCCCGGCCCTCTTCCTGGTCGACAAGGACCTGCCCGGTGTCGAGATGACCGCCGACCCCGACTTCACGCACAACTTCCCCTACCGCCACCCGGAATACACGTTCACGAAGACGCCGGTGCCGAGCTCGAACGTGCTGGGCGAGCTGGGCCGCGGCTTCGAGCTGACGGGCGAGTGGTTCGTGGAGGAGCGGGTGCACATCGCCGCGCGCTGCGTCGGGGCGTGCGACCGGCTGATCGAGCTGGGCACGGCCTGGGCGCTCGAGCGCGAGCAGTTCGGCAGCCGGATCTTCGATCATCAGGCGGTCAGCTTCGCTCTGGCCGACTGCGCCGCCGAGACGACCGCCGCCCGGCTCCTGACCTACTACGTCGGCTGGCTGGCCGACTCGGGCGCCGACCGCAAGCTGGTGCACCACAAGGCGTCGATGGCCAAGCTGATCGCATCGGAGACCGCCGGACGCGTGTCCGATCGCGTCGTCCAGATCTTCGGCGGCCGCGGCTACATGCGCGAGAACCCGGCCGAGCGGCTCTGGCGCGAGCTCCGGGTCGACCGCATCTGGGAAGGCACGAGCGAGGTGCAGCGCCTGATCGTCAGCCGCGGCCTCGAGCGCCGCGGGCCGGCCACGCTGCTCGCGTTGTAGCGGCGATAGAGTGTCGGGCGTGCCCGGCCACACGGTCAAGAACCTGCAGGTCGACGACGGGGCGGTCAAGTTCTCGCCCGAGGAGCCCCCGGCCGCATGACCGACTCGGCGCCGCGAGATGCCGGGACGGCCGCATGGCACCGGCAGCTGCACCACACGCCGCACGACGGCCTGAGCGAGGACACCGCCCAGACGCCCGGCATGCGCCGCTACGAGGCGATCTCGGGACGTCGCAACGGCTCGCGCAAGATCTGGATGGGCAAGAGCCACGTCGCTGCCGGCATGTGCTCGGGCGACCACCACCACGGCGAGGCTGAGACCGGGATCTACGTCGTGTCCGGCCATCCCGTGTTCGTGTTCCTCGAGGACGGCGACGAGCGCCGCATCCAGACCGGGCCGGGCGACTACATCTACGTGCCGCCATGGGTGCCGCACCGCGAGGAGAACCCGTCGCCCGACGAGGAGGCGGTGGTGGTGCTCGCGCGGAGCACGCAGGAGGGCATCGTCGTCAACCTGCCCAGCCTGCGCGCGGTCGTTCCGGAGCTCGACCGCCTCATAGCCGAAGCCGGCGGCGAGGGCTAGAAGCTTCTAGGCGGCGAGGCGCAGCGGCTCGGTCGCCACTGCCGGGCGCAGCTGGATGACGGGCATCGGGCCGAGCTGGTTGTGGATGCACTCGATCGCGCGCTCGAGGTCGCGGACCGGGCCCTGCGCCCGGTAAAGCGGGCTTGTCGCTCCGTCGGTCAGAAGCCGCCGCAGCAGCACCATCCCGGCCGGCTCGACGGCAATGTCGACGGCGCGCAGGCGCACGCACAGGCCGCGGATGTGGGGCTCGAGCTCGCGGAGCGCAGCGCGGTTGAGCGGAACCGCCGCGACCTGCCGGCGGACGGCGCAGTCCAGCAGCCGCTCGAGGCTCCTGGCCAGCATCCTGCGGCGGCGGGGCGACACCAGGTCGGCGGCGTGGCGGGCGGCGGCCGGGCCGCCGACGTGGCGAAATCCGCTCAGGACGATCTCGTCGTAGATCTCGCAGCGGCGCCACTGAATCACGCGCGAGGCCGCCACCGCACCCAACCCTCCCACCACGGCCAGCACGGCGCTGGCGCGGGCAAGGGGCGTGACATCACGCACCGCGATCACAGCTGCAATCGCGATGAGCGCGAAGGTGATCAGCGATGCCGCCACCGTATAGGCCGTCTTCAGGCGTTCGGTGGTGACGGTGAGCGCGTGGGTGAGTTCCGATGGGGCCATGGTCGATCAGCCGTGTCATCGTTCGCCCCCGCGCGGAATTGAGCCGGAGAAAAGCGACGAGGCCGCCTGGGCAGAGGCGGCCTCGTCTGTTGGGCTGTCCGGTGGGCCGCCGGACAACGTGTCCCACACCGACGGGTCAGCCGGTTGCGCGATCGCTATGCGACGCGCGTGGGGACACTCCTCGAAAACCCTCCGATGTCGAGTTTACTGCAATTTTCTACCGGATGACAGTGCTCGCAGACAGAACCCCATCGCGGCCACCGCGGCGGCGATGATGGGGAGCTGGGCGAGCTGGCCGAGCGTGACCGGCAGGTCGGCGACGTCGGACGCCGTGCGCCCGGCACCGGCGGCCTGTGACCCACCGCTTCCGCCCGTAAGAACGATGGTTGCGAGCGCGGCAAGAACCACGATGCCCACCGTCACACCCTTTGCCAACCTCATGTCCCTCCCTGCAGGTCTGACCGGTGTGAGCATACGGGTGGTCGGCCCCGCGTGCAACCGGCTGCGTGCGCCGGTTCAGGATCCGGCGGAACGAGCCCAGGCGCGCACGCCGGCGATCTGCCACGCCAGCGGTTGACAGGTCGGCCACCGGGCGGTGGCGGCGGAAAGCGCCTCGTCGATCCCGACTCCGCGCCGGGTCGCGAGCAGCGCCACCGCAACGGCCGCCGAGCGCTCGCGCCCGCCGCGGCAGTGCACGTAGGTCGTCTCGCCCGCCGCGGTTGCCGCAACGGCGCGGTCGAGGACGTCGGGTGGGATGCTGGCGCCGTCGTGCACGGGCAGCCGGTGCTCGGCGATGCCCGCCTCGCGATAGGCCGCCTCAACCGCCTCGCGCTCGCCGGCCCAGTACTCGTGGTCCTCGCACAGGTTGATGACCGTCTGCACGCCCTCGGCCCGCAGCGCGTCGACGTGCATGGCGGAATGCGGCATCCGCCCGGCGAGCAGGCCGGACCCCAGCGTCGAGTAGCGCAGTGGCGCGGTCATCGCCGCCAGGGTAGTGGTGCGCGGGCCAGGTTGATTACACTCGCGGCGTGTCCGCCGACGGCCTGCTCGAGCTCGCGCTTGATGCCGCCCATGATGCGGGCTCGCTGCTGCTCGACCGCTTCGGTGGGCCCGTGAGCGGCGTCGAGTCGAAGAGCAGCACCACCGACATGGTGTCGGACGCCGACCGTGCGGCCGAGCGACTGGTGCTCGACCGCATCACGGGGGCGCGGCCCGGTGACGGCGTGGTGGCCGAGGAGAGCGGCCGCGTCGTCGGCGGCTCGGGCCTGACCTGGGTGATCGATCCGCTCGACGGCACGACCAACTACCTGTTCGGCTATCCGGTGTGGTCGGTCTCGATCGCCTGCGAGGACGCCGACGGCGGGGTGGTGGCGGTCGTGCACGATCCCTGCCGCGGCGAGACGTTCGCCGCCGAGCGCGGGCGGGGTGCGACCCTGAACGGCCGGCCGGTGCACACCCGCAGCCCCCGCGGTCTCGACCGCGCGCTGGTCGGCACCGGGTTCGCATACGCGCCCGGCGACCGCGCGTTCCAGGCGACCGTGCTCACGCACGTCCTGCGGCAGGTGCGTGACATCCGCCGCGGCGGCTCGGCCGCGCTCGACCTCGCATGGGTGGCGTGCGGCCGTCTGGACGGGTTCTACGAGTGGGGCATCAAGCACTGGGACCGGGCGGCGGGGATGCTGCTCGTGGCCGAGGCCGGCGGGGTGGCATCGGTGTTCGAGCCCGGCGCGGGGCTCGATCCGTGCGTCGTGGCCGCGACCGCGGATCTGCACGACCCCCTGCGCGGGCTGGTGACCGCCGCGGTTGCAGCATCACGCCGGCCGGACGATCCGCTACACTGAAGACCGGCCGCTGGTGTCGCCCGTTGGGGCGCCCGTTTCTCCCGGCGGCTGCAGGGACCATATGACTGTTCGCTTCGAGGCCGACTCTGAGGCGGCCGCACACCGCGTTGAGGCGTGGTGTGGGGAGCCGCTCCTCCATGAAGGCGAGGATCTCGCCGTCGCCCTTGCGCCCAAAACGGTGCGCAGGCAGGCGCTCGACGCCGCGCTCGAGGAAATGGCCCGCGGCCTGCCCGAGCCGAGCTACGAGTGGCGGCGCGATTTCGCTCTGGTGCTCGGGCTCGAGCGCGTGCTTTCCGACCCGCAGCCGCGGCTGGCGTCGGGGACGACCCTGCGCCGGCACCAGGTTGACGCGCTCGCCGGACAGCTGGCCGCGCTGATCAGCGATCTGGAGCGGTCGGCAGCGGCCGACGAGGACGACGTCGACGACGAGGCCGAGAACGGCGACGAGGAGCCCGACGCGGTCGAGATGGAGGACGACGAGGAGGACGACGCCGGCGACGAGCCGGAGATCGCCCACGACCCGGCCATGGCGATGCCGCCCGCCGACGCCGAGGTCGAGAGCGGCGAGGCGCTTGCGCCCGACCCGGGTGCACGCCGCCGCTACCGGTTCAAGCACCCCACCGCGTCGGGCAAGACGATCGCGGCCGGCGGATTCGTCGAGGCGGCGCGCACCACCGGGGTGCTCATCCTCACCCACCGCCGGCTGCTGGTGAACCAGTTCACGAGCGATCTCACCAAGGAGGGCTACGGCGGGCGGTTGCACCCGCCGGTGATGATCGGCGATCCGACGCCCAAGCGGATGCCGCTCACGATCAACACGTACGCCTGGTTCATCAAGCACGTCGACCAGATCAAACCGGACGTCTACGGCGTGATCGTGTGCGACGAGGCCCACACCGCCCTGGGCGAGAAGACCGCGGCCGCGATCCGGCGGTTCAACGCGCCCATCTACATTGGGATGACCGCGACCGACCAGCTGCTCCAGAAGCACGTCGGTGACGTGTTCCCGGCCGAGGTGGCCGACTTCCCGCTGGCCGAGGCGGTGCGGCGCGGGGTGGTCGCGCCGCTGCGGTGCATCCGGGTCCGGCCGATCACGTCTCTGCGCCAGGTCGAGGTCGTGGGCGGCGACTTCGACCAGGGCCAGCTGGCCGCGGCCCTCGACCTCGATCCATTCAACATGGCTGCCGCCGACCTCTACCAGAGCAGGTTCGGGGACACCCCCGGGATCGTCTACGCCGCGGGTGTCGACCACGCCGAGCGGGTGGCGATGGCGATGCGGGCGATCGGGTTGAGCGGCAAGGCCGTCTCCGGGCGCACTCCGCCGCGCGAGCTGGCCGAAACGCTGGCGGCGTACGAGCGCGGCGAGATCAACGTGCTCGTGAACGCCCAGATTCTGGCCGAGGGCTGGAACGCTCCCCGCGCGACCGTGTGCATGCACCTCGCCCCGACCGCCAGCCGGCGCGTGTACCAGCAGCGCGTGGGCCGGATCATGCGCCTGCACCGGCGCAAGGAGGCGGGCATCGTCGTCGACTTCGCCGAGGTCGGCGCGCCGCACTCCGAGCGGGTCGTCACGCTGCACTCGCTGCTCGACGTGGACGCCTACCGCCCGGGAGGGCTGGTCACGCCGCCGCCTCCGAGGCGCCGGCGCGGGCGGCGCAAGCCCGCCAAGCCGATCATCAAGGAACAGCCCTGGATCGTTCCCGTCTCCGACAACCCGGAGCGGCGGGTGGCGGTCATCGCGAACCAGTGGAAGCTGGTTGACGCATCCAAGCTGCCGCTCGACGAGCAGCGGGCGTGGGCGGTCGTGGCGGCGCGCCAGCTCGGCCCCGCCGACGTCCACACGCTCAGCGACCGCATCCTCAATCTGACGCCCGAGGCGCGCGAGCTCTTCTTCTTCACCTGCGCAGCCGAGAACCGGCACCGCAAGCTGCGGCTCTCGAGCCTGGGCGACCTGGCCGCGTCGGGCCCGAGCCAGACGACGTTCGCCATGGCCTGCCGGCTCATCGAGGCCGCGCCGACCTGGCAGCAGGATCGCGGCCAGGGCGCACGGGTGCTGCTGCTGGCCATGGGCGAGAACAAGATCGAGGCGCCGCCCGACCGGATCGTGTCGTGGACGTGGAGGCTGGCCCGGGCCGCCCGCGACCACGAGTACCGCTACGCCGGGGCGCACGTCGAGGACGGCCGCGGCCTGCTGGGAGCGGTGGCCAACGCGAAGACCGACGCCGAGCATTCGCAGGCGTGCCTGCGCCTCGCCCAGGTGGCCAAGGCGGCGCCGCTCGAGGCCGGGGCCGCGCTGCTCGCGGTGGCCTCGCCCCGCCGGGGCACCGCCGGCGAGAGCATCGTCGAGGTCGCGCGGCGGTCGCTGTCGGAGGATCCGCTGCGGCTGGCCGCGGCACTCGGCTCGAATATCCCCGCGCCGATGCAGCGCACGAAGGCGGCGAAGAAGACCAAGCGCAAGGCCGCCGCCGAGCGGGCCGAGACGGTCTCGTTCAACGGCGTCGTGGTCGGGTCGACCCCGCCGGCGGTCCCGCTGCGCAGAGTCGAGGGCGGCGCCGAGGTCGAGGTGGCGCCCGAGGTGGCGGTGAGGCTCCGCGACGATGCCGACCCCGTGATCCGCACGCGGCTCGGCGTCGAGAACCTGAACTGGAAGCTGGCTGGGAACGGCGACCACGTCTTCACGAACGCCGTCGACCTGCGTGCCGCGGCGAGCGCGATCGCCCCGCTGCGGGTGGCCGTCTCGAAGCTCCTGAACGAGCCTGTCGGCGACCGTGTGGCCTCGATCAAGGTCGACGGGGCGGGGCTGGTCGTTCCGCTCGAGCTCGCCGAGGCGCAGGTGCTCGCCGACGACGCCGCCCGCCGGGTGCTGGCCCAGCTGAAGGCGGCCGGGGTGCGCGGGCGCGTTCGGGTCGAGTTCGAGGTGGTCGACGCCGACGGCGTCGTGACGCGCGACTCCCGCCCCGGCGCGGTGCGCAAGATCGCCCGCGGCGAACCGGTGGGAGCGTCGCCGGAGCGGCGTGACAGACGCCGCCGGGCCCGTGGCCGCCGCGGCCGCCGCGCCGGGGTCGAGGAGCAGGCTCGCCGGGGTACGGCGGAGTCGAACGGCGGCCCTCCGGCCGCCGCCGCAGGCGACGATGTCGCCGACCACGCGTCGGCCGTCTGAGCCACTCCGCTGGGGGCTGGATTCTGCGGCGATCCGTGTCTAGACTGGGCGCGTGAACTCCGCTGTGGGGCTCATGAACGTGCGTGTGGGACCGTGAGTGCGTGACCTGCGTCGTTCCAAATCTCGACCAGGAGCGCTTCATGGCCACTGGCTCAGTCAAATGGTTTTCCGCGTCGAAGGGGTTCGGATTCATCTCACCCGAGGACGGTGGTGCCGACCTCTTCATTCACTTCTCGAACATCTCCGGAAACGGCTACCGGAACCTCGAGGAGGGGCAGAAGGTTGAGTTCGAGGCGCAGCAGGGCAAGAAGGGGATGGAGGCCACCAACGTGACCGTGATTGGGTAGCGCTTGGTCAAGGAAGAGACCATCGAGGTTGAGGGCGAGGTCACCGAGGCCCTGCCCAACACGATGTTCCGCGTCAAGCTGGACAATGGCCACGACGTGCTGGGCCACATCTCCGGCAAGATGCGGCGCTATTACATCCGCATCCTGCCCGGCGACAGGGTCAAGGTCGAGCTCTCTCCCTACGACCTCACCCGTGGGCGGATCACCTACCGGTTCAAGTAGCCCGGTGGGTCAGACGAGGGCCGACCCGGCGTCGGCCCGGCGCTCCGCGATCAGGCGCTCGACGCCCGCGCGGTCGCCCGCCCGCAGGAGCGCGATCGGGTCGGGCTCGCCGTTCACGATCGCCTCGAAGAAGTCGCGCCGCTCGGCGAACGTGGGCAGCGTGGCCTTCGCCCAGCCGCGGGCGTCGTTCAGGAGCACGGCCAGCTCGGCGTGCTCGGCGCCGTAGAGCGCGGCGATCTCGCGCTTCATGCGCTTCGCCAGGGCCGGGCTCGCCCCGGCTGTCGAGATCGCAATCGCGATTGGCCCGCAGCGCACGATGGCCGGCAGGATGAAGCTGCAGAGCGGCGGCACGTCGACGACGTTGCACAGCATCGAGCGCCGCTCGGCCTCCTCGAAGACGGCGATGTTGGCCTCGGTGTCCGACGTCGCCGCGATCGCCAGGAATCGGCCCTCGAGATCGCCGGGCTCGAAGTGCCGCTGCGTGAGGTGGACGTCGCCGGCCGCCGCCAGGGAGTGCACCTCGGCACAGGCTTTGGGCGCGATCACGTCGACGCGGGCGTCACACGCGAGCAGGCCCTCGATCTTCTCGAGGCCGACGTCGCCCGCCCCGACGACGAGGCACCTGCGGCCGGTCAGCTTGAGGCAGGCGACGTAGAACGTCGTCTCGAGCATGTCGGCGACGCAGCTCTGGTCGCACTGCGCGAGCCGGTGCTGGCAGACGCACGGTTTGCCGGTGTGGGCCTGCGGTGGCATCGCAGCATGGATCGTACCGGGCGGTTGCCCGCGGGCCGGTCACCGGCGTAAGATCGCGCCATGCCCTACAAGCGCTCCGAGGACGAGTTCGTGCTGGCCGTGATGAGCGAGAACCTGCTCACGGCCGCGGCGGGTGACGCGCTGACCGACGCCGCCCGGCGGATGGCCGACCGCCGCGTCGGCGCAATCCTGGTCACCGACGGCAGCGCCCTCAAGGGCATCATGACCGAGCGCGACGTTCTGCGGGCCGTTGGCAAGGGCAGCATCGACGGCACCGTCGGCGACTGGATGACACCGCATCCGGACACGGCGCCGAAGACCGCGACGATCGGCCAGGCGGCGGCGATGATGCTGCACGGCGGCTATCGCCACGTCCCGATCATGGACGGCGACCACCTGGTCGGGATCGTCTCGATCCGCGACCTGCTGCACCTCCCCAGCGAGACCCCCAGCGGGGTCTAGCCGCGGCGTCAGTTGACGTCGCGGCGGGCCGCGAGCGCCGTCCCCGCCACGCACAGGACGACCGTCCACGCGAGCAGCACCGCGCCGCCCGCGGCGGGGCCGAGCAGATGGGCGGACGTGAGTCCAATGAAGCCGTTCTGGGCCTGGCCCGGCGTCAGGCGCCCGACCGACGGAACCAGTGCGAACAGCAGGTTCTCGACCACGAACCCCCATGCCAGGAGGCCGATGATCGCGCCCACCTGGTTGCGCACGATCATGCCGACGCCCACCCCGATCCCGCCCCACAGGGCGCTTCCCACGAGGGTGCCCAGCGTGAGTAGCTCGTAGTCGTGAGCGTGCAGCGCGAGTGAGATGCCGCGGCCGTTCAGGATCACCGCGCCAATCCCCACCGCGAGCAGCTCTCCCACCGCGGCGAACACGAATCCGGCCACGAGGCTCGCAGCGACCTTGGCGGCGACGACCTGCGTGCGGCCGGGGTTGAACAGGAACGTCGGCCGGATCGTGCCAAACCGGTACTCGCTCGTCACGAGGAGGATGCCGGCAAGTGCCGCGAACACCCCGGCGAAGCTGCCGATGCCGAACAGGTTGCGCTGGTCCTCCTGCCCGGTCAGGCTCGAGATCGAGCTCAGGAGCGCGGTCAGCAGCACGAACAGCAGGATGATCGCGACCATCCCCAGCGCAAGCCCGAGCGTTGTCCGGGTCGACCGGATCTTGAGCACCTCCGCGCGTGACTGCCCGATCACGCGTCCGCCTCCGACGTCAGTTTCAGGAAGATCTCCTCGAGCGACGACTCCTCGGTCACCAGCTCGTGCAGGACGACCCCGGTGGCGGCGGCGATCTCGCCAACGCGTTCGGCGGTCGTGCCGGTGGCGATCAGCGCGCCGTCGCGGTCGGTGACGTCGATCCCGGCCTTTGCCAGCGCCTCGTGCAGCTGCACCGCCTGGGGGCTGCGAACGCGCACGGATCCGCCGACCGTGGTCGTGAGCTCGTCGAGGCGCGCCTCACGCACCAGCTTGCCGTCGTTGATGATCAGCACATGGTCGACGGTCTGCGCCATCTCGGCCAGCACGTGGCTCGAGACGAGCACGGTGTGGCCCTCCTCTCGCAAATGTGCGCAGGAAGTCGCGCAGCCAGCGCACGCCCTCGGGATCCAGGCCGTTGGCGGGCTCGTCGAGGACGAGCAACTCGGGATCGCCCAGGAGCGCGGCCGCCAGGCCGAGCCGCTGGCGCATCCCCAGCGAGTAGCCCTTGACGCGCCGGTTCGCCGCCCGGTCGAGTTCGACCACCCGCAGCACCTCGTCGACCCGCGAGTCGGCGATCCCGACGGCGAGGGCCAGCGTGCGCAGGTGGTTTCGGCCCGAGCGCCCGGGATGGAAGTCGGTCGCCTCGAGCACCGCGCCGATTCGCAGGGCGGGGTTTTGGATCTCGCGATACGGCGTGTCGAAGATGAGCGCTCGGCCCCGCGACGGCGCAGCGAGGCCGAGCAGCATGCGCAGCGTCGTCGTCTTTCCGGCGCCGTTGGGGCCGAGGAACCCGGTGATCGTGCCCGGTTCGAGCGCGAAGGACAGGTCGTCAACCGCGGTGAGCTTCCCGAACCGCTTGGTCAGCGCCTCGGCTCGGACGACGGGAGCCATGCCGTCAGGCTAGCGCGCCTGCGCCAAACGGGGTCAGACCCCTTTTGGTGCGACGCGTGATCCCTATGCGAACTTCGCCAGCACGTGCTTGACGATCGTGTAGTCGTCGAACCCGTACTTGCTCATGTCCTTGCCGTAGCCCGACTGCTTGAACCCGCCGTGCGGCATCTCGTTGAACACGGTGAAGTGGTCGTTCAGCCACACGCAGCCGTACTGGAGCTTGCGCACGGCGTTGAGGCCGCGCCTGGCGCTCTCGGTCCACACCGATGCGGCCAGGCCGTACTCGACGTCGTTTGCCCACGCGATTGCCTGGGCGTCGTCGGCGAACTTCTGCACCGTCACAACCGGCCCGAAGACCTCCCTCTGGATGATCTCCGACCGCTGCGCGGCGCCCGTGACGACGGTGGGCTTGACGAAGAACCCGCGGTTGCCGATTGCGGTGCCGCCGGTGGCGATCTGCGCGCCGGCCGACGTGGCCCGCTCGAGGAATCCGAGCACGCGCTCCTGCTGGCGGTGCGAGACGACCGGGCCCATGTCGATGTCCTCGACCTCGGACGGGTCGCCGACCTTGATCGACTCGACCTGGCCGACGAGCTCGTCGAGGAACCGGTCGTAGATCCTCGGTCCCGCCACGATCCGTGTCGCAGCGGTGCAGTCCTGACCCGAGTTCCAGTACCCGGCCGCCTTGATCGTCTCGGCCGCCGCCTCGACGTCGGCGTCGTCGAAGATGATCACGGGGGCCTTGCCGCCCAGCTCGAGGTGCACGCGCTTGAGATTGTCCGCCGCCGCGCGGGCGACCTTCTTGCCCGACTCGACCGAGCCGGTGATCGACACCATCCGGACACGCGGATGCGCCGAGATGGCCGCGCCCACGGGGTCGCCATACCCGGAGACGATGTTCAGCACGCCCTCGGGCAGGATGTCCGCCGCGATCTCGGCCATGCGGAGCGTCGTCAGCGGGGTGAGCTCGGACGGCTTGAGGACGACCGTGTTCCCGGCGGCCAGCGCGGGCGAGATCTTCCATGCGGCCATCATGAGCGGATAGTTCCAGGGAGTGATCTGGCCCACCACACCAATGGGCTCGCGCCGGATCATCGAGGTCGATCCGCGCACGTACTCGGCGGCCGCCTGGCCCTCCGGAGTGCGCGCCACACCGGCCATGAACCGGAGGCAGTCGGTCGCGCCGGCCACCTCCTCGACGGCCGCGCCACGCGGCTTGCCGACGTTCAGCGATTCGAGCTCACCGAGCTCCTCGGCGTGCTCGTCGAGCGCGTCGGCAAGCGTGTTCATGACCTCGCATCGCTCGGCCGGAGTCGTGTCGCCCCAGTCGCCGAAGAAGGCCTTCTCGGCAGCCTCGACGGCGTGATCGACGTCCTCGGCGGTCGAGTTGGGGACGGCCGCGATGACCTCGCCGGTGGCGGGATTGACGACGTCGATGGTCGCGCCGGAGATCGAGTCGCCCGCCTTGCCGCCGATGTGATTCGAGAACCGCTTGAGACTCACGCTCATGATCACTCCCCCCGGATCGGTGACGGCTCAATCGTACCGTCAGCCCCCCGCTTCGGTAGGCTAAGCGCGATGACCGCGGGCGTCTTCAGGTTGCCGGAGCCGAGGAACGAGCCGGTGCGCGATTACGCGCCCGGATCGCCCGAGCGGGCGGCGCTCAAGGCCCGCCTCGACGAGCTTGCCGGCACCACCGCCGAGATTCCGATGGTGATCGGTGGGCGCGAGGTGCGCACGGGGCGGACCGCGAAGGCCGTCATGCCCCACGATCACGACCACGTGCTGGCCGAGTTCCACCGCGGCGGCGAGGCCGAGGTGGCACAGGCGATCGCGGCCGCGGCCGAAGCCCGCAGGGAGTGGTCGCAAACCCCGTGGGAGGCGCGCGCGGCGATCTTCATGCGCGCGGCGGAGCTTCTGGCGGGGCCGTGGCGCGACACGCTCAACGCCGCCACCATGCTCGGCCAGTCCAAGACGGCCTATCAGGCCGAGGT
This sequence comes from uncultured Actinomycetes bacterium, assembly GCA_963703275.1. Taxonomy (GTDB): domain Bacteria; phylum Actinomycetota; class Thermoleophilia; order Gaiellales; family JAICJC01; genus JAICJC01. The sequence continues at coordinate 2,225,006 of OY969804.1, read as the reverse complement.
CGATGCCGCCTGCGAGCTGGTCGACTTCTGGCGCTTCAACCTCACCTACATGCACCGCATCATGAGCGAGCAGCCGGTGTCCGCGCCCGGCATGTGGAACCGGATCGAGTACCGGCCGCTCGAGGGATTCGTGTTCGCCGTCTCGCCGTTCAACTTCACGGCGATCGCCGGCAACCTGCCGACCGCGGCGGCGATGATGGGCAACACCGTCGTGTTCAAGCCGGCCTCGACCGCGGTCTACTCGGCGCACTTCCTGATGCGGCTGTACGAGGCGGCCGGTCTCCCGCCCGGCGTGATCAACATGGTGCTCGGCTCGGGCCGCGAGATCGGCGATGCGGCGCTCGCGCACCCCGACCTCGCCGGAATCCACTTCACGGGCTCGACGCCGGTGTTCCAGGGCATGTGGCGCACGGTTGCTCAGAACATCGACCGCTACCGCACCTACCCGCGGCTGGTGGGCGAGACCGGCGGCAAGGACTTCATCTTCGCCCACCCCTCCGCCGACCCGGCCGCGGTCGCCACCGCCATCGTGCGCGGCTCATTCGAGTACCAGGGGCAGAAATGCTCGGCGGCCTCGCGCATCTACGCGCCGTCCAACCTGTGGCCGCAGCTGCGCGAGATGCTGGGCGAGCAGGTCTCGACCATCCGCACCGGTGACGTGCGCGACTTCCGCAACTTCATGGGCGCGGTCATCGACGCCGACTCGTTCGCGACTCAGCGCGATGCGGTCAAGCTGGCGTCCGAGGCCCCCGAGGCCGAGGTGCTCGTGGGTGGCGAGGCCGACGATTCCAAGGGCTACTTCGTGTCGCCGACGGTGATCGAGACGACCGACCCCGGCTTCGACCTGATGCGGCGGGAGCTGTTCGGCCCCGTCGTGACCGCCTACGTGTACGACGAGCACCGCATCGACGACACGCTCGACCTGGTCGACCGCACGTCGCCGTACGCGCTCACGGGCGCGGTGTTCGCAACCGACCGGAGGGCGATCGACCACGCCTCCGCGGCGCTCCGAAACGCCGCCGGCAACTTCTATGTGAACGACAAGCCCACGGGCGCGGTGGTCGGTCAGCAGCCCTTCGGCGGCGCGCGGGCGTCGGGCACCAACGACAAGGCGGGCTCGATGTGGAACCTGATGCGCTGGGTGAGCCCGCGCACGATCAAGGAGACGTTCGTCCCGGCGACCGACTACCGCTACCCGTTCATGGACGCGGAGTAGCCGCGGTCAAGATCCCGGCCGCCACGGCCGATTCTGGTAGGGATGGATGCGGAGCGCAGAGAGTTCTTCCGGGTCATGGTCCGGTTGCCCGTCTCGTGTGCGGCGGTCAGCCGCAGCGGGCGCACGAGCCTGATGGTGGTGCGGTCGGTCGACCTCTCGGCGGGCGGCGTCAAGGTCGTGACCGAGCACGAGCTCGTTCCCGGAAACCGGGTGCGGGTCGCGTTCCGCGTCGACGACGAGACGACCGCCAAGCTCGACGCGACGGTCAGGCGGACGGAGCGGCTGAAGGACGGCGCGTTCCGGTATGCGATCGACTTCGACCCGGTCGACCGCACGGTCGAGCAGCGCCTCATGCGGGCCGTGTACGCCCAGGAGCAGGTGAACGCCGGCCGGCACAAGCACGTGCGCATGTCGGTGTGGCAGTTCGTGCGCTGCCGGCGCGGGTCGGGTGAGGAGTTCAACGCCCACGCGCTGCAGCTGTCGGCCGACGACGCGCAGATCATCACCCACCACACCCTCCGCGAGGGCGAGCGGCTGTGGCTCGTGATGGCGGACGACGACCTCGGCTTCGACGTCGAAACCCACGCCGTCGTCGGCACGGTCGAGACGGATATGCGCGGGAACAGCGTGGCCACCGTCGAGTTCGACGGCCTCGACCGGATCACGCGGTCGCGGCTGCTGCGCCGCTCGATGGAGCAGGAGCGGCGCGAGATCGCCGGCGAGTAAGATCGCCCCGATGCGAGTGGCGGTGATCGGTCTCGGCACGATGGGTGCGCCCATGGCGCGGCACCTGCTCGCGGCGGGGCACGAGGTGACCGTGCACAACCGCACCCGGTCGCGCGAGGAGCCGCTCGCGGCGCTCGGCGCGCATCGGGCTGACTCGCCGGCCGCCGCGGCCGCCACCGCCGAGGCGGTGCTGACGTGCGTGTCGGACACGCCCGACCTCGAGCACATCGTGATGGCGCCCGACGGCATCGCCGCGGGGCTCGCGGCCGGTGGGGTGGTCGTGGACTGCTCGACCGTGTCGCCCACCGCCGTCGCCGGCATGGCGGCTCGGCTCAAGGAACGCGGCATCGGCATGGTGGATGCGCCGGTCTCGGGCGGCTCCGAGGGAGCCGAGCGGGGAACGCTGACGATCTTCTGCGGGGGCGCCGACGCCGACGTCGCCAAGGCCCGGCCGGTGCTGGAGGCGTTCTCGAGCCGGATCACCCATCTCGGCCCGAGCGGCTCGGGACAGGTGGCCAAGGCGGTCAACCAGGTGATGATCGCGGGCACCTATGCGAGCGTGGGGGAGGGGATCGCCCTCGCGCAGGCCGCCGGGCTGCCGCTGCCCGAGCTGGTCGAGGCGCTGTCGGCGGGGGCGGCCTCGTCGTGGGTGCTGCAGAACCGGGCCGCGAACATGATCTCCGACAGCTATCCGCTGGGCTTCAAGCTCGCCCTGCACCGCAAGGACCTCGGCATCGCCCTTGACGAGGCCGGCCGGGCGGGGCTGCCCCTGGACGTCGCGCAGCTCGTGGCGGCCCAGGAGGACACCCTGATGGCCGAGGGCCACGGCGACGAGGACGTGAGCGCCCTGGCCCGCCTACCCAAGCGCCGCTCCGAGTGAATAAATGGGGCCTGGCCCCATTTATTCAGCGGACGGGGGCTGAGAGCGGGTCGAGCTCGAACGGGAGCAGCCGCACGGCCTCGGCGAACCGTCCCAGCAGCGAGGGGCGGTCGGGTGCGGCCAGCGCCACCACGGCCAGGCGGTGGCTGGCGGTGTCGTCGTCGTTCTCGCTCAGGCGGTGGCCCGGGCGTACCAGCACCTCGACGTGGGCGTGCGGGAAACGCTCGAGCACGATGCTCGGGTCGGGCACCGCGCGCACGATCGCATCCTCGTACGTGCGAAAGAGGAAGCTCGCCGTCACGAGGCCGTCGCGTGCGGGCGGCAGGCTCGGGGTGCGGCCGGTGCTCAGGTCGAGCTGGATCTCGTAGCTCGAGATGCCGTGCACCGCGTGGACGAGCGGCGCGAACTGCGACGCCATGCGCCCGTTCACCTCGACGATCGTCAGGCGGCCGTCGGGCCGGACGAAGAACTCGATGTTGAACATGCTGTTGTCGAACCCGAGCGCCGGCATGAGCCTCGCCGCCACCTTGGCCATCGCCCGGCGCGGCCCGGCGGGCAGGCGGCTGGGGTACTCGAAGCGCAGGAAGCTGATGCCGTTGGGGTGCATGACCGCATCGGTCACGCCGATCGCCGTCATCCGCCCGTCCTGCATCCAGCCCTCGAACGTGACCAGCATCCCATCGAGCAGCTCCTCGGCGATCAGGGTGCGGAAGGGCCGTCCCTCGAGCGCGCGGTCGGCCGCGGTCACCGCGTCGATCTCGTCCCTGGCGCGGGCAACCACCGCCGCGAACTCCTCCTCGTCGTCGACGCGGTAGGCCAGCTGTGAGAGGTGCGCGGCCACCGGCTTGAGGAAGAACGGGAAGGGCAGCGGCGGGGCCGGATCGGGATCGTCCAGCTCGACCGGGGCGAACGCCGGCGTGGCCTCGGGCACCGCCCGTGCCTGGATGCGGCGGCACGCGAGCTTGTCGTGGCAGCGCATGAACGCCGCCCGCCCCGGCCCGGGCAGGCCGGCCTCGTCGGCCAGGATCGACGCCAGATGCCCGGTTGCGTCGCTCGATCCGAAGATGCCGTCCGCGTTGGTCCCGAACCGGGTCATGTGCTCGATGAACGTGCGCGGGTCGAAGTCCGGCCCGATCGGCTGTCCGGCAAAGCGAAGCGCGAACCGATCGAGAATCCGCTCGTCGGCCATGTTCAACCGGTCGCGCTGGCTGGGGCAGATCACCAGTGCCGTGGGCGCGGTGCCGTTCGACGGTCCGTCCACCGGCCGTATTGTGACGGATGCGAGCCGCCACCGCCAGCGCGCGCCCGGAGTTTCGCTTAGCCCCAGAGAACTTGGGCGGTCTCGGCGAGCGTCTCGAGCTTGGCGAGCTGGTCCTCCGGAGCGAGCGCGTTTCCGAGCACGGAGGTGGCAAACCCGCACTGGGGGCTGATCGCGAGCCGCTCGAGATCGACGTGGCGGGCGGCCTCGCGGACGCGGCCGGCGAGCTCGGCCACCGTCTCGCGCCGCGGTGACTTGGTGGTCACCAGGCCGAGCACGACCATCTTGTCGTCGGGCACCTCGCGGAGCGGCTGGAACGACCCCGAACGCTCGTCGTCGTACTCGAGCAGCAGCCGCTGGGCCGCCACCCGCCGGAACACCCGCGCCGCGATGGGTTCGTAGCCGCCCTCGACCAGCCAGCGGCTGGCCTGGTTCCCGCGACACAGATGGAACCCGAAGGTGACGCCGGGATGGTCCGCCATGACCCAGTTGTCGAGCTCGATGCCGCGTTCGATGAAGCGCTCGGCCGTCCAGCCCTGGCGCTCGTAGAACGCCCGCATGGCCGGGTCGATCAGGAGCGGGTAGTGGGGCGCGTCGAGCTGGATGTAGGTGCAGCCGAGCCGTGCCAACTCGTCGATCTCGTCGCGGGTGAGCGCCGCCACGTCCTCGAGGAACCCGTCCAGGGTGGGGTAGGCCTCGCGCGAGTGCTCGGGTGACCACAGGTTCGCGTACAGGCTCGGGCTGGTGAGCGTGACCTTGGCGATCGCGTTCGCGCGCCCGCGCAGGTAGGTGTAGTCCTCGGCGGCGATGTGCCTGCGCCTCCGCAGCCGCTCGCGCACACCGACGCCGGCCGGACGCTCGGTGGTGCGGTCGCCGACCTCGTCACCGTGCCACTCGCCCCACAGGTAGGCCTCCAGCGGAACGGTGCCAAAGCCGTCGACCGCGTCGGGAAGGCCGCTCTGGAAGGACAGCCGGCGCATCTCGCCGTCGGTGACGACCTCGATCCCGGCTCCCTCCTGCAGCTCCACGGCGGCGTCGACCGCCCGATCCTCGGCATGCTTCAGCTCGGCCGCCGTGGCCTCGCCGCGGTCGAACCGGGCTCGCACGTCAAGCAGCTCGGGTGGGCGCAGCAGGCTGCCGACGACGTCCGTCCGGGCGGTGATCACGACCGCGGGCCCGTCACCGGCCGCCGCCGCGCTGCTGCGAGCGGGTGGCCTGCAGACAGCGCATCGCGGCGGCGAGTTGCTCGTCGCTCATCGCCGGAACGGGTGCGGGCGTCGCCGCCTCGGGCCGCAGGCCGTCGAGGACAAAGCCGAGGTGGCGCCGCCAGGCGTCGGGCGCCGCCTGCTCGGTCGCATCGAGCACCGTCCCGAGCGACCAGAAGAGCGCGGCGAGGTCGGCCAGCGTGAAATCGGGTCGCAGCTCGGCCTGCGCTCGAGCCCGGTCGAGCAGCGCCTCGAGCAGCCGCCGCATCTCGGAGCGCACGTCCGCCAGCCGGCCCTCGCTCGGCGGGTAGCGCACGAAGAGCTCCTTCAGGAAGGGATCCCGGCGCCGCTGCGCCACCGACTGTTCCAGGAACGGCCGCAGCACCGGCGCCCCCGCGGGCGCGTCGAGCACATCCTGGGCGAGCTTCGCGAGCCCGTCGATGTGCTCGTCGAAGATCGCGGCGACGAGGGCCTCGCGGGTGGGGAAGTGCCGGTACAAGGTGCCGACGCCGACCCCCGCCCGCTGCACGATCTCGTGCACCGACGCCGAGACCCCGTGCTCCGCGAACACCGCGTGGGCCGCGGCGAGCAGGCGATCCCGGTTGCGCTGTGCGTCGGCGCGCGGGCGGCGGGGCTGGGAGAGAACCTGCGACACGGGCGGACCCTACCAAAGCGGAGCCCGATTCCGTTTTGTTTGGTAGGGTGCGCGCGCCGCATGACGTCCGCCTTCTTCGTCGCCCTGGGCCGCATCTCGGTCCGCTTCCGCTACCTGATCGTCGTCCTCTGGATCGCCGCGACCGTGCTCGCGACCGCGCTTGGGCCCTCGATTTCGAGCGTCGTCAAGACCGACACGTCGTCGTTCCTGCCCAAGAGCTCGCCGTCGATCCAGGCCGCGGCGCTGGCAAAGCCGTTCCAGGCCCAGTTCAGCCTCTCGTCGCTGATCGTGGCCGGTGGCAACGGGGCCGCGCTCACCACCGCCCAGCAGGCTGCGATCGGCCGTGCGGAGCGCGCCGTCGCGCGCCTTCCCGGAGTGCTCGCGGTCCGCGACCAGGGCGTCTCGGCCGACGGGCAGGTGCGCAAGGCGCTCGTCGAGATCGACGGGGATCACCTCGGCAGCGACGGCGGCAAGAGCCTCGTCGACTCGATCCGCACCGCGATGACCGGGGCGGTGGCGGGCAGCGTGCCGATCCATCTGACCGGTGAGCTGGCGACCCAGATCGACACCCAGACCGCCAACCAGAAGACGCAGCGGACGACCGAGCTCTTCTCGATCCTCTTCATCATCGTCCTGCTCCTGCTGGTATTCCGCAGCGTCGTGGCCCCGATCGTGACCCTGGTGCCCGCGGCGATCTCGCTCCTCATCGCCCAGCCGGTGATCGCCGAGCTGGCCCGTCACGGCGTCGTCGAGGTCTCGGCGATCACGCAGCTCCTGCTGATCGTGATCGTGCTCGGGGCCGGCACCGACTACGGCCTGTTCCTGATCTTCCGGGTGCGCGAGGAACTGGCGGCGGGGCGCAGCTCGCACGAGGCGGTCACGTACTCGCTGACGCGGGTGGGAGAGTCGATCACGTATTCGGCCGCCACCGTCATCGTGGCCCTGCTGAGCCTTCTGCTCGCCCAGCTCGGCTTCTATCGCGGCCTGGGGCCGGCGCTCGCGGTCAGCGTTGCGATCATGCTCCTCGCCGGCCTGACACTGCTGCCGGCGCTGCTAGCGATTGTCGGCCGCATCGCCTTCTGGCCGACCCGGCCTCGTGTCGACAGCGACCAACGTGGCGCGTGGGGGCGGATCGCCTCCCGGGTGGTGGCCCGGCCGGCGCTGACGCTCACCGTTGGCCTCGTGCTCTTCGGCGGGCTCGCGGCGGTCACCCTCGCGTACACGCCGGGAGGCTTCGGCGGCGGCGGTGCGCCCGCGGGGAGCGACTCGGCCGCCGGGCAGTCGGTGCTCAACGCGCACTTCCCGGCCGCCGACAGCAATCCCACGAATATCCTGTTCGTGCTCCCCCGGCCGGTGTGGAGCGACGCCTCACCGCTCGCAACCGCCGAGTCATCGCTGCACGCCTCGGGCCTCTTCTCGGCCTTGAGCGGCCCGCTCGACCCCAACGGCACCCGGCTCACGCCGGCCCAGCTCGAGCAGCTGCACGCACAGCTCGGCCCGCCCCAGGCGCTCCCGCTCGTCCAGCCGCCGGGCACGGGAGTCGCACCCGCGACCTACCAGGCCTACCGGTCGAATGCGCAGTTCCTCTCACCCGACGGCCGCACCGTCCAGTACTACGCCTCGCTCGCGGCCGGCTCGGCGGCCTCCGCCGATGCGATGAACGCAACACCGACCGTGCGCAGCGCCGTCGACGCGACCGCTCGCCAGATCGGCGCCGTTGCAAACGGCGTCGGCGGCCAGGCCCCGGCCAGCTACGACGTCAGCCAGACCTCGTCCAGCGACCTGATCCGGATCGTGCCGGTCGTGCTCCTCATCATCGGCCTGCTGCTCGCCATGATGCTGCGCAGCCTGATCGCGCCGCTCTACCTGATCGCGAGCGTCCTGCTCTCCTACCTGGCGGCGCTTGGCTTTGCGATCCTCGTCTTCGACATCATCGGCGGTGAGAGCGGCGTGAACTTCGTGCTCCCGTTCCTGATGTTCGTGTTCCTCATGGCGCTGGGTGAGGACTACAACATTCTTGTGATGAGTCGCATCCGGGAGGAGGCCCACCACGACGCCCTGACCCCGGCCGTCCGGCGGGCGATCCAGATGACCGGTGGCACGGTCACCTCGGCCGGGCTCATCCTGGCGGGCACCTTCATCGTGCTCACCGTCGCCGCAACCGGGCAGGTGCGCGAGATCGGCCTCGGCCTTGCGGCCGGCATCCTGATCGACACCTTCTTCGTGCGGACGCTCCTGATCCCGTCGATCGTGATCCTGCTCGGCCGCTGGAACTGGTGGCCGTCGGCGCTGCACGAGTTCCATGCGCCCGACGGCCCCCTGGCCGCCGCCGAAACCGACTAGCCGGCGACGCTAATCGACGCTGGTGGGCGGATGGCAGGTGCCCGGCTTCCAGTTCCACACCTTGAGCACCGCTGCGGGCACCTTGACGGCGCACGTGAACTGGGGGTCGCCGGGGATGCCGGCCTCCCACACCCGCCAGGGCCCGGTGCCGTGGCGCTCGAACACCATGTACGCGCCGTCGTCCTGGCTCCCGACCTGGGCCGGCAGCGACTTGGGGCTGGGATCGAGGCCCGCGCCCGCCCAGTAGATCCCCTTGGCCGGGAGGTAGGCGTAGTAGGTCTCGCCCTTGACCAGCCCGACGTAGTCCTTTGGCGTGAGCTTGTGCACGGCCGCGCCCGCGGCCACGAGCTGGGCGCGGATCTTGTTGTCGATCACGAGGTTCTGGGCCCCGGATGCCGGGGCCGTCGTCGTCGTGGGCGTCGAGGTCGCAGGTGTCGAGCTGACGGGGGTCGAGGTGCTCGGCGGGGTGCTGCCTGCGTCCGATGAGCCGGACGACCCGCCCGAGCCGCATCCGGCCGCGGCGAGGACAGCCGCAGCCGCGAGCACGGTCAGAAGGGTTCGCGCCGGCACTGCAGCGCGAGAGACTACACCTCCCCGAGCGCCCCCGACCGCACCAGCGCCACCACGGGCTCGAGATCGGGCGGCGGCGGCTCGCCCTCGCCCGTGAAGGGGACGAGACCACGCACCAGCTCGCGAACGCGCGTGCTCCCGGCGCCGACGCCGGCGGGGCCGCGCAGCTCGAGCGCCTGGCAGGCGACCACGAGGCCGATGGCGCACACCCGGTCGCCCAGCGACACCATCTCGGCCAGGCGGCGCGCGCCCAGGGGCGCCATCGTCATCCGGTCTTCGATGCCCTCGGCCAGGCTGGAGCTCGCAAGCTCGTACGACACGGGTGCCGCCAGCAGCCGGGCCTCGGAGGTGATCCCCACCGACGCCGTACCGAACTCCGACAGCCCGTCGTCGGAGAGGTCGCTGCGCATCTTCAGTCCCGTGGGGAGGCCCGAGAACGGCTGTGAGAGCTGCTTCACCGTCCGTTCGGCGGCGCTTGTCAGCACGGGTGCAAGGCCGATGCGCAGGTAGTCGATCGCCGCGGCCAGCGGCACGACGTCGAAGTTCGCCACCGAGACGATCCGGTCCTCGGCGAAGATGACCAGGGGGTTCTCCTGTGAGGCGTTCAGCTCGATTGCGAGCTGACGACCGGCCTGGTCGAGCGCATCGCGGGCCGCCCCGTGGACCTGGGCCAGGCAGCGGAAGCTGAGCGGATCCTGCAGGTTTCGGGCGACCTCCTCGTCCCACAGAGGACTGCCGTCGAGCAGGCGCGTCAGCCGCGCGATGGTGGCCACCAGACCCGGGTACGGGCGGACTCCGGCCACCGCCGGGTGAAGCGGGGTCAGGTTGCCGCCAAAGCCCTCGAGGTCGAACGCGCCGGCCACGTCGAACGCATCCATCAGGCGGGTCGCATCGGCGAACGCCAGCGCCGTGAGCGCCGTCGAGAACGAGTTCTGGTCGACGAGCGACAGCGTCTCCTTGCCGATCGGCGCGAGGTCGCCGATCGCGCCGTGGGCCAGGTCGGCGAGCGGCGCGAGGTCGGCCTGACCCACGGAGCCCAGCATGCGCACCGGCGGGACGGCGCCCGAGTTGAGCGTTTCGAGCAACCGCTCGGCGAGCTCGGGGCGCACGCCGCCCGTGCCCTTGGCGAAGCCGTTCACCATCCGCAGAAGGGCGGCGCGCACGACCTCGGGGGAGGCCGTGGGGCCCTGTGCGACCAGATGGCTCTTGAGCAGCAGATCGTTGAAGCGGACGGTGTCGGCCACGTCGACCGCCACCCGCTTGTGCGCCCCGACGCCGGTCGTCAGGCCGTACACGGGCCGTCCCTCCGCCGCCGCCCGGCGCACGATCTCCCAGCCGGTGCGGATCTGATCGAGGGCACCGGCGGCGAGCGTGACCGTCGCGCCCCCGCGGGCCACCGCGACCATGTCGGCGACCGTCAGATCCTCTCCCGTGAGCTCCACCGTGGGCGGCATGGCGGCCATCCTACGCGCGAGCGTCGCGAGGCCGCGGCGGCAACCGGCTTGACAATCCCGGGAGGATGTGAGAAAGATTCCGGCTCCGCCAGTGCGACCGACGTTCCACCGGCGGAACCGGGATATGGACGATCCCTCACCTCATCCGGGGCGGTGCTGATGGCGGTTGCCGTCCGCGAGCGGACGCCGTCGCCCGGCCGCGCCGCATCACCCGGGATCGCCGCCGTGCTCGGGGTGCTCGAGGCGCTCGACCGGCTCGGGGAGGCGGGCCTGGGCGAGCTGGGCGCAGCCACGGGCCTGCCCAAGACGACGCTGCATCGCGCCTGCACCGCCATGGAGGAGCGCGGCTTCGTGGAGCGGGCAGGCGAGTGCGGGTACGTGCTGGGCCGCCGCGCGGTCGCGCTGGGGACGCGCAGCCGCTCGTCGGCGCTCGCGTCGGCCTTCGAGGCCGAGGCCGCCGCCCTGCTCGAGCGGCACAACGAGACCACCTGCCTGGTGGTGCTCGACGGTGCCGATGCGCTTTTCATCGCCAAGGTCGAGACGTCGCAGCCGGTGCGGCTGGTGACGCGCGTCGGCAGCCGCCTGCCCGCGTTCGCGGCGGCCAGCGGCCGTGTCCTTCTGGCGGCGATGCCGCCCGCCGGCGTCGACCGCCTGCTGGCCGGGACCGAGCTCGTGACACCGGTCGGGAGCCGGCTGCGGGGATTGGACGAGCTGCACGCGATCCTCGACCGCGCCCGGCTGAACGGGTATGCCGAGAACGTCGACGAGACCGCGCTCGGGCTGCGGTGCCTGGCCGTGCCGATCACCGGCGCCTGTGGCGAGACGCTTGCGGCGATGACGCTGTGCGTGCCCGCCGGCCGCATCGACGGCCGCCGCCGGCGGCTGCTGCTGGCCGATCTGCGCTCGGCGGGGCTGCGCGCATCGGCGTCACTACGCGCCATTAACAAACCACCGGGCTCGGCATGACGTCGAACCCCACACGCTCGCGAAACATCAAAGGAAGGTGACCTCGTACATGGATGAGAATCAGCGCAGGCTCGACGAGATCCGCAGGCAGAGCTCGGATCTCGAGAACAGCTTCATCGACGAGCTCGCGGCCGGGCGCCTGAGCCGCAAGGAGTTCGTCCGCCGCGGCGCGGTGGTCGGGCTGTCGATGCCGCTCATGACCGCGATCATCGCGGCATGCGGCGGGGCGAACTCGAGCAGCAGCTCGCCCGCGTCGGGCGGCAGCACGGGTGCGGCCAAGTCCGGCGGCGTCATCAACGCCGGCATCGTCACGCCGACCGCCGCCATCAACCCGGTCACGGTCGCCGATCAGGGCGGGCTCGACATGCTCGGCCAGACCGGCGAGTACCTGGCGATCTCCAACTCGACCCTCACGCTGGTGCCGGTGCTGGCCACGAGCTGGACGGCCAACGCGAACTCGACGATCTGGACGTTCAAGCTCCGGAGCGGAGTCAAGTTCCACAACGGCCAGCCGTTCTCGGCCGACGACGTCGTCTACACGTACAAGCTGCAGACCGACCCCAAGGGCTCGTCCAACGCGCTGAGCGCGTTCGGCGGGGTGCTCCTGCCCGCCGGTGTGCAGAAGGTCGACGACATGACCGTCGCCTTCCACCTGGAGGCGCCGAACGGGAACTTCCCGTACCTGTGCTCGTCGGACAACTACAACATGATCATCATCCCGAACAACTACGACCCCTCCAAGTGGCAGTCGAGCTTCCTCGGCACGGGGCCGTTCAAGCTCAAGAGCTACACCCCCAAGGTGGGTGCGTCGTTCGTCCGCAACGATGACTACTGGGGCGCGAAGGCCAAGCCCGACAGCACCGCATTCACGTTCTACGACACGCAGGAGCCCGAGATCCTCGCGCTGCAGGGCGGGACGATCGACGTCATCGGCCAGTTCTCGGTGTCGGGTGGGCAGTCGCTGCTCTCGAACTCCAACATCACCGTGATCAACCTGAAGTCGAGCGCGCACCGCGAGCTCTCGATGCGCACCGACCAGGCGCCGTTCACCGACCCCCGCGTGCGCCAGGCCATCGCGCTCACGCTCAACCGGCCCGACATCGTCACCGGCCTGTTCCAGGGCAAGGCCGACGTCGGCAACGACAGCCCGTTCGCGCCGGTCTTCCCGTCCACAAACACCAGTGTGCCCCAGCGGGTCGAGAACCTGACCAAGGCCAAGCAGCTCCTGACGGCGGCCGGGCACCCGAGCGGCTTCTCGACGAAGCTCTTCACCGAGAACTTCCTCGAGATCCCGCAGCTGGCCCAGATCGTGAAGTCGTCGGCGGCCAAGATCGGCGTCGACATCGCGCTCACGATCGAGTCCTCGTCGCAGTACTACGGCAAGGCCGTCTTCGGCCAGTCCGACTGGCTCGACGGCGCCATGAGCCTGGTCGACTACGGCCACCGCAGCGTGCCCAACGTGTTCCTGACCGCGCCGCTGCAGAGCTCCGGGACGTGGAACGCCGCCCACTTCAAGAACACGACCTACGACAAGTTGTCCAAGCAGTACATCGCGACGCCCGCCACCGACCTGCAGGGGCAGCAGAAGATCGCGGGCCAGATCCAGAATCTGCTGCTCGAGCAGACACCGATCATCTACCCCTACTTCTACAACTACCTGACGGCGACCGCGTCGAACGTGCAGGGCGTGGAGCCGACCGCGATCGGCCACCTGTTCCTGTTCAACGCAACCAAGTCATGACCACATGAACGACTGCCGGCCGCGGGTCCGCCCGCGGCCGGCCACTACCACTCGGGGGGCATGCCGCTCTTCATCGCAAAGCGCGTGGGGCTTGCACTGATCACGCTGTGGATCCTCAGCCTGATCGTGTTCTTCGCCGGCCAGGTCCTGCCCGGGGATCCGGGCCGGGCGACGCTCGGCCCCCTGGCCGCCCAGAGCGCGGTGACGCAGCTCGATCACCAGCTCGGCGTCGACCGGCCGCTCGTGACCCAGTACTGGAGCTGGATCACCGGCTTCGTGCACGGCGACATGGGGACGTCCTCCCAGTTCCGCACGCCGGTCGAGCCATTCGTCGTCAACGCCCTCGAGCATTCACTCAAGCTGGCGGCGGTCGCGTTCCTGATCGTGGTGCCGCTGGGCATCTTCGGCGGCGTCGTCGCAGCCCTGTACGTCGGCCGCGGCCCCGACCGCGCCATCACCGTCGTCGGCCTCTCGGCCTCGACGGTGCCGGAGTTCGTGTCCGGGATCGTGCTCATCATCGTCTTCGGGATCTGGCTCAACGTGCTGCCGATCTCGGCGGCATGGCCGCCGGGCACATCGCCGTTCGGGCAGGTCTACCACCTGATCCTGCCGGCGATCCCGCTCGTGCTGATCCTGTTCGGGTACATCGCCCGGATGGCGAGGGCGGGGACGGTCGAGGCGCTCGACTCCGACTACGCCCGCACGGCGACCCTGAAGGGGCTGCCCCGCAGCGTGGTCATCCGCCGGCACGTGCTGCGAAACTCGCTCGTGCCGACGATCACCGTGATCGCCACCCAGACCGGCTACCTGATCGGCGGCCTGGTGGTCGTCGAGACGCTCTTCAACTATCAGGGCATCGGCAACCTGATCTTCAAGGCCGCACAGGACAAGGACTTCCCGATGCTCGAGGCCGGCGTGCTCACGATCGGGATCGTGTACATGGTCGCGACGCTGATCGCCGACTTCATCTACTCGATGCTCAATCCGCGCATCCGCTTCGGGGACAGCGAGTGAGCGCGGCGGCGGCGCCCGTCGAGGCGGCCGGCTCCGTCGATGCGGGCATCGGGCAGGTGCGGCGCGAGCTCCTGCGCGAGCTGCTGAAGTCGAAGTCGTTCCTGATCGGTGCGGTGATCGTGGTGTTCTGGGTGCTGTGCGCGCTCCTGGGTGGGGTGTTCGCGCCGCACGACCCGCTGGGCCAGGACCTGCTCGGGGTCAACAAAGGGCCTTCCAGCGCGCACTGGTTCGGCACCGACCAGCTCGGCCGGGACGTGCTCTCGCGCGTGATCGTCGGCGCCCGCAGCATCCTCATCATCGCGCCGCTGGCGACGCTCCTGGGAACGGTGCTCGGGACCGCGCTCGGGCTGATGATGGGCTATCTCAGCGGCTGGACCGACACCATCGCGAGCCGCATCGTCGAGGCCATTCTCGCGCTGCCGGTCGTCATCGTCGCGTTCCTCTTCGTGGTCGCGCTGGGGCCGTCCCCCCGCACGCTCATCGTCGTGATCGGCTTCGTGTTCACACCGCTGATCGCCCGCACCGTGCGCTCCGGGGTGCTCCAGGAGCGGGAGCTCGACTATGTGGCCGCCGCCCGGCTGCGCGGCGAGAAGGCCCCGTACATCATGTTCGTCGAGATCCTGCCCAACGTCCTGCAGCCGATTCTGGTCGAGTTCACCGTCCGGCTGGGGTACGCCATCTTTGCCGTCGCGACCCTGTCGTTCCTGGGCTTCGGCATCCAGCAGCCGACGCCCGACTGGGGCGGCGACATCTCGGTCAACTACGGTCTGATCACCGCCGGCTACTGGTGGGAGACCCTGTTTCCGGCGATCGCGATCGCCTCGCTGGTGGTCGCGGTCAACCTGATCGCAGACGCGATCTCGGGGGTGCTCGAGGCGTGACCGCAGCCGCCCCCGACACCGCGGTGCGCTCGGACGCCCTCGCCGTCTCCAACGTCGACGTCGCCTACCGTGTGCGCGGTCGCGACCGGCTGGTGCTGCGCGATGTCTCGTTCCGCATCGGCAAGGGCGAGTCGTACGGGCTCGTGGGCGAGTCGGGCTCGGGCAAGTCGACGATGGCGCTTGCGCTCATGCGCTACCTGCCCCGGAACGGACGCGTGCGTGCTGGTGCGATCAGCGTCGAGGGGCGCGACGTGCTGGGCCTCGGCAGCGGCGACCTGCGCCGCCTGCGGGCCGAGACCGTGTCGATGGTCTACCAGGAGCCGGGCCGCGCCCTGAATCCGTCGCTCCGCGTCGGCCGCCAGGTGGCCGAGGTGTACGAGATCGCCGGGCTCGACAGGTCGGCCGCGTTCGAGCGGTCGGAGGCGATGCTGGCGAAGGTGCGCATCTCCGACCCGGCCGGAGTCATGCGCCGCTACCCGCACCAGCTCTCGGGCGGGATGCTGCAGCGGGTGGTGATCGCGATGGCGCTCGCGTCCGAGCCGTCGCTGCTCGTGCTGGACGAGCCGACCACGGCGCTCGACGCCACCGTCGAGGCCGAGGTGCTCGACCTGGTGGCGGCACTGCGGCTGGAGTTCGAGACGTCGGTGCTCTTCATCAGCCACAACCTGGGGGTGATCGCCCGGATGTGCGACCGCGTCGGCGTCCTCTACGCCGGCGAGCTGGTCGAGGAGGGCAAGGCCGCCGAGGTGTTCGAGCAGCCCCGTCACCCCTACACCGTCGGCCTCCTGCGCTGCATCCCCCGCCGCGGGCGGCGCAAGGACCACGGCCGCCTCGACACGATTCCCGGGTTCCTGCCGGTTCCGGGCCAGGAGATCACCGGATGCATCTTCGCGCCCCGGTGCGCCCTGGCCGACGACCGCTGCCGCACCGAGGCGCCGCCCCCCTACGAGATCGCCGGCGGCCGGACGTCGCGCTGTCACCACCACCAGCAGGCCCCCGACCTGCCCCGCGAGGCCGCGCTCGACAAGCAGGTCCTGCAGGCGCGCGAGACCGGCGAGCCGGTGGTGAGCCTGCGGGGTGTGTCCAAGACGTTCCACTTCCTCGGCGAGAACCTGCGCGGGCTGGTCGACGTCGATCTCGACATCTATCCCGGTGAGACCCTGGGGTTGGTGGGCGAGTCGGGCAGCGGCAAGACGACCCTCGCCCGGGTGCTGCTCGGCCTGACGGCCGCCGATCCCGGCTCCGAGGTCGACCTGGAGGGCGTGGCGGTGGTCGGCGATGCGCGCAACCGCAGCCGCGAGCAGTTGAAATCGCTCCAGATCGTGTTCCAGAACCCCGACTCGGCCCTCAACCGCCGCCACAGCGTCCGCAAGCTGCTCGGGCGGTCGCTGCAGCGGCTGGGCGGCCTCTCGGGCGACGCGCTGCAGGCGCGCCTGCGCGAGCTGATCACCTCGGTACGGATGGAGGAGCGGCACCTGCCGCTGCGGCCCACCCAGCTCTCCGGCGGCCTGAAGCAGCGCGTCGCCATCGCCCGGGCGTTTGCCGGTGAGCCGCAGGTCGTGGTCTGCGACGAGCCCACCTCGGCGCTGGACGTGTCCGTGCAGGCGGCGATTTTGAACCTGCTGGTCGACCTGCAGACGCGCGAGGGCGTGACGTATCTCTTCATCTCGCACGACCTCGGCGTCGTCCGCTACCTGTCCGACCGCATCGCCGTCCTCTACCTTGGCCGGATCATGGAGCTCGGCACGGCCGAGACGGTCTTCACCGGCCCGCACCACCCGTACACCGAGGCGCTGCTGTCGGCCATCCCCAGCGTCGACGGCACCCACCGCGAGCGGATCAGGCTCGACGGCGAGATCCCGAGCGCCGCCAACCCGCCGCCGGGGTGCGTGTTCCACACCCGCTGCCCGCGCAAGCTGGGTGACGTCTGCGAGACAACCGAGCCGCCGCTCGTCGAAGCCGAGGACGCGCACCTGATGCGCTGCCACATCCCGCTCGAGGAGCTTCGCCGGCTCCAGGCCGTTGAGGATACGAGCCGCACTCCTGCCTGAGACAGGTGCACGGCTCGAGGTGGTCGAGCTTGACCTGGCTCCGCCCGGCCGGCACGAGGTGCTGGTGCGGCTGCATGCCAGCGGCGTCTGCCACTCCGACCAGAACGCGATCGACGGCACGGCCGAGACCCGCTGCCCGGCGGTGCTCGGGCACGAGGGCGCCGGCGTCGTCGAGGCGCTCGGCGCAGATGTCACCACCGTCGCGGTCGGCGACCGGGTGGCGCTCTCGTGGCTGCCGGCCTGCGGCGTGTGCGAGCAGTGCCTCCGCGACCTGCCGCACCTGTGCGAGGCGGCCTTTCCGGCCATGGATGCCGGCGGGCTCCTGGACGGCACCTCGCGCCTGTCGCGCGACGGCGCCCCGGTCTACCACTACTCGCTCCTGAGCACGTTCGCCGAGCACACGGTGGTGCCCGAGGCGTCCTGCATCCCCATCGCCGCCGACGTGCCGTTCGCCGTTGCGGCGCTGGTCGGCTGCGCCGTCACGACCGGCGTATGCGCCGCGTGGCGGACGGCCCGGGTGGCCCCGGGCGATCGCGTGGCGGTGTTCGGCTGCGGCGGCGTCGGCCTGTCGGCCGTGATGGGCGCGGCCGCGGCCGGGGCCCAGCCGGTCGTGGCCGTCGACGTCAGCCTGGAGCGGGCGCAGGCGGCGGCCGAGTTCGGAGCCACCGCGGCCGTTGTCTGGGACACCGACGCCGATACGACCGCCGAGCGGGTGCGCGCGGCGACGGGCGGGGGCGTCGACCATGCCTTCGAGGCCACCGGCCGGCCCGAGGCGATGCGGGCGGCGTTCCTCTCGACCCGGCCGCGCGGACAGGCGGTGCTGATGGGCATCCCCCGGCTCGACGCCGAACTGCGCGTGCCCGCCCGGTTGATCCCGCGCGGCGAGCGGCGCGTGATCGGGGCGCTCTACGGCTCTTCTCGGCCCGAGCGCGACTTCCCGCTGGTCCTCGATGCGTACCGCCGCGGCCGGCTGCCGCTCGACCGGCTCATCTCGCACCGGCTGCCGCTGGAGCAGATCGAGCAGGGATTCGAGCTGCTGCGGGCCGGCGGCGCCCGCCGCGCCGTCCTCGAGCTGGCGCCGGAGGAGGCGGCGTGAGGATCACCGCGGTCGAGACGCGCACGTACCGGTTCGCGCTCGATCCCCCGCTGCGCGCCGCCTGGGATCCGCAGCCGCGCACCCACCAGGAGGCGACGCTCGTGCTGGTCTCGACCGACGAGGGCGTGCGCGGGTGTGCCAGCGGCGAGGCGCTGCCCGACGCCGTCCTGCTCGAGCGGCTGGTGCTGGGGCTCGACCCCTTCCGCACCGAGGTCGTGCGCGAGCTGTGCGAAACGGTCGACTTCCACGGGGGCCGGCCCTGGACGCTCGAGGTCGCGGTGTGGGACGTGGTCGGGCGTGCGCTCGGCGAGCCCCTGTGGCGGCTTCTGGGCGGGCGCAGCGAGTCGCTCCTTGCCTACGCCTCGAATGCGGAGCGGCTGCCGGCGCCCGAGCGCGCGGCCCGGTGCGTGGAACTGCGCGACGCCGGCGTGCATGCCGTCAAACTGCGCTTCCACGACGATGACTGGCGCCGCGATGTGGAGGTGGTGGAGGTGGTGCGCGATGCGGTTGGGCCCGACATGCGGATCATGGTGGACGCGAATCAGGGCTGGCGGATGGCGGGCGACCTGACCCCGCGGTGGGACGTCGCCACAGCGCTTCAGTGCGCCCGTGCGCTCGAGCCGCTCTCGGTCGAGTGGCTCGAGGAGCCGCTGCGCACCGATGACATCGCCGGCTACGCCGCGCTTCGGGCGGGGACGTCGCTGCGGCTGGCGGCCGGTGAGATGGTGCGCGACGCGCAGCAGGCCCGCGACCTCGTTGTGCGCGGGGGCGTCGATGTGATCCAGCCGGACGTCGTCCTCGCGGGGGGGATCGGCGGGGCGCGCCGGATCGCCGCTCTCGCCGATCTGCACGGCCGCATGTGGTCGCCGCACACCTGGTCGAACGGATACGGCCTGGTCGCGAACCTGCACGCCGCGCTCGCCTTTTCGACCTGCGGCTATGTCGAGGTGCCGTACGACCCGCCCACGTGGCCCGCGGCCCGGCGCGACTGGCTGCTGCCGGCGCCGGTCGAGATCGCGGCCGACGGCACCATCCGCCCGCCGGCGGGGCCGGGCCTGGGCGTCGAGCCCGACCTGGACGCCCTCGAGCCTTACCGGGTCGCATGAGCGCCGGGCCGATCGAGATCCGCGCGTCGGTGCTCGAGCGCCAGGGAGAGCCGGTGCGCGTCGAGCGGCTGCTGCTTCACCCGCCGCACGCCGACGAGGTGCTGGTGCGCGTGGCCGCCGCCGGCGTGTGCCACTCCGACCTGCATCTTGCCCAGGGCCACCTGGGCGACCGGCGCTGGCCGATCGTGCTCGGACACGAGGGCGCGGGCGTCGTGGAGGCGGTCGGCGAGCAGGTCACCCACGTGCGCCCGGGCGACCCCGTGGTGTTCTGCTTCGTGCCGCCGTGCGGGGCCTGCAGCATGTGCCTGGCCGGCAAGCCGCACCTGTGCGGGCCGGCGGCGCGGAACTCGCTGCACGGCGTCCTGATGGACGGCACCTCGCGCCTCGAGCGGCCAGGGCACGGCCCGATCAAGCACTTCCTGCACGTGTCGTGCTTCGCGGAGCGCTGCGTGGTCCCGGCCGGCGCGGCCGTCCCGCTCACGTCCGACCTGCCGCTGTGGCAGGCGGCGCTGGTCGGCTGCAGCGTCGTCACCGGCGTGGGCGCGGTGCGAAACGCCGCCCGGGTCGCGGCCGGCGAGTCGGTCTGCGTGATCGGCTGCGGCGGGGTGGGGCTGCAGGTCGTGACCGGCGCGAGGCTGGCCGCCGCCGGCCGGATCGTCGCCGTCGATCGCGACCCGGCCAAGCTGGCACTCGCCCGCGCCCGGGGCGCCACCGATGTGGTCGAGGCCGACGCCGACGTCCAGCACACCCTCGACGAGCTCGTGCCCGACGGCTTCGACCACGCCATCGAGGCGATCGGCCGGGCCGACACGATCCGGCTGGCCTGGGACGTGCTGCGGCCGGGCGGCCAGGCGACGGTGGTGGGGATCGCGCCCGCCGGTGTGGAGGTGTCGCTCCCGGCGCTCGACCTCTTGAACGAGAAGACGCTGCGGGGCTGTTTCTACGGCTCGGCGAACGTCGCGGGCGAGCTGCCCGAGCTCGTCGAGCTGGCGGCCTCCGGCGAGATCGACCTGGCCGCGGTGGTGTCGCACTTCACCGACCTCGACGGCATCGAGGAGGCGTTCCAGCGCCTCCGCCGCGGCGAGGGCGCCCGCACCGTCGTGATCATCGACTCCGAACTGGCCGGGCACGGCCTGCCGTGAGCGTAGGCTCCCAGCGATGATCGCGGTGACGTTCACCGGTGCGGGCGGGCCCGAGGTGGTGCGGGTCGAGGAACGGCCTGACCCGGTCCCGCGCGACCAGGAGGTGCTGATCCGGGCCACGCACGCCGGCCTCAACCCGGCCGATCTGGCCCAGCGCGCCGGCCGCTACCCGGCCCCGACCGGCTCCCCGCAGGACATCCCGGGGCTCGAGGCCGCCGGCACCGTCATCGCATGCGGCGCCGCGGTCACGGAGTGGCGCGTGGGTGACCGCGTGTTCGGGGTGGTCGGCGGCGGCGGGCTGGCCGACACGGTGGCGGCCCACGAGCGACACGTCGCCCGCATCCCCGACGCGCTCGACGACCGCGATGCGGCCGCGGTTCCCGAGGCGTTCGTGACCGCCCATGACGCCGTGTTCACCCGCGCGGGGCTCGTGATGGGCGAGACGCTGCTCGTGAACGGGGCCACGGGCGGGGTCGGCACCGCCGGCGTGCAGCTCGGCGTAGCGGTCGGCGCGCGGGTGCTCGCGGTCGCGCGGTCGCACCACGACCGGCTGGCAGCACTCGGAGCCGAGCCGGTGGCGCTCACGGACGCCGCGGGCGTCGACGTGGTGCTCGAGCTGATCGGGGCCCAGAACCTCTCCGGAAGCCTCGATGCGCTGGCCCCTCTCGGGCGGGTGATCATCGTCGGCACCGGTGCGGGGTCGGACGCGGAGCTGTCGCTGCGCGTGCTGATGGGCAAGCGCGCGAGCCTGATGGGCACGATGTTGCGGGCGCGGCCGCTCGATCAGAAGGCCGCGGCGGTGCAGGCGTTCGCGCACCAGGTCGTGCCGCTGCTCGCGACCGGCAGGGTGCGGCCGCTGGTCGACCGCGTGTTCCCGGCGGCGGCCGCCGCGGAGGCGTTCGACCATCTCGCCGCCCCGGGCAAGTTCGGCAAGGTGCTGCTCGACTTCACGGCCGCGTGAGCCGAACGGACGTGCACGTGCGCCGGGCGATGGCGGCCGATGTGGAGCCGGCCTTCGCGGTGTCAGACGCCCTTTCGATGGTGCTCTACGGCCGCAGCGAGGGCTCGATCGAGCACCTGCGGGCCGCCTGGGGGCACGGCGAAGCCTGGGTCGCAACCGAGGACGACGGCGGCGGCGGAGTCCTCGGCTACGCGACCCTCGAGGACGGCTACGTCGAGGTGTGGCCGCACCCGGATCAGCGCGACGGCGGCGTGGCGGCCGCGCTCCTGGACGTCGTCGCCGAGCGCGGCGGGGAGCTCGAGACGATCGTCCCGGCCGCCGCGGAGGATCTGGTCGGCCTCTACCGTGACCGCGGGTGGGTGCAGGTGCGCGAGATCCTGCGCATGGAGCTCGACGTGACGCCGGAGCCGCAGCCGCCGGTGTGGCCGGAGGGCGTATCGGTGCGCACCTATCGCGACGACGACGCGGCCGCCGTGCACGCCCTGATGGTCGAGGCGTTTGCGGCCAACGCCGAAGTGGTGCTGCCGTTCGAGCGCTGGCACCCGTGGATGACGGACGACCCCGGCTTCGACGCCGGCGTGTGGTTCCTGGCCGAGGCCGGCGCCGAGCTCGCCGGCGCGTGCCTGTGCTGGGCGGAGGGCTGGGTCAAGGACGTGGGCGTGCGCCCGGCCTGGCGCGGCCGCGGGCTGGGCGAGGCGCTGCTGCGCGAGGCGTTCGGCGAGTTCCACCGCCGCGGCCTCGCGACCGTCGGGCTGAAGGTGGACTCCGACAACCCGACCGGGGCCGTGCGCCTGTACGAGCGGGTCGGCATGCTCCCCGACCGCACGTACGTCATGTTCTCCCGCCCTGAATAAATGGGGCCAGGCCCCATTTATTCATGCGCTGCGGTGGAGCGGCGGACGACCAGGCGCGGGCGCACCACCAGCTCGCGGCCGAGCCGGCGGCGGCCCTCGATCGCGTCGAGCAGCATCGCCGCGGCGGCCGCCGCCGCCCGGGCCGTGTCCCAGCTGACCGTCGTCAGGGCGGGGTTGAGCAGGCTCGAGATCGGATGGTCGTCGAACCCGGCCACCGAGACGTCCTCGGGAATGCGCAGCCCCAGGTCGGCGCAGGCCATGTAGACGCCGTAGGCGAGGGCGTCGGAGAGCGCGAACACCGCCGTGGGCGGCGACGGCCCGCGCAGCGCGGAGGCGGCGGCGATGCGGCCGTCGGCGGCCGCGAAGCCGCACGTGCGGGTGTGCACGCCGCGCCGCCGCCGCGGTCTGTGGGCGCCCGTCGAGAGCACCGTGATCCGCTCGTGGCCAAGGCTTTGGAGATGGTCGAACACGAGCGCCGCCCCCGCCTCCGCCTGAAATCTGATGGCGCCGGCCGGCGGTGAGAGCGGCGCCCCCACCGCCACGACGGGCACCTGCGAGGCGATCTCGGCCCACCCGGGGGAGCCGGATGCGACCGGGAGGGCGATCAGCCCGTCGACGCGCTGGTCGACCAGGTCACGGGCGCGGTCGACCTCGGTGGCGGGGTCTCCGTCGGCGTCGGCGAGCAGCATGTGCCGGCCGCGCCGGCGCAGGTGGCGCTGGAGCTCCGAGGCGAACTCCTGGTGCCAGTAGTCGGCGAGGTTGCCGCCGATCACGCCGATCACCCCCGAGGAGCCGCCGCGCAGCGCCCGCGCGATCGGGTCCGAGCGAAACCCCAGCCGGTCGGCGGCCGCGCGCACCCGCTCCTCGGTCGCCGCGGACACCCGCTGGCCACGGAGCGCGTACGAGACGCCGGCGGCGGAGAGCCCTGTCAGCTCGGCGACGTCGCGCAGCGTTGCCCGCTTGCGTTTGGGGCGGTGATCCGGCACAATCGTGTTAATCGTTTCACAAGACCCGGGAGTGCGCAAACGCGCGTTGATCTGCACCAGCACCTGTGGCCGGACGCCCTGATGTCGGCGCTGGCTGCCCGCGACACCGCTCCCCGGATCGTCACGCGCACGGGCGGCCCCTGGCTCGAGCTCGCCTTCGAGCCCGGTGGCCCGGTCTCGAAGGCCGCGCACGACCCGGAGCGCAGGATGGCGCTGCTCGACGCATGCGGGATCGACGCGGCCGTGATCTCGATCTCGACCCCCGTCGGCATGGAGGCGCTGCCCGAGGGCGAGGCCCGGCCCCTGCTCGACGCCTACCACAGCGGCATCGCCGAGGTGGTGGACCGGTCGAACGGGCGGTTACTGGCGTTTGCGGCGGCATGCCTGGGGGCGCCCGACGCCGGCCTGGCCGACGTCGCCGAGCGCCTGCAGGCCGGATTCGCCGGACTGTCGCTTCCGAGCGAGGCGCTGGCGACCCCGGCCGGGCTCGACCTCTGCGGGCCGCTGCTTGAGCTCCTCGAGCGAACCGGGCGGCCGCTCTTCGTGCATCCCGGGCCGGCGCCGTGGACCCGGCCCGACCCTGCCGATTCGCGCCTGCCCGCCTGGTGGACGCCGCTCGCCCAGTATCCGGCCTGGTCTCTGCGCGCGTTCGCGACGTGGCGGGCGCTGGGAGCCGGCGCGTATCCCCGGCTGCGCGTCGTGTTCGCGATCATGGCCGGCGGCGCGCCGTTCCTGGAGGGGCGCTGGCGGACGTTCTCGGGCCTTGCCGGCTCGATCGACCCCAACATCTTCCTCGATACCGCATCGTGCCAGCGGCTCGACCTCGAGCTGGCGCTGGCCGCCTATGGCGCCGAGCAGATCGTGCTCGGCACCGATGTTCCCGTCATCGACCCGGCGCCGCTTCTGCGGTCGCTCGACGGTCTCGGCTCCGTCGTGATGGACGCCGTCGCCGAGCGCAATCCCGCCCGGGTGCTCGATTCCCAAGGAGGTACTCCATGACAGATGCGCTGTCCGCCGCCGCGACCTGGTTCTCGCAGCGACACAGCGACGATCGCGACCTCACGCCCGAGGAGCTGCGAGCGCTGGCCGAGGATCTGGCCGGGCAAGCCGGCCTCTGGCGGAGCTTTGTCCGTCACGACGAGAACGAGCGGGTGTTCGTGCGGCTCCACCGCGACCACCACCTCGACGTGTGGCTGATCTGCTGGGTCGGCACCCAGGAGACCGGCCTCCACGATCACGACGTCTCGTGCGGTGCGGTGCGCGTGGTCGAGGGCGCGCTGGCCGAGCTGCGGCCGGTGCTCGGCCAGACCGACCTCGACGTCGTCACCTACGCGCCGGGTGAGGGGTTCAGCTTCGACGCCTCGCGGATCCACGACGTCTGCCATACCGGCTCCGAGCCGACCGTCTCACTGCATGTCTATTCGCCGCCGCTCTGGCGGATGGGCTACTACGAGACGGGCGCCGACGGCCGCCTCACCCGGCGGTCGGCCAGCTATCTCGAGGAGCTCACCGCCAGCTGAGTCAGGCCGAGCGGACGCCCCAGATGACGATGCCCCCGCCGGAGCTCAGACGGCGCGAGCGGATGCGCTCCATGCCGGCGTCGGCCCACATCCGCAGGACCGATTCGAGCGGGTGGGCCTCCCAGAACCGCTCGATGCTCGGGCCCAGAAACCGGCCCGTGTGCACCCAGGCGGGGCCTCCGAGGGCGCCGGCGAGCGGCAGGCCGACGCGGGTGTATGCCCTCCAGGCGTGAAGCTCGGCGCCGCGGGGGACGCCGAACTCGAGCGACGCCATCATGCCGCCGGGGCGAACCGCGGCGGCGAGCGTGCGCAGGACGGCCGCCGGGTCGTCGACGTAGCGCAGGAGATAGGTGTGCGTGAGTGCGTCGACCGAGCCGGGGTCGAGGGGTAACTCCTCGGCGGGCGCCTCGACGAGCTCGATCCGCTCCGCCAGGCCGGCCGCGTCGATCCGGCCCCGCGCGCCGGCGAGCATGTCGGGGCTCTGGTCGATGCCCACGACGCGGCACGGGTAGCGGCGGGCGAGCGCGATCGCGACCGCGCCGGTGCCCGTCGCAACGTCGGCGACCGTGGCTCCATCGTGGCCTGCACCAGGTGCGATCGTCTCGACCATGACGTCGTGCCAGCGCCGGTCCTGCCCGAACGAGAGCAGCTGCGCCCAGCGGTCGTAGTCGGCGGCGATGCCCGCGAACAGGTGGCGGGCGTGGCGCTTGCGTTCCGAGACGGCGGACACGCCGGTAGCATCGCACAGGCATGCCCGAGGAGACGCTTGCCCTGGCGGTGCTGGGCCACGGTCTGGTCGATCCCGACCTGCCGTGGCTGCGGGTCGACGACGAGGCGGTGCTGCGCGGGCGGGCCGTGTTCGAGACGCTGCGGGTGTACGCCGGGCGGCCGTTCCGGTTGCCGGCGCATCTCGAGCGGCTCTCCCGCTCCGCCGGCGTCCTCGGGCTCGACGCGCCCGATCCGGCGGCCCTCACCGGCCTCGTGGGCGAGTCACTCGCGCGCCTCGGCGATGTGGACGCGGTGCTGCGGGTCGTCTGGACGGCCGGTGCGGATGCGAGCCGGCCCGTGGGGTTTGCGCTCGTGACCGCCGTGCCCCCGGGGCTCGAGCGAACGCGCGCGGCCGGAATCGAGCTGCGGTCGCTTCAGCTCGCCATCGGCGCCACCACCCGGCACGCGTCCCCGTGGCTTCTTCCCGGCGTCAAGTCGACCAGCTACGCGGTCAACATCGCCGCCCAGACCGAGGCCCGCAGGCGGGGCGCGGACGATGCCCTGTTTCTGTCACTCGAGGGAGTCGTCCTCGAGTGCCCGACGTCGAACGTGTGGTTCGTCGCGGCCGGCGTGCTGCACACGCCCGCGCTCGATCTCGGCATCCTGGCGGGCGTCACCAGAGACACCCTGGTCGATGCCGCGGCGGCCGCGGGTCTCGCCGTCGAGGAGGGCGTCTACGAGCTCGACCGGCTGGCGGGCGCGGCCGAGGTGTTCACGTCGTCGAGCATTCGCGAGGTGATGCCGGTGGTGCGGCTGGACGGCGCCGCGATCGGCACCGGCCGCCCCGGCCCGGTCGCCGCCGCCATGCAGGCCGGCCTGCGCGCCGCCACGACTCGGGTCTAGCCGCACTTCCGACGACCGAGCGCCGCGACGACGCTCGTGCCGGTTCCGCCCGGCGTGAGCACGTCAAACCGGGCGCACTGCGGACCGGCGACAACGAGGCCGCCGTTGAAATAGGTGCGGGTCGTGGGACATGCGACGAAGCGTTCTGCGCGCTGACCGTCTGCGAGCCGCAGCGGAGATGCCGCACCCGGCTCGAATGCGAGCCGGAGCCGGATGACGCTTGCGGGGGCAACCCGAACGACCACCGAGTCGCCAGCGGGAACGATCACCATCGTTTTCCATTCGTTGTACCGATGGGGGGACACCCGTGCGAATCGAGCCGCGGTCAGGAGACCGACGTGACCGTGGTCACGGACCGCGCCCCACAGGTAGATCCACGTTCCATTGATGCGAATTCCCCCTGTTTGCCATCCGTGCGGAAGCTCTCCAGACACACCGGAAGCGCAGGTCCGCGTCGGGACATGCGGGGACCCCGAACCGCCTGAGGGCACCGCGACATCCTGGGAGTGCGATCCACCGGCACACCCAGATATGACCGAGGCAGTCAGCGCCGCTGCGGTCGCGAATCCAACGCTCAAGCGCAAACGGGTCATCCCGTTACGACGCCCAAACGATCCTGGAGGTTGTCGGGCGGAAGTGCTGCTGACTGTGGACGTTCGACCGGGGACAGTCCCCGAACATTTGCCGTGACATTTTCGTGACCGGTTTCGACCGGGGACTGTCCCCGGTGCTCGCCATGCGCTAGAGGACTGCTTCGGGCACCTTGTGCCAGGCGGCGACGTACTCGCGCTGGAGCGGGTGGGTGAGCCGGCCCGCCCAGGCCACCTGCACCATGTCGGGCGCCTTGGGGACGTGGCGGGGATACATGCCCGCCTCCCACGGCAGCCGGTTGCCCTTGCGGTGGTTGCACCTGCGGCAGGCGCTGACGACGTTGTCCCACGAGTGGTCGCCGCCGCGCGAGAGCGGCTTCACGTGATCCATCGTCAGGTCGCGGGGCCCGCCGTCGCGACCACAGTAGGCGCAGCGCCAGTTGTCGCGGCAGAAGAGGACGCGGCGGACGACGTTGCGCTTCACCAGCGGGCGCAGCTCGACGTACGCGGGCACCTGCAGGATGACCGGCAGCGCGACGCGCAGATGCTGCGACCGGTAGACGACGTCGGGATCCTCTGCGATCACCTGCGCCCCGCCGCAGACAACCAGCGACACCGCGCGCTCGCGCGTGACGAGGCTGGTTGGCCGCATGGTTGCATCGAGCAGCAGACAGCGAATCGCACACCTCCGACGTTCTGCCCGAAGTGTACGAGGTTTAGTGGCGCCCGCCGCGGCGGTGAAAGCCGGCGGGGGCGAATCCGGCCAGGACCCGCGTCGGCAGGCTCGGCGCGGAGCCGGCGTCCTCGGCCTCCTCCTTGCGGGCCACCGCCCCTCGCACGGCCAGGCCGCCGACGTAGCGCAGCGGCTCGGGCGGAAAGCCCGAGGGCGGCCGGCGCACCAGCCCGCAGCCGCTCCACTCGTCGTCGCGGCCGAGCGCCAGGGAGGCCAGGATGCGCCCGCCCACATGGCTCGGCCCGACGCCGTTCCCCGAGTAGCCGGCCCCGAACGCGACGCCGTCGGAGAGCCAGCCGAAGGCCGGCAGCCCGTCGGCGGTGCGGGCGACCGGTCCCGCCCACGAGTGGGTGATGGCGGCGTCTGCCGCAGCGGGCAGGATCCGGCGCATCTGGGCGGCGACGGCCGCGGCTCTGGCGTCGTCGCGATGGAAGCCGGCGTCGACCCGGCCGGCGAACGCCAGCGTGCCTCCGCCCTTGCCGAACACGATCCGGCCGTCCGCGGTGGCCTGGTAGTAGTGCACGCGCATCCGGCCGTCGGCGACCGCCTCGCCACCCGTCCAGCGGATCTGCTCGAGCACGTCGGGCACCGGCGCCGTGGCGACCACGTCGCTCGAAACGGGGATCAGCGAGCGCCGGAACTCCGGGAGGGCGGCGGCCCACGCGTTCAGGGCGAGTACGACCACCTCGGCGGTGACCCGGCCCGATCGCGTTCGCACCTGTGCCGGGCGGCCGCGCCGCAGGCGCCACATCGGCGAGCCCTCGAAGATCCGCACGCCCTGGTCGAGCGCGACCCGGCGCAGCCCGCGCGCGAGCAGCGCCGGCTGGACGGTCGCAGTCCCCGGCTCCCACACCCCGCCCAGGTGCGTGGGCTGGTCGATGCGTTCGTGCAGCTCGTCCGGGGTGAGACGCACGAACGCTTCGATGCCGCGACGCTCGCAGGCGGCCACCGACGCCTCCCAGGTGCCCAGCTGGGCGGGCGCGGTCGCAACCCACAGCCAGCCGCTGCGGCGCATGTGCGCGTCGATCGCGTGCTCCCCGCAGAACCTCTCGATCTCGTCGATGGCGGTGGCCGACGCGCGCGCCAGCCGCACGCCCTCGTCCTCGCCGAGCACATCGACCAGCGTCGGCAGCTTCGCCCACCACGATGTGCAGAAACCGCCGTTGCGCCCGCTGGCGCCGCCGCCGCAGATGTCCGCCTCGACGATCACGACGTTGCAGTCGGGCTCCTGGCGCTTGATCTGGAGCGCCGTCCACAGGCCCGTGTAGCCGCCGCCGACGATGCACACATCCGCCCTGTGGGGGCCGACGAGCGGGGGGCAGGCCGCGCCGGAATCCTCCGCCAGGGCCTCCTGAAGCCACATTGACCGGTGCATCGCCGGCCATTCTTGCACGGATGATTTAGGCGACCGGCCGCCTCCCGGCGTCTGGTAGGTTCAGCCCGTGGAGCGCGCGGCGATCGTGACGGGTGGCGGCACCGGCATCGGCCGGGCGGCCGCCGTGGCGCTGCACCGCGACGGCTACCAGGTGATGGTCGCGGGGCGGCGCCCGGAGCCCCTCGAGGAGACCCGGGCGCTCCTTGGAGAGGGCTGCGCGACGTACCCCGGCGACATTCGCGAGCCCGATGTGAGCGAGGGCCTCGTGGAGGAGTGTCTGTCGCGCTTCGGGCGCATCGACTGCCTGGTCAACAACGCCGGCGGCCAGTTCACGGCCGCGGCCCAGGACATCACCCCCGGAGGATGGCGGGCCGTGCGCCGGCTGAATCTGGACGCGCCCTGGTTCCTGACCCAGGCGGTGGCGAAGCGGTGGATGATCGCAAACGGCGGCGGCCGGGTGATCTCGGTGGTGCTCTGCCCCGAGCGCGGGATCGCCGGCATGGCGCACTCGTCCGCGGCCCGGGCCGGGATGGGGGGGCTCACGCGGACGCTGGCGATGGAGTGGGGCCGGTACGGGATCGGCCTCGTCTGCGTCGCCCCCGGGTGGATCGACACCGAGGGCGTGCGCGGCTACGGCCTGGATCTCGACGAGGTGGCTGCCACGATCCCCATGCGCCGGCTCGGCGCCGCCCAGGAGGTGGGCGACCTGATCGCCTACCTCGCGTCCCCGGCCGCGACGTACATCACCGGCGTGACGATTGCGATCGACGGTGGGCTCGACCTGACGAGCAGCGGCTGGGACC
The DNA here is from genome assembly GCA_963703275.1 of uncultured Actinomycetes bacterium. Lineage (GTDB taxonomy): Bacteria > Actinomycetota > Thermoleophilia > Gaiellales > JAICJC01 > JAICJC01. Next base: position 2,195,269 of record OY969804.1, on the reverse strand, counting down.
TGCCGGAGCCGCGCTAGTCTCAGGCGATGGCGGAACCGCGTTCCATCGACACGCTCACTGATGAACTCGCCGAGCATGCCTATCTGGCCGACCGCGGCCTGGCGACCGTGCTCACGCTGGCGCTCGCGCTCGAGAAGCCGGTGCTGCTCGAGGGCGAGGCCGGAGTTGGCAAGACCGAGGCGGCCAAGGCCCTGGCGCTCGTCACCGGTGGGCGCCTGATCCGGCTCCAGTGCTACGAGGGCATCGACGTCGCCCACGCCCTGTACGACTGGAACCACGCCCGCCAGCTGCTCTACATCCGCACGCTCGAGGCGTCCGAGGCGCTCGACCCGACCCGCACGCTGCACGACCTGTTCGGGCGCGAGTTCCTGGAGGCGCGGCCTCTGCTCGAGGCGATCGAGCACAGCGACGCGACGCCGCCAGTGCTCCTGATCGACGAGATCGACCGCGCCGACGACGAGTTCGAGGCGTTCCTGCTCGAGCTCCTCTCCGACTTCCAGGTCACGATCCCCGAGATCGGCACGGTGCGCGCCAAGCACCGCCCGCGGGTGGTGCTCACGTCGAACCGCACCCGCGACCTGCACGACGCCCTCAAGCGGCGCTGCCTGTATCACTGGATCGGCCATCCCGACATCGAGCGCGAGGTCGCCATCGTGCGCGCCCGCATCCCGGGCGTGCCCGAGCGCCTGGCTGTCGAGGCGGCCACGTTCGTGGCCTCGCTGCGGGAGCTCGATCTGGCCAAGGTGCCGGGCGTCGCCGAGACGATCGACTGGATCCAGGCCCTGGTCGCGCTCGGCCAGGCGGAGCTCGACGCGAGCGTTGTCGACGCGACACTGGGGACGGTGCTCAAGCACCACGAGGACATCGAGCTCGTGCGCGACGGCCGGCTGCCAAAGCTCGTCGCCCACGCCCGCGGGGCCTGACGTGGCCCAGCTGGGGGACGTCGTCCTCGAGCGGATGGTCGGCTTCGGCCGTGTCCTGCGCGCGGCCGGGATGGAGGTCGGCCCGGGCCGGCTGCAGGACGCGCTGCGCGGGCTCGAGGTGGTTGGCCTGACCCGTCGTGACGACGTCTTCCATACGCTGCGCGCGACGCTGGTCGCACGCCGTGAGGAGATGGACGCCTTCGATGCAGCCTTCGCCGCATACTGGGAGCGCGCCCCGTCGGCACCGGAGCCCGAGACGGGGGTCGAGGTGCCCCGGTTCGAGCCGAGCACGGCGCCGCCGGTGCTGGGACGCGAGGCCGACGCGGAGGGTGACGACGGTGGCGACGACGACCCGACGACGGTGCTGGCAGCCTCACCCGACGAGCGCCTCCGGCAGCGGGACTTCGCCGACATGACGGCCGCCGAGCTGCGGCGACTGCGGCGGCTGATGGAGCGGCTGCCCGATGCCACCCCCAGGCGCCGGTCGCGACGGCTGCGGGCGGGATCGAGTGGCGACGTGCTCGACTTCCGCCAGACGCTGCGGCGGTCGATCCGGACCGAGGGCCTTCCGCTCGACTCCGCCTTCCGCAGGCGCAAGCAGGTACCGCGCAAGCTGGTCTTCCTGTGCGACGTCTCGGGTTCGATGGAGCCGTATGCACGCGCGATCGTGATGTTTCTGCAGGCCGTGACCGTCACCGGCCGCAGCGTGGAGGCGTTCGCATTCGGCACCCAGATCACGCGGCTCACACCGCATCTGAAGAAGCTCGACCCGGTGCGCTCGCTCGCACGCGCCGGCGGCCTGATGCCCGACTGGGGCGGGGGCACCCGGATCGGAGAGTCGCTGCGCCGCTACAACGACCTGTGGGGGCGGCGGGGGCTGACGCGCGGGGCGGTCGTCGTGATCGTCTCGGACGGCTGGGAGCGCGGTGACCTGAGTCTTCTCGACACGGAACTCGAGCGGATTTCGCGCCAGGCGTACCGGCTCGTGTGGGTGAATCCGCTCAAGGGCCACGAGGGCTTCGCCCCGCTGGCCGGAGGCATGCGGGTGGCTCTGCGCCACGCCGACGTGTTCATCGAGGGCCACAACCTGGTCGCGCTCGAGGCGCTCGCCGATGTCCTCTCCGAGCGCACGGTCGCCGGCGCGGCGGCGTAGCTACCCGAGGCAGGGGCCGGTGTTCGGGTGGGGGCCGATCAGCGTGAGCGCGTTTCGGATCGCGGCCAGCGGGACGCCGAAGCCGCCCTGGATTCCGCCGCCCTCGTCGGCGGCAAACATCATCGCCACCACCTGCCCGGCCCGGTTGACCACCGGTCCGCCGCTGTCGCCGTGTCGCAGCAGCCCGCGCAGCGGGACGACGGTGCGGGCGTGGATGTGCGTGCCGTAGGCGTTCGGCGCGAGCGCGGTCACAGGCGTCCCGGCGCGTCCCGCCACCGCCGTGAGAGGGCCGTCCTCGGGATAGCCGATCAGGATTGCGCCACCGCCCGAGGGCGCCGAGGGCGAGAGCCGCAGCGGCGGCGGCCGCAGCCCCGGGACGCGCAGGAGTGCGACGTCGTTGTCCGGGTCGACGGCGATCGGGGTGCCGGTCAGCGACACCCCGCCCGGAGCCTCCACCTGCGCCTCGTGCTCGCCGGCGACGACATGGGCGTTCGTCACCACGATTCCGGGACGCAGCACCCAGCCCGACCCCTGGATGTTGAGCCCGCAGGCGGTGCCCTCGATGCGGACGACGCTGCGGCTGTCACGCCGCGCGGCCGGGCTGCGAAGGACGCTCGGATCCGGCGGTGGCAGGGCGCGGTCGGCGATCGAGGGGATCGCCGGGAGGGGGTCGATCCGCGCCAGCTCGTGCAGCACCTCGTCGGCCGGAACCGCGCGCAGGAGAGCCGGCAGGACATCGGAGCCCTGGACGTCGCGGCGCAGGCCGAGTGCGGGCTGGGCAAGCGCGACGACCGCGACGAGCCACGCCAGCGCGAGGCCCAGAACTGCGCCGGCGACCAGGCCCCCGGCGGTGTCGACGAGCCGGAGCGGGCCGTGCACGAGCCGGCCGCGGAGCATCGCCGCGATCGACCCGGTCAGGGCCTGGACGATGCTTCCGCCCACCAGCGCCCCCACCAGGCTGGCCATCGGCAGCCAGGCCGACTGCGAGCCGCCCGGCAACAGGTGCGGTGCCAGTCGCGCCCCGAGCAGCGCTCCGACGGCGAAGCCCGCCAGACCGAGGACGTTGGCGACCAGGCCGCGGCGCGCCCCCAGAACGGCGGACACCACCACCCACGCGATCACGATCAGGTCGACTGCGCCCATCCGCCGGGTTATATCGCCCGGGAGCCGCCCGCGGCTTGAGGGGCGTTGTGCCAGACTGCGGCCATGGAGTTCGTCCGTCTCGAGTCCGAACCGGCGCTGCGGCGTCCGCGCATGGTGGCCGCGTTCCGGGGCTGGAACGATGCCGGGGGCGCGGCGAGCCTCGCAGCCGGGTACCTGCGGGCGGTGACCGACGCCGAGCTCTTCGCCGTCATCGACTCCGAGCCGTTCATCGACTACCAGCAGACGCGGCCCACCGTGCAGCTCGTGGACGGCGACGTGCGCAAGCTCGAGTGGCCGGTGACCGAGGTGTTCGCGTCGACGTCGCACGACCTCCTGATCGTGCTCGGCACCGAGCCGAACATGCGCTGGCGGGCATTCTCGGACACGATCGTCGAGCTCGCGCACCGCTACAGGTCGGAACTCGTGATCACGATGGGGGCCCTGCTCGCAGACACGCCCCACACGCGCCCGGTGCCGGTCTCGGCGAGCGCGTCGGATCCGGAGATGATGGCGCGGCACGGGCTTGCAAGCTCGACCTACGAGGGCCCGACCGGGATCGTCGGGGTGCTGCACGACTCGTGCTCGCGCGCCGGCCTCGCGTCGGCCAGCCTGTGGGCGGCCACGCCGCACTACATCTCGGCCGCACCCAATCCGCAGGCCGCGCTGGCGCTGCTCGAGCGGCTGGCCGACCTCGCCGGGACGCCTCCCGGCAGCGTGGAGATGCAGCGGGCGGCGAGCGAATACCAGCTGCGCGTGGCCTCGGCGATCGCCGACGATCCCGACGTCGCCGGCTATGTGGAGCAGCTCGAACAGGCCGCCGACCGCGACGACCCGCCCACGGGCGAGGAGCTGGCGGCCGACTTCGAGCGCTATCTGCGCGAGCAGACGGACGAGGAGAGCTGACCGTGGCCGACGCCACCGACCAGACATTCGAGACGGACGTGATCGAGCGCTCGCGCACCGTCCCCGTCGTCGTGGACTTCTGGGCCGAGTGGTGCGGGCCGTGCCGTCAGCTCGGGCCGGTGATGGAGGAGGCCGTGGCGGCGACGGACGGTGCCGTCGAGCTGGTCAAGGTCGACGTGGACGCAAACCCGCAGGTGGCGATGCGCTACCGCGTCCAGGGCATCCCGGCTGTGAAGGCCTTCAAGGACGGCCGCCTGGTGGACGAGTTCACCGGCGCGGTGCCGCGGGCGGCGGTCGACTCGTTCCTGCGCGGCCTCCTGCCGTCCGAGGCCGACCGCCTCGCCGCCCTGGGTGACGAGGCATCGGTGCGGCGCGCGCTCGAGCTGCAGCCCAACCACCCCGCCGCTCGCGCGGCCCTGGTGCGGCTGGAGTCCGCCGGCGATCCGGTGCTCTCCCCGGCCCTGGAGGCGCTCGATGGGGGCGACACCGAGCGCGGGCTCGAGCTCCTGCTCTCGGCCCTCCAGGATGCAGGCGGCGACCTCCGCGACCGCATCCGCCAGATCATGGTCGGCGTGTTCACCGAGCTCGGGCAGGATCACCCCCTGGCCGTCACGTACCGCCGCCGCCTGGCCTCGGCGCTCTACTGACCGCGCCAAAAGGGGTCAGACCCCTTTTGGCGCGGTGGGGTGAATAATGGGGCCAGGCCCCATTATTCACAGGGCGGACTCGAGGGCGGCGCGGGCCGCGGGCGGCCATGGGGCCGCCGCCGCGCGAGTCTCGTCGATGTGCACCAGCACGGTCTTCGCGGTCGCCGCCACGCGGCCGGCGGCGGTGATGATCCGCTCGTCGAGGGTCACGCTCGAGCCGCCGACGCCGGTCAGCTGGACGTGGACGTCGACCAGGTCGTCTTCCTGTGTGAGACCCGAGACGAAGTCGATCTCGATCCGGCGGATCACGACCCGGTGGACGGTCTCGCCGACGAGCTCGGTGATGTACTCGTCGCGTCCCTCCTCCAGGTATGTCAGATAGGTCGAGTTGTTAACGTGACCGAATCCGTCCATATCACGCCACCGGATCTCGATGCGTTTAACGGCCATGCGCGGCAGTCTCCCACGAAGCCCGCATCTGCTGCTGTGCATGGTCGTGATCGTGTGGGCGGGGGCGTTCGCGGCCATCAAGGAGCTGCTCCACGACGGCCTCACGGCGCCCGACATCGCGCTCGGCCGCTATCTGATCGCGGCGCCCGGGTTTGCCGTTGCGCTCGTCCTCACGCGGGGCCTGCCAGGCGCGAGCCGGCGTGACCTGCTGCGGCTGGTCGCCGCGGGCCTTTTGGTCGTGGTCGTCTACCACCTGTCGCTGAACGCCGGCGAGCGCCTGACGACAGCCGGCACGGCCAGCGTCGTGGTCGCCTCCGCGCCGGGGATCACGCTCGCGATGGCGCTGGCGATTGGCCAGGAGCGGTTCTCGCGCCGCCGCGCGGTTGGGCTCGCCGTGTCGTTCGCCGGGGTGATCGTGGTGATCCTGCTCGGGTCGGGAGAGCGGATCTCGTTTGCAAACGCGCGCGGCCCGCTGCTGGTGCTCGCCGCCCCCATCGCCTTCGCCGGCTACAACGTCCTCGTCAAGCCGCTGCTCGCGCGCTTCGGCGCCGTGGCGGTGACCGCGGCCGCGTCGCTGATCGGCACCGCCGTGCTCGTGCCCGTCGCCGGGACGGGGACGGCGCGTCGCGTGAGCGCCCTGCCTGCGGGCGGGATCGCGCTTCTCTTCTACCTCGGGATCGCCGCCACGTTCCTCGGATACATGGCCTGGACGCTCGCCCTGAGGCGGTTGGACGCGTCGCGCACGACCGCATATCTGTACGGTGTGCCGGTGGTGGCGATTGCGATCGGGGCGGTCACGCTGGGCGAGCAGGTGACGGTATGGCTCGGGCTGGGGGCGGCGCTCGTCGTCGCGGGAGTGGCGATGGCCCAGTGAAGCCGTTCACGTGGACAGACGGCCCGCGCGTGATCCGCTTCGGGCCCGGTGCCGGAGAGCGCGCCTGGGCCGGGGCCGACCTGCTCTCGACGCCGCGCGCGCGGGAGTCCATCCCGCCCGCCCTGCGCGATTCCTGGCGCTCGGTGCACGACGTGCCTCCCGGCCAGGTGGTGGACGCCGCGTCGGCGCTGGTCGACGTTGTCGGCGAAGGCCCGGTGGTCGCCTGGGGTGGCGGACGGGTGATCGACACCGCCAAGGCGGTTGCCGCTGCCAGGGGCGGGCGGGTGTGCGCGGTGCCGACGACGCTCTCGGGCGCCGAGATGACGACCGGGCACCGGCTCGTTCCCGGGTACGAGGAGCACGGGCGGCACCGGCCGGTGCTGGTGCTCGCCGATCCCGTGCTCATGACCGGGCAGTCCGAGGTCGATAGGCGCGCGAGCGCGATGAACGCGCTGGCCCATGCCGCCGAATCGCTCTACGGCCCTGCGGCCAACCCGGTGGCGAGCATGGTTGCCGCCGCCTCTGCCGGCATGATCGCGCACGGCCTCCAACCGGGCGCGGACGACGCGATCGACCAGCTCGCGCTCGGGGCGCTGCTGGCCGCCTACGCCATGGATTCGGCCGGCTACTCGCTGCATCACGTGCTCTGCCAGACCATCGTGCGCATCTGCGCGACGCCCCACGCGGCCACGAACGCGGCCATGCTGCCCCATGTGCTCGTCGTGATGCACCGGCGCGAGCCCGCCGCCGTCGAGGCCTTGGCCGTGGCAATCGGCGTCCCCGTCGACGGCATCGCGGCGAAGGTGGCGGAGCTCGGCGGCGGCATCCGGCGCCTGTCCGAGCTCGGCGTCATCGAGGCCCAGCTGGGCGAGGTGGCCGACGCCGCCCTCGACCGCCCGGAGCTGCGGCGGATGACGCCTCCGCCCGGCCGGGACGAGCTCGTCAGCCTGCTTCGGCGGGCGCTGTAACGCCACGAGCGTGTCGGGGCTTGGTGGTCTGCTGGGCTCGCATGAATACCCGGTGCCAGGCACTCAATATTCAGCCGTAAGAGCGTGGTGTTCTGACCGTTCACGCCCTCGGTGGTTGGTGGTCTCTCGTGACGCGGCGGCTGGCGTGGGGACACCGCTCGGGCCCCCGAACAAACCGTCGGGGGACGAGCAATGTCCCCGTCCTACGGTTTTGTCGACCTTCACCGCCCGCGGCCTGCGGCCGTGTCGCGCCAAAAGGGGTCAGACCCCTTTTGGCGCAAATGCGGAGTGCGTGGGCGGGGCGTGAATACAAGGGGCCAGGCCCCATGTATTCACGGGGCTCTACACTTGGGAGATGGGCAAGGGATACGCAGACGGCCCGGCGGGCGAGGAGCTGCTGGCGGCGCAGGAGCGGGGCGACCATCTCGCGCAGCCCGAGGTGGAGCCGTTGCGACGATTCGTGTGGGGCAGCACCCCCGACGACCCGGCCCCGCACGTCCTCGGCGAGGTGGGCGACGTCGATCCCGACGAGCTCTTCGACTCGGGCCGGGCGTGGGGTCTGTACGTTGCGGTCGAGGCGCCGCCGGAGTGATGACGCTGTAGGCTTGTCGCGCCGTGCCGCACGACCCGTACGACCGCCCGTCCGATCCCGCCAAGCGCCGTAGCGCGGCGCTCACCGACGGCGTCGACCGCGCCCCGGCGCGGGCGATGCTGAAGGCGGTCGGCTTCACCGACGAGGATCTGGCGAAGCCGCTCGTCGGCGTCGCCACGACGTGGATCGAGACGATGCCGTGCAACCTCAACCAGCGCGTGCTCGCCCGGCACGTCAAGGACGGGGATCCGCGCCGGCGGGCGGCACGCCGATCGAGTTCAACACGATCTCGATCTCCGACGGGGTCTCGATGGGCACCGACGGGCATGCGCGCCTCGCTGATCTCGCGCGAGCTGATCGCCGACTCGATCGAGCTCGTCGTTCGCGGCCACCTGCTCGACGGGCTCGTCTGCATCGTCGGCTGCGACAAGACGATCCCGGCCGGGGCGATGGCGCTCGCGCCGGCTCGACGTCCCCGGGCTCGTGTTCTACAACGGCTCGATCGCACCCGGGCGCTTACGAGGGCCGCGACGTCACCATCCAGGACGTGTTCGAGGCGGTCGGTGCCCGCGCCGCCGGCACGATGACCGACGAGCGAGGTGCACGCGCTCGAGTCGGTCGCCTGCCCCGGCGCCGGCGCCTGCGGCGGCCAGTTCACCGCCAACACGATGGCGCTCGTGATCGACTTCCTCGGCATCAGCCCGCGCGGCCTCTCCGGCATCCCGGCGACCCAACCGCGCAAGCCGCGAGGCGGCCGCGCGAGGGCGGCCGAGCTGGTCGATGGAGCTCGTCGCGCGACGACATGCGCCCGTCGCAGATCCTCACCCGCGAGGCGTTCGAGAACGCGATCGCCGCGGTCGCCGGCTCGGGCGGCTCGACCAACGGCGTCCTGCACCTGCTCGCGATCGCGCGCGAGGCTCGGCGTCCCGCTCGAGCTCGACGACTTCGACGCGATCGCCGCCCGCACGCCGATCGTCGCCGACCTCAAGCCGGGCGGCCGCTACGTCGCCACCGACATGTACGAGGCCGGCGGGCGTCGGCCTGGTCGCCCGCGAGCTCGTCGCGAGCCGGCCTCGTCGCACGGCGGGCGCCCGCGGCGTCGACGGCCGCACGCTCGGCGAGGTCGCCGAGGCCGCTGTCGAGACGCCCGGGCAGGACGTCGTCGTGCCCTGGCGAGACGCCGCTCAAGCCGACCGGCGGGCTCGCCATCCTGCGCGGCTCGCTCGCGCCGGAGGGTGCGTCGTCAAGCTCGCCGGCCACGAGCGCCTCTACCACAGCGGGCCGGCGCGCGTGTTCGACTCCGAGGAGGACTGCTTCGCCGCGGTCAAGGCGCGCTCGATCGAGCCCGGCGACGTGGTCGTGATCCGCTACGAGGGCCCCGCCGGCGGCCCGGGCATGCGCGAGATGCTGCACGTCACCGCCGCGCTCGTCGGCGAGGGCCTCGGCGACGAGGTCGCGCTGATCACCGACGGCCGCTTCTCGGGCGCCACCCACGGCCTGATGGTCGGGCCACATCGCGCCCGAGGCGGCCCGCGGCGGCCCGCTCGCGGTCGTCCGCGACGGCGACACGATCGTGCTCGACGTCGACCGCCCGCGAGCTCGACCTCGAGCTCTCCGACGACGAGATCGGCGCCCGCCTGCGCGACTGGACTCCGCCGCCCGCCAGGTACACCCGCGGCGTGTTCGCCAAGTATGCGGCGCTCGTGTCGTCGGCCAGCGAGGGCGCCGTCACCCGCGCGGAGCGCTAGCTGAACAGCGTCTTGTAGATGTCGATCCCGCCGCCGCGGCAGTGGATCTTGGCGAACAGGAAGCTGTCGAGCGAGCCGTTCTCGAACAGGAACGGGTGGAACAGGTCGATCCCCGGCCTGAGCGTGCCCGCCGCCGACATCGGCCCGCCGACGGGGTACTCCTCGACGGTGGCGTTGCGTCCGCAGCCCCCGCCGCTCTGCTCGAAGTAGACCGTCCCAGACGGATTCACCGCGGCCGCCGTGTGCATCCTGCCGAGCGGGTTTGGGATCACGGTCAGCGTCCTCTGGGCGATGTTGTAGAGCCACACGTTGAACGCCGTGCCCGTCCTGGACTGGGTGAAGACGGCGAAGTTGCCGTTCACCTGGCCGGCCTCGAGGAAGCCGCGCCCGCCCGGCAGCGATGCCAGCACGCGGGTCGCGCCGGTCGTCAGGTTTGCCAGGAGCACCTGCTGGCCGGGGGACGACCCATCCTCGAGCCGGTGAAACAGCAGCCAGTTCCCCGAGATGGAGGGCTCGTCCTCGATGTTCGGCGTGTTCACGCCTGCAGGCGGGCCGCCGCGGCTGTGTGTCTGGAGGTCGTAGAGGCGGATGCTCTGCTGGGCGCCGCGCACCTGGGTGTACGCCAGGGTGTGGCCGTCGATTCCCGTCCCGAGGCCGGCCTGCGTCCCGGGGGCGTTCACGCGGACACGGGTGCCCCCGCCGACCTGGGCGTACACGTTGTAGAGGTGGGGGTGGAGCTTCGAGTTCTGCACCCAGGCGAACTCGCCGGCCGCGGCCGACGGCGATTCCTCGTTGACCGGCGGCGGCTTGGCCTTGACCGCCACCTGCGGCAGCGGCATGGCGGTCGCGGTGGCGGGGACGGCCAGGGCGGCGAGGCAGAGCGCCGCCGCGACGGGGGCGAGTCGGATCACGGTGTCACAATAGTGCGCCAAATTCGACCCGCCAACCAACCGGGGACTGTCCCCGCTTGGGGGCTAGCCCAGGGCGGCGAGCGCGTCCGCCGACAGGGTTTGGAGCAGGCGGCGCTTCCAGGCGGTCATCTCGAGGCCGGGCAGGCCGGCCAGCGGGTCGGCCGGGTCGAGCAGGCGGGGCAGGTTGGAGACGCCGATCGCCACGAGCCGGGTGCCACCCGAGATGCGGGCGGCCGCGACCGCGCACAGGGCAAAGCTCCAGGCCTCGCGCTCGCCGGCGCGCACGTATGCGCTCGCCTCCGGCGGCCGGGGCACGGTCACGGCGGTGATCAGCTCGCCCGGCTCGAGGGCGATGGTGGAGCGGTCCTCGGCGCTTGCCCGGCGGTACAGATCGGCCAGCGGGAGGCGCTCGCGCCGGTCGGTCGTCACGACCGCGTCCAATGCGAGCAGCGCCGCGGCCAGGTCGGACGGCGCCACCGAGATGCAGTCGCCCGGCTCGAGGCCGTGCTTGCGGTGATCGCCGATCTGGGCATAGCAGGTATCGCCGCCGCGCAGCCAGCACTGGAGGTCGGGGTGGCGGAAGTACCAGCAGCGGACGGCCTGGCACAGGTTTCCCGCAACCGTGCCCATCTCGCGCAGCTGCGGGGAGCCGACCGAGCCGGCCGCCTGGGCGAGCACGGCGTACCTGCGCGCCGACACCGGGATGGCGGGCGACGTCGGCGATCCGCGTGGCCGCACCGATCCGCAGCGCGTCTCCGTCGGCCTCGATACCCTCGAGGCCGGCGCCGCGCAGGTCGACCACCTCAGCGGCCGGCCGGATGCCGCGCTGCAGCTGGGTGAGAAGGTCGGTGCCGCCGCCCATCGCCCGCGCCCCGGGAGCGTTCAGGCGCTCGGCCGCCGCCGCCGCCGACTCGGGCCGGGAGTAGGTGAACGGCCTCACTGCCCCAGCCCCTCGAGCACCCGCCGCGGCGTGTACGGCGCCTCGCGCAGCCGCACCCCGGTCGCGTGGGCGAAGGCGTTTCCGATCGCCGCGGCGGTGGGGATGATGGGCGGTTCGCCCAGGCCCTTCACGCCCAGTGCGAGGTGGGGATCGGGCGTGTCGACGAACTCGCAGACGATTTCGGGCGTATCCGCCATCGTCGGCACCTTGTAGTCCTCGAAGCCCGCGTTCACGACGGTGCCGGTGGTCGGGTCGACCACGCGCTCCTCGCTCAGGGCGAACCCGACCGCCTGCATGATGCCGCCGGTGACCTGACTCATGGCCCCCATCGGATTGATGATCCGGCCGACGTCGTGCACCGCCCACACGCGCTCCACCACGAGCCGTCCCGTGAGCGTGTCGACGGCCACCTGGGCGACCTGGCAGCCGAACGTGTGGATGCGCATGTCGTCGGGATTCGGCCCCCGTGAACCGTGCCCCACCAACGAGGCGTCGCCGAGCTTGCCCGTGATCTCGGTGATCTCGTGGTGGAGCGTGCCGTCGCGCGATCCGACCGCGCCGTCTCGCAGCACGAGATCGGAGGCCGAGATCTCGAACATGTCCGAGGCCAGGTCGAGCAGCTGCAACCGGACGTGGTGGGCGGCCGAGCGCACCGCGGGCGCCACCGACGCCAGCGTCATCGACCCGCCCGACGTCGGCCCGTAGCCCGATCCGGCCGTATCGCCGGCCCGGACGCGGACGCTGTCAACGGCGACGCCGAGCGACTCGGCGACGATCACCGCGCATGCTGTCATCGTGCCGGTGCCGATGTCCTGGAAGCCGCACACGAGCGTCGGCCGCCCGCTGCGGCCGAGGCGGACGGTGGCATGGGCGGGCGGGCCGCCTCCGCCCCACCAGATCTGGCTCGCCATCCCCATTCCGCGCCGGATGCGGCCGTCCGTGCGCAGCGTGTCGCGGTCCGCCCAGCCGGCCAGCTCGGCCACTCGCCGCTGGCACGTCTCGAGGTGCTTGGAGGTGTACGGGCGGCCGCTCGCCTGCTCGACCGCCGCGCCGTTTCGCAGCCGGATCTCGAGCGGGTCGATGCCGAGCACCTCGGCCAGCTCGTCCATAGCCTGCTCGAACCCGAACGTGCCCTCCATCACCCCCGGCGCCCGAAACGCGTTCGAGAAGCCGAGGTTGAGCTTGACCGGCAGCACCATCGAGCGCACGTTCTCGCATGCGTACAGCGTCTCGGCCGGGTTCAGGACAGGGAACACCCACCCGTGGACGCCGATCCCGATCACGGCGGAGCTCTCGATCCCGACCAGGCGGCCGTCGGCGTCGGCGCCGATGCGGTAGGTCTGGGCGGTGGGGAAGCGGTAGCCGGCCGTCACGTTCTCGTCGCGGCGCGAGAACACGAGCCGGACGGGCCGGCCGCTGCGCCGGGCCAGCTCGGCGGCGAGGAAGCCCTCCGCGCCGGCGCCCTGCTTCGCCCCGAACCCGCCGCCCATGAACTCGCACACCACCCGCACGTCGTCGGGCTCGAGGTCGAATGCCGCGGCCAGCTCGTCACGGGCCGCGAAGATGCCCTGCGTCGACGACCACACGGTCAGTCCGCCCGACTCCCAGGCGGCCACCGCGGAGTGGGTCTCGAGCGCGTTCTGCAGCTGCGCGGGCGTGCGGTACTCGGCATCGACGACCACCGCGGCGCCCGCCAGGGCGGCGTCGACGTCGCCGCGTGAGGTCTCGGACGGCTCGGCGGTGAAGTTCTGGCGGGCGAGGCCGTCGTCGAGGTCGCACACGAACGCGAGCGGCTCCCATGCCGGCGCCAGAGCCGCGAGCGCCTCCTCGGCGTGCTCCGGCGAGTCGGCGGCCACGGCGGCCACCGCCGCGCCGGCGTACTCCGGCGCGTCGGTCAGCACCGGCCGGCGGTCGCGGTCGGGCACGTCGCCCGGGCCGATCACCGCGCGGACGCCCGGGAGCGCCGCGGCGGCCGCGAGGTCGAGGGAGGTGACGCGGGCGTTGGCATGCGGGCTGCGCAGCACGGCGGCGTACAGCATCCCCGGCAAGCTGATATCTGTGATGAACCGGGCCGACCCCGAGAGCCGGGCGGGGGCCGAGACGCGGGTGTGCGGGTGGCCGACGACCGCCAGGTACTCGCTGGGGTCGTACTCGGGGCTGGCGTCGTCCTCGACGAGCGTCCAGCGATCCTCGTAGCGGCCCTCCATCTCGACCTGGGTGCGCACGAGCCGTGCCATGTCAGGCCGCCCCGGCCGCGCGGGCAACGGCGCGCTGGATCGCGGGATAGGCGCCGCAGCGGCACAGGTTGCCGCTCATCCCGGCCCGGATCTCACCGGCGGTCGGGTGGGGCGTCGAGCGCAGCAGCGCCACGGCCGCGAGCAGCTGGCCGGGCGTGCAGAAGCCGCACTGGAACGCGTCCTCGGCGACGAAGGCCTCGCGCAGGCGCTCGAGCAGGTCGTCTCCGCCGCCCTCGACGGTGCGCACGTCGGCGCCGTCACACGCGACGGCCAGCGTGAGGCACGAGAGCACGGCCCGGCCGTCCACGAGCACGGTGCAGCTGCCGCACGTGCCCTCGCCGCAGGCGACCTTGGTGCCGGTGAGCGCGGCGTCGGTGCGGATGACGTCCGCCAGCGAGCGATGCGGCTCGGCCGACACCTCGTGAACCTGATCGTTGATGGTCAGCCGCAGATGCATCTCCGGCTACCGTACCAATTTTGTCCCTACCCTCCACATCAACCGCGCGGCGGGCGCCGCTCGAGCTGGCCTTCGTCCCGCGTGGGGTGGAGGAACCGGTGCTCGGCCTGTACTCGTTTTCGCCCCTCACGCCGGGCGGCTGGGCCGATCTCCTGTCCGAGCTGGGGCTGCCCGACACGCTGCGGCGGCTGAGCCAGACCGTTGCGGTCGGCGGCCGGCGCCGGTCTGTCGAAATGCGCTGTCTGGGCGCTCTGCCGGGACTGGCCTACCTGCTCACCGACCGTAACGGGTCGTCCAGCGCGTCTGTGCGGGCGTGGCGGCTGGCGGCCAGGGTGGTCGAGCAGGCCGTGCTCGCGGGCGGCACCGTGCCCGATCTGAGCCGGTTTGCCGCCGCCTTCCCCGAGGCGGGGTACGCGGTGGTCGAGCAGGGCGACGCCGAGGAGCCGGAGGCGCTCGCCCCCGAGGCGGCGGTCGAGGGGTTCGTCGATTCGAGCATGCGCGCGCTCGCGGCCGCGGTGCGCGATCCCAAGCTGCTGCGGGCCGGCGATGTCCAGCTCTCCGGAGTCGACCTGGCCATCCTGCAGCCGCTGCTGCGCGCGGTCGCCCCCGACCTGGGCATGGCGGCGCCGGTCGTGCGGCTGCGCGACTCGCTGGCGCCGCTGCAGCTGCGGCTCGAGCTGCCCACCGGCGGTGAGGGCGGCTGGCTGCTGCGGGCGACTCCCGACGACCCGGAGCTTTTGCGCCGCGCGGCCCATGTCTTCGCACCCCTCGGCAGGGCGGTGGACGGGGTCGTCTCGATGGCCGAGGAGGGCGTGATCGAGCTTCGCCTCGCGACCTCGGCACTGGAATTCGCAGGCGCTCGCGTGGAGCTGCCTGCCGAGGTGTCGGAGGAGCGCGATCTCGAGCTGGACGATGCCAGGCTGGAGCTCGCGGGCGGCTCGCTGCAGCTCAGCGGCGTCGTCCGGTACGACCTGCACGCGTCGCTCGGGGGCCACGAGATCAGCGTCGAGGAGCTGCGGGCGCTCGCCGCCGCGACGCAGCCGCTGGTGCGGCTGGGGGGCGAGTGGCGCGCGCTCAACCCGAAGGCGCTGGCCCGTGCCCGGGCACTGGCCGCGACGGTGCTGCACAGCCCCGGCCTGCCCGCCATGACGGCGCTCGGCGCCGCCCTGGCCGGGTCGACAGATGTGCGCGGAATGGTCGTCTCGGTTGTCGAGAGCGAGGGCGATCTGTCAGGCCTCGCGGCCCGCCTGCGCGATCCGGCGCTGCGGCGGCCGGTCGAGCCCGTGGCGGCGTTCGAGGGCGAGCTGCGGCCCTACCAGAAGGCGGGCCTCGGCTGGCTCGTGCGGATGCGCGAGCTGGGTCTCGGGACGCTCCTGGCCGACGACATGGGGCTGGGGAAGACCGTGCAGCTGATCGCGTACCTGCTCGACCGAAGCGACGACGACGACCGGGCGGCGCTGATCGTGTGCCCGACCTCGGTGCTCGGGAACTGGCAGCGCGAGCTGCACCGGTTTGCGCCCGGCCTGCGCACGCTGATCCACCATGGCCCCGACCGCACCTCCCGCGCGGCCGACCTCGAGGACTGGGACGTGGTGCTGACCTCCTACGCACTGCTCCCGCGCGACCGCCGCATGCTGTCGGCGTCCAGCTGGCGGATGTTCGCGCTGGACGAGGCGCAGGCGATCAAGAACCCGCTGACCCGGGCGGCGCAGACGGCCCGTGCGATCGAGGCCGGCCATCGGGTCGCGCTGACCGGCACCCCGGTCGAGAACCGGCTCGATGACCTGTGGTCGATCATGCATGTCCTCAATCCCGGCCTGCTGGGCACGCGCACCGGCTTCCGGCGCCTGTTCGCAAATGCGATCGAGCGCCGGGCCGACGGACGCGCCGAGGAGGCGCTGCGGCGGATGACGGGGCCCTTTCTGCTGCGGCGGCGCAAGACCGACCCCTCGGTGCTGCCCGACCTGCCCCCCAGGCAGGATTCGACCGAGTTCTGCACGCTCACGGTCGAACAGGCGGCGCTCTACCAGGCGACGATCGATGCGATGCTCGGCCGCGTCCGGGGCATGTCGGGGATCGAGCGCCGTGGCAACGTCCTGGCCCTGATCACGCGCCTGAAGCAGGTCTGCAACCACCCGGCGCATGCGCTCGGCCGGCACGGGACGCTGGCCGGCCGCTCGGGCAAGCTCGACCGGCTGACCGAGATGCTGGCCGAGGTGGTCGACGAGGGCGATAGCGCGCTCGTCTTCACGCAGTACGCCGTGATGGGAAAGCTGCTCGCCGAGCACCTCGAGCGCGAGCTGGCCGGAGAGCTCCTGCATCTGGACGGCTCGACGCCGCGGGCGGGGCGGGAGCGGATCGTGGACGGGTTCCAGCAGCCCGGCGGCGAGCCGCGAGTGCTGGTGATGTCGCTGCGGGCGGGCGGCCTGGGACTGAACCTGACCAATGCGAGCCACGTGTTCCACTTCGACCGCTGGTGGAACCCGGCGGTCGAGGATCAGGCCTCCGACCGCGCCCACCGGATCGGCCAGACCCGGGTCGTGCAGGTGCACAGGATGGTCTGCGCCGGGACGATCGAGGAGCGCATCGACCAGCTGATCGCCGGCAAGCGCGACCTGGCGACCCGGATCGTCGATCGCGGCGTCGAGTCGGCGCTCTCCGATCTGGGTGACGACGAGCTGGCCGAGCTCGTCGCCTCTAGGCGAGTAAGACGCTTCGCCCCATTCGGGTGATTGAGAGATCGGGGCTGAGCTCCGATTTTTTGAGTACCCACCCCTTTCGAGCGAGGCAGTGAATGGCGCCCACCCCCGTTGAACCCCCGCAGCGAACCGATTCAGCCCCCACCGTCGCAGGACGGCCCTCACGCACGCGCGGCCTTGCGGCCACGTCTGGTCAGGCGCTGCCGCTCGTCTGCGTGTTCATGTTCACGATCCTGGTCTTTGCGGGGTTGGTCATCGACCTCGGCAACGCCTATCGCGTGCAGCAGGCGCTGCAGGCCTCGGCGGACGCTTCGGCCGCGGCGGGTGCCGGCCAGCTGACGATGTCCTATCCGCCGATCGCGGCCAATGCGATCTCGGCGGCGCAGTCGTACGGCTCGGAGTCGGGTGGCAAGAACCCGATCACCGGTGTTCCCGTCGCCAACGTGACCCAGAGCGTCACCGCGACCTGCGTCACGCAGGGCCAGTACACGTGCACCTACCCGAACACGGTGACGGTGAACGAGACGGCGAACGTGCCCACATACCTTTTGAAGCTGCTGGGGTTCAGCACGATCTCGCTGAATGCCCATGCCCAGGCGTGCTCGCCCTGCGGCGAGATCCCGCTCGACATCATGCTGGTGGTCGACCGCACGGGATCGATGAGTTCGGACAACAAGTGGACCGACCTCCAGCAGGGGCTGACGCAGGGCTTCCTGCCCGGCCTCGACCCCACCGCCGACCAGCTTGGCCTGGCCGTCCTGCCCCCCGACACCTCGGCGGGCAGCAACCCCTGTAACCCCAACACCGACGGACAGCAGAGCACCAACTGGACGTACACCACCGGCAGCGGCAGAAGCAGGCAATCCCAGACGATCACGACCTCGATGGGCTACACGGTGGCAAACCCCACCTACGACATCATCAACCCGATGGAGTACAGCTACCTGACGCTCCAGGGCGCGCTCGTCAACAACGACCCGCTCGTGTCCGACATCCAGTCGTGCATGCAGCCCGGCGGCAGCACCGAGTACGCCGACGCGATGGCGGCGGCCGCACAGGAGCTGACTGCCGACGGCCGGTCCGGCGTGCAGAAGGTGATCGTGCTCCTGTCGGACGGCGCCGCGAACACCGGCCAGGACTGCAGCGCCCAGCCGACGTCGGTCGACTGCATGCAGCCGTGCCAGGCCGGGGTGAACGAGGCCGCCACGCTCAAGGCGGCGCCCAACAACATCTGGATCTACACGATTCTGTACGGCCCGACCGAGGACTACGGTGACTGCACGGACTTCACGGGCAACACCGAGTCGCCCCAGATCACGCCGCAGACCGCCATGTCGGAGATGGCCAGTCCCAGCGACTACTACCCCGACCCGAATCCGGCCAACCTGCAGACGATCTTCCAGGAGATCGCGTCGGATATCGCGGCGGGCAGCTCCCGGCTCGTCCAGTAGGGCACGCGCCTATGCCGGTGGCCGCCCCGGCGGCCACCGGCACAGCCCAACCCCATACGGGTGATTGAGGAATCGGCGCCCGCCTCCGATGGTGTGACGTGTACGCACCCTCCACCGATCCCGTGTCGGTGGGGAGGCATCGCGCCAAGAACCACCTTCCAGGGAGGCAGTCAGAGTGACGCCCACCCCCCTCGAACGCCCGGAGCCGACCGTTGCCCCTGCCGCGCCACGCCGGCGCTCGGGTATGCACGCACTCAGGGCGACGTCCGGTCAGACCCTGCCGCTCGTGGTGGTGTTCATGTTCACGATGCTGATCTTTGCGGGCCTGGTCATCGACCTCGGCAACGCCTATCGCGTGCAGCAGGCGCTGCAGGCTTCGACGGACGCCTCGGCCGCGGCGGGTGCCGGCCAGCTGACGATGTCCTATCCGCCGATCGCGGCCAATGCGATCTCGGCGGCGCAGTCGTACGGCTCGCAGTCGGGTGGCAAGAACCCGATCACCGGTGTTCCCGTGGCCAACGTGACCCAGAGCGTCACCGCGACCTGCGTCACGCAGGGCCAGTTCACGTGCACGTACCCGAACACGGTGACGGTGAACGAGACGGCGAACGTGCCCACATACCTTTTGAAGCTGCTCGGGTTCACGACCATCTCCCTGAGTGCCCATGCGCAGGCGTGCTCTCCCTGCGGCGAGATGCCGCTCGACATCATGCTCGTCCTCGACCGCACCGGATCGATGGCCGCGACAACAAGTCGCGAACCTGAAGACCGGGTTGCTGACGAGGGCTTCCTGCCCGGCCTCGACCCGACTGCCGACTAGTCGGCCTGGCCGTCCTGCCCCCCGACATGAACGGCACGTCGGACCTCTGCAACGCCGAGCCCGGCGAGTCCTACCGGCCGACCCACTGGCCGGCAACACGCCCTACAGCGATCCCACGCCGATGCTACCGTGATCCTCACCTACGCCGTCATCACCGATCGAGTACAACTACATGACGACGTCCGGGCGCGCTCGTCACGAGCTCGCCGCTCGTGAGCGACATCAATCTGTATGAAGGCCGGCGGCCAGACCGGCTACGCCGAGCGCGATGGCAGCCGCGGACGCCGAGCTCATCAAGGACGGCCGCACGGGCGTCCAGAAGATCATGGTGGTGCTCTCCGACGGCGCGGCCAACGAGGGCCAGAGCTGCCAGGACGTGAAGACGGTTGTAAGGGAAAGACCGTGACCACGCCCGACTCCGACCCGCACTGCATGCAGCCGTGCCAGACCGGCGGTGAACGACGCCACGGCCTACAAGGGCGGCTGCCGGCAATGCCAAGATGCTCGTCTACACGATCCTCTATGGCCCGACCGAGGACTCCGGAACGGCCTGCCAGACTTACCAGCAGAACGACGAGTCGCCGCGATCACCTCGATCACCGCGATGCAGGAGATGGCGAGTCCCGGGGACTACTACCCCGATCCGATTCCGCTCGAACCTGACGACGATCTTCCAGCAGATCGCGTCGGATATCGCGGCGGGCAGCTCCCGGCTCGTGCAGTAGTCAGGCGTGGGTGCCGGTGGCCGCTGCGGCGGTCACCGGCACCGGATACGCTTTCGCCGATGATGGACGCGGTCGAGCTTCTGCGCCGGCTGGTCGAGCTGGAAAGCCCCACCGGCGATCCGGAGCGGATCGGCCACATTGGGCGCTTCCTGGCCGCCGAGCTCGAGGGGCTCGGCGCCACGGTCACGCCGCGGGGTCTGCACCTGACTGCACAGTTCGGGCCAAACGACGGCCCCCCGCTGGTGCTGGTGGCGCACATGGACACGGTCTGGCCGGCCGGCACCCTGCCGTCGATGCCGTTCCGGGTGGAGGACGGCTACGCCTGGGGGCCCGGCGCCCTGGACATGAAGGCCGGCATCGTGATCGGGCTCGAGGCGCTGCGGTCGATCGGCGAGCCCCGGCGGCCCGTGCAGGTGCTGATCACCGCCGATGAGGAGATCGGCAGCCCCAGCGGCCGCCCCCTGGTGGAGGAGATCGCCAGGAGCGCGCGGGCCGTGCTGGTGCTCGAGCCGCCCGTCAAGGACGGCACCATCACCACGAGCCGCTCCGGACTGGCCCGCTACCAGCTCCACATCCGCGGGCGAGCCGCCCACGCCGGCAACGGCTCCCGGGCGGGCGTCTCGGCCGTCGAGGAGCTGGCGCACCAGACCATCGCGGTGCACGCGCTGGGCGACCCGGCCAGGGGCATCCGCACGAACGTCGGCCAGGTCGGCGGCGGCACCGGCGACAACGTCGTGGCCGGCGAGGCCTGGGCCCGGATCGACGCCCGCGCCTGGACGGCGGACGACCAGCGTTCCGTCGAGGATTCGCTCCGCTCCCTGCAGCCCCACCTGAACGGCGCCGTGCTGACGGTCACGGGCGGTGTCACCCGGCCGCCGATGGTGCAGACGGGCGCGGGTGCCGAGCTCGTCCGCAGCGCCATCGCGATCGCCGCGGACGCGGGGATCAAACTGGACGAGAACGCATCGCCCGGCGGATCCGACGGCAACTTCGCCGCCGCGGTCGGGACGCCGGTGATCGACGGCCTCGGGCCCAACGGCGCGGGCGCCCACGCCCTCGACGAGCGCGTCTCGCTCGAGTCGATAACGGAGCGCACCGGGCTTCTGGCAGCGCTGCTTGCACGCCTGTAGTCTTGAGAGGATTCGTCGCGTATGCGACGAACGAAGGGCAGATTCCTCTCGTCGTCTTCGCAAGGGAGTGTGGTTATGGACTGGTCAAAAGTGTCCCGCAGCCAATGGATAATTGTCGGTGGCACGGTGCTCGCGCTGATCGGCACCCTGTTTCTTGACTGGTACTCGATTACGGTCAATGTCGGGTCGTTCGGCTCGATCACCGCGACCGCCAGCGCGTGGGACGTGAACTTCATCGGCAAGCTGGCGGTGCTCGGATCGCTGGTGATGCTGGCCGGCGCCGTCCTGCTCTTCATCCCCAACGGCCCCGACCTGCCGGTGCCGCTGCCGATGGCGATCCTCATCGCGAGCGTGTTCACCGCGCTGATGGGCGTCTTCGAGTTCATCGATCATCACAGCCACACCGCCATCGGGCTCTGGCTGACCATCATCGCGGCCCTCGTCGCCGCATACGGCGCGTACGAGATGGGCGGCAGGTTCGCAATGCCGTCCAGCACGTCGGACACACCGGAGTCGTAGGTTCCACGCGGCGGGTGAGCCGGTCCACGCCGGCCCCCGCCGCCCCACCTACGAGCTAGGCGTTCTTGACGGCGGCGGTGAGGCTGCTGACAGACGCCTTGGCATCCCCGAAGAGCATCGAGGTCTTCGGGTCGAAGAAGAGCTCGTTCTCGATGCCGGCAAACCCGGTGTTCATGCTGCGCTTGAGCACGACCACCGCCGTCGACTGATCGACGTTCAGGATGGGCATGCCGTAGATCGGGCTGCCGGGCGTGTTCTTGGCGGCGGGGTTGACCACATCGTTTGCGCCGATCACGAGCGACACGTCCGTGCGCGCGAACTCGGGATTGATGTCGTCCATCTCGTAGAGCTGGGTGTACGGGACGTCGGCCTCGGCCAGGAGCACGTTCATGTGCCCCGGCATTCGCCCGGCGACCGGGTGGATGGCGTAGCGGACGTCCACGCCCCGCCGCTCGAGCTGATCGGCGAGCTCGCGCACGTTGTGCTGAGCCTGCGCGACGGCGAGTCCGTACCCGGGCACGATCACCACGCGGCGGGCGTAGGCGAGCATGACGGCGACGTCGTCGGCGGTCGTCGCCCTCACCTGGCCGTCGATGCCGCCCGGGCCGGCGATGGCGGTGCCCCCGCCGGTGCCGAACGCTCCGAAGACGACGTTTGTGATGGTGCGGTTCATCGCCCGGCCCATCATCTGGGTGAGGAGCGTGCCCGACGCGCCGACGAGCATCCCCGCGATGATCAGGACGTTGTTCGAGAGCACGAATCCGGTCGACGCCGTCGCAAGGCCGGTGAACGCGTTCAGGAGCGAGATCACCACCGGCATGTCGGCGCCGCCGATCGCCATCACCATCTGGACGCCCAGGACGAGCGAGATGACCATCGCGATTGCGAGCAGCGCCTGGCTCTCGTGGCCCGTCCCGAGCAGGACGCAGATGGCCAGCACCACCAGGAACAACGCGCCCGTGATCACCCGCTGGCCGGGAAGCGTGACCGGCGAGCCCGTGATCACCTCCTGCAGCTTGCCGAAGGCGACCATCGAGCCGGCGAAGCTGATCGACCCGACCACCGACGAGAACAGGATCGACACGATGATCTTGGCCGAGACGTGGCCGGGCAGGCCGACCGTGTCGTGGTAGTCGGCGAATGCCACCAGGGCGGCCGCGCCGCCGCCGAAGCCGTTGAACAGTGCCACCATCTGTGGCATCGCGGTCATCTTCACCCTGCGCGCGCCGATCGCCCCGGCGATTCCGCCGACGGCGGCGCCGAACGCGATCCACCCGTAGTTGACCACCCGCTGGTCGAACAGGGTGGCGACGATCGCAAACGCCATCCCCACCGCGGCCAGGCGGTTGCCCGACCGGGCGGTGGCGGGCGAGCCGAGTCGTTTCAGGCCGATGATGAAGAGCGCCGCGCACAGCAGGTACGCCGCGCCGATCAGATCCGTCCGGCTCACTCCGACGTGTCTCCGGTGTCCTCCGGGACGGCCCGCGGTTTGCGCTTGAACATCTCGAGCATGCGGTCGGTGACCAGGAAGCCGCCGACCACGTTCGACGCGCCGAAGGCGACCGCGATGGTGCCGAGCGTCGTGGTGAGCGCGCCGTGGCCCGATCCCGCCACCAGGATCGCCCCCACGATGACGATCCCGTGGATGGCGTTGGTGCCGCTCATGAGCGGTGTGTGCAGAGTGGTGGGGACCTTGGAGATGACCTCGACGCCCACGAAGCCGGCCAGCACCAGCACCGTGAGCTCGACCAGCAGCGGCTCGTTCACGCCGCCACCGTCTGGAGGAGCCGCGAGGTGACGCGGCCTTCATGGGTGATGATCGCGTCGGCGTTGATCTCGTCCTCGAGGTCGATCCGCAGCTCGCCCTCGGCCACCAGGTGGTCGAGCACCGCGGACAGGTTGCGCGCGTACATCTGGCTTGCGTGCAGCGGCATCCCGGCGGGCAGGTTGAGCGTGCCGATGATGGTGACACCCTCGCGCACCACCCTCTCGCCGGGCTCGGTGAGCTCGCAGTTGCCGCCGGTCTCGGCCGCGAGATCGACGATCACCGATCCCGCGCGCATGGCCTGCACCGCCGAGGCGGGGATCAGCCTCGGCGCCGGCATGCCGGGCACGAGCGCGGTGGTGATGACCGCGTCGGACTCGGCGATGTGGCGCTCCAGCAGGTGCTGCTGCTGCTCCTGCTGCTCGGGGGTGAGCGCGGTGGCGTAGCCGCGCGCGTCCTGCGCACCCGCGACCTCGAGCTCCAGCTCGACGAACGCGGCGCCCAGACTCTCGACCTGCTCCTTGACCACCGGACGGGTGTCGAAGGCCGAGACGACCGCGCCCAGGCGGCGGGCGGTGGCGATCGCCTGCAATCCGGCGACGCCGGCGCCGAGCACCAGCACGCGCGCCGGGGGTACCGTGCCGGCTGCGGTCATCAGCATGGGGAAGAACCGGGGCAGCGCCTCGGCGGCCAGGATCACCGACCGGTAGCCGGAGACGGTGGCCTGAGAAGACAGCGCATCCATCCGCTGCGCGCGGGTTGCCCGCGGGATCGACTCCATCCCGAACGAGGTGATCCGGGCATCGACCAGCGCCTGCACGAGCTCGGGGTTGAGGCGCGGCCAGAGCCATCCGATCAGGACGGTGCCGGGTCGCAGCGCCGAGATCTCGTCGGCCTCGACACGCCCGGCCCGAACCACGATGTCGGCCTGCTCGTACAGGGCGGCGGCCGAGTCGACCACTGTCGCCCCGGCCTCGCGGTAGACGGCGTCGGGCAGCGCCGCGGCATCGCCGGCGCCGGTCTCGACCAGCACCGTCAATCCCAGCGGCTCAAGCCGGCCCACGGCGTCAGGGGTGAGCGCCACCCGCCGCTCGCCCGCGGCGTGCTCTTTGGGGACGGCCACGTTCACAGCGGGGGATCGTACCGACCGGGCCGAACCCCCGCCCCGGGAACCGCACACCGGGGACAGTCCCCGAACATTCGCCGTGACAGCGCCGTGACGGGTTTCGACCGGGGACTGTCCCCGGCTTGGTGCTCAGATCGCCAGGACGTTCGGGCCGTCGCGCTCGCGCTCGGCCTCGTAGCGGTCGATCTCGGCCAGCCGCAGCTCGGTCATGGCGATGTCGTCCCAGCCGTTCAGCAGCCGCTCGCGCACGCCCGGGTCGACATCGAACCCGACCCGGCGGCCGGAGGGGAGCGTGACCGACTGCGCCTCCAGGTCGATGGTCGCGTCGGCTGGCGCGGAGTCGAGCAGCTCGCGCATCGCGTCGCCGGGGAGCGCCACCGTCAGGAGCCCGATCTTGGAGCTGTTGGTGGCGAAGATGTCGCCGAAGCTCTCGGCCACGACCGCCTCGAAGCCGTAGTCCTGCAGCGCCCAGGGCGCGTGCTCGCGGGACGAGCCGCAGCCGAAGTTGCGCCCGGCGGCCAGAATCGGCGCTCCGGCGAACTCGGGCCGGCGCAGCGGGAAGTCGGGCTGCTTCATCCAGTCGTAGAACAGGAACTCGCCGAAGCCGCTGCGCTCGATCCGCTTGAGGAACTGCTTGGGGATGATCTGGTCGGTGTCGACCGATGAACGGTCGAGCGCGGCGACGCGGCCGGAGACGACCCGGACGGGCTTCACAGTGCCACCAGCTCGCGGACGTCGGTGAGGCGGCCCGTGACGGCGGCCGCAGCGGCCATGGCCGGGCTCATCAGATGGGTGCGCCCGCCCTGGCCCTGGCGGCCCTCGAAATTGCGGTTCGAGGTCGAGGCGCAGCGCTCTCCCGGAGCCAGGATGTCGGGGTTCATGCCCAGGCACATCGAGCAACCGGCGCCGCGCCACTCGAAGCCCGCCGCGGTGAAGATCCTATCCAAACCCTCGCTCTCAGCTTGAACTTTAACCTGTACCGATCCGGGCACCACCATCGCCCGCACCGAGCGCGCCACCCGGCGGCCGTCGATCACGGCCGCGGCGGCGCGCAGATCCTCGATGCGGGAGTTGGTGCACGACCCCAGGAAGACCCGGTCGATGGCGATCTCGCGCAGCGGCGTGCCCGGGCGGAGATCCATGTACACCAGCGCCCGTTCGTCGGACTCGCCGGCGGGGTCGGGCACGACGCCGGTGATCGGCGCCACCTGGGCGGGGTTGGTGCCCCACGAGACCTGCGGCGCGATCGCGTTCAGATTGACCGTGACCGTGTGGTCGTAGCCGGCGCCGGGGTCGGTGACGTAGCCGCGCCAGTGCTCGACGGCGGCGTCGAAGTCGGCGGGGGCACCCGGCCGGCCCTCGATGTGGGCAAAGGTCGTGTCGTCGGGGGCGAACATGCCCGCGCGCGCGCCCGCCTCGATCGACATGTTGGCCACCGTCATCCGCCCCTCCATGGAGAGGCCGCGGGCGGCTGCGCCCGTGTACTCGATCACGTGGCCGGCGGCGCCGTCGGTGCCGATCTGGCCGATCGTGCCGAGGATCATGTCCTTGGCGGTGCAGCCCGGTCCCAGCTCGCCCAGGTAGTCGATCCGCATCGTCTGCGGCCGCCGCTGCGGCAGCGTCTGCGTCGCCAGCACGTGCTCGACCTCGCTCGTGCCGATGCCGAACGCGAGCGCGCCGAACGCGCCGTGGGTGGACGTGTGGGAGTCGCCGCAGACGATCGTCATACCCGGCTGGGTCAGGCCCAGCTGCGGCCCGATCACGTGCACGATCCCGTTGCGGCGGTGTCCGAGCGGGTACAGGCGGACGCCGAATTCGGCGCAGTTGCGGTCGAGGGCCGCAAGCTGCGTCTGCGACAGCTCGTCGGGATCGCCCGGGCCGGTGGCCACGTTGTGGTCGGCGGTGGCAACCGTGCGGTCGGGCCGGCGCACCCGCCTGCCGGCCACCCGCAGCCCCTCGAACGCCTGCGGGCTCGTCACCTCGTGTACCAGATGCAGGTCGACGAAGAGCAAATCGTCGCCGATCGCGTGATCGTCCCAGACCTTCTCGAACAGGGTGCGGGGGGTGTCTGCCATGGTGGCTTGGCAGTGTATCCAGCGGCGGATCTGGATACACTCGCCTGGTGCTGTGCGCAGCCTGTGGGACAGAAAACCCTGCCAGTAAGCGGTTCTGCCGCGAGTGCGGCACCTCGCTGGCCGCGACGTGTGCAGCGTGCGGCGCGGCGGTCACCGCCGAGGACCGCTTCTGCGGTGAGTGCGGCACCCCCGTAGCGCCCGGGGCGGAACCGCCGCCGGCACCACCCGCCCCGCCCGTGGAACCCGCCACCGAGCGCAGGCTGGTGACGGTCCTGTTCGCCGACCTGGTCGGGTTCACGACCGTGTCCGAGGCCCGCGACTCCGAGGAGGTGCGGGCGCTCCTCTCGCGCTACTTCGACACCTGCCGGCGGCTGATCGAGCTCTACGGCGGGGTCGTCGAGAAGTTCATCGGCGACGCCGTGATGGCTGTCTGGGGCGCCCACAACGCGACCGAGGACGACGCCGAGCGGGCCGTCCGAGCGGCCCTCGACCTGGTGGCGGCGGTGAGCGCCCTGGGCGACGAGGTCGGCGTGCCCGACCTCCGCGTCCGGGCCGGCGTGCTCACCGGGGAGGCGACGGTCACCGTCGGCGCCGTCGGCGAGGGCATGGTCGCAGGGGACGTCGTCAACTCCGCCTCCCGGGTGCAGGCGCTGGCCGAGCCAGGACAGGTGCTCGTGGGCGACTCGACCCGGCGGGCGACCGAGCCGACGGTGGTGTTCGAGGACGCCGGCGAGCACGAGCTCAAGGGCAAGATCGGCCTGCACCGGCTGTGGCGGGCCGTGCGGATCGTCTCGGGGGCGCGCGGCTCGCTCAAGTCCGAGGGGCTCGAGGCGCCGTTCGTCGGCCGCGAGCGCGAGCTGCGCCAGATCAAGGACCTGTTCCACGCCTGCGCCGAGGAGCGCCGCGCGCATCTCGTGTCGGTGACGGGCATCGCGGGCATCGGCAAGTCGCGGCTCGTGTGGGAGTTCTACAAGTACTTCGACGGCCTCGCCCAGGTCATCTACTGGCACCGCGGCCGTTGCCCGTCGTACGGGGAGGGCGTCACCTACTGGGCGCTGGCCGACATGGTGCGGATGCGCTGCCGGATCAGCGAGGACGAGCCCTCCGAGGCCATCCTGGGCAAGCTCGCGGACGTCCTCGACGCCCATGTCCCCGATCCCGACGAGCGCGCCTTCGTGGAGCCGCGGGTGGCGCACCTGCTGGGTGTCGAGGGCGGGGCGCGGTTCGAGCGCGAGGACCTGTTCTCGGCCTGGCGGCTCTTCTTCGAGCGCCTCGCCGACGTCTATCCGACCGTGCTCGCGTTCGAGGACATGCAGTGGGCGGACGCCTCGCTGCTCGACTTCATCGAGCACCTGCTCGAATGGTCGCGCAACTCGCCGCTCTATGTGATCACGGCCGCCCGGCCCGAGCTCGTCGAGAAGCGGCCGACCTGGGGCGCGGGCAAGCGCAACTTCACCTCGGTCTACCTCGAGCCGCTGCCGGACCGCGCCATGCGCGAGCTGCTCGACGGCCTGGTCGCGGGGCTTCCGGACGCCCTCGCCGGCCAGATCCTGGCCCGCTCGGAGGGCGTCCCGCTGTATGCCGTCGAGACGGTGCGGATGCTGCTCGACCGCGGCCATCTCGTGCAGCAGGGGAGCGTCTACCGGGCGACCGGGCCGGTGGAGACCCTGGAGGTGCCCGAGACGCTGCACGCGCTCATCGCCGCCAGGCTGGACGGGCTCACGCCGGACGAGCGGCTGCTGGTGCAGAACGGAGCGGTGCTCGGAAAGACGTTCACCAAGCAGGCGCTCGCCGCGATCGCGGGCACCGACGACTCCGCGTACGACCCGATCCTGGCGGGGCTCGTGCGCAAGGAGGTGCTGTCGATCCAGGCCGACCCGCGCTCGCCGGAGCACGGCCAGTACGGGTTCCTGCAGGACCTGATGCGGCGCGTCGCCTACGAGACGCTGTCGCGGCGCGAGCGGCGCCTGCGGCACCTCGCCGCCGCCACGCACCTCGAATCGACCGCGGCCGACGACGACGAGCTGGTCGAGGTGCTCGCGTCGCACTACCTGGACGCGTTCGAGGCGGCGCCCGACGCCGAGGACGCCGACACGGTGCGCGCCCGGGCGCGGGAGCTCTTCGTGCGCGCCGCCGAGCGGGCGGAGTCGCTGGGGGCGCCGGGCGAGTCGCAGCGCTACTTCGCGCAGGCCGCCGAACTGACCGATGACGATGCCGGCCGGGCCGGGCTGCTCGACAGGGCCGGGCAGATGGCGACCCGCGCCGGGCTGGCCGAGGAGTCGCAGGCCCGGTTCGAGGAGGCGATCGCGCTCTACGCCGCTGCCGGAAACACCCACGCCGCGGCCCGGGTCACGAGCCGGCAGGCCTATGTCGACGAGCGTGCCGGTCGCCATGAGCTCGCGATCTCGCGCATGCAGGACGCGCTGGCGGTGATCGGCGACGACGAGGCCGACGAGGATGTCGCGCTGCTCACGGTGCGGCTGGGGAACGCGCTCCTGTTCGTCGGGCGCATCCCCGAGGCGGCGGAGCTGATCGAGCGCGCCATCGAGATGGGCGAGGCGCTCGGGCTGCCCGAGATCCTGGTCCGCGGATGGAGCGCGAAGGCCATCCTGGTTGCCCCGCGGCGCCGGCGCGAGGCCGAGATCCTGCTCCGGGCCGCGGCGGAGCTCGCGCTCGAGCAGGGTCTCACCGAGCGGGCCGGCACCGCGCTCGGAAACCTGTCCGACCTCGCGTTCGGGCACGACCGCTATGAGGATGCACTGGGCTACCTGGGGCAATCGCTCGCCCTCGCACGCCGCTCCGGCGACCGGCCGAACATCTGGTTTGCAACGAGCGAGTCGACGTACGCCCTCTACCACCTCGGCAGGTGGGATGAGGCGATCGCGGCGTTCGAGGAGCTCCCGGAGGAGCAGCTTCCGAGCGGGCACGTGCTGATCAGCCCGCTGACGTCCGTGCTGCCGATCCACATCGACCGCGGCGAGCTCGAGCAGGCGCGTGCGCTGCGCGACATCTACGCCCGCCTCGAGGGCTCGGTCGACGTCCAGGAGCGGTCGTGCTTCGCGGCGGGCTCGGGCAGCGTCGCGCTCGCGGAGGGCCGCTATGACGAGGCGCTCCGGTGGGGCGAGGCCGCGGTCGCTTCACAGGGTCTCATGGGGACGTGGCCGCAGAACGTGAAGCAGGGGCTTGTGGTCGCCGTCGAGGCCGCCCTCGTGCTCGGCCGTCGCGACAGGGTGGAGGAGCTGCTGGCGATGATCGAGGGGCAGCCCGCGGGCATGCGCACTCCCCTCATGGCCGCACACGCGCACCGGTTCCGCGGCCGCATGGCCGAGTCCGCCGAGACCGCGGACGTCGAGTTCGCCGTCGCCGAGGGACTGCTACGCGGGCTCGGCATCCCCTTCTGGCTGGCGGTCGCCCGGCTCGAGCACGCCGAATCGCTGGTCGCCCACGGCGGTCAGGGCGACGCGCGGCCCCTGCTCGATCAGGCGCGCGAGACCTTCGCGCAGCTGGGGGCGACCCCGTGGCTCGAGCGCGTGGACGCGGTGGGCGCGCCGGTGGCGTCCGCAGTCAGCGGTCGGGCAGCCGCACCAGCCGGAACGCCTCGGCCCACAGCCTGACCGGCACGACCTTCGCAACCTTCATCGCCGCGACCATCGGCAGCGGGAAGGCGATCTCGGCCTTGCCCTTCTCGAGCCCGCGCACGATCCGGCGGGCGGCGTCCGAGGGCTCGAGCATGAACGGCATCGGGAAGCTGTTCTTGGCGGTCAGTTCGGTGCGGACGAAGCCCGGGCAGACGGTGTGGACCGAGATGCCGAGTGGGCGCAGGTCGATCCGCAGCGACTCGAGCATGTTGATCTCGGCGGCCTTGGTGGCGCCGTAGGCCTCCGAGCGGGGCAGGCCGCGGTAGCCCGCGAGGCTCGCCATCCCGGCGATCGCGCCCGACCGGCGCCGGCGCATGTCCGCGAGCACCGCCTCGACGCCGTGCGCCAGTCCGATCACGTTGGTATCGAAGTGCCGCCGGATGACCTCGGTGTCCCACGTCTCGACCTTGAACTGCCCCCAGTGGGCCGCGTTCAGGACGACGAGGTCGATGGCGCCGAAGCGCGCGCGAATGCTCTCGGCCGCGGCCAGCATCGCATCGCGATCGGTCACGTCGGCCGGGACGGGCACGATCTCGCCCGGGGCGGTTGCGGCCAGCTCCTCCAGCAACTCCGTCCGGCGCGCGCTCGCCGCCACCCGGCATCCGCGCCCCGCCAGCTCCGTGACGAGGGCGGCGCCGATCCCGCTCGAGGCGCCGGTCACCCACACCCGGCTGCCGTCGCCGAGCTTCACGGGCGCGCCAGCCGCAGCTGCGCGTTTCCGAGTGCGCCGGTCGCGAATCCAGCCTCGCAGTAGGCCAGATAGAACTCCCACATCCGCACGAAGGTGTGGTCGAAGCCGAGCGCATGCACCCGCTCGCGCTGCGCCAGAAAGCGCTGGCGCCACATCCGCAGGGTGGTGGCGTAGTGGTGGCCGATCTCACCGTGGTGGGTGACGCGCAGCGACGAGGCGTCGTGCAGGGCGCGGTCGATCGCCTCACGTGACGGGATCAGGCCGCCCGGGAAGATGTACTTGTGCACCCAGGTGTAGGCGTGACGCGATGCGAGGTAGCGGCGATGCGGCATCGTGATCGTCTGCAGGCCGATCGATCCGCCGGGCTCGAGCAACCGGTCGCAGGTCGAAAAGAACACCGGCCAGTACTCCTCGCCGACCGCCTCGAGCATCTCGATCGAGACGATCTTGGTGTGCCGGCCCCGAAGCTCGCGATAGTCGCTCAAGAGCACGTCGACGCGGTCCGCCAGCCCCGCCTCGGCCACCCGCTCGCGGGCCAGCTCGGCCTGGGCGCGTGAGATCGTCGCCGTCGTCACCCGGCAGCCGCGGGTCGAGGCGGCGTGGATCGCAAACCCGCCCCAGCCGGTGCCGATCTCGAGCAGGCGGTCGGACGGGCCCAGGTCGACCAGCCGGCAGAGCGCCTCGTACTTGCGCGACTGCGCGGCCTCGAGCGAGTCACCGGGCTCGAACACCGCCGCAGAGTAGGTCATCGTCGGGTCGAGGAACGCGGCGAACAGGTCGTTCGAGAGGTCGTAGTGGCGGGCGATGTTGCGGGCCGCTCCGGCAATGGTGTTGCGCTGCTGCGCGGGGATGCGCGGCTCGTACAGGCGCCGCAGGCGCTGCAACGGCTCCGGCAGCAGCCGCTCGACATGGGCGGCGAAGGCCCCCATCGTCGCGGCCGGGTCGTCGGCGGTCCAGTCACCGGCCATGTACGCCTCGCCGAACCCGATCTTGCCGTCCGCTGCCAGCCGGTGGAAGAACTCGTCGCGGACGATGGTCATGATGGGCGCGCCCGGCCGGCCCTCGGCGGCGATCGATCCGTCCGGGAGGACGACCCGAAGCGGCGCCCCGCGCAGCCCGCGCACGGTGCGCAGGAAGAGGGCCCGGGCGATGGTCGCCCGCACGGCCACCCGCGGCGGCATCGGGATGCGCCAGATGGGGTCTGACCCCGTATGGCTCGTCGCGACCGTCATCCCACGTGCTCCTGGGGCGCGTGCGGCGGCCGGGGCACGCGGGCGGCGCCCCGCAGCCAGAGCTTGACGCCCTGCAGGTGGATGAGCGATGTCACGCGGGCTGTCATCAGCGGATGCCGCGCGAGCATTCGCGCCACCGTGGCGTTGGTCAGCGGCAGCCGCCGGCCCGTCAGCGAGGCCGAGAAGACGCGCCTGCCCTCCTGGTGCAGGGCCATCTGCACCGACAGCCGCTCGCCCGGCGCGGGCACCGACATGCGATAGCGGCCGTCCACGGTCAGAAACGGCGACACGTAGAACTCCTTGCCGGTCTCGGCCCGGCCGCGCTCGCCGGGCTCGAGCAGGTAACAGTGGCGCTCGCCGTAGGTGTTGTGCACCTCGGCGACGACGCAGCGCAGCTGGCCGCCGGCGGCGTGGCAGTAGTACACCGACAGCGGGTTGAAGACGTAGCCGAGCACGCGGGCGTTGGTCAGAAGCGACACCTGGCCGCCCTCGAGGTCGACGCCGTGCGCTTCCAGATACGCCAGCACGTTGGCCTTGATCGACCGGCTCGGGTCGCCCAGGTGGTCGCGGGCGCAGATGGTGGTGAGCGCGCGGCGATCGTGCCCGAATGCCCACAGCCGGCGGTCGAGCTCGGCGAGCTCGTCCAGGTCGACGAGCCACATGTAGACCGAGTGGCGAAACAGGTTGCGCAGCGCCGTTCGCCGCTCGTGCACAACGTGTCCCTCGTACATGACCGACCTCACCAGGCGCACCCCAGAGCGAGGGCCGCGCGCAGGCCGGACACGCACCCGTCCTCGTGGAATCCCCAGCCGTGATACGCACCGCAGTAATAGGTGTTACGCGCCCCCTGGAGCCGCGGCAGGTGCGCCTGCGCCGCGAGGCTCTCGTGGGTGTAGATGGGGTGTTCGTAGGTCATCCGGCGCAGCTCGTGCGCGGCGCCGATGCGGGTGGTCTCGTTGAGCGTGACGCAGTAGTCGACGGGCTCGCGCAGGGCCTGGAGGCGGTTCAGGTGATAGGTGACGTGCACGAGCGGGCGGCTGGTGGAGCAGGCGTCGAGCAGGTAGTTCCAGGACGCGCGCGCGCCGGCCGCGCGGGGCAGCAGCGACGAGTCGGTGTGCAGCACGGTCCGGTTGGACGAGTAGCGGAACGCGCCCAGCACCGAGCGCTCGTCGGGGGTGGCATCGTCCAGCATCCGCAGGGCCTGGTCGGGGTGGGCGGCAATCACGATGCGGTCGAACCGGTGCGCACCGTTCACGGTGACCCCGCCGTCGTCGCGGGCGATCGATTCGACCGGCGTTCCGACCTGGATCCGCCCCCGCAGGCCCTCGGCGATGCGGGCCACGTACTCGCGGCTCCCGCCCGAGACCGTGCGCCATTGCGGTGAGTTCTTGACCGTCAGCATCCCGTGGTTGGCGAGGAAGCGGATCAGGTAGCGGGCGGGGAAGTCACGGATGGTTGACGGGGATGACGACCACACCGCGCCCGTCAGCGGCAGCATGAAGTGGTCGGCGAAGTAGGGCGAGTAGCCCCCCTCGCGCAGGAATCCATCCAGCGTGAGCGTGTCTGCGGCCGGGTCGCTCAGCACCGCTCGGGCCTGGCGGTGGAAGCGCTTCACCTCGGTCAGCATCCGCAGGTAGCGCGGGCGGCCGAGCACGCCCGGCCGGGGCAGCACGCCGTGCATCCCCCTGGCGCCCGCGTATTCGAGCCCGCAGCCCTCGCAGTGCACGCTGAAGGACATGTCGCTCTCCTGGGTGCCGATGCCGAGATCGGCGAAGAGCCGCAGCAGGGTTGGGTACGTGCGCTCGTTGTGGACGATGAAGCCGGTGTCCAGCGCGACCTCGCGTCCGTCCGCGGTGCCCACGGCGATGGTGTTGGCGTGCCCTCCCAGGCGATCGTCGCGCTCGAACAGCGTGACGTCGTGCGTGCGGGCGAGGATGTGCGCCGCCGTCAGCCCGGCCACGCCGCTGCCGACGACCGCCACGCGCATGGTGGTCACAGGGGCACCCGCAGGCCCCTGTCGCCGTCGGGCGGCAGGGCGAAGGCCGCCGCCAGCCGCTCGTCCATCGGCTCGATGCCGAGCGCGCCCAGCACGAACCGGCGGGTCAGCGAGTGCCACAGCGGCAGCCGCTGGAGCATCGTGTGGCCGGTCCGGGCGAGCTCGAAGCGGCACAGCCGGGTGGCCGTCGACCGGGCGCGACGGGCGAAGTCGAGCGACCGGGCGGGGTCGGTGACCCGGTCGCTCGTGCCGTGCACGAGCATGACGGTGCGCCCGGCCAGCTGGGCGACGGGCTCGCCGGGTGGCAGCCAGGCCGCCAGCGCGGCCACGGCCGTGACCGACTCGTGGCCCGCGGCCCGAAGCGCCGCCCGCGCGCCCATCGAGTGGCCGACCAGGCACACGGGTGCGCCGAACCGCTCCGAGAGCTCGTCCAGGGCCCACTCGACGTCGCGAACCGGATCGCCGTCGTTGTAGCCGACGACGCGGTAGCGGAGCTGGGCGACGGCGAGCCCGCTGCGGCGCCCGGCCCGGGCGAGGTCGCCGGCGAACGGGAACATGCGCAGTGCCGGCGTGCGCACGTTGCGGTCGGGCGCCGTGCTCCGCGACCGCCCGCCATGCGTGATCAGCGCGACTCCGCGCGCCGTCGCACTCGGGGCGAAGGTGACGAGGGACGGGGCACGGTCGGGCAAGGCAGCGGCGATGGTAGCGCTCGCAGATGAATGCATACGAGCCATTCGCGCGTGGACGCGGATCGGATCGCCCGGACGGGGGATGCCGGCCCCGGGGCGCACCGCATACGATCGTCTGCCCGAGGGTCGAACGGAGGGCATGATGGGGAACGTGATCACCTTGAAGCGGGGCGTCGTGGCGGGCGCCGTCGTCGCCGTCTCGGTCTACGCGCTGTGGCGGCGCTCACGGGTGGTGGAGACCCCGGTCGCGCCGGCGCCGCCCGTCGAGGCGCCGCCCGTCCCGGCGCCGCCGGTGCAGCCGCGGCCGTACGAGCCGCCGGCACTGCACGGCCAGAGCCGCCGGCGCAGCCTGACCCATCCCGGCCGCCGCCGCCAGCTCGGTCCCGGCGGCTGGCCGAAGCAGCGCCCGCTCGGACGAACCCGGCCGGCCTGGCCGGGCGCGACCGCTATTCGCTGACGTTCGGGATCACGAGCACCGGCCGGTGGGAGTGGTTGACCACCCGGTGCGAGACGCTTCCAAGCACCATCGAGCGGACACCCGTGAGGCCGCGCGAGCCGAGCACGATCACGGCCGCGTCACGAGAGTCGGCCTCCTCCAGGATCGTGCGCCACACCGCGCCGACGCTCTCGACCGCGGCGGGGGTGGCCTCGAAGCCCGCGGTCCGCAGCAGGTCGCAGCCCGCGCCGGCCACCTCCAGCGACCGCTGGCGGGCGGCATCGTCGACCCGCTCGACATCCTCCAGCGGGAGCATGTCGGGGTAGGGGAAGTCGCCCGCCTGCACCGCCAGCATCGACTCGTACACGTACATGACGACGACGTCGTGGCCGCCCAGGATCGTGATCGACCGCTCCAGGGCGTGTCCCGAGTCCTCGGATCCGTCGTAGCAGAGGAGCGCGACCGCGGGCTCCTTGCCCGGCATGGCTAGGCCTTCGCCTTGTCCGCCGCTGACTGCTCGATCCAGGGCATCATGGCTCGCAGTTCCGCGCCCACCTGTTCGATCTGGTGCTCCGCCGCACGGCGCCGCAAGGCCTGGAACTGGGGTCGGCCGGCGGCCTCCTCGGCGATGATGTCGCGGGCGAAGCGGCCCTCCTGGATGTCGCGCAGGAGGCTGCGCATCGTCTCGCGAACATGCTCGTCGATCACGACGGGGCCGCGGGTGAGGTCACCGTACTCGGCGGTGTCCGAGATCGAGTCGCGCATCCCGGCCAGGCCGCCCTCCCAGATCAGATCGACGATCAGCTTCATCTCGTGCAGGCACTCGAAGTAGGCGATCTCGGGCTGGTAGCCGGCCTCGACCAGCGTCTCGAAGCCGGTCTGGATCAGGCGGGTGACGCCGCCGCAGAGCACGGCCTGCTCGCCGAAGAGGTCGGTCTCGGTCTCCTCTGCGAAGGTCGTCTCGATCAGGCCGCCGCGGGCGCAGCCGATGCCGTGCCCGTATGCGAGTGCGAGCGCGCGCGCGGAGCCGCTGGCATCCTGGTGCACCGCGACGAGGCCGGGCACGCCGATCCCCTGGGTGTACTGCCGGCGGACGAGGTGCCCGGGGCCCTTCGGCGCGATCATGGCGACGTCGATGTCGGCGGCGGGGGAGATCTGGCCGAAGTGGATCGTGAACCCGTGCGCGAACATCAGCATCGAGCCGGGACGCAGGTTCGGGGCGATCTCGTCACGGTAGAGCGCCGCCTGGATGTGGTCGGGCACGAGCACCATGACGATCTCGGCCTGGGCGGTCGCCTCGGCCACCGTGGCCACCGGCAGTCCATCGTCGGAGGCCTTCTTCCACGCCCGCGAGTCGGGCCGCGCGCCCACCACGACGGTGTTGCCGCTCTCGTGGTTGTTGAGGGCATGGGCATGCCCCTGGCTGCCGTACCCGATCACCGCGATCGTCTTGCCGCTCAGGGCGGACGGATCGCAGTCGGACTCGTAATAGATCGTCGTGCTCATGCAACCACCCTTATCCGTCGTCGTGTTCCCAGCTCGCCATCGCGGTCGAGCGCGATTCTGCCTGTGCGCACGAGCTCGCGGATGCCGTAGGGCTTCAGCAGCTCCTCCAGCGCCTGCAGCCTATCCGGCGGCCCGACGCAGGCAAAGCTGATTGCATCGGGGCCGACGTCGACCACCTTGGACTCGAACACCTCGGCCAGGCTGATGATCTCGGGCCGGCGCTCGGGCGTCGATGCCACCTTGATCATCAGCAGCTCGAGCTCGACCGCCGTCGAGCCCAGCTCGGACACCTTGATGACGTCCACCAGCTTGTAGAGCTGCTTGGTCACCTGGTCGACGGAGTGCTGCGAGCAGTCGACGCGGATCGTGATGCGGCTGCGGCTCGCGTCCTCGGTCGGCCCGACGGCCAGCGAGTCGATGTTGAACCCGCGGCGGGCAAAGAGCCCCGCACACCGCGTGAGCACCCCCGGCCGGTTCTGCACCAGCACGCTCAACGTGTGAAAATTCATCGCCAATCCTCCCCCCACAAACCAACCGGGGACAGTCCCCGGTTGGGCGCGGTGCGAGTTTCGTTGCAGAGTTGTGACGGGCAGGCTCACACGCCCTCCTCGACCCACTGGTTGTCCTCCTCGGCCCACTCGACATCGATGATGTCGGTGGCCGAGCCGCCCGCCGGCACCATCGGGTACACCTTCTCCTCCCGATCGACGCGGGCGTCGATCACCGCCGGTCCGCCGCACTCGAGCGCGCCGCGGATCGCCGCATCGACCTCCTCGACCGTCTCGCAGCGGAAGGCGGCAACGCCGAAGGCCTCGGCCAGCTTCACGTAGTCGGGCAGGTCGACGGTCAGGTTGGTCTCGGAGAAGCGCTCGGAGTGGAAAAGCTCCTGCCACTGCCGCACCATTCCCAGCCAGCCGTTGTTGACCACGACGTGGATGGCGGCGATCCCGTACATGCGGGCGGTGGCGAGCTCCTGCATTGTCATCTGGAAGCAGCCGTCGCCGTCGATGTTGATCACGATCGCCTCGGGGCAGGCCACCTTCGCGCCGATCGCGGCCGGGACGCCGAAGCCCATCGTTCCCAGCCCGCCCGATGTGATCCACCGGCGGGGACGGTCGATCTGCAGGTACTGCGCCGCCCACATCTGGTGCTGGCCGACACCGGTCGTCCAGATCACGTCCTCGCCGGCGGTCAGGTCGCGCAGCCGCTCGATCACGTACTCGGGCTTGAGCGGCCCCGAGTGCCGGTACTTGAACGGGTTCTCCCCGTGCCAGCCGCGCACGGTCTCGAGCCACGCCGCCGCCCGCGGAGGTCCGCCGTTCGCGCGCGACTCGATCGCCTCCGCCAGCTTGGGGATGACGAGCTCGATCGATCCGACGATGGGCACCTGCGTCTGGCGGTTCTTGTCGATCTCGGCGGGGTCGACATCGATGTGCACCACCTTGGCGTCGGGCGCGAACGACTCGAGCTTGCCCGTAACCCGGTCGTCGAAGCGCGATCCGCACGCGAGCAGCAGGTCGGCCCGGTTCATCGCCCAGTTCGCGGCCTTGGAGCCGTGCATGCCGGGCAGACCCAGGCACAGGGGGTGCGAGTCGGGGAAGACGCCCTTGGCCATCAGGGTGGTGACGACCGGCATCTGCAGCGCCTCGGCCACCCGGATCAGCTCGGCCTGCTCGACGCCCGAGGTCACCGCCCCGCCGCCGACGTAGAACACGGGCCGCTCGGCCGCGAGCAGGGCCTCTGCGGCCGTGATGATCTGCTTGGGATGGCCGTGCCGCGAAGGCTTGTAGCCGGGCATGTCGGTCTGGCGGGGGTACGTGAAGTCAAACGACGCCAGCTGCACGTCCTTGGGGATGTCGATCAGCACGGGCCCGGGCCGGCCCGAGCGGGCGACGTGGAACGCCTCCTTGAACGCGCGCGGCAGGTCGGCCACGTCCTTCACCAGCCACGAGTGCTTCACGATCGGCATGGTGATGCCCTGGATGTCGGCCTCCTGGAAGGCGTCCGTGCCGATCAGGTGCGTCGGCACCTGGCCGGTGATGCACACGATCGGGGTCGAGTCGAGGTAGGCGTCGGCGATCGGCGTCACCAGGTTGGTCGCACCCGGCCCCGAGGTGGCGATGGCAACCCCCACCCGGCCCGTCGCCCGGGCGTAGCCCTGGGCCATGTGGCCGGCGCCCTGCTCGTGGCGCACGAGGTAGTGGCGGATGGAATGCTCGTACCTGGCCCAGGCGTCGTAGAGCGGCAGGATGGCTCCGCCGGGGAGGCCGAACACGTCGGTCACGCCCTCGGCCTCGAGGCAGCGGATGACCGCCTCGGCCCCGGTCATTCGGCGGCTATCCACGAGTCACCAGGTGGGCGTCGAAAGGGTGATCGGCGAACTCTCCGGCGGCGCTGGCGTGGTGGCTCAGGGCGTCGCAGACGGCCTGGCCCACCTCCCAGGTGGCGTACACCCGCCCGCCCGATACCTGGTCGCCGGTTGCGATCCCGCCGGCGAGCACCGTATCCACGGCGGCCGTGATCGCGCGGCCGATGTCGCGCCGGTTGAGCCCGTAGGTGAACATCATCGCGACCGACATGACCATCGCGATCGGGTTTGCCTCGCTCTGGCCGGCGATATCGGGCGCCGAGCCGTGCACCGGCTCGAAGATCCCGGGCGCCTCGTCACCGAGGGACGCCGACGGCGCGATCCCCAGGCCCCCGCCGACGGCGGCGGCGAGATCGGAGAGGATGTCGCCGAACAGGTTCTCGGTCACGATCACGTCGTAGTGCTGCGGCCGCGTGGCCAGGTTCATCGCGAAGGAGTCGACCAGCTCGTGGCTGAGCGCGACGTCGCTGAACTCGGACTCGCCCAGCTCGGTCACGACCCGGCGCCAGAGCTTCGATGTCGCAAGCACGTTCGCCTTGTCGACCGACACGACCCGCCCCGAGCGCCGCCGCGCGAGCCGGAACGCCCACCGCGCCACCCGCTCGATCTGGCCGCGGTCGTATGTGCACAGATCCGAGGCGCGATCCTCCTCGAGCTCCTTGGCCCCGAAGTAGAGGCCGCCCGTCAGCTCGCGCACCACGATCAGGTCGATATCGGCATGGCGCACGGGACGCAGGTTGGCGAACGTGTCGAGCTCCTTGCGCAGGTCGAGCAGACCCTGCTCGGGCCGGCGCGGCGCGGAGTTCCAGCGGGGACCGCCCACGGCGCCCAGGAGCACCGCGTCCGAGGCCTTCACCGCGGCCCGCACGTGTGCCGGGAACGGATCCCGGTGGCGGTCGATGGCCTCGCCGCCGAACGGGAGGTGCACCTGGCGGATGCGCGCCCCGAACAGGTCCGAGACGGCGTCGATCACGCGGCCGGCCTCGGCCATGACCTCGGGGCCGATACCGTCGCCGGCGAGGCAGGCGACGATGGGGATTGGGCGGGATTGGGTCATCAGACTCCGATCAGCTCCTTGTCCTGCTCGGGCTCTATCGCGATGCGGGCATGGGCGCACGCCCGCAGGTATGCCTCGGCCGAAGCCTCGGTGATATCGGTGGATACGGCCTGGCCGGCGAACGTCCTGCCGCCGACCTCGACGACCACGCGCACCTCGCCCAGTGCGTCGGCACCGCCAGTGACGGCGCCGATGGTGTACTCGACCAGGGTCACCTGGAGGTCGAGCAGCTTCGTGACTGCGCTGAACGCGGCGTCCACGGGCCCGTCGCCGGTGCCCTCGGCCGTCCGCGGCCCCTCGCCGTTTTCGATCGTGACCTCGGCCCGCGCCGGGTCGCCGGTCACGGTGGCGATGGCCAGCCGCACCAGCCGGTAGGGCTCCTCGCGCTCGCGCAGCGAGTCGGAGGCGATCGCCTCGAGGTCGAGCGAGCTGATCTTGCCCTTGCGGTCGGCCAGTTCCTTGAAGCGCCCGAACGCGCGCTTCAGATCCTCGCCCTCGATCGTGAACCCGAGGTCGGCGAACGCCTGCTGCAGGGCGTGGCGGCCGGAGTGCTTGCCGAGCACGATGTCCGACCCGTGCAGGCCGACCGACTCGGCGTCCATGATCTCGTAGGTGCGGCGGTGGGCTAGCACGCCGTGCTGGTGGATGCCGGCCTCGTGCGCGAACGCGTTGCGGCCGACGATGGCCTTGTTGGGCTGCACCACGTAGCCGGTCAGGCGCGAGACCAGGCGCGAGCTGCGCGTGATCTCCTCGGTGCGGATGCCGGTGGTGAAGCCGTACCGCGGCGCCCGGGTCTTGAGGAGCATGACGATCTCCTCGAGCGAGGCGTTGCCCGCCCGCTCGCCGATGCCGTTCACGGTGCACTCGACCTGGCGGGCGCCGGCGCAGATGCCGGCCAGCGAGTTGGCCACGGCCAGGCCGAGGTCGTTGTGGCAGTGCACCGACAGGACGACGCCCTCGACCTCGGGCACGCGCTCGCGCAGGCCGTTCAGGATCTCGGTGTACTCCTCGGGCACCGTGTAGCCGACGGTGTCGGGGATGTTGATCGTGGTCGCCCCGGCGGCGATCGCGACCCGCACCACCTGGGCCATGAACTCGGCGTCGGTGCGGGTGGCGTCCTCGCACGAGAACTCGACGTCGCTGCAGAACCGCTTCGCCCTGCGCACCGAGGCGTCGGTCGCCTCGATCACCTGCGCGCGGGTCATCCGCAGCTTGTGCTCCATATGGATGTCGGAGGTGGCGATGAAGATGTGGATGCGCGGGTTGCGCGCGCCCTGCAGCGACTCGATCGCCGCATCGACGTCCTCGGCGCCGGTGCGGGCGAGCGACGCCACCACGCAGTCGACCGCCTGGCCGACCGCGCGGATGCCCTCGCGCTCGCCGGGCGACGAGATGGCGAACCCGGCCTCGATCACGTCGACGCCGAGCCGGGCGAGCTGCCTGGCGATCTCGATCTTCTCGGGAGCGGACAGGGCGATGCCGGGCGACTGCTCGCCGTCGCGGAGCGTGGTGTCGAAGATGCGGACGGTGTCCGTGGGTGAAGCCATCAGAAAGATCCTCCTCGGCTGGGGGAGAGCGCAGCTCTCCCGTCGATCGAATGCGTGTGCGCCGGCGGGCGGCGCGTAGGCCAAGTCGATCGCCCTAGCGGGCGAGGAGGAGAAGGCCGAGCAGGTGGCGGGAACCCGTGGAGCGCCCGACAGGACGCCCGCTCAACGGGGAGCGGGCAGTGTTCCTCTCTGTACGGGCGTGGCTCGTCATCGTGTCACAGCATAGGGGCGGCGCCCGCATTCCGTCAAACCGGTACCGGCGGGTTGGGGTCGCGGTCACGCTCAGCCATCGGCCGGGAACGCCCCGATCCTCCTTGGAGCACGGGGGCGGGTTTACCGGTTCCAACGGCGGGCGCCGTTCGGACATATCCCAATTGGCATTCGTGACGAGCGCCAATTGGCCGGCTCGCCGACCAACTCAGGCGCCCAGCCGGTGGGCCGGCGTCAGCTGGCCGAACGCCGCTCCGGTTGGCATCGACGGTGACGGCCAATTGGCATTCATGACGAGCGCCAATTGGCCGACTCGCAGACCAATGCTTGCGCCGGCCACCCACCACCCCCGGAACCTCACCCGCCGAGCGTGACCGCGAACGCCCTCAGGCTGAGGGTCGGACGTCCTCGCGCACCGTGACGCCGAAGCGCTCGAGGCGCTCGAAGAGCAGCCCGTAGGGCACCGCCCGCTCGCTCGGCAGCACGCCGCGCCCGTCCAGCTCGCCGCGGCAGATCATGTCGGCGACGACGGCCGGGGGGCAGGCGGTCGAGGCGATCCCGCCCCCGAAGCCGAGACCGTCGACCGCGCGGGTCACGCACTCGACGACGGCCGTGCCGCTCGGCCCGTAGGCCTCGATGCGGTGCACACCGACGGTGCGGCGGGAGGGCTCGGTGCGCGGCAGCCGTGCGAGCAGCGCCAGCACCACCCGCCGGGGGACGACGGTCTGGCCGTCGACCTCGACCGGGTCGGCGGATGCGAGGCCGATCTCGGCCAGCAGGTCGACCTTGGCCAGGAACTTCGGGTCGAGCGAGAGCTGAAACGACACCTCGCGGGCGCCGAAGCTGTCGGCGAAGGTCGCCTGTTCGGAGTGGATGGTGTAGATCGTCTCCGCCGGGCCGACCGGATCGCCGAACTCGACGACGCCCGCCGGGGTCATCGGGTCGAGGAATCGCACCTCGCCGTCGCGCACGACCGGGCTCGGCATGGTCAGCTCGTCGAGGATCGTCTCGACCGCATAGGGGGCCACCAGCGGCCCGGGCGGCGGCTCCGGGTCGCGGCCGGAGGCGCCGATCACGATCCGCTCGACCTCGCCGCCGAGGAGCTCGACGGCCCGCGCGGCCATAACGCTCGTCTTGCCCGGTGCCGAGCCCATCCCCAGGACGGCGAGCAGCCCCGCGTCGCGGAAGCGCTCGTCCAGCTTCACCTGCTCGCGGGTGACGTGGAAGAGGCCGCCCAGGTCGACGTAGTGCGTTCCCGCCGCGAGGGCCGCCTCCATCGCCGCCAGGTTGATCCTGTAGGAGGCCGTGTTCACCATCACGGTGGCGCCCGCGAGCGCGCGCGCGGAGGCGTCGCCGTCGCGGATGTCGAGCGGGTGCCCTACGGCCTTGCCGCGGCCGTGCCGCTCCGCCACCTCGGCGGCGCGCTCGCCGTTCATGTCCAGGCAGACGATCTCTGCGACCGCGTCCTCGGCGGCCAGCGTGGCCACGATCGCGGGGCCGATGATCCCGCCCGCACCGACCACCGCCACGCGGCTCAAGAGACAGGCTCCAGCTCACGTCGCTGCAGCTCGTCGGCGCGCAGCGCCAGCCACAGCTCGAGGCGGTCGCGGGCGTCGGCGGGGCTGCGTCCGGTCAGATCCTCGACCTTGCGGATGCGATAGCGCAGGGTGTGCCGGTGCACGCCGAGCTCGGCCGCCGCCTCGGCCCAGCGCCCGTTGGCCTCGATGTAGGCCTGGAGCGACTCGATCAGCGCCGACCCATGCCGGCCGTCGTGGGCCCGCAGCGGCCCCAGCATCGACTCGCAGTAGAGCTCGACGCCGCGCTCGTCGCCGAGCGACAGGAGCAGCTGGATCGAGCCCAGGTCGCGGAACGTCGCCACCCGCGGGCTGCCGTTCAGCGGCCGCGCCTCGACGGCGTAGAGGCTCTCGTCGTAGCTGCGGCAGAGCTCGGCGGGCTCCGAGCGCACCCGTCCCACCCCGGCCGCGCCGGCACCCGTCTCGCGCAGGAGCTCGGCCGCGACCCGCTCGGCCTCGGCGTCGGTCCCGGCCTCGATCAGCACGGCCACCACGCCGTCACGGATGCAGGCAGGCCCGAACGGCGCGGCGGCCTCGGCCAGCCGCGCGAGCGGCGCGGCCTCGGGAGCCGCCGCCCGCAGGGCGACGAAGGACATCGGCCGCATGCCGGAGAGCCCGAACGCCCGTGCCCGCCGGCGCAGCTCGCGCTGCCCGACGTCTCCGCCCAAAACCGCCTCCACCAGGTCGCCCGCCAGCCGCTGCACCGCCTCGGCCACGCGCGAGTCCGAGAGGCGCGTGAAGACGGCCTCGGTGATGGCGATGAAGGGCACCTCGTACGGGATGGTGAAGAGCGGGAACCCGAGCCGGTCGGCCGCCGCCCGGGCCTCGGCCGGCGCCTCGTCGTAGCCGAGCCCGAGCCCGAGGCCGATCCCGGTCAGGCCGGCGGCCGCCAGCCGCTCGATGTAGGCCGCAGGCCCCGAGTCGAGCGGCGGCCCGGTGG
Organism: uncultured Actinomycetes bacterium; assembly: GCA_963703275.1. GTDB lineage: Bacteria > Actinomycetota > Thermoleophilia > Gaiellales > JAICJC01 > JAICJC01. The sequence continues at coordinate 2,151,129 of OY969804.1, read as the reverse complement.
TGAGCAGGAGCTCTCCGCCGCGCAGCCACGGCGTGGGGTCGGGGAGCTCGGAGATGTGCACCCACCGCACCGGCCGGTCGGAGCCGGCGAGGCCGGCACGCAGCGTCAGCTGGAGCGCCTCCGTCTCGACGATGTCCGCAACCGTCAGCATGCGTCTGGTCAGGTGGTGACCGGCTGGCGGGCGGCCGACCGGTTCATCTCGACCCACGCATCGTCGAGCACGGTGTCCAAGACGTCGTGGACGTAGTCGATGTCCTCGCGGGTGGCGATCAGCGGCGGCGAGAGCTGGATCACCGGGTCGCCGCGGTCGTCGGCGCGGCAGATCAGGCCGGCCTCGTACATCCGCGGTGACAGGAAGCCGCGCAGGAGCCGCTCGGCCTCGTCGTCGGAGAACGTCTCCTTCGTGTCCTTGTCGCGCACGAGCTCGATCGACGTGAAGTACCCCGCGCCGCGCACGTCGCCGACGATCGGCTTGTCGGCCAGGCGCTGGAGCGTGCTGCGGAAGTACTCCTCGTTGCGGCGGACGTTGCCGAGCACGTCCTCGCGCTCCATCACCTCGAGGTTCTTGAGCGCAACCGCGGTCGCGACCGGATGACCGCCGTAGGTGATGCCGTGCGTGAACATGTTCGTCCCCTCCACGAACGCCGAGGCGATCCGGTCGGACATGAGCACACCGCCGAGCGGCACGTGGGCCGAGGCGACGCCCTTGGCGAAGGTGACCACGTCGGGCCGGATGTCGTAGCGCTCGGAGCCGAACCAGTACCCGAGGCGGCCGAAGCCGGTGATGACCTCGTCGGCCACGAGCAGCACGCCGTACTCGTCACAGATCGCGCGGACGCCCTGGAAGTACCCCTCCGGCGGGGTGAACGTTCCGCCCGAGTTCTGCACCGGCTCCATGAACACGGCGCCCACCGACTGCGGGCCCTCCTGCTCGATCACGAGGCGCAGCTCGTCCAGCAGGAACGCCGTGAACTCGGCCTCGGTCTCGCCCGCCGGCCGCCTGTAGGCGTTCGTGTTCGAGACGTGGCGGACGCCCGGAAGCAGCGGCTCGAACGGCGCCTTGATCGCGGCGATCCCGGTCAGCGAGAGCGCACCGAGCGTGGTGCCGTGATAGGCCAGCCGGCGCGCGATCATCTTGTAGCGATGGTGCTCGCCCCGGAGCTCGTGGTACTGGCGCACCAGCTTGATGATCGACTCGTTCGCCTCGGAGCCGCCCGAGCAGAAGAAGACGCGGTTCAGATCGCCGGGGGCCAGCTCGGCGATCTTGGCCGAGAGCTCGATCGCGCGCGGATGGGCGTATCCCCAGTTGGTGTAGAAGGGCAGCTCGGCCATCTGCCGCGCCGCCGCCTCGCCCAGCTCGGCGCCGAAGCTGTACCCGATCTGGGTGCAGAAGAGGCCTGACAGGCCGTCGAAGTAGCGCTTGCCGTTGGTGTCCTCGAGCCAGCAGCCCTCGCCGTGGCTGATGACGGGAATCTCGCCGTCGGCGTAGCGGCCAAGGCTCGTGAAGTGCATCATCAGGTGCCGCTTGGCGAGTTCCTGGAGGGTGGCGGGGTCGGTCATTCGCGTACGTCCTTTCGAGGGCCGCGCCCGGGCCGGCCGTTGGACACCGCGTCCAATGCTACCCCACGCGCACCCGGCTCACGGCCATCGGGCTTATACTCGGCGGCACAAGGTTCGCTCGTCCGCGGAGGGTCAACATGGCAGTTCAGACAGGCTCACAGACCGAGGCTCTGCGCGCGAAGCGCGACCGCTACGTCGCGCGCGGCGTCTCGATCGCACCGATCTTCGCCGCCCACGCCCACGGCGCCCACCTGACCGACGTCGACGGGCGCGAGTACATCGACTTCGCCGGCGGGATCGGGGTGCTCAACCTCGGCCACACGCCCGAGGCGGTGGTCGCCGCGATCCGCGACCAGGCCGAGCAGCTGATGCACGCCTGTTTCCCGGTCGCCGCGTACGACCCGTACCTCGAGGTGTGCCGGATGCTGTGCGAGCTCGCTCCTGGCGACCACGACAAGAAGGCGCTCCTGATCAACTCCGGCGCCGAGGCGGTCGAAAACGCCGTCAAGATCGCCCGGTACCACACGGGCCGAAGCGCCGTGATCACGTTCGACCGGGGGTTCCACGGGCGCACGCTCCTGACGATGACCCTGACGTCCAAGCTCGTCTACAAGCGCGGCATGGGCCCGTTCGCGCCCGAGGTGTACCGGGCGATCGCGCCCTACCCGTACCGCGGCATCACGGCCGCCGACGCCCTCGACTCGCTCGACTGGATGTTCAAGGCGACCGTCGATCCGGCCGAGGTGGCGTGCGTGATCCTCGAGCCGGTGCAGGGCGAGGGTGGGTTCACCGTCATGCCGCCCGAGTTCATCCAGGGCCTGAAGGAGCGGTGCGAGACGCACGGCATCCTCTACATCGACGACGAGGTGCAGGCCGGCATGGGCCGCACCGGCACGCTCTGGGGGATCGAGCACGCCGGCGTCGTGCCCGACCTGGTCACCGTCGGCAAGTCGCTTGCCTCCGGCATGCCGCTGGCCGGCGTGATCGGCCGCTCCGAGGTGATGGACTCGGTGCACCCGGGCGGCCTCGGCTCGACCTACGGCGGGAACCCCGTGGCCTGCGCGGCCGCGATCGAGAGCCTGCGCGCCATCGCGAGCGACGAGTTCCTGGAGCGGTCGGTGCGGCTCGGAGAGCGCATCCAGGCCCGCCTGCACGATCTCGCGACGCGCCATCCGGTGATCGGCGAGGTGCGCGGGATCGGCCCGATGGCGGCGATCGAGCTCGTCAAGGACAGGGGCACCAAGGAGCCGGCGGGCGACGTCGCCGCCGCGACCGTCGCCGGTGCGCTCGAGCGGGGGTTGATCCTGCTCAAGACCGGAATCCACGACAACGTCATCCGCATCCTGGTGCCGATCACCGCGCCCGACGCGGACGTGGAGGCCGGGCTCGACCGGCTCGAGGAGTCGCTGGGCGCAGCCGCCGCCCTCTGAGCGACGGCTGCGCCTGTGGTGACTAGCGGCTCAGGTGGAAGATGAAGTCGTACTCCGACCCCACCGGGACGCCGCGCGCGTGGAGCAGCATGTGCCCCGTGGCGCCGGTGTACCTGCCGGTGCCGCCCGTGATCGTCAGCGTCGTGTTCGTGCCGTCGTCGTAATACGGCCCCTCGACGGTGATGTGGCCGCCTGGGAGCAGCGTCGTCCACGTGCACTCCCACTCGGTCTTGCCGGTTGCAACGGTGCGGATGCAGTAGCCGTTGTCGCTTGCGATCTGGTGCGTGTTGGCAGCGTTGAAGACCGGGTTGTGGAACCCGAGCACGTCTCCGAGGCTGTTGTTGGGCGGGTGGAACTGCTGCACCGTGTCGGTGATCGCATGCTCGACCACGTGCACGACCTTGCCCGAGCGATGCGACCCGGCGGTCGAGCCGGTGCTCGCGCCGGCCACGACCGGCACGGCCGCGAGCGCGATCAGTGCGGTGATCCCGACCGCGGCGAGTGTCTTCTTGCGTGACATCGTGCCTCCCTACGTTGACGATCCGAACGGCCACCGACCATACGCCGCGGTCCGCAGGGATTCAACCGGGGACAGTCCCCGAACGCCCGCCGTTACACGCGTGTGACCACTTTCGACCGGGGACTGTCCCCGGTCCTGGCGTGCGGCTACTCGTCGAAGACGCGGGCGTGGCTCGGGCGCACGAACACCGACCGGCCCGGCTCCAGGCTGAGCCGATCGGCCTCGTCGCGGGTCAGCTGCGCGGACACGGCGTCGCCGCCGTTCACCTTCAGCTCGATGCGGACATGGTGGCCCAGGTGCAGGATCCGCTCCACGACGGCGGCCTCGGTCGTCCCGTTCGGCTCCAGCCGGATCTCGACGTCGTGCGGGCGCACGTAGACGTCGCCGAGACGGTTCACCTGGCCCATGAACCGCATGACGAACTCGTTCTTGGGATGGTCGTACAGATCCGCCGGACCGCCCTCCTGGACGATGCGGCCGTGGTCCATCAGCACGATGGTGTCCGAGACCTCCATCGCCTCGTCCTGGTCGTGCGTGACGAACACGGTGGTCACGTGCATCTCGTCGTGGAGCCGGCGCAGCCACGCCCGCAGCTCGCTGCGCACGCGCGCGTCCAGCGCCCCGAACGGCTCGTCCAGCAGCAGCACCTCCGGCTCGACAGCGAGCGCCCGGGCCAGCGCCATGCGCTGCCGCTGGCCGCCCGAGAGCTGCGACGGATAGCGGTCTCCGAACCCGTCCAGCTGCACCAGGTCGAGCAGCTCCGCGACCCGCCGGCGGACATCGTCCTTGGGCCGCTTGCGGATCTCGAGGCCGAAGGCCACGTTCTTGGCAACCGTCATGTGCTTGAACGCGGCGTAGTGCTGGAACACGAACCCGACGTCGCGCCGGTGCGGCGGCAGGTTGGTGGCCTCGGCGCCCCCGATGAACACCTCGCCCGTATCGGCCTTCTCGAGGCCGGCGATGACGCGCAGAAGGGTGGACTTGCCGCTGCCGCTCGGGCCCAGCAACGCGGTCAGCGATCCCGACGGAACCTCCAGGTTGACGTCCTCGAGGGCGACGAAGTCGGCGAAGCGCTTGTTGACGTTGCGGACGGTGATGGCCATGGCGTCAGTGGTCCTTTCGGGGGTGGATCAGGTTCATCAAAAACAGTGTGATGAGCGCGATAACCGCCAACTCCAGCGCCGCAGTGTACGCCCCGACGTGGTCGAAGTTCGCGTACTCCTGGGATACACGCAGCGTCAAGGTCTGCGTCTGGCCGATGACGTTTCCGGACACCACGGCGACCGCGCCGAACTCGCCGATGGCGCGGGCTGTCGTCAGGACGACGCCGTAGATGATGCCCCAGCGGATGGCGGGCAGCGTGATGCGGCGGAACGTCTGCCACGGCCGCGCGCCGAGCGTCGCGGCCGCCTGCTCCTGCTCGGTGCCGATCTCGCGCAGCACCGGAATCACCTCGCGGGCGACGAACGGCAGCGAGGCGAAGATCGTGGCAAGCACGATCCCGGGGACCGAGAAGATGATCGGGTAGCCCTGCGAGATGAACCACGAGCCGAACCAGCCCTGCTGGCCGTACACCAGGATCAGCGAGAACCCGACCACGACCGGCGAGACGGCGAACGGCAGGGCGATGAGCGCGTTCAAGAACGTCTTACCGGGGAAGCTCCGGCGCACGATCAGGATCGCCATCGTGATCCCGAAGATGGTGTTCAGCGGGACGGCGATCAGGGCGACCTTGATCGTCAACTCGAGCGCCTTGATCGCGTCAGCCTCCGTGGCCGCATTCCACACCGGGATGACGCCGCCCGAGAAGGTGTGGATGAAAATGATCGCCACCGGCACGATCAGCAGGGCGAACAGGTAGGTGAGCGCGATGACGCGCAATCCGATCCTAACCATGCTTCGACGTCCATTTCTGCAGGGCGCTGATCGACATGAGCACCGCCAGGGAGATCGCGAGCAGCACGACCGACAGGGCTGCGGCTCCGGTCACGTAGTCGCTCTCGATCTGGGAGTAGATGTGGACCGAGGCGACCTCGGTGGAGAACGGGATGTTGCCCGAGAGGATCGCGACCGACCCGTACTCGCCGACGGCCCGCGCGAACGCGAGTGCCATTCCCGACAGGATGGCCGGGATCAGGTTCGGCAGCACGATGCGCCGGAAGACGGTGTGGCCGCGCGCGCCGAGCGATGCGGCCGCGTCCTCCATGTCGGTGTCGAGCTCGAGCAGCACCGGCTGGACGCTGCGGATCACGAATGGCAGCGTCTCGAACAGGAGCGCGACCACCACCGCGACACGGGTGAAGGTGATGTTGACCCCGATCGGGGAGTAGGGGCCGTAGAGCGTGAGCAGGGTGAGCCCGGCGACCACCGTCGGCAGGGCGAACGGCAGGTCGATCAGCGAGTTGATGATGTTCTTGCCGAAGAACGAGTCGCGCACGAGCACCCACGCGATCAGGGTGCCGAAGACCGCGTTGATTGCCGCCACGAGCAACGACGCGGCCAGCGTCAGCTCGAGTGCCGCGACGGCGTCGGGCGCCGTGACCGCCGCCCAGAACGCGTCCCAGCCGCCCTTCTTGGTCTGCCACAGGAGGGCCGAGATCGGCAGGAGCACGATCACCGAGAGATAGGTGATCGCAACGCCCGGGGCGACGCTTGGTAGCGCCGCCCCGGGGGACACTCGACGTTGGACTGCGACGCTTGTCATGAAGACGCGGTCGACACTCCGATACTTGCTTCGATCTTCTGCATGATGCTGTTCGTCGGATCGAAGAACTTGGTAGAGACGTCATCCCACCCGCCCGGGTCGACGTCGGTGATCGTGAACTCCGTCGGGTTCTGTGCGTTCGGCCACGCCGCGGTGAATGCGGGCTCGACGCTCGTGACCACGGGCCGGTAGCCGGTCTGGGCCAGGATCGTCTGCGCCGGGGTCGTGTACATCCACTTCAGGAACTGCTTGGCGACCGTCGGTGCGCTGACGGTGGTCGCCGCGGGCGTCTGGATCTGGATCGTCTGCGGTGGGTACACGATCTGGATCGGGTCGCCGGCCTGCTCTGCGAGCAGCGCATCCTGCTCGTACGCCAGGAGCACGTCGCCCTTGCCGCCGAGGAACGTCGTCAGTGCGGCGGAGGCCTTGTCGTCCTGCACCGGCACGTTGTGGAACAGATCGCTCAGATACTGCTGCGCCTGCGCCGGCGTCTTGCCTTCCTTCAGCTCGGCGCCGTAGGCCGCCATGACGTTCCAGCGGGCGCCGCCCGAGGTGAACGGGTTGGGCGTGATCACCTGGACGCCCTTCTTGGTGAGGTCGTCCCAGGTGGTGATGTGCTTGGGGTTGCCCTTGCGCACGACGAAGACCACCATCGTGTCGGCGACGATCCCCTTGTACTGACCCTGATCCCAGTTGGGGCTCACGAGCTTGGACTGGACGAGCCGGTCGATGTCCGGCGACAGGGCGAAGTGGACGTAGTCGGCGGGCTGGCCGGCGGCCACGGCGCGGCTCTGGTCGCCCGAGGCGCCGTACGACTGCGTGAAGGTGACGCCCTTGCCCTCAGATGTCTTCTGGAAGGCCGGAATCAGCTTCGTGTATGACGCCTGGGGGGTGGAATAGGCGACCAGGTTGATCTTCTTCGAGCTCCCCGAGCCGCTCGAACCGCCACTGCTGCCGCCGCATGCCGCCGCGAGGGCGAACACCGCGACGACCCCGAGGGCGGCGGAGGCGATTCGTACTTGTTTTCGGTTCAACTCAACTCCTTTGTCTATCGACTTAGTTGAGAATAGGGTAGGATGGTATCCGGCCGCTGTCAAGCGACAACCGCACAAGGTCGATCGATCCTGTGCTGAAACCCGCCAGATTCAGAGAGGCAGACCCGTGCCCGAACCCGCAACCTTTGGAACGAACCTCCGTCACCTGCTCGGCATGCACAACGTGAGCCAGCAGCGGCTCGCGCGCTACCTGGGGCTCTCCCCCCAGGGGCTCTGGAACATCCTGCACGGCCGATCCGAGCCGCGCTCGCGCACGGCCCAGCGGATCGCGGCCGCGTTCGGCATCACCATGGACGCCCTGTTCGCCGACACCGGCAGCTGCGTGCGGGCGGCCGCGGGGGTGTTCGAACGCGCCCCTGTGCGTGCCCTGTCGGAATCCGCGGATGGGCCCGGATCCGGCGAGTGGGACGACGCCGGCGGCCGCCACGCCGTGGGGTGAGGGTTGCCGGCTTGACCTGCCGGCGGTGTGCGGGGTATCCTGACCTGGGATATTCCCATAATATCGACTGATATAGTCGGGAATATGCATACCGCCACATCGACCCATCCCCGCAGCCTCGACCTCGCGTCCGTCAGGGCCGGCCTTCGCGCCGGCGCGGTGGTGGTGGACGGGCGCCCGGCCGAGGTGTTCGACGCGGGCCATGTCGCCGGCGCGGTGAACATCCCACCGGGCGGGGAGGACGTCGGCGCGCTGGCCGCGCGGCTCCTCTCGCCGTACGTGCCTGTGATCGCCGTCTCGGCCTGGCGCACCCAGGCGCCGTGGATGGCGCAGCGGCTCGAGCAGGCCGGCTTCAGGTGGGTGCTCGGAGGTCTGGACGAGGGGGACGCGGACCGCGTGTTCGCCGGCGCGGCGCGTCAGCGCTCCGGCGCGGTCGAGCTCGACCGGCTCGCGGAGGAGCTCGCCACCGGAGCCGTGCTCCTGGTCGACGTCCGTGACGACTGGGAGTGGCATGACGGGCACGTGCCGGGATCGCTGCACCTGCCCCTCGAGAACCTCCGCGAGGCCGCCCATCTGCTGCCCGCCGTCCCCATCGTGACCGTCTGCTCCGGCACCCGCCGGGGCGCGGCGGCGGCCAGCGCCCTGCGCCGGCTCGGGCTCCGCAACATCTGGCGGGTGGCGGACGGCGGCGTCCCCGACCTCCTGGCCCGGCCGCTCGGCCTCGATTTGCTCGGCGCTGCATGAACAGCCGCGCCACGCCACGCGATTGCGTTTCGGCTCCCCGCCCGCGCGGGCCCTCGCACGGGTCTGGGGCCGGTGGAGCCGTCGCCGTGCCCACAGGCATGGCAGCGCGCATCCGGGCGCCGCACCTCCCCGCGGTGCCCGGATGCGCAGGGATTGGCGCGGCGGAGTTGTGACGGATTCGTTAGGACGCGCCGATCCGGCCGCGTGACGCGAAACGAGTGTGGGTGCGGGTTGCGAGCGGTTGTCACGACCGGTTTATGACGGATTCGTTAGGACGGCCCGGCCGCCCCCGCTTCGCGCCGACCGGTTTGGTAGCCTGCTTCTCTATGCCAACCGCCCGAGGCCAGGCGCGTCACGCTGCGCGCGTAACCCGAGCGAGCATCGCGATGGGTGTCATCACCGCGATGCTGGTGGCCGCAGCCACCGCCATTCCGGCGGGGGCGACGACGCTCCAGCAGAAGCAGGCCGAGGCGAGGTCCGCCCAGGCCCAGCTGACGCAGCTGCAGAACGCGGCCGAGAAGAAGGTCGAGGCCTACGACCTCGTCCACCAGCGCTATCAGAACACGCTCGCCGCGCTGCACCGGAACACCCAGACGCTGGATCTGGCGCGCCAGAACCTGCACGCCGCCCAGCAGCAGCTCGCGGCCAGCCTGACCGCCGACTACAAGAGCGGCAGCCAGGACGCGATCGCCTACATGCTGGCGGCCCGGTCGATCGGCGACCTCGTCGACCAGGTGCAGGTGCTGCAGCGGACGACCGGCGTCAACAAGACGCTGCTCGGGAACATCACCCGGTTCCACCGGGTGGTCGTCAACCGCGAAGCGCTCCTGAAGAAGCAGCGCAAGCAGGTCGCGCACGATCAGGCGGTCGCGCAGTCCGAGGCGAATGCCGCCAGGGCCAGCGTCGACCGCGAGCGGAACTATTTCAACGGCCTCAAGGCGTCGATCCGGCGCGAGATCGACGCGGAGCAGGCCGCCGAGGCCAGGCGGGCCGCGGCGGAGGCCGGGCAGGGCAGCACGACGGCCGGCTCGCCGCCGCCCGGAAACCTTCCCAATCCGCCCGCGAGCACGCTGGGCGGGCAGGCCGTCGCCATCGCCGAGCGCTATCTGGGCGTTCCCTATGTGTGGGGCGGCGCGAGCCCGTCCGGGTTCGACTGCTCGGGCCTCACCATGTACGTGTACGGCCAGCTGGGCGTGTCGCTCCCGCACAACGCCGCCGCGCAGTACGACTCGCTGCCGCACGTGTCCGAGGGAGACCTGCAGCCGGGTGACCTGGTGTTCTTCGACGGGCTGGGCCACGTCGGCATCTACATCGGCGGCGGCGAGATGATCCACGCGCCGCACACCGGCACCGTCGTGCAGATCGCGCCCCTGTCGGGCGGCGGCTCGTACTACGGCGCGGCCCGCGTTCCGGGCTGAGCACCCGCCAGATTCAGCCGGCCTGACGCTCGAGCCAGCGGGCCGCGGTCGCGCCGGTCTCGAGGACGTGCGCGTGCAGCAGCCGCCGGGCGCGGCGCGCATCGGGCTTGACGAGGGCCTCGACGATGCGGTCGTGGTCGGCAGCGCTGCGCGGGATGATGTCGGGATCGTCGGCGAACGTGCGCCACGCGATCGAGCGGGGGACGCTGTTCTGGAGTGCGTGGACGGTGTCTCGCAGCGGCGGGCAGGCCGCGGCCGCCAGGATGACGTTGTGAAAGAGCTCGTTGGCCTGTGACCACTGCTCGCAGAGGATGGCGAGCCCCGAGTCGTCGTCGGCCGCGAGCCGGCCGTGGCGTTCGTAGCCGGTGCGAAGCAACGCCTGGGCGACGTCGAGGTCGGCCTTGTCGTAGCCCGTCAGCCGTCCCGCCGACCGCTCCGCCGCCAGCCCCTCGAGCTCGGCCCGGACGAGATACACGTTTCGGCACTGCTCCGGGCTGAACGGGCGCACGACCGCGCCGCGGTGGCCGAGCTGGTCGACCAGGCCGATCGCCTGGAGCTGGCGCAGCGCCTCTCTGACCGGAGTGCGGCTGACCCCGAAGCGGGCGGCCAGGTCCTCCTGGCGCAGCCGCGCACCGAGCGGGATGCGGCCGGTCACGATCTCGACCTGAAGCTGGTGGGCCAGGTCGTCCGCGCGCGACAGAAGCGGTGTGTTGGGCGTCACAATCCCCGATATTAACACCTCTGGATGTGAGCTACGCCAGTCCAGTATCCTTTCGGTTGCAGTTTGGATCCAAACTGGCTAGGGTGATCGGCACCAACCGAAGGAGTGCCCGATATGCCCATCGACGTCGCCCCGAAGCTGCCCGAGATCGAGCACATCAAGGCTCGCAAGGACGGCCTCGACGTGCTGGCCGACATCTACCGCTACGCCCAGCTCGGCTTCGATGCGATCGAGCCTGACGACCTGGCCCTGTTCCGGTGGTACGGCATCTACACCCAGCGCGCGGCGGCATCGGCCGAGTCGGGCGACCCCGGGCCGTCGGACGACACGGACGGCCTCTTCATGCTGCGCATCAAGTTCCCGAACGGGATCCTCACCTCCGAGCAGCTGCGCACGGTCGGGCGGCTGTCGGTGCGCTACGGCCGCGGGATGGGCGACATCACAACGCGCCAGAACATCCAGCTGCACTGGCTCCGCATCGAGGACATGCCGATGGTGCTCGACGAGCTGAACGCCGCGGGGCTCTCGTTCACCCAGGCCTGCGGCGATGTGTGGCGAAACGTGGTCGGCTGCCCGATGGCCGGCGTCGACGGGCACGAGCTGCTCGACTCCCGGCCGGTGATCGCGGAGCTCGAGCGGACGTTCGTCGGAGACAGGCGGTTCTCGAACCTGCCGCGCAAGTTCAAGGTGTCCGTGTCGGGCTGCCTGCACCGGTGCGCCCAGCACGAGATCCAGGACATCGGCCTGGTGGCCGTCGAGCACGAGGGCGCCGTGGGCTACGACGTGTGGGTGGGCGGCGGCCTGGGCGCATCGGCCCGGATGGGCCGGCGGCTGGACGTCTTCGTCCTGCCCGGCGAGGCCGCGGAGGTGTGCGCGGCGATCACCGAGATCTTCCGCGACGAGGGCAAGCGCACCAAGCGCACGCGGGCACGGATCAAGTTTCTTGTCGACGAGTGGGGCGTCGAGCGGCTGCGGGCGGAGGTCGAGGCCAGGCTGGGACGGAGCCTTTCCACGTCGGTCGCCCCCGCCGACCCGATCGACCCGCACCGCGACCACCTGGGCGTCCATCCACAGGTGCAGCCCGGCCGCTACTACCTCGGCGCGACGACCCTGCGCGGGCGGTTCAGCGGCGAGCAGATGATCGCCGTGGCCGACATCGCCGACCGGTTCGGGTCGGGAGCGGTGCGCTGCACGAACCGTCAGAACATCATCGTGGTCGATGTGCCCGACGCCCACGTCGAGGAGGCCGAGGCGTCGCTCGCCGACATCGGGCTCCCCACCCGGGCGTCGACCTTCCGCCGCGGCGTCATCTCGTGCACGGGGATGGAGTTCTGCAAGCTCGCCATCGTCGAGACGAAGCAGCGCGCGGCCGAGCTGATCGAGCATCTCGAGCGAAGGGTTGGAGACATCCCGGGATCGCTGCGGATCAACCTGAACGGCTGCCCGAACGCGTGCGCTCAGTACCAGGTGGCCGACATCGGCCTGCAGGGAGGGATCGCGCGGCTGCCCGACGGCGGCCGGGTGCAGGGCTTCATCCTCCACATCGGCGGCCGCCTTGGCACCGACGCGGGCTTCGGGCGGCGGGTGTCGTCGAAGGCGCTCCCCGCAGAGGACGCGAAGTACGCCGTCGAGAGGCTGGTGCGCGCCTACGCGGCCGAGCGGCCGGCGGACGGCACGTTCGCCCTGTGGGCGACCGCGCAATCCGACCGCCGGCTTGCGGCGCTGGCGGGCGTCCCCGTCGGCCGCGAGCCGGCGGAAGCGGCGGAGGCGGCAGCCTAGGCGGCAGCCGGCCGGCCGCGGAGGAGCATGGCGAGGCGGGTGCGGCGCTCGAACCGGCGACCCTGCTCGAGCTCCGGCTGGAGCTGCCCGGCCCGCGCGCGGCGGATCAGGTCGGCGTGCCGGGCCTGCGCGGCCACCTCGGCCTGGTGGAGGCGGGTGAGTTCCTGGCGAGTGTATGAGTTGGCGATCATGTGCAACCAGACGCCCGCCGGCGCCGCGATCTTCCACCGGTTCGCGCTTGCCGTCCCCGGCGAGCGCCGGGTACCATGAGCGGAGCAGTTTGCGGACCCGCCGGGGCGATCCCCGGCGTCGCATCCAGAGAGGCGGAGGGACCGGCCCTGTGAAGCCTCGGCAACCATCCCGGCGATGAGCGGGGAAAGGTGCCAAATCCGGCGGGATCGGTTGATCCCGGACGATGTGAAACGGCCGTTCGTTCCGGCGGCGGCCCGAACGTAGGGGATCGATCATGAAGGCAAGCCATCTCGCCTGCAAGGGATGCGGGGCCACGTATCCGCTGGAGGCGCTGTTCGCGTGCGACCGCTGCTTCGGGCCGCTGGAAGTGCGCTTCGACGAGTCCGAGCCGGTGTCGCGCGAGCGCGTCGAGGCCGGCCCCCAGACGCTGTGGCGGTTCGCGGATTTCCTGCCGGTGGCCCCGCCGCAGCGCGGGCTGCCCGTCGGCTGCTCGCCGTTGATTCGGGCCGATCGCCTGGCGGCGGAGCTCGGCCTCGAGTGCGACCTCTACATCAAGACCGAGACGTCGAATCCGACCCACTCGTTCAAGGACCGGGTGGTCGCGGTCGCCGCGGCCAAGGCGGTCGAGCTCGGCTACGAGGCGCTCGCCTGTGCGTCGACCGGCAATCTGGCCGGCGCCACCGCGGCCGCCGGGGCGGCGCTCGGCCTGCCGACATACATCTTCATCCCGGCCGACCTCGAGCGCGAGAAGATCATCGCCGCGGGGGCGTATGGGGCGACGGTGTTCGTCGTGGACGGCTCGTACGACGACGTGAACCGGCTCTGCTCGGAGCTGACGTATGACCGGCCGTGGGCGTTCGTGAACGTCAACATGCGCGCCTACTACGCCGAGGGCTCCAAGACGATCGCGCTCGAGACGGCGGAGCAGCTCGGCTGGCGCGTCCCCGACCGGGTGGTGGCGCCGATCGCCTCCGGGTCGCTCTACACGAAGATCCTGCAGGGGTTCGAGCAGGGACGCGCGGCGGGTCTGCTCGAACCCGGCCCGGAACCGATCATGCACGGTGCGCAGGGCGATGGGTGCGCGCCGGTGGCCAGGGCGTTCGCGCTCGGCAGCGACGAGGTCGTGCCCGTGCGCCCGACCGGGATCGCCAAGTCGCTCGCGATCGGCAATCCGGCCGACGGCGTGTTCGCGCTGGGCGTCGCCCGGCGCACCGGCGGCAGCATCGAGGCGGCCTCCGATGACGAGATCGTCGCGGGCATGCGCCTGCTGGCCCGCACCACCGGCATCTTCACCGAGACGGCCGGAGGGGTGACGACCGCGGTTTTGCGGCGGCTGGCCGAGCGGGGCGAGATCGGCGCGGGGGAGACCGTGGTCGCCTACATCACCGGCGACGGCCTGAAGACCATCGAGGCCATCGCGCCGACCGTCGAGACGATCGCGATTGCAGCCGACGCGGATGCCGTCGACGCGGCCCTGGCGGCGCCGGCCGTGGGGTGACCCTGCGGGTCCGCCCGCCACAGCCGCACGAAGCTGCGGCGGTGGCGATGCTCGGGAACGCCTTCGACAGCGCGATGGCGGGCGAGGGCGGCTGGACCGAGGCCGACGTGCGGGACGACTGGAGCAGGCTGGGCGACCTCGGCCGGGATGCCTGGCTGGTCGAGCGCTCCGGTGTGCCGGCGGGGTACGCCACCCTCACCGACGTTGGCGGGGGCAGGCTGGAGGCCGACGGCTACGTGCATCCGGATCATTTCGGGCACGGTGTGGGCGCCAGGCTCGTCGATCTGACCGAGGCGCGCGCCGCCGAGCTTGCGGCCCGCTCGGACGAGCCGCTGGTCGTGCTGCGAAACACCATTCTGCACACCGATGCCCCGGCGCGGGTACTGCTCGAGGCGCGTGGGTACCGGACGGTCAACCACTTCCTGCGGATGCGCATCGACCTCGACCGGCGCCCGCCCGCGCCGGAGTGGCCGGCGGGTATCGCGGCCGCGCCGTTCCGCCCCGGAACCGACAACGCCGAGGTGTACGCCTGCGTCGAGGAGGCGTTCGCACACGAGTGGACGAACCAGGCCGAGTGGAGTGAGCGCCGGTTTGCCGACCCCCGCTTCGATCCGTCGCTCTGGATCGTCGCCCGCGCCGGTGCGGAGGTCTGCGGGGTGGCGCTCTCGATGCACGGCCTGTTCGACATGGGGTTCGTCAACACGCTGGCCGTGCGCGAGCCCTGGCGACGCCGCGGCCTCGGCCTGGCGCTGCTGCAAAACGCGTTTGGACTCTTCTGGGACAGGGGCGAGCGCCGGGTCGGCCTGGGTGTCGATTCCGACAACCCGACCGGCGCCCGGCGGCTCTACAAACGTGCGGGCATGCACGTCGCCTGGCAGGCGGACGTGTACGAGAAGCGCTTACGCGGCGGCGGTGACGTGCTCGTCCAGGCGTAGCGCCTGGGCGATCTGCGCCTTCGGGCGGGCGCCGACGGCGCGCTCCACAACCTCGCCGCTCTTCAGGAGCAGCAGGGTGGGGATGCTGGAGACGCCGAAGGTGCCGGCCAGCTCGGGCTCGGCGTCGACGTCGACCTTGCCGACCTTGATCCGGCCGGCGTAGTCACCGGCGAGCTCGTCCACGATGGGCGAGACCATGCGGCACGGACCGCACCATTCCGCCCACAGGTCGAGCAGAACGGGGACATCTGACTCCACGACTTCCGTCTGGAAGTTGGTCTTGGTGATCTCGATGCTGGACACTCAGGCTCCTTCAAAGCTCGTATTCAACTAGATAGCTATATGGTTGCACATGCGCTACACTTTTGCAAGTGACACTCCCCCGCCCGCTCAGCCCCGCGATGGCGGCGGCCATCGCCGATCGGTTCCGGCTTCTGGCCGAGCCGACGCGGCTGCGCCTGCTCGATCTGCTTTCGGACGGTGAGCGCAGCGTAGGCGGTCTGGCGGACGACCTCGGCTGCAGCCAGGCCAACGTGTCCAAACACCTGGCTCTGCTGGCCGACGCCGGCGTCGTGCGCCGGCGTCGCGACGGGCTGCACTGCTTCTATTCGGTGTCCGACCCGGCCGTGTTCGTGCTGTGCGGCCAGGTCTGCGAGGCCCTCCGGCGCAATGCGGACGACCGTGTGGCCGCGCTGCGCGAGCCCGCCTGACCCCCGCCCGCACCCGGCGCGTCCAGTGAACAACGTTCTCTATACTGTGCATCACTGTGACGGGCACGAATCTGGCATCCGGCACGCCGCCCAGCCGGTTGGGCGGCATGATGCGGCGGCGGCGCGACCAACTCGGCCTCTCGACGCGCGAGGCGGCGCGCCGGATCGGCATCTCGCCGAGCTATCTCGTCGCGCTCGAACGGGGGCGGAACCCGTCCACAGGGCGTGCTCCCGAGCCGTCGCCGACGATCCTGATGTCGATCGGGCAGGCGCTCGGCATCGAGCGTGCGGCGCTCCTTGACGCAGTCGGCGCCGCCCCATCCGCCTCGGTGCATCTGCTCCTGTACCAGGCCGGGTCGGCACACCACTCGCCCCTCGACGCCGCCCGGCAGCTGTTTGGCGACCGGGTCGATGCGTGGATCGAGGTCACCGACCCGCGCGCGGGCGGCGACGCGGCGGCTGCCGACGTGCTGGTCAGGGCCCGCGGGCCGTTGGGGTCGCCGCTGTCGGAGCCGCGCGTCCACGACGGCCCGCGCGTGCTCGCCGCCCTGGCCGAGATCCTCGCGCAGGCCGCGGGCGCGACAGGCGGGCGCCGGCTGGGGCTGGTGTTCGGCGCCAACTCCGCGCTCCTGCGGTCGGTCGAGAATCCGCTGGCGGTGCTCGAGAGCGAGGCGACGTGGGAGCTCGCCGTCGCGGACGCGTGCCGGCGTGCGCTCGCCGCCGCGCCGGCCGCGAACGTCTGTGTCTACCGCGAGGCCGACCTCCAGGAGCTCGCGGCCCGCCTCGACCCGCTCGCCGCCGTCCTCGACCTGATCCGGGCGCACCCCGGCGTCGCCGTCCAGGCTGCGCACGGACAACTCACCACCGGGCCGGCTGCGGTCGAGGCCATCCTCACCGCCGCCCGGCCGGCCGGGATCAGCTCCGGGACGTGGGACGCGCTCGTGCGGGCGGCCGCGGTCGGTCTCGCACGCGCATGAACCGCCGCGTGGTCACCGGCGCGGCGATGATCGTGGCGACGAGCGCGACGATCCAGCTCGCCGCGGCCGTTGCGCACGGACTGTTCGCGCAGCTCGGACCCGCCGGGACATCCACACTTCGCTTCACGCTCGGCGCCGCCATCCTCATCGTGGCGGTGCGTCCTCGCATCCGCGGGCGTGATCGCGCGACGTGGCGCGCGATCGTGGCCTACGGCGTGTCGCTCGCCGCCCTCAACCTCAGCTTCTTCGAGGCCATCCAGCGCATCCCGCTCGGCATCGCGGTGACCTTCGCGTTCATCGCTCCGCTCGTGGTGGCGCTGGCCGGGTCGCGCCGCCGCTCTGACGTCGGATTCGCACTGCTCGCCGCAGCGGGAGTCGTCACGCTCGGCGGGACCGACCACGCCGCCTCGCGCAGCGGGATCGCATTTGCGATCGTGTCCGGCGTCGCATGGGCCTGCGTCGCGTTCGCCGGCCGCAGCGTGGGGAGGCAAACCCGGCGGATCGACGGCCTGGCGCTCGCCGTTCCGATCGCCGCGCTCGTGACCCTTCCACTCGGCGCCCGCCAGCTGGGTGCGGTCGACGGCCGCGCTCTCGGCCTGGGGCTCGTGATCGCAGTCGGCGGCCTGATCGTCCCGTTCGCGCTCGAGCTCGAGGGGCTTCGCCGGCTCGAGCCTCGCGTCGTCGCCGTCATCTACAGCGTCGATCCGGCCATCGCGTCACTCGTCGGCCTCCTCGCGCTCGATCAGAGCCTCAGCCTCGCCCAGGCCGCCGGGATCGCCGCGGTGATGATCGCGAGCGCAGGCGCCACGTCGACCGCGTCTCAGACCCGCCCGCGCAGCGCCATAACGTCGTCCACATACCAGACGGTCTCGGGCAGCATGCCGATCTCGCGCACCGACCGCTCGCCCTGATAGTACGCCGCCACCGCGAGCTTCGTGTTCCCCCCGAAATCGTCGATCAGGTGGTGCAGGAGGGCGACGCCGATGCGGATATCGCCGTCGCCGGTGCGGGCGATCCGGTGGCCGATCAGGTCGTCCTCGACGTACGTCCAGGTGCCCGGCGTCACCTGCATCGGCCCCCATGCGTCGGCCGGCGAGAGGATGTTGATCTGGAATCCGGACTCCTCCCACGCGATCGCCCGCGCGAGCTGGGGGTCGACGCCGTAGTGGGCCGACCAGGCGTCGATTGCGGCCGTCACCGACCACGGCCCCGTCGCCATCGGCACCGACGGCGCGACACGTGCGTCTGCGCGCATGGGCACTCGCAGAGTGATCCCGGCCAGGAGGATGCCGTTCACGGCAAGCCCGTTGGCCCCCGCGAGCTGGCGCAGGCCGATGCCGTACCGGGCGGCGATAGCCGTCAGCGTGTCGCCGGGCTGCACCTGGTAGCGGCCGCGGAGTCCGGCGGGATTCGGCCCACCCCGGCCTGAGGGGACGCGCAGGGTCGAGCCGGCGAGCAGGAGGCCGCGCGGATTGAGTCCGTTCCTCCGCGCCAGGCGGTCGACGCCCACGCCGAAGCGGGCGGCGATGCCGGTCAGCGTGTCGCCGTAGCGCACGGTGTAGGTGCCGCCGCGATGTGACCCACGCGGCCCGGGCACCACCAGCACGGTGCCCGCCTCCAGCACGGCGTACGCCCGGCGGTGGTTCAGGCGGGCGAGGCGGCGCAGGCCGAGCCCGTGCGCATGGGCGATGCCCGTCAGCGTGTCGCCGTAGCGCACGACATAGTGCGTCTCGGCGGCCGCCGGAGCGGCTGCGGCGAGAGCGAGCGCAAGTGTTGCGAGGATGACGGTTCCGTGACGCATGAATTCGGAAGTTGCCTTTTGGGGGAACTTCCCAGTTCGCGCTACGGGCTGTCAGTCCTTCCCTCTCCCGGTGTCTGTCCCAGGCGCTCGAGCAGCTCCGAAACCCGCTCCTCGGCGGCGTCGAGTCGGGCGCGGCAGAGCGCATGCAGCTGCTCGCCCCGTTCCCACAGCGTGAGCGCATCGTCCAGCGAGGTGCTGCCGTCCTCGAGTCTGCGCACGATCTGCTCCAGCTCGTCCCGCGCCTGCTCGAAGCTGAGCTCGTCGCTCACGGCTCGACATCCTCAATTCGGGCCCCGAGCCGCCCGGCGGCCAGCCGCACGCCCACATGCTGGCCGACCGACACGGCAACCGCGTCGCGCACGACGGCTCCGGCGTCGTCCTGAACGATGGCGTAGCCCCGCTCGAGGGTCGCGCCGGGGCCGAGCACCCGCAGGCGGTCGCGCGCGTTCACCAGCCGGGTGGCCTCGCGCTCGAGCCGCAGTGACGGCAGCTGCCGGAGCGATCCCCTGGCCCCGTCGAGGAGCGCCCGCCGCATCGTGATCCAGCTGCGGGGATCGGCGAAGGCGGGGCGAGCGGTCAGGAGCTGCAGATGCCTGCGGGCATGGCCGGCGCGCCCCTCGAGCGCACGCCCCGCGCGCGCGGCGAGGCGGTCCAGGTCGGCGCACACCGCGGCGTGGTCGGGCACGACCAGCTTCGCCGCCAGGCTCGGCGTCCCGGCGCGGAGATCGCAGACCAGGTCGACCAGGGGCGTGTCCTGCTCGTGGCCGATGGCCGACACGACCGGGGTCTTGCATTCTGCGACCGCCCGGCACAGGCCCTCATCCGAGAAGGGCAGCAGATCCTCCACGCTGCCGCCGCCGCGGGCGAGCACGATCACGTCGACCAGCGGGTCGGCGTCGAGCGCGCGCACCGCGGCAGCGACATCGGTCGCCGCCGAGGCACCCTGAACGGCGGCTTCGACGATCCGGAACCGCACCGCCGGGTAGCGGGTGGTGGCCGTGTCGACCACGTCGCGCTTCGCCGCGGCATCGCTCCCGCAGACGAGCCCCACGACCCGGGGCAGGAAGGGCAGGGGCCGCTTGCGGTCGGCGGCGAAGAGGCCCTCGCCCGCCAGGCGCACGCGCACCTCCTCGATTCGCCGCAGCAGCTGCCCGAGGCCGAACTGCTCGATCGCATACGCCCGGAAGCGGAACTCGCCCTTGCGCTGCCACAGCTCGCCGCGCCCGAAGCAGTGGACGCGGTCGCCCGCCGCGGGCACCGGCTGGATGCGATCGAAGCGGTCGCGTTGCATCGACGCCCGCAGGACCGAGGTCTCGTCCTTGAGGGAGAAGTACACAAGCCCCCAGCGGTCGGTGCGCTTGAGATCCGAGAGCTCGCCCTCGACCCAGACGTTGCCGAGCCGCGAAACCCAGTCCGCGACGCCCTGGTTGAACCCCGCCACGGTGTAGACCGTCCGGTCGCCGTAGGTGGTCGGCGTCGGGTTCGCGTTCACAGCGGAAGTCTATGGGCGGGCAGACGAGCTACGTCAGGATCCGGGCGGCGGTCTGCGGAGTGCAGCCGTGCTCGAGCATCTGCACCGCTCGGTGCAGATCGGCCGAGCTCTTGGCCAGGCGCTCGGCATCCCGCAATGGGTAGCCCGCCTGGAGCAGCACGTGCAATCGCCACGCCTCCACCTGCGAAGCCGCGTCCGTGCCCTCGTCGAGGACATTCGCCGGGGTCATGCGCGGCATGGTAGGGCCGCGCTCGGACGGAGGGCACGTGCGCTGGTATCGTCAGGCTCGTATGTCGGAGACTCTGCGCGGCCTGTGGCTGGAGGTGCGGGTCATCCCGGTGCTCCTGTGGAGCTTCTCGGCGCTGACGCTCGGTACCGCGCTCGCCGCCAGAAACCAGCCGCTGCGGGTGTGGTACTACCTGGGGGCGGTGGCGCTGGGAGTGCTGATCCAGGGGCTCCTGGCCCACTCGGTGAACGAGGTCGAGGACTGGCGCTCGGGCACCGACCGGCACGCATCGCCACGCGTGATCTCCGGAGGCAGCAAGGTGATCGTCGCCGGTCTCCTGTCGCAGCGGGCGCTGTGGTGGGTGTTCGCCGGCGCGTTTGCCGCAACGACGGTGATCGGCCTCGCGCTGGTTGCCGCGGCGGGCCTCGACCTGCTCCCCTTCGGGCTCGTGGGGGTGGCCGGGGCGGTGCTGTACACGCTGCCGCCGGTGCGGGCGGCCTACCGGCCGTTCGCGGGCGAGGCGGTGGCCTTCGTGTGCCTTGCGGTCTGTGTCCTGGGGGCGCACGTTCTGCAGGGGCGCTCGATCGACGCCGCCACGGTCGCCGCGGCCGTCGCGGTGGCGGCATACGCGGTGTCGATGCTGATGGTGCACCACTATCTCGACCGCGACGCCGACGCACTGGCGAAACCACCCAAGGTGACGTCGATCGTGTATCTCGGGCTCGTGCGCGGGCGCCGCTACGCCATCGCCTGGTGCCTGGTGGCCCTGGCCGCGGCGCTCGCCGGGTCGGCCCTGCAGCCGCGCCTGCTGCCGCTCGTGATCGGGTATACCGTCGGGCTCATGGCCCACCTGCGCTGCCACCCGGACGACGTCGCGTCGGTGACGGCCAACGAGACGGTGATCATCTTCGCCGGGATCGTGGGTGCGCTCGCAGCCGCCGCGCTGCTCGCGCCCCCGCTCGCGGTGACGCTGGTGGTCGCCGCCGCGCTGATCGTCTTCGAGATGCGGATGGCCGTCGCGCCCGCCCAGACGCCGGCTGCATGACGCTCGAGCAGGAGCTGGAAGCGACGCTCGCGGCCGCCGGCCGCCACGCCCGGCGCGACGAGCAGCCGGTGGCGGTGATCGCGACCGAGCCGGCCTCGGACACGCGGGTGTACGTCGTTGCCTTCGCCGCGGCAGGTGACCTGACGTACATCGCGCTCGACGGCGCGGGCGCCCCGGTCTCGAATCGCAGGCTCGTGCGCGACGCGGTGTCGCTCGCGGCGCTGGCCGAGCGCGCCGAGGAGGTGTCGGGCGCGACGGCGGCGGCCGAGCTGCTCGAGCGCTTCGGGGCGGCGGCCGCGGCGCTTCGCAGCGCCGGCCTTGCCGACGCGGCTTCGGCCGCCGAGGCCGTTTCGGCCGCGACCCAGCGCCTGGCCGACGCCGCTACCGGCCCGCGCCCGGCGACGCCGCGCTTCCTCGACCGGATCGCGGCGCTGGCGGCCGAGCTGGCGGCGGCGCTTGACGCCTTCGTCCCGCACGCCGAGCGGCTCGGGCAGATGGGGACAGGTGCCGAGGTGGGGGAGCCGGCCCAGTCTGCCTGGACGGCGCTGGCGACGGCCGCCCGGGCGGGCGATCCGGCGAACTTCGCCTCCGCCATGACCGCGGCATCGGGCGCGGTTGATGCACTGGTCTCCGACGTGATCGATCACTACCGCGGGGAGCTGGACGACCGGTGAGGCCGCTCGACCGCATGATCGCGGCCTCGCTGCCGATGGTGCCGCGCGTGGTCGTCCGCAGGATCGCCGACCGCTACATCGCGGGCGAGACGCTCGGCGATGCCGTCGCGACCGTGCGGGCGCTGAACGGGCGCGGGGCGATGGCCACCGTCGACGTCCTGGGCGAGTTCATCCGCAACCCGGAAGAGGCCGAGATGACGGCGACCGAGTACGAGCGCGCGCTCGACGCGATCGCGGCCGAGCAGCTCGCCGCCAACGTGTCGGTGAAACTCTCGGCGCTCGGGATCGAGATCGACCGGGCGCTCGTCGATCGCACCCTCGGGCGCGTCTTCGTCTCGGCCGAGCGGCACGGCATCTTCGTCCGCATCGACATGGAGCACAGCGGCCTGACCGACCAGACGCTGGATGTGTACCGGCGCCTGCGCGAGGCGGGGCACGACCGCACCGGCGTGGTCATCCAGGCCTACATGCGCCGGGCGGCCGCCGACGTCGCCGGCCTGGCCGATCTCACGCCCAGCGTGCGCCTGGTCAAGGGCATCTACGTGGAGCCGGAGGAGATCGCGTTCAAGCGGATGCCCGAGATCAACGCGAACTTCATGCTGCTCTTGGAGCAGCTGATCGATCAGGGCAGCTATGTCGCCATCGCCACCCACGACCGCGCGCTGGTCACGACGGCGCTCGAGCTGATCGCTCGGCGCGGGCTGGCGCGCGACCGGTACGAGTTCCAGATGCTGCTCGGTGTGGCCGGCGGGATCGGCCGCCGCCTCATCGCCGACGGCCACCGCATGCGCGTGTACGTCCCCTACGGGCGGGCCTGGTACGCATACTCGGTGCGCCGGCTCAAGGAGAACCCGAGCATCGCCGGGTACGTCGCCCGTGATGTCGTGCGCACCCTCGTGCCAGGCCTGCGGTGAGGTCGTCGCGGACGCTGCGGGCGGCGCTGGCCGGCGCGGTCGCGGCAGGGTGCTGGGCGGCAGCCGAGCCGATGCTCGGGCGGGCGACCGGCGGCTATCACCGCCAGGCCCGGCTGATCGGCGGGCTCGTGGCGCCGGAGGGATCGTGGCGCGCGGTAGGCCTTGTGATCCACATCGCAAACGGCGCGGCCTTCGGGGTCACCTTCGACCGGCTCGGCGGGCACGGCGTGGGCCGGGGCGTGCTCGCGGCCGAGACCGAAAACGCGCTTCTGTGGCCGCTCGTCGCGGTGCTCGACCGGCTCCACCCCGACGTGCGCTCCGGCGCCTGGCCGCCCCTGGTGCGAAACCCCAACGCGGCCGCGCAGGAGGTGCTCGGCCACGCGGTGTTCGGCGCGGTGCTGGGCGGCCTGCTCCCTGCGCCGGCGGAGCGTTGATCGCACTCGAGCCCTGGGGGGCGGGCGATCTGCCGCTCCTCGAGCGTCTACTCGGCGACCCCGTGATGACCGAGCACCTCGGCGGCCCCGAATCCCCGGAGCAACTCGCCGAGCGCCAGGCCCGCTACGAGCCGGCTGACTCGCGCCAGTTCAAGATCGTTGTGGCCGCGACCGGCGAGGGCGTGGGGTGGGTCGGCTACTGGGAGCGGGAGTGGCGCGGCGACCCGGTCTTCGAGATCGGGTGGTCTGTGCTCCCCGCGTTCCAGGGCCGGGGCATCGCGGGGGCGGCGGCCGCCGAAGCGATCGCGATCGCGCGGTCGGAGCGGCGCGTGCGGTTCCTGCACGCCTTCCCGGCTGTCGCCAATGCCCCCTCGAACGCGATCTGCCGCAAGCTCGGTTTCACGCTCCTCGAGGAGCGCGACTTCGAATACCCCCCGGGCAACACGCTGCGGTGCAACGACTGGCGCCTCGACCTCGTCCAACCGGGGACAGTCCCCGAACATTCGCCGTGACACGCCCGTGACGGGTTTCGACCGGGGACAGTCCCCGGTTTCGCCATTCACGGACGCGGTGGAGAAGGTGCGCGCCAAAAGGGGTCTGACCCCTTTTGGCGCACCCACTGGGGTCAGTGGGCGGGCTCGGGGCCCTTGGTGGTGCCGTGGCCGAGCTCGTCCAGTTCGGCCAGGCGCAGCTCGCCGTAGGCGCGCACCGGATGCCCCGGCGGGAGGTCGGCGATCAGGTGGTCGATGCGCTCGGCGATCTGGTAGGCGAACTGAGGCGTCGCGGGGCCCCACAGGGCGTCGATGTCGCGGGTCGTCGGCTCGGCCATCGGCGCGCCAGTGTACCCCAGCCGGCGGAGGTAGCATGAAGGCGATGGCGGAGGCGTTTGGACATCGCGACCACATCAGGCTGGCGTGGGCGCAGTTGCGTGATCACGAGCCGGCTGAGGCGCTCGAGCGTGTCGAGGCCACGATCCGCCACGTCGCCGAGGCCCACGGCCAGCCGGCGAAGTTCCACCGCACGATCACCGCGGCGTGGATGGCGCTCGTCGAATACCACCGGAGCGAGGCGCCGGAGCTCGAGTTCGACGAGTTCGTCGATCGCTTCCCGGCGCTGCTCGACCGGCGCCTGCTCGACCACCATTTCAGCCCCGAGCTCATCGCCTCGGGAGCGGCGCGCGAGCGCCCGCTCGCTCCCGACCTGCGGCCGCTGCCCGCGCGGTAGACTCGCCGTCGGTCACCGGGGAGGGATCTGATGCACAGCCATTCGCTGCACGAGGTCAGGGCGGACGCGTTCAACTACGTCTGGGACAACTCGATCGCGCCCGTGCTCGAGGTCGAGTCGGGCGCCGAGGTCGAGCTGCACGTCCGCGACGCCGGCGACGAGCAGATCGGGCCCGACTCCGGCGTCGAGGCCGTCGTCGCACTCGACTTCTCGCACGTGAACCCGGTCAGCGGGCCGGTCGCCGTCAAGGGCGCCCGCCCGGGCGACGTGCTCGCGGTCGAGATCCTCGAGCTGCGCCCGCGGGACTGGGGCTGGACCGCGATCATCCCGGGGTTCGGCCTGCTCGCCGAGGAGTTTCCCGATCCGTGGCTGCGCATCTCCGGCGTTGATCCCGGCACCCGCCGGGTCGTGTTCGCCGAGGGCATCACGCTGCCGTTCGAGCCGTTCCCGGGCACGATCGGCGTCGCCCTGCCGGAGCCGGGTGAGCACTCGATCGTGCCGCCGTCGGTCTGGGGCGGCAATCTCGACATCAAGCACCTCCGCACCGGGACGACGCTCTTCCTGCCCGTCGGCGTGGAGGGAGCGCTGTTCTCGGTCGGCGACACCCACGCCGCCATGGGCGACGGCGAGGTGTGCGGCACCGCCGTTGAGGCGCCGATGGACATCGTCGTGCGGCTGAGCATCCGCCGTGACTTCTCGGTGCCCGCGCCGCAGTACTCGGTGCCCGCCGGCGAGCTGGCCCGCACCGAGGCCGGCCCGTTCCACGTCACCACGGGCGTCGCGCCCGACCTCATGGAGGCGACCCGGGCGGCGACGCGGGCGATGATCGACCACCTCGGCCATCGCCGCGGCCTCGACCGGCAGGAGGCCTATGCGCTGTGCTCGGTGGCGTGCGACCTGCGGGTGCACGAGGTGGTGGACGCGCCCAACTGGGTCGTCGGCATGTTTCTCCCCGAGGCGATCTTCGGCGCCGAGCGGGCGTGACCACGCCGCCCGGCGGGGGCAAGCTCCGGCGCGAGCTGCGTTTCTGGGAGACGCTCGCGCTCTCGGTCGGGATCATGGCGCCGACCGCGGCGATGGCGCTGAACGGCGTCGGCGTCTCGGCCAACATCGGCCGGGCGGTGCCGCTCGCGTTCCTGATCTCGGGCCTCCTGGTGTTCCTCGTGTCGTGGGGCTTCATCCGGCTCTCGGGCCACTACAGCCACGCCGGCTCCGTCTACGCCTTCAGCGGCGCCACCCTGGGGCCGCGGGTGGGGTTCTTCTCGGGCTGGGCGCTGCTCGGGACGTATCTGGCGTTCACGGTCGCCTCGTCGGCCGAGGTGGGGCTGTTCCTGGCCCAGTTCGCCAACTCGACCGGCATCTGGAGCGGCAGCGAGTGGATCTGGATCTCCCTTGCCGCGGCGCTCGCGATCGGCGTCCTGGCCTACAGCGAGATCAAGCTGACGACGCGCACGCTGATCAGCATGGAGGCGGTCTCGGTGCTCCTGATCATCGTGCTGATGGTGGTGATCTTCGTCCGGCTCGCGACCGGGTCCGCGCCGGGCGACGGCGGCTTCAGCAGCACCGTGTTCTCGCTCCCGCCCGGCACGTCCAGCGCCGCGCTCGGCCTTGGGATCGTGCTGGCATTCCTCTCGTTCGCCGGGTTCGAGGGCGCCGCGGCGCTCGGCGAGGAGACGAGCGAGCCCCGCCGCCACATCCCCCGCGCGATCCGAAACGCGGTCATCGGCGCGGGCATCTTCTACCTGCTGTGCATGCTCGCCCAGACCTGGGGCTTCGGCACCAGCGCGTCCGGGGTGGCCGCGTTTTCGTCGTCCAGCTCGCCGCTGGGCGATCTGGGCACGGCCTACGTCGGCTCGTGGATGGGCGACGTGATCAACCTCGGCGCCGCCGTCAGCGGGTTTGCAAGCGCGCTCGCAACAGCCACCGGCGCGTCCCGGATCCTGTTTGCGATGGGTCGCGACGGCTTCGTGACGCCGCGCCTGGGGACGTCCTCGCCGCGCACGGGCGCGCCGGCGGTGGCGCTTCTGGTCGTGATGACGATCGCGGTCGCCGGCCTCGTGGGCATGCGCCTCTACGGCATCACCGACGCGGTCCTCGCATTCTTCTACCCCGGCACGCTGGGCGTCCTCAGCCTGATCGTCGCCTACGCCGTCACCAACGTCGGCGCCGCCAGGCTCTTCCTGTCCGACCGCCGCGAGCGGGCGTGGGAGCTGGTGTTCCCGGTCTCGGCGATCATCGTCCTCGCCTACGTCTTCGACCGCAACGCTGTCGGTCAGGTGTACCCGTTCAACTGGTTCCCGTGGGTGGTGGTGGCGTGGCTCGCGGTCGGGTTCGCGATCATCATGGCCGTGCCGGGACTGGCCCGCCGGATCGGCGCGAACCTCACGGCGGCCGAGGGGATGACGGTTGCGGGAGAGTGAGGCCCGCCGCCCGGTCAGTCGATGGCCTGGCGCATGAAGCCGCGGATCCCGATGGCCGAGAAGATCGCGAGCGAGAGCAGGAGCGCCCCGATGCAGATCGGCGCCCGGATGTGGGGAACTGCCGGCACGAGCGCGCCGCGCATGCCCTCGCTGACGTAGGTCAGCGGGTTGAACGCGGTCACGACCTGGAACCAGGGCAGGCTCGAGAGTGAGGGCCACGGGTACTGGCTGCAGCCGGTGAAGAGGAGCGGCGTCAAGACCAGCGTGAACATGATCGTGATCCGGTTGGGCGGCACGAGCGTCCCCATCGTCAGCCCCATGGCCGCTCCGACGAGCGACCCCAGCACCAGCACGACCGCGAACTGCGGCAGCGCACCGGCCCGCCACGGCACCGAGCCCAGGATCAGGATCCCGATCGGGAACATGAAGAGCGCTGCGGTTAGTGCCCGCATCGCCGCGAACACCATCTTCTCGACGGCGACGAGCGCGACCGGGATCGGCGCGAGCAGGCGGTCCTCGATCTCCTTCGTGAAGCTGAACTCGATCACCAGTGGCAGCGCGGTCGACTGCAGCGCCGTCAGCGTCGCCGTCAGCGCGACCACCCCGGGGAACAGGAGCTCGGTGTAGCCCGGACGCGTGTAGCCGAGGCTCGACAGCACCTTGCCGAACACGAACAGCATGAAGAGCGGCTGCAGCACGACCTGCGCCAGGAAAACGGGCATCTCCCGGCCGGTGACGAACAGGTCGCGCCAGAGCACCGAGAGGAACACCGCAAGCGCGGACGGGCGCCGCACGGCTGCGGCGGGCGCGCTCATCGCAGCGCCCTTCCGGTGAGGCCGATGAAGACATCCTCCAGGCTGGGCTCGCCGATCTTCACGTCCGAAAGCGTGATGCCGAAGGCATGCAGCGCCGTCGCCACGGGCGCGACCATCATGGGCGCCTCGCCGGTGACGTACAGGCGCACGTGACCGTCGCTGCTCTCGATCCGCTCCAGCCGCTCGACGCCTTCCAGCCCTTCGAGCGCCTGCAGAGCGGCGTCGAGCGAGCCGTCGACTCCCGCCATTGCGATCTCGAGCGTGGTCTTGCCGGGCAGGCTGCGCGTGAGCGCCGCCGGCGTGTCCAGCGCCAGCAGGTGGCCGTGGTCCATGATCCCCACGCGCTCTGCGAGCGCGGTCGCCTCGTCCATGTCGTGCGTGGTGATCACGACCGTGACGCCCTGCCCGCGCAGGTCGGAGATCCGGTCCCACACGAAGAGCCGCGCGGCCGGATCGAGGCCGGTCGTGGGCTCGTCCAGGAAGAGCACCTGGGGGGTGTGCATCATCGCCCGGGCGATCATGACCCGCTGAGCCTGCCCCCCGGAGAGCCGATCGACCTTGTCGGCCGCCCGGTCGGCGAGGCCGAACATCTCGAGCAGCTCGTCGGCGCGGCGGGTGCGCTCGGCGGGCGGAACGCGGTGATACGCCGCGTGGAAGAGCAGGTTCTGGCGGATGGAGAGCGAGCGGTCGAGGTTGTTGCGCTGCGGCACCACGGCCAGCACGCTGCGTGCCCGCACCGCGTCGGCGGCGACATCGATGCCCACCACGCGCGCGAGCCCGGCGGTCAGCTTCACCCGGGTGGTGAGCACGCCGATGGTGGTGGTCTTGCCGGCGCCGTTGGGCCCGAGCAGCCCAAAGACCTCGCCGCGGTCGACCGTGAACGACACGCCGTCGACGGCGTTTGCGGCCGCCTTGGGGTAGCGCTTCTCGAGGTCCCGCACCTCGACGGCAAACCGGCTCTGCGCGGGCGGGGCGGTGCTCTCGAGGGTCGCACGCATCGAGTCGAAGGATAGGCGGCGGCGCTCGCCGCTCCCCCGAACGCGGGTTGCGCGCACGCGCCCGGTCCTCGATCATGCGGCCATGCGGGGTCGAACGATCGCCAGGGTCGCGCTTGCGGCCGCCGTGACCGGTGCCGCCGCGCTGGCCTTCGGGGCGGCGCGCATGTCCGGCTCGCCGCTGCCCGGCGCGCCCAACTGCCCGATCTTCCCGGCCTCGAATGTCTGGAACAAGCGGGTCGACAGTCTTCCGGTGGCCTCCGACTCGGCCACGTTGATTGCGGCCATCGGGCTCAGCGCCCCCGTCCACCCCGACTTCGGCTCGTTCGCGGGGTACGGCATCCCGGTGAACACGGTTCCCAGGAGCACGCCCAAGCGGCGCGTCCGCTTCCTGTATGCCTCCGAGTCGAATCCCGGCCCGTACCCGATCCCGGCCCACCCGCTCATCGAGGCCGGCTCCGATCATCACATGCTGATCGTCGACCGTGGTAACTGCAAGCTCTACGAGCTCTACGACGCCCACCGCACGACCACCGGCTGGCACGCCGGCTCGGGCGCGATCTGGTCGCTCACCTCGAACCACCTGCGCCCCTTCGGCTGGACGAGCGCCGACGCCGCCGGGCTGCCGATCCTGCCCGGGCTCGTGCGCCACTCCGAGGTCAAGGCGGGCGTGATCAACCACGCGCTGCGCTTCACGGCTCCGGCCACCTGTGCCGGTTACATCTACCCGGCCCGTCACGAGGCAGGAAGCGGATCGTGCAGCGTGCTGCCGCCGATGGGCCTGCGCGTGCGGCTGAAGGCGTCGTTCAACGTCTCGTCGCTGCCGCGCCCCGCCCGCGTGATCGCGGTCGCCCTGCAGCGCTACGGCATGATCCTGGCCGACAACGGCTCGCCCTGGTACATCTCGGGTTTCTCCAACCCGCGCTTCAACGACAGCGCGCTGCACGAGCTCGATCAGATCTCGGGCAGCGACTTCGAGGTGGTCGACACCTCCACGCTGCGGAACGGCTGAGGCACAATCCCCCGGACATGGGGGACGTCGGCACAAAACTGCGCAGCGAGCGCGAGCGGCTCGGGATCGGCATCGACCAGGTCGAGGCCGAGACGCACATCCGCGCGAAGTTCCTGCTCGCGATCGAGGAGGAGCGCTTCGAGGTGCTGCCGGGGCCCGCCTACGTGCGCGCGTTCGTGCGCGGCTACGCCGAGGCGCTGGGGCTCGACTCGCAGGAGCTCGTGGCCGAGCTGAACGCGCGCCCGGGCATGGAGGACGAGGCCGTCATGATTGCGCCGCGGCAGGTCTCGTCCGTCCCCATGCTCGGCCGGCGCACGCGCACAGGTGCCTGGGCGCTGGCGGCCGTGGTCGCGCTCGCGCTGCTGGTGGCGGTCATCCTGCTCGTCGGCCACCACAGCAGCTCAACCCCCAAGCGGGGACAGTCCCCGGTTGCGGCGGGTGTCAGAATCGTCACACCGTTGTGACACGGTGGCCTAGGGTGCGGGCGTGCGACGCCTCAATCGGGCCGACGGCATGTTGGTGCTCGCCAACGTGCTCTGGAGCCTGAATTACGCCACCACCAAGTATGCGTTCGAGCGCTGGAATCCGCTCGCCTTCTCCGGGCTGCGCTTCACGGCCGCGGGGCTGGGCATGGCGGCGGTGGTCATGGCGCGCGAGGGCGGTCTGGGAGTTCATCGCCGCGACGTGCCGCGGGTCGTGCTGGCGGGCGCGACCGGCATCTTCCTGAACCAGTTCGCGTTCAACTACGCGCTCGACTACACCGCCGCGGCCAACGTCGCCCTGCTCCTGGGCGCTGCGCCCGCGTTCGCGGCGGCGTTCGCGGTCGCGCTCGGCCACGAGCGGGTGCGGCCGGTGCACTGGCTGGCGCTCATCGTGTCGCTGACCGGGGTGGCGCTCGTCGTGCAGGGCGGGTCGGGCGTGGCCGGGTTCAGCCTCGAGGGCGACCTGCTCGCGATCGCCGCCGCACTCACGTGGGCGGCCTACACCGTCATGCTCCGCCCGCTCTTCGGCCGCTACAGCGCGATGCGGCTCTCGACTCTGATGATCCTGGTCGGCGCGGTGCTGATGGCGCCGTTCGCCGCATCGCAGCTCGCCCACCAGAACTTCGGCAGCCTCACCGCCCTCGATTGGGGCGCGCTCGGCTACTCGACCGTGTTCCCGCTCGTGGTCACGAACGTGCTCTACTTCGGCGCCCTCCGCCGGGTCGGCGCGGCCCGGGCGACCCTGTTCATGTATCTGCAGCCCTTCCTGGGTGCGCTCTTTGCCGCGCTGCTCCTGGGAGAGGCGATCGGGCCCCTGCAGATCGCCGGGGGCCTCGTCATCGTCGGCGGGGTTGCACTCGGGCGGGCCGTCGGCGCGCGCCGGGGCGCGCCCGTCGCGCTGGAGGCCGAGCCTCCCCCCGAGCCCTCCTGACCAGAGGGTCACGTATGCTCTGCGCCGTGCCGACCCTGGCCGACCTGTACGCAGAGGAGGCGCAGCAGATGGACAACCTCTGCGGCTGCTTCTGGGGCAGCCTGACGCTGCGCGCCGCCGGCTTCGATGCCGACCAGGAGGCGGTTGCCCTCGAGGCCGGCTCGATCCTTCCCGGCGGCGACCCGCTCACCCACATCTTCCCGGGATCGAAACCCCGCGACGACTACCGGGTCGAGCTCCCCATGGCCGCCGTGCCCGAGACGGCGGGGACGGCGGCGCCGCCCCTGGCCGAGGCGATCGAGCGGCTGTCCGGATCCGAGCTCGTGGCGATCCCGGTTGCGGGCCCCTGGACGGCCGCGCATGTGTGCACGCTGATGGACGCCGCTTCGGCCACGCCGGCCACGCTGATCGCGAACGTGCGCACAGGGCTCTTCTGGGGCGCCCGCCCCGATCCCGCGGTCGTCGTCGACCACCTGACCGGGGGCGCTCCCGATCCGCCGCCCGCCGACTGGGACGTGGGCCACTTCGTGAACCTCGCCACCCTCGTGCGCGGGCCGGCCGGGGAGATCGTGGTCGTCCGCGACACCTACCAGGAGCTCGGCGTGCGCGGCCACCACCTGCAGCCGCCGGACCGGGTCGCGGCCGCCCTGCGCCGCGATGACGGCAGTGAGGGCGGTGTGCTGGCCGTGTGCGCGGCGGACGCGGCCGAGGGCCTGCGCGGGCACCTGCAGGCGCACGGGTTCGAGCTGCGCCACTGGGACAACGGCACGCCCGAGCCGCCCGCGAGCGCCTGACCGGCGGCTCAGTCGGCGGTCCGCAGCGCCCGCATCACCCACACGGCCAGCACCCGCGCGCAGCTCGCCACGTCTTCGAGCGCGACGCGCTCGTCGACCGCATGGGCGTACTCGGGATCGCCGGGGCCGTACAGCACGGTCGGCGTCGCCCCGTGGTCGATCAGGAGCCGTGCGTCCGATCCGTAGGGCACGCCGACGAACGGCGGCAGGCGTCCGCGCACATCGCGGGCCGCCTCGCCCACGGCCCACGGCAGCGGATGGTCGGACGGCACCGCGGCGGAGGCGAAGCGGCCGCCCGTCACCTGCACCTCGACCGGGTGCTCGCGCAGCCAGTCGTCGCCGGCGCACGCCTCGGCCACGACCGCTCGCAGCTCGGCCTCCGCCTCGGCCACCGTCTGGCCGACGCGAACGCCGTACCGGCCCTCGGCGGTCAGCCGCTCGGGCACCGTCGATGACCAGTCGCCGGCGCTGACCCGCCCGATCGAGGTCGGGTAGGGGAGGCGCAGGTCGCGCATCGATTGCAGCGTCTCGGCCGCGTTTCGGTCGCGCTCGTTCTGCTCCAGCGCGTCCATCACCGGCCGCAGCTTGTCGAGTGCCGAGACGCCCCGCAGCCGGAATGCGGCGTGGGCGCTCCGGCCGGTGACCGTGAGTGTGAACGTGATCGCCCCCGCCTGTGCCGTCACCAGCTCGAGCCGGGTCGGTTCGGTGATGACGGCCCAGTCGCCGGTGCAGCCGGCCCGGATCGCCGCCAGCATGCCCGCGCCGCCGTCCTCCTCGCCGGGCACCGTCAGGAGCATCGCCTCCCCGGCCAGGTCCACCTCGGCCTCGCGGATCGCGCGCAGCGCCGCCAGGCCGGCGACGACGCCGCCCTTCATGTCGCATGCACCGCGTCCATACAGGACGCCGTCGGCGATGCGGGGCTGGAACGGCGGCGATGTCCACCCGAGCTCGTCGCCGGCGCCGACGACGTCGACGTGGCCCGCGATCAGCACTCTGCGGCCGGCGCTGTCGCCGGTGAGCCGGCCCACGACGACGGGGTGCGTGTCACGGGCAACCTCGACGCCGGGGAAGTCCGGGTCGCCGACCAGTTCGATGGCGGGGGTGTCGACGCGTTCGACGTCGAGGCCGGCGGTCGTCATCCGCAGTGCCACCTCGGTCTGCACCTCGCCCTCGCCGCCGGTCAGGCTGGGGATCGCGACGAGCGCCGCCAGGTCGTCGGCCACGCGATCGCGATCGACGTTCGCCACCACGGCCAGTTCGGCCGGCGTCAGGTTCTTCATCCGCGCAGGATCGGGCGGGTGATGCAGGTCGGGCCGCCGGAGCCGTTGATGCACACCTCGGTGGCGGGGAACGTGTGCACCTCGCAGCCGCGATCGAGCAGCGCGCGCTGAGTGACCGGATTGCCCTCGACCATCACGACCACACCGGGCCGCACCGCCAGGATGTTGCAGCCCTGGGTCACGAGCTCCTCCTCGGGCACGGGCACCATGTCGACCGACTGCTCCCGCAGGAGCTCGTGAAGACCGGCGGGGAGCTGCGGCAGGAACACGGCCGCGAGGTCGTCTGCGACCGGCGAGACGACCGACAGCAGGTGCAGGCACTCGGCCGGCCCATTCGCGTACGGCACGTCGAACACGTGCACGTCGCCGCCGACGAGCTCGCCGAGCCGTCTGGTTCCGGCGGTGTTCGTGCGCAGCGAGCGGCCGATGCAGAAGACGTCGTGGCGCAGCCAGAAGGTATCGCCGCCGTCCGCGGTGGCCGGCGCCTCGATCCGGCCGGCGACGGGGATGTCGTGGGCCTGCGCCCACGCCTCGACGGCGGCCTCCTCGCCGCGCCGCGTCGCCTTGCCCGAGCGCAGCGGGATCACCCCGCGGTCGGTCACGAGGGCTGGATCGAAGGTGTACACCAGGTCGGGGCTGGACGTCTCGGCCTCGAGCTGGTGCACGCTGACGCCCAGTCCGGCCAGGATGGTGCAGAACGCGTCGTGCTGGCGGCGGGCCTCGGTCAGGTCGACCGGATGCAGGAACCCGTGCGCGGGATCCTGGTGCGCGCGGCCGAACGCCTC
The DNA here is from genome assembly GCA_963703275.1 of uncultured Actinomycetes bacterium. Taxonomy (GTDB): domain Bacteria; phylum Actinomycetota; class Thermoleophilia; order Gaiellales; family JAICJC01; genus JAICJC01. Next base: position 2,117,123 of record OY969804.1, on the reverse strand, counting down.
GCCCGGCCGTTTCACGAGCACCTCGAGAAGAGGCGCGGTCATGCTCTGGGCGCCGAAGCGGCGCGTCTGTGGTGCTGCGGTCTCTGGCATACCCGCAAGACTAGATCGTTTCCCAACTACACTCTGGCCCAGTGTCAGAGGAGCATGACTACCGGGCGGAATACAACGAGGCGGTCCGCCGCGCGATCGCCGGCGACGTCGGGATCTACCGGGATTTCGACCGGCACCGCCAGGAGACGGTGTGGCGGCTGCTCTCGAGCGACCGGCAGGCGCTGCTCCGGTTCTGCCAGCGGCAGGGGATCTCGGTCGGCAGGATGGAGACCATGCAGACGCTCAAGAGCCCCAAGCCCCTCCTCCAGCTGATCGCCCACGGCCACGACGCCGACACCGTCGCCCGCTGGGCCCGGCGTGCGTAGCGGAGCCGCCGCCACCCCCTGGCTGATCGTCGTCGACTTCGACGGGACGATCACCGAGCGCGACACGCTCGACGACGTGCTCGAGCGCTACGCCCCTGATGCCTACGAGCAGGCCGAGCGGGGGCTGCAGGCGGGCGAGCTCACCCTGCGGGAGTGCATGACGATGGAGTTCGAGCCGGTGCGGGGCGACCATGACGCGATTGTCTCCGAGGTGGTCGACGCCGCCCGGGTGCGCCCCGGCTTCACCGAGTTCGTGCACGCAGCCGAGGCGGGCGGACACCGCCTCGTGGTCGTGTCGGGCGGGTTCGAGTCGATCATCCGGCCGATCCTCGCCGGCGTCGGTGCCGACCACCTGCCGCTGATCGCGCACGAGGCCCGGTTCAGCCTCGCCGGGACGACCCTCGAATTTCGCCACGGCGACGACTGCGAAGTCTGCGGCCAGGAGTGCAAGCGCTCGGTGGTGGATGGGCTCCGTAACGGCCATCCCGTGGCCTATATCGGTGACGGCTACTCGGATCGCTGTGCGGCCACCGCCGCCGACCGCCGGTTCGCCCGCCGGTCCCTGGCACGCGATCTCGAGCGGATGGGGCTCGACTTCACGCCCTTTGACGACTTCCACACCGTGCGCGACGCGTTGCTCGGGCCGGCGTAGCCGACCCATGTGAAGCTCCAGTGTCCGGGCCTTGACCTGCGCGTGTTGCACTCGGTATAAGTGCCCACCGAGCCGAGGCTCAGGCTCGATGCCGGACAGAGGGGAGTGCCATGTCGAGCACCGAAGGGGGAACGCCCCTGAATGCGGACGAACAGCTCCTAGCCGATCTCGGATACAAGCAGGAGCTGGAGCGTTCGTGGGGTGGCTTCACCAATTTCGCGATCTCATTCTCGATCATCTCGATCCTCGCCGGCTGTTTCACCACGTATTACATCGCGTGGAACGACGGCGGCCCGATCGCCATTTCGCTGGGCTGGCCGTTCATCTGGGCCTTCACGATGGTGATCGCCCTCTGCATGGCCGAGGTGCTCTCGTCGATGCCCACGGCCGGCGGGATCTACTACTGGGCGGCCAAGCTCGGAGGGCCCGGATGGGGCTGGTTCACGGGATGGTTCAACCTGGTCGGACTGATTGGGGTGGTTGCATCGGTCGACTACGGCTGTGCCACGTTTCTCTCGGCCACGATCGGGTTATTCGACTCATCGTGGAAGGGCGGCCTCACAAACATCTTCTATCTGTTTGTGGCGATCCTGATCCTGCACACGATCCTCAACATGTTCCCGGCGCACATCCTTTCGTACTGGAACAACACGTCGGCGTACTGGCATGTGATCGGGCCCGCGATCGTCGTTCTCATCCTGATCTTCGACCTCTCGGTTCCGCACCAGAGCGTGTCGTTCGTCTTCACCCACACGATCAACAACAGCGGGTTCTCGGGGAGATACCTGTGGTTCTTCATCCTCCCGCTCGGGTTCCTGCTGACGCAGTACACGATCACGGGGTATGACGCCTCGGCGCACATGTCCGAGGAGACGACCGGAGCCTCGAAGGCCGCGGCCCAGGGAATGTGGCGCTCCGTGTTCTACTCGGGGATCGGCGGCTACATCCTGCTCCTGGCCTTCACCTTCGCCGCCCACAACGTCAACTTCATCAACAACGTCCAGGGCAACAACGCCTACGGAGCGGGATCGGCGATCGCGATCTTCGCCTCGGCGCTCGGGTTGACCGCATTCAAGACGATCATGGTCATCTCGAGCGTCGGGCAGTTCTTCTGTGGCGGCTCGGGACTCACGAGCGCATCCAGGATGATGTATGCGTTCAGCCGTGACCGGGCCGTGCCCGGCCACCAGATGTGGGCGAAGGTGGCGCCGAACAGGGCGCCGCGAAACGCCACGATGGGCATGGCGCTCCTGTGTCTGCTGGTGACCCTGCCGGCGCTCAAGGGCAACCACGTGGGCGTGCCGGTCGCCTTCTTCGCCGTTGTCTCGATTACGGTGATCGGCCTCTACATCGCCTACGTCATCCCGGTCTACCTGCGGTGGCGGCTGGGAGACCAGTTCGTGCCCGGACCGTGGACGCTCGGCGACAGATACAAGTGGATGTGCCCGATCGCGGTGATCGAGGTGGTCGTGGTGTGCATCTACTTCATCATGCCCACCTCGCCAGGCGGCATTCCCGGGAACTCGGCATTCGACGTGTCACTGGTTAACTACGCGCCGATCGCCGTGCTCGCGGTGATGGGCTTCGCGGGGATCTGGTGGATCACATCCGCCAAGAACTGGTTCAAGGGCCCGATCCGGACGATCGACGCGCCCGCGCCGGCCGCCGGCGACTGAGACGCAACATCACCCCGTTGGCCCCGTCACGTGGCGGGGCCAACGGGGACGGACACCGTGGCTGACCGGATCATCGCCATCCTGCTCGTGATCGTGTTCCTCGTCTTCATGCTCGTGAGCTTCAGCCGGATGCGGCGCGGCGACAGGTAGGGCGGCGTTCAGGCCGCGTTCTGGGCGCGCGCGAAGGCGATGTCGGCGAACCGCTCGGCCATCCCGCGGCCGATCGCCTCGTGCTGGTCGATGTTGCGGTCGAGCGCCTCGAGGTAGCGCTCCTCGGTATATCCGGCCCGGGCCAGCTCGTCGGGCGCCCACCTGAGCCAGTTGAGCAGGATCTCGCGCGTGACCTCGATGTGAAACTGGGTTCCCCAGGCCACGTCGCCGACGCGGAAGGCCTGGACGCAGGTGGGGTTCCGGGCCAGCTCGACCGCGTCGGCCGGCGGCCGGCAGGCGTAGTAGTGCCACTGCATCGCCGGGAACGAGGGCGGCGCGGCGGCCAGCACGGGGTCAGCGGCGGCGGCGGGCGTCGTGGACACCTCGACCCAGCCCACCTCGGGCGGCCGGCTGGGCAGGGCCTCGCCCCCGGCGGCCCGGTTCAGGAGCTGCGCCCCCAGGCACAGGCCGATCACCGGGATGCCGTCGCGCAGAGCCTCGGAGAGCAGCCCGATCTCGTGCTCGATCCAGGGATGGACGTCGGTCTCGTGAGTGTTCGCGGTGCCGCCGCACGAGATCACCGCGTCGTAGCCGGCCAGCGTGCTCGGGAGCTCGCGGCGGGTGGCGTCGACGTTGTCGACGATGAAGCCGCGGCTCTCGAGCGGCGGCAGAAAGAGGCCGCCGGGGCCGCTGGGCTCGTTGATGATGTGCAGGGCGCGCAGGCTCATCCACCGGCCTCGACGATCCTGGCCGCCTCCCGGTACGGCGCCTGCTCGCGGCGGATCAGGTCGGGGTTCGTGTTGCGCGCGTGCGCCAGCTCGAGGGTGAGGAGCTGCAGCGGCACGGCCGCACCGAGAAGCGCCGCGGCCGCGGCGGGCAGTCCGGCGGCCGCCGGGACGGGCACAACTCCTGCCGGGGCGAGTTCGGCCAGGCCCGGGTCGGTGGTGATCGCGGCGCAGGCGATGCCGATGCGTGCACACGCCCGCAGCGCCACCCGGGCGCGAGCGGTGCGGTGATCGGCCGCCCGCCGGTCGCACATGACGAGCACGACGCCGGTGCCCGGCCCGGTGGCCGGCAGGTGGCCGTGGAGCAGTGTCTCGAGGTCGCGCATCGCGGTCGGCAGGTGGCACGCCTCCTCGATCTTGAGGGTGAGCTCGCGAGCGCTCGTGCGGTCGGCGCCACTGCCCACGATCAGCAGCTGGTCGCATCCGTGCAGCTTCGCGGCCGCCGCGGTTGCGGCCGCGCGCGAGTCGAGCCCGGCCGCCACCAGCGCCCCCACCGCGGCGGGGTCGACGGGCGTCCCGGCCGCTGCGCCGGCCAGGGTGAGCCCGGCCGCGAGCGGGGAGATGTAGCCCACGGTGTGGCACCACGAGCGGTCGACGACAGGGGTCACCAGGACGGCATCGGCGTGACGGGTCGCCTCGGCGTCCGGCTGGGCCGTGATCAGGCCGGTCGCCGACCCGCTCGCGCGGGCCGCACTCAGCGCGCGCACGGTTGCCCAGGTGCCGCCCTCGTGCGATACGCCGATCACCGCGCCGCCCGCCTGAGGCTCGCACGCCGCCTCGAACGCCTGGCGTGACACGGCCGCAAAGCCGGCCTCGCGCAGGATCTCGGCGACGCCGAGCGCCCCGTGCTCGCTGGTGCCGCAGCCGACGACCGCCAGCGGCCCCTCGCCACGGGCGAGCAGGGCGAGCCCGGCCGGATCTCCGCCCGGCTCCGACGCCCCGACGATGCGCTCGACCAGTGCCGGCTCCGCCTCGATCATGTCCTGCATCACCCACGGGGGCGCCGCCCGCAGCTCGGGGAAGTCCTTGGGGTCGTACCAGTCGTCGGTCACGTCGAGATCGCCCTTTCTGCTTCGGTCGCCGGCTCCAGCCGTCCGCCCAGGTGCTCGGCCAGGAACTCCTCGGCCGCGGCGTGGAAGGCCAGATTGTTCTCGGGCCGGCGAAATCCGTGGCCCTCATCCGCGAACAGCATGTAGCGGTAGGGGACGCCGTGCTCGGCCATCGCCGCCACGATCTGCTCCGACTCCGCCTGCTTGACCCGGGGGTCGTTCGCGCCCTGGGCGATCAGCATCGGGATCCTGATCGCATCGACGCGGGAGAGCGGCGAGCGTGACCACAGGAAGTCGGGCTCGCGCTCGGGATCACCGACCCGGCGGTGGAACTGCGCCAACATCGGCGCCCAGTACGGGGGGATGCTCCGGATCAGCGTGCGCAGGTCGGACGGGCCGACAACGTCGATGGCGCACCGGAACGTGTCCGGCGAGAACGTCGCCCCCACCAGGGCGGCGTACCCGCCGTAGGAGCCGCCGTAGATCGCCACCTGGTCGGGGTCGGCGTACCCGCGACCGACCGCCCAGGCCACCGCGTCGAGCAGGTCGTCGTGCATGCGCGCGCCCCACTCGCGGTTGCCGGCGTTCAGGAATTGCTTGCCGTACCCGGTCGAGCCGCGGTAATTGACCTGAATGCACAGGTAGCCGCGGTTGGCCAGCCACTGGGCGTCGGGGACGAAGCCCCACTCGTCGCGCGCCCACGGCCCGCCGTGCACGAAGAGCACGGCCGGAAGCCGCTCACGGCCGCCGCCCGGCGGGAAGCTCAGATATCCATGCACCTCCAGGCCGTCGCGGGATGTGAACGCGAACGGCTCCATCGCCGCGAGCGTGTATTCCGCGAGATCGGGCTTGTGGTGGAAGAGGAACGTGCCCTTCCCGGTCGAGCGGTCGAACGCGTGATAGGCGACCGGGCCGTCGTCGGCGGTGAACGCGAGCACCCAGATGCGGTCGGCGTGGTCGCGCCCCTGGAAGTGCATGTCGCCGGGATGCAGCGCCCGCATGGCGTCGACGTCGGCGCGGAGCGCCGGGTCGAGGACCACATGCTCGACCCGCTCGCGCGTGAAGCCGACCACCTGCACGCGCTGGGTGGCGGGATCGATCTCGACCTCCGAGACGTCGGCGATCGGGTCTTCGGCCAGCACCTCGCCCGCGCCCGTCTCGATGTCGACCTGCAGCAAGCGGGCGGCGTTGGCGTCCGCCGAGGTGATCAGGTAGAGGCTGCGCCCGTCGGCGGTGAACCCGGCCACGTCGGTCACGAGGGAGTCCTCGGGCCCGATCTCAATCAGCGTGCGGTAGTCGCCGGTCGCGGGGTCGCCCACCTGGATCTCGGCGCCGCCGTCGGCGCCGAAGTTCATGCCCCCGCGCACGCGCAGGTCGGAGTCGACCAGCCACGCGGCGAAGCCGGGGTTGGTCGCCACCAGCTCCAGCGAGCCGTCGCGGACGTCGAGCCGGTAGGCGTCGTGCAGCTCCGGGTTGGTGCGGTTGAGGCCGACCAGCAGGTGATGGGGCTGGCGGCGGTCGTGGCCGATGACGCGCGCCTGGACGCCGTCAAACGGCGTCAGGTCGCGGTCGCCGCCCGCTTCGAGGTCGACCACGTGCAGGTGCCAGTTCTCGTCGCCGCCGGCGTCCTGGGGGTAGACGATGTGGCGGTTGTCCTCGCACCAGAGGAAGCTGCGCACGCCGCGCTCACGATCGTCCGAGACGGGCACCGCGTCGTCGCCGCCGAGCGTCCCCACCCACAGGTTGAGGACGCCGTCGACCGGGGCGATGTGCGCCAGCCGCAGGCCGTCCGGCGACACCGCGGGCGCGAGGCGCTGCGGGTTTCCGAACAACACCTCGCGCGGGATCAGATCGGGCATTCCGCGCCGATTGTATCCAGGCGCCGCCGTCGTCCGGTCCTCCTACACTGCCCTGCATGGATGCCCGCCCCATCGGCATGTTCGATTCGGGAGTCGGCGGCCTGACGGTGCTGCACGAATGCCTCGTCAGCCTCCCCCATGAGGACTTCGTGTACTTCGGCGACTCCTCGCCCGACCGCTTTCCCTACGGCCCCAAGCCGGCGGCGACGATCCGCCGCTTCGCATACGAGATCGCCACCCACCTGGCCGCGCTCGACACCAAGCTCGTCATCGTCGCCTGTAACGCCGCGACGTCGGCGGCGCTGCCCGACCTGCAGCGCGAGTTCGACGTGCCGCTGATCGGCGTCATCACCCCCGAGGCGCGCGCGGCCGTGCAGGTCACGCGCAACCGCCGGGTGGGCGTGATGGCGACGCAGGCGACGGTGCGCAGCGGCCGCTATCCGGAGGCCGTGCATGTGCTCGACGCCGGCGTCGAGGTGACGCAGGTCGCCTGCCCCGACCTGGTGCCCCTGATCCAGAGCGGCGATACCCACGGCCACGAGCTGCACGAGGCGGCCAAGACCTACGCCGAGCCGCTCAAGCGGGCGGGCGCTGACACGGTCATCCTCGGCTGCACGCATTACCCCCTCATCCGGCAGATGCTGCAGCGGATCTTCGGCCGCGACGTCACGCTGATCACCTCGGCCGAGGAGATCGCCCGCGAGGCGGCCGAGACGCTCGCCCGGCGCGGGGTTGGCAACGACCCCGGCCGCGAGGGCGACTACCGCTTCCTGTGCACGGGCGATCCGGCCGCCTTCATGGAGGTTGCGGGCAGGTTCCTGCAGCTGCCGATCCCGGGAGTCGAGCGGGTCGACCCGGCGTCCCTCGAGGTGGCGGCGTGAGCCGGGCGGACGGGCGCGGCCAGGCCGATCTGCGGCCGATCGCGATCGACCCCGACTTCATCCCGTCGGCTTCCGGCTCCGCCCTGTTTTCGATCGGCTCCACGCGCCTGATCTGCACGGCGATGGTCGAGGAGTCGGTGCCGCCCTGGATGCGCGGGCGGGGCACCGGCTGGGTGACCTCGGAGTACGGCATGCTGCCCGGCTCGACGTCCGACCGCAAGGCCCGCGACTCGAGCCGCGGCCGGGTCGACGGGCGCACGGTCGAGATCCAGCGCCTGATCGGCCGGTCGCTGCGCTCGGTGGTCGACTTCAAGGCGCTGGGAGAGCGCACGGTCTGGATCGACTGCGACGTGATCCAGGCCGACGGAGGGACGCGCTGCGCCGCCATCTGCGGAGGCTACGTCGCGATGCACTCGGCACTGGCGCGGCTGGTCAAGCGCGGTGCGCTGCCCCGCATCCCGCTGCGAGACGCGGTCGGGGCGGTGTCGGTGGGGATCATCGGGGGAGAGCCGCTGCTCGACCTCAACTACTCCGAGGACAGCCGCGCAGAGGTGGACATGAACGTGGTCATGACCGGCGGGGGCGAGCTGATCGAGGTGCAGGCCACCGCCGAGCGCACGCCGTTTGACCGCGCCTCGCTCGACCGGCTGCTCGAGCTCGCCGCCGGGGGCATCGAGGCCATCGGCCGGGAACAGGCGCGGGCGCTGCAGGGGCCGTGAGCGGAGGCCGGATCGTGCTGGCGTCGGCCAACCCGCACAAGGCCGCCGAGTTCGCACGGCTGCTTCCGGGATATGACGTCACGCCCTTCGCCGGCGAGCTCCCCGCCGAGACGGGCACCACGTTTCTGGAGAACGCGCGCCTGAAGGCGCAGCACGTTCACCGCTCGGAAGGGGGGACGGCGTGGGTGCTGGCCGACGACTCCGGAATCGAGGCGGCCGCCCTTGGCGGCGCGCCGGGTGTGTACTCGGCCCGGTATGCCGGCGATGGCGCCACCGACGCGCAGAACCTGGCCAAGCTGCTCGGGGCACTGCGCGGCGGCGACGATCGCCGCGTCCGCTACGTGGCCGAGCTGGTGGCGATCGCGCCGGACGGGCGCGAGCTGCGCGCCCGCGGGGAGCTGCGGGGGACGCTGGCCGCCGAGCCGCGCGGAGGCGGCGGCTTCGGCTACGACCCGGCGTTCGTCCCCGAGGGCGAGACGCGCACGGTCGCCGAGATGAGCGCCGCCGAGAAGGACGCGATCTCACACCGCGCCCGCGCGGCCGCCCTGCTGCGCCCCCAGCTCCCGGCGTGAATACTCGGTGCCAGGCACTCAATATTCACGCCCAGCGATCTGTGCCCGGCATTCACGCTGCGCGTGCATACCGGGCTGGGTCGTGGTGGTTGGGTGGCTCGCGGCCTACCGGCCGCGGCTCGGTGTCAGGCACCGAACATTCACGCTGCGCGTGAGATATTCATCGCCTGACACCCTTTAGGCGAGGCCCTCGAGCTCCGGCGGTGGCGGCTGGCGCCGCGACCAGTGCCACCAGTTGATCTCGGCACCCAGGATGAGGATGTTGGTGAGCAGGTACAGCCACACCAGCAGTAGCACCAGACCGCCGAACGCGCGCAGGGCGAGCAGCTGGTCGGAGAAGCGCAGGTAGAGCGACAGCGCCGAGAACAGGGCCTGGAAGAGAACGGTGCCGACGAGCGCCCCGGGCCACACGTCGGAGAGGTGCAGGTCGACGTTCGTCAGAAACCGGTAGACGACGATCAGGAACACGAAGATGCCGGCACTGGTGGCCGCGAGGGTGGCGATGTAGGGAACGAGCTTGAGGTCGATCAGGTGCGGCACGTGGCGGTGGTACCAGCCGGTGGCGGCCGTGGTCACGACCAGCGACGTGAAGAGCACGAGCAGTGAGAGCGTGACCAGGACGAACGTGACCCACTTCTGGTGCAGGAACGTGCGGTTCTGGACGCCGAAGACGATGTTCAGCGCCGACTCGAGCGACGAATAGAAGCCGAGGGTGCTCCAGACCAGGCCGAAGAACCCGAGCGCCCCCAGCGTGCCCGCGTCCATCTGGATGGCGCGCACCGTCTTCAGCAGATCACGGGCCGACTGGCCGGGGAGGATGTGAGCCAGCTCACGGATCAGGTACGAGCTGGTGGAGACGCGGCCGGCGAACCCGAGCAGCGAGGCGGTCAGGAAGAGGAACGGGACGAGGGAGAGAAGCGCGTAGTAGGCGACCATCGCGGCCAGGTGCGGGCCGCGGTCGCGCAGATACTTGGAGATCACCGGATGCCCAAACTCGGCCACCGTCCGCAGTGGATGCAGCACCAATTTGGGAGTGTTCGCCGCCATCGGCGGTCAGGATAGTGGCATGTGCTAGGTTCAAAGGGATGGACGCAGCCGCCGCACTTGCCGAGCTCAAGGGCCTTTCCACGCAGATTCAGGTGGTCATGCTGTCCGGCCGGGACGGGTCGGTGACGGCCGCGACGGTCGACGGCGACCGGGCTTCACGCCTGGGAGAGCTGGCCCGTGATCTGGTCGCGGGGGCCGACGCGGTTCGCGGCGACCTGGGCCGCGATGCGCTCTCACAGCTGCAGGCGGCCACTCCTGACGGCAGTGTCTTCGTCGTTGTCGACGGCGACCGGCTGGCGGTCGCGACCACCGGCGCCGATCCCACCGTGGGCCTGGTCTTCTACGACCTGAAGACCCTGCTGCGCCAGCTCGCCACCACCGAGGCCGAGCCCCAGCCCGAGCCCGCTCCCGCCGCGGAGCCCTCGGCCGCAGAGACCTCGGCAGAGGAGAACGGCGATGCCTAAGCGACGCATCTGGATGGGATTCCTGCTCGGGGTCGGTTCCTTCGCCGGCACGATCCTCTACCGCCGCCGCTCGGCCCGGAACCGCACGCGCGTCGACCTCTACTTCGACGACGGGTCGATGCTGTCGCTCGCGAAGGGGTCGCCCGACGCCGACCGGCTGCTTCCGATCGCACGCGACCTGCTGGTGGAGGCGGGGTGACCCCCATCGGCCGGGCCGATCTCGGCCGCCGGCTGGTGGAGCGCGCGTATCTCGAGGGCGACTTCGTGCTGCGATCGGGCCGGCGCAGCCGCTACTACCTCGACAAGTACCGGTTCGAGACCGACCCGGAGCTTCTGGCCGGGCTCGGGCGCGAGCTCGCGGCGCTCGTGCGCCTGCACGCCCCCGCCGCGGAGCTCCTGGCGGGGCCCGAGCTGGGCGCCGTGCCGCTCGCGGCGGTGACGTCGATCGAGACCGGCCTGCCCTTCGTGATCGTGCGCAAGGAGGCCAAGGGGTACGGAACGAACAACCGGTTGGAGGGTGTTCACACGCCGGGCGCGCGGGTCTGCGTGGTCGAGGACGTCGTCACATCGGGGGGCGCGCTGCTGTCTGCCGTCGATGCTTTGCGGGCAGCCGATCTCGACGTTTGTGCTGCAATTTCGGTGGTTGACCGCCAGGAGGGCGGGGCCGAAACGATCGCCGCCGCGGGGGTCGCGTATGCCTCACTTTTCACGGTCGAGTCGCTCGGCCTGCGCCCCACCCCGCAAACGGCCTGAATCCCGCACCAGTACTGCGATTGTGGCCGTCCGACCGTGATGATAGGGTGTGGCCGCTTCACCGGTTCCCGGACCACCGACCCAGGAGGACACGTGACCAAGAGCGACTTTATCGACGCCGTAGCGACCAGGTCAGGCCTGTCCAAGAAGGACGCCGGCGCTGCGCTCGACGCGGTGCTCGACTCCGTGAAGGACGCCCTCAAGAAGGGTGATGATGTGACCTTCACCGGCTTTGGCAAGTTCAGCGTGCAGGCGCGCAAGGCGCGCACCGGGGTGAACCCGCGCAACCCGGGCCAGAAGGTGACCATTCCGGCGACGAAGGTACCGAAGTTCTCCGCCGGCAGCCAGCTGAAGGCTGCGGTCAAGCAGTAGGAGTTTGAGCACACGGGCGCCCGCCGCGCCGCCGCGCGGCGGGCGTGCCCGTATCTCTCAGCCGTTTCTGCGCCCGCACCGTCCGTCGGTTGTGCGAACATGTGTTCGCCATGGCGGCCCAGGGCGCACAGCTCACCCTCGACGGCGGCGATCGCCTGCACGCGCTGCTTGCGCAGACGGGCCGGCCGCTGTCGGTCGCCGACGCCGCGACCTGCCTGTTCGCGCTGCGCAGCGCGCCCGCCGCCCTCATGCGCCAGCTCGTCGACGAGGTCGTTCGCGGCGATGCCCGCTTCGCGTGGCGGTCGGGCACCGAGATCGCCCTCGCCGAGTGGGAGGACGCCGGCTCCCTGCTCGACTCGCCGCTCGAGCGCGCCGAGTACGTGGTCTTCGACCTCGAGACCACCGGCACCCGGCCCGGGGCGTCGCGGATCGTCGAGATCGGCGCCGTGCGGGTGGCCGCGCTCGCGCCGGTGGCCCGGTTCGAGCGGCTGGTCGATCCGGGTGTGCCGATCCCCGCGGTGATCACCGCGCTCACCGGCATCGCGCCGGCCGACGTCCGCGGCCGGCCGCGCATCGACCGGGTCGTCGACGAGTTCCTGCGCTTCTCGACCGGCGCGGTCCTCGTCGCCCACAATGCCCGCTTCGACGTCGGGTTCATGGACGCCGAGCTGCACCGGCTGCGGGGCGGCCGGCTGGCGGCGCCCGTGATCGACACGGTCGCCCTGGCCCGGCGGCTGCTCGGCGACCGCCTCCCCCGCATGGATCTGGGGACGCTCGCCGAGCGCTTCGACACCGAGGTGCGGCCGTGCCACCGCGCGCTGGCCGATGCCGAGGCCACCGCCGAGGTGCTGGTGCAGCTGCTCGGCCTCGCCCAGGAGCGCGGAGCTGCCACGATCGCCGAGGTGATCGGGTTGTGCGCGCCCGCCCGGCGGCGTGCATCCGGCCGGCGCGGTCTGGCCGCCGGGGTTCCGACCGGCCCGGGCGTGTATCTGTTTCGCGATGCCTCCGAGCAGGTGCTCTATGTCGGCAAGGCCACCGATCTGCGCGCGCGTGTGCGCTCGTACTTCTCGGGCCGGTCGCTGCGGGCGCCGGTCGAGCGCGCGGTCGAGGCCGCCGCCAGGGTCGAGACGCGGCCGCTCGGGTCGGAGTTCGAGGCCGCGCTGCTCGAGCTCGAGCTGATCGAGCGGCTGCGACCGCCGGCCAACACGCGCGGCGCCAGCCCCGACCGGGCCTGCTACCTGGTCCTGACTCTCGACGAGCCCGTGCCCCGGCTGCGGGTGTCGGCGCGGCCGGGCGATCCGGCGGCGATCACCGCGGGGCCGTTGCGATCGCGGCAGCAGGCCGAGGCGATCGCGGTCGCGGCGCGCACCGCGTTCGGCCTGCGCGTGTGCCGGCCCGCGCTCCCGGTCGACGACGGCTCGTGCCTCGCGGGGGTGATCGGCACCTGCCGGGCCCCCTGCCGCGGAACCGAGCATGCCGACCGCTACGCGGCCGCGGTTCGCGAGGCGGGCGCATGGCTCGAGGGGAGCACCGCCGCCGGGCCGCGCGAGCTCGTGCGCACGCGCATGGAGCGCTGCAGCGGCGAGCGCCGCTACGAGGAGGCGGCCGCGGCCCGCGATCAGCTCGCCGCGCTCGACCGCGGCCAGCGCGCCCTCGCCCGCCTGCGGCGGTCGTCCCAGCGCAGCGGGTTCGTGCTCGCGCCTGACCTCGACGGCCGGTTCGTGCAGGCCTTTGCATGTGCGGGCGGGCGGGTCGTCGCCCGCCGGCGGCTGCCCCGCTCGGGCGACGGCCTGCTCGAGACGACGGCCCTGGTGGCAGCCCTCGCGCATGGCCTGCGCCGGCCCGCGGCCCCGTTCTCGCCCGCGCAGGCCGACCAGGCCCGGCTCGTGGCCGCGGCGCTGGCGCGCCCCGCCGCCGCTTTGCGGGCGGTCGCCGTCGACCCGGGCACGCTCGCGGACGCCTCGCCGCGGCTCGTCCGGCTCCGGCGGACGGTACCCTTGCGAGGATGAATTTCGGAGATCGCCTGGCCGAAGCGGTGGAGCGCAAAGGCAGCTGCCTGTGCGTCGGACTCGATCCCCGCATCGACCTCCTGCCACCCGAGGTGATCACCGGTCTTCACCCGGGCGCGTCCGGCCGTGCCCGGGCGTACGAGCGGTTCTGCACCGGGGTGATCGACGCGGTGGTCGACGACGCCGTCGCGGTCAAGCCGCAGGTGGCCTTCTTCGAGGCGCTCGGCGGATCGGGCATCTCGGCACTCGAACGCGTCTGCGCTCACGCGCGCGAGGCCGGCCTGCTCGTCATCGTGGACGGCAAGCGCGGCGACATCGACTCGACCGCCGCCGCCTATGCCGAGGCGTGGCTGCAGCGCCGCGACGGCGCCGCCCCGGTGGGCGATGCCCTGACCGTCAACCCGTACCTCGGCTCGGACTCGCTGCAGCCGTTCCTGGCGGCGTGCGGAGAGGGCGCGGGGGTGTTCGTCCTGACCCGCACCTCCAACCCCGGGGGCGCCGAGCTGCAGGAGGCGGTGCTCGAGGGCGGTGAAGCCGTGTGGGAGCGGATCGCGGGGATGGTGGCGCACTGGGGCGAGCCGTACATCGGCGAGAGCGGCCTGAGCGCCGTGGGAGCGGTCGTCGGCGCGACCCAGCCCGACGCCGTTTCCCGGGCGCGCGAGCTGATGCCGCACGCGGTGCTCCTGCTGCCCGGGATCGGCGCGCAGGGTGGGCGGGCCGGCGTGCTGCACGCGGCCACGAGCGTGCATCCGGCGGGCGGCCTGATCGCGCCCTCGCGCTCGGTCATCTACGCGTGGCGCGACCGTGGCGGTGACTGGCGCCAGGGCGTGCGCGCGGCGGCGTCCGAGCTGCGCCGATCGGTCCTCACGGCGTGACCGAACAGGCCGCCGACCTCGCGCTGGCCCGCGAGCTGGCACTGCTCGGCGGCGCGATCGCGCTCGAGCGCTACCAGCGGCATCCGCCGGCGACGCGCAAGGGCGACGGCTCGTGGGTGACCGAGGCTGACATCGCGGCCGAGCAGGCGATCCGCGCCCGCATCGCCGAGGCGCGCCCCGGCCACAACGTGCTGGGCGAGGAGCACGGCCTCCAGGCCGCGGGCGGAGGCGATGCGGTGCCGGGCCGGCCGACATGGGTGGTCGATCCGATCGACGGCACCCACAGCTACATGATCGGCATCCCGCTCTGGGCGACGTTGGTGGGGCTCGTGGTCGACGGCGAGACGCTCGTGGGGGTCTGCCACGCCCCGGGGCTGGGCGAGACGTACGAGGCCGCCGCGGGCGGCGGCGCGAGCATGAATGGCGAGCCGATCGCCGTCCGGTCGACGCCGCTCGCCGAGGCCATGGTCGTCTCGGGCGGCCTTCGCAGCATGCAGGAGCACGGCCTCGAGGCGTTCTACCGCCGGGTCGCCGCCGCGGCGTGGCGGGTGCGCGGCCTGGGTGACTTCTGGGGCCACATGCTGGTCGCGCGCGGGGCCGCCCAGGTGATGATCGACCCGACGGTGCGGACATGGGACACCGCCGCCCTCGAGGTGATCGTGCGGGAGGCGGGCGGCACCATCACCCAGCTCGACGGCGCGCCGGTCGCCGACGACCGCTCCTGCCTCACGACATGCGGAGAGCCGCTCCACGGCCTCGTCGTCGCGATGGCCGCCGGATCGAGTTAGGGCCGGCGCGCCGAGATGTCTCGCACCGCCGTCGCCCTGGCGTTCGGCCCCTCGCGGCCGTCGCGCACGAGCCATGCGGCGCATGCCGCCGCCGTCAGGGCCACCGCCACGCCGGGTGCGCCGAGGGCGAGCATGATCGCGAGCGCCAGGGCCACCTCGAGCCCGGCGAGGTCGGCGATCACGCCGCGCCTGGCGATCCCCCAGGCGGTGTCGGCAATTGTGACCGCGGCCACCATCACCAGCAGTCCGAGCCAGCCCGCGCCCAGCGCCCAGCCCGCGATTCCAGCCTCCAGCACCACCGCGATGGTGACGATCGAGCGCCTGCGCGAGCCGAACATCCCTGCACTTTACCGTTTCTTGCGCACGCGCGTGTATACAATCCCTCCGCCGATGGGGATGGCACAACGATGATCCTCACCGTCACCGCCAATGCGGCGGTCGACAAGACGCTCACCGTCCCCAACCTTCAGCTTGGGCACCGGCATCGAGCCCAGCAGGGCATCGTGATTCCGGGCGGCAAGGGCGTGAACGTCGCCCGCGCGCTGAAGCGGCTCGGGGAGCCCGTGATCGCCACGGGGCTGGCCGGAGGCCGTACCGGCAGCCACATCCTCGACGGGATGACCGAGGAGGGGATCCTGAACGACTTCGTCCGCATCCGCGGCGAGTCGCGCACCTCGACGGTCGTGGTCGACCCGACGAGCGGGGTGCAGACCGAGATCTACGAGTACGGCCCCGAGGTCGGCGACGACGAGCTCGCGATGCTGCACGAGAAGCTGCAGTACCTGTCCGGGGCCGTCAGCACGGTCGTCCTCGCCGGCAGCCTGCCGCGGCGCGTCCCGACCGGCCTCTACGCCAGCATGATCTCCGACATGACCCGGCGCAAGGTGCGAACGGTGATCGACTGCGACGGGGAGCCGCTGCGCAAGGCGCTCGTGGCCCAGCCGGGTGTGGTGTCGACCGAGCAGCGCGAGGCCGAGGCGCTCGTCGGGCACGAGTTCCAGACCGACGAGGATTTCCAGGACGGGCTGACCGACATCGCCGCGATGGGCGCCGCCAGCGTGCTGATCACGCTGCGAACCGGCTGCTATGCGCTGCTGCGGTCCGGCCGTGCCCGCCCGCACATGTACCGCGCCTGGATCCCGCAGGTGGAGTCGGTCTCGTCGGTCGGCTCCGGCGAGGCGCTGCTGGCCGGGTTCGTGGCCGCGCAGGCCGCCGACCAGCCGCCCGAGGAGTGCCTGCGCAAGGCGCTGGCCTGCGGCGCCGCCAACTCGCAGACCGTCGGCGCGGGGGTGTTCGACGTGCGCGACGTGCCCCGCTTCGCGGGCATGGTCGAGGTGCAGGAGATCCTGCCCGCCGGCACCCGCGCGGCCTCGTAACCGCCGGATCGGTCCCCCGCCCCCGCTGATAGACTCCACCCAACTTTGAAAGCTCGTTGCGACGCTCAGCGATCCTCCTCACGACCCGGGCCGGCCCCCAGCCACCTGGGTCGTGTGCGTTTAGGGGGACGACTGGTTACAGGAGAGGCGGTCAGGCGTGGAGATTGAGATCGGGCGCGGCAAGAAGGCGCGCCGCGCATACGGGTTCGACGACATCGCGATCGTGCCCAGCCGGCGCACGCGCGACGCCGAAGACGTCGACATCGCGTGGCGGCTGGGCCCGCACCTGCTCGAGCTGCCGCTCCTTGCGTCCGCCATGGACGGCGTCGTCTCACCCGAGACGGCCGTCATCCTCGGCCGCCTGGGCGGCCTCGGCGTGCTCAACCTCGAGGGCATCTGGACGCGTTACGAGGACGCCGACGAGCAGCTGGAGCGGATCTCGACCTTCGACAAGACCGAGGCGACCCGCGAGATGCAGCAGATCTACTCGGAGCCGCTCAAGCCCGAGCTGATCGCCCGCCGCATCGCCGAGATCAAGGCGGAGGGGGTGCTCGCGGCGGCGTCGCTGACACCCCAGCGCGTGCGCGAGCACTGGCAGACGGCGCTCGACGCGGGCCTCGACGTGCTCGTCATCCAGGGCACGGTCGTCTCGGCCGAGCACGTCTCGACGGTGGTCGAGCCGCTCAACCTGAAGCAGTTCATCGCCGAGCTGCCGGTGCCCGTGATCGTCGGTGGCTGCGCGTCCTACCAGGCGGCGCTGCACCTGATGCGCACCGGGGCGGCCGGCGTGCTGGTCGGCGTCGGGCCGGGCGCGGCGTG
Organism: uncultured Actinomycetes bacterium; assembly: GCA_963703275.1. Classification (GTDB taxonomy): domain Bacteria; phylum Actinomycetota; class Thermoleophilia; order Gaiellales; family JAICJC01; genus JAICJC01. The sequence continues at coordinate 2,099,861 of OY969804.1, read as the reverse complement.
CACGACCCGCGGCGTGCTCGGTGTCGGTGTGCCCCAGGCGACCGCCATCGCGGATGCCTCTGCCGCACGCACCCAGCATCTGCTCGAGACCGGCCAGTATGTGAACGTGATCGCCGACGGGGGCATGCGCACCGGCGGAGACATCTCCAAGGCGATCGCCTGCGGCGCCGATGCCGTCATGGTCGGCTCGCCGCTGGCGCGGGCCTTCGAGGCCCCCGGGCACGGCTACCACTGGGGGATGGCGACCTTCCATGCCAGCCTCCCTCGCGGCGCGCGCGTCCAGACCGACCAGGTGGCGTCGCTCGAGGCGATCGTGGCCGGGCCGGCCACCGAGAACGACGGCACGCTCAACCTGATGGGCGCGCTTCGCACCTCGATGGCGACCACCGGGTACGACTCCATCCAGGCGTTCCAGAAGGCCGAGATCATGTTCGCCCCGGCGCTCCAGACCGAGGGCAAGAAGCTGCAGCGCGAGCAGGCGATCGGAATGAGCCGTTGACCGAGGCGCCGCGGGCACGCGGCCAGGGGGCGACCGTCCACGAGTCGGGCGCCGAACACCGGCCGGTGCTCGTGGTCGACTTCGGGGCGCAGTACGCCCAGCTGATCGCGCGCAGGGTGCGCGAGTGCCGCGTCTACTCCGAGATCGTCCCGCACGACATGCCCGCCGCCGAGGTGGCGGCGCGCGATCCGGTCGGCATCATCCTCTCCGGAGGGCCGGCGTCGATCTACGAGCCCGGCGCCCCGGCGGTCGATCCCGGCCTGTTCGAGCTGGGCGTGCCGGTGCTGGGCATCTGTTACGGCATGCAGGCGATGGCGGCCGCGCTGGGCGGCGACGTCGCCAACACCGGGGTCGGCGAGTTCGGAAAGACACCGGTGCTGCTGGGCGACGACAGCCTGCTCTTCGGCGACCTCCCGGCCGAGCAGACCGCGTGGATGAGCCATCGCGACAGCGTCGTCCGGCCTCCCGCCGGGTTCACCGGCACGGCGGCAACCGACACCACCCCGGTGGCCGCCATGGAGGATCGCGAGCGCGGCCTCTTCGCCGTGCAGTTCCATCCCGAGGTCGCCCACACACCCCGTGGCAGCGACATCCTGCGCCACTTCGTGCTCGACGCCTGCCAGGCCCCGCCCACGTGGACGGCGCTGCAGTTCATCGAGGAGCAGGTCGAGTTGATCCGCGAGCAGGTCGGTGACGATCAGGTCATCTGCGCGCTCTCGGGCGGCGTCGACTCCGCCGTGGCGGCGCTCCTGGTGCACCGCGCGGTCGGCGACCAGCTGACGTGCGTCTTCGTCGACCACGGACTGCTGCGAAAGGACGAGGCCGAGCAGGTCGTCGAGGCATTCGACGACCACTTCAAGGTGCCGCTGCGGCACGTCGACGCCACCGACCGCTTCCTGACCGCGCTTGCGGGCGTGACCGAGCCCGAGCAGAAGCGGCGCATCATCGGCGAGCAGTTCATCCGCCTCTTCGAGGAGGAGGCGCGCGGGCTGGGCGACGTCCGCTTCCTGGTGCAGGGCACGCTCTACTCCGACGTGATCGAGTCGGGCAGCCGCACCGCCGCCAAGATCAAGAGCCATCACAACGTCGGCGGCCTGCCCGACGACATGGACTTCGAGCTGGTCGAGCCGCTGCGGATGATCTTCAAGGACGAGGTGCGCCGGGTCGGCACCGAGCTCGGGCTGCCCGAGCGGATGGTGTGGCGCCAGCCATTCCCCGGCCCGGGCCTCGCCATCCGCATCATCGGCGAGGTCACCGGCGAGCGGCTGGACACCCTGCGCGAGGCCGACGCCGTGTTGCTCGAGGAGATCCGCCGGGCGGGACTGTACGAGGTGCTGTGGCAGAGCTTTGCCGTCCTCCCGGCAATCCGGTCGGTCGGCGTGCAGGGCGACTCGCGCACCTACGCCTATCCGATCGTGATCCGGGCGGTGACGTCCGAGGACGCCATGACCGCCGACTGGGCGCGGCTGCCCTACGACGTGCTCGAGCGCATCTCGAGCCGGATCATCAACGAGATCCCGGGTGTGAACCGGGTCGCGCTCGACATCTCGTCGAAGCCGCCCGCCACCATCGAGTGGGAGTAGCGCGCCAAACGGGGTCAGACCCCTTTTGGCGCACGCTCCAGCCGCTTCACCATCAGCACGCGGTCGCCGCCGCGGCCGTCGTAGTTCGGCGCCACCCGCTCGACCTCGAACCCCAGCGCCTGGTGAAAGGCCACCGACCGCTCGTTGACCGGAGCGGTGACGCAGCGCACGACAGTCCGTGACCTCTCCCGGACGACCGCGAAGAAGCGCTCGTACAGCATCCGCCCGACGCCCTCGCCGCGATGGCTGGGGGCGACCCCGGCGAAGTGGACGTAGGCCTCGTCGGGACGGGTCTGCGACAGGAAGCCGGCCAGAAACCCTGCGAGCTCACCGCCGTCCTCGGCGACGAACGCCGTGTCGCGGAAGTGGACGAAGAAGAGCCGCGGCAGCATGTCGATCATCGCCCGGCCGCCCCACCACTCGTCCACGAGCGGCGCGATGCGGTCGTAGTCGCCCGGCTCGGCGGCCCGAACAGAGACCGCGACGGCCACCTACCGCCCGACCACCGTGCGGGTGCGCGAGTGCGCCGGCTGCCAGCGCTGGAAGAGGCCGCCGAGGTACGCCCACCGCAGCGCGACGGCGTGGCCGCGGGCGACCTTCAGGCCGCCGGCCTCGTACCGGCCGCCGCCGCCGACGGGGGTGGCCCCGAGGCTCGTCCAGGGGCCTCGTCCGCGGCGTTCCTGCAGTGCCACCTCGGCCCCGACCATGACCGGCTGCGACCGGCCGCTGACCGTGAACGCCGCCCCCGGCCCGGCGATGTAGTGATCGTTCCGGAACGGGAGCCCGACGGTGAGGCCGAGGTGCGGCGTCACGTACAGCTTGCGCGTGGGCGATGACGCCGGCGCGGTCGTGTCGGAGCCGACGTAGACGACGTGCCAGTTGAGGTCGCGGGTGATCGCCCGCGACCGTGTCACCGACCACGCGCCGGCCGCGTTCGTGCGGGCGCGGAAGTCGCCCAGGTTCGTGACGACGAGCACCGCGGCGTTCGCGACCGGCCGGGCGGTGGTGGTGTCGGTCAGCGTGCCCCGGAAGGTGACGGTGCGGCCGTAGGGGGTGCGGCGGGCGTTCACGGGGCCGGCGACGTGCAGGGCGGTCGCGTCGACCGAGACGGCCCCCGGTGCGTACGCCGCCAGCGCGGCTGCGAACGCGCCGGCGCGAATCGAGCCGAGCCCGGTGGCCATGTCGTATCCCGGGCGGGCGGTGTAGTGGCGGCCGCCGAAGAGGTTGTTCGTGCCCGAGACGATGTCGTGGAACACCGCCGTCCCCTCCTGCGCGTACAGGAACGGGTTCGCGAACCCGAGCTGCTTGCCGGCCGCCTCGTCGGCGTCGGCCGTGAGCGCGGCCATCAGCGGCGCCGCGGCGCTCGTGCCCCCGACGGGCGCCCAGACGATGCCCGGGCCGGCCCCGCAGCGGTTGCAGTACATGATGTAGCCCGTGCGCTTGGGGCGCGCGTCGAGCGAGACGTCGGGCGTCTCGCGACAGCCGCGGCTGCCGCTGCGGCACTTGCGGCCGGCGACCGGGATCGTCCTGCCGACCTGGTAGGCGGGCTTCGGCCACCACATCGAGACGCCCCCGCCCGATCCGTGCCAGGCCGTCTCGCGGGCCTTCGAATACTCCGGGGGCACCTGCAGCGCCGTCCCGCCGACGGCGGTCGCGAACGGCTGTGACGAGGGGTCGTCGGTGAACAGGTTGGCCGAGCCGGTGAATGGGTAGCAGTCGGTCGACCCGAAGTCGCCCGTGGCCACGTACGTCGAGATGCCCGCGACCGCGGCCAGCTCGAGGGAGGTGTTCTCGGCGGTGAGCAGCCCCGGCGAGATCAGGGGTTCGCAGGCACCCCAGCTGTCGCTGATGATGTTGACCCCGTCCTGGCGCATCTGGTCGAAGACGACCGGCGCGTAACCGGGCTCGTTGGGGGCGACGTACGCGCGCAGATCGGCATCGGGTGCGGCCGCCATCGCCACCTCGAGATCGAGCGCGACCTCGGTCTTCCCGCTCGTGTCCGACGTGGCCGGCCCGACGAGCGTATCGGGCGAGTACGTCCCGGTGATGCCCGGGAAGCAGCTGCGGAAGTGGTTCACGTCGCTGCGGGCGTAGCCCGAGAACTCGACCATGCCGATCACCTCGCCGCTGCCGTCGGCGCCGGCCCCGATGAGGCTGTTGTGCCCGTAGGCCTGCGACTGGCCGAGATCGGCCGGCAGGTAGCCCCCCAGGGTGTGCTGGGCGGCGGTCGCCCCGGTGCAGCTCGGGGTGATGCCCGCCACCGACCGGTGCAGCCTTGGCCGGCTCGAGGCGGGTCGCAGGCGCACGCCGCTGCCGAGCCCGCCCACCGTTCGCACCGAGCCAGCGATCGCCGCGGGTAGCCGGATGGCCCCGGCCGGAGCCTGGAACGTCCGCCCCGTCGGGCCGCGGAAGACGCGCAGGGCGACGCCGAAAGCCTGCTCGGCCGCGGTCGCCGGACCCGACACCGTCATGGTCATATCGGTGCGGCCCGTGACCACGAGGCCGCGCGCCGCCAGGTATGCCGAAACGGCGCGGACGCGGGCCGGGTCGGGCGCGAACAGACTGTCGATGCGCGCCTCGCTCAACCCGGGCCGGCCACTCGAGCGAAGCGCGAGCCGCTGCAGCAGGAAGCTGTTTCGGGGCTTGAACACGACCACCGCCTGCACCCCGCTCGCCGGAGCCACCGCGCCGATCGCCCGCGAACGCCCGACCGCGGGGACGGCCGAGCCTGCCACCGTCACCATCGCGGCCGGAGCCGGCGAGCGCGGCGGCGTCGACGCCGCCGTGGGGCCGGCGGTGGCGGCGGGAATGGCGCACAAGGCTACGAAGGCCGCGATGCGGATACAAGAACGGCCTGTCAACTCACAGGTCACTGTATCGCAGCGGCTGGAAATTCTCGGGTGGTGGGCGGCGCGGCCGCCCGCCGCTCAGCCGAGCGCGCCGGGGCTGACGCGGAAGGTGTAGCGGGCGACGTGCGGGTCCATGTTGCCGCCCGTATCGACCGCCTTGGCCTCGACCGTGGTGGTGCTGCCCAGGCCGAGGTGGTAGAGCGCGAAGGAGCTGCCGTCGGCCCAGTGCCAGCGGCCGCCGTTGACCCGGTAGAGGAAGCGCAGGTCGCGCACGCCCTGCGGGTCGGGATCCTTCGCGGCCAGGCCGAAGATGACCGTGGCCTTGTCGGACGGGTTCGGCGGTTTCATCGTGAAGTGGGTGTCGTAGGGCGGGATGCGGTTCGTCGCCCACCACAGCGAGCGGGCCGTGAGCGCGCCGCCGGGGCTGACGCTCGGGTCGAAGCCGCCGGCGTCAACCGCGGACGACCATGGCCGGAAGCCGAGGTCGACCACCCGGCCGGAGCCGATCTCGCGGGCCGCCAGGAACACCTGGCCGAACGTGTGGAACGGGCTCGACGGGTCGGCCGACCGCTGCAGGGTGGCGAGCATCTGGCCGGACGAGAAGTCCTGGATGATCGGCTCGCCCGACCCCGGCCCGATGACCGTGAACTTCTTCAGGCCCTTGGTGAGGAAGCTCGGCTGGACGGATCCCGGCGCCATCTGGCTCGATCCGGTCGAGACCTGGTCGGGGAAGACGTCGTCGTAGGTGTACATCGCCCACCTGGACGCGAACTTGGTTGTTGCGGCGCCCACGGCGCTGGTCACCGACCAGCCGGCGTTCGGGCCGGCCAGCCAGTGCGTCTGGCCGCCCAGGACGACGCCGTGGCCGTGGTTGCAGTAGGTGTTCAGGGCCCCATCGAGACCGAGCCGGTCGAGCACGGGCAGGTCGGTGACCACGAGCGCCGACTGGTGGCGGCGCAACGCCGCGGTGTACTGGGCCGAAGTGAGCGTGCGTGTCGACGCGTCGATGAAGTCCGACGAGCGTGGCACGGCGAAGAGGTTGGCGGCGTCCATCCGGTGGGCGATGTCGAGCACCGCGGCGGGCGGGATGGCGGTGATGTACTCGACGTGCAGCGCGGGATGGGCCGGCAGCGGCAGCGTCTTCCACGTCGTCTTGCTGGTCTGTGGGGTGATCGCGGGGTCGACCACCGCGGTCAGGCTCACCGAGTAGCCGAGGCCCGAACCCAGGTTGCCGGGAATGTCGAAGGTCAGATCGGTCGTGGTGAGCCCGGCGGGCTGGCCCGTCGCGACGACCTTGTGGTTCGACGTCCGGGCAACGATGACGCTCGCGCTCGAGACGACGCCGGTGCACGTCCAGGTGATCTCGGGCCGGTAGCGCAGACGGGTGACGTGCGCGGTGCATGGAGCCGTGGCCGCGCCGGCAGGCTGCGCCACACCCGATGCGAGCAGGGTGAGGCCGATCAGGAGCGGAGCGAACCTACGCAATCTGCTCTGGTTATCGGCCGGGCGGCGGCCGCCGCCATCCCCCGTTGGTGCATGCGGGCGGCGGGCCGCCCGGGTACGGTTCGCGCGTGCCGGCGTCGCGCTTCGCCTCTCTGGGTCGCTGGGTGTACCGTCGCCGGCGCCTGGTGGTGGCGGCGTGGCTCGTCGCGGTCGCGGTGCTCGCGCCGCTGGCGCCACAGCTGCAGGGCGCACTGGCCTCGGGCGGCTTCATCGCACAGGACTCCGAGGCGGTGCGGGCCGGGACTCTGCTCGACCGCTGGATTCCCGGCCGGCCCCAGTCCGAGCTGGTGGTGGTCGCCCCCCGCGGCAACGTCAGAAAGCTCCGCCGCACGATCGCCCCGCTGCGGCACTTCCCCAACGTCGACCTGCCCGCATCCGGGCCGGCGATCGTGCGCTCGCGGCGCGGCCCCGCCGCCTACGCGGTGTTTCCGCTGCGCATCGATCCGGACACCGCCCGCGCCTTCGTCGAGCGGTTCCGGGCCGCGCTGCGCCCGCCCCCCGGGTTCGTGGTCGACGTCACCGGCTCGCCGGCCGTGTTCGAGGACATCCAGCTCGCCACGTCCGCCGACCTGCGCCGGGCGGAGTCGCTCGGCCTGCCCGCGGCGCTCGTCGTGCTTGCGCTCGCGTTCGGCACGGCGGTCGCCGCCGGGATCCCGCTCGTGGTGGGCGGCGTGGCCGTGCTCGTCACGCTCGGCCTCCTGTTCCTGCTCGCGCAGGGCGAGCCGCTTTCGATCTTCGTGCTCAACATCGCGACGATGCTGGGGCTGGGCGTGGGGGTTGACTACGCGCTGCTCGCGGTTTCGCGCTTCCGCGAGGAGCTTACGAAGGGCAGCGACGTCGAGAGCGCGGTCGTCCGCACGGTCGAGACGGCGGGGCGCGCGATCGCGTTTTCGGGCGTCGCCGTGCTGATCGGGCTCTCGGGCATGTGGGTCTTCGGTCTGCGGGTGCTCTCGTCGATCGCCGCCGGCGGGTCGCTGGTCGTGGCCGTGTCGGCCGTGGCGGCGGTGACGCTGCTCCCCGCGATTCTCGGGCTGCTCGGGCACCGGGTGGAGCGCGGGCCGCTTCTCCCCGGCCGGCGCGGGCCGGGCCGGGCGGCCGGCACCGGCTCGTGGGAGCGACTGGCGCACGCCGTGATGGCGCGGCCGTGGACATTCATCGTGGCGACGCTCGTGGTGATCGGGATCCTGGCGGCGCCGCTGCTCAACGGTCGGCTGAATGTCGCCCGCGCGGACGTGCTGCCCTCGCGGTACGCCTCGCGGCGGGGCGAGCACCTGCTCGACACCCAGTTCTCGCAGGCGCTCCTGAATCCGATCGTTGTGGCCGTGCCGCGCGGGGTTGCGCTGCCGCCGCTCGTGCGGCGCCTGGAGGGGGTCCGCGGTGTCGCCGGCGTTGCCCAGATCGAGCACGGGCCGGGTGGATCGGCCATCGATCTCACTCCGGCAGCCGACCCCTTCACGGGGGCCGGGCGCGCGGTGGTCAACCGGATCCGGAGCCTTCCCGGCCACGGCCCCCAGTTCCTGGTCACCGGCGAGACGGCCGGTGAGCTCGACTTCCTTGCCCAGATCGAGAACCGCGCCCCATGGGCGGCGCTGATCGTCGTCCTGGCCACCTACGTGGTGCTGACGGTGGCGTTCGGCTCCCTGCTCCTGCCGCTCAAGGCGATCATCATGAACACGCTCTCGATCGCGGCCGCGTTCGGTGTGCTGGTGTGGATCTTCCAGGACGGCCACCTGGACGGCGTGCTCGGGCTCACCAGGCTCGGCTACATCGAGTCGACCACCCCGGTCGTGATCGTCTGCACGCTCTTCGGGGTATCGATGGACTACGAGGTGTTCATGCTGTCGCGCATCGCCGAGGCCTACCGCGGCGGGGCGTCGAATCGCGACGCGATCACGATCGGGCTCGTGTCGACCGGTCGCATCATCACGTCCGCGGCGGCGATCCTTGTCGTGGTGGGCCTGTCGTTCGCCACCGCCGACGTGGTGATCGTGAAGCAGCTCGGCCTGGGGCTGGCGCTCGCGATCGGCCTGGACGCGACACTCATCCGGACGATGCTCGTCCCGGCGACGATGCGGGTGCTGGGCGACTGGAACTGGTGGCCGTCCGGTCGCCGGGGCGTCCGGTAGGACTCAAGCGAACCGGCCGCGAGGCCGAAGGGGAGTCTCATGCCCGAGCCAGATTCGCTCACAGTCGAGCCGGCGCCCGAATCGCGGCCGTTCGACGCGGTCGTCCGCGAGGCCGTCCGCCCCCCGGTCGGCCGTGCCATCGCCGCCGCCGCGCTGGCCGCGGCCGTCGGTGCCGCTGCGTGGGCGCTGATGGTCATCGCCACCAACACCACCTTCGGGATCGCCGCCGCCGGCCTCGGCATCCTCTCCGGCAAGCTGGTGTTCCGGTTCACCGGCGGCAGCCGGGGCGTCGTTCCGTTCGCGGCCGCCGCGGTCTCGGTCATGGTCGCCCTCGTCGTCGGCAAATACGCCGCGTTCGCCTATCTCATCCATCGCGACGCCGGGAAGCGCTTCGGCGCGGCCGGCGCCAACTTCTACGGCTACCTGTCCGGGCACACGTGGGATGCGTTCCACTCCAGCCTGAGCAGCCAGTTCGGCGGCTTCGACGTGCTCTGGGTGGCGTTCGGGCTGCTGGCGGCGTGGCGGATCGTCGGGTCGCCGCGGCATCACGTCTAGCTGGCGACGCTCTCCGGGTGGATCCGGCCCGCCTTGCGTGACAGCGCGCCGCCCTCGCGGTTCGCCCGCACCGCCAGCACCTCGGCGAGGATCGACACCGCGGTCTCGGCGGGGGTGACCGCGCCGATGTCGAGGCCAAGCGGACCCCGGATGCGGCCGATCTCGTCCTCGGTGTAGCCCGCGTTCAGCAGTCGCCGCCGGCGCGAGTCCTGCGCCCGCCGGCTCCCGAGCGCACCGATGTAGGGCGCCGTCGAGCGCAGCGCCGGCCCCAGCGCGGGCTCGTCGAAGCGGGCGTCGTGGGTCAGCACGACCACGTAGGTCGCCTCGTCGGGCGCATGCAGGTCGTACGCCATCGCCGGCCAGCCCACCACGACCTCGTCGGCGTCGGGCAGCCGCTCGCGGGTGGCGAACTTGCCCCGGGCGTCGGAGACCACGGTGTGGAAGCCGACCTGCTTCGCCATCCGGCACAGGGCCTGGGCGGTGTCGACGGCGCCGAACACCATCATCACCGGAGCCGGGGCGTAGTGCTCGACGAAGGTGCTCTCGTCGGCGCGGACGGCGACGGAGTGCGCCTCGCCGGCTCCGTACACCTTGTGACCGGCACCTTCGCCGGCGACCGTCGTGGTCACCGACAGGCGCTCGCCGGACGCGAGCGCTGCCTCGACGCGGTCGAGCTCCTCGGCGTCCACGTTCTGCACGAACACCTCGATCTCGCCGCCGCAGGGGAGGCCGACATCGAAGGCGTCATCGTCGGAGATGCCGTAGCGCAGCAGGAGCGGCGGGCCGCCCGCGAGCACCTCCTCCGCGCGCAGGGCGACGTCGGACTCGACGCAGCCGCCCGAGACCGAGCCGACCATCTCGCCGCTCGAGCTGAGCGCAAGCCGCGATCCGAGCGGGCGCGGGGCCGAGCGGCGGGTATCGACCACCGTTGCCAGGGCGACCCGGTCCCCCGAGCCGAGCATCCGGCGAACGTCGTCGAGAACCTCGCGCATACCGAGAACCGTAGCATGTCGCTTGCGCGCGCAATCAGCCGTTGTGGCGGCCCCCACGGACACCTCGCCGAGGGGCTCCCCGCGCTTCCGAGTTGCCGCGGTCACGATCGCGCCGGTACAGTTCCGGCTCGCATGAAGACGTATACCGCAAAGCCCGGTGAGATCGAGCGTCACTGGTACCTGGTCGACGCAGAGTCAAAGACGCTCGGGCGGCTCGCCACCCAGATTGCCGATGTTCTCCGCGGGAAGGGCAAGGCGACCTACACGCCGCACGTCGACACGGGCGATTTCGTGATCGTCGTCAACGCCGGCAAGGTGCACGTCACCGGTCAGAAGCTCGACCAGAAGCTCTACTACCGGCACAGCGGATACCCGGGTGGTCTGCACAGCCGCACGCTGCGTGAGCAGCTCGAACGGCGCCCCGAGGAAGTGCTGCGCAAGGCGGTGCGGGGGATGCTGCCGAAGAACCGGCTCGCCTCGGCGCAGCTGCGCAAGCTCAAGATCTATGCGGGCCCCGAGCATCCCCATGCGGCCCAGAACCCTGAACCCTTCCAGGAGAGGTCGTAGTGGCAGACACCGCCGTTTCGTATCGCGGCACCGGTAAGCGCAAGACGTCGGTCGCCCGGGTCGTGATGGTGCCGGGAGCCGGCGCGATCACCGTCAATGGCAAGCCGATCGAGGAGTACTTCCCGCGCCAGACGCTGCGGTCGATCGCGACGGCGCCGCTGGCCCTCACCGGCACCGACACCGCCTACGACGTGCGTGCCCGCATCGACGGCGGCGGCATCTCCGGACAGGCGGGCGCGCTCCGCCACGGCATCTCGCGGGCGCTGATCCATGTCGACGAGAACCTGCGCACCGAGCTCAAGCGCCAGGGGTTCCTGACACGCGACGACCGCCAGGTCGAGCGCAAGAAGGCCGGCCTGAAGAAGGCCCGCAAGCGGCCGCAGTTCTCGAAGCGCTAGCGCACATCCGCATGCGCAAGCTGTTCGGTACCGACGGGGTGCGCGGTGTCGCGGGCGTCGACCTGACCGTCGACCTGGCCCGTGACCTCGGCGCCGCCGTCGTGGCGTGGTCGGGCGCGGGCTCGCGGGTGGTGATCGGGCGTGATACACGCGAGTCGGGGGTGGCGCTCGAGGACGCGCTGGTCGAGGGGGTCGTCGCCGCCGGCGGCAAGGCGCTGCGGGCCGGGGTGCTCCCGACGCCGGGCGTCGCGGTGCTGACGCGGCTGGAGCGCGCCGAGCTCGGGTGCGTCATCTCGGCGTCGCACAACCCATATCAGGACAACGGGATCAAGTTTCTGTCGGGCGACGGGCGCAAGCTGGACGACGGGTCGGAGACCGCCGTCGAGGCCGTCGTCGGCTCGGCCGGGCACGTTGCCGGCGGCGACGACAGCGTCCTTCGCGACTCGGCGGCGCGCTACCTCGATTGGCTCGTGACCACCTACGGCGCGGGTGCGCCCCCCTGGCCCGTCGTGCTCGACTGCGCAAACGGGGCGGCGCACGTGGTCGCGCCCGCGATCTTCTCGATGGTCGGAACCGTTGTCGCGAGCATCGGCACCCATCCGGACGGGCGCAACATCAACGCCGGCGTCGGCTCGACCCATCTCGAGGCGGTCGCCGCGGCGGTGGCCGGGTCGGGCGCGGCCTGCGGGCTCGCCTTCGACGGCGACGCCGACCGCTGCCTCGCGGTGGATCCGGCCGGACGCGCCGTGAGCGGCGACGCGATTATCGCGGCGATCGCGCTGGCTCGGGGGGTGAAGCGGGTGGTCGTGACATCGATGACCAACCTCAGCTTCCACCGCGTGATGGAGGAGCACGGCATCGAGGTCGACGTGACCGACGTCGGCGACCGCTACGTGCTGGCCGGGATGCTGGCCACCGGCGCGACCCTGGGCGGCGAGCAGTCCGGCCATGTCGTCGACCTGCAGCACCACACGACCGGCGATGGTGTGGCGACGGCGCTCATGCTGCTCGCAGCGCTTGACCGGCTCGGGATGTCGATGGCCGACCTGGTCGATCTCGTGGTGCCGTTCCCGCAACGGCTGGTCGCGATTCCGGCCGATCGCACGGCGCTCGCGGCCTCGCGGCCCATCTGGGACGAGGTCGAGGCCGCCGAGGCGAGGCTCGGCCGGGACGGACGAATTGTCGTGCGAGCCTCTGGCACAGAGGCCGTTGTGCGGGTAATGGTTGAGGCGGCGGATGCCGCGGTGTGCGATGACCTGTGCAACCATCTGGTGAAGATCGTGCAGACCGAGATCGGAGTGGGCTGATGTGCGGAATCGTCGGATACGTGGGAGGCCGGCCGTGTAAGGAGCTCCTGTTGACGGGGCTCGAGCGGCTGGAATACCGCGGGTATGACTCGGCGGGCATCTGCCTCATCAACGGCAGCGTCGACATCACCCGGCGGGTCGGCAAGGTGGAGGTGCTGCGCGCCGCCGTCGGTGCGAGCGCTCACCCGGCGACCAGCGGTCTCGCGCACACCCGGTGGGCGACCCACGGCGGCGTGATCGAGGCGAACGCCCATCCGATCGAGGCCTGCGAGGGCTCCGGCGTGACCGTCGTGCACAACGGCATCATCGAGAACTACGCCTCGCTGCGGCGTGAGCTCGAGGCCGCCGGCCATGTCTACCACTCCGATACCGACACCGAGGCGATCGCGCATCTGGTCGAGGAGTGCTACTCGGGCGACCTGGTCGAGGCTGTGCAGGAGGCCTACCAGCGCCTTGACGGCCACTTCGCCTTCGCCGTCGCCCACCGCGACAGTCCCGGTGTGCTCGTTGCCGCCCGGCGCGGCTGCCCGCTGGTGGTCGGGGTGGGGGACGGGGAGATGTTCATGGCCTCGGCCATCCCGGCGTTCCTGGCCGAGACGCGCAGGGTGCAGCACGTGTTCGACGGCGAGATCGTCGTCGCCACGGTCGACGGCGCGACGTTCCTGTCCGGCGACGGCACCGCCATCGAGCGCGAGGTGCAGGAGGTCGAGTGGGACGAGGACGCGGCCGAGAAGCAGGGCTTCGACACGTTCATGCTCAAGGAGATCTGGGAGCAGCCGGACGCAATCGCCGAGACGATCGGCGAGCGGCTCTACCACGGCACACTGCAACTCGACGGCCTGAACCTGAGCGACGAGCAGATCCGCGGCCTCTCCCGCGTCGTGTTCCTTGCCTGCGGGACGTCCTACCACGCGGGCCTCGTCGGGCGCTATCTGCTCGAGGAGTGGGCGCGGATCCCGTCGGAGTCGGACATCGCGAGCGAGTGGCGCTACCGCCACGCCGTCATCGACGAGAACACGCTCGTGATCGCGATCGCCCAGTCGGGCGAGACGATCGACACGCTGGCGGCGATGAAGGAGGCCCGCTCGCGTGGCGCGCACGTGCTGGCGGTGACGAACGTCATGGGCAGCCAGATGACCCGTGAATGCGACTCGGTGCTGTACACCCGCGCCGGGCTCGAGATCGGCGTGGCCGCGTCGAAGACCTTCACCGCCCAGCTGACCCTGCTCTACCTCCTCGCGCTGCGCCTGGCCATCATCCGCGGCACCCTCGACGCCCACCGCGCCGAGACGCTGCTCACCCAGGTGCGGGGACTGCCCGACCTCGTCCAGGAGACGCTCGAGCGCGGCGCGCTGGTGGAGCCGATTGCCGACCGGTTCGTCGACAACGACTTCTTCCTCTACCTGGGGCGCAACATCGGCCTGCCGATCGCACTGGAGGGGGCGCTCAAGCTCAAGGAGATCTCCTATATCTCGACCGATGCCTACGCGGCCGGCGAGATGAAGCACGGCCCGATCGCGCTGCTCGACACGACAACGCCGGTGGTGGTCATCGCGACCGACGGGCACGTGTACGAGAAGATCGTGTCCAACATCGAGGAGGTGCGCGCCCGCGGCGCGCACGTGATCGCGGTCGCCACCGACGGCAACGAGGGCATCCGCGACGTGGCCGAGCACGTGCTCTACGTCCCGCGCACGGAGCCCGAGTTGCAGCCGGTGTTGGCCGTGCTGCCGCTTCAGCAGCTCGCCTACGCCATCGCGACCCGCCGCGGCCTCGACGTCGACAAGCCGCGCAACCTCGCCAAGACCGTCACGGTCGAGTAGCCACGTCGGCGGCCAGGTCGCGCTGATACCACGTGCCCGGCTTCCCGCCGATGTCGGCCGGGTCGGCCGGTGACACCGGGACGAACCCGGCCTTGGCCAGCACCCTCTGGGAAGCGACATTCTCGTGGGTGGTGGCCGCCCTGAGTGTGCGCAGTCCGTAGTGCGCCGCTGCAAGCAGGCACAACTCCTGGACGGCAGTGGTCGCGACGCCGCGGCCGGCGACGTGCTCGGCGACCCGGTAACCGAGCTCCGCGGTGCCGTCCTCGACGAAGACCAGGTTGAACCGGCCCAGCACTGAGCCATCGTCGGCGACGAGGACGTGAAAGGCGCCGTGGCCGGCCTCCTGCTCGGCCAGCACGGCGCTGTGCCGCTCGGCGAAGTGCTCGTAGAACTCATCGCCCCGATCCGATATGGAGGCGGCGAAGTAGGCGCGGTTCTCCACCTCGAAGGCGAGCACCGCCGCGGCATGGTCTGGTCGCAGGCGCTGCAACTCGGGCATGCTCCGACTCTACCGGCCTTGTCTAACGACGTCTAATAAGACTAACAAGGTCTAACAGGGTCTAACGGCAAAAACTGTACGATGCGGGCTGTGGCCAACCCGTTCCATCCGACGTTCGGTGCCAGTCCGCCGCTCCTGGTCGGCCGGGAGGGCGTCCTCGAACAGTTCGAGGAGGCGCTTGACGACGGCCCCGGTGCCTCCGGCCGGGCGACGATCTACACCGGAGCCCGCGGCGCCGGCAAGACGGTGATGCTGAACGCCGTCGAGGATCTCGCCAGGGAGCGCGGCTGGATCGTCATCAGCGAGACGGCCTCGCGGCACTTCGTCCGCCGGATGACGCGTGAGCATCTCCCATCGCTGCTTCGGGCGTTCGACCCCAGGGCGGTGCGGAGCCGCCTGACGGGAGTCAGCATTCCGCTCGTCTCGGGGGGAGCGAGCTGGGAAACGATCGAGCGCCACGTCACGGAGATGGGGCTGCGAAACCAGATCGACCTGCTGACCGACCTGCTGGCCGCGAACGAGACCGGCCTGTTGATCACCCTCGACGAGATCCACCTCAACCAGCGTGACGACCTGCGCGAGCTCGCGACCACGGTGCAGCACGCCTTCCGGGAGGAGCGGGAGCTGGCGTTCGTCGGCGCCGGCCTCGCCTCATCGGTGGCCGATCTGCTGAACGACGACGTCCTGACCTTTCTGCGCCGGGCCGAGCGCCATCCCCTGGGATCGGTGAGGGCGCGCGATGTGGAGCGCGCGTTGCGAGATCCGGTGCAGAACGCCGGGCGCACCTTCGCGGACGGGGCGCTGGAGGTGATGGTCGAAGGCGCGCGTGGCTATCCGTTCCTGATCCAGCTGGTCGGCGCTCAGGCGTGGCGCCTCCACCCCTCGGAGCCGCGGATATCGCTCGCCGACGCCCGCGAGGGAGTCGTCCGTGCGCGCCGCCGGCTGGGAACGCTGATCCACGAGCCGGCGCTGGCGGACATCTCCGACGTCGGCAAGTCGTTTCTGCTCGCGATGGCGATCGACGACGGCCGCTCGAAGATGGCCGACATCCAGCGCCGCCTCGGCGTCGACAAGACCTACGCCAGTCAGTACAGGCTGCGGCTGATCGCGACCGAGATCATCCGCTCCGCCGGCCACGGATATGTCGAGTTCACCCTGCCGTACATGCGCGAGTACCTGCGCGAGCACGCCGGATCGGAGGTGTGACCCGCGAAAACCAGGCGGGGACTGTCCCCAAAAACCGGGGACAGTCCCCCTTCAACCGCGGCTGCGGGTGGTGGGACATCAAGCGGGGGCGGTCCCTTTCAACCATGGGCGGGGTGGGAGGACATGAAGCGGGGGCGGTCCCCTTCATCCGCGGCTGCGGGTGGGAGGACATGAGGCGGGGGCGGTCCCGTTCAACCGCGGGCGGGGTGGGAGGACGCCAAGCGGGGACAGTCCCCGGTTGGGGTGGTGGGGTGTCTTGGCGCGGACTTTTGACATTGTCCGCGAACGAACGATCGTGCTATCAGAAGGAGGGGTCGATGAGTGCAAAGGCGGTTATCAATCTGACCACGGGCCACGAGGACGCCGATCGCGTGACGGTGGCATTCCTCGTCGCCACGGCGGGACTGGCCGCCGGGAAGGACGTGGTGATGTTCCTCACCAAGGAGGCGGTACGGCTGGCGACGCCGGGGTACGCGGATGCGATCGAGTCTGCCGGTGCACCGCCCGTCGCCAAGCTCTTCTCGCAGTTCGCCGAGGGCGGCGGCGAGCTCTACGCCTGCCCGATCTGCTTCGATGCTCGCAGGCTCGACCACGAGCAACTCGTGCCGAACGCGCGCATCGCCGGCGCCACCCCGCTCTGGGAGTTCGTCGGCGATGGGGCAACGGTGTTCAGCTACTGAGCGCGGAAGGGTGCAGCAGCGGCACCACCGGATCCCAGCCCGTGCGCAGAACCGCGATCAGTGACGGGGGCGTGATCACCACCGCGGGCCCATCCGGCCGCGGCCGCGGCTCCACGTAACCCTCCGGCGTCCAGCGCAGCATCCGGCTGCCGAGAAGGATCCACGCCTCGCCGTCGGCGAGCACGAAGGCGCCGTCGGGGAGCTCGCCGAACCGGCCGGCGTGGTGGCGCTGGGCGCCGGTGGCCGCGTCGAGGCGCTCGGCGTGCAGCCGCGCATCCACCTCGTCGGCGCCCGCACGCGCACCGCCCGTACGCGCGCAGATGTCCAGGAAGCGGTTGTAGTCGGCCCGGCGGCAGAGCGCGCAGGGACGGTGTCCGGCCGCGAACGCCGTCGCCTCGTCGAGGAAGAAGAGCTCGGTGAACCGGCCCGGCTGCAGCAGGCGCCCGCGTTCCCAGCCGCGGAACTCGAGCCGGCAGGCGATCCAGCGCCGGCCGTTGTGGTGGCGGCGGACACTGCCAGCAGCATCGTGCAGGCAGCCGCGGTTCCCGTAGACGAGGCCGCGGCCGGGGTGGGCGATCAGCTCGCCGAACGGCGTGACGCGGTTCTGCAGTGGCACTGCGACGCACCGTAGCCGGGCGCCCTAGTCTGTGACCCGAGATGCAGGCGGTGCGCTTTCACGAATACGGCCCACCCGACGTTCTTCGGGTCGAGACCGTGCCGCGTCCGCAGCCGGGAGAGGGCCAGGTTCTGGTGCACGTTCATTCGGCCGGGGTGAATCCGATCGACTGGAAGATCCGGGCCGGGTACCTGCAGACGTTCATGCCGCTCGACCTCCCGCACATTCCCGGGTTCGACCTCTCGGGGACGGTCGCAGAGGTCGGCCCCGGAGTCTCGGAGTTCGCCCCCGGCGACGAGGTGTTCGGCCGCGGCGCGGGGACGTACGCCGAGTACGCGGTCGCTCCGGAGGGGACGCTCGCCCCGAAGCCGGCCGCGGTCTCGTTCGACCAGGCGGCGACGCTCGCGGTCGGCGGCGTGACGGCGTGGGCGGGGCTGTTCGAGGCCGCGAAGCTCGAGGCCGGGCAGCGGCTGCTGGTTCACGGCGGCGCCGGCGGGGTGGGGTCGTTCGCGGTGCAGCTCGGCCACTGGAAGGGCGCGCATGTGATCGGCACCGCGTCGGCCCAGAACCTGGATGCCATGCGCGCGCTCGGTGCGGACGAGGTCATCGACTACGCGGCGGTGCGGTTCGAGGACGTCCTGCACGACCTCGATGTCGTGTTCGACACGGTCGGCGGCGAGGTGACCGACCGGTCGTGGGGCGTCCTGCGGCCCGGCGGCATTCTGGTCGTCATCGCGGGCGCAGCCGATGCGGACACAGCAGCCGCCCGCGGCGTGCGGACATCGGGAACCCAGGCACCGGAGGTGACGAGCCCGATCCTCCGTCAGCTGGCCGGGCTCGTCGAATCGGGCGATCTCGAGCCTCAGGTCGGCGAGACGTTCCCGCTCGCGGATGCTGCGCGGGCGCACGCGGTGAGCGAGACCGGTCACGGCCGCGGCCGCATCGTCCTGCACGTCTCGGAGTGACGTCTACGGACGTTTGCGGCGTTGCGACGCCCGCCGGGCGGCGATTGCTGCCTCTGGGCGCGGGGTGGGCACGTGCGACGGCTCGGGGTGGTCGGTCTGCTCGGCGGCCGCCGGCTCGGGGGTGCGGCGCCGGAACGCGATCACGAACCAGACCAGGCCGACGACGAGTGATGTCCCCGCGACCCACACGTTGATCCGCTGTCCGAAGAGGTGGTCGGCGGGATCGATCCGCAGCGTTTCGAGCGGCAGCCGGATGGTGCAGTAGAGGACGATGTAGAGCGCGAAGATGGTGCTGGGCGGCACCCGCCGCCAGTAGCGGCGCGTGAACCACAAGAGCACCAGACAGGCACCGGCGTCCCACAGCGACTCGTACAGGAACAACGGCTGGTAGGTCGCGGCGGCCTGGTAGTGGGGGAACCTGTGGATGGGGGCGATCTTGAGCGCCCATGGGAGGCTGGACGGATGCCCGTACAGCTCCTGGTTGGCGTAATTGCCCCATCGCCCGAGCGCCTGGGCGAGGATGAGACCCGGGGCGATGCAGTCGGCCACCGTCCAGAATCCGAGCTTCAGGCGGCGGCAGGCGATCCAGCAGCCCAGCATGCCCCCGAGCACGGCTCCCCAGATGCCCAGGCCTCCCTGCCAGATCGCGGGGACGTCCTTCAGGTGGTGCGGCCAGAACGCGCTCCAGTCCGTGATGACGTGGTAGAGGCGGGCGCCGGCCAGGCCGAACGGCACAGTCCACACCGCGATGGTGTACGCCGCGTCGGGGTCGATCCCGCGGCGCCGGAACTGGCGCCGCGCCATCCATCCCGCGACCAGCACGCCGCAGGCCAGGAGCAACCCGTACCAGCGTGGCTGAAACGGCCCCAGCTGGAAGATGAACGGGCTCGACGGGCTGGGGATGGCGAGCAGGAGCACGACGCCGCAGATGGTAGTCGGGGTGGGCTCGGGGAGCGCGCGCCTGCCGTCACCTGGCCGGGCTCGGGTCGGCCGCCGGCCGATCCCGTCCCGTGGCCACGCCGGCTGCGACGATCACGCACAGCACGGCCATCAGACCGTACGCCGCCCGGTCGCCGACCGACTGGGCGAGCGCTCCCGCGGCGACGGGCGCGACGAGCGCCGAGAGCGCCCAGACGATGTTGAGGAGCGCCGCCACGGTGCCGACGCTGATCCCGGCCGCTCGCCCACCGCGAACGCCCAGCGGGAACGTGACGGTGAAGAGGACCGCCGTCACGGGCCCGCGGACGAGCAGGAACCCGACCACCGCGGCTGTCGAGCTGCTGACGAGGACGATCACCAGCGTGACCGCCGCGAGCGCTGCGGCCGCGGCTCCGACCGTGGTGGTGGCGGCCCGCTCGCCCTGGTGGGCCACCGCCGCGCTCGACGCGATGAACAGCACCGCCGAGGCCCCGAAGGCGACGCCGATCGAGGCGGTCGCGACCCCGTTTCGGTGCAGCTGAAGTGGAACCAGCAGGTTGATGACGCCCCCCAGCAGGCCGCCCAGCCCCATCAGCGCCAGGCTGGCGGTGACGCGGCGCTCGCGTGCGGCCGCGGCGAGCGCCGCGGTGGTCACCCGCTCGGTTGCAACCGCACGGCCGCTCCCGGATCCCTCGAGGGCGAGCCAGACCCCGAGCAGCGCGGTCACCGCGGCCGCGACGGCGAACGGCGCCGCGAGGCCGAACCGCTGCACGAGTATCCCCGCGAACGCCGGCCCGGCGACGCCGCCCAGGCCGGCGGTGGTGACGGTCAGCGAGAGCGCCTGCGCCTGGCGCTCTCCCGTCGCCTCGCTCAGCCAGCCCAGGCCCGTCGTCCAGAGCGCCCCGAACCCCACGCCGAAGAGGAGGCGGGCCGCCAGCAGCTCCGGAAAGCTGCGGGCCAGGCCCTGGCCGGCATCCGAGACGGCCAGAATCGCCATCGCCACCAGCGTGACCCGGCGCATCCCCACCCGCTCGCCGGCGATCCCGGCGGGTACCGAGACGATCAGGATGGCGACGCTCGCGCTCGCAAGCAGCACGCCCGACTGCAGCGGTGAGAGCGAGAACCGGTGCGCGAACGCCGGGACGAGCGGGACGATCGCGCTCCACATCGCCTCGCCCACGAACACCGCCGCATAGAGCAGAAGAACGACCGGGCGGCGCACCCGGGCAGCATGCCAAAAAAGCTAGCGGTGCATCAGCGGGTCGAGGTAGACGTCGTCGACGCGCCAGTCGCCACCCTTGTCGAGGGGCGTGAACCGGAACTGGACGTCGCTTGTCAGGAGCGGCGCCATACCGCCCAGCATGGGGATGTTCGCGGGGGTCTGCCAGGCACCGGTCGAGGTCAGCGTCCCCGCGTCGGAGATGCCAAGCGTTGCTCCCAGCGTGCCCAGCAGGGCGCCGGCCCCGCCGCCGTAGATGACCTGCACGCGGAGCCTGGAGCTCGCCTTGCCGGTGTTGGACGTGAAGAAGCGCATGCCGCCCGAGAACGCGCCGATGCACATCGGCGGAGACGTCGCGGTGCTCCCGGCGGGCAGTGACAGCGAGTGGGTCTGGCCGGGTCCGCCGACGTTGAATGACTCGTTGCCGGCGACGACACGCGCGCCGCCGGTCAGCTTCCATCCGGCGGCGCCGGTCTCGAAGTCGCCGCCGGGGGAGAGGGCGTAGGGGATGGGGTCTCCCCAGCGGCGAAACACGGGCGATGTTGGGTAGGGGCAGGCGATGCCGAGCGCGGCGTGCGCCGGCGCGGCCGTGCCGGCCATCGCCGCGACGGCCGCGGCCAGGGTTGCCAAACCGAGCATGAGCGGACGCGCGCCGACACGGGTGAAAGGCACTGCTGCTCCTTGAGGGTGGAAGAACGGGCGCGGCGGGTTGGGGGGAAGCCGCCGTGGTCTCACTGTGAAAAGCCGATGCCGGCCGCGCGTCCCCTGTTTCGGGGATCGTGCGGTCAACATCGCGCCGGCTCTTGCCGATATCGCCTGTATGGGCACCCAAAAGCGGGAGCTGAGCCGACGGACGGCGGGGGTACGCCGATGGCAGACCGTTCCGGCGGATGACGGGACGCTCGTCGAGCAGTCGCGTGAGGGGATGATGCTGGCGCCGACGCCGCGGGAGGCGCGCGCGACGGTTGCGGTCGCGGTCGTCTTCGCGCTGGCCGTCGCGGCGATTGCCGCACGGGCGCCCGATCGAGGCGGTCACAGTGTGGCCACGGCTGCCCTGCTCGTGCTCTGCTATGCCCTCGTCGCCCGTGTCCAGTTCGAGGTTGGATCGGGCGTCGCCGTCCCGACGCAGCTCGTCTTCATCCCGATGCTGTTCCTGGCAGCGCCGGCGGCTGTCCCCGTGCTTGTGGCACTCGGCTTCGCGCTCTCGACGCTTCCGGAGCAGTTGCGTGGGCGCCACCATCCCGGCCGGCTCGGCCTGCACGTCGTCAGCGCGTCGTATGCCCTCGGGCCGGTGCTGGTGCTGTGGCTTGCGGGCGACCCGCGGGCGGCGCTCGATCTCACGACGCTGGCACTCGTCCTGGCGATGCTCGTCGCCCAGTTTGCCTTCGACTTCGCCGGCTGGGTCGCGCTCGGCTACTCGCCCTGGACCCAGGCCCGGGCGCTCGCGGCCGCCTGGCGGGTCGATCTCGTCCTCACTCCGCTCGGCCTGGCTCTGGCAGGCGTGGCCGGCGGCCACATGTACGCCGCCCTCCTCGGCCTGCCGCTGGTGTGGCTCCTCGGAGACTTTGCCCGCGAGCACAGGGCGAGGATCGACCAGAAGGAGGAGCTGTCCAAGGCCTACCGCGGCACCGCGCTCCTCCTCGGCGACATGGTCGAGGCCGACGACTCCTACACGGGCCGGCACAGCCACGACGTCGTCTCGCTCGTGCTCGCCGTCTGCGACCGGATGGGGCTCGACGCCGACTCGCGCCAGGACGCAGAGCTCACCGCCCTCCTGCACGATGTGGGCAAGGTCACAGTCCCCAAGAGCGTCATCCAAAAGCCGGGGCCGCTGACCGCAGAGGAGCGGTCGCTGATCGAGCAGCACACCCTCGCGGGCGAGCGCATGCTCGATCAGGTCGGCGGGCTACTGGCGGACGTGGGCCGGCTTGTGCGCTCCTGCCACGAGCACTGGGACGGACGCGGGTATCCGGATGGCCTGGCGGGCGAGGACATCGCCCTGGTGGCCCGCATCGTTTGCGCCTGCGACGCCTGGAGCGCGATGACCACCGATCGCAGCTATCGGGCTGCCATGCCGGCGAACGAGGCGCTCGCCGAGCTGCGCCGCTGCGCCGGGACCCAGTTCGATCCGGGCGTGGTTGACGCACTGACCGACGTCGTCGGCACCCGTTCGGGCGTGGTTCTGTCAGCGGCCGCCTGACCGGGGTGCGCGGTTATCTGGTTGCGTGTCGCCATCCGAGATAAGATCGTCTCGCTCGCAGGTTTATTCGAGGCGGCCTGGGGGCCTGGGGTCTACGTCTCAGAGTGTGGGGGTGGTCGTGTGGGTACACGAATGTTGGTGCGCGGGGCAGTGGCCTCGTGCGGCGTCGTCGCGATGTTCGCGGCGGCGGGAGTGGTGACGACGGCGGCGAGCGCAAGCTCGCACGCGGTTGTCCTGAAGGGGAGCGCGCCCGCCTGGGCGGCTCGTGCGGTGCGGCCGGCGAAGGCGTCCGGCCATGTGAACGTCCGCGTCTACCTCGCCCCGCGGGGCGGCATCGCCGCGCTTCGGGCGGCGGTGACCGCCGCGTCGACGCCCGGCAGCGCGACATACGGGCACTACCTGAAGCCGGCCCAGTACCGGGCCCGGTTCGAGCCGACTGCGGCAGCCGTCTCGTCGGTCAGCGCCTGGCTGCGATCAGCCGGCCTGCGCGTCACGGCTGTCGAGGCCTCGCATCGCTACATCAGCGCGAGCGGCAGCGTCGCCGCCGCCGAGCGCGCATTCGGGGCAAAGCTCAACGTCTACCGCCATGGGGGCAGGCTCGTGCGCGCGCCTTCGTCCAACGCCCGCATCCCGGCCACCGTGGCCGGATCGGTGCTCGGCGTTACGGGCCTCAGCACGGCTCCCGTCTTCGTGCGGCCGCAGATCGGGCCGCCGCCGGCAGGGTTCCGCAATGCGCGCCCGTGCTCGAAGGGCTACGGCACGATTCCGGCAACCGTCCAGGCCGACGGCAAGACGCCCCTGCCGAAGTTCCAGGGCAAGGTGCGTGACTACGCGATCTGCGGGTACACGCCGAAGCAGTTCCGCGGCGCCTACGGCGTCACGAGCAGCGGCCTGACCGGCAAGGGCCAGACCATCGGCATCGTCGACGCCTTCGCGGCCGGCACGATCCTGAAGGACGCGAACACCTATGCGAAGCGGCAGGGCGACAAGCCGTTCGCGAAGGGGCAGTTCACTCAGAACATGCCCAAGACGTTCCATCTGCATCCGACCCAGTGCCAGGCCCCGTCCGACTGGGCCGGCGAGGAGACGCTCGACGTCGAGGCCGTGCACGGCATGGCCCCGAAAGCGCACGTCATCTACTACGGCGCGCAGAGCTGCCTGAACCAGGACCTGGAGTTCGCCCTCGCACGGGTCGACGACCAGGACAAGGTCACGGTCGTCTCCAACTCCTACGGTGGCCCGATGTCGAGCGAGACGTCCGGTGACATCGCCGCCGAGGAGCAGGTCATCCTGCAGGGCGAGATGGAGGGGATCACCTTCCTGTTCTCGTCCGGCGACAGCGGTGACTGGGTGACCACGGAGGGCTTCAAGGACACCGACTACCCGGCCTCCGACCCATTCGCGACCGCGGTCGGCGGTACGACCACGGCGATCAGCGCGAAAGATCACCTGCTCTGGCAGACCGGTTGGGGCACCGAGAAGTACTCCCTCTCGGCCAACGGCAAGGGCTGGACGCCGATCGCAGCCGATCCGTTCCTGTACGGGGCGGGCGGTGGCTACTCGTCGGTGTTCCCGCGCCCGAGCTACCAGAACGGCGTCGTCATGGGCGGCTCGGGGCGCGCGTTCCCCGATGTCGCGCTCGATGCCGACCCGACGACCGGCATGCTGGTCGGGGAGACGCAGATCTTCCCGAAGGGCACGAAGTACGGCGAGTACCGCATCGGCGGCACGAGCGTTGCTTCGCCGCTGATGGCCGGGATGGTTGCAGACGCAGCCCAGCACGCGAAGGCGCGGCTCGGGTTCCTGAACATCGCCATCTACAAGCTCGCCGCCGCGAAGGTCGGTGCGTTCAACGACGTCGGCTCGATTCCCGGCGCGAACGTCCGCCCGGACTTCGCAAACGGCGTGAACAAGTTCAACGGTTACCTCTACAGCGTCCGCACGTTTGACCAGGACTCGAGCCTCTCGACGGGTCCCGGTTGGGACGATGTCACGGGCGTCGGCCAGCCGAACTCGGTCTTCCTGACCGCGTTCGGAAGCGGCGGCGCCTGATCTGAAGCGCGCAATGGGGCGTCCCGGCAGCGGCCGGGGCGCCCCATCGGCGTTCACCGGGTGAGGCGAGGCAAAAGCGCCGAGGCGACCGTGATCCCGGTCGCGGCTGCGACCACGAGCACCGTCAGGTCGAGGCCGATGGCGGCCGGCGTCCCGAGCAGGAGTCCGCGCAGGGCGTTCACCTCGTAGCTGAGCGGGTTGACCAGGCTGATCGCGCGCACCCAGCGCGGCATGAGCGCGATCGGGTAGAGGGCGTTCGAGGCGAAGAAGAGCGGCATCGTGATCGCCTGGCCGATCCCCATCAGCCGCTCGCGTGAGAGCACGATGCCGGCGAGGACGATCGAGAGGGTCGAGAAGAAGGCGGCGCTCAGGATGACGACCACGGCGACGCCGAGCAGCCGCAGCGGGTTCGCGGTCATGGCGACTCCGAGCAGCGCGGCCAGCACGAGGACGACGACGCCCTGCACCAGCCCGCGCACGCCGGCCGCGAACGCCTTGCCGGCCACGAGTGCCCAGCGCGGAGTCGGCGTCGCCATCAGCTTGGCGAGGATGCCGGCGTCGCGTTCCCAGATGATCTGGATGCCGTAGAAGATCGAGATGAAGAGCACCGACTGGGCCAGGATGCCGGGCGCCAGGAAGTCGAGGTACGGCACCGTCGTCGGGATCGCGTGCAGGTGCGAGAAGGTCTCGCCGAAGATCAGCAGCCAGAGTGCGGGCTGGATCGCGCGCGTGTAGAGCTCCTTGCGGTCGTGCCGGAGCTTCTGGAGCTCGACCAGGCACAGCGCCACCACGCGGCTGCCCGACCGCTGCCAGGCGCTCGGCGGCCGCTGCCCCAGGGCGTGGCTAGCCAAGGCGGCTCGCGGTGCGTCGTGTCTGGCGGACGTGCCGCATGTCACCTCCCGCCTCGAGCGTGTCGCCGGTGTGGTGGCGGAAGACGTCCTCGAGCGACGCGCCGTCGCCGAGCTCCGAGCGCAGCGCCTCGGGCGTCCCCAGCGCCCGCACCCGGGCGCGGTGCATCAGCGCGACCCGGTCGCAGAGCGTGTCGGCCTCGTCCATGTAGTGGGTCGTCATGAGCACGGTCATTCCGGTCTCGTCGCGCAGCATCCCGATCCGCTCCCATACGCTCGAGCGCGCGATCGGATCGAGGCCGATCGTCGGCTCGTCGAGCACGAGCAGGCGGGGCCTGTTCACGAGCGCCTGGGCCAGCTCGAGCCGGCGGATCATGCCGCCCGAATAGGTCGCGACAAGCCGGTCGGCCGCCTCGCTGAGCCCCATCGTCTCGAGCATCTCGGCCACCACCTCGCGGCGCATGCGCCGGGGCACGTCGAAGAGGCGCGCAAACAGCGCGACGTTCTCGCGGCCGGTGAGCGCGGCGTCAGCCGACAGCTGCTGGGGTACGAACCCGATCATGCGGCGCACGTCCATCGGGCGGCGGGCGACGTCGACGCCGAACACCCGCACCGATCCGGACGTGGCCGGAAGCAGCGTCGTCAGCACCCGGATGGTGGTCGTCTTCCCGGCGCCGTTCGGACCGAGCAGGCCGAACACCTCGCCGTCGCCGACCTCCAGGTCGAGGTGCTCGACGGCGGTGGTGTCGCCGAAGCGCACGTCAAGGGCGGCGATGGAAACCGCCGGGTGAGACTCGGCGGCCATTAGGCGAGCGTCTCCAGGAGCCTTCGCAGCGACGGCAGTGCGGCCGAGAGCGCGGCCCGCTCGGCCGGGTCGAGCCGCGAGAGCGCCGCCTCCAGCACCTGCTGGCGGCGGTCGTTCCAGGCGGCCATGCGCCGTTCCGCTGCCGGGGTGGTCACGAGTCGCACCGAGCGCCCGTCGCTCGGGTCGGGCTCCCGGCTGATCAGCCCGGCGGCGGCGAGCTGTTGGGCCAGCGTGCTGGCGGTGTTCGGCGCGATGTGGAGCTCGGCGGCGGCCTCGCCAACGCTGATACCGGCCCGGTTTCGCACCGCCCGCAGCAGTCCGACCTGGGCGGTTGCGAGCGGTTCGAGCGGCCAGTCCTCGCGGGCGCGCTTGCGCAGCGTCCGCTGCAGCGGGCCGATCAGGTCGAGGAGCGCCGTGGCGGTGGCCTCGATGCCCGTGGGTGCCGTCTTTGGGCTCACGCTGAGAAACTCTATCAAAGACAGATATATTCTGGTGCGGCCACGCTTCTACCTCCGGACGGCGATCGTTCGCCACACGCTCGACCTGCGACCGGCCGCGTACCAGGCCGAGACGCGGACGTACACGGTCTGCGGGCGCACCCGGCCGCCGCGGCCGTTGCCGCCCCTCCAGCGCCTGCAGCCCAGGCGGTTTGCCGCCAGCGGGCCGGTCCGGATCCTGCGAATCAGGCCCCCGTCGGAATGCCGGATCGCAATCGCGACCCTGCGCGCATTCGCGGCCGGCCGGTAGCAGAGCCACACGGGATGCGTGCGCGAGTGGCCGATCTCGAGCGTCGTCCGTGAGACCCCGAACCAGGGCAGGCGCGGCCCGGGGGGTGGCGGCGGGCGCGAGCCGGTCAGAAGCGCGGTGTGCAGCTGATCGAAGTCGGGAGTCGGCTGCGAGGCCGCGTTCAGGATCCCGAGGGTGTCCTGCGCCGACATCGTCCAGCGCGCCCAGGAGAGGCCGTAGCGGTCGAAGATCGCGAGCATCTGGGCCTGGTAGGCGCGACCGTTGCGGTCGTCGCGGCGCGCGCCCCATTCGCCGATCAGCAGCGGGATGCGCTGGTCGTCCGCCTTCAGGATCGCGGTCATCAGCACGGCGCGCTGAAGCGCCTCGCGGCCGCGATAGTCGGTGCTCGCCTGCATGTGGGTGGCGGCCCAGGTCGGCGTCCAGGCCTCGCCGTCGAACGTCATCCCCGTCCGCGGCCGGCCCGAGTAGTAGGCGTGGTAGTCGAGGGCGACGTGGTGCAGGTTCCCGAAGGCTCGGAAGTTCGCGTCCATGAGCCCGAGGTCGCCCCCCGTGCGCGCCATGATGAAGACCGTGCGCAGAGGGTCGACCGCGCTGATAGCGCGCCGGATCCTGGCCTCGAACGCGAGCACCGACTGCGTGCCCGCATGTGTTGCGGGCGCCAGCGGCTCGTTCAGGATCTCGTACCCGACGACGTTCGGATCCGCATCGAAGCGGGTGACCACCATCGTCGCGAGCCGCGAGTAGAGGCGCAGTGCGACCGGGTCGGAGTAGAAGTCGGTGAACGCCCTGATCTCGCCGCGGGCGGTGGGCGGGTATTCGCCCTTGCGGATCCGGGTGTAAAACCAGGCCGGGATGCCGCCTCCGCGCGGGGTGAAGTACGACGACCAGTCGTACTGGTGCAGATCGATCAGCACGTTGATGTGGTGAGCCTCATACCAGGCGATCTGCTGCTGGATGCCGGCGAAGAGGGCGGTGTTCCAGCCCGGATCGGCTGCCGTCGGGGCGGTCGGCTGCAGATCGGCCCAGCGGACGTGGATGCGGACGAGGTTCGCGCCGAGCTCGACGACGCGCGCCTGCAGCGCCGGGTTGGCCCCGGGCGCGACGTTCACACCCCGCAGGACGACCGTGGCACCCGTACCGGCGTGGACGAACCGGTTCCCGGAGGTCGTCACCCAGGGGGCCGTCTCGGCGGATGCCGCAGGCACGCTGCCCAGGCTGACCGCGGCGACCAGGCAGGCGCCGATCAGGTGTTGCCGGATATCCACAGGCCCGAGGGCCGATCGTAGCAGCACGCACAATCCCGGCGGCCTTTCCGCCGAATGGCGGAATCTGGTTGCGTGCGCAAGAATACAGGTATGAACACACGCGAGACATCAACCGCAATCACCACCGACGAGCAGGCCCCGCCCATCACGATCCGGCTCGGGCCCGCACACCTGACCGTCACCGACCTCGACCGGTCGATCGACTTCTACGAGCGATCCATCGGCCTGCAGGTGCGCCGCCGCGACGGGGACACCGCCGTCCTCTGGGCGGGCGGCGACGGCGATCTGCTCGTGCTCCGGGCCGAGCCCGCCGCGCGGCCGGCCGGCCGTCACGCCGGCCTGTACCACGTCGCCCTGCTGCATCCCTCCCGCGAGGAACTCGCCCGTGCGGCGGCTCGGCTGGCCGCCACCCGAACGCCGATCCTGGGAGCGTCGGATCACGACATCTCCGAGGCGATCTACCTGCCCGACCCCGACGGCAACGAGATCGAGCTCGCCGCCGACCGGCCCCGGTCGGCCTGGCCCGACCTGGGCAACCCGGGGTGGGACGGCGGCCCAAAGCCGCTCGACCTGCATGCGCTGCTCGAGCTCGTGGCGGACGAGCCGGTCCGGCCGTTCGCCGATCCCGGCCTCACCGTCGGCCACGTGCACCTGCACGTGGGCGACATCGAGCGCGGCCTCCAGTTCTACCGCGACGTGCTCGGGTTCGAGGTCATGACCCAGCTCCCCACCGCCTCGTTCCTGGCGATGGACGGTTATCACCATCACGTGGCCATCAACGTCTGGCGCGGTGTGGGCGTCCCTCCGGCTCCGCCGGCGACCGTCGGCCTCCGCCACTGGACGATCGTCTTCGAGACGCCGGAGGCGCTCGCCGCGGCACTCGCGCGCATCGAGCAGGCCGGCATTCCGAGCGAGCGGCGTGACGACGGCGTCCTGGTGAGGGATCCATGGGACATCGCCCTGCTCCTGACCGTGCGAGACCACCACTGACCCGGAGGACGATATGAACGCGACCGAGAACGGCGGCCCGTGGCCGCAGGGCACCATCACGCCCGCCGCGCGCAGCGCCCGGCCGATCGACCCCGGGGTGACCATCGGGCACGTCCACCTGCGCACCGCCGACATCGACCGGGTGCGTGCGTTCTACGTCGACCTGCTCGGATTCGACGTGACCGCGGAGGCGCGGGACGTGCCCGGGTGGGGGACGACCGGCGACCTGCTCTTCGTCTCGGCGGGCGGCTACCACCACCACCTGGGCTTCAACACCTGGAAATCGGCGGGCGGCGGGCCGCAGCCCGACGGCGTCGCGGGCCTGCATCACGTCGCCATCCGCTACCCGACCCGGCCGGCGCTCGCGGACGCGCTGCAGCGGCTGCGCAGCGTCGACTGGCCGATCCGGCAGGCGACCGACCACGGCACGCACGAGGCGATCTATCTGAGCGACCCCGACGGCAACGACCTCGAGCTGATGTGGGACCGGCCGCCGGCACAGTGGCCGCGTGACGCAAACGGCCAGATCGGCTTCTTCGACAGCGAGCTCGACCTCGAGCTCCTGCTCACGGAGCTGCCTGCCTAGCCGCTAGCGGGAGCTCGTGTCTGCGGGCAGGCGGGCATCCTCGCCGGTGCGGGCAGGCACCGGCTCCGGCCGGCGGTGGAACCCGACCCGCCAGCCGTAGGTGTCTCGGCGCGAGGGGAAGAAGTCGGGCCAGTCCTTGAGCATCATCCACGCGGCCACGACGATGACCGCCGCGTCGAGCAGGCTCGGACCGGGGCGCCCGGTGGCGTGAAGCAGGGCGATGATGAGCGTTGCGACCAGGCCCGCCCAGCACTCGTGCACGCGCATGCCTGCGACGTACACGCGCGGCCCCAGGGGGTGCGTGCGAACGTCGACGACAGAGCGAAGGGCGCGGGTCATGCCCTCGTTATCGGCAGCGTGTGTCCGATGCCTCAGCCCGATGTTGCGACCGATGCGGCCGCTTCACAGGCACGAGCAACATTGGCGGCGTGCACGGTCAGGTCGCCCGACCCGGCCAGGCGTGCCGGAACCGTGATCTGCTCGGCCCGCTCCGGCGGGCAGCCCGCCTCGGCATACGCGAGCACCGCCTCGACGTACTCGACGTCTTCATCGGCGATCCGCAGCGCCTGCTCGCTCGTGTGCGGGCGGCCGTGCCCGACCACGACGAACTGCGGCCGCTCGCGCTCGATCACCCCGATCAGGGTCTGGAGCGTCGCCCGGTAGTCGGGCACCGACGAGTAGCAGGAGGGGATCTCGAGCGCCGAGAGATAGTCGCCGACGACCAGCAGGTGCTCGTCGGGGAGCCACGTGATCAGGCCGTCATCGGTGTGGCCGAGACCCGGGCGGCACACCGCTCGCCAGGCGCCGAGGCGCACGTCGGCCGGAGGGTCGACCTCCTGCTCGACGTGCAGGCGCTCGGTCGAGCGGTGAGGGAGCAGCAGCGGGGCGGCCTCGCGCTCGATCTCGGCCCGGGCGGTGCCGGAGCGGATGCGCTGGGCGGTGGTGCTGCTCGCGGTGACGTGGGCGTCACTCAGGATGCCGAGCGCCATCACGTGGTCCCAGTCGCCGTGGGTGACCAGCACCTCGGTGACGGGCATCGTCGATGCGCTCACGATCTCCTCGATCTCCCAGGGCGAGATGCCGGGATCGATCAGCAGGCGCTCGCCCGCACGGCGCAGTTCGAGCGTGGTGGTCTGATAAAGGGTGCTCGGCCACCATGTCGCCGTGCCCGTGAGCGGGATCGCTCTTGGCATGGGTCTAGCATAGTATGGCCCCGTGCGGGTTGGGATCGACCTGATCGAGATCGCTCGGGTGGCGCGCGCGTTGGAACGCCATCCGCGGTTCGTCGACCGCGTGTTCACCCCGGCCGAGCGCGACTACTGCCTCTCGCGCGCCAATCCCGCCCAGCATTTTGCCGCCCGGTTCGCCGGCAAGGAGGCGGTCGGAAAGGCGCTCGGTTTCGGCGTGCCGTTCACATGGCGCGAGATCGAGATCGCCGGCCGGCCGAAGCCCGGTGTGAGCCTGTCCGGGCGCACCGCGGCCTGGGCCGAGCGGGTGCGCGCGGGCGCGATCGACCTCAGCATGACCCACTCAAAAGAGCTGGCGGCGGCCGTCGCCGTCGTCGCCGATCCATGATCCGCACGCGCCCGCTCTACACCGCTTCTGAGATGCGCGCCGCCGACGCGGCCGCGATCGACGGGATCGGCATCCCCGGGGCCGTGCTGATGGAGCAGGCCGGGCTGGCGGCCGCCCGCGAGATCGTCGCGACCATGGCGGGCACCACCGCGGCCGTCATCTGCGGGGGCGGGAACAACGGCGGGGACGGCTTCGTCTGCGCCCGTCACCTGCACGCCGCGGGATGGGAGGTCGACTGCCTGCTCGTCGCCGATCCCGCGGGGCTGCCCGAGGACGCGCGCCGAAACCACGACATCGCCGTGCGCCTCGGCGTCCGCATGCACACCGGCGTGCGCAGAGCCCGCCTGGAGCGTGCCGACGTCATCGTCGACGGGCTGCTCGGCACGGGATTCACGGGGACACCGCGGCCCGACGCCGCCCGCGTGATCGCCGCGACGGCCGGGCTGCCCGGCGTCGTCGCGCTCGACGTGCCGTCGGGGGTCGACGCCTCGACCGGGGTGATCGCGGGCAGGGCTGTCGCCGCCGCGGTGACCATCTGCTTTCACGGCCGCAAGCTCGGGACCGCGGTCGAGCCGGGCCGCACCGCGGCCGGGCGTGTCGTCGTGGCCGGCATCGGCATCCCGCCGCAGGCGGACGTGACCACGGCGGCGGTGCTCGCCGACGGCCTGATCGCCTCGCCCAAGCGGCCGTCCGACACCAAGTACACCGCCGGCGCGGTGCTCGTGATCGGTGGTGCGCGCGGCTTCTCGGGCGCGCCGCTGATGGCCGCGCTCGCCGCCCTGCGCGCGTCCGCCGGCCTCGTGTGGGTGGCGACGCCGCCCGACGCCGCCCGCATCCTGGAGGCCCGCGTCCCCGAGGTGATGGTGCGGCCTCTGCCGGACGCCCTCGAGCTGCTGCCGCGAGCCGACGCGGTTGCTCTGGGGCCGGGCCTCGGCCGCAGCGACGAGGCGGTCGAGCTCGTGCGCGAGGTCGGGATCGGCCACGCCGGGCCGATCGTGATCGACGCCGACGGCCTGCATGCCTTCAACGGCGACCTCGAGGCGCTGCGCGCCCGTCCGTCCCCGGCGGTGCTGACGCCACACGACGGCGAGATGGGCCGGCTCCTGGGCGAGACGTCCGACTGGGTGCGCGCAAACCGGCTCGAGGCGGTGCGGCGGGCGGCGGCGCAGAGCGGGTGCGTGGTGCTCCTGAAGGGCCCCGACACGCTCATCGCCGATGCCGGCGGTGAGCGGGTGTGTGTCTCGCATGCCGGGGTCAGCGGCCTTGCCACCGCCGGCTCCGGGGACGTCCTGACCGGCGTCGTCGCGGCCATGCTGGCCGGCGGCGAGGACGCGTGGACGGCGACGTGCACGGCCGCCGAGGCACACGGCGGTGCGGGCCGGCTCGCGACCGAGCGGCTCGGCCCGTCCGGCATCATCGCGACCGACGTGATCGCATCCCTGCCCGAGGTGATGCGGTGATCGGCACGCACCGGGCGCGGGCGACCGTCACCGTCGACCTCGAGGCCGTCACGGCGAACGTCGTGCGGCTGCGCGCCGTGGCCGATCCGGCGGAGGTGTGGGCGGTGGTCAAGGCCGACGGCTACGGGCACGGCGCGGGCGCGGTGGGGCGGGCGGCGCTGCGCGCGGGGGCGCGGCGCCTGTGCGTCGCCACCTGGGAGGAGGCCCGCGGCCTGCGCGACGAGCTCGGCGACGTGCCGGTGCTCGTGATGGGGCCACTGGTGCCCGGCGAGGAGGCGGACGTCTCCGGCGTGGACGTCGCCGTGACGTCGGTGGACGGATTCGCCCGATTGCGGGCCGCCGTGCGCGTGCCCCTGGGGGTGCACGTGAAGGTCGACACCGGCATGGGCCGGTGGGGGATGGGGGCCGCCGATGCGCTGCGTGTCGCCGACCAGCTGAGCACCGACGGCCTGCTGCGGCCGGCCGGGCTCTCGAGCCATCTGGCCGTGGCCGACACCGACCCCGAGTTCACCCGCCTGCAGATCGAGCGCTTCGCGGATCTGGCCGAGCGGTTCCCCCCGTGCCCGCGCCACCTGGCAAACAGCGCCGGCACGCTGCGGTTCCCGGACGCCCGCTTCGACGCCGTCCGCTGCGGCATCGCCGTCTACGGGCTCTCGCCCTTCGGAGCCGACCCGGCCGCCGACGGCCTGTCGCCGGCGCTGCGGCTCGAGAGCCAGGTGGCCGACGTCAAGCTGCTCCAGCCTGGCGACAGCGCCGGCTACGGGCGCCGCTTCGTGGCGACCGAGCCGACCTGGATCGGGCTCGTCCCGGCAGGCTACGCCGACGGTGTCCCCCGGGTGCTCTCGGGCCGGGCGGACGTACTGGTCGGCGGGCGCCGCCGGCGGGTCGCCGCCACCGTGAGCATGGATCAGCTCACATTCGTCATCGGCGCCGAGTGCGACGTCGAGCCCGGCGACCCGGTGACGCTGATCGGCGTGGACGGCGACGAGCGCATCCCGGCCGAGGAGTGGGCGCGACTTGCCGGCACGATCAGCTACGAGATCGTGACCTCGCTGGCACCGCGGCCGCGGCGGGTGGAGCATGTCGTTGCCGGGGCTTGAGGCCGTCCGCGCACTCGCCCCGGTGCCG
Organism: uncultured Actinomycetes bacterium; assembly: GCA_963703275.1. Classification (GTDB taxonomy): domain Bacteria; phylum Actinomycetota; class Thermoleophilia; order Gaiellales; family JAICJC01; genus JAICJC01. The sequence continues at coordinate 2,065,900 of OY969804.1, read as the reverse complement.
GATGCCTGGCTGGTGGGCGGAAGCGTGCGCGACCTGCTGCTCGGGCGGCGGGTCGTCGACGTCGACCTGGTCGTCGAGCGTGACCCGGCCGAGGCCGCGCGCTCGCTGGCCCGGCGCGAGGGCGGCGCATCGTTCCCGCTCTCGGAGCGGCACGGTGCCTGGCGGGTCGTGCACGACGGGCGCACCGTCGACATCACCGCCAGCCGCGGCGCGGTCAGCGACGATCTGGGGCTGCGCGATTTCACCGTCAATGCGATGGCCCTGCCGCTTGCCGGCGGCGACCTGCTCGACCCGCACGGCGGCCGCGCCGACCTCGAGGCGGGGCGGCTGCGGGCGGTCTCGGAGCAGGTGTTCGCCGACGATCCGCTGCGGCTGCTGCGCCTGGCGCGGCTGGCACACGAGCTCGGATTCACAATCGACCCGGAGTCGGAGCGGCTCGCCCGGCGCGACGCCCACCTGGCGACGAAGCCGAGCGGCGAGCGCGTCCTCATCGAGATGCGGCGGCTGCTCGAGCCCGAGCATCCCGACGATGGCATTCGGCTGCTCGACCGGCTGGGAGTGCTCGACGTGGTGCTGCCCGAGGCGGCCGCGATGCGAGGGGTTGGACAGAGCCCGTTCCACCATCTGGACGTGTTCGAGCACACGCTGGCCGTGCTCGATGCGGTGGCGGACATCTCGGCTCACCCGGCCCACTACCTGCGCGACGCGGCGCCCCCGGTGGCGGCGGTGCTGGCGAACGACGTCGGGAACGACTTCAGCGGTCACACCGGCCTGCGGCTGGCGGCGCTCTTCCACGACATCGACAAGCCGTCCACCCGCGTCGTCGGGCCGGACGGGCGGGTCAGCTTCATGGGGCACGACCGGCTCGGCGCGGGCACGGCCGAGACGGTGCTCTTGCGGTGGCGGGCCTCGGGGGCGCTGATCGGCTTCTGCCGCGTGCTCGTCTCCGAGCATCTGCGGCTCGGGTTCATGGTGCGCGAGCGGCCGTTCGACCGTCGCGCCGCCTACCGCTACGCGATTGCCACGGCGCCGTATACGCTCGAGAGTGTGGTCCTGTCACTGGCCGACCGCCTCGCCACCCGCGGTGTGCGCGCCCGTCAGGCCTACATGCGCGCCCACACCGAAGCGGCCGTGGAGCTGGCCGGGCTCGTGATCGAGCTTGCGTCCGAGTCGCGGCCGCCGCTCCTGCGGGGTGACGAGATCGCCGCGCTCACCGGGGCGAGCGGCGCCCGCATCGGCGAGCTGGTGGCCATGCTCGCCGAGGAGCAGGCGGCCGGGACGGTCACGACCAGGGAGGAGGCGGTGCAGCGTGTCCGCGGGTAACCGGTTCGACCGTACCGCCGACCGCTACGCCGCCCACGCGGCCGCGCGGGAGTGGGGCGGATTCGTGGCCTGGTGCGAGTGCCGGCCGGAGGATCGGGTGCTGGACGTCGCAGGCGGGCCGGGAACGCTCGCGGGCGCCCTGCTCGGGTCGGTGGCGACGGTGACGGTGCTCGACTCGTCCCCGCGCCTCCTCGAGCACGTCCCGGCCGGCGTCGAGCGGGTCATCGGGCGGGCCGAGCAGCTGCCGTTCCCCGCTGCGGCGTTCGACCTGGTCACCTGCGTGAACTCGCTGCACCACATCGCCCGGCCGGCCCGGGCGCTCGACGAGATGGCGCGCGTGCTCGCGCCGGGCGGGCGGATCGTGCTCGAGGACATGGTGGCCGACGACGACGGCCGCCGGGCGCGGCGGTGGGAGGAGATCGAGCGCCTGCGCGATCCCGAGCACGGGCGCCTGATCGCTCCCGGCGAGGCGCGCGGGCCGCTGCAGGCGCAGGGCCTGCACCTGGACGCCGAGGAGCTGTGGCTGCGCACCTCCGACGTCGCTCCCTGGCTGGAGGTGGCCGGGTGCACGGGCGGGGCGGCCGCGCGCGTCCGCGAGATGATCGGTGCGAGCGAGTTCGAGGTGCGCGTGTGGCGCGCCCGCTACCGCCGCCCGGCCGAGTAACCGGGGACTGTCCCCGAACGTCTTCGACAGGGGACTAGGCGGCGCGGATGACCGGCGCGCGGCGGTCGAGCTCGTACAGCAGCTCGGCGAGCTTGCACTCGAGCTCGTTGGGCGAGCGCACCGGGTACCCCGGCTGCCACTGCCCGCTCGTCTCGGCCACCCGCACGCAGTACATCAGTGTCTGGATGTCTCGTTTGTCCAACATCGTGGTTCCCAAGGTCGGCGTTCGACGCCGAGGCACACATCCCCTCCTTGCGGTATATCCCTCCGCGGCGAGAGGGTATAGTCACGGCGCTTATGGTGAAGGTCCTGATCGCAGCCCTGCTCGGCACCGTCGCGGGCATCGTGGTGATGATCGTCGTGATTGTGATCACCGGCGGGACGACCCAGGATGCGAGCAGCGTCGGCCTTCAGCTGTCGGTGTCGACTGCGGCGGTCTCCTCGCCGCCCCCGACCAGCACGGGCGGCTCGAGCACGGGCGGTTCGAGTACCGGCGGCTCGAGCACCGGTGGCGGCAACCCCGCCCTGATCGCCGCGGGCAAGACGCTGTTCAGCGCGAACGGCTGCTCGAGCTGCCACACCCTGGCGGCCGCGGGAGCCACCGGCACGATCGGGCCGAACCTGGGCGTCGTGGTCGCGAGCGACGCCGTCAAGGCCAAGATGCCGATCGGCGCGTTCATCAAGCAGTCGATCGAGGACCCCGCCGCATTCACCGCGACGGGAGGCCCGTGGGCGACCGCCATGCCGACCACCTTTGGCAGCTCGCTGAGCGCAACTCAGATCAACGATCTCGTCGCCCTGATCGAGTCCGGCCAGACCTCGTCGTAGCCGGCTTCCGTGGAATGACCGTCGCCGCCAAACCCGAAGTGCGCACCGGGGCGCGGGCGCTGGTCGAGGCGCTCGAGGCGCACGACGTCGAGGTGCTGTTCGGCCTGCCGGGCATCCACGCGCTCCCCGTGTGGGACGCGCTGATCGGCTCGCCGATCCGCCGGGTCGTCGTCCGCCACGAACAGGCCGCCGGGTTCGGCGCCGTTGGCTACGCGCGCACCGGCGGGCGGCCGGGCGTGTACCTGACCAGCACAGGCCCGGGGGCCTTCAACTCGCTGGCGGCCCTGTCCGAGGCCGACGCCTCGAGCACGCCCGTGCTGCACCTGACCTCGCAGATTCCCACGCACCTGGTCGGCGCGGGCCGCGGCTACCTGCACGAGAGCCGCGGCCAGTCGCAGGCGTTCGCCGCCGTCTCGCGCTTCCACGCCCGGCCCACGAGCGCCGCCGCGCTGGTCGAGGCGATCGATGAGGCCTTCCGGCACATGGCGCTCGATCCCGGCCCGGCCACGATCGAGGTCGCGACCGATGTCATGGCGAGCGTGACCGACGCTGCTCCGGCCAGGGCCACCCGGGTGTCCGTGCCCGCGCCCGACCCGGCGGCCGTCGCCCGGGTGCGCGCGCTGATCGAGGCCGCCGAGGCGCCCCTGATCTGGGCCGGAGGCGGAGCGCGCCACGCGGCCGGCCAGGTGCGGGCACTGGCCGAGCGCCTGGATGCGCCCGTGCTCACGACCTACAACGGGAAGGGCGCGCTTCCAAGCGGTCATCCTCTCCACGCCGGTTCGTCGGTCGAGGAGCCGTCGATGCGCAGCCTGGTCGAGCGCTCCGATCTGCTGATCGCGCTCGGGACGCGGTTCTCACAGGAGGGCACGGCCGACTGGGGCCTGCACATGCCCGAGGCGCTGGTCCAGGTCGACCTCGACCCGGGCCGGTTCGGGCGCACCTTTGCAGTCGCCGAGGGGGTGGTGGCGGACGTCGGCCTCTTCTGCCAGGCGCTTCTGGCCGAGGCCCCGGCGGCCGGCGGCCGCGACGGCGAGGCGGCCGTGCGGGCGGCGCTGCAGGGACGGTCGGCCGAGGTCGGCGCGCAGGGCGCGGACGTCGAGGTCGAGCTCATGCGGGTGCTCCACGACGCCCTGCCGGAGGACGCCATCGTCGTGGCCGACATGACCGTCGCGGCCTACTGGGCGGCGCTCTACCTCGACGCCAAGCGGCCGGGCGCGTTCGTGTATCCGTCGTCCGGAGCGCTTGGGTGTGGCATCCCGCTCGCGCTCGGCACGGCCGCTGCCAACCCCGACCGGCCGACGGTCGTGATCGCCGGCGACGGCGGCTTCCTGATGGCCGGCCACGAGCTCCTGACGGCCCGCGCCGAGGGGCTCGCCTTCGTGACCCTGGTCGTGAACGACTCGGCCTACGGCATCCTGCGCAACTACCAGGAGACGATGTTCGGACGGACGGTGGCGGTGGAGCTGAACGCGCCCGACTTCGAGGGCCTGGCCCAGGCCTGCGGCGTGCGCTACCTGCGGGCGGACGGCGTCGGAGACCTGGCCCGGGTGCTGGGTGAGGCGATCGCGGATCGCTCCGGCCCGGTGCTCGTCGAGCTCCAGGCGGCACTGCGCGCTCCCGGCCAATCGGTGTAGGCCCTGTAAAGTGCCTTCGCGATTGTGAGCGCTCCCGTCCGCACCGACTACTCGATGACCGCGAGCCCGGGCAAGCAGGTGCCCGTGGCCGTGCGCGCGAGCGGGTGCGTGATCGAGGACGCCGAGGGCAACCGCTATCTGGACGCCTGCGGCGGCGCGATGGTGATGCTGCTCGGCCACGGCCATCCCCGGATCGTCGAGGCGCTGCGCCGCCAGGCCGAGCAGATCGCGTTCACGTACCGCTTCTCGTTTCGCAACGAGCCGATGCTCGATCTGGCCGACCGGGTCGCGCGGATCGCTCCGGGCGACCTCGAGTGGTGCTTCTTCAACTCGTCCGGGTCGGAGGCCAACGAGTCGGCGCTCCACCTCGCAATCCTGTACTGGGAACAGCAGGGCCATGCCGGGAAGATCGAGTTTCTGAGCCGGATGACGTCGTACCACGGCTCGACCATGGGGGCGCTCTCGCTCTCGGGGTCGCGCTGGCGGGCGCCGTTCGAGCTGCTCCTGCGCAAGTACGCGGTGGTCCCGAACAGCGACACGGCCGCCGAGGGCGCGGCGGCGCTCGAGTCGGCCATTCTCTCGCGCGGCGCAGAGCACGTGGCGGCCTTCGTGGTCGAGCCGGTGACCGGGTCATCGGGCGCGGCGGTGCCGCTCCCCGACGGCTACCTGGCGGCCGTGCGCGACGTCTGCGACCGGCACGACGTGCTGCTCGTCGCCGACGAGGTGATCACCGGGTTCGGGCGCACCGGGCGCTGGTTCGGGGTCGAGCACTTCGGTGCGGTGCCCGACGTGATCACCTTCGGCAAGGGCATCGGCGGAGGCGTGATCCCGCTATCGGGGATGGTCGCCTCGCGGCGCGTGCGCGAGGTCGTCGAGACGTCTCCCAGCGGCTTCTCCTACGGCCACACGTTCTCGGGCAACCCGCTGGGATGCGCGGTCGGCTGCGAGGTGATCGACATCATCGAGCAGGAGGGCCTGCTCGAGGCGGCCACGACCAAGGGCGAGCGCCTGCGCGCACGGCTGGACGAGCTGCAGCTGCGCCACCCGATCGTGCACGAGGTGCGCGGCCTCGGCCTGCTGCGCGGCATCGAGCTGCGCCGGCCCGACGGCAGCCGATTCCCGGCCGAGATGGGGCTGTGCTCGCGCGTGTCCGCCGAGGCCAAGCGGCGCGGCCTCATGATCTACTCCTGCCCGACTCCGGTCGGCACCGAGCAGATGGATGCGCTCCTGCTCGCCCCGCCGCTGATCATCACGGACGCCGAGATCGACGAGGCGGCGGACCTCCTCGACGCGTCGCTCGAGGCCGTCGAAGCCGCGCTCTGACGGTGGCGGCCGAGCCGGTCAGCCTCCCCACCAACGCCGAGCTGCGCTCGGCACTCGAGCAGGCGGCCGGCTGGATCGAGCGCTACCTGGACGGGGTCGACCGGCTGCCCGTGATGGCGCGGGTCGAGCCGGGCGAGATCGCCGCCGCCCTGCCCGCGCACCCGCCGACGCACGGTGAGCCGCTCGAGGCGATCCTGGCCGACGTCGACCGCGTGCTGGTCCCGGGCATCACGCACTGGAACCACCCCGGATTCATGGCCTACTTCGGGATCAGCGGGTCGCCGCCCGGCATCCTCGGCGAGACGATCGCCGCCGCCCTGAACGTGAACGCGATGCTGTGGCGCACGTCGCCCGCGGCCACCGAGCTCGAGCAGGTGACGCTGCGCTGGCTGGCCGAGCTGACGGGGCTCCCGATGGACTGGTTCGGCCAGATCACCGACGGTGCCTCCTCGTCGACCCTGTACGGCCTCGCCGCGGCGCGCGAGGCGGCCGGCCTCGACATCCGCACCCGCGGCATGGCCGGCCGCGACGACCTGCCGCCGCTGCGGGTGTACGCATCCACCGAGGCCCACTCGTCGGTCGAGAAGGCGTGTATCACCCTCGGCCTGGGGCGCGAGGGCCTGGTGAAGGTCGCGACCGATGCCGAGTTCCGCATGCGCCCCGACGCGCTGCGCGAGGCGGTCGGGGCAGACGTGCGTGCCGGCCGGCGCCCGATCGCCGCGGTCGCCACCGTCGGCACCACGTCCTCGACCAGCATCGATCCTGTGGGCGCCGTGGCCGACGTGTGCCGCGAGCACGACATGTGGCTGCACGTCGACGCGGCCTACGGCGGCGCGGCGGCCGTCGTGCCCGCGCTGCGCCACGTGCTGGACGGCTGCGAGCGGGCCGACTCGCTCGTCCTCAACCCCCACAAGTGGCTGCTGACGCCGATCGACTGCAGCGTCATGTACACCTCGCGCCCCGACGACCTGCGGGCCGCGTTCTCGGTCGTCCCGGAGTACCTCCGCACCGACGACGCCGATGCGGTCAACCTGATGGACTACGGGGTCGCGCTGGGGCGCCGGTTCCGGTCGCTCAAGCTGTGGATGGTGCTGCGCGCCTACGGCGCCGACGGGCTGGCAGCGGTCATCTCCGGCCACGTCGAGCTCGCCCAGCGGCTCGAGGCCGCCGTCCGCGCCGAGCCGGGCTGGGAGCTGCTCGCGCCGGTGCCGTTCTCGACGGTGTGCTTCCGCCACAACCCGCATGAGGGCGAACGCGAAGCCGATGTGCGGGCGCGGAACTCCGCCATCCTCGAGCGGGTGAACGCCACCGGCCGCGTCTTCATCTCACACACGCAGCTCGGCGATCACTACGCATTGCGGGTCGCGATCGGGAATCTCGCCACGACGGCCGAGCACGTCGATCGGGCGTGGGACCTGCTCCGCGCCGCCGCCGCCCAGGGCTGAGCCCGCCCCAGGCCCCGGACTTTCACAAGAGCGTCACGAAACAGCCTCGGCAGCATTCGGGGGACTGTCCCCGGTTGGGGTGGGGGTGGTCAGTTCGCGGACCAGGAGCTGAAGCGAGCCGGCGATCGGGATTGCGATCAGGGCGCCCAGGACGCCGAGCAGCTCGCCGCCGATGAGCACGGCCACCAGGATGAGGAACGGCGAGAGATGCACTGTGCGCCGGTACACGATCGGCTGCAGCACGTGGTTTTCGACCTGCTGGTAGACGACGTTCACCACGATCATCACGATGCCCGCACCGACTCCCTGAGTCGCCAGCGCGACCCCGATCGCCGCCAGCGCCCCGACCGTCGCGCCCACCAGCGGCACCAGGTCGGCGAGGCCCATCAGGAGCGCCAGCGCGAGCGCGTAGGGCACATCCAGGATCCGCAGTGAGACTCCCACGACGATGGCGGCGATCACCGAGATGATCAGGTTTCCGAGCACGTATCCGGCAACGCTGCGATTGATGTCAGACCCCACCCGGCGGACGCGCTCGGCCCTGTCCGCCGGAACGAATGCGAGCACCGAGTCGATCAGCGTCGGCAGCTCGAGCAGCAGGAAGAGCGTCAGGAAGAGCACGGTGATGGTCGCGATCACGCCGCTCACCAGCTTGCCGAGCGCCCCGAAGGCTCGGGTGGGCAGCGCCTTGGCCGCGTCCTGCGCCCGCGCCACCAGGTGGTAACGGGTGTTCAGGTCGTTGATGGTTGCGTTGTGGCGCAGGTCGTCGATGTACGCGGGCGCCGCCGTGCGCAGATGGTCGACCTGGCTCGCGAGCGGGATGATCAGCAGGGCGAGGAACCCGACCACGACGAGCGCCAGCCCGGCGAACACCGCGAACACGGCCAGGGTGTGCGGGAGCCGCCGCTCGGCCACGCGCACCGCCGGCTGGAGCACCACCGCCAGGAAGAGCGCCGTGGCCAGCCACACCAGGATCCGGCTGACCGCGCTCAGCACCTCGACGGCCGCGACCGCGAGCAGCACCAGCACGATGATGCGCACGATGGTGCGCACGGGCACGTCGATGACCACCCGGGGTGGAGCCGGTTCCATACGGCCCGGTTCGACACCGGCCCGCCGAATCCCGCCCGGGGCTCTGGCCGGTGCTACCCGGTGCCGTTGGGAAGCAGGTTCGACCCGAGCACGATCGCGACGCTGTCGGTCTGGGTCGGGACGACGCCCTTCGCCTGGCTGATCGGCACCGGCGGCGGCAGGCCCAGGCGCGCGGCCACGACCTTGGCCTGATTCAGGTACCCGGGCACGTACACCACGATCGTGGACTGGGTGTCGGGGGATGCGTCGGCGACGCCGAGGACGGTCCAGCCGGCCTGTTGAAGCTGGGTCTTGGCGGTGCCGGCGGCGTTGGCGCCCCCGAACCCGTTCAGGATCGTGAGCTTGATCTGCTTCCAGGCCGGCTTGTGGGTCGTCTTGACGGTCGTTGTGGTCGACGTCGTCGTGACGGCGGGGCCGGTCGGCGGCTTGTGGGCCGTGGTCCCGGGTGTCGCGGTCGAGTGGCTCGACGCGGCCTTGAGCACGAACAGGAGGCCGATGAGCGCCACCACCAGTGCCGTGACCGCCGCGATCCGCGTGACCGGGACGTGCGCACGCCTGGCCCGGATGCCCTGCGATTCCAATCGGCGGGCGAACCAGTCGTCGAGGCCCTCGTCCCCGCGGGGCGGGTCGAACGGGGGCTTCTCCTGGGACCGCTCGCCCGGTGTCCTCAACTCGGCCATCGTGCCTCCGAACCTTACACGGCGGCCATCTAGGATCCCGAAGTTGCCTTGCGAACTGATTGATACGTGGGTATCCGACGGCGACGTCTCGGCGGTCGCCGCCGCCGTGGTCGGGCGTGCCGGGATTCGCGAGGAACGCCTCGCCGGCGCCGCCCGGCCCGACTCGCTGTTCGCGCTGGCGTCGCTGACCAAGCCACTCGTGGCGCTGGCCGTGATGGTCGCCGCCGAGGAGGGGTCGGTCGACCTGGACGCGCCCGCGGCCGAGCATCTGCCCGCCTACCGCACGCCCGCGAAGGCGGCGATCACCCCCCGCCATCTGCTCGCGCACGCCTCCGGCCTGCCCGAGTCCGGGCCGCGCGGAGTGGCCTCGCTCGACGTCGAGCCGGTGCATCCGCCGGCAACCCGGCGGGTGTACTCGAACGAGGGCTACGCCGTCCTGGGCGCGCTGCTTGCGGCCGCCACCGGCATCGGCCACGCCGACTACGTCCACCAGGCGGTGTTCGGGCCGCTCGGGATGGACGCGTTTCTGGGGCTGCCCGAGGCCGAGTCCCACCGGGCGCTCGACGTCCGCGAGCCGGGGCTCTGGCGCGAGGGGACGCCGCTTTTCAACTCGCGCGTGTGGCGGGCGCGCGCGAGCGCCGCCGGCGGCGCATTTGCCACCTCCACCGCCTACGCCCGGGTGGTGCAGCTGCTGCTCGATCGCGGCGCGCCGCTGCTTGCGCCGGAGACCTTCGACGAGTTCGCCCGCGTCCAGTACCCCGGGCTGGCGGGCGGGATCGAGTCGTTCATGACCTGGGATCTGGCCGACTGGGGACTCGGGTGCGACATCCGCGACGCCAAGCGGCCGCACTGGTCGGGGACGCGCACCTCGCCCGCCACGCTGTCGCACTTCGGCGCCTCCGGCACGCTGATGTGGGCCGATCCCGAGGCCGGTGCCGGTCTCGTCTGCCTGGCGAACCGGGGCACATACTCGGGCTGGATGATGCGCCCGGGCCGCTGGCCCGACCTCTCCGACCGGGTTGTGGCCGAGGCGGCGCCATGAGGGACTGGAGCCACTGCCCCCGCTGCGGCGCGACGCTCACCCGATCGATCCCGCCGGGCGACGACGAGGAGCGCCTGCACTGTCCGGCCTGTGGCCTCGTGCTGTACGAGAACCCGGCACCGACGGCCAGCGCCGTGCTCGTCGACGACGGCGGTCGGGTGATGCTCACGCGGCGGGGGATCGAGCCGTTCCGGGGCATGTGGGATCTCCCCGGCGGGTTCGTGCGCCCCGGGGAGGACGGCGACCGGGCGGCCCGGCGGGAACTGCTCGAGGAGACGGGGCTCGAGATCGTGCCCGGCCGCTGTGCTCGCGATCATCCCGGATACCTATGGGCCGGACGGCGAGCCCACGCTCAATATCTTCTATCTCGCCCGGGTCACCGGCGGCATCGCCCGGCCGGCGTCGGACGTCTCCGAGATCGCCTGGTTCGAGGCCGGCGAGCTTCCGGAGCCCGCCGAGATCGCGTTTCCGTGCGTGCGGGACGCGCTCGAGCGCTGGCGCCGCGGAGATGTGAGCGAAACGTAAAGACAGCCGCCCGCGGGTCGATTACGGGACCGGAAGCGTTCCGGCGCAAAGGAGATCGGGGGCCGGAGCGGAAAACGCGTCAGCCGGGGCCGGATGCCCGGAGGTAGCGACCCATGGACGAGTTGTACGACAAGCACGTGGAGATCGACGAGCGGTGGCTCACGGAGTGGTTCGAGTTCGGCTTTGCCGAGCTGAGCTCCTACCTGGCCAAGCACGCCGCGTTCGACGACTTCTGCGGCGACAAAGACGTTTGACCGAACGTCCGTGAACGCTCGGCGGCCGGCGGCATCCCGCGGCATAGAATCCCCGGATGCCGCCCTTCGAGCCCGTCGCCAAGCAGCCGGACCACATCGGCCTGGAACACCGCGTGCTCGACCGCTGGGCACGCGAGCGAACCTTCGAGACGCTGCGTGACCGCAACCGCGGCGGCCGACCGTTCAGCTTCTTCGACGGGCCGATCACCGCGAACAACCCCATGGGCGTCCACCACGGCTGGGGGCGGACGCTGAAGGACATCTGGCAGCGCTACCACGCGATGCAGGGCTGCGACCTGCTGTACCAGAACGGCTTCGACTGCCAGGGGCTGTGGGTCGAGGTGGGGGTCGAGAAGGAGCTCGGCCTCAACTCCAAGCGCGAGATCGAGGCGTACGGCCTCGACCGCTTCGCGCGCGCCTGCCGCGACCGCGTCGCCCACTACGCGGCCGAGCTGACCGAGCACTCCAAGCGGCTCGGCCAGTGGATGGACTGGGAGCGGTCGTACTACACGATGACCGACCCCAACATCAGCTACATCTGGGCCTTCCTCAAGCGCTGCCACGAGCGCGGCTGGCTCTACCGCGGCCACCGCTCGATGCCCTGGTGCCCGCGCTGCGGCACCTCGCTCTCGCAGCACGAGCTGATCGACTCCTACAAGGATCTGACCCACCCGTCGCTGCACGTGCGGCTGCCGCTCCACGGCCGCGACCGGGAATCGCTCGTCGTGTGGACGACGACGCCGTGGACGCTGCCGGCCAACGTCGCCGCCGCCGTGCGCCCCGACGCCGACTACGTGCGCGTGCAGACGCCGGCCGGGGTGGCCTACGTCGCCGCCGACCGGCTCGAGGCGAGCCCCATCTCGGGGACGGTGCTCGGCACCGTGCGCGGGGCAGAGCTCGTCGGGCTCACCTACACCGCGCCGTTCGACGAGCTGCCCGCCCAGGCCGGGTTCCAAAACCGGGTGGTGGCCTGGGAGGACGTGTCGATGGAGGAGGGCACCGGCATCGTGCACATCGCCCCGGGCTGCGGCGAGGAGGACTTCGAGCTCGGCCGCCGCGAGGGGCTCGAGACGCTGATCCCGGTCGACGAGGCCGGCGCGTTCACGAGCGAGTACGGGTGGCTGCACGGCCACCTCACCGCCGAGTTCGCCCAGGCGATCGTTGATGACCTCGGCCAGCGGGCGCGGCTGGTCGCCGACGGCGAGATCACCCACCGCTACCCGGTGTGCTGGCGGTGCGGCACCGAGCTGATCTACCGGCTCGTGGACGAGTGGTTCATCCGCTGCGAGGAGATCCGCCAGCCCATGATCGACGCCGCCCGCGGGGTCGAGTGGACGCCGCCCCAGTACGGCAAGCGGATGGAGGACTGGCTGGTGAACATGGGCGACTGGTGCATCAGCCGCAAGCGCTACTGGGGCCTGCCGCTGCCCTTCTACTTCTGCGACGACGGTCACATGACGGTGATCGAGTCGAAGGAGGACCTGACTCGCACGGGCGCTGCGGGGCACCGAGGGCCTGGACGAGCTGCACCGGCCGTGGATCGACGACGTGGTCATCGCCTGCGGTGAGTGCGGCGGCGAGGCGCACCGCCTACCCGAGGTGGGCGACTGCTGGCTCGATGCCGGCATTGTGCCGTTCTCGACCACCGGGTGGCACAACGACACCTTCATCGAGGGTGGCTACGCCGCCGGGGCCGGTGTCGGCGTGACCATCGCCGACCTGCCCGACCACGCCTTCTGGGAGCGCTGGTACCCGGCCGACTGGGTGTCTGAGATGCGCGAGCAGATCCGGCTCTGGTTCTACTCGATGCTGTTCATGGGCGTCGTGCTCGACGGGCGCGCGCCGTACCGGCGGGTGCTCACCTACGAGAAGGTGAACGACGAGAACGGGCGCCCAATGCACAAGTCCTGGGGGAACGCGATCTGGTTCGCCGACGCGATCGAGGACATCGGGGCCGACGTGATGCGGTGGATGTACGCCGGGCAGCCGCCCGCCCAGAACCTGAACTTCGGCTACGGGCCCGCCGGCGAGGTCAAGAGCCGCCTCCTGAGGCTCTGGAACACGTACTCGTTCTTCGTCCTCTACGCCAACATCGAGGACTTCACCCCGAGCTATGAGCTGCTCGAGAGGGGCCCCGACCCGGCCGCCGCGCGGCCCCTCGACCGCTGGCTCGTCGCCCGCACCCAGTGGCTCGTGGGCGAGTGCCGCGGGGCGCTCGACACCTGGGACTCGCCCCGGCTCGTGCGCGCCTTCGAGACGTTCCTGGACGACCTGTCGAACTGGTACGTGCGCCTGTCGCGGTCGCGCTTCTGGCGCTCCGACGACCCGGACGACGCGCGCGCCGCGTTCGAGGCGCTGTGGTACGCGCTCGTGCAGGCGCTGCGGTGCGTGTCGCCGGTGATGCCGTTCCTGACCGACGAGATGTGGCAGAACCTCGTCCGTGGCGTCAGCGCCGACGCGCCGGCGGGCATCCACCTGGCCGGCTATCCCGAGGTGCGTCCGGAGCTTTCCGACGACGGCCTGCTCGCCTCGATGCAGAGCGTCCGGGTCGTGGTCGAGCTCGGCCGCCGCGGTCGGGACGATGCCCGCATCCGCGCGCGGCAGCCGCTGCGCGAGGTGATCGTGGCGACCGACGACCCCGTCCGGCGCGACCACATCGCCCAGCACGTCGAGCTGATCGCCGCGGAGCTCGGGGTGAAGCAGGTGCGGCTGACGACATCGGCCGAGGAGTTTGCCCAGGTCGAGGTGATGCCGCTGCTCAAGCTGCTCGGGCCCAAGTACGGCCGCGAGCTGGCCGTGATCCGGGGGCTTCTGCGGGAGGGTGAGTTCGAGATCCGCGACGGCCGCGTGCACGTGGGCGACTGGGTGCTCGAGCCGGGCGAGTTCGAGCTGCGCGCCCGGGCCCGGGAGGGGTTCGCGGTCGCCGACGGCGAGGGCTTTGCGGTCGCGCTCGACACCGAGATCACCCCCGAGCTGCGGCTCGAGGGCGTCGTCCGCGACGTGATCCGGCGCATCCAGGTGATGCGCCAGGACGCCGGCTTCGAGGTCACCGACCGCATCCGGGTGACCTATCCGCGGTCGGACGGCGACGTCACGCGCGCGTTCGAGGAGCACGGCGAGTGGATCGCGGCCGAGACGCTGGCGGTGTCGGTCGAGGCCGGCGCCGACCTCGCGATCGCCAGGGCCTGACGCCGCCTGAGGGCCGGGGGATGCCGATGTCCCCCGTCCGGGGAGGTTGACCCGCCCCCCAATTGGTTCCATGCTGGGGTTGGCACGCTCCCAACGTGCACCGGACGCACCAAGGAAGGTTTCCCCATCGCTATGACCTTTGCCCGCCGGGCTCTCGTCCCCGTGGCCGCATTCGCAGGCCTGCTGCTGCACGCCTCCGCGGCGCTTGCAATGCTCGCCCCTGCGCCGGCCTCGCCGTGGGCGACCCCGAACGGCCGCGTGCTCACGATCGCGCGCGTGAACGGCGTCGTCTACATCGGCGGCAAGTTCACGCAGGTGATCGACACGAACGGGACCGTCCTCACCCGCAACCATCTGGCGGCGATCTCGGCCGCCGACGGGCACGTGCTGCCGTGGAACCCGGGTGCGAACAATTTCGTCCGCGCGCTCGCGATCTCGACCGACGGCAAGACCGTCTACATCGGCGGCGACTTCACCAGCCTCGGCGGCGCCGCCCGCACGCGGCTCGCAGCGGAGGCCGCGATCGCGCCGACGAGCACGAGCACCACCGGCACCCTGCGCTCGTGGGCGCCGGCCGCGGACGGATCGGTGTACACGATCGCGCAGCTCGGCGGGCGGGTGTTCCTCGGCGGCACGTTCCTGCACGTGAGCGGCCACGGGCGGCCACGCTTGGCCGCGGTTGCCGCCGCGACCGGGGCGCTCGCCGCGTGGCATCCCAAGGCCGATGGCGCGGTGCGCGCACTGCTGCCGTCGCCCACCGGCTCCGAGCTCTTCGCCGGCGGGTTCTTCCATCATGTGAACGGCGCGAACACACCCCACCTGGTCGCGATCAATCCGAACAGCGGCGTCCTCGACCATTGGCGCTCGCATCCGGGCGACTCCGTGATGGGCCTGGCCGAGAACGGCACCTATCTGTACGCCGGCGACAAGGGCGGCGGCGGCCACGTGCGCTCGTTCGTCCTTCGCACCGGCAAGCTGCGCTGGACCGAGACCGCGAACGGCAACGTGAACTCTGTCTCGCTGATCGGCCTGGGCTCGGCCCAGCAGCTCGTGATCGGCGGGCACTTCACCAAGGTCGGGGCGCAGGAGCGCCACAAGGTGGCCGTGCTCAGCCCACAGACCGGGCTCGTGGATACCTCGAGCGGCGCATGGCACCCGGCGGCCGCCGGCTCCGACCTGGGCATCTACGGTGCTCTCGCCTACGGCCAGAAGATGTACTTCGGCGGTGACTTCCTCGAATGGCAGACGCATCCCGGGGTGGTCGAGCAGGCGCATCTGGCCGTGTTCAGCACGACAGCGCCGGCCGACACCGTCGCGCCCGTCGTGAAGGCACCCGTTGTGACCATCGCGGACGGGTCCACCGTTGGCACCGCGAAGGTGCCGCTCAGCCTGACATGGTCGGCCTCCGACCCGGGCAGTGGCGTCTGCCGCTTCCAGGTGCAGCGGCGCTACAACGCCCTGCCATACCAGCCGGTGGCGCTGATGCTGGCCACGTCACGGGCCGCCGCGAGCTCGGTCTCGCCGGCGGCGCACGGATACACCTTCCGGGTGGCGGCGACCGACTGCTCCGACAACAGCGCGGCGTTCGTGGCGGCCTCGCCGGTCAGGCTCACGGCCTACCAGAACTCGAGCGCGGCCATCAGATACCACGGCGGCTGGAGCGGCGGCCGGGCACCCAACGCCTTCGGCGGGTCGGTGCGGCGGTCGGGTGTGCCCGGCGCGAGTGCGACGCTGCACTTCACGGGCCGCGAAGTGGCGTGGGTGGCATCGCTTGCGCCCGGCTACGGCAGCGCTCGCGTCCTGATCGACGGCCGCTCGGCCGGGATCGTCCACCTGCGGTCGGCCTCCACGATTCAGCGCCGCGTGGTGTTCACGCGCCGCTTCGCGACGAGCGGCGCGCACACGATCAAGATCATCGCGCTGGGAACACACTCCCATCCGCTCGTCAGCCTGGACGCGCTCCTCACCCTGCGCTGAATATTTGGGGCCAGGCCCCAAATATTCAGGAGCCGACGGCGCGGCGCAGGCCGACCGGGAGCGAGAAGTGCACGTCCTCCGGCTCGGCATCCTGCGTGTCGATCTGGGTCACGCCCATCGCCCGGAAGTGGTTGATGACACGGTCGACCAGCGTCTCGGGCGCCGAGGCCCCCGACGTGATTCCCACCGTCGTGACGCCGTCGAGCCAGCCTGGGTCGATGTCGCGCTCGTCGTCGATCAGGTGCGACGAGACCCCGAACTCGCGGGTCACCTCGACCAGCCGGTTTGAGTTCGACGAATTCTGGGAGCCGATCACGAGCACCAGGTCGACCTCGCTCGCCAGCCGCTTGACGGCGTTCTGGCGGTTCTGGGTGGCGTAGCAGATGTCATCGCGCTTGGGCCCGACCGCCGCCGGGTAGCGCCGCCGCAGCGCGGCGATGATCTCGATGGTCTCGTCGACCGAGAGCGTCGTCTGCGTGATGTAGGCGACCCGCATCGGATCGGGCACCTCGAGCACGTCGACGTCGGCGATCGACTCGACGAGCCGGATCGCGTCGGGCGCCTCGCCCATGGTGCCGACGACCTCCTCGTGCCCGGCGTGGCCGACCAGCACGATCGTGTAGCCGCGCTCGGCGAACCGGCGCGCCTCGGCGTGCACCTTCGTCACCAGCGGACAGGTCGCGTCGAGCACCCGCAGCTTGCGCTCCGCGCTACGGACGTGCACCTCGGGTGCGACCCCATGCGCCGAGAGCACGAGGACGGCTCCGGCGGGGACGTCCTCCTCGGACTCGACGAAGACGGCACCGCGGCCGGTCAGCTCGGCGACGACGTGGCGGTTGTGCACGATCTCGCGGCGCACGTACACGGGCGGCCCGAAATGGTCGAGCGCCCGCTCGACGGTGTCCACGGCCCGGTCGACCCCGGCGCAGTAACCGCGGGGGGAGGCCAGGACGACTCTGGTCGGTGCCATGCGGCTCATGCTACCGCGGCGGTCGCCGCGCCCGTGGCGCACGCGCCTAGCGATGCCCCCAGTCGGCCGTCCACACGTCCGCGCCGGGGTGCCCGAGGAAGGTGCCCCGGGCGCGGCCGATGCCGACGAACCGGTACATGGGCGAGAGCAGGATCGCGCGGTGCTCAGGGCTGTCGAGCCACATGCGCACCACCGAATCGGGGTCGCCGGTCGTCCCGGTGCCCCAGGCCAGCGTCTCGCCGGCCCACCACGTGCCCTCCGTCAGGAAGCCCGAGTGGACGATGCGGTCATACAGGGTGCCGCCGTTGGGGCTGGTGTGGCCGAAGTAGTCGTGCGCGAGCATGTCGCTCGAGTGCCAGCGCGCCGCCCAGTGCAGGCGCGGCGACGCCGCGACGGGACGCAGATGGTGCTGCGCGCGGGCGCGGTTGATCGGCCCGAAACAGCGGATACCAGGGAGCGCGGGCAGCCTGTGCGGTGGCGGCGCCGGCGCCGCTCACGATGAGCGCGCCCCCGACAAGGAGGATGGTCACTCGACGGCTCATGCCGCGGGTGATCGACCTGCAAACGGCCCGGATTAGCCGGATTCGTCAACAATCTGTAAAACCCGCTAGCTGGTCGGCTGCCACTCGGTGCCGACGCGGGTGAGTCGCAGCGGCTCGCCGGCCCGTACCTCCGCCTCGAGCGCGCCCAGGCGGACGCGGGCAACGCCGGTGCGCGCCTCGATCTCGATCTCGTCGGGCGTCAGGGTGACGATCAGGGGGACCCCGCGGTGGGCGACTCGGAAGCGCAGCCGGCGCCAGCCCGGTGGGAGCCGCGGGTCGAGCTCCAGGGCCGTTTCGCCCGCCCGGAGGCCGGCGCACCCGATCGTCACCGCCTGCCACAGGCCGCCCTGGGTCGCCATGTGCAGGCCGGAGGCGCGATTGCTGCGGGAGTCGTCGAGGTCGATCGCGATCGCGCGGCGCAGGTAGTCATCGGCCTCCTGGTGCAGGCCCAGCCTGCGCGCGACGACCGAGTGGACGGCCTCACTGAGCGACGAGAGGTGCTTCGTCAGCGGCTCGTAGAGCCGGAAGTTGCCGAGCCGCTGCTCGGGCGTGAACTGCGGCTCGAGCAGCGACATGAGCATCACGACGTCGGCCTGCTTGACGTCGCGCCACTCCTGCCGGTCGCGCTGCCACGCCAGCTCGTCGCGGCCGGCGCGCTCGTCGGGCGCGAGCGGCAGCTCGAGGAACCCCTCGTGCTGCTCGATCAACCCATCGGGCGTGTGCAGCACCAGCATGCGGTCGCCGATCTCGCGCCAGCGGGCCGGCTCGCCCGGCTGCGACTTCACCCGGCCGGCTTCGGCCAGCTCGGCGGCCCTGTGCAGCGTCCAGGCAGCCATGGTGTTCGTGAAGGCGCTGTTCGAGACGTCCTCGTGCAGCTCGTCCGGGCCGATCACATGCAGGATCTCGAAGCCCCGCGCCGTCTCCACCGCCCGGCTTGCGAAGAAGCGCGCCGACTGGATCGTCAGCTCCGCTCCGCCCTCGTCGAGGAAGCGGTCGTCGCCGCTCCAGCGGACGTACGTGTCGACCGCCCACGCGATGTCGGCCACGACATGGATCTCCCGCTCGCCGGTGAGCACCCGCAGCCTGCGTCCGCCGGGGCCGGTCACGTAAGCGGGCGTCACGTCCTCGCCCGACGCGGCCGACTCCCACGCGAACCACGCCCCGGACAGGCCGGCGTCCTCCGCGTGGCGCAGGGCCGCGGGCAGCGTGTTCAGGCGGTACTCCAGGAGCGGCCGCGCGACCTCGGGTAGGGCGGCGGCATAGAACGGCATCAGGAACACGTCGGTGTCCCAGAAGACGTGGCCCTTGTAGCCGTCTCCGGTCAGCCCCTTGGCCGCGATCGAGCAGCGGCCGTCGGCGGTGGGGGCAACCGCGATCAGCTGCGCGACGGCAAAGCGGATCCCCACCTGGATCCCGTCGCCGGCGCCCTCGACCTCGACATCGGTGCGATCCCAGGCCGCCCGCCATGCGTCGCTGTGCTCGGCCAGCACGGCGTCCCACCCCAGCGCGGCGGCCTCCCGCGCCTCGCGCTCGGCATCCACCGCGGGCAGCGGCCGCTCGCGCTCGGTGTACACACCGACGAAGCGGTCGATCTCGAGCGCGTCGCCGGGGCCCAGTTCGAGCTCGGCCGCGCGGCCGCAGCCGTCGCTCGGTGCGTCCCACTCGGTGGCCACGTCGTCGCCGCCGAGCCGCACCTGGAGTGCCATCCCGACATCGACCTCCACCCGGCCGCCAGGCGTGCGGGTGTGCAGCAGATCGACTCCGTCGGCACGGCCTGCGGCGACGACCTCGACACTCGGCAGCGGCGGGCGCTGCTCGCTGCCGAGCACCCCCGCGTACGCTCGGACGTGCGCGGCGGGCCCGTTCTCGAGCACGAGTCGCACCCGGATTGCGCCCAGGTGCCGCCGAGCGAGGCTCAGCAGCCGCCACGAGTCGAGCCTGAGCCGGCGCCCGTCGGGGTCGACGCACGAGAGCGAGCGCTCGAGCACCATCGTGTGCAGGTCGAGCCTGCGCCGGTGGGTGACCTCGGTCCACTCCCAGGGCCGGAATTCGCGGCCGTCGATCTCGAACCGGGTGTGCGTCCAGTCGGCGATCACGACCAGGTCTTCGATGCCCGCATCCGCCCCGTCGAAGAGGCCGGCCACGTAGGCCGCCCGGGCCGATCCCGGGTTGTCCTCGTCCGTCGCGCCGCGGACGCCCATATAGCCGTTGGCAAGGGCGAACAGCGCCTCCTGCGACGCCTCGTCGCGGACGTCGTAGCCGTCGCGCTCCACCGCCCAGCCGTCGGCCGGCCGCTCGATCGGCTCGGGCGCGCGCGGAGCGCTGAGAGGGTGCGGCGGCGGCGTGGGAACGGGGCGCATCTGGCCGTGCAGCACGCGCAGGAACTCCGCGGGCCCTCCGCCGAGGCGCAGCACGCCGTGGGGGACGCCGTTCGGCTCGTTGCCGACCGAGAGGATCGTCGCCCCGGCGGCAAGGCGGGTGACCATGCGGTAGTCGCTGCCCTCGAAGCCGGCGATCGGGCCGAACTCGTCGCCCGCGATCAGAATCTCGTCGGGAGTGATCGCCCGCACGGGGGCCAGCCTCCGCACCAGGTAGGCGATCGAGTCCGACTTGTCGGTGAGGCCGACCTCGATGTGCTTCACGTCGGTCGTGATGCGGGCGTCGGGCAGGCCCTCGTCGATCGAGAGCTGCTGGGTGAGCGCGATCACGGCGCCGATCCCTCCCGGGACGGGGGCCAGCCGCTCGGTGACAGCCGCGAGCAGCTCACCGATGCGCTGCTTCGGCGGATCGGCCCATTCGGGAGTTGGGATCAGGTCGATCTTGCGCCGGTTGAGGCGGTCGCGGACGATCCCGATCTCGAGTCCGTGCTCGGCCGCGAGCCGGTCGCGGACGCCGTCCGCGATCCGGTCGAGGGCCGCGTCCTCGGCCTCGGTCGCGACCCGCACCCACAACCGCTCGAGCTCGCCCTCGGCGTCGTAGGCGTACACCTCGGAGCCCCGGTTCACCATCAGGAACAGCCGCTGCCGGGCTGCGACCGAGAGCAGCGGTGCGATCTGGCCACTGACGTTGTGCGCGTTGGTGCCGGTGATGACGGTCAGGGTGATGCCGGAGGCGAGCAGGGCTTCCATGGCCTCGCCCAGCGCGGCCGGACGCTCGGCGCGCGACGTGACCGCCGTCCCGTCCCAGTCGAACGCGATCAGGCGGAAGCGGCGGTCGCCGAGCGCGGCCGACCTTCCGGAGGCCGTGGACCCGCCGTCCCTGGCAGTCGAATCACCCAGCTCGGCGACTACCTGATCGCGACCCGCGTGCCCAGGGTGGCGAACCTCCAGACGACCTGGGCGTCACCGTTGGCGATCCGGATGCAGCCGTGCGATGCCGGGTACCCGGGCACGTCCGGATACTCGTGGAAGGCGTAGCCGCCGGTGAAGTAGTCGGCGAACGGGAGCCAGACGTCGAACAGGGTCGACCAGGACATGATCTGCTTGCTGTAGATGTGGAAGATGCCGACCGGGGTGAAGTGCCCCGGGCCCGCCGTGGACACGTGAATGGCCCGTTTGACGTTCCCGAGCTTGCCGATCAGGAGCAGCACCTGCTGGGTCTTGTGCACTTCCATGTGCTTGTGCTTGTGCCCCCATGACACCGGGACCTGCGCGTGCTTCAGCGCGGCGTAGGACGCGCTGTCCATGTAGCCGGTGCGGGGCAGGCCGACCCAGCCCTGGAACGCCATCACCGCCTGGATCGTGCCGAGCCCATAGTTGCCGGTTTCGAGGCCGGGCTGGAGGTACTTCAGCCGGATCAGCTTGCGCTGGAGCGCCTTGGTGATGTTGACGCTCGAGGCGCTCGGCGAGAGCGCGGCGGACGCGGCCGGGGCGGTCGCCAGCACGGCGACGCCAACGAGGCAGATGAGTGTCAGGCGGCGGATCATGGGAGGGGATAATAGGGCAGGTTTCGGCACGGGGGTGTGACGATAGTGCATCAGTTCTGCGGCCCCTGGTTGAACGCCACCAGCCGTGGTCGCCGGTCGAGGTCGATCACCACCCAGTGGCAGTTGTCGAGCCACAGCCGCCGGTGTGCCGCGGGCGGCGCTCCGAGGACTACGCTTGCCACCAGCACCCGCGCGAGCGACCCGTGCGTGGCCGCAAGCGTCGTCCCGGCGAGGCCGCATGCGTCGGCGAAGAAGGCGGCGGCGCGGCTGCGGGCCGACTCGAGTGTCTCCGCGCCGGGGGGTGTCACCGGATCGGTGTCCGAGTGCCACAGCGTGTGCGCCTCGGCCAGCGGGCCGGAGTTGATCTCGGCCGCCGTGAGGCCCTCGAACGGCCCCGAGTCGATCTCGGTGAGGCGGTCATCGACCGTCACCGCCGGCACTCCGCGCGTCTGAGCGGCGGCGATGATCTCGGCCGTCTCGCGGGCGCGGCCGAGCGGCGAGCACAGGATCCGGTCGATGCCCTCGGACGCGAGCGCGGCCGCGGTCGCGCGGGCCTGCTCGATGCCGGCCGGGCTGAGCGGGATGTCCGACCGCGTGGTGTAGCGGCCCTCGGTGTTCCACA
Organism: uncultured Actinomycetes bacterium; assembly: GCA_963703275.1. Taxonomy (GTDB): domain Bacteria; phylum Actinomycetota; class Thermoleophilia; order Gaiellales; family JAICJC01; genus JAICJC01. The sequence continues at coordinate 2,043,865 of OY969804.1, read as the reverse complement.
CCGTCGAGCCGTGCCGCACCAGGATCAGGCGCCGCTCAGGAGAGGGGTTGCCAGAGGCTTCGGTCATCGCCGATCGGTGTGCGTCGGACGGCCGCGGCCCGCTCGAGGCGGTGGAGGGTGGCGGAGGCGGCGTCGGGGTTGGGATCGTCGTTTCGCTCGCGGCACACCTGTGCCACCTCCGCGGTGGTGAGCCCCGCCGGGTATGCCGCCAGCAGGTCGGCCGGCTCCGGCGCGGGCCGGCGCGGGAGCTCGGGGGCGAGGTTCGAGACGCACAGGTCGTAGGCCTCGAACGGCTGCCAGCCACCGGCGACGAGGGTGGATTCGCCGCGTGTGAAGACGAGGCTGGGAGCGGTGAACCGTGCGCTCGGCTCCGAGACGGCGGCCCGCCCCTGCGCGACGGCGGGTGCTCCGGTCGAGCCCGCGCTGCGGGCCTCGGTGCGGTCGTACTGGTAGGCGGACTCGACATCGGGGTCGTCCAGTCCGGCCACGACCGCCCCGGCGTCGAGGCCCGCGGCCGCGGCGACCTCGCCGATCGCCGCGTCCTCGTCCAGGAGCATGGTGGTCGTGAACCAGGCCAGCCGCAGCGCCCGCAGCAGCCGGTCGCCCGCGTCCAGTCGCTCGGCCGCCTTGACGGCGCGGCACGCGCGACCCGACGCGATCAGGCGGGTGCGCGGGGTGCTCGACACCGGCATCCCGAACCGCCGCTCGTACTCCTTCCAGCCCTGCACGCGGCTCTCGGGCGTCACTCCGGCGCGCTCCCGGGCACGGGTGTCCTCGCTCAGGCCGATCACGACGGTGCGCCACACGAGGTTCTCGCCGTAGCGCCACTCGAGGCCGCGCAGGAAGGGCTCGGCCGAGTACGCCCAGGGACAGCTCGGATCGGTGTACTGGGTGACCTCGACCGGCTCGACGGGCATCGCGGCACATTACCGCGAGTGATCCCACCGCCCGAAACCGGGGACAGTCCCCGAACGATTGCCGTGACAAAGCTGTGACCGGTTTCGACCGGGGACTGTCCCCGGTCATGGGCGCGACTAGGCGGCCCGGCCGACCTTGCGCGCCGGCGCGACCTGATCGCGCAGCGTCGCCGTCGCGAGTGCGCTCGTGGCCTGGTTTGCGAACAGGCGCAACGCCTGCAGCCGGCGCGGGATCGGGAGCAGCCGATCGGTTGGGTCGTCGACCCAGATCACGCCGATGACGGTCCCGTCGGGAGCCCACAGCGGCACGAGCAGCCAGTGCTGATTCCAGGCGTGGGGACCCGATCCGTTGAACTGTGACATGTACCCGATCGACGCCTGGGAGCAGCGGGCGGCACCGGCGTCGTGCGAGAGCAGGTAGCAGCCGTCGATCTCGAACTCGGGGTCGAGCAGGCGCGCGAGGTCGGCATCGGTGGTCGACGTTGTGAGCGCGGTGTCACCCTCGGGCCAGCCCATCGAGGCGGCGCAGCGGTACGTCGCCGTCGCCTGGTCGTGCAGCTGGATCTGCACCTTGTCGAACCCGAGCGCCGAGCGCACCCCGGCGCACACGCGGTCGAGCACATCCTGCGCCGAGCCGGGCTCGAGCAGGCGGCCCGAGACGGCCAGGAGCTCGGTCAGCCCCTTCTGCGACCGTTCCCAGGCGGCGTCGGTCTGGGCCGCCTCGACGAGCACCGCGGCCTGGAACGACACCGCGACGAGCACGTCCAGCTCCTCATCGGAGAGGCGCCGGCCCGAGACCGGGTCTCCCACCGAGAAGAGGCCCAGGATGTGGCCGTCGGAGTGGCGGAACGGGACGAAGAGCTCGTCCTCGCGCTGCCACGCGTTGGGGATCGAGCTCGGCGGGCCCGAGGGGATGTAGCGCGGGCCGAGGTAGGACTCCCAGTCGAACGTGCCCTGCTCGATGACGTATGCGCCGCGGCGGAGATAGCGGTCGGCCATGAGCGGGTCGAACCACTCGCGCGGATAGGTGGAGTGGAGCAGCTCGGTACGGGCGCGCTCGTTGCCGTGCACGCTCGAGACGATGAAATCGTCCCACTCGGGCCGGTACATGTTGATGATCACCGTCTCGAGTCCCAGGCCCCGCCCCACGGTCTCGGCGATCTCGTCGAGCAGGCGGTCGGGGTCGCCCTTCACACGCACCAGCCGGATCACGTCGAGCAGCGCCTGGATGCGCGTCGCCGGCGAGAGGTCGGGGGTGCGGGGTGCGGGCACGCGGTTGGCGGCAGGGCGGCGCGCGCCGGGATGCTCGAGCACGGTTCTGGCTGCGGCCACGACCCGCCGGTCGAACTGCGTCCCCGAGGCCGCTTCGAGCTCGGCGATCGCCGCCTCGCGCGGGATGGCGTCGTGGTAGGAGCGGTCGCTGGTCATGGCGTCGAACGCGTCGCAGACGGCGATGATCCTCGAACCGAGCGGGATCGCCTCGCCGGCGAGGCCGTCCGGGTATCCGCCGCCGTCCATGCGCTCGTGGGTCGAGCGGACGATGGCGGCGACACCCGACAGTGCCGGCGCGCCCTTCAGGATCGCCTCGCCGGTGATCGTGTGCTCGCGGATGATGTCCCACTCGGATGCGTCCAGGGGGCCGGGCTTGTGGAGGATCGACCGGGGGATGACGACCTTGCCGATGTCGTGCAGGTCGGCGGCGAGGCCGATGTCGTCGATCTCGTCGCGATCGATGCCGAGCTGCTCGGCCACCGACTGTGCCAGCTCACCAACCCAGTCGCAGTGCGGCCGCAGCTCCGGGGCGTGCTGGTCGAGCACGGCCAGGAGCAGATCCCGCGCCTGGCGCTTCGCCGAGGTGCGGTGGTCGTCCTTCTGCGCGTACATGCGCTGATCGACGATCCGCAGCGCGGTCGACGCATCTCGGGCCTCGCGCGGGAGTAGCACGAACCCGCAGGACGACCGGATCTCGTCGCGCTCCTCCGTCAGCGCTGCCAGGGCCTGGCCGATGGCATCCTCGAGCTCCGAGGGAGACCCGTGCAGGAGCAGGCAGAACTCGTCGCCGCCGAGCCGGTAGGCCGAGCCGGACTCGGTGAACGTCGCGGCCAGGCGCGCGCCCAGACGCGCGAGCAGGGTGTCGCCGGCCGGGTGCCCATGGGTGTCGTTGTACGTCTTGAACCCGTCGAGGTCGAACATCGCGAGGACGGCCGGGGAGTGGTCGGTACCCCGGTCGATCGCACGCTCGAGGTCGATCAGGAGCCGGCGCCGGTTTCCCAGGCCGGTCAGGTCGTCGGTCAGCGCCTGCCGGCGCGATTCCGCGACGCCCGAGCGGATGCCGCGGGCCCACAGCAGCAGAAGCACCGAGCCCACCGCCACCAGCGCGACCGTGGCCGCCTCCACGAGCTCTCCGCCGCCGAGCCACAGCACGGCCGCTCCGACCGGGAAGAGCAGGAACAGGTAACCGGCCCGGTCACCGCCGACCCCGAATCGGGAGAGTATGGACATGTACTCGGGTAATCGGCCGTGGAGCGCGGTTCGTGTGCCGGGCGCACTGCGACGCTGCGGTCGGGTGCGGGTTAGTGTGAGCGGCGATGGAGAGCGTCGCGCTCGGAACGCAGGGCCTGGTCGTTTCCCGGCAGGGCCTCGGTTGCATGGGGATGTCCGAGTTCTACGGCAGTCGCGACGACGAGGAGTCGATCGCGACGATCCACCGCGCGCTGGAGCTCGGCGTCACGCTTCTCGACACGGCCGACATCTACGGCCCCCACACCAACGAGCGGCTCGTCGGGCGCGCGATCGCCGGCCGCCGCGACCAGGTCGTGCTCGCGACCAAGTTCGGGATCGTGCGCGACCCGAACGACCCCGCCGCCCGCGGCACCAATGGGCGCCCGGAGTACGTGAAGCGCGCCTGCGAGGACTCGCTGCAGCGCCTGGGCGTCGACCACCTCGACCTCTACTACCAGCACCGCGTCGACCCCGCCACCCCGATCGAGGAGACGGTCGGGGCGATGGCCGAGCTCGTCGCCGAGGGCAAGGTGCGGTTCCTGGGGCTGTCCGAGGCGGCCCCCGACAGGATCCGCCGCGCGCACGCGACCCATCCCATCTCGGCGCTTCAGACCGAGTACTCGCTGTTCGCGCGCCAGCCGGAGGCGGAGATCCTGCCGACTGTGCGGCAGCTCGGCATCGGCTTTGTCCCCTACAGCCCGCTCGGTCGTGGCCTGCTGACGGGGAGCGTGCGCTCGCTCGACGATCTCGACGAGGGCGACTTCCGCCACTCGCAGCCGCGCTTCCAGGGCGAGAACCTCGAGGGCAACCTCGCGATCGTGGCACGGGTGCAGGCGGTTGCCGGGGAGAAGGGCGCGACGCCGGCCCAGATCGCGCTGGCGTGGGTGCATGCGCAGGGAGGGGACATCGTGCCGATCCCCGGGACGAAACGGCGCCGCTATCTCGAGGAGAACGTCGCCGCGGTCGCGATCGAGCTCGGCGCCGGCGACATCGAGCGGCTCGAAGCCCTCGGCGGGGCGCACGGCGAGCGGTACGCGGACATGTCCGTCATCGACCGCTGAGCTCAGCGCACCGTCACCGAGATCGTCGCGTGTGAGCTGCCGTGACGATCGTCTGCTTCGGCGGACATCGTGTAGGTGCCCTTGGCCGTGAATGCCGTCACCTTCACCCGCTCCACGTCGTGCGCCCAGACGCCCGGGCCGAGCGGGCCCGCCAAGGCGGCTGCAAGTCCGTTGGTCGGCGTCGACCACGAGGTCTCCCATTCACCGTGAAGCGTCCGTCCGGTCACATTCGTGATCTTGAGATGGGCGACGATGGTCTGGCCGATGTGGGGGTGCGCCGGCCTGATGCTCACCTTCACCACGAGCTGCGGGTTCTGGGTGCCCGTGACCGCGGTCGCGAACGCTGTCGCAGCGCCGATTGCAACCAGCACAAGTGCGACGAGTACCGCCGGAAGAAGTCGGCGTGCCATGCCCGTCGGAAGGGTACCGCCGAGGACAGGACGTCCTCAGGATGCTCCGCCGGGTTTGGTATCTCCGGCTAGACTACTTGCCCGGTCAAGTATTTGGTCAAGGAGGGGAAGCAATGAAAATCGCCCGGGCATCTCTTCGCATCGCCATCGGCGTCCTGTTCGTCGGGCACGGCACCCAGAAGCTCTTCGGATGGTTCGGCGGCAACGGGCTGGACTCGACCGCGCAGGCGTTCGAGTCGATGGGTCTGCACCCCGGCCAGGACAACGCGATCGCCGCCGGCGGGGCCGAGGCAGTCGGCGGAGCGCTGCTGGCCCTGGGCGCGTTCACGCCGCTGGCCGTCCTCTCGCTGGTCAGCGTGATGATCACGGCGATCCGCACCGTCCACTTCAAGAACGGCGTGTGGGTGACGAACGGCGGCTACGAGTACAACCTGGTGCTGATCGCCGCGCTCCTGGCGATCGCCGAGGCGGGCCCCGGGCCGCTCTCCGTCGACGCGGCGCTGGGGCGGGATTCCGGATCGGCGCGACGCGCCGCCGGCCTGCTGGCGCTCGCGGCCGGAGGGTCATATGCCGTGGTCGAGGCGGGCCACCGGCGCGCGCCCGTGTCCGCATCGCGATGAGTTTCGGCTGACGGCGTCGTCTACCGGGCATACGATGCTCCGGCGGTCGCTCCGACCCGAAAGGATGATGACATGCCCACGATCACTCCATGCCTGTGGTTCGACACCGAGGGCGAGGATGCGGCGAAGCTCTACACGTCGGTCTTCCCGAACTCGAGGATCGTCGATGTCGCTCGCTACGGCGAGGGCGGGCCGCGGGCTGCGGGAACGGTCATGACGGTGACCTTCGAGCTCGACGGGCAGCGCTTCGTGGCGCTGAACGGCGGGCCGGAGTTCGCCTTCAGCGAGGCCGTCTCGTTCCAGGTCGACTGTAAGACGCAGGACGAGGTGGATGCCTACTGGAGCGCGCTCTGCGACGGCGGCGAGGAGGGCCCGTGCGGCTGGCTGAAGGACCGGTACGGCCTGTCCTGGCAGATCGTTCCCGCCCGGCTGTCCGAGCTGCTCTCGGATCCCGACCGGGAGAAGTCGCGGCGGGTGATGCAGGCGATGATGAGCATGAAGAAGATCGAGATCGACGAGCTCGAACGAGCCGCCGCACCGGCGTAGGGCCCCGAACGTCGCTCGTGGAATATGATGGCGAGGCCGATGCCGCCCGCCTTCCGGTCGCCGTCGGCTCAACGACGAAGGAGCACAATGAGCGATTACGCGGTCATCAATCCGGCCACCGGAGAGACGGACAAGACCTACCCGACGATCACGGACGCCGAGCTCAAGGCAACCATTGCGCTGGCCTACAAGACCTATCAGGAGTGGGCGCGGACCACGAGCGTCGAGGCGCGCGCAGCGCTTGTGCGGCGCGTCGGTGAGCTGCACTCCGAGCGGCGCGAGGAGTTGGCGGCGATCGCCGTCCGCGAGATGGGCAAGCCGATGGAGCAGGCGCTCGGCGAGGTCGACTTCTGCGTCGACATCTACGGCTATTACGCCGACAACGCCACGGAGTTGATGAAGGACGAGCCGATCAAGCTGCTCGCGGGCGAGGGCACGGCGCTGATCCGCCGAAGCCCCCTGGGAGTGCTGCTCGGCATCATGCCCTGGAACTTCCCCACCTATCAGGTCGCCCGGTTCGCCGGCCCGAACCTGATCATCGGCAACACGGTGCTGCTCAAGCACGCGCCGCAGTGCCCGGAGACCGCCGAGGCCCTGCAGAAGATCTACCTCGACGCCGGTTTCCCGGCGGGGGCGTACAACAACATCTACGCCACCAACGACCAGATCGCGACCGTGATCGCCGACCCACGCGTGCAGGGCGTCTCGCTGACCGGCTCGGAGCGCGCCGGCGCGGCGGTCGCCGAGATCGCGGGTCGCAACCTGAAGAAGGTCGTGCTCGAGCTGGGCGGGTCCGACCCGTTCATCCTGCTCAGCACCGACGACCTGGATGCCACCGTCGAGGCGGCCGTCTCGGCCCGCCTCGACAACACCGGCCAGTCGTGCAACGCGGCGAAGCGCTTCATCGTGATCGATGACCTCTACCAGCCGTTCCTGGAGAAGTTCACCGCGGCGATGAGCGAGGCGGCACCGGGCGACCCCACGGCGCCGGACACGGTGATCGGGCCGCTCTCGTCGACCCTCGCCGCCAACCGGCTGCAGGATCAGCTCGACCGCGCCATCAAGGACGGCGCCAAGGTGGTGCTCGGCGGCGAGCGGTCGGGCACGTTCTTCCCGCCCACCGTTCTGGCCGACATTCCCGAAGGGGCCTCCGCCCGCTACGAGGAGTTCTTCGGGCCCGTCGCCGCCGTCTACCGGGTCGGATCCGAGGACGAAGCTGTCAAGGTCGCAAACGACACGCCGTTCGGGCTGGGCTCCTACGTGTTCACCACCGATGCCGACCAGGCGGAGCGGATCGCCAACAAGATCGACGCCGGCATGGTGTACGTCAACCTGGTCGGCGCCGACGGCGCAGAGCTGCCCTTCGGCGGAGTCAAGCGATCGGGCTCGGGCCGTGAGCTCGGCCGCTACGGCGCCGACGAGTTCGTGAACAAGAAGCTGATCCGGGTCGGCTAACCATCGTGGAGATACCGAGGCGCCTCGAAGGCCGGGTCGCTGTGGTCACCGGTGCCGGACACGGCATCGGTCGCGCCTGCGCGAATCGGCTCGGGCTCGAGGGTGCGCGGATCGCGGTCGTCGACCGGTCGCGGCCGAAGGCCGAGGAGACCGTCACGCTCCTCCGCCGGCATGGGATCGAGGCCGAAGCGTTCGGGTGCGACGTTTCGGACCCCGGCCAGGTCGAGGAGATGGCGGCCAGCGTCCTCGCGCACTTCGGTCTCGTGGACATCCTCCACAACAACGCCGGGGTGCTTATTCCCGGCACGGCGCTCTCTCAGACGCTCGCCGAGTGGGATCTGCACTATGCGGTCAACGTGCGCGGCATGCTGCTGGTCAGCCGGGCGTTCATCCCCGCGATGCGGGAACAGGGAAGCGGCGTGATCGTCAACACCGCATCGATCAGCGGCATGATCGGCGAACCCAACCTCGTTGCCTATGACTCCTCGAAGGGGGCGGTCATCAACCTGACCCGCCAACTCGCGGTCGAATACGCGAGGGACGGCGTGCGCGTGAACTGTGTCTGCCCCGGCTGGATCGACACCGGCTTCAACGATCCCATCTTCGAGCAGGCCGGGATGGACTCGGCAGCGATCGCCGCGATGGTCGAGCAGTGGATCCCCATGAACCGCCAGGGGACGGCGGAGGACATCGCCCCGACGGTCGCGTTCCTGTGTTCCCCGGACGCCGCCTACATCACCGGCCAAGCGGTGGTCGTCGACGGCGGACTGACGGCCCAGTAGACATGCAGATCGTCGACCATCTCGTCGTCATCGCAAGCCCCATCGGCGGTGCTCAGACCCAGACGATGTTCATCCGTGAGTCGACCGCCGAATCCGCCCGTCGCGACGGCGCCAGGGTCTTCCTGGGCGATGGCATCCGCCGCCTGAGCTACCGCAACGTGATCAGCTCGGCGGTGAGAACGGGCGGGGACGGCCAGGACGTCACGCTCGAGCCCGTGCTCCTCAACGTCGGCGAGGACAGCGCCGAACTCGCCGAGGATTTGCAGGCGGCCGGCTGGCGCCAGGCGTAATCGCGCCGCGCCAAAAGGGGTCTGACCCCGTTTGGCGCGGCCGCCGGCCGCCGTTCAGGTCGGGAGCTCCTCGCCGGCCCGCTCGCGGACCATGAACTCCGCATACCAGTCGGGCCAATCCGGGTCAGCCTTGCCGATCCGCGCCTCGTGCTCCCCGTGCGCGGCGGCGGCGCGCTGGAGCGCGCTCGAGAGATCCGCGGCCGACGTGTACGTCGTATCCGCCTCGATCCGGCCCGGGAGCCGGGTCGTGATCTCCTGGAACAGCCACCGGTTGCCGTCCGGGTCGCGGAACGTGGCGAATGAGTTGTAGCTCTGGTGATCCGGCGCGGGCCCGCTGACGCGGTCGCGTGCGTCGTCCGGCTGGAACTGCGCGCCCGGCGACCCGGGGTGGAACACCTCGCTGACGTCGACCCCGAGGGCGACGAGCTCGGCGCGTGCAGCCGCGATGTCGGAGACGATCAGGTAGAGCCCGTCGGCGGAGCCGGGCTCGGCCGCCGTAATGTTGGCGCCGAACTGCACCGAGCACCCCGACCCGGGCGGCGTGAACTGGACGACCCGGAAGCCGTTGTCGAAGGGGAAGTCGGCATCCAGTCGCCAGCTGAGACCCTGGTAGAACCGCTTGGCCCGGTCGACGTCGGCCACCGGGATGACAACGGCCTCGAATCCCATGTCGACCGCGTCGACGCCGCGGCTCTTGCTCGATGCTTCCCTGTGTTCGGTCAAGTTGCTCACAGCGCCCTCCTTCGTGGCTATGATCGCCGCCAGATTCGTCCGCGGCGCTCGACATCGCACCCGGGGACACCCTAGTCGATGCCCTGGTCGCGGCCAAGCGGCGCGGCCGGCCCCGATGAGCGCCGACCTGCCGGGGCCGTTGTGGCGACAACCCGAAACTCGAGAGGGGCATCGCATGCGAGCTGACATCGTTCCGGGCGGCATCTTCCCCGACTACGAGCTAACCGACCAGGGCAAGACCCGGCGCAGGCTGAGCGACCTGCAGGGGAACGACCCGATGATCCTCGTGCTCGCTCGCGGCCATTTCTGTCCGAAAGACCACCAGCAACACCTCGAACTCGCCGCCTTCTACTCGAAGATCGCCGTTGCCTACACCCAGATCGTGACCATCTCGACCGACAGCATCTTCGAGACCCGTGAGTTCCGCGCCTCCGTGGGCGCGCAGTGGACATTTCTCTCCGATGCCGGTCGCAAGGTGCAGAAGGACCTCGACATCCAGGAGTACACCGATCCCTATCACGACCCGATGATTCCCCACACGCTGGTGCTCAAGCCGGGCCTCGTGATCCACAGCGTCTACAACGGCTACTGGTTCTGGGGCAGGCCGTCTGTCGAGGATCTCCGTCGCGATCTCCGCGAGGCGACCCGCGAAATCCGCCCCGACTGGGATCTGGGCGCGCCCGGCCTTCGTGAGGAGTGGGAGGGGGATGACCGCTCGCGCTTCTTCCCCGACCCAGACGTTCGGCCGAGGCACAAAGACGCCCCCGCGCGCCCCGACCGAACTCCGGCTTAGGAGGCGAAAATGAGCAACGATTACGACGTCATCGTCCTGGGCGGCGGCTCTCCGGGTGAGCACTGTGCCGGGGCGCTTGCCGACGGCGGCCTGCGGGTCGCCGTCGTCGAGCGCGAGCTGGTCGGCGGGGAGTGCTCGTACTGGGCGTGCATCCCGTCCAAGTCGCTGCTTCGCCCCGGCGAGGCGGTGCATGCCGCCCGGGCCGCGGGGGCGGGCGCGGAGGTCGACGTCGCGGCGGTGCTCGCCTGGCGCGACTACATGGTCTCGAACTACTCGGACAAGGGACAGGAGCGCTGGCTGGCGAACAACCGCATCGCCCTCATTCGCGGCACCGGCCGGCTGGCGGGGACGGGAGTTGTCGAGGTCGACGGCGTGCGTCACACCGCCGACCACGTCGTCATGGCGACCGGCGCGGATCCATTCGTGCCGCCCGTCCCCGGCCTGAGAGAGCTCGAGGGCGTCTGGGGCAGCCGCGAGGCGACCGGCATGAAGGCGGTCCCGCGCCGCCTGCTCGTGCTCGGCGGCGGGCCGGTGGGTGTCGAGATGGCACAGGTCGTGCGCCGGCTCGGCGGGGAGGTGGCGGTCGCCGACGGCGCGGAGCATGTGCTTGCCCGCGAGCCGGCGCCGCTCGGCGAGGCGCTCGGCGAGGCTCTGCGCCGCGAGGGTATCGAGCTCGCCCTCGGCGTGCACGTGACCGCCGCGCGGTGCGACGGCGACGACTATGTCCTGGAGCTGGACGACGGCCGCGAACTGCGGGGCGATCGGCTCCTCGTCGCCACCGGCCGGCGCCCGCGGATCGCCGGGCTGGGCCTCGAGACGGTGGGTGTCGAAGCCAATCCTCACGGGATCCCGGTCGATGGGTATCTGCGCGCCGGCGAGCGCTTGTGGGCGATCGGCGATGCCACCGGGATCTGGCAGCTGACCCACGTCGGCAAGTACCAGGGCGAGGTCGTCGCGGCGAACATCCTCGGCGAGCCACGCGAGGCAAACTACGACGCGGTCCCGCGCGTGGTCTACACCGACCCGCAGGCGGCTGCGGTCGGGGCGACCGAGGCCCGCTTCAGCGCGACCACTCCGATCGCGGAGATCGCCAAGGCCGCGACCTACTCCCACGCCTACGCCGACGAGAACGGCTTCCTGACCCTGCTCAGCGACGGCGAGCGGCTCACCGGCGCCTACGCGCTCGGCCCGGACGCCGGCGAGTGGCTGCAACAGGCCACGCTGGCGATCCGCGCCCGCGTTGCGCTCGACGTGCTGCGGGACACCATCCAGCCGTTCCCCACCTTCTCGGAGATCTACGTCGCGACACTGAAGGCTCTCCACGACGAGATCGCGGCAGCAAGCGTGCAGGCGGGCAGTTCCGGGATGGGCCCGGACGGGAAGGGTTGACCAGACGCGTCTCCCTGATCCCCAACTGACCCTGATCTACCGCCTGGAGGCCAGGCTCGGCGAGACCCTGGATCTCGGCGACATCGCACAGGGGCACCGGCGCATCGTCCCCCTGATCGGTGGGACGTTCACCGGGCCCGAGCTCAACGGGGAACTTCTCCCCGGCGCCAGCGCCGACTGGCAGATCGCCCTGCCGGACGGCACCGCGCTTGGCGACATCCGCTACATGCTGCGGACCGACCGTGGGGATCTGCTGTATGTCCAGTCGCGCAGTGTGCGGCACGGCCCCGCGGATGTGCTCGCACGGCTCGCCCGCGGTGAGGACGTCGACGCGGGTGAGTACACCTTCCGCACATCGACCCAGATCGAGACTGCCGCCCCCGAGCTCGACTGGCTGAACAAGGGCGTCTTTATCAGCGTCGGCGGTCGCGAGGCCCGAGGCGTGATCTACGAGACGTATCTCGTGGGATGAGCGTGGCGCCTGAGCCACAGAAGGTCGCGATCGTCACCGGCGCCTCTCACGGCATCGGCGCGGGCTTGGCCGCGGCGTTTCGTCATGCCGGGTACGCGGTGGTCGGCACCGCGCGCTCGATCCCGTCCTCGCAGGAGTCCAACTTCCTCACCGTGCAGGGCGACATCGCCGAGGCCGGCACGGCCCAGCGCGTGGTGGATCAGGCCCTCGACCGGTTCGGGCGCATCGACAGCCTGGTCAACAACGCGGGGATCTTCATCGGAAAGCCCTTCACGGAGTACACGCCCGACGACTTCGCCGCGATCACGGCCCTGAATCTGGGCGGGTTCTTCCACGTCACCCAGCGCGTCATCCCACACATGGTGCGCCAGGGCAGCGGCCACATCGTCAACATCTCGACCAGCCTCGTTGATCACGCCAGCAGTACGAGACCGGCCGCGCTTGCCGCCCTCACCAAGGGCGGCCTGGTGGCGGTGACTCGCTCCCTGGCCATCGAGTACGCGTCACGGGGCGTCCGGGTGAATGCGGTTTCGCTTGGAGTCATCAAGACCCCAGAGCACGAGGCCGCCTCCTACGCGGGCATGGCGGGCCTCCACCCTCTGGGCCGGATCGGAGACGTGAGCGACGTCGCCGACGGGATCCTGTATCTCGAGCGGGCCACGTTCGTCACCGGCGAGGTCGTGCATATCGACGGTGGTCAGGCCGCCGGGCACTGACACCTTGCTACGGGACGTTCCAGGCGGAGATGACCGTCTGTTCGTGCTCGGTGCCGAGGGCGCTGAGGGTGCTCGTATCGAGCCGGAACAGCCGGCCGGCTGACGGGTCGAGTCCGAGCCAGCGCGCGGTGAGCACACGCAGCAGGTGGCCGTGAGCGACGACGGCGACGTCGCCGTCGTCAAGCAGCGGCCGGACCCGGCCCAGCACCGCGTCCGTGCGTGCGGCCACCTGCTCGAGCTGCTCGCCAGGATGGCCGGCGCTGCCGGGAATGACACCGTCGCGCCACAGGTACCAGCCCGGTCTCGTCTCCCGGATCTGCGCTGTTGTCATGCCCTCATAGCCGCCGTAGTCCCACTCCATCAGGTCGGGATCCGGCTTGACGCCGGTCAGACCCGCAAGTTCGGCCGTCTGCATGGCGCGGGTAAGCGGGCTGCTGAACGCGGCGACCAGATGCCGGCGGGCGAGTGCCGGACCAAGCGCCCTGCCTGCGGCCACTCCCGCATCGGTAAGCGGGATGTCGGTGCGCCCCGTGTGCTGGCCGGATCGGCTCCACTCGGTCTCGCCGTGCCTGATCAGAATCAGCTCACCCATGCCGCGCATCATCTCTCATCGACGCACGGGGGAAGCCTCAGCGCCCGGATCGCTCGAGGCGCGACCATTGTGCGGTGGGGCGGCCGTTGGTGCGGAATTGCTCTCCGCTCGTCGCGAAGCGTTTCGGCCAGCCGTCGGGAGAGTCCTCCCAGGTCTCCTGCCGGCCGTAGGGTGTCATGTCCAGCAGCGCGTAGCTGGGTGCCAGTGCCTCCGCGGCCCGGCCGCTTGACCAGTAGGTCTCGAAGACCCTTGCCCCGTCGCGCAGGTAGCACACCTGCATTCCGAACCCGCGCCCGGCGAGCAGTTGGTCGGCGGAGTCCTTCGCCGAATACCAGGGCACGTCCCAGCCCATGAAGTCGCGATAGGCGACGCTCTCGTCGTATGCGCCCTGGCAGAAGGTGGCGTAGGTGACGCCTCGCGAGTGCAGGTAGGAGAGCTCTCGCACCTGGCCGTTGAAGAAGGTGCACCCTTCGCACTGCCCCTCGGCAGGTCGGCCGTCGTGCCACATGTGGTAGTAGACGAGAAGCTGGCGGCGATCCTCGAATGTCTCCAGGAGCGTCACCGGCCCCTCCGCCCCCACGAGCGGGGTCGCCCCGTCGACCTCAACCATGGGGAGTCTCCGCCGCTCCGCGGCAATCGCGTCCCCCTCGCGGGTGTGCGCCTTCTCCCGGACCAAGAGCTCGTCCAGCTGTGCCTGCCACGTGGCTCGGTCAGCCACGGCAGGGACCGCCCCGCCGTCAATGACGGCCGCGTCCGGCATTTCGAGGTCGTACACGCCTGGTTCCACGCTGCCCTCCGTTCGGGTGATTACGGCACTCTGACCACGAAGGAGACCACCGGATTCGGGAAAAGTCATCGCTTGCGAGATTTGGGTGATCGCGTCACCGCACCCCGGAATCCCGAAGATGGGGTAAACGCCTGATGTCCGCAGGGTCTGCCGTACCTATCCTGGTGCCGAGCCTGAGGAGGCGAGGATATGCCCAGGGTTTTCACCACAAAGGCCGCCCACGAGTGCGGTTCCCGGTCACCGGCTTTTCCGTCCCCGCTGGGGGCGGGCGTAACGCCGTGTTGGTGAGGACGACCCACGCCGATGTCGCTGCGCTGGCGGGTGCGGCTGCGGTGGTCGCGATCACCGCCGGATTTGGCGCCGCGGGGGACACGCCTGCGCCGGACGCGCCGGTTGGGAGGCTGGTCTCGTTCTATGCAGCCCATGGCACTGGACAGCTCGCGTCGGGCGCGCTGCTCAGTCTCGGTGCGCTCTTGTTCCTCGTCTTCGTCGCAGTCGTCTTCAGTGCGTTTCGGAGGGCTGGCGATGAGCCATCGGCGACAGCGATCCTGTGTCTTGCCGGTGGCGTGATCGTGGCGGTCGGGCTGACGATCGGGGCCGGATTCGCGCTCGCGCTCGGCGACGTCGCGCAGCATTTGGGCGCTGCGTCTCTGCAGGCGGTGCACGTGTTGAGCGAGGAACTTGTGTTCACGCTCACGGTCGGCACCAGCGGCTTCCTGCTGGGTGCGGGCCTGGCGACGTTGCAGACGGGAGCGCTGCCGCGGTGGACCGGCTGGTTGGCGCTCGTGTTTGGCGTGATCGCCGCGGTGCCGAGCCACATCCTCGGCGGCCTGCTCGACCATGTCGGGTTCGTCGGGTTCGTCGGTCTGGGTGTGTGGACGCTGATCGTCAGCATCCAACTGTCACTGCGGACGGAGGTCACCCATGCTAGGTGACGTGTGCTGTCGACCTCGATCCGGGAACCCTGGTGACTGCCAGCGCTGGCTGCCGACCGGAGCCGAGGCTGTGTAGGGTTGTGGCGAATCCGACAAGGAGGATGGCATGGCGCTCGCACGAGTGGTGTCGTTTGACGGAGTCACGGCGGAGCGAATGGCGGATATGAAGCGGGAGATGGAGGGGCAGGGACGACCGGAGGAGGTGCCGGCGTCGGAGATCGTCGTGCTCCATGATTCGGACGCCGACAAGGCGCTGGTGGTGTTGTTCTTTGCAACGGAGGACGACTACCGGCGCGGCGACGCGGCGCTGAACGCGATGGAACCCGGCGAGACCCCGGGCCGGCGCGCCTCGGTAACCAGGTACGACGTCGCTGTCCGTCTGACCACCTGATCCGAACCGGCCCGATCCACCCCTCGTCAGACCCAGTCCACCAAGCGGGCACGCTGTCACACCAGGCGGACGACCGCCTGGCACACCTTCACCCACGCTGGCGGGGAATCCGCACCATTCCCACCGGATCACTGGGGAATGTGACTCGCGGAGAGCGTGGCTTGCCGGATCGCAGGTGGGAAGGCCAAGGCCCTGGTTATATCGACGCTCTCACGGAAACCGCGCCTTGCGGCTGCCGGGTGGAGTCTGCGCCCAAGCTGCCGCACGTTGACGCGCCACCAGCTCGCGGCGGAGCGCGGATACGTCACCGATCACACCCGTAACTTGCGTGGGCGACACGAGTACACGCTCCCACCGGCCACTACCACCAACCCGGAACCAGCAGTCTGAGCGGAAGGTCTTCCGCGCCAACTCCCGCGCTGTGCACACCCGGCCAGGTGCCGGCGCGCCCGACCCGCCGACGATCCACCCCTGTGACTAAGCGCGATGGCAACAGCCACGCCCACCGTGACTACAACCGCCGTCCCCAGAGCCAGCCACCGCCAAGTTCTCACCATTCCAGGTTACACCGCACTGAACTGCTCACTCACTACTACTCGAGCACGCCGTAGATCGTCTCCACCGCGTGATGCAGGCGCGGGGGCGCGTTGCAGATCGCGGCCATCTCCAGCCTTAGCAGGTGACCATCGAGCCGCCCCGAGACCACGACGCGAAGGCGCTCCGAGAACAAGCCGCCGATGAGCGCACACGGCCGGGCCGGGCGGTGAATCACGTAGTAGGCCAGCGCTTTACAGAGCGAGCGGGCGGCGACCTCGGACCCCGAGCCCCTCACGGTGGGGTGTGCTCCACACGCGACCGATACGCGGCGCGTGGTCGTCCAGTTCGGGTGATCCACCTCGTTCTCGTTCAATGGCGACTCCCGAAGCGCTCCCACCCGAAGACCCGCCCGCTGAAAGCTTGGTGTTCCACGGGTTCCGAGTCGCGCCGAAACGACGGTTCTCGGTCACCGGCCGCAACCCCAACTCGGGAGTATTGGTCTTTCCGACGATAATCGCTCCGGCCTGACGCAGCCGCCGCACGTGCGCCGAGTCGTGCGCGGCGACCCAATCCGGGAAACCAAGGCTGCCCTCCGTCGTCGGGACTCCTTCGGTGGCCGGCAGCAGATCCTTGATCCCAACCGGTACCCCGCATAGCGGACGCGGATCGCCCACCCCCACCGCATCGGCCTCCGCCAGCGCCCGCTCGCCACAGACCGTCACAAAAGCGTTCAGGACCGGGTTGACGCGCTCGATTGCCTCCAGCGCCGCCTCGACCAACTCGCGGGCCCGTACCTCACCCGCCCGCACCATCGCGGCCTGGTCACTCGCGCTTCGCTGCAGAAGATCGCCCAGCATCCCGCGGCGACCCTACCGCAACGGACGCAGTTCGCCGCTCCCGATGCTTACGGCCAATCACCGAGCGGCCGCGAGGATGGCAAGCGGGAGGGTGAGCTCGATCGGCCCTTGCTGCCCCGGAGGGCGTTGTTGTAGGCGTCGAGGATGTCGCGGTGGGTGATCCAGCCGATGATGTCGCCGTGGGGGGTGGTGACTGGGAGGCCGTTTGTGTCGGTGTTGAGGAGGAGTTCGAGAGAGGTGTCGAGGGCTTGGTCTGGTTGGAGGGTGGGGGCGGTGATGGCGAGGTCTTGGGCGGTGGCGGTGAGGTGGTCTTGTTCGGCGGCTGCGGCGGCGGTTTTGGGGGTGACGACGCCGAGGTAGGTGGAGTCGTTGGCGGTGACGGGGAGGGTTTGGTCGGGGTCTGTTGTGAAGCGGTGGATGATGGTGGGGAGCGGGTCGTTTGCTTGGAGTGGTTGGGGGATGGCGTGCATGGCGTCGGCCACGGTGAGGCGTTGCATGATTGTGGGGTGGGCTCGGCGCAGGTCGATGCCGCGGCGACGGAGTTTGAGGGTGTAGATCGAGTCTTGGGCGAGCATGGTGGCGATGGCGGTTGCGATCACGATCGCGACCATCAGCGGCAGGATGAGGTGGTAGTCACCGGTGAGTTCGAAGATGATGACCACGGCGGTGATGGGGGCGCGGGCGGCGGCTGCGAAGACGGCTCCCATGCCGACCAGGCCGTAGGCGCCTGCGGCTCCGGCGAGGTGTGGTGCGAGGCGGCCGGCGAGGTCGCCGTAGGCGCTGCCGAGCATTGCCCCCATGAAGAGCGAGGGGGCAAACACGCCGCCTGAGCCGCCGATGGCGATGGTGAGGCTGGTTGCGAGCAGCTTTCCGGCGAGCAGCGCGATCAAAAACCAGGCGGTGTAGCCGCCGCCGATGGCGCGCTCTAGCACGGGGTAGCCGACGCCGTACAGTTGGGGGATCGCGAGCAGAAGGCCGCCCAGGAGGATGCCGCCGCAGGCGGGTCGCAGCCACTCTGGGCCGTACCAGACCCGGTCGGCGATGTCTTCGAGGCCGTACAGGAGACGTACGAACAGGGTGCCGATCAGCGCTGCGAGCAGGCCGAGTCCGGCGTAGAGGGCGTAGCCCCAGAGCGAGTGTTGCTGGAAGGCGGGCAGCGCCAGGAACGGCTGGGATCCGAACGCCGCCCGGCCGATCACGTCGGCGGTTACCGACGCCAGCACGACGACGCCGAACGACTCCACCTCGAAGTCGCGCAGGATCAGCTCGAGCGCGAAAAAGACGCCTGCAATCGGGGCGTTGAAGGTGGCGGAGATGCCTCCGGCGGCTCCGCAGGCGACCAGCAGTCGCAGCCGCGACTCCGGGATCCGAAGCAGTTGGCCGATGCCCGATCCGAGCGCCGATCCGATCTGGACGATCGGTCCTTCCCGCCCGACCGACCCGCCCGAGCCGATGCACACTGCCGATGCGAGCGCCTTGACGGCAGCGACCCGGGGTCGGATCCGGCCGCCGCGCTCCGCCACTGCCAGCATCACCTCCGGCACACCGTGCCCCTTGGCCTCACTCGCAAACACCGCGATCAAGGGGCCGTAGATGAGGCCGCCGACCACTGGCGCGATCACAACGAACCACACTCCCAGACCGGGAAGATTGGGATTCGGTACCCGGCCCATGCCGCCGTACTCCGAATATCCCGTGAAAAGACGCGTCACCCCGAAGATCAGCTCGCGAAACGCGACCGCCCCCACGCCGGCACCCACACCAACGATCACACCCAGCGACATCAACCCCGCTGAGGTGCCATGCAGCCAACCGTGCACCCGTCGCACGGCACCGCTCGGGACACGCAGCCGCCGGGTGAGAGGCGGCTTCGCGGCGACGCTCACGGCGACGCTTGGCGCTCGATGCCGCCGATCAGCGCGTCCATCACCGCCCGGATGTTCGACCACTGAAACCCGCTCGGATCGACGGCCCGGTGCAACATCAACCCGTCCGCAAGCGCGATCAAGATCGACGCCAGCGCATTCGCACGCCGCTCCTCGATCCCCAGATCGCCGGCCCGAACGCTCGTGATGATCCAGTCGCGCAACACCGCCCGGCGCCGGGCGACCGCCTCGGCGAACCCGTCACGCACAACCGGTTCAGCCACAAGCGACGCCCACAAGTCCGCCCGCAGCTGCACCCGCCCCGGATCATCGCCCACCTCCAGCATCGCCTGCGTGAACCGCCGCACCCGCTCCGCACCAGACAACTCCTGCCGCGCAAGATCCGCCGCCACGCGATTCAGCGCCTCGGTCTCCTCCCAAAGCAGCGCCAAGAACAAGTCCTGCTTGGTCGCGAAATAGCCGTAGAACGCGCCCTTGCTCACCCCGGCCTCATCGCACACAGCGTCGACGGTCGTATCGCGATACCCACTCATCGCCAACCGCCGCCACGCAGCGTCCACCAACCGCTGCCGACGCACAGCCCGATCACGCTCAGAAATCCTCGGCACACCCCAACTATAACCGACCAGTCAGTTTTTTTGATCACGGAAGACCGGAGACGCGTGGGCATCCGTCCCGCGAGGCCAACGGGTCGACTCCGCAGCGACGCCGCCCCGAGGCCGCGGTCCACGGCCAAAGCGGTGCACTCTGTCGGGTGGGCCTCTATGCTCGCCCAATAACAGTCTGGGAGCGTGTATGCCTGAGGGGCTGTCTGGGTCTGAGGTCGGGAAGGAGATCGCCGAACACGCCAAGCACGGCGCCGAAGGTGACGACGATGACCATCATCGTGCGCACTGGGTCACGATCAGCGAGGCGATCCTGCTCTCGGTCGTCGCGATCGTCGCCGCCTACTCCGGGTACTCGGCGGCACAGTGGAGCACCCACTCGTCGGTGTTGCTCGCCTCGGCGTCGGCCGAGCGCACCAAGGCCAACCGTGCCGACCTGGAGTCGCTCGCCCAGCGCAACTTCGACTCCTCCACCTTCAACACGTGGTTCACCGCGTATATCGCCGGCAACAAGCGTGGCATGGCGCTTGCCCAGCGACGCTTTTCTCCTGCCTTTCGGGTCGCGTTCAACGCCTGGTGGGCGACCAATCCGACCACCAACCGGCACGCGCCGCCCGGCCCGACCTACATGTCGGTGTACCGTCAGCCGCAACTGATCGCGGCGCACGCCGATGACGCCAGAGCCGATGCGTTCTTCGCGCTGGGCGCCGCGGCCGGCGCGACCTCGGACAAGTACGTGCGCATCACCGTCTACCTCGCGACGGTGCTGTTCCTGATCGGGATCAGCGGACACTTCCCCGTACTCACAGCTCGGTACGGACTGGTCGCGCTCGGCGTCGTGCTGGTGGTGTTCTCGGTGATCCAACTCCTCGGCCTGCCGCGGCCTCCCGGATAACCACTCGCGTAATCGCCCCCACCTCACGATCATCGAGAGCGACCGTCGGCGGAAGCGACGCCGGCATCAGTGCAGCGCTCCGCGCCGGAGAGCTCGAAAAAAAGAAGGAGGAGTAGAGGAGGAGGAGCGGGCGAAGGGAATCGAACCCTCGTCTGGAGCTTGGAAGGCTCTTGCTCTGCCATTGAGCTACGCCCGCGGGGGTCACATGGTATCGCTGGGCGTCGCGGCGGCGGCCTTCGATCTGGCCGGCTTGCGGCGACGGGGGCGCGGCGCGGCGACAACGTCTGCGAGCTGCACGTGGTGCGTCTCGCACACCTCGGAGGTGCCCGAGAGCGTCTCGCGCAGGATTCCGCTCTCGATCAGCGCCTCGTGGCCCGGGCCCTCGTTGGCCTGCCGGCGCTGATCCTCGGATTCCCAAAGCTGCATGATCACGATGCCCTCCTCGGTGGGCGAGGTGACCTGGGCGGTCAGGCCCTCCGGCATGCCGAACGCCTCGCAGAGCCGCTCGGACGCCTCCAGCAGCCGCTCGGTGTTGCCGTTCATCCGTACGAGAACGAGCACGCTCATCGCTGCCGCCTACCCATCTAGGTGGTCGTCGTCGTACCGGTGGTGTCGGTGGTCGTGACCGTCTGCGTGTTCGTCTCGGTCACGGTGACGGTGGTGCCCGTCTCGAACACGGTGGTCGGGGGGATGGTGTACGTGGTGGTGACGGTGCTGGTCGTCCCGGGTAGCGTCAGGACTCGCGTCCTCGTCTGGACACTCACCACGGTCTTTCTCGGCAACAACAGCGTCTGCGCCGGCACGGTCACCACGCTGCCCTTCTTGAACCGGACCCTGGTGCTGGGCACCCGCAGCTCGGTCTTGGTGGCGTTCACCGTCACCACCTTGCCGTGGACGGTGATGACTCGCGTGGCCGCCGCGGCGTCACCGGAGCCTCCGACCACCGTGCCCAGCCAGACGCCGCCCGCGAACAGCGACAGGATGACCGGGACGCCGATGAGAAGCCTGTGCGGGTAGGCGCGGGGGCGCGGCGCGGACGGGATGAACACCGGGGGCTCGCCCGGCACGGGGGGTGTGACGGGCACCGAGGGGCTCGTCGCGGCGGTGGCCGCACCGGCGCCGAGGGCTGCAACGGTAGCGGTGCCTGCTGCGGCGGGCGGGACGGCGACCGCCGCCGCTCCGGCCTCCTGCTTCGAGGCCGGAAACGCCAGCCAGAGCAGGAACCGGAGGATGAAAAAGAGCAGCGCACCGTTTGCCACCAAAATGGCGACGGCCAGAATGACCTTTGCAAACAGATCCACTATTGCCACCCACCCGGGCTCGTGTCCCCCGAAAGGTACCTGAACCCGGCGGACAGTGAAAGCCCGGTGACGCGGGCGGCCGTCACGCGCTCCAACCGCTGAAGCGCCGCACCGCGACCCGGATCACCGCTCCCGGTGGTGGATTGCGGGCGTACTGGACGTAGGCCGCCGCAAGGGTGGCAACGGCCCGCGCGCGCTCGTCCGGGTCGATGACCACCTGGGCGTCGCCGTCGACCCGCACCCACCAGAGCCGCGTCCAGTCGTCGTCGTAGTGGTCGGCGAGAAGTGCCACGCGCGGCTCGGCGGCGATGTTGGCCAGCCGGGCCAGGTTGGACGTGCGCTTCGGCTTGCCGTCGACGGCCGTGTAGACGCTATCCCCGGTGAGAGCGAAGCACACAGGCACGAGGTGGGGCGCCCCGTCCGGGGCCACCGTGGCCAGCCGCGCCACGGGGGCCGATGCGAACAGCGCTCGCGCCTGGGCGGAGTCCAGCCGCACCCCTCACGCAGCCGGAGAACGCCGGGTCGCGCCCGACCGTGTCGCCCGCGGGCCACCGCCCGGCCGCGGGCGGCGCTGCCAGCGCCAGCCCGGCGGCTCGGGGCCGTCGGGCGGATCCGAGCGGGCCAGGTCGCGCAGGAGCAGCGCGATGACCGCCATCCCGGGAATGTGCAGCCCGGCCACCGCCACATAGATCCAGGTGTCGCTCACGCCGCCTCCATTACCCTCCGACACGGTACCCCGGACGGCGTGCGATCGCCAAAGCGCCCGCGCAGGCGCCATCTTGACCGGCGCTGGGGAGGCGTGTCCAATGGATCGACAACCTCGCATCCCTAACGTACACGGGCTTCGAGGCCGATGGAGGTCATATGAACGGCGCTCCGGGCCGCCGTCCCCCTGGGACCGCGCGCCGTACACCTTGCGATAATCGATCTCGGCCATGCGTATGAGCACACCGATTCTGCTGACAGGCATGCACCGCTCCGGTGGCAGCTGGGTCGCGAAGATGATCGAGGGCGGCGGCGGCGTCGTCCACGTCAACGAGCCGTTCAACCGCCGTCACCCGCCCGGCCTGACGCCGGGCATCCTGCGAGTGCCACCGCCGCGGGCCTACCAGTACGTCGGCCCGCACAACGAGGCCGAGCATCTGCCGGGGTTCCGGGACATGCTCGACCTGCGCTACGGCCTCGCCGCCGAGCTTCGCACCAACCACGGCGTGTACGACCTGGCCAAGGCGGCGAAATACCAGGCCGCGTTCGCGCTCGGGCGGGCGCGCGGGCTGCAGGCGCTGATCGATGATCCGTACATGGTGTTCGCGGCCGAGTGGCTTGCCGAGCGGCTGGAGTGCCGGGTGGTCATGCTCGTGCGCCATCCCGCCGGGATCGTCTCGAGCCTGAAGCGCATCGGCAACGGCTGGGCCGACAATCTGCCCGACATCGCCTCGCAGCCCGAGCTCGTTGGCCGCTATCTGAGTGAGTACGCCGGCGACCTCCAGCGGGCGGCGGCACAGCCGCTCGACCCGGTCGCTCACGGCGCGCTCCTGTGGCTCCTGATCCACTCCGCGATCGCCCAGCAGGTGGCCCGTCACCCGGAGTTCACCGTCGTGCGCTACGAGGACATCGCGGCCGACCCGCTGCCGCAGTTCCGCGACCTGTACGGACGGCTCGGCCTCGACTTCAATGCCCGCGCCGAGAGGGCCGTCCGTGAGGGAAGCATGGCCGGGGATGCCTCGCGGCGCTCGGCCTGGGGACGGGTGGGGATCGCGCGCACTGCCTACCAGCCGATGGAGAGCAAGGCGAACGCCTGGGCGTGGCGCGAGCGGCTGACGACGCAGGAGATCACGGACGTGATCCGTATCACGCGCCCCGTGGCGTCGCAGTTCTACAGCTCCGACGAGCTCGCCGTTCGGCTCGAGCCGGCCGCCTGATCCGCGGGAGAGCTATCCTCCCGGCCCGCAACGGCTGATCAGCACGACATCGCGATCCGAGCCTCCGGGCTCACCAAGCGCTACGGCCAAACGCTCGCGCTCGACCGGCTCGACCTCGCCATCCGCGCCGGCGAGGTATACGGCTATCTGGGCCCGAACGGCGCCGGCAAGACGACGACGATCCGGCTGGTGCTGGGCCTGCAGCGGCCCACCGGCGGCAGTGTGGCCGTGTTCGGCGTGGACGCCTGGCGCGACCCGGTGCGGGCGCACCGGCGAGTCGCGTTCGTGGCGGGCGAGCCGATGCTGTGGCCCGCGCTGACCGGCCTCGAGTGCCTCGAGTTCCTGGCCAGGCTGCACGGCGGCACCGACGCCGCCTACAGGCGCGAGCTGATCGAGCGGTTCGTCTTCGATCCGGGCAAGCGGGTGCGCGACTACTCAAAGGGAAACCGGCAGAAGATCCAGCTGATCGCGGCCTTCTCGGTTCGTGCCGATCTGCTGGTGCTGGACGAGCCCACGAGCGGGCTCGACCCGCTGATGGAGGCGGCCTTCCGCGACACGGTCGCCGAGGCCAAATCGGCGGGGCAGACGGTGTTCCTCTCGTCGCACATCCTGAGCGAGGTCGAGGCGCTGTGCGACCGGGTCGGGATCCTGCGCGACGGGCGGCTGGTCGAGGAGGGGACGCTGGCGGAGCTGCGGCACCTGTCGGCACGC
Organism: uncultured Actinomycetes bacterium; assembly: GCA_963703275.1. Taxonomy (GTDB): domain Bacteria; phylum Actinomycetota; class Thermoleophilia; order Gaiellales; family JAICJC01; genus JAICJC01. Next base: position 2,019,761 of record OY969804.1, on the reverse strand, counting down.
GTCGTCGAGGCCACGTTCGCGGGCGCGCTGCCAAACATCGCCGGCGTCGAGGGCGTCACCGCGGAGCCGCTCGGTGCCAACGGCCTGCGCTTCGACGTGCGCGGGCCGGTGGGGCCGCTGCTCGACCGGCTGGCGGGGACGGGTGTGGTCTCGCTGGTCAGCCGCGAGCCGTCGCTCGAGGAGCTCTTCCTGGCCCACTACGACCGGGCGGTCTGACGTGCCGCCGGCGCGTTCGGCCGTCCCATCGATCGTGCTGCACGCGCTGCGGGGCGAGCGTGTCCGCCTGATCGTCGTCGCGGTGATCTGCGCGGTCTATGCGGCGGGCCAGGTGGTCGGCTACCGCGAGACGTATCCGAGCGTGGCCGACCGGGTGCGGTTCGCGCACGTGTTCTCCGACAACATCGCCCTGCGGCTCTTCTACGGAGTCCCCCACAACCTCGCCACCATCGCAGGCTACGCCGAGTTTCGGGTCGTCGGCATCCTGGCGATCGTGACCGCCGCCTGGTCGGTGTTCGCCGCGGTGCGCGCCCTTCGCGGCGAGGAGGATGCGGGCTGCTACGAGCTGATCCTGGCGGGGGCGGTCGGCCGTGGCGGCGCGGTCATGGCCATCCTCGCCGCGCTCGCGGCCGAATGTCTGCTGCTGTGGCTCATGACGACCCTCGCCTTCCTGCTCGCGGGTGTTCTGCCGGGCGACATGACCACCCGCCAGTCGGCACTGACCGCGGCCGCGCTGGTGGCGCCCGCGGCGGTGTTCGCCGCGGTCGGCGCGCTCGCCTCCCAGCTCGCGCCCACCCGCCGCAGTGCCCAGGCGGGCGGGGTGGCGGCGGTCGGGCTGGCGGTGCTTCTGCGGATCGCCGCCGACGTCGGTCACGGCGTCGGCTGGATTCGCTGGCTGACGCCGATCGGTTGGGCCGAGGAGATCCGGCCGGTGACCGCCCCGAGGCCCGCGGTGCTCCTGCTGTTCGCGGCCGCGGCGGCGGTCATCGCCGCGGGCACGGTGGCCGTCGCCCGCCGCCGCGACATCGACGCCAGCGTGCTGCACGGTCGTGCGGTGGTGCCGTCGCGAACGGCGCTGCTCGGCTCTCCCACCCAGGCGGCGCTGCGCGCGGAGCTGCCGACGCTCGCGGGGTGGGCGGTGAGCGCAGGGCTGTTTGCGGGCCTATTGGGTGGGTTTGCCGGCAGCATCGCCGAGGAGATCGGCAAGAGCCACATTCACACGTACGGCCTTGCGATCTCGACCCCGGCCGGGTACCTGGCGGTGGTGTTCTCGCTGTTCGTGTTGCTCGTGGCGCTGTTCGCGGTGAGCCACGTCGGCGGCCTGCGCGACGAGGAGTCATCCGGCAGGCTCGAGACGCTCTTCGCGCTCCCTGTCGGGCGGCGGCGGTGGCTGGCGGGGCGGCTTCTGATCGCCGCGGCGGCGACCGCCGTACTCGCGCTGCTCCTCGGCGTGTGCGCATGGGCCGGGGCGGCGGTGACGAACGCGGGTGTCAGCCTGACGGGGCTGCTCGCTGCCGGCGCCAACTCCATCGCCGCCTCCCTCCTGTTTCTCGCACTGGGGGCGCTGCTCTTCGCCTGGCTGCCCCGGCCGAGCCCGGGGATCGCGTTCGGGCTCGTCGGCGTGGCCTTCCTGTGGGAGCTGCTCGGCGGCCTGCTCGGCGCTCCGGGGTGGGTCGACTCGTTGTCTCCGTTCCATCACGTGACGCAGGTACCCGTCGCAGCCGCAGACCTGTCCGGCACCGCCGTCATGCTGGCGCTCGCCGCCCTCGCGGCCGTGGCGGCGGTCGACCGGTTCGCGCGCCGCGACCTGCAGACCGGGTGAATAACGGGGCCAGGCCCCATTATTCAGGGGTGGCGGCGGCGGGCTTCGAGGCTGCGGCCGGTGAGCACGACCACCGCGAGGCCGGCGGCGAGCTGGACGGCCGAGAGCGACCCGGCGCGGGTGTGGGCGGTGCCGGATCCCCGCACCGCGTCGTAGGAGCGGTCCGAGAGCAGCGACCAGCGCGACCGCGCCGAGAGCACCGACCCGAACGACGCGAACGACCCCACCGACCACGCCGAGCAGGCGCTCCCCAGGGAGCCGACCGAGAGCACCGACCCCACCGACCCGATGCAGAGCACCGAATCGGTTGACGCGATCGAGAGCAGCGATCCGTCGGAGCAGATCGACCAGCGTGACGTCTTCACTGAGGGAGTTCTACTGCAACCAGGCTCCCCCGGGGCGGCGCCGGGCGGCGCAGGGTGAGCCCGACCGAGACGAGCGCCGCCGCGGCGGCGAGCGAGGTGACGAGCGACTGGTCGACCTCGCCCTGGGCCGACGTGATGATGTAGGGAAGCGGCGTCAGAGTGGCGGCCAGCAGCAGCCCCGCGGCGCCCGCGGCGATGCGCGCGCGCAGGTCGATCGACGTGGTCGCAAGGCCGAGCAGCCCGAACGCGACCAGCGTGTAGCCGACGCCGACCAGGGGAACCAGCCCGGCGCTCTGAAACAGGATCCCGACCCGGCTCGCGATGACGATCACGCACCCCAAAGCTCCGGCCAAGCAGGTCACTGCCGGCGCCCCCCAGGCCCGCCGCGCGGTCAGGAGCAGCCAGCCGAGCGGCGGTAGCGCGAGCGCGACGATCACGATCCGGCCCACGGTGAGCGCGGTGCCGCCGCCGAGGCTGAGCTCGAGGTCGGTGGCCTCGAGCACGAGTCCGGCGGTGAACGCGCCGCCGGCGACGATCCAGAGCCCCGGCCACGGGTCACCCGTGGTGAGCCGGCCGGACAAGGCCTCGGCGGTCCGGGTAACCCGCTCGAGTCCCCGGCCGAGCGCTTGGCCGGCGGCGTTCGTCGTCCCGGCCCGCGTGACGACCAGGCTCAGGACGACGGCGGCGAGCGGCGGCACGACAAGTATCCCCGCGCCCGAGGCGAGCGACGCGGCGACGTTCTGTGACGCGTGCAGGGCGATACCGGTGCGGACAGAGCCCGTCCGGCGCCGGATCCAGCACAGGACGATGCCCTCGATCGTGAACGGCACCAGGACGCCCGAGACGCCGTGGAGGCCGGCCCACACCAGCGACGAGACGAATGCCGCCGGCCAGAAACCGATCCTGGCCCAGAGCCCCGACAGCAGGAACCCGCGCATCGACACCTCCTCCATCCATGGTGCGACGACGACCGCGAGCCAGGTGAGCAGGAGGACGAGCGCGGTGCGGCGGTGCTCGAGCGGGACGTTGGTGGTGCCGTGAAAGCCCACGGCGTGTCCCAGCAGCGTCAGAGCCGGCGAGATCAGCACCAGGAACCCGACCTGGGCGATGACGGCGGATCCGACCCGTTTCGAGGGTGCCCGGCCCGTGACGGCTCCGGATGGCGTGCCGCCCGGGTAGGCGAGCATGGCCGAGAGCCGCACCGCGGCGACGCAGAGCACGCACACCAGCACGATCGCGGCGAGGGCGGCCGCGAGCGTCCGCCCTCCCAACTCGGCAAGCAGATACGCCGAGACCGTCGAGGACAGGTAGAGCAGCGCACACGCGGCCGCGCCGATCAGAAGCAGCCTCCAATGCTCGCCGGCGGCCGGGTCAGCGTCGTGAGCTTCGGCCGACTGCTCCATCCACTCACCATACGCGGCAGCCGCCCGGGGCGCGAGCGCGGCGCCCCTCTCTCACACCGACCTCAGGCGGCGAGAAACTCCTCGACCAGCGCCGCGTAGGCGTCCGGCTCCTCGAGGTGGGCGCAGTGGGCACTGTGCTCGAACACGTGCATGCGCGCGCCCGCGATGCCGGCGGTGATCGTCTCGGAGCAGGGGGGAGCGATCTCGTCGTAGCGCCCGCAGGTGACGAGCGTCGGCACCCGGATGCGGTGCAGGTCGGCCGTGCGGTCCCACTCACGCAGGCGGCCGATCACGTCGAACTCGGTGGGGCCGTTCATCGTCAGGTAGACCTGGTTTCCGTCCATCTGCTCGCTCGATCGCACGAGCGCGTCTGGCCACGGATCGAGCCGGCACAGGTGGCGGCGGTAGAACTCGCCCACCGCGGCCTGGTAGTCGGGGTGGTCGTAGGCGCCCTGCGCCCCCAGGTCGATCAGCACGGTTCGGTGGGGCTCGGGGAGCGCCTCGATCAGCTTGCGCGCCTCGGCCATGAACTGGGGGATGCTGGCCGACGTGCTCGCCAGCACGAGCTTCTCGATTCCGGGCGGCCGGCCGACCATGTACTCGATCGAGAGCCACCCGCCCCACGACTGGCCGAGCAGGTGGCAGCGGTCGAGCCCAAGCGCGGCCCGCACCTGGTCGACCTCCTGCACCGCGCGCTCCATCGTCCAGAGCTCCGGATCGTCGGGGTGGTCGGAGCGGCCGCATCCGAGCTGGTCATAGACCACGACTCCGCGCCACTCCGCGAGCCGCTCGGCCAGGGGGAGCATGTAGTCGCAGGCCGCACCCGGGCCGCCGTGGAGGAGCAGCACGGGGATGCCCTCACGCGGCCCCATCCGGGCCGTCCAGACACTCCCGCCGGTGACCTCGACCCGGCGCTCCTCGGTGGTTGTGCTCGCCATGCCCGGGCGACACTATCGCACCGGCCCCGGTCGGACCGGGGCCGGTGCGACAGTCATCCGATCAGCTGCAGATCCAGCTCGGACTCGAGGTGGAGCAACTGTTACCCGAGAACGTGTTTCCGGCTCCGGCCCCATCCCAGATGATGTCGAAGGGCTGGTTGCCGGACAGGGTGTTGCCGGTGACCGTGTCGAATGCGGCGTTCTTGCCGCCCGTGAACGGAGTCGCCGAGAGCAGCAGCAGGCCGCCCGAGAAGGGCGACGGGCCGGAGGCGACGTTGTTTCGGATCGTGTTCGCGTGCACGGTCGAGTGCTGCGCACCGAGCAGCAGCACGCCGATGCCCGAGAGGGCGGGGCCGTCGTCGCTCGCGGCGCAGGCCTTGTCGTTCGCCCACGACCGGTTGTGGGTGAGCTTGAGGTTGTGCTCGCCGCCCGGCTGTCCGTCGTCGAGGAAGAACACGCCGATGCAGTTGCCCCACACCTGGTTGTCGGTCACGAGCCCGTGGGCCGAGTGGCGCACGAAGATCCCGTACTCGTTGTTGAACGAGATGTTGTGCGCGATCACGTAGTTCGCGTGCGGGGAGTCGCCCAGGTAGAAGCCGGGCGCGGCGTTGTCGTGCGAGATGTTCCACAGGTAGCGGCCGCCGTGCTGGACGAACCCGACGATGCCGTAGTCGCCGTTCCAGGCCGCGATGTTGTGGGTGATCCGGGTGCCGGCGACGTTGTAGAGGAAGATCCCCTCACCGCTGAAGTGCTCGACCCGGAAGCCGGAGATCCGGTTGCCCCGTGCGGCGGGCGGAATCGCGTTGAAGCTCGAGTCGAAGTTCCCCAGCACACAGATGCCACTCACCTCGGGTGCGCTGACCTGGGCGCAGAGCCCGGTCGGGTGGGCGGGTGGAAGCAGCGTCACGCGGTGTCCCACCAGGTTGATGTCGTTCTTGCGGATCGTGACCGTCTGGTGGTAGGTGCCGTGGTGCACGAACACCGTGTCGCCCGGGTGGGCGCGGTTGACGGCTCTCTGGATGGACTGTCCAGGCCAGACGTTGCGGGTCTTCGCGAATGCCGGTGCCGCGAGTACGGCCATGGCGACAGCCGCGAGCACGAACGTGAGTCCGAGTCGCTTCATATGTTCCCCCCTACCTTGTCGGGTTATGACGGCCCGACTCTACCGGGCGTGCCGACTCGGACTGTGATCCAGCTCACATCAGATAGCGGCCCGAGTACGGCACCTCGGCCACGGGCAGGCAGGTGAGCGGCTCGCCGTCCAGGCTGACGGTGCGGCGGGCGGCGTCGACCGTCACGGTGCCGGTCAGGCTGTTGCGCACCATGTCAGCGGCTGTCAGCTCGCGGCAGTCCGAGACGGCCGCGCGCGTGCGCGTGGTGGGGAGGTCGGCGCTCATCGCCGCCTCGGCCAGGAAGGCGAGCGACACGCGGCCGGGACCGGCGCCGGTCCCGGCGATCTGCGGCCCCACTCGGACGGGCTCGACCAGCATGGTGGTTGCGTTGCCGCTGCCCGACGCGCCCCACGCCGGCATGCCCGCCTTCAGCACGAGCTCGGGCCGGACCGGAAAGAGGGTGGGCCACCACATCGCCAGGTCGGCGAGGCGGCCGACCTGGAGCGAGCCCACGTCGGCCGACAGTCCGTGTGCGACGGCCGGGTTGATCGTGACCTTGGCCAGATAGCGCAGGACGCGCTCGTTGTCGTCCGGCCCGGAGCCGGGGCCGCGCTGCACCTTCATCACCGCGGCGCACTGGAAGGCGCGCCGCAGCGTCTCGCCGACCCGGCCCATGCCCTGGGAGTCCGACGAGAGGATCGAGATGACTCCGAGGTCGTGCAGGACGGTCTCGGCGGCCATCGTCCACGGCCGCACCCGCTCGCGTAGGATGGTGGCGTCGCCCGGCCGGGTGCCCGGCTCGAGCAGGTGAACGGCGGCCACCATGGCCAGGTGCTCGGCCTCGGCTCCGACACCGTACGGCACCGTCGGGTTGGTGCTCGACGTCAGGAACCGCTCGCGCCCGGCCAGCGACAGGAGGTCGGGGGCGTGGCCGCCGCCGGCTCCCTCGATGTGGTAGAGGTGCACGGTGCGGCCGGCGAGGACGCGGGCGGTGTCGGCCGCGAGCAGGGCCTCGTTCAGGCCGTCGGTGTGGATGGCGAGCTGGACGTCGTGGCGGTCGGCGACATCAAGCGCGCAGCGCAGCTGCTCGGGTCCGGCCGCGACGTCCTCGTGGATCTTCAGGCCCGCGCCGCCGGCGGCCAGCGATTCCTCAACTCCCTCCGGCCGCGACGACGACGCGCGCACGAGGAATGCGACGTTGATCGGCACGCTCTCGAGTGCCGCCCAGGCGGTGGCGAGGCAGTCGGCGGGGTTCGCGCCCAGATTCCAGACCGGCCCGAAGTCCTGAGCGACGAACGTCGTCACGCCGCCCGCCAGCGCGGTCTCGGCGAGCTGGGGCGAGAGCCAGTGCATGTGCGAGTCGACGACGCCCGGCGTGACGATCAGGCCGCGCGCGTCAAGGAGCGCCGTCTGGGCGTCGAGGACCACCTCGATGCCGTCCATGGTGTCGGGGTTGCCGGCCCGTCCGACCGCGCAGATGCGGCCGCCGCGGACACCGATCGACGTTCGGCGCACGCCGAGTACCGGGTCGAGCACCAGGCCGCCGACGACGGCGATGTCGACGCCGCCGCGCTCGGCGCGGACGCCCAGGCCGTCGCGGTGGTTGCCGCCCCAGCCGGGCACGATCTCATCGGGCCCCGATGCGTCGTCGGCCTCGGGCGTCACCCACAGGTCGCCGTCGCCGAGCTGGATCGGGTCAGGCGCCGGCATCGGCATACCCCCGCTCGCGGGCGAGCGCGAGCGCCGCTTCCAGCGCTCCCGGGTCGTCCAGCGGGCCGTCGACGAGGCCGCCGTGACCGCGGATCACCCGGGCGCCGCCGATCGGCACCAGACGCGCCTCCCGCGTCTCGCCGGGCGGGAAGACGACCTTCGCACCCGGCGTGGTCGCGAGCCGCATGCCCCAGGCGGCGCGCCGGTCAAAGCGCAGCACCCGGTTCGTCTCGAAGAAATGGAAGTGCGACGTGACCGAGACGACCACCGCGCCGAGGTTCTCGACCGCGAGCGTCACCTCGGACGGCAGCCAGTGCGGCTCGAGCTCGCGCGTGAGGTCGGGCGGACCGTCACGGGCGACCGGCTGCAGCAGGACCATCAGCCGCGGCCCGTCTGCGAAGAGCGGTTCGAGCTCGATCCGTTCGACCAGGGCCGCGACCCCGTCCTGCACGTCGTCAGGCCCGATGAGCCCGTAGGCGCGCCGCTCGACCTCGGCGTAGGGGAGACCGTCGCGGGCGAGCTCCATCGTCTCGTCGGCGATCACGGCGACCGCCTCCGCCTGGCTCAGGCGCAGGCCGCGCCCGCGCCGGCGCCGGGCCAGCTCCGCCGCAAGGAACAGTTCCAGCCGATCGCGTTCTTGCGGGAGCAGGCGCACGCCGCAGTTGACCGCATCCACCGCCCAGCCGTCAAGTCACCGACTCACCCACGCGGTTGCGCCAAAAGGGTCTGACCCCTGTTGGCGCACGGCCGCAGGCCGTGGGCGGTGAAGGTCGATAAGACCGTAGGACGGGGACATTGCTCGTCCCCCGATGGTTCATTCGGGGGCTCGAGCGGTGTCCCCACCCCAGCCGCCACGCCATGAGAGACCACCAACCCTCGAGGGCGCGAACGGTCAGAACACCACGCTCTTACGGCTGAATATTGGGTGCCTGGCACCGGTTATTCATCCCGCCGGCCGCGAAGACCTACCACTCGTCGTCGATGCTCTCCCGCCGGGCCTTGCCGTAGAGGTCGTAGCGGGGACCGCGGCCGGATCCGATCCCGGTGGACGACTGGATCATCCACACGCTCGCCGCGATACCCGCGGCCGTCAGCCCGAGCGAGAGGAACGCGCCGGCGGCACCGTAGAGCGGCAGGTACATCGAGGCGCTGGGGTTGCTGGTGACGGCGTGCGAGATGAGCACTCCGCCCACGAACGGGATCAGCGAGCCGACGAAGGCCGCGAGGATTGCGTTGCCGATGCTGACATGGCACCCGGAGAGCGGCGGCAGCAGCGCGACCATGAGCGCCCCCGTCACAAGCGCCCCGATCAGCGTGACGAAGACCGTCAGGGTGAGCGCCGAGGACTGCTGGAGAGTCACCCCGGAGTTGGTGTGGGTGACAAGCGCCGCGGCGACCACCACTCCAGCCACCAGGCCTACGACGAAGCCGCCCACGAACCGGGCGATCACAACGGTTACCCACACGGGAAGCTGCATACCAGATCCACATCGGCACGAGACATCGATCACTTGAAGCGTTACACTCGGCGTCTCGCCACGGCGAGAGGGCAGGTCCCGAGGTTGCAACGGCCCAGGCCGAGGAGGTCGCGGTGAACGGCAGCAGCCAGGATGGTCGGTGGAACACGGTTGGCGGCCAGGCCATCCACGAGGCGGACGGCGTGTTCGAGGGCGGGGGAGTCAAGGGTGTTGCCCTCGTCGGTGCGCTCGCCGGCTTTGCCGAGTGTGGCTACACCGAGTGGAAGAGCGTCGCGGGCACGAGCGCGGGCGCGATCCTGGCCGCCTATCTCGCCGTCGGCCATTCGCTCGAGGACGCGATGACCACCATCGCGAACGCGCCGTACCAGACCTTCGAGGACTGGGGCCGTGGCGGCGAGATCGCGGGCGGCGCGCTCAACCTCATTCGTGACCATGGCCTGTGCCACGGCGAGGCGTTCCGGCAGTGGATGAGCACGCAGCTCGAGGGCAAGCGGTTCAGCGACGTCGAGAACCCGGACGGGACGAGCCGGCTCAAGATGATCGCCACCGACATCACCCGCGGCAAGATGCTCGTCCTGCCGGGTGACCTCGCCGACTACATCGACGCCGAGACCGGGCAGCCCATCGTGCCGCGCGACTTCCGGATCGCCGACGCCGTGCGGATGAGCATGTCGATCCCGTACTTCTTCGAGCCCGTGCACCTGACCGCCGCGGCCGATGCCCAGCAGTGCCTGATCGTCGACGGCGGCGTGCTCTCGAACTTCCCCGTCTGGCTCTTCGACGCCGACCCCGGCCGGGCGCCGACCCGACCCACATTCGGCTTCAAGATCACGGGCGGACACGGAGTCGGCGGCGGGCTCGAGCGGGTCGTCGACCACCTGGGGTGGCCGGTCGAGATGGCGCTGCGGATGTTCCAGACCGCGACGGGCGCCTGGGATGACAGGTTCGCGTCGCACTCCACGGTCGTGCGCACCTGCCCGGTGCCCGCCGGGACGCTCGGAACGACCGATTTCGCCCGCGTGCAGTCCGTCAAGGATCACGTCGTCCAGGACGCGAAGGAGGCGGCCGTGAGCTTCCTCCACGAGAAGTTCGATCTCTCGGAGTACCGCAATACCTACGGCCGCTCGATCGTCACGTAAGAGGAGGGGATCATGGATCACCATGGTGCAGAGAGCTATTCCGTGCTCGGCGAGGGACTCCTGACCGAGAGCGGTGGGGGCCGCACGCCGACCATGTCGGCCGCGGTCGAGGCACAGACGCAGCCGTTCCGCTTCTCGCGGATGGGCCCCGCCGGTACCGGGATGCAGCTCGGTGACGCGACCCGCAGGCTGCTCGCGACCGCCATGACGACGGGGACGAGCGCGGGCTCGCGCATCCCGTCCGGGTTCACATATCTCGGCCAGTTCATCGATCACGACCTGACCTTCGACAAGACCGCCGTCACGTTCGGCACCGACATCTCGCCGGCGCAGCTCCTGCAGGGGCGCTCGCCGGTGCTCGACCTCGACTCGCTCTACGGCGCCGGACCCGCCGACCCCACGTCGGCTCAGTTCTACAGCGACGGGCTGCGCCTGAAGATGGGCAACACGCTTGCAAGCGGCGATCCGGCGATCCCCAACTTCGATCTGCCGCGGCATCCCACGGGCAAGGTGGCGGTTCGGCGCACGGCGCTCATCCCCGAGCCGCGCAACGACGAGAACCTGGTCGTCGCCCAGACGCACCTGGCGTTCATCCGCTTCCACAACCGCGTGGTCGACACGCTCCCGACCACGCCGCCGTCGCAGCAGTTCAGCCGCGCGCGGCGCAAGGTGACGAAGCACTACCAGTGGATGATCCGCACCGACTTCCTGCCCCGCATCGTCGACAAGGCGATCGTCACGGACGTGTTCAAGAACGGCCGCAAGATCTTCGAGGTCGGCGCCTCGCCGACGCAGATGCCGACGATGCCGATCGAGTTCTCGATCGCGGCGTACCGGCTCGGCCACAGCATGGTGCGGGCCGCGTACAACTGGAACAAGAACTTCGACGACGGAGCGGGCACCCTCGACCTCCTGTTCGCGTTCACGGGCAAGAGCGGGAACCTGGGCGGCGAGAACCACCTGCTCAGCATCTGGATCGCGGACTTCCGCCGCCTCTACAACTTCGCCGAGGCGGGGCGCGCCGACCTGGTGGTGCCCGCGGCCAAGTTCAACCGCGCCCAGCGCATCGACACCCGGCTCGTCGCGCCGCTCCACGACCTGCCGCAGGGGTCGATCGGCCCGCCCCCGGTGCCGGACGGCGACGAGCGGCGAAACCTCGCCTACCGCAACCTCACCCGGGCCAACATGGTCTCGCTCGCAACCGGCCAGCAGATGGCCGCGTTCATCCGCAGCAAGGGCGTGAGTGTCACCACACTCACGGCCGCCCAGCTGCGCGACGGCAAGGGGGCCGCAACCCTCGACGGCCTCAGCAAGAAGCAGCTCAACCGCGTCCTCACCGACACGCCGCTTTGGTTCTACATCCTGCGCGAGGCCGAGCTGAACTCCGGCAGGCTGACCGGTGTCGGCGGCCGCATCGTCGCCGAGACGTTCCACCGGGCGATGGAGGGGAGCACGTTCTCGATCGTCCGCGACCCGACCTGGCGCCCGTCGCTCGGCCCCGACACGTCCACGTTCCGGATGGTCGACCTGCTGCTCTTCGCCTGCCAGGGCAAGGCGAATCTGATAAACCCGCTGGGCAACTGAGACAAAGGAGTCAGAGATGATTGGTGTCGTTGTCACGTTTCGATCGGACGAGGGTCTGGACAGGGCCCGGGTGATGGGCGTCGCCGAGAAGGCCGCGCCCGCCTTCGAGGGCATGCCGGGGCTGCGCTCAAAGGTCTTCACGTGGGACGCCGAGACCGGCACGGCCGCGAACGTCTACGTCTGGGAGTCCGAGGAGGCCGCGCGGGCGTTCTTCTCGCCCGAGCTGACCGAGCGCGTCACGGGCCTGTACGGCGTCGCGCCGGAGATCCGGTTCGTCGAGATCGCAGCCCTGGTGGACAACGGCGTGGGTGCCGTGGCCTGACCCGGCGGCGCCTGGGTCAGTGAACGGGGACGATGTCCCCGGATGCGACGATCCTGTGCGCCTGCGCGGCCGAGGGGTCGTAGAGCTCGATCTGCACGTTCTTGCCCGGATAGGCGATGTGGACATTCGTGGGGCTGCTCGTCTTGTAGAACGCGAACCCTCCGGGGATCCCGATTGTGACAACGCCCTTGCCGCGAGCCGCTGCCTTCGTAACTGCAAGAGCATTGGCCAGCGGGTACGACCCGATCGTCAGATAGGGCGTGCTCGTGCCCGCGTGAACTCCCGCCGGCAGATACCTGATATAGCTGCGCCCTGCCGGCGTTTGTGTCAATTCGTAGCTCATACCCGACTTGACACCTGTCCAGTAGATCGGCACGCCCGCGCCCTTTGCGCGAACGACAAGTTCTTGGTGGGTTAGCGCAACGGCCCCGGTCGAGCTCGCGTGAGTTGACGCAGCCGTACTGCCAGGAATTAGTTGAATCTTGCCTGACGCAACCAGCGCGTGAGCGACTCTTGCAGATGGCGCAAATACCTCTACCTGATAGTCGGAACCCCTGTAGGCAACGTAGACATTCGTCGGGCGCGCTGATCTGTAAAACGCGACGGCGCCGTTACCAACCGGTATGCGAACTGCGCTCTTCGCGACCGCCTGGGTTGCGGCGAAAGCGTTGGTGACGGGATACGTGCCAATCGTCAAATAACGGGTACCTTGCTCGCCGATTTTCGCGCTCGCGGGCAGGTAACGGATCCAGACGCGCCCATCCTTGGCCTTCGTCAGTTCGTACTTCGTGCCGGCCTGTGAGCCAGCCCAGTAGATCGGTTGGGTGAGCGCTCCGCCAAGCGTTGTGAGGCCCTGAAGCGAGATCCGCACCGGGATCGCGCCCTTTGCGGCCGACCCGCCGCTGGAGCTGCTCGAGCGGCCGACCGCGTACCACACTCCGAAACCGACGATCGCGATCGCGGCGATTGACACACCGATCCGCAGACCGGTGCGCTTGCGCCTCCGCGGGGCCGGCCGCGTGTCGAGTGAACCGCTGGAGGTGGGGATGTCTTGTAGTTCCGTCATGGCAACACCGTGTTTCGCTTTCGGAGCCTAGCGGCTTTTTCCGTTTACGCAACATTTGCGTCTTTCACGATGTCAGTTACCACTCCGCCGGAAATATTAGAACCAAAAGGGGGATTTGTCTGTAACCACTGTGTGCTAACGCGCGGAGTTACTACAATTGTCCTTGTGACATGTTTGTGACCATTTGGCACATTACTGCTTGACGGATTCCGTACCTGAACATACGATGAGACCCCCGATGTGTCCTCCAGGCACCTCGACTTTCGATCGGAGTACCTGTGAAGATCCGGCACGTCATTTTCACGTCCACTATGGCATTGCTCGCATGTGGTGCGACCAGCGCCCTCGCGAACACGGGAACAGGCGGTGTTGTAAAAGCCTGTATCCACGCAGACGGGACCGTCCGCATTTTTGATGGTCCTGGCATCCCAAAGGCGCAGGGCTGTCATAACGGCGGCATCCTGATCACCTGGCCGACCACGGCCGGCGGTGCAACCGGGCCCGCAGGGCCCGCCGGCCCCGCCGGAGCAACGGGCGCCGTGGGCGCGACCGGCGCCGCGGGCGCGACGGGTGTCGCCGGCCCGGTGGGAGCTGCGGGCCCGACGGGCGCCGTTGGCGCCACGGGTGCTGTTGGTGCAGCGGGCGCCGTTGGCGCTGCAGGCGTTGCCGGAGCGACCGGTGCGCAGGGTATTCAAGGGACGGTCGGAGCCACGGGCGCCGTTGGCGCAGATGGTGCCGCCGGCCCGGTTGGTGCTGAGGGTCCTGTTGGCGCCACTGGTGCCCAGGGCGATGTTGGCGCCACAGGTGCTCAGGGTGATGCGGGTGCCCAGGGCGTTGCCGGCGCGACCGGTGCGCAGGGTGTTGCTGGTGCGACCGGTGCGGTTGGCGCGACCGGTGATACGGGTGCCGCTGGCCCGGTTGGTGCTGAGGGTCCTGTTGGCGCCACGGGTGCCCAGGGCGATATTGGTGACACCGGCGCGACCGGTGCCCAGGGTCTCCAGGGTGACGCCGGTGCGACCGGTGCGCAGGGTGTTGCTGGTGCGACCGGTGCGGTTGGCGCGACCGGTGATACGGGTGCTGCTGGCCCGGTTGGTGCTGAGGGTCCTGTTGGCGCCACGGGCGCTCAGGGCGATGTTGGTGACACCGGCGCGACTGGTGCGCAGGGTGCCGCGGGTACCGATGGCGCTGTTGGCGCCACGGGTGCTCAGGGTGCTGCTGGTACCGATGGTGCGCAGGGTGCTGTTGGTGCGCAGGGTGCTGTTGGTGACACCGGGCCGGCCGGCGAGCAGGGGCCGATCGGTGACACGGGCGCCGTCGGAGCGACGGGTGCCGCCGGACCGACCGGTGTGCAGGGCCCGACCGGCGATCCCGGTGCGCAGGGCGCGACCGGTGCGACCGGTAGTACGGGTGACCCGGGTGCGCAGGGTCTCCAGGGTCTCCCGGGCGACACAGGCCCAGCCGGACCCATGGGTGCGACGGGTCCCGCGGGGCCAGCCGGCCCAGCTGGTGCAGACGGCGCCACGGGCGCAACAGGTGCAACCGGCCCGGCCGGTGCCTTGGGCTCGACCCATCGTTGTGACCGGAACGCGCTTCACCGGTGACGTCGGCGTTCGGAACGAACGTGTCCGGGATCTCGACCGCAACGTGCAACGCGGCGATCCGCTATCAGCGTGGCGGCGCGAACGTCACCACGCTCCGGGCGGCCCAATCGCTGCGCTGCAGTTCTCGATGCCGGATCCGGACGACGGCAGCAACCCGACCGGGTGGCAGGCTCAGGCCGTGACTGATCGCGGCCATGGCCAGACGTTCACCGTCACCGCCTACGCGATCTGCGGGTGACGTCGTCAGACCTGAGCAGCTCACGACCACAGAGCGCACGAACCGAGGGGCCCCGCAAGGGGCCCCTCGTCTTCGCGCTCAGTGCAGCGGATGCGCCTCGTCCGCCACGACCCGACCCCTGCGGTTGTAGGCCACGAACCGCACCGAGTCCGTCGGATTGTTCGGCACGGCGATGGCGAACAGGTGGCCACGCTGCACGGTGGTCGAGCGTCCTGACCTGCGGTCGGTCACACGCACCGCGGGGCCTCTGCCGTCGACGATGCCGTAGTAGATGCGCCACAGCGTTCCGTGCACCGTGAGCAGTCCCTCCTGGTAGTCGAAGCCGGTGATGACATACACGGGGTCGCTGCCGTTGATCTGCGCGCGGGTGGGGAAGCAGCCCGGCACCGTTCCCCCCTCGCTGCCCGGCCCGCCCGCCCAGACGCCGGTGGGTAGTCGCAGCGCCGCGCACCAGCCACCCTGATGGGTCTTCGCGTACCAGAACGTGGCCTTACCGGCGCCCGGGATGGTGACGGTCGCCGCCCGGGTCACGGACGACCCGATCACGGTCTGGTGCCAGAGCGCGTCGCCGGGCTCGGTGGGGTCGTACTGCGGGTTGCTGCGGAACAGGTGCAGCGCATTTGTCTGGCTCGCAGCCCAGGCGGCGCCCGTCGTCAGCACCACGACACCGGCGACGATCGCCAGCACCACCGTCCGTCGCCTGCGCACGCCGCGACCGGGCCGCAGACGGCGATCGCCGGGCGTGGCCACGATGCGGTCGAAGAGGTCATCGTTCGTGTTCGACTCTACGCGCGCTCGGTCGGCCGCGCGCAGTCGAGCGATTGCCGGATGCACGATCATGCGGTCTCCATTTCGGTTCTGGCGGTCTGGCCGGCGACGTCCAGGGCGGCGAGGAATCGGCGCCGGGCGCGGTAGAGCCGCACCCGAAAGGCGGTCGGGTTGATCCCGAGCACCCGCGCGGCCATCGCGGGCGTGAGGTCATCGAAGGCCACGAGCATCAGGGCCTCGCGGTCGCCGGGCGAGAGCGAGGCGAGCGCGCTCTGCACCCGCGGCTCGACCCCGACCGGGTCGGGCAGTGTCACCGCCCAATGTTGCGGGGCTGATGCCGCCGCCCGCGACCGCTGGCGCCGCTCGGCGTGCAGCAGATTGCGCGCGGTGACGAAGAGCCAGGGCCGCGGGTCGTCGCGAGGCACGTCGGCGAGCCTGCGCCAGGCGATCGTCATCGTCTCGGCGGCGATCGCCTCGGGGTCGGGGCTGCCACGCCGGCGCGCGTACCCCGTGACGGCGCCGAGGTGGGCGAAAACAACGCGGAAGCGCTGCTCGGCCGTTGCTGGTTCATCTGGTCGTCTCATGCTCCCACCTGCCTGAACTGCCGACCAGCGTTACACGTCGGCGGCCGCCGCGCGCAGCACCCGCACCCCGAACGCGTCGATCCGGGCGAAATCGGCCAGGCTCGCCAGCGACAGGTCGGGGCCGGAGTGGCCAAGCATGGCGCTGACCGTCACGGTCACCTGGGTTCTGGTCGCCGCACGGGCCAGGGCACGTGACTCCGCCAGCGGGAAGTACTTGTCACGTGGGGCGGACGCGAGCTCCACCGGCGCCCGCAGCCCGGCGGCGCCGACGACGGGCGAGAGCCGGTCGATGCCGGCCCGGATCGGCTCGGGAAGCGCGGTGTACAGATCGTCGAAGCGATCGGGGTCGGTGTTCACGAGCAGCTCGAGCACGGCACGGGCGGTCGCGCCAAGGGTTTCCGCCCGCAGCGCGCGCAGGCTCACGAGCGGATCGGGGTCGTCGTCGTCGACCGCCGCGAGCGTCGAGCGCAGCAGCTCGCGGTCGGTGCCGGCGGGCAGCCCCGCGACCAGCGAACGGCTGATCACGAGGGGCAGGAACGGCGCCGGCCGATAGGAGTGCAGGCCGCCGCCGTCGCGGTACACGTTCGTGGTCGCCAACCGCACCGTGTTGGCGAGGTCGGTGAGCGGCGCCGTCCCCGCAACGATCGAGACGCGGTCGGCCATGCCCGGGTCCTCGGCCACCAGCAGCGCGAGCGTCGTCCCGGTGGAGACGCCGAGCAGCCCGACCCGGCCGTCGCGACAGTCGGACCGGCCGGCGACGGCGGCGCACACGGCGACAAGCGCTCTCACCGTGGGGTCGCCGAGCTCTCCGAGCGCGAGCCCGGGCGGGTCGGGCACCACGACGAGGTGGCCCGCGCGCGCGAGCGCGTGCGCGAACCGTCGCACCGCCGGGTGGTGGCGGCCCCGGCGGGTGACGCCGTTACAGAGGACGAGCGCAGGCCGCGGCCCGCGGCCAGCCGGCCGCGCGAGCGTCGCCGGCACGTCGGCGATCACGATCTCCGACACGGTCGCCGCACCGGTGACGGCGCCGCCCAGGCGCCGCAGCGCGGGCCGGCCCGAGCCAACCGCGAACGCGGCCAGCAGGCGGGCCTGCGCCGCGACGGCCGGCATCGCCGTCATGGAGTGGGAAGATCCGCGCAGAGCACCTGACCGTGGACCGCTCGCCACTCCCCTCCCGCCCGAAGATCCTGTACGCGTCGAGCAGCCTCGGCAGCGAGGCGCTCGTCCAGAGCCGCAGCACCTGGCTGCTCTATTACTACGCGCCGCCCAAGAGCGCCGACATGCACACGTTTCTGCCAGTCGCCCTCGTCGGCGCGATCCTGTTCGTGGATGGGCTGACCGGCGCGCTCTACAACCCAATCGTCGGATATCTGACCGACCGGACGACGTCGCGCCTGGGCCGCCGGCTTCCGTACATCCTGGGTGCGACGCCGCTCTGGGCGCTCTTCGCGGTGCTCGTGTTCACGCCGCCGACGGACGCGACGACGGCCCTCATCGCGGCCTACCTGTTCCTCACGCTCGAGCTCTACGCCGTCTTCTCCACCCTGAGCGGCGGCCCCTACCAGGCGCTCCTGCCGGAGATCGCGCGGACGAGCGAGGACCGGATCAGCCTGGTCGGGCTGCGCGTGTATTTCGGTGGCGTGGGCGGTGCGGCCGGCCTGGTCGGAAGCAGCCTTCTGGTCGACCATGTGGGCTTCCGGGCGATGGCGCTCGCAATGGCGCTGCTCGCCCTGGTCTTCCGGTACGTCGGCATGATCGGCGTGTGGCGGCGCGCCAGCCGGACCCAGGCGCCTTCGTCGATCCCGTTCGTGGCGTCCATCCGGACGACGTTTTCGAACGCGAAGTTCCTGGCCTTCGTGCCGAGCGTCGTCCTGTTCCAGGTGGGAGTGCAAATGATCCTCGGCGTCCTACCGTACTACGTCAAAGCCGTTCTGGACGTTGCAAAACCCGGTACCTGGGTCGCGATTCTGACGGCCGTCGAGATCGTGAGCATGCTGGCGAGTGTCCGGCTCGCCGCCCGGATCGCCCGGCGGACGTCCAAGCGCCATGCCTACCGCCTGGCGATGATCGGCGCCGCCTGCGTCTTCCCCCTGCTGGCCGTCGCCGGTCTGGGCTCGACGGTGGCCGCCGGCGTCCAGATCGGGATCGTGATGGCGATCGCCGGCGTGCCGCTCTCGGGCGTCTACCTGTTCCCCGACGCCCTCACCGCCGACATCATCGACGACGACAGCCTGAACACCGGCATGCGCCGCGAGGCGATGTACTACGGCGCGGGGAACTTCGTGCAGCAGGCGGCGGGGTCGCTCGGCCCATTTCTCCTGAGCGGGCTGCTCCTGCTCGGCGACACCCGCGGCGACGAGCTGGGCCTGCGCCTGGTCGGCCCGGTCGCCGGCATCCTGGTGCTGGTCGGCTACCTGATCTTCCGCGGTTACGACCTGCCGGACGAGGTGGGCGTGCCGGGCTAGGTCGCCACGAAGATGCCGCCGCCCACGAGCGCGACGACGGCGACGATGAGCGATGCGGACGCCCCGGTGGGGTGAAAGAGCGCGGGCAGGGCGGCGAGCAGCGCAATCAGGCCGGTGAGGGCGAGCAGGCCGTGGTGCGGCGCGATTCCCTCTCCCGCGATCAGCGCGAGCGCAACCAGCGAGACCAGCACGGCCAGCCAGTTCACCGGGACGGGCGGTGCGAAGTCGCGCAGCGTGCGCACGGCGAAGCCGTCGAGCCGGGCGAGGCCGCCCAGGTTGCCGAGCGAGGGGTGGGGCACCGCGTGTCCCAGGATGGAGGTGACAGTCAGGTGTGCGGTCGGCACCGCCCGCAGGAACGGCGGATACTGCACCAGCGGGAAATACGTGTCGTGGGGCGAGGACGCGATCTCGACCGGGACGTGCAGACGGGTGGCGGCGGTGATCGGAGAGAGCTCCGCGATGCCGGCCCGGACGGCGGCCGGGAGAGCGGCGTAGAGGGCGGCGAACCGGGCCGGGTCGCGGTTTTCGAGCAGGCGCACGACCGCCCGCTCGTTCGGGTCGAGCTCGTCCAGCGGAACGGCGGGCAGGCCGGCGAGCGGCGCGTGGGCGTTGTCGGAGACGGCCATCAGGCGCGCGAGCAGGAGGTTGCGGCCGGGGCCCGGGGGCATGACCGCTGCGAGCGATCGGGCGACGACGAGGCTCACGAACGGGTTGGGGTGGTAGGGCGCGAGCTTTCCCGGCCCCTCCGGGTAGCTGCCGGTGAGCGCCATCATGATCACCCCCCGCAGGTCGGTGAACGGCGCGAGACAGCCCACGCCGGAGAGGTGGGCCGAGGTGAGCGGGCCCGCGGCCGCCACGAGTCCCAGTGAACACCCCACCGAGACGCCGAGCAGACCGGTCCGGCTCACGTCGGGGCGGCGCGACACCGCCTTCACGACCGCCTCGATCGAGCGCAGGGTGTTGGGCGTCAGGGCGCCCTGCGCGAGCCCGGGCGGGTCGGGGACGACGGCCACGAACCCGGCCTCGCCCAGCGCTCGCGTCAGCCGCTCGACGTGCGGCTCGTGCCGTCCGGCCGCCGTGGCGCCGTTCAGGAACACCACGGCCGGATGCCGGCCGCCGCCGGGTGGCAGCGCGATGGTCGCCGGCACGCCCGCCACCCGCACGTCGCGGACGGTGGGAGTGTCCGTGAGCACGCCCGCATCCGAGACGAGCGGTGTGTGCAGGCTGACCGCGAGCACGACGAGCGCCCGCCACTGCGCATCGACCCATGCGCGCTCGGCGATCCCGACGGCCCAGATCGCCGAGCAGCACCAGCGCCAGAGCGGGCCAGCGCCGGCGCACGCGTCCATTGCTCATCGGCTGAGGCTACCGCGATGGCGTTGCTCGGGGTATCTGCGCCCGCAGTGTTGGTATCGTCTGTCGCGAGGAGGAACACGGATGCGCGTCATGCGCAGAGCAGGTTGGGTCGCGGTGCTGGTGGCGATCGCCGGGTCGATGACGGCGTCGGCGGGGGTGGCCGCGGCGGTGCACACGACCCGTGTGGACGTTTCGACCGGCGGGGCGGCGGCCAACGCGTCCACCGACTCGTCCGGGATCGCGATCTCGGACGGCGGCCGCTTCGTCGTGTTCTCGTCGGCGGCGACGAACCTCGTTCCCGGGGATACCAACGGCATGCGCGACGTGTTCGTCCGCAACACCCGCACGGGCGTCACGACCCGAGCCGACCTCGGCCCCGGCGGCGTCCAGGCCAACGGCGACAGCTTCGGCCCGGTGGCCATCTCGGGCGACGGCCGCTTCGTCGCGTTCGAGTCCGACTCCTCGAATCTCGTCGCGGGCAGCGGCTGCTCTCCCGGGCAGGTGCCCTTCTGCCTGTTCATCCGCGACCGCGCGAGCGGGACGACCCGCTTCATCAGGCGCATCGCGAATCCGTCCGTGGTGGCACTGTCGGAGCACGGCCGCTACCTGGTCGCCCAACCGCTCGATGGGTCGCTCTTCCGGATCGACCTCCACACGGGCACGGTCGTGCGGGTGAACTGTTGCGGGCTCGGCACCGACTACGAGGACCTCACGTACGGCGGGATGTCCGCCAACGCGAACCTGATCGAGTTCGGCTTGAATGTCGGCCCGGCCGGGCGCCCACACCCGCAGCGGGAGCAGATCTACGTCCGCAACGTTGCGCAGGGCACCCTGAGCCTCGTCAGCCGATCCGATGCCGGCGTGCCGGGCAACAACGACAGCTTCGCCGGCGGGATCTCGCCGGGAGGGCGCTACGTGATCTTCTCGTCGTGGGCGTCGAACCTCGTGAGCGGCGTCATGCCACATCACGCGGACGTCTTCGTGGTCGACCGCCGCCGACACACGATCCACCGGATCGACGTCGGCCCGCACGGAGGCGTCGCCAACGGGGCGAGCCTCGCGATCGGCATCTCGGCCGGTGGCCGCTATCGCGTATTCATGTCGGCCGCCTCGAACCTCGTCGCCGGCGACACCAACCACGCGTGGGATGTCTTCATCCGCGACCGGCACACGGGTAGGACGGTTCGGGTCGACCTGACCGCGGCCGGCGCCCAGGCCGACCGCGGCATCGGTAAGATCGTGACCGGCGCGGTCGCGGTGACACCCGGCGCGCGCTGGCTGGCCTTCGTGTCCCGTTCGACGAACCTCGTTTCGCCCAGCGGCCCCGACCTCATCCACACGTACCTGCGCGGACCCCTTTACTGACGCCATTTTGTGGTCGCAAACCTTGCGACCATCCGGGCGGAGGTGGATACTGGCGGGCACGTTCGGCGGCTCTGCCGGCGTGGAAGCGAAAGGGGGGAGTATGTAAGTCCGCGCGGGCGCAGGTGGCGGCGATGGTCGTCCAGGGCGCGGAGGTCACGACCGGGCAGATCCCGTTCACCCGCCGGGCGAGGGAGGTGCTGGAGCTGGCGCTGCGCGAGGCGCTCTCCCTCGGCCACAACTACATCGGCACCGAGCACATCCTGCTCGGGCTGGTGCGCGAGAACCAGGGCGTCGGCGCCCAGGTGCTGCGCGATCTCGGCGCCGATCCCGAGCGGGTTCGGGGCGAGATCCTGCCGTTGCTGGCGGGACCCAGCCGCACACCGAGCACTCACCCGGCCCGCGCGACGAGGTTCGCCGAGGGCTCGCCGCAGCTCATCGTCGCGTGCCCGCAGTGCGCGACTCCGATCGAGACGGTCACCACCGACGCGCCGAACACGACCTTCGAGGCGACCGCCGAGGGCGACCGCACCTGCCCGGGGTGCGGGAAGGAGTGGAGGATCGCCTACGCGGTGGTCTGGGTCGAAGCGGGGGCGGAGACCGGGTAGCTCCGCCGCGGCGTTAGGCCCGCGGCGCGCGGAGGCGCGGCGCCGGCTTGGGCGGGGCGACGGGCGGTGGGATCACTCCGCCGCCCTGCGCCGGCTGGGCCGAGAACAGGCGCGGGTCGGACCATTCGCCCTCGGTGTATCCGTGAACCTGGGTCGTGTAGACGATACGAGCCACCCCGCTCATGTCCTCGATGACGAGCGCGCCCCACGTGATGTGCCTGTTCAACGGTCCCGGCGGCGCTTCGAGGTAATGGCGCGGATCCGACGTGCGCGCGACGGCCACGGCGAGGGGGCCGTACGGGTGGGTGATATGCAGACTGACGATGTCCAGGCCAAGGCGGTGCAGCTTTCGAGTGATGTGTCCGCGGAGGTCGGGGATCGATGTCCCGCTGGAAATCGGCGTACGCCCGAAATTCATGTCCGCGCCAGCGAAACCGAACCGCACGACATGCAGGCCGGCGTCCGCCTGGCGGAAGTCAAACGCGATCGCCAGATCCTCCGACTCGAATCGTGAGAGCAACAGGTTCGGGCTGGTGGTCGCGTCGGAGTAGACATCGGCCCATGCCGGCATGCCGATCACGAGCCCCCTTCCGGGGTGGACGCCGACCGAGGCGAATGCACCTGGTATCTGGCTCAGGATCTGGCGCAGTAGCGGCCGGGCGCGAGGGCTGCCCGTGACCGTCCCCGAGCGGTAGCGCAGCGCGGACTGCCGTAGGGCGAGCACACGCACTCCAATCGAGGGCGGCCCGTCGGTCTGCCAACGTACGGCAAACGAGGCGCCGGCCACGACGACGACCGTGAGCACCAGCGCCAGGGTCCGTGCCGGCCAGCGCAGGGCATCGCGAACGAGCGTGGCGGTGCTGATCGCCCGAGGCGTCTCCGCCTCATTGGCGAGCGCTGCCTGATACGCACGTGTTGCGCGGTGGCGGCGCCAACGGGCGCTGATGGCCATCCAGATCGCGAGCAATGCCGCTGCGGCGGCTGTGACCGCCTCGACACGTTCGCGGATCGGGTGTTGTGGAGCCTCCGGCACCCATGTCGGGCACCGGCCTCCCAGGCAGGTGCGGATCGATGCCTGGTGCGTGGCCACATCCGCCCACACGAGCGCCGCCACACCCGCCAGCAGGACGGCGGCCACCGGCCAGCGCCAGCGGGAAGTGGGGAACGCCTCGGCGATCGCTACGGGGTCGCCAAACCGCTCGACCGACCGTCGCTCGGCCGCTTCCAGGCCGAGCCCCCGCGCCTGCTCGTCGGCGCAGGCCTCGTGCAGATGATCGGCCAGTTCCTCCTGGATCCGTCGCCGATGACGTGCTCCGCGGGTGAGCCCCCGGAACGTGCGCAACGTCCGGTCGACGTCCCCGGACTTCACCCCGTGCCCTCGACGATCCGGGTGACACCGCCCGCGAAGCGCACCCATTCCTGTCGGTAGTCCGCCAGCGTGCGCGTGCCTCGGTCGGTCAGGGAATAGACCCGGCGGCCCCGGCCTTCATGCATGACGCGCCTGCTCTTGACCAGTCGGGCCGCCTCGAGTCTGTGCAGGGCGGGGTAGATAGTGCCTTCGGACAGGTCAAAGACGCCCTCGCTGCGCGTCCGCAGGCGCTCGAGCACGGCGTATCCGTGCGCCGGGTCGCCGTTCAAGGCGGCCAGGATCAGCATGTCGAGGTGCCCTTTCAGCGTCTGCGAGCGCACCCGAGATCACCACACCTTTCTTTGCAAACCATAACAAGGTCTGGCGGTTGGGGTTTCTCGCATATATGACTATGCAATGCAATGTATTACTCGCGAGTGGCTCCGAGCCCACCGCTACCCGCTGGCCGTGTTGGCCGCCAGTCGCGTCTGCGTCTACCTACTGATTGCCGCAGCGGGGTGGGAGACACGGCGGCCACCGTCGGCGGGCCTCTCGTTTGCGGCCCTGTTCTCGCCGCTCGGGCGCTGGGACGCCAGCTGGTATCGCTGGATCGCCCTGCACGGATACGACCTCGCAGGGGCGCACGGTCACCACGCAAACGTGGTCGCCTTCTCGCCGCTCTATCCGCTTGCCTACCGCATCGTGTCCGTCCTGCCGGGCCCGATGACGCTCTGGGGGAGCCTGCTCTCGACGGCGCTCTTCGGCGCGGCCCTGTGCCTGCTCTACGACGTGGGGCTGGGTACCCTCGATCGCGGAACGGCCGCGCGGGCGGTGCTCTATCTGGCCTTCTGTCCGTACGCGTTCGTGTTCTCGCTGCCGTACTCCGAGAGCCTGTTCCTGGCGCTCAGCGTCTCCGCGTTCGCGCTCACCGCGGCCGGGCGGGGGTGGGGCGGGTGCGTGTTCGCGGCGCTCGCGGTGCTCACCCGGCCGGTCGGGATCGCCCTCGTGCCCGCGCTCGCCTGGCGCATGTACGGAACGCGCCGGTCCCGGCGCGCACTTCTGCCTCTGCTGTTGCCGGTTGCAGCGCAGGTGGCGTTCCTCGCGTATCTCGGCGTTCACACCGGCGATCCACTCGCACCGTTTCGCGCCCAGCAACACGGCTGGCACCGGTCTGTCTCGATTCTGCCGCTCGTGTTCGCGCACACCCTGTGGTACGGCGTACTCCAGGCGGGCCGCCTCGATGCCGGCCTCGATGTCGCCTTCACCGTGCTCTGGTGCGGACTGTTCGTGCACGCTTGGCGGATGCGGCTTCCTGGCGAGTACCTGATTTACGCAGCCCTCGTAGTCGTTATCCCGACGAGTGCGGGCACGCTGCTTTCGATCGGTCGCTTGGGCCTGGTCGCCTTCCCGCTCTTCTGGGCGCTCGCCGGCCTCGGCCGATCGACCCGGATCGACGCCTTCGTCAAGATTGCGTTCCCGCTGATGCTTGGTGTCTCCATTGTGCTCGTCTACACCACGACGAGGCTCACACCGTGACCGGCCAGCGGGATGGAGCTCACGCGGAACCGCCCCATTTGGGCTCATTGCTCCTAACTCCCCACCGTAACCACGAAGGGAGCTTCGCCGAGTGGATGTGCCACCCGCGCGTCTGACATCCCTCATGCCGCTCTCATACATTCCGGCAACGCTCACGCCGTAAACCACGAGGGCTGAGGGGTCGTTACATGCGTGGATTTCGGGTGGCGCTTCGGCGTGCTGTCGTTCTGCTTGGAGTGGTGGCCGCGGCGACGGTTGCGACGTCTGGCGTGGGGGTCAGCGCCGCGGCGGCGGGGTCACCGTGCGGCCACGTCCGCCGGGCGCCGTCGTGGCGGCATATCGTGGTGATTGCGTTCGAGAATCACTCCTACGGGCAGATCCTGGGCTCGAGCGCTCCACCGAGCTACTTCAAGACGCTCGCCGCCGAGTGCGGGTCGGCGACCGACTACCAGGCCGTGCATTTTCCGCGCAGCCTGCCGAACTACCTGGCCGCGACCGGCGGCAGGACTGTCACCACGAGCGACTGCCTGCCCGGCCCGGCCTGCTCGAGCGGCGGCGGCAACATCTTCAGCCAGGTCGGCGGGCGGCGGTGGCGGACGTTCGCCGAGTCGATGCCCACGCCATGCGATGCGACCGACACCTCGCTCTACGTCCCGAGGCACGTCCCGGCCGTCTACTACACGCGCATCCCCCACAGGGTCTGCGTCCGCGACGTGGTGCCCATGCCGGCGCATCCGCTGCGGCTCCGGCGGAGCTTCACGTGGATTGCGCCCAACCTCCAGCATGACATGCACGACGGCACCCCCGCCCAGGCCAGCGCGTGGCTGCAGTCGCTGCTCGGCGGCAGCCACGGCCTGCTCCACCGCCACCCGTATGTGGACGGCGACACCGCGATCTTCATCTGGTTCGACACGGCCAGCGGTACGGGCACCGTGACGACGCCGATCCCCTTCATCGTCATCTCGCCGTCAACCCCGGCCGCACTCGTTGGCAAGGCGTTCGACCACTACAGCGCGCTGCGCGCCTGGGAGTCGATGCTGCACCTCCCGTGCCGCCGGGGCGCCTGCCACTCGGGCGGCCTGCGCCGCGCATTCCACCTCTGAGCTCGATGCGTCAGCGCGTCACGCGGTGGCGTCTTCCGGCTTCACGTCGCGCTTGGTCACTGCCAGGAAGGTGACGAAGCAGACGATGAGAATTGTCAGGCCCAGGCTGACGACTCCACGGCCATAGCCCAGTCCGCCCAGCGCCTTCGGCACCCCCATCCAGTCTGCGAACGAGGCCCCGAGTGGGCGGGTGACGATGTAGGCGAACCAGAACGCGACGATCGCGTTCAGCCCGAACCCCCAGTAGCACAGGGCCGGCACCGCGATCAGGGCGGCGAACATCAACCCCGCGCCCAGGTAGCCGAGTCCGAGGGTCTTGGCGGCCATGTCACCGGCCGCCGTGCCGAGCGCAAACGTGGTCATGACCGCGGCCCAGTAGAACATCTCGCGGCGGCGGGTGGTGATGCTGTGAATCGAGAGCGTCTTCTCGCTCACGTACCAGGTCGAGAAGACGATGGTGAGCACGATCGCAAAGAACGTCGTCGAGATGTAGTAGGGGATGTGCAGGCCGATGTGCAGGACGTCGGCGGCCATCGTGCCGAAGACGCTCACCATGACGACGGCGAGCCAGTACGCCCACACGTTGTAGCGGTGCGTCCGGAACTGCAACATCAGTGCTGCCACGAGGGCGATGCCGGCGAGCACGACGGCGACTGGTGGATACAGGCGGTGGACGAGGAAGTCGGAGGTGGCCTCGCCCTGACCGGTGGTCAGCACCTTGATGATCCAGAAGTAGATCGTGATCTCGGGGACCTTGCTCAGACCCCGCTCGCCCAGGCCGAGCGGATCACGGCTGGGGCGCAGGCCGGCGAACGCCGTAAATGCGCCGTCGTCGGTGCGGGACTTCACGTCGGTTGACACCCGTTCGCTCATGGGGCTCTCGCTATCGGTCGACTGGCTCGGCCCGGCGCCCGGACCCTGGGGGATCTGCACTCCACAGCGAGCGTACGGCGCGAGGATTGCCGGATGATGTGGCCCCGGCCTGCAGTGTTGTGGGCCGAGGCCGGGGCCGCGCCGAGGATACGAGGCCCTGAATTGAGCGCTATTGGAGTTGCGCTCGACTCGCGCGGGCAGATCGCTTCGCCCAGATGGCGAACGTCAGCGCGAGGCCGGCGATGAGGCCGAACATGGACAGGACGAGAAACCCGATCGAGCCGAGCACCAGGGCGAGCACCAGGTACGGCCACCCCGGCATCGCGACCGTCCCTCCGGCGAGGCGCAGTCGCACGACGCGCACCGCTTCGCACACCGCGAGCAGTATCGGCACGGCCAGCACGAGGATGATCGGGAGAAAGAGGAGGGCGATGCTCGCGGTCGACGACGTGCTGTCGCGCACGTCCCGGAAGGTGGCGAGGGTCAGCGCCGAGAACCCGATCGCGGCCACCAGGCACACCCACCATGGGAGCCTCTGGGCCACCGCGGCCAGGGCGAGGAACGGCGTCAGCTCGAAGACGAGGAACTCCACCGCGAACCGCTCCGAGGCGCCACTCATGGCGCTCCCTACCCCGGCGGCCGCCAAGGTCGCAAGGCCGATGACGATCACGATCAGCCACGAGTGACGCCGCATCCGCTCCATAGCTCCCATGCTATCTCTAGGTGGGCGGTCGCACAACCCTGGGACAGTCCCCCACCGATCGTCGTTGCACTTTCGTGACCACATCCGACCGGGGACTGTCCCCGGTCATCGGACTACGTGGCGTAGGTGCCGGCGGGGACCTGCTGCGTGATGCAGTGGGGGCCGCCGCCGCCGGCGTTGAACAGCACCTCCGCGCCGACCGTGACCACCTCGCGATCGGGGTGGGCCGCGCGAATCTGCTCGAGGGCGACCGCATCCTCGGAGGCACCCACCACGGGTGCGATCACGCCGCCGTTGCAGACGTACAGGTTGAGGTAGGGGATGCCGTCGGGCGCTCCCGTGTCGAACTCGACCACCTCGACGGTGCGTCCGCGCGCATCCGGAGTCGCTCTCAGGCGCCTCGCGTTCTCCACGCCCTTGGCGTGGTCGGGGTGAAGCGGGTTGGAGGGGGCGTGCAGAATCACCCTGGCCGGCGCGAGGAAATGGGCGATGTCGTCGATGTGGCCGTCGGTTGAGAAATCGTCGTAGTGACCCTCGTCGAGCCAGATGACCTGCTCGACGCCGAGATGGTCGTGCAGCACCGACTCGATCTGCGCGAGGGTCATGTGGGGGTTGCGGTTCGGGTTCAGGAGGCACTGGTCGGTGGTGATCAGCGTGCCCTCGCCGTCCACGAAGAAGGACCCGCCCTCGAGCACCATCGGAGCGACGTATCGCCGCACCCCCAGGTGCGCCGCGACTAACTCGGGCACCTTCGAGTCGGCCGCGTAGGTGCCGAACACCTCGCCCCAGGCGTTGAACCCGAACTGCACGAGCGCGATCCGGTCGCGGCCGTCGCGGACGAAGATCGGCCCGTTGTCGCGCATCCAGGCGTCGTCGAGCTCTGCCTCGAGCAGCTCGATGCGTGACGAGAGCATCGCCCGCGCCTCGCGCACCTGCTCCGGGCGCACGAGCATCAGCACCGGCTCGAATTCCACAACCGCATTGGCGACCGCGGCCTGCTCGGGCTTGACCTGCTCGTAGGACTCCGGCCCCGTACCGCGCTCCTCCAGCGTGTAACCGTCCACCCGGCACGGCCACGCCATCAGCGTGAGCTGGTGCGGCGCCCACTCGGGCGGCATCGCAAACCCATCCTCGCGCGGCACATGGCCGTGGTCGGCGTTTGGCACGCGCGCAGCCTAACGGAGCCGTGCTCGCCGAATCCGTAGACTGGGCCGGACATGGGAAGCATTCTGGCCGGCACGATTGTCTTCGCCGTCTGCCTCTTCGTCGGCCTGACGCACTGGTTCTCGGGGTTGTGGATCGGGCCCGTGGCGATCGTCGGGGCGATCGTGTTCTACGTGACCGTGTGGAGCGCCTACGTCAGCTGGAAGCTGCGCGATTAACGGATAAGCATGCCGAGCGCCGTCACGGCGGCGACCGCTATCAGCGCGAGCAAGGTGAGCCGGGCCAGGATACGGCGGGTGTGGTACGCGGCGGTGAGGCGCATCACGTGCACCGCGGTGCGGCCGGAGAAGACCAGCGCCACCGGAGAGCGCGAGGCATCCGAGATCGCGCGCGACTGCCAGAAGGTGATGCTCCGCTCGGCCTCGCGGCGGGCCGCCCGGTGGTAGAACCGCAGCCGCCGGTGGCGGCGAACCCAGAAGCCGAGCGCGTACAGCGCGTCGTCCAGGTTCGGCGCGAGCATCTCGCGGATCACGCGGTCATCCTCGCTTCGGCGCATTCCCTCGATGATACCGCGGGCGGTTGGGGCCTTCGCGGTAGGCTGGCGCGGTGTCCTGTGCAAGCTGTGGGGCGCAACTCGCGCCGAGTGCCAACTTCTGCTCCGTGTGCGGCGCGGCGGTCGCCAAGGACACGCCTGCGAGCGCCCCGCCCGACGTGCGGCCGCAGCCTGCCCCGGCGCCGGTCCCCGCCGAGGAGGGTGTGCGCGGGTGGTTCACCCGGCGCCGCGTCGAGCACGAGCAGCAGCGGCTCGAAGACGAGCGCTACCGGGCCGCCTGCACCCACCTCGGCGGCGGGGACGACTCGGCGGAGACGCTCGCGGAGCTCCGCGAGCTGGCGGATCCCCGGCACCGGACCGACGCCCACGCCGCGCTGCTGGCCTTCTGCAACCGGCTGCTCGCAGACGACGTTCTCACGCCGGCCGACGAGGCGCGGGTGACGCAGGCCGGGGACGCGCTCGGCGTGAGCCGGGCGGATCTGAACGGCGCGGAGTTCAGGGGGTTAGTGATGCACATGACAATCGCGCGGATCAACGACGGGCGGCTGCCGGAGGTACCCGCCGGCCATGCCCGCCTGATGGCGAAACGGGGCGAGACGGTTCATCTCGAAACGGGCGCCGCGTTGATGAAGGAGGTCGTCGACCGCGAGTTCCGGGGCGGATCGAGAGGCGTCAGCATCCCCATCGCCAAGGGCGTCCGCTACCGCACCGGGTCGTTCCGCGGGAAGAGCGTCGTCGTCGGCTCCCACCTCGAGGCGGCGGACACCGGGATCATCTCCGTCTCGTCGAAACGGGTGGTGTTCATGGGTGCGCGCAAGACGATCGAGACCCCCTACGCGAAGCTCGCGGGGCTCGACGCCTACAGCGACGGCGTCCGCATCCACGCCTCCAACCGCCAGACGGCGCCGCTCCTGCGGATCCCGGTCGGTGGCCAGATCGTGGTCGCCACCATCCAGGCCGCCGCCCAACGGGAGGCGTGACCCGGTCAGGGGCTGTTGGCCCGGTCCCGGTACCAGGCGACGGTCTCCACGACGGCGGTTGCCAGGGGTGTGCCCGCGCTGCCGAAGGTGGACTGATACTTGGTCGTGTCCAGCACGAATGGCTGCTCGAACTCGTAGGCCATCTCGGCCAGCTCCCGCATCACCGGGTTGAACAGCCCCAGGGCGCGGACGGCGAGCTTGGGCATGGTCCGCACGCCGACCGGGTGTCCGACCGCGTCGGCGACGAGCGCGATGACCGCGCTGGTCGTGACCGTCTCGGGGCCGGGCAGGTGCCAGACTCCACCGACGGCGCGTGCGTCGGTGCCGAGCGTCGCCAGGCCGGTCGCGATGTCGGGCACGTAGCTGTAGGTGTGGGGCAGGCCGGGGTTGCCGAGGATGTCGGCGCGCCGGCCGGCGACCGCGTGGGCAAAGACCCGCTCGCCGAGCGCCGATTCGGTCACGCCCGGGCCGAAGAAGTCCGACGCCCGTCCGACGGCGATCCGCACTCGGCCCGCGTCGGCGGCGGCCATGAGCTCGCGCGCCATCTCCGCGCGCGTCCGCCCCTTGACGGTGGCGGCGTCCAGCGGAAGGTCCTCGGTCAGAGGCCTGCCCTCAGGCGAGCCGTAGCAGTAGACGTTCTCGAGGCTCACGAGCAGCGCCTCGGTCCGTTCGGCGGCCGCGAGCACACCGCGCTGGAGCGGCGGGAATCGGGTCGGCCACCCGGTGTATGGCGCGTTGAGGCACTGGTACACGACCGCCGCGCCGGTGGCGGCGTCGGCGGCGGCTGCGGGATCGGTCGCGTCGGCGGCCCGCCAGTCGGCGGCATCGGGGAGCGCATCCGGGCGGTGCCGTGACACCGCCCGCACGGCGACGCCCATCCCGGCCAGCCGGGCGACGAGCGCACGCCCGACCTGCCCCGTGCCGAACACCACGTGGAGGCCACGCTGCTCGGTGGTCACACGGGGACGGTGTGGTCAGGCGTGGCCGGCTCGGCTGAGCTCGCCGGCCGGCCCTCGATGCTGAGGTTGGGGAGCCACGAGAGCCAGCCCGGCAGGTACCAGTTGAACGGGCCGAGGATGCTCA
Organism: uncultured Actinomycetes bacterium; assembly: GCA_963703275.1. Taxonomy (GTDB): domain Bacteria; phylum Actinomycetota; class Thermoleophilia; order Gaiellales; family JAICJC01; genus JAICJC01. The sequence goes on along the minus strand of OY969804.1, from coordinate 1,988,500 downwards.
TGACCGAGGGAACGAGCACGGTGCGCACGAGCGTTGCGTCGATCAGGATTGCCACGGCCAGGCCGAACCCCATCTGCTGGAACATCACCAGCTGTCCCTGCGCGAAGCCGGCGAAGACGGCGACCATGATCAGCGCGGCGCCCGTGATCAGGCGGGCGCTCGAGCTGATCCCCTCGCTGATCGCGAGGTGCGTGTCGCCGGTTGCGTCGTACCGCTCCCGGATGCGCGAGATCAGGAACACGTGGTAGTCCATCGAGAGGCCGAACAGGACCGCGAACAGGAAGAGCGGGATCCACGCCTCGATCACGTCGACGCGCTGGAACCCGAGCAGCCCCGCGCCGTATCCCTTCTGCGTCACCAAGGTGAGCAGCCCGTAGGCGGCGCCGACCGAGAGCAGGTTCATGACGATGGCGACGATCGGGATGACCACCGACCGGAACGCCAGCAGGAGCACGATGAAGCTGAGCGCGAGCACGATCGCAAAGACGATCGGCTGGTAGTCGCGCGAGATCGTGTAGTAGTCGAGGTTCTGGGCCGCCTCGCCGGTCACCGGAAGCGGGGTCGCGGCGCGCAGCCGGGTGATCGCGTGGGTTGCCTTGGCGCTGGTCGGATCGGCGTTGATGGGCACGGCCAGCACGGCTCCGCGCGCGCTCGCCCCGGGCTCGAGCTGCGGCCGGCCGAAGATCGGGTCGGACGCGACCGCGGCCGTGATCTTGGCGATGGCGGCGCGGTTTGCCGGGCTTGCCGGGTTGCCCACGATCGGGATCCGGGCCGGCGCCACGTTTCCGACCGGGAAGTGACTGCGCAGCGTCTCGTACGCCTGGCGCGAGCTCAGGCCGTGTGGGAGCGAGGCAACGCCCGACGATCCGGTCTTCATGCTCGCGAACGGAAGCGCGGCCGCGACCAGGAGCACCACGACCACGCCCCCGCACAGCACCGGCCGGCGCATGACGCCGCCGACGACACGCGGCCAGAAGCCGGTCCGCGAGGTGGCCTGGGTCTGATCCCGCCGGAACCTTCGGGGTAGCAGCCGGCCGACGCGCCCGGCCTCGAGCCGGGGGCCAAGCAGGACGAGCGTTGCCGGCAGGAGCGTCATCGCCGCGGCCACCGCGCAGAGCACCACCAGGATCGCGCCGATGGCGAGGCTCAGGAAGATCGTCGAGGGGACGATCAGCAGGCCGACCAGGGCGACCACCACGGTCATGCCGGAGAAGAGCACGGCCCGGCTGGCGGTGCTGCCGGCGATCTCGATCGCGGCGGCGACCGGCTCGCCGGCCGCGCGCTCGTCGCGGTAGCGCGACGCGATGAAGAGCGAGTAGTCGATGCCGACGGCAAGCCCCATCAGCGTGATCATGTTGGTCACGAAGAACGACAGCTGGTAGACGTGCCCGACCAGGCTCGTGAGGGCCAACGCGACGATGATTGCGGCGATGGCCAGGCCAATCGGGAGCAGCGCCGAGACGACCGTGCCGAAGACGAACAGGAGCACCACCAGGGCCACCGGAATCCCGATCGACTCACCGGTCTGGAGGTCGGTTCCGGCGGTGGTGTTGGTGTCGCGGCCGATCGCGGCCTGGCCGGTCACCTGCGCATGCAGGCCGTCCGCGCTCGCCGCGTCGGCGAGCGCGACCACCTTGGCCACAGAGTCGACGGCGTTCGTCTCGCTCCCCGCCATCACGACGCTCAGGAGCACGGTGCTGTGATCGGTGCTGATCAGCCGCGGGCCGCCGCCGTTCCACGGCGTCAAGACCGCATTGACCTTCGATTGCCCCAGACCCTGGATGCGCGCGGCCAGCCGCTGGACGGCGGCCCGCGGCGGCGCGCCGCCGCCGACCCGCTGGATCACGACCGTCTCGGAGTCCTGGGTGCGGATCCCGATCGGCCCGGCGATCAGCTGATCGGCGTGCTTGGACTCGGGCGTGTTGACGAACGACACCTGCGTGGTGGTCGCCGACCCGAGCAGGGCCGCGACGATCCCCACCGACACCAGCAGCATGACCCCCCAGACGGCGACCACACGTCGAGGATGGCGGGCCGATGCCGTCGCCCATCTGAGCGGAGTGAACCACTGTCGCATGTCTCTGCACCCCCAGGAGCGGACCGCACGCAGTCCGGCGTCATCGGCTGGCCGGAGCGTTCGGGCCAGAGGCCGCCGTCGCAGCCGAAGGTAGGAGCTGCGACGCCCCGCCACGATATCACCATCGGTTTTTCAGGGGCGATCGGGCTCAGCGGGCAACTTCGACCAGGAGCACCCAGGCGTTGATGGCGGCGACCAGGATCGCGAGGATGAAGGCGGCCGGGATCCAGTAGAGCCCGCCCCCGTGATGGGCTGCAAGGGTCACGCCGGCGACGATGAGGACGATGGTCAGCGCGATCGCGGTCTCGACCCGGATCAGCGTCGCGGTGCCGAGCGGCGACTGTCCGCGGCTGGCCATGAGGGCCCGCGCCGGCGAGACGGCGCTTGCGGCGGCGGCGACCAGGATGACCGCCGCAAGCACGCCGTGGGCGATGCCCGGAGTCAGCCCGATGATGCTGATGGCGAGGACGATGAGCAGGTCGACCAGAGCTTCCAGAGCGCGGCCGCTCAAGAAGTTCTGGCCCTCGCGCCTGTCGATCTCGAGCACCTTCGCGATATTGATGCTGAGGGCGACGAAGATGAGCCCGCTGAGCGCAGCCGTCGCGATGCCCGCGCACAGGAAGAACTCCTCCCAACCGACGGTGCTGTAGCCGAAGCTCACGACCGACTTGTACCACTCGGAACGGGCAATCGGCCTACACTCGTCGGATGGTGCGGGAGCGCAAGATCGTGTCGGTGCTCTTCGTCGATCTCGTGGGGTTCACGGCCCAGTCGGAGGCGGCCGATCCCGAGGACGTCGACGCCCTGCTGCGCGGCTATCACCGCGACGTTCGCCGCGAGATCGAGCGCTTCGGCGGCACGGTCGAGAAGTTCATCGGCGACGCGGTGGTGGCGGTGTTCGGGGCGCCGGTGACGCACGAGGATGACGCCGAGCGGGCGGTGCGGGCAGCGCTGCGCATCGTCGAGGCGACCGACCTCGATGTCCGGCTTGCCGTCAACACCGGCGAGGTGCTCGTGAACCTCGAGCGCGACCCCGCGCAGGGCGAGGGGATGGTCGCCGGTGACGTCGTCAACACCACCTCCCGGCTGCAGAACGCCGCGCCGGTGCGGGGCATCCTGGTTGGCGAGGCGACGCATCGGGCGACCGAGCGGACAATCGACTACGAGGAGCTTCCCGCGGTGGAGCTGAAGGGGAAGTCGGAGCCGGTGCCGGTCTGGCGGGCGCTGCACGCCCGGTCGCGATTCGGTGTCGACACGGAGGCGCCGGCGGCGGCACCGTTCGTCGGCCGCCAGCGCGAGTTCGAGCTCCTCGAGCGTCTGTTCGAGCGGTCGGTGGACGAGACCGGGGTTCAGCTCGTGACCGTTGCCGGTGAGCCGGGCGCCGGCAAGACCCGCCTGGTCTCGGAGCTGCGGCGGTGGGTCGACGATCGCCCGGAGCTCGTGACGTGGCGCCAGGGCCGCTGCCTTCCCTACGGCGACGGAATCGCGTACTGGGCGCTCGGCGAGGTGGTCAAGGCGCAGGCCGGAATCCTCGAGTCAGACGCGCCCGACCAGGCCGCCGCCAGGCTCGACGGCATGCTCGCCGAGATGCCCGAGGCCGCCTGGCTGCGCGCGCGGCTGGCGCCGCTCGTGGGGCTCGGCACCCGCGGTGAGGGTGGCGATCGTGACGAATCGTTTGCGGCGTGGCGCAGCTTCCTCGAGGAGCTGGCCGTGCGGACGCCGCTCGTGCTGGTGTTCGAGGATCTGCACTGGGCTGACGGGTCGATGCTCGAGTTCATCGACCATCTCGCGGAGTGGTCGTCGGGCGTGCCGATCTTCTGCGTCTGCACGACCCGGCCGGAGCTGTTCGAGAAGCATCCGGAGTGGGGCGGTGGGAAGCGGAACGCCACGACGGTCTCGCTGTCTCCGCTCTCCGACGTTGACACCGCCCGCCTGATCGCCGAGCTCCTGGAGCGAAGCGTGCTGCCGGCGCAGACGCAGGTGATGCTGCTCGAGCGTGCCGGCGGCAATCCGCTGTTCGCCGAGGAGTTCGTCCGCATGTTGCGCGACCGGGGTGTCGACGACGCCGACGTGCCGGGCAGTGTCCAGGCGCTGATCGCCGCACGCCTGGACACGCTCGATCCCGAGCGCAAGCGGCTGATCCAGGACGCAGCGGTGATCGGCAAGGTGTTCTGGGCCGGGGCTGTCGCCCAGCTTGGCGCACTGGACGTCGAGCGGCGTCCGCTCGGCGTTGCACGAGCTGACGCGCAAGGAGCTGGTGAAGCCCGCGCGGTTGTCGTCGGTTGGGGGCGAGCAGGAGTACGTGTTCTGGCACGCGCTGGTGCGCGATGTCGCGTACGGCCAGATCCCGCGGGCCGAGCGGGTCGAGCGGCACGTCGCGGCGGCGCGGTGGATCGAGACGGCCACCGGCGCGCGAGCCGCGGACCACGCCGAGATCCTCGCGCACCACTACCTCACGGCGCTCGAGCTGGCCGAGGTGACCGGGACATCCGATCCCGAGATGTTGCGAAGCGCGGCGATCGATCATCTCCTGACCGCAAGTGGGACGACGATGGGCGTCGACACCGCGGCCGCCAGGCGGCTTTCCATGCGCGCCTGCGATCTGATCGAGGACGGCGATCCGCGCCTCGGCCCGGCACTCATGCAGTCCGTCGAGGCCGGATACGCGCTTGGCGCCGACCTCGAGACGCAGCGGGCTCTCATGGACCGGGCCGAAGCTGCGTCCCTGGAACTCGGCGATGATCGGACGCTCGGCCGTGTGTTCACCTGGAGGTCGATCCTGACGAACGACGGCACGATCGACAAGCTGACCCTGGCGGAGCGGGCGGTCGAGCTCCTCGAGCCGCTTCCCGGCCCGGAGCTCGCGCGCGCGCTGTCGATCAACGCCGCGGTCTTCATGCTCAGAGAGCAACCGGACGAGGCCATCACGGCTGCCGACGCCGCGCTTCCCATCGTCGAGGAGTTCGGTGGGCCCGGCGACGTGGCCCTGACGCTCGCCGCTCGCGGAGTTGGCCGGTGCGATCTGGGCGATGCGGGCGGGCTTGCCGACCTTCGCAGAGGCCTCGATGTCGTCTTGGAGGCCGGGAGCGCATGGGCGCCGATCGCCGCCATCAACCTTGCGAGCCCGCTCTGGATCCACGAGGGCCCGGCCGCCGGCCTCGCGGTGTACGAGATCGGCGTGCGGGAGGCCGAGCGCCGCGGTCAGACGACGGCGTGGGTCAAGCGTGAGATGCCCTGGGTGCTCACCGATCTCGGACGCTGGGACGACGCCCTGGCCGTGGCCGTCGAGGCGCTCGAGGGCGGGCGGGCGTCCGGCGCGGCCGACACCATCGCGATGGCCGCCGCCTCTGCGGCCACCATTCACCTCCGCCGTGGCGATCTCGCACAGGCCGCAGCGCTGGTCGACGAGATCCTGGGGATCGTGCACACGTCGCTCGAGCCGCAGGTGCGCGATCCAGGGCTGGCCGCTGCCGCCGATTTGCGGCTCGCCCAGCACCGCCCCGCCGAGGCGGTCGAGCTGCTGCGGGAGCTGGCCGCCTCGCACGCGGCGGGGATGTTCGCGTGCTGGCAGGCGCCCCGCGCGGTGCACGCGGCGCTCGCCGCCGGTGACACGGCGCTTGCGAGCGCACTGGTGGGGCGCGCGAAGCCGCATGGCCTGCGGCTACCCCCCGCCGTCGATCTGGCCACGGCGCTCTGCGTCGAGGCCGCCGGCGATCCGGCCGCCGCGCTGACGTTGTTCGATCGGGCGAGCGCGGCCTTCGCCGCGCTGACCGTCGTCTGGGAGCAGGCCGGCTGCCTGGTCGGCAGGGGCCGGTGCCTGGTTGCGCTCGGCCGGACCGGCGAGGCCGGCGAACCCATCACCCGGGCACGCGCGATGTTCGCCCAGCTGGGCGCGGCCCCCTCGGTCGCGGAGTGCGATGCCCTGCTCGCAGAGACGAGCACGCGGGCCGCCGGCGGGACGCCGTAGGCGAACGGCGGCGTTCGATGTGACGGGGCGCCGGTCCGAGCTCTCGGGATGGGTGTGGGCGATCGCCGCTGTTCCATTGCTGGTGCTGGTCGCGACGAGCACGCGATACGGCTACCACCGCGACGAGATGTACTTCATCGCGGCGGGCGCCCATCCGGCCTTCGGCTATCCCGATCAGCCGGCCCTCGTCCCGCTCCTGAGCTGGGCGATGAACCAGCTCGCGCCGGGGTCGCTGGTGGTCCTGCGGCTGCCCTCCGCGCTCGTCACGGCGGCGACGGCGGTGCTGGCGGCGCTCGTCTCGAAGGAGGTCGGCGGTGGGCGTCGCGCCCAGGTGATCGCGGCCGGGTGCACGGCGTCGTCGGGGTTCGCGCTCGCGGTCGGGCACATCGTCTCGACGACCACCTTCGATCTCCTCAGCACCACCCTGCTGGTGTGGCTGATGGTGCGGGCGATCGTGCGCGAGAGCGGGGCGTGCGTGCTGGCGGCGGGCGTGGTCGTCGGCGTCGGCAGCGAGGCGAAGCCCCAGGTCGGGTTGGTGGCCGCGGTCGTCCTGGTCACGCTTCTGGTGGTGGGCCCGCGGTGGCCGCTGCGTTCGTGGTGGACGGCCGCCGGAGTCGTCATCGCCGTCGCACTGGCCTCGCCGTACGTGATCTGGCAGGCGGCGCATGGCTGGCCGCAGCTGACGGTGGCCCACAACATTGCCGGATCCGCCGAGGGGGGCCGGGTCGGCTTCGTGCCGTTCCAGTTGGTGATGGTGAGCCCCGTGCTGGTGCCGGTCTGGGTGGCCGGCCTGGTCGCGCCGTTTCGGATGCCGGCGTGGCGCCACCTTCGGTTCGTGCCGCTGACCTACGTGCTGCTGGCGGTGCTCTATATCGCCGGCGACGGCAAGGCGTACTACCTCGCGAGCCTCTACCCGGCGCTGCTCGGTCTGGGGGCCGTGCCGACCGCGCGGTGGACGCTCCGCGCGCCTGGGCGCACGCGCGCGCTGGCAGCGGCGGTCGTGGTCTCGGCCGCGATCAGCGCGGTGATCGCGCTGCCGCTGCTGCCCGAGACCTCGTTGCAGGGGAGCGTGCCGATGGCGCTCAACCCGGATCTGGGCGAGACGGTGGGATGGCCCCGGTTCATCCAGACGGTGTCGACGGCGTGGCGGCGGATCCCCGCGGTGCAGCGGCGGCGGACGGCGATCTTTACGGCCAACTACGGCGAGGCCGGAGCGATCGACCTGCTCGGGCGCTCACACGGGCTGCCCCACGCGTACAGCGGTCACAACGGGTTCAGCGAGTGGGGGATGCCACCCGCCCGCGACACGTTTGCCCTGGTGATCGGCGACGACGCTGCCGCCGACGCCGCGCCGGACTTCGCGCGCTGCCGCCGGCTGGCGACCGTGAACGACGGCGTCGGCCTTGACAACGACGAACAGGGCCTGCCGCTGCTGCTGTGCCGGCCCACCGCATCGTGGCCGGCGCTCTGGCCGCATCTCACCCATTACGACTGACGCCGGCCCTCCGGCTGGCCGTCAGAGCTCGACGTTGGTGTCGGGGTCACCGCCCGTGCGGTTTCCGCGGTCGATCGCCGAGAGCGCGGCCATGTCGTCGCCGGTGAGCTCGAAGTCGAACACGGCGATGTTCTGGCGCATGCGTTCCGGGTGGGCGGATTTGGGAATGGGGATGTCGCCGATCTGGATGTGCCAGCGCAGGACGACCTGGGCCGGGGTGCGGCCGTGGGCCGCCGCGATGGCGGCGAGCGCCGGGTTGGACAGGATGTCGGTGTGCCGGCCGAGCGGGCTCCATGCCTCGGTGATGACTCCGTGGGCGTCGTGCCAGGCGCGCAGCTCGGGCTGGGCGAAGTCGGGATGCAGCTCGACCTGGTTGACGGCGGGGAGGACACCGGTCTCCTGGACGAGCCGCTCGATCTGGTCGACCGTGAAGTTGGAGACGCCGATCGATCGCGCCCGGCCCGCGCCGCGCAGGTCGATCAGCGCCCGCCACGACTCGACGAAGAGCCCGATGCTGGGGAGCGGCCAGTGGATCAGGTAGAGGTCGACGTACTCGAGCCCGAGCCGGCCCAGGCTCTCGTCGAGCCCCGTGAGGGTCTGGTCGTATCCGTGCTGTGCGCCGCGCAGCTTCGTGGTCACGAACACCTCGGCGCGGGGGATCTCCGCCGCCGCGATCGCGCGCCCGACGCCGGCCTCGTTGTCGTAGCGTGCCGCGGTGTCGATCAGCCGGTAGCCGGCTCGAATGGCCTCGCCGACCGCGGCGAAGGCGGCGTCGTCGTCTAGCGGCCACGTCCCGAACCCGAGCACCGGGATCTCGTTTCCGTCGAGCATGGTTCGGGTGGGGGCCGCCTGGGGCAGGGTCGTCATGCCGGCGATTCGATCTCGTCGATCAGGTCGGCGACCGAGTCGACGATCCGTGACGGCCGGTAGGGGAAGCGTTCGACCATGTCCGGCGACGTGACGCCGGTGAGGACGAGGATCGTCCGCATGCCCGCCTCGATTCCCGCGATCACGTCGGTGTCCATGCGATCGCCCACCATCACGGTCGCCTCGGAGTGCGCATTGATCGCACGCAGGGCCTCGCGCATCATCAGCGGATTCGGCTTGCCGATGAAGTAGGGCTCGACGCCGGTGGCCTTGGAGATCAGGGCCGCCACAGCACCGGTGGCGGGCAGGATCCCCTCCTCCGACGGCCCGGTCACGTCGGGGTTTGCGGCGATGAAGCGGGCGCCGGCGGCGATCAACCGGATTCCGCGGGTGATCCGCTCGATGCTGTATGACCGCGTCTCGCCGAGGACGACGTAGTCGGGGTCGCGGTCGGCGAGCACGTATCCGGCCCCGTGCAGCGCGGTCGTCAGGCCTGCTTCGCCGATGACGTAGGCGCGGCCGCCAGGCCGCTGCTCGTGCAGGAACCGGGCGGTGGCCAGCGCCGCCGTCCAGATCGACTCCTCCGGCACGTGCAGGCCGCTGGCCTCGAGACGCACGGCGAGGTCCCGCGGCGTGTAGACCGAGTTGTTCGTCAGCAGCAGGTAGGGGCGACCGGCGTCCTGAAGGGCGCGGATGAAGCGGTCGGCGCCCGGGATCGCCTGCTCCTCGCGCACCAGCACGCCGTCCATGTCGATCAGATAGTTGTCGATTGGCGGAGTCGTCATGTGGGCTCCCAAAAATACGCGGTGGTCCGCACAGGGTACGCATACGATTGACCGCCGGAGTCAGGCACCCGCGCCGATACATCGGAGACCGCATGGCCACCCTGTTCGACCAACTGCTTGGGTCGTGGGAACTCGTCGAGTACACACAGATACCCGCCACCGGGCGGGTCCGCCACCCGCTGGGCGAGGATGCCGCCGGATCGCTCATCTACACGCCCGAGCACCGGATGGCGGTGAACATCATGCGCAGGGGCCGGGCCGCCTGGGCGTCGGCCAATCCGGGCGCGGGGACCGAGGCCGAAACCGCGGATGCCGCGGCCGGCTACATCGCCTACGCCGGGGGCTTCACAACCGACGAGGCCGCATGGGCGGTCGAGCACCACGTCGACGTCTCGCTGTTTCCCAACTGGATCGGTGTCACGCAGAGGCGCCTGGTCGACCTCCAAGGAGACGAGCTCGTGCTCGAAGCGCCCGCGCTGACCGATGCCGCCGGCAACTCGGTCACGCCACGTCTGCGGTGGCGGCGCATGCCTGGATAGACCGGCCCGGCGCGGTCATGGGCCCGGGCACGCCGATGCCGGGCGGGCTCGGTGTGGCAGAGCCCGCCCGGCCGGTGTCTGCGGCGATGGTTCAGGTTGAGCGTGCGATGCGCCGGCGTTTGCCGGGCAGCGCGGCTGCGCAGATCAACGCGAGGGCGACCAGGATGCCGGCGCCGATCGACACGGCGGCCCAGTTGGTGCTGCCCGCGTTCGCCGTGGCGGTGACGGCGGCCCGCCGGTTGTCCGGGTTGGCGGCGTGCGCCGCGGCGACGTTGTTGGCGGGGCTGACCGGCATGTAGGTGCCCTTCCGTACCAGCGTGGTTGTCGACTCGTGGGCCGGGACGCCCTGGGGAAACTCGGCGATGGGCTTCGCCTGGGCGGCCTGGGCCATCAGCGCCAGCACGGCAGCGGTCCCGATCGCGAGACGGATCGTTCGTGTCATGGTCGTCTTGGTCGTCATGATCCTGCCCTCCTCGATGAGTTGGCTTGCATGCTGGTGAGGCTAGGGGGCCATCGCAGCGCCGTCTGTGTCGACGGGCGCGGACCGTGTGTGATCCTCCGCACACTCGGATCGACGGACATGCAGGTGGGGCGACCGGGTACACTCTTCGCCGATGGCGGACGAATCAGATCCCGGTCTGGGCGCGCGGTTCTATCTCCGCCTCGCCGGGTTTTTGATCATCGCCGGCATCATCGGTTTCGCGCTCACGATCCTGGGACTCAAGGCACTGTTCGCCTGGGGGATCGTGGGATTCCTCGTGTTTATCGCGCTTTTCGCCTACGTGGGTACGTGGATTGCGAACAGGCGGCGCGAACGCGAGTCGTAGAAAGGCCGTCTTCGCTCAGCGAAGAGCTTGCTCGAACCGCGGGTCGTCGTGGACTGCGGCGAAGTCGTCGTCTCTGCGTGCGTCCTCGCGGAACTGCGGGCGCAGCTCGACGGACCGGCGGAGGTGGGCGAACGTTTCGTCGCTGGTGTCGCCCGCGAGCGTTGCGAAGCACGCGTAGTTGTACTGCAAGCCCGCGTGGTCCGGCATGTGCTCGAGGGCACCGCGGACAGCTTCGAGCGCGTCGGCATACCGCTGTTCGCGGTAGGCCGTCATCGACTCGCTGTGGAACGGCCACGCGTCACCCCAGTCGATCCCCTGATACGCCTCGCCGGGTGTGGCGCCGACGACGAGGACGGTTCCGTCGCCGGTCGCCTTCCGCCGTGACTGCGGCCCGACGAACACGAGTGTTCCTGGCTCCGCGTCGAACGCCTCGCCGTCGATCTCAAAGGTCGCCTTCCCGTCGAGCACGAGGTACAGCTCCTCCTGGCCCGTCCCGGCCTCGTCGTGCTCACTGACCAGCGTGCCGTCGTCGCTGGGCGTGAAGGCGTTGACTCCGAATGCGTGGATCCCGAGGTGCTCGCGCACCGGAAGATCTCTGCCACGCGGCTCGATGTCGTCGAGGTGCGCGACCTGCCAGTTCGGCTTGTCGTTCATCTGATCACCCCCATGTCGCGCACGCACTGTAGCCCGGGACGCCACGATCGGCTGGCCGGTCGAAAGGTCGGGACGGCGAGATTCGAACTCGCGCCCCCCTGCTCCCAAAGCATGGATCGGACCTGTCTCTCCGAGCCAAAAATCCCTGCTAAAACGGTATTTTAGCCTAGACATGAGGACTTTTGCGACACTGGGGCTTGCACTGGGATTGCACGCAACCAAGCCACTCTTGAGAAACGCACCTGAGGCCCACTTGCACAGATTTTGCACAACCTGCCTATACCGAGTGCGCCTGAACCGCGCCGGCCGGTGGCGGACAGGTAGGCACGAAGTTCGTCCCACCGGCCGAACATGTGACCGCACAGACGGGTGGCATAGAACGGCGGTCCGTTGCATGGTCGCCAACGGCAGAACCGTCTACGGGTGAACCTGGGCAGGCCGCTCGTTCTGTCCGGCAGTGGGGGTGAACTGCTGAGGTCGACATCGCAAGAAAGCTGATCTCCGCAGGCGACTGGCATGCGAGTCGGACGTGCGCGTCCGCCCGGGTTAGGAGATAAGGGATTCAAAACCGGCCTTCTGGCTCTTCCCGCCGGCTGGTATGCGGGTTCCGATGTGCGCGTCCGCCCGGGTGGGCCCCCCTCCTTGGTGGTGCATCCGTAACGCGGTCGATCAGCGGCCTCTTCGGGTCGCCGGTGGAGATCGCGGCGGTCAGCTACCTGCTGAACCGCCTACGAACCCGCTGAGTACGGCGGGCTGCGTCGTGGCCCTGCCGTATCCTGGGTGAATGGGTGCAGTCCAGGTCGAAGCGTGGCGAAAAGGAGCGCTCGGGTTGACGTCGAACTCGCGCCGAGCAGGTATGTCACTGACGAGATGCACGCACGCATCGCCGCTGCATTTCGGCGGGCTGAGCTTCCCGACCCAACCTGGCTGCCCCTGGCCGGCGACCCCAGCGACACTCATCCAGAACGTGATGTCGCGCGGCCGAGCCTGCATCTGATCATCCCCCCGCGGCTAACGCTCCAGCACCAGCCGAAGGGACTCGGCCTTGGGTATCCACCGCTACGCATTTCGACCGACGGATAGCGCGGAAGACATCCGCCACGCGCTCGCCGCTACTCCTAACGCGCCTGAACTAGACGCGCTCGGACGAACCATCGGGTGGGACAGCAGGCACCTGGATCGCGCTGTAAGCCTCCGCCGCCGGTTTACGCACCACCCCAGCCGCGATCCCACGCCGCTTCCGACAACAGCGGCGACCAGATTTCGTACACAGACCCTTAGAGTCGCCGAATCTCGTTCCACCGATATACGGCGATCCAACCACGCTGCCCGACTGCCAAGGTGGCATCTACCTCGAAGTCATCCGGCTCGAACAGGACGACAGAAAGACCGTCGACCGGCCCTACGCCCGCCTCGGCGAACTGTTCTGCGTAGTCGAGAGACAGCGCTCCGCCGTTCCTCTTGCCGTCCAAGTACACGATCCCGCGCTCGCCGTCGCGTCCGCCGTAGTTGAAGTCCGCCATGATTCGTGGCGGCGCGCTGTCCGAAGACATGGGCGCAGCCTAGCCCGACGCATTCGACACTCGCATCGTGCCGGCGCACTCAGCGGTCGAGCGGCTTGACCCGGTAGGCCCGGTAGTAGTAGCCGTCCTGGCCGGGGGGATACTCCTCAAGGTCGAACTCGACTCGCTCGCCTGGGCGCAGATTCCTGTACCCGTCGCCTTCATCCTCGGTCACGCGCGGGTCGGACTCGACGAACACACCTACGCCGGCCTCTCGGACGATGAGGGCCGCGTCACCATTTCGATCTCGGACAGCAGGCCGGTCAGTGCAGTAGCGGCGGCTAAGACCCGACCCGCGGCTGACGGCCCGTTCACCCTGACCGTCATCGTCACCGACACGAACTGGCCATCACACCAAGCACCCAAGACGCCGTGTAGAGCAGAACGATGACGAGAAGCCCTACGTTTCTCCGGTCACGCGGGCCGCGAGCGTCGCGCCGATTGGGTCGTGGCCGCGGGCTTCGACGGTCGCCATGAGGCTTCCGGCGTGGTCGGCCTGGCCCGCTCCGATGAGCGCCTCGATGGTGTCTGCTGCGATCCATTGTGTGCTCGGTCGCCGGCCGACCCCTGGGAGTCGATCGAGGAGCGGCCGCAACCGGGCGACGGCGGCGGGGTAGTCTCCGACGGCGAGATCGACCGCGCCTAGCAAGCCTTCGTTTCCGATCTGGTAGATGTGGTCGCCGACGCTGCGAGAGAGTTCGAGGCCGCGGAGTGCGTACGAGCGGGACGCGTCGACCTGGCCCTGCTGGAGTGCCGCCAAGCCGCACCCATACAGCAAGGCGCTTTGGAGTTGGGTGAGGTCGAGTTGCTCGGCGATTTCGAGTCCGGCTTCTGCCAGGTCTGCGGCTCGTTTTGGGTCGCCGCGGAGTCCGGCGATGGCGGCCAGTCGCAGCAGCAGGTCGGCGCGCCAGTATTCGACGCCCTCGGCCTCGGCGCGGGCGAGCGCCCGTTCGAATGCTGCGCTTGCTTGGTCGAGTCGCGTGATCTACCCCGCTCGCATGGCACACCTCGCCAGGGCGCCGACGCCGGGCGCAATCCAGAAGGAAGCCGACTGCGCCGAATGCGGCACGCCCACGACGCATGAACGGGTCCGGTTTCCCGCCGCGCCGCTCGTCGGCCAGCGCGACGAGTGGCACGGGGTTGTCGTCCGCAGAACGCGCCGGCGGCAACTGACGGTTCCCGCAGTTCCGCGGTCTCTTGCCAATGTTGGGCAGGAGTCGCGCGCTGGGGAACGAAGATCGGCCTGCAGGCCAGGTGGGTACGCCTGGCTCACGGCGGAGCGACCTGATGGGCGGCGGTAGTGAGGATTTCGCATTCGCGATCCGCGCCGCCCCATCGCTAACAGGCGCGAAGATGTCCGGGAGGAACGATGCGTAGACGTAATTGGCTGGTTGTGGGGTTCGTCGCCGCGGTCGCGGCGATCGTGATCGGTGTTGCCTCGGCCGCAAACGGCGCAACCCACCGGCCACCTCATGCATGGGCGTTCCAAACGCGGACGGCCCGACCAACCACGGTCCCCCGCATCGCCAACGCCACCACCCTGGTGCTGCGACTCCAAAACACCGCAGCCACCTACATCGACAATCCCCCAACCGGAACCAGCCAAGGCGACGAACTCGCTGTCGAAGGCCAACTCATCCAGCTGAACGGAACCCCCGCTGGGCACCTGGAAGTGCACGAGGTCATAACCGGCATCGGGCCGGACATGGGTGGAAGGATCCAACTCACGTTTACCGCCCTCCTGGCCGGCGGCCAGATCTCCGGCATCGGCGCGACCCGCTTCAATACGGCGACACCGGCCCTGGCGATCATTGGCGGCACCGGCAAATACCTCGGCGCCCACGGCGAAGTCTTCGTCCACACCGGCCCTCACCGCAGCCGCCTTACCTTCCTGCTGCTCTCGCGCTAACTATCCGAGTGACCGTCCCGGCTCGTCGTCCAAACGAGCCGGGACAGTGTCAGTAGCCGACGGCTCCTAGGCGCCGACTGATGCCACCGAAGTAGTCGGCGCGACCGGCGTCGCATTCAGCGCGCCGGTAGGATCCCATTGGCACCAACCTCCCGCACCGACCCAGGCGCGGGGTTGCCAGCTCTCTCGCCGCTCCAGAGCCGGAGCGCGAAGAGGCACCGGAGGGGTCGCCCTGCGACGGGCGGCCTTCTCCGCTTCCGAACTAAGGCGTTTCCATGGAGCGGGGTGGCCGGTCGGGGCTGTGGAAACGACCGACCACCCCACAACCTAATACCCCGCAACCACTCCGTCAGATCGCGCCGCGGAGACGTAAAGGGATGGCCGGCCGTCGGTAACGGGGCCGGGCCGACCATCCCGATCACCCATATACCCAGAAACCGGGTAGCAAGCCTCGACCGGCTGTCTGCACTTCCGGTCGAGGCTCGGGGAACCCTCTCCACGGCGAACCCCGGTCCGCCGCGCGCGACCGTAACATCGGCGTCTAAACCCCGGGTTGACGGCCATCTCGGAGCGGTTAGATTCGCCGCTGGGTGACTGGGGTATCCCGGAGCACACGAACCGACGTTCCGGGGACAGGAGCGAATGGACAACGACCGCGAGCGCGCAGCGGAGACCATCCGCGACGCCCGAGAATTCGCTGCCCTAATCCTCATCGAGGCCGACCGCGGCACAACCCGCGAGCTCACCGAGATACGCGGAAGACTCGAGGCCGAGATCCAGGTGCTCGGGGTGGCGCCGGCGGTGTTGACCGCTAATTAGTCGACCGCTACGCTGCGCGGAGCGGCGCTCCCTTCCTTGGAGAGAAAACTATCCAAACGGATAGAAAGCTAGCCAAGAGCACGTGCGGTTTCGGGTCGGCGAGGCGGCGGGTCAAGATCAACCCCTCGACGGACGTCAAGAGCCTCCTCTGCTGCGTCCGGTAACGGCGCGCGGCCGGGTTGCCATCCGCGACCGCTAGTTGGTGGGCGGCGCTCCGAGCTAGTCGTGGCTGCGGATGCCTGTCGCGCGGAGCCAACGGCGCATACCGCCGGTCGAGCTGGCGTAGACGGCCAGCGGTTCTGCTGGCGGTTCAATCGGCAGCTCCACTCCGACGCCTGGCTCTTTCGTCTGAGAAGGCGGTTCGGCGGGTGAGCGTTCCAGTTCGGCTCGGAGCGATTCGATTTGTCCAAGCAGGATCAGGATCGCCCGGCCCATCGCCTTGCGGTCGGGCTCGTCGGTCTCGTTCAAAGCGACGGCCCACGTCCTCAACTCTCGTTCCTGACCTGGGTCCACGCTGGGATCATGGCAGCTTGACGGCTTGGCTGCGCTTCGAATGGCGAAACCGGGGTGTCCGGCCCGCTGGAGGCTGCGCTACCGGCGGAATGTCGGAGCCTTCTCCTCCTTCCAGCCTCGGCGATGAGTCGTATGCGATTGAGCGCGTCGACCCGAGTGGCGGATGATGCCGGCCGACGAGTGAGTCGGACGTCACGGCCACGCACTCGTGATGTTCGGACGGGCGACCACACGTTCTTCACACCCGAGTCCAACGGATGGATGCGTCGATGGCGGGCCAGAGGTACTTGGTCATGTGCGGAGTTTGTGTTGCATGGCGCGGGCGGCGTTGAGCAGGGTGTCGGCGTCTGGGACTTCGGCGTCTGCGTATTGCCAGGATGCGTGGATGTGGTGGTCGCTTCCGATGAGGAAGCAGCTTCGGATTGGGACGCCCTTCATGCCCCTCAGGGTTTGGGTGACTGCGAATGAGGATGTGGCGTCTCCGTTCCAGTCTGAGAGGAGCGGGATCGTGTTCAGGTACAGGCTTTCGCTGTAGCTGCGGTGGGAGTAGGGGCTGTCTCGCGAGATCGCGAAGACGGGGACGTCGAGGGTGAGAAAGTCGCGGCTCCTGTCACGCAGGAGTTGGAGTTCTGAGCTTCAGGTGTCGGTCCAGTCGAAGGGGTAGAAGGCAAGCAGGTAGGAGCCGTCGGTGGCCAGTGCCGCGAGGTTCACCGGGGTGGTGTCGTCGGCGAACACGGTCACAGCGGGGACGTGATCTCCTGGCCCGAGCATCGTCGCAGGCTAGCGGGCGCCTCGCTCGGCGACGTCTCGATTGCCACAAGAACCGATAGGTGTCGGGCCGCGAACCCCTTGTTGATCAGCGTCAACTACCAGGAGGTTCACATGGATCAGGATCCCTCGCAGACAGTAGGGGGGCTTTCCCGCAAGGATCTCATTACACGTGCCGGCGCGGTCGCTGCGGGCGCTGGGATGCTGGGGATGCTCTCGAGCACAGCCGCCCGAGCCGCGTCGTGCACCGACACGGTGCAGACGATCATTGACACCGCGGCGATCGCCGAGGGCCTTGCCGTCACTACCTACTATCACGGCATCAGGTCGCGGGCGGTGTTCGACCATCTGAGCGATCAGAAGCCGTACCTGAAGGGTGCGCTGTCTGAGGAGCATCAGCACCTGAAGACGCTGGTTGGGGCGGGCGCGGCGGTGCCCCCGGACAAGTATCACTACCCGGCTGGGATGTTCGGGAGCCCGAAGGAGTTCGCGACGGTCGTGGTGGAGTTGGAACGCGCGTTCATCAGCGCCTACGGTGCCGCGGTGACGCGCTTCTGCGAGTTGAACCAGCCGGCGCTGGCGAACTTGGCCGCCCGGATCTTGGGTGTGGAGGCCGAGCATCGCGTACTTGCCCGCGACATCCTGGGCAGGCCGCTTCCCAACGATCTGTGCTTGGAGCCGGCGTTGTTTCGGTGCGTGTCAGACGCTGCCGGCGCCCTCGGCCCGTTCCTGCATGGTGGCGGAGGGTTCTCGGTCGTAAAGACCCGGCCGACCGTCGCCCAGATCCATCGGGCCGTCGGCAAGTACGCCTGCCGCTAGCCGCCGTCCGGCAGGCGTGGCCAACGCCGCGCCTGCCGGACCCGCTCATACACAAAACCCCCTCGACTGCCCGATAGGAGCGAACCCATGCCATTCCAACTGGGACTGCCTGAAGTGATCGTCGTGTTGGTGATCGCGCTCTTGTTCTTGGGTCCGAAACGGCTGCCCGAGGCCGGCCGCTCACTCGGACACGGAATCCGCGAGTTCAAGGCCGGGATGTCCGACAACAACCCCAGCGCCGAACCCGCCTCACCACAAGCCATGCTCAACCCCCCACAGCACACCTACTCGCCGCCCACGTCGTACACCCCGCCGACCTCCTACACGCCGCCCATCCCGGCGACAGTCGACCCGGCCCGCCCGACGAACGCCTGACCGGAGATGGCACGCCTCCGCCGACTGACATCCGACGACGAGCTGACGCTGGTCGAGCACCTCGATGAGCTGCGCACGCGGCTGATCGCCTCGATCAGCGTGCTCACGATCGCCGTGGCGGCGTGCTACTTCGAATACGGGCGCATCTTCCACTTCCTCACGGGGCCGATCCATCACCGCCATCTGTACGCCTTCTCGCCCGGTGAGGCCTTCTTCACCACGCTCGGCGTCTGCGTGTACACGGGCCTGATCATCAGCGCGCCCTTCCTGACCTACCAGCTCTACGCGTACATCATCCCCGCATTCTCCGACGAGTCGCTGAAGACGATCCGGCCGATGCTGTTGATGATCCCCTTCCTCTTCTTGATCGGGGTCGTGTTCGGCTGGTTCATCGTCGTCCCGGCGGCGTTGCGGTTCCTGGTCGGCTTCAACAGCCAGAACATCACCTACTTCCCGCAGGCGAACCAGTACATCCACTTCATCGTGATGACGCTGCTTGCGATGGGGCTGGTGTTCGAGCTGCCGGTGGTGATGATGGCGCTCGGCCGCGTCGGCATCTTGCGCTCGTCGTTCATGAAGAAGCGCTGGCGCGAGGCCGTCGTCGTTCTGGCCGCCTTCGCCGCCATCCTGCCGGGCACCGACCCGATCACCATGACGGCCGAGTACGTGCCGATGCTGGTGCTGTACTGGATCTCCTACTTCCTGGTGAAGGCCGTCGAGCCGAAACCACATCTCGAAGCTGAACTCGGCCTGTGACCGGGTGGCCCGCGCTTGGTTCGATCTTGTCCGCACGGGCGAACTGGAACTTCGCCCGCGGGTTTACCCCTCTTAACCTCGAGCCATTCAACGAAAGCAGGCACCGTCACCATTTCCACCGTACTTTCTCACGCCGACATCGCGGCGCGTATCAACGACGCGCCAAGCACACCCATCGAACCGCACGGCCGAGGCCTGACCGCCTTCCACGCTCCACATACGCTGCAACAGAGAGGACGCCTATATGACTGACGACCAGTTCGTGGCGGTATCGTTCACCGACGGACATTTTCAGCGCTGGCCCCTGCCACTCGACCAAACCCCCGAAGAGGCGTTGGAAGAGTTGCGACGCGTCATCGTCAGCGGCCAGTGGTTTCGCGCACCAGAGTCGACCAAGATGTACTCGCCGTACTCAATCGTCGCCGTCGAAGTCGCGAAAGCAAGCGACACCGAACCCCCGAGCGTCGCCCGCCGCCTCGGCGAGGTACTCGGCGAAGCGATCACACCCGACGACGCCAAGACGGACTAGCCCGACGATCGACCGCGGTTTGCGGCTCACGCTCGCGTCGGACGCTTGGATTCGTCCTAGATTGGGTAACACTCGAACTGTTCCACCTTCTGCGACGAGAGGATTCGATGGCTCGCAACGATCAAGACAAGGGCTCGGTAAGGCCGAGCGAGCAGCGCGGGGGAACGACGCCCGACGAGGCTGAAGCGCGCGAGAAGGGGTCGTGGGCGGGCGCAGCTTCCGACGGAATAGTGCCAGCCGAGCTCGGGGGATCTGACGCGCCCAGGGAGATGCTCGCAGAGGATCCGCAACTCGGCAGCGCAGTCCTCGGAAAGACGACTGGCTCCGACGAACCTGCGACCGAGGATGGTGTCGACCTTAGCGGTGGAGACGACGCCGACGCGACCTCCGACGGTGGCCCAGACCGACCGGAAGGTGTCGAGCCCGACCTCAAGGACGCTCCGACCGCGCGTGTCCATCCCGACGCGGACTCATCAGGCTAGCCTCTCGGTACGCTGCATACGCGCGACGAGGGTTGCCGGCCAACTCGACTCTCGTGCGGACGGCTGAGACCGGACCATCAGTAGAGCGCTGGGCGCGGCGACCTTGCGCCGCGCCTCCACCCGTGTATGTGGCGCGGTTTCTGGGACGCGGCCGCGCCACACTTCCCGGCCGCGTTCGATCTCGAGGGGTGGCTGGCGGCTAACTCGCGACGGTCGCCAGTCACGCGTCCAGCAGCGGTGAGGGACGCGACGGGGTTTTCCGGCCGAGGCCGCGTCGCATCCCGGACGGCTCAGAGGTTTCGACGCCCAGCGTGTCGGGGCATATTGGCGGTGCCCGCATTCCGCGGAACTGTTCTATCGGAGGTGGAGCGTGCCTGTTGTCTTGGCGCTTGGTACGGGTTACGGCATTATCGGGATCCTCGTCATCATCCTTATCGTCGTGCTGATTCTGCGTGTGGTCTGAGGGTTGCCGATGGGTGACTGGCTGTGGCCGGTCGCCTTCGGGGTGGCCGGTCGCCGCATCCGGGTAGCGGCCGGCCATCCCAATGATTCACACTGGGTTAGCTGGGTACTAGCTTCGTGGGGTGGCCGGTCGCCCATAACCGGCCGGTCACCCTGGCTAGTTCCGAGTGGTAGGTTGTCGGTGGCCGTAGGGAGGCGGGTCCTAGTGCGCGACGGTGGCGGCGGAGTAGAGGCGGCCGGCGGCCTATAAGCGGGCGGCGGCGTGTACGGCTGGGACGCCGGCACGGCCAGCCGTTCGCGCTCGCTCACGCTCGGCACGGGATCGGACTTCCCTGAGATCCCGTCCTTGACTCACCATGCCACCCGAGCGCCTACCCGCTACCGGAAGCCGCTATCCCTCACCGATTGATCGGTTTGCGGCATATTGGGTGGCGCATACCGGTTCTCCGCAGTCGGAGGCGGCCGATCCCGAGAACGTCGATACCCTGCTTCGCAGCTATCACCGCGACGTTCGCCGCGAGATCGAGCGCTTCGGCGGCACGGTCGAGAAGTTCATCGCCGACGCGGCAGTGGCGGTTTTCGGGGCGCCGGTGACGCACAAAGATAACGCCGAGCGCGCGGTGCGCGCGGCCGCGGCTAGCTATAGTTACTAAATACATTATTCAGCCTGAAGAGCTCGTCACCCGTGTCCACGTAGCTGTTGAGCGAACTGCCGTGTAGTCCGTGGTGATTGTCGTGGTCGAGCCAGACAAAGAGCGCACGCTGCGTAGCTGCTCGTGACGTAGATAGCTACGTACACCCAGCCTTCAGCAGCGTACGATGAAGCGCTCCACTTTTCCATTTATGCGTAGTCCACGTAGTCATGTACGCAGTAGCTGACACCAATCATGCAAAACATCACCCAGATTGTCAACCATAACCGAGCCGTTGTCGTCATAACCCACTTACTCTCACGTAACACGCGTTGAAAAACACAATCACGCACGAGAAACCCATCGCATCACCACACATTCGTCACCCAGCACCTCACATAACCAACACATAGCGATACATCACACAACATTACACATACTCATACCCACCCACCGTACACCCGTACCCACTCCTAACCACATCTCGTACCAGTCACAGCGTAACCACACCGTCGATCCAACCAACTTCTTAACGTCGATATGCAGCAGCTCACCCGCCAGCGCCACTCGTAGCGTTACCCTCGAGCCGCTCGAGCCCTGGCCCCCCCCGATCCGCTTCAAACCGCATACACCGTGGAAAGCGGCATCCCAAAATAGCGCTGATCTCCACCCCATCAGCCACAACCACGCACATCTACAATCGCGTCAACCCATCAGCCGCGTCTCTTCGTCCGCCGCACCCACAACCATCCTCCACCCAGCACCCCTCCTCCCTAATCTCCCCCTTCCCACCTCCCCCTTCTCGCTCACCAGCCACCCCGCGCGCCACTCCCCACACACCACCCCATCCACAACCAACCACATCCCCACTCCCTTACTCATCAACCGGACACCCGGCTCTCACGAGCCCTCCAGGCTGAACAACGTACTTAGTAACTACAGCTAGCCGACGAGGTCGAGGATTCCTAGCAGCCCCGCCGGCTAACGGCGCGAGCGGAGGTATGTCCCGGCGCCAGCCGCGATTACGAGGAATCCGCTCGCGATGCCGACCAAGAGTGGCGCAGAGATCCTCGGATTTACGGAGTAGGCCTCGTCTGGATGCCGCCGCGCGAAGTCTTCGGACACGTATCGGCCGGTCGCACGCGACCGATATCTTGCCGGGTGGGCGTTGAATACTGGGGTGAATAAGCCCATTTTGATCTCCCGGTGATACCCCGCGGTGGCACTCGGGCAAACCAGGGTCAACGAGACCTCGCGCCCGTAGTGCAAGGAGAGCGGGCGAGCGGGACTCGACTCCTTCCTCGCTGCAAACGCGGCGAGCGATCGAGTCGGCTACCTAGGTTGGTTCGCTTCATGCTGCGCTTCGACGGACGAAAGCTCACGGTTGAATGACGTTCGGTTCGTACTCCGCCGGAATTGCCAAACTTCTGGCAGACCTATTGCCGCCGAACTCCCCAACGTGCGTTGGGGTCCACCTGACGCGGGGTACCTCGCCTGGCTTGACTGCAGCCGCTCCGATTTCAGCGTGATCCGCGAGGTCTTCCGAGAACATGGCCGAGTCGCGCGGCGTCGAACTCCGGTCCCGGACTGAGCGGCAGTGCACCGCATCACAACGGGCGCCCGAACCGAATCCGCCGCCAACGCATAGGCACGCGAGCCCGACAACCCGGCGCCATCCGCCCCAACAGGCACCTGTACACACCCGGCGCTCCTGCTGCGACGGCGCTAACCACCCCCCGCGCGTCCTAAGGATGATGTTGTTGCCTCTCGCCGACCACTGCGGCGACGCTGGACTCGAGTCAGCTTTTTATTGGATGGTCGTTGGTAGGCGGCTTGTGTTCGGGCGTGGTGCGCGTAGGCTGGCTGTTGGCTCTTGGGAGCCTTGGTCAGTCTGCGACTGTTGGAGAGGCGATGAGATACCGGGCGCTGCGCTGGGTCATGTGTGGGTTTGGGTCGGTACTGGTCGTATCATCGGCGTCTGCGTTGGGGGTGCCGGCGGCTGCGCCGTCGAGTGCTCCGCTTGCGACGTGGCAGGCTCAGGGTCGGGTGAGCACGGTTGCGATCTCAAACGGCGTCGTCTACCTGGGCGGGTCGTTCACGTCGCTGTTTTCGCACGGCACCCGCAAGACGATCACGCGGAACCACCTCGCCGCGATCAACGAGAAGACCGGCGTGCCCACTGCCTGGCACCCGAACGCAAACGGCGCTGTTCACGCCCTCAGGGTCATCGGTAGCCGCGTCTATGTCGGCGGCAGCTTCACGAGGATCGGTGGCAGGTCTGTGCGGAACCTGGCAGCGGTCGGCCGCGGCAACGGCCGGGTCATCGCCGGCTTCCGCGCATCGGCGAACGGCGAGGTCGACGCGCTGGCGGCGTCGACCACAGCGCTCTACGTCGGCGGCACGTTCTCGCGCGTCGACGGGATCGCCCGCGGCAACCTGGGCGCCGTCGCCCTCGGCGGTGGAGGCCTGGAACGACGGTGGCAGGCGCGCGCGAACGGTTCAGTGCACGTGCTACTCGCTGACCCGGCGGGGGGCCGCGTCTTTGTCGGCGGCCATTTCTCGACCGTCGACGGTGCTGCGCGACCTTGGCTTGCCTCGGTGGGTGCGAAGCGGGGATCGGTCTACCGGTGGGCGAGCCCGCCGCTCGGCCAGGTGTGGTCACTCGCGCTCAGCCCTCAGGGGCCACTGTATGCCGCGGTCGGCGGCCACCAGGGCGGGCAGCTTGACTCCTACCACCCACTCACAGGCGGCCTCCGCTGGCACCGCTTCGCCGACGGCGACGTGCAAGCCGTCAGCATCGCCGGGTCAACCATCCTCGCCGGTGGCCACTTCCTAAACGTCTGCACCACCAACCAAGGCGGCGGAAGCCCCTGGGTATGCACCGCGCCACTCCGTCGCAACCGATTCTTCGCGACCGACCAAAACGGCGCCATCCAATCCTGGAATCCCGACGGCAACGCCCTCTACGGTGTATGGGCGCTGCGAAACGACGCCACCCACATCGTCGCCGGCGGCGACTTCACAATCATCGACGGCCAACACCAAGCCCACTACGCCGAATTCCTCCGCTAACTCCGCGGACATTGCCGCGACTTGGGTTGCCCACCCCTGGGAGCGTCCCGAATCCGAAGATGGCGATAGTCAGCTAGTAGCGGGCCTTACGGCACGCGGATATGAGACGGAGGCCGACTGGTCGCCTCGACGAGCGGGCAGAATCTGGGTTGCCTTGTTTACGCGGCGCGTCTCGAGGGTGTAGCGTCGGCATCGGCAGGAAATACCTAGGAGAAGGGGGCGAGGATGTTGAAGACACCGACACTGCGGCGTGTGGTGATGACGGCGGTGGCGGCGTCCGCCGTGGCTCTTGCGATCGGCGGGGTGTCGATCGCCGACGCCGGTGGACACCACGCGACCAACCACACCTTCACGCTCAAAGAAGTCGACAACCAGTCCGCGTTTGTGAGCATCAGCCACACCAAGAACGGCAAGCCCGGCGATGAGTTCATCTTCCACGCCAACTTCACCAACTCGGCTGGGCACTTGGTGGCGACCGCAGATGTCGTCTGCACACTCGTGCTCAACGGCAACGCCAACTGCGTCGGCGCGGCCAGGTTCACAGACGGCAGCACCCTCACCGTGGGTGCCCTGTCCCCGATGTCCAGCAGCGCGGCCACCCATGTCGCGATCACCGGCGGCACCGGCCGGTTCGCCAAGGTGCGCGGACAGATGACCAGCACTCCCACCGGCGACAACACATCCACCGACGTGTTCCACCTCAACTACTAGCCAAGTGCGTTGACGCTGTCCCGGCTCGCCGCCTCGGCGAGCCGGGACAGTATTCGCTTGCAGGAGGCGAATCATGCCCTGAGATCTGACGGCATCGCCTCATGGACCGGGTGTCGTGGCCGGTCCATTTGGTGTGAGAGGCGGCGTTGAGCGCGGGATCTCGCCCATCAGGTGTTGCGGCACCGCTACCCACCGCCTGGTCATGGTCGTCTCGCCGCTGCGAACCGTGGAGCGACAGTCGGACTCATCGACGTCGCGCCAATGGAGATCGCACGCTTCGCCGACGAGCATGGCGGCGTCCGCGAGCGTCGTGAGCAAAAACCACCCCCTGCCGCCTTGGAGAATGATCGCCGCGACTCTGCGGCTCCGCGACTCGACGACCGTCCGCGCCTCGCTGGGCAGCCGCACCCGCTTATCGCGCGCGGGGTTTGGTTCGAAGCCGCCATAGTCAAGCAAGCGCGGAGTATCGTGAGGTCCTCCTTCACCAGGTGGTTAGGAGATGCCGCTGCGTACAGCCTGGACTGCTGCTTGGATCCGGTTCTCGAGGTGGAGCTTGGCGAGGATGCTGGCGATGTGGTTGGCCGACGGGGTTCGTGCCGACCGAGAGGTTGTGGGCGATGTGGCGGTTGCTGTGGCCACTGGCGAGTTGGGTGAAGATCTCGAGCTCGCGCTCGGTGAGGGCAGCGCGGATGACGGTTGCAGTGCTACCACTCGTCTTGGCCTGCACGGATGCCGCCTCGGAAGCCGCGGTCTTGGCCAGCGGGGTGATCGTCGAGCCCACAATCGGAAGCGAATTGAGCGGTGCAATCGGTGGACGACTGCTTGCATGGCCCGGCCGGTGGTGGCAACGGTCGCGGAAAGTTGCGTGAGTTCGCGCAGGTCATGCGCGACGAGCAGGCCAACCCCGATCCAGAGGCAAGTCTAAATCGCCACGACCGCGTCGAGGGTGCGGATCCGCCACGTGTAAAACGGGTTCACAGCCGCGTGGTACCAGCCCGGCAACCGTCCGTGGCTGGCGTCCCCAATCCAGACGTGGGGAACCAACAATCCCTACCGGGAGCGCGGGAGAGCAAGGAGGAGGGTGGTCGCGCCTTGATGCCAGGGAGTTCAAACGAACGTCGGTTGCGCCGGATGCGTAGTCGCGCCAACCGTCCAGGGTGGTGGCTGGCGCCGGGGATCAGTCCGTGGGTTGTCTCCCCGCGCGGCCGGGTCTTTGCGGCAGCAGTCGTGCTGAGCGCGCAGCTGGGAATCGCGCTCCCGTTCTTGCTTATTTCGCCCGCGACGCTTCGCGGGGTGCCTGGCCCGCTATTGGTGTTGTCGGGAGTGGCGGCAGCGTTTGTGTTGGGGCCATGGGAGGGGGCGGCGCTAACCGCCGTGGCGGTCCTATTGGCCGTCGCGATCATCGGCGAAAATCGGCTTGCGGAGCCGCTGGTGTGGCTACCTGTGGCGGTGGGGGTGGGCATGGTTGGGGAACGGGTGCGGCGCGGGGATGAGCTTCGCCGCTCGTTGCTTGACGCTTTGAGGCAGGGCTTGGTGAGCCTGGTTCAGGATCCTAAGATGGGGCCGGTTGTGATCGTTAGCCGGTATGTCCCGGCGGAAGCGGCCCAGATGCTTGCGGGGGATTTCTATGGGGAGATCCAACAGCCGAGCGGCCAGGTGGCGGTGATGGTAGGAGACGTGGCCGGGCACGGCCCGAGCGCCGCGGCGATCGCCACACGTCTCCGCGCGAGCTGGCGCGGCTTGGCCAGCGCGGAGGTGTCTGCGCCCGAGACGATCCGCATCCTCAACGAGATGCTGATCGCAGAACATAACCGGCACTCAACGCCGGTCACATTCGCGACCCTGTGCCTCGTG
Source organism: uncultured Actinomycetes bacterium (assembly GCA_963703275.1). Classification (GTDB taxonomy): domain Bacteria; phylum Actinomycetota; class Thermoleophilia; order Gaiellales; family JAICJC01; genus JAICJC01. Next base: position 1,962,026 of record OY969804.1, on the reverse strand, counting down.
TCCTTCGATGCTCAGCTCGCCACCGCCTCGGTACTGCTCGCAGGACACCCGCCGCCAATCCTGGTTGCACCTGGCGTCGCGCGAGAGTGCGTCGTGGCGCCTCATCCCCCTATCGGCGTTCTGGGTTCCTCGGAATGGCACAGCCACGAGGTCGAGTTGCCCAACCCTCCGTGGACTTTGATCCTGTATACGGATGGTTTGGTCGAGGGGCGATCATCGCCGGCAGGGCCGCGACCGCTCGGAACTGACCGACTGATCGAAATCCTGTCGAGCTACCCGGCGCCGATCACCGAAGCAGACGCGGACGCCATTCTCGCCCGGGTCGAGCAGGTACACGGCGGTGCGCTTCCAGACGACGTGGTCTTCCTCGCCGTATCACCCCAAGTGGCGGCTGGCCTTCCAGCCGATGCGTGTTCGGACGTCGAACTATCCCGTGGCTAGTTGGTCGATCGCTTCGATTCTCGTCTCAAGGTCGGGACGACGCGCGTGGTGCCGAAAATGTCCAACAGCCTTCGAGGAAGTGAACCCGCCGGTGCGCTCGGAATAGCCTGTCCGACTCGAAGCCGTAGGCAGCAGGTACACCGTGCGGCGGCACCACGGTGGTGGATGATGGCGCCCGAGTCCCCTGTCGTCTCGTACTTACGCGGCCTTTAGTACCGCGCTGCGGCTTTTGCCGGTCGCGTCGGTGCTCGTACGCGGCTCCGGCGCCACGGGGATTTTCGTGTGTTTCGGACATGGCTACATGTCTCGCCTCTGGGAACATAAGAGGTATGAGGATGGCCGTCATTCTGTTCCTTTTGCTACTGCTTACCGGCTGCGGTTCGACCCATCGGACGGCGACCACTACTCCCGGTGGTCGTGGGCGCGCGGGGTGGCGCCTCTGCCGCCGAACTCGACGTTGAGAGCGGGGCGACCTCTCTCACGCTGCGGACGGCGAACCTCGGTGGCGATCTCTACCGAGTCTCCACGCCTTCCGGATCCGGTGTGTCACCCTCGGTCGTTCGGCAGGGGAATCGGTATCAGGTCTCCCTGAACGGAAAAGGGCCGGGCCCGGCGGTGCTGTTGGTCCTACTCTCGCGTTCGGTTTCGTGGTCCCTTCGGCTGGACGGCGGCTCGAGTGATCTCGTCGTTGACCTCGGCAGTGGCACGGTTCGTGATGTCGACCTCGTCGCTGGCAACGCGCGCGCACGTCTCGTGTTGGGGAATCCGCGCGGCACCGTGCCGGTGCAACTGGCTGGCGGCGCCTCCCAGTTCACGATCCGTGCACCACGGGCCGTGCCCGTCCGGGTCGCGCTTGACGGCGGCGCGGGCACCGTGATCCTTGACGGTGCGACCCACACCGGCATCGTAGACGGCACCGTCTTTATGCCCCCCTCATGGGCCACCGCCGGTGACCGCTACAACGTCGTCGCTACGGGCGGCGTCAGCTCGCTGACTCTTACCCACAACTGACCCGAGAGCGGCCGACGTTCGAGCCCGCCGTGTTTCGCGGCGGGACCGCCGCCTCATCCGACATCGCCGCCGGCCAGGTGCTGGTGCTTGCGACCGAGGGTCAACGGACCGGGCCAATTCAATTGGTTCCCCTGGGGCCCGCCGACATTGTCGTGAGCTTGTTAGAGGCGGGGGGAGCGGCGACGGCTTTCGGGATCGCCTTCGTGAGGTGAGGACGCTATCCGGAGTCGCCGCTTTGGAAGAAGGTCGCCACCGCGCCGGCGGAGCCGGCGACAGCGACCACAGCCCAAAGTTCGAGGAGGACGTCGACCATCCGACCCGCCGGCGTGACCGGATTCTTGATTTGCGAGGAGACTGTCAGAAGTTGGACGGTTGTGAAGAACACGGCCTGCCCAAACGTCTGGACTTCGGTGCCCTTAGCCGTGTGCTCAAGCAGGTACATCGCAACGGATCCGACCAAGTCGACAACCGCCGTCGCGACCACGAGCAAGGCGAGTCGCGCACCAAGGCGACGATGGCGCTCCTCGAGCGAGAACAGCCGACCCAACTCATCGCGCACCGCTCGCATGCGTGCAGTGTGGCAGCCACCCCGGTCGGAGGTTTAGTAGTTGACCCGCGAGGGGTACCTCCCTGTGGTCGGGCGAGTTGGCGGGCCAGCTTGATCGGCTCCACAAGCCGCCCGAACTGATCCGCACGGTGCAATGCGGCGGCGAAAAATCTAGGAGAGTAGCGGTGGCTAAGAATCCGAAGAAGGTTGCCAAGAAGGGGTCGGTTCGGGCGGGGAGAACGCTCGCTGGCAGGACACTCGCCAACCCGAAATCATCGTCCAAAGACAAGAAGTTGGCCGCACGCGTGCTGTCTCTAGCCGCTCTGACGAAGCAGAAGAACTAGGCAGCCGATCGTCGTTTCGGCCAGCATTTGGTCTCGACGGCTTGCGACGGCGGGATCGATTCAGCCGACGGTCCCCGAGCCGAACCTTCGAGAAACGTGACGACGTGCGGGGGCTTCAGCGTCCCGGTCGGCCCGGGCTTCGGGCGCGGGTGAAGCAGGTCGACGAAGCTCGCGATTCGAGGTCAAGCAGTCCGTCGGCGAAGGCGGCGTCCTGACGTTAGTTCCCGCCGACGGTCAATGTGGGGGTACGGGTGAGTGGATCGGTCGAGACGCGTGATTGGATCGTCTGCGCTCACGCGCATCCCTCTGACGCCCGATTATCCGGCGGAACGCCACGCGCCGGGGCACGCGGGCCTTGACGTGGGGTCGAGTTCCCGGCATGGCTGCGCCTGCCACCATGATCGTTTGACGAATCCACGCTATGGGAATCGCCGTTGCGAGCGGGATCGTGCCGCTGGGACCGCGATCGGAAGAGAGCCCAAAACATGACCGAGCGACCGAATATGGACGAGCCGGCTGAACCTCCAACCGAACCAGCTGAAGCGGATCCTCTGGACGCCCCGGCCGTTCCATTCCTCGATAGGCGCTCGCGGGCCCGACCGCTCGCCGAATCCGCCTTCGTCCGCCTCGTCGCGACCACCGGGATTGTCGGGATCTCTGTCGCTATTGCGGCGATCCTGGGAACCCAGTCCATTCACGCGTGGGTGATCGGACTGGTCGTGTCGGTCGTCAGCGTCGTCCTTGCCGCCATTCTTTGGTCATCACGGACACTCTGACTCTCAGCGCCGCCCGCCGACATCCGGGTCACCATGCTCTACGTCAGCTCTAAGCGTCATTTCCGATCAACCGCGGCCGTGCACGCCAGGTGCACGAAGTCAGAGGCGGAGGCGACCCGGAGCCCTATGCAGTACGGGCAGATGACGAGTTGCCTCACCGCACGCTGAATATCCTGACCCCGTGCCACCTCGTCGACCTCGCTCAGGCCGGCGTCACGATCGTGGCGCACGAACGGCGCTCGGCTGGGGACGTTCGATGGCATGTTAGATCGCGGGTCGGTTGGCCGGACCCGACGATTGCTCCGGCAGCGACGTGAGGCGTGAGGTTAGGCGCCGAGGCGGGCTTCCATCTCCACGCAGTCGGACTGTCGCATATCCATCGAGCTAGCGAGCTCGCGGACGATCGTCAGGCCCAAGCCGGGAACCGAATCGTTGCTGGGGCCGTTTCCCCAATCGCGGACGAGGAGTCTGATCTCGCCGTTTGATCGCCATGCCTCCACCTCGACGTCACCCGCGCCCTGAGGATATGCGTGGCGGACAACGTTGGTCACGAGCTCGGACGCGACCAGCGCCACCTCGGGGCCCAGACTAGGATTGTCTCCGGGCTCGATCACCGCCGCCACGACCGCACGGCGAAGGACGGGCACAGCGGTGGGCAAGGCCGACACGCGTAGCCTGAGTCGATGGTGGAAACAGCCCATTCCGTGTCGCTACCCGATTGCCACGGATCGTAAACGCCGAGTCACAGCACGTTATCCGCCCCCCGGTGGGCCGGCGGGGCCCTCGCGGCAGTTGAGCGGTGCGGGGGACAGGCGTTGCTATCGCGTCCAGGGAGGCGGAGGGCGGCTCCTGGATCTCGGGTCAAGCGCGCCCCACCGTCGGCGGAATTCACCGGGATCGTCGATCAATAGTCGCCGGTGAATGGGGCAGAGGGCGAAAGAGCCTTCGCTCGCGGCTTGTCCGCATTCGGGAAACTTGCATTGCGTGACGGCGTCCATCCAAAAGTACGGTACCCCTGCGTCGGCCCCCTGAATCCCGAGGCACATCGACAGGGCGACGCTGTCCGGATGCGGCTACGGATGGGCAACCAAACCTCGGTCGTCCCAATCTTGAGGGCCGTCCGGTTTTCGTGTTAGGTCGATCGGGGAACCATGCCGACATGAAAACGATCCTCGAAGACCAGCAAGACCGTGTTGTCCCCATGGGCGTGGAAGGACGGCGCCATCCGATTCGTTTCGGATCCCAAGATGCGGGAGTATGCGCGACGGGCGGCTGAGACTGCGTCGGACGGCGTCCGACGAGCCCAAATGGTGGGTTACGTTCGGGCTATGTCCGACCCGCGCGTCATCGCCGACCTGCAGGCGACATCCGCGTGCTCCAAGAGTGTTCGCAACGCGCGCCGCACAACGATGATGTTGTCGTGCTCGCTGGTGAGCTTGGGCACGAAGCCGGGAGTGTCAAGGTCCATAACTGTCTTGATACCCCCGAGTCGCCGCGCGTTATTTACGGATGATGCTGATCTGGCCCGAGGTCTCGAGGATCGCCCACTGGATATCTCTGAGATGTGAAACCTGTTGCAGACGGGCTTGGGCGAGTACCTCCGCGAGTTGAAGGCGCTGACGTTTGAGGTTGGCAGCGTTTGGTTTGCCGTCTTCGATCAGGATCAACGGCTCGCCATCCAGAAGGGGCCGCAATCCTTTGATTCGCCAACTGAGGTAGGACACACCGACGGTAAGGACGGCGAGGGTGCTGATGACGAGCATCGCTCCCGTGACTGAGTTGTCGCTTTGAGTGACGCCTTGCTGGATCAGATCGCCGAGCACCACGAGCAGTATGAGGTCGAACGGCTCCGACGAGCCAAGTTCACGCCGGCCAACAACGCGGGTGATCAGGAATACAAACCCGAAGATGAGTGTGGCGCGAAGTACGAGGTCCATCGACTCAGGGGTAGATCGTGATCGTCCGGTGGATGGTTACGGGGGCAGTTCCCGGATCTCTCAACTGGAGGTTCTCGCTCCGATGCCAACCGACCGTGGTGGGGTTGACCTGGAAGTAGAACCAATACGTCGCGTGCCGTCCGGAATCGATCGGGGCGAGGACGAAGGCTGGGTCGCCGTTTCGGCTGGTCTCGGTTGATGGTTGCGGCGCCATTGAGTTCAGCGTCATCGACTCGAACCAGGCGGGTGAGAACACCAAGATCGGCTTGTTCAAGCGGCGGCTCGCCGTCACCTCGACGCGCACTTGGAAGATCAAGCCGCCGCGAACGTCCGCTGGAGCCGTGACGCGCAGGCTCGCGGCCGAACTCATTGCCTGCGAGACCGTCGGCGACTGGCCAAACGTGTTCGCGACTCCCAAAACGACGAACACAACAAGCACGGTCACGAGCGCCCGCCGCGCCCAGACGCCGATGTCGGGATACGACGGTCTCCCGCGGCTCAGGTCGATTCCGTCAGGTGGGGTGGACAGCACGACTCGTCGCCATACGCTATTCGGCTGGGTAGGGAGTCGCCTTCAACATTGCGGCGAGGTGGACGGCTTGACGAACCGCGGTCACGATCGCGGTGGCTGTCTTCGCGGGCGGTTCGTCGAAGTCCTTGTAATCGACGCTTCCGTACGCCTCGCCGATCCAGTAGGCAGCGCCGCTCGCGGGGATTGTGAACCCGACGTCGGCGAGTGCCTGGTAGACCTCTGCGTTGACGTGGTGTGCCCCGTCCTCGTTCCCCACGACCGCGCAGATCGCGACCCGGTCATAGGCGACCATACGACCGGAGTCGTCCTCCTCGCTTAGCAGCGCATCGAGCCGCTCGAGCACGCGCTGGCAGATGCTCGAGGGGTGACCCAGCCAGATCGGAGTGCCGACCACGAAGATGTCCGCATCAAGCACCTTTCGGCGCAGTGCCGGCCATTCATCACCGTCACCCTCATCCGAGGATACGCCCGGCCGAACATCCGCGTCCGCGACACGAACGATCTCGCACGACACATTCCTCTTTGCGAACTCATCCACGAAGTGCGACAAGAGAAGTCCGCAACTCGATGGCGCGGGTGAGGGTTTTAGGGTGCAGTTGAATGCGACGGCCGTGAGCGCCATCAGGCCGGCTGGTCCGGATCCTCGTCAGCCGCCAGGCCGACCGACCCATCCATGACCTCTTTGAGGTGTCGCTGTTGGATCGGAAGCGCCCCTTCGACCAACTGAACGATGTGCGGGTGGTCGCCGCTAGCCGTCCCCATCGCGCCGAGCACCGACCAGTGGCCGACCTCCCCGGCCTCGGCCATCGTCAGAAACTCAAAGCCGTCGAGTGAATCGGACTCACCGTCCAGATAGGTCTTCATCATCTCGGCGCCCTTGGCCTTGGTGCTCCTTGCCTCTTCGAGAATCGCTGTCTTCTTGCCCTCGAACGTTCCCACAAGATCGGTGCAGCGCCACTCCGTCTCCGCCGCCTCGTCGTGCATCACGCGAAGTTTCGCCAAAAGACCGGTTTCCCCATCCTGCTCGGCGAGTGCCAAAACCTTCTCGGTCGCCACCTGTGCGGCCATTGCCAGACCCGTCACCTCGCCCAGCTTTGTCTCCACGTTCGTCAATTCCGCCATTTCGAATCCTTCCGATCACGATTGGCCACACACGGTGGGCAGAACGTTCCGGCCACTAGATGCCCTGTCTAGAACCGACCCAAACCAGGTGCCAGTCGATGTCTTGGCCGCGTCGAAGTAGATCTGGCAGTCGCGGACCGGTCGGTTGGGTTCGCTGCATGGGAAAAGGGGAATACTCTTTGGGAGTTGGGTCTTCTCCCGGATTCTGCCGTGGCTGTGGCCATGCACTGTCGCGCTCCCGCGGTCGGGGTGCTGGACGCCATCGGCCACACACCGCTGATCGAGTTGAACCGTGTCCGCGGCGGAAGCGATATCCGCGTGTGGGCCAAGCTGGAGGCGGCAAACCCCGGCGGGAGCATCAAGGATCGCCCCGCCGCGCGAATCATCGAGGCCGGAATCGCCGACGGATCGATCACGGCCGCCACGACCGTGATTGAATCCAGTTCGGGCAACATGGGCGTCGGCTTGGCGCAGGCGTGCCGCTATCACGATGTCAAGCTCATCTGCGTGGTTGATCGGCGTGCGAATGACAAGAACGTGAGGACGCTTCGCGCGTTGGGAGCCGACGTGAGAGTCGTCACGCAGGCCCGTGAGCCGGACGGAGACCTCCTGGTGGCGCGGAGAGAGCTTGTCGCCCAGCTCCTGGAGAGCGTGCCGGATTCCTTTGGCGCCGATCAGTATGCGAACGAGTGGAATCCCGCCGCGCACGCCGAGGGCACGATGCGCGAGGTCGACGAAGCTCTCGCAGGCGACATCGACTATCTGCTGGTCGCAACCAGCACCGCCGGGACGCTGCTTGGCTGCTGCGACTATCTGCGTGCGCACGATCGACGTACGCGAGTGGTTGCAGTGGACGCGGTCGGGAGCGCGTTATTCGGCGGGGAGCGGGCGCTACGCCGGCTACCGGGGCTCGGCGCGGGAATCGAAACCGCGCTCTCGAAGTTGGTGGAGTTTGACCAACTGGTGCGGGTTTCGGATCTTGAGTGCGTGGTCGGCTGTCGGCGATTGGTTGAGCGCGAGGCGATCTTCTGCGGTGCGTCGTCGGGTGCGGTGACGTTCGCGCTTGAGTCGCTCGCACCACGGATGGAGCCCGGGAGCCGTTGTGCGATGATCTTCGCCGACGGAGGGGCCGGGTATCTGGACACGATCTACGACGACACGTGGGTTGAGCGTGAGCTTGGCTGCAGCCCCGTCGATCTTGCCTCCATCGTCCAGTGCGGGGCTCCCCGAGTGACCGGCGCGGCAGCCTGACCGCTGCAGTCCGAGTTGCAATCGTCGGACTCGGCCCCAAGGGGTTATATGGGCTCGAGCGACTGCTCGCCCATGCACGTGACTTGGATCCGGTGGTTGAGTTCCAGATCGACATGTTCGAGCCCCACCCGGCGGCGGGTGCGGGCCCTATCTACGACCCTGATCAGCCGGAGTATCTGCTGATGAACTTCGCCGCCGAGCATGTCGACATGTGGTGGCCTTCGAGTTGCGCGGTCCCGGCCGCGGAGCGCCGCTCATACGTCCGGTGGAGCGGCGCGGATCCGGAAGACTATCCCTCCCGGGCAGACGTCGGGCGGTATCTTGTACACGGCCTCGACCTGCTGCTTCGAAACGCTCCCGCCAATGTTTCGACGCGGATTCGCCGGGCGACGGTTGCCTCCATCTCGATGGAGGCTTCCCTTTGGGCGGTCACTGCGGACGGGCAAACGGATCTATATGACGAGGTGCTGATCGCGACCGGGCATCAACCGTCGTGGGCGGGAGAGCTTGCGTCCTCTTGGGATCACGCGGTGCCACTGGTTCGGTCCGTGTTTCCCGTGCAGCGATGGTTGTCGCTGACTCGAGTCGCGCCGGGCTCGACGGTGGCGGTGCGCGGATTCGCACTCACATTCATCGATGCAGCGCTCGCCCTGACCGAAGGCCGTGGCGGTGTGTTCGAGCGACTCGACCATCCCTACAGGCTCCGGTACGTGCCTTCGGAGGATGATGTGTTACGGATCTACCCCTTTTCTCGGACGGGCCGGCCGATGCTTCCCAAGCCCCGTCGGGAGGTTGCCGCTGCCATCCCCGAACTGGGAACCATCGCTGAGTCCGCGCGGGTCCGGATCTTCACGCTCGACGACCGAGGCAACGTGCCAGCCCGTGTGGAATCGATCCTCGCGGACACGGCAGCCGCCGCCCTGCAGGCCGCAGATGGAGATCGGCGCATACCCGCCACTCAGTCGAGTGCCGCGGGTGAGTTGGCGCGATCCCTGGCCGTGGGCGCGGGGCTGGCGCGCCCGGACCTGACATGGGCACTCGGCCAAGCGTGGCGGGACGTGTATCCGGCGGTCGTCGCTCGCCTGAGCGGTCACCGCTGGGCTCCCGGCGAAGCACAAGAGTTTCGCCGCCTGTCCGCCAAAATGGAGCGTCTGGCGTTCGGGCCGCCGCCAGTCAACACCGCCAAGATGCTCGCCCTCATCGACGCCGGCCGACTAAGCCTCGACAATTTGGGCGCGCCGCCCCGACCGGAAATCATCGACGCGGTGGTCGATGCGGTGCTGGCTCCGGCCGGCGCTCGAGACGTCGACAGTCCGGTGCTCGAACAACTGGTGCGAGACGGGCATGCTCGCACGGCGCCGGGCAGCCGTGGCATCGAGGTCACCGCGGATGCACGCTGCATCAGCCGGAGTGGTTCACCGACACCAGGTTTGTCGGCGATCGGCCGGCCGACCGAAGATTCGGTTATCGGCAACGACACGCTCAATCGAGCCCTGCACCCACACTCTGACCGGTGGGCACGACGAGTTGCTCTTCGTCACTCGAGACGGCCGACGCGGCAGATCGCGCGACAGGAAATGACGTGACCAGTTCCGACCCACGATCCGGCTGTACCGGGATCGTGCCGCTCACCGGACGGTTGGAGCAGTGGCAACTCAACCTGTGTCAGCAGCCTGACCTCGTCAGCCACTGGCTGGATCGGAACGGGTCCCCGATCAATATCCTCGACCCCCACCCGCTGCAAAGAAACGCGTCCGAGCTTTCAGATGTGGCGCGCAAGTTCGGCGTCGACTTCAAGATCTTCTTTGCCCGCAAGGCGAACAAAGCCCTCGCGTTTGTCGACGAGGCCAAGCGGCTGGGGCTGGGAATCGATGTCGCCAGCGAGAAGAATTGACTCAGGTACTCGCCCGCGGGGTGCCGGGTAGGGATGTGGTGGTGACCGCTGCGGTCAAATCGGCGGCGCTGCTCGAGCTCTGCGTTCGTCGTGGTGCGACGGTCGTGATTGACAACCAAGACGAATACGAGCAATTCGCCGCGCTCGCCGACGCGTCGAAGAAGGCCGTTCCGATGGCAGTCCGGCTCGCGCCTCCTCCGCCTGTCGGCCGGCCGCCGACGCGGTTCGGCATGACAACTGCGGACGTGATCGCGTTGATGGACCGTCGCACGGTGCTCCCAATCGCCGGCGTCCACTTCCACCTCGACGGTTATGCGCCCGGCGATCGCGTGATGGCGATTTCCGCTGCACTCGAACTCGTTGGCGCGCTCCGCGGCCGTGGCCACGCACCCAGCTTCATCGACATCGGGGGTGGCATTCCGATGAGCTACCTCGATTCACATGTCGAATGGGATCGATTCTGGAGCGAGCACCGAAAGGGGCTCGGGGGACACCGCACACCGATCACATTCGAGAACCATGGCCTGGGACTGATCGCAGACCGTGGCGAGATCATCGGACGCGCCAACGTCTACCCATACCACCAAGGGCTCACACGCGGAGAATGGCTCGAACAGGTGCTGAGCAGCGACACCGACGTGCATGGTCGGCCTTCCACGGTCGCTCAAGCGATTCGCACCAGCGGACTACACCTGCGGTGTGAGCCCGGTCGGTCGCTCCTCGACGGATGCGGAATGACCGCCGCCCGAGTCGCATTCCGCAAGCAACGAGGCGACGGGACATGGCTGATCGGAGTGGAGATGAACCGCACCCAATGCCGGTCGGGCTCCGATGACTTCCTCGTTGACCCAATACTCATCCGTCCCCAAGCCAGCTCAGCGACCATAGCTACCGGCCCGATCGAAGGCTACCTCGTCGGTGCGTACTGCATCGAAAGAGAACTCTTGACATGGCGACGGTTGAGCTTCCCTCGCGGCGTTGCGGTCGGCGACATCGTAATCTTCCCAAACACAGCCGGCTACAACATGCACCTCCTCGAAAGCACCTCCCACCAACTGCCACTCGCTCGCAACCTCGTCCTCACACCGACCGACTCACCGTACCTCGACCCGATCGACCGCATCCGTGGCTAAGAGAACGGGGACGGGTGCGGCGGCGCTGGCACCGACGCCGCGATCCGTCGTCCATCAGCCCTTCCGGCGCGACGCAGGTGCCTTTGGCTCTTGGGCGCGTTTCGCGTCTCGCCCCGGAGCGCCGTTCTCACCCGGGGTGGCGGGAGCGTCGTACTGTTCCTCGGGACTCTTGGCGTCCTCTGCCCCGCCCGGGTAGTCCTCCCCGTGCGACCGTTTTTCGCGCGGATGGTGACGCTCGCCGCTCATGACCCCAGCCGACTTGCATTGGCGATCTCGGGCAGTACCTCATGCTCATAGATGTCAAAGAAGCGATCCTGATCGACGCCGACCTGCTGAACGACGACATGGTCATACCCGGCGTCGCCGTAGGCGCGGAGGCGAGCGACGTGCACCAGCGGATCCTGGTCGCAGAGAATCATGGCGGCGACGTCGCGCTCTGTCACGTGCTCGGTCGCCGCCTCGAAGTGGGCCGGGAGAGGCAGGATCTGGGCGAGCTCGCCGCCCAGTGCACTGTTCGGCCAAGTCTCATACGCCAGTCGGCGCGCGTCCTCCTCGGTGTCTGCGAGCGCGACGTCGAGCTTGCCGTAGCAGGGCTTGCCAGAACCCCCCGCGGTACGGAAGTGCTTGATGGCGGCCGGGTCGGGCTGCACGTTCCAGAAGCCGTCGCCGACGCGGCCGGCCAGGTCGACGGAGTGCTCGCCGAAGCCGGACACGACGATTGGCGGCGGCTCATCGGGCAGGGTGAAGATCGTCGCCTGCTCGACCGTGTAGTGGCGCCCGAAGTGCGATTGCGAGCCGCCGCGCCAGAGCAGACGAATCACCTCTATCGCCTCTTCCAGCATCTCGCGGCGCACGCCGCTTGAGGGCCAGCGATCGCCGAGGATGTGCTCGTTGAGAGCCTCGCCTGTGCCGACGCCGAGAAAGAATCGTCCGGGCATGAGTGTCGCCGTAGTCGCCGCCGCCTGCGCGATAACCGCCGGATGAATCCGGATGGTCGGGCAGGTCACAGCAGTCCCCACTTGGATGTGCTCGGTGACCGCGGCGATACCACCGAGGACACTCCAGACGAATGGGCTTTGCCCCTGCCGGTGCGTCCACGGGTGATAGTGATCTGACACGGTGATGAAGTCGAATCCAGCTTCCTCAGCGCGGCGCGCAAGCGGCAACATCTGCTCGGGCGAGAGTTCCTCACTCGAAAGGTGGTAGCCGATCTTCGGCGGCGCGTTGGAACGGTCGGGCGATGCTTCCATCGCCTACCGTATGCCCGGTTCGCGCGCACGCTAATCACGCACCGGCCGGCTAAGCGGGATGGATGCGCGCGACCACGGTGGCGGTCGTCCTGTGTGCAGGTCTCCGAGAACCGCAGCACCGCCGACTCGATGGCGTCCGCGATCTCGGCGACCGTACGGCCGGCGTTCGCGACGAGCACCCCCGCAGGCGCCTTCGTCGGATAGTTCGCCGTCGCCCCGGCGGTCGCTCGCCCCATCAATCAGCAGCACGATCTGATCCCTGTGTCGCAGCACCGTGCGGTGCTCGTGCCCCTGGATGTCGGGGAAGATGCCGAGCAGCGTGCCGGGCCGTCCCGGCTGCTCCACGCTGCCGTCAGCCCGGACGATGAACGGCAGCGGATCCCTCCCGTGCGATGGTGACACCGAACCCGTCGACGACGGGTACCTCGCGGCGAACACTGCACAGCGTTGTCCGGCATCCCGCTCGTGGGGCTGATTCGCCCGTCGTTCACCTCGAAGCTCAGGAGGGTCCCAGTGCGTTCTCGGCGTCCTTTCGCGAGTCGTAGATGCGCAGCACCGGTCGAACACCCGCGAGCTCGATGACATCCGCCGCTGGTGTGCCGGGCGGTGCGACCAGCACGAGCTCCTCGGACGGGTTCGCGTTCGCCCGCACCTGGCCCTCGATGAGCAATCCAATCACCGAAGAGTCGATGAAGGTGGTGCCAGACAGGTCGATGACGATGGTCGTCCCCTTGGAGAAGACCTGCTCGAGCACATTCTGAACCTGCGGCAGAGTCGAGAGGTCATGCTCGCCCATGAGGCTGATCTGCCACGACGACGAACCGAACTGCTCCACGACTACCCGATTTTCGAACATGACACCCTCCTCCCACTGTCCCAAGGATTGGCGGGTAGGCGCTGAGCCGCCAGATCGCGGTCACGGCGCCTTCCCGTCCGCAAAATGGTGAGTTGTCTATTCAACCCAGCCACCCCGAAGTTTATGGGCGCGCGGCGCCCATCGTCAAGAATGAACCTGCCCGGTCGCCATCGCCCGATCACGCCCGTTCGAAGACCATCTCGACCAGGGTGCCGTTGCTCCCCGGCTCGATGCGCACCCGGTCGGCCAGCGCTCTGATCAGCCCCAGTCCGAGCCCGACGCCCGGGCTCTGGCTCGCGGTGAACCCGCGCACCCCGATGCCGTCGTCGCTCACCGACACGACCACCCCGTCACCGACGACAGAAACCACCACCCGCACCTCGCCGGGGCCTCCGGGATAGGCATGGCGAACCGCGTTTGCGACCGCCTCTGTCACCGCCAGCGCGACGGCATCCCGATCGATGCCGAGGCCCTCGACCATCCCCACCACGGCGTGCCGCATCAGTGGCACGTGCTCTGGGGTGGCAGCGAACCGCCACTCACCCAGACGTCCCTCCGACTCGGATCCCATCGAACCACCTCCCGTGCCTTCCGCTCGCACCCGACCACCACGCCACCTTCGGTGCCGGTCGCTGTCCTCCAACCGTAAGACGCCCCTCCGCGGAAGACCGTGGGTACCCAGCCTCGGGAACTCCGAAACCCTCGGTCGACAAGGTTGTCGACTGGCCGCCCCGTGTCGCCGTCGGCCCAAATGGTCATTGGAAGTCCCGCGTGGGCGAGAACTGATCGGCTGCGCATTCGAGGAGGAGCGCGTGGACGAACGCCTGCGGGAGGTTTCCGCGGAGTTGGCGCTGGGCGACGTCAAACTCCTCAGCGAAGAGGCCGGGCGGTCCGCAGGCTGAGCGGCTGCGTTCGAACCAGCGCGCCGCGCCGATTTGGTCGCCCTGCTGTGCGCAGGCGAGCGCCATCCAGTATCCGCATACGAGGAACGCGCCCTCGGACTCGCCAAGAGGTCGCTCGTCGGGCCGGTAGCGGTAGGCGTAGCCGTCCTGTGTGAGTTCGCCGTCGACGGCGATGAACGTCGCGCGGGAGCGCAGATCGTCTGCCGGGATGGCTCCCCGGAGCGCGGGCAGGAGCAATGCGGCATCGACCCGCGGGTCGTCAGGCGCGCGTTGCCATCGGCCCGAAGAGTGCACCGCTTGCCCGGCCGTCTCCGCGACGATTCGGTCGGCGAGCGCGAGCCAACGCGCGGCACGCTCACGCGAGGGGCCGTGTGCGCTCAGCGCCCGCAAACCCGCGGCGCAGATGAGGCGGCTGTGCGTCCACGCCGCCGGATCGAGCTCCCAGATCCCTGCGTCTGGTTCTTGCCACCGCTCGACCACGGCATCAGCGGCGATCTCGGCTGCCCGCCAGGCGTCGGCATCCAGATGGTCATGCCGAGCCGCCGCGGCGAAGAGAAGCAGCGCCTCGCCGAACGCGTCGAGTTGGAACTGGCCGTTGACCCAGTTCCCGGCGGTGTCGCCGCCGCCTGGGTAGCCGGTCAGGCCGACCGGGCGTTCGTCGGGAACGTCACCGGCGCTGGTCGTATAGGCGGGTCGCATATTCTGGCCGTCGGCAAGCAGTCGGTCGCGCACGAACTCGACCGCACTGTCCATCAGCGGATGCGGCCCGGCCGCGGCGACCGCCTGTCCTGCGTAGGCCTGGTCTCGGATCCAAACGTAGCGATAGTCGTAGTTGCGGCCTTCGCTGGCGCGTTCGGGTAGGGCCATTGTCGCGGCGGCGACCATCCCGCCCCCGCCGCTGGTGAGGCCGGCGAGGACGGCATACGCGAGGCGTGCGTCCCGCTGTGCGACGGTGTTTTCGAGTGCCGGCACGCGCTCGCGCCACGCGGCCTCGGTCCCGCGCCACGCCGTCTCGGGATCGGGGACGTCACCGCCGTCTCCGCCGGTTCCGAGCAACAGCACGAGGTCGTGCGAGTGGCCTTCGTCGACCTCCAGCTCCCCGACGAGTGATTCATTGCCCTTCGTCTCGACTTGAGGCTTGGCATCGCCGCCGCCCAGCCACACGATGCGGAGGTCGCCGCTGCGGGCACGCCAGACGCCGGCGTCGTCCCGGGTCAAGCCGTGGAGCGGGCGTCGGCCGTAGCCGGCCTGCGGGTGCAGCTTGAGGCGAAGGCGGGCGGTGCCGCGCACGGCCACTACCTGGCGCAGGATCACGGCCGCGTCGGTTCGCGCGGGCAGGGCGAGCGCTTCGCGGCATTCGATGATCGCCTCGTCGGTTACCCATCGGCTGCGCCAGATGAGGCTGCCAGGTTCGTAGTAGCCACCCCAAACGCAGCGCTCGATCGGGGTGACTGCGTAGTGTCCGCGGCCGGCGATAAGCGAGGAGAAGACCGCATCGCTGTCCCAGGTCGGGACGCACATCCAGGCAAGGTTCCCGTGCGGGTCGACAAGGGCCCCGCGTTCGCCGTCGGCCAGGAGCGCGTATTCGCGGAGCGCAAATGGCGACGGCGAGTCGGCCTGGTGGCGCGTCATCGTCCTCGCCGGGCAAACGCCGCCGAGAGCCCAGCGGCCGCGATGGCGCAGCCGATCAGGCCCCGGTGCGTGGTGGCCCAGAGCTGCCCGCTCCGCCCCGACGCCCGACTGTCGAACATGCCATGAGTGGCCGCGACGCCGGGGACCGGCTCGAAGAGGTTGTCGCGCCGGTCGGGCGTGACCGGCATGTCCGCGATCTGCTGTGAGGAATAGCCGGTCCGGGCCAGGTATCGGTCGGCGAGGCGCGGCGCCAGCTTGTTTCCGACGATCGCCTTGACCGCGCTTCCGCCGACGGTGATCTCGCGGCGGCGGTGGTGGGCTGCCCACACGACCGCTTCGGCCGGAACCTCGGGCTGGAAGATCGGGGCGACGGGTTGGGGGTGATTCGGCAGCTTCGTGCGGCACCAGCCGAACTGTGGTGTGTTGACGGCTGGGAGCTGCACCATCGAGATCCAGACGCTGCTCTTCGTGTGCAGGAGCTCGGTGCGCACCGAGTCGGTGAAGCCGCGCACCGCGAATTTGCTGCCGCAATAGGCCGACTGCAGTGGGATCGCGCGGTATGCGAGGGCGGAGCCGACCTGGACGATCGCGCCTCTGTCGCGCGGCGCCATCCGACGCAGCGCCGCCATGGTCCCGAAGACGGTGCCTAGGTAGGTCACCTGAGTCGCACGGGTGAACTCCTCGGCGGTGATGTCGGTGACGGGCGCGAAGATCGTCGCCATCGCGTCGTTGACCCAGACGTCGATGCGCCCGAACCGTTCCTCGACAGCGGCCGCGGCCGCCTCGACCTGGTTGTGATCGGCGACATCCGTGGGTAGAGCCAGCGGGATGCCGCCCAACTCCTCGACCTCCCTGGCGGCGTCGGTGAGACCGTCCGGGCCGCGGGCGAGCAGGCCCACCGCCGCGCCTCGCTTTGCGAACGCGTGGGCAATGGCCCGCCCGACGCCGGCGGACGCGCCCGTGACGACCACCACCTCGCGATCCGAGGGTCGGAGGGTCACCGGGCGCTCACATCGTGGTGGGGTCGGGCGACGTCGGGGGCGACCCGGCGGTGGTCCAGGCGTTCGGCGAGGCGTGACGCGAGCGCCATGATGGTCAAGGCAGGGTTGGCGCTTCCCTGCGTGGGCATCACGCTTCCGTCGGCCACGAAGACGTTCGTTGTGCCCCAGACGCGGTGGTCGCTGCCGACGACACTGTCCTCGGGCCGCGTGCCCATCCGGCAGCCACCGACCAGGTGCGCGTACCGGTCGATGGTCAGGACGTCCTGCGCGCCGGCCGCCTCCCAGATGTCGTGCAACGTCTGCTTGGCAAAGGCGATGTTGGCGCGATCGTTGGGGCACTGGGTGTATTCGATCCGGGGGATCGGCATCCCATGCCTGTCGACCTCGTCAGCGAGTGTCACTCGGTTGTCCGCCAGGGGCAGGAGCTCGCACAGCGTGCCGAGCACCGCCCAGTGGTTGTAGTCGCGCATGTACTCACGCAGCGCCCCACCGCGATGTCCCTCAGCAACGACGTGCTCGGCCCAGCCGATGGGAAGCGGGCTGACGGTTTGGATCGAGAAGCCTCGAACGAAGTCGCGGGTCGGATCGGTCTCGTAGAACTGCTCGGATGACACCTCCGGCGGGGGCCCTTTGTACATTCGCAGGAGCTCGGGGAACCGGCCGGCCACCTGCGGCGCGCCTTGCACCATCAGGTACCGGCCCACTTGGTCGTGTGTGTTACCCAGGCCATCCGGGAACTGGGCGCTGGTCGAGTGCAGCAGGAGCCGTGGAGTCTCGATCGAGTAGCCGCACACCGCCACCGCGGCGGCCCGCTGGTGATGTTCGTGACCGTCGCGAACATACGTCACGCCGCTGCACCGTCCGTCGTCGTCGACCTCGAGGCGGACGGCCATGGCATCGGCCCGGATCTCGGCGCCGTGTTCGATCGCGTCCGGGATATGGGTCACGAGTGGGCTGGCCTTCGCATTGACCTTGCAACCCTGGAGGCAGAACCCGCGGTAGATGCAGTGGGGACGGTTTCCGAAGACCCCGTTTGTGATCGCAACGGGGCCGACGCGCATGTCCACGCCGTGTTTGAGAGCGCCTGCCCATGCCCGCTCGGCGGCTCCGCAGACTGGATGCGGAGCGTGTGGATAGCTGTGTGGATCGCCCCAGGGCCAATCCTGCCCGGCCACGGGGAGCTCGCGTTCCACGCGTTCGTAGTGCGCCTTCAGGGTTCGATAGGAGATCGGCCAGTTGGCCCCGACTCCGTCCCGGGTCGCGACCTCGAAGTCGGACGGATGAAAGCGGGGTGTGTAGCCGGCGTAGTGCACCATCGATCCGCCTACACCATGGCCCGAATTGTTCTTCCCCATTTCCACCGGGTCGCGTCCGCCGATGATGCGCTTGTCGGTCCAGTACAGGTGCGCTGAGCCCTCCTCGTCCGACACCCAGTCGGCGTCGGGATCCCAGAACGGGCCGCGCTCCAAAACGACGACGCGCCAGCCGGCGCGGGCGAGGCGCTGGGCGAGGACGCCGCCTCCCGCACCGCAGCCGACGATCACAATGTCGACCTCGTCCGCGTCGCTGTAGCGCTGCATCCGTTCCCGCCCTGGTACGCCTCGCCGGTGCGGGTCAAGGAGCCAGGCGGAGTCGTTCTCGACCGGCCGGTCGGAGCCTCTTCGCAACCCGCCTATGCTCACTCGAGCCCCTCCCGTCTGACGTCGGGCACAGGATCGACATCGAGCGCCTCGCGCCCCTCCCATGCTTCGCTCAGGCCGACGCCCATGCGGGCATAGCCGCGGGGATATGCCGGGCCGCCGAACCCGATCTCGTTCCACGCCCACGGATGGGAGTAGAACGCCGACAGCACCGCGCGCATGACGATGCTCCACGCGCGTGACGTGTTCACCGCGTCCCATGCTCCCCCGCTGAGTCCACCGGCGGCGAAGGCGTCCAGGATCCGCACGCGGACCGTGTCGGGGGCGGCCGCGTAGGACTCGTGGCCGTCGCTGCGGACGGCCTCGTCCAGACCTCGCGCGACCAGGCGCCACGTGTCGCGGTCGTCGGGCATGTCGGCGTACTGGAAGCCGTCCAGTCGCCCCTCGTAGAGCTTCTCGTCGATGAACGCGAGCACAGGGATGCGCGGTTCTGAGTCCTGCGCCAGCACGTCATCGCAAAACGCCGTCAGCGTTGCCGTCTCCGGTTCGGTGAAGAATCGCCTCGGGGGCACGTGGTCGATCCGGCCGAGGACCACGTCGCGGGTGAGCTCGTCCCAGTGGGAAACCTGTTCGACCACGTCGAAGTCTGGATAGCGGCCGTGCATCTGGGGTGTGATCCCGCGTCGCTGGCGGGGGAGTTCGCGAGGATCCACGGGCGCCCGGCCGGAGCGAAGGTTTGGGAGGTGCCCCGCCTGGCTGAAGTCGGGAGGCACTCCTACGACTCCCTTGCCATCAGCGGTGCGAGCATCCCGAACGCGCCGACGAGCAGGAGCGCACCGGGCGCCAGAAGCGGAGGCCCCATCACCAGGTTGTATGTGGCGTTGCGCAGGCCGCCGGGCTTGCGATGGACGCCCTGGAGGTGGGTGACGACCCCGACCAGGCCGTCGGCTGCATACAGCGCCGAAACGGTCGGAAGGACGGTCTTTGCAGCCCGCTCCGAGAAGATCGCCGCGACTCCCGCGGCCGTCAGCGCCGGTGTGAGAACGATCGGTGTCCACATCCAGCGGTCGCCGAACGACGCCTTGTAGTGCTCGAGGTAGATCTCGAAGGCGAGCGGAGGGGCGCTCAGCGCCGCACACGCGGCGAGCGTCTTTTGCATCCTGCCTGCACGAAGGTTTTTCAACAGGCGCGAGGGCGTCGTCGCGGTCATCGCATCTCCTTACACGGCGTAGGGGGCGGCGTCACGGGTCTTGAGCTCGAGACCGTTTCCCGGTCGGGACAGGTCGGGACGAAGGCAGCCGGCCACCGGCTCCGGGACGCCGTCGAAGAGCAGGTGCTCGATCCGGACGTGGTCGTGGAAGTACTCCAGGTGGCGCAGAGAAGGTGCGGCACAGCATGGGTGGACGTGGATCGACGGCCCGCAGTGCGCGGACAGCTCGACCGACCGCGCGTGGCAGAGCGCGGCAACGCGCAGGAAGCCGGTGATGCCCTCGCAGCGGGTGACGTCGGCCTGCAGACAGTCCACAGCACCCGCAGCGAGCATGGCCTCGAAATAGGGCAGCATGTAGCCGTACTCGCCGGCGGCGATGTCGACGCCGGCAGGCGCCCGGTCACGGACAAGTCGCAGGCCGCTGAGATCGTCGGACGAGACGGGCTCCTCGAACCAGCGCACATCGTGCTCGACGCAGCGGGATGCGAAAAGCAGCGCCTGCGTGCGGGAAAGGGCGCCATTCGCGTCGACGAAGAGCTCGGTGTCGGAGCCGATCGCCGCGCGGGCGATGCGAACCCGTTCGACGTCCCGGGCGGGCTCCCGGCCCACCTTCATCTTGACGCGGGGGATACCCTGCGCCGCCCACCCTCCGAGCTGGTCGCAAAGACGCGCGTCGGAGTATGACGTGAATCCGCCGCTGCCATAGATCGGAACGGCGGGTCGGGACGCATCGAGAAGCGTCGCCAGAGGCAGTTCCAGCAGACGCGCCTTCAGATCCCAGAGGGCCGTGTCGACTGCACTGATCGCCATCGCCGCGACCCCCGGACGACCCGGGTTGCGGCATGCGCGTGTCATCGCATCCCAGCACTCCGTCACCGACATCGCGTCGCGGCCGACGACGGCGTCGGTGAGGGTCGACTCGACGACCGCGCCGGAGGCGATGTTCCCGTAGGTGTAGCCGAGCCCCGTCGCGTCACCGGCACGCGCACGTACAAGGACGATCGTGGTGGCGTCCCACTCGGCGGTCCCGTCCGACTCCGGCTCGTCGGTGGGGATCGTGTAGGCCGAGACGTCGAGGGCCTCGACCGGGACGTCGACGCGTCCCGTCGAGTGCGGGTCTTCCGGTGGGCGGTCGGCGGTCGGGATCATCGCCGGCCGGGCACCAGTTGCTGCGCCTTCTGCTTGAACGCCTGGGTGATCATGCCGCGTCGTCCGGAGTCGCCGTGGATGACCGCGTCCGAGAAGTTGACCGCCTGCGCGAACGTGATCTGCGGCGGCAGTGGCGGCACCTCGGGATCAGTGACCGCGTCGATGACGGTCGGCCGATCGGATTGAAGTGCGTGGTCCCATGCGGAACCGATCTCGTCGGGATCTTCGACCCGGATGCCCTTGAGGCCGACCGACTGGGCAAAGGCCGCATAGTCGAAGTCGGGGATCGTCTGGGACGCGTCGAACTTGGGATCGCCCTCCATCGCCCGCTGCTCCCAGGTGACCTGGTTCAGGTCGTTGTTGTGCAGCACGAGCACGATCAGGCGCTGGTCCGTCCACCGCTCCCGGTACTTGGCGATGGTGAGCATCTCGTTCATGCCGTTCATCTGGAAGGCTCCATCGCCGACGAGGGCGATCACGGGGCGGCCGGGATGGGCGAACTTCGCCGCGATCGCGTAGGGAACGCCCGGTCCCATCGTCGCCAGATTGCCCGACAGCGTGCCCATCATCCCGGCGCGGAGCCTGACGTCGCGGGCATACCAGTTTGCCGACGACCCCGAGTCCGACGTCAGGATCGCGCCGTCCGGAAGGCGTTTGCTGAGCTCGAAGAAGATGCGCTGGGGGTTGATCGGATCGGCCCCCTCCATGGCTCGTCGCTCCATCAGGCGCCACCACGCGGCGACTCCCTCCTCGATTCCCTCTCGCCAGCTGCGATCGGTCTTTCGCTGCAGGAGCGGCACCAGCGCGCGGAGCGTCGAGCGCGCGTCCCCGATGAGCTGGGCCGTCATCGGGTAGCGGATCCCGATCATGCGCGCGTCGAGGTCGATCTGCACGCCACCGGCCTGGCCCTCCTCGGGCAGGAACTCGGAGTAGGGGAAACTCGACCCGACCATGAGCAGGGTGTCGCAGTCCGCCATCATGTCGGAGCTCGGCTCTGTCCCCAGGAGGCCGATCGAGCCTGTGACGAACGGCAGGTCGTCGGGGACGACGGCCTTTCCGAGCAGCGCCTTGGCGATGCCGGCGCCGAGGATGTCCGCCACCTCGATCACCTCCTCGCCGGCGCTCAACGCGCCGGCTCCGACCAGCATCGCCACCCTCTCGCCCGCGTTCAGGACATCGGCGGCACTCCGGAGGTCTTCGTCGGACGGGACGACGACTGGCGGGGAGTAGCCGATCGATGAGTGGATGGTGCCGTGCGCGTGCGGCGGCGCCTCAACCGCCTCCATCGAGGCGAGGTCGTTGGGCACGATGATGCAGGTCGCGGTGCGCTGGTCTCGGGCGATCCTGACCGCCCGATCGACCAGATGGCGAACCTGCGACGGCTCGGTGGCCATCTCGACGAACTCATGCGCCACGTCCTTGTACAAGGACACGAGATCGACCTCCTGCTGAAAACTCCCGCCCAGCGAGGCGCGGGCCTGCTGGCCCACGATCGCGACCACCGGCTGGTGATCGAGCTTGGCGTCGTAGAGGCCGTTGAGGAGATGGATCGCGCCGGGCCCGGAGGTCGCCAAGCACACGCCCACCTCGCCGGTGAACTTCGCATGTCCGCACGCCATGAAGGCGGCCATCTCCTCGTGGCGCACCTGGATGAACTCGGGGTCGTTTCCGGCTCGGCGGAAGGCGCCGACCACGGCGTTGATGCCATCCCCTGGGTAGCCGTAGATACGCCTGATACCCCAGTCACGGAGACGCCGGAGCAGGAAGTCGGCGACGTTTTCGGACATCAGCGATCACCTCTCTGCAGTTGAAAAAGTTGCCCGGAGGGGCTGCCAGGGCCGGTACCCGCCTGCATGGAACGGCAAACAATGGGTGGGAATGGTTGGGGCGTTTCGATCGCCGCAGGGCGGGGAAAGCTGGGTCCGGCGTGCGATCGTTTGGTCCCATCCTGTTCGTCGCCGCCCATGACACGGCGGGGCTCTTCGCAGGGCTGTTCTCGATCTACGCCGTTGTCGCCGGTGTCGTGTTTGTGGTCTTCACGACGGCGATCATCGGGGTGGCGCTCCGCTACCGGGCCGCTCCCAGCCCGCGGCGCGGGCGCGCCTCGGCACCGCGGTGGGAGGGCGCGTACGTGGTCGTGCTCGTGCTGATCGCGGCTGCGCTCTATGGACTCACCGTTCGAGCCGAGAGTTCCGAGGACGCTCTTGCCGGCGTGCCGCGCCTGACCGTGCATGCGACCGCATCGCAGTGGCAGTGGCGGTTTCGCTACCCGGGCGGGTTCGTGTCCCAGGGACCGGGCGCGCGCCTGGTCATTCCGACAGGCGGCGTTGTCCAGATCGATCTGCGCTCGGCCGACGTCCTGCATTCGCTGTGGGTGCCGGCGTTGCGGTTCAAGCGGTATGCCTATCCCGGGTACACCAACCGCTTCGACTTCTTCGTGCCCAAGCCGCTGCGCGCGTGGGGCCGGTGCGCCCAGTTCTGCGGGATCGGCCATGACACGATGCGGTTCCGGGTGATCGCGCTCCCGTCGCCCACCTTTCGGGCGTGGCTGCGGTCGAGGTCGGCCTCGTGACGGTCGCGCGGGACACCTCCGTCGCCGCGGAGCATGTCCCGGCGGCGTGGGCCGGCACAGATCACAAGCGCGTCGCGCTGCAGCTGCTGGTGACGGCCGCCGGGTTCTTCGTGCTGAGCGGCCTTGCCGCCTTGGTAATGCGCTCCGAGCTGGCCGTGCCGGGGTTGCAGATCGTCTCGACCTCGGAGTATGACCAGGCGTTTACGCTGCACGGGTCGGGGATGGTGTACCTGGTGATGACGCCGGCCGCGCTCGCCCTGGGTGTCTACATCGTGCCGCTCCAGGTGGGGGCTGCGGATCTGGCCTGGCCGCGGTTGGCGGTGTTTGGACTGTGGTCGATCGTCACCGGCGGCGTGGTCATGTTCGCCGGGGCGCTGACGGCGCATGGGGCGGCGGCGGCCGGGTGGACGGCGTTTCTGCCGCTGTCCAACCGCACCTACTCACCCGGCATCGGCATGGACATGTGGATCGTCGGGGTGACGCTGGCGACCCTCGGCGCGATCGCACTCGCCGCGACGGTGCTCGCGACGATCATGCGGCTGCGTGCTCCGGGGATGTCGATGGGACGGATCCCGGTGTTCTGCTGGACGCAGGTGGTGACGTGCCTGATGGTCGTCTTCGGGTTTCCGGCCCTGATCATCGCGATGGGGATGCTCTATGCCGACCGGCATCTGGGTGTGAACATCGATCCGGTCGCCTACCAGTACGTGTTCTGGTTCTACGGGCACCCGGCGGTGTATGTGATGTTCTTCCCGTTCGTCGGTGCGGTGGCCGAGGTGGTGGCGGTATTTTCGAGCCAGCGCTTCTTTGGCTACAAGGCTATGGTGGCGTCGCTGGTGGTGTTCACTGCGCTGTCGATGAGTGTATGGGCGCACCACATGTACACCACCGGGCGCGTCGAGAATGAGTACTTCGCGCTGACCTCGACCGCGCTGCTTGCCGTTGCGGGCATCGAGTATTTCGACCTGATCGCGACCATGTGGCGTGGATCGATCCGGCTGGCGACTCCGATGCTGTTCGCGCTGGGGTTTCTGGTGCAGTTCCTGATCGGCGGCTTGACGGGGATCATGCTCGCCTCCCCGCCGCTTGACTACCACCTGAACGACAGCTACTTCGTCGTCGCCCACTTCCACTACGCGCTCTTTGCCGGCAGCCTGTTCGGGCTGTTCGCCGGCGTCTACTACTGGTTTCCCAAGGCAACCGGGCGACTCCTGTCCGATCGGCTGGGGAAGGTGCACTTCGGGCTGATGGTGCTTGGGACGAATCTGACATTCCTGCCGATGTTCGTGGTCGGGTACGAGGGCATGCCGCGGCGGATTGCGAACTATCCCGCCTCGAGTGGATGGGAAGGGCCCAACCTCCTGTCCTCGATCGGATCGGGGGTGATCGCCCTCTCGGTTTTGGTGTTCGCAGCCGCGGTGGCGATCGCGTTGCGGCGACCGCCGGACGCCGGTCCCGATCCATGGGGAGGCCACACGCTGGAATGGGCAACAGCGTCGCCGCCGCCACGCCACAACTTCGAACGGCTGCCGGCGATCACGTCCTATGCGCCGCTGCTCGACGCGCGGGAGCGGCCGGGATGAGTGCCGGGCTGACCGCGGCCCTATGGGGTGCCCTGTTGGCGGTCAACGCGACCGTCCTGGCAGTCTGGGCATCATCAACCTGGTGGGCGGCGGTGCCGCTGGCGATTGCGGCGGTGTCCGCGGTGGTTCTGGGTGCGCTGCTCTGGCGCGCGGCGGCGCCGGCGCCGGTGCGTGCAATCCCCGACAGCAGCGCGTCCTCCGCCGCGCTTGTACCCGGCCTGGCGATGCTGGCGCTCGCACCCGCCGCCGGTGTGTGGCTCGCCCTGCTGGGCGCCGGCGTGACGGTGTTCGCGGCCGCCGGCCTGGTGCGGGAGTGGCTCGGGCTGCGGCGGAGGCGACCGCCGCGATGACGCGATCGGCGGCGAAACGCCGGGCGGGGGTGGTTGCGGGAGGACTCGCCGTTGCCGCCGTGGGCGTGGTGTTGTTCGCCGGGCCCGCTGGTGCCGGGTCGGCGGCGGCACGCGCGGTCTCACCCCCGGACGTGGCCCTTGGGCGGGTGTTGTTCGTCCGCAGCTGCAGCTCGTGCCACGGGTTCCGCGCCCGTGGCGTTCATGGCGTTGCCCCATCGCTCGTGGGCGTCGGGGCGCTTGCCGCCGACTTCGAGCTCTCCACCGGTCGGATGCCGCTGCCCTCGCCAAACGTCGAGCCCGTACGGGGCACGCCGGCGTTCGACCCGCGCGAGCAGCGTGCCCTCGTCTCCTACATCGCGTCGCTTGGCGGTCCACCGCCTCCACCTGTTCACACCGCCGGGAGCTCGATCAGCGCAGGACGGACGGCGTTCCAGCAGTCGTGCGCCGGCTGCCATACCATCGCCGGCGCGGGCGGTGTCATCCCGGGCGCGTCCGTACCCTCGCTCCAGCAGGCGACGCCGGCGCAGATTGCCGA
The DNA here is from genome assembly GCA_963703275.1 of uncultured Actinomycetes bacterium. GTDB lineage: Bacteria > Actinomycetota > Thermoleophilia > Gaiellales > JAICJC01 > JAICJC01. The sequence continues at coordinate 1,936,358 of OY969804.1, read as the reverse complement.
AGCGGTGCGGCTGGGCCCGTACCTGATGCCGCGGTTCGGCTCCAACGAGATCTCGGCGAAGAAGCTGGATGCGATCGCCGCGTACGTGGTTTCGACCCGAAACCCGGATGACGCCGGCGGCTGGGGCATCGGTCACCTCGGCCCGGTGCCCGAGGGCATGGTCGCATGGCTGATCGGCCTGGCAGCACTGCTCATCATCGCCCGCCTGGCCGGGGAGAGGAGCCCATGAACAGCCGGTCCGAGACGATCGTCTCGGTGCTGCTCATCTGCGCCGCGGCGGCAGCCGCCGCGTTCGTGGCCGCCTACGTGCTGACGTCCAGCACGCCGATCCTGGGTGCGTGCCTCGGCACGGCTCTCATTCTCGCGGCAGCGGCGCTCGTCACCGCCGGGAAGCGGGTCGTCCCACAGGAGACCGCCATCGAGCCCCGTCCGCAGCGCGGGACTGACGAGGACCGCCGCGAGCTGCGGCGGACGTTGACGGCTGGGGCGCAGGGCGTCTCGCGTCGCGGTCTGATCGTGGCAGCCGGCGGAGCCGCCGGCGTCGCGCTCACGGCCGCGGTGGTTACGCCGCTCGCCTCGTTGGGCCCGTCGGATGCGTCGGCCGGGGAGTCGCCGTGGAGAGACGGCACGGCGCTTGTCGATGAGCGCGGCGACCCGGTGCGGGCCGGCGGAGTCGGACTGGGATCGTTCGTGACGGCGTTCCCCGCTGGCGCCGATCCGCGTGAACTCGGCTCGCCCGTCATCGTCGTCCGCCTGCCGGTCGCGTCGCTGCGGATGCCGGCGGGACGACGCCACTGGACGCCGCACGGGCTGGTGGCGTACTCGAAGATCTGTACGCATGCGGGTTGCGCGATCTCGATGCTCCGCTATCCGCTTTACTCCGCTGACTCTCCTGCCCCGGCGGTGGTGTGTCCCTGTCACTACTCGACGTTCGACGTGGCCGACGGAGGAACGGTGGTGTTCGGCCCCGCCGGCAGGTCGTTGCCGCAGCTGCCGCTGCGGGTGCTGGCCGACGGCGCGCTTGAGGCCGCCGGCCCGATGTCGGGGCCCGTCGGCCCGGGTTGGTGGGGGGTGCGGCGGGCGTGATCGACCGTCCCCTGGAAGCGGTCGACCGGCGCACCGGCATCGCGCGGCCACTGCGGGGCGTGCTGCGATACGTCTTTCCCGACAACTGGTCGTTCCTGTGGGGCGAGATCGCGCTGTACTGCTTCGTGGTCCTCGTGATTACCGGCGTCTACCTGACGCTGTTCTTCGACCCGAGCTACGCGCTCATGCGCTATCACGGGTCGTACCGGCCGCTCGCGGGAGCATCGATGTCGCACGCGTACGCATCCACGCTGCGGCTCTCGCTGAACGTGAAGGCGGGACTTCTGATCCGCCAGACCCACCACTGGGCGGCGCTCGTGTTCGTCGCCGCGATCATCATGCACCTGTGCCGCGTGTTCTTCACCGGCGCGTTTCGACGGCCGCGGGAGCTGATCTGGATCTCGGGCGTGACGCTTCTCATGCTCGCCATGCTGGAGGGGTTCATCGGCTACTCGCTGCCCGACGACCTGCTCTCTGGTATGGGCCTGGCGATCGCCTACTCCGTGGCCATGTCGATCCCGATCATCGGCGCGCCACTTGCGTTCCTGATCTGGAACGGGCCGTTTCCCGGCGGCACCGAGTTCGAATCGCGTCTCTACATCGTCCATGTGCTTCTTATCCCACTCGCCCTGGGCGCCCTGATCGGGCTCCACCTCGCGATGGTCGCGGCACTCCATCACACCCAGTTTCGGGGCCGTGACCGGCGGGAGTCGAACGTCGTCGGCTCGCCCATGTGGCCCGCGTACGCGCTGCGCTCCCTGGGATTGTTCCTGGGCGTGGCCGGCACGATGTTCCTGCTCGGCGGCCTCGTCCAGATCAATCCCATCTGGCAGTACGGCCCCTACTCGCCGGCTTGGGGGACGAACGGCGTCCAGCCCGACTGGTACATGGGGTGGCTGATCGGCGCCCTGCGCCTGATGCCGAACTTCGAACCGAACGCGTTCGGCTACACCATCCCCAACCCGTTCTTCGGCGGAGTGCTCTTCCCGGCCATCGTCTTCGCGCTGCTCTATGCGTGGCCGTTTCTCGAGCGAGCGATCATGAAGGACGCGGCGCCTCATCACCTCCTCGACCGTCCCCGCGACCGGCCCTGGCGCACCGCGATCGGCGCCGCAATGCTGGCCTGGGTGACAGTCCCGTTCCTGGCGGGCGCCTCCGACCGGGTGTTCGTCACCTTCGACGTCCCGTATCAAAACCAGATCGTCTTCATGCGCTTCGGCTGGCTCGTGATACCACCCTTGGTGCTGATCCTCACGCTACGAATCTGCCGGCGGCTGCAGGCCCGGGGCGGACACCCTCTGCGTGAATGGGACGGCAGTCTCGTCCGCCGCCGCGCCGACGGCGGATTCGAGTCGCTCGCGGCCGACCCGGAGAGTCCCGACCAGGTGTAGAGGCGTCCGATCGCGGGTACTCGATCACAGACACCCGCAATAGGAGGAGGACGGATGGCGCCGCTGGACGGCAAGAAAATTGCGTTTCTCGCGACCGATGGGGTCGAGCAGGTCGAGTTGGAGCGGCCGCTGGATGCGGTGCGCCAAGCGGGCGGCGCCGCGGAGTTGGTGTCGCTTGAGTCGGGGCAGATCCAGGCGTTCAACCACCACGACAGGGGTGACAAGTTCCCCGTCGACCGCGCCTTGGACGACGCCGACCCGAGCGAGTACGACGCGTTGGTGCTGCCCGGAGGCGTCATCAACCCGGACACGCTTCGAACCGACGATAACGCCGTGCGATTCGTCCGATCCTTCTTCGACCAGGCCAAGCCCGTGGCGGCAATCTGCCATGGGCCCTGGATGCTCGTCGAGGCGAACGTCGTTGACGGCGTTCGGCTCACGTCTTGGCCCAGCCTTCGCACAGACCTTCGCAATGCAGGTGCCAAGTGGGTCGACCAGGAGGTGGTCACCGACCGCGGCCTGGTCACCAGTCGCAAGCCCGACGACCTCGACGCCTTCTGCCAGAAGATCGTCGAAGAGTTCGCCGGAGGGCTGCACGAAGAGCAACAGGTCCGCGCCGCGGCTGCTGCACGGCCAGCGTGAGGTGGACAACTACGCCCCTCGCCGGCGACGATATGGGTGCATGCTTTAGGAATCTTCGTGTCGACGACTGAGGAGCGTCGAGACGGCTGTTTCCTCCGGCGCCAGTCCGATCATCTTGTCCCGACTCAAGCGGTTGACGCGCTGTTGTTCCGCACGAGGTGTTTCTCCGCCGGGGTCGGAGGAAAAGGGACGAGTTATCCCGCGGAGTCCAATACGGACGCGTCGCGGAACCACGCGGGCCCGCGAACCTGTCGACGGTCGAGGCCGGAGCGCCCTGGCCGGCACACCCGGCGCCCTCCCCCGATCCCGGCCTTGCCGACCTGCCCGCGAGTGACTATGTAAGTGCCTTCGTGCGGGCAGCGAAGCGCTGACAGTGTGTTGTTCACAGACGAGCTGCCCGAGTTCAACCGCACAGACATCGAGGCCGGTGGTGGTTGACTAGATCGTGAGATCTTGTCCCTAACGCTGTCTTCTTGTCCCCGACCTGTCCCAGCCGTCTTCATCTTGTGCCTGGAGATCTTCGTGCGGATCACCCCAGTTGGTGGGTTGGTGGGGAAGTCGTGGAGTTAGTTCGCCTACCCCGAACTGCGTAGGTGTAGCCGTGCTGTGTCCAGATCCGACTTCAAGAGCCTGCGTGGCCGGATTCAGAAACCGGCCTTCGGGGATCCCGTTTGCCGCGACCACTTGCGGCATCACGGAAAGGTCCAAGCGAGGGCCGTCGTAAAGTCTGGAGCCCATACTGCCGATGTGGCGTCATGAGGTCCGGGCCAACGTTTTCTAAACATCCGATGGGCCGCGTGCGCCGAAATCGCTACAACGGCCGCTCCTCGCGGTGACCCGTGTAATCGTGACCTTCGGGGTGGCGTTCGCCGTCCTCGTGGTCGGCTACCACCACTTCACGGCCGCGTCTGGCGACTCGCTACCACAGTCGGCGGCGACCGCGCTGTCGGGACCGGCTTCGACCCTCCAGACCAGTACCGAGGCGACGCCCAAGGGCCTGTCGGCCGCTCAGTTCACACGACTCGTGAAGGATCAGACCGGCTGGCAGGACGCGTTCTCGTCATTCATGAGAACCACGACAAACTGCGCGGTGGCGCTGCAGGGTCGAGGTAGCTGTGCGGCCGCGGCGTACCGAGGGTGGGCAGTGCCGTTTGCCCGACTCCAGCGGGACGCTACCGCCGACATGCGCACGCTCGATGGAGCGTGCCAGTCAACGGTTGCCGAGTCCGCCGGCCTAAAGGGTCCGGGCACGAAGCTGCGAACGTACATGCACGGGTTGGAGAACACCATCGCCGAGAGTAGTGGCCCCGGCGTGCCCAACGGGTTGATCGCCGACACGGGTGGCGCCATCAACGCACAGAGCGCGATACTCGAAGCCGTCGGTCAAGTATCCGCCGCCTGTGGTAGCTGACTCACCCGTCGAGTGGCGCCGTGTCAGTCTGCCGACTTGATGGCGACTTCACTTTCAATCCTGACCAAGCTCGGAGACGACAACCTGTGATGCGCGTGTCAGCTTGTTCGCGCTGTGTGGGTCAAAGGTGATCCAAGAGATCACGAGCGTTCGGTTCGCCGTGGCCTGATGCCAGATGCCTTCCCGGTGAAAGTACGGAGACGCGCAACCGGTAGCGAAGGCGTGGGGTCGGATCACCCAGACGAACATCTCGCCACCCGACGGGTTCGCTGCGTTGACGGACTGCGGCAGACGGGCGGCAACCACGTAGCGGACTCTGCGTGACTGGCATCCCGCACCATCCGAGTGCCCACCGGCGCGCCCACGAGCGCTACCCACTCCGGTCAACCCCACGTGATGAAGTACGGCGACGATCCGAGTCTGCTGAGGTGCACCAGTCTGCCCCTTGCTGCTTCCGCCACAACCAGCCGTGACCACGGGAGCAGCGGCGAGAACGGCGACGCGGGTCACTTCGGCTTGGGCGCGCTACCGAGCAGGCGCGCAACCTGATCCCCCAGATCGCCCTGAACCCGCGGACATGTTGTGCCGTCGATCTTCGTAGTCGATCCTTCTGGCATGCAGGCAGATCGAGCGCAACGGGCAGCTTCACAGGACTCGCCGCCGACCTGCGCCAAGAAGTCGAGCGCGACCGGGAAGGCGGCGACCAGCAGCTCCGTTTGATCGGATGAGCACCGCCCCGTCGATCCTCACCGGCGGCACAGCCGCGGCCGCCAGTAGCCAATTCTGTGCAAAAAACTTGCACAATGCCTTGCACAAGGCGAAAAGCCGATGCTCTGAATTTGGCTCCAGTAAAGATCGGGACGGCGAGATTCGAACTCGCGACCCCCTGCTCCCAAAGCAGGTGCGCTACCAGGCTGCGCCACGTCCCGGGTCTGCGGCCAGTGTACGCGACCCGCGTCCGGCCGGACCGGCCGCGGCCCGGTCAGAGGTGGATGATGACCGGGGTGCCGGGCTCGATCGCGCGCTTCAGGACGTAGAGCGCGGCGGCCGACACCCGCAGGCAGCCGGCCGAGGCTGCCGTTCCGATCGAGGCCGGGTCGTTGGTGCCGTGGATGGCGAGTTGATCGCCGCCGGTCCAGCCCGGCGGCAGGTGCGGCTGGTGCCCGGAGAGCCCGAATGCGTACCAGCCGAAGGGGCCGGACGGATCGCCGGTCGCGATCGGGTCGGTGACGCTGAAGCGGCCGATCGGGGTGGGGGAGTCGGCCGCTCCGATCGCGGCCGCGAACGACGCGACCACATGCGAGCCGTGCATCAGCATCACCCGGCGGCGCGAGAGGTCGGCCTGCACCCAGGTGCGGGTGTGGATCTCGGCCCGGCCGCGCAGCGTGACCCAGCCCGTGCGCCCATTCGGAGTCCACGGCAACACGACCCGCGCCCAGGTGCCGGCGCGGTTGGTCCGAAGCGCCCAGAGCCACGTCGTCGTGCCGAGAGGCGTGACGCCCGGAAGCCGCCCGAGGATGCGGCCGGCGGGCGTGGCCCGGACAACGGTTCCAGCCGACTCGTCCACTAGCGTGAAGCGATGCTTGGGTGCTCTCTTGACCGGGGCGGTGCCGTCCGGGGCCGCCACTGCGGGCCGATCGCCCAGCTGCGCGGCCTGGAGCGGCATCGCCCCGGTCGCTGGCGCCGCAACCAAGGATGCTGTGGTAACGAGCAAGATAATCAGGCGCCGCATAGCCAACAGTCATCGGCACATCCCCATCGGCGCTTGAGCCGGTGGCAGGCGGCGAATTTCGTGCTTCAGGTTCGGCTTGTCGCAGCCGATACACGCGAGTGACTCCGTGAACCCCCCAAGGAGCACTGTCGTGAAACGAACACCCGGCATTCTCGGCCTCGCCACGTTGGCGGCGGTGGCCGTTCCCGTCGCAGCGTTCTCCGCATACCGGCTGACCCGGTCGCGCAACTACACGCAGACCCGCGAGTTCCAGGCGCTGGCCGGTGGCTACCTCATTTAGCGGCGGCCAGCCCCGGGCCGACGAGATCGTGGTCGAGCGAACCGAGTTCCTGCTGCGACGCCTGCAGGACTGCCAGACCGCCGAGCGCGCCGCCTATCTGATCGCATGCGAATTGCCGGAGGCCGTCGGCGCCGACTGGGCCGCGCACCTGCCCACCGATGCGACCGGGGGCGCCGGGGCGGTCGATGCGACCCACCGCCGCCTGGCTGCCGCTGCCCTGGCGGCCGGAGGCGTGTTCTCGATGGGCGAGCCGCCGACCGTTGCCGCGGTGCCCGTGCGGTCGGGCTCGGCGTATGTCGGGGTGCTCCTGATCGGGCGTGAGGCCGGCCTGTGCCGGCCGCAGCTGCAGATCGCGGCCGTCTTCGCCGAGCATGCGGGCGCCGTTCTCCCGATGATCTCGATCGCGCGCGCGGCCTGACGCTCCGGCGGCGCCGCTCGGCGCGTTCAGCCCTCGGTGCCGCTCTCGGCTCTCGCCTGCCGCTCCAGGCCCTTGCGCAGCGCGCTCAGGAGATCCTGGGTCGAGGTTCCGTCCGCGGGCTCCGGCTCGACGCCCGCGGGCCCGATCGGCCGGCACGTCTGGCAGAACGGAGAGGTGAGGTCGCGGCGCCTGTCGTCGGGCGTCGGGTAACGCGTGAAGACCTCGCCGGGCGGAATTGCGCGACCGCAGCCCGTGCACGAAATGGTGAGCGAGTCGAACACCTGCGGCTCCCCCGGCCGGACACGGCCGGCGCCGCCATCGGAGTCGCCCACCTCCGAGAGGTGTGGTCGATGAATCGCCCGGTACGTGTCGTTGTCGCCTGCCACCTGGTGCAGCTTGCTCAGACCACCGGTCACGGCCGGGATCGTGCATGAGGCTACACGGTCGGGCGACGGCGCGCTACATCCTGCGGTTGCGCAGGGCCGCGGCCTCGTCGCTCGCTGTCTCGAGAACCGCGCGAACAAGGCGGTGGAGCGCGGATCGCGGGCTCGTCCGCGCCGGTCCGGAGACGGGAGCCGTTCGCTGGGCATAGTCGGCCTCGGCGCCCGCACGGGTTGCATGGGTGCGGCCGTTCAGGAGGTGGTCGCCGCCGGACGTCCGCAGCCGGGCGACCACCCGCCACTCGCCCGAGCCCAGCAGATGAAGCTCGTGCCGGACGCGACCCTCTGCGAGCGTGCCGATCCAATCGCTCGCGCGCACCATCCTGCCCTCCCATATCAACGCACCCAGTATGCCCCGGAGCCGCCGCCGGTTCTGACCCGCCCGAGTTGCGACGCTCGTCTCCAGATTGTAGGGTCGTCGGCCTAAGGCCCTCCCGGTTCCCTGGCAGGTATCCGAGGGTCGTGCTCGGTCGTCCCGCTGCGCGTGGGCGGGGGAACGTCATCGAGAGGAGGCGCAGGTGAAAACTGTGCGATTGCTTGTCTTGGCGCTCGGCGTCGTCGTGTGCGGCGTCGGGTCGAGTGCCGCCGCGTCGGCGGCGGTCACCCACCACGGCAAGGTGAACTGCCACGGCGGCACGATCGGCGCGGGAACGTATGCCTCGCTGCGTGTCACCGGGGCGTGCACGCTCCCGGCCAGCGGGAACGTCACCGTCCGGCACGACGTCGTCGTCACGTCGACCGGGCTCTTCAACGCCGGCACCCCCGCGAAGCTTCGGGTGGGTGGCGACGTGATCGTGAAGCGGCATGGAGCCACCGCCATCGGCTGCTCGCCCGACATCGGGTGCGCGGCCCTCGGCGCCGACGTGATCCGGGGCAGCCTGCGGGCCGCGGGCGCGTGGGCGGTGATCGTCCACGGCACGACCATCGGCGGGAGCGCGTCCATCCGCGGTGGCGGCCGCACGCTCGACTGCAGCGTGATCGCGCCGTTCGGCGCCCCGTACTACAGCGTCATGGAGGACAGCACGATCCACGGCAACCTGGTCATCCGTGGGCTGCACACGTGCTGGATGGGCGTCATCCGCGATCACGTCGGCGGCACGGTGCGGCTGATCGGCAACCGCTTCGGCGATCCCGACGCGGACGAGGTCGTGACGAACGTGATCGGCGGCAACCTCTCCTGCTTCAACAACATCGCGGCTCCCCACGTCGGAGACTCGATGGGTGCGCCGAACATCGTCGGCGGACAGAAGCGCGGGGAGTGCAAGGGGCTCTAAGACGAGTCATTCCGGGGGCGGGCCGCTGAGACCGCGGCCCGCCCCCGGCCCGCGGCCGTGAATAATGGGGCCAGGCCCCATTTATTCAGCAGAGGGGCATGCGTGCGAGCGGGGGCGGTGCGAATCGAACGCACGACCGTCAGCTTGGCACCTCCTGACCGCCCTCGCCCAGGCCGCCTCCGGCTTGTACGCTCGTAGGGTCGATCGGAGGCCCCTGTGCGCCGGAGCACCAAGCTCCTCATCGCTCTTCTCACGCTCGGAGTCGTGCTAACTCCGGTGGCGGTCATCGTGTTCTTCACGGGTGGATCGCCGGTCTCGTCGTCCTCCCCGCGGCCAGCGGTGACGAAGGTGTGGATCCCCCTCCGGCCGAAGCCGCCGTCGGCGATGCAGCTGCGGGCGCTCCTGCGGGTCAACGGAGAGCGTCCCACCAGGCGCACCGCTCATGGGTCAACGATGGTCTGTGTGCTCGCTCACGGCGCCGGTCGATGCGAGCAGGACTCACGTGGGCACGGCTCCTGCACATTCCGAGCGCGGAAGAAGTCTCTCTCGGAAGAGATGGTCTGGGTGACCAACGTCTCTTCGGACACGGTCACGGTCACCAGCTCAGCTCCCTTCGGCTGAGGCATCGTCACCCGCCGCCAATTCGGGGCCTTGCAAACGGGGGCGGTGCGAATCGAACGCACGACCGTCAGCTTAGAAGGCTGCTGCTCTATCCCCTGAGCTACGCCCCCCGTTCGGCCTGGTTGAGCCAGATTCGCTCGTCGCGGCCGTATGCATTCTAGACCTCGTGCGTAGGTTCCCGCAGGTGCGATTGGTGGAACCCGGCGTCGTGTTGGGTGCCGCCCCCGATGTTCGCCGACCTCCCCGCCCGTACCGTGAGACCGATGGTTCAGGTGCAACGGAAGGGACGGAGACTATGAGGGGTTCACTCAACACATGGACGCGGTTCGTAGAGTTTCTGGCGCTGATCACGGCGCCCTTCGTGTTGCTCGTGGCGGTGGTCGTCTTCCTGGTCGCCGGCTACGGCAACTCGGCAAGTGTGAGCGCGCAGACGGTCAAGGCGCGGACGATCCCGACGTTCAACATCGCTCTGGTCACGGACGCCCAGACCGGCAAGCCCGGGTACATCGCGTTCGTTCCGACCGCCCTGACGCTGCCTGCCGACTCGACCGTGCGGATCCGGATCACCAACTTCGATGACGCGACGGCGCAGAAGCCCGCCAAGTACTCCCGCGTATGGGGCACCGTCGGAGGGACGGTCGTCGTCCAGAAGATGATGCCGGGCATGCCGAACATGCTCTATCGCCCGCGCACCCTCCGGTCGATGTCCGCCACCACCATGGTCAGCCATACGTTCACCTCGCAGGCGCTTCACCTCAATGTGCCGGTCGCGGCGAGTGGCGTGACCACGTTCCTGCTGCGGACGGGCGCCCCCGGTCACTACAGCTGGCGGTGCATGAACCCATGCGGCAGCGGCTCGGCCGGCTGGGGCGGCCCGATGCAGATGAAGGGCTACATGTCGGGCGTCATCACCGTCGCCTGACCTGAGCATCCGGCGGTCAGCCGCCGTCCACATCCACCAGCCGCTCTCGCACCGCGCGCAGAGCGGCTTGGGTGCGGTCCGTGACGTCCAGCTTGCGCAGGATCGCCGAGACGTGTGCCTTGACCGTCTTCTCACTGAGCGAGAGCCGCAGCGCGATCGCCTTGTTGGACATTCCCTGCGCCAGCAGCTCGAGCACGTCATGCTCGCGGGCCGTGAGCGCCGGGGCCGGTGCCGCCGGCCTGCGCAGCTCGCCGACGAGGTACGCCGCCGCATCCGGGTGCAACGGCGATCCGCCGGCGTGCGCAGCCCGGATCGCGGCGAGGAGCTCGGCCGGCTGGGCATCCTTGAGCAGGTAGCCGGCCGCGCCCGCCCGCATCGCCTCGACCACCCTCCCGTCGTCGGCGAAGCTCGTCAGCACGATCACGCGCGGTGCCCCGGGCCCCGCACCGATCCGCCGCAGCGCCTCGAGACCGCCGCCGTCAGGCATGACCATGTCGAGCAGGACGACGTCGGGACCGAGCCGGCCGGCCTCGGTGGCCGCCTCGATGCCGCCACCGGCCTCGCCGGCGACGACGATGTCGGCCTGGAGCTCGAGGTAGGTGCGCAGGCCCTGGCGCACCACCGGGTGGTCGTCGGCGATGAGCACGCGGATCGGGTCAGCCACCCGGCACCTCCACCCGGACGGTGGTGCCCTCGCCCGGCCGCGAGCGCAGCTCGAGCCGGCCCCCGACGGTGCGCGCCCGCTCCTGCATCACCGTCAGGCCGAGATGCTGCGAGCGCACGAGCGGATCGGTCATGTCGAAGCCGGCGCCGTCGTCGGTCACCGCCAGCGTGCCCCCCGATCCGGCGAGCTCGAGCTCAAGTGTGATCCGGGTCGCGTCCGAATGCTTGAGCGCGTTCTGCAGCGCCTCCTGGGCGATCCGGTAAAGCTCGCGCTGGGTGGCCGCGTCGGGGACACCGTCCCCGCGAACGACCATCTCGACCCGGGCCGGGTGCACGCGGTCGAGCACCTCGACGTGTTTGCGCAGGGTGGCCACGAGCCCGTCGGCCTCGAGGTCGGCCGGGCGCAGCTGGAACACCAGCGAGCGCATCTCGGCCCGCGCCTCGGCCGCCAGCCGGCCCACCTCTGCCAGCTGCGCCCGCGCGGCGGCCGGGTCGCGATCGAGCAGCTCGGCCGCCGCCTCGGCGGTGAGCGTGAGCGAGAACAGGGTCTGCGAGACGGCGTCGTGGAGGTCGCGCGCGAGCCGGTTTCGCTCTTCGACCACCGACAGCTCGCGGCTGCGCTCGTGCACGCGGGCGGTTGCGATCGCAACCGCGGCGTGGGCGGCGAAGAGCTCGATCAGCTCCTGGTCGGCGTCCGCGAACTCGTCGGCGCCGATCTTGTCGGTCAGGTAGAAGGCGCCGACGACCTCGCCCACCGAAACGATCGGCACGCCCAGGAACGACGTCATCCGGGGGTGTGCGGCCGGCCACCACTCGAACCGCGGGTCGCGGGAGATGTCGGGGGTGCGGTGCGGCCGCGGCCGCTCCAGCATCGCGCCCAGGAGGCCGTGCGTGCGCGGGAGCGGGCCGATCGCGGCGATCAACTCGTCGCTCATCCCCGTGGTGATGAACTGGGCGAAGCCGCCGCTGCCGTCGGGGACGCCGATGGCGGCATAGCGGCAGTTCGCGAGCCGGCGCGCGGCCTGCACCAATCCCTGCAGCGTGGCCTCGAGCGACGGCGCCGCCGCCATCGCGGCGACGACCTCGCCGACCGCGCGCAGCGCCGCTCCGGCCGGTTCAGCGACCGGTGCGCGTGCGGGCCGCGTCATCGCCGCGGGCGAGCAGGAAGGCCGCGATCACCGCCAGCACGACGACCCCGAAGATGGGGGCGAGTGAGACCAGGCTGGCGATCGAGATGCTCATGGGTGCCCTCTCATGGTACCGGCGCCGCGGGCGGCCGCATATCGAGCAGGTCGTGCAGCGCCGCCCCGAAGCGGTCGTGGCGCACCGTCACGCCCGCCCGCCGGGCCTCGGCGAACCGGAGCGACATCTCGAGCAGCTCCAGGCACAGCATGAGCCTGGCCGCGTCGGGCGGCTGGTCGAGGTCTGACAGCCACGCGGGCGCGCGCGAGAGGACGTCGGCGACCGCCTCGGGGGGCGCGAGGTGACGGACGTTGAGCGCGACCAGCAGGCCGTAATGCAGCGCATCGATCCCGACCGGCACACCGTCGCGGCTGCGCTCCCAGTCCCACACGACCAGGCGGCCGTCCAGCATCCGCATGTTCCAGGGCGTCCAATCGCCGTGGCCGCGGCCGAAGGCAAGCATGCGGTCGCCCGCCTCGGCGGCGATCGCGTCGGCGGCGGGGCCGAGGTCGGCCTCCGCGGCCTGGATGCGGGCGCGCGCGCCGGACCACCACTCACTGTCGGCCAGATGCCCGCGACTGACCGCGCCGGCCAGGGCCAGCTCGTGGGTGGCATCGCGGGGGGGATCGGGCGAGTTGACCGGCGCTCCGCCGATCAGCGGCTCCACCACGGTCAGCGTGTTTCCCTGCCACTCCTCGGCATGCAGTAGCCGGGCGACCCGGAAGGTGCGCGGCGCGTCGGCGCGGGCGGCCAGGCTGCGCAGCGCCTCGGCCTCGGCGGCGACGAGCGGACGGGTGAGGTCGTTCCAGCCCACCTTGGTGTACGCCAGCACCGCGCCGTTTCGCTCGGCCACCTGCACCACGGGCTTGCCGTTCGGCCTGGTCGCCCCGACGCGCACCGCCAGCTCGACGTCCGGCCGGCCGAGCAGCGCGGCGAGGTGGTGGCGCAGCACCAGATCGGGCAGTTCGGCAGCGCTCACGTCGGGCGCAACCCACACGGCGAGCCGGCTTCGGCCCAGCCGTTGCGGCACTCCCGTCCGCAGAGCGATCGCGGCCGCCTCGGTTGCGATGCGACCGGCGCGTCCCGGGATCAGCAGGTACTGGCGCGCCGCGGCGGCCGCCGGAGCGCGCGATGCGAGCCGGAATCAGGAGGCCCGGGCGGCGCAGCGACGGCAGCACGACATAGCGGTCAACGGCCCGCCAGCCGGGTGGTGGAGCCGGTCCGGCATGGACGCGATCGTTCGTCGCCGCGAGTCCCCGCATGCAGGCGTCCGCGTCCCTCACGCCGAACACCGTACCCGTGGAGGCACTGAGAACCTGTCAATCGCGTGTCAATAGTGCCCGGGAGCAGGGTTGACGCCGATCCGCCGGGGAGTACCATTGGGTTTGGGAGGCCGGGTGTTCCTGGACGATCCAGACCCCCCCAAAGCCGGCGTCCCCTCGCCGGGCGGAGCCGAGTGGTTGCGGCACCGCGCTCGGCCACGCCGAGCACGCGCGACCGCAGACGACCCGAGAGGACCGAGTGGTGGAAAACGGATGGTATGAGTCGGTTTCGCTGAGCGACTACGTGGGCGTGGTGTGGCGCCGCAAGTGGATTGCGCTCCTGGTCACGGTGATGGTCACCGCGGCCGCATTTGGATTCTCCGAGCGCCAGCAGAAGCTGTACTCGGCAACGTCGCAGCTGGTCAACACGAGCGCGTCGACCACCACGGTGGCCGGCAAGAACTCAGGTGGCAACACCTGGTCGACCTCGCACGCGCCGCTGCTTGCGACCGCCGCCGGGGCGCAGTGGGTCATCCACCACGCCGGCCTGGGCAAGATCACGCCCACGGAGCTCCTGAACGAGACGACCATCGTGCCCGATGCGAACGTCGACGCGATCGACTTCACGGTCACCGACCCCACCCCGGCCGTCTCGCAGCAGCTCGCGGACGCCTGGGCGGACTACTCGGGGTCGTACTCGAACAAGATCGACTCGCGTGAACCTCGCTCGCCACGATCACGAACCTCAACGCCAACATCCCAGAGCTCGCGCGAGCAGATCAGAAGAACCTGCCAGGACCAGCACGACGCTTACCCCCACGGGTGAAGCCACCGCGATCACGCGAACGCTGGCTGCCGTGCGATCACGTCCTACCAGACACGCTCAACAAGAAGACCGCGCAGTCTGCGCAACCCGGGTCTGCAGCTGCAGGGCCGCAGCTCCCAGTCGGCCAACAAGACCCAGCCCAAGACGGCGCGCAACGCGCTCATCGGGCTCGTGCTCGGACTGATCCTCGGCGTGATCCTGGCCTTCCTGCAGGATCTGCTCGATACCCGCATCCGCACCGTCGACGAGGTCGGCCGGCGCCTGCGCCTGCCGCTCCTGGCCAGCATCCCGTCGCGGCCGCGCGCGCTGCGCGATCAGCCCGTGGTGCTGATGTCGGCGCAGGGCGGCGCCCAGATGCCGACCGCCGAGGCGTTCCGGATCCTCAAGCTGAACCTGTCATCGACGCTGAAGCGGGGCATGAAGGTGATCATGTTCACCAGCGCCTCCGACGACGAGGGCATCTCGACCACGATCGCGAACCTGGCCGTTGCGCTCGCGCGATCGGGCCAGCACGTGGTGGTCGTGGACGGGAACATGCGCCGCCCGGCCCTGGGCGGGTTCTTCGGCCTCGACGACCGCACGGGTGTGAGCGACATCCTGTCGGGTCACAGCCAGCTCAGCGATGCCCTGACGATCGTCGATGTCAGCCGTGACGTCCCCATCGATGCGGGCTCCAACGGTTCGGGCGGCGGTGCCGGCCTGCTCGAGGTGCTGCCCGCCGGGCCGATCCCGGCCGATGCCGCCGAGCTGCTGGACAGCCGGGCGATGACGGAGCTCCTGCGCGAGCTGCGCACCCGCGCCGACGTCGTCCTGGTGGACGCGCCGCCGATGCTGCCCGTGACCGATGCCATGGTGCTCGGCACCAAGGTGGATGCGGTCGTGGTGGTTGCACGTGCACGGCTCGCCAGCCGCCCGCAGCTCGTCGCACTCGCACGCGCGCTCGATGCGTGCGCCGCGCCGCGGCTCGGGTTCGTGTTCGTCGGCGGTGCCGCGGACGACGCGCAGGAGTACGGCGGGTATGTGGGCACGTCTCCGGCGCAGCCCGACTCCGTTCCGCAGCCCGGACAGACCCGAGAAACCGAACTGCTGTGAGAGTCGTTTTGGTCTGCTCTTCGGGCGGCCACCTGATTCAGCTCCATCAGCTCAAGCCGTGGTGGACCAAGCACGATCGCAGGTGGGTCACGTTCGACCTGCCCGACAGCCGCTCGCTGCTCCAGGACGAGCGCGTCACCTGGGCGTACTACCCGACGACGCGCAACGTCAGAAATGCGATGCGGAACTTCCTTCTGGCGGCGCGGACGCTGCCGCGCTGGCGCCCGGACGTCGTCGTGTCGGACGGCGCCGCGGTCGCGTTTCCGTTCTTCGTCGTCGCCCGGCTGCTGCGCATCCCCACCGTGTACCTCGAGGTGTACGACCGGATCGACTCGCCCACGCTCACCGGCCGCCTCTGCCGCCCGCTGTCGAGCCTGTTTCTGGTGCAGTGGGAGGAGCAGTGCCGGTTCTACCCCGGGGCACGCGTGATCGGCGGCCTCTTCTGAGCGACCCCCTTCCACTCGTCTTCGCCTCGGTCGGAACCGACTACCACCCGTTCGACCGCCTGTCCCGCTGGATGGACGGCTGGCTCGAGGCGGGCGGCTCCGACGTCGCCCGCTGCTTCCTGCAGACCGGCACGTCCGCCGTGCCCGCGCCTCGCCGAGCACCGCCAGTATCTCGG
Organism: uncultured Actinomycetes bacterium; assembly: GCA_963703275.1. Lineage (GTDB taxonomy): Bacteria > Actinomycetota > Thermoleophilia > Gaiellales > JAICJC01 > JAICJC01. Next base: position 1,920,494 of record OY969804.1, on the reverse strand, counting down.
CCACGCCGAGATGGAGGCGATGGTGCGGGAGGCGGCGGTCGTCGTCTGCCACGGCGGCCCGGGCACGATCATGCTCGCCGCGACGCTCGGCAAGCGGCCGATCGTGGTGGCCCGCCGCAAGCGCTACGGCGAGCACGTCGACGATCACCAGTGCTCGTTCACCGAGCGCATCGCGGGAGAGGGCGCGATCGTCCTCGCCCGCACCGAGGAGGAGCTGCGCTCGAGCCTCGACGCGGCGCTCGGCCGCGACGGCAGCGAGGCCAAGCTGCCGCCGGCCGGAGCCGGGCCCGCCAACGCGGTGGCCATGTTCGAGCAGCTGGTGGACGAGCTCGTGCTGCCGGCGAACGGCTCCCCCGACGGCGTCAGCCGGTCGGCACCGGTCTCGCGGCGGCGTGCATGACCGAGATTCCCGTGCTCTACATCGGCGGCTGGGGGCGGAGCGGCTCGACGCTGCTCGCGCACGCGCTCGGCGAGGTGCCGGAGTTCGTGTCGGTCGGCGAGCTGCGCTACGTGTGGCAGGCCGGGCCGGGCGCGAACGAGCTGTGCGGATGCGGCCTGCAGTTTGCCGAGTGCCCGTTCTGGACGGCCGTCGGCCAGGAGGCCTTCGGCGGCTGGGACACCGTCGACACCGCCGAGGTGCTGCGGCTCGAGGCGTCCGTCCTGCGCCATCGCAACATTCCGCTCCTGGCGCTCGGACGGCTCGCGCGCGGCCACTCCCGTGATGCGCGCCGCTACGCCGAACTCACCGCCAGCCTCTACCGGGGCATCCTGGTCGCGTCGGGGGCGCGGGTCGTGGTCGACTCGACCAAGAACCCGCCCTATGCCTACTTCCTCCGCGCTGCGGCGAGCGCGGGCATCGCCCTGCGGGTGGTGCACCTCGTGCGCGACAGCCGGGGCGTGGTGTACTCGTGGGCAAAGCGGGTTGCGCGGCCCGAGGTGACGGGCGGCGATGCCTACTTCCAGGAGTTCTCGCCGGTCTCGGCGGGGGTGCGCTGGATGCAGTGCAACCTCGCCTTCGAGGCGCTGCGGCGCTTGGGCACGCCCACCGTGCGGATGCGCTACGAGTCGCTCGCGGCGGATCCGCGCGGGGAGCTCGAGCGGATGTTTGCGGCGATGGGCGAGCCGGGCCGGCACGACCTGTCGGCGATCGGGGCCGACTCGGTGCGGGTGTCGGGGCAGCACAGCCTGCGCGGGAACCCGATGCGCTTCGCCCACGGGCGCCAGCAGGTGCGCCCCGACGAGGCCTGGCGCACCGGCATGGCCCGGAAGACACGCTCGCTCGTGGTGCTGGTGACGTGGCCGCTGCTGCTCCGGTACGGCTACCTCCGCCACGACGCCTAGCCACCATGCTCAGGGTCCCCGCCTCACGGATCAACCACAACCTCCCGGCCGGCTGGGCGCTGCCGCGGGGCTGGCAGGCCTACGCGATCTTCGGCCTGCTGCCGGTGTGGTGGCTGATCGGCCTCTCCGCGGTCATGTGGGTGCTGATCGCGATTCCGCTGCTCGCGACGCTCGTCATCCGCGGCGGCCTGCGCACGCCGCGCCGGTTCGGGATCTGGCTGCTCCTGCTCATCTGGATGGCAGCCTCCGGACTGGAGCTCGAGAGCAGCGGCCGGGCGGTGGCCTGGGCGTGGCGCGGGTCGTTCTACCTGGCCGGGACGGTGCTCTTCCTGTACCTGATCAACACGCCCGAGCGGCGGCTGCCGGTGCGCTCGATCGTGAATGCGCTCGCGTTCTACTGGATCGTGGTCGTGATCGGCGGATGGGCGGGCGTGCTCTTCCCGACGGTCGAGTTCGCGAGCCCGGTGCAGCACCTGCTGCCCGGCTCGTTCCTGCACAACACCTACGTGTACGAGCACGTCCACCTCCAGTTCGCCGAGATCCAGCACTTCCTCGGGTTCCCGGTGGGGCGTCCCGAGACGTTCTTCGCCTACACCAACGCCTGGGGCTCAGCCTTCGCGATGCTGACCCCGTTTGCGATCTGCGCCATGACACAGGCGCGGTCGCGGGCGTGGAAGCTGACGCTGCGATGCTCGCTGGCGGCGGCGCTCGTCCCGGTCATGTTCTCGCTCAACCGCGGCCTCTGGCTGAGCCTCGGCGTCGGCATCATCTACGCGACCATCCGCTTCGGCCTGCGCGGCGACTTCCGGACGGCCGGGAAGGTGATGGCGGTGCTGCTCGTGATCGGCGCCGCGCTCGCCGTGAGCCCGCTCGGGGATCTTGCCCAGGGCCGGTTCGAGCACAAGACCGGCGACACGGGCCGGCTGCAGCGCGACCAGCAGGCCCAGCAGCGCATCCTGGACTCGCCCACCTTCGGCTTCGGCGCGCCGCTGCCGTCTTCCGACCCGACCCAGAGCGCGGTTGGCACCGAGAGCGAGATCTTCCTGCTCGTGTTCTCGCACGGCATCCCGGGTCTCGCGCTGTGGGTGCTGTGGTTTGCCTACACGTTCTTCCGGTCGGCCAGGTGGCGATCGCCCTGGGCGTTCTGGGCGCACGTGACCCTCCTGGTGGCGCTGGTGCAGGTGCCCTACTACGACGTCACCGAGCGGCTGCCGATCATGCTCGTTGCGGCGGCGATCGCCTACCGTGCGATGATGACCCAACCGGTGCTGGAGCGGGAACCCGCGGGCCATCCGACCCCCGCAGTGCCCCGGCGTCCGGCCCTCGTCCCGGTGTGAGCGATGGATTGGCAGGAGCACACGTTCGTGTTCATCGGCGGCCTGCACCGCAGCGGCACCACGCTGCTCGGCCGGTGCATGGCCGAACATCCGCAGGTGAGCGGGTTCGCCCGCACCGGCGCGACCGAGGACGAGGGTCAGCACCTGCAGACCGTCTACCGGCCGGCGAACGAGTACGGCGGCCCCGGCCGGTTCGGGTTCGACCCCGACGCCCACCTGACCGAGGCCTCGCCGCTCGTGTCCGACGAGAACCGCCGCCTGCTGCTCGAGCAGTGGGGCCGCCACTGGGACATGTCGCGGCCGGTGCTGGTCGAGAAGTCGCCGCCCAACCTGATCCGGACGCGGTTTCTGCAGGCGCTCTTCCCCGGCTCGCGCATGATCGTGCTGATCCGCCACCCAATCGCGGTGGCCGGGGCCACGCGCCAGTTCGGGCGCGCGCGGCGGACGTGGAAGCGGATGTCCTACACCTCGCTGATCGAGCACTGGCTGCGCTGCCATGAGCTCCTGATGGAGGACGCCCCGCAGATCGAGAACCTGCTCGTCATGCGCTACGAGGAGTTCGTGTTCGCCCCCGACCGGCGCCTGGGCGAGGTGTTCCAGTTCGCGGGCGTCGAGCCGCTCCCGAGCGGCCTCGAGGTCAGGGGCGGGATCAACGACGGCTACTTCCGCCGCTGGCAGCTCGCCCGGCGCGGGCCGGGCACCGGCACCGACATCGCCACCGCGGTCGAGACGCTCGAGGACCGGGTTGCGCGCTTCGGCTACAGCCTCAAGCAGCCGGTGCTCCTGACGCCGCTGGAGCGTGTCGGCTGATGCCCCGGGAGCGCGGATCGGCCAACGACAACTACTCGCGCCTGCCGGCCCCGGTGATCGCGGCGGGGCGCGAGGCGCTGACCGGCTGGCGCATGCTCACGGCGTCGCGCCGGCCGCTGCCCGACTACCTCATCATCGGCGCCCAGCGCAGCGGCACGACCTCGCTCTACAACTATCTGCGCGCGCACCCCCAGGTGCTGCCGGCCGTCCCCAGCAAGGGCGTGCACTACTTCGACATGCACCCCGACCGCAGCCTGCGCTGGTACCGGGCGCACTTCCCGAGCGAGGCGCAGCGCCGGCGGTGCGAAGGCCCCGCGGGCGTGCGGGCGGTCACCGGCGAGGCCAGCCCCTACTACGTCTTTCATCCGCACGGGCCGGCCCGGGCTGCGGCGGCCGTGCCCGACGCGCGCGTGATCGTCATGCTGCGCGACCCGGTCGAGCGGGCCTACTCCCACTACCAGCAGGAGTACGCGCGGGGGTTCGAGGACTCCGAGACGTTCGAGCGGGCGCTCGAGCTCGAGCCGGAGCGGCTCGCCGGCGAGCGTGAGCGGATGCTCGCCGACCCCGGCTACGAGAGCAGCGCCTACCAGCACCACTCCTACCTCGCCCGCGGCGAGTACGCCGACCAGCTGGCCGCGTGGCGGGAGCGGTTCCCGGCCGAGCGGCTGCTGGTGATCTGCACCGAGCGGTTCTTCGCCGATCCGCGGGCGGGCTACGTCGAGACGCTGCGCTTCCTCGGCCTCCCCGATCCGGGCCGGATGCCCGAGTTCAAGGCCTACAATGCCCGTCCCGCCACCGGCATGGCGGACGAGACACGGGCGCGGCTGCGGACGCATTTTGCCGCACCCAACCGGAGGCTGGAGGAGCTGCTGGGGATGGGCATGGGCTGGCCGAGCGCCGAGCACGAGCAGGTCGAGCGATGACCGCGGTGGAATCACCGGCCACGGCCGACCACGAGCGCACCGCCGACCTGCAGATGGTCGCCCGCGGCGGCTCGCTCAACTTCATCGGCGCGGTGGCAAACGGCCTGCTCCAGTTCGCGCTGGTCGTGGTCGTGACGCGTTCCCTGACCCGCAGCGCATCGGGCGCGTTCTTCGAGGCGCTGGCGCTGTTTCTGATCCTGTCGAACACCGCCGAGCTCGGGGCCGACACCGGCCTCACCCGCATGATCCCGCGCTACCGGGTCGACGGGCGCGTGGGCGATGTGCGCCGCAGCCTCGGCGTCGGGCTCGTGCCGTCGTTCCTCGCCGGCGTGCTGCTGGCCGTCGTGTCGTACGTCCTGGCCGCGCCCCTGGCCGAGATCTTCACCAACCACCGTCCCGCGTCGGCCGACGCCGTCGCCACCTATATCCGCGTCCTGGCGGTGTTCGTGCCGCTCTCGTCGGCCTACACGGTCGCGATCGCCGCCACTCGCGGGTTCGGGACGATGCTCCCCAACGCGCTCGTCGACCGCATCGGCAAGGCGGCCGTGCAGACGCTCGCGGTCGCCGTCGCGGTGCTGGCCGGCGGCGGCAGCTTCGCCGTCGCGGTCGCGTGGGGGATCCCGATCGGGATCTCGTTCGCGGTCGCGCTGATCTGGCTCGGCTATCTGGTGCGCCGCGTCGAGCGGCGCGAGCGGCCGACAAAACCCCTGACGCCGCTGCGGCGGCTGGCGAACGAGTTCTGGGTCTTCACGGCGCCGCGCGGCCTGACGGGCGTCTTCCAGGTCACGACCCTGTGGGTGGGGACGCTGATGGTGGGGTCGCTGATGGACACCGCCCACGCCTCGATCTACACGGCGTCGACCCGCTACCTGGTGGCCGGCAGCGTCGTCAACATGGCGATCATCCAGGTGATCGGCCCCAAGCTGTCAGAGCTGCTCTCGGCCGGTGCCACGAAGCGGGCGATGGACGTCTACCAGGTGGCGACGGCGTGGCTCGTGCTGATGGCCTGGCCGATGTACCTTGGGCTGGCCGTCTTCGCACCGCTGCTCCTGCGCGTATTCAAGCCGGAGTACGTCAGCGGGACGTCGTCGCTCGAGATCCTGGCGGTGACGATGCTGATCGCAACGGGCATCGGCCCGGTCGACATGGTGCTCCTGATGGGTGGACGGAGCTTCTGGAACCTGTTCAACGTGATCGTCGCCCTGGCCGTCAACATCGGTCTCAGCCTCCTTCTGATCCCGCACATCGGGATCGCCGGCGCTGCCATCGCATGGTCGGGCAGCATCGTCATCAACAACGTCGCCCCGCTGGCCGAGGTGCGGGCGTTCCTGAAGGTGCATCCGTTCGGGCGCGGGTTCCCGGTCGCCAGCGGAAGCGCGTTTCTGTGCTACGGCGTCCTCGGCATGGCGCTGCGGCTGACCATCGGTGCCACGGTGCCGGCGCTGCTCATCTGCATCGTCGTCGGCAGCGCCGGCTATGCGGCGCTCCTGTGGACGTTCCGCGACCGGGTCGACCTGCAGCTGCTGGCCGGCTCGCTGCGCCGGCGCCGCCGCGGCCGGGCCGCCGCGGCCGTCACGGGCTAGCGCGAAGCGCGCTCTGAAGCTGGTCGGCCTCGGCGGTCGGAGCGCCGTCCTTTTGCAGGATGCCGAAGCCGCCGCCGGTCAGCACCCAGCGCGTCCAGCTCACGTTTTCCCTCGCGAACAGGGCGAGCATCTGCGCCTGGTAGACGGCGCTTCCCGGGGTGCCGGAGTGGATGCCCCACTCGCCGACCAGGAGCGGGATGCCCCAGGCGCGGGTGCGCGCGAGCGGGACCTGCAGCACGCGGGCCTGGGCCTGTGCGGTGCCGGTGTAGCTGGTGGTGTTCTGGTTGTGGGTGGCGCTCCACGACGGCACCCAGTTGTCGCCGGCCGTGTCGAGCCCGCCGGAGAGGCCGTTGAAGTAGTCGTGCCAGTCGAGTGCCAGGTGGGTGAGCGAGCCAAACGGCGCCAGGCTGGCTGTGCCGACACCCTCGCCGCCGCCGCGGCACATGATGAAGACCGTCCGCTTCGGATCGACCTTGCGGATGGCGCTGCGGATGCCCGCCTGCCAGCGCAGCATCGTGTCGGTGGCGGCGGTCGTGTCGCCGAGCTGCCCGGGATGGGGCTCGTTGAACACCTCGTAGCCGACGACGTTCGGGTACTGGGCGTACCGCGCCGCCATCATGGTCGTGAAGGCGGCGTAGTAGGCCTGCGAGCGGGCCCCCTCGCTGCTCCAGAACGCGGCCTCGGCCTCGGCCTCGCCGTGCTTGGTGGCCGGGAAGCGGCCGTCGGCGTAAAACCACGCCGGCACGCCGCTGGCACGGCACACGGACTTGCCCGCCTTGCACGTCGCCTGGGCGAAGTAGGGCGACCAGTGGAACTGGTGGTAGTCGATGAGGACGTTCACATGCAGGGCCTTGAACGCCTTCACCTCCTGGTCGAGCTGGTCGAGCACGTGGGTGTCCCAGCGGTAGCGGCCGTGCACCGGGGGCAGCGGCTCGATCGCGTTCCAGCCGACGTAGATGCGCACGAGGTTGATCCCCAGCCGGGCGGCGTCGGTCGCCAGGGATGCCTGGCCGACCGACATGTTGACGCCGCGCAGTTGCACCGGCGTTCCGGTCTGGTCGACGAAGTGGACGCCCGCGGTGGACACCCACGGCTGCACCAGTCCTGCGGCAACCACGGGGTGGATCGGCGGTGGCGGTGGTGGCGGCGGGCCGGTCGTCGCGCCGCCGCTTCGGGCGCCGCCGCCGGCGCAGCCGGCGGCGAGGAGCAGGGTCGCCGCCGCGGCGGCGAGCCGGCGCCGGCTCACAGGCCGAATGCCCGCACCAGATCGCCCGCCGAGGCCACGCCGGCGTTTCCGAGCTGGGTGCGGGCGCCGAGCAGCTTCTCGGTTGCCCGAAGCAGGCTGTAGTGGCTGAGCCGGGTCTCGATTCGCGTCCCGGCCGTCACGTACGGCGAGACGACGATCAACGGCACCTGGCAGGCCCCGGGCGTCGTGGTGGGCACCGAGGGGCAGGCGATGTGGAGCGGCTTGGCGGGCGTGCCCTGGTTCCAGGTGACGAAGATCACGGTCGAGCCCGACCGGTATGCGAGCGAGGAGGTGAGCCGGTGCATCCAGCCACGCAGCCACAGATCGCCGCGGGCGATGAACACGCCCCGCTTGACCTGACCACCACAATGCTTGTCGAAGCTCGTGTCGTGACAGCCGTCGGGCACGATCATCGTGAACGCCGGCAGCGAGTTCTTGGCCAGGAGCTGCGCCAGGCCGCCGCCCGTCGCCGTCCCCAGCGGCAGGTCGAAGTGCGGGCAGCCGCGGACCGTCAGGTACGTCGGCGGGTTGGACAGGCGGGAGTACCCCGACTTTGCCGCCGCCAGCTTGCTGCACGGAGCCGGCATCCCGCCGATGAACGCCCGCCACGACGGCACCTGCGTGAGCAGGTTCGCGGCGGTGGTGGTGCACGGCGCGCAATCGTTGTGGACGAGGCCATGGGGGTCGCCGGCGAGGGCGCCCACGTCGTTTGCGATCGCCGGGTGGGTGATCGTCGTGTAGTTCGTCGCGAGCCCACACTGCCCGGCCAGCTGGTTGATGTAGGGCGCCACCCGTGTCTTCCCGATCACGTGGCCGTAGGACTGGCCGCCGAGCCAGATCCAGACCACGTGGCGCACGGTGGCCGTGCCGGTGAGGCTGCCGCAGATCGACCGCAGGTGCGGGCCGGGTGTCGTCACCGGCGTCGACGTGGTCGGGGTCGCGTGCAGGGGGACGTGCACCGTCGGCCCGTTTCGGCTCGCAAGGAAACCGATCAGGACCGCGGCAGCGACCGCGACCGGCAGCACCCATCTCCACATGTCTCCAGTGTACGTGTGGGTTCTAAGACTCGTTTCAGAATCCAAAAGCCTTTGTAAAGGGGGTCGACAGCGCGTTCGTTCCTCGCTACGGTGAGCCCCGAATGGATGCCGCCGACGATGTCGTCTTCGCGCAGGTGCGGTTCAACGTGTTCCGGCCCAACCGCTGGGTGACGGTCGCCGCGGGCGCGTCCGACGACGTGATCCGCAGCGCCGCCGCCGGGCTCTACGGCGAGGTCGTCTCGCCGATGGGCGACACGCCCTACCGCGTGCGCGTGTACACACCGCAGGACGAGCGCGAGCGCTCCCAGGCGATGGCCGACATCGCCGTCACCGCCGCCTGGGGCAAGGTGCCCGCCGCGGGCTGAAGTGGGCGAGCGGCCGCTCCGCTACGGGGAGCCGGCCCAGACGAACTGCACGGTCGTCGAACTCTGACCGCGGTCGTCGGAGCACGTGCCGGTGTGCGCCCCCAGTTCGAACCTGCACGTCCCGCCGCCCTTCATGGCGCATTCGACCGAGGCGTGGCCATCGGCCCACCGGCAATGCGTGGGCGTCAGGTGGGCGAGCGTGAGGATCGGCTTTGCGAAGGCGTCGGCGGAGAGCTGCGGCGGGCCGGGACTCGGCTCCGAAAGGGCGACGACGGCGACGCCGGCCGGGACGGCGACCAGCACGAGCACGACGAGGGCGACTTCGAGCGTGCGGCGCATCTGGCGAGTGTACGCCGCCTGCCAGTCATCCGAATATGCCGCCTGTTATGCTCGCGCCCCGTGGGGGTCGATCGCTGACTCGGGCGCTCTACTGGGTCGGCCGCACGTGCGTGCGGCTGCGCTGGCCCGTGATCGCCGCCTGGCTCGTGGTGGCGATCGGGCTGCACCTCTGGGCCGCGTCGCTTGGGCAGCAATGGAATGACAACCTGACGCTCCCCGGCACCGGATCGACCCGTGCCACCGACCTGCTGCAGGACAAGCTGCCGCAGCAGGCGTACGGGAGCATCCCGCTCACGCTGCGCGATCCGAGCGGCACGATCGGCGACCCGGCGAGCACGAACGCGATCGACGCCACGGTCAAGAACCTCAAGGCGCTACCGCACGTCACCCGCGTGGTGAGCCCACTCGATCAGGGCGCCTCGGCGCTGGTCAGCAAGGACCGCAAGGTCGCCTACATCTCGCTGACGCTGAACACCGGGTCGAGCGACACGACGACGGCCGACGCGCAACAGATCCTCGATGCCGCTGCGCCGGCGGCGAAGGCGGGCCTTGAGCCGGCGGTGGGCGGCTACGTGGGCCAGAAGCTGTCGCGCCCGTCCACCGAGAGCAGCGAGGTGATCGGCCTCGCGGCGGCGGTCGTGATCCTGCTGCTCGCGTTCGGGACCGCAACCGCAATGGCGCTTCCCATCGTCACCGCCGTGCTGGGGCTCCTCACCAGCCTCGCCCTGATCACCGCGGTGGGGCACGTGACCGCCGTCCCGACCGTGGCGCCGACGCTCGCGACGATGATCGGCCTGGGCGTCGGCATCGACTACGCGCTCTTCATCGTCACCAAGCACAAGCTGCAGCTCGCCCAGGGCATCGAGATGCACGAGTCGATTGCGCGGGCGACCGCGACCTCCGGCGGCGCCGTCCTGTTCGCCGGCGTGACGGTTGTGATCGCACTGTGCTCGCTCTTCATCGCCGGGATCCCGCTCGTCTCGACGCTCGGGTACACCGCGGCGATCGCGGTCGGCGTCTCGGTCCTGGCGGCGATCACGCTCCTGCCGGCGCTGCTCGGGGCTCTGGGCGAGCACATCAACTCGCTGCGGGTGAAGCTCGGGCGCACGCACCCCGACGACCAGCAGCCGCACGGATGGGCGCGCATGGCCAGGGCCGTGTGCAGCCGGCCGTGGCCGTACATGATCGCGAGCACCGTCCTCCTGCTCGTGCTGGCCTTCCCGCTCGTCCACCTGCGGCTGGGGCAGTCCGATCAGAGCGTGCTGCCGAGCTCGACCACCTCGCGGCAGGCCTACGACGCCTTGAGCGACGGCTTCGGCGCGGGTGCGAACGGCCCGCTCCTGATCGCGGTGAAGCTGGGGACGCCGGCGAAGCCCGCGCAGCCGGGAGGCGATCCCGCCACCGATCCCCGCCTGGCGGCGCTCCAGAGCGCGATCGGAAAGACCAACGGGGTGGCATCGGTGGCCCCGGCCACGGTCGACCCGACGGGCACCGGCGCCGTCTTCAGCGTGGTCGCGACCACGCCGCCCTCGGCGTCGCAGACCGAGGATCTCGTCAACAACCTGCGCGACACGGTGATCCCGCAGGCCCTGGCGGGAACCGATCTGACAGCGTATGTGGGCGGACAGACCGCCGGCTACATCGATCTGGCCGAGAAGATCGGCTCGAAGCTGCCGCTGATGATCGGCATCGTCGTCCTGCTCAGCTTCATCGTCCTCATGTTCGCGTTCCGGTCGGTCGTGGTCCCGGTCAAGGCGGCCATCATGAACCTGCTCTCGGTCGGCGCCGCCTACGGCGTCGTGACGTTCGTGTTCCAGGAGGGGCACGGGGTGGGGGTGGTCGGTCTCCCGCACGCCATTCCGATCGTGAGCTTCGCGCCCCTGCTCATGTTCGCCATCCTGTTCGGGCTCTCGATGGACTACGAGGTGTTCCTCGTGAGCCAGATCCAGGAGCGCTACCACGCCACCGACGATGCCCGCGAAGCAGTGGTCGAGGGTCTCGCCTCAACCGGCCGGGTGATTACCTCCGCCGCGCTCGTGATGGTGTTCGTCTTCGCGAGCTTCGTGCTGAACGGCGACCCGGTTGTGAAGCAGTTCGGAATCGGCCTGGCCGTGGCGGTCGCGCTCGACGCGACGGTCGTGCGCTGCCTGCTCGTGCCCTCCGTGATGGAGATCCTCGGCCGCCGCAGCTGGTGGCTGCCGGCGTGGCTCGACCGCCTGCTCCCGCATCTGAACGTCGAGGGTGTCGGCGTGTTCGAGGACGGGCGCGAGCCGCCTCATCAGGCGCCCGCGCCCGCCCCCTCAGCCACCTAACACTTCACGCTTGCGAACGCCTGTTGATAGCTGGCTTGCAGCTTCGTTCCGGCGGTCGTGAGCGCCGTTGCCGCGCTCGTGAGCGACGAGGCCGACGTGATGCTCTGGGTGATCTGCTGCACCTGCGTCTTGAACGTCGCGTTGGCCGCCTGAAGCTGGTTCTTCAGGTCGCCCTTCACCGTCGGTGCCGCATTCTGGATGGTCTTCAGGTTCGCATCGATCTTCTGCAGCGCGGTCTTGGCGGTATCGACCGAGGACGTCGACAGCGGCAGGCCCTTGAGCGTCGTGACCTGCGTCTTGATGTCCGAGATCGCGCTGCACGCCTGGCTCTTGGCCTTGTCCGACGCCGACTGGCTGGAACCGCAACCGGACGCCGCGAGCAGCGCGAGCGCAGCCACGGCGGCCAGGCCGAGCGTCCTCATCAGGCGCTGCTGTCGGCCGTTGCGTCCGTCGCCTGCTCGACGCTGTCGCGGTCGACCTCGTGGGTTGAAACGGCGTCGGCGCCCTTCAGCGCCGTCTTGACATCGGGCGCCCAGCGCTCTTCGAACACCGCCACGATGCCAGAGCTGTTCGGGGGCAGGTCATCCGCGACCTCGGCCTTGATCTCCTTCTTCTCGGCATGCGAGACGAGCCCGCCGAGGCCCGCGCCGATACCGGCACCGACGACTCCGGCCGCCAGCAGCGAGGGCGGGAAGATCAGCCCCACGAGCAGCCCACCGGCCGCCCCCAGGGTTGTGGCGATGCCGACGTTGTGGGCGTTGTCCTTCTCGTGGATCTTGCCGTCGGCGTCGCGGCTCACGAGCACGAGGCCGTGGACCAGGATCACCCGGTCGTGGGCAAGCTGCTTGATCGCGTCCCAGTCGGCCTGGGCAGCATTCGCATCGGAGTACGCGGCGATGTAGAGATCGACCGGCGTGTCGTCGTGAGCCATGGTGTTCTCCTTCGGGCGGGTCGGGTTGGTGCGGGACCGAAACGGTAACACCAATCCAACGTCTTCACCCCTCCTCTCCGTCCAGGATCGGCTGCAGCTCGGTGACGGTGTGCGTGGCGGTCTGGGTCTGGTCGATGGACGTCAGATCGCGGTTTCGGAGCAGCGCGGCCGCCGCTCCGGCGCCCAGCAGCATCAGCGCGGCGCCCACGAGAAATCCGACGTGGTAGCCCGCCACCAGAGCGCTCGAGACGTCCCCGGGAGTCGGCACGTGACCGGCGCCGGCGAGCTGGTCGGCGGTCTTGTTGGCCGCCAGGGTTGAGAGGATCGCGAGCCCCAGCGCCCCGCCGATCTGCTGGGAGGTGTTGAAGAGCCCGGATGCCAGGCCGGCGTCGCGATAGGCGACGTTCGTGGTCGCGATCAGGGTCATGGGCACGAAGGTGAAGCCGAGCCCGAATCCCATCACGACCAGTCCCGGGAACACGTTTGCGAGGTACGTCCCGTCGGCCGGAGCGCGCGAGAGGAGCACGAGGCCCACGGCGGCGGTCGTCATCCCGACCAGGGCGATGCTGCGAACGCCAAACCGGGCGATCAGCTGCTGGGCGGCCGCCGAGGCGGCGATGATGGCGGCCGTGAGCGGCAGGAAGCCGGCCCCCGCCTGGACGGGCGAGAGGTGCAGGATCTCCTGGACATACAGCGTCGCGAAGTAGAAGACGGCGAACATGCCGCCGGACACCACCAGCATCACCCCGTTGCCGGCCGCGAGTGAGCGGGTGCGAAAGATCCCGAGTCGCACCAGAGGCGCCTTTGCGCGCCGCTCGATCGCGACGAAGGCGGCGATCAGTGCGCCGGCCAGGACGAGCAGGCCGATGGTGCGGGCCGACGTCCACCCGTACTCCTGGGCCTTGACGATCCCGTAGACGAGCACGACCAGCCCGGCGGTGACACTCGCCGCGCCGGCGAGGTCGAAGCCGCGGTGCTCGGCTGCGGCCCGGGACTCGGGCACAAAGCGCGTCGCCATCAGCAGCGTCGCGAGGCCGACGGGGACGTTCACGAAGAAGATCCAGCGCCACGAGGCGTACTCGGTCAGGATGCCGCCGGCCAGCAGGCCGATGGCGCCACCGCCGACGGCGATGGCCGCCCACACCGCCATTGCGCGGGTGCGGTCGCGGCCCTCGGAAAAGGTGGTGGTCAGGATCGAGAGCGCCGCGGGCGAGACCATCGCCGCGCCCAGGCCCTGCAGCGCGCGGGCGGCGATCAGCGCGCCCGATGTGGGGGCGAGGCCGTCGAGCATCGAGGCGACGGTGAACAGGACGACTCCGCCCACGAACAGGCGCCGCCGGCCGAACAGGTCGGATGCGCGCCCTCCCAGCAGCAGGAATCCGCCGAACATGAGCGTGTAGGCGTTGATCACCCATTGCAGCGAGCTGGGCGTGAAGTCGAGGTCACGCTGGAGCGTGGGGAGGGCGACGTTCACCACCGTGGCGTCAAGGACCACCATGAACTGGCCGAAACAGACAATCGCCAGCACCAGCCAGGGGTTGACGTGGCGGGATTCGGAGCGGGGCTGGGAGATGGTCTGCACGAGGCGGGTGTCCTTGCGTTCGGGTACAATCGGAGGGACGGCTCCGGTACACTATACGGAACCATGGTTCCGTTTGTCAAATGACTGACCTCAGCGAGCACAGCGTTCCCGCCCCGGGCGCCCGGGCGCTCCGCGCGGACGCCCAGCGCAACCGCGCCCGCATCCTCGAGGTCGCCCGCGAGTCGTTTGCCGCCGAGGGGCTGGCCGTGCCGGTCGATTCGATCGCCGCACGTGCCGGCGTCGGCGTCGGGACGCTGTACCGGCACTTCCCCACCAAGGAGGCGCTCTGCGCGGCGATCGTCGCCAGCCGCGTCGAGGCGCTGAGGGACGAGGCCCACGCACTCGCCGCCTCGGCCGACCCGGGAGCGGCCTTCTTCGAGTTTCTGAGGACCATGGCCGGGCTCAGCGCGGTCGACATGGCGCTGGCCGACTCGTTCGCGGACGCCGGGTATGACGTCAAATCCGCCACGGTCGACTGCAAGCAGGCATTGATGGACGAGCTCGACGTGCTGCTTCACCGCGCCCAGGCGGCCGGCGCGGTCCGGGCTGACATGACGAGCCAGGATGTCCTCGCCCTCATGGCGGCCACATGCATCGCCAACACCCGCTTCAGCACCGACGAGAGCAGCCGCCGGATCCTCAACGTGGTGCTCGACGGGCTGCGAGTCGTACCTGCGTAGAGGTGGCCGAGCGTGTCGCCATCACGGGTGCGGCGGGCGGGTTTGGCCTGACGGTGGCGCGGGCGTTTGCCGCCCGGGGCGCGGAGGTGCACATCTGCGATATCGACGCTGCCGCCGTCCGCGCCGCCGCGGCCGAGGGCTTCCACGCCAGCGAGGTCGATGTGGCCGACCTGGCGGCGCTTGACTGGTGGATCGATCGTGTGCTCGCCGCGGGGGGCGGGGTGGACGTCCTGATCAACAATGCCGGGATCGCCGGCCCAACCGCGCTCGTCGAGGACATCGAGCCGGCAGACTGGCAGCGCTGCCTCGCGATCGACCTGACCAGCCACTACCGCGCGTGCGCGCGCGTCATCCCCGCGATGAAGGCCGCCCGGAGCGGGGCGATCATCAACATCTCGTCGACCGCCGGCCTGTACGGCATTGGCCTACGGGCGCCCTACGTCGCCGCCAAGTGGGCCGTGATCGGCCTGACCAAGACGCTCGCGATCGAGCTGGGGCCCCACGGCGTTCGCGCCAATGCGATCTGCCCCGGGTCGGTCGACGGCGAGCGCATGCGGGGAGTCATCGACCGCGAGGCGGCCGCGCGGGGGGCGCCCGCGCAGGCGGTGGAGCGCGGGTACCTCGGGGGCCAGTCGATCGCCCGCTTCGTCCAGCCGGACGAGATCGCCGACCTATGCGTGTTCCTCGCGTCGGATGCCGCCAGGATGATCACCGGCCAGGCGATCGCCGTCGACGGCCACACCGAGACCTTCCACATCGGGTAGCGGCCCGCGGCGGGTGTTCGAGAATGTCACCCGACGCGCCCCTGGGTCGAGCGGGCGTACTCGACGTCGATCGGGTGGGGCGGGAATGGCACGACGCGTGTGCGGCCGGTCAGACTCCATTCGCGTTTCTCGTAGAAGGCGCGACCACGATGATTGTCGATCAGCGTCCACAGGCGCGCCTCCTGGACATTCGCTTCGCGAAGCCGAACCAGAGCGAGGTCGTGAAGCGTGCCTCCGATCCCTCGACTCCAGAACTCTGGCATCACATACAGGGTCTGAAGGACGCCGTGCCCCACGGAAACCACTCCCACGGCCTCGTCGTCCTCGAACGCAATGTAGGTCTCCGCACCCGGGTCGGTGAGTGCGGAGAACCAGTCCGCGCGAATCGCGGCATCCGGGAACTCATAGAGGCCCGGCGGAAAGACGTGCTGGAAGCCCGCGACCGCCGATGCGCGCGCGATGCCGAAGCACAACTCGACGTCCTCCACCGTGGCGCGCACGACGGTCAGGCGGGTTGCCACAGCTCGATCCGGTTGCCCTCGGGATCCGTGACCCAGCCGAACCGACCGACACCCTCCATGTCCTGCGTCTCGGGAGCCACGTCGGCTCCCCTGGCGCGCAGTTGGGCGAGCATCGCATCCAGGTCGCGCACCCGGAAGTTGATCATCGCCTGCTGGGCACCGGACCCGAAGTAGTCGGTCTCGGACTCGAAGGTCGCGAACACCGTCGGCCCGGTCTCCTGAAACCAGAGACCGCTCTCGTCGGCGTCCAGTCCCAGGCACTCGCGATACCACGCCCCCAGGGCCACGGGGTCGGCGGCCCGCATGAAGTATCCACCGATTCCCAGCACCCGCTCCATGGCGTTATCTTGGCAGACCAGGCCGGCGCCGTTTGATGGGAACCCCTGACTCGCCTCAGCCGTCCAACCGTCGTGTTCTCACGCAGACTTCTCGTCCTGATCGCCGCTGTGGTAGCCGTCTCCAGCGGCTGCTCGTTCGGCTCGGCCTCGTCTGTGCATCACACGCCGACGACCCAGCCGCAGTCGATGAAGCGACGCGATGTTCTCGAACTCGGCCGCCTGACGACGTACCGCGGCCAGGGCATCACGTTCACGTATCCGGCCTCCTGGCGGCATCGCCACAGCGGCTTCTACTCCACGATGACATCTCCCATCGTCGATCTGGGCACGCAGCCAATGGTGAACCCCTGCGTGCACAGCGGTACCTCGACGAGCTGCTGGTTTCCAGTCCGCCACCTCGACCGCGGCGGAGTCGTCGTCATGTGGTCGACCGGAGGAGGGTTGATCGACCCAGCCCACAGGCCGCTGCCGGGCATCCACGTGAAGACGCTGCGGACGGGCTGTCGGAGCCTGGGTGGCGCCGAGGAGATCATCGCCAGCGTCGTGCTGCGCGGTGGCCGGCTGTACGAGGCGGAAGCGTGCCTGCGCAGCCCGGACGAGGCGCCGCATGAGCGTGCGGTACGGGCCATGCTGGCGTCGGCGAAGCGCACCTAGCCACAGCCCCAATGCCTGGCAGCGTCCGACGAGCACGGGTCGTCCCTGCGATGATGGGCGGCGTGGAAGAGGTTGAGGTCGTCGTCGCCCACAACGAGCGCGCGACTCTGCGGGTCGGTGACATCTTCCTGAAGGTCGACGCTGATCAGACGCGTACCGACGTCGAGGTCGAGGCGATGGCTGCGGCGCCGATCCCGACTCCGGAGATTCTGTGGCGGAAGCCGCCCGTACTCGCGCTCGCCGCCCTCCCAGGGTCGGCACTTGGCCGCCTCGGGGAACGGTCGGCCGCGTCGGCGGCGGCGTGGGCCGCGGCGGGTGCCGCCGCACGGATGCTGCATGACGCCCCGCTGCCGCCATGGCCGGGTTGGAGCCTGGACGAGATCGCTTCGCGCCTCGACGGCGAATGCGAGTGGCTCGTCACGAACGGCGTCCTTCCCACCGCTTTGGTCGCGCGCAACCGCCGGATTGCCGAGGCTGCGCTGCGGCCGTGGACTCCTGTGTTCACGCACGGCGACCTGCAGATCACCCACGTGTTCGTGGACGGTGACGAGGTGACGGGCGTGATCGACTGGTCCGAGGCGGCCCGGGGTGATGCGCTGTACGACCTCGCCATCCTGACCCTCGGACACGAGGAGCACCTTGGCGACGTCGTCAATGGCTACGGCAGCGACGTCGATGTGGACGTGATCCGCGCGTGGTGGTCGTTGCGAAGCCTGGTGGCGGCCCGCTGGCTGATCGAGCACGGCTTCGACCCGTCCTCGCCAGGCTGCGAGTTCGCCGTGCTGAGATCGCAGATGTGAGGCCGGACGAATCCGACAGCCGCAGGTGACTCCAAGCCAATGTCATGATTACGCACGAGATGAGGTTCGTGACCGTCGCCGAGCGCCCCGACCTGACCGAGCCGGCATGGGAGCTGACTCGTGATGGCTTCCCCGAGTACAACAACCACGGCGACGTTCTCAACCTGTACTGGGGTCGCCTGACCGAGGAGCGACCCGAGTTCCAGTTTCATCTCGTTGACGACAATGATGCGATTCTGGTTCGAGCGCGCTCGCTCCCGGTGCGCTGGGATGGGAGCGTCGAGGACCTGCCGGCTGGGATCGATGGCGCGATCGCGCGGGGCTTCGAGGAGGATGGAGCGAACGCTCTCTGCGCGATGGTGATCGTGGTCCCCCGGGACCTTCGAGGTCGCGGTCTGAGCACCGTCGCCCTTCAGGCAATGCTCGAACTCGCACGTCAGAACGGCCTCCAAGCGTTGATCGCGCCGGTCCGTCCGAGTTGGAAGGAGCGCTATCCGCTCATGCCGATCGAGGACTACGCGGCCTGGCGACGGGCCGACGGGTTGCCCTTCGACCCCTGGATGCGAGCGCATGAACGAATCGGCGCCGCAGTTCTGAAGCCTGAGCGTCGCTCAATGCGAATCACCGGCGGCATCGCCGAGTGGGAGCAATGGACGGGGATGGCGTTCCCCGAGAGCGGCGACCACCTGTTCCCGGGCGGCCTCGCGACCGTGACGATCGATCATGACTCAGGCTCTGGGAGCTACTGGGAGCCCAACGTCTGGATGCGGCACCCGGTCTGACACCCGTTACCGACGGCCGGCCATCCCTGGCGGCGCGTTCGGGTCGCCGCGCTGCTGGGTATGTGGAGGTTTGGTGGTCGGCCGCGGTCCAGAAGCCCGTGGCCGGTCGCCTTGGGGTGGCCGGTCGTGCCAGCGGCCGGTCACCCCACTTACGCGGTGTTAGGTCGTGCCGGGCGTGAGGACGTGAATGTCGCGAATGGCGCTGCCGCCAAGGCCGCAGTCGGTGCAGAAGCCGCCAAGCGGGAGGGTGACCTGGTGGCCGTTGAGACGGCCATGAGCCGTCGCCGTCACCCCCGACGATGCGAAGGGGCAGCCACACGCAACCTCGGCTCGGTGTCGGCGCGAGCGGTTGAGGTCTTCCAGGGCGCGGCAGGCTTCGGCAGGATTGGGATACGCGCCGCTTGCCGGGCCGCAGCGAAGCGAGCGCCGGGCCACCAGCACCCACGCATGCGGCCTCGAGTACGGAATCAACTCGACTCGGCACCGCGCCTGGGCCGGGCACGACCCGGTGACCGGCGTCGCAGACCGCTCCACCCGTCTCACCGGGTAGGTGATGGTCACCTGGGTCGGGGCGGGCTTCGCGGACGCACACCCGGATACGAGCGCCACGCCGAGCACGCCCACGACCATCCCCCAGGAGCCGACCCTCATGCCCGTAGGACGCGGCGGGGTTCGAGAAGGTTCCCAACGGGCGTGGGTCAGGAACGGCCTCGGATCCCGCAGTATCGATCTCGACAGGGATTTGACTCAACCACGCGTTCAAGAGCGACGCGCCCGGTCCGATTCGAACGGACGACCGGCAGATTCGAAGTCTGCTGCTCTATCCCCTGAGCTACGGGCGCAGATCTCAGTCCAGCGAGGACATCGTAAAGGGTGACCGGTGGGACTTGAACCCACGACCTCCTGGACCACAACCAGGGGCTACCACCAGCTGAGCTACGGCCACCGCGTGCTCATAGGATACTTGGCGCACGCGCGGGTGTGGCGGAACTGGTAGACGCGCCGGCCTTAGGAGCCGGTGGCCCTGGCCGTGGAGGTTCGAGTCCTCTCGCCCGCATCTATACTCGGGCCCTGGATGGGTGAGCGCACGCAGAGGCGCACGACCCGGCGGCTCAGGCTTGCGCCCGTCGTCCTTCTTGCGGTGCTGCTCGTGTCCACCTCGGTCTCGGCCTCCGCCGCCGTTCCGGCGACCGTGCGGGTGAGTGTTTCGACGAGCGGAATGCAGGTCGACCGGGCGACGACGGTGGCAATGCGGGGGATCTCCGACACCGGCCGCTTCGTGCTCATGTCGTCGACCGCGGCGCGACTGGTCGCCGGCGACACGAACCGGGCCTCCGACGTCTTCATCCGCGATACGACGGCGAATCGGACGACCCGGGTGAGTGTCTCCTCCTCCGGGCGGCAGGCGAACGGTGCCAGCACCGCGGACGGGATCTCGCCCGACGGCCGCTTCGTCGTGTTCGCCTCGAAGGCGACCAACCTGTCGGTCGCCCCGGACACGAATCGCGCCTATGACATTTTCGTGCGCGACCGCACGCTGGGGATCACGCGGCGGGTCAGCATCCCGCCGTCCGGCGGCCAGTTCCGGGGGCCGAGCCGCGGCGCCTCCATCTCCGCGAACGGACGCTACGTCCTGTTCACCGAGCTCCCGCCCAGGCATGCCCTGCGCGCGTATCTGCGTGACCGAACCGACGGCACGACCACGAGGATCGGTCGCGGCGCTCCCAACGGGTGGGACGTCCAGGCGGACGGAATGTCGGCGAACGGTCGGATGCTCGCGTACGTGACGACCGACCAACTCGACGACTGCGGCGTCTTCATCCACGACCGGGCGACCGGCAGGACGGTGAGCACCTCCGCGCTCTCCGCAAATGGGACTCTCGGCACCTGTTGCGACGGGCCGGCGGCGTTCAGTGCCGATGGCTCGAAGGCGGTGTTCAGCTGCCTGGCCTCGAACCAGACGACGGAAGTGGTCGTCCTCTGGTCTCGCGGCGGTGGATTCACCCAGCTCACCAGCGCCACCGACGATTCCATGCCCACCGCGATGACCGACGACGGTTCGGAGGTTTCCTTCGTGTCCTACGATCCGTCCCTGGTCGCCGGGGACACGAACGGCAAGCCGGACCTTTTCAGCATGAACCTGAACACGCATGCGGTGTCACGTCTCGACCTCACGTCCTCCGGCGGTCAGATCCCGGCCGGGACCGCCGGCGATCCGTACCTCTGGAGCGGTGGCCAGCTCTCCGGCGATGGGCAGTGGGCCGTCTTCACCAGCGCCGGTGGCACCATCGTCCCCGGCGACACCAACAACGCCGTCGACGTCTTCGAGCGCGGCCCCCTCAGCTAGGTCGCGCCGGTGGCACACCGGCGGTTGCGCGACTAAGGTTAGAGAACGGCTCCGGGGTGAAGGCCCGCGGCGTCTCTTCGCATGAAGACCCAGGTCTCCGAACTCGCCGACAACCGTGTCCGCCTCGACGTCGAGGTCCCCGCAGGCGACGTCGACCACGCGTTCGACCACGCGCTGAGCGACCTCTCCCGCACCATCCGCGTGCCCGGTTTTCGCAAGGGCAAGGCGCCCAAGCCGCTCGTGATGCGGCAGGTCGGCCGCGACACCGTGGTCGAGGAGGCTCTGCGCGATCACCTCACCGCCTGGTACTCGCGGGCGGTGGCGGCGGCCGGGATCGACCCAATCGACCGCCCGACCATCGACTGGTCCGACGAGCCCTCCGAGGGGGCGCCGTTCGCGTTCACCGCCGAGGTCGAGGTCAAGCCGCCGCCGGAGGTCAAGGCATACAAGCGGCTCGAGGGCACGCGCCCCACAGGCGAGGTGCCGGAGGAGGCCATCGACGGCGAGGTCGAGCGGCTGCGCCTGACGGTGGCCGAGCTGACCGCGGTCGAGCGCGGCGCCGAGCCGGGCGATTTTCTGGTGATCGACTTTCTGGGCAGCACCGGCGGCACCCCGTTCGAGGGCGGCTCCGGCACGGATTACGCGGTCGAGCTGGGCGCCGGCCGCCTGGTCGAGGAGCTCGAGCGCGGCCTGACGGGGATGAAGGCCGGCGAGGAGCGCGACATCGACTTCAGCATGCCCGCGGACTACGCCGCCGAGAATCTGGCCGGCAAGCCGGTGAGCTTCCATGTCAAGCTGAAGGACCTCAAGGAGCGGGTGCTGCCCGCGCTCGACGACGAGTTCGCGATGTCGGTCAGCGAGTTTGACACGCTCGAGGAGCTGCGCGCGGATATTCGCGAGCGCGTCCGGGGCGTGATGGACGCCGAGGCCGACCAGCGCTTCCGTGCCTCGGTGCTGGATGCGCTGGGGGCGGAGCTCCAGACGCCGGTGCCCGATGCCCTCGTGCAAAGCCGGCTCTCGAGCATGACCCGGTCGCTCGCCTCGACGCTGGAGGCGCGTGGCATCCCGCTTCCGGACTATCTGCGCGTGACCGGCATGACCAGCGAGGAGCTGGTGGCGGACATGCGCCTGCAGGCCGAGGATCTGGTTCGCAAGGACCTCGCCCTCGAGGCGGTCGTGGCCGCCGAGGGGATCGAGGTCACCGACGAGATGATCGAGGCGTGGGTGCGCGAGCAGGCCGCCGAGGCTGGCGAGGACGTGGACGCGTCGGTCGAGGGGCTGCTCGGTGATCCGGCCACGCAGACGGCCCTGCGGCAGGACTTGGCCGCCCAGAAGGCGCTCGATATCGTGGTCGAAAATGCCACGGCAATCACGCCCGAGCAGGCCGAGGCAAAACAGAAGTTGTGGACGCCGGAGAAGGAAACCGCCCAGGCCGGCGCCAAATCAACCGAGATCTGGACCCCCGGCACGTCCTAGCCGGCCAACCCGAGGAGCACTTGTGAGTCCACTGATTCCGATGGTGATCGAGCAGACGTCGCGGGGCGAGCGGTCCTTCGACATCTACTCGCGCCTGCTCAACGAGCGCATCATCTTTCTGGGTACGCCCGTCGACGACCAGATCGCCAACCTGATCGTGGCTCAACTGCTGCACCTCGAGAGCGAGGATCCCGACAAGGACATCTCGATCTACGTCAACTCGCCCGGTGGCAGCGTCTACGCCGGCCTTGCGATCTACGACACCATGAACTTCGTGAAGCCGGACGTGCAGACGATCTGCGTCGGCATCGCCATGAGCATGGGCGCGCTGCTGCTCGCCGGCGGGACGAAGGGCAAGCGCATGGCGCTCCCGAATGCAAAGATCCTGATTCACCAGGTCAGCTCTGGATTTCAGGGCCAGGCGACCGATATCGAGATACATGCGCGTGAAATCATCGATCTGCGAAAGAGGCTCGACCAGATCATCGCGGACGAGACCGGACAGCCGATCGAAAAGGTCGCCAGGGACACGGAGCGCGACTTCTTCATGAGCGCCGACGAAGCAAAGGATTATGGGATCATCGACCGCGTGATCGCCAAGCACTAGATGGCACGCCCCACCGACACGAACGAGCAGCTCCTGTGCAGCTTCTGCGGCAAGTCGCAGCGGCAGGTGAAGAAGCTGATCGCGGGCCCCGGCGTCTACATCTGCGACGAGTGCATCGATCTCTGCAACGAGATCATCGATGAGGAGCTGACCACCCCGGCCCAGCTCGATCTCGACAACCTGCCCAAGCCCAAGGAGATCTACGCGGTCCTGAACGACTACGTGGTCGGGCAGGAGGAGGCCAAGCGGACGCTGTCGGTGGCCGTCTACAACCACTACAAGCGCGTCCAGATGGCGGGCCAGTCCGACTCCGAGGTCGAGCTGCAGAAGTCGAACATCCTGCTTCTTGGCCCGACCGGCTGCGGCAAGACGCTGCTGGCACAGACGCTCGCCCGGATCCTGAACGTGCCGTTTGCGATCGCCGACGCGACCGCGCTGACCGAGGCCGGATACGTCGGTGAGGATGTCGAGAACATCCTGCTCAAGCTGATCCAGGCGGCCGACTTCGACGTCAAGAAGGCCGAGACCGGGATCATCTACATCGACGAGGTCGACAAGATCGCCCGCAAGGCGGACAACCCGTCGATCACCCGCGACGTCAGCGGCGAGGGCGTGCAGCAGGCGCTGCTCAAGATCCTCGAGGGAACGGTGGCAAGCGTACCGCCGCAGGGCGGGCGCAAGCATCCGCACCAGGAGTTCCTGTCGATCGACACCACGAACATCCTGTTCGTGTGCGGCGGCGCCTTCGCCGACCTCGACAAGATCATCGAGCGCCGCATCGGCCGCAACTCGGTCGGCTTCGGCGCCGAGCTGCGTTCGCGGAAGAACGGCCCGTCCAAGGATCTCTTCCCGCAGGTGATGCCGGAAGATCTGATCTCCTACGGCCTCATCCCCGAGTTCATCGGCCGCCTGCCGGTCGTCTCAGCGGTGCACGCGCTCGACCGCGAAGACCTGATCCGGATCCTGCTCGAGCCCAAGAACGCGCTCGTCAAGCAGTACCAGCGCTTCTTCAACTACGACTCGATCGACCTGGTCTTCACCGAGGACGCGCTCGGCGCGATCGCAAACAGCGCCCTCGAGCGCGCCACCGGCGCCCGCGGCCTGCGCTCGATCATCGAGTCGGCGCTCCTGAACGTGATGTTCGACCTGCCGTCGCGCAAGGACGTGAACCGCTGCGTCGTGACCAAGGAGACGATCGAGAAGCACCTCGACCCGACCCTTGTCACCGAGGGCGGCCAGGAGCTCGACGTCACCGACGAGCTGCGCGAAGAGTCGGCCTAACGGCCGATCCACGTGGTTGCGCCGAAAGGGGTCTGACCCCTTTGGCGCGACACGGCCGTTAGGCCGTGGGCAATGAAGGTGGACGGAACCGTAGGACGGAGACATTGCTCGTCCCCCGATGGTTTTTTCGGGGGCGCGAGCGGTGTCCCCACGCCTGCCGCCACTGTGGAGAGACCGCCAACCGGCGAGGGCGCGGACGGTGAGAACACCACGCTCTTCTGGCTGAATATTGAGTGCCTGGCACCGGGTATTCAGTGGTCGCGGACCGCGCCGTAGGCCAGCGCGCCGCCGAAGCCGATGAGGCCGACACCTGCGATCGAGTCGGCGGCCGTGACCGCCCGCGGGCCCGCCGTCCGGCGGACGACCGCGACGCCGCTCGCGAGCATGGTCACCCAGGTCGCGCTGCCGAGGGCGACGCCGGCCACGAGCAGCGCGGCCGCACCGGCCGACCTGCCGGCGCCGCCGGCTCCGGCGGCGGCGAAGATCGCCGCCCACGAGGCGATGGTGGCCGGGTTCGACGCCGTCCCCGCGAGCGAGGTCAGAATCGCGCGCCGCGGGCCGGCCACCTCGAGGTCTGACTCGCCTCCGTGGCGGACGCGAAACGCGCTCCAGAGCGTGCGCGCGCCGAGGGCGATGAGCACCGCCGCGCCCACCAGGCCCAGCACGACCCGCAGCGGCCCGATCGTGAGCAGCGGCACCGCACCGGCGGCACCGAGCGTCGCGTAGACCCCGTCGACGACGGCGATTCCGGCACCCACCGCGAGCCCGACCGCCCACCCTCGCCGCAGCGTCGAGCGGATCAGGAACAGCGACATCGGCCCCAGCTGCAGGGCGACGAAAAACCCCAGGCCGAATCCCACGAGCACCGCGTGCACGGGCTCAGGTTAGCCGCGGGGGGAGTGCCCGCGGGCGCAGCGGCAGCGAGCCGGCACCGCGGCGCAGTCGCCGCAGCGCGACTGGATCTGTGCCGCCGCCCAGCATGCGATCAGCAGGAGGCACATGGCGGCGCCGAAGCCTGCCCCCGGGTTGAACGCGAACAGCTCGTGACCCGGATGCGCCAGCAGGTAGTGGTGCCAGAAGGTCGTCTCGCGGGTCATGATCGAGACATCGTCCGCCGGCCGCCGAACTTGACCCCCGCAGTCGTGGCCGCACACTACGATCCGCGGCCATGGACGCGCGCTACGACCACGCCTCGGTGGAGGAGCCCATCTTTGCCCGCTGGGAGGCGACGGGCGTCTTCAGCGGCCGGCCGGAGTCGGGGCTCGAGCCGTATGTGATCGCGTTCCCGCCGCCGAACGTGACCGGCGAGCTGCACATGGGGCACGCGCTCAACGGCGCATTCCAGGACACGCTCATCCGGCTGCGGCGGATGCAGGGCCGCGACTCGCTCTGGATCTGCGGCACCGACCACGCCTCGATCGCCGTGCACGCGGTGATCGAGAAGCAGCTGCGGGCCGAGGGCCTGACCCGCTTCGACCTGGGCCGGGAGCGGTTCCTCGAGCGGGTGCGCGAGTGGCGCGAGGAGACCGGCGCGACCATCATCCAGCAGCTCAAGGGCCTCGGCTGCACCCTCGACTACGACCACGAGCGGTTCACGATGGACGCGGGCTACGTGCGGTCGGTGCTGACGATGTTCGTGCGCCTGTACCGCAAGGGCTACATCTACCGCGACAACCGCATGATCAACTGGTGCCCGACCTGCGCCTCGTCGATCTCCGACCTCGAGGTGCGCTACGAGCACGCCCACGACACGCTGTACGAGGTGCGCTACCCGCTCAAGGGCAGCGACGAGTTCGTCGTGGTGGCCACGGTGCGGCCCGAGACGATCCTGGCCGACACCGCGGTCGCGGTGCATCCCGACGACGAGCGCTACCGCCACCTGGTCGGCCGCACCGCGATCGTGCCGCTGGTCGACCGCGAGGTGCCCATCATCGCCGATCCCTACGTGAAGATGGACTTCGGCACCGGCGCGCTCAAGATCACGCCCGGTCACGACCCCAACGACTTCGAGATCGGCCGCCGGCACGGGCTGGCCGGAGCTGTCGGCCATCGGCTACGACGGCCGCATGACCGAGCTCGCCGGTGAGTTCGCGGGGCTGCCCGTCGGCGAGGCCCGCCAGCGGATTCGCGACGCGCTCTTCGACCTGCGCCTGATCCGGGACGAGCAGGACTACGAGCACGAGGTGGGGCACTGCGACCGCACCGGCGATCGCATCGAGCCGCTGATCTCGCTGCAGTGGTTCATGAACATGGACGAGCTCGCCCGCGCGGCGAACGCCGAGGTCCGCTCGGGACGGGTGCGGTTCATCCCGCCCAACCAGGCGAACACGTACTTCAACTGGATGGACAACATCCGGCCGTGGTGCGTCTCGCGCCAGCTCTGGTGGGGGCATCAGATCCCCGTCTGGTACTGCCCCGACGGCCACCAGACCGTCGAGCTGGACGAGCCGGCCGCCTGCGCCACCTGCGGCGCGACCGAGCTCGAGCGCGACCCGGACGTGCTCGACACCTGGTTCTCGTCGGCGCTCTGGCCCTTCGCCACCATCGGCTGGCCGGATGAGGACGACCCCCGCCTGCAGCGCTACTACCCCGGCAACGTGCTCACGACCGCCCGCGAGATCATCAACCTGTGGGTCGCGCGGATGCTGATGATGGGGATCGAGTTCATGGGCGAGATCCCGTTCACCGACGTGGTCATCAACGCCACCATCCTGGCCGCCGACGGCCGCCGGATGTCGAAGTCGCTGCGAAACGGCGTCGACCCACTGGAGCTCGTGAGGTCGCATGGCGCCGATGCCACCCGCTACGGCCTGCTGAAGATGAGCTCGACCCAGGACGTGCGCTTCTCGGAGGGCATGATCGCCGAGGGGGCCAAGTTCGCGAACAAGCTCTGGAACGCCGCCCGGTTCGTGATCACGCAGGCGGATACGGCGGTCGAGCCCGCTCCGGCCGGCGACGACCCCGCCGACCGCTGGGTGCGCTCGCGCCTTGCCGCCGCCCTCGAGGAGGTTCTGCGGCTGATCGACGCGTACGACTTCTCGGCCGCGGTGAAGGCGCTGTACGCGTTCGTGTTCGACTTCTGCGACTGGTACATCGAGGCGGCCAAGCCGCGCCTGCAGGGTGCCGACGCGGTCGCACGCCGCGACGTCTCGGCCAACCTCCTGTGGACGCTCGAGCGGATCCTCGCCCTCACGCATCCCGTGTGCCCGTTCGTGACCGAGGCGGTGTGGTCGCACCTGCCGGGCGAGCGGGGGCTCCTGATGCTGCACGCATTCCCGGCCCCGGTGGCGGAGCACCGCGACCCCGCGGCCGAGGCCGACGTGCAGGCGGCCATCGCCGCCGTCTCGCAGGCGCGCAGCACACCGGACGTGCGCTTGGTGCTGCCGCGGGAGTTCCCGGCCGCCGGGCTCGTGCGTGCCCTGGCGCCGCGCGAGACCGAGGTGGTGGAGGCCGACGTGGCCACGGTGGTGATCGAGGCGGCGGCCGAGGATCCGGCGGTGGTGCGCGCGCGGGTCGAGCAGCAGCTCGCACACGCCCGCTCCGAGCTCGAGCGGGCGCGGGGCAAGCTCGCAAACGAGCGCTTCATCGCTGGTGCGCCCGACGCCGTGGTCGAGGCCGAGCGGGCGAAGGTGGCCCGGTTCGAGGTCGAGGTGCGCGAGCTGGAGGACCGGCTGGGCGCCGGAGATGACGCGGGCTGACGCCTACATCGATTCGCTCGAGCTCTTCGGCATGCGCTTCGGGCTCGAGCGCATGCACGGGCTGCTCGACCGGCTCGGCAACCCCGAGCGCTGCTTCGACGCGATCCACGTGGTCGGCACCAACGGCAAGGGCTCGACGACGCTCTACGCCGAGGCGCTCCTGCGCGGGGAGGGCGTCCACGTGGGCGCCTACCTCTCGCCGCACCTGACGTCGTTTCGCGAGCGGATCCGGATCGGCGGCGCCGAGATCGACCCGGCCGCCTACGAGGCGGCGGTGCTGCGGGTGCGCGACGCGGTCGGGGTCGACGTGACCCAGTTCGAGGCGCTGACGGGCGCGGCGTTTGCGGCCTTCGCCGCCGCGGGGGTGGCGTGGGCGGTCGTCGAGGCCGGCCTGGGCGGCCGGCTGGACGCCACGAACGTGCTCCCGCGCTCGCGCGTGCAGGTGCTGACCAACGTCTCGCTCGAGCACACCGAGCTCCTGGGAGAGACGCGCGAGGCGATCGTGGCCGAGAAGCTGGCGGTGGTTCCGGCCGGCGGCGTCGTGGTGGTCGGTGAGGCCGGCTGGGAGGGGTTCGTGCCGCAGGCGCGTACTTTGAAGCAGGTGACCGTGGCCGGGACATATCAGGACCAGAACCGGGCGGTGGCGCTCGCGGCCGTCGAGCTCGCCCTGGGCCGCCCCGTCGACCCCGGGCCGATGGACGCCGTGCGCATCCCGGGGCGCATGGAGGTGCGCGGCCAGGACCCGCTCGAGATCTGGGACGGTGCCCACAACCCGGCCGGTATGCGCCGGCTGGTGGCTGAGCTTCCCGGCCTGATCGGTCACCGGTCGTGCGTGGCCGTGTTCTCGACCCTGGGCGAGAAGGACGTCTCGGCGATGGTGGAGCTCCTCCGCCAGGTCAGCCCGACCATAATCGCAACCCAATCGAGCAATCCGCGCGCCCTGCGAGCGGATACACTTGCAGCGCTCACCGGAGGGTTGGCGGAGCCCGATCCTGTGGTGGCTCGGGAGCGTGCCCTGGCCCTTGCCGGGCCATCGGGGGCGGTTGTGATTTGCGGTTCGCTGTATCTTCTCCATGATCTGACGACACGGTCCGCCAACGCCGGGACGGCCCCGGCGGCCGTACACTGAGCCCACTTCCGTGCTTTTTGTCACCACAACAACCGTCTCCACCTCGAGCTCGAGCTCGTTCTCGAGCGTCACGAACTTCTTCAGCTCGAGCTACTTCTCGGCGATCGTCAAGCTGCTCGTGCTCTTTGGCATCGCGCTCTACGGGGCGACCGTGTACTGGACGTTCAAGGACGCGCGCCGCCGTGTCGACGACCCCTGGATCGTCGGCGTGGCCGTGGCCACCGCGGTCTGCTTCCCGTTCGTCGGCGTGCTGATCTACATGATCCTGCGACCGCCGGAGTACATCGCCGACGTGCACGAGCGCGAGCTCGAGATCCGGGCGATGGAGCGGCGGCTCGGTGCCGACTCGGTGTGCCCGTACTGCCGCAACCCGTCCGAGGCGAGCTTCCTCTCGTGCCCCCACTGCGGCACCAAGCTGAAACAGGCGTGCCGGCGCTGCAAGGCGCCGCTCGATCCGACGTGGCGCCTGTGCCCGTACTGCGAGACGGTGGCGACGACCCTGCCGCCGCCCGAGCGACCGCGGCGGGCCGGCCAGCGCACGACGACCGAGGCCTGAGCGGGCCTCCGCGACCATCGTGGCCGACGTCGAGCGCACCCTGTTTCTGGTCAAGCCCGATGCCGTCGAACGGCGGCTGGTGGGCGAGATCGTGGCGCGCTTCGAGCGCCGCGGCTTCACGATCCGGGGCCTGAAGCTGATGCGGGTGGCCGAGCAACAGGCCGCCGAGCACTACGTCGAGCACGTGGGCAAGCCGTTCTACCCCGACCTGGTCAGGTTCATCACCTCGGGTCCGGTGGTCGCGATGGTGCTCGAGGGCCAGGGCGCCGTGGCGGCGGTGCGCACCATGATGGGGGCCACCAACCCGCTCGACTCCGCACCCGGCACGATGCGCGGCGACTACGCCCTCGAGCTTGGCCGCAACGTCGTCCACGGATCCGACTCGCCGGGCTCCGCCGCCCGTGAGATCGCGATCTTCTTCACGGACGCCGAGCTCACGGGATGATTCCCGAGGGGTTCGCGCGCCTGCAGCCGCTGCTGCTGGCGTCGCGCTCTCCCCAGCGGCGCGCGATCCTGACCATGCTCGGGATCGAGTTCGAGGTGGTCGAGCCGGCGTATGCCGAGCCCCCGCTGCCCGGTGAGCCCGGCGAGATCGCCGTCACCCACGCGCGGGGCAAGGCGGCGTCGGTCGAGGGCCGTTGCGTCCTCGGCGTCGACACGCTGGTGGCGGTGGCCGGGCGCGTGCTGGGCAAGCCCGCCGGTGCCGAGCAGGCGCGCGAGTACCTGAGGCTGCTCTCCGGCTGCACCCACGCCGTCCACTCCGGTCTGTGCCTGCGGGTCGACGGCGTCGAGCACGTTCGCCACGCCGTCACCGGCGTGACGTTCGCGACCCTCGAGCCGAGCGACCTCGACTGGTACCTCGCCACCGGCGAGTGGCGCGACCGCGCGGGTGCCTATGCGGTGCAGGGCCGCGGGGCGGCGCTGGTGCGATCGATCGCGGGCGACTACCAGAACGTCGTCGGCCTCCCGGTCGCCGCGCTGCTCGATGCCATGGCAGGTGCGGCGGTACGCTAGAATCGAATAGCCGTTTTTCAGGCGAATTGCAGCGAACTCTCGAGCTTCTACACCATCAGCTTCCTCAGCTCTCTCACCGGTCTCGGCGGCCGCGACATGGCGGTCGACCTTGGCACCGCCAACACGCTCGTCTACGTGCGCGGTCGCGGCATCGTGCTTTCGGAGCCTTCGGTGGTGGCGATCGACCAGCACACGGGCGAGGTGCACGCGGTCGGAATCGAGGCCAAGCGCATGCTGGGGCGCACCCCCGGCAACATCTCGGCGATCCGCCCGCTCAAGGACGGGGTCATCGCCGACTTCGACGTCACCGAGCAGATGCTGCGCCACTTCATCCAGAAGGTGCACCAGAACCGGTTCGCACACCCGCGCGTCGTGGTGTGCGTCCCGTCCGGCGTGACCGGGGTCGAGAAGCGGGCCGTGATCGAGGCCACCGAGTCGGCCGGCGCTCGCCAGGCGCTCCTGATCGAGGAGCCGATGGCGGCGGCGATCGGCGCGGGCCTGCCCGTCTCGGAGGCGACCGGGAACATGATCGTCGACATCGGCGGCGGCACCACCGAGGTGGCGGTGATCTCGCTGGGCGGGATCGTCGTCAGCCAGTCGATCCGCGTCGGCGGCGACGAGCTCGACGAGGCGATCATCGAGCACGTCAAGAAGGAGTACAAGCTGATGATCGGGCCCTCCACGGCCGAGGAGGTCAAGCTCGAGATCGGCTCGGCGGCGGAGCTGCCCGAGGAGGTCGAGGCCGAGATCCGCGGCCGTGACCTGGTCACCGGCCTGCCGAAGACCATCGTGCTGTCGTCCAAAGAGGTGCGCCACGCCCTCGAGGTGCCGCTCACGCAGATCATCGACGCGGTCAAGCAGACGCTCGACAAGACGCCGCCCGAGCTGGCGTCGGACATCATGGACCGGGGGATCGTGCTCGCCGGGGGCGGGTCGCTGCTGCAGCGGATGACCGACCGGCTCCGGGCCGAGACGATGATGCCGGTGCACCTGGCCGAGTCGCCGCTCACGTGCGTCGCCGTCGGGTCGGGGCGCTCGCTCGAGGAGTTCGAGGTCATCTACCGCGCGAACCAGACGTATGCGGCCGGCCGCCGCAACGGACGGCGCCAGTACCACTACTGAGTTTGGTCCTCCTCTCCGGACCGATCACGTACTTCCAGGCTGTGATCCTCGGCCTGCTGCAGGGCGTCGCCGAGCTGTTTCCGATCTCGAGCCTCGGCCAGAGCGTCATCCTGCCGCAGCTGCTCGGCTGGAACATCCACCAGGACGACAGCTACTTCATCGCGTTCCTGGTCGCCACCCACCTGGCCACGGCCATCGTGCTGCTGGTGTTCTTCGGGGACGACTGGATCCGGATCCTCTCGGGCATGTGGCGCTCGCTCCTCGAGCGCGAGATCGGGCCCGACAACCCGGAGGGGCGGCTCGGCTGGCTGGTCGTGGTCGCGACCATCCCGGCCGGCATACTCGGCCTGCTCCTGCAGGACAAGCTGCAGGCCGTCTTCGCGTCGGCGCGCTCGGCGGCCTTCTTCCTGATCCTGAACGGCTTCATGCTCTACGGGGCGGAGTTGCTGCGCCGGCGCGCTCCGGGCGTGCCCGAGGACGACCCCATATCCGACGAGCGCATCGTCCGCCGCACCAGCTGGCTGAACTCGGTCGGAGTGGGCGCCGCCCAGGCGCTCGCGCTCATCCCTGGCTTCTCACGCTCGGGTGCCTCGATGGGGGGCGGCCTGCTCGTGGGCCTCTCCAACGAGGACGCGGCCAAGTTCGCCTACCTGCTGGCGACGCCGATCATCTTTGCGGCCGCGCTGCTCAAGATCCCGGACCTGCTGGGCTCGGATGGAAACGGCGTGCGCGGCCCGGCCGTCGCGGCGTCGCTGTGCGCCGCGGTCAGCGCCTACCTCTCGGTGCGCTTCCTGATGCGCTACTTCGAGACGAACCGGTTGACGCCCTTCGCGATCTACTGCGTGGTCGCGGGCGCCGGGGCGTCGATCTACTTCGCCGTCACCTGAGAGCGCTCGCGCTTCGGCCCGCTCTGGAACCAGGCGAAGACGAAGCAGGCCAGGCCGACGAGGAACGAGGCGACGCCGTGCTTGACGTGCACCGCCGACACGCCGCTCTCGTGACCGAGGAAGTTCGGCAGCGGCAGCGACTTGGGGGGCACCGTCCAGTACATGATCGCGATCGCGATGAACGCGATCCCCGCGACGATGCCGGCGTACATGAGAGCTCGCTGCTTGGTCATGCCTCGAGTATACGAAGCCCTCCGTTGGACCCAGGTTTGAATAAACGGGGCCAGGCCCCATTTCTTCACGCATGCGGGGGCGATTGCGGCCGTGTCAGGTAGAATCGGGCTTCCGACCCGCCCTGAAGCATGCTCCTGAGTAAGAACCGTGTCATACGTAGGCGGGCCGTTGTCGGCCTGCTGGTCGCCGCCTCGCTCACGCTCCTGACGATGTCCTATCGGGAGGGATCGACCGGCGTCGTTGGATCAGTGCAGCGCAACGCTGCCCAGTTCACCGCGCCGTTTGGAGCCGTCGCCCATCGCGTCACGAGCCCATTCGCCGACGGGTGGCACTGGACGACGGGGCTCATCACGGCCCGGAACCAGACCGCCCAGCTGCACATCGACCAGACCAAGCTCGGTCAGGCAATTTCGAAGATCAAGCAGCTCGAGGCCGACCTCAAGAGCGCTCAAGCCGCCGCCAACTGGGTGCAACACAATCCGCAATACCACACCGTGTCGGGGTCGGTGATCTTCGAATCCCAGGGTGAGCTCGGGCCGACGAACACGGTCACACTCGGCATCGGCAGCGATCAGGGCGTGAAGGTGAACGACGCGGTGGTTGCGCCGGCCGGCGATGGGGGCGGGCTGGTCGGGCGCGTCTCGGAGGTCACCTCGGGGACGGCGACCGTGGAGACCCTGCTCGACCCCGAGACCGGCGTCACGGCCGCGGTGCAGGGTGAGCTGGCGGCACTTGGCACGGTGGTGCCGTCCAGCGGCACCCTCGGCGACCTGACCATGGAGCAGGTGCCGCTGTCGGCTCGCGTCCGCAAGGGCGACACCGTCATCACCACGGCCGCCGGCCAGGGCAGCCGCCTGCCATCTTTCTACCCGGCGGGTATTCCCATCGGCCGGGTGGCCCACGTCACGAACAGCGACATCGTCGCCCCCTCCGGCGACCACATGATCCAGGTGACGCCGTTTGCCAACTTCTCGACGCTCTCCGACGTCATCGTGGTCGAGAGCCACTAGTGGTCGTCCTGGACTACGCCAAGGCGCTCGTGTGCGTGTTCGTGCTCGTCATCCTGCAGCTGTCGTCGGCTCCGCAGCTCTCGCCGTTCGGGGGCGGCCCCGATCTGGTTGCGATCCTCGTCGTGGCGCTCGCGCTCTGGCGCGGGCTCGAGCTCGCCGCGGTCACCGGCTTCGCCGGCGGGCTCCTGATCGACGCCATCCTCTTCCGCCACCTGGGCCTGACGTCGCTCTCCTACGTCGCCTGTGCCTGGGTCGTCGCGACGTTCGCGAACCGCGGCGAGGCCGGCGCGGGGATGCTCGAGCCGGCGCCGCCTCGTCCGCTGCCATGGGTGGTCGCGGGTGCGCTCCTGGTGCAGGTTGCGCTCGTGGCCGTCGAGGTGCTGCTCGGCTACGGCTATGAGCTCGGCTACCTGCTCTGGCACCAGATCGTGCCGTCGATCCTCGAGACGACCGTGCTCGCCCTGATCCTCCTGCCGCTGCTGCGGCTGCTGTTCCGGCCCACCAGAATGCGACGCGATGTTCCTGCAGCGGCCACCGTCTAAGCCCGAGCCCAGGCCGGATCCCGTGCCGCTGGCGCTGCGGGCGGCGACGCTTGGGGTGATCGCGGCCGTGCTCCTGGGGGTGCTGGTGTTCCGGCTGTGGGCGCTGCAGGTGCTGCACTCCGACCAGTACGTGGCCGCCGCAGCCCAGAACAGCGTCCGCACGATCAGCGTACCGGCGCCGCGCGGCGAGATCCTCGACCGCACCGGCCGGGTGCTGGTGGGCACCTCGGCCAGCATCGCCGTGCAGGTCGATGAGCAGCGGCTGCCGGACGGCGCGAACTGCGCCGGCACCGTGCACGACCTGACGGCGCTCCAGCAGAAGCCCGGGTGCATGGTGCTGAACCGGCTGGCGTGGGTGCTCGCCGTCCCGTACGGCCGCATGTGGCGGAAGTTCTCGCACCTGGCAAGCGCGAACCCGGGGTATCCCGTGACGCTGCCGTTCACCGTCAGCCGGCGCGAGACGGCCTACGTGCTCGAGCGGCGGTGGCGGTTTCCCGGCGTGGAGTTCGAGCACGTGTACCAGCGCACGTATCCGGAGCTGCGTGAGTTTGGCCCGATCAACCCCAACCTGATCGGGTTCGTGGGGGCGATCACGGCCCAGAACCTGCACGACCCCTCCTACCACGAGCAGCTGCCGATGGTCGGCACCGCCGGGCAGGCCGGTGTCGAGAAGACGTATGACCGGTATCTCCGCGGCCAGGACGGCGAGCTCCAGGAGACCGTCGACCCGACCGGCGCCCCCGTCGGCGCGACCTACCTGACGCAGTCGCCGATCCCCGGCGACAACCTGCGCCTGACGATCAACGCGCGACTCCAGCAGGTTGCGCAGCAGGCGATCCTGCAGGGCATCGCCATCGCCGGGCCCCCCGCCGATGCCGGCGCGGTCGTGGCGATGAACCCGGCCAACGGCGCCATCTATGCCATGGCGTCGTCGCCGACCTACTCGCCCCTGGTGCACGTCCCGCCGTACAAGGGGGCGGAGGCGGTCGTCAAGAACCCGCTGCACCCGGCGTATGACTACGCGTTCCAGGGCACCTATCCGGCCGGCTCGACGTTCAAGCCGATCACCGCCACGGCGGCGTTCGAGTCGGGCCTTCTGGCTCCGGGGGAGATGCTCAACTGTCCCGGCTCGTACGTCTCGAAGTACGACATCGCCAAGCCGCCGCACCAGTTCTTCGACTGGACGCCCCTGTCGCTCGGGATGATGAACCTCTCGACGGCGCTCGAGGTCTCGTGCGACACGTTCTTCTACCAGCTCGGAGACAAGTTCTACGGTCAGCCCGGCTCAGCGGGCGAGCAGTTCCAGGGCTGGATCCGCAAGTTCGGCTACGGCCAGACGCCGCCGCTGGATGCCGGCGGTGCCCAGCCCGGCCTCGTCCCCGACCCGGTGTGGAAGGCCAGCCAGAACTGGCCGGGCACGCCCGCACAGCAGCAGATCGAACGGTCGTGGCTGCCCGGCGACGACATCACCTTGGCCATCGGGCAGGGCAACCTCGAGGTCTCGCCGCTGCAGCAGGCGGTCGCCTACAGCGCGATCGAAAACGGCGGCAGGGTCGTCACCCCACATGTCGGCCAGGCGATCCTGAAGCCCGGCAGCACCTCCCAGGTGATCCCCGACGGCCTGATCAACCCCGGGCCGCAGCGGCGGCTGAACCTCTCCCACGAGCTCCTTTCGGAGATCACTCAGGGGCTGTACCTGGCCACCCACAACGGGGAGGGCACGTCGTCGGCGACGTTCGCGAACTTCCACCCAACGGTGTACGGCAAGACGGGCACCGCCGAGGTGCCGCAGGACTGCCCGACCTGCAACGACGCCTGGTGGGCGGGGTGGGCGTCGCAGGGCGGCCACTCGCTGGTGGTCGTGGTCATGATCAAGGACGGCGGCCACGGCGGCGTCTCGGCCGCGCCCGTGGCCGCGCGCGTCTTCCAGCAGTACTTCGACCCGAAGAACCACTACGTGCTCCAGGCCGGGAGTGACCAGTCGCGGTGACCCACTACTTCCGCCACCTCGACTACCTGATGCTTGCGACCGTGCTCTCGATCTCGGCGTTCGGGCTCTGGATCCTGCGCACCGCGACCAAGAACTACGCCGGCAATCTGTACGGCCACCAACTGGTGTACGTGGTTGTGGGCACGATCGGGATGTTCCTGGTGGCGGCGGTGCCGCCCGCGCTCATGCGGCGCGTGCGCTGGCCGCTCTACGCATTTGTGATCCTGAGCCTGACGGCGGTGCTCGCGGCCGGCACGTCCGTCGGCGGTGGCCGGCGCTGGATCAACCTGGGCGCGTTCCAGCTGCAGCCGTCCGAGTTCGCCAAGCTGCTCCTGATCGTCGGCCTCGCGGCCGTGCTGGCCGCGCGCCGCGGGGTGACCGGTCCCGCGAGGCTCACGCTGCTCGCCATCGCCTACATCCTGGTGCCGGCGCTGCTCGTGTTCAAGGAGCCGGATCTCGGCACCATGATGGTGTACATCGCGATCATGCTGGGGATGCTGTTCGTGTACGGCATCCCCTGGCAGCACTTCGTGTGGATGGCGCTTTCCGTGGGCGTGGCCGGGGCGCTGGTGCTGTCGATCCTGCCCGGATTGGGTGTGGAGGTCGTGCACGGCTACCAGATCTCGCGCCTGACCGCCTTCCTGCATCCCAACTCCGACGCCAACCAGAGCAACGGCTTCCAGCTGCGCCAGTCGGTGATCGCGGTCTCCGACGGCGGACTGGGCGGCCGGGGAGACGCCCAGACGGTGCCGGGGCAGCCCCAGG
This sequence comes from uncultured Actinomycetes bacterium, assembly GCA_963703275.1. Classification (GTDB taxonomy): domain Bacteria; phylum Actinomycetota; class Thermoleophilia; order Gaiellales; family JAICJC01; genus JAICJC01. The sequence continues at coordinate 1,883,491 of OY969804.1, read as the reverse complement.
TGGGCGCGACCCAGACCTCGCTCGGGTTCCTGCCCGAGGCGCCGACCGACTTCGTGTTCGCGGTGGTCGGCGAGGAGCGCGGCTTCTTCGGCGCGGCGTGGCTCATCAGCCTCTATGCGCTGCTCCTGTGGCGGGGCCTCAAGGTGATCACCAAGTCGCGGTCGACGTTCGGCAGCCTGGTCGCGGCGGGGGTCGTGTCGATGCTCCTGTTCCAGATCTTCATCAACATCGGGATGACCATCGGCCTCGCGCCCGTCACCGGCATCCCGTTGCCGTTCATGAGCTTCGGCGGCTCGCACACGATCACGAACCTGCTTGCGATCGGGGTTCTGCAGGCGATCCACGTCCACGCCCAGACGGCCGACGAACCGGTGTACGCGCTGTGAGGAAGTTCGTTGTCGACTCCGCGAAGATGGCCCAGAAGTCGCTGGCCGATGTGGCCGATGCGTCCCATAATTCCGCCCCGGTGATCCTGTGCGGTCATGCCGAGGTGGTCGAGCGGGTGCGCTCGGCGCTGCTCGGCGCCGGCGCGGGCATCACCTCCGGAGTCGAGGCCTACGCCGTGCGCCCACTGCGTGCCGACGATCGCGACCGGCTCTCACGGGCGGCGGTCCTTGTCTACGGCGGCGAGGTGACAGAGACGCTCGACGACCAGACCCGCGCCGACCTGGCCGTCATCGGCCGGGCCGAGCGCCCGCTCCTCGTGGTGCTCGAGGGCTCCGAGATGCCCATGGACGCCTCGGTGGAGGCCGTCCGCGTCCGCGGGGTCGAGCCCGGCTCGATCCTGGCGGTCAGGCGCGGGCACTTCCCCGAGCGGGCGGTGCTGCGGCGGATCGCCGCCCAAAGCGGCGCCTCCGGCCCAGCGCTCGCGGCGCGGGTGCCGGCCCTGCGGCCGTTCGTGGTCGAGCGCGTGATCGAGACCTCGGCACGCCGAAACGGCATGCACGCCGGTGCGGCCTTCCGGCCGCGCGCCGACATGCCGCTTCTGACCTCGGTCAACATGCGCATGGTGCTCCAGATCGGCGTCTGCTATGGCGTCGACATCGGGGTCGACCGGGCGGTCGAGCTGATCGGCGTTCTCGGCGCGGGCCTGGGCCTGCGCACGACGGCCCGCGGGCTCATGGGCTCCGTCCCGCTGGCCGGCTGGGTGGTCAAGGGTGGTGTCGCGTACTCCGGCACACGCGCACTGGGGCGCTCGGCGGTCGAGTACTTCGAGCGCGGCGCGGTGGCCGACGTCGAGCACCTGCGCGCCCTGGCCGAGCAACTCCGCTCGTAACCGGGGACAGTCCCCCGAAAGTTGCCGTGCGGATCTTGTCACCGTTTGGGGGCAAATCGGGCGCCGCCACCCCTTCGACTACCATCCGGCCATGGGCCGCGCCCTGCTCGAAGATCGAATCGAAGCCGTCCTGGAAACGGTGCAGAAGCCGTCCCGCTATATCGGCGGCGAGGCCAACCAGGTGCGAAAGCCGCAGGCGACCGCCCTCGTCGCCCTCTGTTACCCCGACGCGTACGAGGTCGGGATCTCGAATCAGGCGCTCCAGATCCTGTACCGGCAGACCAACACGCGCGAGGGCGTCGCGGCCGAGCGGGTGTACTGCCCGTGGCCTGACATGGCCGATGCGATGCGCCGCGAGGGGCTGCCGCTCTTCACGCTCGAGTCGTGGCGGCCGGTGCGCGAGGCCGACCTGCTCGGGATCACGCTGCAGGCCGAGCTCACCTACTCGAACGTGCTCGAGGTGCTCGATCTCGCGGGCATCCCGCTGCGCGCGGCCGATCGCGGCGAGGGCGACCCGATCGTGGTCGCCGGCGGCCCGAGCGCGTCCAACCCGGCACCGCTCGCCCCGTTTTTCGACGCCTTCTTCATGGGCGAATCCGAGCGGGCCTTCGACGACGTGCTCGATGTGATTGCGTCGGTTCCGGGCCGCAGCGCCCGGCTCGCGGCGCTGGCATCGAACCCGTACCTGTACATGCCGCAGCGCCGCCGGCATCCGGTCGAACGGGCCGTGTACGCCGATTTCGGGATCGAGACGCAGCCGATCGAGGTGGTCGTGCCATACTCGTCGGCCATCTTCTCGCGGGCCTCGGTGGAGGTCATGCGCGGCTGCACGCGCGGCTGCCGCTTCTGTCACGCCGGCACGTGGTACCGGCCGGTGCGGGAGCGACCGCCCGACCAGGTGGCCGAGGCCGGGCTCGCCCAGCTCGGCTGCACCGGGTACGACGAGCTGTCTCTGACGTCGCTCGCCACCAGCGACTACACGGGCATCGTGCCCGCGATCGAGCGGATCAAGTCGCGCATGCCCACCCTGCACCTGTCGCTCCCGTCAAACCGGGTCGACACCGGCCCGGTGGCGTTGACGGCCGCGGCCAGCGCCCGGCAGAGCTCGATCACCCTGGCGCCCGAGGCGGCCACGCAGCGGATGCGCGACATCATCTGCAAGACGATCACCGACGAGATGATCGACCAGGCCATCGAGGCGGCGTTCCAGGCCGGCTACACGAGCCTGAAGCTGTATTTCATGATCGGCCTGCCGCGAGAGACGCACGCCGAGGTGCAGGGCATCGTCGATCTCGGAGTCCGGGCGCGCGAGATCGGCCGGCGGGTGCGCCCCGGCGGCGGCCGCTTCTCGGTGCACGTGAGCGTCTCGAACTTCGTGCCCAAGCCGCACACGCCCTTCCAGTGGGAGGGGATGTCGAGCCGGGCCCAGCTCGACGCAAAGCAGGCGTACATGCGCCGGGCCATGCCCACCCGCCAGATCCGGCTCTCGCTCCACGACCTGCGCACCTCGATGCTCGAGGGCGCGCTGGCGCGTGGCAGCGAGGATCTGGCCGATGTCATCGAGCGCGCCTGGCGATCCGGCGCGCGCTTCGACGCCTGGAGCGAGATGTTCCAGGAGGCCGCCTGGGAGGCGGCATTTGCGGCCTGCGGCTCGAGCATCGACGAGCAGGCCACGCGAGAGTTTGGAGAGTGGGACGAGCTGCCGTGGGATCACGTGCGCTCGGGCGTCTCCAAGGAGTTCCTGCTGGACGAGTGGTGGCAGAGCCGCGCCGAGGTGGCGACCGGCGACTGCCGCTGGGACGGATGCACCGATTGTGGCGCGTGCTTCGGCCCGGTCCGCAACAGGTTGGTGAGTTAACCCCAAACCGGGGACAGTCCCCGGTTGGTTGGCCGGTGAAAGTTGAGACACATCTTTGACATATCGAATAACGTTTGCGGTCGCTGGACGGGCGCGCTTTCTGTCGCACCTCGAGACCGTTGACACGCTGCTCGGCGCCCTGCGCCGGGCCGGCTACCAAATCGCCCTTTCCAAGGGCATGAAGCCTCGCCCAGTGATCTCGCTCGCGTTGCCGCGGGCGGTGGGCGTGCGGACGCTGGCCGATCTGGCCGACGTCCAACTGGTGGACGACCCCGACCCCGCCGAGGTGGCGGAGCGGCTCGCCGCTCAGCTCCCGCTCGGCATGAGCGTCGTGGGCGTCGAGCCGGCCGAGGGCCGGCCGGCCGCAGCCCGGGTCGAGGCGGCGGCGTACGAGGTGGAAGTGGAAGAGGACGTCGACTGGCCGCGCGCGCTCGAGGCGTTCGCGGCCGTCGGTCATTGCGAGGTGGTGCGAACCGCACCCGGCAAGGCCGACCGCCGGATCGACGTCAAGAGCTACTGCTCGAGCATCGAGCACGAGCCGGGACTGTTGCGGATGGAGCTTCGGATGACCGAGGCCGGCACCGCTCGCCCGGATGAGATTGCACAGGCGGTCGCCGGCCTTTTGGGCCGGACCGCGAACATCAAGCGGCTGGTGCGGACGCGGATATGCCTCCGTCCCCAGCCGGTGGGAGTACACACGTGACACTGACTTCTGACGTAAAAAAGACAATCCTGATCTCGGTCGACCTGTCCGAGCTGCGGGTGGCCGTGGTCGAGGAGGGCCGAACGGTCGAGGCGCTGATCGAGCGCCGCGGCCAGGGCTCGCTCGCCGGAAACATCTACAAGGGCAAGATCGACAATGTGCTGCGCGGCATGGAGGCGGCGTTTGTCGACCTGGGCCTGCCCCGCAACGGGTTCCTGTATGTGGACGACGTCGTCGTCCCCGGCCAGGACCCGAAGTCGCGCCGCCGGCGCAAGATCGACGAGCTCCTGAAGCCCGGGCAGGAGGTGCTCGTACAGGTCGTCAAGGACTCGATGGGCACCAAGGGCCCGCGGGTGACGATGGAGCTCTCGATCGCGGGCCGGTTCCTGGTGCTCTCGCCGCACGGCGAGGGCTCCGGCGTGTCGAGGCGCCTGCCCGACGGCGAGCGCGAGCGCCTGCGCAAGCTGGCCAAGTCGCTCGAGCGCGAGGACGGCGGCATCATCGTCCGCACCGCAGCGGCAGGCGCGACCGCCGAGGACCTCGAGCGCGACCTGCGCTTCCTGCACAAAATGTGGGCCCAGGTCGAGGCCAGGGCGAAGCCGGCCAAGCCGGGCAGCCTTGTCTACGCCGAGGCCGACCTCTCGCTCAAGGTGATCCGCGACCTCCTGGCGCGAAACGTGCAGGAGGTGCTGGTCGACTCCGAGCGCCAGTACCGCCGCATCCTCGGCTGGGTGCGCACCACCCAGCCCGAGTTCGTCGACCGCATCAAGCTCTACACCGACCCGGTGCCGCTGTTCGAGCGCCACGGCGTCGACCAGGCGATTCTGTCGACCCTCAACAAGCGCGTCGACCTGCCCTCCGGCGGCTACCTGATCTTCGACTACGCCGAGGCGTTCACCATCATCGACGTCAACACGGGCAGGTTCGTCGGCTCGTCCGGACGGCTCGAGGACACCATCACGCGCAACAACATCGAGGCGGCGCGCGAGGTGATGCGCCAGCTGCGGCTGCGGGACATCGGCGGCATCATCGTGATCGATTTCATCGACATGGCGTCGGCCAAGAACCGCACCGAGGTGCTGAACGTGCTGCAGGCCGAGCTCGAACACGACCGCACCAAGACCTACCTGGTCGAGATCTCCCCACTCGGCCTGGTCGAGATGACCCGCCAGAACGTGACGGCCGGCGTGCGCGAGATCCTCACCCGCACCTGCCCGACCTGCGGTGGCGAGGGAGTCGTGCTGAGCGAGCAGACGATGGCCGTCGAGGCCGAGCGGAGGCTGCGCAAGCTGGCCCGCGGCTCGGGCGCCGAGGCCTACCTCGTGCGAATGAACGCGAAGGTCGCGTCGGGCCTGGTCGGCCCCGGCGGGATGAAGCTCATCGAGCTCGAGAAGGAGACCGGCAAGCGGTTCACCCTCGAGCCCGTCGAGCGGATGCCGCTGAGCGAGGTCGACGTGATCCTCGAGGGGACGCGGGCCGAGGTCGACGGCTCGGCGATGCCCGTGGCAGACGGCGACGAGGTCACCGTGCGCATCTCGGAGCCGCACATGTACAACGTCACCGACGGCGTGGCGCGCCTCGACGGCGGCTACGCGGTGGTCGTGGGCGGGGCGATCGGCTACGTCGGCCAGCAGCACAAGGTGCGGATCGACCGGGCCTCGCGCACGGCCGCCTACGCCACGCTCCTGGACGCCAAGCCGACGGCGATGGACATGCCTCCGGACCCCGACGACTACGAGCTGCCGGAATTCGAGCGCGAGGTGGGGGAGCGGCTCGAGCTCGAGGACAGGCGTCCGCGCTCCCGGCGCAAGGCTCCGGCCAAGCCGCGTGCGAGCGCAGCTGCGGTGCCGGCCGCCGAGGCGAAGGACGCAGATGCGGCCGAGGAGGCGCCCGCGGCGGCCAAGCCGCGGCGCAGGTCACGGGCCAAGCCTGCCGCGGATGCGGTGGCGGCCGACGAGCCGACCCGCGAGGAGGCGACCGCGCCGGCCGCGGCCGCCGAGCCGGGCGAGAGTAGCGACGGCGATGTGGTGGATGCCGCGGAGGGCGGCGAGGAGGCCACCGCCAATCGCCGCCGCCGGCGTGGCAAGCGTGGCGGACGCGGCCGCTCGAAGGCGGCGACCGTCGACGGCGACGGCGACGGCGCCGAGCCGCAGCCTGATTCCGAGCCCGCGGCGACCCGTCCGCCCGACGATGGCAACGGCGCGGCTCCGGCCGTTGAGGCACCCGCCGCGGCGCCGCGCCCGCGCCGGAGGGCGCCGGCCCGGCGCACCGCCGCTTCGGCGGCAACCGCTGCCGATGCGGAGGCCGATCAGGCACCGGCGGCCCCGCCACCGACTCCGCCGACCCCCGAGCCGACGCCCGCGTCCGAGCCCGCGCCCGCGGGGCAGAGCGACGGCGAGCGTCCCTCGAGTGAGCCCAAGCGCGGCCTCTTCGGGAGGCTCTTGGGTGGGTAGGGAAGCGGCCAATCGCCTCTGGTACCATTCCGCGGCTTATGTACGCGGTCATTAAGGTCGGCGGGAAGCAGTACCGCGTCGAGCAGGGGCAGAAGCTCCTGGTCGACCGGCAGCCGCATGCCGCGGGCGAGGCGTTCGCGCCCGTTGTGCTGATGACCGGCGGCGACGAGGTCGTCACCGACAGGGCCAAGCTCGAGGGATCGGTCTCGGTGCAGGTGGTCGAGCATCTGCGCGGCGAGAAGATCAAGGTCTTCACGTTCAAGCCGAAGCGTGGCTTCAAGAAGACGCGCGGACATCGCTCGGAGCTGACCAGGATCTCGGTCGAGTCGATCGGCGGCGCGTCCAAGCCGAAGCGCGCGCCCGCCCGTAAGGCCGAGCCCGAGGCCCCGGCCGTGGAGGCCGTGGAGGCAGTCGAGGCACCCGCCGCCAAGCCCAAGCCGAAGCCCGCCGCCGCGGCAAAGCCCAAGGCGCCGGCAAAGCCCAAGGCGCCGGCCAAGCCCAGGGCCGCGGCCAAGCCGAAGCCCAAGGCCGACGCGGAGGCACCGGCACCAAAGCCACGGCGGACACGGGCGAAGAAGGAGGACACGGGCGATGGCGCATAAAAAGGGACTCGGGTCGTCCAAGAACGGCCGCGACTCGAATGCTCAGAGGCTGGGCGTGAAGGTGTTCGACGGCCAGACGGTGACGGCCGGGGCGATCATCGTCCGCCAGCGCGGCACCCGCTTCTACCCGGGCGACGGCGCCGGTCTCGGTGGCGACGACACGCTGTTTGCGACGGTCGCCGGCAAGGTCGAGTTCGGACGCCGCAAGGGCCGCCGGTACATCAGCGTGCTCGCCGCGCCGACGCAGTAGCAACGGCGGGCGGCCGCTGCCCGTGTTCGCCGACCGTGCCAACGTGTTCGTGAAGGCCGGCCGCGGCGGTGACGGCTGCATCAGTTTCCGGCGTGAGAAACACGTCCCCAAGGGCGGTCCCGACGGCGGTGACGGTGGCGACGGCGGCGATGTCTCACTGGTCGCCGATCCCGACCTGCGCGATCTGTCCCGCTTCCGGCAGGCGGCGCATTTCCGGGCGGAACGGGGCACGCACGGCCGCGGTGCCGGGAAGGCGGGCCGGCGCGGAGAGGGACTCGAGCTGGCGGTTCCGGTCGGGACGCAGGTGCGCATCCGCGAGACCGAGGAGCTCCTGGCCGATCTGGCCCACGCCGGTGCCCGCGTCACCGTCGCCCGTGGCGGCGCCGGCGGCAACGGCAACCGCCGCTACGCCACCGCCCGCTGGGTCGCGCCCGAGACGGCCCAGGTGGGCGAGTCCGGCGATGAGCTGTGGCTCGAGCTGCGGCTGAAGCTGGTCGCCGATGCGGCCCTGCTCGGCTTTCCGAATGCCGGCAAGTCGTCACTCCTGCGCCGCATCTCGAACGCCAAGCCGCGCGTGGCCGACTACCCCTTCACGACGATCGAGCCGGTGCTCGGCACCGTCGAGTTCGGCGACGGCCGCCAGCTCACGGTCGCCGACGTTCCTGGACTGCTCGAGGGCGCAAGCACCGGCGTTGGCCTGGGGCACGAGTTCCTGGCCCACCTCGAGCGGGCGCGGCTGCTGATCCACCTCGTCGAGGCCGGACCGGACCCGGCGGAGATCGTGCGCCGGCGCGACGCGATCAACCGCGAGCTCGCCCTGCACGGCGGCGGCCTGGGCGAGCGCCCGCAGCTCTTCGTCCTGTCCAAGGTCGACCTGCTCGAGCCGGACGAGCGGGCGCCCGTGATCGCGGCGTCCGGTGCGACCCTCGGCTGCTCGTCCGCGACGGGCGACGGGATCGACGAGCTCAAGCGGACGCTCTTCACCGCCGTGCCGGCCGAGACCCCGCCGGCCGAGCCGGTCGAGCCGGAGCTGGCGGACTACCTTGTCTACCGCCCGGCGCCGCCGGCCCGGCGCCGGTTCCGCATCCTGCGCGACTCGGGCACCCTGCGGGTGGCCGGACGCGACCTGGAGCGGCGTGCCGACGGCCTCGACCCCGACGACGACGCCGACGTCGCCGCGCTGGCGGGGGAGCTCGAGGAGCTCGGGGTCGAGCGCGCGCTGCGCGACGCCGGCGCCCGCCCGGGCGACGACATCCTGGTCGGCGCCCACCGGTTCACGTTCAAGCCGAGGGGCGAGTGAGGCGGGTCGGCGTCTTCGGGGGCCAGTTCGACCCGCCCCACAACGGCCACCTGATGGTGGTGCGGTCGGCCCGTGACCAGCTCGGGCTCGACCGGGTGCTGGTGGTGCCGACCGGGCACCCGCCGCACCGCCCGGCTGCCGAGACGCCGCCCGAGGTGCGCTTCCGGCTCGCGCAGGCGGCATTCGCCGGCGAGCCGGGTGTCGAGGTGAGCCGGCTCGAGCTCGATCACGACGGCCCGAGCTACACCAGCGACACCCTCGAACGGCTCGCCGCGCCCGATCTGCAGCTGTACCTGATCGTGGGGGCCGACCAGCTCGCGGCGCTCGACTCGTGGCACCGCCCCGACCGCGTGCGCGACCTCGCCAGGCTGGTCGTGGCGGCACGGCCCGGTGCGTCGCACACCGCCGCCGCCCAGGAGCTCGTGATGCAGCCGGTTGACGTGTCGTCGTCGGAGCTCCGGCGGCGGGTCGCCCTGGGACTGGACGTCACCGCGATGGTGCCCCCCGCCGTGGCGGCGGCGATCGGGCGCGAGGGGTTGTACTCCCCGACCCCGTGCTAGGCTGACCGCGCCGATATGGAGACCCGCGTCTGACAGAGACCATCCAGCTTGCCCATCGCGTGGCGTCGTTGGCCGCCGATAGGCTCGCCACCGAGATCGTCATCCTCGACATGCGCGGAGTGGTCACCTACACCGACTACTTCGTCATCTGTTCGGGACGCAATCCACGCCAGACGCAGGGCATCGCCGAGCACGTCCACGAGGAGCTGAAGCGCGACGGCCTGCTGACGCGGCGGCTCGAGGGGCACCGGCAGGGGGACTGGATCCTGCTGGACTATCTCGACGTCGTCGTGCACGTGTTCACGCCCGAGGCGCGCGGTTTCTACCGGCTGGAGGCGCTGTGGGGGCAGGTGCCGAGCGAGACGTACGCGGCCGGGTAGGCCCGGACGCGTGGAGCAGGAGCGCCGGTTCACGCTCGCAGAGGCGCAGGAGCTGCTCGACACCGAGCTGCGCGCACTTGCCGAGCGCATGGTCGAGGCGCGTGCCCGCAGCCGCGACCTGGAGTCGCGGTGGCGCAAGCTGGTGATCGCGATCGGCTCGAACGGCGGCAATATGGAGCGGCCGGAGGTGCGTGAGCTGCGCGAGGCGGTCGAGGCGTCTCACTCGGAGCTGAACGTGATCGTCGCCCGCTTCGCCGCCGAGGGCGTGCAGGTGAAGGACATGGACCGTGGCCTGATCGACTTCCCGGCCGAGGTCGACGGTCAGGAGGCGCTTCTGTGCTGGCACGTGGGGGAGGGGCGGATCGGCTACTGGCATTCGCCCGATGACGGATTCGCCGGGCGGAAGCCGCTGCCGTGAGCGCGGGGCGCCATCTGGACGAGGCGCTTACCGCCGAGGCCGAGGCCTACCGTGAGCTCCAGGCCGGGGCGGACGCGGGCCCGGCGCTGCGCCGCGCCCGCGACGCCTACCTGTCGTCGCACGCCGAGACCGGCCCATCGAGCTGGGGACGGCTGCTGGGGGCGCTCAAGATGGCGATTCTCGCCGGTGACGGCGCCGAGGCGATCGCCCGCCGGGCGCAGGCCGAGGTGGGGCCGGGTGACACGCCCGCGTCGGCCTACCTGCGGGCGCTCGCGCAGGTCACCCTGGACGAGCGGCCGGACGTCGAGGTGATGCTCGCGGCCGGAGACGCGTTCGAGCGCACCGGGCGGGCGCTGCAGGCGCTGGCCGATCGCGACCGGGCCGCGTACGCGGACGCGCTGGGCCAGATCGTGGCCGACTTCGCAGCCCGCCAGCAGCACCTGTCCGGGGTCGCCATCGCCGACACCGCCCTGGTGCTGGAGCGGCTGGCCGTCGGGCGCGACATGGCCGTGGGGTCGGCCGGCGGCGGTATACTCCGGCCCGATCTGGGGCTATAGCTCAGCTGGGAGAGCGCCACGCTGGCAGCGTGGAGGTCGTCGGTTCGAGCCCGACTAGCTCCATCGCACGAATGAGGCATCACTCGGGCGGCTCGGGTTCGCCGAGCCCGGCCCGCAGCTTTTCGAGGAGCTCGGCGAGCTGGACGGTCTCCTCCTCGCTCAGCAGCGACCGCAGGCGGCGATCGTGACTGCGTGCTCCACTGACCCGAGCGCACGAGCAGCAGGGGGTCGGGAGGACGCCACGGGCGCGGCTCGGCAATCTGCGGCGTAACGCCACCGGCCTGCCGCGGACGGTAGGGTCAACGTGCTTCTGCTCGTGTCCACCGCCGATCCAGACCCGGACGTCCGCGACGTCGTCGCCACCGCCGACGACCGCCGGATCGTGGCCGCGCTCCTCGCCGGCGATGACCGCGCCTTCGCGGAACTGGTCGAGCGCTACAACGCACCGCTCCTGCGCCTGGCACGGGCATATGTCCGCACGCCGAGCGCCGCGGAGGAGGCGGTGGCCGACACGTGGGTGGGCGTTCTGCGCGGGCTGCCCGCGTTCGAGGGGCGCTCGTCGCTCAAGACCTGGATCTTCCGGATCCTGGTGAACCAGGCCAAGACCCGCGGTGCCCGCGAGAGCCGGTCGGTGCCGTTCTCATCGCTTGCGACAGACACGGGGCCGGCGGTCGATCCAGACCGGTTCCTGCCCGAGGACGATCCTGCCTACGCCGGCCACTGGGCGGTGCCGCCACGGCGGTGGGACGACCTGCCGGAGGCCCGCCTGCTGTCGGCCGAAACGCGTGCGCAGGTGCTCGCGGCGATCGATGAGCTGCCGTCGGCGCAGCGCGAGGTGATCACCCTGCGCGACGTCGAGGGCTGGTCGTCGGCGGAGGTGCGCCAGGCGCTCGACCTGACCGAGGCCAACCAGCGCGTGCTCCTGCACCGGGCCCGGTCGAAGGTGCGGGCGCGTCTGGAGCGCTATCTGAGCGAGGCGGCGGCATGACCGAGCTCCCCGGCGCCGAGCTCACCTGCCGCGAGATGGTCGAGCTCATGTCCGACTATCTCGAGGGGGCGCTCGCAGACGGCGACCGGTCGCTCTTCGAGCAGCACCTCGTGCTCTGCGAAGGCTGCTCGGGCTACCTCGGCCAGATGCGGTGGACGGTGCGGCTGGCCGCGGCGCTGCGCGACCGCTCGCTCGATCCACCTGTGCCCGACCGGCTGCTGCAGGCCTTTCGCGCATGGAAGGCCAGAGGCGGCGGCGACACCGGCTCCGCATGATCGCCCACACGTTCACCCGGCCGGGCGCTCTGTGCCCCTTCACGGCCCGCACCTGGCCGGCGGACGGCGAATGGCTGGAGGCAGCGCGGGCGACGCGGCTCGAGCACCTTCCCGTCTGGATCGCGCCCGAGCTCTGGAAGGTGGAGCTGGCGGGCGATGTCGCGACGCCGGGGGCCCAGCTGTTCGCCGAGCGCGGCCGGTTGCTTGAGCACGTGGCCGAGTGGGACCGGCGGACCGCCGAGGCGTTCGTCGCCAGCTGCACGGGGCGCACGATCGAGCGCGCCGAGGTGCGGCCCGGCGACTCGACGCTGGCGCTCCTGGCGAACGACGCCCGCAGCTGCGGCGCTCCCGACGCCAATGTCTGCGGCTGGCTGGCGGCTCGGGCGGCGTTCCTCTCGGCGGGCGCCGACGGCCACCGGCGTGAGCGTGAGCACCAGTCGCGCTGGCTGGTCGAGCGGCTCAACCTCGCAGAAGAGTGAGTCCCACGGCTGGATCCAGCATCGGCCGGCTGGTACTGGTGGACACCCCAGGCTGGATCCAGCACAATACCTGGGCACTCGCCACGGGCGGGTGCTCGAATCGGACCCAGGGAGGGTACAAATGGCTTTACAGCTTGGTGATACAGCCCCGGATTTCACGGCCGAGACCACGGAGGGCACGATCCACTTTCACGACTGGATCGGCGACTCGTGGGCCGTGCTCTTCTCGCACCCGCGTGACTTCACGCCCATCTGCACGACCGAGCTCGGCTACATGGCGAAGATCAAGCCCGAGTTCGACAAGCGCAACGTGAAGGTCATCGGCCTCTCGGTCGATCCCGTCGGAAACCACGCCAAGTGGGCCGCCGATATCGCCGAGACACAGGGCACCGCGCCGAACTACCCGATGATCGGTGACGCCGACTTCAACGTCTCGAAGCTCTACGGCATGCTGCCCGAGAGCACGTCGGGCGACCCGACGACGCGCACGCCGGCCGACAACCAGACCGTGCGGAATGTGTTCGTCATCGGCCCCGACAAGAAGGTCAAGCTCATCCTCGTCTACCCGATGACCACCGGGCGCAACTTCGACGAGGTGCTGCGGGTGATCGACTCGCTGCAGCTGACGGCAAAGCACAAGGTCGCGACCCCGGTGAACTGGAAGCAGGGCGAGGACGTGATCATCGCCGGCTCGGTGTCCGACGAGGACGCCAAGAAGACGTATCCGGACGGCTGGAAGTCTCCCAAGCCGTACATCCGGATCGTGCCGGCACCGCGCTGAGCATGTGGCCCGGCCAGCTCCCGTCGTGGGACGCGTCCTTTCGGCGCGCCCCACGACGGGAGCAGGGGCGCCAGCCTAGAGCGACTCCGTAAAGCCCTCCTCGCGGACCATGACGTCATCCCGGCCGAGTCCGTTTCGGATCAGCCAGCGACCGGTGTCGGGGTAGCAGACATTGGCCGGCAGGCCCGTCGTCGAGAGGCGAAGCGCGCGCACCACCGACTCGCCGCGATTGAGCAGCCGGTGGGCACCGGCCGGTCCCTCCGGGAGGCATACGAGATCGCCGGCCGCGAGCTGGTCCTCACCCTGCGGGTGGCGCAAGGTGGCCGTTCCGCCCAGGATCGAGCAACCACTGCTCCCGTCCACAGATGTAGTGGTAGGGCTCGGATCCCTCTCCGGGACGCACCTCCACCACCGTCACCTCGAGCCGGCCGGCGCCCAGGAGCGGGTCGAGCTTCGCGTCTCCAGGGAGGGCCAGCGCATTCACGGCCGGAAGCGGCGGCCAGATCTCGGTCTCGCGCACGATCTCGACGGGCTCCGACGGGCCCGCCGTGCCCTCCCCGTGCCAGTAGCTGACGGCGCTACTTCGCAGGAGCATGCCCTCCGGGCCGCCGACCTTGTCCGAGTCGGGATACACGCTCAGCCATGGCTCGTCGTCGTGACCGGCGGAGAAGATCACAAACCGGCCCGGGCCTCTCAGGGTGTGGGCTCCGAGACGACCGGACGGGAAGCGGACCAGGTCGCCCGGCGTCAGGATCCGCTCTCCCGCGGGTTCGCGAAGCACCGGTGCGCCCGCGATCACGTAGACCCACTCCTCGATCCCGTGGTGGTAGTGGTACGGCCAGATCGGCAGGCCCGCCTCGGCCTGGTAGACGCCCGCGCCGATCCGCTCAGCCCCCAGCCTGACACCAACAGAGGTTGCGACGTGACGGAAGCCGGCTTCGTCGAGAGGCTCGTCCAATTCGACCCGTGCGATGTTCACCTTCTTGACGCTCACCGCGCAGAATGCCCCTCCGTCGGCGCGGGGATCGGACGCCGCATCGAAGCTGCCGTCCGCCCGCACCGCGATCGCGTGAGCGTGTCCGGCCGCATCGCTTCGGGGCGGCATGACCAGCGGCGCCGGGCGGGCGTCCGCGAACGCGGCCAGCGCCGTCTCGAAGTCGGCCTCGATGCACACCTGCCCTGCGCCGCCGAGTTCCCCGATGGTGAAGCGGGGCGAGGCGACCGCGGCCTCCGCATCGCCGCCCGCCCGCCGGCGCAGCAGCATCTGGGCGTGGATCTGGGCCTGGGCATGGCCACCCATGGTGCCCGCCACCCACCTCACCCGGTCGCCGCGCGTGGCCATGACCGGCATCAGGGTGTGCAGCGGGCGCTTGCCCGGGCCGAGTGCATTCGGGCTCTCGGGGTCGGCCGAGAAGCAGGCGCCGCGGTTGTGGCAGAGGATGCCCGTGACCGGCTCCAGCACACCCGAGCCGAACCCGTAGAAGAGGCTCTGGATCAGCGAGACGGCCAGGCCCGACCCGTCGGCCGCGACGAGCGCGATGGTGTCGCCGTCGGCGTGCCGGTGCGGCGCCGGAGCGATGCTCGCGGCCGCCGCCCGATCGGCCAGCGTGGCGATGTGCGCGCCGGTGAGCAGTTCCGCGACCGGGACGTCCATGGCAGCCGGATCGGCCAGGTGGCGGTCGCGGTCGCGGGCGGACTCGCCGAAGATCGAGGCCAGCAGCGGCGCGTCTGCGGCGAGGGGCTCGCGCAGTCCGAGGTGGTCGACGGCGGCCAGTATCTGCAGCAGCGAGAAGCCCTGCGAGTTGGGCCCCATCGTCAGGATCTCCTCGTCGCCGACGGGGTGTGAAAGCGCGTCCCCGACATCCGTCCGGTGTGTGTCCATGTCCGCGAGCGAGAGCTGCGACCCGAGCTCGGCGAGGCCTGCGATCAGGCGCCGTCCGGTCTCGCCCCGGTAGAGGTCGTCGGTGCCCTCGGCGGCGAACCGCTCGAGCGTCCGTCCCAGTCGTTCCTGCACGAGCAGGTCACCCTCGCGCAGGGGCGTACCGCGCGGCGCGAACACGGCCGCCATGCCCCGGTCGGCGGCGATCAGGCCCGGCTCGGCGGCCAGCGACCGGGCCAGTGAGGGCGCGACGGGGACGCCGTCGAGCGCGAGCGCGGCCGCGCCCTCGAGCGCTCGGGGCAGGGGCAGCGAGCCGAAGCGATCGGCCAGCGTCTGCCACGCCGATACGGCGCCCGGCACCGTGATTGCGCCCACGCCGCGAACCGGCACGCCGCCGCGCGCAGCATCCGGAGCAAGCGCCCGGGCCGCGCGGCCGCTGCCGTTGACGGCGTGCGCTCGCCCGTCGTGCACGAGCGCCATCACGTCACCGCCGACCCCACACATGTGGGGATAGACGACCGCGAGCGCGCAGGCCGCTGCCAGGGCCGCGTCGACCGCGTTTCCGCCCGCCTCGAACGCCGCCCGGCCGGCGGCCGTCGCGGCGAGGTGGGGGGTGGCGATCGCAAACCGGGCGGTCGGGGCCAGGTCAGCCATCGCGCAGCTCCTCCACCGCCTTGGTGAGCGCATGCAGCACGCGCGTGTTCGGCACGGGCACGCCGACCAGGGTCGCGATCTCGACGACCGCGCCGGTCATGCAGTCGGTCTCGAGCGGTTTTCCGGCCTCCCAGTCCTGGAGCATCGAGGTCTTGTGGCCGCCGACGGCGAGGGCGGCCTCGAGCCGGCGGTCGATCGAGACCGGAAGCTCGATGCCCAGTGCGGCGGCAACCGCGGCGCACTCGACCATCACCTCGCGCGCAAACGCCACCGCATGTGGCGACGCCGCGAGGCCGCCCATGGTCGAGCGGGTGACCGTCGTGAGCGGGTTGAAGGCGGCGTTCCCGATCAGCTTGAGCCAGATCTGGGCGCGCAGGTCGGGCTCGACCGGCGCCTTCAACCCCGCCGACCGCAGCGCCTCGGAGACCTCCGCGCAGCGCTCGCTGACCTCGCCGCCGGGCGTGCCGAGCGTGAACCGCGTGCCCTCGATGTGGCGGATTACCCCCGGCGCCTCGATCTCGGTGGAGCAGTACACGACGCACCCGATCACCCGCTCGGGCGGGAACGCCCGGCTGATCGCGCCGCCGGGGTCGACGCTCTCGAGCGTGGTCCCGTCGAGCGCCCCGCCCAGGCGCTGGAAGTACCACCAGGGGATGCCGTTCTGGGCGCCGACGACGACGGCTCCCGGGCGCAGCAGCGCGCCGACCGCGGGTGCGAGCGCGGGTAGGCCATACGCCTTCAGGCCGAGAATGACCACGTCGGCATCGGCGATCGCGGCGATGTCCGCGGTGGCGGCCGGGTGGCTCTCGAAGTCGCCCCGGGGGCTGTGCACGCGCACGCCGTGCTCGACCATCGCCCGCAGATGCTCGCCGCGCGCGATCAGCGTCACATCGCTCCCGGCGCGAGCGAGCGAGGCGCCCACGAACGCGCCGATGGCGCCCGCACCGAGCACCGCGAACCTCACCCCCCGCCTCCCTCGAGCTGTGACGCCATCCGCGACCGCTGCACCTTCCCGGTGGGGGTCTTCGGGATCTGCTCGACGATGTGGATCCGGTCGGGCACCTTGAACGCCGCCAGCGAGCGGCGGGCGTCGCGGCGGATGTCCTCGCTGGTCGCGTCGCCGCGCAGGACGACCGCCGCGGCGACCGTCTGGCCGTACTTCTCGTCGGCGATGCCGAACGCGACCGCCTCGGCCACCTGCGGGTTGGCCAGCAGCACGGCCTCCACCTCGTGGGGGGAGATGTTCTCGCCGCCGCGGATGATCAGCTCCTTGAGCCGGCCGCGCAGGCGCAGGTAGCCGTCCTCGAGCGCGCCCTCGTCGCCGGTGCGGAACCAGCCGTCGAAGAACGCCTCGGCGTTGGCCCGGTCGTTGTTCAGGTAGCCGGGCGTGACGCCGGGGCCGCGGATCGCCACCTCGCCGGTCGCACCGGGCGGCATGTCGGCGCCGGCGGCGTCCACGATCCGGATCTCGGCGCCCGCCGGGACGCCGACCGAACCGGGGAGGCGGACGGCGGGGGGCAGCGGGTTGGAGGTCATCTGATGGCCGGCCTCGGTCATGCCGTAGGCCTCGATCATCGGCACCCCCAGACGCTCTTCGGCGGCGGCGAGCAGCTGGGGAGAGAGCGCGGAGCTGCACGACCGGGCAAAGCGCAGCGTCGGGATGGGGTCCCCGGGCTGGTCGAGGATCATCTGGTGCATGGTCGGCCCGGCCGAGAACCAGGTCACGCCGTGGGCGGCGGCCTGGCCCCAGAACCGGCGTGGGCTGAAGCGGCGCGGAACGACCACCGTGCCGCCGGCGCCGAGCTGGGCCAGCGTCGAGGCGACCAGGCCGTGGACGTGGAAGAGCGGCATGGGGCAGTACGACACATCGCTGTTTCCCAGCTCGTAGTGGCGCGCGATCGAGCGCGCCTGGGCGGTCAGGTTGCGCTGCAACAGCGGCACCTGCTTGGGTCGCGACGTCGTCCCGCTCGTGTGCAGGAGCAGCGCGACGTCATCGGGCCCCCCGTGAATATTTGGTGCCTGGCACCGGGTATTCACGCCGGCGAGGCGCGGGGGCGCTTCGGCTTCCCACGGCAGCAGCTCGGCGATTGTGAGCGCTGCGGCCGCGGTTCGCGCCGCCGGTGCGGCGCCCGCGCCGACGATCACGAGCTGCGGATCGAGGTCGTCGAGGAAGAAGCGGTACTCGGGCTCGGTGTAGGCCGGGTTGAGCGGCGCCATCGTCGCGCCCAGGGCCGCCAGCGCGAACAGGAGCGCGACGATCTCGGGCCCATTTGGCAGCACCACCGCGACACGGTCGCCGCGGTTGACCCCGGCGGTCTGCAGGCATCCGGCGAGGCCGGTCACGGCCTCCTCGAGCTCGGCGGCGGTGATCGAAGTGCCGTCGTCGGGGCACACGAGGGCCGGCCCGGGTGCGGCCGCGCCAATCAGCGCGAGCAGCGGCTCGGCGGTGCTGGCCACCCGTCAGCCGACCCGTGCCGCCAGCTCGCGGCAGGTCGCGATCCAGACGTCGTTTCGGCGGCGCACATGCTCGATCATGCCGTCGAGCAGGGGCAGCCGGCCGGGGCGGCCGATCACCTGCGGGTGCATGGTCAGCACGAAGGCTCCGCCGAGCTCGCGGATGCCGGCGAACTCCGCCTCCCAGATCTCGCGCACCTCGCTCGGCGCCGAGATCCGGCGCGTCCAGCTTGTCAGGCCGTCGAACCAGAAGTGGGCGGCATCGTCGAGGATCCACTGGATCGGCAGCTCCACGAGCCGCTTGCCCGGATGCCGGTACGGGCGCACATCGTCCATCAGGTTGGACGAGTACTCGAAGCCGTGCCGCTCGAGCAGGTCGAGCGTCCGCGGGCTGAAGTCCCACGATGGCGACCGGTAGCCGGCGATCTCGGCGCCGAAGCCGCGCAGCACCTCGAGCGCCCGCACGATCTCGTCCTCCTCCGCAGCCGCGTCAAGGTTGGCCGGCGAGGTGTGCGTGTAACCGTGATGGCCGACCTCGTGGCCGGCGGCGATGATCTCGCGGACGCGCTCCGGGTGGCGCTCGGCGACGCGTCCGGGGATGAAGAACGTCGCCCGCAGGTCGTGCCGGCGCAGGAGCTCGAGGATCTGCGGCACCGCCACCTTGGCGCCGTAGGTGCCCTGCGAGAGCACCCCCGGCCGGTGCGCGTTTTCGGGATCGTCGCCGATCCAGACCTCCTCGGCGTCGAAGTCGAATGTGAACGCGGCCGCCGCGCGCATTCCGTCGGGCCACATGCTCGGTCCTTCCTCGGGCAGGAGCCCGAGTCTAGACAGCCGCGGCAGCCGGTGAGACACTCCTGCAGATGCGCCTGCGAATCCTCGTCGTTGCAATGGTCGGAATGCTGCTAGTCCCGGCTGCGAGCGGTGCCGCGGGCAGCGCCGGCGCGGTGCGGCTCGCCCCGTGCGGCGCGAATCCGCTGGTCGAGTGCGGCTCGATCCAGGTGCCGCTCTACTGGTCGCACCCCGGCGTGGGGGCGCCGATCACGGTGTCGTTCCGGGTGTACCGCCACACCGACCAGGCGGCGGCTGCCG
This sequence comes from uncultured Actinomycetes bacterium, assembly GCA_963703275.1. Classification (GTDB taxonomy): domain Bacteria; phylum Actinomycetota; class Thermoleophilia; order Gaiellales; family JAICJC01; genus JAICJC01. Next base: position 1,864,535 of record OY969804.1, on the reverse strand, counting down.
GCGAGCCGGTGGTGGCGTTCGAGGGCGGGCCGGGGTACCCGTCGATCGGATCGGCGACCACGTACCTCTTCATGCTCGGGCCGCTTCGCCGCACACACGATCTGATCGTGATGGACCAGCGCGGGACGGGCACCTCCGATCCCATCCGCTGCCCCGACCTGCAGCAGGGAATCGGCAACTACGTGCAGGCCACCGCCAACTGCGCACGCCGCCTGGGAGTGGCGGCCAATGCCTTCGGCACGGCCGCGGTGGGCGACGATCTGGCGGCCATCCTGGGTCGCCTCGGCGTACACCGGGTCGACGTCTACGGCGACTCCTATGGCAGCTATGCCGCGCAGTCGTTCACGGCCAATCACCCCCAGCTGGTGCGGGCGGTGGTGCTCGACGGCACCTACGACAACTCCTTCAATCCGGTCGAGCCCGAGGCGTCCGCCTCGCTGCGCCACGCCTGGACGGCGCTCTGCCGGCGCGCCCGCTCGTGCCCCCGGATCCTGGGGTCGATGGGGGCATTTGACCGCAGCCTGGCCGCGCATCCGCTGGTGGGCCGAAGCCGCGACGCCGACGGGGACGTCGAGCACGTGCACCTCACGCCGGCCGGGTTCGCCCAGCTCGTCTTCGACGCGACGTACAGCTACACGTTCTTCCGCGACCTGCCGGGCGCGCTGACCGCCTACCGGCACGGCTACCGGGCGCCGATGCTGCGGCTCGCGGCCGAGGACGTCTCGTTCAACGAGGCGGGAGGGAATGCGGCCGGCTACTCGGTCGGCGACCTCGAGGCCGTGTCGTGTCACGACTACCCGACCGTCTGGAATGTGGCGGCGAGCATCCCGACGCGCCGCGCCCAGCTGAACCGGGCGATCGCGGGGCTGCCGAAGGGGGTCTTCGCTCCATTCTCGACCCATGTCTGGCTCAACTCGCTGGACGAGAGCGAGCTGGTGCGCGGGTGCCTCGAGTGGCCTGCTCCGAAGTACCCGGATCCGCCGTTCCCGGCCGCGGCGCACCCGCACATCCCGGTGCTCGTCCTGGACGGGGAGTTCGACCAGGCGACGCCGGTCGGCGATGCTCGCCGGGTGGCGGCGGCCTGGCCCGACTCGACCTACGTTCAGGTCGCAAACACGGGTCACATCAGCGCGATGGACGACTACGAGGGCTGCGCCTCCGCAATCCTGCGCCGGTTCCTGACCCACCTCGCGGCGGGCAACACATCGTGCGCCGCCCGCATCCCGGCGGTGAACGCCGTCCGGTTCCCGGCTCGCCTGGGGCAGGCCCCGCCGGCCCACGCCCTCCCCGGCAATCGCGCGACCGCCGCCGGCCGGCGGGCCGCCTGGGTGGCCTCCCAGACGGTGGGAGACGCCCTGTCGCGCTGGTACGACCTCATGTTCGGAGAGGACGGACACGGCCTGCGCGGCGGGAAATTCACGGTGCCCAGCGCGTACCTGTCACACGGCCCGCTCGTCATCAACTTCCGCGGCGACCGGTTCGTGTCGAACCTTGCCGTCTCGGGCCGGGCGATCTGGAATCGAACGACGCTGCGCGTGCGCGCCACCCTGACGCTGACCGGCGCCGCAGGATCGTCAGGAACCATCACCGTCACGTTCCCGACCAACCTCGCGCATGGGCGGGCGACGGTGACGGGTACCGTCGGCGGGCTGCGCGTACGGGCCCGCCTGGCCGCGCCCTGGACGACGCAGGGGTGACGGGCATGGCCGCCGGGACGAGCCCGCATCGAGCCGCGCCGCCGCTGTCATCGTCGGTCGTCGAGGCGATCGGCGGCACGCCGCTGCTCGCGATCGAGGGCGTCTACGCCAAGCTCGAGTATCTGAACCCGTCCGGTTCGATCAAGGCCCGCCTGGCGCGGTACATGATCGAGCGGGCCGAGGCCGAGGGCCTGCTGAAGCCCGGCGACACGATCGTCGAGGCATCGAGCGGGAACACCGGGAACGCCATGAGCATGGTGGCGGCGGCCAAGGGCTATCGCATGCTGGTGGTCATGCCGGAGGGAATGAGCCCCGAGCGGATCGCCATCTCGCGGGCGCATGGAGCCGACATCCTCCTGCACGGCGACTTCCACGTCACCGCGGCGCTCGAGCATGCGCGCGCCCTGGGCGAGCGCTCGGGCTACTTCCACCCCGGCCAGTTCGACTCCGAGTGGAACGTGACCGAGAACCGGGAATGGCTGGGGGCCGAGATCCTCGAGCAGTTGCCCGCGGCCCCGGACGCGCTGGTGGCCGGCGTCGGCACCGGCGGAACGCTGATCGGGGTGGGGCAGGCGTTTCGGGCCGCGAACCCGGACGTGCTGGTCGTGGCCCTGGAGCCGGGCGAGTCGCGCACGATCTGCTGCGGCGAGATCGCACTGCATGCGATCGAGGGCATCGCCGACGGCTTCGTCCCCGGCATCGTCGAGCGGCACCGCGCGGAGATCACGGATGTCGTGAGCGTGTCCAGTGACGGTGCGCTGGCCGAGATGCGGCGGCTGGCCCGCGAACACGGCATCTTCGTGGGGCCCAGCTCGGGCGCCCACATGCTCGCCGCCCAGCGTCTGCGCCGCGAGCGGCCCGAGCTGGGCGTGATCGTGACGCTCTTCTGCGATGAGGGTGAGAAGTACATCGCGGATCACCACCGTCCGGGATGACCGCCGCAAAATGTGGCGGCGGTCACCGAGCCGGCCCACGGTGACAGGCCTCACAGCGGTGCAAACCGACGGCTCCGTCCCCCAGTAGGCGGAATCGCCGGGTGTCCGGCACCGACCTAAGCGAGGGGATCATGGACTCGACACCATCTACTCCGACCGCTCCGCCGTCAGCGGACGAGCTCCAGTCGCACTGGAACCGGGTGATCGGCCGTCGCGGCTTCCTGTTGGGCGTCGGCACGGTGGGCGCGACCGCGCTCGCCGGCGGCGCGCTGCCCGCAGCCGAGGCGTTCGCCGACTCGGGCCGGCTCTCGAGCGGCGATGCAGCCATCCTGCGGTTCCTAGCCGCTGCTGAGTTGCTCGAGACCGATCTGTGGCAGCAGTACGCCGAGCTGGGCGGGGTCAACGGAGGGAATCCTGCGTACACCGCCGCTCTGGAGAACCTCGACAGCGACATGCCCCAGTACATCTCGGACAACACCGACGACGAGGCCAGCCACGCCGCCTTCCTGAACGCCTACCTGCGCTCGAAGGGCGCCGAGCCGGTCAATCTGGACGAGTTCCGGACGCTGCCGAGCAGCAAGGCCACCGGCGCCCGCCAGGTTGGGCGCCTGACCAACCTGCAGAGCCTGGACGTGGACACGAGTTGGTACACCCGCTATCGCAGCCCGATGAATCCCGACTTCGGCGCGACCTTCCCGCAGGCCGTCAGCATCGTGAACGAGCCCGCGATCCCGCTGAACGACGCGGACACGCCTCCGGGGATGTCCCAGCCCGTCCCGCCGACGAACGCCAAGCAGCGGCGCATGCAGGCGATCGCCAACACGGCCGGGTTCCACTTCGCCATGATCGAGCAGGGCGGCTCGAGCCTGTACACGACGCTCAGCCTGAAGGTCACGAGCCTCGAGGTGCTGCGGATCGTCGTCAGCATCGGCGGCGTCGAGGTGAATCACTTCGCCGTGTGGCACGACAAGGCCGGAAACGCGGTTTCCCAGCCGCTGGCGGGCGTGACCGATCCCGAGACCGGGGTCACGTTCCCCGACCTGAACGCGCCGCCGTTCGGGGGCCCGCTCTTCCAGACCAACCTGATCCTGCCGGAGCCGACCGACTTCATCCACAAGAGCCTGCCGAAGTGCTCGGTGATCCGGCCGTCGACGGTCAGGAACTCCGGTGCGATGGCGGCCGTCGAGGCACTGACGGCCAACAAGCTGTTCCAGGGCCAGTCGCACAAATTCTTCCGGGCGGCAAAGGCACTCGCGCGGGCGGCCGACAATGCGCATAGGGGAATGCGCTAGGGCGCAACACGCCGTAAACTTCGCGCGTGATCTGTCCACAGTGCGGCACCGATAACAGCACTGGGCGTAAGTTCTGCGGCGAGTGCGGGGCCGGGCTCTCGGCCGCCTGCCCGGCCTGCGGCGCGGCGATCGAGCCGGGGACGAAGTTCTGCGGCGAGTGCGGGACGGCGCTGGGCGGCACGGCGCCGCCAGCGCCCGTCGCCGAGCCCCGGGTCGCGGCCGTGGCGGAGCGGCGGCTGGTGTCGGTGCTGTTCGCCGACCTGGTGGGGTTCACGACGCTCTCGGAGGGGCGTGACTCGGACGAGGTGCGCGAGCTCCTGTCGCGCTACTTCGACACGTCCCGGCGGCTGATCGAGCTCTACGGCGGGACGGTCGAGAAGTTCATCGGCGACGCGGTGATGGCGGTGTGGGGGACGCCGACGGCCACCGAGGACGACGCCGAGCGGGCGGTGCGGGCGGCGCTCGACCTGGTCGCGGCCGTCTCGGCGCTGGGCGACGAGGTCGGAGTGCCAGACCTGCGCGCCCGGGCCGGCGTGCTCACCGGCGAGGCCACCGTCACGGTCGGGGCCGACGGCCAGGGCATGGTGGCGGGCGACATCGTCAACACCGCCGCGCGGATCCAGTCGCTGGCGGAGCCCGGCCATGTGCTCGCGGGCGAGACGACCCGGCGCACGACCGAGCCGACGATCGTCTACGAGGACGCCGGCACGCACGAGCTCAAGGGCAAATCGGGATTGCACACGCTCTGGCGGGCAGTGCGGGTCGTCGCGGGCGCCCGGGGCGCGCTCAAATCCGAGGGCCTGGAGGCGCCGTTCGTCGGCCGCGACCGCGAGCTGCGCCAGATCAAGGGCCTGTTCCACGCGAGCGCAGAGGAGCGGCGGGCGCACCTGATCTCGGTGACCGGGATCGCCGGGATCGGCAAGTCGCGACTCGTCTGGGAGTTCTACAAGTACTTCGACGGCCTGGCCCAGATCGTCTACTGGCACCGCGGCCGCTGCCTCTCCTACGGCGAGGGCGTGACCTACTGGGCGCTCGCCGACATGGTGCGCATGCGCTGCCGCATCAGCGAGGACGAGAGCACCGCCTCGGCGCTCGCGAAGCTCGCCGTGGTGCTGGACGAGCACGTCACCGACCCCGACGAGCGCCGGTTCGTCGAGCCCCGCGTGGCACACCTGATCGGCCTCGAGGAGGGCAGCGCCTTTGCCCGCGAGGATCTGTTCGCGGCCTGGCGGACCTTCTTCGAGCGGCTGGCCGACGTGTACCCCACGGTGCTGGCGTTCGAGGATATGCAGTGGGCAGACGCGTCGCTGCTCGACTTCATCGAGTACCTGCTCGAGTGGTCGCGGCAGAGCCCGCTGCTGGTGGTGACCGCCGCCCGGCCCGAGCTCGTCGAGCGGCGCCCGACCTGGGGTGCGGGCAAGCGCAACTTCACCTCGGTCTATCTCGAACCGCTCTCACCGCAGGCAATGCGCGACCTGCTGGCGGGACTCGTTCCCGGGCTGCCCGACACGCTCCGCGACCAGATCCTGGCCCGTGCCGAGGGCGTGCCGCTCTATGCGATGGAGACGGTGCGCATGCTGCTCGACCGCGGCCACCTCGTCCGCGAGGGCAGCGTCTACCGGCCGACGGGGCCCGTCGAGGCGCTGGAGGTGCCCGAAACGCTCCACGCCCTGATCGCCGCCCGCCTCGACGGCCTGAGCGACGACGAGCGCCGCACCGTGCAGGACGGCGCGGTGCTGGGAAAGACCTTCACCCGCCAGGCGCTGGCGGCGCTCTCGGGCGCGACCGATGCGGCCCTCGAGCCGATCCTGCAGGCGCTGGTGCGCAAGGAGGTGCTGTCGATCCAGGCCGATCCGCGCTCGCCGGAGCACGGCCAGTACGGGTTCCTGCAGGACCTGATGCGCCGGGTTGCCTACGAGACGCTCGCCATGCGCGACCGCCGCGATCGCCACCTGGCGGCCGCCGCCTACATGGAGCAGGCGTTCCCCGACGACGAGGAGACCGTCGAGGTGCTCGCGTCGCACTACCTCGACGCCTACAACACCGCGCCGGACGCGGAGGACGCGGCCGGCATCCGCGCCCGGGCGCGCGCGCTCACCGTCCGCGCCGCCCGGCGGGCCGCGGCGCTGGGCGCGCCGGCCGAGGCGCAGCGCTACTACACCCAGGCCGCCGAGCTGACGGACGCACCGCTCGAACAGGCCGGGTTGCTCAACGAGGCCGGCGAGATGGCGCTGCGGTCGGCGGCGCAGGACGTGGCGGCGGCGCTGTCCGAGCGGGCCCGGGCGCTGTACGAGGACGCGGGCGAGGTCGGCTCCGCCGCCCGTGTCACGTTGCGCCTGTCCCGGATCGATCAGGTTCAGGGCCGCCTTGGTGAGGCGATCGATCGCATGGAGCGGGCCTACGCCGTGCTGTCGGCGGAGGAGCCCAGCGAGGACTTCGCCATGCTGGCGACGCGACTGGCCGGCGCCGTGTATTTCGCCGGCGATGTCCCGCGAGCGTCCGAGCTGGTCGAGCAGTCGCTCGACATCGCCGAGGCGCTCGACCTCCCGGCTGTGCTCGTCCGCGGCTGGGCGATGAAGGGGATGATCGGCGCCTCGGGACGGCATCCCGAGGAGGCCCGCGGGCTGTTCCAGCTCTCGCTTGAGCTCGCCAACCGGCACGAGCTGCGCGAGGACGCGAGCCGAGCGTGCGCGAACCTGTCCGACCTCGCCTTCCGGCGCGACCGCTACGCCGATGCACTGGCGCATCTCGAGCAGGCCGGATCGCTGGGGCGCATGATCGGCAGCCGCCCGCACGAGTGGTTCGCGCTCAGCGAGTCGACCTACCCGCTGTACATGCTGGGGCGGTGGGACGAGGCCATGGCGGTGTACGAGGAGCTGCCCGAGGAGCGCCTGCCTGACGGGGGCACCCTGCTCAGCCCGCTCAGCTCGATCCTCGAGATCCACGCCCACCGCGGCGACCTGGACTCCGCCCGGAGGCTGCTTGCGATCTACCACCGGCTCGGGGAGTCGGCGGACGTCCAGGAGCGGGCGGGCTATGCCGGCGCGACCGCGTGCATCCGCTTCTTCGAGGGCCGCCATGCCGAGGCGGTGGCCCAGGGCGAGCAGACGGTCGAATGGGGGATCACCCTCGGCTCCGACGGCCAGGACGTCAAGATGGGGGTGATGTGGGCGCTCGAGGCCGCGATCGCCGCCGGCGACCGCGCGAAGGCCGAGGAGCTCGCCGGGTGGATCGAGGCGCTCCCGCCCGGACTGCGGCCGCCCTCGATGGGTGGCCACGCGCATCGCGCGCGCGCCCGGCTGGCCGGCCCCGGTGAGGCCGCGTTCGCCCATCACGCCGCCGCCACCGACCGCTTCCGCGATCTCGGCATCCGCTTCTGGCTTGCGGTCAGCCTTCTCGAGCACGCAGAGGCGCTCACCGCCGACGGTCGTGGCGAGGAGGCCGAGCCGCTGTGGTCCGAGGCGCGCGAGATCTTCACCGAGCTGGGCGCCCGGCCGTGGCTCGACCGGGTCGAGGCCCTCGCGGGCCGCGCCTCGGCGCAGGCCGTCAGCTGACCGCAGCGAGCCCCGCCAGCTCCGCGAGCAGGGTGAACGACCGCACCCGGGCCTGGGCGTCGGGGATGGTGGCGGTCGCCATCACCTCGTCCGCCCCCGTCTCTGCCAGCAGCTGCTCGAGCTTCGTCCGCACCGTCTGCGGGCTGCCGACCACCTGCGATCGCAGGTAGCCCTCGGCGAACGCGCGCTCCTCCTCGGTCCAGTCGTGGGCCTCCACGGCGGCCAGCGTCGGCAGGGCCGTCGGCGGCCTGCCGCTGCCCCGCTGGGCGAACACGAGCGCCATCGCCGAGGCCCAGCGCTCGGCCTCGGCGTCGGTGTCGGCGCAGACCACGAACACCGTCACCTGGGCGTAGGGCGCCTCGAGCACGGGTGACTCCCGGAATCGGTCCCGGTAGAGCTCGAGCGCGGGCAGCGTGTTGGCGGCGCTGAAGTGGTGGGCGAACGCGAACGGCAGCCCCATGAGGCCGGCCACCTGGGCGCTGTAGCCGCTCGACCCGAGCAGCCAGACCGACGGCATGCTCCCGTACCCAGGCACGGCGTGGATGCCGGCGTAGGCGTCGCCGGGCGCGAAGCCGTTGAAGAACCCGTAGAGCTCGTTCAGGAGCTCGAGCAGGTCGTCGCTCGACCCGGGCCGGCGCAGCGCCATCATGGTGCGCCGGTCGGTGCCGGGGGCGCGGCCGATGCCGAGGTCGATCCGGCCGGGATGCAGCGCCTCGAGCGTGCCGAACCGCTCGGCCACGACCATCGGCGCGTGGTTGGGCAGCATCACCCCGCCCGAGCCGAGCCGGATGCGCTGGGTGAGTGCACCGGCATTGGCGATCAGCACATCGGGCGCCGAGCTCGCGATGCCGGGCATGTTGTGGTGCTCGGCATACCAGAGCCGGTGGTAGCCGAGCCGCTCAACCAGCGGCGCGAGGGCCGTCGCCTCGGCCAGGGCCTGGGACGGGCTGGAATCGCCGGAGACGGGGGCGACGTCGAGCACCGAGAGCGGGATGCCGAACACGGGGGAGGCCGCGGCCCGGGCGGCGTCGCGGAGCACGCTCACGCGTGCGCGCAGTGGGCGCAGCGGCCCGGCAGAGAGGCGAGGGCGCGGTCGCTGAGCTCGAACCCGACCGACTCCGCGGCCTGCCTGACCGACGTCAGGGCGCAGCCTTCGAGCGTCGAGATCGAGCCGCACTCGACGCACACCAGGTGATGGTGGTGGCCGTCGGTGGCACACATCACGAACACCGCCTCGCCCGACCGCGTACCCGCCTCCTCGACGAGTCCCTCGTCGCGCCAGCGCTCGATCGCCCGGTAGGCGGTCGTGAGGCCGATGCGGGGCTGGTCGCGGCGTGCGACCACGTGCAGCTCCCGCGCGCTGAAGGCGTGGCCGATCGAGCGGCCGGCATCGAGCAGCGCCTCGCGGTTCTTGCGGTTGCGTCCCAGCTCCACCCCTTCAGGGTAGTCGCGGCGGCGCCGGATCTCAAGAAGTGCGATTGACATCCGTTTTCATTCTCAGCTAGGTTGCAGGGGTGTCGAAGACGGTTATCGGGTTCATCGTGCTGGCAGCCGCCCTTGCCGCGCTCGCCGTGGGCCTCGAATTGCGAGGCTCGCCCCGGTCGGCCTCCGGGGGCCGTGTGCGCGTGGTGGCGGCCGAGAATGTCTACGGCAACATTGTCAGCCAGATCGGCGGCGGACGCGTGGCGGTGACGTCGATCCTGCACGATCCGAATGCTGATCCCCACCTCTACACCGCCAGTACTCGCAACGAGCTGGCCGTGAGCCAGGCCGCCGTCGTGATCCAAAACGGCGTCGGCTACGACAGCTTCATGCAGAAGCTCGAGGCCGCGGCTCCCAGCTCCCACCGGATCTTGGTCACCATGGCCAGTGTGCTCGGTGTGCACGGGGCCGATGCCAATCCGCACCTGTGGTACGACGTGCCCCGGCTCGATCGGATCGCCGGGGCGATCGCGGCGGCGCTCGAGCGGGCCGATCCCGCGCACCGAGCGGCCTATCGGAGCGGCCTGCACGCCTTCGAGCACAGGCTGGGGCCGCTCAGGCGCGAGGTGGCGTCCATCCGCGCGCGCCACGCCGGCGACCCCGTCGCCTACACCGAGCCGGTGCCGGGCTACCTGCTGGCGGCGGCCGGCCTGGACAACCTCACTCCGGTGGCCTTTGCGCGGGCGATCGAGGACGGCAGCGACCCGTCGCCCGAGGCGGTCGCTCAGATGACCGGCCTGATGACCGGCCACCGCGTGCAGGTGCTGCTCTACAACAGCCAGACCACCTCGCCCATCACGGCCCGGATCGAGGCCGCCGCCCGGGCCGCCGGTATCCCCGTGGTTGGGGTCACCGAGACGCTGCCGCCCGGTGAGACGTTCCAGCAGTGGCAGTTGCGCCAGGCGGTTTCGCTGGATCGGGCGCTCGACCGGTGAGCGCGGTCGCGGCGCCGGTCGTCGAGGTGCGCTCGCTCGGCCTGCGGTTCGGGTCGCGGCTGCTCTGGGACGATCTCAGCTTCGACCTGCATGCGGGCGAGTTCATGGCCGTGCTGGGACCGAACGGCACCGGCAAGACCTCGCTCGTCCGCATCCTCCTGGGGCTGCTCGCGCCGTCTGCGGGCACCGTCTCGATCGGCGGCCGTCCCCCCGCCGCCGCCCGCGGCCAGATCGGCTCCGTGCCCCAGCAGCGCGCCTTCGATCGCGACGTTCCGCTGCGAGGCTGCGACCTCGTCCGGCTCGGCCTCGACGGACACCGGTGGGGGCTCGGGCTGACGTCGAAGACGTCCAACGAGCGCGTCCAGCGCGCTCTCGAGGCGGTTGGCGCGGCCGGCTACGGAGAGCTTCCCGTCGGGCGGCTCTCGGGCGGCGAGCAGCAGCGGCTGCGAATCGCCCAGGCGCTCGTCTCGGATCCGGCGCTGCTGCTGGCCGACGAGCCGCTCCTGTCGCTCGACCTGTCATCGCAGCGGACGGTCGTCGACCTGCTCGATACGCGCCGGCGCGCGTCCGGAACCCCGGTCGTCTTCGTCACCCACGACGTGAACCCGATCCTGCCGGTCGTCGACACGGTGCTCTATCTGGCCCCCGGCCGGTGGGCGATCGGGACGCCCTCCGAGGTGCTCACCACCGAGACTCTCACGCGGCTCTACGACACGCCCGTAGATGTGCTGCGCGTGCGCGGGCGGATCGTCGTCATCGGCACCCCCGACGACGACGGCGTCCACCATCACGACCACGGGCCGGCGGCGTCGCACTGATGTTCACCCAGCTCCTGGCCCAGCACTTCGTCCACACCGCCCTGCTCGCGGGCGCCGTGGTGGCGGTCGTCAGCGGCGCGATCGGCACCTTCGTCGTCACGCGCGGCGCCAGCTTCGCCGTCCACGCCATCTCGGAGCTCGGGTTCACCGGCGCCGCCGGAGCGCTCGTGCTGGGGCTCGATCCGGTGGTGGGCCTGGTCGGCGGCTCGCTCCTCGTGGGTGTGGTGCTCGGCCTCCTGTCGCTGAGCGGGCGCGAGCGCGACAGCGCCATCGGGGCGGTGCTCGCGTTCGGGCTTGGCGTGGGAGTGCTGTTCCTGAGCCTGTACCAGGGCTACGCGACCGAGGCCACCAACCTCCTCTTCGGCAGCATCGTCGGGGTCAGCGACAGGCAGCTCGACGAGCTCGTCGTGGTCTCTGTGATCGTGCTTGCGGGCATCGCCGCGGCCTACCGGCCGCTGCTCTTCTCGAGCATCGACCCCGAGGTCGCCGAGGCGCGGGGGGTGCCGCTGCGGGCGCTCTCGGTGTTCACCTTCGTCCTGCTCGCGCTCACAACCGCCGAGGCGATCCAGGTGGTCGGCGTGCTGCTGGTGCTCACGCTCGTGATCACGCCGGCCGCGGCCGCCCAGCGCCTGACCGCGAACCCGGCCGCCGCGATCCTGATCTCGATCGTCATCGCCCTGGTGGCGACCGAGGGCGGAATCCTGCTCAGCCTCGCCCAGCCGTGGCCCACGAGCTTCTTCATCAGCACGATCTCGTTCGCCGCATACGTGGCGGCCCGGATTGCCGACCCGCGGATGCGGGTACGGTTGGCGGATGACGCCGTGGGGTGAGCTCACGCCGGCGTGGCGGGCCAGCCTCGAGCTGGCCTGGGTCGCGTACGGTCGCAATACGACGCCGGTGGGCGCGATCGTCGTCGATGCCGCTGGGCGGACGGTGGCCGAGGGGGCGAACGCCCGCTACGCGGCCTCCGGCGATGGATCGCTGGCCGGGAGCCGTCTGGCACATGCGGAGGTCGTCACGGGTGTGACGGGAGGCGCGCCGTCGCCAGGCTGATCTACTCGGCCATCACGTCGCTCGACGGCTTCGTGGCGGACGCGGACGGCACCTTCGACTGGGCCGCGCCGGACGAGGAGGTGCACGCCTTCGTCAACGACCTCGAGCGGCCGGTCGGCACGTACCTGTACGGGCGGCGCATGTACGAGGTCATGGCCGGCTGGGAGACCGCGCACACGACCGCGGGCCGGCGGCCTGTCAGCCTCGACTTCGCGCGGATCTGGCAGGCGGCCGACAAGGTCGTGTACTCCAGGACGCTCGAGACCGTCTCGACCACGCGAACGCGGGTGGAGCGGGAGTTCGATCCCGAGGCCGTCGGACGGATGAAGGTGCAGGCCGAGCGAGACATCACCGTGGGCGGCCCCGGCCTCGCCGCCGAGGCGATCAGGACCGGGCTGGTCGACGAGATCAACGTGTTCGTCACGCCCGTCATCGTGGGCGGGGGCACGCACGCGCTTCCCCGCGACGTTCGGCTGCGGCTCGAGCTGCTGCAGGAACACCGCTTCGACGGTGGCGTGGTCTATCTGCGCTACGGCGTCGGCACCTGAGGGCCGCGGACGGGCCACTAGACTCATCCGGAATGGACGGGACGGCGACGCTCACCCGCGGCTTCGAGTTGCCCTTCGAGCCGCGCCTGCCGCGCATCGGCGCCGTGGATGCCGTCGCGCTCGAGGCGCGCGCCGCGGAGCTGGCGAAGCGCACGATCAAGCGCGAGTCGAAGCTCCAGGCGCTCGACCTGATCGTGCGCATGATCGACCTGACCACGCTCGAGGGCGCCGACACGCCGGGCAAGGTGGCGGCGCTGTGCGGCAAGGCGGTGCGCCCCGATCCCGCCGATCCAAGTGTGCCCGCGGTGGCCGCGGTGTGCGTCTACCCGAACCTGGTCGCGGTCGCCCGCGAGCGGCTCGGCGACCGAAGCGGCGTGCGCATCGCCTCGGTCGCGACCGCCTTCCCGTCGGGCCAGTCGCCGCTCGAGGTCAAGCTCGCGGACGTGCGCGCGGCGGTCGAGCTCGGCGCCGACGAGGTCGACATGGTGATCGACCGCGGCGCGTTCCTGTCGGGCCGCTACGCCAGGGTCTACGACGAGATCGTGCGGGTGAAGGAGGCCTGCGGCGCCGGCCCACCTGAAGGTGATCCTCGAGACCGGCGAGCTCGGCACCTACGACAACGTCCGCCGCGCGTCGCTCCTGGCGATGGCTGCCGGGGCCGACTTCATCAAGACCTCGACCGGCAAGCTCAGCCCGGCCGCGACGCTGCCCGTGACCCTGTGCATGCTCGAGGCGATCCGCGACGTCGACGAGGAGACCGGCCGGCGGGTCGGGGATGAAGCCGGCCGGCGGGATCCGCCACGCGAAGCACGCGATCCAGTACCTGTGCGTCCTGCACGAGACGCTCGGCCGCGACTGGCTCACGCCCGAGCTGTTCCGGTTCGGCGCCTCGTCGCTCCTGAACGACATGCTGATGCAGATCCGCAAAGAGAAGACCGGCGCCTACCAGTCCCCCGACTACTTCACCGTCGACTGATGGCCGACCTGGAGCATCCGCCGAGCTCGTTGCCCGCCGTGCCGGAGTGGAGCTACGCGCCCGCGCCGGAGGCCCGGGACATCGTCAGCCTGCAGGAGCGCTACGGCCTCTTCGTCGGCGGCGAGTGGTCGAGCCGCGCTCGGGCGCATGGTTCACGACCAGCTCTCCGGCGCGACGAGCAGCCGCTGGCCGAGGTCGCCCAGGCGGGGGCCGAGGACGTCGACTGGCGGTGCAGGCGGCCCGCGCCGCCTACGAGGGCGGCTGGGCTGACCTGCGGCCGGCCGAGCGGGCCAAGTACCTGTTCCGGATCGCGCGCATCCTGCAGGAACGCGCGCGCGAGTTCGCGGTGGCTCGAGTCGCTCGACGGCGGCAAGCCGATCAAGGAGTCACGCGACGTCGACCTGCCGCTGGCCGCGGCGCACTTCTTCTACCACGCCGGCTGGGCCGACAAGCTCGAGTACGCCTTCCCCAACCGGCGGCCGCGGCCGCTCGGCGTCGCCGGCCAGATCATCCCCTGGAACTTCCCGCTGTTGATGCTGGCCTGGAAGCTGGCCCCCGCGCTCGCATGCGGGAACACCGTCGTGCTCAAGCCGGCCGAGACGACGCCGCTGACCGCGCTCATGTTCTGCGACGTCTGCCGCCAGGCCGAGCTCCCGCCGGGGTCGTGAACATCGTCACCGGCGACGGCTCGACGGGCGCCGCTCTGGTCGAAACGCCGGCATCGACAAGGTGGCCTTCACCGGATCGACCGAGGTGGGCAAGGCGATCCAGCGCGAGCTGGCCGGGCGCGGCGTCCGGCTCACGCTCGAGCTGGGCGGCAAGGCAGCCAACATCGTCTTCGACGACTGCGCCCTCGACCAGGCGGTCGAGGGGATCGTGAACGGCATCTACTTCAACCAGGGGCACGTCTGCTGCGCGGGGTCGCGGCTGCTGGTGCAGGAGTCGATCGCAGAGCCGCTGGTGGCAAAGCTGAAGCGGCGGATGGCAGACGCTGCGGGTGGGCGATCCGCTCGACAAGAACACCGACGTCGGCGCGATCAACTCGCGGGCGCAGCTCGACCGGATCCGCGGAGCTGGTCGCAAGCGGCGTCGAGGACGGCGCCGAGCTCTACCAGCCCCCGTGCGTGCTGCCCGAGCGCGGGTACTGGTTCGCCCCCACGATGTTCACCAACGTTGCCCAGAGCAGCCGCATCGCCCAGGAGGAGATCTTTGGCCCGGTGCTGACCGTGCTCACGTTCCGCACCCCGGACGAGGCGGTCGAGAAGGCCAACAACACCCCCTACGGCCTCTCGGCGGGCGTCTGGACAGAGAAGGGCTCGCGCATCCTGTGGATGGCCGCCCGCCTGCGGGCCGGGGTCGTGTGGGCCAACACGTTCAACCGCTTCGACCCCGCCTCGCCGTTCGGTGGGTACAAGGAGTCGGGCTTCGGGCGCGAGGGCGGCCGGCACGGGCTCGAGGCCTACCTGAGGTTCGACGAGTGAGCCGGCTGCCGGTGCAGAAGACGTACAAGCTCTACATCGGCGGGGCGTTCCCGCGCTCGGAGTCGGGCCGGACATTCGAGGTGGGCGGGCAGAACATCGCCCGGGCGTCGCGCAAGGACGCCCGCGATGCGGTGCGGGCGGCCCGCGCGGCGGTGGCCAAATGGTCGGGAGCGACCGCATACAACCGCGGCCAGGTGCTCTACCGGCTCGGCGAGATGATGGAGACGCGTCTCGCTGTCCTTGCGGCTGCGTGCTCCGGCGCGGCCGAGGTGGAGCGGTCGATCGACCGGGTGATCTGGTACGCCGGCTGCGCCGACAAGCTGGCCCAGGTGCTGGGAGGGGCGAACCCCGTCGCGGGGCCGTACTTCAACTTCACCGTGCCCGAGCCGACCGGGGTGGTCGCGATCGTCGCTCCCGGCGAGCCGGCCCTCGAGGGTCTGGTGTCGCGCCTCCTGCCGGCGCTCGTCGGCGGAAACACGACCGTGGTGATGGCATCCCGGCAGCACCCCCTGGCGGCGATCGAGCTGGCCGAGGCGGTGGCCACGTCTGACATGCCCGCCGGGACCGTCAACATGCTCACCGGCGACCGCACGGAGCTCGCCCCGGTGCTGGCGGCCCACATGGACGTGAACGCGATCGACCTCACCGGAGCCGGCGCCGATGCGGCGGAGGAGCTCGAGCGGCTGGCGGCCGAGAACGTGAAGCGGGTCGTGCGCGGCTCCGCGACGGGGCAGAGCGTGTGGGAGATCGAGGCGCTGATGGAGGCAAAGACCGTCTGGCACCCGGTCGGCCTCTAGGCCGACCAGTCGATGCGGGCGAAGCTGCGTCGCAGCCTCGCACCCCGGGCCGGGGTCAGCGCCTCGATCCAGCTGATCCGTCCCAGGAGGTGTGCTCGTAGGTCGGGTACGCGAGCGCGGTTGGCCGCGTCGGGGCCGTTCAGCGCGGCATCGTGCAGCTGCGCCCTCAGGCGGTCGTAGTCGTGCCGGGGCGTGTTGGGATGCTCGTTGACCACGATCCCGCAGATCTGCTGACGGCCTGCTCGCGTCATCAGTTGCGACTTGCGCGAGTTCACCCGAAAGCCTTCGTCGTGCGCGATCTCCTCGACCATCCGGCGCACCCGGACGGCGTGTGCCTGCAGCCGGCGGTCGCCCGACAGGGCAATGTCGTCGGCGTATCGCGAATACACGGCGCCGCTCGCATCGGCGAGGCCCGCAAGCCGGCAGTCGAGCCGGTACGCGCACAGGTTCGCAAGTGCAGGCGAGGTCGGCGCGCCCTGCGGCAGGTGCGGAGTGGCCAGTCGTCGTTCGAGGCGATGACGGGCGGCGTTCACCGCCGGGTTGGCGGAGCGGGGCGCGCGTTCCCACTCGCCCATCGGGATGACGTTGGTGACGAGTCCGGTGAGGCTCGCGGCGACCGCCTCGGGATAGCCGGCCGACCGGAACACTCCATAGACGCGGCCGGCGGCGATCGCCGCGAAGAAGTCCTCGAGGTCGAAGCGCAGCACGACCTCGCGCCCGGTATGACGGCGGGCGTGGGTGAGCGCCGAGTGGCCGCGGCGGAAACCGTGGGCCGCGTCGTGGGGCGGGATCGGCGCGAGGATCTGGTGTAGCACACGCCGCTGCGTCGCCTTGAGCAGACGCTTGGGGCTCTCGATCAGGCGTGGGGGTGCCTCGGCGCGGGGCAGCCAGCGATAGCGGTAACGGCGCAGCCGAGCGTCCGCCGCCCGTCGTTCCAAGTTGCGCAGGTCGCCGAGCCACGCCAGTTCGCGCGGGTGCAGGTCGAGCATGGCCGCCAGGTCGGTGGGCGTGTCGATTTCGGGCACCGCCCAGCGCATCCGCCCCATCTCCGGTGTGAACAGCGCCGCCGGCACGTGCCGGGGCGGCTGCGGCAGGACGCCGGCATCCTCGAGCCGGAGCAGCGCTTGCTCGATCCGGGCCGCCACCTCCCGCGGGCGGTCACAAGGGCGGTCGCGGTAGGTCGCGGCCAGCTCTCGGGCGACACCCCCGAGCCAGCGTGGGCGCCGTCCGAACGCCGTGGCGGCACGCGCCGCCATCCCGGCCGCCTCCCAGTCGCCCGCCAGGAAGGCCGCGGCCAGAGCCCGGGAGACGCCTGAGCGCTGGTCACGGCGCCACTCGGTCATGCTGTGGCGCCCGACTCCGCGCCCCGACTGCTCCTGTCGTGCGTGCGCGGACCTGCGACGGAGGCGCAGCGAGGCGCATGCGGTCTGATGCGTGGTAACACCGGTTCCCCTGGGGGTGCCCCAGAGAGACCCGCCGTGCGGGTCGACTCGGGACGCGTCGTCGGACGAACCCGACGATACCCCACCGGTTGCGCCGGCACGTATGCTTCGGCGATGTGGGTTCGGGCCGGGCTGGCTCTTGTCGGAAGTGCGCTTGCGTGCACCGCGTGCGCGGGGGCATCGGCGGCGCAGCATCCCGCCACGTCCTCCCACGCCGCTGCTGTGCGGCGCGACTCGGCGCCGACGGCTGCTGCGATCCGCAAGGCGGTCGCCTGGCGCATCCCGGCCCGGCCGCGCGGGCGCGGGGTCTACCTGATGGCGCGCGTGCCGCGCACGCTGCACACCCGGTTCGGAGCGGTCAAGCCGAAGACGCGTTTCGGCCAGCCGGTGTGGGTGCCGGTGCTGCGGTATCACGGCGTGCGGGGGGCCCTGCTCGTGCCGCTGGGGCCGAGCGGCCGGATCGTGCACGTCAACCTGCGCCGGATGCCGCTTCGGTGGACGCGCACGCGGGTCGTCGTCAATCTGGCACTGGCCCGTATCTCGGTGCTGCGCGGCCGCCGCGTGGTGGGGTCGTTCCCGATCGGGCAGGGCACACCCGAGACACCGACGCCCGTCGGCCGCTTCTTCGTCACCGACCGGCTCATCTTCCCGCCCGGCAGCCCCTACACGCCGTTCGCGTTCGGGCTCTCGGCCCGGCAGACCCATCTCGCCCCGACCTGGATCGGCGGCGACCAGATCGCGATCCACCCGGGGCCGCTCGGCCACGTCTCAAACGGCTGCATCCACGTGCCCCTGCTCGCGATCGCGCTTCTGCGCAAGGTCGCGCCGCTCGGCACGCTCGTGACCGTGCGCAGCTGAGGTCTAACTCTCCAGTTTAGATTGAGAGTTCGCAGTCGGGGGAGGCGTGAACGACCTCGCCCTCGACCAGCGTCGCGAGCACCTTGACGTCGATGTACTCGGCCGGGGCGAGTCGGTGCAGATCATGGTCGAGGATGACCAGGTCGGCCAGCTTGCCCACCTCGATCGACCCCGTCTCGTGCTCGAGCGCGCACGCGTGGGCGGCGCCGATCGTCTGGGCCGCGATCGCCGCTCCCAGATCGAGCCGCTCGCCTGGTAGGAGTGGCTCCGTGACGTCGCTGTCGGGGTCGATGCGCGAGACCGCGACGGCGAGCTGGCGCAACGGATCGGGCGTTGAGACCGACCAGTCGCTGCCGAAGGCCAGCGCGCCCCCGTGGCGCAGGATGCTCCCGAACGGGTACATGCCCTCGCTCGCCCGCGCCGACACGAACGGGATGGTCAGCTCGGTGACGTACGCCTCGAGCCGCGCCCAGAGCGGGGTCACGTTCGCGATCACGCCGAGCGCGCGGAAGCGGGGCAGGTCATCGGGGTGGGCGAACTGCACGTGGGCCAGCTGGTGGCGGGCATCACGGCGCCCGTTCGCATGGATCGCGGCCGCGAGCACGTCCAGCGACTCGCGCACGGCGCGGTCACCGATCGCGTGGATGTGCACCCCGAAGCCCTCGGCGTCGCAGATGCGCACGAAGTGCTCCAGATCGCCGGGCGGATACTGGTCGAGCCCGTACTCGGCGGTCGGGTGGCCGTCCCGATCGAGATACGGGTCGAGCATCGCGGCCGTGCGGTTCTCGACCACGCCGTCGTGGAAGAACTTGACCGTGCCGCACGCGAGCCGGCCGACTGTGCCGCTGTGGCGCCGCTCGGTGAGCTCGGCGAGCTGGGTGTGGTCGCGGCCGGAGTCCCACTCGAGCGCGCCCCGCACTCGCAGCCCGAGCTCGCCGGCGCGGGCGAGCTGCTCGTAGGCCGCCTGCCACTCGGCATCGACCAGGGCGTCCTGACAGGCCGTGATGCCCAGCCGGTGGTAGTAGGCGACCGCCGCCTGGATGCCGTCCATGCGATCGGCATGGGTCGGTGCCGGGGCGCGGTCGAGCACGAGATGCATCGCCTGCTCCTGCAGCATCCCCACCGGGGCCCCGTGGGGATCGCGCTCGATTCGCCCGCCTGGCGGATCGGCGGTCGCGGCCGTCACGCCCGCCAGTTCGAGGGCGCGCGAGTTGACCCAGGTGCCGTGGTAGTCGCGGTTCGTCAGCGCCACCGGGCGGTCGGAGACGACCGCGTCCAGCGCGGCGGCGGTCGGGATGCCGCCGGGAAAGTCGCTCATCGACCATCCGCCGCCGACGATCCATTCCCGGTCGGGGTGGGCCTCCCGGTAGGCGCCGATCCGGCGCAGGTGCTCGTCGGCGCCGCGGCTCTCCGAGAGGTCGCAGCGGGTCGTCGCGTAGCCACTCGAGCCCAGATGGCAGTGAGCGTCCTGGAAGCCGGGTAGCACCATCGCCCCGGCGAGATCGACCACCCGGGTGGACGGACCCCGCACGCCGTCGACGTCGCCCGCGGCTCCCACCGCGACGATGCGGCCCGCCTCCACCGCCACCGCGTCGGCCGTCCGCCGGGCGGCGTCGACGGTGTGCACGACGCCGTTTCGCAGGATCAGGTCGGCCGGCATCGCGCAATGCTACCCACGTCGGCGACTCGGTGTTCAAGGCATGCAGCGTCCGCGCCGATTACTCAGTGGCCATGTCTGAGTTCACTCCTGTGCCCGACCCCGAGGGCGACCTGCTCGACGAGTTCCTGTCGCTCCTGCCCCCGCTGCCCACACCGATCGGCGTGTTCTCGGCCGGCGGTGTGGCCGAGGTCGTCCTGGCCGACCTCGATCGCGGGCTCCTGATCGGCTACGCGCCCCAGATGCTGATGCAGCCCCAGCTCGTCGTCGTCTGCCCGCTGCGCGACCAGAGCGGCGGTGGCTACGACGTCTCGCTGCGGATCGAGAAGGCCTATTTTCAGTCGTCGAACCAGACGCTCCTGCACCTGCGTGTGATCGAGGTCGTGTACCAGCCGGGCCACCGCCGCACCAAGCGCGCCCAGCGCAGCGACGAGGCCGACGCGGTGGTGCTGCGCTCGCGCGCGCTCCCCGACGGCGAGCACTTCCGCGTCCGCACGGCCGATCTGTCCGAGGGCGGCGTCGCATTCGTGACCGAGCTTCACCTTGCGGTCGGAGACCGGGTGATGCTGTCGATCCACATCGGTGCCCGACCGATCACCATGGAGGCGCTCGTCATGCGGGTCGAGCCGATGTCGTTCGGCCGCTACCGGGTGGGCTGCGAGGTCGACGCGATCGCCGAGCACGACCGCGAGACGGTCGCCCAGATCGCCGATGCCTCGGACGACGGCGACGCAGACTGGCGCGATCCCGAGCTGGTCGCAGCCCGCGTGCAGGGCCGGGCCGAGCAGCACGCGCTCAAGTCGCGCCTGGCCGTCCGCCGCTACATGCGCTGATTGGCGGCCACGATCCGCGCCTGTTCGGGCGGGGCGTCGGGCAGGTCCTGCAGCAGTTCGTCGGCGAACTGCTGCGCGTCGGAGTGGGAGAGGGCGCGGTTGTGCCGCCGCTCAAACCCGATGCTGGACATCGGATTGCCGGAGAGGCCGCGACCGCACACCGAGCCGCCGTAGTGGCTGGGCAGCACGACCACGTAGTCGGGGAGCGCGAGCAGCCGCTGCATCGACGCGTGCTGCTGCAGGGCCAGCGCCCTCGGGTCGCCGCCACGGGCGTGCAGGTCGGGCCGGCCCGCGTCGTTCACCAGCATCGAGTCGCCGGTGAATGCGAGCCAGGTCTCGTCGGTCTCGCGGCGCAGGTCGGAGATGAGGTAGGCGTGGTGGGCCGGCGCGTGGCCGGGCGTCGCGAGCGCGGTGACGATCGTGTTTCCGAGCTCGACGCGCTCCCCGTCGGAGAGCGGGTGATGATCGAAGCCGACCTGCGCCCCGGCGGGCAGATACGCCGTCGCGCCGGTGGCCTCGACCACGTCGGGCAGGCCCGAGACGTGGTCGGCCTGGACGTGCGTCTCGAACACCGCGACTATGGGCGCGCCGGTGGCCTCGGCGGCCTCGAGATAGCGGTCCACAAGCTCCACGTGGGGATCGACGACGCCCAGCCGGTTGTGCGTCGTGCACCCGAACACGTAGCTCACGCAGGCGGTCTCGGCGAACAGGAATTGGCGCAGGATCATCGCGCGGGATCGTAGACCAGCCCGAAGCATGTAACGGAGGACACGTCCTCCCCGCAGCCCTAGAATCCCACGCATGATGGAACGCTATGACCCGGCCGCCGTCGAGGCGCGCTGGCAGGAGATCTGGGAGCGCGAGCGGATCTTCGACGTGCCCAACCCCGCGCCCGGCGACGACACCTCGCGGCTCGTCTACGTGCTCGAGATGCTGCCCTACCCCTCGGGCGAGCTGCACATGGGGCACGTCAAGAACTACACGATGGGCGACGTGGTCACGCTGCACCGCCGCCGCAACGGCGACCGGGTGATGCACCCGATGGGCTACGACGCCTTCGGGCTGCCGGCCGAGAATGCGGCCATCCGCTCCGGCCTTCACCCGGCCCCGTCGACGCGCGCGAACATCGCCGCGATCCGTCGCCAGATGAAGCGGATGGGATGGTCGATCGACTGGAACCGCGAGCTCTCGACCGCCGAGCCGGAGTACTACCGCTGGACGCAGTGGATCTTCCTGCGCCTGTACGAGGCCGGCCTGGCCTATCGCAAGAGCGCGGCCGTCAACTGGTGTCCCAACGACCAGACGGTGCTGGCCAACGAGCAGGTCATCGACGGCCGCTGCGAGCGCTGCGGCGCCGAGGTCGAGTCACGCACGCTGGAGCAGTGGTTCTTCAAGATCACGGCTTACGCCGACCGGCTGCTGGACGATCTCGAGCAGGTGAGCTGGCCCGAGCGGGTCGTGACGATGCAGCGCAACTGGATCGGCCGCTCGCATGGCGCGGAGGTGGCGTTCAGGCTCGACGACGGCTCCGATCTGCGGGTGTTCACCACCCGGCCGGACACGCTCTTCGGCGCCACCTTCTTCGTGCTCGCGCCCGAGCATCCGCGGGCGCTGGAGCTGGCCGACGGCAGCGAGCACTCCCAGGCCGTGGCCGACTACGTCCGCCACGCCGCGGGGCGCTCGGCGGTCGAACGGGCCGAGGCCCACGAGAAGACCGGCGTCTTCACCGGCCGGTACGTCGAGAACCCGGTGAACGGCGAGCGGATCCCGGTGTGGGTGGCCGACTACGTGCTGGCCGAGTACGGCACCGGAGCGATCATGGCGGTGCCGGCCCACGACGAGCGCGACTTCGAGTTCGCCCGGGCTCACGGCCTCGAGATCCGGCCGGTGGTGGCCCCGCGGGGCGCCGAGCCTGCGGCCGATGTCGCCTACTCGGCCCACAGCCAGGACGAGGTGCTCATCAACTCGGGCGAGTTCACCGGTATGGCCGCCCCGGAGGCCGCCCAGGCGATCATCGGCCGGCTCGAGGCCGACGGCCGCGGGACCGGCACGATCGCCTACCGGCTGCGCGACTGGCTGCTGTCACGGCAGCGCTACTGGGGCTGCCCGATCCCGATGGTGCATTGCGGGGCCTGCGGTCTCGTGCCGGTCCCCGACGACCAGCTCCCGGTGGTTCTGCCGGACGTCCAGGACTTCGCGCCGCGCGGCCGCTCCCCGCTGGCTGCAGCCGAGGACTGGGTGCACACGCGGTGCCCGGCCTGCGGCGGTCCCGCGATGCGCGAGACGGACACGATGGACACCTTCGTCGACTCGTCCTGGTACTACATGCGCTACGCCGACCCGCACAACGACACGGCCCCGTTCAGCCGCGAGGCCGTCGACGCGTGGCTGCCCGTCGACCAGTACATCGGCGGGGTCGAGCACGCCATCCTGCACCTCATGTACGCGCGCTTCTTCACGAAGGCGCTGTACGACCTCGGCTACGTCGGCTTCACCGAGCCGTTCGCAAACCTCTTCACCCAGGGGATGATCTATTACCTGGGCGCGAAGATGGCCAAGTCGAAGGGCAACGTGATCTCGCCCGACGACCTGATCGAGCGCTTCGGCGCCGACACGGTGCGGATGTACTCGCTCTTCCTGGGGCCGCCCGAGCAGGACGCCGAGTGGTTCGATTCCGGGGCCAAGGGATGCCACGACTTTCTGGCCCGGCTGTGGCGGCTGGCCCTCGCGTCGGCGGCCGAGCTCGAGCCGGGCATCCCGGCGTCCGCGCCCGCCGAGGGGGCGGGAGCGGAGCTCGTGCGAAAGACGCACTCCACCATCGACCGCGTGTCGCACGACATCGGCGAGCGGTTCGCGTTCAACACGGCCCAGTCGGCCGTGCACGAGCTGGTGAACCAGCTGCAGCGCTCGCACGACGCGACGCCGCAGCAGCGCCGGTTCGCGGTCGCCACGGCGGTCTCGCTGGTGCAGCCGTACGCGCCCCACGTCGCCTGCGAGCTGTGGGAGCGGCTGGGCGGAGAGCGGCTGTGGGAGGCGCGGTGGCCGGTGGCCGATCCGGCGATGCTGGTCGCCGACGAGATCACCTACGCGGTGCAGGTGAACGGCAAGCTGCGCGGCGAGTTCACGGTCGCGGCCGGCACCGAGCGCGACGCCCTGCTCGCGGCCGCGCGCGCCGTCCCGAACGTCTCGCACCATCTGGACGGCGCCGAGGTGGTCAAGGAGATCGTGGTGCCGGGCAAGCTGGTGAGCCTCGTCACCCGCTGAATATTTGGGGCCAGGCCCCAAATATTCATGGCTGTCAGACGCGCGCGGTGTCGCGCTTGTACGACCGGGCGGCCAGGATGGTGAGCACGACGGTCCAGGCCGTCATCACGAACCAGCCGCGCGCGCCCCAGCCGCCGGCGCCGATCGCGACGTGGCTCGCCTGCACCAGCCAGTAGGACGGGAGCGCCTGGGCGATCTTGTGCAGCGTGCCGTTCTGGATCGGGAACCACACGCCGCCGAGCAGCGCCAGAAGGGCGGTCGTTCCGCCCATCGCCGGACCGATCGAATCGGCCGTGAGCAGATGCCCCATCAAGACGCCGAGCGCGACGAACGGGATCAGGCCGACGAGGATGAGGCCGGTCATCCGCACCCACTCTCCGCCGGTCAGATGCACGCCAAGTGAGATGCCCGACGCGTACAGGGCAACGATCGTGATCGCCGCCATCAGATACGCCGTGATCACCTTGGCCCGGAAGTACGAGCGGATCGAGAGCGGCGTCAGCCGCAGCTGCCGGTTCCAGCCGGCCGCGCGCTCGACCGCGATGCGGGCTCCGGTCGAGAGCACGGTGTTCATCGTCCCGAAGGCGGTGAGTCCGATCATGTAGTAGAGCGGCACCGAGATCCCGCTGCCGTCGAAGTTCTGGTCGTTGCGATTCGACCCGGCGATGACGAAATACAGCACCAGCGGGAACCCGATGGAGAACATCAGGAACCGGCCGTTGCGAAACGTCCGCAGGAGCTCGTAGCGCGTGTAGGTGATCACGACGCGTCGGCCCCCGAGGTGAGCTGCAGGAACGCCTCCTCCAGGCCGGCGCCTGCGATCTCGATGTCGCGGATCGCCGGATACGCCTGCAGGAGCGCGCGGATCGCGCTGTCGGAGTCGGCACAGTGGAGGGTGATCGCCTCGCCGCGCCGCTCTGCCGAGTTGACGCCCGGCAGCCGCTCGAGCTCGGCGAGGTCGACGCCGGGCAGGGTCGCCCGGATGGTGCGCAGGCCGACCATCGCCTTGATCTCGGTGGTGGGCCCGTCGGCGACGATGCTGCCGTTTGCCATCAGCACCGCCCGGTCGGCGTTGGCGTCGGCCTCCTCGAGATAGTGGGTGGCAAAGACGATCGTCTTGCCGCGGGCCGCGAACCCGCGCATCGTGTCCCAGAACGCGTGGCGGCTCTCAACGTCCATCGCCACGGTCGGCTCGTCCAGGACGAGCAGATCGGGGTTGCTGACGAGCGCGATGGCAAACCGGACACGCTGCGTCTCACCGCCCGAGAGCTTCTGCGTGCGCCGGTCGGCGATCGGCTCGAGCCCCACCAGGCCGAGCACGTCGGCGACCGGCAGCGGCGCCGGGTAGAGCCCGGCCATCATGGTGATCAGCTCGCGCACGGACAGGTCGCGGATGAGCGAACCGGTCTGCAGCATGGCGCCGATCGCCCCGTCCTTGATGGCCTCCGAGGGCGGGCGTCCGAACAGCGAGACCGAGCCGCTGTCCGGGGTGGTCAGGCCGAGCAGCATGTCGATGGTGGTCGTCTTTCCGGCGCCGTTCGGCCCGAGCAGCGCAACCGTCTCGCCCGAGGCGATGGCAACGTCGACGCCGCGCACTGCGTGCACCATGCCCTGGGGCGAGCGGAACGACTTCACGAGCCCCTGCAGCCGGATCCCCTCGCCGAGCCGTGTTCCGGACGGGGCCATGGCCGCACTGTGCCAAAGATCGGGCCAGGACCTTGCCGCTTCCGGCACGTGCCCGGTCTGGATCCGTGACGGCGCGCTCGCGGATGCTCCCCGGCGTGCCCGCGTTCTCACCCCGCCAGATCGCGCTCTACGTCGCCGCCGTCGCCGCGATTCTCGTCGTCGGCTGGCGCTATCACCCCGGGTCGTCGTCGCAGGACGCCTACACGCCCGCGCCGGCCTCGTCCCCGGCGCCGCTCACGCCGGCACTCGCGCCGGCGGCGGTCGTGGTCGACGTGTCGGGAGCGGTGCGCCACCCAGGGGTGTACCGGCTCTCGTCCGGGGCGCGGGTGCTCGACGCCGTGAACCGGGCCGGTCCGCGGCCACGGGCCGACCTCGCCGCCGTCAACCTGGCCGCGCGGCTGACCGACGGCGAGCAGGTGGTCGTGCCTGCACGAGGGCGAGGCGGAAGCGTGCCGGCCGCCGGTGCGGGCGACACGGCGGCGCCGCCCGCACCCGTGTCGCTCAACTCGGGAACGCTGGAGCAGCTCGAGACGCTCGACGGAATCGGGCCGGCGCTGGCGCAGCGCATCATCGACTACCGCACCCTGCACGGCGGCTTCCGGTCGCTCGAGGAGCTCGACCAGGTGAGCGGGATCGGGCCGGCCCGGCTGGCGGCCCTGCACGGTCGCGTGACGCTGTGACCGGCCACACGAGGCTGATCGTCGCGGCGACCATCGGGCTGGCCGTGGCGGCGCTCGGACGGCCGTTCCTGCTCGTTGCGGCCCTGCTGGTCGGCGACTCGACCCGCCTGCGGATTGCGGCGGCCGGGATCGCCGTCGCGGCGCTCGTCGTTGGCAGCGCCCGCGTCGCGGCCCTCGACCGGCGCACGCTCGGCGTGGGGCCGGTGCACGAGGCCGTCGTGGTCGTGACGGGCCAGCCGTCCGGCGGCCACGGGCTCGCGGCGGTCCGCGGAGCGGGGGAGACGGTGGTGCTGTCGGTGCCCGGCCTGGTGCTCCAGGAGGGTGGCATCTACCGCGTCGACGGCCGCCTGGAGCCGCTCGATCCGGTCGTGCGCGGCTACTACGCCACCCAGGGCGCCCACCTCCAGCTGCGTGCCACGGACGCCGTCCTCGCCGGTCGCCGCGGCGGCGTGTGGGGGGCAGCCGACACGCTGCACAGGGCCGCCCTCAGGCATCTCGAGGTGGGGCCGGATCCGGCGCCCCCACGGGCGCTTGTGGCCGGTATCGCGCTCGGGGATATCGGCGGCCTGCCGCCGCAGACCCGGGCCGAGCTGCGCTCGAGCGGGCTCTACCACCTCGTGGCGGTGAGCGGCCAGAACGTGGCGCTCGTGATCGCCTTCACGCTGGTGTGCCTGGGAGCGGTGGGCGTGATCGGGGCACCCGCGCGGCTGGCGGCGCTCGCGATCACGCTCACCTACGTGCTGGTGACGGGCGCCGGCCCGTCGATCGTGCGCGCCGGCGTTGCCGGCGTGCTGGTGGCGGCGGCGTGGCTGGGGTCGCGGATGGTGTCACGCTGGCACCTGCTGGCGTGCGGGGCGATGGTGGTGCTCGGCCTCGACCCGCTCGAGCTTTACGATCCCGGCTTCCAGCTGTCGTTCTCGGCTGTGGTGGCCATCTTCGTGGTCGCGCCGCGACTGCGGGGCGCGCTCGGGCAGGCGGCCGCCGTATCGGTGGCCTGCACCGTGGTGACCGCGCCGATCGTGTGGTGGCACTTCGGCCGGGCCAGCCCGCTGGCGGTACCGGCCAACCTGCTCGCACTGCCGGCGGTGGCACCGATCCTGTGGCTCGCGCTGGCGGCGATGGTGGCGCGGATGGTGTGGGCGCCGCTGGCGACGCCGCTTCTGGGGTTGGCCGATGTGCTGGCGAGCTACGTGCTGGCGGTGGCGGCGGCCTGCTCGTGAGGCGACCGGTGGTTCATCGCCGCAGGCGGACCCGCAGCTGGTCGAGCAGGACGCCCAGGAACGGGTTGTACTGGTAGTTGGTGACCCGCGCTGACAAAACGTCGACGTTGTTCAGAGTTGCCAGCGGCACCCACGGCGCAGCGGAGGTAACCGCGCGGTCGACGGCTGCCCACGTTCGTGCGGCCGCGGCGGGGTCGTTGGATTCCTCGGTGTCCGCCCTGGTCATCATCCGGTCGACCGCCGGGTCACAGAAGAACGCACCGTTTCGCGTCGCGGCGGGGTCGGCCAGGCGGAACGCGGAACAGCGGAAGAAGACGTCGAAGAAGTCCGATGCCGACGGATAGTCGGCCTGCCAAGCGCCGTCCGTCGCCTGGATCCGGCGGCGCGAGTCGTTCGTCGCGCTGACGACGGCCTGGTGCGACGCAATGTGCAGCCTGGCCCGATAGCCCAGTTCGTTCAGGACGGAGACCGTGAATGGGCCGGTCACCTCGTCCGGCGGTTGAGTGTCCGACCACACCGTGACGCGCATGCCCCGTGTCCCCGACGCCGCCACCAGCTTGCGGGCGGCGGTCAGGTTGGGTCCCGTCCACGCGCCCGCGGTCCCCGGGTGTGCGGTGAACGGGCAGTAGCGCCGATAGCCCGGAATGCCCGGAGGCAGGATCTGGCAGGTCGGGCTCGCGTCATCCGACCCGCCGAGGAGCCCGACGAGGCGGCTCCGGTTCGCGGCGATGCTGAACGCCCGCCGCACGCCGGGGTCGTCAAACGGCGCGACCCGGGTGTTGAACGCGGTGTAGACGATCGCGGGCAGCGCGCTGACGTGCACCCTGCCGGGGAACCTCGCGCGGAGTTCGGCGCCGTCAGGCAGCGGGTCGTCGGTCCAGTCGGCGCGACCGGCCGCGATTTCGGCCTTCTCACGAGTGACGCTGGCCCCGAACGTCCAGACGATGCGACTCGGCGATCCGTCCGGCTCGGCGGCTTCCGACCATTCCTGGAAGTGCGGATTGCGGGTGAACACGACCGTTTGCCCCGGGATGTACCGAGCGATCTTGTACGGGCCGGTACCGGGAACGGGATTCGTGCCCACATCATGCGCCGGCACGTCCGAGGGCACCGGCGCCGTGAACTCGAGCGCGAGTTCGTCGAGGAAGTCGGGGTCAGGCGCCGTCAGATGAAACGTCACCGTGCCCGCCGACGCGTCCGTGATCACACCACGAGCGAGGTTGCACGGGCGGCCGGGCGCACATGCGGTCGCACCCACGATCTCGTCCAGAAACGAGCCCGCGGATGCATTGAGTCGAAGAACACGTTCCAGCGCATACCGGAAGTCCCCGGGGCGGACATGCCGACCGGTGGAATACCGCAGCCCGGGGCGCAGGGTAAAGGTGTACACGGTTCCCCCGGCGGTCACGGTTGGCATGGCGAGTGCCAGGTCGGGGACGATCAGGAGGCCACCGCTTCCGCCGGTCTTCTGGAAGGTCACCAGCGTGTCGTAGGTCGCGTCCGAGAACTGGGGCTGCGTGTTCGGGTACAGCAGGGCCGGGTCGATCGACGCCAGCGGGGCGGTCGCCACCACATGCACCGTGCCGCCCACGGGTCGGGCGTTGCCCGCGGGCCCGGAAGCGAACCACACACGGTTGCCTGCGGCGGCTAGCGCCACGGGACCGCCTCCCACCCCGATCGTTGTCCGAGGGGCGCCGCCGGGATCGAGCCTTGTGAGAGCCGATGACAGCCGGTCGGCGGCCCAGACGGAGTTCCCGGCGATCGCGAGCGCGTCGGGGCCGTCACCCACCGGGATGGTCGCCTGAACCGCATCGGTGCGCGGACTCACGCGCGAAACGGTGCTGTCGAGCCCATTCGCGACCCAGATCGAACCCTGGCCGAACGCGATCGCCGTCGGTCCGCTGCCAACGTCGATCTGCTGGCCCGCCCGCCGACTGCGGGGATCGACCCGTGTGACGGTGTCCGTCGCCGGGTTCGAGACCCAGACGGAGCCCGCGCCGAAGGCAACGCCGAACGGCTCCGAGGCGAGCGGAATCGGGGAACCCGGGTGCCCTGAGACGGGATTGATCGCGGTCACGGTGCCGGCCGAGGCGTCCGCCACCCAGACGGAGCCACCGCCGACCACGATGCCGGTCGGCTCCGGCCCGACCGGGATGCTCGCCACGACCGTGCTATCCGCCGCGTTGATGCGCGAGATCGTTCCGGACAGGGTGTTGGCAACCCAGATGTTCCCGCCAGCCGCCGCGATCGCGCTCGGGCCCGAACCTACCGGGATCGTCTGCGCGACCGCGGCCGTGACGGGATCGACGCGGTAGACGACGTTCCCCTCCGGGCTGGTCACCCACACCGATCCATCCGCCGAGACGGCGGCCCCCGGCAGGCTCGGCAGCTCGAGGCTGCGCGCGATCTCGTTGCCCCTCGCGTTCAACTCGCCGACGCCGTCGGAGAGTGCTTTCGCGTGGGTCGGCGCTGCCGTCAGCAGGAGCGTCAGGCCGGCTGCGAGGGCGGCGCCGACGATCGCGACAGCGGCTGCCCATCGCCATACCCGGCGCGGGCGGACGGGACGTGTGGCCGGGGGTGGATTGGCGATCGGGCGCAGAGCTCGTGTGACCGCGCCGTCGCTGACCACCTCGAGCTCTGGAGCCTGGAGCAGGATCGCCCGTTCCAGCCCGCGCAGCTCGCGCCCGGGTTCGATGCCAAGCCCGCCGGTCAGGAGCTCACGCGCGCGCTGGAAGGCCGACAACGCGTCAGCCTGCCGTCCCGAGCGGTAGAGCGCCAGCATGAGCTGCGCGTGGAAGCATTCGCGGTAGGGCGCTCCGGCGACGAGCGTGTCGAGCTCCGATACGAGCTCGCGGTGGTGCCCCAGCCGGAGCCGGGCCTCGACGAGCTTCTCCCACGCGGTCAGCCGCTCGTCCTCCAGGCGCTCGGCGGCAACGTCGGCGAACGCAGCCTCGCGCACGTCGGCCAGAGCCGGCCCGCGCCACAGCGCGAGTGCCGAGGTGACGAGCGTCACGGCTTCCGTGGCGTCACCCCGCTCGAGGGCTGCTCCACCACGCGCGGCGAGGTCTCGGAACCGGCATGCGTCAACCGTCTCGGGCGCGACATCGAGCAGGTACCCGCCCGGCCTCGTCACCAGCGTGGCGCCGGCCACTCCGCACACATTGAACGTGCGGCGGAGGCGGGAGATGTACGTCTCCATGGTGTGGATCGCCGAGGGGGGCGGCCGCTCGCCCCACAGATCGTCGATCAGCTGCGCGGTGGGAACCACCCTGCCGGCATGGATGGCGACGTCGGCGAGCACGGCCCGTTGTCTGGGTCCGCCGAGCGGGACGGAACTCCCGTCCGCGACCACCCCGATTGCCCCCAACAGTCTGAATTCCATCGGCATTGCCTTGAGGAAACGACTGAACCAGCCCCAGCATACGCCGATGGCGGGTTGACCACCAGGGCGCATCGATTCGGCGCTGCGAGCGTTTTGCGACCGGGGATTCGTATCGTTGTCCCGCGACGATGCGGACTTCCGAACTCAGTGACTCCCTCTCACCGCCATCGCCGGCCTTGCGGGCGGCGTATGTGTGCCTCTTGAGCTGCGTTCTTGCGCTGGTGAGTGCCTGTGGCGGGAGCGGCGGAGGCAGCACAGCCACTTCGGCGCGCTCGCCCACCCGGCGAGCGGTGCTGGTGGGCATCGATCCTCAGGATGCCGCGCTGGATCCGGCGACGCACACGTTGTATGTGGTGAACAGCCCTCACACGGGGCAGGGCAGCGTGTCAGTGCTCGACGTTGCGACATGCAACGCCCAGGCGACGTCCGGCTGCGGGCGCGCCTTCCCAACGATTTCGGTCGGGAGCTCTCCCGGCAACGTCGCGGTGGACCAGGCGACGGACACCATCTACGTGACCAACGCGAACGACAACAACGTGTCCGTGATCGATGGTGCATCCTGCAATGCCGAGGTCACGACGGGCTGCAACCGGACTCCGCCCACCGTTGCCGTCGGTGGTCAGCCCGTCGATGTGTCGGTCGACGAATCGACCGACACCGTGTATGTGGCGAACTGGGGCAACGGCGCCGGGACGACCGTGTCGGTGATCGACGGCGCGATCTGCAACGCTCGCATCACCTCTGGCTGCGGCCGCAAGCCGGCGTCAATCACCATCGGTCGCGGTCCTGCCGGCGTCGTCGTGGACCCGGCCACGGACACGGTGTACGCGGGGACGGTCGCGCCAAGCGGAGCCGAGGCGGTGTCGGTGATCGACGGGGCCGCCTGCAACGCCAGGATCACCTCGGGCTGCGGCCACAAGCCACGTTCGGTACGGGTCGGCACCGGGTCGACCGATAACAACGTCGCCTTTGCGATCGACCACGTCACGGGCACGCTCTACGTCGCAAACTGGCAGGACGACACGCTCTCGATGATCGACGAGGTCACGTGCAACGCGACCGTCACGTCGGGCTGTGCTCGCACCCCCGCGGTCGTGCACGTGGGGAACGGGCCCGTCGGAATCGCGCTCGACACCACGAACCGGAACGCGTACGTGGCGAGCGCCAATGACAACAGCGTGACCGTTTTCGACACCGCCACCTGCAATGTAAAGGTCACATCGGGTTGCGCGACGGGGGCATCGCCGCGCCTGCGGACCGGAAACGGCGCTCGGTCGATCGCCTTCGACCCGGCGACCGACACCGTCTATGTGCCCAACGGAGACGACGACACCGTTTCGGTGATCAACGCCGCCCGGTGAGGCGACGGAACGCTCGGTTGCGAGCATCTTGCGACCGGATTGCGACCTCGTTCCGGTATGTCTGGCCTCTCTTCGTCACCGCTCGCCACAGGAGGCACGTCATGGGCCCCGATCATGTTCGACCGTCGGCGCGGAGCGTCACGATCATCCTGACCGCAGCGGTGGCGCTGATTGCGACCGGCGCGGGCGCCGCGGTCGCGGGAGGGGCGGCTCGGTCAGGTCTCGGCTGGGGAATCGCTGCCGGCGAGGTTGTCGGCTGGAGAAGCTCATGGGACTGCGCCGACGATCTCTGTTGGCGCAAACCCGGTCGCGGTCGCGGTGGACCAGGAGACTCACACGGCCTACGTCGGAAACGGGAACGACAACACCGTTTCGGTGATCGACGCGGCAACATGTAACGCGAAGTCGACCAGGGGCTGCGCCCAGAAGCCGCGAACGATTGCTGTCGGCCCGGGACCGGTCGATGACGCCGTCGACGAGAAGACCGACACGGTGTATGTGGTCGCGTTGGGCAGCGATACGGTGTCGGTGATCAACGGTGCGACCTGTAACGCGAAGGTGCGGTCGGGCTGCGGGCAGACGCCGAAGACGATCACCGTCGGCGACGGCCCGGACGGTGTCGTCGTCGACCAGGCCACCGACACGGTGTATGTGACCAACGACGGTCCGGGCGGGGACAACGCCGGCCGGACGGTGTCGGTTATCAACGGCGCGACATGCAACGGGCAGGTGACATCGGGCTGCGGCCAGACGCCGGCGACGGTGACGGTGGGCTCGGCGCCGGCGGTACCGGCGGTGAACGAGAAGACCGACACCATCTACGTGCCCAACTCCAATCCGAGTGGCGGCAGTGTTTCGGTAATCGACGGCGCGACCTGCAACGGAACTCGTGAGATCGGGTTGCGGTCAGACGCCGCCGAGGGTTTCGCGTCGGCTTTGCTCCGTACAGCGCGGCGGTCGATCAGAGCACCGACACCCTGTACGTGACGGCACGTCGGGCGCACCAGCCTCGGCAACGAATCTGGGCTTGGTGTACGTCGTCAACGGTCGCACCTGCAACGGCGACGGTGACATCCGGTTGCCGGCCGCGCTCCGGTTGACGGTGACCGTCGGCAGTGTCCCGATCGGTGTCGTGGTCGACCCAGCAACTCGGAGCGTGTTTGTGCTCAACGAGGAGGACAGCACGGTGTCGGTGATCGACGCGACGGTATGCCATGCAGGGCACACGGCTGGCTGCGCCCACGACACGCCCGTCATGGCGACCGGGTTCGATCCCGGGTATCTCGACGTCGATCTTGCGACAGATTCGGTCTACGTGTCGAACCAGAACGAGAACACCGTCTCCGTGCTCGAACGGCGCCGCCTGCACGCTCACGCATCAGGCGGGATGCCGGCACCCCGCGCCGACGACGACGGTCGGCGACGCGCCCCAGGGGAGCGCCGTCAACCAGCGGACCAACACGGTGTATGTCGGTAACCGGGACGACAATGACCTTTCGGTGATCAGTGCCGCCGAAGTGCAACGCACGTCACACGCAAGGATGCGGCCGGGCGTGGCCGACCGTTCGAACGGGAGTCACGCCGCAGGCGGTGAGCCGTGGATGAGCGAACCGACACCGTCTACACGGCGAACTGTGATGCCGACAACGGCTGCGCCGGTGACACGGTGTCGGTGATTGACGGCGCCGACTGCAATGCCCATGTCACCTCGGGTTGCGGGAGGGCGCCGGGGACCGTGAAGGTGGGCAACGGGCCCTACGCCCTCACGGTGAACGAGCGCACCAATACGATCTACGTCGCAAACGGCAACGACAACACCCTCTCGGTGATCAACGGTGCGACGTGCGATGCCACGGTCAGGTCTGGCTGCGGCCAGACGCCGGCGACGATCCCTGTCCCAACGGGCGACTACGTCGGCGGTGTCGACGTCGACGAGAACACCGACACCGTCTATATGGAGGTCGCGAACGGGAGCACCGGCGTGGGCGGGGTGTGGGTGATCAACGGTGCCACCTGTGACGGCACATTGCACGCGGGCTGTGGCACGCACTCGACGGCGAGCATCGGGGCCAGCATCTATCCGTCCGGCATCCATATCGACCAGCGAACCCAGACCGCCTACGTAGTCGAATCGACCCCGAACGGGGATGGCCGGGTCGCGGTGATCGACGGTGCCACCTGCAACGCTCATGTGACTCGTGGCTGTGGGCGGGCGCCGGCCACCTTGCGAGTCAATAACCCGTGGTGGTTCACTCTCGACCAATCGAGAGACATCCTCTACGTGGGCTCGGTGCCGAACTCCAACGTGCAGGTGTTCGACGCCGCGACGTGCAACGCGAAGGTCACATCCGGCTGCCGCCAGAAGCCGACCGGGATCCCGGTCGGCGGCTGGCCCGGCGCCCTGAGCGTCGACCAGAACACGAACACCGTCTACGTGCCCGACAACGTCGATGGGGAGGTGTCGTTCTTCCGCGGCAGGCGCTGACAGCCGCGCCCAGAGATCGAACCCCGTGCTCCGCCCACCCGGCATGCGAGAATGTCACGCATGAAGCTGTCCGCCAAGGCCGACTACGCCGTGCGCGCGGTGCTCGTGCTGGCCATCCACGAGGGCGAGGGTCCGCTCAAGGGCGAGCTGGTCGCCCGGGCGCAGGAGCTGCCGCTCAAGTTCGTCGAGAACATTCTGGGTGAGCTCAAGCACGCGGGCATCGTCGCCTCACAGCGCGGTCCCGACGGCGGCTACAAGCTGGCCGTTCCGGCCGGTCAGGTCTCGATCGCCGACGTCATCCGGATCGTCGACGGGCCGATCGCGGCGGTGGCAGGCGTTCGCCCGGACGAGGTCACCTATCCGCCCGGCGCGGAGGCGCTCCCCGGGGTGTGGCTCGAGGCCCGCGGGATGCTGCGATCGGTGCTCGAGACGACCACCTTCGCCGATCTGGTGGAGCGCTCGCGGGTGCTCGCGCGCCAGGGCGAGCGGCGGGCGCCGCGCGCGGCGCCGCGATCGCGGTCGGCTAAACAGTAACGCTCAGGTAGAGGGTGAGTACCACACCGCAGCCAGAGATGAAGCCGGCCTATCTGATCGCCGGCAGCGACTGGCCGAAGGTCGACGCGGCCATCGCCAGGCTGCGCGCGCGCTTTGCCCCCGAGTCGATCGAGCAGCTCTCGCCGGGCGGGGATGAGCCGATCGACGTGGCCGCCGCCTGCAACTCGCTTGGCCTGTTTCCCGGCCAGCGGCTGGTGCTGGTGCGCAACGCCGAGGGGCTCGATGACGAGGCGGTCGCGGCAATCGTCGAGTACCTGCGCTCGCCGACGCCCGACACGTGCCTGGGCCTCTTCGGCGCCGGTGGCTTCGGCCCCCGCCACCCGCTCGTCCAGGCGGTCGAGGCGGTGGGGGAGGTGCGCCTGTTCGATGCGCCAGAGCGTAAGCAGGCGGCCGACTGGGTGGTGCGGCGCTTTGCCGACGCGCGCTCGGCGTGTCCGCCCGCGGTGGCCCGCAGGCTGGTCGAGCTGGTCGGCGAGGACGTCGGCGACCTGGCGCTCGAGACCGACAAGCTGATCGCCTACTGCGGCGCCGAGACGCCTCAGGTCGAGGATGTCGAGCGGCTCGTGATCCCAAGCCCCGACATCAAGCCGTGGGAGATCACCGACGCCTGGGGCCGCCGCGACACGGCGGCCGCGATCGGCCTGGCGACGGCGGACGTCGAGCGGCGCGAGGACGTGGGCCGTGTGGTCGCGCAACTCGCCGGGCACGTGCGCAAGGTGTACCGGGCATCGGTGCTGGTCGAGGCCGGCGCCGGCCAGGCCGACATCGCCCGCGAGCTCGGGCTCAAGCCGTTCCCGGCCCAGAAGCTGGTCGCGCAGGCGCGCCGGTTCGAGCCGGCGGAGCTCGGGCGCGCCGTCGTGCGCCTCGCGGCTCTCGACCTGGCCGTGAAGGGCGGCAGCAGGGTCGACTCCCGCTTCGAGCTCGAGCTCGCCCTGGCCGACATCACCGGAGCATGAGCGCCGAGACGCTCGCGGCCGCGGTGGCGGCGGGCGTCGCCGCCACCTGCACGGTCATCGTGGCGATGCGCCTGGCCAGGGCCAGATCGCGCCAGGCGCCGCTGATCGCGTGGACGATCGGGTTCGCCCTGTTCACGACCGCCTCGCTTGCGCTCCTCTACGGCGCCGCGAGGGGTTGGTCGGCGGTGCCGTTTCGGATCTACTACCTCACCGGCGGCGTGCTCGTCGTCGCCTACCTGGCGGTCGGCGAGATGCTGCTGGTGCTGCCGGGCCGCACCGTCACCCGGCTCACCGCGGCCACGATGCTGTTTCTGACGTTCGCCGCGACCGCGGCCGTGCTGGCCGCGCGGATCGACGCCGGGGAGCTCGCGCGGGCCGGTGCGACACCGCCCAACGGTGCCATCAAGGGGCCGTGGACGACCGTGATGGCGATCGGGCTCAACACGGCGGGGACGCTCGTGCTGCTCACGGGCTCGATTCTGTCAGCCCGCCGCCGCCGCGACCCCCGGCCGCTGCTCGTCGCGGCGGGCGTGCTGGTGATCGCGCTCGCCTCGACCGCCACCCGGCTCGGCAGCTACACGCTGTTCGCGCTCGCCCAGGCCGCGGGCGTGACCCTGATCCTGCTCGGCCTGGTTACGCGGAGACGTTCGCGCGGTTGACGAGCCGGTCGGCCTGCGACTTGCGCCGGGAGGCCGCGTTGCGATGGATCGCCGAGCGCGCGGCCGAACGGTCGACCAGGACGACCAGGCGCCGGTGCGCCGCTGCGATCTGCTCGGAGTCGCCGGCCTCGACCGCCTCGGACAGGCGCCGGGCAAGGGTCTTGATCTGCGTGCGATAGCGCAGGTTCTGCAGCCGCTGACGCGCCGCTGATCGGACTCGCTTTTCCTGCTGCTTGGAGTTGGCCACCGGATCCCTTCGGACTGACACGCAAATGCCCACCTCACGGCGGGCGTCAAGAGCATAGCAGCGGGTCGATAGACTCTCGCGCCGATGAGCGTGCGCTCGCGACTGGCCGCATCGACGGCGGTGTTCGGTGCTGCCACTGCCGCTTCGCGGGTGGCGGGCGTGCTGCGCGAGATCGTGGCGGCGCGGTTCTTCGGCGCGAGCCCCGCCCTGGGCGCCTTCCTGATCGCGTTCAACGTGCCCAACCTGATCCGCAGCCTGGTGGCCGACAGCGCCATCTCGGCAGCGTTCGTCCCGGTCTTCCAGCAGCTCCGCGAGGAGGGCCGGGAGCCCGAGGCCTGGCGGGTGGCCAGCGTCGTGCTCTGGCTCGCCGCGGTCGTGCTGGGAGGGATCTCGGCGCTGTTCGTGCTGATCGCGCCCTGGATCATGCCCCTGTTCGTACTGGGCCAGAAGAACATCGACCCCAACCTGGTGGTCGAGCTGTCACGGTGGATGTTCCCGATCGTCGCGATCCTGGGCATGACCGGCGTCGTCACCGGGATCCTCAACTCCTACGAGATCTTCGGCCTGCCGGCGCTGGCGCCGATCGCCTGGAACGCGGTCATCATCGGGGCGCTCCTGCTGGAGCCGGCGAGCGCACGGGCGTACGCCATCAGCGTGCTGGTGGCGACCATCGTCCAGTTCCTGATCCCGCTGCCGCTCTTGCGCGGCCGGCCCCAGCATCTGGTGCTCAGCCTGGCCTGGCGCAACCCCTACGTGCTGCGCGTGCTGCGCCTGATGCTGCCGGTGATGCTGGGCCTGGGGCTGATCAACTTCAACCTCACCATCGATCTCTCGGTGGCGACGCTCGTCCCGGGCGGCCACGCCGACGCCTACCTCAACTACGCCTTTCGCCTGTTCATGCTGCCGCAGGGCCTGTTCTCGGTGGCCGTGACGGCCGTGCTGTTCCCGCGCATCTCGCAGCTGGCCGCCCGCGGCGACATGAGCGCGTTCGGGCACACCATCGCGTCCGGCACCCGCACGATCCTGTTCCTGCTGATGCCGGCCGCGGCGATCTCGATCGTGCTGGCAGAGCCGATCACGCGCGTCCTGTTCCA
The DNA here is from genome assembly GCA_963703275.1 of uncultured Actinomycetes bacterium. GTDB lineage: Bacteria > Actinomycetota > Thermoleophilia > Gaiellales > JAICJC01 > JAICJC01. The sequence continues at coordinate 1,826,588 of OY969804.1, read as the reverse complement.
GCACGAGAGCTTCACCTCGGCAGACACCCAACACGTCGCCGCCGTGCTGATCGCGTTCTCGCTCGGGTTGATGAGTAACGGCATCGGCCTTCTGCTCACCCGGGCGTTCTTCGCCCTCCAGCTTCCGCGCGTGCCCACCCTGGTCGCGCTCGCGAACCTCTTTCTGAACGCGGTGCTCGATCTGGCTCTGTACAAGCCGCTGGGCGCGGCCGGGATCGCCCTCTCGACCGCCATCGTGACCACCTGGAACGCGACGGTGCTGATGGTGCTCCTGCGCCGCCAGGTCGGCACGCTGCACCTCGGCGAGGTCGGCGGCGAGACCGCCCGGATCGTGGTCGCCACCGCCTACTGCGCCGCCGCGGCGTTCGGCGTCTGGTGGCCGCTGAACACGCTCCTGGGGACGTCGCTGCCCGCCCAGCTCGTGTCGGTCGGACTCTCGCTCGCCGCGGGCGGCGCGGTCTACCTCGCCGCCGGCCGGATCCTGCAGCTCACCGACATGGACGTGCTGGAGGAGCTCGGAAACCGGCTCCGCGGCCGGACGGCCTGACCCGGCCGCGGCTGCGTCCGGGCGGGTGGGCACTACGCTACCTGGATGCCGCTCACGCGCATCCGCAACTTCTCGATCATCGCCCACATCGACCACGGCAAGTCGACGCTCGCCGACCGCATCCTCGAGCTCACACAAGCCGTGTCCGAGCGGGACATGCGCGCGCAGGTGCTCGACTCGATGGACCTCGAGCGGGAGCGCGGCATCACGATCAAGGCCCAGGCCGTCCGCGTGCTCTTCCGGGCCGCCGACGCGCGCACTATGAGCTCAACCTGATCGACACCCCCGGGCACGTCGACTTCACCTACGAGGTCTGCCGTAGCCTCGCCGCCTGCGAGGGGGCGCTCCTGGTTGTCGACGCCGCGCAGGGGATCGAGGCCCAGACGCTCGCGAACGCCTACCTGGCGATCGAGAACGAGCTCGAGATCGTGCCCGTCGTGAACAAGATCGACCTCCCGTCCGCCGACCCCGACGGCGTCGCGATGCAGCTGGCCGACCTCGTCGGCTGCGCGGCCGACGACGTGCTGCGCATCTCGGCCAAGACGGGCGAGGGCGTCGAGGCGGTGCTCCACGCGATCGTCGACCGGATGCCGGCGCCGACCGGCACGCTCGACGCGCCCGGCCGGGCGCTGATCTTCGACTCCTCCTACGACCAGTACCGAGGCGTGGTCGCCTTCGTCCGGGTCGTCGACGGCGCGTTTCACCCACGCGATCGGCTGCGGGCGATGGCGCTGGGCACGAACTTCGAGGTCGAGGAGATCGGCGCCTTCTCACCCGGGATGCACGCCGCCAAGCACCTCTCGGCCGGTGAGGTCGGCTACGTGGTCACCGGGCTGAAGGAGGTCTCGGAGCTTCGCGTCGGCGACACCCTCACCCAGCATCGCGGCGGCGCGACCGAGCCGCTGCCCGGCTACAAGGACGTCAAGCCGATGGTGTTCGCGGGCCTGTTCCCGACCGATTCCGACCAGTACCCGGAGCTGCGCGACGCGCTCGAGAAGCTCAAGCTGAACGATGCCGCCCTGTTCTACGAGCCGGAGACCTCGCAGGCGCTCGGGTTCGGGTTCCGCTGCGGCTTCCTGGGGCTGCTGCACATGGAGATCGTGCGCGAGCGGCTCGAGCGCGAGTTCGACCTCGACCTGCTCGTGACCGCGCCCAACGTCGCCTACCGGGTGCAGACGGTCAACCGGTGAGTGGATCGAGGTGCACACCCCGGCCGAGATGCCCGACGGCGGGGACATCGAGGAGATCGAGGAGCCCTACATCCAGGCGCCGGTGATCGTGCCCGAGGAGTACGTCGGCGCTGTGATGGAGCTTGCAACCAGGAGCGCCGCGGCACGCTTCGAGCACATCGAGTATCTGAGCCGAGAGCGGGTGCAGCTGATCTACGAGCTGCCGCTGGCCGAGATCGTGCTCGACTTCTACGACGCGCTCAAGTCGCGCACCCGCGGGTACGCCAGCTTCGACTACGAGCTACCTCGGCTTCCGTCCCGGCAAGCTGGTCCGGGTCGACGTCCTCGTCGGCGGCGAACCGGTCGATGCGCTGTCGCTGATCACGCACCGCGACTTCGCCTACCGCCAGGGCAAGGCGCTCGTCGAGGCGCTGCGCGAGCGGATCCCCCGGCAGATGTTCGACGTCGCCATCCAGGCGGCGATCGGCTCGCGCGTGATCGCCCGCGAGACGGTCAAGGCCAAGCGCAAGGACGTGATCGCCAAGTGCTACGGCGGCGACATCAGCCGCAAGCGCAAGCTGCTCGAGAAGCAGAAGAAGGGCAAGAAGCGGATGAAGCAGGTCGGCGGCGTCGAGGTGCCGCAGGAGGCCTTCCTGGCGGTGCTCGAGATCAACCGCGAGGGCGCGGCGTGACCCGGCACCTGTACGTGCACCTGCCGTTCTGCGCGCATCGCTGCGGCTACTGCGACTTCGTCACGGTGACCGGACACGAGGCCGCGCACGCCGCCTACGTGGACGCGCTGCTGGCGGAGCTGCGGCGCTACGCGATCGCCCCGGAGACGATCTTCATCGGCGGCGGCACGCCGTCGCTGCTCGACGACCGCCTGCTCGCGAGGCTGCTCGCGGCGCTCCCGCCTGCCGCCGAGGTCACGATCGAGGCAATCCCGAGACGATCACCGCCGCCAAGGCCGCGGTCCTGTACGACGGCGGCGTGACCCGGATCTCGCTCGGCGCGCAGAGCTTGCAGCCGCATCTGCTCGAGACGCTCGAGCGCCGCGCCCAGCCCGAAACCGTGACGGCGGCCGTCGCGCTTTTGCGCGCCGCCGGACACCAGAACCTCAACCTCGACCTGATGTTCGGGATTCCGGGGCAGTCCGGCGCCGACCTCCGAGCCGACATCGAGGGTGTGCTCGCCCTGGAGCCTGACCACATCAGCTGGTACGAGCTCGAGGCCAAGCCCGGGACGCGCTTTGCCATCCACCATGGGGCCGAGCTCGCCCGCCAGGCTGACGCGCTCGAGGATCACTACGAGACGGTCGTCGCCGCCCTGCGCGGCGCGGGCTACCGCTGGTATGAGACCGCCAACTTCTGCCGGCCGGGATACGAGAGCCGCCACAACCTCGGCTACTGGCTGGGGCACGACTATCTGGGCGTGGGGGTGGGGGCGGTCTCGACGCTCGGCCTGGAACGGCGCCGGAACCGTCCCCGCCTCGCGCGCCTACCTGGACGCGTGCGCCGCCGGCATCGCGCCGCCGTGCGAGCTCGAGCAGTTGACGGTGTCGGAGCGGGGGATGGAGCGGCTGATGCTCGGACTGCGGCTCGATCGGCCGCTCGAGCTCAACGGCCTCGCCGCGCTGGTTGATGGCGATGCCTGCGCCCGCCTGGCGGCGGCCGGGCTCGTGCTGCGCCAGGGCGACACGATGACGCTCACCGACCGGGGCCGGTTCCTGGCCAACGACGTGGTTGCGAGCGTGCTGCGGTGATGTCGCGGCCGCCGCTCACGCCACGCCAGCTCGTGATCCTGACACGGGTCGTGGACTCCTACATCGAGACCGGCCATCCGATCGGCTCCAAGGCGCTCGTCGAGGCCGGAGTGGTGGACGCATCGCCCTCGACCGTTCGCTACGAGCTGGCCGAGCTGGAGGCCCGGGGCCTGCTCGGGCATCCGCACACCTCGGCCGGCCGCGTCCCCACCGACGCCGGCTACCGGCTCTACGCCGAGGATCTGCTCGAGCAGCCGCTGGGCACCGTCGAGCCGCTGCCGGTCGACCTCTCGACGGTGCGCAGCGAGGTCGACACCGCGCTTCGCACGACCACCGAGATGCTCTCGCAGGTCACCTCACTCGTGGCGCTCGTCACCGCCCCGCCGCTCGAGACCACCGAGATCCGTCACATCGAGGTGCTGGTGCTGCAGCCGCAGGTGGTGATGGTGGTGGTGATCACCTCGACGGGGGGAGTGACCAAGCGGATCGTCCCGTTCTCCTCGGCGGTCGACCCCAAGCTGGCCGAGTGGGCGCGCGCGTTCCTGAACGAGCAGCTGACGGGCGTCCGGCTGGGCGGGCGGATGCTGCAAAACCGGCTCGACGAGCCCGGCCTCTCGCCACGCGAGCGGGAGTTCCTGACCGCACTGCGGCCGGCCTTCACCGAGCTCGTGTGGGAGGGGCAGCAGGGCCTGTATGTGGGCGGGGCGGCCAGGCTCCTGGACGAGATGCGGTTCGCAGACCTCGATCAGATCAACGATCTGGTGCGGGTGCTCGAGAGCAGGGTGGGGGTGCTGGCAATGCTGCGCGAGGCGCTCGACTCGCCGCGGCCGTACCTGCGCATCGGCTCCGACCACACCGTGCCGTACATGCGCGGCCTGGCAATGGTGGCGGCCAACTACGGCCTGGCCACGCGCAACCTGGGCACGGTCTCGCTGGTCGGGCCGATGCGGATGGACTATGCGGTGGCGATCCGCGCGGTCAGGGGTGCCGCCCACTCGCTCTCGGAGTGGGTGGCCGACATCTACGAGGAGTAGGGCCTAGAGGCCCTTCCCGCCCTCCGGCCGGAACTCGGCTCGATCGGCGAACGAGGCGATCAGCGGCCCTGCCCGCTCGATCAGCGCCCGCGCCCGTTCGTCCGTGAGCGAGGCGTCGTGCGCCGCCCGGTCGCTCCAGGCCTCGGTCACCCAGACGCTGTCGGGATCGTCGAGTGACCGGCTGACGACGTAGAGCAGGCACTCCTCGTTGTCCGCGAGCGTCGCCGCGGCCTCGAGCAGCATCCCGGCGAGCTGATCGCCCTGCCCGGGCTTTGCGATCAGGCGTCCGTGCATTCCGAACGAGTGCGCCACGGCGGCCATTATGCCCGGGAGGTGAGTCGCGCGGCGGTGAAGGGCTCCATTCTTCACCGCCGCGCTTTGGACTCTGACCCCAGTGGCGGGATGCGATGAGACCCCTTCATCGCTTCCCGGCGTTGCCGTCTCGCGTTGTGGTCTCAACATAGGCTGGCAACGCGGAGTGGTCAAGTCGCCTGAAAGGGGGAAATCAACACCGCTGCGGTGGAGCTGCTTCACCGGCTCGATTCGGCTCGGGCAGCCACGTGGAGTGGTGCCGCCACGTCCTTCACGGAGCTCTAGTCAAGTTGTGAATCGTGCGCTACGTTGAGAGGTATGGCACGCGCTCACAACGTCACCAGCGCACCTCGCACAGGCGTCCGGGCCACCGGGCCCGCGTCCGGGATCGGTGGCCGCGTGCGCGACGGGCGCATCGCCCTTGGCCTCACCCAGGCCGACCTCGGCGGGGAGCGGTTCAGCAAGGAGTACGTGAGCCAGGTCGAGCTCGGAAAGACGCGACCGTCCGATGCGGCCCTGGAGTGGTTCTCGGCCCGGCTGGGCATTGCCCGCACGGAGCTCGAGGGGGATCTGGGGCCGGCCGCGCTGGCGGCCACCGAGGCGGCGATCGTGCGAGCGGAGGCCGCGATCGAGGCCCATCGCCACGCCGACGCGCTGGACGCGCTCGAATCCGTCCGCCCAGGGGTCTTGCGAGCGGGCGGCGGCGGTCGCCTCGAGCTGCGCCACGCGCTGGCGCACGGGTGGGCGCTGCACCTCGTCGGTCAGCTGCCCGAGGCGGCCGCGGAGCTCGACCGGGCCCGGGCGCTGGCCGAAGCCGGCGACGATGCCGATCGCGCGCTCGCCCTGTACCGGCTCGGGGTGGTGCGGTTCAAGATGGGCAGCCACGCGACCGCGCTCTCGGCGCTCGACGAGTCGCTGCGGTGCGCCACCGCCGCGGAGCGCCCGTCCGACGCGCTGCGGGCGCGGATTCTGAACGCCCGGGCGAAGATCCGCCGCCGCCAGAAGGACTTCACCGCGGCTTCGGAGGACATCACCGCGGCGCTCGAGCTCGCGCGCGGCCTGGGCGACGACCGCGTTCTGGCCGAGACGTACCTGGACGCATCGCTCGTCGCCGAACGGCGGCACGAGTACGGACAGGCGCGGGACTACGCCGAGCGCTCGAAGGCGCTCTTCGAGCGCGTCTCGGACCACGAGTATGTCGGCAAGCTTCTGAACAACCTCGGCCAGCTGCGCGCCATCACGGGCCGGCCGGACGAGGCGGTGCCGCTCCTGCGGGAGGCGTTCCGGATCGCGGTCGAGCAGGACAACCGGGTCGACGCCGCCTTCGCGGCCTCGTCGCTCGCGTCCGCCCGCCTGCACACCGGCGACGCGGAGGGCGCCATCGAGAGCGCGAATCGCGCGATCGAGCTATTGGGATCGCGCCTGGAATACCGACAAGAAGAGGGGAACGCTCGCCTGGTCATGGGGCGCGCGCACATGGCGTGCGATCGCATCGACGAGGCCGAGCGCTCCTTCACCGCGGCGGCGGACTGCTTCACCGCGGTGGAATCGGTCAGCCACATGGCCGGGGCGTGGGTTGCGATCGGAGATGTGGCGGCGCAGAGAGGCGACTCGGCACGGGCCGCCGACCTGTACCGGCGGGCGGCGGAGGCATTGCAGGACGTTCGCTGGTAGTCCGGACACAACGTCTGAGACGGTGACAGGAGGTGAGAAATGAAGCTTCTCTCAAAGCGGCCGGTGCTCTTCGCACTGGCGAGCAGCGTGGCCATGTTCCTGGCCCATGTGTCGCACAGCGGCATCACCCGCGGGTTCCACGAGTGGTGATCGGCTGCCCGTAGACTACGACCGTGGCATCGAAGCGCGACTACTACGACGTGCTCGGCGTGGCGCGCGACGCATCGGACGGTGACATCAAAAAGGCGTTCCGGAAGCTGGCGCGGGAGCTGCATCCCGACGTCAATCCGGATCCCGATGCCGCCGAGCGCTTCCGTTCGGCCTCCGAGGCCTACGAGGTGCTGAGCAACCCCGAGACGCGGGCTCGGTACGACCGGTTCGGCCACGAGGGCATCGCCGGCACCCAGTTTCACCCCGAGCAGTTCATGGACTTCTCGAGCCTGTCGGATCTCCTGGGGGCGTTCTTCGGCGACGACCTGTTCGGCTCGTCCCGGCGGCCGGCGCGCGGAGGCGATGCGACCGCGACCATCGAGCTCACGCTCGTCGAGGCGGCGTTCGGCGTCACCCGCGAGGTCGACGTCGACACGGTCGCCCCCTGCGACCGCTGCGAGGGCTCGGGCGCAGAGCCGGGCACGACGGCCACCACCTGCCCCACCTGCGGTGGTGCCGGGCAGGTCCAGCACGTCTCGCAGACCTCGTTCGGCCAGTTCGTGCAGACATCCACCTGCCCCGCCTGCCGCGGCCGCGGCGCGCGCATCGACACGCCGTGCACGGCCTGCCGGGGGCGCGGCCTGCGGCGTGAGACGCAGGCGGTCGAGGTGCAGGTCCCCGCCGGAATCATGTCCGGGCAGCGCCTGCGCCTGGCCGGCCACGGCCACGCGGGCGAGGCCGGAGCCCCGCGCGGCGACCTCTATGTCGGCGTCACGGTGGCCGAAGACAGCCGCTTCCAGCGCGAGGGCAATGACGTCGTCTCGGTGCTCGACATGCCGTTCACGCGGGCCGCGATCGGCACGACCACCACGGTCGAGACACTGGACGGGCCGCACGAGCTCGAGGTGCGGCCGGGGACACAGCCCGGCGAGGTGTTCGTGCTGCGCGGGAAGGGCATCCCGGTTCTGGGCGGCCGCGGCCGCGGCGACCACCGGGTGGTCGTGAACGTGCTCGTGCCGCGCAAACTGAGCGACGAGCAGCGGTCGTTGCTCGACCGGTTCGAGACGACCGTCGACGAGGGCACCTACGCCGCCGACGACGGCTTCTTCGGCCGGCTGCGGGCCGCGTTTCGGTGAAGCGCTACCGGCTGCGGGTGCCGGCGGCCGAGGCCGACGCGGCGCTCGTGCGGATGCTCGACCTGTTTCCCGGAGGGCTCGAGGAGGAGCGCGACGGCGACCACGTCGTCCTGGCGGGCTACGCCGAGCGGGCACCCGCCGCGGGCCTCGAGGCCGACGACGTCGTGCCCGGCTGGGAGGACGCCTGGCGGGCCTACCACCGCCCGGTGACCGTCGGCCGCCTGTGGATCGGCCCCCCCTGGGCCACCGCACCCGAAACCGGGGACAGTCCCCCGCAACTTGGAGTTGCACATTTGTCACCGGTTTCGACCGGGGACTGTCCCCGGGTGGTGATCGATCCGGGGCGGGCGTTCGGTACCGGCGCGCACGGCTCGACGCGGGCGGCGCTCGAGCTCCTGCAGGAGCTCGAGCCCCAGCCGGCGCTCGACCTCGGCTGCGGCTCGGGCGTGCTCGCGATCGCCGCGGTGAAGCTCGGCTTCGGGCCGCTTCGGTGTTTCGATCGCGACCCGCTCGCCGTCGAGGCGACGGCCGAGAATGCCGCCCGAAACGGGGTTTCGGTCGCCGTCGCCCAGGCCGATGTGCTGGTCGATCCGCTGCCGCCGGCGCCACTCTGGCTGGCGAATCTCGAGCTGGGCCTGCTCGAGCGGCTCCTGCGCCGCGCCGACCTGCCGGAGCGCATCATCGCCTCCGGCATGCTGGGCTCGGAGACGATCGGAGGCACCCGGCGGGTCGTCGCCGACGGCTGGGCCGCCGAGCTGGTGGAGCGGTGAGCCGCCACACGTACCGCTTTCTCGCCGCGACGGTGAGCGATGGGGTCGCGGTGCTGAGCGACGGCGAGCGCCGCCACCTGGAGCAGGTGCTGCGCCTGCGCGTCGGCGATACTTGCGAGGTTGCCGCCGGCGGGCGCGCGTACCGTGCCCGCGTCGTCGCCGGAGGGCTCGAGCTCTTGGAGGAGATCGACGCCGTGACCGCACCGCCCATCACCGTATGGCTCGCCCAGCCGGGCGGCCGTTCCGACGGCGCGGTCGAGAAGCTGACCGAGCTGGGCGTCGCCCGCATCGGCGCGCTGCGCTGCCGGCTGCTCAAGGGCGAGTTCACCGACTCGCGCATCGACCGCTGGCGCCGGGTCGCCGCGGCGGCCGCCAAGCAGTCCAAGCAGGCCGGCGAGCCCGCGATCCTGGCGCCGGCCGACTACGCCGACGTGCTCTCGCCGGAGGCGGTTGTGCTCAGCCACACCGGCGCCTCGGGCGGGCTGGCCGACCGCATCGTCGGCCGCCGTCAGGCGACGCTCCTGATCGGCCCTGAGCCGGGCTTCTCGGATGAGGAGCTCGATCTCGCCCGCGCCCGGGGGGTGGCCGTGGCGACCTTCGGGCCGGTGGTGCTGCGAACCGAGACGGCGGCGGTGGTCGCCGCGGCGCTGACCCTGCGTGAGATGGGATTCCTGGGGTGACCACGTTCGCGGTCGAGTTCCTGGGCTGCAAGGTGTCGATGGCAGACGCGCAGGCCGTTCGCGAGCGCCTGGCGGCCGACGGCCACTCCGAGGTCGAGCCGCAGCGGGCGCAGGTGCGCGTGGTGAACACGTGCTGCGTCACCGCCGAGGCCGTCGCCAAGTCGCGCAAGGCCGTACGCCGAGCGGCAGCGACGGCCGAACGCGTGCTGGTGACCGGTTGCGCCGCCAATCTGGACGGCTCGGCGCTGGCCGGTGTCGCCCCGAACGCCACGGTGGTCCGGGGCCGCGCGGAGGCCCTGCCCGCGGCCGCCGCGAGCTGGGTGGGTGAGCTTGGGTGCGCGGGCGGCGCCGTCCCCGCCTTCGCGCGCACGCGCGCCTACGTGAAGGTGCAGGACGGCTGCTCGTTTGCGTGCAGCTACTGCGTCATTCCCCAGGTGCGCGGGCAGAGCCGCAGCCGCGAGGCGGCCGCGGTGCTGGCCGAGGTCGCCCGCCGTGCCCGCCAGGGCCACCGCGAGGTGGTGCTGACCGGGATCAATCTGGGCTGCTTCCGCGATCGCGCCGCCGGGATGCGGCTCGCCGATCTGGTGGTGGCGGTGGCCGACGTGGACGGGATCGAGCGCGTGCGCCTGTCCTCGATCGAGGTCAACCACCTGACCGATGCGCTGCTCGACGCGCTCGGCCACCCGCGCGTCGCCGCCCACCTGCACGTGCCGATGCAGTCGGGTGACGATTCGGTGCTGCGGGCGATGCGCCGCCGCTACAGCGCCGAGCGGTTCATGGCCCAGATGCGGCGGGCGCGCCGGCGGGTGGCGGGGCTGAACCTGACCACCGACGTGATCGTCGGTCATCCGGCCGAGACCGAGGCGGCGTTTGCGGCCACGCTGCGCGCCGCCGGCGAGGCGGGGTTCACGAGCATGCACGTCTTTCCGTACTCGCCGCGGCCGGGCACCGTCGATGGCGGCCGGGCCGGGGTCGCCGCCGCGGTCAAGCGCCGCCGCTGTGCCGAGCTGCGGGCCTGCTCGGACGCCCGCGGCGCGGCGCACCGGGCGGCCAAGCGCGGCCGCCGCGAGCGCGTGCTGGTCGAGACGGCGGCCGGTCGCGGCCACAGCGACGACCTGACTGCGTTCGTGGTGTCCGGAGCGGTGCCCGGGCGCATCGTCGACGTCGTCGCCGCCGGCGTGCGGGGCGATGCCGTGGTGGGGGTGCCCGCATGATCGAGCGCATCCAGTCCGAGCTGCGTGCGGCGATGCTGGCCGGTGACCGCACCCGCGTCGACGCGCTGCGCCTGATGCTCTCGGCCTTGCAGCGGGCCGAGAAGGACGGCCCCGCGGGGGCGTTCACCGACGCCGACGCCCAGGCCGTCCTGCGGCGGGAGCGAAAGCAGCGGCTCGAGGCCGCCGAGGTCTACCGCGAGGCCGGCCACGCCGAGCGGGCCGCCAAGGAGGAGGCCGACATCCCCGTGATCGACGAGTTCCTGCCGGCGGCGATGAACGAGGCCGAGCTCGAGGCGCTGGTCGACGCCGCCATCGCCGAGTCCGGGGCGACCTCGATGAAGGAGATGGGGAGGGTGATGGGCCTCGTCACCCAGCGCGCGGGCGGTCACGTCGACGGCAAGGCGGCCTCGGCGCTCGTGCGCGCCAGGCTGGGCGGAGGCGGGTAGGCTGGCGTGGTGGCCGATGATGGTCTGATCACGGTGGAAAGCGAGGCGCCGGTCGGCGCGACGATCGACCGGCTGGTCGAGACGGTCACCGCGGCCGGCATGCGCGTGTTCGCCCGTGTCGACCACGCCGCGGGCGCCGCCGAGGTGGGCATGGAGCTGCGCCCCACCGAGCTCGTCCTCTTCGGGCATCCCCGCGGGGGCACTCCGCTCATGCAGGACCGCCAGACCGCGGGGATCGACCTCCCGCTGAAAGCCCTGGCGTGGGAGGACTCCGACGGCCGCGTGTGGCTGACCACGGACGACCCTCACTACATCGCCCGCCGTCACGGCCTCGGCGATCCCAGCCGGGACGCTGTGGCCGCGCTCGCAGCCGCCCTGCAGCGGGTCACCGGAGTCGCTACCAGCCGGATCTAGATGGGGATCTAGACTTCGCGCGAATGGCGCGCGTACAAATGTCGGTTGGAAACGAGCTCGCGGCAGAGCTTGGAAACGACCGCGACGCCATGCTGAACGCCCTGTTCGAGCGCCTGGGGACGCGGGCGTACCTGCGCGGCAACGAGCTCACGCTGGACGGCGACGACGGCGCGGTCGAGCGCGCCCGCCTGGTGGTGGACGAGCTGGCCGAGCTCGTGGCCGAGGGGGTCAGCGTGGGGGCGCAAACGGTCGACGCCGTCGCGGGCGTCCTCACCGAGGACGGCCGCGCCGTGGACGTGCTGCACGACATCGTGTGGATGCACCGGGGCAACAAGGTGACGCCCAAGACGATCGTGCAGAAGCGCTACGTCGACGCCATCCGTGCCAACACGGTCACGTTCGGGATCGGGCCGGCCGGCACCGGCAAGACCTATCTCGCGATCGCCCTCGCCGTCGCGGCGCTGCAGGAGCGCGAGGTCGCCCGCATCATCCTGACCCGGCCGGCGGTCGAGGCCGGCGAGCGGCTCGGGTTCCTGCCCGGCGACCTGCTCGCCAAGGTGGATCCGTACCTGCGTCCGCTCTTCGACGCCCTGCACGACATGCTCGACGCCGAACGGCTGGCGTCGTACATGGACAAGGGGATGGTCGAGGTGGCCCCGCTCGCGTTCATGCGCGGGCGGACGCTGAACGACTCGTTCATCATCCTCGACGAGGCCCAGAACACGAGCCCGGAGCAGATGCAGATGTTCCTGACCCGGCTCGGGTTCGGCTCCCGGATCGTGGTCACGGGCGACATCACCCAGATCGACCTGCCGCGAGACCAGCGTTCGGGCCTCGTCAACGTGATCAGCGTCCTCGAGGGGGTGCAGGACATTGCCTTCGTGCACTTCTCCGACGCCGACGTCGTCCGCCACAAGCTCGTGCAGCGGATCGTGAGCGCATACCGCGAGCACAGCGAGGCCTCGGGTGACGGGGGGAGGCGGAAATGACCGTGGCGGTCGAGGTGCGAAACCGGGCCCGCATCGCCCTCGATGAGGCGGCGGCCGCGGCGGTGCTGGCCGAGGCGCTCGCCGCGGAGGGCGTCACCGAGGGCGACGTCGGGCTCGCCGTGGTGGGGCGCAGCGAGATGGCCCGGCTGAACGGGACGCACCGCGGGAAGCCCGATGCGACCGACGTGCTGTCGTTCCCGCTGGACATGCGCGACCCGCTGCCGCCAGGGGTGCCGCGGCAGCTGGGAGACGTGGTCATCTGCCCGGCGGTCGCCCAGGCCCAGGGCACGCCGATCGAGCATCTGATCGTGCACGGGGCGTTGCACCTCGTGGGGTATGACCATGACGCCGATGATGGAGAGATGATCGCCCGCCAGGAGCAGATCGTCGAGGAGATTGCCGCGCGTGCCGCCGCCCGTCCTGCGTAGCCGCGACGAGACCAAGCGCGCCGCCAAGCGGGCGGCGCCGTTCAGCGCTGCCCGGCGCGAGGCCAGCGGGCTCGTCAGCAGCTTCAACTACGCCTTCGAGGGCATCATCTACGTGGTGCGCACGCAGCGGAACATGCGCATCCACTTCCTGGTCGCGCTGGCCGTGCTGCCGCTCGGAGTCGTGCTGGGCGTGACCCGCATCGAGATGCTTGCCCTGCTGCTCTCGGTCGCCTTCGTGCTGCTCATGGAGATGGCCAACACCGCCCTCGAGATGACCATCGACGTGGCCACGTCGTCGTTCGACCCGCGGGCACGGGCCGCCAAGGACATCGCCGCCGGCATGGTGCTGGTCTCGGCGGTGACTGCGCTCTTCGTCGGCTATCTGGTGTTCGCGCCCCGGCTGCAGCACCCCAGCCAGCGGGCGATCAACAGCGTCCGCCACTCGCCGGTGCACCTGACCGTGATCGCGATCGCCATCGTGATCATGGTGGTCATCGCGATCAAGGCCTACTTCGGCACGGGCTCGCCGCTGCGCGGCGGCCTCCCGTCGGGCCACGCCGCCGTCGCCTTCTCCGGCTGGGCGGCGATCACGCTCGTCACCCACAGCTACGAGAATCAGGTGCTGGTCTCGACCCTGGCCTTCGTGATGGCGGTGCTGGTCGCCCAGACGCGGGTCGAGGCGGGGGTGCACTCGACGCTCGAGGTGGTCTACGGCGGCGTGCTGGGGGCGCTGATCACGACGGCCATCTTCCAGGCCCTCCTCTAGCCGCGCCCACCAAGCGGGGACAGTCCCCCGTTGGTTGGTGTGAGCGGTTCGTTGCACTGTTGTGACACGTCGCACGGTGATCGGTTACACGGGTTCGCGTAGCGTGGAGACATGCCCGCCACCGTCCCGCGCTCTCACGTCATCGCCGACCGGTATCTCACCAGTCCGGCGGCGCTGGCCGCCCATCCATTTGGCCCGGTCGATGCGCTCGATACCCACTCCGGCCGGGGCGCGCAGGTGCGGATCGTGTTCGTCGCCGGCGACCGGGACGAGGCCGAGCTCGCCGACGCTGTGGCGCGCTGGTGCGGCATCGGCTGCAGTGAGGTGTGCGGCGTGCTCGACTTCGGCCGTCACGACGACCGCTGGTTCCTGGTGCTGGCGCCGAGCGCCGGGCTGCCCGTCGAGCGCTGGCGGATGCTGCGGCGACCCACCGCGGCCGACGCCGCGCGGCTCACGCTCGCCTGCGGAAGGCTGACCGAGCGCGTGGCGGCCGCGGGCTTCTCGCCCGACGCGGCCGCCCTGGCGGATGTCGCCGTCGGCCCCGGCCCGACCCCGTTCCTGGAGCGGCCGCTGCTCCACGCCGCCGGCCCGCGACCGGTGGCGCCCGGCGACGGCCAGCGCATCCTGGCGGCGGTCTGCGATGCCGCGCTCGGCCCGGCGGCTGCGCCGGCCGGACTGCAGGAGTGGGCAGGGCGGGCTCGGGCCGGCGAGTTTGCGAGCCTGGCCGAGTGCCTCGACGAGCTCGAGCGATCTCAGGTCGCCGGCGACGGCGCGGCCGCCCCGGAGTCCGACCTGCCGCCGGGCCTCGGGCACCTGTTCGACGACGACTTCGATCTCGACGGTCCGGCCGTGACCGCTCCGCCCCCGCGCCGGTTCCGCCGCCTCGCCGTCGGCCTCCCGATCGTGACCTTTGCGCTTCTCGGCCTGTCGGCCCTCTTCGGCGGGCACTCGAGCCCGGCCTCGGCGACGCGCGGCCAACCCACGGCACCCGCCGTTACACCCGTCGTCCCAGCCGCGGCCGCCAAGAAGCCCATCGTGCACACGAAGCCGCGGCACCACCACCGGACGGTGCGCATCCATCGGCGCCGTCCCCGGTCGAAGGTCGCGACGCCGGCCCAGACCACCTCGACGCCCGCGCCGGCCACCTCAACGGTCTCGCCCGCACCGGCGACCGGCTCGGGCGGCGCGGTCGTGCTCTCGACGCCCTCGCCCGTCGGCGTCACGCTGCCGGCGCCGTGATCCGACCATCTACCATGGACGCATGCGCCCCCCATCCCCAGCCGAGCTCGACCTGTACGCGCATGCGCAGGCTGCCGCTGCAAACGCATACGTCCCGTACTCGCGGTTTGCGGTCGGCGCGGCGCTGCTTCCCGAGGGGGGCGGCGAGCCGGTCACTGCGGTAAACGTCGAGAACGCCTCGTACGGTCTGACCGTCTGCGCCGAGCGAAACGCCGTGTTCGCCGCGGTGGCGGCGGGCCACCGGCGCTTCGAGGCCGTCGCGGTGCACGCCGACGCCGACTCGGCGCCGCCGTGCGGTGCCTGCCGGCAGGTGCTGGCCGAGTTCGCGCCGGCGATCACGGTCATCTTCCGGCGCGGCGGCGAGGTCGTTGCCATGGGACTGGACGCGCTCCTTCCCGAGCGGTTTTCCCTGTGACCGACCCGGGCCACCGCTCGGGCCTGGTCGCGCTCGCCGGGCGGCCGAACGTCGGCAAGTCGACGCTCGTGAACCGACTCGTGGGCGAGCACGTGGTCGCCGTCTCGGCCCGCCCCCAGACCACGCGACGGCGGGCGCTCGGGGTCGTCAACCGCGCCGGCTGCCAGCTCGTGATGGTCGACCTGCCCGGGTTCCAGAAGCCGTTCGACCGGCTGACCGAGCGCATGCAGCGGTCGGTGAACGAGACCCTGGCCGACGCCGACGCCACCGTGCTCATGCTCGATGGGCGCGCGGGGATCGGCCCCGGCGATCGCTACATCGCCGCCCGGGTGCTCGCCGCGGGCGCGCCACCCTGCGTGATCGCGGTCAACAAGACCGACGGCCTCGGCCCCGACCGCATCGTGCCCGTGTTGTCCGAGGCCGGCCGGCTGGGCGACCCGCACGCCGTTCACCCCATCAGCGCGCTCACGGGCAGCGGCATCGACGTGCTCCTGGAGGAGCTGCTCGCACTGCTGCCGGAGGGCCCGGCGTGGTTCCCGCCCGGGATGGTCACGGATCAGCCGCTCGAGCAGCGCGTCGCCGAACTGGTGCGCGAGCGGGCGCTCGAGCTGACCCGCGACGAGGTGCCGCACGCCGTCGCGGTGCTGGTCGAGTCGATCACGCCGGGACGGGGGCCGACGGTGATCGAGGCCAAGCTGATCTGCGAGACCGAGTCGCAGAAGGCGATCCTGATCGGGCGCGGGGGAGCGATGGTGAAGCGGATCGGGACCGAGGCTCGCCCCGCGGTCGAGCAGGCGGTCGGGTCGCCCGTGTTCCTGGAGCTGTCCGTGAAGGTGCGTCCGCGCTGGCGGCGCGACGCGGGTGAGCTCGACCGGCTCGGCGTCTAGAGATGGGGTTTCGCCGATCTCGACTAGACTTGATCGCGGATGCCTCCGTTACCGGCTGAGCCGTTCGTCCGACCGGCGGTCGATGGCCTCACTTGACCGCATGATCTCCTCCAGCCGGCGGGCGATGGAGCAACGGCGCGATGCCCGGCCCATGGAGCAGCTGGAGCAGGCGGTGCGCGCGCTCGACCCGATCCGCCCGTTCACGGAGTCGGTGGTGGGCGAGGAGATCGCATTCGTGCTCCGCGTCGGCACGGTCGACCCGCCGCTGCTCGCGGCCGCCGCGTCGGCCGGTGTGGGCGGGCTCGCCGTGCCCGGCGACTCCGTTCCCGCCCCGTTCGCCGAGACATGGCTGCCGGTGCTCCACAAGGGCGTCCTGATCGACCCCTACCAGCTCTACGAGAGCCGGCTCGCGGGCGTCGACGGTGTGGTGCTGATCGCCGAGGCGTTCGACGGGGACGACGATGAGCTCGCCGAGATGCAGACCGTTGCCGCCCAGCTCGGCCTCGACGTGGTCCTCGAGGTGGCCGACGAGGACGAGCTCGAGCATGTGCTCGACCTGCTCGACCCCGACTCCTTCCTGATCCAGAACGTGCGCCCGGGCAGGCAGGAGGCCGACTTCGAGCACACATTCTCGCTGCTCGAGGAGGTGCCGGCCGGCAAGGTCGTCCTCTCCGAGGGTGGGATCCGAAACCGTGATCAGGTGCTGGCGCTCGAGAGCGCCGGGGTCGACGCGGCCGTACTCGGCGACTGGGTGCTGCGCCTCGGCATCGGCCGCGCGCTCGACGTGCTGCGCGGCGACACGCGCGAATAGCTCTCAGCCGAAGAATGCGCCCGACTGCGCGTAGAGCTCGCGCGGCACCACCTTGAGCTGGGCGACGGCCTCCGCGATCGGAACCGCGACGATCTCGTCGCCGTGCAGGGCCGCCATCATGCCCCAGGAGCCCTCGCGCACGAGGTCGGCCGCCTTCAGCCCGAAACGCGTGGCCAGGATCCGGTCGCGGGCGGTGGGCGACCCGCCCCGCTGGACGTGGCCGAGCGTCGTCACGCGCGTCTCGAACCGGGTGCGCTCCTCGATCTCCGCCGCAAGCGCCGCGCCGACGCCGCCGAGCCGCGGGTGTCCGAACGCGTCGACATCGGCCGACGCGACCGTGCGCGACTCTCCGCTCTCGAACTGCAGCGCGTACCCCTCGCTGACGACGACGATCGAGAAGTCCTTGCCCTTGGCGTGGCGGTTGCGGATGAGCTCGCAGCAGCGCTCGACGGTCATCGGCAGCTCGGGGATGAGGATGACGTCGGCACCGCCCGCCATACCCGCCATCACCGCGATCCATCCGGTCTGGCGTCCCATCACCTCGCACACCATCACCCGGTCATGCGACTCGGCGGTCGAGTGCAACCGGTCGATGGCCTCGGTCGCGATCGTCACGGCCGTGTCGAAGCCGAACGTGTAGTCGGTGCCGTTGAGGTCGTTGTCGATCGTCTTGGGCACCCCGACGATGTGCGCGCCGTGCTCGTCCTGGAGGCGCGCGGCGACCCCGAGCGTGTCCTCGCCGCCGATGGCCACCAGCGCATCCAGGCTCGCCATGTGCTCGAGCACCCGCTCGAGGCCGCCGTCGATCTCGAACGGGTTCGTGCGCGAGGTGCGCAGGATGGTGCCGCCGCGCGGCAGCAGGCCGGAGACCTCGTGCTCGCCCAGCGGTCGCGTCTGCCCCTCGACCATGCCGCGCCACCCGTGCATGACCCCGATCACCTCGTCCCCCCGGTCGATCGAGGTGCGCGCCACCGCCCGGATCACGGCGTTCAGGCCGGGGCAATCGCCGCCGCCGGTCAGCATGCCGATACGCATGCGGGGGGTTCTACACCAGAATGGCCGCCGGACCCAACTCAGGCGGTCTTGCAGACGGTGGCGTGAATCTCGGCGGCGAGCTTCCGCACCGCCTCGGTGGTCTCGGTGTCCTGGCGCAGGAGTCGAGCGTGGAGGTCGGCGATGTCCTGGCGGTGCTTGGCGTCGGCCATCGTGGTGAGCTTGTCGCGGTCGGCCTGGCGGGTCGCGGCCAGAAGGATCAGCGGAGCGGCGTAGGCCGCCTGGGTCGAGAACGCCAGGTTCAGGAGGATGAACGGATAGGGATCCCAGCGCAGGGACACGACGACCGCGTTCAGGGTGATCCAGGCCACCACCAGCACGGTCTGGCTGATGATGAACTGCGGGGTGCCGAAGAACCGGGCGAAGCGCTCGGCGAGGAGGCCGAAACGGTCGTTGCCGAACGGGCTTGCGAGGGTGCCGACCAGGTGTGGGTAGTGGTGGAGGTGCTGATCCTGCTCGCTCATGCGATTACCTCGTGGATGGTGGCGGGTTCTGTGCTCGGGCCAAACCGGCTCATGGTACGCCGGGAGTCGGCGGTGAACCATCTAGGATCGATTGATGCCAATTCCGGAAGGCTTTGTGATGCGTCCACCGCGGCCGGAGGACGTCGAGGCGATCGTGGCCCTTCTGAACGAGGAGACGCTCGCGGTGATGGGCATCCGGTTCGCGAGCGCCCAGTGGGTGACGAACATGTGGTCGTCCGAGACGGCGCAGCTCGATCAGGACTTCGCCGTTGTGCACGCCGCCAACGGGGATCTGGCCGGCTACCTGCTCACCTCGGGCGATCCGCCGCACACCGAGGTGTTCGCGGTTGGCGTGGTGGGGCTCGCCTATCTGGGCCGCGGCCTTGGCACCGCGATCCTGGTCGAGACCGAGCGCCGGGCGCAGCGGCTGGTTGGTCTGGCCCCGCCTGGGCGGCGGGTGGTGATTCATGCCGGTGGACTGGCCGGCGAGCCGCGCGCGGCCGCACTGCTCACGCGGCACGGCTACGTCGAGGTACGCCGGCTCTCCGAGATGCGGGTCGAGTTCGACGGGCCGCCGGAGCCGGCAGCCGCGCCGCAGGACATCGAGATTCGCACCCTTTCCGCAGGCGAGGAGGCGGCGGTCTACGCCTGCATGCACGAGGCGTTCATCGATCACTGGGGCGAGGGCTTCCCGAGTGAGCGGGACTGGATCCACGACCACGTGCACGGACGCACCGACTTCGACCCGGAGCTGTGGAGGCTGGCGTGGCAGGGCTCGCAGCTCGCCGGCGCGCTCATCGGGGTTCCGCAGGCTGACGACGACGAGACCATCGGCCGCGTCGACCTGCTCGGGGTGCGCCGCCCGTTTCGCCGCCGCGGCATCGGCGAGGCGCTCCTGCGCACGAGCTTCGTCGACTTCCACGCCCGCGGCCGCCGCGGCGTCAGCCTGTACGTCGATGCCGACTCCCAGACGGGGGCGCCGCAGCTCTACGAGCGGGCGGGAATGGTCGCCCGGCCGCGCTTCGCAACGTGGGAGAAGGAGCTGCGGCCCGGGCTTCCCGCCGATTGAGATGAGCGATTCGATGCAGTCCGAATGACGGCGTAGTATCTTCCGCCAGGGTTACGGTTTCCGAGGCTCAGCACCGACGGAGGGAGAGGGTCGTGTCCAGAACAGCGAAGCGCCTCGGAGCGGTTGGGGCCGCAGCGGCGATGATCGGCGCAAGCCTGGTCGGTGTGAGCGGTGCGTCCGGGGCCTCCCGGGCGCCGGCATCCACCCCCCTTGCGGGCAGCGTGGCTCCGTTTGCGGCGCACACCCCCGCAATCGGCGCCGTCCCCGGCGCCAGGCGGCTCACGATTCAGGTGTGGCTGAAGCCCGCGCTGAGCGCGGCCACCAGCCTGGCCACCGCGGTCAGCACGCCCGGGAACCCCCTCTACCACCACTATCTGACCCCAGCCGGCTACGCCGCCCGGTACCAGGCGAGCGAGGCGCAGGCGCAGGCGGTCGAGTCCTGGCTTCGCTCCGAGGGGTTCACCCAGGTGCACGCCGGCGCGCGGCGAGCCTACGTGCGCGCGACCGCCGCCGTGGCCACGATCGACTCCGCGTTCAAGGTGCAGATGGAGCGCTTCGCGTCGTCGCGGGCGGTGAACGCCGGTCACTACACGCTGCGCTCCAACAACCGCGCGGTCTCGCTGCCGAAGTCGCTGGCGGCGAGTGTGATCGGCGTGACCGGCCTCGACAACGCGGCCCCGGCGTCGACGCTCGACCGGCTCTCGAGCCACCCCGCGGGTGGCACGGCCACCGGTGCCGCCGCGTCGAGCAGCCTCTGCTCGAAGTACTACGGCCAGCACAAGACGACCGGCCTGCCCAGGCACTTCGGCACAACGTCGTTCCCGACCGAGGTCTGCGGCTACAGCGCCGGCCAGATCAGGGCCGCCTACGGCGCCAACATGCTGAACACGGGCAAGGGCCAGACCGTTGCGCTCGTCGAGCTGGGCCTGACCCCCGACATGTTCCTAACGCTGCAGGACTACGCGGCGCGAAACCACATGCCCGCGCCGTCCTCGTCACGCTACGCCGAGCTGTCGCTGGGCCAGGGCTCGGCCTGCGGTGATCCGTTCGACGTGGAGGAGCAGCTCGACGTCGAGTCGGCGTACGACATGGCCCCGGGCGCGAGCCAGTTGGTCGTGGGTGGGGACAGCTGTAACGAGGGCGACTTCGGTCTGCAGGGGCTCTTCAACGCCGACGAGGCCGTGCTCGGCGGCAGTGGCGAGCACCCCCTCGCGTCCATCGCCTCCAACTCGTGGGAGAGCGGCGACGAGAGCCAGCCCGCCGATCTGACCAACATCGAGCATGCCTTCCTGTTGCAGGCCGCAGCCGAGGGCGTCGGAATGTACTTCTCGTCCGGCGACGCTTCCGGCATCGAGGCGCCGTCGTCGGATCCGTTCGCAATCGCCGTCGGCGGCACCACCCTCGGCATCGGCGCTGCGAACAACCGTCTGTTCGAGACGGGCTGGTCGACCGCCGAATCGAACCCGGAGCATCACCGCTGGGTCCTGCTCGGGGAGCAGGGAGCCGCGGGCGGTGGCCCCAGCCTGCTTTGGCGGCAGCCGCTCTACCAGAAGGGCATCGTGCCGCCGGCGCTGGCAACGGCGCCGGGCGATCGTCCTGGTGCGGTGCGCTCGGCTCCCGACATCGGGGCCGACGCCGACCCCTTCACGGGGTTTGCGGTGGGGCTCTTGAACATCACCCCGAAGCGCATCACCTACCAGCAGACCGACATCGGCGGCACCAGCCTGGCAGCGCCGCTCGTCGCCGGCATGGTTGCGGCGGCCCAGCAGGGCGAGGGAGCACGGTTCGGATTCCTGAACTCCCTGCTCTACAGCCTGGCCAACACCGGCGCGGTGCACCAGGTGCTACCACTGACCAGTGCGAGCCCCGCCCTCTTCCGGGGGACGGCATGCAACGCGCGGACGTGCGGGCTGCAGGTTCTGACCACCTTCGACGATCAGAGCTTCGCCATGTTCGGCTACACCGGCCAGGTCGCGCGCAGGGGGTACGGCAACATGAGCGGCATCGGGACCCCCAACGGACAGGCCTTCATCAAGGCGTTGCGAGCTGCTGCTGGGTGAGCCTCTGGTGTCCGAAAAACCCGTTCGATTTGGCTCAGAATGGGTAGAAACCACCACGCTCGCCCGTCTTCGGCGGGACGTCGCGCAGGTATCTTCGAGGTGTGCGGCTCGGGAATCGCAAACCGGCCCTGGCGTTCGCCCTGTTCGGCGGCGGTGCCGTGGTGGTGATCGTCGGCCTCGCGACGATGCAGGTCTCGACGATCGCGGTCGGGCTGCTCACGATCGTGGCCGGCTGGCTCGCGGTGCCCTGACCGCTCAGGCCGTGGGATAACGGCGGCCGAGGACATGGCCACTTGCCGGTGTCCCGCGCCCCGGCCGCCGTGCGTGGGTGGTACCCACGGCGCGGATTCGACAAACGACCGCCGCCGGTCCGGAAGGCGAAGCGGCGCCCCGAGCCGGCAGGTGGGGACTCGGGGCGCCCGTTTCGCGCTGCCCGACATTGGTGGGGTCGGGCACAACCAGCATCCGTGTCGTGGGTGAGAGGCTGATTAACAGCCGCGGGACGCCCGGGGCCGATGCGCTTCCTAAACGTCAGATTGGCAGCGACCCGGCCCGGCATGGCATCCGCGCCGGATCGCGAGCAAGATGGGACCATGACCACCGGCAAGACTTCCGCGATCGTTCACTTCGGTCACGGATGGATGAGTCACCGCTGCGTCGACTGCGGGCAGCCGAAGCCTCTGTGGACGGCGTACTGCGACAGGTGCGCCGAGCGGCACGGGCTCGCCGCGTCGTAGCACGGGCACTCCTCGGCGCCCGCCCTTCCGGCCCTGCACAATCTGCTGCTTAGGAACGACTGTTACGGTCGGCCGCGGCCCAAATGGGCGCGCCGAGGCGAGGAGGGGGGCCGCCGCGGTGCGGGCCACACCCGAGCCTCGACCGGAACGCAGACAGCCGGCCGGGGCTCGCCATGGACGGTGCCGCGCCCGGCCAAGCGAAAGAGGCCGCCGTGGTCGCGGGCGACCTCTTCAGCTCTTCGCCGGGGGCTCTCCCGGTGGTGAGAACATCGCCCAGGCGCCGCTGGGGCTCCGCGGGGTCTAGACCGCCGTAGCCGGCTGAGGGGCCAGGGGGCGACCAAACGACGGTACTCGCGGCCCGCCCCCGCCCGCAATGGGTACAAACGCCCAACCGGCGACCGATGTCCCCGGGCAAGGCGAAGAGGCCGCCTGCGTTGGGAGAGGCGACCTCTTCTGCGCTCTCGCGAGCCGTCCCCAGCAGCGCGAGAGCCCGTGTCCCGCACCAGATGGACGCCAGAGCGGGCCAGATCGCGATGCTAACACCCGGGGGAGGGCCTGGACGTGCCGTTATCCACCCGTGCACCACGTGGCCAGGAGGGGCGGCTACTTGCGCACGACCGCGAACACCGCGACGGCGGCGAGGGCGGCAACGATGAGGCCCGCGACCGCAGCGCCCAACCCTGTCAGAAACTCGAGGACGATCATGCCCACGCGAGAGTAGCGCCCCTGCGTGTGCTCAGCGGACGTAGCTCGCCGAGTTCACGTCGATCGTCGCCCCCGTCGCGTGGCGTGCCCTGCCCGAGGCCAGGAAGGCGATCACGTTGGCGACGTCTTGGGGCTGAGCGACCTCCCCGAGGGCGGTGTCGTTGACGAAGAGCTCCATGCCGTGCTCGGCGACCGCCGGTGCGTTGAACGGCGTGTCGACGAAGCCGGGCGCCACGGCGAACGCGGTCACGCCCTGGCGGCCGTACTGCCGCGCGATGGTCTTTGTCATCGCGACAACGCCCGCCTTTGCGGCCGCGTAGTGCCAGTAGTCGGCGTCCTCTCCGCGCCAGGCCGCGCGGCTTGCGAGGTTGACGATGATGCCTCCACCGGGCTGCTCGCGGAAGCTCGCGATCGCCGCGCGGCAGAGCGCAGCCGGCGAGACGAGGCAGATCGCGAGCGTGCGCTCCCACGCCGCCTGCCAGGTCGCGAGATCGCCGTCGGGGCTGGCCGCCTCGTAGATGCCCGCGTTGTTTATGAGGACGTCGATGTGGCCGCGCCAGGCGACAGCCTCGCGCCAGAGCGCGTCCGCCGCCGCCGGGTCGCGCAGGTCGGCCGCAAGCGCGTGGGCCGCGTCGCCGAGTTCGGCGGCGAGCTCGGCGAGCCGTCCGTCGCGGCGCACGTCGTGGATGACGAGCGCGGCGCCCTCGGCGGCGAGGGTGCGGGCGGTCGCGGCACCGATGCCGCCGGCCGCGCCGGTGACCAGGACGACGCGCTGGGGGTGCGTGCTCACAGGCTCTCCGAGTAGTCGTAGGAGGGGACGGGCACGCCGTCGAGTGCGTCGATGCGGACCTCGAGGGTGTCGAGCGCGACCGTCAGGATCGTCATGTTGTCGAGCGTGTGCCAGCCGCGCGACTCGGGTTGGTCAAAGCCGGTCGACGCGATGACCACGAGATCGTCGTCGACCCGGAAGCGCAGCGCGAAGAGGTCGTGTGGGTCGCCGGGGTACGGCAGCGCGGTCGGGTTGTGCGCATTGATGACGTGCAGGTTGTCCGGCGTCAGGTACATCGCGTTCAACACCGGCGACGTGAACCGCTCGAGCACCTCCGCGAGCGCGTCGCGGACGACCTCGACAAACGGCCCGCCGTCCTCGAGCTGGTCGTACAGGTGGAGGAACAGGCGCTCGCTATCCGTCGATCCGGCGACCTCGGCCTCGAGGTGCGCCGGGCAGGAGCTCCGGCAGGCGGTGCTGGGGGTGGATGGCGCCGTTCTGCGCGAAGGCTGCGCCGGGGCGCACGAACGGGTGGCAGTTCTCGAGCTCGACGGTGAGCCCGGGCGTCGCACCGCGCAGGTGCACGACGTTCGCGCAGCCCGCGACGCCGCGCATCGTCGCCGTGAACTCCGGGTCTTCGCGCGCGCTTCCGACCGCGCGCCGGCGCTCGGGGACGGCGCCGTCGCCGGCCGCGTCGAGCGACCGCCACCAGGCCATGCCCCAGCCGTCGGGGTGGCGCGGCGAGAGGTCGCCGAACGAGGCGAGGTCGGCGTCGCCGATCGCCTCGGCCACCGTGAGCGGACGGCGGGACACGTGGGCGAGCAGGCGGCACATCAGTAGAACTCGAAGTACTCGCGCATCTCCCAGGCGCTGCGCCCGGAGCTCTCCGGCTCGTCGACCGCCGCGCCGGCCTCCTCGTAGCGCTTGAGCTCGAAGCGCTTCATCATCACGAGGTAGTCGACGAGCGCATCGCCGAAGGCCGCCCGGTAGAACGTGCTGCGCTCGAGATCGTCGACGGCCTCTCCGAGCGACTGCGGCAGGAGCGGCGCGTCGGCGACGTACGGATCGCCCTCGACCGGCGCCGGTGGATCGATGCCGCGGTCGATGCCGTCGAGCCCCGCCGCGATGTTCGCGGCGAGCCACAGATACGGGTTTGCGGCCGGCTCCGAGAGCCGGTTCTCGACGTGCGTGCCGGCGTCGCCAGGGCCGCCCTGGACGCGAATGAGCGCGCCGCGGTTGTCCGCGCCCCAGCAGATGCGGTCGGGTGCGAACGAGTACGGGCGGAAGCGCGGGTACGCGTTGGTCGTCGGATCGCCGAAGACGGTCATCTCCCGTGCATGGTCGAGCAGCCCGGCCACGAACCGGAGGCCGGTCGGTGACAGGAGCTCGCGGTCGTCCACGAACACATTCCTGCCGCTCTCGATCTCGAGCAGCGACTGGTGGAGGTGCCAGCCGCTGGGGAAGAAGTTCGGCAGCGCCGGCCAGCACATGAACGTCGCGTGCAGGCCGAGGCGCGCGCAGACCGCCTTCACGGTGCTGCGGAAGAGGATCATGGCGTCGGCCGCGGCGAGGCCCTCGATCGGGCTGAAGGTGATCTCGATCTGCCCGGGCCCCCACTCGTTCTCGATCGAGCGCGGCGGGATGCCGGCGTCGGTGAGCCCGTCGCGGATCGCCTCGATCGTGCCGGCGAAGGCGTCCATGCGGCTGTCCGAGAGGAACTGGTAGCCGCGCTCGATCACCTCGACCTCGAGCGCCGCGCCCGGCGCGCCCGGCAGGCCTGTCTCGTCGAACCCGACCGACGCGTGCGCCCGCCGCGTCACGTACAGCTCGACCTCGAGGCCGGAATAGACCTCGAGGCCGCGCTCGGCGAGCCGGGCGAGCTGGCGACGCAGGAGGCCGCGGCCGTCGAGCGGTATCGGCTTGCCGTTCGCGAAATACGGATCGGACAGGATCCAGCCCGTGCGGTCGGCGTACGGCAGCACGCGGAACGTCGCCGGGTCGGGGACGAGCGTCACGTCCGGGAAGCCCGTCATCTCCTCGATGCCGAAGCCGCCGCCCGCGGCGAACGCCGGCGGGAACACGCCGTTGCCCGTGTCGAGGCTGTAGATCGCGCCCGAGAAGTCAGAGCCGTTCTCGAGCGCCGAGATGAGCGCGTCGCCGGAGAGGTACTTCGAGCGCGGGATGCCGTGCTGGTCAACGACGATCAGCCGGACCGTGCGCAGGCCGGCGTCTCTGATCCGCCTCGCGACCTCGCCCGCGGCCTCCCGCTGGGCGTCGCTGTGGAGGCCGTGCCTGGCGACGAATCCCGACGACCCAACTCCGTGGCCGGCGTCTCGGCCGGCGAGTCCTTCCGACACGCCACGCTCCTTCCTCTCGCCCCCGGCGAGCGCGCGGAGGTCGCGGACATCGAGGCGGCCCCTCAGCCGCCGCCGGAGATCATACGGGAGTGCCGAAGGTGGGAGTCGAACCCACATGACCTTGCGGCCGCGCGATTTTGAGTCGCGTGCGTCTACCGTTCCGCCACTTCGGCCTGAGAACCCTTGCGCGAGTGGCCAATGCTACCGCCGGCGTTGGCACAGGAGCCGAAATGGGGTACAACCTCCGCTCATGGCTGAATCCCCCGGTGAAGGTGCGGGCGGCAAGGGCAGTGCGCGCTCCAGCGTGCTCGACCACCGGTTTGGGTCGGGGCCGCCGCTGACGGTGGGGATCGAGGAGGAGTACATGCTGCTCGACCCGGCCGGGTACGACCTTGTCTCGGGGGTCGAGGAGATCCTGGCCGACGTCGGGGACGGCGAGATGGCCGAGCGGCTCAAGCCGGAGCTGATGCAGTGCGTGCTCGAGTCGGGCACGATCGTCTGCGACGACATCCCCGCCGCCGCGGCCGACCTGCGCCTGATCCGTCAGTACGTCGGGCAGCAGGCCCGCTCCCATCGCATGCGGCTGGGAGCCGCCGGCACGCATCCCTTCTCGCTGTTTGAAAACCAGAAGATCACCGCCCGCGACCGCTACCGGGCGCTGGTCGAGATGCTCCAGTACGTCGCTCGCCGCGAGCTCGTCTTCGGCATGCACGTGCACGTCGCCGTGCCCTCGCCCGAGGCGTGCCTCGCGGTCATGGAGGGCGTGCTGATCGAGCTGCCCGTCCTGCTCGCGCTTTCGGCGAACTCGCCGTTCTGGCGCGGTGACCACACCGGTCTCGCCTCGACCCGGGCGATGGTGTTCTCGGCGTTCCCCCGCAGCGGCCTGCCGCCGCGGTTCAGGGACTACGACGACTACGCCCAGGCCGTCGGGTTCATGGAGGCCACCGGCGCCATCGGCGACTACACCCACCTGTGGTGGGACGTGCGCCCGCATCCCCGTTTCGGCACCCTTGAGCTGCGGGTCATGGACTGCCAGACCCGCGTCGAGGACTCGATCGCGCTCGCGGCCTACGTGCAGTGCCTGGTGAAGCTCCTGCTCGACCGCTACCTCGACGGCCAGGACGTGCTCTCGTATCACCGCATGCTGCTGGCCGAGAACAAGTGGCTCGCGCTGCGCTACGGGATGGATGCGCCGCTGATGGATCTCGCCGCCGGCAAGCGGGTGAAGATGTCGGCCCGAACGCTGGCCAAGCGCCGCCTGCGGGAGCTCCGCCCGATCGCCCGCACGCTGGGCTGTGCCGACGCGCTCGCGCGGATCGACTGGATCCTCGACAACGGCAACGGCGCGCACCGCCAGCTCCAGGTCTGGAACGCGAACCGCGACATCGCCGAAGTGGCGGAGGAGATCGCGGTCGCCGCTGAGCGCGTGTAGTGCTTGACGCAGTTCGTTCGCGTCGCTATAGTTCGTGTACGAACCTTTTAGGTGTGAAAGGAACGAACGCGAATTATGGCCGCACGAACGATATCCAAGGCTGAGCTTGCCGCAGAGGTCGGGCGGCTGTGGTCCGACGTGGCGATCCGGGCGAAGCGGGCGACCAAGCCCCTGCTCGAGGAGCAGGGCGTGACCATGCCCCAGGCCATCGCGCTGCAGACCCTGCAGGCCGCCGACGGCCGGGCCTCGGCCCGCGACCTGGGCCGCGACTGCCACATGCTGGCGTCGACGGTGACGGGTGTCATCGACCGCCTGGAGCAGGCCGGATACGTCCGCCGCGAGCGCGACCTGCGCGACCGCCGCGTCGTTTGGGTCACGCTGACCGGCGAGGGCCGGGAGCTGGCAGAACGCCTGCCGAAGTTCTTCGAGCAGGTCGGAAAATCGTTCGCGGTGTTGCCATCGCGAGAGCTTGAGCAGATGCGGGAGTCGCTCCTTCGGGTGCTGGCGGCCGCCGAGGAGAGAGGGGACCGGTAAATGCCTGTAATGAATGAGGCCAATCGCAAGAGGTGGACGCTGGCGGCGATGTGCTTCGCCCTGTTCATGGTGATGCTCGACAACACCGTGGTGAACATCGCGCTGCCGGCCATCAAGAACAGCTTCAACGCGTCCATCTCGGAGCTCTCCTGGACGGTGAACGCCTACACGCTCGTCTTCGGCGTCCTGCTCGTGACCGGCGGCAGGCTGGGTGACGTGTTCGGCCGCAAGCGCATGTTCCTGGGCGGGCTGATCGTGTTCACGCTCGGCTCGATCGGCGCGGGCCTTTCGGGCTCGATCAACGAGCTCGTGTTCTTCCGTGGCGTCCAGGGCGCCGGCGCCGCGTTCCTCATGCCGGGCACGCTCTCGATCCTCACACACACCTTCAGCGGCCGCGACCTGGGCCGGGCGCTCGGCCTGTGGGCCGGCATCTCGGGCATGGCCCTGGGAATGGGGCCCGTCCTGGGCGGCCTGCTGGTCGAGAAGGCCGGCTGGGAGTGGATCTTCTTCCTCAACGTCCCCGTCGCACTGGTGGCGGTGCCGTTGACGATCTGGGCGGTGCAGGAGTCGCGCGATGAGACCGCGATCCGCCGCATCGACGTGCTCGGGATCCTCACCCTCTCGGTGGGGCTGGGTGGCCTCGTGCTGGGGCTGGTGCAGGCCAACAGCTACGGCTGGACATCCAACCGGATTGCGATCGAGTTCGCGGTCGGCGTGATCAGCCTCGCGGCGTTCATCGTCCTGCAGCTGCGCGGACGCGACCCGATGCTGAACATGGACTTCTTCCGCAGCCGCAACTTCGATGCGGGCAACGTGGTCGCGTTCCTGGTCACGTTCTCGATGTTCGCGACCTTCTTCTTCATCACCCTCTACATGCAGGACGTCGAGGGGCTCTCGCCGCTGCAGACGGGCGTTCGCTTCCTGCCCATGACCGTCCTCATCATCGTCACCGCACCGATTGCGGGCAGGCTCAGCGACCGGTTCGGCTCGCGCGGGCTGCTGACGCTGGGGATGCTCCTGGTGGCGACGTCGCTCCTGCTCGAGTCGCGCATCAGTGACACGAGCGGCTTCTCGACCCTCCTGCCCGCGTTCATCGTCGGCGGCCTCGGAATGGGCATGACCATGTCGCCGATGACGGCGGTGGTCATGAGCTCGGTCGACCGCACGAAGGCGGGCGCCGCGTCCGGCGTGCTGTCGATGACGCGGATGATCGGAGGCGTGTTCGGCGTCGCCAGCCTGACGGCGATCTTCGAGCACCTGTCCAACACGCGCGCAGCGGCCGGGCACGCGTCGTCCGACGTGTTCATCTACGCCCTCTCGCACAGCCTGCGCTACTCGGCCGGGGTGGCGCTGGTGGGCGCCATTGTGGCCTTCGCCTTCATCCGCACCCACAACCAGCAGGAGGCCACCGCCGCGGTGGCGGACGACAAGGATCTGGTCGCCGAGGCGGCGTGATCTTCCCGACGGGCGGCACGCTCCCCGGGGCGTGCCGCTCGTGCTTGCAGGCTTGACCGGTTCCGACTAGTCTCACCCGAGGGCAGGTTTGAATCACCAACGGGGGAGGGGCAGTGTTATGAGCAAGCGTCTGCTGGGTGTGGTCGCGATGGTGGGCGTGTGCGTGGCCGTGGGAGCGCCGGCCGCGTCGGCACGGCCGGCGAGCGTGCCGCACATCAAGGGTTCCAGTTCGGCGTGGCACGCCACGAAGAAGGGCCTGACCTGGCGGTTCGCCGCCGGCGCGGCCCAGGCACCGCCGACGACGGCGCAGTGCGAGGCGAAGCTCGGCGTCGCCTGCTACTCGCCACAGCAGTTCCGGACCGCGTACAACATGGCGCCTCTGTATGCCAACGGGGATGCCGGGCAGGGACGCACGATCGTCCTGGTCGACTCGTTCGGCTCGCCGACCATCAAGGCCGACTTGGCGTCGTTCGACAGTGCCTTCGGCCTGCCGGCGCCGCCGTCGTTCAAGGTCGTGCAGCCCGTCGGTCCGGTGCCGGCATTTGATCCGACCAACGCCACCATGGTCAACTGGGCCTTCGAGACGACCCTGGACGTCGAGATGTCACACCTGATGGCCCCCAAGGCGAACATCGTGCTCGCCGAGACGCCGGTCGCCGAGACCGAGGGCACGGTCGGATTCCCGCAGATCGTGAAGGCCGAGAACAAGCTCATCAACGCGGGTGTCGGCGATGTGTTCTCGCAGAGCTTCGGCGCAACCGAGGAGACGTTCCCGAGCAAGGCGTCGATCCTGAAGCTGCGCTCGGCGAACAAGAACGCCCGCGCCCATCACGTCACGATGCTCGCGAGCTCGGGCGACAGCGGATCGGCCGAGGGACGGCTGAACGGCACGTACTTCCGCCACCCCGCCATCATCTGGCCCTCCAGCGATCCGCTGGTGACCAGCGTCGGCGGGACGCAGCTCCACCTGGACGCCAACGGGAACCGCACGGCGCCCGACAACGTGTGGAACGACATCCCCGTCGGCATCGACGCCGCCGGGGGCGGTGGACCGTCGCATGTCTTCGGCCTGCCGTCGTTCCAGCACCACGTGCGCGGCACCGGCAACGGCCGGTCGACGCCCGACATCAGCATGAGCGCGGCCGTGAACGGCGGTGCGCTGGTGTTCCTGAGCTTCCAGCCGCTCGGGCCGGGCTTCTACGTCGTCGGCGGCACGAGCG
This sequence comes from uncultured Actinomycetes bacterium, assembly GCA_963703275.1. GTDB lineage: Bacteria > Actinomycetota > Thermoleophilia > Gaiellales > JAICJC01 > JAICJC01. Next base: position 1,795,890 of record OY969804.1, on the reverse strand, counting down.
AGGCCAGCCCGCTCTTCTCGGGCGTGGTCGCAATCGCCGACCAGATCGCGGGTCACCGGCTGGGATGGATCAACCCGGCGATGTACAGGATCGCCAGAGGCGACGGCTCCGGGATCGTCGACATCACCTCGGGCACGAATACGTTCCTGGTCGTGGGTCCGAACGGCAACCCGCTGTTCTCGGTCCCCGGCTGGAACGCCGTCCGTGGCTACGACATGGCCAGCGGACTGGGCACGGTGAACGGGTTCGCGTTCGCCCACGCCCTGGCCGCAGGCGGCTGATCTAACTCCCTCGCGCGGCCCGGCCCAGCGCCGGGTCGCGCGAGGCTGGTCCGTCACGGGCGGTCGTTAGACTTGGCGCCGCCAGAGGGCCAACCAGAGGAAGGAGCCGCATGGACAAGCAGGAGGTCATCGAACGCTGTCGGCGCGACAACGTCGCCTTCGTTCGGCTGCAGTTCACCGAGCCGTACGGCCCGGTGAAGAACGTGTCGATCCCGGTCGACGAGCTCGAGAAAGCGCTCGCGAACGAGCTCATGTTCGACGGGTCGTCGATTCGCGGCTTCAAGCGCATCGAGCAGTCCGACATGTACTTCCTGCCCGACCCCGCGACATACGCGGTGCTGCCATGGCGCGGCACCGAGGCCTCGCGCACCGCCCGCCTGATCTGCGACGTCGCCGACCCCGACGGCACCCCGTTCGCCGGCGATCCGCGCACGAACCTCAAGCGCGTGCTCAAGCAGGCTGCCGACCTGGGGTACACCATGAATGTCGGCCCCGAGGCCGAGTTCTTCCTCTTCAAGCTCGACCCCGACGGCAACCCGACGGTCGACCCGCACGACGCCGCCACCTACTTCGACGTTGCGCCACTCGACCGCGGTGAGGACTGCCGGCGCGACATCGAGGTGACGCTGCAGCAGATGGGCTTCCAGCTCGAGGCCGCCCACCACGAGGTCGCGATCGGCCAGCACGAAATCGACTTCCGCCATGCCGACGCGCTCACGACCGCCGACAACCTGGTCACCTTCCGGATGGTGGTGAAGACGATCGCGGCCCGCCATGGCATGCACGCGACGTTCATGGCCAAGCCCATCCAGGGCGAGAACGGCTCCGGCATGCACGTGAACCAGTCGCTTGCGCGCGGCAGTGACAATGCGTTCCTCGACGAGTCCGACGAGCTGCGGCTGTCGGGCGATTGCCGTTCGTACATCGCCGGGGTGCTCGAGCACCTGCCCGCGATCACGTCGGTCGCCAACCCGACCGTGAACTCCTACAAGCGGCTCCTGCCCGGTTACGAGGCCCCGGTCTACATCGCCTGGTCGCCCGGGAACCGGTCGGCCGCCATCCGCGTGCCGGCCAAGCGCGGCCGCTCGACCCGGATCGAGCTGCGCACCCCCGATCCGACCGCGAACCCCTACCTGGCCCTCGCGTGCATGCTCGCGGCGGGCCTCGACGGCATCAGCCGCGGCCTCGTGCCGCCCGAGCCGGTCAATCGCAACATCTACCACATGACCGAGGAGGAATCCGAGTCGCTCGGCATCGGCAGCCTCCCGCACGATCTGGCCCACGCGCTCGACGCGCTCGAGGCCGATGCGGTCGTGCGCGACGCGCTCGGCGATCACATCTTCACCGAATACGTCCGGCTCAAGCGCGAGGAGTGGGCCGCCTACAACGAGCAGGTGCACCAGTGGGAGATCGACGAATACATGGACCGGTACTGACGGGCCCAGGCGTATGGATCGCGTGTGAACGCCCGTTCCGCCAGACAAGCGCAACTTGCATCCCTCTGGTACAATGAGTTTATCGGGTGGGGGCTGCCCCCGATGATCGCTGCCCCGGCGTCAGCCGGGCAGTGACCAGCCTGACTGATCGAAGATTCACAGGTAGGCAGCCATCTGACATGACTACCAGGCCCGGACGGGTGATGCCGTCGCCGGGCAATCGAGGGACGATGACAGTGCTTATGAACGAGCCGCGTGTGCGGCTGATGATCGAGTCGGCTCACGACCGTGGCCTCCTCGCCGAAGAGGAGCTGGCGGCGGTCGCCGTCGACCTCGACCTTGATGACGAAGACGTTGAGACCCTGACGGCGGAACTGTCGGATCAGGGAGTCGAGATCGTGCCCGCGGGCGACGCCGACGAGATCGCCATGGCGGCGTCCGTGGCGGCCGCAGCGACGGCCGCGGCTGCGGCGGTCGGCCCGACCGACAGCCTCGACCGGTACCTGCACGAGATCTCCCGCCACCCGCTGCTCGCCAAGGAAGATGAGCAGCGTCTGGCCAAGCTCGTGGAAGAGGGCGACGACAAGGCCAAGCAGCGCATGATCGAGTCGAACCTGCGGCTGGTGGTGTCGGTTGCCAAGCGCTATCGCGGGCACGGCGTGCCGTTCCTGGACCTGATTCAGGAGGGAACGATCGGGCTCGTGCGTGCGGTCGAGAAGTTCGACTGGCGCCGCGACCTCAAGTTCTCGACGTACGCCACCTGGTGGATCCGCCAGGCCGTGCAGCGGGCGGTCGCCAACCAGTCGCGCACCATCCGGCTGCCTGTCCATGTGTCCGAGCGCGTCCGCCGGGTCGATGCGACCCGGTCGGCTCTCGAGGCCAGGCTCGGCCGTGACGTGACCGACGACGAGGTCGCTGCGGCGTCCGGCGTTGCGGTACCCGATGTGGTCGACGCCCGCGCACTGCCGCGGACGGCGTCCCTGCACACGCCCGTCGGCGACGACGGCGACTCCGAGATGGGCGACATGATCGCCGACGAGTCGTCGCCCCGCACCGACGAGCTGGTCGAGGAGTCGCTGCGCCGCGAGATGCTGGTCGAGGGCCTCGGACACCTGTCCGAGCGCAAGCGCCGGATCCTCGAGCTGCGCTTCGGGCTCGACGGCGGCGACCCGCAGAACTACGACTCGATCGGCCGCAGCGTTGGCCTGACGCGCGAGCGCGTCCGCCAGCTCGAGGCCGACGCGCTGCAGCAGCTCGCAGCCCTGAACGAGATTCAGGGCCTGCGCAGCGAAGCCGCGTAAGCACCCAGCCGGTGACGCCTCAGCGGTAGATCGCTGAGGCGTCCGTCGGCGGGCCGGCGGTGCGCCTGGCGGTGCCGGTCTCGATCGCGGCCTCGTACACGGCCGCGGCCACGGACTCGACGACGGCCTTGTTGAAGACGCTCGGGATGATGTACTCCTCGTGCAGCTCGTCCTCGCCGATGACGCTCGCGATGGCGCGTGCCGCAGCCAGGTTCATGGTCTCGTTGATCGCGGTCGCCGACGCCGAGAGGGCGCCGCGGAAGATGCCCGGGAACGCGAGCACGTTGTTGATCTGGTTGGGGTAGTCCGAGCGCCCGGTGGCGATCACGCGCACGTGGCCCTCGATCTCCTCGGGCCGCACCTCGGGATCGGGGTTCGCCATGGCGAACACGATGGCATCGTTCGCCATCGACTTGACCGCCTCCACCGAGACGGAGCCGGGGCCGGACAGGCCCAGGAAGACGTCGGCGCCGCGCAGCGCCTCGTTGGCCGTGCCGGTGAACCGGCGCGGGTTCGTGTTGCGCGCATACCACTTCTTGATCGCGGTCAGCCCCTTCTTGCCCGGATGCAGCGCGCCCTCGCGGTCGCAGCCGATGATGTCCTGCACGCCGGCTTCCATCAGGAGCTTGCTGACGGCCACGCCGGCGGCGCCCACGCCGACCAGCACCACGCGCAGGTCCTCCATGCGCTTTCCGACCAGCTTGGCGGCGTTCAGGAGGCCGGCCAGCACCACCACCGCGGTGCCGTGCTGGTCGTCGTGATAGACGGGGATGTCGAGCTCGCGCCGGAGCCGGCCCTCGATCTCGAAGCAGCGCGGCGCGGCGATGTCCTCGAGGTTGATGCCGCCGAACCCGGGTGCGATCGCCTTGACGATGGTGATGATCTCCTCGGTGTCCTTCGTGTCGAGGCACAGCGGCCAGGCGTCGATGCCCGCGAACTCCTTGAACAGCATCGCCTTGCCCTCCATCACCGGCATCGCCGCCGCCGGCCCGATGTCGCCGAGGCCGAGCACCGCGGTGCCGTCGGTGACGACCGCGACCGTGTTCTGCTTGATCGTGAGCGTGCGCGCCTTGTCGGGGTCGCGGTGGATGGCCATGCACACCCGGGCGACGCCCGGTGTGTAGGCCATCGACAGGTCGTCGCGCGTCTTCACCGGCACCTTGTTGTGCACCTCGATCTTGCCGCCGAGGTGCATGAGGAACGTGCGATCCGAGACATTGCCGATCTGGACGCCGGCGATCGCGCGGACCGCGTCGACGATGCGCTGGCCGTGCTCGTCGTCGGCCGCGGCGACGGTGATGTCGCGCACCGTGTGGTCCTTGGTCACGCGCACCAGGTCGATGGCGCCCACGTCGCCGCCGGCCTCGCCGATGGCCGCCGCGACGCTGGCGAACGACCCCGACGCAGACGGGATCTCGACGCGCATCGTGAGGCTGTAGGACGCTGAGGGGATGATTGCCATCGGGCCGGGATTGTAGTTACGCCGAGTGCCGCCTCGGATACGCTGCGTCGGATGGCGACGGTGAAGCAGGCTCAGCCCAAGGATCTGAACCTCGACGACACCCCCGCCAAGCAGTGCGACGTGTTCCTGGTCGACGGCAACGGCCTGGCCTACCGCGCATTCTTCGCCCTCCCGGAGGAGCTGCAGACGGTGGACGGGTTCCCCACCAACGCGCTCCTGGGCATGGCGAACATGCTGATGAAGCTCCTGGCCGACTACCGGCCCGCGACGGTGCTCGTGGCCTGGGACGAGAAGCCGACCGCCCGCATCGAGCTCGACGCCGAGTACAAGGCCCACCGCCGGCCGATGCCCGATCTCCTGCGCCAGCAGGTGCCGCACTTCGAGCCGCTGGTCGAGGCGTTCGGCTACCGCAACTTCCGCGTGCTGGGCAACGAGGCCGACGATGTGATCGGCACGCTGTCGGCCAAGGCCGAGAAGGCCGGGCACCGCGTCTGCGTCGTCTCGACCGACCGCGACGCGTTCCAGCTCGCCTCCGAGCAGGTGTGCATCATGATGACTCCGCGCGGCGTCTCCGACGTGGTGGTCTACACGCCTGACCGGATCCGCCAGCGCTACGGCATCGGGCCCGAGCTCGTGCCTGACTTCATCGGTCTCAAGGGCGACACCTCCGACAACATCCCCGGTGTCCCAGGGATCGGCGACAAGACGGCGGCCGAGCTCCTGGTCCGGTTCGGCTCGATGGAGGGCGTGTACGCCAACCTGGATGCCGTGTCGGGCGAGAAGCGGCGCGAGAACCTGCGAAGGGCGGCCGAGGATGCGGTCAGGTCGAAAAAGCTCGCGACCATCGACCGGCATCTCGAGATCGAGGTCGACTTCGATGCCCTGGTGGTGCAGCCCCCCGACCGCTCGACGATGAAGGAGCTCTTCCGCAAGCTCGAGTTCAGGGCGCTGCTCAAGCGCGTCGACGAGCTCGAGGAGGCCGTCCCGGGCGCCCCGGCCGAGGTGCTCGAGGGAGTCGAGCTGACATGGCGCGAGGGCGGCGTTGACGAACTGAAGGCGCTCGCCGACGAGGTGGCGCTCGCAGCCGGCGGCAGCCGGGCGGCCGTCACCGGCGACGGCGCCGACACGCTTGTGGTCGAGGCCGAGACGGGCCGGGTGGTCGAGGCCCTGCGCGACCGGCGCGTGCTGACGCACGGCCTCAAGCATCCGGCGCTCGTTCCGGCGGGCGACACGGCGATCGCCGCGTACCTGCTCGATCCCGGCCGGGCGACGTACGAGATCGACGACCTGGCCGAGGAGATGGGCCTGGGGCTGCAGGTCGCAGCCGACGACGAGACCGCGGCGCTCGTGCGCGCGGCGGCCGCCACGCGCCGCCTGCACCCGCGCGCCGCCGAGCGCCTGGCCGAGCGCGATATGACGAGCCTGTACCAGGACATCGAGCTGCCGCTCGTGCCCGTGCTGGGGTCGATGGAGGCCGTCGGCATCCGCGTCGACACCTATCGGCTCGCCGAGATCGCCGCCAAGCTGGCCGACCAGGTCGAGGAGCTCGAGGCCCGCTGTTACGAGCTGGCCGGGGGGCCGTTCGTGATCGGATCGCCCAAGCAGCTCGGCGAGGTGCTGTTCGAGCGGCTGAACCTGCCGTCCGATCGCCGCGGCAAGACCGGCTACTCCACCGACGCGCGTGTTCTGGCCAAGATCCGCCACCTGAACCCGATCGTCGACGTCGTCGAGCAGTGGCGCGAGCAGTCGAAGCTCCTGAACACCTACCTGGTGCCGCTGCCCGACCTGATCGACCCCGCCGACGGGCGCCTGCACACGACCTTCAGCCAGACGACCGCCGCGACGGGGCGGCTGTCGTCGATCCGCCCCAACCTGCAGAACATCCCCATCCGCACGCCCCTCGGGCGCGAGATCCGCGGCGCCTTCGTCGCGGGTGAGGGCTTCAGGCTGCTGTCGGCCGACTACTCCCAGGTCGAGCTTCGCATCCTCACCCACCTCGCGGGCGAGCCCGTCCTGCACGAGGCCTTTGCCCGCGGCGAGGACATCCACCGCGTCACCGCGGCGCAGGTGCTGGGCAAGCCGGCGGCCGAGCTGACGCGCGAGGAGCGCAACAGGGCCAAGGCGGTCAACTTCGGGATCATCTACGGCATCAGCTCCTTCGGCCTCTCCGAGCAGCTGGGCATCTCGCGCGAGGAGGCGCAGGCCTTCATCGACACCTACCTGGCCCGCTTTCCGCGTGTGAGCGAGTTCATCGCCGCGACCATCGAGCGGGCGAAGGCCGACGGCTATGTGACGACGCTCTTCGGCCGGCGCCGGCCGATCCCCGAGCTGCGGGCATCGAACTACCAGACCCGCAGCCTGGGCGAGCGCCTGGCGGTGAACACGATCATGCAGGGCAGCGCGGCCGACATCATCAAGGTCGCGATGATCGCCATCCACCGGCGCCTGCGCGACGAGGGCCGGCGGTCGCGGCTGGTGCTCCAGATCCACGACGAGCTGCTCTTCGAGGTGGCCGACGGCGAGACCTCGGCGCTGCGCGCGCTCGTCGCCGACGAGATGACCGCGGCCTATCCGCTCGACCCGCCGCTCGCGGTGGACGTCGGGGTCGGCGCGACCTGGCTGGAGGCGAAGTGACCTGGACGCAGATCTCGGGCACGATCAGCGCACTACCGGCGCGGCGTGGCGACGAGCCCGGCACCTACCTGTGGATCGACGCCGGTGTCCGCGGCGAGCACGTGATCGCCGAGCTCTACCTGCCCGCGGTCTCGGCCGACGATCTCGATGGAGCGCTCGGCGTCGCGACCGGGACGGTGCACGCGAACGGCGAGGATCACAGCGGCCAGGTGCAGCTCGAGTTCGGGCGCGTCCGGGCCGGTCGCGGAGTCGTCTCGGCCCGGGGCGCTGGCGTCGACGCGGACATCGCCTTTACCCTCAGCTACCACCCGCCCGAGGGCGGCTTCTGCCGCCACTGCGGCGCGGAGCTGGCCGTCGACGTGGTGGCGGTCATCACCCCGCCCGACGGCGGCGTCATCGGAACACCCGCAGGCCGCTGTACTCGATGCGATTCCTGACGGCGATCGCCGCTCTCGCGGCGCTATTCGTGGCCGCCTCCTGCGGGGGCGAGCTCCGCCGCGAAACCGCCCCCGCGCCTGCGCCGGCCTTCGCAAGCCGGGCGTGTCGCTTGCGTTCGCCCCGGCGAAGGCTCCGACGCTGGGCGGGCCCGCTGCATCGGTCTGCAGTACGCCGCGGTGATCGGTCCCCAGTCCTGGGGCACGCTTCCCCGCACGATGCGCAACACGAACTCCGGCCTGGCCGCCTGGCAGGAGCGATCGCTGCTCTACGCCTGCAACGGCTGCGGCCTGGCCGGGTTTGGTCTCGACTGGGTGCGAGCGCACCATCCCGGGTGGATCGTCCACTCACAGTCCGGTGCCGAGATTCACCCCCAGCAGCATCCCGACCTGGGTGCTGCTCAACTTCACGTCGAACAGGTACCGGGACGCCTGGGCCGTGCACGTTGCACAAGAGCCTGACGGCGGGCGGCTGGACCGGGGTGGCGGTTATCGACGCCGGCAACGACCCCGACTGGAGCGGGATCCCGATCGACCCCGCGACGGGCAAGCCGATGACCGAAAGCCAGCGCCGGTTCGACCTCGCCGCGGCGCTTGCGCTCGTGCGGACGGTGCTGAAGCTCCAGGGGGGATACTCGCTGCTGGCGGCAAACGGGCCGCCCTCGGTGATCGACTTCACGCAAATCAACAGCACGGATGCGGTCACCACCGGCGTTGGCTTCGCCCATCTGAGCGGCCCGGCGTGGAACACCGAGCTCAACTACTACCGGCAGGTCGGCATCTGGGAGTCGGGCACGTACGTCCCCGACCGGGGTCCGCTGTCGCGGGCGCAGGCGGTGTACGGCCTGGCCGGATTCCTGCTGGTGCAGATCCAGCGATCCTCGGCGTACGTCGCTCCCGACCCGGCGGGCTCGCCGCTCTACGCCATCCAGCCGGGGAAGCCGCCCGACAGCCCGCCCGTACAGCAGGGCCCGGTGTGGCTGCGCACCTACCCGAACGGGATGGTGGCGGTCAATCCGTCCAACATCGCCGCGACCGTGACCCTGGGCGCGGCCGGGCAGGTCGTGATGGGCCCTGAGTCGGCCGCGATCGAGACCAACGGCCACCTGATCACAAGCGGCTAAGCCGTTTGTATACTACCGGCCAACGCAGGGCTGGTCCCGGCCGCGCTGTGCTGCACTCTTCATGGCCACGACAGATACCGATACCTGGATGATCGAAGTAGACGGGGAGATGATCCCCGACTACGACCGCACGCTCACGAACTTCAGCGAGGGTGACGTCGTCACCGGCACCGTCGTGCGGGTCGACAAGGACGAGATCCTCGTCGACATCGGGTACAAGTCAGAAGGGGTCATCCCGATCGCCGAGCTCTCGATCCGGCGCTCGGTCAACCCCGAGGACGAGGTCGAGGTCGGTCAGGAGATCGACGCGCTGGTGCTGCAGAAGGAGGACGCCGAGGGGCGTCTGATCCTGTCCAAGAAGCGGGCGCGGTTCGAGAAGGCGTGGCAGCGGATCGAGGCGGCCGCCGAGAGCGGCGAGCCCGTCGAGGGCAAGGTCATCGAGGTCGTCAAGGGCGGCCTGATCATCGACCTCGGGGTGCGCGGCTTCCTGCCCGCCTCGCTGGTCGACATCCGGCGCGTGCAGGATCTCGAGGAGTACCGCGACCAGACGCTCCTGTGCAAGGTGATCGAGCTCAACCGTAGCCGCAACAACGTCGTGCTCTCCCGCCGGGCCGTGCTCGAAGAGGAGCGCAAGGAGGCGCGGCAGCAGATCCTCGACCGGCTCTCGCCGGGCGTCGAGGTCGAGGGCCAGATTTCGAACATCGTCGACTTCGGCGCGTTCGTCGACCTCGACGGCATCGACGGCCTGATCCACATCTCGGAGCTGTCCTGGAGTCACGTGAATCATCCCTCCGAGGTGCTCGAGATCGGCCAGAAGGTGCGCGTCAAGGTGCTCGACGTCGACCGCGACCGGCAGCGCATCTCGCTCGGCCTCAAGCAGACCCAGACCGATCCGTGGCAGCGCGTGATCGACGAGACCGAGCAGGGCGACGTGGTCACCGGCAAGATCACCAAGGTGGTCACGTTCGGCGCCTTCGCCGAGATCGTCTCGGGTGTCGAGGGCCTGATCCACATCTCCGAGCTCGCCGAGCATCACGTCGAGAATCCGCGCGAGGTGGTGCAGCAGGGCGAGGAGGTCAAGGTCAAGATCATCGAGATCGACCCCGAGCGGCGGCGGCTGTCGCTGTCGCTGCGCCGCGTCGAGGAGGGCGATCCGGTCAAGACGATCGACCTTGGCCTGGGCGGCGCCCCGGCTCCGGAGCGCGTGCCCGAGCTCGGTCTGTCCGAAGAGGTCTTCGCCGAGCAGCACGCCGCACCCGACGACGCGGCGGACGAGCCGGTCGCAGAGGCGGCGGTGGCGGACGAGCCGGTCGCCGACGAGCCCGCGGCCGAGGAGCCGGTCGCCGACGACCCCGTGGCGGATGAGCCCGCGGCCGACGAGCCCGCGGCCGACGAGCCGGTCGCCGACGAGCCGGTCGCCGAGGCCGCGCCAGACGAGGACGACGGGACGCCGACCGAGGGATGACTGGATCCGCCGGCCCGGTGCTGGTGGGGCTGACGGGCGGTATCGGCAGCGGCAAGTCGGAGGCGCTGCGCGCGTTCCACCGTCACGGCGCCGCGACGCTCTCGAGTGACGAGTCCGTGCGCAGCCTGTACGGGCGCGGCGTCGTCAAGCGCGCCGTCCGCGACCACTTCGGCCCGGGCGTGATCGGGCCGGACGGGGCGGTCGACAGGGCGGCCGTCGGCCGGATCGTGTTCGCCGACCCCGCCGAGCTGCGCTGGCTCGAGGGGCTCCTGCTGCCGCTTCTGGCCGAGGAGTTCTCCCGCTGGCGCGACGCACAGGTGCGGGAGGGCGCCCGGCTCCTCGTGCACGAGGCCCCGACCCTGTTCGAGGCCGGTGTCGGCGACCGCTACGACGTGATCCTCACGGTCACCGCACCCGAGGCGACGCGTGAGGAGCGGCGGCCGGGCTCGCGCCCCCAGAGGGAGAACCAGCTGCCGGAGGACGAGAAGGCCGCGCGCAGTGACTTCGTCTACGAGAACACGGGCAGCCTGGAAGACCTCGACCGGTTCGTGGCCGGCCTGGCGGAGCGCCTGCTCGCATGATCAAGCGGGTCGTACTGGGTCTGGCCCTGCTGGCGCTCGTTGCCGGCGGCGCCTACGCATATCTGCAGCACGCGCAGCCGACCTGGTGGCTGCGGTTCGGCCACCCGCTCGACTACCGCACCGAGGTGGTGGGCAACGCCCACCTCTACCACCTCGACCCGGCGCTGGTGGCCGCCGTCATCTACGAGGAATCGCGTTTCCGCCCCAACACCCGCTCGAGCGCGGGGGCGATCGGCCTCATGCAGATCCTGCCGTCCACCGCCCGCGGCATCGCCGAGCACACGGGCGGCAAGCGCTTCCGGGTGCCCCAGGACCTCTACGTCCCCGACCTCAACATTCGCTACGGCTGCTGGTACCTCGCCCACCTGCGGCAGAAGTACGCCGGCCGCCCCGGCGCGCTGGATCTCGCCCTGGCCGCCTACAACGCCGGCCAGTCCAACGTCGACGCCTGGATCGCCGAGACCCCGGCCGGCCATCCCGTGCGCCTGCGCTTCGCCGCGACGCGCGACTATGTCTCGGACGTCCGCGCGGCCGAGCGCCTCTACCGGCGCGCATACGGCCTGCCCTGAGCGGCCTTCGCGCCTCAGACGGCGAGGCCTGAGAGCACGACCCGGCCGAGCATCTTGCCCGACCGGCGCACCTGGAAGCCCGACGCCTCCATCACCGCGCGCAGCTCCAGCTCCGACACCGCCTGCAGGGTGCGCGTGTGCGTGCGCGTGCCGTCGGCGTCCTCGACCTGCAGCGTGTAGGCGACCTGGCCCTCACCGCGGGTCGAGAACAGCGCCGTGACCTTGCACACGGGGTCGTTGCGCCACACCGCCGGGCGCAGCGAGCCGACGAAGTCGCGGACGACGATCATGGCCGTGCCGCCCAGCCGCGTGCAGCGGCGCATCTCGGCCACCGCCGTGCCCAACTCGTCCCGCGCGAGCGCCGGCAGGCCGTCGCCGATCGAGATCACCGCGTCCACGCTCTGGCCGATGCCCTCGAAGAGCCGGCGCACGTCGGTGACCCGGAAGTCGAGTTCGGGCAGCCGCGCCCGGGCCCGCTCGAGCATCGCCGGCGCGGGGTCGGCGCCGATCACGTTCCAGCCCATTCGCACCGCTGCGTCGCACGCCATCCCGGTGCGGCAGGTCGCATCCAGGAGCGTGCCGCGGGCCACGGGCAGGTGCGCGCTCATGATCGAGATCAGGCGCTCGGTGTTCGCATCCCAGTCGGCGAACACGAGGTCGTAGTCGGCAGCCATGCGGGGGCCGTCCTCGCTCATCCGAACCGCTCCGACAGCTTGGCCACCGACCGGCGCACCGCGCCGGCGAGGCGGGGGCGGAGGGTGAACCGCTCGACCAGGGCCACCGGGCCGCGGGCGGCATACTCGACCCGCAGCGCGACGACGGTGGTGGTCGCATCGTGGCGCTTCACGGTGATCGTCTGCGTGAAGCTCGAGAACGGCATCCCCACCCCGTCGACCAGGCGCAGCACGGATCGCCGGGGTGCGTCGAACTCGCTGTACTCGCCCACCCACGATGGTGCCTTGCGGCGGCCGTGCAGATGCACCCGCGAGCCGACGGCGGGCGGGTCGCCCTCGAGCCGGCACCGGTCGACCATCGCGTCCCAGTCCTGGCGCCGGTCGGGGTCGTGCAGGAAGGCGAACACCTCGGCTGGGGTCGCCCTGACCGCGGTCTGCTGTTGGAGGACGACGCTCACGCCGCGAACATACACGCGCCGGGGGCCGGTGGTCGAGCGGGATCGCGCATGCCGCTGGTACAGTCGCCGCCGTGGAGGCGATCCCTGTTCTCTCGCCCGACGACCTCGAGGCGGTGCATCAGCACGCGATGACGATCGTCGAGGAGATCGGCACCGAGGTGCGCCACCCGGCCGCGCTCGACCTCCTGCGCTCGCTCGGACAGGACGTCGACGGCGAGCGCGTCCGCTGGGATCGCGAGTTCCTGATGGAGATGGTGGCGACCGCGCCGCCCTCCTTCGTCCTCGAGCCGCGCAACCCCGAGCGGGCCGTCACGATCGGTGGCGGCAAGCCGGTGCTGGCGCCGGTGGGCGGGTCGCCCTTCTGCTCCGACCGCGAGCGCGGCCGCCGCGAGGGCGGGATCGCCGAGCACGTCGAGCTCGTCAAGATGGCGCACACCGCCGACCTGATGACGTGTCAGCAGAGCGGGACGGTCGAGGCCGGCGACCTCAGCGAGCACAGCCGCCACCTCGACATGGACTATTCGATCATCCGCTGGTCCGACAAGCCGTACGTCTGTTACGGCACGTCGGGGCCCAAGGCGCGCGACTCGGTGGACCTGGCCGCGATCGCCTGCGGAGGCCGCGAGCGGATCGAGCGCACGCCCGCGATCATGGGCGTGGTCAACCCCAACAGCCCGCTGGTGTGGGACTTCCTGATGGTGGACGCGCTGATCGAATGGGCCCAGGCCGGCCAGCCCGTGATCGTGACGCCGTTCCTGCTCGCCGGCGCCACCGCGCCCGTGAGTGTGGCCGGCGGCCTGGCGCTGCAGGTGGCCGAGGCGCTGACCGGGATCGCGCTCGTGCAGGCGATCCGGCGGGGGGCGCCGTGCCTGTTCGGCTCGTTCTTCACCGCCGTCGACATGCGCACCGGCGGACCGGCCTTCGGCACGCCGGAGTCAGTCATCGGCACGCTGGCGGGCGGCCAGCTCGCGCGCCGCTACCACCTTCCCTACAGAGGCGGCGGCGGGCTGTGCTCGTCGAACGCGCTCGACGCCCAGGCGGCCGCCGAGACCCTGAACACGCTCTGGGCGACGATGCTGGCGCCGGCCGACTTCGTCCTGCACGCGGCCGGGTGGCTCGAGGGCGGCCTCACCGCCTGCTACGAGAAGCTCGCGCTCGACCTCGAGGTGCTGCGGATGTTCGACATCCTGGGGCAGGGCACCGCCTTCGGCGACGAGGAGTTCGCGCTCGACGCGATCCGCACCGAGGGGCCTGGCGGCATGTTCCTGGCGGCCGACCACACGCTGGCGCACTTTCGCGACTGGGTGTTCATGAGCCCGCTCTTCCGGTCGCAGAACTACACGACCTGGGAGAAGCAGGGCTCGCCGACGGTCGACCAGGTGGCCACCGACGAGTGGAAGCGGCTCCTGCACGAGTGGCAGGATCCCGGCATCGACGACGCCGTCGACGAGGAGCTGCGCGAGCACATCGAGCGGCGCAAGGCCGAGCTCGACGCGGACGCCTGATGGGGCGGCTGGCCCGCCACGACGTGCTGTTCGAGCCGGTGCCGATCGGGCCCAAGACGCTGCGCAACCGCTTCTACCAGGTGCCGCACTGCACCGGCTTCGGGGTCGAGAAGCCCTGGACGCAGGCGTCGTTCAGGGGGATGAAGGCCGAGGGCGGCTGGGCGGCGGTGTGCACCGAGTACTGCTCGATCAGTGCCGAGACCGACGAGTCCCCGTACGTGTCGGCGCGGCTGTGGGACGACGAGGACGCGCGTGCGCTCCGGCTGATGACCGACGAGGCGCACCGGCACGGCTCCCTCGCCGGCGTCGAGCTGTGGCACGGCGGTCTGTACGCCGAGGCCCGCGAGTCGCGCTTGCCGCCGCTCGCGCCGTCGCAGCTCTCGAGCGACTTCGACGGGATCACGGTGCCGCGGGCGATGGATCTGGACGACATCCGCCGCGTCCAGCGCGAGTGGGTGCAGGCCGCGGGCCGCGCGCGCGCCGCGGGCTTCGACATCGTCTACGTGTACGGCTCCCACACCTACCTGCCGACGCAGTTTCTCTCGCCGGTCTACAACCACCGCACCGACGCCTACGGCGGCTCCTTCGAGAACCGCGCCCGGTTCTGGCTCGAGGCGATCGAGCTGGTGCGCGAGGCCGTCGGCAGCGACTGCGCGATCGCGGTCCGGATCGCCGCCGACACGCTCGAGGGGTCGGGCGTCGAGCTGGCGGAGGGGCTCGAGTTCATCCGCCGGGCGGACGCCATGGTCGATCTGTGGGATGTCACCATCGGCGCGCTCTCCGGCTGGCAGCGGGTCGACAGCGGCCCGTCGCGGTTCTTCGAGCAGGGCTACCAGCTCGAGTGGTCGGGCCGCGCCCGCGAGGCGACGGAGAAGCCGATCGTCGTGGTCGGCCGGTTCACCGATCCCGATCGCATGGCCGAGGTGGTGCGAAGCGGCGCCGCCGACCTGATCGGCGCCGCCCGGCCGTCGATCTCCGACCCGTTCCTGCCGGTGAAGATCGAGGAGGGCCGCTACGACGAGATCCGCGAGTGCATCGGCTGCAACGCGTGCTACTCGCGCTCGATCTGGGGCCGCCACCTGGGCTGCACCCAGAACGCGACCGCGGGCGAGGAGTACCGCCGCGGCTGGCACCCGGAGCGGTTCGACCGCGCCCGAAACGCCGACCGCAGCGCGGTCGTGATCGGCGCCGGGCCCGCCGGGATGGAGTGCGCGATCGTGCTGGCCAAGCGCGGACTGGAGCTCGTGCACCTGGTGGACTCGGGCGACGACCTCGGCGGGTGCATGCGCTGGGTGACGCGGCTTCCGGGACTGGGGGAGTGGGGCCGGGTGGTCGACTACCGGCGGGTGCAGATCGACCGGCTCGCCAACCTCGAGTTCGTCCCGGGAACACCGCTCGACTCCGCGGCGGCGCGCGATTACGGGGCCGACATCGTCGTGGTCGCGACGGGCGCGCGCTGGTCGGCCGACGGCCTGAACGGCATGACCCGCACCACCATTCCGGGCGCGGGGCCGGGGCTTGACCATGTGCTGACGCCCGAGCAGGTGATGGTGGACGGGCTGCGGCCACCCGGGTCGCGCGTGGTGGTGGTGGACTACGAGGGCTACTTCACGGGCGCGGGGGTGGCCGAGGTGCTGCGCTCGGAGGGCCTCGAGGTGGCGCTCGTCACCTGCTTCGACCTGGTCGCCCACTACTGCGACCAGACGCTCGAGGGCGTGCGCCTGCGCGGGCGCCTGCACGAGCTCGGCATCACCGCGCACCGCGGCGCCACCGTCGCGGCGATCGATCCCGAGGGCGTCACCGCCCGCGACGAGTTCGGAGCCGAGTTTCGGCTCCAGGCCGACGGGGTCGTGCTGGTGACCCAGCGGCTCTCCGACGACGCGCTCTATCGCGCCCTGCAGGCCGACCACGACGGGGTGGAGGCGGTACACGCGATCGGCGACTGCGTCGCCCCGCGCCTGATCGCCGACGCGATCTTCGACGGCCACCGCCTGGCCCGCGAGATCGACTCGCCCGACCCCTCCCGCCCGCTGCCCTACCTGCGCGAACGCCCCCTCGTCTGAATAAATGGGGCCAGGCCCCATTTATTCACGGCCTCGCCGCTGTGAATACCCGGTGCCAGGCACTCAATATTCACACCTCATCGCGCAGCAGCGAGTACATGATCAGGTCGACGCGGGTGCCGCGCTGGTCGGCCCAGGCGCGCAGCACCGCCTCGCGGGTGTAGCCGGCCTTCTCGGCGACCCGCTGGGAGGCCGGATTGTCGAGATGCGTCGTGAGTTGCAGCCGGGCGATCGGCAGCGACCGCAGCGCCCAGACCGAGACCAGCCGCAGCGCCGCCGTCGCCAGGCCGCGGCCCCGGGCCTCGGGTGCCAGGTGATACCCGGTCTCGGCGATCCCGCGCCCGTGCAGGACGCGCACGCCGATCGCGCCCAGCGGCCGGTCGCCGGGCGGCTCGACGATCGCGAAGGCCGCGCCGTCGCCCGCCCGCAGCCGGGCCGGCTGCAGCGCCAGCCAGATGCCGGCGTCGTCCTCGCCGTAGGGGTCGGGCACGTTGGTGAACCGCAGCACCTCCGGGTCGCGCGACATCGCAACGACGGCGGGGATGTCGGCTTCGCGCCACGGCCGCAGTCCGACTCCATCGCCCTGGAGCAGCTCCGGGAGTGTGATCGGAGCGCTCACAGCTCTCCCGGAAGGACCGAGAACATCACCATGTCGAGCCGCCCGCCGTTCCACTCCGACCACGAGCGCAGCACGCCCTCGCGCCGGAACCCGGCCTCCTCGGCCACGCGCTGCGAGGGGACGTCGTCAACGAGCGTCGCGAGCTGCAGCCGGGCCAGGCCCCACTCCCGCAGCGCCCAGCCGGCGAGCAGCCGCACCGCCGCGGTGTCCAGGCCGCGCCCGCGCGCCCCCGCGGCGCCGGTGTAGGCGAACTCCGCCACCTCGCGATCCTCGCCCACCTGCAGGCCGACGTTGCCGAGCGGCGCCGCGCCATTGCGCTCCAGCACGGCCAGCGTCAGCCCCTCGCCGCTGCGCATGCGCTCGTCCTCCGCGGCCAGCCAGGCGAACGCATCGGCCTCGCTGGGTGGGTTGGCAGCGATCAACGCCTCGACGTCCTCGGGCCGCCACGGCCGCAGCTCGATGACGGCGTCTCGCAGGGCGGGGTTTGGCGGTATCACCGGGATCGGGACGGGCATCGCGGGTCGATCGTACACACGGCGCGGCTAAGCTGAGGGTGTGCCCGATCTGACGGTTTCCGCCGACTACGAGCCGACCGGCGACCAGCCGCGGGCGATCGACGACGCTGGCCGCCGGGCTCAGCGCGCGGCGAGCGCTACCAGACGCTGCTCGGCGCGACCGGCACCGGCAAGACGCGCGACGATGGCCTGGATCATCGAGAAGGTCAGCCGGCCCGCGCTCGTGATCGCCCACAACAAGACGCTGGCCGCGCAGCTCTGCAACGAGTTCCGCGAGTTCTTCCCCGACAACGCCGTCGAGTACTTCGTCTCCTACTACGACTACTACCAGCCCGAGGCGTACGTCCCCTCAGGCCGACCTCTACATCGAGAAGGACTGCTCGCGCAACGACGACATCGACCGCCTGCGCCACGCGGCCACCTCGAACCTGCTCTCGCGGCGCGACGTCGTCATCGTGGCGTCGGTCTCGTGCATCTACGGGCTCGGCTCGCCGGAGGAGTACGACGCAGCGCGTCGTGTTCCTGAACGGTGGGCGAGGAGCAAGACCGCGACGCGTCCTGCGCAAGCTGGTCGACATCCAGTACGCGCGCAACGACGCGGTGCTCGGCCGCGGCCGCTTCCGCGTCCGCGGCGACGTGCTCGAGATCCAGCCGGCCCACTCGGAGACCGCCTACCGCATCTCGTTCTTCGGCGACGAGGTCGAGGCGATCACGCACTTCGACCCGCTGACCGGCGAGGTGCTCGCGCGGCTCGACCGATCACGCGTCTTCCCGGCGACGCAGTACGTCGACCTCGAGCGTGAGAGCTCCAGCCCGTCGATCGACGCCGTGCAGGCGGAGCTGCGCGCGAGCTCGAGCCAGGTCGCGAGTTCGAGGCGCAGGGCAAGATGCTCGAGGCCCACCGGCATCCGGCCAGCGCACCGAGTACGACCTCGAGATGATGCAGGAGCTCGGCTTCTGCAACGGGATCGAGAACTACTCGCGCCATCCTCGACGGCCGCCGCGCCGGGTCGGCGCCGGACACCGCTGCTCGACTACTTCCCCGCCGACTTCGTCGTCTTCGTCGACGAGTCGCACCAGACGGTGCCCCAGATCGGCGGCATGTACGAGGGCGACCGCTCGCGCAAGCAGACGCTCGTCGACTTCGGCTTCCGGCTGCCGTCGGCGCTCGACAACCGGCCGCTGCGCTTCGACGAGTTCCTCGCCAAGGTGCCGCCAGCTGCGTGTTCGTCTCGGCGACCCCGGGCGCGTGGGAGCTGCGCCACTCGACCCGCGTCGCCGAGCAGCTGATCCGCCCGACCGGGATCTGGTCGACCCCGAGGTCGAGCTGCGCCCGACCCGGCAACCAGATCGACGACCTGCTGGACGAGATCCGCCGGCGCGAGCGAGGCGGGCGAGCGCGTGCTCGTCACGACGCTGACCAAGAAGATGTCCGAGGACCTGACCGACTACCTGCTCGAGGCGGGGGTGCGCGCGCGCTACCTGCACTCCGAGATCGACACGCTCGAGCGGATCCAGATCATCCGCGACCTGCGCCTCGGCGAGTACGACGTGCTGGTCGGCGTCAACCTGCTGCGCGAGGGGCTCGACCTGCCCGAGGTGTCGCTGGTGGCGATCCTCGACGCCGACAAGGAGGGCTTCCTGCGCGGCCAGACGGCGCTCATCCAGACGATCGGCCGGGCGGCCCGCAACGTCAACGGCCGGTGCTCATGTACGCCGACAAGCATGACCGAGGCGATCCACGTACGCGCATCGAGGAGACCGACCGCCGGCGCGTCGAAGCAGCTCGCCTACAACGAGGAGCACGGGATCACGCCCGACGTCGATCCAGAAGGGCGTCTCCGACATCGCCGAGTTCCTGTCGATGTCGTCACGCCGCACGTGCCCGGCGCGCCGCCGCCGCGGCGCCGAGGTCGAGGGCATGGACCGCGAGGAGCTCGAGAAGCTCGTGGTCACGCTCGAGGAGGAGATGTTCGCCGCCGCCGAGGAGCTCCGGTTCGAGTATGCGGCCAAGCTGCGGGACGAGATCAAGGAGCTGCGCCGCGACCTCGAGGCGACCGCCAGCGCCTAGTGCTGCGTAGAGGAGATTCGCCCCGTCGCGGCGAATCCACCCCGGCATGGCCCAAATCGATCGTCTGCTCGCCCCCGGCGAGCGCGTGTACCTCATGAGCCGCGAGCACGGCATCGTGCTGCTGCGTCCCTTCCTGCGTGCGGCGATGGTCGTGACGGCCGCGGCCGCAGCCGCCATCCTGGTCGCGGGACTGGGCGTCCTCGGGCCGGCCCGGCTGGTTCTGGCTGTGGCAGCCGCGGTTGCCGCCGCCCACGCCATGGCCCGGTTCGCCCGGGCGGTGGCACGCTGGCAGCGGCGCGTCCTGGTCGTGACCGACCGCCGGGCCGTGCTGCTCACCGGCGGCCTCGGACAGCGGGTGGCCGCCGTGCAGCTGGATTCGATCTGCGACATCGAGATCGTCCGCCCGGCCGCCGGCCGCATGCTGCACTACGGCGGCGTCCTCATCGGGGGCGGTGGGCGGCGCGGACTGCTGTTCGGTCTGCGGCGCCTGCCCGACCCCGACCTCCTGCTCGGCCTCCTGCTCGGGCTCACCGACGAGCGCGCCGGCACGCGGCCGCGGTGGGCCCCGGTCTATACCGCACCGTCAAAAACGCGGTACCCTCCGCTTGATGCTGCGTATTGAGGGGAGGCGGCTGCGGGCGAGCCCGACGCATCCGTGACGCGTAACGCGACCTGCGCCCGCCTGCGGCTGGGGTGTGACCCGGCGGTGGTCGCCGAGGCGCGGCGCGCGGTCGGTACGTTCGAGCCCGGCGTCCCCGGCCCGGTGCTCGACTCGGCCCGCCTTGTCGTCACCGAGCTCGTCACGAACAGCATCGTGCACGGCATCCGCGAGGGTGACGGCTGGGTCGACGTGACGATCGAGCAGCGGGCGCGGTGCCTGCGGATCGAGGTCTCCGACCCGGCGTCGACCGGCCTGCGTCCGGTGCTGCGGCCGGTCGGCCCCAGGAGCACCTCGGGATGGGGCCTGCAGCTGGTGGACCGGCTCGCGACGGACTGGGGGGTCGAGACCGGGCCGGGCACGCGCGTCTGGTGCGAGCTCGCGACGCCCGAGCGGATCTGACCGGCGCGAGCCGCGCGCTCCGTCCGCACCCGCGTGGTAGTGTGACGAACACATGTTCGCCGGTTGCGCGGTTGCTAAAATACCGGTGTTTCCCGCATGAGTATGCGGTTTCCAGGCATTAAGGAGTTCGGTGGCGCACGAGCACATTGTCATCCGGGGCGCGCGCGAGCACAACCTCAAAGACGTCACGGTCACGCTGCCGCGCGACAAGCTGGTGGTGATCACCGGCCTGTCGGGGTCGGGCAAGTCGAGCCTCGCCTTCGACACGCTCTATGCCGAGGGGCAGCGCCGGTATGTCGAGTCGCTCTCGGCCTATGCGCGCCAGTTCCTCGGCCAGATGGACAAGCCCGACGTCGACTCCATCGAGGGCCTGTCGCCGGCCATCTCGATCGATCAGAAGACCACGGCCCGGAACCCGCGCTCGACCGTGGGCACGGTCACCGAGACCTACGACTACCTGCGCCTGCTGTATGCGCGCGTCGGGCACCCGCACTGCCCCAAGTGCGGCCGTGAGATCACCGGCCAGTCGGCCGAGCAGATCGTCGACCAGGTGCTCATGCTGCCCGAGGGGACGCGCTTCACCATCGACGCGCCGGTCGTGCGGACGCGCAAGGGCGAATATCGCGATCTGTTCGAGCAGCTGCGGGCCGACGGGTACACGCGGGTCAAGGTCGACGGCGAGCAGATGCTGCTCGAGGAGCAGATCGACCTCGACAAGCAGGTGCGCCACTCGATCTCGGTGGTGGTCGACCGGCTGGTCATGAAGCAGGGGCTGCGCACGCGCCTGAACGACTCCGTCGAGACCGCGCTGCGGCTCGCCGAGGGGCTGGTCGAGGTGGCCGTCGTCGATGGCGCGACCATGACCTACTCCGAGCGATTCGCCTGCCCCGAGGACGGCATCTCGCTGCCGGAGCTGGCGCCGCGCATCTTCTCGTTCAACTCCCCGCACGGCGCCTGCCCGCGCTGCACCGGGCTCGGCACCCAGCGTGAGATCGACCCCGATCTCGTCGTGCCCGATCCGACGCTCTCGATCTCCCAGGGGGCGCTGGTGCCGTGGACGGTGATCAACTCGAACTTCTACACCCAGGTGATCAACGCGATCGCCGACCGCTATGAGGTCGATCTCGACACCCCCTGGGCCGATCTGCCCGAGGCGCACCGCGACCTGTTCCTGAAGGGCACCGGAGGCGACAAGCTGTACGTCACCTACCGCAACCGGATGAATCGCAAGCGCAGCTACATGCTCGCCTTCGAGGGCATCGTGCCGAGCCTCGAGCGGCGCTACCGCGAGACCGACTCGGCCTACCAGAAGGAGCGCATCGAGGAGTACATGGCGCTCAAGCCGTGCCCGGCGTGTCACGGCGACCGGCTCAAGGAGACGAGCCTCGCGGTCACGGTGGGCGGGATCAACATCGCCGGGGTGACGCGCATGTCGGTCATCGCGGCAATCGACTATGTGGACGGGCTCGAGCTGACGGACACCGAGCGTGCGATCGGCGCCCGCATCCTCAAGGAGATCCGCGAGCGGCTGACCTTCCTGGCCGACGTCGGCGTGGGCTACCTGACCCTAGGCCGCGCGGCCGCCAGCCTGTCGGGCGGAGAGGCGCAGCGGATCCGGCTTGCGACCCAGATCGGCTCGTCAGCTGATGGGTGTGCTCTACATCCTCGACGAGCCCTCGATCGGGCTGCACCAGCGCGACAACGCCAAGCTCCTCGGCCACGCTCGAGCGGCTGCGCGGACTGGGCAACACCGTGATCGTGGTCGAGCACGACGAGGAGACGATCCGCGCCGCCGACCGCATCGTCGACATGGGGCCCGGCGCCGGCGAGCACGGCGGCCGTGTCGTGGCCGCGGGCACGGCCGAGCAGGTGATGGCGTCCGAGCGGTCGATCACCGGCGCGTACCTCTCGGGCCGCCGCTGCATCCCGGTGCCCGACCGGCGGATGCACGATGCCGGCTGGTTCGGCGTGCAGGGCGCGACCGAGCACAACCTGAAGGCGATCGACGTCGACCTGCCCGTGAGCAAGCTCATCTGCGTCACCGGAGTGAGCGGGTCGGGCAAGAGCACGCTCGTGAACGACGTCATCTTCAAGGCCCTCGCCAACCGCCTGAACCGCGCCCGGGTGAAGCCCGGAGCCCACCGGGCGGTGCACGGCATCGAGGTCTTCGACAAGGTGATCGACATCGACCAGTCGCCCATCGGCCGCACTCCGCGCTCCAACCCGGCCACCTACACCGGGGTGTTCGACCACATCCGGGCGCTGTATGCGACGTCGCCCGACGCCCGTGCCCGCGGCTACAAGCCGGGCCGGTTCTCGTTCAACGTCAAGGGCGGCCGCTGCGAGACGTGCAAGGGCGACGGCACGATCAAGATCGAGATGCACTTCCTGCCCGACGTCTACGTCCACTGCGAGGTCTGTCACGGCCGCCGCTACAACCGCGAGACGCTCGAGGTCAAGTTCAAGGGCAAGTCGATTGCCGACGTGCTCGACATGTCGGTCGAGGAGGCGCTCGACTTCTTCGCCAAGATCCCCAAGCTGCGCCGGAGGATGCAGACCCTGCACGACGTCGGCCTCGACTACATGCGCCTGGGGCAGCCCGCGACCACGCTCTCGGGCGGCGAGGCACAGCGGGTCAAGCTCGCGACCGAGTTGAGCAAGATCGCCACCGGGCGGACGCTGTACATCCTCGACGAGCCGACCACGGGGCTGCACACCTACGACATCGAGAAGCTGCTGCAGGTGCTGCAGCGACTGGTCGATGCGGGCAACACCGTGCTTGTGATCGAGCACAACCTGGACGTGATCAAGCAGGCCGACTGGGTGCTCGACCTCGGGCCCGAGGGCGGCGATGCCGGTGGTGAGGTGGTGGCGCAGGGGACGCCGGAAGAGATCGCCGAGACCGCGGGCAGTTCCACCGGCGACTTCCTGCGCAGGGTGCTGCCCGTGTACGAGGCGGAGCGACTGCTTGCCGGCTGAGGCGCGCGCATCCGCCGTCCCCGCCATGTCGGTGCGCGCACGCGCGGTCATCCCGGACGGCCAGGGCCGCGTGCTGTTCGACCGCACGCACCATGCCGACAGGGCGCCGTTCTACTGGCTCCCCGGTGGCGGGGTCGAACCGGGGGAGACGGCCGAGGAGGCGCTCAAGCGCGAGCTGATCGAGGAGGCGTCGCTGCGGATCACCGTCGAGCGACTGCTGTATGTCAGCGAGAACCTCTTCGTGGAGTCCGGCGACTACCGCCACGAGGTGATCCTGTACTTCCTGGCTCGGGCGGGCGAGACGCTCCCGGATGCCCCGGTCGACCGGCGCCATCACGAATGGCACGCCCCGGACGCGACTCCGGGGCCGTTCCTGCCGCCCGATGTGGCCGCGGCGGTCGCCGCAGACCTGGGCGAGGGCTTCCGCCGTCCCGTGCAGCACCTTGTCACCGACGAGCGGCCGTAGGATCCTGCCCACGAACGTGGTCGCGAACCCACCGTCACCCCTGCATGAGACGCCCGCCGGCAAGCCGCGGGCACGCGCGCTCGGGCTGGTCTTCCCCGGCACGCCCGGTCGCTGGAACGCCATCACCGACGTCCCGGGCGTCGAGGTCGGATACCGGACGCTGATCCGCGGCGACGATGTCCGCACCGGCGTGACGGCCATCCACCCGCGCGGACGGGGCAATCCGGGCGATCCGGTCGCCGCCGGGTTCTTCTCGCTGAACGGGAACGGCGAGATGACCGGCGTCTCGTGGATCGAGGAATCCGGGACGACGATGCTCCCGATCACGCTGACGAACACCCACGCCGTCGGCGTGACGCACGAGGGCACCGTGCGCTGGGTCGCCGACCGGTTCCCCGAGATCGCGGCGCTCTGGATGCTGCCCGTGGCGGCGGAGACCTGGGACGGCTATCTGAACGACATCAACGGCGGTCATGTCACGAGGGACGACGCCATCGCGGCGATCGACGCGGCCCGGTCGGGACCGATCGAGGAGGGCTCGGTCGGCGGAGGCACCGGCATGAACTGCTACGCCTTCAAGGGCGGGTCGGGCTCGGCGTCGCGAGTCGTCGACTTCGGCCGCACCAGCTACACGGTGGGGGCGCTGCTGCAGTGCAACTTCGGCTCCCGATCCGAGCTTTCCATCCTCGGCCGGCCACTCGGCGAGGTGCTTGCCGACGACAACCCGCTCGAGACGACGGCATGGTTCCAGCCCGGCGGGGGCTCGGTCATCGCGGTGATCGCGACCGACGCGCCGCTCTTGCCCGGGCAATGCAAGGCCCTTGCCAGGCGGGTCCCGCTCGGCCTGGCCCGCACCGGCACGAGCGGCTCGCACTTCTCCGGCGATCTCTTCCTGGCGCTCTCGACGGCCAACCCGGGCGCATTTTCAACCGGATTCGCCCTCGCCGAGCCCTCGGACGCCGATCTCGGCCGGCTCGAGTTCATCCAGTGGAAGTGGATGGACCTGCTCTTCGAGGCGGTCGTGCAATCGGTCGAGGAGGCGGTGATCAACGCGCTCACCGCGAACCACGAGATGGTCGGCCGCAATGGTCACCGCACCCCTGCGCTGCCTCGCGACCGGGTTGCCGCCGTGTTTGCGGCGCCACGATGACCGGCCCGGGCGGGGAGCGGATGCTCCAGGCGGTCGCGGCCGGGGACACGGTGGAGGTCGAGCGGCTGCTCGAGGCCGACCCGGCGCTCGCGGCCACGCGAGGCCCCGACGGTGTGTCGGCGATCCTCCTCGCGCGCTATCGCGGGCACGCCTGGATCGCCGAGCGGCTGGCCGACGCGGCCCCGGAGCTCGATCTGTTCGAGGCCGCTGCCCTGGGCCGCGAGAGTCGTCTGGACGAGCTGGCACGGGCCGACGCGGAGGCCGTGGGATCGACCGGCGCGGACGGGTTCACGGCTCTCCATCTGGCCGCATACTTCGGGCAGCTCGAGGCGACGGCCGTGCTGCTCGAGCATGGAGCCGCTCCCGATTCCGTGGCCGTGAACCCGAGCCGTGTGCGCCCGCTGCACTCGGCCGCCGCCGGCGGACACGCGGCGATCGTCGGCCTGCTGCTCGAGCGCGGCGCCGACCCCGACGCGCGCCAGCAGGGCGGGTTCGTCCCGCTCCACGCCTCGGCCGCCAGGGGCGACGTCGTCTCGGCGCGCCTGCTGCTTGACCACGGCGCCGACCCCGCCCTGCGCACCGACGACGGCCGGCTGGCGGCCGACCTCGCCACCGACGCGGAGCTGGCCGCGCTCCTGCGGTCGCCGCGGTCTACCTCCGCCTGACCGCTCCTGCCGCGAGCGGGAACACGAGCACGGACACCATTCCGGCGCCGACCAGCGCCGATGCCGTGCTCAGCCGCATCTGGCCGGCAGAGACGCCGAGCGTCGTGATGGCGACGATGAGCGGGAGGCCGGTCGCGGCGTACAGGGCGAGCGCGCGCCGGTCGGGTGTCGACACCGCGTCCCGGTAGAGCACAAGGGTGGGCAGGCCCCGCACGACGAGGAACAGCACGGTGAAGAGCGGCAGCTTGAGCAGGCCCGACGAGTCGCCGAACACGGCGTGCAGGTCGAACCGCATCCCCGTGACGACAAAGAAGACGGGAACGAACACGCCGAAGGCGACCGCGTCCAATCGCGGTTGCAGCTGCTGCTTGGGCCCTGGGCCGGCGGCGATCGAGACCAGCACCCCGGCCGAAAATGCGCCCAGCACCAGGTCGAGCCCGAGCTGTGACGTCAGGTACACGAGCGCCGCCAGCAGCAGGACCGACAGTCGCACGGCCAGCTGTCCGGTGGCTTCCATGGTCTTCTCGATGACCCGCACGATCTTCTGCGGCCGGAAGTGGGGGGCGATCAGCGCGGCGGCCACGGCGGCGGCGGCGAACGCCACCAGCAGGAGCGCCGACAGCGCCCTGTCGGAGGTCGCGGTGAGAAGCATCGCGATCAGGACGATCGGGCCCAGCTCGCCGATCGCGCCCGCCGCGATCGCGTACGCCCCGAACGGCCCCTCGAGGTCGCCGGAGTCACGCAGGATCGGCGTGAGCGTGCCGAGCGTCGTCGTGGTCAGCGCGACACCGACGAAGAGGTAGTTGACGACGACTCCCGTGGCCTCGAGGCCACGAGCGATCACGAGCGCGAGGAACACCGACACCACCCACGTGTTCGTGGCGAGCTTTGCAGGCGCCCCCCGGACGCGGTCGGGATCGAGCTCGAATCCAGCCAGGAAAAACAGGAACGCGAGCCCGAACTGCGCAAGCAGGTTGGCCAGAGGGGTGACCCTGACCAGGTGGAGCACGTGCGGGCCGGCCAGGATCCCCAGCATGATCTCGACGACCACAACCGGCACGGCGGGCCGCCGCAGGAGGTCGGCGAGAATCGGTGCCGCCGCAGACAGCGCTGTGATCACGACCAGCGTCGGCAGATCGACGGGCACCACGCCCGCACAATTGCACAGCGGCCCGCGCCCGGGCGGTTCAACCGGTCAGGCGGCTACTGCGCTACCGGCGGACGCCGCGCTTGGCGAGCGCGCTCGCCGGACGGCTGCGCCAGTCGATCTTGCCCGTCTGCCGGACCGCGAACTGGATGTCGGCGATCGTCTCGGTGGCGGTGGTGGTGCCAGACTCGTGCCGCATGTGAACTCCCCCGTTGGTGTGCTCTCTCCGAATAGCGTCGATCACCCGGCGGCGTCAACAGTTCGCCCGAAAACCTCACACGACCCGAACATCCGGCCGCAGTGTCCCATACTCACTTGAAGCGGGCAAAGCCCTGCTGCGGGATCCCCTTCACCTTGGTGAACGCACCGCCGGCCTGAACGGTGGCGCCGCCGGCCGACATGGCCGAGACGCCGACGGTGCTGCCGACGACATCCGGGTCCCAGGGACCCAGAGTGCCCTTCGCGATCGACAGGCCGAGCAGCTTCCGCCGCGGGGTGGGGGTGGTGCACACGAGCGGAGTGCCGGTGCCCGCATTGCCGTTGCAGTAGTTGTTGAAGTGCCCGCCCACGAAGACCGTGCTGCCGAGGATCGCCAGGCCCTGCACGTCGCCGTCGGTCACCACCAGCCACTTGCGCGAGCCGTTCACCGACGTGTACTCCGCCACATGGCCGCCGTTGCCGCCCCCGCCGACGACCAGCGCCGTCGCGGTCGTGCGCAGGGCGGTCACGGGCCAGGCCGGATGGGCGCCGTAGGGCGTTGCCCCACCGGCCGTCGTGTTCAGGGCCACCAGGTGCAGGTGCGTCTTGCCGTTGACGGCAGTGAAGTCGCCTCCTGCGAAGACCCGACCCCCGGAGGGAGAGAGCGTGAGCGCCCGCACGGTCGAGTTCGGATTGGGATGCCAGGCCTGCAGCGTGGCGCTGCTCGTGCTGCCGAGCGCGGCCAACCGGTGGCGGGTCTTGCCCTTGACGGCGGTGAAGCTCCCGCCGACGTACACCCGCTTCGCGGTGGTGGCGATGGCATAGACCGTGCCGTTCGTGTTCGCCGTCCACTTGCGGAGCTTGGTCTCCGATGTCGACACCGCGGCCAGATGCGAGCGGGCCTTCCCGGCGACGCTCGTGAACCCGCCGCCGATGTAGATCGTCGTCCCGGCCGGGTTCACGCGCAGCGCCGTGACGGTGCCGTTCGCCCTGGGATTCCAGGGCATCAGCTTGCCGGTCGTCAGGCTGAGGGCGGCCAGGTGGCTGCGCGCCACGCCGCCGCTGGCCGTTCCCGGCGCCCGCACCAGCGTGAAGTCGCCGCCGATGAAGATCTTGTGGGCCGCGACGGCGATGGTGCGCACGCGCCCGTTCGTCTGCCACGAACTCGCCGGGCTCGAACTGATCGCAGCGGTCGCCGCCGTGGGCGTCGCGAGCACCGCGACCGCCACCACCACGAACACGAATTTCAGCCTGCCTGCCATTCTCCCCGGCCGTAGGGTACCCCATCTCCCCGGCACCTGGCAATAATCGGTCAGGTCGGTGGTCAGTTGGGGATGTCGATCACGTCGGCCGAGCGCTCCCCGCTCTGGCGGTACTCGCGCCAGTGCCGGAAGGCGGCCGCCGTCAGCTCGCCCTTGACCTCGTTGCGGTCGATCAGATCCTCGATCTCGGCCGGAGCGAACCACTCGGGTGCCCCGAGGATGTCGGGGTCGTTGACCGCGTAGCTCGTCTGGCGGGGATGGTCGGACAGGTAGTTCAGCCGCAGCGACGTGCCGATCCGGTGCCCGTCGGTGTCATGCTCGCGCACCACCGACACTCCGATCAGCTGTGCGTCGGAGGCGGCATATCCGGTCTCCATCAACAGATTGCGGTTGACCGAGTGCTCGGGCAGCTGCACGTGGCCGTCCTCGTCCAGCGGCGCCATCCAGCCGGTGGGGAAGCTCCATCGCTCCTCGCCCTCACGGTTCAGCTGGCGCACCATCAGGAGCTCGCCGCCGTGCTCGACGATCGCGCACACGGTTGTCGCCAGGATGGCCGGATGGGCGACGCCCATCAGGTCGGCGACGACCGGGGGCGTGACCGGCGGCTGAGGGCTGGCGGGCTCGCTCACGGCCGGATCCTACACCGGCCGGTGCGGTTTCCCCCGTCCGCGCCCCGATTGGGGCGACCGCTATGACTCGCGCAGGAGCTCGGCCAGGAACTCGTCCAGGTCGGCCCGGAACTGGCCGGCCTCGAACCCGCGCACCCACGCGCGCAAGAGCGACTCGACGCCGGTGAAGCCCACCGCCTCGCCTATGAAGCTGTCGCCGTCGAATACCAGATACCTGCGCCCGCCGGGAACGGCCAGCCGCCAGTGAACCCTGTGCCCGAGCTCATGATCGATATGTCCTGCGAGTGCCCGCACATCATCCTCTGCCTCAGCCATCATGCCTCCTCCGTGATCCCCCGTTTGTGCCCCCCGCTAGTGTGACCCCACTTTCGGGTAGTGCCCTCACCCGATCGGGTGATCCGAGCCGGTCTCGATAATGTTCGTGCGATGGGTGGCTCCGAGCAACCAGATCTGGCCCACAGGCTGCGGACGCCCCTGGCGGTGATCGTCGGCTACATCGAAATCCTGGCGATGCGCGACCAAACCGGCGAGAGCACCGAGGTGCTCGACCATCTGCGCGAGGCATCCACCGATCTCGCCGCCGTGATCGACGACGTCATCGCGGCGGACGCGGCCGCGCGCGACGACGGATCGCCGCCGGCCTGACGCGGCGTGCACGAGTGGCGGCCTGAGGTTGTCGTCGACGCCGGGTGGGCGCGGCGGCTGATCGGCGCCCAGTTTCCCGAGCTCGATCTGGCCTCGCTGCGGCTGCTGGGGGAGGGGTGGGACAACACCGTCTGGCTCGTGGACGAGCGGTGGGTCTTCCGCTTTCCCCGCCGCGCCGTCGCGATCCCGGGCTTCGAGCGGGAACTGGCCGTGCTGCCGGGGCTGGCCGGGCGCCTGCCGCTGCCCGTGCCGGTGCCGGCGTTTCATG
Organism: uncultured Actinomycetes bacterium; assembly: GCA_963703275.1. Lineage (GTDB taxonomy): Bacteria > Actinomycetota > Thermoleophilia > Gaiellales > JAICJC01 > JAICJC01. Next base: position 1,766,229 of record OY969804.1, on the reverse strand, counting down.
GCCAGCCGGGGGATGGCTTCCCGTGGCCGTTCACGGGCGCGCCGCTCGTGCCCGGCCGGGCGGTCGCCGTCGCCGCCCTCACCGACGCCGATCGTGTCCGCGAGGCGCGGCCGCTCGCGCGGTTCCTGCACGCGCTGCACGCCCTCGAGCCCGCGGACGTGGTCGCCGACCCGGCGCTCCTTCGGGCCGACCCCAACGGCCGCGCCGACATGGCGATGCGCACCGCCCGCACGGCCGACCGGCTGGCCGAGGCCGGCCGGCTCGGTCTCTGGACGGCTCCCGGCGGGGTGGAGGGGATGCTCGCAGACGCGCGCGCGCTGCCCCCACCGGCCGATCCCGGCACGCTGGCCCATGGCGACCTGCACATCCTGCATCTGCTGGCGGGGGCCGGCGGGCGCCTGAGCGGTGTGATCGACTGGGGCGACGTGTGCCGGGGCGATCCGGGCATCGATCTGGGCGTCTACTGGAGCTTCGTCCCGCCCGAGGGGCGGGCCGGGTTCGCCGCGGAGTACGGGCCGATCGACCCCGCCGCCCTGCTGCGGGCGCGGGTGCTCGCCGTCTTCCTGTCGGCGACGCTGGCGGTGTACGCCCGCGAGCGGGGTGATGCCGGGCTCGAGCGGGGTGCGGTGGAGGCGCTCGACCGGACGATGGCGGGATGAGCGCCCGCGCTCACCGCAGCGCGCGGGCCGCAGCCTCGGCCGACGGGACGATCGGGACGATCTCGAACCGGGCCAGATCATCCCACCGGGCCGTCCACTGCGCGAACAGCGCCGGGTCGTCGGCCTCCATCAGCTGGAAGCAGCGGCCCATGTCCTCCTCGACCCAGCTCTCGACATAACGCAGGCCGTCGGGCAGCATCCGGCCGTGCTCGCGAGCCCGCTCGTAGACGGGCCGCGCGCCCTGCGTGAAGGTCTCGATCACCATGTATCGCACCGCGCGGACGCTACCAGTCGGCGCCCGGATCGACCTCGAGGGTCGGCTCTCGGCGATACGATGGCGGCGTGGCGGTGATCACCTCAGAGGCCGAGTTGCGCGCGCTCTACGCGGCGCCCGCCGAGCGCACGCTCCGCAAGGAGCTCGACCACCTCGACGGCCACTGCCGCCGCTTCATCGAGCACTCGCCGTTCGTGGTGCTGGCGAGCGCCGACGCGGCGGGCCGGCAGGACGCCACCCCGCGCGGCGGAGATCCGGGGTTCGTGCACGTCGCCGACGAGCACACGCTGCTCCTGCCCGACCGGCCGGGCAACAACCGGCTCGACTCGCTCGCGAACCTGACCCAGCGGCCCGACGTCGGGCTGCTCTTCATGGTCCCGGGCGTCGACGAGACCCTGCGCGTGAACGGCACGGCCGATCTGCGCACCGACGCCGACCTGACCGGCCTGTTCGCGGTCGCGAGCCGTGCGCCCACCATCGTCGTTCGCATCACCGTGCGGCAGGCCTACCTGCACTGTGCGAAGGCGCTGATGCGGTCGCGGCTGTGGGATCCCGACGTGCGCATCGAGCGCACCGAGCTCCCCACGATGGGCCAGATGCTGCGCGACCAGATCGGCTCCGGCAACGTGGAGTCGCAGGCCGAGATGGTCGAGCGCTACCGCGGCCAGCTGTACTAACCCGGGTCGGGCGCGTGGTGGTCGGCGCGGAACTCCGCGGTCGAGTTCGACTGCGGAAAGGACTCGGCGGGGATCGGCACCCCGACGGCAGCGCACAGGGGCTCCCAGCCGTCGCCGGGGAGCCATTCGACCAGCCGCTCTGGAGGCACGGCCGCCCGGACGCCGGCATTGTGGGCCTCGTAGGCCGCGATTGCCGACTCGCGCTCCCGCCAGCCGGGCGTGAACGTGAGGTCGAGCATGTCGACCGTCATCTCCCGCCGGACCGCCCAATCGGGGCGATCCGCGGGCACGGGTTTGGCGAGTCCGGCGACGATGGTCGCCGCGAAACTCCGCCACCACGCTTCCGCACTCTCGCGCACCGAGAGCAGCACCGTGGCGTCGGGATTGGCCTGTGTGAGCTCTCGCCAGAAGGCGCAGGCAGGCCAGTCGACGGCGGCCTCGTATCCGTCCAGGAACGCGCCCCAGTTTGGCCGGTCGCCGCGCATGGCCGCGTGCCAGACGGGGACGTCAGCGGGCCGTTCGACCACCTCGATCATGTGGTAGCAGCGGCCGGCGAGGAGCTGCTCGAGCGCGAGCTTCAGGGAGTTCGTGCCGGTGCGGCCGAGACCCGCCCCGACGATGCGCAGGCCGCTCATTGCAGCTGAGCCTCCCTCTAGAGCTGGTTGAAGCTGAGGACGAATGCGACCAGGCCGAGCATCGCGAGCGACACGAACGCACCCGTGAGGCCCGCCGCGAAGAGCGGCACGCTGCGCCGGCGCCGCTGCGCATGCACGCCGAGCCCGAGCAGGACGGCCGCGCCGGCAGCGACGAACTCGACCAGAACCGAGAGCGAACTCCCGAACTGGATGTGGTTCGGGTTTTGGAGAGCGAGCACGCCGACGATCACCGCAACCGGGACGACGGCGCAGAGCAGGAGCGTCGATGCGACGGTCAGGACGTGTGAGCCAGCGTGGTGCGACGAGGCACTCATAGCACCCACGCTATCGCATGTTGGCGGCGAGCGCCATCACCCGGTGTAGGGCTCGAGCAGATGGCTGAAGGCCCAGTCCGGCTGCACGATGCCCGAGCACGTGTTGGACCCGATCCGGCCCGGACAGCCGCCGTTGTCGCGCTCGATGGCCCACATCGAGATGGTGCCGATGCCGACCCACCGCGCGAACCGCAAAAGGTCGCCGGCGGCGGCCAGCGTCGTCACCTCGGTCTTGCGCGGGTAGTCGTCGATGCCCGGCATGATCGTGTTGCCCTCCATCGCCCACAGCCGGCGCGAGCTGCGGTGCGGGTACAGCGCGTGCAGCTGCCGGTGCAGGTTGCGGGCGGCGGTGATGGCGGCGGTGCCCATGTGGGTGGTCGTCCCATCGTAGTAATCGAACGTCATGATGTTCACGACATCGACCCGGGTGCCGTTCCTGATGGCGTTTCGCAGCACGTGGAGCCCGTCCGACTCGAGCCCAGGGGGCTCGACGGGGAGCGTGTATTCGATCTGGAGCCGGCGTCCGGTGCGCGCGGCCCACGCTTCGACTCTCCGCAGCGCCTCGTTGCGCCGGTTGATGCCCGGGTCGTTGTCGAGCGAGCGGTCCTCGACGTCCATGTCGAGCCGGGTGGCTCCGTAGGTGCGAATGACCGACTCGTAGGCGGCCACCAGCCTGTCCAGGTTCGTGCACGAGTCGGCGATCTCGGTCAGCGCATGATCGGCGCTGTAGCCGCCGAACGAGGGCACGACGTGGCCGCCCATCCGGCGCAGCGCCGCGACTCCAGGCAGGTAGCGCCCGGCAGCCATCGTCTGATGGGGGTCTCCGTTCCAGGTCGGGGTGCACGACCCCTTCTTCGGCGCCTGGATGAAGGCGAGGGTGAAGTTGCGCACGCCCGACCGCTCGGCGACCCGGATCAGGCGGTTGGTGCTCCAGGTCTCGAAGTACGGCGCGAACACATGCGCGGGCAGGCGCCCGCCACGGACAGGGGCGGCCGGAGTCCCCGAGCCGGGGGCGGCTCCCGCGGCGAGGAGGAGCACCGGCGTGAGCGCCAGCGCGGCGGCAAACAGGACTCGGAGTCTGGCGACGGGGATCGGCATGGGAAAAAACGCACCTTCTACACTGCCACAAACTCGGCAGGCACAGGTAATTCGAACAGGGGGAGTTGCGATGACAACCGCGACCATCACGGAACACGAGGAGCAGCAGATCGAGGCGGCGAATGCGTCCGGGCTCGTGCCAATCGTGTTCGTCCATGGGCTCTGGCTGCTCCCGAGCAGCTGGGATCGCTGGGCGGAGGTCTTCGGCGAGGCGGGCTACACGACGCTGGCGCCGGGCTGGCCGGACGACCCCGACACGGTTGAGGAGGCACTCGCGAACCCCGACGTCTTCGCCGACAAGACGGTCGGCCAGGTGGCCGACCACTTCCAGGACGTGATCGGCAAGCTGGCCAAGAAGCCGGCCGTGATCGGACACTCCTTCGGCGGCCTGCTGACCCAGATCCTGGCCGGTCGCGGCCTGTCGGCGGCGGCGGTTGCGATCGACCCGGCGCCCTTCCGCGGTGTGCTGCCCCTGCCGATCTCGGCGCTGCGGTCGGCCTCCCCGGTGCTGCACAATCCTGCCAACCGGCATCGCGCCGTTCCGCTCACCTACGAGCAGTTCCGGTACGCGTTCGCCAATGCGGTGAGCGAGGACGAGGCCAGGGAGCTGTACGACACCTTCGCGGTGCCCGCCCCCGGCGCCCCGCTCTTCCAGGCCGCGACCGCCAACTTCAATCCCAAGACCGAGGCCAAGGTCGACAGCGAGAATCCCGACCGGGGACCGCTCCTGATCATCTCGGGCGAGAAGGATCACACGGTGCCGCCGGCGATCGCGAACGCGTCCTACAAGAAGCAGCAGCGCAACCCGGGCGTCACCGAGATCGCGGAGATTCCGGGCCGCGGACACGCGCTCACCATCGACAGCGGATGGCGCGAGGTCGCCGACACGGCGCTCGCGTTCGTCAAGCGGTTCGTCTAGCCAGACTCGGCCGGTGCCACGACGAGCGGCGGTCACGGGTGCGTTCTCCTACTCCGGAGGCGTGATCGCCGAGCGGCTGCTCGATGCAGGGTACGAGGTCGTCACGCTGTCGCGGAGCCCGGCGCACCCCGGACACCGGCTGGCCGGCCGGGTCGCTGTCGAGCGGCTCCAGTTCAGCGACCCTGACGCGCTCGAGCGTGCGCTCTCGGGAGCCGAGGTGCTGGTGAACACCTACTGGATCCGGTTTGCGCGCGACGGGGCGACGTTTGCCGGTGCGGTCGAGAACAGCCGGGTGCTGTTCGAGGCGGCGCGGCGGTCGGGCGTGCGCAGGATCGTCCATCTGTCCGTCACGAACCCGTCGCCCGGCTCGCCGCTCGGGTACTTCCGCGGCAAGGCCGCCGTGGAGGGGGTCCTGGCCGGGACGATGGCCGACCACGCCGTGATCCGGCCGTCGCTCGTCTTCGGCGGGCGCGAGGAGATCCTGGTCAACAACATGGCCTGGCTGCTGCGGCACATTCCGCTCTACGCGGTGCCCGGCGACGGCCGCTACCGGGTGCAGCCGGTCTCGGTGGAGGACGTCGCCGACCTGGCGCTGGCCGCCGCCGAAGGCGCGGGCGCCTCGGTCTGCGACGCCGTCGGGCCCGAGATGTACACGTTCGACGAGTTCCTGCAGCTGCTCGCCCACTCGATTGGCGCCCGGGCTCGGCTCGTCCACCTCCCCCCGCCCGTGGTCGTGACGCTGGGGCGGCTGCTCGGCCGCGGCATGGGCGACATCATGATCACCCGCGAGGAGCTCGCCGCCCTCATGTCCGGGCTTCTGGTCTCGAGCGACCCTCCGACGGGCACGCGCAGCTTCGCCGCCTGGTTGCCCGGGCAGGCCGAGTGGCTCGGCCGGCGGTACGCCAACGAGCTACGCCGCAACTGGCGCTAGTCGTCACCGGGCGGGGGGTGCACCGGCTGGGCGCCGGGGCGAGGGTGGTTGCCGATCGTGAACTCGTCGAGGTCGCCCTCGGTCATCCCGAAGAGGTGCCCGAGCTCGTGCAGGAGCGTGTTGTGGATGACGCCGCGCAGGCGCGAGCGATTCCCGGCCGCGCGCATGATCGTGAGCCGGTAGAGCGTGATCTCGTTCATGGGCGTCCCGCCCAACGTCCGCGACTGGAAGAGGCCCAGCGTGCGCGGGCTGCCGCGCCGCTCGTCCTCGATGTCGATCGCCACGTTGTTGCGCGAGATCGCCTTCTGGATCCAGGCGGGAAGCGCATCGAGCTCGGCGCCCGCGATCTCGGCGAACTCGTCCTCGCTGCACTCGAACGACATCCCTGAATCGTACGCGTGCGCCAAACGGGGTCAGACCCCTCTTGGCGCACGCCGGCGGTGATGCCGGGTACTGTCGGCCGCGCCGAGGATGCTCGCGCGGGCACGTTCGCTGAGCGGCCACGATGCTCGCATCTCGTTCCGGGAGGCGGCTGCCGAACACCTGCCGTTTGAGGCCGGGTCATTTGATCTCGTGGTGGCGGTGCTGTCGTTCGACCACTGGAGCGATCAGCGCGCCGGCCTTGCGGAATGCGCCCGAGTCGTGCGAGAAGGGGGCTGCCTGGTCGTGTCAGACCTCTTCGCAGGCTGGTTGTCGGTGACCACGATCGTCGGCCAACCACGGCGTGCGCGCACGCCCGAGCGGCGACGAACCTCATTCACGCCGCCGGCTTCCACACCGTTCGCTGGCAGCCCATTTTCACTCTCGGCCCGCCCGCTCATCCGTGCGGTAACTGCGGAGCGGTAGCTGCGAGCGAGCCCGGCCGGCCGAGCGGTTTGTGCATCCCGAGCTCGAGCGCGCTGTCTTGCGTGGCCGGCTCGCTGCGGCCGTCGAGCCGGTATCCGGCCCGCTCGTACAGCCGCCGTGCCGGAGTGGCCCGATCGACGACGTTCAGCCTCGCCTCACGGCCGCCCGCGGCTTCGATCCAGCGCTCGGCCATGGCCAGGAGCTCGAGCGCGAGGCCCTGGCGACGGGCCTCGGGAGCAACCCACATCGAGAAGATCCAGAACACGTCCCCAGGGCGGGGCTCGCGCTCGATGCGCACGAGCCCGACGGGGCTCTCGCCGAGAAGCGCCAGCAGCGTGCACTGGTCATCGCCGGCGGAGTGGTCGGCCACCCAGCTGCGCCAGTGCGCGTCGGCGCGGCCCGCCACCTCGTCGTGCGTGGATCCGAACGACGCTGGATCGGTGCGCAGCGCCCGGAGGCGCACGTCGCGCAGCAGCCGCTCGTCTCCTGTCCGCACTCGCCGTATCGACGCGCCGCCCGCCATGAGACCGGAGCGTAGAGTCTGTACTTCCCAAACGACATGGAGGAGGACGTCGTATGAGCGGCTACACGGTGACACAGCTGAACGAGATCGAGGAGATCAGCGACGGCCGCTGTCCGTTCCGGCCCGTCCGGCACCACTTCGGCATCATGTCCTTCGGCATCAACACGTGGACCGCGAAGGCCGCAGGCGACCGGCTCATCAACGAGCACGACGAGGACGAGGAGCACGAGGAGCTCTACCTCGTGCAGAGCGGCCACGCGACGTTCGAGCTCGACGGCGAGCGGGTGGACGCGCCCACGGGCACGTTCGTGTTTGCCAGCCCCGGCGTCAAGCGGACGGCGTTCGCCGAGGAACCGCAGACGACGATCGTCGCGATCGGAGGGACGCCCGGCCGGGCCTACGAGGTGGGTGGATTCGAGCTCTGGGCGCCGCTCGGCCCGCTCTACGAGGCGGGCGAATATGCCGAGGCGGCGGATCGCGGGCGCGAGCTGGCCGAGGCGCATCCCGAGTATGCGGGCTTGCTCTACAACGTCGCCTGCTGCGAGAGCCTCGCCGGGCGGAAGGCCGAGGCGATCGAGCACCTGCGGCGCGCGATCGAGCAGTCGGAGCGGTTCCGCGGGTTCGCCGCCGGGGACTCGGACTTCGATGCGATCCGCGAGGAGCCCGCGTTCAAGGAGCTCGTGGAGTGACTGCGGCCGAATCCTGCGCGCCCTGACCCGATCGGCCTCGGTCCTTGCACTGGTGGTGGCGATTGAGGACGATCTGCAGTCGTGACTGAGGATCCAGCGCAGGCCGCGGCGGTCCGGACATTCCTGATCGCCGACGTCCGCGGGTACACCGCGTTCACCCAGGTGCAGGGTGACGAGGCTGCGGCGCGGCTGGCTCGTCGCTTCGCCGAGGTCACCCGCGAGCAGGTGGAGGCCGCCGGCGGCCGCCTGGTGGAGCTGCGCGGCGACGAGGCACTGTGCGTGTTCGACGCTCCCCGGTCTGCACTTCGCTGCGGCGTCGAGCTCCAGCGCCGGTTCGCGGATGAGATGCGTGCCGATCCGTCGCTGCCGCTGCGGGTGGGGATCGGCATCGACGCCGGCGAGGCGGTGCCGGTGGAGGGCGGATACCGGGGCGGCGCCCTCAACCTCGCCGCCCGGCTGTGCTCACTCGCCAAACCCGGCCAGCTGCTGATCTCCGAGGGGGTCGTGCTGCTGGCCCGCCGGGTGGAGGGCGTCGACTACCTCGACCAAGGCCGCGTCCCGCTCAAGGGTCTGCGCGAGCCGGTCCGCTACTACCGGGCCCGGTTCGAGCTGGACATGCCGGAGGCTGATCGCCCGGGGCGCTGGTCGCGGCGGCGGGTCGCCATCGCGGCCGTGATGGCCGTCGTGCTCGCGCTGGCCGTGGTGCTGGCGGTGGTCGACGAGGTGCGATCCAGCACCGGCTCGCTCGTTCCGGCTCCCAACGGCGTCGCCGCCCTCGACGGCAGCGCACGATTCGTCAGCTCCGTGCCGCTCGGCGACGCACCTGGAGGGGTGGCTGCCGGGCTGGGCAGCATCTGGGTCACCGACCCGGCGGCCGGCACGGTGCGGGTGATCGACCCCGGCAGCGGACGGGCGGTGGGCACCCCGGTCTCGACCCAGGGCCTCGATCCGACCGGCGTGGCGGTGGCCGACGGCAAGGTGTGGGTCGTCAACTCCGGCAGCCGGCAGCTCGCCGAGTTCGACCCCGGCCGCGGCAAGGTCGTACAGACGATCGGAGTCGGCAACGGCGCGAGTGCCGTCGCCGCCGGGCCGAGCGGCGTCTGGGTGGTCAACAGCGCGGACGGCACCGTTCAGCAGGTTGATGCCGCCACCGGCCGGGCGTCGCGACCGATCGCGGTCGGTGCAGCACCGGCTGGGATCGCCGTCGGCGCCGGCGCCGTGTGGGTGACGGACGCCGTGGACGGTCTGCTGGCGCGGATCGACCCCCGGAGCCATCAGGTGACGCGCGTGCCGGTGGGGCAGACCCCGACCGCGGTGGCGGTCGGCTTCGGCTCCGTGTGGGTGGCTGACACCGACGCCAATGCGGTCGAGCGGCTGAGCCTGCCCGCCCTGCAGCCGACCACCATCACGGTGCCCTCGCCCAGCGCGATCAGTGTGGGCCCGGATGGTGTGTGGGTCTCCAGCCAGGAGGCGTCGCAGGTGGTGCGGATCGACCCCGCGGACAATCGCGTGTCGGACACCGTCTCGACCTCCTACCCCGCGGGGGCGATCGTGGCCACCGAATCCCCGGCGCGGACATGGGTGACCCTGCTCTCGTCGCCGCGCAAGCATCGCGGCGGCGTGGTGCGGCTGGGACTGCAGGGTGGGTTCGACTCGATCGACCCCGCTGTCGCCTACTTGCTCGTGTCCTGGCAGGTGCTGGACGTCACCAATGACGGGCTGGTTGGGTTCCGCAGGGTCGGCGGCGGCGACGGATCCGAGCTCGTACCAGATCTGGCTGAGCGGCTGCCGGTGCCGAGCGAGGGAGGGCGCTCGTACACATTCCAGCTGCGGCCCGGACTGCGGTATTCGAATGGCGAGCCGGTGCGTGCGTCGGATCTTCGCTACGCGCTTCAGCGATCGCTGTCGGAACGAAACGGGCCGGCTGCGAACTACCTCGGCGACGTGGTCGGTGCCTCAGGCTGCATCGCCCACCCGTCGACGTGCAACCTGGCGCGAGGAGTGACAGCCGATGACGGCGCGGGCACCGTCACCATCCACCTCACGCGACCCGATCCCAGCCTGCTGGATGCCCTGGGGCTGCCGTTTGCCGACCTCATCCCGCCGGGATCTCCGACCCCGTCAAGCCACCGTCCGGTGCCGGCAACGGGCCCGTACATGATCGAGTCCTACCGGCCCGGTCACAGCCTGGTGCTCGTCCGCAACCCGCGCTTCAGGCAGTGGTCGGCCGAGGCGCAGCCCGCCGGGTTCCCCGGCCAGATCCGCTGGTACCTCGGTGTGCCGGTGGCGCGACAGCTGGCCGACGTCGAGGCGGGGAAGCTCGACGCGGCGCTTGGCAGCTCGCTCGGCCCCCGAGCCGGCGTGCCGGCGGGGCCGCTGCTACGGCGCTACCCGGACCAGACCCATGTCTACACCCGCGCAGAGCTCACCGCGTTCTTCCTCAACACGAGCCTGGCGCCGTTCAACAGCCTGCTCGCCAGGCAGGCGGTCAACTACGCGGTCAATCGCGCGGCGGCGCTCCGCACGGTGGGCGGGCCGGTGGACGGGCAGACGACCTGCCAGATCCTGCCACCGAACATCGCCGGCTACCGGCCGGTCTGTCCGTTCACCAGCAAGCCCGGCGCGACCTGGGAGGGGCCTGACATCGCCCGCGCGCGGCAACTGGTCGCCCGGTCGCACACGGCGGGCGACCGGGTGGTGGTCCACACAAGCGCCCCCCTGCTGGCACAGGCGCGCGTCCTGGTGGACGCCCTGCGGGCGATCGGGTACCGCACCCGCGTGGCGGTGGTTGCGAGCACCAGCACCTACTTCGGTCTGGCGTACGACCCCAAGGACCGGATCCAGGCAGGGCCGTGGAACTGGGTGGCCGACTACCCCACGCCGGCTGACTTCCTGGAGCTGAACCTGTCCTGCGGGAGCCCGCTGAACCTCTCGCACTTCTGCGATCCAGCGGTCGACCGCGAGATGACCCGGGCGGGCGAGCTGGAGGCCACCGATCCGGCGCGCGCCAATCTGCTGTGGGAGCGGATCGACGACACGCTCACCCTGATGTCTCCGTTCGTTCCGATCTACAACTCGCGTAAGACGGACTTCCTGGCCAAGGGCGTCGGCAACTACCAGGCCAACCCGCAGTGGGGCGTGTTGGTCGACCAGCTGTGGGTGCGCTGACGCGACCCGCGGCCGTGCGCGCCGGGTCGCTCAGCCGCGCCCGATGATCTCGATCCTGTAGCCGTCGGGATCGCGCACGAAGCAGAGCCGCGATCCGCCTTCGCTGACGCTGTAGGGCGGCCGCTCGGGCTCGATGCCCTGGGCCTTGAGCTGCTCGAGGGTGCTGTCGAGATCCGGGACGCCGACGGCGACGTGGCCATAGCCCGTGCCGAGGTCGTAGCTGCGGCCGTCGTGGTTCAGCGTCAGCTCGAGCACATCGGACTGGCCGGGCAGGCTGAAGAAGTAGTTGGTCGCCTCGAGCTCGCCGTTGCGGACGATCGGGAGCTCGCGGCCAGCCTCGAAGCCGAGCGCCTCGTAGAAGGCTCGACTCTTCGCGGGATCGGTGATCCGCACCATGGTGTGGAGGAAGGTGGTCATGGCGCGGATCGTACTCACCAATCGGCGAGGATGTTGTCGTCCGCGGTACCTGCGGCCGCGACGGCCGTCTCGAATGCCGAGAGCTGGTCAGGGGCGATCGCGTACGTGTGCTCGGGTGCCGGGTACGCCCGCGCCCGCACCTCGCTCGCGTACGCCTCGACGCCGTCGCGCATGGCCGAGCCGATGTGGGCGTATTCCTTGACGAACTTGGGCACTTCGGCGTCGAGACGGATGCCGAGCAGGTCGTGCAGGACCAGCACCTGGCCGTCGGTGCCCGCTCCCGACCCGATGCCGATCGTGGGGATCGTGAGCCTGCGCGTGATCGCGGTCGCGACCGGCTCGGGCACGCACTCGAGCACGATCCCAAAGCAGCCCGCTTCCTCGAGCTCGAGCGCCGAGTCGTAGAGGGCCTTCGCCTGCTGCCACTGGCGGCCCTGCGCGCGGTGGCCGCCCAGCATCGTCGCCGTCTGGGGCGTCAGGCCGATGTGGCCCATGACGGGGATGCCCGCGGCGGCGAGGGCCGCCGCGCGGTGCACCGACTGGCCGCCCCCCTCGAGCTTGACGGCGTCGGCGCCAGCCTCCTTGATGAACCGGCCGCCGTTGCGCACGGCATCCTCGTCGGACACCTGGTAAGACATGAACGGCAGGTCGCCGATCACAAGCGGAGTGGTGCAGGCGCGCGCCACGGCGCGGGTCAGGATCAGGAGCTCGTCCATCGTCGCACCCACGGTCGAGACGGGGTCGTGGCCGAGGACGGTGTTCGCGGCGGAGTCGCCGACGAGTACCAGATCGACGCCGGCCTGGTCGACGATGCGGCCGCTGGGATGGTCATAGGCCGTGACCATTACGATGGGGGTTCCGGCGAGCTTGAGCTCGCGCAGATGGGGCAGGGTGATCTTCATGACGCCTCCTCGATGGCGATGTTGTCGATCAGGCGGGTCGTGCCGAACCACGCCGCCCCGATCACGAGCGCGTGCGGTCGCGGCCGGACCGGCTCGAAGCTCTCCGCGTCGACCACGTTCAGGTAGTCGATCCTGCCCTCGCACACGTTGGGGTCGCGTGCGAGCAGGGCGCGGTGGAGCGACGGTGCCGCCCGCCGCTCCTCAGGCGAGAGAAAGACGTTGCGCGACGAGACGGCCAGCCCGTCGGCCTCCCGGACGGTGTCGACCGGCCGGATCGCGACCGGCACGTCGAGGTCGGCCACGATCCGCCGCACCACCGCCAGCTGCTGGGCGTCCTTGCGGCCGAAGTAGGCGGCATTCGGGCGCACGCGCGCGAACAGCTTCAGGACGACCGTCGCCACGCCGTCGAAGTGGCCGGGCCGGTGCTGACCCTCGAAGCGCGTGGCCAGCGGCCCGGGCGAGACGGTGGTCGCAAAGCCGGCCGGATACATCTCGGCCACGGTAGGCGCATACACCTCGTCGACCCCCTCGGCGGCGGCGATCTCCCGGTCTCGGGCCTCGTCGCGGGGATAGCGGTTGAGATCCTCGCCGGGGCCGAACTGGGTCGGGTTGACGAAGAGGCTCATCACCACCCGGTCACACTCCGCCCGGGCGGCGCGCAGGAGCGCCCGGTGACCGTCGTGCAGGGCGCCCATCGTGGGGACGAGGCCGACCTTCACAGGAGCTCCTCGACGGCGGCGGCAGCGGCGGGCGAGACCAGCGGGAGCGTCGCCCGGCCGAGCGCGCGATAGAGCGGCTCGAGCTCGGGGCCGACGACCCTCAGGTGCGCGGTGACCGTGGCCGCATCTCCGCGGGCGATCGGGCCTGTCGGCGGCAGGCCGGCCACCTCGATGGTGCGGTGCTGCAGCGGCCCCAGAGCGGTGAGTGCCGCCTCCCGCTCGAGGCCGGCCCGCTCGAGCAGCGCGACCGCGGCGTGGGTGAGCGTGACCAGGTAGTTGGAGGCGAAGACGGACGCGGCGTGGTAGACCGGCTTGGCCGCATCGGCGAGCGCGAAGGGGAGCATGCCGAGCTCGCGGGCGAGCCCGGCGCCGAGCTCCCAGTCGCCGGTGACCGCCGCGTGGGCGCCCTCGAGCTGGTCGGGCCCGCGATCGGGCCACACGCTCTGGAGCGGGTGCACGCATGCGCGCGGCCCGGGGGCGGCGGCAAGCGCCTCGACGCTGGTCGCGCCCGAGAAATGGACCACGCCCGCCCCGGGGTCGAGCCTGGGTGCGAGCTCGGCGCAGACCGCCGCGATGACCGCGTCCGGCGTCGCGATTGCAAGCAGGCTGCAATCGCTCAGATCGGCGGGCTCGCCGTGAGCGACCAGACGGGCGCCGAGACGGGCGGCGACAACGCTGCCGACGCGCCCCGCGCCGATGACGACGGTTGTTGTGTGCACGGGCTCCAGTTCCGTAGCGGATACCAGGCTTGCCCTCCCAGCATAGCGCCCCCAGACCGGGGACAGTCCCCGGCCAACTGTGGTCACGAAAGTGCAACGGCGATCGGTGGGGGACTGTCCCCGGTTGGGGTCGCGGTATGCTGTCGGCATGCCGATTTACGAGTACCTGTGCGCCGATTGTTCGGGCACGTTCGAGGAGCTGGTGCGGGGCGAGCGCGACACCGTTTCGTGCCCCGACTGCGGCGGCTCGACGGTCACCAAGCTGCTCTCGTCGTTCGCGACGCCCAGGCCGGTCATGGCCGGTGGCGGTGGCGGCGGCGGCGGTTGCTGCGGCGGCAGCTGCGGCTGCGGCCACTAGCGCCGGAGCCGTCCGGCCCGACTGAGACAATGCGCCCTGTGAGCGATGGACCCGCCCGCGCGGCCGAGCTAGACCGGATTTCCAGCGAGTGGCTCGGCTGCCAGAAGTGCGTGCTTCACCGCACTCGCACCCAGGTCGTGGTCGGCTCTGGGGATTCCGATGCCGACCTCATGTTCGTCGGTGAGGCGCCGGGCTACCACGAGGACAAGCAGGGCACGCCGTTCGTCGGCCAGGCCGGGAAGGTGCTGGAGGGGCTGCTCGAATCGATCGGGCTGACGCGGCCGCAGGTGTACATCGCCAACGTGCTCAAGTGCCGCCCGCCGGGCAACCGCGATCCCCAGCCCGACGAGATCGCCGCCTGCGAGGGCCATTTGTTCGCCCAGGTGGAGCTGATCCGGCCGCGGGTGATCTGCACGCTGGGCAACTTTGCGACCAAGCTCCTCTCGGGCCAGCCGTTCGGGATCACGCGCGTCCACGGCCGCGCCCAGCCGCGCCGGATCGCCGGGGTCGACCTCGTGCTCTTCCCGATCTTCCATCCGGCGGCGGCGCTCTACACGCCGGCCATGATGGACACGCTGCGGGACGACTTCGCCAGGCTCCCCGAGCTGCTCTCGATGCAGCCGGTCGCGCCCGCCGCGCCCGAGCCGGTCGCGGAGCCCGAGCCGGTCGCCGAGCCCGAGCCCGAATACGCGCAGCTGGGCCTCTTTTAGTGCTCCGTCCCAGGGATCTCGCGCGCTCGGTCGGCTGCAAATCTTCGCCTGGCTTTGTCCTCGGTCGCCCCGATATTCCCGATATCGGGTCTCCCTGCGTCCTCGCCATGCTCGATTTTCGCTCGCCCGATCATCACGGAATCCCTCCGACGAACCACTAGCACCGACGAGACCGAGCGGCTCGGCGCAGCAGTGGCCGTCCTGCTGCGGCCGGGCGATGTCGTGCACATCACCGGCGAGCTGGGGGTCGGAAAGACCGTGTTCGTCCGCGGGGCCTGCCGGGCGCTCGGCGTGGCCGGGCCCATCACCAGCCCCACGTACACGGTTGGCAATCTCTACCCGAGCCCATCCGGCCCGGTCGCCCACATCGACCTCTACCGCTCGCTCGGGGTGAGCGTCGAGGAGGCCGCCGACCTCGAGCCGTACTTCGACGGCACGATCTGTTTCGTCGAGTGGCCGGAGGCGGGCGCGGGCATGCTTCCCGAGCCGCGTGTGGCCGTGGCGATGCGGGTTTCGGAGGGCGATGCTAGGCTGATCGAGCTTCGAAGCCACGACGCGGAGCTGCTACACGCGATTGGTGATCCTCTCGTTTGATACGGCGACTGACGTCGCCACGGCCTGCATATGCGCGGACGGCGAGGTGTTGGCGGAGTCCGCCACGGCCGGACGCTCGGTTGGAGCCCAGCGCCTGCTCGACGATGTGCACGAGCTGCTTGGCCGCGCCGAAATGCCTCTCGAAGCGGTCGATATGATCGTGGCGGGCACCGGCCCAGGCACCTTCACGGGCCTTCGGATCGGTCTCGCGACCGCCCGGGCGCTCGGATTTGCCCTGGGGATTCCCGTGCGCGGCGTCTCGACGCTGGATGCGCTGCTCGTTCCGGCGCAGGTCGACGTCGCCTGCATCGACGCCCGCCGCGGCGAGGTGTTCTGTGCCGGGGCCGGGATCGATCCGCAGGCGATGACGCCCGAGGCGATGGTCGCCGCGCTGCCGCCGGGGACGGTCGTCGCGGGCGACGGCGCGGTTCGGTATCGCGACCGGCTCGCCGGCATGGACGTGCCGGAGGACGGCTCGCCGCTGCACGTCCCGCACGCTCGCCATCACGCCACGCTCCACGCCGTCGCCGGGCCGCCCGACCCGGTCTACCTGCGCGCTCCGGACGCCGACCGCGCCCTCGCGGCGAAGGTGCCAGGATGATCACCGCCGTCGAGCTGCGCCCGCTGCGCACGCCTGACCTCGACGCGATCGAGGAGATCGAACGGTCGTCCTACCCGACGCCATGGTCGCGCTCCATGTTCGCCGGCGAGCTGTCCAAGCCGAGCGGCATCTGCCTGGGGGCGTTCCAGGGCGAAGACATGCTCGGCTACCTGATCGTCGCCCGCTACGTCGATGCCTGGCACGTCATGAACGTCGCGGTCGATCCCAACTGCCGTGGCCGCGGCGTCGCCCGGGCGCTGCTCGAGCGCCTGTTCGTGCTCACCGACAACGACTCCGAGCGGGGCTACACCCTCGAGGTGCGGGTCACGAACGGCGTCGCGATCCATCTGTACGAATCGCTCGGGTTCGTGGCCACGGGCGTCCGCCGCGGCTACTACACCGACAACCGCGAGGACGCGCTGATCATGTGGCGCGATCCGGACGCGGCGTAGACCGCGTGATCCTGGGCATCGAGACGTCGTGCGACGAGACGGCCGCGGCGGTCGTCACCCGCGATGGCGTCGTGCTCTCGAACATCATCTCCTCGCAGGCCGAGCTGCACGCGCCCTACGGGGGCGTCGTTCCCGAGGTGGCCTCGCGCCGGCACCTGGAGCTGGTCGTGCCCGTGGTCGAGCACGGGCTCGCCGCGGCCGGCGTCTCGCTGGCCGATCTCGACGCGGTGGCTGTGACCGAGGGCCCGGGCCTGATCGGCGCGCTCCTGGTCGGGCTGTCGGCGGCGAAGGCGATCGCGTTTGCGCGCCGCCTGCCGCTGGTGCCGGTCGACCATCTGCACGGGCATGTGGCGGCGCTCTACCTGGAGCCCGAGCCGCTCGACCCGCCGTTCCTGGCGCTCCTGGCCTCGGGCGGCCACACGATGATCCTCGAGGTGGAAGACCGGCGCGGCTACCACTGCATCGGCCAGACGCTCGACGACGCCGCCGGAGAGGCGTTCGACAAGGGCGCCCGGCTGCTCGGCCTGGGCTATCCCGGCGGCGCCCAGCTCGAGCGGCTGGCCGCGGAGGGCGATCCCGAGGCGCACGTGTTTCCGACCGGGATGCTGGGCAAGCCCGGCTACGACCTCTCGTTCAGCGGGCTCAAGACCGCGCTGCGCTATGCGATCGCCCGCGACCCCGATGCTCCCCGAGCCGACCTGGCCGCCGCCTACCAGGCGGCGATCGTGCGAGCGCTGGTCGAGCGCACCGCGGCGGCGGTCGCCGACACCGGCGCCGCGACCCTCGCCGTCGTGGGCGGCGTCGCCCGGAACGGCGCTCTGCGAACCGCCTTCGCCCGCCGCTGCGACCAGCTCGGCGTGCGGCTGGCGCTGGTCGCCCCCGAGCTCTGCTCGGACAACGCCGCGATGATCGCCTCGGCCGCCCGCTTCACCGACCCGCTCGTGTTCCCGACCTATCTGCGCCGGGACGCGTACGCCACCGCCTCGTGACCGTCGAGGTGCGCGTGTATTCGGCAGCGGGATGCCACCTCTGCGACGTGGCCAAGGCGCTGCTCGCTGAGGAGCGAGAGCGGCACGGCTTCGAGCTGGTGGAGATCGATATCACGGACGATCCCGAGCTCGAGGCGGCCTACCGCGAGCAGATTCCGGTCGTGTTCGTTGACGGTCGCAAAGCCTTCAAGTACCACGTCGATACGGCCGAGCTGCACCGGCGCTTGAACGCCGCCGTGTGATCGGCGCGTGTGCGAAAAGCGGCTGGCTACACTGGCATGCACGTGTTACAAGCCCCCGCCTCGAAGGAGAAACCTTTGGAACCCGATCGCCTGACGGTCGGCGTCGCCGCCCGGCTTTCGCGCTACCTGCAGGTGCTCACCCAGGCGAAGAAGATGGGACGTAACTCGATCTCGTCTCAGGAGATTGGCGAGTACACGAATGTGAACGCCACCCAGATCCGGCGCGACCTGTCCGGATTCGGCAAGTTCGGCAAGCGCGGCGTGGGCTACAACATCGACTTCCTGGTCACCGAGATCCGCAAGATCCTGCGCACCTCGGGCCAGCACAACATCGTCCTGATCGGTGCCGGCCGGCTCGGCTCGGCAATCGCGTCGTCGCCCACCTTCGCCGACCACGGCTTCAACATCGCGGGCGTGTTCGACTCGGACCCGGCCAAGATCGGCTCCGCCATCGGCGACAAGCGCGTGCAGGACGTCTCCGACCTGGCGACCGCCGTCCGCGAGCGCAACGTCATCGTCGGCGTGCTGGCGGTGCCGGAGGGGGCCGCCCAGGAGGCCGCCGACGCACTGGTGGCCGCGGGGGTGAAGATCATCTTCAACTACTCCGACGCCCTGATCGACACGCCGGCGGACGTGACCGTGCACCGGTCGAGCCCCGTCGTCGAGATCCTGCACGCGCTCTACTTCCACCTGACGTAGGGCGTGAATAACTGGGGCCAGGCCCCAGTTATTCATCTGTGCCCGGCATTCACGCTGCGCGTGCATACCGGGCTGTGGCGTTGGGTGGTTGGGCGGCTCGCGGCCTTCGGCCGCGGCTCCGTGTCAGGCACCGAATATTCACGCTGTGCGTGAGATATTCATCGCCTGACACCCGTGAATAGTCGGTGCCAGGCACTCAATATTCATCGCCTGACACCCGGTAGCCTGTCGGCGTGCGGCTGATCCTGTGGCACGGGTACCTGCTCGAGGGCACGGGCTCGAACATCTACACCCAGCACATCGCCCGGGCGTGGGGGCGCCTGGGGCACGACGTGTGCGTGATCTGCCAGCAGCCACGGGCGGAGCGGTTCGACCTGGGACCGCGCGTGCGGGTGGTCCGGCCCGACATCGGCCCGCTGCTGCCCGTGTTCGTGCTCGACCGCTACGAGGACGTCGAGGCCCGGCACGTGGCCGACTTCACGGCCACCGAGCTCGACCGCTACACCGCCGCGAACGTCGCCGCGGTCGCCGCCGAGCTCGACCGGGGCCCGGTCGACCTCGTGCTGGCCAACCACGCGCTGATGGGCGGCCCGGTGGCCGCGACGGCGTGCGCCGGCGGGACGCCCTATGCGATCAAGGTGCACGGCTCCGAGCTCGAGTACGCCATCCGCGGCCGGCCCAGGCTCGCCACGATGGCGCGCGATTCGCTCGCCCGTGCGGCAGCGGTGTTCGCCGGATCGAGCCACATCGTCGCGGTCACCGAGGAGCTCCTGGGCGACGGTGCCTACCGGCGGGCGCTGCGGATCGTCCCGCCCGGCGTGGATACCGACGAGTTTGCCCCCGGTCGCGGCTCGCTGCCGGAGCTGCGGCGGCTGCTCGCGGCGAATGGTGCCGGGGCGGGCGGGCCGGCCGAGCGGGCGGCGGACACCGGTGCTGCGGCCAGCCTCGAGGGACTGGGGCGCTTCGTCCTCTACTTCGGCAAGCTGATGCGCCAGAAGGGCGTGCACCTGCTGCTCGAGGCGTGGGGCGGGGTCGCCGGCCGTCACCCGGGGGTCCGGCTCGTCGTCGTCGGCTTCGGAGACGCTCGACGCGAGCTCGAGGCGCAGGCCCCGCCTGGCGTGATCTTCACGGGCGCGATGGATCACGCGCAGCTGCAGCGGCTCGTGCCCCTGGCCGAGGCGGTGGTCGTGCCGTCGGTGCTGCCCGAGGCGTTCGGCATGGTTGCGGCTGAGGCCGCTGCCTGCGGGGTCGTCCCGATCGTGTCCGGCCACTCGGGCCTGGCGGAGGTGGCCGCGGGGCTGGGCCCGGCGGGGATCACCTTTGACGGCACCGCCGCCGATCTGGCCGTGCAACTGGACGCGCTGCTCGGCCTGCCGGCGGCCGAGCGGGAGCGGCTGGGCGCGCTCGCGCGGGCGGCCGTCGTCGAGCGATGGAGCTGGGAGCGGATCGCGCGGCGGCTGCTCACCGAGGCTCAAGGGAGCGGCGAAACGCGCCGATAGGCGCGCTTGTGAACGCCTCCGCCACCCGCGGACTGCGACGGCTCCCCGCCCCCCTGCGGCGGCGCCGAGGCGACGTCGCGGCGGACCCGTTCCGGACACTGTGGGAGGCGGCGTTCGAGCCGCTGGTGGCGCATGTCGACGGCCGGATCGTCGACGTCAACCCGGCTTTCAGGGCGATCTTCGGCTACACGTTCGACGAGGCGCTTGCGCTGACCGTGCTCGACCTGGCGCCCGCGGCGGAGCGCGCCGTGCTCGCCGAGCGGATCCGGGTCGGCGGAGACGCGCCGTTCGAGCTGATCGGGGCCACCAAGTCGGGCGAGACCCGGTATCTCGAGGCCTCCGCCCGCACGATCCTCCACGCCGGCGAGGAGCGCGCGCTGCTGGCGCTGCGCGACGTGACCGACCGCCGCGTCGCCGAGGAGGAGGCCGGCGTGCTCGCCTTCCAGTACGCCGCCGACCTGACCGTCGTCGCCGAGGTGGCCCGGCGCCTGCCCCGCACCGCCGACGCCACGTCGGCCCGGCTCGCGATCTGCGAAGCCGCGCTCGAGGTGTGCGACGGCGCCATGGCGGTGCTGATGGAGCCCGACGGGAGCGGCAACCTGGTATCGACCGCGATGGCGGGCGCGCACTGCCAGCCGCTGCTCGTGCCGATCGACCACTCGAGCTCGGCGACCGCCCAGGTGTTCAATTCCCGCGAGCCCTTCTTCGCCGACCTCTCGACCCACGCGGGCGTCTCACCGCAGCTCGTCGAGGCCACCGGCCTCGTGACCGCGCTGTGGCAGCCGGTGCTGCGAGACGGCGATCCCGTGGGCGTGCTGCTGGTGGCGTGGGACCGGCACGTGACGCTGATCTCCGACCGGGCCGCCGCGGTGGTGGGGCTGTTCGCGGCCGAGGCGGCCGTGGCGGTGGAGCGGGTAGACATCCTGGCCCGCCTCGACGAGCTCAACACGGCCCTCGCCCAGCAGGTCGAGGCGCTGCGACTGTCGGATCAGTTCAAGTCGGACTTCGTCTCGAGCGTCTCCCACGAGCTGCGCACGCCACTCGCGTCGATCCTGGGCTACACCGACATCCTGGTGAACGGCGAGGTGGGCGAGATGACGCCCGACCAGGCCGAGTTCCTGGAGATCATCGATCACAACGCGCGCCGGCTCCTGACGCTGATCAACGACCTGCTGACGCTCTCGGGGCTCGAGAGCGGGCGCATGGTCATCCGCCCCGAGCCGGCCGACCTGTGCGCCCTGGTGCGCCAGAACATCCAGATCCACGCTCCGGCCGTGACCACCCGCCGCCAGCACCTCGATGTCACGATCCCGAGCGCGCCGGTGACGGCCGTGGTCGACTCCGACCGCATCTCCCAGGTGCTCACGAACCTGATCTCGAACGCGATCAAGTTCACGCCCGACGAGGGCCGCCTGGGTGTCAGCCTGGCCGTCTCGGGCGAGAACGCGGTGCTGACCGTGTCCGACTCGGGCATCGGGATCTCCGACGAAGACTGCGAGCGGCTCTTCGAGCGCTTCTTCCGGGCCGGAAACGCCCTCGAGCGGGCGATCCCGGGCACGGGCCTCGGGCTCGCGATCTGCAAGGGCATCGTCGATGCCCACGACGGCCGCCTCCAGGTGGACTCGGCACTCGGCCGCGGCACGACGGTGACGGTAACGGTGCCGCTGGAAACGGCCCCCGGACAAGGAGAAGACGATGAGCGATGAGCGCTACACCGTGCTGGTGGCCGAGGACGAGCCGCACCTCCTGCGGCTGGTGCAGTTCCGGCTCGAGCAGGAGGGGTACGAGGTGCGCACCGCGACCGACGGCCAGAGCGCCCTCGAATCCGTCTACGACCAGCGTCCCGACGTGTGCCTGCTCGACGTGGTCATGCCGCGCCGCAGCGGCTGGGACGTCCTTCGCGAGCTGCGCTCCGACGAGCGCGGCCGCGACCTCAAGGTGATCATGTTCACCGCGCGGGCCACCGACGCCGACATCCAGACCGGCATGGAGCTCGGCGCCGACGACTACATCACCAAGCCGTTCTCGTCGGACGATCTGCGCACACGGGTGGCGGCGCACCTGCCGGAGTGATGCTCCCGGCAGGTGCTCGCGCCACCTGCCGGCCTACGGAGTGAAGCGGGCGATGCCCTGCTGCAGCTTGCCGTGCACCTTGGTGAACACGCCGCCGGCGACCACCTGCTGCGCGGTTGCCGACACGGCGAAGACCCCGGAGATGCTGTCCAGGTCGGGGTTCCACGTCGTCAGTGCGCCGTTGGCCGCGCTCACCGCCAGCAGATGGCGGCGGGCGATCGGCGTCGTGCAGACGAGCGGATTGCCGGTGCCGAGATTGCCCTTGCACGCGTTGTTGAAGTGCCCGCCGGCGTAGACGACACCGGCGCGGACCGCGACGCCCTGGACGTCGCCGTCGGTCTCGACGCTCCAGCGGCGAGCGCCGGAGACGGCCGTGAATGCGGCGATGTGCCCGCCGTTCCCGGCGCCGCCGATGTAGGTCGTGAGCGAGGTGACCTTGATGCTCGTGACCGGATAGGTGGGGTGCGCCCCATACGGCCGCACTCCGCCGTGGGCCACCAGCAGAGCGGCAAAGTGCCCCACCGCGTGTCCGTTCATGAGGGTGAAGTCGCCGCCTGCGAACACCCGGCCGCCGCCCGGTGAGACCGCGAGGGCCCGCACCTCGGCGTTGGCGTGCGGCGTCCACGCGGCGAGCGGCGCGGCGGGCGTGAGGCCGATCGCGGCGAGCCGGTTTCGGATTGCGCCCTTGACGTGCAGGAACGCGCCGCCGGCGTACAGGCGTGTCGACGACACGGCCAGGGCGTCAACCGCCCCGTCCGTGTTGGCGTGCCACAGGCGCACCGCGCCGCCGTCGGTGGCCACCGCGGCCAGGTGCAGCCGGGCCCTGCCGCCGACGGTGGTGAACGACCCGCCCAGATAGATCGTGGCGCCGCCGGGGCCGAGGCGCAGCGCGCGCACCTGGCCGTTGGCGCCCGGGTTCCAGGGCAGGAGCGCACCGGTGGTCGCGCTCAGCGCGGCCACGTGATTTCGCACCGTGCCGAGGCCGGACGATCCGGGCGGGCGCACCCGCGTGAAATCGCCGCCGATGAAGATCTTGCCGTCGCCGATGGCAATCGACCGCACGCGGCCGTTCGTCTGCCAGCTCGAGGCCGCCGTCGATTTGACCACCGCGGCGTTCGCTGTCTGCGGCGCCAGCGCCGTCGCCATCGCGGTCAGTGCGACCGCGCACATGCACACCCGCCGAACGTCCTTCATACCCACCCACCTCCTGCTCGCCAATTCGCAGCCCCCACAGGCAGCGCTCGAAGAAATGGCCCGCCGAGACGGACCCCGCTCTTACGGTACACGCCTCCGGCCCTTCCGCAACACCGGGTATCGTCCCTCCGCCAATGGGCGAGACCCCCAAGATCACCGACCCGCTGGCCGCACTCGATGCCGCCCGGGCAGCGTTCGAGGCCGGCGCCGACTTCACGATCGGGGTCGAGGAGGAGTTCGCGATCCTCGAGCCCTCGAGCCTGAACATGACCGCCGGTTTCGAGCGCATCGACGCCGCCGCCCGCACCGGACCGCTCGAGGGGATGGTGGCCGGCGAGCTGATCCGCTCCGAGGTGGAGGTGCGGACGGGCCGGTGTGAGTCGTTCGCCGAGGCGGCCGCGACGATGGCCCGGCGGCGGGTCGACCTGATCGACGTCTCCGAGCGCCTCGGCTACCGGCTGTCGGCGGCGGGCACACACCCGTTCGCGCGTTGGCAGGACCAGTCGGTCATCGACACGCCCCACTACCACCTGGTCGAGTCGACGCTCCGCTACGTGGCCTGGCGCAACAACACGTTCGGGATTCACGTCCACACCGGCATCCGCGGGCCGGATCGGGCGATCGCCGTGACGGGCGCGCTGCGCTCGGTGCTGCCCGAGCTCCTGGCGGCATCGTGCAGCTCGCCCTGGCTGGAGGGCCGCCACACCCACCTGCACTCCACGCGGACGCAGATCTTCACGCGCTTCTTCCCCCGCTGCGGCATCCCCGACCGGTTCGCCGACTGGGAGGACTACGCCGGGTTCGTGCGGTTCCTGATAGCGACCCGGTCGATTCGCGAGCACACCGAGATCTGGTGGAGCGTGCGCCCGCACCAGGCCTTTCCCACGGTCGAGATCCGCATCTGCGACGCGCAGCCCGAGTTCGACCGGGCGGTGGCGCTCTCGGGCCTGATGGTGGCACTCTCGGCGCACTACGCCCGCGCCTACGACGAGGGCCGGCCGCTGCCGGCGCATCCGCCCAGGCTGCTCGAGGAGAACCTGTGGCGGGCGATCCGGTGGGGCATGTCGGGCGAGCTGATCGACCTCGACGCCGGCCGCTCGATCCCCGCGCGGGAACGGCTGCAGGGGCTCGTGGACGAGGTGTCCGAGGTCGCGTCCGAGCTCGGCATCACCCCGCACCTGGCCGCGCTCGCCGGCCCGACGGCCGCGGAGCGCTACGCCGCCGACCTGGCGGCCGGGGCGGGAGTGGAGGAGGTGTGGCCGCAGGCTGTCGAGCGGACGCGCGATTCGGTCATGGAATGGATCGCGGCCAGAGAGGAGGAGACGGGATGAGCGAGTCCGAGCAGACCGCCCAGGAGGCGGCCGCAGAGTTCATGCGCACCGTGCCGGTGCAGGATGTCGTCGTGTCGCTGGTGCAGACGGTCTTCGACGTGGGCTACAGGCGCACCGGCCTCCTTGGGGGCGCCGGAGACGAGCGCGATCTCGACCAGACGCGGCTCGCGGTCGAGACGGTGCGCGCGCTCGTGCCGGTGCTCGAGCAAGTGCTCGATGCACAGTCGCTCACCGCGCTGCGATCGGCGCTGTCCGAGCTGCAGCTTGCCTACGCGGAGGCCCTCGAGGGGCCCACGCCGGCGCCGGCCGCGCATGCTGGCGAGGAGCCGCAGCAGGCACCCACGGCAGAGCCGGAGCCCCCGCGCACCGTGACCCCGGAGCGGCCCAAGATCTGGACGCCCGGGGGTGACGTGTGAGTGCGGACGCCGAGATCGGCGTCTTCGGCGGATCGGGGTTCTACTCGTTCCTCGACTCCGCCGAAGAGGTCGCGGTCGACACCCCGTACGGGCCGCCGTCCGACCGGTTCACGATTGGTGACGTCGGCGGGAAGCGGGTCGCCTTCCTGCCCCGCCACGGCCGTCACCATCACCTGCCTCCGCACGCCGTCCCCTACCGGGCGAACCTGTGGGCGATGCGCGAGCTGGGGGTGCGCCGGGTGATCGGGCCATGCGCGTCGGGGAGCCTGCACCGCGACCTGCCGCCGGGCACCTTCGTCGTGTGCGACCAGTTCGTCGATCGCACCAGCGGCCGCCGGGACACGTTCTACGACGGTCCGGTCACGACCCACGTCTCGGCCGCGGATCCGTACTGCTCCGACCTGCGCCGGATCCTGCTCGAGACCGGCCGCGGCCAGGGCATCGACATCCGCGACGGCGGCACCGTGGTCGTCATCCAGGGGCCGCGGTTCTCGACCCGGGCCGAGAGCCGCTGGTTCTCGGCGATGGGCTGGGGCGTGATCAACATGACGGCCTATCCGGAGGGCTGGCTCGCCCGCGAGCTCGGCATGTGCTACGCCAACGTCTCGCTCATCACCGACTACGACGTCGGCCTCGAGGACGACGAGAGCATCGGGCCGGTGAGTCACGAGGCGGTCGTCGAGGTGTTCACCCAGAACAACGACCGGCTCCGCCGGCTGCTGTTCGAGTCGATCCCGAAGATCGGCGCGCAGCCTGACGATGTGTGTAAAAACGCGCTCTCCGGGGCACGTTTCTGAGCACGGGCGGGCCGTGCCGGAGGCGGTCTCCGCCCTCCGGGCTCGCTGTTACAATCGGCCCGCTCTTTTCGTAGCTTCGTCCCCTTTCAAGGAGTGCATTACGTGAGTTCGCTCGCCAGCCATGCGGTGCTGATCTCCCTCGTCTGCGGTGGGCTCGCGGTCGCCTACGGCGTCGCCCTGACCCGCTGGGTGCTCAGCCAGCCCGCCGGCGACGAGCGGATGCAGGAGATCGCCGCCGCCATCCAGGAGGGCGCCGCCGCCTACCTGAAGCGCCAGTACACCACCATCGCCGGCGTGGCGGTGGTCGTGTTCCTGGTGATCGGCATCGCCGGCTCCTGGACGTCCGACCTCGGCTGGAAGGTCGCAATCGGGTTCCTGATCGGGGCGGTGCTCTCGGCGCTCACGGGCTTCATCGGCATGAACGTGGCGGTGCGGTCGAACGTGCGCACGGCCGAGGCGGCCAAGTCCGGCCTCGGGCCGGCGCTCTCGGTCGCGTTCAAGGGCGGCACGGTGACGGGCATCCTGGTCGTCGGGCTCGGTCTGCTCGGCGTCGGCGCCTACTTCGGCATCCTGGACTCGATCGGAAGCGGCACGCAGGCCCAGCGCGACCTCGAGACCACAAAAGCGCTCGTGGGGCTCGCGTTCGGCGGCTCGCTGATCTCGGTGTTCGCCCGCCTCGGCGGCGGCATCTTCACGAAGGCCGCCGACGTCGGCGCCGACCTGGTCGGGAAGATCGAGGCCGGCATCCCCGAGGACGATCCCCGCAACCCGGCGGTGATCGCCGACAACGTGGGCGACAACGTCGGCGACGACGCCGGCATGGCGGCCGACCTCTTCGAGACCTACGCCGTGACGGTCGTTGCATCGATGTTCCTGGGGGCGCTGTTCGGAAACCACGACGCGGTGATGTTGCCGCTGCTCCTGGCGGCGTTCTCGATCCCGGCGTCGATCGTCGGCACGATGATGGTGCGGCTGTGGGGCGGCATCAGCGTCATCTCGGCCCTGTACGTGGGGGTGATCGTCTCGGCGGTGCTCTCGGCCCTGATCTACATCCCGGTGATCGCGAACACCGCCAAGCACTTCGGCCCGTTCACCTCCGGCGCGAGCTCGACCAAGATCTACTTCTGCGGCCTGATCGGGCTCGTCATCACCGCCCTGATCGTCGCCATCACCGAGTACTACACGGGCACGCGCTTCGGGCCGGTGCAGCGCATCTCCGAGCAGTCGCTCACCGGCCACGCGACCAACATCATCGCCGGCCTCGCCGTGGGCATGCAGGCCACCGCGCTGCCGGTCATCGTGATCGCCGTCGGCACCGTCACGTCGTTCAAGCTGGCGGGGATCTACGGCATCGCGATCGCCGTCACCTCGATGCTCTCGATGGCGGGCATGGTCGTCGCGCTCGATGCCTTCGGCCCGATCACCGACAACGCGGGCGGCATCGCCGAGATGGCCGACCTGCCGGCCGCGGTTCGCGACGAGGTCACCGACCCGCTGGACGCGGTCGGCAACACGACCAAGGCGGTCACCAAGGGCTACGCGATCGGCTCGGCCGGCCTGGCGGCGCTGGTGCTGTTCCAGTCCTACAGCGACGAGCTGGGCAAGAAGCTGGGGCACCCGGTCACGTTCACGATCAACGACCCGTGGGTGCTGGCGGGGCTCCTGATCGGCGGCCTGATGCCGTTCCTGTTCGCCTCGCTCGCGATGGACGCGGTCGGGCGCACCGGCGGCCTCGTCGTCCAGGAGGTGCGGCGCCAGTTCCGCGAGATCCCCGGGATCATGGAGGGCACCGCCAAGCCCGACTACGCCCGCTGCGTCGACCTGGTCACCCGGTCGGCGATTCGCGAGATGCAGCTGCCTGCGCTGATCCCCGTGGTCGTCCCCATCGTGGTCGGCCTGATCTCCTACCAGGCCCTGGGCGGGCTGCTGGTGGGGACCATCGTGACCGGCCTCTTCCTGGCCATCTCGATGACCTCCGGCGGCGGCGCGTGGGACAACGCCAAGAAGCTGATCGAGGACGGCGCCCATGGGGGCAAGGGCTCCGACGCCCACGCCGCCTCGATCACCGGCGACACGGTCGGCGACCCCTACAAGGACACGGCCGGGCCGGCGATCAACCCGATGATCAAGATCACCAACATCGTGGCGATCCTGATCATCCCGCTGCTCGCGCGCTAGGAACCATAATCACCGCATGCCGGTAAAACGCCGCCAGGCGGGAGGCCTGCACCGAGTCCTCGGCACGGCCGCGCTGTTCTCGACGGCGTACGGCAACGTCGGCTCGTCGATCTACTACGCGCTCGGCCTGGTGACCGTGTACGCGCTCGGCATGACGCCGGTGTCGTTCGCGATCTCCGGCGTGATCTTCTTCTTCACCGCCGTCACCTATGCCGAGGCCACGGCGCGTTTCCCCGAGGCGGGCGGCTCGTCGTCGTTCACCCGGCACGCCTTCAACGAGGCGGTGTCGTTCTTCGCCGGCTGGGCGCAGATGCTGAACTACACCGTCACGATCGCGATCTCGGCGATCTTCGTGCCCCACTACCTGAACAAGTTCGACCCGAGCCTGGGCCTGATCGGGCATCCCTGGGACATCGTCGGCGGGGCCGTGGTGGTCGGTCTGCTCGTGGCCCTGAACATCGTCGGGGTCAAGGAGGCCGCCGGCCTCAACATCTTCCTGGCGCTGGCCGACCTCGGCACCCAGGTGCTGCTCGTGGTGATCGGCCTGATCACCGTGCTGAGCCCGCACGTTCTGCGCACCAACGTGCATCTGGGCGTCACCCCGAGTTGGAGCAACTTCATCGTCTCGATCCCGGTGGCCATGGTCGCCTACACCGGAATCGAGACGGTGTCCAACATGGCCGAGGAGGCGATCGACCCGCCCCGGCACGTGCCCCGGGCGATCATGTACGTGGTGCTGGCGGTGTTCGCCATCTACAGCTTCCTGCCGTCGGTGGCGCTCTCGGCACTCCCCGTCCAGCCGGCCACGCCCCAGCAGGTGGCGGAGTCGCACAGCACCGTGCTCTCGTGCCCCAAGGTGGTGAAGTTGCACGAGCCCACCACCGACCTGGCCTGCAGGTACGCGGGCGATCCCGTCGCCGGGCTCGTGGAGCACCTCACGATTCCCGAGACGATCAAACAGGGGCTGGGCTACTACGTGGCCATCCTGGCCGCCACCATCCTCATCATCGCCACCAACGCGGGCATCATCGGCGTCTCCCGGCTGACGTACTCGATGGGGCAGCACCGGCAGTTGCCGGAGGTGATCCGGCACGTGCACCCGCGGTTCAACACGCCCTACATCGCCATCATCCTCTACAGCGTGATTGCGATCATGCTGATGATCCCACCCGGCGCGATCGCGTTTCTGGGCAATCTGTATGCGTTCGGCGCCATGCTCTCGTTCACGCTCGCGCACGCCTCCGTGATCCAGATGCGGCGGAAGTTCGACCCCGCCGACATGCCCTGGCGGGGGCCGCTGTCGTTCCACGTCGGGAGCTACGACCTGCCCCTCTTCGCCGTGCTGGGCGGGCTGGGGACATTCGCGTCGTGGCTGGTCACGGTCGCGCTGCATCTCACCGACGGGGTCGCGCCGGTCGGCATGATCTGGCTCGCGGTCGGCATGGTCGTCTACGTCACCTACCGCCGCACCCAGCACCTGCCGCTGACGACGACGGTCATCGCGCCGAGGGAGGTGACCGGGCCGGCGGTCGAGGTCGAGTACCGGTCGATCCTGCTGCCGCTCACCAAGCATCGCGTCACCGACGAGATGACCGCCACGGCGCTTCGGCTGGCCGCCGAATCGGGCACGAAGCTGGTCGCGCTGTACCCGATCCAGGTGCCGATGAACCTGCCGCTGTCGGCGCCGATGGCCGAGGAGTCGGCCGTGGCCGAGCACGAGCTGCGTGAGGCCGCCGCCCTGGGCCAGGAGTACGGTGTGCTCGTGATCACGCGCATCGTGCGCACGCGCAACATCGGCCAGGCGATCGTCGACGAGGCCCGCAGGCGAAGGTCGGAGATCATCGTGCTCGGGGCCGAGCAGCGCAAGCGCGGCGGTGAGCGGATGTTCGGCCGCGTGATCGACTACGTGCTGCGAAACGCCGACTGCCGGGTGATGGTCGGCACCCAGCCGACCGGGTGATCGGGTGCTGCTGCGCGCTAACCGCATCCTGGCGGGCGTCTTCCTGATCATCGGCGTGGTGCTTCTGGTCGAGACGGCCGTCCAGGGCGGGGGCGAGGTGGGATTCCTGGCCGGCGCGGTGTTCGTCGTGCTCGGGGTTCTGCGGTGGCGGGCGATGCACCCGTCGTGACATGTCGAATTCGGGCGACGCGGTTCGTCAAAGAGTCGACGCGGCCGGATCGACCGGCCGGCGAGACGAAAGGGAGACGGCGATGAAGTATCTCTTGGCGATCTACAGCAACGAGAGCGAGTGGAGCGGGCTCAGCGACGGCGACCGCAACGCGATGTATGCGGAGTACGCCGAGTTCTCGGAGGACCTGGGGCGGCGCGGGATGATGATCGACGGCGCCGAGCTGCGGCCGACGTCGGCCGCGACGACGGTGAGGGTGCGCGACGGGCGCTCGCTCGTCACCGACGGCCCCTTCGCCGAGACCAAGGAGCAGCTGGGCGGCTACTTCGTGATCGAGTCCGACTCGATCGACGAGGCGATCGAGGCCGCCGCCCGCCTGCCCGGCGCGCGGCACGGCTCGATCGAGGTGCGACCGCTGGTGGAGCGGTAGGCGCGGCCGAGGCGGCTGCGACCGCCTTCCGCGAGCACTGGGGGCGGGCGGTGGCGGCGCTCATGCGCCGCTTCGGGGACGCCGACCTGGCCGAGGAGTCCGTGCAGGAGGCGTTCACCCGTGCCGCGGCGCGCTGGCCGAGTGACGGCGTCCCCGATTCCCCGCTCGGGTGGATCGTCGCCACCGCCGGCAATGTGGCCATCGACCGCCTCCGCCGCGAGCGGGCGCTGCGCGAGCGGCTGCCGTGGCTCACCGACCCGACCGATCCCGACCCGCACCTGTCCGCGGAGGACGACGCAGTGTCCGACGACCGTCTCGATCTGATCTTCACCTGCTGCCACCCGGCACTCTCCGCCGAGGCGAGCATCGCCCTTACCCTGCGGCTGGTGGCGGGCCTGACGACGGCCGAGATCGCCCGCGCGTTCCTCGTCCCCGAGCCGGCCATGGCGCAGCGACTGGTGCGGGCCAAAACGAAGATCCGCATGGCCGGGATCCCGTTTCGGCAGCCACCCGGGCATCTGCTGGCCGACCGGCTCGACCACACCGCCGCGGTGCTCTACCTGGTCTTCAACGAGGGCTACTCGGCCTCGTCCGGCGACGAGCTCGTGCGCCGCGACCTGTGCGACGAGTCGATCCGCCTGGCCCGGCTGGTCGTGGAGCAGCTGCCCGCCGAGCCCGAGCCGCGCGGCCTGCTGGCGCTGATGCTCCTGCATCACGCGCGCGCCGCGGCCCGCACGACGGCCGCGGGCGAGCTGGTGCTGCTCGAGCACCAGGACCGCAGCCGCTGGGACGCCGCCATGATCCGGTCCGGCTCGGCCGAGCTCCGGCGCGCCGAACGGGCCGGCGCTTCCGGGCCGTATCAGCTGCAGGCGGCGATCGCCGAGGTGCACACCCGTGCTCCCAGCTTCGCGGCGACCGACTGGGAGCGAGTTGCCGAGCTCTACGCCGAGCTTGGCCAGATCGCGCCGTCGCCGGTGGTCGACCTGAACCACGCCGCGGCCGTCTCGATGGCGCGGGGGCCCGCCGCGGGCCTGGATCTCGTGGATGCGCTGGCCGACGAGGGAGCGCTCGACCGCTACCACCTGCTGCACGCCGCCCGCGCCGACATGCTGCGGCGCCTGGGCCGCCCCGCCGACGCGCTGGCCGCCTACACACGCGCCCTCGAGCTCACCCAGGCCCCGGCCGAGCGCGAGTTCCTTGAGCGCCGCCGCAGCGAGATGCTCAGCCAACTCTGAATAAATGGGGCCAGGCCCCATTTATTCACGGTGTGGTGGACGCCGGCCCGCCCGGAGTTGTCAGTATTCTCCGCGGCATGGCGCGCAAGATCCCGTCGTTGGGCCGGTTCCTGGGCGCGCCGTCGCTGTACGCGATGGCGTACGGCGAGATCTCCTCGTCGCTCTACTACGCGCTCGGCATCACCGCCGTCTATGCCCTCTCGCTGACGCCCCTGGTGTTCCTGGCGGCAGGGCTGCTGTTCGCGTTCGCGGCGGCCGCCTACGCCGAGGGCGGTGCCACGATCCCCGAGGCCGGCGGTTCGTCGGCCATCGCCCGGCGCGCGTGGGGCGACCTGGCGGGCTTCATCGCCGGGTGGGCGACGGTGCTCGACTTCGTGATCGCCATCTCGCTCTCGGCGCTGTTCCTGCCTCACTACGTGGCCGGCGCGTTCGGGCGGCCGGGCCAGTTCTCGGTGGGGGAGGCGGCCGCCCTGGCGGTCGGCATCCTGGTGATCATCACCGCTGTGCGGCTCGCGCGCCGCACCGACGCCTATTCCGCCGGCGTGGCCGTGGCCGCGCTCGACCTGGTGGTGCAGGTCAGCCTGGCGGTGCTCGGCCTGGCGCTGCTGTTCTCGTGGAGCGCGCTCACCCACGGCATCCATCTCGGCACGGTCCCGACCTGGAACTCGCTCGCCTTCTCGTTCCCGATCGCCATGATCGGATACACGGGCCTCGAGAAGGTGAGCAGCATGGCCGCCCACGCCAAGGATCCCGAGCACTCGGTGCCCGACAGCGTGCGCTCGTCGGTGTTCACGGTCGTGATCGTGTACGCGGCGGTTGCAACGGCCGCGGTCTCCGCATTCCCGACCCACCCGGATCCATCCAAGACCGCGGGCGGCACGAGCCTGCTCGCAACGAAGTGGGTGAACGCGCCCATGCTCGGGCTGGCCGACAGGATCGGCACGCATCTGCCGCACTGGCTCGCGATCGCGCTGCGCTTCGGCGTGGGCCTGACCGCGTGCGCGATCCTCCTGATGGCGATCTCGAGCAGCTTCTCGGGCTGCGGCCGGCTGGCCACGGCGATGGGCCGCAACAACCAGCTGCCGCCGGTGTTCGGGCGGGCAAGCCGCCGGCTGCTGCACCCGACCGCCGCGATCCTGGGAGTGGGGGTCCTCGCGTGCGGATTCATCGTCGTCGGGGCGCTCTTCCATGGTCAGGAGGAGCTGACGCTGGCCTCGCTCTACAGCTTCGGCATCCTGATCGCGTTCATGCTCACCCAGGCATCGATCGTGTGGCTGCGCATCGTCGAGCCCGACATGGAACGCCCGTTCATGATGAAGGGCAACGTGTGGATCCGCGGGCGGCTGATCCCGATCACGTCGGTGGTGGGCACGCTGCTCGCCTTCGTCGCCTGGGTGGTCGCGCTCGGAACCCACCCCGGCGCCCGGGTCGTCGGCCCGCTGTGGATGGTCGCCGGCCTGGCGATGTACATCGCAGTTCGCGTGCGGGCGGGGCTGCCGATCATCGAGAGTGTCGAGCAGGGATCGCTGCCACCGGCGGACGTGACCGAGATCGCGTACTCGACCATCGTCGTCCCGCTCGAGCGGCTCGACCCGATCGCCGAGGAGACGATGGCGGCCGCCTGCCGGCTTGCGGTCGACTCGGCGGCGCTCGTCGTCGGTGTGAGCGCGCTCTACGTGCCCGTCCGCGAGCCGCTCGACCTCCCCCTGCCCGATCGCGAGCGCGAGGTGGAGGAGGTGCAGGCGATGGCCTCATCCCTGGCCGCGGAGTACGGCATCGAGTACAAGGGGGTGGTCGCGCGCACCCGCAATCCGGGCCGGCTGGTGGTGGATGCGGCGGTCGAGAACGACGCCCAGCTGATCATCGTCGGGTCGCCGCAGAAGCGCCGCCTGGCCCGCAGCCTGCACGAGGAGTTCTTCGGGCAGACGGTCGACTTCATCCTGCGAAGAGCACCCTGCCGGGTGATTGTCACCCACTTTCCCACTGAAGTTGCTGAACAGTCGGCCTCTGTGTAAACTCTTGTCAACTTGAGGCGACCCGCACTTCCCGATCCCGATCTGCGCCGGCTGATGTCCTCGGCGGTGCTCGTCGTGGCCGGCACCGAGGCCACCGCGATCGTGCTCGCACTGAGCGTTCTGCGGATGACCGGCAGCACGTACTGGGTGTCCGCCGTGCTGGCTGCGTCGCTCGGCCTGGCGATGCTCCTGGGGCCGTTCGGGGGCGTGGTCGCCGACCGCTACGACCGGCGCCGGGTGCTGGTGGGAGTCGTCGTGGCCGAAACAGCCATCTTCGCGACGGCGGCGATTGCCGCCACCCGCCCGTGGGAGCTGCTGGTGGCAGCCGCCCTGGCCGCGGTCGCCGCGGTGCCCTACGGGCCCGCCCAGGCGGCGGCGGTACAGGCACTGATCGCAGACGAGCACCTGCCGGGGGCGAACGCGGCGCTGTTCGGCTCGAATCAGGTGGCTGTGCTGGTGGCTCCCGCGGCGGCGGGGCTTGCGTTTGCGGTCGTCGGCGGCCGGGTGGCCATGGCCGGCATCGCCGTCATGTACGCGATGGCCGCGGCGGTCATCGTCCGCCTGCACGGCGAGACGCGCCCAGACCCCGCGCCCCGGCTTGGGTTCGTGCGCGAGGCGTCATCCGGTTTCGGCGAGCTCGTGCGGGCGCGGATGGTGCTCGTGACGACCGTCGCCGTGGCCGTGATGATCGCGGTCGACGGCGCCGTCGTGGTCGCCATGATCCCGCTGGCGAAGGTGTTTCACGCCGGCGGCGCCGGGTTCGGCATCGAGATGAGCGCCTGCGGGCTGGGCATGCTCGCCGGATCGTGGCTGGCGGGCCGGCTCACCGCGCGCCGTGACCCGCTGCGCGTGTTCGGCGCCGGGTCGGCGACCTTCGGCCTGGGGATCGGCCTGGTCGCGCTGGCGCCATCGTTCCCGGTCGTGCTGTTCGGGCTGGCGCTCTCGGGCGCGGGCAACGGCCTGTTCGGCACCGCCGAGATGCTGATCTACCAGCAGCACCTGCCCAACCGCGTCATGGGCCGCGTCCGGGCGGCGGCGGTCTCGGTGTTGAACGGCACCTACGCGCTCTCGCTCGTCTGCGCCGGCACGCTCATCCACCTGGTCGGGGTGCGTGGCGTGTTCGCGCTGGGAGGAGCCGCCGGTGCTCTGGCGACCCTGATCGTCATAGCGGCAGTGGCTATTCCGACCGTTCGAGTACCGGCAGCACGACGGGCGCTGAGCGGCTGAAGTCGAGGTCGGCGACGGCTGTCGCGGCCGCGCGCACCGAGCCCTCGCGGGCGCTGTGGGTCAGGATCACGATGTGCACGTGCTCGCCCGAGTGCTGCACGACCTGCGCCACAGACACCTGCTGATCGGCGAGCGCCTGGGCCACCTGGGCCAGCACGCCGGGCTCGTCGTCGACCTCGAAGCGGAGGTAGAACGGGCTTCGCAGCTCGTCGTCGGGGAGGCGGTCGAGCTCGCGGTAGTAGCCGTCGTGCTGGAGAAAGCCGGTGCCGGACGTGCCGATCACGGCGAGCAGGTCGCCGATCACTGCGGTCGCCGTCTCCTCGCCGCCGGCGCCCGGGCCCTCGAGGATCACCTCGCGGATCGAGCGGCCGCGCAACATCACGGCGTTGAACGCCCCGTGCACCGACGCCAGTGGATGGTCGGGCTCCACGAGGCAGGGATGTACCCGCGCGACCACCGCGCCGTCGACCTGCATCGCCGAGGCGATCAGCTTGACCGGGTATCCGAGCGCCGCCGCGTGCTCGACGTCGACAAGGTCAAGACCGTCGATGCCCACATGGGCGACCTCGTCGGTGTGCACCCGCGTGTGGAAGGCGATCGACGCCAAAATCGCGATCTTGGCGGCGGCGTCGGCGCCGGTGACGTCCTCGGTCGGATCGGCCTCGGCGTAGCCACGCTCCTGCGCATCCTGCAGCGCGGCCGCGTAGGAATCGCCCGCCGACACCATCCGGGTGAGGATGAAGTTGGTGGTGCCGTTGACGATGCCGTCGATCCGGTGCACGCCGCTCACGATCAGCGACTCGCGCAGGACCTTGACCACCGGGATGGCCGCGCACACGCTGGCCTCGAACCGCAGCTGGACTCCGCGCCGCTCGGCCGCGGCGAAGAGCTCCTCGCCGTGCCGCGCCAGCAGCTGCTTGTTCGCCGACACCACCGACTTGCCGGCGGCGATCAGCTCGAGCACGTGTGTGCGGGTGGGCTCGATGCCGCCCATCACCTCGGCCACGACCGTGATCGACGGGTCGTCGCGCAGGCGGGCGAAGTCGGTCGTCAAAAGGCCCGCGGGCGCCGACGGGTGCCGGGCCGGGTCGCGCACCAGCGCGGCGGCCGTCACCACCGGCCCGCCCGTGACTCGCTCGATCGCCTCTCCGCCCTCGCTCAGGAGCCGGTGAACCGCCGATCCGACCGTGCCGAACCCCAGCAGCCCGATGCGCGTCTCGCTCATACCCGCGACGATACTGGAACGGTTCGACGAGCAGGCACAGGCCCGATGCGACGTGTACGCTTCCGGCCATGAGAGTGCTTATCGTCGGCTGCGGGCGCGTGGGGTCGGCGCTTGCCCTGCGCATGACGTCGGACGGCCACGACGTGACCGTGATCGACGAGGATCCCGAGGCGCTGGCGCGGCTGCCCGAGGACTGGCCGGGCCGGTTCCTGCAGGGTCACGGCCTCGACACGGACGTCCTGATCGACGCCGGCATCGAGAACGCCGACGCTGCCATCATCGCGACCGACGGAGACAACACCAACATCGTCATCGCCCAGGTGGCGCAGAAGCGTTTCGGCGTCCCGTGCGTGGTCACCCGCGTGCTCGACCCGGCCCGGGCCGCGTTCTACCGCACCCAGGGGCTCCAGACCGTGTGCGCGACCTCCGCCGTCATCGACACCGCCTTCGAGGCGATCTGCGCGAACCCCGGGCGGGTCGCGTAGCACCGGGGCGGTAGGGGCGGCGTGTACATCCTGATCGCGGGCGGGGGCAAGGTGGGCTCGAACCTGGCCAGCACCCTGCTCAAGATGGGCCACGAGGTCACCCTGCTCGAGAACGACCGCGAGCGCTACGCCCGCCTCGAGGAGCGGTTCGAGCACGTCGTCCGCTACGGCGACGCCACGGAGCTCTACGTGCTCGAGCGGGCCGGGGTGGAGCGCGCCGACCTGGTGGTCGCGGTCACCGGCGACGACGAGGACAACGTGATCGTGTGCCAGGTGGCCAAGGAGAAGTACGGCGTCGCCAAGAGCATCGCCCGGGTCAACGACCCCCGCAACCAGCCGCACTTCGACATGGTCGGGGTCAGCCTGACGGTCTCGGCGACCGCGACGATCCTGGCCCTGATCGAGCACGAGCTGCCCGAGCATGAGCTGGTGACGCTGCTCGACCTGCGGCGCGAGAACCTCGAGATCGTCGAGTTCGCGATCGACGCCGACTCGCCCGCCGCCGGCCGGTCGGTGCGCGACCTGAACCTTCCCAGCAAGTCGCGCCTGATCTCCGTGACGCGCGACGGCCGCGCCGAGATCGCCATCGGCGACACCGAGATCCACCCCGGCGATCTGGTGATGGCGATCCTCGAGCCCGGCGCAGAGGACGATCTCAAGCGCGTCCTGATGCCCGTGCACGCCTAGACGGCATGGCGCCGCGCGGGCTGATCGAGCGCTATCGCGACCGGCTGCCGGTCACCGACTCGACACCGGTCGTGACGCTCGGTGAGGGCAGCACGCCCCTGCTCGCGGCGCCCAGGATCTCGGAGCGGTCCGGCTGCAACGTGTACCTGAAGTACGAGGGCGCGAACCCCACCGGCTCGTTCAAGGACCGGGGGATGACGGTGGCCGTTTCCAAGGCGCTCGAGGCCGGCGCGCGCGAGGCCGTGTGCGCCTCCACCGGCAACACCTCGGCATCCGCGGCCGCCTACTGCGCCCGGGCGGGCATCCGGCTCGTGGTGGTGCTGCCCGAGGGCGCGATCGCGCGCGGGAAGCTGGCCCAGGCCCAGATCGCCGGGGCGCGCGTGATCGCCGTTCAGGGCGACTTCGACGATGCCCTCGGGCTCGTGCGCGAGCTGGTCGAGCGGCACGATGTCGCGCTCCTGAACTCGGTCAATCCGTACCGCCTCGAGGGCCAGAAGACCGCGGCGTTCGAGGTGGTGGAGCAACTCGGCAGCCCGCCCGACTGGCTGGCCCTGCCGGTCGGAAACGGCGGCAACATCACCGCGTACTGGATGGGCTTCGGCGAGATCGGCGCGGCGCCGCACATGCTTGCGGGCCAGGCCGAGGGCGCCGCCCCGCTCGTGGCCGGCCGGCCGGTGCCGCACCCCGAAACGGTGGCAACCGCGATCCGGATCGGCAATCCGGCCCGCCTCGACCAGGCGCTGGCGGCGGTCTTCGAGTCGAGCGGCGGGGTGCGGGCGGTGTCCGACGATGCGATTCTGGCCGCCTACCGCATGCTCGCGCAGGACGAGGGGGTCTTCTGCGAGCCCTCCTCGGCCGCATCCGTGGCAGCGCTCTTCGAGGCCGCTGCGGACGGCCTCGTGGAACCGGGATCGACCGTCGTGTGCGTGCTCACCGGGCACGGGCTCAAGGATCCGGACACCGCCGGCGCCGAGGGCGCCGAGATCCTCCGCTGCCCGCCGCTCATCGAGCAGCTCGAGCGGGTGGCCTTCGCAGACGAGCCGGTCCTTGCCTGACCGGTTGACGGTGACGGTGCCGGCGTCATCGGCCAATCTGGGACCGGGGTTCGACTGCCTGGCCGTTGCCCTCGAGCTGCGCAATCAGGTCGACGTCACGGTGGCCGGCGGCGACGGCGTGACCGTGGATGTCGTCGGGGAGGGCGCGGACGGCGTTCCCCGGGACGCATCGAACCTGTTCGTGCGCGCGTTCGCGTCCGCCGGGGCCGAGCCGGCGGGGCTGGCCTTCGCGATGCGTAACGCGATCCCGTTCGGGCGCGGGCTGGGCTCGAGTGCCGCCACCATCGCCGCGGGGGTTGCCGCGGGTCTGGCGTGGCGGGGGGTGGATACCGATGCGCTGCCAGGCGCAGCGGCGATCGAGGGCCACCCCGACAATGTGGCCGCCGCGCTCCTCGGTGGCATCACCCTGGCCTGGACGATGCCCGACGGTGCACGCGCGCTGCGCCTGAGCCGCTGTCCGGTCGAGTTCGTGGCCGTCGTGGCGGAGGACGAGCTGCCCACCGAGCGGGCGCGGGCGGCGCTTCCCGCGCAGGTCGCTCACGCCGACGCGGTGCACACGGCTGCCCGGGCCGCGCTGCTCGTCGCGGCCCTCGAGCAGGGTCGCACGGATGCCCTCCGAGACGCGCTCGACGACCGGCTGCACGAGCCGTTCCGCGGCTCGCTCGTGCCGCTCCTCCGGGTCGTGCGGGAGCGGTTGGCCGGCCTGCCGGCGTTCGGCGCCACGCTCTCGGGAGCCGGGCCCTCGGTGCTCGTGTGGTGCGAGCCGGGTGCGGCGGCGGCGGTCGCGGGCACGCTGGGCGGCCTGCCCGCCCGCGCGCTCCCGCTGGCGGTTGCCGAGCGGGGCGTGACGATTGCCTGAGCGGCGGTCAGCCCTTGCGGCGCACGTCCGGCCCCTGACGGCCGAGCGCGGCGTAGGCGAGGGCCTGAAGCGAGCCGTTCAGGTCGTGCAGCTCCTCGGAGATCCGGTTCAGGCCCTCGAGGCCGTCCAGCCTGCGGCCGATCACCTCGAGCTCGTGGCGGAGCAGGTCGATCCGCTCGAGCAGCGTGTCCAGCCTGCGGTCGCCCTCGTCCATCATCGCGCCGCCGCCGGTTCTCCGAGCACGAGCGCGACCAGGTCGGCCGGTGCGTGCAGCATCGCCGTGGGGGGCGCAACGAGCGGCTCGGCGCCCGTCCAGAGGGCTGCGGCCGCACCGACGCCGTGGTCGGCGATCTGTGCGAGCGCCGTGGCGTCGTCGGCGACGACGAGCGCCTGGTCGCGCGCCGGTGAAAGCTCGTCGGCCAGCAGCACCGCGATGTCGGCGGAGCCGCCGGCCGCGATCCGCTCGATGCGGCGGCCGAGGCCGAGCTGATGCACGACGATCCGAGCGGTCTCGTCGGGGCCGGGCGACCAGCACCCGAGCCGGATGCCCGCACTCTGCAGTTGCCGCAGCGCCGCGTTCAGCGCGGAGTCGGGGCGCAGGTGCAGCGAGATGTGATCCTCGTAGAAGCGGGCCAGCTCCCCCCGCCAGTCGACCTCGGATCCGGCCCATTCGTCGAGCGCCGAGACGACCTGCGCGGGATCCTGCGGCAGCGTGGCGGGATCGAGCGGTTTCACGCGCCCGAGCTTGCGCACGAGGTGCGCGACTCCGGCGGCAAAGAGCTCGTCGGTGTCGGCGAGTGTCCGCTCCGAGAGGATCACCGCGCGCATGGCCGGTCAGCGTAGCGCTTCAGCGGGCGTCGAGGCCGCGACCCTGCATCCATCGCCGCAGGGGCACATCGGCCTCTCCCGGGATCCAGTGGCCCTCGGCAGTGGCCGTGTCGCCGAGCAACTGCCGGCGCAGGGCGCTCTGGCGGCGAAACCAGGCCGCCGTGACCGGATAGGAGTCGCGCGGGCGCACCCAGCGGTAGGTGTAGGCCAGAAACAGGGCCTTGCGGGTCAGCCGCGAGCGGTTGTCCGACCGCGCATGCCACAGCCGCCTGTCGAACACGACGGCGGTGCCTGGCTCGGCCAGGAGCTCCACCGCGCCTGCCGGCGGCGGGCACGGCCCCTGCGGGTGCGCCGGCCGCGGCAGCGTGTTGCGCAGGTGGCTGCCCGGGATCACCATCATGTTCCCGCGCCCGGGGGCGGACAGGTCGGT
This sequence comes from uncultured Actinomycetes bacterium, assembly GCA_963703275.1. Taxonomy (GTDB): domain Bacteria; phylum Actinomycetota; class Thermoleophilia; order Gaiellales; family JAICJC01; genus JAICJC01. The sequence continues at coordinate 1,725,980 of OY969804.1, read as the reverse complement.
GAGGAAGTGCGCCACCTTGAGGGAGAGCCGCGGTCGCGGTGCCGACTCGACCTCGACGTTCTGGCGGCCGCCGTCCTGGTGCCAGCGCCATGGCGGGGGCTCGCGGCCGGGGCACGGCGGATGCACGTCCAGATGGCAGTGGTAGAGGTAGATGTTCCAGCCGAGGACCCCGGCGACGAGGGCGAGGGGATCGGCGAGGTCGACCAGCCGCCGGAAGGCCGGGTCGCGCGAGACGAACCCGAGCAGATGCAATGACCCGTCGGCCACCAGCCGCCCGGCTGCGGCGCGGCGCTCGTACGTGCGGTCGACGACGGCGGTCAGGCGGCGGACGGCGGCCGGCTCGAGCGCGCCGGGGATGGCCACGTAGCCGTCCCGGTCGAGCGCCTCCATCCGCATGGCATGCGAGCTCTGCACGCCTGACCTACGCCGGCGGGCTGCGGGCGCGTCCCGGTGTCACGTCCGCCGTGACAGTTCTGGCGGCGAATTGGGGCAGGCCCCGTCTGGACCTGTGACGGGTGCAGGCCGCACCATTGTGGGGTACCCGCGTCCCACCCCCGAAAGGCCCTGCCGTGAAACTCCGCGTCCTCGTGCTGCTCGCAGCCACCGCCTCCGCGCTCGTCGCGGCCGTGCTTGCCCCGGCGGCCGCCAGTGCCGGCACCTACACGATCTCCGTCAACACCGCCAACGACACCACCGGATGGTCGTTCTCGCCCGGCGCCGGCTTCGTCGGCACGAGTGTGGGGCCGCTGCGCATCTTCGGCTTCGGTCATGCGCCCAAGCTGAGCAACGCGTGGTGGCAGTGGGAGGCGCCCGCCACCACGACCATCGCCTCGGGGTCGCTTTCGGTGACCTACAGGACTGCCGCGACCGGCACGTTGGCCTACATGAAGGCGCGGCTGCGCAGCGAGTCGTTCCCGTCCTCGCCCCAGCTTCACCTGGCCACGGGCGATGGGTCGGACGTCTGGACGATCCCCGCGGGGAACCAGATCGTGGGCGTGTTTCTGAAGACCGACCTTGCGCGCGACTACGCGGTGAAGGCGAACAACACCATCCGGATCACCGCCCTCTCCGCCCGCCTGACCGACGACACCGCGCCCAGCGTGGCTCTGTCGGGGCGGTTGGCCGACGGGCGCTGGCACAACGAGGCTCAGCCCGAGCCCCTCACGGTGACCGCCACCGATGCCGGTGCGGGCGTCGCGACGACGCGGCTGACGAACGCGGCCGCGACGCTCGACTCCGATGTCGTCGCCCGCCGGCCCGGAGTGCATCCCGGCCGCACGACGTACTCCCACGACCTCCAGACGATCCCGGCGACGCTCGGTGACGGCGCCCACACCCTCGCCGTCACCGTCGCCGATGCCGGCGGCGAGACGACCGTGGCATCCCTCGTCCTGCGGGTTGACGCCCACGCCCCGGTTGCCCTCGGCCTCAAGCCTGTCCGCACGACCGCAGACCGGCGCAGCCCGGTGTCGTTCAGCGTCGATCCCGGCCCGAGCGGGCTCGGCCAGTTCGACGCAAGTGTGGACGGGCACCAGATGACCATCGCCGGCACCACGGCGACATATGCGCCCGCCTCCGACCTGGCCTACGGCACGCACACCGTCAGGTGGCACGCGAGCGACGGCGCGGGCAACGTGCGCGACGGCTTCTGGACGTTCACCGTGTCGCTCGGCGACCCGGCCGCCCTGCGGCTCGTGGGCAGTGGCCCGACGTCGATCCTGGCCGGGCACCGTGCGACCGTCCGCTTCGCGGGCACGAGCAGCGGTGCACCCGTCGTCGGAGCGCGGGTGCTCGTTTCGGCCCGGCGGGCCGGGCAGCGCGTCTTCCACGCCGTGCGCACGCTGACCACCGGCCGCGCGGGAGCCGTGTCCTGGGTCACAGCTCCGCTGCGGAACACGGTGTACCGGGTGCGGTTCCAGGCCGCTCCCTCAGTGACGGCCACCCGTCGCATCGCCGTTCGCCAGCGCGTGCGCCTCGTCGCCGGCGCCGCCCGGATTCGCGCCGGGGGCGGGGTGCGGCTGACCGGCCGCGTGTACCCCGGCCACGCCCGCGGGCGGGTGTCGGTGCAGCTTCTGACCGGGAGCGGCTGGCGGACGGTGGCACAGGCCCGGCTCGGCCCGGCCTCGCGCTTTGCCAAGACGGTGATCGCCGGTGCCCGCGGCACCTACCTGCTGCGGGTGCTCGCCCCGTCCACCCGCGCGAACGCGGCCGGGACGAGCGTCGTCGTCACGGTGGCCGCATCCTGACGACTCAGAATCCGTACGATCTCCCAGATATTTCCACGAAAGGAGAGAGATGCGGAATAAGCTCGTGGTATCCGCGGCGCTTGTCGTCACCGGGGCGATCGGCGTCGGGATCGGCGTGGCCCAGGGGGCGGCGTCGCAACCGAACTCGAACTCGCGCCCGGTGCGGGTGGCCTTCCGGCCATTCACGGCGCCCTTCGAGGGCAGTGCCCAGACGATGTTCGCGGTTGTGGACCCGAGCGGTACCCTGGCCTGAGGCTACGGTGTCGTCTCGTCGAGTGAGATCGGCACGAGTGGCGCGTACAAGATCCTGTTCAAGCGCGGCGTCGCAAAGTGCGCATACGTCGCGACCCTCGGCTGGTCGGGGAGCTTCGGGAACCCGCCGATCGGTATGCGGGTGTCGTTAGCCTGAACGGCCACAAGGCCGGCGTGTTCGTGAAGACCTACGACCAGACAGGTGCGGTGACTCCCGCCGGCTTTCATCTGGTGGTGACCTGCCCGCCGCTGGCGTGAGGGCCGCCCACTTTGGGAGGGGCCCCGACCCCCCCCAAGCACCCCCGGGCCACCCGGTAGAATCCGTCAGGTGAGCGCCTCGCCGATCGCAGTCCGCCCTTCGTCCGCCGTGGTGGGGTGACCGCGGCGGGCGCCGCCACCAACGCACTGCTGGACGCGCTCAACCCGCAGCAGCGTGAAGCGGTCGAGCACACCGATGGGCCGCTGCTCGTCGTCGCCGGGGCCGGATCGGGCAAGACGCGCGTGCTCACGCACCGCGTCGCGCACCTGATCGAGGCGGGCGTCGCCGCGCCCGGCGAGATCCTGGCGATCACGTTCACCAACCGGGCCGCGAACGAGATGAAGGAGCGCGTCGAGCGACTGGTGGGCGGGCGCACCGCCTCCCGGATGTGGGTGATGACGTTCCATGCGGCCTGCGGCCGGCTGCTGCGCCGCGATGCGCAGCGGATCGGCTACCGGCCGAGCTTCACGATCTACGACCAGGCCGACCAGGTGCGGCTGGTAAAGGCCTGCATCGAGGAGCTCGAGCTCGACCCCAAGCGGTTCGCGCCGCGCGCGGTGCACTCCGCCATCTCGCGGGCCAAGGACCGGCTCCTCACCGCCGAGGCCTACGGCGACCAGGTCGGGAACTTCTTCGAGCAGACCGTGGCCTCGGTGTACGCCCTCTACCAGCGCCGGCTGTACGCCGCCAACGCCATGGACTTCGACGACATGATCCTGCAGACCGTGCTGCTGCTCGAGGCCGACGCCGACGCCCGCGCCACCTGGCAGGAGCGTTTCAGCCACATCATGGTCGACGAGTACCAGGACACAAACCACGCCCAGTTCCGGCTGCTGGCGATGCTCGCCGAGCAGCACCAGAACCTGGCCGTCGTCGGCGATCCCGACCAGTCGATCTACGCCTTCCGGGGCGCGGACATCCGCAACATCGCGGAGTTCGAGCACGACTTTCCCGGAGCGCGGGTGGTGGCACTCGAGCAGAACTACCGCTCGACGCAGGCCATCCTCGACGCGGCCAACTCGGTGATCGCCCGCAACCCCGACCGGCGGCCGAAGCGGCTGTGGTCGGATCTCGGCACGGGGCTGCCGGTGCGGGTGGTCGAGGCCGACGACGAGCACGGCGAGGCCCGCTACGTCGCAGGCGAGATCGCAAAGGCGCTCGACGAGGGGGCCGGCGCGGCCGACATCGCCGTCTTCTACCGCATGAACGCGCAGTCGCGCGTGCTCGAGGACGTGCTGGTGCGACAGGGCGTCGGCTACCGGGTGGTGGGCGGCCCCCGGTTCTACGAGCGGGCCGAGATCAAGGACGCCATCGCCTATCTGCAGGTCGTCCTGAACCCCGCCGACGAGGTCTCGTTGCGCCGGATCGTGAACCAGCCCCGGCGCGGCATCGGGTCGGCCTCGCTCGACCGCCTGGCGGCCCACGCGGCCGACATGAACTGGACGCTCTCCGAGGCGATCGAGAACTCCGGCGCCGTCGCACTGGGTACCGCCGCGGCCGGCAGGGTGCGGGAGTTCGCCGCCCTCATGGCGGACCTGCGCGAGGCCGCGGCCGCCGCGGGGCCGGCCGAGATGCTCGAGCTGGTACTCGCCCAGACGGGATATCGCGCGATGCTCGAGGCGGAGCGCACGTTCGAGTCGCAGGGGCGGGTCGAGAACCTGGACGAGCTGGTCGGTGTCGCCCGGGAGTTCGAGCAGCGTGGGGAGGAGGACACCACTCTCGCCACGTTCCTGCAGGAGATCTCGCTCTACTCCGACTCGGACGCGCTGTCCGAGCAGCGGCCCGAGGTGACGCTGATGACGCTGCACAACGCGAAGGGGCTCGAGTTTCCGATCGTGTTCGTGATCGGTCTCGAGGAAGGCCTCTTCCCGCACCAGCGCTCGCTGGACGAGGGCGACGAGTCCGAGGAGCGGCGGCTCTGCTACGTGGGGATGACCCGCGCCCGCCAGTCGCTGACGATGACGCACGCCCACAGCCGCACCATCTTCGGCGTGCGCGGCTACAACATGCCCTCGCGCTTCCTGAGCGAGCTTCCGGCCGACGACATCGAGCGCGAGCGCCGGGCGCCCGCCTGGCAGGTGCCGCCGTCACCGGCGGGCAGCCGGGCCGCGGAGCAGCCGGTGCCCGACCTCTCGCTGGGCGACGAGGTGCGCCACGCAACCCTGGGCGAGGGCGTCGTCATCGGCCTCGACCGCGACGTGGTCGCGGTGCGGTTCCGCGAGGACGGCTCCGAGCGGCGGCTGATGCTCGGCTACGCGCCCATCGAGCGCATCTAAGCCCCCCTTTCCAGGCTCGATCGCGGCAGCGTGCCGGCCGATCACCTGGGTATGAAACGCATTCTCCCGATCGTCTCTCTCGCCGCCCTGCTGGCGTTCGCGAGCGCGGCCTCCGCCGCACCGGCCGCCTTCAGCGGCAGCTTCCATCTCGCCGGCCAGGCCGTCGGCTGCCACTACGTCGTCTACGGGCCCGTCCACGTGGACATCGGCACCTCGGCGAAGATCCGTTGCGAGCGCTACTCCGACCACACAATCGTCACGCTCTCCACCGCCGGAAAGGCGACGGAGGCCCACAAGGGCAAGACCGTCCCCAAGGGGACGCGGACGCAGGGCAGCGGATGGACGCCGCGCTATGCGCCGAAGACCGACTGCGTCATCGGGGGCTACGGCGGCGCGCCGGCGATCACGTGCTCCGACGGGAACAAGGGATCGTTCACCATCGGCGCGGACATCGCGAAGGTCACGAAGTAGCCGCTCTGTTGCCGCCGGTCGGCCGGGGCCGGTATCCTGCACCGCGCCCGGTTGTGGCGCATCACGGGGCGGTTAGCTCAGTTGGGAGAGCACCAGCTCGACAAGCTGGGGGTCACTGGTTCGAGCCCAGTACCGCCCATAGGCCCGGAGCCCTCTCTCGCCAGAGGGCGCCGGGCCTTTTTCTTTCGCCACTCCTCCGCAAGGGTGCACCGGCGGCGTAGAGTGGGCACAGGCAGTGGTGCGGATCCTTCGCAGTCCAGTTCGGCACGGTGTGGTGCTCGCGGCGCTCGTGATCGCCGGCGCGTGCATGCTCGGTGCCGCCCGAACGGGCGCGGCCGCCGCGGGCGCCGCCTTCGTGCGCGTGAACCAGGTCGGCTACCCGACCGGATCCGCAAAGCGTGCCTATCTGCTCTCGAGCGTGCCCGAGCCGGGAGCGGTCTTCGATGTGACGAACGCCCGCGGCCGCGTCGTCTTCTCGGCGCCCGTGGGGGCGTCGCTCGGGCGCTGGAGTGCGCGCTTCCCGCACGTGTATGCGATCGACTTCTCGCGGGTGCGGACACGGGGCACCTACACGATCGCGGTCACCGGCGCCGCCCCGGCGGCGTCCCCGCCGTTCCGGATCGCGGCCGCCAGCGTGCTCTCGGCGCGGCCGATCCGGAATGCGCTCTCGTTCTACCAGAACGAGCGTGACGGCCCGAACTTCATCCGCACCGCGCTGCGCACGGCGCCCGGGCACCTGAACGACGAAAGCGCGATGACGTACCTCACGCCGAAGGTGGACGGCGACGGCAACTTCGCCGGCAGCCTCACGCCGCTCGGGGTGCGGGTCGATGCGGCCGGAGGCTGGTGGGACGCCGGCGACTACCTCAAGTTCGTCGAGACCGCGAGCTACACCGACACGGTGCTGCTCTCGGCCCTGCGCGACTTCCCCCGCCAGACGCACGTGCGCGTCCACGGCTCGAGCTTTGCCGCCGAGGCGAAGTTCGGCGTGCACTGGCTGCTGCGGATGTGGGACGACAGGACGCGCACGCTCTACTACCAGGTCGGGATCGGCGAGGGCAACGACCACACGATCGGCGACCACGACATCTGGCGCCTGCCGCAGGCCGACGACCACTACGACGGTACGAACCCCGCCGCGCGCTACATCCGCCACCGGCCGGTGTTCCGGGCCGGGCCGCCGGGCTCGCCCGTCAGCCCGAACCTGGCCGGCCGCGATGCCGCCGCCTTCGGCCTCTGCTTCCAGGTGTACCGGCGTACCGCGCCGGCGCTTGCGGCCCGTTGCCTGCGGTCAGGCGAGCACATCTTCGCGCTCGCGAACACGCATCCGGGCCGGCTGCTGACGGTAGTCCCGTTCGACTTCTACCCCGAGACGGAGTGGCGCGACGACCTCGAGCTCGGCGCCACCGAGCTCGCCATCGCGACGGCGCACGGCCACCTGCCAGCCGGGCTGCCGCACCGGCGCTCGCTCTACTACCTGCGTCTGGCTGCGCACTGGGCACAGGCCTACATCACCGGGCCCAACGACGCCGCCGACACGCTCAACCTGTACGACGTGAGCGGCCTGGCCCACTACGACCTCTACCGCGCCATCCGCGCCGAGCACGACCCGGCCGGGCTGCAGGTGACGCCGGCCGCCCTGCTTCGCGATCTCCGCAAGCAGCTCGACCGGGCCGAGGCGCAGGGCGCGAAGGACCCGTTCGGATTCGGGTTCCCGTGGGCCGCCTACGACACCACGTCGCACGGCTTCGGCCTGGCGGTGATGGCCGGCGAGTACGACCAGATCACCCATACGAATCGCTATGCGGTCGAGGGTGGGCGGTGGCTCGCAAACGTGCTCGGGGCGAATGCGTGGGGCGTCTCGCTCGCCGTCGGCGACGGCAGCAACTTCCCGCACTGCATGCAGCACCAGGTCGCCAACCTGGTCGGCTCTCTCAACGGCTCGCCGCCGATCCTCGCGGGCGCCGTGGTAGAGGGGCCGAACAGCTCTGCCACCACCGGCGTCGTCGATCACATGCGGCTGTGTCCCGGAAACGGCACCGACCGGTTCGCCCGGTTCAACTCCACAGCGGTCTTCCGGGACAACATGCAGTCGTACTCGACGGTCGAGCCGGCCATCGACCTGACCGCGACCAGCCCGCTGGCCTTCGCCCGCCAGGCGGCGGACAACAGGGCCAGGGGCCTCGGGATTGGCTAGGCCGCCGGCCTACTGCCGGTAGTGCTCGACGGTGTCCTCGCTGCGAGCTCGGGCGTCGTCGGGATCGAGCCCGAACTCCCGCTTTGCCCGCCGCTGCCGGAGCAGATCCCAGCAGCGGTCGAGCGAGACCTTGATCTCGCGCAGCCGCTCGTGGTCACCCGGCTCGAGCTGGCCGTGGCTCTCGCGCTCGAACAGGTGCTGCTCCTCGGCGACCAGCTTGTCGATCTGGCCCAGAACTTCGCTGTCTTCCATGCATCGGCTCCTCATCGGGGTCTGTGGGCGAGAGTGTAGGCCGGTGAGCCCCACTCTCGACCAGCTTCGCGAACGTCGCGGCCACGACTGCCGGCTGCGGCCCGAGCGCGCGCTTGCGTCGCTCGCCGACGCCGAGGTCTTTCTGCGCGACCGGGGGATGCTGACGCGAACGACGGACTGTGCACTCCCGAGCCTGTTCGCGGCGTGCCACGAGGAGCCCTACCGTCAGGGGAAGGGCGGCTTCGGGGAGTGGCCGGCGACGAAGTACCCGTGGTTTTCGGAGCTCGCGGCCCGCGAAGGCATCCACGACCTCAAGGTGCACCACGGCAAGAGCATCCTGATGAGCGCGGAGGTGGCCGGTCTCGCCGACCCGGTCTGCCGGGCCGAGCTCGACCGGTACGCGGCCGAGGATGCCGACGCGGCGGAGCTGCTGCGGCATCTGGGCGACGCGGGCCCGAGCGAGCTCGAAGACGTGAAGCTCGAGCTGGGCTGGAGCTCACCCCGGTTGCGGCGGGCACGCTCGCCGCTCGAGCGGATCGGCGCTCTGGTGAGCCGGAGCGTCACGCTCCCCACTCCGGACGGCAATCACGTCCATTCGAGCGTCCTCGAGCGCTGGGATCAGGCGTTCCCAGCGCCGTCGCCCGCTGGTGGGGTCGAGGATCTGATCGTGGCCGGCGTGCGCGCCGCCGTGGTCGCGCCCGAGGCGGAGCTCGAGCGCTGGTTCTCGTGGCGATGGCTCTTCGATGCCGGACTGGTCGACCGGCTCGTCGCGGAGGGGCGGCTGGAGCGCCCCGAGCCGGGCTGGGTCACCGCCGTCTGATGGACGCCGACGCCACCGTTGTGCTCGGACATCGCCATCGACCTGGCTGACGGCGGCGCCCGGCAGGTGTGGCTGTCGGTGCGCCGATCCTCGACGCCGGCTTCATGGGCCGGCTGCGGGCGGGCGCTTTCAGGATCGTCCCGGGGGTGGAGGGGTTCGTCGGGGGGCGGGTGCTGCTCGAGGGCGACCGGGTCGTGTCGCCGGACGTGGTGATCGCCGCGACCGGGTACCGGCCGGGGCTCGAGCCACTCGTGGGCCACCTCGGCCCCGTGGCGAGCCGCGCGTCCAGGGGGCCGCCACCGATCCGACCGTGCCGTACCTGTACTTCACCGGCTTCCCGAACCCGGTCACCGGCGCGCTGCGCGAGCTCCGCTCCGAGTCGGCCGCGATTGCGCGCGCGGTAGGGTCGCCCCTGATGCCTCCGTCAGATCGTCTGCTCGGCTTCGTGCTCACCGCGTTCGTGCTGATCGTCATCCCCGGCCCAACCGTGTTGTTCGTGGTCAGCCGCGGCGTCGCCCTGGGGCGGCGGGCTGCCCTGGCGACGGTGGCCGGGAACGCGGGCGGTGTGTTGGTGCAGGTGGTCCTGGTGGCGCTTGGCCTGGGCGCGCTCGTCGAGCGCTCCGACGCCGTCTTCACCGTGATCAAGCTCGCGGGTGCCGTCTATCTGGTCGTCTTGGGCGTGCGAATGATCCGGCACCGCAAGGAGCTGGGCCAGTTGGCCGACGCCACAGAGGCGCCCCGGGGCACCCGCACGATCGTGCGCGAGGGGTTCATCGTCGGCCTGACGAATCCCAAGGCGGCGGTCATCCTCACCGTGGTGCTGCCGCAGTTCGCCGATCCGGCCCGTGGGCACGTGCCGCTGCAGCTGGCATTCCTGGGCGGCCTGTTCCTCCTGATCGGCGTCATCTCGGACAGCGCGTGGGCGATCGCGGCCGGCTCGGCCCGTGTCTGGCTCGCGCGATCGCGCCGCCGGCTGGAGGCGCTCACAGGTGCCGGCGGCGTGGTGCTGATCGGGTTGGGACTGCGGCTCGCGCTCACCGGCCGGCACGACTGACGTCCGCCTCGAGCGGCAGGACGCGATCGGCCTGCTCGATCACGAGCGGGTCGTGGGTCGCGCAGACGATGGTGGCGCCGTGAAGCTGGGCGGCGTCCGCGAGCATCCGGCCCACGATCGCCGCGTTGGCCTGGTCGAGCCGCGATGTCGGCTCGTCGATCAGAAGCAGGTCGGGCTCGCAGGCAAGGGCACGTGCGATCGCGACCCGCTGGCGCTCGCCCGCTGACAGCCGTGCGACCCGATGGCCGAGCCGCTGCTCGAGGCCGACGCGCGAGAGCCATGTGCGTGCGGCCTCGGCGGCCGGCTCGCCGTCGCCGGTGCCGCGAACGGCCATCGCGAGGGTCACGTTCTCGGTGGCCGACAGATAGTCCACGAGCCCCGTCTCCTGGGCAACGACGCCGACATGCTTGCGCCGGAACTCCGCCGCGTCCTCGCGGCCGAGACCGCCGATCGACTGCCCGAACACGATCACCTCGCCCGCGCTGGGGTGCTCCATGGCTGCCAGCAGCCGCAGCAGTGTGCTCTTGCCCGATCCCGAGCGTCCGGTCAGCGCGGTCATCCGGCCGGCCTCGAAGATGGCGCCGTAGTTCTCGAGCACGACCCGGGCGCGGGCGCCTTCTCCGTACCGCATCTGCACATCGCGCAGCTCTGCGGCGGCCAGCGGGGCGGGGCGCGCCGGTGCGGGTGCGGCCGGGCCCGTTGCCGCCTGGGCGGCGGGTGCCGTCGCAGCCGGGCCGGCGGGCGTGATCAGGATGCCCTGGTCGTGCCGCTCAGCCCGGGCCAGGCGTCCCACCCCGGCGTCGCGCAGCAGCTCCTCCGGCAGTCGCAGCCAGCCGCCGCGTCCGACCACGATCGCGGTTGCACCGCCGCCCGACGCTTCGTCGCTCAGCCGCCCGTCGCGAATGTGCACCGTGCGGTCGGCGACGGCCGTGGCGGCCGGGTCGTGGCTCACCAGGACGACCGTGGCGCCCTCGTCCCGGGCGAGCTCCGCGATCAGCCGGTAGGCGACCGCGACGTTGGCGGCGTCGAGCTCACCGGCCGGCTCGTCAGCCAGCAGCAGTGTCGGGCGGTGCGCGACCGCGGCGCAGATCGCGATTCGCTGCTGCTCGCCGCCGGAGAGCCGGCCCGGGAGCGTCTCGGCCGCATCGCTGAGCCCCACCCGCTCGAGCAGCTCCTCCGCCCGCTCGTCGCGCTCGCGCGCGCCGGCTCCGAGCATGGCGAGCTGCAGGCCGACGATCTCGCGGCAGCGCAGCTCCGGTGGCAGGGAGCGGTGGTAGTGCTGGTCGACGATCCCCAGCGACCGGGCGCGGAGCGCGGCCGCCCGGCGCGGGCTCAGGTCGGCCATCTCCTGCCCGAGCACGCGCGCCGTGCCCGCCGAGGGCCGCTCGAGCCCGGCCAGGATGCGAAGCAGTGTGCTCTTGCCCGAGCCGCTCGGGCCGAGCACGGCCACCACCTCGCCGGCGTCGACGTGCAGGGTCAGCCCCTGCAGCGCAGCCGCCTCGCCCTCGCTGCTGCGATGGATCCGGAAGAGGTCGCGGGCGTCGATCGCCGTCGTCATGCGTCCCCTCCGATCCGCCCGGGCACGGGCGCCCGGAATGCCGTGCGGGCGAAGGCCCATACGAGCCCGAGCCCGCAGACCGCGAACGCGACAAGGCCCAGTGCCACGAGCGCCCAGTCCTGTTCGCCCCGCAGCGGTGGCGTCGCCGATGCGGCGCCGGCTCCGAGCGACACCAGGTCGATCACGAGCCGCGAGAGGACCGCCGCGAGCACGAGCCCGCCGCCGATCCCGACGATCACGAGCACGACCGCGCGCAGCACCAGGTGGCGGCGCAGCGCGGCAGGCCCGACGCCCATCGCCTCGAGATCGACCAGGTGGTCGCGCTCGTCCCCGAGGTCGGCGGCGCACACCAGCACGAGGCCGGCCACTCCCAGGACGAGCGCCAGAAGCGCGGACATGGCCAGCACATCGAGCAGGCCGCGCGCCAGCGGCTGGCCCGATAGCCGGGCCTGGATCGCATCCCGGGAGTTGAGGGCGAGCGCCGAGAACGGAGCGCGGCGAAGCTCGGCGGCGACGTGTTGGCGCTCGCCGGGCGGCGTCGCCAGCCACAGCTCGAGCGGAGTTCCCGCGCCGGGCTGATTGGCGTTCAGTGCGGTCGCGAGCTCGGCCTCGTCCGCCACCACGAAGTTCCCGCCCGCGGTCGGGAAGCGCCTCGCGACCGCCACCACCTTGACGGTGAGCGCCTCGGAGCCCTCGACGGTCAGGCGCAGCAGGTGCGCCGGGCCGGCCAGAGCCGCCATGGACGCGCTTGCCAGCACCGGCACCGGCCGTCCATCGGTCGGTTGGCGCGGCCGCAGCAGGCCGTTCGTGATCCCGTCGAGCGCGTAGCGCACGCTCGTCCCCGGACCGGGGCCGGGCTGGGCCACACCCCGCGTCACCCATCCGCGCCAGTCCGTGACCTGCGCGCCCGCGGCCGTCGCGCCCGCGGCGGCCCGGAGCGGCCCGAGTCCCAGAATGCCCTGGGCCCCGATGCTGATGCCGCCCTCGGCGTTCTGGTGCGCGAGCGACTGCGCGTCGGCGAAACGCAGCTCGATCACGAGACCGACGACCTTCCCGCCCCGGTCAGCGACGGGCAGCTTCGCGCGCAGCGTCACCGGCCCGCGCTCGGTGTTCCCCAGCGGGATGTAGTCGAACGCTCCCGACGGCCCCTCGACGGCGAGCACGAGCTGAACGGGGTGGCCGCGGGTGGTCACCACAAGCCGTACCTGGGTGGCGCCGGCCGGCAGCCGCGCCCCCCGAAGCGCGGGCGGCAAGGGCGGCCGCAGCGCCGATCCGAGGTCGGCCTGCGGCACCGAGGCGAACTCGCCCCGCCAGTGGCGGATCTGCGCGAGGGCGGCGGTCGGCACCCCCAGCACCGTGGCCTGCGCCGGGAGCCCTGGCGCCGGCGCCGTCGCGGCCGAACGGATCACCGGAGCGGCGAGCGTGCCTGGCGCAAGCCGCTCGTAGCCTGAGACCGGCGCGACCTGGAGCGGGAGGCGCAGCGCCGGCCCCTCGGACAGCGTGAAGTCGAGCGGCACGCGGTAGGCCGCCTGGTCGCGCTCGCCCTGCATCAGCGTCGAGCGGTAGGCGACCGCGAACACCCCGAGGCCGATCCCGGCGACCAGGAAGGCCGCGGCCAGGGTCGGCCGTCCGCCCTCGCGTCCAAGCGAGACCAGCGCAAGCCGCACGCTGGTCGGCCCCCGGCGCAGGCCGCGGCCCGCCAGGCGCACGAGCGGCCCCACCAGCCGGGCGGTGACGATGGCGGCGGCGATCGCCACCAGGCCGGGGAGGAGGGCAAGCAGCGGGTCAGACCCGGCCGACAGCGAGGTCGAGTTCGCGCTTCCCCGGGCAGCCGCGAGCGCGACGGCACCGACGATCGCGAGGGCGACCAGGTCGAGGCCGTGCACCGGGCCCAGGCGCAGGTCGGCTCCGGCGCCCCGCTCGGCGGCCACCAGCACGGCCGCTCCCGCGAGCCAGGCCACGACGATCGCGGCAATGCCGAGTGGTGAGGCGATTGTCTCCCGCAGCACCGCTCCGGCGTCGACTCCGGCCAGTCGCGCCGCCACGGCCACGCCAACGGCGGCCAGGCCGGCGCCGAAGAGGGCCCCGGCGAGCGTGATCCAGCCGGCCTCGACCCAGGCGAACGTCCACAGCTGGCCGAGCCGGGCGCCGTGCCGCTCCAGCCGCGCCCACTCCCGGCCGGCATCGCGGCGCAGGCCCGCGGCGGCGAGGAGCACGAACCCGAGCAGCAGGGCGGCCGCGGCGCCGCCGACGAGCTGGAGCCGGCGCGTGGCGATCGCATCGGCCTGCTTCAGCGCGAGCAGGGTCTCGGTGGGCCCGGTGAGGCCGAACGGCGTTCCAAGCCGGTCGACGCTGTGCGATGCGTTTGACTGCCGCTCGAGCAGGCCCTGGATCTGCCAGTCGTGCAGCGAGCCGGGGGCGATCGGGGTTGTCCAGCTGTAGCTGTGGTAGAGAGCCGAGAAGGCGGGGATCGACGCCAGCTGGGAGATGCTGCCCGCAACCAGTACCGGGGGCGGCTTCGCCGATGCGGAGTGCGTCGACCGGGTGAGCCCGCCGAGCGAGACCGGCAGCGGTCCCGCCGTGCGGCCGACCACGACGAGCCGCAGGCCTGGCTCCGCCAGCGAGTTCACCGGCGTGCCCTTCGCCTGGAGAACCTCGCAGCGCGCCGGGACGCAGGTGCGCGGCAGCCTGCCGGATCGCAGACGCAGCCACCGGCCCGGATCGTCGACCGCCCCCACCAGCGCGAGCTGGCCGTCGAGGTTGAGCTCGGGGTATGCCAGCGTCCGGGCCGGCGGCCCGGGGCCGAGCGTTCGCAGCGCCGCCGTGGCGATGCGGTCGATGCGCGCATAGCCGCCGGCGGGAGGGGCGCCCTGCCAGGTGACCGTGAAGCTGCGCTGGGCGACGGGGAGCTGCTCGAGCGCCGCCCGCAGGCTGCGGTCGGCGGTGATCGTCGACCCGCCGATGACCGCGCCCAGCGCCGCGGCGGCGACCGCAACACCGACGACCACGAGCCCGCCTCTCCCCGGCCGCGCCCGCGCCCGCGCCGCCGCGACCCGAAGCGGCGTCCACGCCGCCCGCAATCGGGCTCCCACGTCGGCGCGAGGTTCCAACCGGGGGAATGTTTGCGTGTTGGCGCGGTGGTTACAAGCGCGAATACCCGATCGGGGTGTTCACGCCTCGCGAACGGTGCGCAGCCTGCGCTCCGCGGCGGAATGCTCTGCCAGCCCGGCAAACACCGCCACCGCCGCCTCGGTGAAGCCGTGCATCGGCCCGGTCAGGTGCCGGTCGCGATGCCACGTGAGGGCGAGCGTGCGCGGTGGCACGTCGCGGCTGAGATCGAAGGCGACCGACCGTCCGTCGCCCGGATCGACGCCCAGTCCGGGCATGATCGCGGCGCCGACGCCCGCCGCCACCATCGCCTGGACGGTGGCGTTCACGTCGGAGCGATACGCGAACCGAGGCTCGCCACCCGCCGCGCGGATCTGCTCCTCGACGCGGCGCAGCCCCCGGCACGAGGTGTGCCCGATCAGATCCATCCCGCTGATCTCGGTCAGGGTGGGGCAGCGGGGACGGTGGGCGAAGGGCGAATCGCTGCGCAGCAGGAGCACGTAGGGGTCGACGAGGAGCGGCAGCGTCTGGAAGGGGCCCGGCGGCGCCGGGAGCTCGACGAAGCTCAGGTCGAGCTCGGCCTGCTCGACACCGCCGTAGAGCTCGAGGTCGGTCTCGGACTCGCGCGGCTGAATGCGCACCAGCGGCCACTCCTGGGCAAATGTGCGGACGATGTCCGGCAGCGCCCGGATGCCGACGCTCTGGGTGATGCCGACGCGCAACGGCGCCGAGCGGTCGTCACCGAGCGCCGTCATGTCGGCCTGGGCCGCCTGCAGCCGCCCCAGGATCGCCTCGGCGTGGTCGAGCAGCACGAGCCCGGCATCCGTCAGCTCCACCCCGGCGCCGCGCCGGCGGCGAACGAGCGGTCGGCCCACCGTCCGCTCGAGCGACCCGATGTGGGCGCTCACAGCCGACGGCACGTACCCCAGCTCTGCGGCGGCGCCGCGAAACGAGCCCGCCTCGGCCACGGCTCGCAGCGTTGCCAGGTGGCGGGGCTCGATCCCCATGAAGCGCGGCTCGCCTGCCGTCACCCGGCCACCCCGGTCCAGTGCGGCGCGAGCGCAGCGCGCACGGCGTCGATGGCGGCGTCGGCCCGATCCTCGTCGTCGGGCAGGTACGCCAGCGGATCGTCCAGGAGCAGGCCCGTGCCGAGCACGCCTTCGAGCGTGGCGTGCATGCAGTAGGCCGAGTACGTCCGGCCGTAGCCGCCCTCCTGCACCAGCACCATGCGGCCGTCGCAGTGGCGGTCGGCCACCTCCCTCGCGGCGGCGCCGAGGTCGCGGAAGCCGGACATGGTGACGCACATGCGCCCGTTGGGGTCGTACTGGCTTGCATCCTGGCCGCACGCGACCACGAGCAGACCCGGACGCAGGTCGGCGAGCACGGGCTCCACCACGCGCCGCCACGCCCGCCGGTAGCCCTCGTCGCCTGTGCCGACGGGCAGCTCGATATTGACGTTCGCGCCGGTGCCGGCTCCCGCGCCGAGCTCGTCGGGCGCGCCCGTCTGCGGGTGGTGCGGGCCCCACGAGCCGTGCCGCATGTGCAGCGAGATCGTGATCACGTCGGGGCGCTCCCAGAAGCAGGCCTGGGTGCCGTTTCCGTGATGCACGTCCCAGTCCACGATCGCCACCCGCTCGATTCCCCGCCGGCGGGCGAGCTCGGCGCACAGCGCGGCGTTCGAGAACAGGCAGTAGCCGTCGGCCTGCGCCGGCTGGGCGTGGTGCCCGGGTGGGCGCACGAGGGCGTATGCCAGCCCGGTCTCGCCGTCCAGCACGGCTTCGGTGGCCGCGAGCGCGGTGCCCGCCGACGCCAGGGCCGCGCCCCATGACGCGGGCCCGACCGGCGTCGACTGCGTGATCAGGCTGGGGCCCGCGGCGCAGACCGTCCGCACCGACTCGACGTAGCCGGGGTCGTGCACCAGCTCGAGCTCGGCCGGGGTGGCGTGGCGGCCGGCATGCCATTCGAGCCTCGCCGCGATCGGCCCGTTTCGAAGCGCCGAGCGGATGTTGCGGATGCGCACCGGGTTCTCGGGGTGCAGCTCCGGGGCCTCGATCAGCGGCGTCTCGGGTTGGTCGAACAGCCCCGACCCCGTGTCGTGGGCGAGGCTCTCATCGTGCCAGTAGACCCGCATGTGCAGATCCTATTCGGGTTTCAAGAGCGAACTCGAGCTGATGATTTCGCGCAGGTCGCGCTTGGCCTTGGCCTTGGTCGAGACCGGCGGGGTCACGTGGATGCTGACGACGTACGTATTGCCGTTCGACACGAAGATGGCCGCGATATGGCCGGTGTGCGATGAGTGGTTGTGGTCGTACCAGTGCACGACATGGCCGGCGATCGTCTCGGATTTCGCCTCCTCGCCCTGGAAGCACGGGACGCGTCCGCATTTGGGCGGGAACGTCCCCGGGGGATAGCCCTCGAAGATGACGTGGACGAGCCCGCCCAGCTCGAGCCAGGCGTACCCGAGCTGCCACTGGTGCTGCTCGACCTCGGCGGTGTTCCACTGGCCGTGGATGATGGCGTTGATCGGTTCGGGCATCCAGCCCGGGCACCAGACCGGCATGCCGACATGGTTTGCCCACTTCTGCCAGCCGGCGGCCCACATTTTGGAACACCCCTGAGGGGTCGCATTGCTGGATCCCGATTGTGCCGATCCGGATCCGCAGGCGGTGACCGTGACGACGACCGCGATGAGGAGTACGATTGCGCGGCGATGCCAAGGTTTCACGGCAGCGGTCGGATGTATGGGCGAGGCATTTGCTCCCATCCGCCCGTGATGGTAAATACACCGTCTCGTTCCCGCGCCGATTCCGGCCGGGAGAAGGTTTGTCATCAGCAGTGGGAGGAGATCTCATGAGAAGTGTTCCGGGCCGCGCCATTCTGGTCGCGGTAGCCGCGCTCTCGCTCGCCGTCGCCGCAGGCTGCGGCAGCAGCAGCAGCGGTGGCAGCAGTGGCGGGAGTAGCAGCGCCAGCGGCGGGGCGACTCCGGTCAACTCGTCGACGTGCGCCCCGGCGGTGGGGAGCGGGAAGTACGAGATCGTCTCCGACCTGCCCATGCAGGGCGCCTCGTCGCACCAGACGAAGCAGATGGTGCAGGCGATCGAGCAGACGCTGAAGCAGAACAACTACAAGGTCAACGGCATGACGCTGCAGTACCAGGCCTGCGACGACTCGACCGCGCAGGCGGGCACGTGGGACTCGACGACCTGCAGCACCAACGCCAACGCCTACGCGCAGGACCCGTCGGTGATCGGCGTGATCGGAACGTTCAACTCCGGCTGTGCCGAGATCGAGATCCCGGTGCTGAACCGCGCCCCCGGCGGCATGGTGGCGATGGTCAGTCCGGCGAACACGTACCCCGGCCTGACGGAGGCGACGGGGGTGGCGGGTGAGCCCGAGAAGTACTACCCGAACGGCCAGCGCAACTACGCGCGCGTTGCCGCCACTGACTTCGTGCAGGGTGCCGCGCTTGCCGAGACCGCCAAGAGCCTCGGCGTCAAGAGCGTCTACATCCTGAACGACAAGCAGGCATACGGCCTGGGAGTCGCGACGTACTTCAAGAACGCCGCGATCGCGGACGGCATCAAGGTGAACGGCTTCGAGGCCTACAACACGAAGACCGGCACCAACTACCAGGCGCTCATGCAGGCCATCGGGGCGACGCATCCCGACGCCATCATGGTCGGCGGCCTGATCTGCGAGAACGGCGGCGAGTTGATCAAGAACAAGGTCTCCGTGCTCGGCCCGAACAACGGCAAGGTCAAGCTGTTCCTGCCCGACGGGTTCAACACCCAGGCCACCATCACCGAGGCGGGGGCGTCCAACGCCGCCGGCCTGTACTCCTCGGTTGCCGGTAGCCCCGCGAACACGCTCAAGGGCGCCGGTGCGCAGTTCGTCACCGACTTCACCAACACGTATCACCCCGACGTGATGGATCCGTACACGCCGTACGCGGCGGCGGCCACACAGGTGCTCCTGAAGGCCATCGCGGCCTCCGACGGCACCCGGGCGGACATCGCCAAGCACCTGTTCAACATGAACGTCACCGACAGCGTGCTCGGCAACTTCATGATCAACGCCAACGGCGACACCAACCAGCCGCAAATGACCGTCGACATCGCGAAGGGTGGGAAGCTCCAGACCTATAAGGTCCTGGTGCCGACCGCCAGCCTCGTTGCCGCGGCCTCCAAGTAGCAACAGCAATGCCTGAATCGAGGGAGCGTCCCAGTTGACGACTGGCACCACCACGGAGCGAAGTCCGATCCTGGCGGCGCTCCCTCGATTCTCCAAACAGATCAACCGCGTCATGAGCTGGGTCGTGCTCGGCCTGTTCGGCGTGTGGGTCGTTGGCAACTTCATCAACGCCCCGGCCCAGTTCGTGAGCGTGTTCCTGCTCGGGATCACCATCGGGGCGATCTACGCCCTGGTGGCGCTCGGCTACACGCTCGTGTACGGCATCATGGAGTTGATCAACTTCGCCCACGGCGACGTGTTCATGTTCGGCACGATGGTGACCATCACGGTCGCCAACGGCTGGTTCGGCCTGAACGGCACCCAGGAGTGGTACGTGACAACGCCACTCGTGATCGCGACGCTGTTCATCGCGATGGCGTTCTGCGGCACGCTCAACGTCGTCATCGAGCGGGTCGCATACCGGCCGCTGCGCAATGCCCCCAAGCTCGCACCGCTGATCACCGCGATCGGCATGTCGTTCCTGCTCCAGAACGTGGGCGCGGCCATCTGGGGGTTCAACGAGCGGCCGCTGACCCCAAGCGGGGCCAGCATCTTCCCGACCAAGCCGCTGTTCTACGTCGGTGGGTATGCATACCGGGAGAACTCACTCATCGTCGTCCTGATGACCATCCCGGTGCTCCTGGCGCTCGTCTACCTCGTGCAGAAGACGAGGCGGGGAAAGGCGATGCGGGCAGTCGCGCAGGACATGGATGCGAGCAGGATGATGGGCATCGACGTCGACCGCACCATCGCGTTCACGTTTGCACTGGGCGGTGCCCTGGCCGGGGCCGCCGGCCTGCTGTTTGTGATGTATCAGACCTCGACGCGGTTTGACCTCGGCTTCCAGCTGGGGCTGTTCGCGTTCACCGCCGCCGTGCTCGGCGGCATCGGGAATCTCACCGGGGCGGCGCTCGGAGCGCTCTGCATCGGGCTGATCCAGGCGCTCAACGAGGGCCTCTCCTGGCATACGCCGGGGTCGGACTGGACCGAGTCGATCGTCTTCAGCATCCTGATCCTCGTGCTGGTGTTCCGGCCCCAGGGCCTGCTGGGCGAGGCGACGTCGGACCGGGCATGACCGCACGCCTCGGCATCGATCGCATGTGGTCCCGGGTGCCCCAGCGGCTGCGGCATGTGGCGCTGCCAACCGTCGTTTTGCTCCTGCTCGTGTTCTATCCGAGCTACTACACCACCCTCACGTCCGCCATCGGCACGAACTCGACCGCGGCCCAGCTCGTTCCCACGGTCGGCACGATGGTGGTGATGACTGTGTACGTGGTGATGGCCCTCGGGCTGAACGTCGTGGTCGGGTACGCCGGACTGCTCGACCTGGGCTACGTGGCCTTCTACGCCGCCGGCGCCTACATCGCCGGCTGGTTCGCCACCGAGCAGTTCGCACCCAAGAGCGTGCACATCGGCGCCGTCGGGGTGCCGGCGAGCCTGCCCGGTCTGCATATCGACGTGTGGGTTCTGCTCGTCTTCGGGGCGGTCTTCGCCGCGATGTTCGGCGTCGTCATCGGCCTGCCCACCCTGCGCCTGCGGGGTGACTACCTGGCGATCGTGACGCTCGGGTTCGGCGAGATCGTGCCTCAGGCTGTGAACAACGGCGACGACTGGTTCGGGCACAACATCACGAACGGCCCCAACGGACTCACGCCGATCGACCCGCTGGGCTTCGGCACGGGCCTGCACAGCGCGTTCTCGTTCCTGCCCGTCACGTACATCAGCGTCCTCAATGCGTACAGCTACTACTACTGGACCGGGCTGGCACTGGTCGTGCTGACCCTCTTCTGCTGCATCCGCATCCGCGACTCGCGCCTCGGCCGCGCCTGGGTCGCGATTCGCGAGGACGAGATCGCCGCGGCGGCGATGGGCGTCCCGCTGATGCGGACGAAGACGATGGCCTACGCCATCGGGGCGTTCTTCGGCGGCGGCGCCGGCTGCTTCTATGCGATCTTCACGAGCTCGACGTTCCCCGGGGCCTTCTCGCTCAACATCTCGATCACCGTGCTCTGCATGGTCATCCTGGGGGGGATGGGCAACGTGTGGGGTGTGTGTCTCGGCGGCGCGATCCTCTCGTACCTGAACTACCAGGGCCTCGAGGCGGTCGGCAACAACTTCAACAACATCGCCGGCACGAACTTCAACGTCCCCCAGTACACGTACGGCATCTTCGGCCTGATCATCGTGGTGATGATGCTCGTTCGCCCCGAGGGCCTCATCCCCGGCCGCCGCCGCAGGGTCGAGCTCGAGCTCGGCGTCGATGCCGGTTCGCTCTACGACGCGAGCCGGTGATGACGGACAACCTGCTCGAGGCCAAGGCGGTGCGCAAGGAGTTCGGCGGCCTGGTGGCGTGCAACGACGTCGACTTCGCCGTGCCGCGAGGATCGATCGTCAGCCTGATCGGCCCCAACGGCGCCGGCAAGACCACGTTCTTCAACATGCTCACCGGGGTCTACACGCCGACCTCCGGCGAGATCCTGTTCGACGGCCGCGACGTGGCCGGCCTGCCGCCGCACGCCGTCACGCACCTCGGGGTGGGGCGGACGTTCCAGAACATCCGTCTGTTCCCGACCATGACCAGCCTCGAGAACGTGCTGGTCGGGATGCACTCCCGGATCAAGGGTGGGCTGATCCGGTCGGTGCTGCGGACTCCCGGCCTGCGCCGCGAGGAGGCGGCGGCGGCCGACCATGCCCGTGAGCTTCTGCGCTACTGCGACCTGCCGCTGTCGGCCGACGCCTCCTACGCCATGCACCTCTCCTACGGCGACCAGCGCCGGCTGGAGGTGGCGCGTGCGCTCGGCACCGACCCCAAGCTGCTCCTGCTGGACGAGCCGACCGCGGGGATGAACCCGCAGGAGAGCGCCCAGTTCACGGCGTTCGTGAGCAAGGTGCGCGACGAGCGCGGCGTGACCGTGCTCCTGATCGAGCACGACATGAAGGTCGTGATGGGCATCTCCGAGCGGGTGACGGTGCTCGACTACGGCCAGAAGATCGCGGAGGGCACGCCGGCCGAGATTCAGTCCAACGAGCGGGTGATCGAGGCCTATCTGGGCAGTGGCGCGGTTTCGAGCGGCGAGGGATCGGAGGGCGCATGAGCGTCGACGGCGCACCCCTGCTCGAGCTGGACGACGTCCACACGTTCTACGGCACGATCGAGGCGATCAAGGGCATCTCGCTGAAGGTGAACGAGGGCGAGGTCGTGAGCCTCATCGGCGCCAACGGCGCCGGCAAGTCGACCACGCTGCGCTCGATTCAGGGCATCAACCAGCCCAAGCGCGGCCGCATCCTCTTCAACGGCCGCAACATCGTCGGCGTGCCGTCACACGAGATCGTCAAGCTGGGGATCAGCCAGTCGCCCGAGGGCCGGCGCCTGTTCGCGCGCATGTCGGTGCTCGAGAATCTCGAGATGGGCGCGTACCAGCGCAGCGACAAGGCGGGGATTCAGGAGGATATCGAGCGCGTGTTCGGGCTCTTCCCGCGGCTGGCCGAGCGGCGGATGCAGAAGGCGGGCACGCTCTCCGGCGGCGAGCAGCAGATGTGCGCGATGGGGCGGGCGCTGATGGCGCGGCCGAAGCTGCTGCTGCTGGACGAGCCGTCGATGGGGCTCGCGCCGGTGCTGGTCGAGCGGATCTTCGACATCGTCAAGGAGATCAACCAGCAGGGCACCACCATTCTGCTGGTCGAGCAGAACGCGCTCATGGCGCTCGATGTCGCGAGCCGCGGCTACGTCCTCGAGACGGGCCGGGTCACGCTCACCGACGATGCCGCGTCGCTGCGCACGAACGAACAGGTGCGCAAGGCCTATCTCGGCCTGAACTGACGGCTATCGGCGCGCGCGGGGAGCGGCCGGCCACCAGGCCTCCTGCCGCTCGGCCACGGGCCGCGAGTCGGCCCCGTAGAGAACGGCGAGCGGCCCGACGACCACCAGCAAGAGCAGTATCACGAAGAGTCCCATGCAGGTATGATGGGCGCGCCAGTCGATAAGCACAAATCGATAAAAGGGTCATGATCATTATGGAAGCTGATAGGTGGCTTGGTGTTGAGCTCCGGCATCTGGCGGCACTGCAGGCAATCGCCGAGCACGGCTCGTTCGGGCGCGCCGCGACCGCGCTGGGATACACGCAGTCGGCCGTCAGCCAGCAGATCGCGACGCTCGAGCGACTGGTGGGGCCGCGGCTCGTGGAACGCCCCGGTGGCCCCCGGGCCGTCGAGCTGACCGAGGCGGGGCGGTTGCTGCTGCGGCATGCCGAGGTGATCGTCGCCCGGATTCAGGCGGCGCGGGCCGACATGGACGCGCTTCAGGGCGGCGAGACCGGGACGCTGCGTGTCGGCGCCTTCCAGAGTGCCGGCGCCCGCATCCTGCCCGAACTGCTGCGCCGCTACATGGAGGCCTGGCCCGAGGTCGAGATCCAGCTCGAGGAGGCCGAGGACGAGAGCCTGCTGGCCGGGATCGAGCAGGGCCGCCTCGACCTGGCCTTCGTCACCCTGCCGGTGCCGGAGCGGGCGCTCGAGTCGGTCGAGTTGCACCGTGACCCCTTCGTGCTCGTCACCCGCACCGACTCGCCGCTGGCCCGGCCGGGCCCGCCGCCCACGTTCCGGGAGATCGGGGCGATGCCGCTCGTCGGGTATCGCACATGCGTCACCGTGCACCACATCGAGACGCGTATGCGGGCGGCCGGCGTCGAGCCGCGGATGGTGTTCCGCTCCGACGACAACACCACCCTGCAGGCCATGGTGGCCGCGGGAATGGGCGTCGCCCTCGTGCCCCGGCTCGCCGTCAACGAGGCCGACGACCGCGTGGCGGTGATCGACCTCGACGGCCGCCTGCCGCCGCGCCTGATCGGGCTCGCATGGCATCGCGACCGCTACCGCTCACCGGCGGCGCTCGCGTTCGTCGAGGTCGCACTCGACCTGTGCGCCGAACTGCAGGCCGCCGCGTAGATGATTGATTCCACGTCGCCGTGATGTCCTGGGCGGCGAGAAGCGAGCATCGCAAGGACGCAGGGAGCGTTCATACCGGTTTGGTATGGGCGCGACCGAGGACGTAGCGAGGCGACGGTTCGCAGCCGCAGCCCCACCACCAACCGCGAACCCACCGGCGACGGACGGCCAGGCGCGCGGGGGCGTGGAGTCAGTCATCTAACCACGCAGCGGCCCGCGGTTGCCTTTGAGGCCGCCGCCGGGGCGCTGGCGATCGCGTTCTCGGCGATCCTCTTCCGGCTCGCCGATGTCTCGCCGTCCACCGGGGCATTCTTTCGCTGCTTCTACGCGATCCCGGCGCTGCTTCTCGTCGCGCGGTTCGAGCGCCGCCGGGCCGGGCCCGGGGGCGGGGGCACCCGCAGAGAGCGGATGCTGGGCGCCGTCGCCGGCCTGTGGCTCGCCGCCGACCTGATCCTGTGGAATCACGCGATCGACGCGATCGGCGCCGGCCTCGCGACGGTGCTCTCAAATACCCAGGTGGTGATGGTGGCGCTCGCGGCGTGGGCCATCTGGGGAGAGCGGCCAAGCCGCCGGACCGTCGTGGCGGGCGCGTTGGTGGTGGCCGGAGTGGTGTTGATCTCGGGGGTGGTCGGCTCGGCGGCGTATGGCTCTCGCCCCCTGGCCGGGGTCGTCTTCGGCGGCCTCACCGGTGTCGCCTACGCCGGCTACATCCTGCTCCTGCGCCAGAGCGGCCGCGACGGCCGGCCCGCCGGGGCGCTCACCGATGCGACCATCTCCTGCGCGATCGCGTGCATCGTTTTGGGCCTTGCCCTGGGCGATCTCGACCTCACGCCCGGGTGGCGGGCGACGGGGTGGCTCGTCGTGCTCGCGCTCGTCTCGCAGGTGGTGGGGTGGCTGCTGATCACCGCCTCGCTGACGCGGCTCCCGGCTGCGCTGACCGCAATCACACTGACCCTGCAGCCCGTGGCGACCGTCGTCCTGGGGGCGATCATCCTGGGCGAGTCACCGTCGGGCTGGCAGATCATGGGCGTCGTGGTGATCCTGGCCGCGGTGATGGCCGCGTCGCTCGGAAGGCGGGCCACGCCGGTGGTCGCGGCTGCGCCGCCGATGCGACGGTGAGCCGGCAACGTCGCCCGGCCATCGGTGTACGCTATGCGCCGTGAGCCAGCCGTCGAGCGAGCGCACCGTCTATGCGTGGCAGACCTCGATCGCCGTGGCCGTGGGTGGGGCCATCACGGCGGTGGCGCTGATCTTCATCTTCACCTACATGGACGACTACATCGGCTCGTTCTGGTCGCAGGTGATCTACTTCGCCGCCTTCCTGTTCGCCGTGATCGGGCTGGCCGAGCGCAGCCGGCGCAACGACCGTGTCGACCCGACCCGGCTCACCGATGCGTCGCAGCCGGTCACGCCGGCGGGGCTGCCCGGCCCGTTCGTGGCCACCCAGGCGTTTGGCGTGCTCGGCGTCGCGATGATCGCGTCGGGCGCCGTCATCGGCGGCCCGCGCGGGATCATCTGGATCTTCTCCGGGATCGTGCTCGTGCTGGTCGGCGGTGTGGGCCTCGCGTTCTGGGGCGGCACGATGTACGGCCGCCAGAAAGCGGCCCGGCGGCAGTGATCCGCGCCGCCGGCGGGGTGCTCCGCCGGGATGGCCTGGTGGCGGTCGTGCACCGCCCGCACCGCCGGGACTGGTCACTGCCGAAGGGCAAGCTGGAGCCCGGCGAGGATGACCCCACGGCGGCGGTTCGCGAGGTGCTCGAGGAGACCGGCCACACGGGCACGATCGAGCACGATCTCGGCACCGTCGCCTACACGGTCGCCGACGGGCGGCCAAAGTCGGTCCGCTACTACCTGATGACCGCCGACGGCGATGTCGCCGATCTCGCCCCCGACGTGGACGAGGTGCGCTGGCTCGCCCCCGACGACGCGGCGGCGCAGCTCACGTACGCGACCGACCGCGACGTGCTCGAGCGCGCCCGGCCGTTTCTCTGACCGAGGGCGAACGGGGCCAGTTGCACCCGCGTACCCGAATGGGGGTACGGCCGGAGTGCCGTTCCGCCGAGAGCTTGTTGTAGCGACGCTCAGACCTCCGCGTCGCGACCTTCCTTTCTCACAGCATGGGTCGGATTCACTTGGGGGCCGGCCAGGGTCTGGCCGGAACACGCTGAAGGAAGGATTGACCATGAAGCCATTCACCCGCCGTGTCGCGGCGGCCCGCACACGCTCCCGGTCGGCTGCACTCCCCGCTCTGGGCCTGGTTGTCGCTCTTGGGCTGATGACCGTCGCCTTCGGGGGCGATGCGATGTCGGCACAGTCCACCGTCGATATGGGGAACGCCGCAAGTTTTGGCGCGCTGTCGGCTACAGCCATGACCAATGCCGGGCAAGACACCGTCGTGCACGGCAACATCGGCTCCTCCACATCCATCGATAGCGGAGTGACCCACCCGGGATTTGCGGCATACGGCCCCGGCTCCCCACAGCTGGCGGAGGCGCAGGCGAGTCTTCTGACCGCTTACGGCCAGGCCGAGGCGCAGGCGCCCACCGGATCGATCACGGGCGAGAACCTCGCCGGCGTCACGCTCGGTCCGGGCGTCTACAACTCGAGCTCGGACATCCTGATCAGTGGGCCCACGGCGCTGACGCTGAACGGGCACGGTAATCCCAACGCGGTGTTCATCTTCCAGGCGGCGAGCAGCGGCAATCTGACCGTTGACCCCACCTCCTCGGTGAGCTACACCAACGGCGCGCAGCCCTGCAACGTGTTCTGGAAGGTCAACTCGGCCTTCCTCAAGAACACCGGAAACACGTTCGTCGGCACGATCATGGCGCTGACGCAGATCACCCTGACCGATGACATCACAGTTCAGGGCCGCGTCCTCGCCCGTAACGCCAACGTGACGTTCATCCACGACACGGTGAATACACCCACCTGCGCGTCCACGCTTGGCACCACCCCGCCGAAGCACAAGAAGGGCAAGAAGCCGGGCAAGGGTAAGGGCTCCGGCAAGGGCTCCGGCTCCGGCAAGGGCACAGGCGGCGGCGGTACCGGAACGCCCGGACACGGCGCCACCACAACGACCGGTGGCTACGGACGTCCGCCCCGCCACCCCGTCCTCCTCACCGGATGAGCATCGCCGGCTACGGAGGCAGGTTGGGCGCGGTCGCCGCGGTGCTCGTGCTGGCAGCGGCCGGTATCTGGGGCGCGTCGCTTGCGACGCGCCCCAGCGGCCACCAGGTCGCGGGAGCGCCGGGCCAGACAGGGCCCGGAACGATCGGGCGCAGCGGGACGCATTCAAGCCCGCCTGTGGTCGCTCGGCGGACGCTGCTGGCGGCACTGGTCACGACGCATGAGGTGTTCTCGAAGTCGACGGCGGGCGCCGCGCGGCTTGGGCCGATCGCGGCCAGGGGCTACTACACCACAGAGCGGACCGTTCTTCCCGTCCTTGGTGAGCGCGTCGGCGCGGACGGACAGACCTGGCTCCACGTGAGCCTCCCCGGGCGGCCCAACGGGCACTCCGGCTGGATCAGCCAGCGTCACACGATCGCCAGGACGACGCCGTGGCACATCGTGGTCGACCTGGCTGCGCGACGGGTAACCGTCTACCACGCCGGTCGCGCGGTGCGGGTCGTGCGAGCGGTCGTCGGCGAGCCAACGACCCCGACCCCGACCGGTGACTTCTTCGTTCAGGAGACGATTGCACTGGGGCCGACCGAGGTCGGCGCCCCCGACGCACTGGCGCTGAGCGCCCGCTCGACCGTGCTGGCTCACTTCGAGGGCGGCATCGGCCAGATCGGCCTGCACGGGATCCTGAACGTGGGCGGCGTCCTCGGCACCGCCGGCTCTCACGGTTGCGTGCGCATGTCCACCGACATGATGCGCTGGCTCGCCAAGCGGATGGGCCCGGGCACGCCGGTGACGATTACCCACTGACCGTGGCCACCCGTCGGTCAGCCATCCTCGCAGTTTGCGAGAAACCCGGAATCGGCGTTTGGCAGACATCCGCAAAGTGCGGCAATTCCCCGGTTGCAACGGGCTCCGCGACCCCCTAGGTTTACCCGTGCGCCGCCGAGGGCAGCCGAGTAGGTTGAATCCGGGCGGACGGGCCGTAGAGGCGACTCGAAAGTCTGTTCGACCGGGGGACGAAAGGCCAGCCGGGGCGGCGAATCCTTTAACCCCGGCTAGCCTTACCGCCGATGCCACGGGTGCTGATCGCCGAGGACGACCGCGTGATTGCAAACGCCATGGCGACCCACCTGCGCGGCGCCGGCATGGACGTCGAGTGGGCGGACAACGGCGATGCCGCGCTGCGCAAGCTGCGCTTCGAACGCCCCGACGTGGCGGTGATCGACCTCATGCTCCCGGGCGAGGACGGCTGGAGGATCACCGAGGCGCTGCGCTCCGAGGGCGCGACGATCCCGATCATCATGATCAGCGCCCGCGGGTCGGAGCACGACAAGGTGCACGGGCTGCGCATCGGCGCCGACGACTACCTCGCCAAGCCGTTCGGCATGCGCGAGCTGGTCGCGCGGGTCGAGGCGGCGCTGCGCCGCTCGGGCATGGTGCCGTCGGATCGCGACTCGGGCAAGGTCGAGGCGCCCGGCCTGGTGGTGGACGCCGATCTGCACCAGGCGCTTCTCGACGGAGAGGATGCCGGTCTCACGCGCACCGAGTTCCGGCTGCTCTGGGTGCTTGCGGGCGAGTCCGGCAAGGCGCTCACCCGCGATCAGCTGCAGCAGCGGGTGTGGGGCACGCCGTACCGGTATCGCGACCGCACGGTGGACGTGTGTGTGCGCAAGCTGCGCCAGAAGCTCGACCAGCGCTCGCAGTCGCACACGTACATCCAGACCCACCCCGGGGTCGGGTACCGGTTCGAAGCGCTCGCGCGGACGCCCGCTGCATAATTGGGGCCAGGCCCCAATTATTCATGTAGACGGCTCAGTCCCGGAAGACGGCCGGAGCCGGCAGCACCACCCGCAGCGTCGTGCCGGCGGCCGGGGTCGACTCGGCGGTCGCGCGGCCGCCGTACTCCTCGGCGATGTGCTTGACGATCGCAAGGCCCAGGCCGGTGCCGGGCCCCGAACGGGCGTCCTCGACGCGGTGGAACCGCTCGAAGATCCGGCCCAGGTGCTCGGGCGGTATCCGGCCGCCCGTGTCGTGCACCACCAGCTCGACGGCGCCCGAGAGGCCGCGCACGCGCACCACGATGTGCTCGCCCTCTCCAGCGTGGCGGATCGCGTTCTCGACCAGGTTGTCGAGCACCGCGTCCACCAGCCGCGGCGGCACGGCCACAACCAGCCCGCGGTTGGCGCTGACGCCCAGTGTCATCGACGCCTCCGCCGCGGCATCGGCGTGGCGGGCCATGCACGCCTCGACGGCCTCTGCCATCTCGGTCGGGTCGACCGTGCCGTCGAAGCGATGGCTCTCGAGCTGCACGAGCATGATCATGTCCTCGATCAGCCGGCGCATCCCGTCGACCTCGCGCCGTGCCTGAGCGATGATCTCGGCGCGGGTGTCGTCGTCCAGGTCGAGTCCCAGCGTCTCGACCAGCCCCAGCATCCGCTGGAGCGGCGTGCGCAGCTCGTGTGACACGCCGGCCGAGAACAGGCGGCGCGCGTCGCGGTAGTCGGCCTCGGCGCTCTCGTCCTCGAGCACCACCACGCACAGGTGGCCGTTCTCGCTGCGGAACGGCTGGAGGTGGACGCGGTAGCGGCGCCGCTCCGGCTCGTACACGGTGAGGCCGAGCTCGACGGGCGCTGCGCCGGCGAGCGCGGCCGCGACGGCCGCCGCCAGTTCGGGCTGGGTCTCGAGCTCGAGCAGGGGCGGCGCATCGCGGCGGGCGAGGGCATTTGCCCGCAGCAGGCGGCCGTCGCTGTCGAACACCATGACGGGGCTCGGCGTGGCGGACATCACCGCATCGCGCCATGCTCTGGCCTCGGAGAGCTCCGTCCGCGGGGCGCTCGAGCGCAGCCGGCGCGACACGACCTCGGCCAGGTTGCCGTCGTCCGCCCCCGCCGCCGTCAGCGCACCTCGCCGCTCGTGCCTGGCGCGGACAAGCAGGACGACGGTGATCACGAGCGCCACTCCCAACGCCGCCGTCACTGCTGTCATCGCCGCGAGCGTAGCGGTTTATGCTGCCATTCGCGATGAAGGTGACACTTCCCGACGGCAACGGCCTGGATCTGCCCGACGGCGCGAGCGGCCTCGACGCCGCCGCGGCCGTTGGCCCGCGCCTGGCGAAGGCGGCTGTCGCGGTGGAGGTCGACGGGGAGGTGCGCGACCTGCGCCTGCCGCTGCACGACGGCGAGAGTGTCCGGATCCTCACCGACCGCGACCCCGAGGCGCTGGCCGTCCTGCGCCACTCCACGGCGCACGTGCTGGCCCAGGCCGTCCTGCATCTGTGGCCCGATACGAAGATCGCGATCGGCCCGGCGATCGCCGACGGCTTCTACTACGACTTCGAGTTCTCCCAGCCGATCGGCCCCGAGGATCTGGAGCGGATCGAGGCCGAGATGCGACGTATTCTGGCCACCGAGGCCGCGTTCGTGCGCGAGGACGACGTCGACAAGGCCGAGCTCGTGGGCAGGTTCCAGGCCGAGCATCAGCCGTACAAGCTCGAGCTCGTCGAGGGTCTGCCCGAAGGCGACATCAGCCTCTACCGCAACGACGACTTCGAGGATCTCTGCCGCGGGCCGCACCTGCAGACGACCGCGCCCATCCGCGCGTTCAAGCTGCTCTCGCAGGCCGGCGCCTACTGGCGCGGCGATTCGTCCCGGCCGATGCTGACCCGGATCTACGGCACCGGCTTCTTCAAGCAGGCCGACCTCGACGAGCACCTGCGGCTGCTGGAGGAGGCGCGCAAGCGCGACCATCGCCGCATCGGTCGCGAGCTCGACCTGTTCCACACCAACGACACCGCGCCGGGGGCGCCGTTCTGGCACCCGCGCGGGATGGTGATCTGGAACGAGCTCACCCAGCTCTGGCGGGAGCTGAACCGCGACCGCGGCTATCGCGAGGTGCGAACGCCGATCATCTACTCGGTCGACGTCTGGAAGCGCTCCGGCCACTGGGACCAGTACCGCGAGAACATGTTCTTCACCCAGAAGGACGACCGCCAGCTGGGCGTGAAGCCGATGAACTGCCCCGGCCACATCGATGTGTACCAGTCGGCCAGGCGCAGCTACCGCGACCTGCCGATGCGCCTGGCCGAGCAGGGGCTGGTGCATCGCGACGAGCCGTCCGGCGCCCTGCACGGCCTGCTGCGCGTGATCCACATCACCCAGGACGACGCCCACATCTTCTGCACCGAGGAACAGGTGCAGGACGAGGTGATCGGCTGCCTCGAGCTCGCCCGCCACATCTACGGCATCTTCGACCTCCCGGTGCGGCTGGAGCTCTCGACCCGGCCCGAGAAGCGGATCGGCGACGACGCGCTGTGGGACCGGGCCGAGGCGGCGCTCGAGGGCGCGCTCGCGCAGGCGGGGGAGGAGTACGAGCTGAACGCGGGCGACGGCGCCTTCTACGGCCCCAAGATCGACCTGCACATGACCGACTCGGTCGGCCGGTCGTGGCAGATGGGCACGATCCAGCTCGACTACCAGATGCCCGATCGGTTCGACATGGTCTACACCGGTGACGACAACGCCGAGCACCGGCCGGCGATGGTGCACCGGGCGCTCTTCGGCGCCTTCGAGCGGTTCATCGGCATCCTCATCGAGCATTACGCGGGCGCGTTCCCGCTGTGGCTCGCGCCGGTTCAGGCGATCGTGCTCCCCGTCGCGGAGCGCCACGACGGCTACGCGGCCGAGGTGGCAGCCGAGCTGCAGGCGGCGGGGCTGCGGGCCGAGCCCGATCTGCGCACGGAGTCGGTCGGCAAGAAGATCGCCGAGGCCGAGCACCAGCGCATCCCGTGCATCCTGGTGGTGGGCGACAAGGAAGTCGAGGCGGGCGCCGTGTCGCTGCGCCGCCGCGGCGAGGGCAATCTGGGCGCCCGTCCACTGGCCGAGCTACGCGCCGAACTGGTGGACGAGGCCGTTTCCCGCCGCCCGTGAATATTTGGGGCCTGGCCCCAAATATTCACGCCCGCAGCGTGAGCTCGAAGCGGGCGCGGTCGCCGCGGTAGAGGTCGCGGGCGAACTCCACCGGCCGGCCGCCGGCGTCGAGGGTCGTGCGTGTGAAGAGGATCGCGGGCGCTCCCGGGCGGGCGCCCAGGTGGCGGGCGTCGGCCGCATCCAGGGCCGCCGGCTCGAGCGACGTCGTCGCGGTCTGGGGATCGATGCCGTACCGGCTGCGCATGACGGCATAGAGCGAGCTCTCGGACAGCTCGTGGCGCGAGAGCTTCGGGCACACCGCGCGCGGCACCCAGAACGTCTCGAGCAGCAGCGGCTCGCCGTCCCCGAACCGGAGCCGGCGCACCATCCAGGCCGGCTCGCCGTCGGGCAGCTCGAGGCCGGCCCGCGCGGCCGGATCGATCCGCCCGCTGCAGCGCATCTGCAGCACCCGGCCGCTGGGATGGATCTCCTGGCGGCGCATCTGCTCGGAGAAGCCCGCCAGGCGCTGCAGGGTGTGCGCGATCCGCGGAGGCGACACGAAGGTGCCGGAGCCCGGGCGGCGGTAGACGACGCCGCGGTGCACGAGGAGCTCGACGGCCTGGCGGGCCGTCATCCGCGAGAGGCCGAATCGATCCGCGATCGTCCGCTCCGAGGCCAGACGGTCGTGCGAGGCCATGTCGCCGGAGGCGATCCCGCGCTGCAGGGCATCGGCCACCTGCCTGTAGCGTGGGGCAGCGTCGCTTGCCATCCGTCCAACCTACACCAGATCAGGGGGGCGCGATGCGCTCGCCGATGAGGCCGATCTCGCACAGCAGCCGGTCTTCGATCCGACTCAGGTCAAGGCCCGTCAGGCGCTCGATCCGGCGCAGCCGGTAATGCACCGTGTTGCGGTGCACGTAGAGCCTGCGGGCGGTCTCGCTGACACTCGCACCGGCGTCGAGGTGGACGGCCAGCGTGGTGCGGAGGTCGTCGGGGAGGACGCCGAACGTGCGCTCGTAGACACGGGCGATCCGCTCGCCGCCGTCGTCGCCGAGCAGGGCGTCGTAGGCCTCGAGCTCGGCGAACCGGTGCACCGGCCGGTCGCGGCGCAGTCCGCGGCCGAGCAGGAGTGCCCGGCCCGCCTGGCGATGCGATCCGGGCAGGTCCGACGGCCGGGCCGGCTCACCGATCCCGGCTGCGAAGGTGCCGGGCCGCTCCACCTCCTCTGCGACGGCGTCGAGCCGGGCCGGGCCAAAAACGCCGATCAGCTCGTCGCCGTCCCGCGCCACGAGCGCGAGCGACCCCAGCCGTCCGTGCAGGTGGTCGAGCAGCGCCTCCAGCGAGTCGCTCCCCCCGCCGCGCACGCGGACGACGCACGCCCTCGCCGGCAGCTCGATGCCCAGCCGCCGCGCCCGCGCGGCCGCCGCCGGGTCGTCGCCGGCGCGACCGTGGACGAGGTCGCGCGCGAGCACCGCCGCCAGGTCGGCCTCGGCCAGGCGTTCGCGGTCGGAGCGGGCGATCTCGAGCGCGGCGACCGTCGCGACCTGCTCGAGGGCCTGGCGGTCGTCGGCGGCGAAGGGGCGCACCGGCAGCAGGCCGACCGCGCCATGGCGGCGGCCGCGGGCGACGACGGGCACGACCAGCGCCCCGGCCGCGTTCGCGACGCCGCCAAGGGGCTGGCGGACGGCACCGCCGCCGGGCTCGACACCCGCCAGCATCCGGCCGGCGTCGTCCTCGACGACGACGGGGTTTCCGATCATCGCCGCGGCGCGGCGGACGACGGTGTCGAGCTCCGCCCCTTCGACCACGAGCTGCACGAGCTCGCGGTGCAGGCCGGCGGAGCGCTGCAGGCGGGCGTACGACCGGCTCACCAGCTGGTCGTAGATGCTCTGCGAGATCTCCACGAACGGCACGCTGCTGTCGAGCTCGAACACCGGCAGGCCGATCTCGTCGGCCTGCCGCAGCACCGGGGCGGGGATGGTGTCGAGGTAATACCCGCACTTCACCACGATCGCGACGACCCCCGCCCCCAGCATCCGGCCCGCCAGCTCGCGCTGCAGCCCCGGGTCGTCGCCCAGGTTGTAGGCGGTCGTCAGCAGCAGGTCGCCCGAGGCGAGGTGGGTTGCAAAGTCGTCGAGCACCTCGATCCACTGCACCCGCTGCACCCGCCCGCCGAGCCCGGCGCCGCCCGCCAGCAGCCTGGCCCCGCCGAGACCGGTGACCGGGAGGAGTTCAGCGACGGTCGGCCCGTCGTGATTGTGCAACTGCTCAAGCAGAAACTGGGAGCTTAGTGCAGTCTGCGGCTATGCAGCCGGACGGATCGCGAGTAGCGTCCCCGAATGGCGCCTGGCCCGATTGACCGTGCGATCACGCCGGAGCGCGTTGCGGCCTAGAGACATCGAGCTTCTGCGGGTGGAGGGGACACACCGCGAGGTGGGTGTCCAGATCGGCCGCGCGACGGCCGCGGTCGTGCGCGGGCACGCCGCCGCTGTCGATTCCGGTCGGGTCGCCCGCGCCGCCGCATATCGCGACGCCACCGCCGCGGCGCTGCCCTGGCTCGTTGACGAAATCGACGGGGTGGCCGAGGGGGCCGAGGCCGACCCCCTGGCGGTGTTCGCGGCGTCGGTGGAGGAGCTCTGGGCCGACGCCGCCGTCCCCGCCGACCGCTGCTCCGATCTGGTCGCGTGCGCCCCGGCGACTGCTGACGGCCATCTCTGGGCCGCCCACAACAACGACCTCGACCCCGAGCGGGAGGACGAGCTGGTCGCGATCGAGTGGCGGCTCCCGGGCGATCCGGTCTCGTTCACCATAGGAGTCGGGCCGTGGATCAGCGTCGGCTTCAACTCGGCCGGACTGGCCCTCACCGGGAACGAGCTCTCGCCCAACGATGACCGGGTCGGCATCCCCAGGCTGCTCCTGGTGCGCGACATCCTGCGCCGGCGGACGCTCGCCGACGCGGTCGCGGCGGCGCTCCACCCGGACCGGGCATCGTCGTACAACAACCTTCTGAGTCACCGCGACGGCGGGATGACGAGCGTGGAGGGCTCGGCGACCGATGCCGCCCTGCTCGCCCCTGACGACGCGGGCACGCTCGCCCACACCAACCACTACACGAGCGCCCGCATGTCGCGCTACGAGCGCGATCCCGGGGACATCGCCGGGTCAGAGGCGCGCTACGCGACGGCGTGCGAATGGCTCTCGCAGCGGCCGATCTCGCCCTCGCTGCTGCGGCGGGCGCTCTCTGATCACACGGGCGCTCCGGACTCGCTCTGCCGCCACGTCGAGCACGGAGCGTCATCGAAGACTGTCTTTTGGTGCGTCGCCGACGTCACAGAAGGGACGATCAGCTACGGTCGCGGGAATCCCTGCGATTCGCACGAGCAACGCTACGCCTTTGCCTGAGCCCGAAACACACCGCTACGCACAGCTGACCTGGCCGCAGGTGGCCGAGTGGGCGACGCGCGATCCGGTGTGCGTGATCCCGGTGGCGACCCTGGAGGACCACGGCTACCACCTGCCGATCGACACCGACGTCGTCATCGCCGAGACCCTCGCCGACCTGGCCGTCCAGCGCTGCCCCGGCCGGGCGCTTCTGCTGCCGACCGTCACCCACGGCTACACCCCGCACCACATGGACTTTCCCGGGCCGATCACGATCGACTGGAAGACGTTCGTCGACGGCCTCCTGGACATCGGCCGCAGCCTGCTTCGGCACGGCTTCTCGCGCATCCTCTTCGTCAACGGCCACGGCTCCAACGTGCCGCTCGTCGACATGGCCGCCCGCCTGCTCATGGTCGAGCGGCCGGAGGCGACCGCCGCGTCGTTCTGGTATCTGAGCGGGCCCGAGTCGGTCGAGCTCCTGCGGCGCACGCGCGACTCGGAGGCACCGGGCGGCATGGCGCACGCATGCGAGCTCGAGACGTCGCTCTATCTGGCGATCCGCCCCGAGCTGGTGCAGATGGAGAAGGCCGTGCGCGAGATCCCCGACTGGGGCTCGCCGAACGTCTGGATGGACTGGAACGACGGCCCGCTCTCGGTCAAGGGCGCCTGGAGCGGCTGGACCGAGTCGGGCGTGATGGGCGACGCGACCGTCGCCACCGCCGAGAAGGGCCGCCTGTGGCTCGAACGGGCCGTCGCGGAAGTGGCGGAGTACATCACCGAATTGGCCGTGCGCGCACCGCGCCCCGGCCGTGACCATCACGATGACGCAGCGACCGGGCTGCCGAAGAGGGAGGACTCCAGATGAACGCGCGCAGACTGATCGCAACGGTGGTGCTGGCGGCGGTGGTGACGGCCGCCGCGGGCTGTGGTGGAGGCGGAGCGGCCCCCGCCGGGGGTGGCGGGAGCAGCGGCACCAAGCACGGCGGCATCCTGCGCGTCGGGACGACGAGCTACATCGACTCCCTGAACCCGTTCGTCGCCATCGAGGCGCAGTCGTACAACGCCTTCGTGATGGAGTATCCCCAGCTCGTGCAGTACGGCCCCGGCGAGAAGCTCGAGGGCGACTGGGCGACCAGCTGGACGCAGGCGCCCAACGGGCTCACCTGGACGTTCCACCTCAAGCCGGGCGGCAAGTGGTCTGACGGCAAGCCGCTCACGGCCGCCGACGCCGCCTGGACGGGCAACCTCGTCGTCAAGTATGCCAATGGCCCCACCGCGGCGGTCGCCGCTGCGCTCTCGCACGTGACGAGCATGGACGCGCCCAACGCGACGACGCTCGTGATCCACTACAACAAGCCGGTCGCAAACGTGCTTCCGCAGCTCGAGCAGTTCTTCATCCTTCCCGAGCACATCTGGAAGTCGCAGGTCGGCCCCGACGGCAAGAGCCTGAAGTCCTACCGGCCCGAGCAGCATCTGCCGACGGTCGCCGGCGGGCCCTACAGCATCTCGCAGTTCCAGGAGAAGGGCACGACCGTGTTCAAGCCCAACCCGTACTTCTACGGGCCGAAGTCGAACTCCGACGCCGTCGCGATGACCTACTACACGAACT
The DNA here is from genome assembly GCA_963703275.1 of uncultured Actinomycetes bacterium. GTDB lineage: Bacteria > Actinomycetota > Thermoleophilia > Gaiellales > JAICJC01 > JAICJC01. Next base: position 1,689,296 of record OY969804.1, on the reverse strand, counting down.
CCACCTCGATGATCGCCGACCTCGACGCCGGCAACATCGACTTCGCCGACCAGGTGCCGTACAACGCGATCAGCTCGATCGCGTCCGACAGCCGGTTCATCCTGGCGTCCGTGCCGGGCAGCGAGGTGACCAACATCACCATCAACTCGAACCCGCTCAAGCCGAAGAACCGCGAGCTGTTGAACCCCAAGCTCCGGGAGGCCCTGGAGTACGCCACCGACCGCGCCGAGATCGTCAAGGACATCTACGCCGGCCACGCCCGGCCGTGGGCCAACATGCTGTCGCTGCAGTCGGGGAAGTTCTGGCTGAATCCGGCCATCAAGCCGCTTCCGTTCGACATCGCCAAGGCCAACCAGATCCTCGACTCACTGGGTTACAAGATGGGCGCGGGCGGGATCCGTGAGGTGCCCGCCACAACCGGGAAATACGCGCAGCCGGCGCACAAGATGGAGTACAACATGATCGTGCCGGACAGCCTCGACTTCAACGGCGACCGGCAGTTCCAGATCATCGCCAACGACTGGAAGCAGGTCGGGATCAAGCTGAACGAGGTCGCCGGCGGCGACAGCGGCCAGGCGTATGCCCTCGAGACCGCGGGCGCCTACACCAAGTACGACTTCGCCACGTGGGACTGGGCCGAGTACGTCGACCCCGACGCGCAGCTCTCGTACATGACCCGCGCCCAGTGGGACAGCTGGAACGACACCGGCTACAACAACCCCACGTTCAACAAGCAGTACATCCAGCAGGCGACGCTGATCAATCCGAAGCAGCGCCAGGCGCTGGTCTGGAAGATGGAGGAGGAGGTCGCCCAGGACCGGCCCTACATCCAGCTCGTGGACGAGGACACCGTGACCGCGAACGACAAGCAGTGGACGGGCTTCTACCCCGACCTGAACGCGTACTGCAAGTGCTACTACACCCACCCGCACCAGGTCGGGTGAGGCCGTGATGGGCAACGGCGCGGAGGAGCGGCTGCCGTGAGAGGGATGGACTACGTCGTCAAGCGGACGGGGTTCGCGATCGTGACGATATTCGTGGCCATCTCACTCAACTTCGTGATCTTCCGCGCCCTGCCCGGCAACGCCGTCTCCGGCCTGCGCTGCGGGCACTGTACGAAGCAGTTTCGGGAGTCCATCATCAAGCAGTACGGGCTGGACAAGCCCAAGCTGACCCAGTACGTGATCTATCTCGACCGGCTCGCCCACGGCGATCTGGGCACGTCGACCTTCGACAACCGGCCGGTGTGGGACGACATCAAGCAGCCGCTCCTCAACACCATGCCGATGGTGATCGCCGGCACGGTGATCTCGATCGTCATCGGGATCATCTCGGGGGTGGTGGCCGCCTGGCGGCGAGGCACGTCCGCCGACTCGGTCAACCTGTGGACGGCGCTCGCGTTCTACGCCATGCCCACCCAGTGGATCGGCCTGCTGGTGATCTTCTACTTCGCGATCCCGCTCGGGTTGCCCGCCAGCGGCATCCAATCGAACACCCTCGGGATCCTCTCGACGCCGTCGACGTGGGCGGTGGTCAGCGACCGCATCAACCACATGGCCCTGCCCGCGATCGTGCTCGGCGTGGGTCTGTACGGCGAGTACTCGCTGGTCGTGCGCTCCTCGATGCTCGAGACCCTGGGCGAGGACTACGTCCTCACCGCCCGCGCCAAGGGTCTGCGCAACTGGGCGATCGTGTGGCGGCACGCGCTGCGAAACGCAATGCTCCCGCTCGTGACACTGATCGCGCTCTCGCTCGGGTCGATCGTCGCGGGCGCGATCGTCGTCGAGGACGTATTCTCGTACCCGGGCATCGGCCTTGCGACCATCGACGCCATCAACCACCGCGATTATCCGGTTTTGCAGGGGATCTTCCTGCTCCTGACCGTCGCCGTGATCGTGGCCAACTACATCGCCGACCTGGTGTACTTCAAGCTCGACCCGCGGGTGACGTCGTGAGCGAGCAGATCGCCCTCATCGAGGCGCCGGTCGCCGAGCCGCCGCTGCGGCGGGGGTTCATCCGTGAGGTGATGCTGGGCAAGCGGTCGGCCATGGTGGGGATGTCGATCATGCTCCTCTTCGTCGTCATCGCCATCGCGGCGCCGTGGATCGAGCCCTACAGCACCACCCAGCAGGTCGGCCCGGTGTACGGCTCGCCCAACGCGAGGCACCTGCTCGGACTCGACGACGGCGGCATCGACATGCTGTCCGAGGTGATCGCCGGCGCGCGGGTGTCGATGCTGGTCGGATTCGCGTCGGCCCTCGTGGCGATGCTCATCGGCGGCTCGTTCGGCCTCCTCTCGGGCTACTTCGGGGGCAAGACCGACGTCTTCCTGATGCGGATCACCGACTACTTCCTGGTCATCCCCGACGTGCCGCTGATGATCGTCGCGGCGGCGGTGTTCGGCCGCAGCCTCCTGAACATCATCATCATCATCGGGATCATCTACTGGACGAGCACCGCGCGCCTGATCCGGGCGCAGGTGAAGTCCGTGCGCGAACGCGTCTACGTCAAGCGCGCCCGGGCGCTCGGGGGCGGGCACTCGCGCCTGCTGTGGAAGCACATCACCCCGCAGGTGGCCCCGCTCCTGGTCGCCAACACCGTGCTCACCATCGCGACCGCGATCTTCGCCGAGACCTACATCAGCTTCCTGGGGCTGGGCGACCCCTCCGAGATCTCGTGGGGCCGGCTGATCCAGAACTCGCTCACCGGCGGCGCCGTCTTCCACAAGGCGTGGTGGGCGATCATCCCGCCGGGGCTGTGCGTCACCGTCGTGATCCTCGCCGCCACCATGGTCGGCACGGCCATGGAGGACGCCCTGAACCCGCGGCTGCGCGTCGGCCACCTGTCGGTGCGCCGGTTCCGGCTGCGCCCGCTGCAGGGGAGGCTCGACTCCGAGTGACCACGCCTCCCGTGCTCCGGGTCGAGGATCTGCACGTCTGGTTCGAAATCGACGGCGGGGAGCTGCACGCGGTCCAGGGAGTGGGATTCGACCTGCACGCGGGTGAGCGCATGGGCCTCGTGGGCGAGTCCGGCTGCGGCAAGACCACGACCATCCTCGCGCTCATGGGGCTCCTGCCGTCGAGCGCCAGCGTCGCCGGTCGTGCGCTTCTGGACGGCGAGGACATGCTGGCCAAGGGCGAGGAGACCGTCGCCCCGCACCGGTGGTGCGACGTCGCGATGGTGTTCCAGGGGGCGATGAACGCCTTCAACCCGGTGAAGACGATCGGCTCGCAGATCGTCGAGCCGATGGAGCTCCACGGCATCGCCTCGGGCCGGGCGGCCCGCACCCAGGCGGGCGAGCTGCTGGACATGGTCGGGATCACCGCGGCGCGCGCCGACCGGTTCCCGCACGAGTTCTCGGGCGGCATGCGCCAGCGGGCGGCGATCGCGATGGCGCTCGCGTGCCAGCCGAAGGTGCTGCTCGCCGACGAGCCGACGACCGCGCTCGACGTGATGGTGCAGGCCCAGATCCTGGAGCTGCTCGTGCGCCTGACCGAGGAACTGGGGCTGGCGATGATCCTGGTCACCCACGACCTGCCCGTCGTGGCGCAGGTGTGCGGGCGGGCGGCCGTCATGTACGCCGGGAAGGTGGCGGAGCTGGGGGCGATGGAAGCGCTCTTCCACGATCCCCGGCACCCGTATACGCGGATGCTCTTTCAGGCCACGCCCGACCTCTACGGCGACGACGAGGTGGTTTCGATCCCCGGCGTGCCGCCCCGGCTCGACCGGCCCGTCCCCGGGTGTGCGTTCCAGCCCCGGTGCGACTCGGCCATGCCCCGCTGCGCCGACGAGCTGCCGGAGCTGCGATCGGTCGGCGACGACCGGGTGGCGGCCTGCCACCTGAACGATGTCTCGGTCGGGGTGCGGTGAGCACCCCCGAGGCGACGCTGCTCGAGGTCAAGGGGCTCGTGACGCGGTACCCGGTCCCGCGCGGCGTCGTCGGCGCGCTGATGGGCCGGCCGACCCTGCAGGTGCACGCGGTCGAGGGGGTCGACTTCACGGTGGCGGCGGGCGAGATGCTCGCGCTTGTGGGCGAATCCGGCTGCGGCAAGACGACGACCGCCCAGACCGTGATGCGGATGGTCGACTCCGACTCGGGCAGCATCCTCTTCCGGGGGCAGGAGCTCGCCGGCATGTCGCACAAGGAGCTGCGGCCCCTGCGGCGCGAGATGCAGATCATCTACCAGGACCCGTACGAGTCGCTCGACCCGCGCTTCCGCGTTCGCGACACGGTCGAGGAGCCGCTCCTGATCCACGGCATCGGCGGCGGCTCGGCGTCCGACCGCGAGGCCCGCGTGCGTGACGCGCTCGTCCAGGCCGGCCTGCGGCCGCCCGAGCTCTACCTCGATCGCTACCCGCACGAGCTCTCCGGCGGGCAGCGCCAGCGTGTCGCCATTGCCGCGGCGATGGTGCTGAAGCCGAAGCTGCTCCTGGCCGACGAGCCGGTCTCGATGCTGGACGTGTCGGTGCGGGCCGGCATCCTGCGGCTCCTGGACGACCTGCGCAGCGACGGCCTGGCGATCCTGATGATCACGCATGACCTCTCGACGGCCGCCCACTTCGCCGATCGCATCGCCGTCATGTATCTGGGCCGGATCGTCGAGGAGGGGCCTGCGCGCGACGTCGTCCGCAACCCCCAGCACCCGTACACCAAGGCGCTGATCTCGGTGGTGCCCAAGCGCGACCCGCGGACATCGACCAAGCCGGAGATCCTGGTCGGCGAGACGCCGAACCCTGTGCACATCCCGTCCGGCTGCCGGTTCCACCCCCGCTGCCCGATCGCCGAGGATACGTGCCGCGAGATCGACCCGGAGCTGCGGCATACGAATGGCGCAGCGTCCCCCGACCACCGCACGGCCTGCCTGCTCGCATGAGCACACGCTGGCGCGACATCGGCGGGCCGGTGGGCCTCTTTCCGACGGGGCCTCGCAACGCGATCACCGACGTCCCGGGGGTGCGCGTCGGCCACTCCCAGGCCGCGAGCAGCGAGGCGACGGGCGTGACGGTGATCGTGCCGCCCCGGCTGCCGACGCACGCGGGGGTCGAGACCGTGAACGGCGCGGGGGAGCTGACCAAGAAGCTCGAGATCGACGAGTGGGGGGTGATCCAGACGCCGGTGTGGCTGTGCGGCACCCACGCGGTGGGCATGGTCTACCACGCGGCCGTGCTGGCAGCGGGCGGCGATCCCGACCACACCATCATCCCGGTCGTCGGCGAGTGCGACGACTCCGACATGGCCGATGCACGCACGGTCACTGTCGACGACGCCAACGCGGCCCTCGCGAACGCCGGCGAGGACGTGGCCGAGGGCAGCGTCGGCGGCGGCACCGGCATGATGTGCTTCGAGTTCCCCGGCGGCATCGGCACGTCGTCGCGGCTGGTCTCGGGGTACACGGTCGGGGTGCTGCTCATGTGCAATTTCGGCGATCGCGAACGGCTGACCGTCGGCGGGCTGCGATTCGACGCCGCAGCGCCGCCGCTGTCCGGCGAGGGCTCGTGCATCGCCGTGTGCGCAACCGATGCGCCGCTCGGGCCGCAGCAGCTGCGGCGGCTGGCGCTGCGGCCGCTGCTGGGCTTGGCGCGGGCGGGGTCGTACGCCTCCAACGGCTCAGGCGAGATCGCGCTCGCGTTCACCGTGGCCGAGTCCGAGGGCTATCGCACGGACGCCCTCTCGCCGCTCTTCGCCGCCGCCTACGAGGCCGCCGAGGAGGCCGTGTACAACTGCCTGGTGGCGGCCACGCCTGCCCGCCGCCGGGACGGGCGTATGCAGGACGCGTTTCCGGCCCACCTCGTGCGGCCACCGGCGCGACCCGTATCATCTCGCCGGTGAGAAGGAGGAGCGCATGCAGGGGATGAGCGTGGAGCTACGGGTGCGGCTCTCAGCGGCCGACGTGCACTACGGGGGCAACCTGGTCGACGGGGCGCACGGCCTCGAGCTCTTCGGGGACATCGTCACGGAGCTCGCGATCCGCACGGACGGCGACGAGGGCTTGTTCGCCGGCTACGAGAAGGTCGAGTTCCTGGCGCCGCTCTACGGCGGTGACTTCGTCCGCGTCACGGGGACGATCGTGAGGATGGGCAACACCAGCCGCACCGTCGATCTCGAGATCTGGAAGGAGATCGGCGTGCGCCCCGATGTGAGCGAGTCGGCTGCGGATCTGCTCGAGGCGCCGATCCTGGCCACCCGTGCCCGGGGCACGTACGTGGTCCGGCGCGAGCATCAGCGCGGGCCGGGGGGGCGGGGGTAGATCAGCAGGGTTTCGCGGCGAGCTCGACGTGGCGGATCCTGTCGTCACTCCTCCGGATCGTCATGGTCGTGCCTCCGGCCGGCATCTGCGACGTGACGCAGTAGACGGCGTACAGGTCGGCGGTCGACGTCGGAGGGAGTGGGGTCGCGCGCACGCCCCAGGGGAGCCCGGCGGCCGTGATGGCGGCGGCCGCCTTCTTGAGCGTCGCGCCGGTAACGCGAGGCACCAGATGCCGCCCCGGCTGCTGGGAGGGGAGTCCGGTGATGCTGGTGATCTCGACCGTCACGGCGCTCCCGCGGGGGACGCGCGTACCCGGGGTCGGTGCTTCGATCACGGCGGCGACTCCGCTGAACGAGCCCGCCCCCCACGCCGCCGGGATGGCGATGCGAAGGCCGGCATCATGGAGACGGGGGAGGATCGAGGTGATCGCCGCGTTGCCCTCGTGGGGAACCCGCACCATGGTCGTGGTCGAACTCGAAGACCCCACGCAGCCGGGTGCGCCCGCGACGACAACCGCCGCGACGAGCAGCGCACGCACTCCTACACGCTCAGCTCGAACGCGGGCTTCGCGTGCGAGAGGAGCGTGAGCACGCGCGCCTCGCTGACCTCGTCGAAGTTCTTGTAGAACTGGCTGACCGCGTGGAACCGCTGAGGCGCCCGCAGGGTGACGAGCCGGTCGCACTCGCGCTCGAGCCGCTCGACCGCCAGCCGCGGCAGCACCGGCAGAGCGATCACGGTCTGGCGGGCGCCGGCATTTCTGACCGCCGCCAGCGCGGCCCGGATCGAGGCGCCGGTGGCCGCCCCGTCGTCGATGATCACCGCGGTGCGGCCGACCAGCATCATCGACATGCCGCTGCGCAGCCGCTCGTCCATCTCGCGCGCCTGTGCCATGGCGACGTCGTAGGCGCGGTCGACCTGCGCCGGGGTCAGCCGTGCCGCCACGCGCCGGTTGGTGTAGCGCTCGCCCTGCGGGGCGACCGCACCCATGGCGAGCTCCGGGTGTCCGGGCGTGCCCACCTTGCGCACGCACAGGACGTCGAGCGGCAGATCGAGCAGGCGCGCCGTCTCGGCGGCGACCTCGACCCCGCCGCGGGCGAGGCCGATCACCGTGACGTTGGACTTCTTGCGGAGGTCGGGCAGCGCCGCTGCCAGGGCCGCCCCGGCCTGCGTGCGGTCGTTGAACATCGAGCGATCATGCACCACGAGTGGCGCAGTGGTCAAGCCTTGTGAACAAGGATTTGGCTCCCACGGGCGCGTTGCTATACTGGCCATCTGGAAAAGCAGAGGCATCTCGCCCCTCACCCAGCCGGTATCACGCCGGAGGGTTCAACCGAATTGTTCGGCAGCCGCCCCACGATGGGGGCGTTTCGGGTGCGCGAGGCACCCATTTTTTCGTGTCGAGGAGAGGAGTTCCACAGGTTGAGGATGATCGTTACTAGGCGCAGGTCTTGAGGCCCCGCCGACAGATCGACCAGCGGCCGCAGGAGCCGACGACCCGGATCAACGAGGCGATCCGTGTTCCGCAGGTACGCCTGATCGACGCCGACGGCACCCAGATCGGCATCAAGAGCACCGACGAGGCCCAGAAGTACGCCTGGGACAAGAACCTCGACCTGGTCGAGGTGGCTCCCGAGGCCCGCCCTCCGGTGTGCCGGGTGATGGACTACTCGAAGTACCGCTACGAGCAGGAGCAGAAGGCCAAGCTCGCGCGCAAGCACCAGTCGACGATCACCGTCAAAGAGATCAAGCTGCGGCCCAAGATCGGCATCGGCGACTACGAGACCAAGAAGGGTCACGTGGTGCGCTTCCTGAAGAGCCGGGCGAAGGTGAAGGTCACGATCATGTTCCGCGGGCGCGAGATGACGCATCCCGAGCGCGGGCGCGACCTGCTTCTGCGCCTCGCGGAGGACGTGAAGGACCTGGGGGCGATCGAGTCGCAGCCGTTGCAGGACGGACGCAACATGGTGATGATGCTGGCGCCGCACAAAGCTGTCGTGGCGCCTACCGTCAAGGACGACGACGCCGAGGATTCGGCCGAGTCCGCCGAAGCGCCCGCCGCCGCAGCTGCGGAGGTGGCCGAAGTTGAAGTGGCCGAACCGCCGGCCGAAGCGCCCGCCGAGGCGGCCGACGAGGCCGCCACCGGCGCCTGAAGGAGACCAGAGCATGCCCAAGATGCGAACATCATCCGCCGCCAAGAAGCGGTTCAGACTCACCGCCGGCGGCAAGCTGATGCGCCGGCGCGCGTTCCGCACCCACCTGCTCGAGCACAAGAGCGCCAAGCGGCGCCGGTTCAAGCGCCGCGACAAGCAGATGGTTCCCGCCGACAACAAAGAGGCGCTGCGCCTCCTGGGAAAGCGATAGGAGGGCCGAGATGGCACGCGTAAAGCGCAGCGTCCATGGGAAGAAGAAGCGCCGAGAGGTGCTCGAGGCGGCCAAGGGCTACCGCGGGCTGAAGAAGAACTCCTACCGCAAGGCGAAAGAGCAGATGCTGAAGTCGCTCTCCTACGCCTACCGCGATCGCAGGGTGCGCAAGCGCGACTTCCGGCGTCTGTGGATCATCCGCATCAACGCCGGTGCCCGCAGCCATGGCCTGAGCTACAACCAGTTCATGTTCGGCCTCCGGAAGGCCGAGATCGAGCTCGACCGCAAGGTGCTGGCCGACCTCGCCGTCTCCGACCCCAAGGCGTTCGGGACGCTCGCCGAGGCTGCCAAGGCCGCGCTTGCCACATGACGGGCCCGCGGCCGTGGAGCCGATCACCTCACACAGCAACGCCCGGCTAAAGCACGCCCGCAAGCTGCAGACGCGCCGCAACCGGCGCTCCCTGGGCCAGTTCCTGGCCGAGGGGGAGGACATCGTCGCGGAGGCGCTCTCGGCGGGCATCCTGCCGGCCGAGACGCTGATCGCGGCGGAGCGCCCGCCGGACGAGGGCCTCATCGCGAGGCTCGCCCGCGGTGGGCCGGTGCACGTGGTGCGGGACGCGCTCCTGGCCGAGGTCGGCGGCCTGGGCCACCCGGCCCGCGTGATCGCGATCTTCCAGATCGACGCCCTCCCGCATGAATACCCGGTGCCAGGCACCCAATATTCACCGCTGGGCGTATACCTGCACCGCGTGATCGACCCGGGCAATGTCGGCACGGTCGTCCGTGCCTGCGGTGCGCTGGGGCCGGCCCGGCTCGCGCTCTCGCCCGGCTGCTCCGACCCGCTCGCCGGGAAGGGTGTGCGGGCATCGATGGGCGCGGTCTTCCGCGTGCCGATCCAGACCGGCGCCGAGCTGCCGGCCGAGGGCCTGCGGGTTGGACTCGATCCGGCCGCGCCGACGCCGATCTGGGACGTCGACCTGACCGGGCCGGCCGTGCTGGCGGTGGGAGCCGAGCGCTACGGCCTGCCCGCCGAGGTGCTCGAGGCGTGCGACGTCGTCTGCTCGATCCCGCAGTCCGCCGGCGCCGAGTCGCTGAATGCGGCCCAGGCCGCGACGCTCGCCCTCTACGAGGCCGTCCGCCAGCGCGCCGTTGTTCAGGCCGCGAGCCGAAACGGCGGGTAGTCGTCGGTCACCAGGGTGAAGGCGTAGGCCGACACCCTGTTGCTCCAGCGCAGCACGCCCTCCACGAACTCGAACGCCCCCCGCGGGTAGTGGCCGGTGAAGAGGACCGCAAACCACGCGTAGATGACGACGAAGAACGTCGCCAGCGACAGGAAGAAGAGCACGATGTAGTGCGGGATCGCGAGCAGCCACTTCACGAGCGGCAGCCACCGGTTCAGCTCCTGTCCGGTGACCTCCGGGTACTCGAGGTGCACGGCCTGGTGATCGTCGGTGGACGGGTAATGGTCGTCCATGAGCAGAAAGTACGCGCCCACGCGGTTGGAAAAGCGGGTGATCTCGAGGTTCCAGTCGTACCACCAGCGCGGGTACTTGCGCCGGAAGAGCAGCATCAGCACGAGCGGGGCGACCACCGCTCCACCGGCCGCGACGATCGCGCCGCCGTTGTGGTTGGCGCCTCCGGAGGCGTGGTCGAGTCCACCCAGGATGATGGCGATCGGGATCACCCAGAAGATGCGAAATGCGCTCGAGACGCGGTCGAGCGAGCGGTCGGGATAGTCCACCGAGAAATTGACGGGATACGATTCCATGCTTGTCACCCTAGCCACGTACCGGACGGTGCGCCAACCACGCCGAGTCGGTGGAGTCCGGCTTGAGGGGCCGTTTATCGAACCAGCCGTAGCTCTCGATCCGCTCGAACCCGGCCTCGGCGAGCAGCCTGCGCCAGTCGTCCGGGGCGATCCACCAGAGCTCCATCTCGGCCTCGACGCCGCCCGCGCGCACCGAGAGGACGAGGCTCCGGCCCGCCTCGTCCCAGACCGCCCGCTCCTCGATTCCGGGCTCACGCTCGATCCAGCGGTCGTGCGTATCGGCGATGTCGGCGTGATCGGGGTGGAAGACGTCGAAGGCGAGCGTCCCGCCGGGCCGCAGGCGCTCGCGGAGCGCGCGCAGCACGGCCAGCCGCTCCCCGTCGTCGCGCAGGTGCAGGAACGCCCGAAACGGCACCGTGACGAGTGCGAATGCGCCCAGGTCGGGCAGGTCGCGCATATCCGCCTGCACCAGCTGCAGACCGATGTGGTGCGGCGCCGCCCGCTGCCGGGCCAGCTCCAGCATCACCGCCGAGCTGTCGACGCCGACGATCTCAACGCCGGCGAGCGCGGTCGGCACCGCCACCCGGCCCGAGCCGACGCCGACCTCGAGCACGGGGCCGCCGGTGGCGAGCGCCAGCTCGACATAGAAGGGGATGTCCTCGGTGACCGACCGGCACCAGGCGTCGTAACGCCGGCCGAGACGGTCGTACGCGGAGGTCACTCTCAGTACACTACCCGGCCACCATGGACCTCGAAGCTCTCGTCTCGGACGCGACCGATCGCATCGCTGCCGCGCCCGACTCGGCCGCGCTCGAGGCGGTGCGCATCGACGTGCTGGGCCGCAAGGCCCCGCTCGTCTTGGCCCTGCGCGAGCTCGGGTCGCTGCCGGCCGACGAGCGCCGGACGCGCGGCGCCGACCTGAACCGTGCCCGCCGGACGCTCGAGGAGCGGCTCGAGCACCGCGCGGCCCAGCTGTCCGAGGCCGAGCTCGAGCAGCGCCTGCGCACCGACCGCGTCGATGTGACGCTGCCCGGAGTGCGCCGGCCGCGCGGCCACGCGCATCTGATCGAGCAGACACGGCGCGACATCGTGGACGTCTTCGTCGGGTTCGGCTACCAGATCGCCGAGGGGCCCGAGATCGACACGGTCTATTACAACTTCGACGCCCTGAACCATTCGGCGACGCACCCGTCGCGGCAGATGACCGACACGTTCTACATCGCCGACGACGTGGTCCTGCGCACGCACACCTCGCCCGTGCAGATCCGCACCATGGAGGCGATGCCGCCGCCCGTGTACATGGCCACCGCCGGGCGCTGCTACCGCCGCGACACCCCCGACGCCACCCACACCGCAATGTTCACCCAGATCGAGGGCCTGGTGGTCGATCGCGGGATCACGCTCGCACACCTGAAGGGGACGTTGCTGGGCTTCGCCCGGGCGATTTTCGGGCCCGAGCGCGAGGTGCGGCTGCGGCCGCACTTCTTCCCGTTCACCGAGCCGTCCGTGGAGGTGGACGTCAGCTGCTTCAACTGCGCCCGCGACGGCTCCCCGTGCCGCGTCTGCCGGGGCGAGGGCTGGGTCGAGATCCTCGGTGCCGGCATGGTCGACCCCAACCTGTACACCGACGTCGAGGGATACGACCCCGAGGTGGTGTCCGGCTTCGCCTTCGGCCTGGGCGTCGAGCGGGTGGCGGGACTGCGCCACGACATCCCCGACATCCGGCTGCTGTGGGAGAACGACCTGCGGTTCATGGAGCAGTTCGGGTGAGGGTGCCCGTGTCGTGGCTGCGTGACTACGTCACGTTCGACATGCCCCCCCGCGAGCTGGGCGAGCGCATGTCGATGACCGGGACCAAGCTCGAGGCCCTGCATCACCGCGGCGTTCCGGCACACGTCGATCTGTACCGGGTCGGCCGGGTGCTCACGCGCGAGCAGCACCCGAACGCCGACCGGCTAAGCCTCTGCACCGTGGACGTCGGCGACGGCGAACCGCGCCAGATCGTGTGCGGGGCGAGCAACTTCGCGGCCGGGGCAACCGTGGCGGTTGCGCTCCCGGGCGCCGTTCTGCCGGACGGCACCGAGCTGCGGGTGGCGAAGCTGCGTGGAGTCGAGTCGCACGGCATGATGCTCTCCGAGCGCGAGCTCGAGCTGGGGCAGGATCACGCCGGGATCATGCTGCTGCCGGACGACTGGCCGGTCGGAGACGCGCTGATCGATCACCTTGCCATCGCCGACGACGTGCTCGAGTTCGAGATCACGTCCAACCGGCCCGACTGCCAGAACGTGTACGGGATCGCCCGCGAGGTGTCGGCCGTGCTCGACACCGACCTGGCGCCGTGGCCGGGCACCGAGCCCGAGCCGACCGGGCCGGGGAAGGTCGAGGATCACGTTCGTGCGCGAATCGACGCGCCGGAGATGTGCCCGCGCTGGGCCGGGCGGGTGTTCACCGACGTCCGGGTGGGGCCGTCGCCCCCGTGGCTCAAGGCCCGCATCACGGCCGCGGGCATGCGCACGATCTCGAATGTCGTCGACATCACCAACTACGTCATGCTCGCCGTCGGAGAGCCCACCCACGCGTTTGATCTCGACCGCGTCGCCGGCCGCGAGATCATCGTCCGCAGGGCAACGGCCGGCGAGGCGGTGACGACGCTCGACGGCCAGGCGCGCGTGCTCGACACCGACACGCTCGTGATTGCCGACGCCGAGCGGCCTTCCGCGATCGCGGGGCTGATGGGATCCGAGTGGAGCGAGGTGACCGACCAGACGACGACGGTGCTGATCGAGTGCGCCAACTTCGACGGGCCGTCCACGCAGGCCTCCTCGGTCCGGCTCGGGCTGCGCACCGAGGGGTCGAGCCGGTGGGAGAAGGGGCTCGATCCACACCTGTCGCCGATCGCGCTGCGGCTGGCCTCGCAGCTGATGGTGGAGCTGGCGGGCGCGCGGCTCGTGCCGGGCACGATCGACGTGCACGGCGACCTGCCCGTCCCGCCCGTCGTGCCGCTGCGGCGGAGCCGGCTCGAGCAGACGATCGGTGCCGCCTACACCGACGCCGAGATCGAGCGCGCGCTCGTGCGGCTCGGGTACGAGCCGACCGACGCGGGCTGGCGGGTGCCCACCTGGCGCGCCGCCGACACCACTCGCGAGATCGACCTGATCGAGGAGGTCGCGCGCGTGTACGACCTCGAGCGGGTGCCGATCGCGATGCCGGGTGGGGCGCCGGGCGGCGGCCGCCTGAGCGACGACGAGCGGCTGCGGCGGCTGGTCACCGACATCCTGCGGGGTGCGGGGCTGTCCGAGGCGGCGACGCTGACCCTGTGGGACACTGGCGTGCCCGACCGGCTGCGCCTGGCGCCGGACGATCCCCGCCGAGCCCTCGTCGAGCTGATGAACCCGATGAGCGCCGAGTGGGCGGCGATGCGCACGCTGGTGTTCCCCGGGCTGCTGCACTCCGCCCGCCGTAACCTGGCGATGTCGCTGCCCCGGGTCGACCTGTTCGAGATCGGCCATGTCTTCCTGCGCAGCGACGGCAAGCTGCCCGATCAGCCGAGCCGGGTGGCCGGCGTCATGGCCGGTGCCGGGGCCGGGTTTTTCGACGCCAAGGGTGTGGTCGAGACGCTGACGGCCGCCGCCCGCATCGATGCGCCGCACTTCCGGCCTGCGGAAGAGCCGTTCCTGCATCCCGGCCGGTCGGCCGCCGTCGCCGACGGGTTCGTCGGGGAGCTCCACCCGATCGTGGCCGAGGCGTTCGGGCTGGAGGGCGTCGTGGCGGTGTTCGAGCTCGGCCTCGACGGCCTGCGCGGGCGTCCGCCGGAGCAGGTGCTCTACCGCGACGTGATCAGTTTCCCGCCGCTCCGCCAGGACATCGCGGTGGTCGTTGCCGAGGACGTGCCCGCCGGCCGCGTCGTCGAGATCGTGCGCGCCGCCGCAGGGGCCGAGCTGGCCACGGTCGAGGTGTTCGACGTCTACCGGGGACCGCAGGTGGGCGACGGCCGCAAGAGCCTGGCGCTGCATCTGGTCTTCCAGGCGTCCGACCGTACGCTCACCGACGCCGAGGCGGACGCGCTGCGCGAGGGAGTTGTGGCCGCCCTTGCCGACCAGGTCGGGGGCGAGCTGCGGGCGTGAGGAGCGAGCGCCTCGTGGAGCTGCTCGACGGCTACTTCGGGACGCTCGACGTGCGGGGTGACGACTGGAGCGACCTGTTCGAGCTCGTCTATCCGGATCCGTACTGGCGCGAGTTCGCCGAGCCCGGCTACGAGGCGCGCTGGAACGGCCTGCTCGTGCGCGGCGGGGACGAGGTCGCGCGGGTGGCGACATGCGTGTTTCCCTCCGACCGCGTGGTCGGTCTGCTCGCGCCGGGCACGTTCCTCTTCTCGGAGCACCCCATCGACTACGCCGACGGGCCCGGCTTCCTGCCGCTCGCGCTCGAGACCTTCGAGCGCATGGCGGCCGCCGCGATCGGCTTCTACCACGTCCACGCGCCGATCGACCATCACCCCGAGGTGTCCCCCTCGCGGCTGTGTGCCGCGGCGATGGGCGTGCCGGTCGAGGAGGAGTACCTGCCGATCGCCGAGGGCATCCCCGGCGGCGCGGCCGTGATCGGCGCATCCGACCTGTCGGTGGACGACCTCGCCGCGCGGCTCGCGGCCGGACTGGGGCCCGAGGTGCCCGTTCAGGTGGTGCGGCGGCGACCCGGCAGCGACCGGGCCGGACGGGTGGCGGTGGTCGGCGGCGGCGGCGCAGACCGCGACGCGCTCGCGGTGTCGCTCGAGCGGGGCTGCCAGACGTATGTCACCGGTGGCGTCTTCACCCGCTGGGCCGAGGAGTTCCTGGCGCTCGCGGACGAGGCCGGGGTGGCCGTCATCGACGGAACCCACTACGGCACCGAGAAGCCGACCCAGCTCGCGATGGTCGACTGGTTCCGCGCAGCCGGGCTCGAGGCGGAGTTCATCGCCGACGGCCCGAAATGAGCGCCAAGACGTCACGCCGGCGTGACAGCGGCGTTCCAGCCGGTATGTCCGTGCCTGGCACCGTCACGCCGCCTGGATGGAAACTGTTTCCAATTCGACGCTTAGATCCAGCGGGTACGTTCGGAGCGGCCCAACCGGTCTCAGCCTGGGCATAGGCACGGTGCCGGGGGCTTCGACCGAGTCCTGACCGTCGTCGCCTAAACGCCGGTCGGGGCTCGCTTTTACGGCGAGGGAGCGATCAGACGACGCCCTGGGTGGCGACCGGACGCACGTCCGACAGCCGCCGCTCCAGCCGCAGCGCACCGGTGATGCCGACGCTGTCGAGTGTCCCCAGCCGCTTGCGCACCAGTTGCGCCGCCGCGCCGTAGCCGAAGGTGCGGGCCGCGCGGAAGTGGAAGACGCCGCTGCGCCAGTCCTCCTCGTGCCACGGGTTGAGCGGCGACATCACGAGGGCGCACTCCTCGGACTGCACCGCGTCGCGCAGCCGCAGCTCGAGAAAGAGCGACGACCAGTCGGACGGCTGAGCGGACACGATCGCGTCCCACTGCTCCACCAGAGTTGCCACGCGCGGATCCTACTTGGGTGGGACGACGGGTGGCGCATGGTTCAGGTCGAGCTCACGCTCGCTCATGAAGTGCGCGGTGGTCACCATCCGCAGCTTCACCACCTGGTGTGTCCGCCGGTCGATCCAGAGCCGGAAGAACGTCGGGCCGCCCGGCTGCACGAGCGTCACCTCGATCGTGTTGCCGCTGTGCCCGGCGACGTACGCCGCCTCGGCGGTCGGCGCCCAGTACGGGTCGGGCTGGTGCACCGCGAATGTGACCGAGCGCGTCCACGTGCCGTTGGCGTTGTGGTCCCACCGCGTGTCACCGATGATGCGGGCGTCCTCGCCGCCGCGCACCTCGATCGCGAGCCGATCCGGCGCCTGCGTGGTGTAGTGCGTCGTCACCGACCGGCCGGGGCCGGACTTGAGCACGTTGATGGCCCGCAGGCTGTGGAGGGCGGCGAAGTTGCGCGTGGCCTCCTGCACCAGCGCCGCCGCGGGCCGCGCGTTTGCGGCCGGCATCTGCAGGCGTCCCGTGACCTGGCCGCGGCCGGGCCGGCGCACCGAGACGACGACGGTGGCGGCTCTCACCGGCGCCGGGGCCTGGTAGCAGACGCCGTGCACCCCGGTGCACGGCGTTGCCACATGCCCGTCCACGACTGCGATCGCGTCTGCGACCGCACCGCCCGTGGGGGAGAGGAGCGTCAGCCGCACGGCCCGGCGGCCGACCCGCTGGGCGCCCACGGCCAGGTCGGCGGCCTCGCCGGCCGCCACCGGTCCGGTGGATGCGGGCGCCGCCGAGACCGGAGGAGCGCTGCTTCGTGGCCCCAGCGTCACGGTTGCACCGAAGGTGCGGTTCCCCGCTGCGATCACGAGTGCGGTCGGTCCGGCGGGGAGCGACGACAGGAAGCCGGCGTAAGTGCCGCCCGGCGCCCGCCGAAGCGTCGTCTGGGACCCGCTGCTGCCGGGGACGACCGTCGCGGTCGGCGCATTCCCGGGAAGGCGCAGGTCGATCGCGTTTCGGCCGGCGTACCCGGGCCACAGCGCCAGTCGCGCCACCCTCCCGAGGCGCAGGCTGACCGGGCCGCCCGCGGCCGTCTGGCGCGGTGCGGCGCTCGCCAGCCCGGGCGTGTTCGCGGGGGGCAGGTCGGTCAGGAGCGACACGACCGCGAGCAGCACCACCAGCAATCCGATCTCGACAGCGCCGCGCCGGCGGATGGCGCCGAAGGCGGCGAGGTTGCGGCGGTTGCGGTAGCCCAGCGCGACCAGGCAGGCCAGAAGCGCGGTCTTCGCCAGCAGGGCGCGGCCGTAGCCGGTCTGCCACAGCTCCGACGGCGTCGCCACCTCCCACAGCGCGCGTCCCACCCCGGTCGCCGCGAGCACCACGACACTCGCCAGGGCGACGCGCGAGAACCGCGCCGTCACCGCCGTTCGCACGCGGCTGCGCTCCCCGTCGGGGAGGCCGCGGGTGGCGTGGGGCGTGACGACCACCAGCTGGACCAGGCCGCCGATCCAGATCGCCGCCGCGGCGGTGTGCAGCGCGTCAACCGCGACCGCGAGGGTGCCCATGCCGGGATCGCCCGCATGCCCCGAGAGGCCCGGGACGATCACCGCCCACACGCCGAGGCAGAAGGCGGGGACGGCGAGCACAAGCGCGGCAACCCGGCTTCGGCGCGAGATCGCGAACGCGGCCGCGGTGGCGATGCAGAACGCGGCTCCCAGGTCGACGCCGCGGCCGAACTCGCGGCCGAATCTGGTCGCCTGGAGGGCGGATCCGATGGGTCCGCGGTGGTTGAACGCCTGCCAGAACGAGACTCCGGCCACCTCGGCACCCTCGCGTGTCAGCGCCACCCAGCCGCCCGCCAGCATCAGCACCGCGGCGGCCAGCAGCACCGAGTTGGCCCGGGCGCGCTCGCGCAGCTCGGCCATCTCGCGCGGCCGCCCGGTCAGCGTGGCCAGCACCGGCCGGAACACCCACACCCGGAACACGGCCCCGCCCACCAGCAGCATCAGCCCGCAGTAGTAGAAGAAGCGGGCGATCAGGTACGGCCAGTCGAGGGCCGAGGTCTCGGTGGTCGCGGCCTGGGGAGGGGGCCGGTTGAGGCCGACGCCGATCGCCATCACGCCGGAGACGATGTGGCCGTCGGTCGAGACGACCTTCCAGCGCACGGTGTAGTCGCCGTCCTTCAGACCCGGCTTGAGCGGCACGACCAGTGCGCGCACGTCGGCGGACGAGGGATGGGCGCGGGCGGCGAGCACCGACGCCCCGGAGCTCGAGACCGCGGTGGTGCCCGCGTCGGCGATCTGCTGGTCGAAATGCAGGACGATCTGGGCAGGCGCGCGGGCCACCTCGCTGCCCGCCGCCGGATCGGTGCGAAGCAGGCTGGCGTGCGCCTGCGCCACCGCCGGGAAGGCCGCGGGCAGGAGCAGCACGAGGATCGCGAGCGCGCGCACGCGCATGTCTGGGCCAAAACCTCCTGATCTGAGACCGGCGCGGGTCGCGCCGGTGCGGGTCGGGTCAGGCGGGCACCGGCGGTGCGCGATCGTGGCGGCCGGGCAGGGCCAGGCGGCCGGCGGGCGCACCGGCCGGCCGGCGGTGGGCCGGGGAGAGCACGGCCAGCAGGAGCTCGAGCGCCGCGGCGAGGGCCGCATCGAGATCGGAAAGGGCGCTCGCGAGCACCCGATCGGCCGCCCAGATCGCGGTCGCGCCCAGGGCTCCCAGGCCAAGATGCAGCGCCACCGCCCAAAGCTGGCCGGGATGCGCGGGCGCGCCGGCGGCAAGCAGCGCGATGTGGGCAGCGCCCTGGCCCGCGAGCATGATCGCGGTCGTCTCGGCCAGGCCGAGCGGCGTGTGGCCCGGCAGCGCCGGAGTGCCGTCGCCCGCGCGCGCCGCCGCCAGGCGAGCCCGGCGAGCCGATGCCATCAGGCGCAACAGCGCAGCCGTGCCGGCTGCCGATGCGATCAGGGCGGGGAGCGACCAGGACGGATCGGCCAGGGCGGCCGTGCCACCATGTGCCACAAGCGCTGAGGCCGCACCGAGCCCGGCGAGCGCAAACCCGCGGACAATCACATATGTGCGCATTGCGCCCGGAGTATCGCAGCGGTGGATAACATGCGGCGGTGGATTCCGCCACGCTGGACAGGATGGCAGAGCTGGCGGTCGGGTTTGGAGCCAACGTCCAGCCGGGGCAGCGGGTGTACGTGTCGGCCTCACTCGGCCAGGAGCAGCTGGCGCGCGCCGTCGCCGAGCGGGCCTACCAGGCCGGGGCCGTGTTCGTACACGTCGTCTATCGCGATCCGTACGTGCAGCGGGCCCGGCTCGAATACGGGGTCGACGAGGCGCTCGGCTATGAGCCCGAGTGGGTCGTCGAGATGGTGCGCCAACACGGCCTGCAGCACGGGGCGACCATTGGGTTCAGCGGGCCGATCGCACCGGGGCTGCTCGACGGGGTCGATCCGGCCCGCATCGGCCGCGACCGGCCGCCGGGGCGCAAGCAGTCGGTCGAGAACCTGAACGCCGCCAGCAACAACTGGACGATCGTGCCGTGCCCGACCGGGGAGTGGGCGCACCTCGTCTACCCCGGCCTGGAGCCCACGGCGGCCCTGGAGACGCTGTGGAAGCAGGTGGAGCGGGTCTGCCGCCTGGACGAGGAAGACCCGGTGGCGGCGTGGCATGAGCGGATCACGCAGCTGCACGCCGCGTGCGCCGCGCTCAACGAGCGCCGGTTTGATGCCCTCCACCTCGAGGGCCCGGGAACCGACCTGCGGGTGGGCCTCCTACCCGGATCGATCTGGCACGGCGGCGGCCTGACCACGTCGTGGGGCCTGCTTCACCAGCCCAATTTGCCCACCGAAGAGGTGTTCACGACGCCCGATCCGGAGCGCGTCGAGGGCGTCGTCCGATCGACGCTGCCGCGCGAGCTGGACGGGATCATCGTGCGCGACTTCGGCGTCCGCTTCGAGGCCGGCCGCGCGGTCGCCATCGATGCGGGCCAGCACGGCGACGTGCTGCAGGCATACGTCGACCGCGACGCGGGCGCTGCGCGGCTCGGCGAGATCGCGCTGGTGGACGGAGCCGGCCGCGTCGGGCCGCTCGAGACCGTGTTCTACGACACCCTGATCGACGAGAACGCCGCGAGCCATCTGGCGCTCGGCCAGGGGTTCGACTGGGCCGTCGAGGAGGCCGACCGCGGCCGCATCAACAGCAGCGAGATCCACGTCGACTTCATGGTGGGCTCACCGCAGCTCGACGTCACCGGGCTGACCGCGGCCGGCGAGCGGGTGCCCGTGCTGCGCAACGGCGCCTGGCAGATCTAGCCAAACGGGGTCAGACCCCTTTTGGCGCAGCGGTCAGGCGGCGCCGGTGCGCATGCGGAAGATGGTTGCGATCACCTCGGCGGGATCGAGATCGTCGTCGTGGCCAAGGTTCCCGCCGCGCAGGCGCAGGGATGTGTAGGCCATCAGGTCGCGCATCGAGACGATGCCGATCACGTGGCCGCCGTCGTTCACCACCGGCAGGTGCCGGAAGTGCCCGTCGACCATGAGCGCCATTGCCTCCGGGATGGTGGTGTCGGGCGCCGCCGTCAGGACGTGCCGGGTCATGCGCTGGTCGACCGGAGTGGACGGGTCGGTGCCGTCGCTGACGCAGCGCATCAGGTCGCGCTCGGTGATCACTCCGGTCAGGTCGCCCGCGGCGTCGATGACGACGGCCGCGCCGACATCGGTCTCGACCATGCGCCGGGCGGCGTCGCCGAGCCTCGTGTCCGGGGCGACGGACACCACCTGCGTCGCCATCACGTCGGTGAGCTGCATCAGTCCGAGTGTACGTGGAGGGATGGGGTCATGCGAGCAGGAGGGTCGGGGCCTCGAGGTACCGCTTGACCGTCTGCAGCAGCTTCGCGCCGTCCGCCCCGGAGCAGGCGCGGTGGTCGCAGGAGAGCGTCACCGACATGATCCGCCGCGGGACGATGTCGCCGTTCTGCACCACGGGCCGCTCGACGGTGCTCGACACCGCGAGGATGGTCGACTCCGGCGGGTTGATGATGGCCGAGAACGCGGCCACGTCGAACATGCCCATGTTCGAGACGGTGAACGTGCCGCCCTCGATCTCGGTCTGGCGCAGCTTGCCGGCCCGGGCGCGGGCGACCAGGTCGCGCGTCTCGGCGGCGATCTCGCGCACACCCTTGGTGTCGGCGTCGCGCAGGACGGGCACGATCAGGCCGTCGTCCAGGGCGACCGCGATCCCGGTGTTGACGTGGGCGTGGTAGACGTGGTGGCCGTCGACGTAGGAGCGGTGGGCCTGCGGGTGCTGCATCAGCGCCTGGGCGCAGGCGCGCACGATCAGGTCGTTCACGCTGACCTTCTCGCCGAAGTCAACGAGCGCCGCGTTCAGCTCCGCCCGCAGCTCGAACGCGCGCGTCATGTCGATCTCGGACGTGACGTAGAAGTGGGGGACAGTCGCCTTCGACTCGCCCATCCGCCGGGCGACGGCCTTCAGCATGGGTGTCAGCTCCCGCACCTCGTCATCGGCTGCGACGGACAGTGCGGCTGCGGGTGCCGTGGACGCCGCGGCCGGTGCCGCGCCCTCAAGGGCGCGCTCGACATCGGCCTTGACGATGCGGCCGTCGGGTCCAGACCCCGTTCCCGCCAGGGTGCGCAGGTCAAGGCCGGCGGCATCGGCCATCCGGCGGGCGATCGGGCTCGCGCGCAGGCCGGCGCTCTCGCCGCCGGCGGGGGCGCTGGGGGCGGCCGGCGCTGCGGGCTCCGCGACGGCTGGGGCGGCGGCGCCGTTGCCCTCGCTCGCCGGGTGGGCGGGCGCGGCTGCGGGTTCGGCGGCGGCGGGCACCGCCTCGCCCTCTGAGCCGACGATGGCGATGGGCGCACCCAGAGGCGCCGACTCGCCGTCTGCGACGAGGATCTTGAGCAGCGTGCCGTCGTCGTAGGCCTGGAAGTCCATCGTGGCCTTGTCGGTCTCGATCTCGGCGATCACGTCGCCCTCGTGGAAGCTCTCGCCCTCACGCTTGAGCCAGCGGCCGATGGTGCCCTCTTCCATCGTGTCCGACAGCCGCGGCATGGTCAGCTCTTCCGACATCGCCGAAACCTTACAGTCCGCACTCGCGCAGGAGCGAGCGGGCGGCCGCCTCGATCTTCGACTCGAGCGGCAGTGCGGCCAGCTCCAGCGGCTTGGAGTAGGGCATGGGCACCTCGGCCTGCCCGACGCGCTCGACCGGCGCGTCCAGGTCGTCGAAGCACACCCGCTGCAGCCGCGCCGCGAGCTCGGCACCCACGCCGTAGGTCGACCAGCCCTCCTCGGCGACGAGCACGCGGTTCGTCTTTCGCACCGACTCCGCCACGGTGTCGACGTCGAGCGGCCGCAGCGAGCGCAGGTCGACGACCTCGACGCCGATCCCGTCCTGCGCCAGCCGGTCGGCCACCCGCAGCGCACGCTGGACGGTGTAGGAGTGCGCGACCAGGGTCAGATCGTCACCCTCGCGCGCGATCCGCGCCCGCCCGAGCGGCACCGCGCCGTCGCCGTCCTCGGGCAGCGGGCCGGTCAGGTTGTAGAGGACGAGGTTCTCGCAGAAGAGCACCGGGTCGTCGTCGCGGATCGCGGTCTTCAGCATCCCGTAGGCGTCCGCCGGCGTGGCGGGCGCGACCACCTTGAGCCCGGGGCAGCCCGCGAACCAGGCCTCGAGCGACTGCGAGTGCTGCGCGGTCAGCTGCGCCCCGGCCCCGCCCGGTGTCCGGATCACCAGCGGCACGCCCACCTTGCCGCCGAACATGTACCGGATCTTGGCGGCGTGGTTGATGACCTGGTCCATGGCCACCAGGATGAAGTTGATCGTCATGATCTCGATCACCGGCCGCAGGCCCATCATGGCCGCGCCGATGCCGGCGCCGATGAACCCCTCCTCCGAGATCGGCGTCTCGCGCACGCGCACCGGCCCGTACTTCTGCCACAGGCCGGCCGTGACCTTGTAGGAGCCCTCGAAGCGGCCGATCTCCTCGCCCATCAGGAACACGTCCGGGTCGCGGCCAAGCTCCTCGTCGAGCGCCTGGCGAAGCGCCTCGCGGTAGGTCACGTCGGCCATGTCTGCTCCTCGCCGCGCTCGCCGTAGGGAGCACCGGACGCCATGCGCGAGAATTGCTCGGGCGAATTCGGGTCGCCGTAGAGGTGGTCGTAGAGCCCCTCACGCGGCGGGAACGACGCCTCGAGCGCCCGGGCGATCGCATCCTTGACCTCGGCGGCGACGTCCTGCCAGACCGAATCCAGGTCGGCCGGCGTCGCGATCCCGCGCTCGCCCAGCAGAAGCCCGTAGCGGGTGATCGGGTCGCGCTCACGCCACGAGCGCACCTCCTCGGGCGTGCGGTACACCTTGCCCGCATCGGCCACCGAGTGGCCGCGGAAGCGGTAGGTCACCGTTTCGAGCAGCGCGGGCTTGCGCTCGTCCCGGGCCTGCGCCAGCAGGCGTCCGGCGGCCTCGCGGACGGCCAGCACGTCGTTTCCATCCACCCGCTCGCCGTGCATGCGGTAGGCGGCCGCCCGTCGCCAGAGCTCCGGCTCGGCGTTTGACTGCTCGACCGACGTCCCCATCCCGTACTGGTTGTTGATCGCCTGGAACACGATCGGAAGCTCCCACAGCGCCGACAGGTTGAGCGCCTCGTGGAACGCGCCGGTGGCGACCGCGCCGTCGCCGAACTGGCACAGAACCGCGTTGGGCAGGTCGCGGTAGACCATCGCCAGAGCGGTGCCGGCGGCGATCGGCAGGTGCGCGCCGACGATGCCCCAGCCGCCGAAGAAGCGGCGCTCGACATCGAGCAGGTGCATCGACCCGCCGCGGCCGTGAGCGACGCCGGTGTCCTTGCCGAACAGCTCGGCCATGACCGCCGCCGCAGGGCTGCCGACGGCCAGCGCGGTGGCGTGGTCGCGGTAGCTGGCGTACAGGGCGTCGCCGTCGGCGAGCGCGTCGATCGCGCCCACCGATGAGGCCTCCTCGCCGATTGCGAGGTGGCAGTAGCCGCCGATCCGGGCGCGCGTGTACTGCTCCTCGGTGCGCTCCTCGAAGCGGCGAACGAGCGCCATCTGCCTGAAGAGGCGGAGCGCGTGCTCGCGGTCGTCCAGGACCGAAACGTCGCCTTCGGCGGTCTTCGCCATCTCCCAAACCTTAGTCGCTGCGGACCGCTACGCTGCCCGCGCATGGCGACGGCCGTCAAGGTTCCCGAGCTCGGCGAGGAGACGATCTCGGCGGTGCTGATCCGGTTTCTGGTGGAGCCGGGCCAGCCCGTCCGCCGCGGCGACCCGCTGTACGAGCTCGACACCGACAAGGTCACCCAGGAGGTCGAGGCCGAGGCCGACGGCGTGCTTCTGAGCGTGGTCGGCACCGCCGGTGTGGAGTACCCGCCGGGCGCGACCATCGCCTGGATCGGCGAGCCCGGCGAATCGGTGGACGCATGAGCGAGGCCGTTCGGGTCGTGCACATGGACGAGCTCGACCAGATCGACGCCGCGGGCGGAGTGTTCCTGCCGATCCGGCGCCGCCTGGGTGTGCGCGCCTTCGGCGTCAACGCCTACACCGCCAGGGCCGCCGGCGATCAGGTGATCGAGCGCCACAACGAGATGGGCGCGGGCGCCGGCCGGCACGAGGAGCTCTACCTCGTGCTCTCGGGCCGGGCCGAGTTCACCGTCTCCGGCGAGGCGGTCGACGCTCCGGCGGGCACGCTCGTGTTCGTGCCCGAACTCGACGCCGAGCGGGCGGCGGTCGCGCGCGAGCCCGACACCACCGTGCTCGTCATCGGCGGGCCGGCGGCGGCGCCGCTGCGGACGTCGCCGTTCGAGTACTGGTTCGCGGCGGAGCCGGCCTATCGCTCCGGCGACTACGACAGCGCCATCACGATCGCGTCGGCGGGGCTGCGCGAGTGGCCCGGCCATCCGGTCATCAACTACCAGCTGGCCTGCTACCACGCGCTGGCCGGGCGCCGCGAGCAGGCGCTCGAGCACCTGTCCGCCGCCGTGGCCGGCGAGCCCCGCGCGGCCGAGTGGGCGGCCGGCGATTCCGACTTCGACTCGATCCGCTCAGACCCCGCCTTTCCGCCCGCCCCGTGACCGCGGGAGGCCCGGGCCTCTGTTCAACTAGGATGCCGCCGACGAGACGAGCGAGCACGAGGGAGTGGGTTCGATGGAGTGTGACGTCGCCGTCCTGGGCGGTGGGCCGGGCGGATATCCGGCCGCGATCCGGGCCGCACAGCTGGGCGCAAACGTTGTTCTGATCGAGCAGGGCCGCGTGGGCGGCACCTGCATCACGGTCGGCTGCATCCCCACCAAGACGTGGGTGCAAACGGCGCACGGGCTGAAGGACGCACGCGAGACGTTCGCCCAGATCGGCGTGCGCGTGGGCGAGCCCGAGCTCGACTTCGACCAGGCCCAGAAGAACAAGACCGGCATCGTCGACGGGCTCGTGAACGGCATCACCGGGGTCGTCAAGGCCAACGGCATCACCATCGTCAACGGCCGCGGCGCGTTCACCGGGCCGAACACGATCGCGATCGAGGGCGGCGAGGACATCACGTTCACCTCGGCGGTGATCGCGACCGGCTCGCACTCCCTGCGGCCGCCGGTGACGGGTATCGACGGACCGGCCTGCGTCGACTCGACCGCGCTGCTCGAGATCACCGAGGTGCCTCGCCGTCTCGCGATCCTGGGCGGCGGCGTGATCGGCGTCGAGTTCGCCTCGATCTTCCGCCACTTCGGCACCGAGGTCACGATCGTCGAGATGCTCGAGCACCTGATCCCGATGGAGGACGCCGACGCGTCGAAGGAGCTCGAGCGGGCCTTCAAGCGGCGCGGCATCGGCATGAACCTGGGCGCGCGGGCAACCGAGGTGGCGCCGGCGGGCGACGGCGTCACCCTGCGCTTCGAGGCTGCCGACGGCACGCCCGGCTCGGTCGATGCCGACCTGGTGCTGGTCGCCACCGGCCGTGGCCCCAACACGAACGACATCGGCCTCGACCGTGCGGGCGTCGACGCCGACCCGCGCCGGGGCGTGATCGTCGACCGGCGCATGCGCACGAACGTCGCACACATCTATGCGGTGGGCGACGTGGCCGGGATCTACCAGCTCGCGCACACCTCGTTCCGCGAGGGCGAGGTCGCGGCCGAGAACGCCTGCGGGCACGAGGCCGAGATGGACTACTCGGCCGTCCCGCGGTGCGTCTACACCGATCCCGAGGTGGCCGCGGTGGGCCTCACCGAGGCCCAGGCCCGTGAGCAGCACGGCGATGCCGTCGCCACCGGCCGGTTCCCGTTTGCGGCCGCCGCAAGGGCGCAGATGTACGGCGAGAAGACCGGCTTCGTCAAGACCATCCACGAGGACCGCTACGGCGAGCTCCTGGGGCTCGTGATCGTCGGGATCCAGGCGACCGAGCTGGTCAACGCCGGCGTCGTCGGCATCTCGGCCGAGGCCACGATCGAGACGATCGGCGACTCCATCGCCGCCCATCCGACGCTCGCGGAGGCGGTCAAGGAGGCGGCGCTCGTGGCGCTCGGCCGCCCGCTCCACGTGCCGCCCCCGCGCACGCGCGCGAAGGCTGCCGCCCGGTGAGCGGCAGCATCGATGCCTCCCGCTTCCTGATCCCGACGCTCAAGGACGACCCGGCAGACGCGGAGGCCATAAGCCACAAGCTGCTCGTCCGCGGCGGCTTTGTGCGCCAACTCGGCGCTGGCCTGTACACGTACCTGCCGCTCGGGTGGCGGGTGCTACAGAACGCGATGGGGATCATCCGCGAGGAGATGGACACGATCGGCCTCGAGATGCTGATGCCGGTGATGCAGCCGGCGGAGCTGTGGGAGGCGACCGGCCGCCTGGGGGTGAACAACCTGTTCCACCTGAAGGACTCCTCCGGCAAGCCGTACGTGCTCGCAATGACCCACGAGGAGTGCGTCACCTGGCATGCCGCCCGCGAGATTCGCTCCTACCGGGAGCTGCCCCAGATCTGGTACCACCAGCAGATCAAGGAGCGCGACGAGCCGCGCCCGCGCGGCGGCATTCTGCGCACGCGTGAGTTCATCATGAAGGACTCCTACAGCTTCGACCGCGACCTGGAGGGGCTCGAGGAGTCCTACGCCCGCCACCACGCCGTGTACCGCCGGATTCTCGACCGCTGCGGGCTCGAGACGTTTGCGATCGAGGCCGACGTCGGCATGATGGGGGGCCACGGCGGCGAGGAGTTCGTGGCACCGAGCCCCAACGGCGAGGCCGATCTGGTGCGGTGCTCGAACTGCGACTATGCCGCCAACATCGAGGTCGCCCGCTCGCAGCCGCGGCCGGCCGAGTTTCCGCCGCATCTGGACGCGCCCGAGGAGATCGCGACCCCCGGAGCGACGACCATCGAGGGCCTGGCAGAGCTGCTCGGGATCGACCCGGCCGCGACGGCCAAGGCGATGCCCATCGTGGCCGACGGCACCATGGTGCTGGCGCTCGTGCGCGGCGATCAGCGCCTGCACGCTCTCAAGACCGAGAAGGCGCTCGGCACGGAGTTCCGGCCGGCCGACGCCGACGAGATCCGGGCGGCGTTCGGAGCCGATCCGGGCTCGATCGGCCCCGTCGGAGCCGACGTGCGGGTCATCGCCGACGATTCGCTGCGCACCGGCCAGTACGTGGGCGGGGCCAATCGCACCGGGTGGCACCTGCGCGGACTGGAGGCGGGGCGCGACTATCAGGCCGAGTTCCACGACCTGCGCGAGGTCGGCGAGGGTGACACGTGCGCGGCGTGCGGCACCGGCGTCCTGCACATCGAGCCCGCGATCGAGGTCGCGCACATCTTCAAGCTCGGCACCCGCTACACCGTGCCGCTGAACGCGAACTACCTGGACGAGTCCGGGCAGGAGCACCCGATCGTGATGGGCTCATACGGCATCGGCCCAGCCCGGATCGCGGCCGTGGCGGTCGAGCAGCATCACGATGAGGCGGGGATGATGTGGCCGGCGTCGCTCGCGCCGTTCCACGTCCACATGGTCGTGATTGGGGGCCGCGACGACCCCCAGTTCGCGCTCGCCCGCGAGATCCAGGGGCAGCTCGAGGCCGACGGCTTGACCGTGCTCTTCGACGACCGGGCGGCCAGCCCCGGCTCGCGGTTCGCCGACGCGGAGCTGATCGGCATGCCGGCGCGGGTGACGGTGGGCCGGCGCACGGCCACCGACGGCACCGCCGACGTGCAGATGCGCCGCGGCCGCGAGCAGGCCACGCTCCCAATCGCCGACGTGCCCGCGGCGGTGCGGGCTGCGGTCGACGCCAGTTAGGGGGTATGCGTGCCCCGGCCTTGGCGCGGCTCGAGCGGGCCGAATGCCTCGCGCATCGGTGCGAGCAGCCCCAGCCGCAGCGCGTAGGTGTACCGCAGCGGCACCGGTGCCGCCGTGATTTCGTTGTTGAACCGGCCCGTGACGGCGCGGAACTCGGCCTCCTTGTGGACGCTCGCGGACGCCGCGCCGTCCACACCTTCGCCCCGGGCGGGCGCGATGGCGTTGGGGGCGGGGGCCCTGCTGGGGAGGGTGAGGCCCCGAGCTGCCCCGGCACTCGCGGCCTCGGTTCCGGCCGCCCCCGATCCGCTGCTGCCCAGGTCCATGCGGTTCACCCCGACCACGAGTGCGGCCAGGAGGCAGGCGGCCGCCGCCAGGCTTCCGAGCGGCCGCCAGTAGCTGCGCCGGGGCCGGATCCTGCGGGGCCGCGGCTCGGCCCGCACCTGCAGCATGACGTCGGCCCGCAGGCGCTCCGGGGCCCGGGCCGCGCCCTCGTCGCGCAGACGGGCGGCAATCTCGTTGTGGCGATCGTCGCTCATGGGGCGGCCTCCGCCTGCAGGGAGTGGGCCAGACGGGCGCGGGCGCGGTGCAGGCGCGACTTGACCGTCCCGGCGGGAAGGTCGAGGACGAGTGCCGCCTCGTCCATCGACAGGCCGACGACGTCGCAGGCCACCGCGACCACCCGGAACTCGGGCTCGAGCTGCGCGAGCGCGCTCATCAGGTCGAGGCGGGCGTCGGCCGGAGAATCGACGCTGACCGCCGGCACCTCGTCAACCGGCTCGGCTGTCCGTGCTCGCCGCTCGAGCACGTCATAAGCTTTGCGGACGACGATCCGGTGCACCCAGGTCGAGAAGCGGGCGTCAAAGCGGAACGTTCCGAGGCCGCGCCAGGCCGCCACCAGCCCCTCCTGCACGCAGTCGTAGGCGTCCGCGTCCGAGAGGGTGATCCGCAGCGCGAGGGTGTAGAGCCGATCCTGGTAGCGGACGACAAGCTCCTCGAAGGCTGACTCGTCGCCGTCGGCTGCCCGCCTCGCCAGGGCCTCGTCGGACGAGATCTCCACCCGTCCATGGTACGCCCAGGGGGCGCTGAGGCGAGGGAGCGCGACTGTGAGAGCGTCTTGCACGACACCTCTATGACACGACCGGGACGCCGTCGGTTCCCCGATATACTCGGACCCCGCGGGGCGTGGCGCAGTCTGGTAGCGCACCCGGCTGGGGGCCGGGCGGTCGGAGGTTCAAATCCTCTCGCCCCGATCGCGGAAATACCTGCTCCGCACTCCCAACAGCGCTTACGGGGGCTCGCACAGCCATCGGCCGCCGGGTGTGCGGGCAGGAAGGCGAAGAGGTCGCTGCGGAGTGGGAGCAACGCGGCGACCTCTTCTCTGCTCTCGCGAGCCGTCCACGGCACCGAGAGAACCTGTCCCGCACCGCATGACGTCGGGCGGGCTGGTCGCGATCGTAACAGCAGCCAACAGCCCAAAACGCGGGCTTCTCCACCCGTGCACCACGAACGGAGGATCAGGCGATCGAAAGGGAGTGGTGAGGATGTGGTGACCGCATATGACCCTGCGTCACAAGGCTGGTACGGTGAGACGATGTCTGACTCGACAGATAGGGATCGGCCAACCGTGGACGGCGTGATGCGCCACGAAACGGAAGAGTTACGCCAGTCGATTGCCGTCGTGCTGCCTCAGTGGGCTGTCGTCCGTCACGAGCACGAGGAGCTCGCGCTCGGCGTCGGCGTCGCCCGCAAGGCGAACTTCACAGCGGCTCGGTCGTCTCCAAGCGCCTGAACAACACGTCGTGTGAGCGTGGTCTCGCGGCCCTATGGCCCCGGCGTGCGATCCACGACCGGAAGCGCATCGGCGTGCGCCTGCGGCGATGAGCGACGTCCTGGGAGTCGGCATCCTCGCTGTGGCCGTCGTCGCGATCGTGTTCATCGGCGCGGTATTCCTCGTCACCGTCATCGACGAGGACACCGACCTCGACGGCTAGGGACGACTCACGCGGATGAGCAGCGTCATGCTGAGCGCGCCCGCCAGGTCGACACGGCGGAACTCGGCCGCGGCAGCGAACGCGATGTGCGCGTTCTGTGATCGGAGGGCGACCTCGCTTTCCCGAATTCTCACCACCTGGTCACCGGTCTCTTACCCCTCCGCCGAGGTGGGGCCATGAGGATGCGGCGCGGCAGGGTCTTCGTTGCGAGGGGTGCGAAATGTTGAGTTTGCGTAGTAGTGCGGGCGCGGTTGCCTGCGTGGCGGTGCTCGGGGTTCTGGCGGCGGGATCGGCCTCCGCCGGTGTGCGGCCGATGTCCGCAACACACGAAGGGCGGGCCGACCATAGGGTCAAGCACGTCCTGTTGATCTCCGTGGATGGGATGCACCAGTCGGACCTCCAGTGGTACGTGGCAAACCACCCGAACTCGGAACTCGCCAAGCTGGTCCAAGGTGGGACGGAGTTCAGGAACGCGCACACGTCCGATCCCTCCGACTCGGACCCGGGTGGCACCGCATTGATGACCGGGGGTGATCCGCGCGCGACCGGCGTCTACTACGACGTGGAGTACAGCCACGACGTCTTCCCGCCTGGCACCACCCACTGTTCGGGGCCTGCGCCTGGCGGCAACGTGATCTACGACTCGCCGGACGACACGCTCAACGCCGTGCCTGACCTGCTCAACAACGGCAGCGGCAACACGTTCCCGTCCTTCGACGAGGGCGGCTCGATCTACCCGAACGGCGTTGACACGAACCCGGGCGCGATCATGAATCTGACCCCACATCCGCAGTCCGGCCTGAACCCCGCAACCTACCCGGTCGATCCGAAGAACTGTCGGCCGATCATGCCATGGGACTACCTGAAGGTGAATACGATCTTCCAGGTCATCCACAACGCCGGCATGCGGACGGCCTGGTCTGACAAGCACGCGGTCTACTCGTCGTTCAACGGTCCGGGGTCGGGTGGCTACAGCATCGACGACCTGTTCGCCCCGGAGATCGACTCGCAGGCGGTCGAGCCCAATGGCGTTCCGTACCCGCAGGACAACGACTGGGCCCACATCGACGCCGCCACCAAGCAGTACGACGGCTACAAGGTGCGGGCGATCATCAACGAGATTGACGGCTACGACCACAGCGGCCGCCACAAGGTCGGCGTCCCGGCGATCCTGGGGATGAACTTCCAGGCCGTGTCGGTCGCCGAGAAGGTCGACTCGCCCGGCACCATCACGAAGAACGCGGACGGCACCTACACCGTGGGGCCGACCGAGCTCGCCGGCTACTACCCCGGAACAACGACGCCGCGTCCGCTGCTGGCCGGTGCGTTTGACTACGTCAACACGCAACTTCGGCGGATGGTCGACACGATCCGCCGAAACGGCCTTGCGTCCTCCACGGCGATCATCGTCACGGCCAAGCATGGTCAGTCGCCGCAGAACCCCTTGCTGCTGAAGCGGATCGATGACGGGCCGATCATCAGCGCAATCAACGAAGCCTGGTGCGAGCAGCAGAACCCGACCGCGACGCCCGATCCGACCACCTATTGCACGACCGGGCTGAGCGGAGGCACGATCACCCCGCTGATCGTCGCCGGCACCGACGACGACCTGTGGCAGAGCTACCTGTCGGTCAAGACGCAGGGCGCGGCCGACTTCGTCAAGCACTACCTATGGAACCACAGCGCGACGGCGGTGCTCTACAACAACGACGGCGTGAACCGCGGCACCAAGCAGGTCGCGCACTCCGGCCTGGCGAAGATCTACGCCGGTGAGGAGGCCGCCGAGTTCTTCGGCGTTCCGTACTCGGATCCGCGCCACCCGGACGTGTTCGGCCGCGTCCAGATCGGTGTCGTCTACACCACCGGAACGAAGATCGCCGAGCACGGCGGCGACAACCCAGGCGACCGCGACGTGCCGATCCTCGTCTACGCGCCTGGGACAGTGCACCACGGCGCCTCGAACCACTGGGTAGAGACGACCCAAGTCGCGCCGACGATCCTGCAGCTGCTCGGCCTCAACCCACGCTCGCTTCAGGCCGTCCAGCAGGAGGGAACGCGAGTCCTCCCAGGCCTGCGCTAAAGGCCAACTCCAACGCGGGGCGCCTTCGGTACCCTACCGATGGCGCCCCGCACCGGTACCACCCGCTTGAGCGACCATGCTCTCTGACCATCGCGGCCGCGCCGCCGCTCAGGCACATTGGGCCCCTACTGGTCGAGCAGGAAGGAGCGATGAGAAGACGGGCCGTGCTCTTCGTGCTCGCGATCGCTGCCGTCGTGGTCTGCGTGGACGTCCTGTTCTTCAGGCACCAGTTCTGGGAGCGGCTGATAGCCAACGTCGGAATTGTCCTGGTGTTCGCGGCGGTCTACTCGAGGTTCCGGAAGCGTCCATGAGCGCAGCCGCCGCAAATGCGGCTAGCAACCGCCTGCACGATGCCCACCCGGCCCCGCGGCTCTTGGGGCCCCGCGCGGCTAACCGACTGACGGTGGTGGGGTACCGGACGGCGGGCTATAGGCCGGCGGCGGCGTGTACGGCTTGGAAGGCACCGTGCTCGGGGATTCCCGTTCGCTGGGCAAGGAATCAGACTTCCCGGCCATCCCATCCCTGAATTCGCGGATGCCGCGACCGAGCGCGTGGCCTGCGTCCGGAATCCGCTTCGGCCCCAGGAACAGGAGCGCGATCGCCAGGAGGAGAATCAGCTTCGCCGGGTCGAGTTCACCGAACGGCATGGCTCAAACGTTAGCGCACGTGCCCCCGTGGGCACCCCCTCGGTAGGGCAGATGCCGTCGTGCTCGACATTGGCGAGAAGGTCGCGATCGGTCGTCGGCTCGCGTTTTCCACGTGCTCGCGCGTCCGAAACTGCGGTCCGATCTGACGGCCGCATTCTCCGCCACGGACTTCGGTCAGGCTACGGCTGGCGGGTGCGGCGGAGGGTGTTCACCCACGCGGCCAGAAGGCTCGACCCGCCAACCGCCGCGCATGTCGGACAGACGCCGCAGCACGGCGTCGCCTCGAACCACCGGTTGAGCAAGGGAACCATCGCCATGCTGCGAACGAGCAGTGACCGCACAACCTCACTGTACCCCGCGGCTCTCCAAGCTGCCTCCAACTTTTCACGGGTTCGACCGCGCGGTCGGGGTATATCTCCGGAATGCCCGACATCCTGCTGCGGGGGGTTCCGGAGTCCGCGGTCGGCGTGATCAAGCACGAGGCCTCCGAGCGCGGCATTGCCCCCGGAGAGTTCATCACCCGGCTGGTGAACTTCTATCTGCTGCTCTCGGTCCCGGAGGTCTCTGACGAGGTCGTTGCCGCCCGGCGTGACTCCAGGCTCGAGCCCGAGTAGCCCGAACGGTCAGGAGTGGCAGGCGGTGTTCGCCGCGCCGGCGACCGCCGGGGCCCAGGCGCTCACGTTCCCGGCCTTGTCGACGGCCTGGAACTGCACCACGTAGGTGCCCTTGCTCGAGAACGAGGCGGTGCTGCCCGAGATGGTGGATCCGAAGGTGCCACCGTTGGTCGAGTAGTGGTACTGGTAGCGCGAGAAGCCTGACCCCGAGTCGGTCGAGCCCGACGCTCGGATCTTGATCCGGGTGGACACGCAGGTCAGCGAGCCTCCGGTCACGGTCGGGAGCGATGGGGCGGTGCGATCCAGCTTGACGGTGCTGCCGGCGGCGACCGTCGTCCAGGCTGAGGTGTTGCCGGCGTTGTCCACCGAGCGGAACTGCACCGTGGTTGTCCCCTCGGGGGTGACCACGACCGAAGGTCCGCTCGCCGGCGCCGACCATGCGCCGCCGTTGAAGGACGTCTCGTACTGGTATCCGGCAAAGCCCGAGCCGCCGCTGTCCGAGCCGCCGGCCGCAGTGACCGTCGAGGACGCCGCGGAGAGCCAGGACGACGAGCCGCCCGACACGGTGGGCAGGCTCGGCGCGGTGCGATCCTGGAGCACCGTGTTGGCCGCGCCGTTGGTGGCGGGCATTGCCGCCGAAACGTTGCCGGCCACGTCCACCGAACGGAACTCCACCAGCGTCTGACCGGTACCGGTCACCGCCAGAGAGCCGGCGCCGGTGGCGCTCCAGGCCGACCAGGTCGACCCGCCGTTCGTCGACGTGCTGGACTGGTACCCGGCCAGGCCGCTGCCGCTGTCGGTGGACCCGGTCGCCGAGATCGTGGTGGAGGCCGCGTTCGTCCACGTCAGTGAGCCGCCGCTGACCGTGGGTGGAGTCGGGGCCGAGCGGTCAAGCCGCACGGTCGAGCCGGCGGTGGAGGTCGACGGCGCCCATGCGCCGACGTTGCCGGCGTTGTCGGTGGCGCGGAACTCGACCAGGGTCTGACCCTCGGCCGAGACGGTGGTCGAGGTGCCCGTCGCCGGGGCCGACCAGGTCGTCCCACCGTCCGTGGACGTCCGGAACTGATAGCTGGCGATGCCCGACCCGGCATCGGTCTCACCCGACCCGGTCACGAGCACCGAGGCGACGTTCTGCCAGCTGAGCGAGCCGCCCGAGGCGGTTGCGGCCGTCGGGGCGGTGCGGTCGAGCTTGACGGTGCTGCCGCTTCCGACCGTTGTCCATGCCGAGGTGTTGCCCGCGTTGTCGACGGACCGGAACTGGACGGTTGTCGTTCCCTCCGCCGAGACCGGTGCCGATGCGCCCGACACCGGCGCTGACCATGCGCCGCCGTTGAAGGCGGTCTCGTACTGGTATCCGGCCAGCCCCGAGAGGGCGTCGGTCGAGCCGCTGCCGGTGATGGTGGCTGAGGCCGCGTTCGACCAGGAGGTGGAGCCGCCCGAGACGACCGGCAGCGACGGGGCGGTGCGGTCGAGGTTGACCGTGCTGCCCGCGGCGACCGTCGTCCAGGCGGACGTGTTCCCGGCGTTGTCCACCGACCGGAAGCGAACGGTCGTCGTCCCCTCGGCGGAGACGGGTGCGGATGCGCCCGACACCGGCGCTGACCATGCGCCGCCGTTGAACGCGGTCTCGTACTGGTATCCGGCCAGCCCGGAGAGGGCGTCGGTCGAGCCGCTGCCGGTGATGGTGGCTGAGGCCGCGTTCGACCAGGAGGTGGAGCCGCCGGAGACGGCCGGCAGCGACGGGGCGGTGCGGTCGAGGTTGACCGTGCTGCCCGCGGCGACCGTCGTCCACGCGGAGGCGTTCCCCGCGACGTCGACCGACCGGAACTCGACCTGGGTGTCACCCTCGGCCGAGACGGCGACCGATGCGCCGGTGGTCGCAGACGACCACGTCGTCCCCGAATCGGTGGACGTGCGGTACTGGTAGTGCGCGAATCCCGATCCGCCGGTGTCGACCGATCCGGAGGCGGTCACCGTCGTCGAGGCGGCGCTCAGCCAGGAGGCGGACCCGCCGGCCACGGTCGGGAGCGACGGCGCCGTGTGGTCGAGGCGCACCGTATCGGTGGCGCCGGGCGTCGCCGGGACCCATGCCGAGATGTTCCCGGCCGCGTCGACCGAGCGGAACTGCACCAGCGTCTCGCCCTCGGCCGACACGCTCAGCGAACCGTTACCGGGCGCGCTGGCCGCCGACCACGTGGTGCCGCCGTCCGTGGACGTGCGCGACTCGTACCCGGCGCCCGCCGGGATGCCGCTCAGCGCGTCGGTCGCGCCGGTCGCCGTGATGGTCTTGGATGCGGCCGCCGACCATGTCAGGGAGCCGCCGGCCACGGTCGGCGCGGTCGGCTTGACGAGATCGATCTGGACGACGTTGCCGGCACCCGGACTGCTCGGCGACCATGGTCCGGCATTCCCCGCGCCGTCGATCGCGCGGAACTGGACGATCGTCTGGCCCTGGGCCGAGACGGTGTCCGAGGTGCCGGCCGCCGCCGCGGTCCAGCTTGTCCCGCCGTTGGTCGAGGCGCGGAACTGATACGAGGCCACGCCGCTGCCGTTCGAGGGATCGGTGGCGCCCCCGCCCGTAACCGTGACGGGTGTCGTGTTCACCCAACCGCCACCGGTGCCACCCGTGATCGTGGGCACGGCCGAGGGCGGCGTGCGATCGATGCTGACGGTGGCCACCGTCCAGTTTGAGACCTGGCCGGAGTTGTCGACGGCGTGGAACCGCACCAGGGTCTGGCCCTCGCCGGTGACGGTCGCGGACGGCCCGGGTACGGCGGTCGACCAGGTGGCGCCGTTGTCGATCGAGAGCTCGGACTCGTAGTAGGCGATCCCCGATCCCGGCGAGTCGGTGGACGATGCGGTTGCCGTCACCGATGCACTGGACACCCAGCCGGCGGGGACGCCTGTGATGACGGGATCGGTCGGCGGGGTGCGGTCGATCATGGCGGCCGACTGCACCCACGTGGATGCGTTGCCCACGGCATCCAGGGCGCGGAAGCGGACGAGCGTCTGCCCCTCGGCGGTGATCGTCGCCGTCGCTCCCGGCGCGGGCATAGACCAGGTCGCCCCGCCGTCGGTGGACGTCTCCGACTGGTAGCCGAAGAGGCCGGAGCCGGGGGAGGGGTCGGTCGAGGCCGATGCGGTGATCCCCACCGATGCGACGTTCTGCCAGCCCGAGGAGCCGCCGGCCAGCACCGGCGGCGTCGGTGCGTCGTGATCGAGCCACACCTGCGCCGGCACCCAGTTGGACGTGAGCCCTGACCTGTCGATGGCCTGGAACTGCACCGTCGTCTGCCCGTCGGCGCTGATCGCGGCCGACGCTCCCGGCTGCGGCGCCGACCATACGCCGCCGTTGAGCGATGTCTCGTACTGGTAGCCCGCGACGCCCGAGCCCGAATCGGTCGAGCCGGCGGCGGTGACCGTGATGGAGGCGGCGCTCTGCCACGCGGCCGAGCCGCCCGTGACCGTCGGGTCACCTGGCGGGGTGCGGTCGATCCACACCGCGGTCCTGACCGGGGCGCTCGCGTTGCCGAGCGTGTCGATCGAGCGGAACTGCACCAGCGTCTTGCCCTCGGCAGTCACCGCGGCATCCGCACCGGGCGTCCACGGCGTCCAGGTCGTGCCCCCATCCGCCGACGTCTGGTACTCGTAGACGGCCGGGCCGGACAGAAGGTCAACCGACCCCGAGGCGGTGACGTCGACCTGGGCGGCGTGCACCCAGGTCTGGCCGCCGCCGGTCAGCGTCGGCAGGGTCGGGGGCTGATCGTCGAGCAGCACCGACGAGGCGGCGTCCGGGGCGACCGGCGCCCAGGGCGAGACGTTGCCGGCCCTGTCGACGGCCCGGAACTGCACCCAGGTGCTGCCGGACTTCGTGATCGTCGCGCTTGCGCCGGTGCCCGTTGCCGACCAGGTGAGGCCGCCGTTCATCGACTCGCGATAGCTGTACGAGGCGACTCCGGTGCCCACATCGGTCGAGCCGGATGCGGTGAGCTTGGTCGGGGTGGTGACCCACGATGCCGACCCGCCGCTCACCACGGGAGGCGTCGGCGGCGTCAGATCGACCACCCACTTCGCCTTCGCGGTCTTGTACCGCTTGCCGTGGTAGACCCTGACCGTGAACGTGTGCTTTCCCGCCGGCACGTGCCGGTAGGTGATCTTCTTCCTGCACCTGGCGAACTTCTTCGCGTCCATGCGGCACATCGTCTTCGTGGCGGACACCGCCTTCCACGCGAACGTCGCGCTCGCCGAGCGACTGTACGCCGCGGGCCGTTTCGAGATCTTCACCCGCAACGCCGGCGCCGCGTGCTGCACCAGCGGGTAGGCCGCGGCCGACGCCGCGGTCGCCGCACACACGATCAGCGCCACCGGGACCGCGCGCCGGAGCGGGGCCGGCAGGCGGAGGGGCAGGCGGCGGAGACGGGCAGGGGTCATGACGGCTCCTCGAGGGGTGAGCAGGCCACGATGTTCCTTATCGGCTCCCGATCATAAAAATCAATCCCCAAGTTGGCGATTTCGAAAATCACCAAAACCAAGAGGATCGAGAGCGCGGGGGGCGCCACGGCGGTCGCGACGGCTACTGCGCGACCGCTCCCACGACGATGTAGACGAGGCCGCCACCGCCCGCGACGACCTGGCGCGTCTCGTCCGGCGTGACCAGGACGAACAGGCCCGGGGCGAGCGCGACCGTGTCCGTGCCGATCCGCAGTACGCCGTCGCCCTGGATGGGGATGTAGATCTCCTCCTGCCCGGATTCCAGCTCGTCGTGCGCGAAGCCGGCCTGGCCAGGCTGCGAGTCGTACCGGTTCACCCTGATGGCCGCCGCCCCGATGGCGCGGGCGATCGGCTTGCGGCGTCCCTCGAGCGTGGCCGAATCAAGCACCCTGAACATGATCGCCCCTCGTCGTTCCGGGGAGCCTACGCCGAGCCAGGTGGCGCCGCGGGCACCGCTCGCGCCCACACGGCACCCCCCGAGGGGTCACGCTCGAGGGAAACCAGCGGAGCGGCGCCCGCGACGCTCTTAAGTGTCCTGTCGATTTCGCCTTTTGGCAATATTTGGCAGGAAAGTGCCGGTGGCGTCGGAAACCGGCCGGCGCCGCGGCCTCCGCGCAGCGCCGGCCGGCCGGCCGACGAGCCGGGGAGCGGATCCAGCCGGCTCATCGACTGGCTGGGCGCGCCGTCCGGTTCTCGCCGCCCAGCGGCGGCCACCCTCCTCACCGTCCGGCGATCGCCCG
Source organism: uncultured Actinomycetes bacterium (assembly GCA_963703275.1). Classification (GTDB taxonomy): domain Bacteria; phylum Actinomycetota; class Thermoleophilia; order Gaiellales; family JAICJC01; genus JAICJC01. Next base: position 1,650,549 of record OY969804.1, on the reverse strand, counting down.
GCGTCCTCGTGGGATCGTCCGTTGCCTCTCCTCGGCGGTCTCACCCGCCACGCGTGACCGTACATGTTCCACATGGAGCGGCCGGGCATGGTATGAACCGTCTTTACACAATACTTGCGAAGGTCGAATGGCCCGTGGGCCCCGGGGACGACTGAGCGCGCGACCTCCGGCGTCCGCTGCCGTCGCTAGGATTGCGGTGCAGCTCCCGGAGGGCGTCAAGACTGGAATAGGAGGCTCTCGAGGATGCGACGCTCTGCTCTGATCGCGGTTGGCGCTCTTGTGGCGGCGCTGGCTCTGGCTGCGCCGGCCATCGGCGCCGGAGTCCTGACCCACGCCGGTGCGCACTACTTCTCGCGCACGATCCCCAAGGGGTGCTTCGTCAACCGGCCGGCCATCCACCCGCACAGGCTCGCCCTCGGGTGCAACTGCCCCCGCGGTCAAACCGTGCAACGGGCACCTTCGGCGGTCTACCGCTTCCGGCTGGTCGTCGGCCATCCGTTCACCTTCGCGGTGGCGTGGCAGACCCACAGGCCCCACATCACCACGAGTCAGGCGGGGCCATGGTCGTACGTGACGATCAACGGGCCGCGGCGGTGCGGGCGGTTGACCCAGGTGCTGCGCGTAACAATCATCCCGCACTGAGCGCGGGCTCGTCCCGCCGGTAGACTGCATTTCGCGTGTTAAGGCCGATCGCCAACGTCCTGACCGCGACGCGGCTGGCGGCTGTGATCCCGTTCGCCATCCTGCTCGCGGCCGCCGGCCACCATCCGAGCTGGCCGGCGGCGGTCGTGTTCGCGGCCGCGGCCGCCACCGACTACCTGGACGGGTACCTCGCCCGGCGGGCTGACCGCCCGTCGCGGTTCGGGCGGATCGTCGATCCGCTGGCCGACCGCATGCTGATCAACATGGCGCTCGTGCTCCTGTGGTACGAGGACCGGCTGCCGTGGTGGCTGGCCGTGCCGGTGCTCTGTCGCGACATCTGGCTCGCGGCCCTCTTCCGGATGCGAGGGATGAGCTCGAACGTCGCCGTCAACATGACCGGGAAGACCGCAACGGCGGTGATCATGCTGGCACTGGTGCTGGTGATGGTCGTCGCGTCCCCGTGGCCGCAGGTGCTGATCGGAGTGGGGCTCGTGCTGTCGCTGGTGGCGGCCGCCCAGTACACGCGCCGGCCGAGGGAGGCGTGAGGTGAAGGCGGTCGTGATGGCGGGCGGCGAGGGGACGCGGCTGCGGCCGCTCACGTCAAACCAGCCCAAGCCGATGGTGCCCGTCGCCGGCAAGCCCTGCATGCAGCACATCATCGAGCTGCTGCGGCGGCACGGCATGACCGACATCGTCGTCACCGTCGCGTACCTGCCCCAGGTCATCCGCGGCTACTTCGATGACGGCGGGGCGCTCGGGGTCGAGCTGCACTACTCGGTCGAGGAGCGCCCGCTCGGCACGGCGGGAAGCGTCAAGAACGCGGAGGAACTGCTGGACGAGACCTTCCTGGTCATCTCCGGCGACGCGCTGTGCGATTTCGACCTGGATGCCCTGATCAGTGCGCACAAGTCCAGTGGCGCTGCGGCCACGCTGGCGCTCAAGTCGGTCGACAACCCGCTCGAGTTCGGCGTCGTGATCGTCGACTCCGACGGCCGGGTGGAGCGGTTCCTCGAGAAGCCGTCCTGGGGCCAGGTGTTCTCGGACACCATCAACACGGGCGTCTACGTGCTCGAGCCCGAGGTGCTGCGGGCGGTGCCGCCGGGCATGCCCTACGACTTCTCCAAGCAGCTCTTCCCCGATCTGCTCGAGCGGGGCAAGCCGATGCTGGGCCACCTCTCGCAGGGCTACTGGCAGGACATCGGCAACCTCGACCAGTACCGCCAGGCGAACTTCGACGCCCTGGACGGCCGGGTGGAGCTCGAGCTCTCGGGCATCCGCCTGCGCGACAACGTGCTGCTCGGGGAGGGGGTGCAGCTGCCCGACCTCGAACAGATCGAGGGCCCGGCGTTCATCGGCAACTTCTGCCAGATCGACGCCGGCGCCAGGATCGGGCCGTACACGGTGCTGGGGCCGAACGTGGTCGTGAAGGAAGGCGCGAACGTGATCCGCAGCATGGTCGACTCCGGCAGCTACGTGGGCCGCAGCGCCCGCCTGGAGGGAGCCATTCTGGGCAAGGGCGTCGACGTTCGCACCCATGCGGTGCTGAACGACGGCGTCGCGGTCGGCGACGAGTGCTCGATCGGCGCCCAGGCCGTGCTCGCGCCGGGGGTGAAGGTGTACCCGTTCAAGACGATCGAGGCCGGCGCCGCCATCACCACGAACCTGATCTGGGAGTCGCGCGGGATCACGACACTGTTCGGGCGCGACGGCGTCGGCGGCCTCGTCAACGTCGACATCACCTCGGAGGTGGCCGCGCGGCTGGGAGTTGCCTACGGCACGACTCTTTCCCGCGGAGCGCGGGTGGTGTGCAGCCGCGACGCGCACCCGTCGTCGCGCATGGTGAAGCGGGCCATCATCGCCGGGCTCGTCTCGACGGGCGTGCACGTGGCCGACCTGCGCGTCTCTCCGCCCACGGTGAACCGGCACGAGCTGAAGGTGGGGGAGCGGGCCGGGGGACTGCACGTGCGCGTTTCCACGGACGATCCCGACGTGACCCAGGTGAGCTTCTTCGCCCCGCCGGGGATCCTGGTCGCGGGAGCCGACCTGAAGGCGATCGAGCAGACGTTCTCGCGGCAGGAGTTCCGGCGTGTCAGCGCCGGGGAGATCGGCGCTCTGTCCTATCCGGCGCGCGCGACCGAGAGCTACGTCCAGGAGCTCCTGGGGTCACTGGATCGCGACGCGATCCGCAACCGCAGTTTCCGGATGGTGCTGAACTACGGCATGTCGGCGGCGTCGCTCGTGATCCCGTCGCTGATCGGAGAGCTGGGTGTCGAGATGGTCGCGCTGAACGCGTTCATCGACTCCTCGTCGGTCTCGCCGCACCTCGACACAGCCCGGGCGCTCGAGGACACCGCCGGTCTCGTGCAGGGTGTGGGCGCCGACCTGGGAGTGCTGATCGACAATCCCGCCGAGCGCGTGTGGCTGCTGGACGAGCACGGTCACCAGATCCCGCCCGAGACGGCGCTGCTCCTGTTCGTGCGCGAGCTGGCGGCGTCGAATGGGCGCGGGCGGCTGCTCGTGCCGATCACCGAGTCGCGCATGGTCGAGGAGATGGCCGACGGCCACGGCGTGCATGTCGAGCGCACCAAGGCGTCGCTGGGCGCCCTGCTGGCCGCTGCTGCGGCCGACGACGTTGTCTTCGCGGGAGCCTCGGGCGGGGGCTACGTGTTCCCCGAGTTTCTGCCCGCCTACGACGCCATCATGTCGATCGGCAAGCTGCTCGAGTTGGTGGCGCACTCCGGCCGCGCGCTGTCCGAGCTGGTCGAGGGCCTGCCCCGCGCCACCCTCGTGCACGTGCGCGAGCCGTGTCCATGGTCGGCGAAGGGCCTTGCGATGCGGCAGCTGATCGAGGCGGTCAAGGGAAAGCAGGTCGACAACACCGACGGCATCAAGGTGTTCGAGCCGGAGGGGTGGGTGCAGGTGCTGCCCGATCCGGATGAGCCCGTCTTCCATGTCTACGCCGAGGGCGCCTCGCTGGAGGACTCTCACGCCCTCGAGCAGAAGTACCGGGCGATGCTGGACGGATTCGTGTCGGCGACGGTCTGACGCCCGCGCGATCAAACCCTCAACCAGAGCTTGAGGAAATGCGCGGGCGTGGCTAGACTTCGCCCGGTCTACCGAAACGGAAACGGATCATGCCAATGGACGTTCTGCCCGATTTCACCACCATCTCCGACGACGAGCTGAAGGCCCTCATCGAGCGCTTCGTGCGCGAGGAGGAGGAGGTGTCCTACCGGCGGCGCCTGCTGCACGGCAAGATCGACATCCTCCGCGCCGAGCTGGTCGACCGGGTCAAGCGCCGCGAGGCCGGCAGTCCGACGACGCTGTCGGAGATCGACATCGACCGGCTGACGGACATCCTCGCCCACCGGGGACCGCCGCCGGGCCTTGACGACGAGTCCGGCTCGGCGCCCGCCGGGTAGCGTGGCGTACTGCCCTGAGTGCGGTCACCACAACCGTGAGGCGGCCCGCTTCTGCGGCCGCTGCGGCGCCAGCCTGCTCGAGCCCGACGCGGGCGAGGCGACGCAGGCATTTGCGGCGTTCGTCGACGAGGAGGGCGACGGCGAGGCGGCGGACGACCCGCCCGAGGGCGCGATGCTCGTGATCCGCATCGGCGGTGGCCGGGCGGGCGAGCAGTTCGCGCTTTCCGCCGACCGGATGGCGATCGGCCGGGCCGAGAACTCGGACATCTTCCTGGACGACATCACCGTCTCGCGCGAGCATGCGGTGCTCGACCGCCGCGACGACGGGCTGCACCTGTCCGATTCGGGCAGCCTCAACGGCACCTATGTGAACCGGCAGCGGATCGAGAGCGTCCGGCTGGCCGACGGCGACGAGCTGCAGATCGGCAAGTACCGGCTCACCTACATCGAGCGGGGGGCCTGAGTGTCGGCCGAGGCCACCGAGGGACGCGGCAGCTCGACATCACGCCTCACCATCGGGACGGTGTGCAAGTCGCTGCGCGACGAGTTTCCCGACATCTCGATCTCGAAGATCCGGTTCCTCGAGGACCAGCGCCTGATCACGCCCCGGCGCACACCGGGCGGCTACCGGCTCTACGGCGAGGAGGACGTCGACCAGCTGCGCACGATCCTGCGCATGCAGCGCGACGAGTTCCTGCCCCTGCGGGTGATCCGCCAGGTGATCGCGCAGGGCCGCTCGGCGGCGGGCACCGGCCGCCGGCCCCGGCTCGTGGGCGGGGTGGAGGACCGGCTCACCTTCGACCAGCTGCTGACCGCGGCGGACTCCGATCCGACCTTCGTGCGCGAGCTCGAGGAGTTCCAGCTCGTCGATCGGCACGCCGGCGAGGCGGCCACCACGTACACCCGCACCGACGTCGAGATCGTGATCATCTGCCAGCGGCTGGCCCGGTACGGCGTCAATGCGCGGCATCTGAAGGCGTTCCGCTCGGCCGTCGAGCGTGAGGCGGGCCTCCTGGAGCAGATCATGGCCCCGGCGCTGCGGTCGAACAACCCCGACCGGCGCGAGGCGGGCCTGCAGGAGCTCGAGGCGCTGGCCGAGCTCACGAGCCAGCTCGCCCATCTGCTGCTCGTGCGCGACCTGCGCGACGTCGCGCGGTAGACCCGGCTTTTGCGCTTACTCTGACTCGTACTGGACGAGGGAGTGGACGTCGTAGCCGTACAGCTTGTCGCGGCCGTTCAGGAAGCTCAGCTCGACGACGAACGCGAGGCCGACGACCTTGGCGCCGAGCTGCTCGACCAGGTCGATCTTGGCCCGTGCCGTGCCGCCGGTGGCCAGCAGGTCGTCGTGGATGAGCACGCGCGCGCCCCGGGCCAGCGCGTCGACGTGCATCTCGAGCGCGTCGAAGCCGTATTCGAGCGCATATTTGGCCCCGACCGTGAGATACGGGAGCTTGCCCGGCTTGCGCGCGGCGACGAATCCGCAGCCGAGCCGGTAGGCCACCGCCGCTCCCAGGATGAACCCGCGCGCCTCGGCTCCGACGACGATGTCGACCCTGCGTGGCTCGGCCCACGCGGCCAGGTCGTCCACCGCCTGGTGCAGGGCGGTGGCGTCCGCCAGGAGCGGCATGATGTCCTTGAACACGATCCCCGGCTTCGGGAAGTCGGGGATATCGCGGATGTGCGTGCGCAGATCGGTGCGTGCCACGGGCGCGGCGATGCTAACACGCACGGCCGTGGCGGTCGATATACCGGGGAGAATCATGTACGACGTGTTGCGAGCCAGCTACCGGTTCCACTGTCCCCGCCGTCCCGACGGCGAGCTGACCCGCGTCCCGCTGTCGTCGTTCCGGCGCCTCGAGCGGCTTCCCGGGGCGGTGCACCCGGCCGTCTACCGGATCGCGTACGACTGCCCGTGCGGGGAGGAGCATCTCGGGCTCGTGTCGCACGATGACCTCGACTACGGGCCGCTGAGCACGGTCGAGGTGGAGTTTCGGAACCTCCTCACCGGCCGCACCGAGCCGGTCGGCGACGAACTGGCCGAGCTCGCCCGCTGCGAGGTCCAGCGCGGCAACTGGCCGTGGCGGCTGTACTGCTCGCCGGAAGCGCGGATGCGGCCGGTGTGGCCGTCCAGCCTGGCCATGGTCGCTCCGGCGGAGTCCGGCCGCGACCGTGTCCTGGGCGTGGCCATGAGCTGCCCGGGCTGCGGCCAGGTGTCGCTGAACCTGGTGAGCGGGGCGCACCTCGACGTGCCCTTCTACCACGACAAGGTCGTCCGCTACCTGGATCGGCCCTTCGGAGACGGCCGCGACCTGACCCTCGATCGGTTCCACCACCAGCTGCACTCCGCCCGCTTCGACAGCGAGCGCGCCGACCTCAGCTAGCCACCCGGCGCTCGCCCGCGCGCAGCTGCTCGGCGCAGACGATGCGGTTGCGGCCGCTGCGCTTCGCCTCGTACAGCGCCTTGTCGGCCTGCTCGAACAGCTCGTCGGCGTCGCGTGCGTCGACCGGGAAGGTGGCGATTCCGGCCGAGGCGGTGACGATGTCCGGAACATGGTGCCGGTCGAGCGCCGCCGTCGAGATCCCGGCAATCGCCTGCCGCACGCGCTCGGCGACGATCACCGCCTCGGAGCCCCGCCCGGGCAGGAGCAGCGCAAACTCCTCGCCGCCGAAGCGGGCGGCGATGTCGGCATCTCGCTTCTCGCGCGCAAGCGCGTGCCCGACCGACGCCAGGAGCCGGTTGCCGGCACCGTGCCCGTGGCTGTCGTTGTACGCCTTGAACCGGTCGAGGTCGAGCATGACCAGGGTGACGCAGCCGCCGTAGCGGCGCACGCGCGCGAGCTCGCTGCGCAGCACCTCGGAGAAGTAGTCGTAGTTGCGCAGGCCCGTAAGGCGATCCGTGAACGTGCGGGCGTGCAGCGAGCGCCGGGCGCTGCCGTGGCGATGTTCGAGCTCGCCCGCGCCGAGGGCGGTGACGACCAGTGCGACCCGCACGGGTACCGGCACCGGCGCGACCGCCGCCACGGCGGCCGCGACGAGGCCGCCGGCACGCCCTCCGGCCGCCGCCGCGAGCACGGCCAGCGCGAGTACGGCTGGACGAAGTGGGGGAGGCAGGAACCAGCTTGCGACGGCCAGCGCCGCACCTGCACACAGGCGGGCATGGCCGGCTCGTCCGCGCATGACGGGACCCTATCCGCGAAGGCGGACGGCGCCCGGGTGCCTCCGCAGGGCTAGCGCGACCAGAAGTTCAGCCGCTTGGCGCCGCTGCTCGCCTCGGCCGTGGCGGAATCGTCCCCGTCGTCGTCGACATGGGCGGAGCCGCCGTTGCCGTTCTGCTCCGGCATTGCCGGTGGGAGCGCCGAGATGGTGGCGCCGCCGTCGCGCTGGAGCTTGCCGGCGTACGACTCGAGCTCACTCTCGCGGCGCTGGAGGGACGTCTGGCGCTCGGCCAGCCGGCGCTCCTGGGCCTGCAGCTGCGCCTCGCGGCTGCGCAGGGCTGCGTGCAGCTCCTCGAGGGCCTTGGCGTCGGGTGCCCGGCCGCGCCGGCCGCCGTCGTCGTCGGCGGTTGCGCTGCGCACGGCCCGGTCGAGATCCTCGCGCGCGTCGGCCTCGCGCCGCTCGATCTCGGCCTTCTGGCGCTGGAGGACGGCTCGCTCGCGTCCCACCGCCTCCTCCGCGTCGGCCAGGGCCGAGCGCTGTGCTTCCAGATCGGTCTCGATGCGGTCGGCGCGCACGGTCAGCCGGGCGACGTCAGCCTCCCGCTCGCGCAGCTGCGCCTCGCGCAGCTCCATCGCGTCGTGGCGGCTGTCGAGCTCACGCTCGCGCGCGTCCAGAGAGTCCTGGCGCCGGTCGAGCCGGCTTTCGCGCCGCTCCACATCGCTCTCGTTGGCCGCCAGCTTGGACTCGCGCTCGCGCACGTCCGCCGAGAGCCGGTTGACCTCGACCGATGCGCGCTCGTCGGCCTCGGCGATCGCACGCTCGGCCTGGGTGCGCAGGCGATCGGCCTCGCTCTGGAGCCGCTCGGCGGCAACCCGGGCCGTGGAGACCTCGCGCTCGTCCTGTTCGACCTGCTTCTGGCGCAGGTCGAGCTCCTCCATGCGTGCATCCATTCCCGCCAGGCGGCTCTCCATCTCGGCGAGCTCGGCACGGCGCTGATCGGTATGGGTGCGCTCGGTCTTCAGACGCTCGCGCTCGGATGAGGCGACCTGAGCCGCCTGCTCGGCCTTGGAGCGCAACTCCTCGATGTCGGCGAGCTGGCTCTCGAACGTCGAGAGCTCCTCCGCGCGGGCCTCGAGGGCCTGCTCGCGCGCCACCAGGTCGGCCTCGGTGGCCGCCAGTGCGGCGGTGCCCTGCTCGAGCTCGACCAGCTTGCCGTCGACCAGTGCCAGCTCGCGCTCCCGGTCTGCCAGCTGGGCGAGCCGCTCCTCGGCCTCCGCCATGCGCCGCTCGGCCTCGGCGTGGACAGCCGACACGCGCTCCTGCGTCTTCTCGATGTTGGTCGAGCGCTCCTCCACCGCGACGGACGTCTCGCGCAGCTCCGCCTGGAGGGCGGCGAGCTCGTCGACCGAACGGGCCAGCTCGGACTCCCGCGCCGTGATGGCTGCGAGCTTCTCGGCCGCCTCGGCTGCGAGCGTTGTTGCGGCCGTCTCGCGCTCGGCGGTCGCGGCCGTTGCCTCGGCCAGCGCGCGCTCCGACGCCTCGATCTCCTCTATCCGCTGCGTCATGTCGGCGCGCACCGCGTCGATCGAGAGCTCCTTCTGGGTCAGCACCTTCTCGACCTTCTTGGCGCGGTGCTCGCGGTCGTTCAGCTCGGCCTCGAGCTGGGTCATGCGGGCCTCGCGCTCGGCGAGCTCCGCCGATCCCATCGCGCCCCGGTCGCGCAGCTGATCGACAAGCCCGTCGCGCTCGCGCTCGACCTGCTCGCGCTGGCGCACCTCGTGCTCGACCTGCTGCTCGAGCGTCGAGGTCGCCTCCTCGAGCTCGGCGAGGCGCGCCGCCATCGCGGCGTCGATGTTGACGTCGGCCGGTGGTGCGGAATCCCAGTCGGCGGGCTCGGCCTCGCGGGCCTGCATCGCCTGTTCGCGCGCATCCAGTTCCTCGGTGCGGCGGGCAAGGTCGGCCTCGCGCTCCTCGAGATGGATGCGATCGGCGTCGCCGCCGCCGGACGCGTGCGACGAGGCGATGCCCTCGCTCACGGCCAGCGCGGCCTCTCGCTTTGACAACTCGCGCTCGCGGCGCGCGAGGCGCGCCTCGCGCTCGGCGAAGACGACCTTCGCCTGCTCCTGCAGCGCCGATTGCTCGCGCTGAAGCCGCTCTTCGGCCTGGCGAAGCGAGCTCAGCCGATCCTCCATGGCGCGCCGTAGCCCGCTGGGGGCCTCTTCGTTCGCCGGCGTCGGGGCGTCGCTCATATGCTCATACCTCTCCCGTGGAGTGATCGGTGCAGAGGCTTGACCACGCCTCCTACGGAAGCCCGGCAGGCAGCCGGTGTATCCGCGGTGTTGTATCGGCGCGTAAAGCCCTCGGCTTGAGCATGGAGGCGGAATTCGGCCCGCGCAAGTGGGGCGGAGGGGGCCGCAACGCGCAGCGCCCCTGCACGACGGTGGCGAACGACCGTCTTGCAGGGGCGCGGCGAGAACTTGTCGGCTCGTTGACTCTCGGTGTTTAGGGCTTGACCAACCGGAAACCCAAGCTAACCAATCCCGTCCGAAATGTCGATAAGCCGATCAGCACCGGTGTGAGATTACCAACCCTTGATAGGCATTACCTGTTCCCCCTTACGGATCAAGTACCCCGAACGAGGGAGAGCATAACAACCTAGTCAAGGGATGTCAAACCCCCTGTATGAGCGATACATTTTCCCCCTCAGATCCCCGTAGGGCAGTCCGGGCGTATGCCGCCACGCTCGGGGTTGCCTCCTGCACACTTCTCATTGCCTCGGCCGTCGCCGGCGGCGTGGGGCGGTGGGAGGCCGTCGTCGTCCTGGGCGTCGTCGGGTTCATGGCCGACTCCCGCACCATCCGGATCTCGCCCAGAGTGGAGCTCTCGGGCTCGCTGATCCCGCTCGTGATGGCGGCCGTCCTCTTCGGCCCGGCGGCGGCCGCCCTGGTGGGTCTGGCATCGACGCTCTCCGACCGCCGCGGCCCGGTGGAGCGGTTCGTCATCCTGAGCTGCGGGCGCGCCCTCGCGGGCGGGTGCGCGGGCCTCGCGGCGCTGGCGGTGCGCACGACGGGCCCCGACATCGGCCTCGGGCACCTGTTCGTCGCCGTGATCGTGGCCGCCGTTCTGGCCTCGGTGGTGCAGTTCTGCGTGACGGCGCTGACACTGTGGCTGCGCCACCGCACCTCGCCGCTCGAGCTGTGGCGGCTGGCCCGGGTGCATGCCCTCGTGACCGTGTCGCTATGCGCGCCCATCGGGGCGCTTTTCGCATACGCCTATCGCGGCTCGGGACTGTGGGTGCTGGCCTTCTTCGTGATCCCGGTCGTCGCGACCCGGCACGCATTCGGCATGCACGCCCCCAAGGAACACCTGATCGGTGCGCTCGAGCGCGCCAACGCCGATCTCGAGGCCGCCAACAGCCACCTGCGCCGGATCAACATGAGCTTTGCCGAAGCGCTCGTGAAGGCCATCGACGGGCGCGACGCCTACACGGCCGGCCACTCCAAGGCCGTCGCCGAGTACTCCCGCGACATCGCCCGTGAGCTCGGCTTCAGCCGCGACGAGGTGGTGCTGATCCACCTGTGCGGGCTGGTGCACGACATCGGCAAGATCGGCGTGCGGGCGGAGGTGCTCGAGAAGCAGGCGGCGCTCGATGAGGGCGAGTGGGACGAGATGCGCCGCCACTCGGCGATCGGCGAGTCGATCCTGCTCGAGGTGCCGGGGTACACCGACATGGCGGCGGTCGTCCGCAGCCACCACGAGCGCTGGGACGGCGCCGGGTATCCCGACAACCTCGTCGGCGCCCAGATCCCGCGCCTGGCCCGCGTGATCGCGGTCGCGGACTCCTACAACGCGATGACGTCGAACCGGCCCTACCGGGGCGGCATGTCGCCCGAGCGCGCCATCGAGCAGCTGGTGCTCGGCAAGGGCAGCCAGTACGAGGACGCTCCCGTCGACGCGTTCCTGCGCGTCCTGGAGCGCGCGCCGGGGTGGTACCGGCGCGGGCAGTTCACGCTCGACGAGGCCGAACCGGCGGCCGTCCCGAACGTGAAGTACCCGGTGATCCTCTCGCGCGGCGCCGCCGCCTGAGGTGCGGCCGCTCAAGACATCGCCGGCACCACCCGATAGGTGGTCAGATGCGTGAGCTTCGCCTGATCGAGATCCTGTCCGAGGCAGCTGCCGCCCTCGCGGCCCCGGATGCCGACGCGCAGGAGGTCGAGCGCGTCCTTGCGGACGCGGTCGAGCGCGCGGAAGTCCCGTGCACGCTGCGGGCGACGCCGACCGGAATCGAGATCGACTGCCGGCGCAGCCCCGGGCGGATCGAGGTTGCGTTCGTGAGCGTGCTGACCGAGTGCGCCAAGCTGGCGCTCGCGGCGGCCGGTGTCTCGGCCGGCCTCACCCTGGATGCGCACGGGTTTGCGCTCGAGCTCGAGCGGGCGGCCTCCGTCGCGCGCTGGCGCGGGCAGCCGCTCGCGGTGGCGGTGTTCGAGTTGGTGGGGCTCGAGATGGGCCCCGGCATGATCGACCAGGCCGACGTCGTCGGGCAGATCGGTGCGCTCGCCCTGAGCGGCGTGCGCCAGGACGACCGCGTCGCCCACCTGGGCGCGGGCCAGTTCGCGTTGCTCTTCCCGCGCGCGGGGACGTTCGAGGCCCGCGCGGCGTTCAAGCGGGTGCGAGCGGCGCTGGCGGCCAGCGAAGGCATGTCGCGTGACCTGTCGTTCGGCCCGGCCGGCTTTGCGGAGCTGGTCGAAGGTGGCACCGGTGCGGAACTACTGGCCGAGGCCCGCGAGCGCCAGACCCAGGCGCGGATGCGGCGGGCGTACCTCGCGCCGGTCGATCCCACGCACCCCATGGCGGGCTGACCCGAGAGCGGGGACAGTCCCCGCCTTCTCCTGGCGTCAGCTATTTTGCTTTAACTTGACATAACCAGCATTATCGTGCGTGAACGGAGGACCGGCCAAAACCGGCTATCCGGGGGCCACGCCTGAATCTGCGCCCACGTGGCGGGCCTTCCACGGCAGCCGGCGCAGCGTGAACCAGATTGCGAGCCCGCCGACGATCGCGTTGGTCAGTGTGGTCACGAACTGCATGCCGACACTGAACGCGAGCACACTGCTGGTCGCGGCCGCATCGCGGAACATGTATCCCAGGAGCGCCTGCTGGGTGCCCACGCCGCCGGGCGTCAGCGGCAGCAGTGTCGAGGCGCTCTGTGCCGAGAGCGCGAGCGCGGCGCTCACGACGCCCGCCGGCACCCGGAAGGCGGCCAGGAACCAGTACATGGCCGCGATCCGGCAGCACCAGCCCAGGAGCTGCAGCGGCACCACGGTGCGGAAGTACCGGCGAGGCGTGGTCAGGATCGCGAGCCCCAGCCGCACCCGGTCCCAGAACGCGACCACGTGCCGCTCGACGTATGTGAAGAAGACGCCGAGCAGGATCAGCGCGACCGCGAGCCCGAGCATGAACCAGCGCGCGTGGGCCGCGAAGAAGCTCCACTCGAACGCGGCCAGGTGCCCGAGCGCGGGCAGGTTGGGGATGCGCCCGGTCAGGTAGGCCGCGATCAGGAGCGCCGGCCCGACGACGATGTCGACCAGGGTCTCGGCGAGCAGGCTCGACGTGATGGTCGTGTACGCCGCCTTGGGCATCGACCGGTGCGCGAGGTAGATCTTCATCACGTCGCCGCCGCGCGCGGGCACGATGGCGTTGATGCCCACGCCCGCCAGGTACGCGCCCGTGATGCTGCGCCAGCGCACGCGCCCCTCGGGGTAGGCGGCCTGCAGGATGATCCGCCACGCGCTTGCACGCAGGAGCAGGTTTGCGAGCGTGAACCCCACCGCGATCAGGAGCGCCGACACCCGCACGTCGGTGATCTGACCCCAGAAATCGGCCGTGGCGTGCCAGAACGACTCGAGTGAGTTCACGGTCTGAAGTCTGCCAGTGTCCGGCCGTCACGCGCCCTCGGGGGCGCCGCGGTCAGCTTTCGTGGCCGCGGAGGAAGTTCCGCAGGCTGGGGTTCTTCGACTCCAGCTCCCGCAGCGCGCGCGTCTCGATCTGGCGGACACGCTCGCGGGTGACGCCGATCTCGGCCCCGACCTGCTCGAGGGTCGCCGGATCGCGGTCGTTCAGGCCGAAGCGGGCCTCGAGCACCTGGCGGGTGCGCTCGGACAGCTCCTCGAGGGCCGCCTGCAGCTCCTGCTCGCGCTCGCGGCGCACGAGCCACGTCTCGGGCCCGCGGATGCTGGTGTCCTCGACGAGCTCGGAGAAGTTCGACTCGCCGTCGCCCACGGGGCCCTCGAGCGAGACCGGCTCCTCGATGATGCGCTGCAGCTCGAGCACCCGCTCGGCGGGCAGCTTCAGCTCGGCGGCGAGCTCCTCGATGAGCGGCTCGCGCCCGAGCTTCTGGGTGAGCGTGCGGTTGGCCCGGTGAAGCTTCTTGATGACGTCGAGGACGTGCAGCGGCAGCCGGATGGTGCGGGCCTGGTCGGCGATGGCCCGCGACATCGACTGGCGGATCCACCAGGTCGCGTACGTCGAAAGCTTGTAGCCGCGGTTGTGGTCGAACTTCTCGACCGCGCGCATGAGGCCGATGTTGCCCTCCTGGATCAGGTCGAGCAGCGGCACGCCCGCAGACGAGTACGCCCGCGCCATGCTGATGACCAGGCGCAGGTTGGCCTCGACCAGCTGGTGCTTGGCATCGGTGTCGCCGCGATCCTTGCGGCGGGCGAGCTCGAGCTCCTCGGCCCGGGTCAGCAGCGCACCGTCGCCGATCTGGCGCACGTACGTGTGCAGCAGGTCGACCGCGGGGGCGGGACCGTCGCTCAGATCGAGCTCCTCGACCACCTCGGGCGAGTCGAACTCCGCCTGCACCGGGGCCTTACCGGGTGCAACTATGGGATCGTCGTCGGGCAGCGCAGGATTCACGGGTGCGTTGGCTTTCTGTACGGGGACTGGACGGCGGGCGTGTGTCAACTCTCTGTTCCAGTGAATCGGCGCCCGGGACCCATCTCTTGAGGGGTGGTGGGCGCGATGGGGCTGGTTTGCATCCGATCGGTTGTGCGTTAGCACCGTCGGGGGATGGCGCCGGGCCGGCGACCGCCGAATACGAGGGTATGCACCACGCCTCCGCACCCACTCCCGACGGGCTCAGCCCGGTCGATGCCGCCCGGATCCTCGCCGGCTGCTCGCACGCCATCGTTCCCCTCGAGCCCGCAACGCGGGGCTACCGCTACGTCGACCTCGGCGGCTCCGAGCCGCCCTTCTATCTCCTCCGCATCCGCTCCGGCGACCACTGCGCCGCCGTCACCCTGTACGCACCGCTCGAGTTCACATCGGCGGGCGACGCCGAGCCGGGAGCGCCCGCGGTGGCGCAGGTGCGCGTGTCCGTGGGGCTAAACACGCTCCACTGGGAGCGCCTCTGCGACGTCGACCTGTGTTCGGGCGTCTGGGCCGAGCTGCTTTCGTCCGCGCTGACGGAGGTGGCTGCGCTCGACCTGCTCGAGCCGTCGTCATGCCCCGTCTGCGGGCCGGTCAGCTGACGCGGCCCTCGGGCGAGATCGCCACACCCCGCTGCTCGAGCCGCTTCCGGATCAGGTACTGAAAGGTCGACCACGCGCCGCGGCGGGCGTCGAACATGCGGTACACCTGCCATTCGGTCAGCATCGTCGGATCGGTGCGGCGGGCCTGAGCCCAGTCCGCGAACTTCGGCAGGCGTCCGCTGCGCAGTGACAGGGCCGCGCCCTGCTCGACCGCCCGCTCCAGCCGCTCCTCCCCCACCGGCACGTCGAAACCGGCCTGCTTGAGGGCGTTGTTGAGCGATCCAAAGGTGTGCCAGTAGAGCGACTTCGAGGGCATGGCGCCCTTGCGGGCCTCGATGTCCTTTGCCGTCGGCACCCGTCCGAGCTCGTCGCCCAGGTCGCGCAGGAGCCGCAGCAGCTCGTCCTGGGTCGCGAACCGGCGCGGCACGAGGCCCGCGAGCCGCTTGGCGCGATTCCACGACTTGAAGTGCTCGATCACGGTTTGCGGGTGCACCGTGGTGCCTGGGTCGGCCTCGAATTCGCGCATCGTCGGCGACCGGCCGAGGCGATGGGCGCACGCGCGCAGCTCCTCGAGGATGTGTTCGTCCGAGTAGCGCTTGCGCATGCCAGCCTGGAACTGCTCGAGCTGGCCGCGATCGATGCCCTCGATCGCGCGGTACACCGTCTTGCGTCTCATGCTATGGACTCCCCAACGCTCGGTTTCGCCCCCCGGAAGTTATAGCAAACCGTGGCAACAGTGCAAGTGGAATACGGTGACTTTGATACGGAGTCAACGGCGGTGCTCGGTAGAGTTCGGCCGGTGAGCGCCTTTCCAGCCAAGGTCGCCGCCGCCCGCGCGGCGGCGGGGCTTTCGCGGCGAACCCGCGCCGGCGGAGGCACCACGCTGCCCGGCAAGCTGCTCCTGCGCATGGCGCCGGATGCCATCGAGCGCATGGCGCGCAGGCTCGGCGAGGGCTCTGTCGTGATCTCCGCAACGAATGGCAAGACGACCACCGCCAAGATGCTGGCGGCGCTGCTCGCGCCCGAGCGGCTGCTGTGCCGCAACACCGCCGGGGCGAACCTCTCGTCCGGGGTGGCGTCGGCGCTTCTGGCCTGCCCGGGAGCCGACCTGGGCGTGTTCGAGGTCGACGAGGCCGCGCTCCCCGGCGTGGCGCATTCGCTGCGGCCGCGGGTGACGGTGCTCGGGAACCTGTTCCGCGACCAGCTCGACCGCTACGGCGAGCTCGAGGCGATCGCCGCCCGCTGGCAGCAGATGGCCGCCGAGCTGCCCGCCGACTCGCAGCTCGTCAGAAACGGCGACGACCCGCTGCTCGCGTCGCTCGAGCATGCCGGCCCCACGCTCACCTTCGGCATCGACTCCCCCGCGTCGGCGCTCGCGGCGATGCCGCACGCGAGCGACTCGAAATGGTGCCCCGCGTGTGGCACCCGGCTCGCGTATTCGCGCGTCTATCTCGGCCATCTCGGCGCGTGGAGCTGCCCGAACTGCGGCCGGCGGCGGCCGCCCCTCGACGTGACGGCGACGGCGCTCGAGCCGCAGGGCCTCGAGGGCACCCGCTTCAAGCTCCAGACACCCATCGGCTCGGCCCCGGTGCGGCTGCCGATGCCCGGCCTCTACAACGTCTACAACGCGCTCACCGCGGCGGCGGCGGCCTGCGCCCTCGGCGGACCCGACATCGGCCGCATCGCCGCCGGCCTCGAGCGGTTCGATGCCGCCTTCGGGCGGTTCGAGCGGCTTCGTGTGGGCGATCGCGACGCCGTCCTGCTCCTGGCCAAGAACCCGGCCGGTGCCAACGAGCTGATCCGGACGCTGGCAGCGGACGGGCGGCCCAAGCAGCTCCTGCTGGCCCTGAACGACCGCATCGCCGACGGCCGTGACATCTCCTGGATCTGGGACGTCGACTTCGAGCTCCTGGCCGGCAACGTGCAGCAGGTGATCACGGCGGGCACGCGGGCGGCCGAGATGGCGATGCGGCTCAAGTACGGCGGGGTCGAGCCGGACCGGCTGATCGTCGCCCGCGGCATCACCGCGGCGCTCGACCAGGCGCTCGCGGGCGGTGAGGGGCCCGTGTATCTCCTGGGCACCTACACCGCGATGCTCGAGTTGCGCGCGGTGCTCACGCGGCGCGGGGTCGTGCGTCCGTACTGGGAGGCGGCATGACCGATCTGCGCGTCTGCCACCTCTACCCCGAGCACCTGAACATCTACGCCGACCGCGGCAACATCGCCGTTCTGCGGTCGCGCTGCGAGTGGCGCGGCATTGGCTTCGAGGCCGTGGGCTGCGGGCCGGGGGATGCGCTTCCCGACGCCGACCTCTATTACATCGGCGGCGGCCAGGACCGCGACCAGCTGCTGATCGCGGACGACCTGGTGGGGCGCGCCGCCGGCCTCCGGGCGGCGATCGACTCCGGCGCCTGGCTTCTGGCGGTGTGCGGCGGCTACCAGATGCTGGGCCACTACTACCGCGGGCATCGCGGCGACGAGATGCGCGGCACGGGGCTGGTCGACCTGGTCACCGAGGCCGGCGAGACGCGCATGATCGGCAACATCGTGATCGACTGCGAGCTGCGCCCCGGCGAGCCGATGACCGTCGTCGGGTTCGAGAACCACGCCGGCCGCACCCGGCTCGGCGAGGGCGTGCGCCCGCTGGGACGGGTGCTGCACGGGCACGGCAACAACGGGCGCGACGGCGGCGAGGGCGTGCGCGCGGGCCACATTCTCGGCACCTACATCCACGGGCCGCTGCTGCCCAAGAACCCCGCCCTGGCCGACGTGCTGATCGCCGAGGCGCTCGCGCGCCGTCACGGCGCGGTCGCGCTCGAGCCGTTGGACGACACGCTCGAGACCTCGGCGCACGGGGTGGCCGTGGCGATCGCGGGCGGCTGACCGCTAGACGGTTCGCCGCCTGCGCACCTCGGGGACACCGAAGTCGCTGGGCCGGCGGCCGCCGTCGAGGGCGAATCCGGCGCGCTCGTAGAAGCGCGCGGCGCGGTGGTTCCCATCGAAGTGCCAGACCACGATCGGGTTGTGGCCACGCTCGGCGAGGTCGGAGACGGCGTGGGCGTAGAGCGGCCGGCCCAGTCCGGTGCCGATCACGTCGGGTTCGAGGTAGAGGCCGTGAACCTCGCCGGCTCCGGGCGACAGGTCGGTGTCCGGGCTCGGGCCGGTGCGGGCAAAGCCGCGCACGGTCCCGGCCACGTCGATCACCCACACCCGGGCCGGACCGGGCAGGTCGGCGAGGTAGCCGCGCCACTCCTCCGCCTGCTCCTCGGGGTCGAGGCGGGCGAGCACGTCGGCGCCGAGCAAGCCGGCGTAGGCGGCCCGCCACGCCCGCGCCGCCAGCGCCCCGATCGCGCTGGCATCGGCCGGGAGGGCAGGCCGGACGGCCGCGGGTGTCACGGGAATGTCACAGATCGCGCACTCCAACCAACCGGGGACTGTCCCCGGGTGGTTGTGGCCCCGCTAGCGCGCCCATAGCTCGCCCAGGTGCACGAACGGGTCGCCGGGGCGCCAGCGCTCCAGGAAGCGGTGGATCGGCGGGCGCAGGTCGACCGCCGCCAGGTCGGCGGCGTCCATCAGCCGGTGGCCGTGGATCGCGCCGTCGGCCGAGGAGACCCGCTCGAGGCTGCGGCCCGAGACGTCGGCGTGGAAGATCACGTGGACGACGTGCTTTCGCGGCCGCAGGCCGGCCGGGGCGATCGACTCGACGATCGCGATCGGCCCTTCCAGCGTCAGCCCCTCGAGGCCGCACTCCTCGGCCAGCTCGCGGGCCAGAGCGACGTGCAGCGATTCCCCCTCCTCGACTCCGCCTCCGGGGAGGAGCCAGTAGGAGCGCCCGCCCTTCTCCTGCCGCAGCAGGAGCACCGAGTCGCCCGAGCGCAGCAGCGCCCCCACCCGGATGCGGGGCTCGCTCACGCCCCCGGTCTCACCGTCGACGATCCGAATCCGCGCTCAGCCCGCTCGGACGGGGGCAGATCGAGGGTCTCGGTCACGGTCACCTCGGGGAGCGCGAGCACGACGAGCTGGGCGATGCGGTCGCCCGGGCGGATGTGGAACGGCTCGGTGGCATCGGTGTTCAGGAGCACCACCCGCAGCTCGCCGCGGTAGCCCGAGTCGATCAGGCCGGGCGAGTTGACGACCGCGATCCCGTGGCGGGCCGCGAGCCCCGAACGGGGCTGGACGAAGCCGGCATGGCCGGCCGGGATTGCGACCGCCAGGCCGGTGGCCACCATGCGCCGCTCGCCCGGCTCGAGCACCGCCGCCTCGATGCTCGCCAGGTCGAGCCCGGCGTCGCCCGGGTAGGCGCCGGCGGGGACGACCGCGTCGGGATGCAGGCGCCGGACGAGCAGTTCCGTCATACGCGGAACGCCGCGAACCGTCCGACCAGGTCGCGGGGCAGGCGGGCGGTCACGAGCACCCCGTCGGCCCCGTCCTCACGCGCGGTGATCGGCGCACCGCTGGAATACAGCGCCGAGAGCTCCCCGCCCTGGCCGTGCGGCACCATCAGGCGCACGTCGACGTACCGGTCGCTGAAGAAGGCGGCCACGCGGTGCTTGAGCTCGTCGAGGTTCTCGCCGGTGCGGGCGGAGATGTGGATCGCGTCCGGGAAGCGGTTGGCGAGCCGGCGGCGGCTGAGCGCATCGACCGCGTCGATCTTGTTGACCACGAGCATCTGCGGGATCTCGTCCGCGCCGATCTCGTTCAGCACCGCCCGCACGTCGGCCAACTGGCGCGCGAGGCCCTCCTCACCCGCCGACGCGTCGACCACCAGCAGCACGAGGTCGCCGGCCAGCGTCTCCTCGAGCGTGGCCGCAAACGCCTCGACCAGCATGTGCGGCAGCTTGCCGATGAACCCGACCGTGTCGGTGACGAGGTAGGTGCGGCCCTCCTCGCGAAATGCCCGCGTGGTCGGGTCGAGCGTCTCGAACAGCCGGTTGTCGACGCTCACCTCGGAGCCCGTGAGCGCGTTCAGGAGCGTCGACTTGCCGACGTTGGTGTACCCGGCCAGTGCGACTGCGGGCATCGCCGAGCGGGTGCGCCGGCGGCGCATGACACCGCGCTGGGCGGCGACGTCGCGCAGGCGCGTGCGCAGGAGGGCGAGCCGCCGCCGGGCCATGCGCCGGTCGGACTCGAGCTGGGTCTCGCCCGGGCCGCGCGTGCCGACCCCGCCTCCGAGCCGCTCGAGATGCTTCCACATCCCGCGCATCCGCTGGAGCGAGTACTCGAGCTGGGCGAGCTCCACCTGCAGCTTGCCCTCGGCGGTGTGGGCATGCTGGGCGAAGATGTCGAGGATCACCGCGGTGCGGTCGACGACGCGCATCTGCAGCGCGTCCTCGAGCGTTCGCTGCTGGCGCGGCGTCAGCTCGTCGTCCGATACCACGACCTCGGCCTCGACCTGCGCCAGGAGCTCCCGCAGCTCGTCGAGCTTGCCCGGGCCGAGGTAGGTGCGCGGGTCGGGCCGGCGCCGGTGCTGCACGAGGGTCGCGACGGTCTCGACGCGCGCCGTTCGCAGCAGCTCGCGCATCTCCCCCAGCTCGTCCGCGCCGTCGCTGCCCGGCACCAGCGACGCCACCACCACCCCGCGCTCGGGATCCTGGTCACGAGGGGTGATCACGGTCACGACCAGCAGTATAAGAAGGGCCTGTCAGGCGGTGACTCTGAGATGCCGCTCGATCCGCGACATCGCCTCGCGCAGCTCGTCGTCCGGCACCGTCAGCGAAAGGCGGACGTAGCCCTCCCCGTTGGGCCCGTACGCCGATCCCGGCGAGACCACCACGGCCGCCTGGTCGAGCACCAGCTCGGCGAACGAGACCGAGGTGTGGCCGGCCGGAACCGGCACCCAGACATAGATCGTGGCCCGCGGCGGCCGCACGTCGATCCCGACGGCGTGGAGGGCCGCCAGAACCAGGTCGCGGCGGCGGGCGTAGATCGCGCACATCTCGCGCACCTCGTCCTGCGGTCCGGTGAGCGCGCGCACGGCCGCCATCTGGACGGCTTCGAAGACGCCCGAATCGATGTTCGTCTTCAGCTTCCAGAGCGCCTGGATCATCTCGGCGTTCCCGACCGCGGCCCCCACCCGCCAGCCGGTCATGTTGTAGGTCTTCGACAGCGAGAACATCTCGACACCCGCCTCGCGCGCGCCCCGGGCCTGCAGGAAGCTGGGAGCCGTGTAGCCGTCGAACGTGATCTCGGAGTAGGCGTTGTCGTGCACGATCGGCACGTCGCGGTCGAGCCCGAACGCCGCCAGCCGCTCGAAGAACTCGACGTCGACCACGGCACCTGTCGGATTATTGGGGTAATTGCAGAAAAGCAGGTTCGCCCGGCCCGTGACCTCCGCAGGAATGGCCTCCAGATGGGGCTGGAAGCCCCGCTCCGCGGTCAGGGGCATCAGGATGGGTTCTGCCCCTGCCAGGAGCGTGCCGGACGTGTATACGGGATACCCGGGGTCGGCGACCAGGCAGGCGTCACCGGGATCGAGCATCGCGAAGCACACGTGGGCGACGCCCTCCTTGCCTCCGAGCAGCGGCAGGATCTCGGTATCGGGGTCGAGCTCGACCCCGAACCGGGTGCGGTAGAACGCCGCGACGGCCTCGCGGAACTCCGGCCGGCCCCGGTTTGAGGGGTACTGATGGGTGTCCGGCCGCGCCACCTGGCGCTGGGCCTCCTCGACCACGGCCGCCGGCGTGGGCACGTCGGGGTCGCCGATTCCGAGCGAGATCACCTCCACTCCCGCCTTCCGCCGCTCCTCGATCTTGCGCTCGAGCTCGGCGAACAGATACGGGGGCAGTGCCTGGACGCGCGCCGCGACCCGCATCGGCTAGAGCGCTCCCAGCGCCGCGACGAAGTCGGCCGAGAACTCGCCCCGGTGGACGCGCTGCACGGGACCCGTCAGGCGCACCGACAGGTGCTCGTCGACCGCCACCACGAGCTCGCCGCCGTCGGTGTGCACGGTCACGGGGCTCTCGGCGCGCCCGGCAACGACCGCGGCGACCGCCGCTGCGCTCGATCCCGAGCCCGACGAGAGCGTCTCCCCCGCCCCGCGCTCCCATACCCGCATGCGGATGTCGTTGCCTCCGAGTGGGCGGTAGAACTCGACGTTGGTACGGTTGGGAAACCACGGGTGGCGCTCGATCGGCGCGCCGGCCGCGGCCAGGTCGAGCCCGTCCACCGCCTCCGTCTCGATCACGCAGTGCGGGTTCCCGAGGGACACGAACGTGTAGGCGGGCGCGGGCGGGGGGCCACCGTCCGGGGCGTGATCCGACCCCTCCAGGGCGGCGGCGCCCACGTCGATGGTGACCGAGCCGCCGTCGACCGTCCCGCTGACGGTGCCCTTGAGGGTCTCCAGCACGACCTCAGAGACGCCGTCACGCCCGGCCACATAGCCCGCCGCGATCCGGCTGCCGTTGCCGGAGAACTCCGCCTCGCCGCCGTCGGGGTTCAGGATCTGCACCCGCTCGTGGCCGCGACCCAGCGGGTCGAGCACCAGGATGCCGTCGCTGCCGGCGCCGAGATCGGGGTGACAGATGCGCTGCACCCGCGCGGGCGTGAGCGGGTGCACGACGTCCGTCCGCTCCATCACCAGGTAGGCGTTCCCGGCCGCCTGCCACTTCTCAAACCGCATGGCGCGAGAGGATACCGGCGGCATGAATATTGAGTGCCTGGCACCGGATATTCAGTGGGTGCCGAGGGCCGCGCCGACCAGGATCCCGGCCGCGAGCACCGCGCAGACGAGCGCGAAGCCGATGACCAGGGGCCAGGTCGTCGGCAGCCCTGCGACCAGCAGGATGCCGGCCCCGATCGCGATCGCGATCAGGCGCAGGCGGCTGATGGCAACCGGCCGCGCCTGCATGTAGCGGCTGCCCAGGCGGTCGGCGACCAGCAGCGCCGAGCCCAGCGTCCCCAGCAGCAGGACCGCCACCACCAGAGGGCCGATCACCCACTCCGCCCACCCGCGCAGGTCGCCGCCGGCGATCCCGGCCAGCACCGCAGCCACCGCCGCCACGGGTGCCGCCGCCGCCACGATCACCAGCGCGTCGCGGGCCTCGCGAACCGCATCGTGCTCGCGCCGGCCGGTCACAGCGACTCCGCGATCCCGGCGGCGACCACGCGCGGGTCGCGGTCGGCGGCGACCACCGAGACGCGCGGCAGGCGCCGCATCCACGTGCGCTGGCGCTTCGCATAGCGGCGCGTGCGCACGTTCAGGCGCCGCTCCGCCTCCGGCTGGTCGATGCTCCCGTCAAGGAGCGCGGTCACGTCCTGGAGGCCGTGGATGCGCTCGGCCGTGGCCGAGAACGTGTGCGCCGCGCGGGCCGCGCGCACCTCGTCCGCCACCCCTGCCGCGAACATGGCCTCCGTCCTGCGCGCAATCCGGTCAGAGACGAGGCCCGTCGGCGCGTCCAGGCCGACGATCGCGGTCGGGTGACGGGCATCGCCGGCCCACAGCCGGTCGTGCTCGGGCGCAAGGCTCGAGCCGGCGGCGTGCAGCTCGAGTGCCCGCACCACCCGGCGGCGGTCGTGCGGGTGCACCGCCGCGGCGGCCCGGGCGTCGACCGTGGCGAGCGCGGCGTGCGCGGCGCCGGCTCCCTCTCGCTCGTACAGCCGCTCGAACCTCGCCCGGGCGGCCGCCGGCACCCGCGGCGGCAGTGGCATCTCGGCCAGCGCCGCCCGCATGTAGAGGCCGCTGCCGCCGCAGACGACGGCAACCCGGCCGCGGCCGAGCACGTCGTCGACGGCCGCGCGGGCGAGGCCGGCGTACTCGGCCACCGAGCCGGAGTGCTCGAGCTCCCACACCCCGACCAGATGGTGGGGCGCGCGGGCCATGTCCGCCGCAGTCGGCTGGTTGGTGAGGATCGGGAGGCCGCGATAGAGCTGCATCGCGTCGCACGACACGATCTCGCCCCCGATCAGCTCGGCCAGCGCCAGCGCGACGGCGCTCTTGCCCGACGCGGTCGGCCCGAAGATGGCCACGACGTCCACGGCCGGCCGGCTATGCCGCGACGAAGGCGACCTGGCGGCCGGCCAGGGTCTGCGACGTCGACTCGCCGATACGCACGTCCACGAGCGCGCCCGCCGGCGCGTCGCCGGAAAAGTTGACCGCCTTGTTCGTGCGCGTCCGTCCCGCGCAGTACCGCCGCGTCCGTGCGGCTCGGCCCTTCGACCAGCACCTCCTGAACGGTTCCGACCAGGGCGGCGTTGCGTGCGGCCGCATGGTGCTGCACCCGATCGACGAGCCGCTGGATGCGCTCCTTCTTGACGGGCTCGGGCACCTGCTCGGCCATCCGGGCTGCGTCGGTGCCGCGGCGGGGCGAGTAGACGAACGTGAAGGCGTGGTCGTAGCCGACCTCGTCGACGAGTGCGAGCGTCTGCTCGAACTCGGCGTCGGTCTCGCCGGGGAACCCGACGATGATGTCGGTCGTGAGCGCGATCCCGGGGATGGCCGTGCGGATCCGCTCGACGAGCGCCAGGTAGCGCTCGCGCGAATACGTGCGCCGCATCGCCTTGAGCACGCGGGTGGAGCCGGATTGCACGGGCAGGTGCAGGTGCTCGCACACCGCGGGCGACTCGGCCATCGCGGCGATCACGTCGTCGCGCATGTCCTTGGGATGCGGGCTGGTGAACCGGATGCGGTCGATCCCCGGCACGGCGTCGAGCCCGCGCAGGAGCGCCGCAAAGCCCGTCACGACACCGGGCCGCAGGTCGCGGCCGTAGGAGTTCACGTTCTGGCCGAGCAGCGTCAGCTCGCGCACGCCGTCGGCGGCAAAGAGCGCCGCCTCGCGGCTGAGGTCGTCGGGGTGGCGGCTGGCCTCGCGCCCGCGGACGCTCGGCACGATGCAGTAGGAGCAATTGCAGTTGCAGCCGGTCGAGATCTGCAGCCAGGCCTGGTGGGGCCGGTCGCGCTTGAGCGGCAGCTCGCCGGCGAAGCTGTCGAACGTCGAGAAGTGGCCGCGCGGGATCTCGCCGCCCGCCTCGATGAAGTCGCCCAGGCGGTGGATGTTCCCGGGGCCGAAGGCGAGGTCGACGAACGGGAACTGCTCGAACAGCTCGTCCTTCATCGACTCCGACCAGCACCCGCCGACCACGATCACCTTGTCGGGGTCGCGCTGCTTTGCCGCCCGCGCGTCCATCAGGTGCGCGATCAGGCGGTCGTCGGCTTTCTCGCGGATCGTGCAGGTGTTGAAGACCAGAAAGTCGGCCTCGGCGGGGTCGGCGGCCTCCCCCAGTCCGACCGACTCCAGGAGGCCCTTGATCCGCTCGGAGTCGTGCACGTTCATCTGGCAGCCGAACGTCGTGACGTGGTAGCGCCTCACCCGGTCAGCCTACCTCCGCCGCGGGCCAGCTCGTGCTGATCGCGGGCGGCGCGGCCAGGGTCTGCATGACGACGCAGTAGCGCTCGGTGCGGCGGTGGAGACCCTCGAGCTCCTCCGGAGTTGCGGCGGGCGCATCGACGGCGAACGCGAGCCGGATGTCCGTGAACCCCACCGGGGCGTCGCGGTCGACGCCGAGCGTCCCCCGCAGGTCGAGGTCGCCCTCGGCCGTGACGGCGATGTCGCGGACGT
This sequence comes from uncultured Actinomycetes bacterium, assembly GCA_963703275.1. Classification (GTDB taxonomy): domain Bacteria; phylum Actinomycetota; class Thermoleophilia; order Gaiellales; family JAICJC01; genus JAICJC01. The sequence goes on along the minus strand of OY969804.1, from coordinate 1,625,247 downwards.
CGAGGCCCATCGCCGCGGCCACCATCTGGCACGTGATCTGCGCGCAGGCCGCCAGGGCGCCCAGAAGCAGGTCGCCTGAGCAGGCGCCCGTCCCCTCGCCGCCCACGCCCGCGTGTGCCTGGGCCGCGTACTGCGCCCGCCCGACGTCGATGGAGCATCCCATCGGCTGGCCGGCCCGTCCGCCCCGCGCGGTGAGCGTGATCCGGCCGCTTTCGGGGTCGTTGCGATAGCCGGCCTTCAGGGGTTCCTGCAGCGCGCGTACGTCCATCCCAGACTCCTTAGTGGTCGTCCAGAGCGTAGCTATCGTGCCCCGATGGACGTCGATCTGGAGCTGGTGCGCGGGGACATCACCACCATCGCCGTCGACGCGATCGTGAACGCCGCCAACAGCGGCCTTCTGGGTGGCGGCGGGGTCGACGGCGCCATCCACCGCGCCGGCGGCCCGTCGATCCTGGAGGAGTGCCGCCGGCTGGGCGGCTGCCCGACGGGCGATGCCCGCGCGACCGGCGCGGGCAACCTGCCGGCCCGGTACGTCATCCACGCGGTCGGCCCTGTGTGGCGCGGCGGCGGCTCCGGCGAGGCCGAGGCTCTGGCGTCGGCCTACCGGCGCTCGGTGGAGGTGGCGAGCGAGCTCGGCTGCGAATCGATGGCGTTTCCGGCCATCTCGACGGGCATCTACGGCTATCCGGTCGACCGGGCGGCCGACGTCGCGCTAGCCGCGGCGTCGTCCGCCGCCGATGCCTCGGCGCACGTCCGCCGGCTGGTGTTCGTGCTCTTCTCCGCAGGGGATCTCGAGACGTACCGCGCGACGGCCGAGCGAATCAGGCGTTGAGCACCCGGGCGGCCTGGTCGCAGACCGCCTCTGCGACCCCGGCGAGCGCCGGGGCGTCGACGATCAACTGCACCGCGACGCCGCTTCGCGTCGGCGTCTCGGCCTGGGCGCGGCCGGCGTCCACCCACACCGCCAGGCCGACCTCGTCGATCGCCCTCGGCACGCTTGGCGGAGCGAGGTCGAGGCCGAACACCTCGTCCGCTGGGACGAAGTGGCCGAAGCCGTCAGCGGCCGCGTCCAGGAGGGCGTGGCCGAGCGCAAAGAGCTCCGCCGGGGTCAGCTCGGCCTCCGAGACGTGGGCGATCGCCGTCCCGCCCGCGTGCAGCGTCAGCGAGTAGGGCACCGATTCGGCGAACGGCTCGGCCGTGATGACGAGCTCGACGCTGATCCCGGACAGGTCCTGCTCGGTGTCGCACAGGCGGATCCTCATTTCGCCCGCCTGCGCCGCTTGCGGGGCAGGGACAGCGTGAAGGTCGTGCCCTGGCCGGGCTCGCTCTCGACCGAGAGTCGGCCGCCCAGCGCCGTGGCGAGCTCGCGGGCGATCGACAGGCCGAGGCCCGTGCCGCCCTCGCCGCGGCGGCTGTAGAACGGGTGGAACACGGCCTCGCGCTCGGCCGGCGCGATGCCGCGGCCGGTGTCGGTCACGGTGATCGCGGCGATGCCGTTCGAGCTGTTGCAGCCGAGCGCGACCGTGCCGCCCTTGGGTGTCCAGCGGAAGGCGTTGTCGAGCAGGTTGTTCACGATCTGGAGGACGCGGTCGCCATCGGTGATGATCGTGGGGGCATTCTCGATCGGCGTGTCGAAGGCGACGTCGTTCGTGCGCGCCTTCTCGCGGAACGACGACGCCGCCCGCTCGAGCAGCGCGTGCAGGCCGACCTCCTCGCTCACCACCCGGAACTGGTGCGCCTCGAGCCGGGTGAGGTCGAGCAGGTCGCCGACGAGCCGGTCGAGGCGGCGCACCTCCTCGTTGACCGCGCCGAGTGACTCGTCCAGGTCGTCGGGGCCGACCACGCCCTCGTCGAGCGCCTGGACGTGGCCGGAGATGGCGGTCAGGGGCGTTCGCAGCTCGTGCGTGACGCGCATCAGGAAGTTGCGCTCGAGCTCGTCCACCTCACGCAGCCGGTCGACCATGCCCTGGAAGCGCGTCGCCAGCTGGCCGAGCTCGTCGTCGGAGGTGCGCTTGCCGATCACGTTCACGTCCAGGTCGCCGCGGGCGACCTTGTCGGCGGCGCTCCCGATCACCCGCAGCGGCTGGGTGATGCGGCGGGCGACGTAGGTGGCCAGAAAGATGGCCACGATCAGCCCGACCGCGACGCCGGCGGCCACAAGGCCGATCACGTTCTTCCACGCGTTGTTGACGTCGGCCAGGGGGCGGGCCAACACGACCGCACCCACGGACTGATTGCCGTTGAAGATGGGGGCCGCGACTCCGATGAAGGTCTGCGTCCTCCCGGCGGGGGTGAACTCGAACGTCGGCCGCTCGGAGGGTGTCAAGGATGTGACGTTGATGCGCTTGATCTTGGCGTTCGTCAGGCTCCTGGCCTGTCCGGGGAACAGCCGCGGCCCGTCGTAGTAGGCAACGGCTCCACTCACCTTTTCGAAGTCTCTCGCGGTGATCCGCGAAGGTGTGCGGATGTTCGCTTTCGGGTGGATGTACTTGTCTCGGTAGGCGAGCTGGTAGTAGGCACGGAGCCCGTCCACCTGTGCACGCAACTCCTTGGTCGTCTGGTCGCGGTTGTACGACTGGTACAGGCTCACGACCACCACACTCGCGATCACCGTTGCGAGCACGAGCGTGCCGAGGAAGAGAAAGGCGAGGCGTGCTCTAAGTGACTGCAGCATCGTCAGCGACCTTGTATCCCACGCCCCAAACGGTCGCCACCGGGCAGTCATCGCCGAGCTTGCGCCGCAGCTGGCGCACGTGCACGTCCACGGTGCGGGTGTCCCCCGCAAAGGTGTAGCCCCACACCCGCTCGAGCAGCTGGTCGCGGGTCAGCACCAGGCCGCGATGATCGAGCAGCTCCCAAAGGAGGTCGAACTCCTTCGGGGCGAGCTGCACCTGCCGGCCCGAGACGGTCACCTCGCGGCGGCCGGCGTCGATGCGCAGGTGGCCGTGCTCCATCGCCGCCTCCTGCGGCCGCGAGCTGCGAGCCGTCTGGCTCGACCGGCGCAGGATGGATTTGATGCGGGCCACCAGCTCACGCGGGTTGAAGGGCTTCGTCAGGTAGTCATCGGCCCCCACCTCGAGCCCGACAATCTTGTCCACGTCGTCGTCGCGGGCGGTCAGCATGAGGATGGGCACGTCGGAGGTCGACCGGATCTGGCGGCACACCTCGAGCCCGTCGATGTCTGGCAGCATCAGGTCGAGGACGACCAGGTCGGGCTTGACGCTTTCGGCCTTCTGCAGCGCCTCGGCGCCATCGCGGGCGATGTCGACCTGGTAGCGCGCGTTCTTGAGGTACATGGCCACGAACGAGGCGATGTTCCGCTCGTCCTCGACCACGAGGATCTTTTCGGCCATCTTCGTAGGTTACAGCCTGGGGTGGCGGGCGCCTAGAACGTGAGTGCCCGGTTGGCGCTGGGCCAACTCTGCTTGTGGCCGTTGAGCGCGTACGTACCGCTGCCCTTGATGTTGCCGGTGCCGTCGACGACGCCGCTCATCTGGATGTTCGTGCCCTCCAGCTTGACCCAGAACTTGCCGGTAGCCGAGAACGTGAGTGCCTTGGTGGTCGTGGCCTTCCAGCCGTCGTCTCCCAGAGACTTCCACTTCAGTGACGAGCCGTGCACCCAGTTCCGGGGGTTGCCCTTGCCGGTGCGGTCGCGCACCCACACGGTGCCGCTCGAGAAGCTGCCCCACTCGGCTCCCGAGCCCACAACTCCCAGGCTGCCCTTGCCCGACGCCGTGAGCGTCGCACAACTGTTGCCACACGACTTGGCGAGCAGTGCGCCGGACGCCGGCGCGGCGACGGCGAGTGCCGCGAGAACTGCGGTGATAAAGGCGATCTTTCGCATGTCACCAGTATCGGCATGCGTGGTGGCGGCTCCAGTAAGCCTTCTGTAAACGTCGCAGTGTGCTCGGGTTTACTTCGCGATCTCGGTGGCGCGCGACTCCCGGATCACCGTGACCTTGATCTGGCCCGGGTACTCGAGCTGGTCCTCGATCTCACGGGCGATCTGGTGGCTCAGAAGGACGGCGGTGTCGTCGTCGACCTCCTCGGGCTTGACCATCACCCTGATCTCGCGCCCGGCCTGCATGGCGTAGCAGCGCTCGACGCCGTCCTTTGCGGTTGCGATCCGCTCGAGCGTCTCGAGCCGCTTGATGTAGTGCTCGAGTGCCTCGCCGCGGCCACCCGGCCGTGACGCCGAGATCGCGTCGGCCGCGATCACGAGCACGGCCTCGACCGTCTGCGGCTCGACGTCGTGGTGGTGGGCCTCGATGGCGTGGCACACGCTCGGAGACTCGCGGTATTTCTTCGACATCTGGGCCGAGATGACCGCGTGCGGGCCCTCGACCTCGTGCGTGACCGCCTTGCCGATGTCGTGCAGGAGCGCCGCCCGGCGGGCGGTCTTCTGGCTCGCTCCCAGCTCGGCGGCCATGATCGACGCCAGATGGGCGCACTCGACCGAGTGCTTGAGCACGTTCTGGCCGTAGCTCGTGCGGTAGCGCAGCCGGCCGAGGATTTTGATCAGCTCGGGATGGAGGCCGTGCACGTTGGCCTCGAAGCTGGCCTCCTCGCCCGCCTGGACGATCTGCAGCTCGATCTGGGCCTTGGACTGGTAGTACATCTCCTCGATCCGCGAGGGATGGATGCGGCCGTCGGCGATCAGATTCTCGATCGTGAGCTTGGCGATCTCGCGGCGGACGCCGTCGAAGGCCGAGAGGACGACCGCCTGGGGCGTGTCGTCGATGATCACGTCGACCCCGGTCAGGTTCTCGAGCGCCCGGATGTTGCGCCCCTCGCGGCCGATGATGCGGCCCTTGAGGTCGTCGGATGGGAGCTGGACGACCGAGACCGTCGTCTCGGCGGTGTGGCTCGAGGCCGTGCGCTGGATCGCGACCGAGAGGATGTTGCGGGCGCGCTTGTCGGCGTCGATCCGGGCCTCCTCCTCGATCTGGCGCACGAGCTTGGCCATGTCCGACCGCGCCTCCTGCTCGACGCGCGTGAGCAGGGCGTCACGAGCGTCGTGCGCCGTCATCGAAGCGATCCGCTCGAGCGACGCGAGCTCGGCGTCACGGGCCGCCTTCAGGTCTTCCTGCAGCTGCTTGGCGTGCACCTCGCGGTCGGCGATCGACTGGTCGCGGCGGCCGAGTTCCTCGGCTCGCAGGTCGGACTGTGCCTGCGCGGCCGAGACCCGCTCCTCGGCCTTGATCAGCTCCGCCCGCCGTTCCGCCAGGTCGCGCTCCTGTTCCGTGCGCTGCGCGAGCAGATCCTCGCGGGCCGCTACCTGCGCCTCCTTGAGCTGGGCGCCGGCCTGGCGCTCGGCGTCCTCCATGATGCGTTGTGCCTGTCGCTCTGCATCGGCGATCTGGGGGCGCCGGCGCCGGCTCTCCACGGCGTATCCGGCCCCCACGCCGAGTAGCAGCGCGAGCCCGATCAGCAAAGACTCCACCGTGTCTCCTTCTATGCGTGGCCGCCGCAGGGCGGCAGCCGTCATCGAATCAGGTATGCGGGCCGGGCTTGCCGCCGCCCACCGGGGCGTGCCGAGGCTCGGGCCCTCTCCGCGAGGCGAAGGTGAGGCGCGAACTGATCGAAGACGCGAACCGGTGCAATCAACCCGCCTTCCGGCAGGAGAAGGTACAGAGCATTGGTAAAGCCAGACTCGAATGGATCGTAGACGAGCGGCCGCCGTTTGGGCAACGACGGGCCGCCACTGTCCGGAGCGCGCCGTCTTCAGCAGGCGTCGTCAAACCCGAGCACGGCCGCGACGGTGTCGCCGTCGAAGCCGCGCCGGGACAGGAATGCCGACGCACGGCGGAGATCGCCGGGATCTCGGGTGGCCGGCACGCGCCGTGCCTGCAGCGCCTGCCGGGCGCGGTCTGCCTCGGTCTCGGCCGACGTGGCCGCCACCGGATCACCGACGGCGGGGTCGACCTCGAGGCGGGTGAGGTCGGCCTCGATGCGAAGCCGGCCGTAGGCATGCGCACGCCGGCTCGAGACCACCGCCGCGGCCAGCGCGGCGTCGTCGAGCACGCCGATCCTCTCGAGCCGCTCGAGCACCGGGGCCGCATCCTCCGCCGCGAGCCCCCACGCCGACAGGCGGCGCGCGAGCTCGGCCCGCGATCGCGGGCGGCGGGCGATCAGGCGCAGCGCACGCCGCTCGGCGGCATCGGCGGCGCCGGCCCGCTCGAGTGCCGAAAGCGCAGCCGGGTCGAGGCACGCGCCGACGGCCACGCCGTGCTCGGCAAGCCGGCGGTCGTGCACGCGGAGCCGATCGCCCGACCCCAGCACCACCTCGACGGTGGGGTCACCGGGTCGCGGCCGGCGCAGGCCGACAACGGTGGCGGTGGCGGCCATCGTCACCGCCCGCTCCCCCCTCCGCCCCGCCGCTACTCGACCGCCGCCAGCGACGCCCCGTTGGACATTGCCGCCTCGTCGTCCTCGACGGGAGCGGCGGCGCCGTCCGCACCAGCGCTGGTGGGGATCTTGACCGGCTGGAGCGGTCCACCAGCATCCGTGCCCTGATGCCTCGGGATGACGGTGTCGGGCAGGGCCAGCTGGATGCTGTCGAGCAGCTTGGAGGTGACGTCGGGGTGCTCGACCAGGAACGCCTTGACGTTGGTGCGGCCCTGTCCGAGCCGCTCATCCCCGAACGAGAAGTACGAGCCGGCCTTCTGGATCACCTTGTGCTCCAGCGCGACGTCCAGCACGGATCCCTCCCACGAGATGCCCTCGCCGTAGGCGATGTCGAACTCGGCCTGCTTGAACGGCGGTGCCACCTTGTTCTTGACCACCTTCACCCGCACCCGGTTGCCGACCGCCTCGGTGCCCTCCTTGAGCGTCTCGATGCGGCGGATGTCGAGCCTGACCGACGAGTAGAACTTGAGCGCCCTGCCGCCGGGGGTCGTCTCGGGCGATCCGAACATGACCCCGATCTTCTCGCGCAGCTGGTTGGTGAAGATGCAGATCGTGCCCGTGCGGTTGAGCGTGCCGGCGATCTTGCGCAGCGCCTGGCTCATGAGGCGGGCCTGCAGGCCGACGTGGGAGTCGCCCATCTCACCCTCGATCTCGGCCCGGGGCACGAGCGCCGCCACCGAGTCGATCACGAGCACGTCGAGCGCGCCCGATCGGATCAGGAGCTCGGCGATCTCGAGCGCCTGTTCGCCGTTGTCGGGCTGGCTCAGGAGCAGATCGTCGACGTTGAGCCCGATGCGGCGGGCGTACGACGGGTCCATGGCGTGCTCGGCATCGATGAACGCCGCCAGGCCACCCCGGCGCTGCGCCTCGGCGATCACGTGGTAGCACAGCGTCGTCTTGCCCGACGACTCCGGCCCGAACACCTCGCACACCCGGCCACGCGGCAGGCCGCCGATGCCCAGGGCGACGTCGAGTGACAGGGCGCCCGTCGAGACGGCGTCGATCGCCACCGGCGGGGAGTCCCCCATCTTCATGATCGCGCCCTTGCCGAACTGGCGCTCGATCTGGCTGACTGCGGCCTCGAGGGCTTTATCTCGCTCCATGGTCTCTCCACCTTCCTCTCGGCGCGTCCCCGCGGCGCGCCGCTCGTATTGTCGCAGCCGGGGCCGACGTACGCGACCGGCGCCCGAACAGATGTTCGTAGATACTAGAGGGCCGGTCGGACGCGGTTCAAGGCCGCACGTGCGCCGAAGCTGCCACGACGTGCGCACGCACGAGTTGCAGAGCGGCGGTGGCAGCGCGGGCGCGGACGATGTCGCGGCCGCCGGGCACGTCCATCCGCCGCTGATCCTCGCCGGCCGGCGAGGAGACATGCAGATACACGAGCCCCACGGGCTTCTCCGCGCTGCCCCCGCCGGGCCCGGCGATGCCCGTCACCGACACCGCCACGTCGGCTCCGAGCCGCTGCCGCGCGCCGGTGGCCATGGCCGCGGCCACCTCGGGACTGACCGCTCCGTGGCGGGCGAGGAGGTCGGCCGGCACGTCCAGGAGCGCCTGCTTGAGCTCGTCCGAATACACGACCACCCCGCCCGCAAACGCCTCGGAGCTTCCGGGGATGTCGGTCAGGCGCTCGGCCACCATGCCGCCGGTGCACGACTCCGCGGTGGCGGCCGTCCATCCGCGGTCGCGCAGCAGGTCGAGCACGATCTCCGGCAACGGGCGCTCGTCGGTTGCGAACACGTGCTCGCCCAGCATCCCGGTCAGGCGCTCGGCCAGAGCGGCAGCGGCCGCTGCCGCGGAGGCCTCGGCGCGGATGTCGATCTCGATCTCGAAGTTGCGGGCGCAGATGCCCGTCTCGACACCGGGGGAATCCCCGCCCGCCTCGGCGAACAGGTCGGCCACGTGCGACTCGCCGATGCCGTAGGTGCGGATCAGCCACCTCCGCCGCGGCTCCGCGCGGGCAAAGAGCGGCGCGAGCGACGCATGCTCGGGAGCCATCTCCCACAGCCGCCGCAGCTCGGACGGAACGCCCGGGAGCACCACCACCCAGGCCGCCCCGACCGCCATCACCAGGCCCGGCGCGGTACCGGCGATGCCCAGCACCTCCGCCCCTGCCGGGATGTGCGCCTGCTTGCGGTTGCCGGCGTCGAACCCCTCCCGGTCGAGCCCGTAGCGGACCGCGACCTGATCGGTCCAGCGGTCGATCCGCCCCAGGACATCGGGGTCGAGCTCGAGCGGGACACCCGCGACCTGCGCGAGCGCCTCGACGGTGCGGTCGTCGTGGGTCGGGCCGAGCCCGCCGGACGTCACCACCAGATCGGCCGTCTCGAGCATCAGGCGCAGGCCGGCGCGGATGTCCTCGAGATCGTCTCCCACCACCAATGTGCGCCGCACGGAGAACCCCAGCCGCTCGAGGTCTGCGGCCAGGTGCGGCCCGTTCGTGTCGGCGATCACTCCGCGGAGGAGCTCATTGCCCGTGAGCAGGATTGCGGCGGCCGGGCGGCTCAAACGGCGATGGCGCCGGAGGCGTCCAGGCGCACCCGGTGCCCGGTCGCCACATGGGGCAGCGGGACCTGGCGGCCGTCGATGGTGAGCGTGACGTTGCCCGGGGCGCCCACGGCCAGGTAGATGGGCTTGCGCGAGCCGAAGGTGATGGTGGGATGGTCGGCGGAGTTGATCGTGAGGCCGTGCGGTGCCCCCAGGTTGAGACCGCCGTCGGTGATGACGGCAGGTCCCGTCGGAGACCCGACGGTCGCCTCGATCCAGGTGGACGCGCTCAGGGCGATCGTGACCCGGAACCGCTTCTTGACGGTGGCGGTGGTGTCAGTGGTGGTCGTGGTTGCCGTCGTCCCTGTGGTCGTTGCCGGCGGGCCCGTGTTCGTGTTGTACGGAGCCGTCGGCTGCGGCGGGAAGCGCAGGGCGAGCACCACCAGGAACGAGACGGCCACGATCGCCGCCAGGGCGATCATGATCAGGTTCGACTCGCGCCGGCGGCGGCGCTGCTGAGGGCGCGACCGCGGCCTGGACGTGATCGGCTGGTGCTCGATGCCGGCGCGGGGGTCGTGATGGCGCGAGTTGAACTCGTCGACGAACGGCTGCCCGTCGAGGCCCAGGTACTCCGCGTAAGCGCGCAGGAAGCCCTTCGTGTACGTCGGCCCGGGCAGGATGTGGAAGTCCTCGTCCTCGAGGGCCCGGATATAGCGCGTGCGAATTGCTGTGTCCGCTTCGACCTGGCCGTAGCTCAGGTTCCGGCGTTCACGGGCTTCCCTGAGTGAGCTCCCGATCTCGAACATGGCAAAAAGCGCTGCTTCCGCAGCGGTTCGACCAGTGTACTCCGGTGGCGGCCGGTGGTGCGGTGGCAGCTCACGGTGCCACCGCCGGGACGTCCGCCGTCTCGGCGCGAACCGTGTCCTCGATGTCCTGAAGCCGGTTCACGGCGCCGGGCGCGACCGCCGGCGAGACCCATTTGAAGCCGATTGCGTCTTCGCGCAGGCCCTCGAGGGCGATGCCCGGCTCGAACGCGCCGTCCTGGACGCTGCGCGCCGTCTCGGCCACGACGACCTGCGGCCGCGTCTCGAGGACGGCCAGCATCCTCGCGCCGGCAAGCGCCACGGGAGCGATCACGTGGGCCGCCGGGGCGCGCGGCCTGCAGGCCGGGTCGGGGATGTAGACGACGGTGGCGGCGGTCGGCCGGCCGCACGCCACGGAGGAGGTATGCGCCCCCCGGTGCGCGGCGCGCGCGCCGGCCCGAAACGCGGCGGCGAGGACGTGCCCGGGCTCGGCCACCGCAACCTCCCGGCCCTGCAACGCGGCGAGCGCCCCCGCCAGGTAGGCGAGCTCACCGCGGTCGAACTCGACGACCCTCACGTTGGCCGCGACCGCTCCGGTCGGGCGCGCACCCACCACGAGCACGTGCGTGCCCGGGTTCGCGCGCGCGGCGGCAGCCGCGGCCGCCTGTTGCGCGGTCACGACCAGATCCGCCCGGTCGACCGACCTCACGGTGCGGGCGCCGATCAGCGCAATCGAGTCGCGAACTCCCTGCGCGAGCTGCGGCGTTGCCCGCACGAGCAGGATCCGCACGGGAGCGGCGGGCGCCACCGATGCCGCCCGCAGGTCTGATCCGCAGCCGGCGGCCGTCGCGGCCAGGAGCACCAGGGCCGCCGAGCGGATCACGCAGTCCGGGGGAAGTAGCGGTCCCGGATCAGTCCGGCGAAGCCCGCCGCGCTGGCCACGATCAGCCCCACGAACAGGTAGTCGGCCGCCTGCAGGCTGCAGTCGGGGGAGCACGACTCGCCGCCGATCGCCACGCTCGACGCGACCAGCAGCCCGAAGAAGACCAGAGGCGCGAGCGATGCCACCAACGCCAGCCGGGCGCCGAAGACGGCACCGAGGACCGCCGCCTCGAGAAGGAACATGATCCCCGTGTACTCCTGCGAGCCCCGGGCGGCGCCCGCGGCCACGATCAGCAGGTCGGCCGCGATCCCCACCATCACCGCCACCGCGTACTCCCGCACCCTCGGCCCGGGCCGCGGCACGCCCATCACCCGGGCGACGAGCGTCGGGTTCGCGGTCGAGAGCGACTCGAGCGCCGAGCGGCCGAGGTTGAGCTGGCCCGTGGCCGCATCCAGCCAGTCGGCGCCGCCGGCGACGGCCGCCGCGAGCCGTGCCCGCGTCACCGGCCCCGCCTCGTCGAGCACCCGTGAGATCCCGAGCGTTGCCGCCCCCAGCCGGCGGTGGAGGTGCTCGCGCTGCGCCGATATCTCGAGCGGCAGCCCGTCGAGCGCGAACTCCGCGAAGACCGCGGGCTCCTCGTCGAGCCGGCCGCCGTAGAGCGCGAAGCCCTCCCGGTCGCCGTAGGTGTTCTCGAGGACGCGGGCGAACGCCTGCAGATCGGTCGCGCGGCAGACGATCTCGACCGGCGCTCCCTCGGGCGCGATCCCGAGCGGGTGCACCCCCACGAGCGCGGGCTGATACGGCGCCAGCACGTCGAGGAGGCCGGTTGCGATCAGGCGCGAATACCAGTCGTCGGTCACCGCGGGAGATCGTAACGGGGCCCCGGCGACTGGGGATCAGCCGATGGTGATCTCGTCGGCCGGCTCGGCCAGCGGTGAGGAGCTCTCACCGAGGATCCGGTGCAGATCGGACTCCGTGATCAGCACCTTGCGGGCCTTGGAGCCCTCGTAGCCGGACACGATCCCGCGCCGCTCGAGCATGTCGATCAGGCGCCCGGCCCGGGTGTACCCGACGCGCAGGCGCCGCTGGAGCAGCGACACCGAGGCGGTCTGGTGCTGGGCGACGAGCCGGATGGCGTCTTCGAGCACGGGGTCCTCGTCGGCATCGAGGCTCTCCGGCTCGACGTCGGCAGGCAGTTCGAGAAGCTCCTCCTCGAAGGTGGGCTCGCCCTGACGGCGGCAGGCCTCGACGATCTTCTGGGTCTCACCCTCCGAGATGAACGCGCCCTGGATGCGCTGCAGCTTCGAGGTCCCCAGCGGCTTGTAGAGCATGTCCCCCTGGCCCAGGAGCGCCTCCGCCCCGCCGGTGTCGAGGATCACCCGTGAATCGGTCTGCGATGACACCGCAAAGGCGATCCGCGACGGCACGTTGGCCTTGATCATTCCGGTGATCACGTCGACCCGCGGGCTCTGGGTCGCCAGCACCAGGTGAATGCCGACCGCGCGCGACTTCTGCGCCAGGCGGATGATCGCGTCCTCGACCTCTGCCGGCGAGACCATCATCAGGTCGGCGAGCTCGTCGATCACGACCAGGATGTGCGGCAGCGTGTCGCGACCGAGCGCCGCCCGGCCTGCATTCAGCTCGGCCAGGTTGCGCGCCTTGGCCGCGCCCATCGTCTCGTAGCGCGTCTCCATCTCGCGGACCACGTTCTGCAGCACCAGCGAGGCGTTCTTCATGTTCGTGACCACCGGCGTGAGCAGGTGCGGAATGGCCTCGTAGTGGTTCAGCTCGACCCGCTTGGGGTCGACGAGGATCATGCGCACCTCGTCCGGCGATGCGCGCAGGAGGATCGAGCACAGGATCGCATTGATGCACCCCGACTTGCCCGACCCGGTGGTGCCGGCGATCAGGAGATGCGGCATGCGGGCGAGGTCGCAGGCGATCCCATGCCCCGAGATGTCCTTGCCGAGCCACGCCGTGAGCGGACTCGATCCGGCGGGCGGCTCGGTGTAGATGTCCCCCAGGGTGACCAGGTTGGCCGACAGGTTGGGCACCTCGACGCCCACCGCCTGCTTGCCCGGGATCGGCGCGAGGATGCGGATCTCGGTGGTGGCCAGGGCGTAGGCGAGGTCGTCGCGCAGCTGCGAGACGCGGCTGACCTTGATGCCCGGGGCGAGCTGGAGCTCGTAGCGGGTCACGCGCGGGCCCGTGACCATGCCGATCACCCGGGCCTCGACGCCGAAGTTCGCGAGCGCCTCGACCAGCTGGCGGGCGATGCGGTCGTGATCCTGGGCGGCGCCTCGGGTGGCGGCGCTGCGCTTCAGAATCGACGCCTGCGGGAGCCGGTAGGGCACGCGGCCGGCGGCAGGCGGAGGCAGCACGGGTGTCGGCTCGTCCGCGGGATCGTCGCTGTCTGCCGGCGGCTCATACTGGAGCGGCGGCGGGGTGGGTGGGTCTTCCAGGGCGGGCACCTCGCTGTCGTACATGTCGGCAAACGCATGTGAGGCGTCGATCGGCGGCGAGGACGGCTCCGGGCTCGGCACGGCGTGCAGCGCCGGCCGTGTGGCCGGCCGGTCGCGGTAGCGGCGCCCGACCTCCTCCGACAGACGCACACCGGCACCCGCGGCGCGGGCGACGTGCCGGCCCGATGCCCGCATCGCCACGCCCAGCGAGGCGCCGGTAACGAGCACGAGTCCGACCACGGCGCCCAGTACCACCAGAATCGAGACCCCGATCGGGCCGACCAGGCCGTCAAGCCCGATCCGCGCATACGCGCCCACGAGTCCCCCGTGCTGCTCGGCGGTGCTCGTGTCGGTTGTCGAGAGCGCCACCACCAGCGTCGCGAGGCAGACGATCGCCCCCGTGCGCAGCGGCCGCAGCCGCGTCAGCGGGCTGCGCAGAAAGATCGCGGCGCCGACGGCGACGAGCAGGGGCGGCACCACCACGCTCGCCCGTCCGATCACAAGGTGCAGGGCGGTATCGATCTTCAGGCCGACGACGCCGCCGTCCCAGCCGAGGTACTCGACGAAGCCCAGGAACGCACCCAGGGCAAGCAGTCCGCCTCCGATGAGGTCGGTGCGCTGCTGGCGCGCCGAACGACTCGGCGCCCGCTTCCGCCGGGGGGGCGAGTGGCGGGTGGGGGTGCTCGGGCGCCGAGTCTTCGTGCGAGAGCCAGCGGCGCGACCTCGTGCACGCGTCGTTGCTCTTGTCATCGTGGAGGAAGTTCGGCGCCGCTTCCCCTTCCCCTGCACCGCGGGCGCGTGTTTGTGCGGAGCATGTAAGCGAACATTCCACTGGACATGTTCTCGGCTAGACTCGCCTCCGTGCGACTGAGACTCTTTCTCACAGTCGCGGCGGTGATGGTGGTGATCGGGGGGTCATCGGGGCAGGCTCTGGCGGCGAACCCCTATCCGCCAAGCACGTCCTGGCAGACCAACGGCACCGTGCGCGCCATCGCCTTCGCCGGCAACGTCATGTACGTCGGAGGCGAGTTCACCGCCGTGCGGCCCCCGGGTGCGCCGGCGGGGAGCGGTGCCGTCGCCCGCCGCAACGTGGCCGCGTTCAATATGAAGACGGGCACCGTGCTCAAGTGGCATCCGGGCGCGAACGGGACGGTGCGAACGATCGCCGTCACCTCGAAGCGGGTGTATCTGGGCGGCAGCTTCACCGTTGTCGGCGGCCGGGCGCGCGCCAACCTGGCGGCCATCACGCTCAAGGGGGCCGTCGCCAGGTGGAATCCCGGCGCCAACCGGTCGGTCTACGTCCTGAAGATCGGGCCCAACGGCCAGCTCTTTGCCGGCGGCGACTTCGGCAAGGTCGGCGGCCGGAGCCGCCACCATCTGGCCGAGATCGGCAAGTCGTCGAGCGCCCCACTCGCCGCATGGGCTCCCGCAATCGGCCAGATCACCGGATTCGCGTGCCCGCCCCGGTGCGCGCCGCGGGTGTTCACCATCGCGTTCTCCGCCAACGGGCAGCGGGTCTACTTTGGCGGCCACTTCGGCCTCGTCGACGGCGTCGCTCGCAACGAGATCGCGGCGGTGCCGATCAACGACGGGGCGAAGGTGCTCGCCTTCAACCCCAACATCTACGCGGCCGCCAACTGCCCCGCCTGCACAACCGTCGAGACCAGCCGGGTGTACCGGGTCATCGCGACGTCGACGCGCATCTACACGTGCGGGGGCTACTGGAAGGTGAACGGCACGAAGACGTCCTACAACGTCAGCGCGTTCGATCCCCGGTCAGGCGCGCTGCTCAACTCGTTCACCCAGCAGGACGACGGCGACACGCCGGGCTGCATGCTCAGGGCGGGTGTGCTGTACGCCGGCGGGCACTTCAACTTCGCCGGCCCGGGCTGCACGCCCGGCAACATGGCGCCGTGCTCGACCCGCCATCACGTCGCGGCGTTCGACACCGCCGACAACACCCTGCTGCCCTGGGATCCGGGCGCGAACTCCGACCACGGATTGCTGGTGATCGCGAACGGTCCCCCCGGCGCCGGGTTCGGCGGCTACTTCACGCGCATGGGCGGTACCGACCAGCAGGGCTTCTCGTTCTACCGCAGCGCCCGCCTGCCCGGCTCTTAGGTAGAACCCGTTTTCAACATGGGCTCCTGTTGCGGCTGGTTCGCGCCGGCTGCGGGTGCGTCCCACGCGGCGTGCGGTGCTCAACGTGACCTCCGGCCACGCCTCCGCGCCGCCCACCACTCGATCCTTCCCGCAACCACCGCGCCCTGCGCCTCACGACGGAACCCATGTTGAAACGGGTTCTTAGACCTCGACCACGATCGGAAGCACCATCGGGCGCTTGCCGGTCAGGCGTGAGGCCAGGTCGGCCAGTGTGTCGTGGAGGCGCTGCTGCACCACGTGAACCTCGGTGGCGCGCTGGTCCTGGCACTCCTCCAGCACCCGCTCGACCGCCGCACGCGCCTGCTCGAGGAGCAGTTCGCCGTTGTCGGAGGGGGCGTCGAAGCCGCGCACGATGATCTCCGGGTCGACGAGCGGCTCGGCGCTGTCGGCGGCGATCGTCGCCACCACGATCAGCACCCCGTCGGAGCCGAGATGGCGGCGGTCGCGAAGGACGACGTCGCGCACGTTGCCGACGCTCAGGCCGTCGACCAGGATGGTGCCCGCCTCGATCTGGTCGACCACCGTGACCCCATCTGCGTCGAGCTCGAGCACGGTGCCGTTGTCGGCGATCCGCACGGCGTGAGCCGGGATCCCGGCGGCCTCGGCCAGGCGAGCGTGCGCCTGCAGCATCCGGAACTCGCCGTGCACCGGCACGAAGTTGCGGGGCCGCACCGTGCGCAGCATCTCGCTCAGCTCGTCGGCGGCGCCGTGGCCGGAGACGTGCACGAAATCGGTTTCTTCGGTCATCACCTTGGCGCCGAGCCGGCACAGGCGGTTGACGGTCTCGTTCACCTTGACCTCGTTCCCCGGGACGGGCCGGGCGGACATGACGACCGTGTCGCTGTGGTGGATCTGGAGCGCGTTGTGGTCGCCCAGGGCGATCCGGGTCAGCGCCGAGCCGGGCTCGCCCTGGCTGCCCGTGCAGATGATGACCAGCTCGTGCGGCATGAACTCGTCGAGGCGCTTGGCCCGGATGATGCGGTCGTCGGAGACCCTGGCGTACCCGAGGTTGCGCGCGATGTTGAGGTTGCGGATCATCGAGCGGCCGATCACGCACACCGTGCGGCCCGAGGCCTCGGCGGCGTCGATCACCTGCTGCAGGCGGTGGATGTGCGACGAGAACGAGGTCACGATCACGCGGCCGGGCGCGGTGCGGACGATCTCGCGCAGCGCGGCCCCGACCGTGCGCTCGGAAGCGGTGTGGCCGGGCCGCTCGGCGTTCGTCGAGTCGGACATGAGCAGCGCAACCCCGGTATCGCCGAGCGCCGCCAGCCGCCCGAGGTCGGTCACGCGCCCGTCGATCGGGCTCTCGTCGAGCTTGAAGTCGCCCGTGTGCACGATCGCCCCGAACTCGGTGTGGAGCACCACGGCGACCGCGTCGGGCACGGAGTGCGTGATGGGCACGAACTCGGCCGAGAACGGCCCCACCTCGACCACGCCCCCGTCCGTGTCGATCTCGATCAGCTCGGTGTGCGCGAGCAGGCCGTGCTCGTCCAGCTTCGACTTCACCATGCCCAGCGTGAGCCGCGTGCCCCACACGGGCGCGCCCGTCCCGATCTCGCGCAGCAGGTACGGCAGCGCTCCGATGTGATCCTCGTGGCCGTGCGTGAGCACGATCGCCTCGAGCCGGTCGGCGCGCTCGGCGACGTAGCGGAAGTCGGGCAGCACCAGGTCGATGCCGAACATCTCGGAATGGGGAAACGAGAGACCGGAGTCGAGCAGGAGCATGCGGCCGTCGCGCTCGAAGACGGTCATGTTCTTGCCCACCTCGCCCAGCCCCCCGAGCGGGATGATCCGTACGGGTTCTGGCACTCTCAGACCCTGGCGACGGGCTGGATGCCGGCCGCCTCGAGCGCTGCGGCAACCGTCGCCGTCTGGGCGGCGTCGGCGTCGATCAGCGGCAGGCGCAGGCCACCCACGTCGTGGCCGAGCAGGTTGAGCGCCGCCTTGATGGGAATCGGGTTCGTGGTGACCGCGAGGGCCGCCAGGAGGTCACGCAGCGCGTCGTTCTCGGCGCTCGCACCGGCGATGTCGCCGGAATGGGCGAGGTCGATCATCCGCCGGAACCGGCCCCCGGCCACGTGCGAAGCGACGCACACGCCGCCCGTCGCGCCCAGCTGCAGGAACGGGAGTACAAGGTCGTCGTTGCCCGCGTACAGGGCGAGGTCGGTCTCGAGCAGGATCCGCCGGGCCTGGTCGAGGTCGGGCGTCGCCTGCTTGACAGCGACGATGTTGGGGATCCGGCCGAGCTCGGCGAGCACGTCGGGCTCGAGGTTCAGGATCACCCGCTGGGGGATGTTGTAGATGATCACCGGGTGGCCGTCGGCGGCCTCGGCGATGGCCGTGAAGTGGGCGATGATGCCGGCCCGGGGTGGCTTGTTGTAGTACGGCGTGACCGCCAGGAAGCCATCCACGCCGGTCGTGAGCGCGGCCCGCGTGAGGGCGACCGAATGGTGCGTGTCGTAGGTGCCGGTGTTGGCGATGACGGCAGCCGAGCCCCCGACCTCTGCGGTGATCGCGTCGAATAGGTCGAGCTTCTCGCGATCGCTGACCGTCGGCCCCTCGCCGGTCGTCCCGCACACGACGATGCCGTCGGATCCGGTCTCGATCAGATGGTGGGCCAGTCTGCGGGCGGACGCGAAGTTGACGGTCCCGTCCGCCTGAAACGGCGTAACCATCGCCGTGAGGAGTTCGCCCAGGGGAGTTGGCATGGTCGGGAGTCTACCCGAGGCGGATGCCTGTACTCTCCGGCGCGTGTCCCAGTCGGGCAGCCGCTTCCGGCCTGCGGGCGTCTTCGTTCCGCTCGTGACACCGTTCGACGAGCACGGAGCGGTCGATCTGGGCGCGCTCGCGCGGCTCGCCGAGCACGTGCTCGAATGCGGCGCCCGGGGCGTGGTCGCGCTGGCGACGACGGGCGAGCCGACGTCGCTCGACGACGGCGAGCGGGCGGCGGTCGTCGCGGTCTGCGCCGAGGTGTGCGCGCGGCGGCGGGCGATACTCATCGTCGGAGCCGGCACCAATGACACGCGCACCACGATCTTGCGGCACGAGGCGCTGGCGGGGGTCGCCGGCGTCGCCGCCTCCCTGGCGGTCGTGCCGTATTACGTGCGGCCGTCCGAGAGCGCGATCGTGCGCCACTTTCAGGCCGTTGCCGCGCGCTCGCCCGTCCCTCTGATCGCGTACAACATCCCGTACCGCACGGGCCGGGGGCTCGGAGCCGGGGCGCTGCTCGAGCTGGCGGCGACCGACAACGTCGCCGGCGTGAAGCAGGCGGTCGGCTGCATCGATGCCGACACGCTGCGGGTGCTGGCGGAGGCGGACGGCGAGTTCGCGGTGCTCGGCGGTGACGATGCGTTTCTCTTTCCGCTGATGCTGATGGGCGCCCGCGGTGCGATCGCCGCGTCCGCGAACCTGTGCACACGCCGCTTCGTCGCAATGATCGAGTCCGGCCTCCGGAACGAGGTCGAGCCGGGCCGGGCGCATGCCGAGGCGCTGCTGCCGCTCGTGCAGGCGCTCTTCGCCGAGCCCAGCCCCGCCGTGATCAAGGCGGTGCTGCATGCGCAGGGCCGGATCCCCACGGCCGCCGTGCGCATGCCCCTCGCCGACGCCACGGCCGCGGCCGCCGCGCGCGCGCTCGAGGCGCTGCGGCAGGTCGAGTCAGTCCCCGAGTAGCCTCGCGCCGAGGCGGACAGCCGCATCCACCAGAGCGTCGATGTCGGCCGCCTCCGTGCGGTGGTTGACGAGGCAGGCGCGCAGGCAGTAGCGGCCGCCCAGCTCCGCGTTTGACGGGAACGCGCGCCCGTCACGCCTGATCGCGATCATCAGCCGCTCGTTCAGGGCATCGAGCCCCGCATCGTCGAGCCCGGCCGCCGCCGGCGCGTACCGGAAGCACGCGATCGAGAGCGTGACCGGACACATGGGCTCGAGGTCGGGGTGCGCGCGCACGCGCGCGTCGAGGTAGCGCGCGAGCTCCACGTCGTGGGCGATCCGGCGGCCGTACGCGGCGGTGCCATGCGCCGCCAGCGACAGCCACACCTTGAGTGCCAGGAACGCGCGCGACCACTGCGGGCCGAGCTCGCCGATGTTGAGGCCACGGCCCGACAGGGTCGCGTCGTCGCGGACATAGGCGGCGTCGATCGAGTAGCTGCGCAGCAGGTTGCGGGGATCACGCACGAGCAGGCAGGCGCTGGACTGGGGCGTGTACAGCCATTTGTGCGGGTCAAACGCGATCGAGTCGGCCCGGTCGATGCCGGCGAGCAGCGGTCGCAGCGCCGGCGCCAGGGCGGCCGCTCCACCGTAGGCGGCGTCGACGTGCAGCCACAGGCCGTGCTCGGCGCATATGTCGGCGACCTCCGGCAGCGGGTCGATCGCTCCGGTCGCGGTCGTGCCGGCGGTCGCGACGACGGCGAACGGCCGCATTCCGGCCGCCAGGTCATCGGCCACCGCTCGCCGCAGCTCGTCCATGCGCATGCGGTAGCTCCCGTCGGTCGCGATGGCGCGCACCGCCCGCTCTCCCAGTCCCAGCATGTCGGCCGCCTCGGCGATGGTGGCGTGCGCCTCGCGCGATGCGTAGAGCACGAGCCGCAGGCCGTCCACACCGTCCTGGCGAACGTCGCCGTCGGTGCGCGCGTCACGGGCCGCCTTGAGCGCGGTCAGGTTGGAGCTCGCGCCCCCGCTCGTCATCAGGCCACCGGCACCCGGCGGCAGGCCGAACCGGTCTGCCAGCCAGCGCATGAGGTGCAGCTCGAGCTCGGTCGCCGCGGGCGCGAGGCTCCACCCGCCCACGTTGGGGTTGAACCCGGCCGCGAGCAGGTCGGCGGCGGCTCCCGGCACGGTGCCCGAGCCCGAGATGTACGCCATGAACCCGGGGTGCCCGCACAGCGTCGAGTGTTCCATCACGAGCGGCCGCAGGAGCGCCGCGAGCTCGGCGGCCGGCAGGGGCTGCTCGGGCACCGGCAGGGCGGCAACCCGGGCCACGCCCGCCTCGTCGCCGGGCGGCGCGACCGGCAGGTCGCGCATCTGCTCGAGCAGCTCGCACCACAGATCCAGCACGGCGCCGGTGAGCTCGCGCGCCTGGCCGGCGCCCCAGTCGAGGTCGGTGACCGGCTCCGGCCGGATCACAGGAGCGCCTCGAGCCCGCTCGTGAGCCCGGGCTCGAGCGCGCCGATGCGGCGCACCGCCAGCAGCACGCCCGGGACGAATGCGGCCCGCGAGGTCGTGTCGTGGCGGAGCGTCAGCGTCTGGCCGAGCGCGCCGAAGATCACCTCCTGGTGGGCCACGAGCCCCGGCAGGCGGACGCTGTGGATGGGCACGTCGCCGCCCATCCTGGCGGCCGTTGCGAGCGACGTCCCCGACGGTGCGTCGCGCTTCGTGTCGGCGTGCAGCTCGACGATCTCGCACGCGTCCATCAGCGGCCGGGCCTGCTCGGCGAACCGCATCAGGAGCACCGCGCCGATCGCGAAGTTCGCAGCATGGAAGATGGGGACGCCCGCCGCGGCCGCCCGCTCCCCGAGCCGCGCGAGCTCGTCCGGGTCGAGTCCGGAGGTGCCGAGCACGAGCGGCACGCCGGCGGCGATCGCCGCCTCGCAGGCCGCTGCCGCTGCCTCCGGCGCGGTGAAGTCGACGGCCACATCGGCGCCGGCGGACAGCGCGTCGGCGAGGCTGCGGCCGAGCGACGGCGCGGCCTGGGCGACGAGCTCGAGGTCGGGGGCGGCCGCGATCGCCGGGACGAGGGCACGGCCCACCGCTCCCGTTGCGCCCGAGATCGCCACCCGCACCATGATCAGGCGACCGTGACTCCCGCGAGGTCCGGGTTGAGCAGCGCCACGGCCTCGGCGAAGCGGTCCTGGCTCGGGCCGATGCCCGCCGCCGAGAGCCGCTCGGGTGCGAACAGCTGCCGGGCGAGCGCCGCGACCGCCTCCGGGTCGACGGCGTCGATCTCGGCGACAGATCCGGTCGAGTGAGAGGATCTCGGTGTCGGTGAGGAGCGACTTGCCCGAGCCGCTGCATCCGGTTGGACGTCGACTCCATCGACAGCATGATGCGGCCCTTCAGGTTCTCCTTCGCGCGGGCCAGCTCGCCGTCGCTCGAAGTCGCCCGCCGCGATCGCCCGCGATCTGGTCGGCGGCGATCGCGAGGCCTCCGCCGAGGTTGTCCTCGCGCGTGCCGACGTAGATGCCGACCTGCCCGGTGTCGGCGTACTGCGAGGCGAAGCTGTACACCGAGTAGGCCATCCCCCGCTTCTCGCGGATCTCCTGGAACAGGCGCGAGGACGCCGAGCCCGCCCAGGATCGCGTCGAGCAGGGAGGCGGCGAACCGGCGCTGGTCGGAGCGCGAGACGCCCGAGGCCGCCGAGGCAGACGTGGTACTGCTCGGTGTCCTTGCGCTGGAAGCAGCGACCGCGGCGCCGACTCCCCGATCCAGCACCGGCCGCACGCCGGCGGCCGGGTCGGGGATGCGGCTGAGCGGCGCAAACCGGGTCTCGATGGCTGGACGAGCGGCTCGTGGTCGACGTTGCCCGCGGCGGCGACGACGATGTTCGGGCCGACGTAGCGGCGAGTCGTGGTAGGCGCGCAGCGCCCGCGGGCGTCACGGTCGAGATCACCTCGGCCCGTGCCGATCACCGGCCGCCCGAGCGGGTGGTCGCCGAACACCGCCTCGCCGATCAGGTCGTGCACGAGGTCCTGGGGCGTGTCCTCGTACATCGCGATCTCCTCCAGCACCACCTCGCGCTCGGCAGTCGAGCGTCGCGTCGAAGCGCGGCGAGCAGCACCATGTCCGCCCATCACGTCGAGCGCCGCCTCGAGGTGGGCGTCGAGCACGCGGGCGTAGACGACGGTGTGCTCGCGCGAGGTGGCGGCGTTCAGCTCCCCGCCCAGCTCGTCGAAGATCTCGGCGATCTCGAGCGCGCGAGTAGCGCGCTCGAGCCCTTGAACAGCAGGTGCTCGATGAAGTGCGAGACCCCGGCCTGGGACGTCGCGTCTCGTCGCGCGAGCCCGCCCCGATCCAGATCGCCGATCGCGACCGAGCGCACGACGCGACAGCCGCTCGGAGATGACCCGCTCGCCCGAGTCCAGCTGTGGTCACGGTGTAGCGCTGCACGGCGACGGATGCTACGCAACGGCGCCAGGGAGCGGTCGGGGCGGCGCGATCGGCCGCCCCACCGTGTGGTCAGTCGGCTAGCGGCGCCTCGGGCCGCGGTCGCGATCGCCGCCGCGCCGGCGCGCGGGCGCTCCTCGCGGCTCGCGCGGCGGGCGTGTCCTTGGCGCGCTCGACCAGCTCCTCGGGGGTGATCTCGATGCCGCCGTTCTCGTGCTTCTGCGAGCAGCTTCAGGCCGATGCGGCCCCGCGCCTTGTCGACCTCCTGCGACGAGCGACGTCGCACCTGTCGCCGCGCTGGATCGATGTCCTGCGCGGCCGACTGGAGCCGGTTGCCCCGCGGCAGGATGTCGGCGACGTGCAGCAGCCCGTCGGTACCCTTCTTGCAGCTCGACGAAGGCGCCGAAGTCGGTCGTCTTGACGACCTTGCCGGTGAACTCGTCGCCGACCTCGGGCTCCTTGGTCAGCGCCGTGATGGCGAGGCGGCGCTGCGTCGCCGTGCTCACCGGAGGTGGCGTAGACGAGGATCGTCCCGTCCTCCTCGATGTCGATCTGCACCTCGTAGTCGGCCTCGAGCGAGCGGATCGTCTCGCCGCCCTTGCCGATCACCATGCCGATGTACTCGGGGTTGATCTGGATCGTCGAGATGCGCGGAGCGTGGCCGGCGAGCTGCTGCCGCGGCTCCGCGATGCGCCTCGAGCATCCGCTCGAGGATCGCCATCGCGGGCCTCGCGGGCCTGGCTCGAGCGCGCTGCTCCATGATCTCGCGCGAGACGCCGGTGATCTTGATGTCCATCTGCAGCGCGGTGATCGCCGGTCTCGGTGCCGGCGACCTTGAAGTCCATGTCACCGAGGTGATCCTCGGCGCCCTGGATGTCGGTCAGGATGACGTAGTCGTCGCCCTCCTTGACGAGCCCCATCGCGATGCCGGAGACGGGCGCCTTGATCGGCACGCCCGCGTCCATCAGCGCGAGCGTCGAGCCGCAGACCGATGCCCATCGACGAGGAGCCGTTCGACTCGAGCGTCTCCGAGACGACCCGGATCGTGTAGGGGAAGTCCGCGGCACTGGGGATCACGGCCTCGAGCGCCCGCTGGGCGAGCGCGCCGTGGCCGATGTCGCGGCGCCTCGGCCCGCGCATCCGACCCGGTCTCGCCGACCGAGAACGGCGGGAAGTTGTAGTGGTGGATGTAGCGGCGGTCCTTCTCCAGCGAGAGGTCGTCGATCCGCTGCCCCTCCTTGGCGGTGCCCAGGGTGCAGCAGCGACATGATCTGCGTCTGGCCGCGGGTGAAGAGCGCCGAGCCGTGCGTGCGCGGGCTGACCGTCACCTCGCAGGTGATCGGCCCGGATCTCGGTCTCGGAGCGCCCGTCGGGCCGGCGCTTGTCGACGGCGATCTTGCGTGCGCACGAGTCTCCTTGTAGAGCGTCGCGGCGGCCGTGACGGCCGCCTTGGCGGCCGGGTCGAGCGGGCCCTGCCCGCCGCCCTCGAGCTCGGTCCGGGCCGGGAACGGCAACCGGACCGTCTCGACGATGCGGTCGTAGAGCAGCTGCTGCTTGGCCGACTTCAGCTCCTTGGAGTCCTGCTCGGCCTCGGTCAGCCCGCGCAGGTCGTCCCCGAACTGCTCGCGCACGGGCGCCTCGACCGCCGGTCGCGCAGCTGCTCTCGAGCATGGGCGAGCCCGAGCTGCATCCGTCTGCAGCTCGCGAACGACGTCGGCCTCGGTCGAGCTGCATCGCCGATCTCCGGCAGCTCCGAGCGCAGCATCTCCTCGATGCGGGCCGGAAGCGCCGAGAGCCCGTCCTGGGCGATGGCGGCGGTCGATCTCGGCGCCGTGCGCGGTGCGCGAGCGACTCGGTGACGGCGCCGTCGAGCCACTTCGGCTTGCCGGCCTTGGCGCGCGAGCTCCTCCTGGGCCTCGCAGAGCTTCTTGATCTCGCCGTGGGCGAGCTCGAGCGCCTCGAGCAGCTTCTCCTCGGGACTCCTGGTCGCGCCGGCCTCGACCATGGTCAGGCCCTCCTTCGTGCCGACGACGATCAGGTCGAGGGTCGAACTCCTTGAGGTCTCGGCGAGCGTCGGGTTGATCACGAGCTCGCCGTCGATGCAGGCCGATCCGCACGGCGCCGATCGGGCCGAGGAACGGCATCGGCGAGATCATCAGCGCCGCGGAGACGCCGTTGATCGCCAGGATGTCGTGCGGGGTGACCATGTCGGCCGAGAGACGCGTCGCGACGCACTGCACCTCGTTGCGGTAGCCCTTCGGCCACAGCGGCCTGATCGGGCGGTCGATCATGCGCGCGGTCAGGATCGCCCGCTCGGTCGGCGCGTCCCTCGCGCTTGAAGAACCCGCCGGGGATCTTGCCCGCGGCGTACATCCGCTCCTCGACGTCGATCGTGAGCGGGAAGAAGTCCGCTCCCTCGCGGGCCTCGGTCCGGCCCTGCGCGGTGGCGAGCACCACGGTGCCGCCCTGCTGCACGACGACTGCGCCGTCGGCCTGCTTGGCGAGCTTCCCGTCTCGAAGCTGATCTCCTTGTCGCCGATGGTCGCGGTCAGGCGCGTCGCGCCGGACTCAACTGCAATGCTCATATCGCTCTCTTCTCTCCTCGGGCCCGCGGAATTGCGGGCCATCCTCCGGTCTGGCGCGCCCTAGCGGCGCAGTCCCAGCTCCTTGATCAGTGCCCGGTACCCCTCCAGGTCGTGCCGCTGCATATAGGTCAGCAACCGGCGGCGACGGCCAACCAACTTGAGCAGGCCGCGACGGGAGTGGTGATCGTGCTTGTGGACTTTCATGTGTTCGGTGAGTTCGCTGATCCGCTGCGTGAGCAGGGCGATCTGCACCTGGGTGGAGCCGGTATCGGTCTGGCTTGCCCCGAACTTCCCGATCAGCTCCGTCTTCTGCGCTTGGGTGAGCGGCATCGCCCACACCTCCTTGCCTGGTTTTTGTTTCGTCGCCTGCATCCCAGGGCTGCGTTGGCAAGCTTCGCAACTCCGCGGTGCGGCCGGGAGGCAGGGTAGCAGAGGCCCTGCAACTGCCGGGGACTGTCCCCGGCGGAGCAACGGGGCTGTCCCCTACACTGCTCCATCTCTTCCACCCGTACTGGAGGTCCATTGAGCACTGCAGTGGTGACCGGCGGCGCCGGATTCCTCGGATCGCACCTGTGCGAGTACCTGCTCGACCGCGACTGGCGCGTGATCTGCCTGGACAACCTGGATACCGGCAGCCTCGAGAACATCGAGCGGCTGCGCGGCGAGCGGTTCGACTTCCGCTACCACAACTGCGTCGAGTACATCAGCGTCGAGGAGCCGGTGGACGTCGTCTTCCACCTGGCCTCGCCGGCAAGCCCGGTCGACTACCTGCGCCTGCCCCTGGCGACGCTCAAGGTCGGGTCATACGGCACGCACAATGCGCTCGGCCTGGCCAAGTTCAAGCGCGCCCGGTTCCTGATCGCCTCCACGTCGGAGGTCTACGGCGACCCCGAGGTGCACCCGCAGCGCGAGGAGTACTGGGGCAACGTCAACCCCGTCGGGCCGCGCGGCGTGTACGACGAGGCCAAGCGCTACTCCGAGGCGATGACGATGGCCTACCACCGCCAGCAGGGCGTCGACACCCACATCGCCCGCATCTTCAATACGTACGGCCCGCGCATGCGCCAGCACGACGGCCGCGCGATCCCCACCTTCCTGCGGCAGGCGCTCGAGGGCAAGCCGCTGACCGTGTTCGGCGACGGCAGCCAGACGCGCTCGTTCTGCTACGTGGACGACCTGATCGAGGGCCTCTTCCGGCTCGCGATGAGCGATTACCACCAGCCCGTCAACGTCGGCAACCCCGACGAGATGACGCTGCTCGAGCTCGCCGAGAAGATCGTGCAGCTGACGGCGACGGCGTCGGAGATCGTCTTCGAGGGGTTGCCCACCGACGATCCCAAGGTGCGCAAGCCGGACATCAGCCGCGCCCGCGAGGTGCTCGACTGGGAGCCGCGGATCTCGCTCGACGAGGGCCTGCGGCGCACGATCGAGAGCCTCGGGCGCACCCCGGTCCCGGCGTAGCGCCTCAGCCGAGGGCGCGCACGGCTGCGATGTCGCGGTCGAGCTGGGCCAGCAGGTCGGAGACGTCGTCGTAGCGGATCTCGTCGCGCAGCCGGCGGATGAGGTCGAGTCGGATCGGCGAGCCGTAGATGTCGGCGTCGAAGTCGAGCAGATGGGCCTCGACGCGCACCGCACTGCGGTCGTCGGTGAACGTCGGGTTGTAGCCGATGCTGATCGCGGCCCGATGGCTCGATCCGGGCAGGTGGGCGCTGCCCGCATAGATCCCGGTGGCCGCGACCGGCGAGCGCGGCACCGGGGCCAGGTTCGCAGTGGGGATGCCCAGCTCGCGGCCGCGGCCGTCGCCGCGCACCACCGCCCCCTCGAGCCAGGGCGGGCGCCCGAGCAGCGCGGCCGCCTCTTCGACGGCGCCCCCGGCGATCAGCTCCCGCACACGCGAGGACGAGATCGGAGCGCCGTCGAGCTGGAGCAGCGGCTCGACGTGGACATCGAACCCGAGTCGCAGCCCCTCCTCGGCCAGCTTCGCGGGATTGCCCTTGGCGCCGTGCCCGTAGTGGAAGTTCTCCCCCACGCTGACATGCCGGGCGCCCAGCGCGCCGGCCAGCACGCGGACCGCGAACTCGTCGGCGTCGAGGTGTGCGAACGCCGCGTCGAAGCGGACGATCACGAGCTCGTCCGCCCCGAGCTCGGCGACCAGCGCCGCCCGGCGGCTGAGCGAGGACAGCTGCACCAGCTTCACCTCGGGGCGCAGCACCGCGATCGGCGGCGGGTGGAATGTGAGCACCGCCGAGCCCAGGCCGCGCTCGTTCGCCGTCGCAATTGCGGCGCCGATCACGGCCTGGTGCCCGAGGTGCACGCCGTCAAAGCTGCCCAGTGCCACCGACCGCTCGCCGGGCGGCACGCCGTCCAGGCTCTGGCGGACGATCACAGTACGACCACCGGCTGCAGGCGCTCTCCGCGCGGCTCGGCGACGGCCCGCAGCTCACCGTCGGCGAGCAGCCGCGTCACCCCGTCCTCGCCTTGCCGCTCCAGCGCCCGGCCGTGGGCGATGTCGCGGCACTCCTCGGCGTCGAGCGCCCGGGCCGGAAGGTGCGGGAGTGCGTCGGCCGCCGACCGGTACCAGCGCCCGAAGGGGTCCGCGGCGACCTGCTCGGGCGTGCCCGCGTCCGCCACGCCGAATCCGCCCACCCGCGTTCGCCGCAGCTCCAGGCAGTAGGCGCCGGCGCCGGTGGCAGTGCCGAGATCGGCCGCCACCTGGCGGATGTAGGTGCCCTTCGAGCAGTTCACCGTGATGCTCGCGCGCTGCGTCGAGGCATCGAAGCGGTCGACGGCCAGGCGATGGATGGTGATGCGGCGCGGCTTCGGAGCGACCGTCTCGCCGCGGCGCATGCGCACGTAGGAGCGCTCGCCGTCGACCTTGACCGCCGACGCCGCCGGCACGGCCTGGGTGATCTCGCCGCGCAGGGTTGCGGCCGCGGCCGCGATCGCGCCGGCGTCGATCGCCGGGCCCGCGGGCGCGATCTCGCCCTCGGGATCGAGCGTGGTCGAGACCGCGCCGAACTGCACCACGGCCGTGTACTCCTTGTCGACGCCCGAAAGGTAGGTGGCAAGGCGCGTCGCCCGGCCGGCGACGATCAGCAGGAGGCCGGTCGCAAACGGGTCGAGCGTTCCCGCATGGCCCAGCTTGCGGCCGATCGTGGGCCGCAGCCCGCGCAGCACCGCAAACGACGACGGCCCCCGGGGCTTGTCGACCAGATACAGGCCGGTGATCTCGGGCATCGGGCGCGCCGCTACGCGGCTGACTCGGCCAGTTGCGCGCTGACCTCCGCGACGATGAAACGGCGGATGTCGTCGATGCTGCCCGCATGGGAGAACCCCGCGGCCTGTTTGTGGCCGCCGCCGGCCGAGAGCCGCGCAATGGCGGAGACGTCGATCAGGCCGCGCGAGCGCAACGAGACCCGGTTGGGGGCGAGGCTGCCGTCGGCGAGCGGCACCTGCTCCCGGATGAGGCCGGCGACCTGAACGCCCTCGACACGACGCAGCTCGTCGATCAACCCCTCGGTGGTGGCCTCGTCCCCCTCTACGAGAGCGAGGTCGGCGCGAGTCACGTGCGAGACCAGAAGCCGCCCGTCGCAGTAGGGCACGGCGTGCTCGATCACTCGCCCGAGCAGCTGCAGCTTGCCCGGCTGGATGCTCTCGAACACCCGCTCGAAGACCTTGTGCACGTCGACGCCGGCCTCGACCAGCCGGGCCCCGAGGCGCAGCGCCGCAGGGCTCGTGGTGCGGTACTGGAAGCGGCCGGTGTCGGTGACGAGGCCGACGTACACGGCCTCGGCGATGGCCGGAGTGAGTTCCACCTCGAGCTTGTCGAAGATGCGCACCAGGATCTCGGCTGTCGACGAGGCGCGTCCGTCGATCAAATTCACGGCGCCGAAGCGGCTGTTGTCGTGGTGGTGATCCACGTCGATCACCGGCGCGCAGTGGGCGAGCAGGTCGGAGTACTGCGCACCCAGGCGGCGCTCGTTGCCGCAGTCGAGGGCGAGCAGCGTCCAGCCCTCGAGCGTGTCCGGGTCGACATGCCGCTCCAGATCGCCCGTGTCGAGGAACGCCACCTCATGCGGGATCGTCGACTCCGGCTCGAGGTAGGTTCGCACCGGCTTGCCGAGTTGCCGGAGCGCCGCAGCCGCCGCGGCCATCGAGCCGATCGCGTCGCCGTCGGGGTTCTCGTGGGTCGCGATCAGGACGCGGTCGGCCGCAGCGAGCGCGGCGACCACGGCCTCAAGGTCGGTGTCGAGTGCGATGTCGGTCATTCCAAGCTGGGGCTCGACCGGCGCATCCTGTTCGCGGCTCATCAGCTCCTCGAGCCGCATTGCCTGATCGAGTGTCTCATCATAGAGGAAGGAAAGCTGCGGAGTGCGCTTGAGGTGGAGCTCGCGGGCGATGCGCGATTGCAGCACGCCGTGCGCGCGCTCGAGCGCCCGCAGCGAGCGCTCCCGGCGCCGCTCCGAGCCGAGCACGCTCACATAGACGCTGGCCTTGGACACGTCCGGGGCCGCCCGCACCGCGGTGATCGTGACGAAGCCGAGGCCAGGGTCACCGAGTGCGTCGACGCCCTCGGCCAGCACCTCGCGCAGCACCTCGTTCACCCTGCGCATCCGTTCGCCCGGCATCAGGTGCGCCCGCCCACGGGCAGGTCGTGCTCGACCGAGAGCACGGTGCGGGTCGAGCCGGCCAGCTCGTATTCCTGCATGCTCAGGTAGCGCTCGGCGTCGACGAGGGCCTGCTGCACGGCGTTGTGCTCGCGGCGCACAATGGCCATCGTCAGGCGCGAGCGCTGCCAGCGGTCATGGAAGTCGACCTCGGCCACGGATGCCCCGAAACGGCGCTCGAGCTGTGCCTTCGTATGCAGCAGGTGCTTGCGCTTGGCCTTGAGCGACCCGCCGTCCGGCAGGTGCAGTTCGAAGCTCAGGATGCCCACGAAACCCGCCGCCATCGCGGGACGGATGCTATCCGACGTTGTGTACAACCCGGGAGATGAGCGAGATCGAGTCCTTCGCGCTGGTTGTGACGGTGGTGTCGGCGGGCCTCTGGCTGGCGCTCTCGTCGACAGGCCTGAGCGCGCGGCTGCGCGTGCCGGCCCCGGTCGTGTTCCTGCTGGCGGCGGCCGCGATCTCGGACATTCAGCCCCGTCTGTCCGAGCCGGTGTCGATCCGCGATGTGGAGCGGATCGGCGTCGTCGCCCTGATCGCGATCCTGTTCGACGGCGGCCTCGACATGGGCTGCCGGCGGCTGCGGCCGTCGTTCCGGCCCATCGCCGTCCTGGGGGTGGCGGGCACGTTCCTGACGGCCGCGCTCGGCACGGTCGCCGCCCAGATCATCCTGCCCGTGTCGTGGACGACCGCCGCGATCGTCGGCGCCGCACTGGCGCCGACCGACCCGGCGGTCATGTTCTCGGTGCTTGCGCGGCGCAACGTCGCGGGCCGGGTGCCGACCATCCTCGAGGGCGAGGCCGGCGCCAACGACCCGGTCGCGATCGCGCTGGTGGTGAGCCTGTTGGCCTACGCGACGACGGGGTCGTCGGGGTCAGGCGTCGTCGACTTCGTGCTCGCGATGGTGGTCGGCGTGGCGGCCGGGGTCGCCGGCGCGATCGTCATGGTGCGCACGATGCGGCGCAATCCGCTGCCGCGCGAGGGCCTGAACCCGGTGCGGACGCTCGCATTCGCCGGTCTGATCTACGGCGTCGCGACCCTCCTGCATGGGTCGGGCTTCCTGGCCGTATTCGTCGCGGGCGTGTGGATCGGGGACGCGCGGATGCCGTTCAAGAGCGAGGTTGAGCGGTTCCACGCGGCGCTCGCGTCGCTGGGCGAGATCGTCGTGTTCTCCGCCCTCGGGCTCACGATCCACCTGCCCGGTATCGGCTGGTCGACCGTGGGCTACGGACTTGCCCTCGCAGCCGCCCTGGTGCTGGTGGTGCGCCCGCTCGCGGTGCTGCCGCTGCTCTGGCCCGAGCGGCTGCGATGGGGCGAGAAGGTGTTCATCAGCCTGACCGGGTTCAAGGGCGCGGTGCCGATCCTGCTCGCCGCGCTGGCGGTGCTCGAAGGCGTCACCGACGCCGGCCTGATCTACCGGCTCGTGTTCGTTGTCGTGGCCGCGTCGGTGCTGGCGCAGGGGCTCGCGCTCGAGCCGCTGGCGCATCGGCTGGGCGTGCCGATGACGGTGCGGCGGCCGCGCGGGTGGGCGGTCTCGGTCAGGCTCCGGCACGAGCCCGAGGGAGTGCTGCGGCTGACCGTGGGTGCGGATGCGATCGCCACGGGCCGCCGCATCCGCGAGCTGCCGATCGGCGAGCACACGTGGGTCGCGCTGGTGGTGCGCGGCGGCCGCACCGAGCAGCCGCGGGGATCGCTGCTCCTGGAACCGGGTGACGAGGTGGTGCTCCTGAGCGACCCGTCCGACGAGCAGGCCCTGCGGCACGTGTTCACCCGCCCGCGCGCATCGAGTGCGCGGACCGCTGAATAATCGGTGCCAGGCACTCAATATTCACGCCGTATGTTCCGTGCCCGGCATTCACGCTGCGCGTGCATACCGGGCTGTGGCGTGGTGTGTGGGTGGCACGCGGCCTAGCGGCCGCGGCTCGATGTCAGGCACCGAATATTCACGCTGCGCGTGAGATATTCATCGCCTGACACCCATGAATAAATGGGGCCAGGCCCCATTTATTCAGGCTGAGCGGGCGACCTCGCGCACGGTGTAGACCTCGAGGATGTCGCCCTCTTTGATGTCGTTGAAGTTGTCGATCGTGATGCCGCACTCGAAGCCCTGGGAGACCTCGCGGACGTCGTCCTGGAAGCGCTTCAGGGTGCCGATGCGGCCGTCATGGACGATCGTGCCGTCGCGGACGATGCGCACCTGGGCGCCGCGCTGCACCGTTCCCTGCGTGACCATGCAGCCCGCGATCGTGCCGACGCGGGACGCGCGGAAGGTCTGGCGCACCTCGACCTCGCCGAGCACCTCCTCGACGCGCTCGGGTGAGAGCATGCCGATCAGCGCGCGCTGGATGTCCTCGGTCAGCTGGTAGATGACCCGGTAGGTGCGGATGTCCACGCCCTCGCGCTCGGCGAGCGCCTTGGCCTCGGCGTTCGGGCGGACGTTGAAGCCCACCACGATCGCGCTGGACGCGGCGGCCAGCATGATGTCGGAGGCGACGATGCCGCCCACGCCGGAGTGGATGACCTCCACGGAGACCTCGTCGTGGTGGATCTTCGAGATCTCGTCCACGGCGGCCTCGACCGAGCCCTGCACGTCGGCCTTGATGATCAGCGCGAGCTCCTTGACCGCGCCCTCCTGCATGTGCGAGAACAGGTCCTCGAGGCTGACGGCCTTGCTGCGCTTGGCCAGCAGCTCAGCGCGCTTGCGCTGCGCACGCTGCTGGGCCGTCTGGCGGGCCACGCGGTCGTTCTCGACCACGCGGCAGATCTCGCCGGCCGGAGGCGGCCGGTCGAAGCCGAGGATCTCGACGGGGACGCCCGGCCCGGCGTCCTTGACCTTCTTGCCGTTGTGGTCGTTCAGCGCCTTGACGCGGCCCCAGGCGTCTCCGGCGACGACGGCATCGCCGACGTGCAGGGTGCCCCGCTGCACCAGCATGGTGGCCACCGCGCCGCGGCCCACGTCGAGGCGCGACTCGATGATGACGCCGCTTGCGTCGGCATTCGGGTTGGCCTTGAGTTCGAGCACGTCGGCCTGCAGCAGGATCGAGTTCAGGAGCTTGTCGAGGTTCGTCCCGGCCTTGGCCGAGACGTCCTCGAAGATCGTGTCGCCGCCCCACTCCTCGGGTTGCAGGCCGTAGGCGACCAGCTCGTTGCGCACGCGCTCCGGGTTCGCGTCGGGCTTGTCGATCTTGTTCACCGCGACCACGATCGGCACATCGGCAGCCTTGGCATGGTCGATCGCCTCCACGGTCTGGGGCATGACGCCGTCGTCGGCCGCGACGACCAGCACCGCCACGTCGGTGACCTTGGCACCGCGGGCGCGCATGGCCGTGAAGGCCTCGTGACCGGGGGTGTCGAGGAAGGTGACCTTGCGTCCGTCGCCGACGTCGACCTGGTAGGCGCCGATGTGCTGCGTGATCCCGCCCGCCTCGGTGGCGACCACCGATGACTCGCGGATCGCGTCGAGCAGCGTCGTCTTGCCGTGGTCGACGTGGCCCATGATCGTGACCACCGGCGGCCGCGGGACGAGGTCTTCAGGATCGTCCTCGAAGACGACCTCTTCCTCGTCATCCTCGTCGTCGGTGTGCTGGACGATGATCTCGCGCTCGAGCTCGCCGGCGATCAGCTCGACGGCGTCGTCGGTGAGCGACACGGTCAGCGTCACCATCTCGCCCAGGCCCATCATCAGCGTGATGATCTTGGCCGGCGAGATGCCGAGCTTCTCGGCGAGATCCTTGACGGTGATGCCCGACGGGACCTTGATGGGCCCGGTGGGCGCCTCGGCCTCGCGCTTCGGCTCGGCCCGGGGCGCTCCGCGCTCGCGCCTCATGGTCGGCTTGCGGCCGGCCTGAGCGTCGATCACGACGCGGCGCTTGCCCTTGGGGGCGGCGCCACGCTGCGGCCTGGGGGCGCGGCCCGGCTGGGCCGGTCGCTCCTCGGCGGGAGGCGCAGCCTTCGCGCCGAACGCGCGCTTCACCTCTTCGTCGTCTACCAACTCGTCAGCCATATCTCCCCGTCAACCCTCTGCAATCGCCACCCGGTCTTCGAGATCGGGCGGCACCGTCACCGTGCATCGTAGCCTCCTCGGGATCGCACCCCGCCTACGCGCCTGTGTCGTGCAACCGCGTTCGGGGCACAGGTACACCCCTCGCCCGCCGATCCTCCGCTCGCGGTCGATCACCAGTTCCCCGGCGACGACCCCGATCCGGACAAGTTCGCCCTGCGGCCGGCGCTGCCCGCAGCCGGCGCACTGCCGCACGGGCGTGCTCACCGCGGGGACGCGCGCCCCTCCTCGGCCGCCAGCGCCATGTGGGCGGGCACGCCGCAGTAGCGGCTGCCGTCCAGGGCCTGGTTGGGACAGCGCTTGCCGGACGAGGTGACCGCGATGCAGCGGCCGGGGAACTCGTCCTCCTCGTCCGCCGCACCCGTGTAGGGCTGGTCGGAGTCGTCGGTGTAGTACTCGGTCTCGGACACGATGTCGATCCGCCAGCCGGTCAGCCGGTGGGCGAGGCGGGCGTTCAGGCCCTCCTTGCCGATCGCGAGCGAGAGCTCGCCGTCGGGCACCACCACGGTCGCCTGGCGGTTGTCGTCGTCGACGTAGACCTCGCGCACCTTGGCCGGCGCGAGCGCCTTGGCGACGAACCGGGCGGGCTCGTCGTTCCAGGGGATGATGTCGATCTTCTCGCCGCGCAGCTCGGACACGACCATGCGCACCCGCGATCCGCGCGGGCCGACGCACGCGCCCACTGGGTCGACGCCCTGGGCGCGCGACTCGACAGCGATCTTGGCCCGGTAGCCGGGCTCGCGGGCCACGGCGCGGATGTTGACCAGGCCGTCGGCGATCTCGGGCACCTCCAGCTCGAACAGCTGGCGGATGAGCTCGTCGGAGCGGCGCGACAGCACCACCTGTGGGCCCTTGCCCTCGGAGCGCACCTCGATGATGACGGCCTTGATGCGGCTGCCCTGCTCGTAGCGCTCGCCCGGCACCTTCTCCGATCCGGGCAGGATGGCCTCCATCCGGCCGAGGTCGACGAATGCGTAGCGGTGGTCGTCCTGCTGCACGATGCCGGTCACGATCTCGCCGACGCGGTCGGCGTACTCCTCGTACATCATCGAGCGCTCGGCCTCGTTGATGCGCTGGCGCAGAACCTGCTTGGCGGTCTGGCCGGCGATGCGGCTGAAGTTGTCGGGAGTGACGTCGACGAGAACGGCCTCGGCGAACCAGTCCCACTCGATCTCGGGCTCCGGCTCCTCCGTGGCGTCCTCCAGGGGCGCGTTGGGATCGGTCTCGACGACCGGTGCCTCGGCCAGCACCTGGTGGTGCGGGTGGGCCTCGAGGTAATCGCGCCAGGCGTCGTCGGTCACGGTCCAGGCGGTGAAGTCGCCGGTGTCGCGGTCGAGGTCGACCCGCACGGGGTGACGCGCATCGGGCATCTTGCGATAGGCCGCCAGCAGGGCGTCCTCGATCGCGGCCAGGAGCGTCCCCGGCTCGATCCCCTTCTCCTTCTCGACGAGCTTGACGCCCTCCAGGATTTCCTTAGTCACGAGCGTCCTCCCCAGGAGTCGAACACGAGATGGCCGCGGCGGATGTCGGCATAGGCGATCCGCACCCGCTGGCCGTCCTCATCCAGATCGATGCCGGCATCGTCCGCGTCGGCCAGGCGGGCGGCGAAGTGCCGGCGCCCCGCGATGGGCTCGACCGTGCGCACGTCCACGCGGCTTCCGACCACGCGCCGGTAGTGGTCCGGACGCACGAGCGGGCGCTCGACGCCGGGCGACGACACCTCGAGCGCATAGCGCTCTCGCAGCGGTGCGAGGTCGCGGCTGACGCGCTCGCACAGCTCGAGGTCGACCCCGCCGGGGTGGTCGATGACGACCCTGACGAGCCCCGGAGCGGGCTGTTCCGCGAGCACGACCTCCACGTCCGGGCTGCGGTCGTGGAGCATCTGCTCGATCTCTGTCTGAAGCGTTGGATTGATCCTCATATCTGCACCTTGCATACCGTTCGAGGGCGAAAAAAGAGGCGGGTTGGAGCCCACCTCGACGACCGCTCTCGACCACTTGAATCGACCTTGAGTGTAGCACCCGACTTCTCCAGATGAGAAACTCGCGGCGGCCGTGCGAGCACTGATTCAGCGGGTGATCGAGGCGTCCGTGGAGGTCGACGGCGGTCGGATTGCTGCCATCGGCGCGGGTCTCCTGGTGCTCGTCGCCGCGGGGGCCGGAGACGGTCTCGGCGAGGCCGCCCAGCTGGCGGGAAAGGTGTCGCGGCTGCGCATCTTCGCCGACTCGGAGGGGCGCATGAACCGCTCGCTCACAGACGTCGGCGGCGAGGCGCTCGTGGTGTCGCAGTTCACGCTCTACGCCGACGTCAGCCGGGGCAACCGGCCCGGCTTCACGGGCGCCGCCCCACCCGAGCTGGGGGCGCAGCTGGTGGACGCATTTGCCGCCGAGCTGCGGTCGCTGGGGGTGCCCGTGGCGACGGGCCGGTTCGGCGCGCACATGCACGTGCACCTGATCAACGACGGGCCGGTGACGATCTGGCTCGACGTTTCCGTGACTCAGTCGAGCAGGCGCTCAACCGCGTCCTGGTAGTACGTGACGGTCGGGCGCAGCCAGAGTGCCATCTTGTAGTGGCCCAGCGCGACCCGGCGATCGCCCAGCCGCTCGAGGCAGCGGCCGAGGCAATAGTGCGCGTAGTCGTTCGCCGGGGCGTCCGCCAGGATGTGCTCGAACTCGGCGGCCGCCTCCCGGTAGCGGTGCATGCGCAGATAGGCGACGCCGAGCGCCTCCCGGATCGATGCCTTGTCGGGCTCGCGCCGCTTGGCCTTCTCGAGCGAGATGGTGGCCTGAGCGTTGTCGCCCCGCCTCATGTGCTCGCGCCCGCGCTGAAAGAGGTCGTAGGTGTCCTCGTGCTCCGCCATGCCCAGTGTCATCGACCGGTCAGCCTCCGAGCGTAGCCTGGGCGAGCAGCGATCGCAGCCGCAGGGCGCCGGTCGCGCGCTCGCGCGTCGTCAGCCGCCGCCGCACGCTGCGCTTGACCGCCCGCAGCTCACGGTGCAGCACGCGGCCCTCGGGCGCTGCCAGCGCCATCGGGGCATAGCGCGCCCGGGTGGCGCTCGCGGCAAAGGCCGACGCATCGACGCCGAACGTCGCCTCGATGCGCTGCGCCAGCTCCTCGAACGTGTCCTCCGGCCGCACCTCGAGGCCCTGGTCCCCGACGAACGTGACCAGGTCGTGGTACGCCGCCCCGGCCTGCGCGCGGGGGCCGCGGCGAAGGTACCGCCACCGCACGCTGACAGCCTTGAGCACCAGCACGGCCGCCAGCAGGACGACCGCGATCGTGAAGAGCCAGGTCAGGAAGCGGCCGTGTGAGCTCGGGCTGCTCGCGGGGAGCGTTCCACCGGCGCCGGCCGGGCCGCCTTGGTGCTCCTCCTGGAGCAGGTGACCAACCACCGGCGCGACCTTCTTCGGGGTCGTCGTGTCGAGGGTGGTCTTCACGAACTTCCCCAGCGGCCCGGTGATGCCCGCACCCTGGAACGCCTTGGAGAAGGCCGGGCTGGAGGTCGACGTATCGGTGGGCACGTGGGCCCCGGGCGTCGGCTCGAACGGCAGCCAGCCGTACTTGGGGAAGTACACCTCGACCCAGGCGTGCGCGTCGCGGTCGTTGACGAGGTAGGTGTCGGGCCCCGTCAGCTTGCCGGGTGTGAATCCGA
Source organism: uncultured Actinomycetes bacterium (assembly GCA_963703275.1). GTDB lineage: Bacteria > Actinomycetota > Thermoleophilia > Gaiellales > JAICJC01 > JAICJC01. The sequence continues at coordinate 1,587,979 of OY969804.1, read as the reverse complement.
CCGCGATCCTGGCCGGGATCCCGTGCAGCCGCAGCACAAGAGCCATCGCACCCGAGAACATCTGGCAGTAGCCCCGGTGTGCCTGCAGCATGAACTCGGCCAGCGGGGGCATCGCGTTGAGGAGGTGCGGGGTCAGCGTGTACTTGAAGGGCGGGCTGCGGAAGTACTTCTCGAGGGCGAGAACGGCCTCGTACTCGGTCTTCGCTTTCGAGGCCCGCGAGCGCTTCCAGGCCTGCGCCGAGGCCTGCATGAACTCGGGCGCGAGGGGTGTCACCTCCCGCGGCAGCGGCGCCGGCCAGGTCGGGATCTCGACGTTGTCGATCACGACCCCGCGCCGGATCTGGGCGGGAAAGTCGGCGCCGGCGCTGTTCAACTGGGTCGGAGTCGTGGACGGGTTGTAGACCTGGACGCTGTAGGCGGCGTCGCGGGGCAGGTCGGAAAGGGTCGTGACCGTCCCGTCCTGACTCAGGAGGGACTCCATCCCCCCGGGCAGGTTCCACACCACCGGCTGGCCGGCGCCGATGAGGTGATCGTCGGCGAGGCCGAGCACCTTCACCTTGATGGTGATCACGTTGTGGCCGACGCTCTCCTGCGGGGGCAGATCGGCGATCGGAACCTGCAGCGACCCGCTCTCGCCGCTCCCGACCACCGGGTCGCGGTCGGAGAACTGCCAGTGGTCGAACTCGAAGGTCCCGAGCGTCGCGGCCTTCCAGTACATCTCGGTCGGCGAGTTCACCTGGATCACCTGGGTGCGCTTCTTCGGCCAGTGCAGGGGCGCGTACGTCTGGTTCCACATGAAATTCACGTTGACCAGGCGGCCCGCGTTGGCGAGCGGGTTCCACGTCGTCCAGTCGAGGAAGGCGCTCTTGGTCACTCCGGGAGCGGTGCCGACGACGAGTCCCGCGACGACGACGGCCACGCTCAGCCCGACCACCTGGGCGTCGCCCATGAACCGGCGGCCGTCGCGCTCCGAGGTCACGACCAGCGTCAGCAGCGCCAGGGCCAGGAACAGCCCGGCCCGGAACGCGTCGGCCTGGAGCGGGAGCACCGTGCTCGGAAGCGCGAACAGCGCGAAGGCCACGCCGATCCCGAGCAGTCCATTTCCGCGGCGCACGAGCAGCCACGCGAGGGCCGCCGCGGCCGCGAAGAACGCCAGCCGCAGGTCGTGATCGGCGCCGGGGAAGCGGCCGGCGTCGATCGGCGTGTGCGTTCCGAACCAGTCGCGCAGGCCGCGGACGACGAGCGTCGCGACGCGGGCCGGGTAGATCCCGTGCTGGGTCTGCCACGGCCACGTGTTGGTGATGTGGCCGATCGCGGCCACCGTCACCACGACCAGGGACAACGCCGCGGCGACCCGGCCGCCGCCAACGATCGCCACCACCGTGGGTATCACGGCCAGGATCGCCAGGAACGTGAGCTCGCGCGCGCCGATGTGCGGCTGCTCGAGGCGCGTCCAGTGCCATCCGCCGAAGAGCAGGAATCCGAGGGTCAGGGCCGCGGCCGCGACCTGGGCGCGGCGGCTAGCCACGCGCGACCACCAACCGCAGCACCGGCGCCGAGAGCGCCGTACCGACGTGGTCGCCGGAGCGGATCCGGGCGACCGCCACGCCCGAGCGCGTCAGCCGCAGCGCCGCCGCCTCCGGGCCGGTGTCGCGCGTGATCTTTCCGGTGGCGAAGCTGGCGCCGTCGATCCACACGACCGCCGGGTCGCACTGGGCCGACCGCATTGCGAGCACCCGCTCGGCCAGCGGCGCCGACACGTGGGCGGTGACGACGAACACGCGCGCAGCGTCGACGGGATTGGGGCCCCGGGTGCTCTCGGCGAGAAACTCCGCGAGCGGCCGCGGCGCGGTGGCTTGAACCCCCGCCAGCTCCCCCAGCACCGACGCCCAGTCGCCGCTCCCGAACCCCAGCCGGTGGCGGCCGCGCTGGGCGGCGTGGATCACCAGGGAGCTGCGCTGGCCGGAGTCGGACATCCGGCGCAGGAGCGACGCGGCCGCGCGCACCTGCATGTCAAAGGTCGAGTCGGGCGCCGTCCCGACCACCGCGGCCGCCTCGCCGTCGAGCAGCACGCAGGCCTCGTCGCGCGGGGTGTCCTGCAGCTCCTTCACCATCAGGATGCGGCGGCGGGCGGTCGAGCGCCAGTGCACCCGGCGCAGGCTCTCGCCCTGCTGGTGCTCGCGGATGCTGTGCAGGTCATAGCCGGCCGACCGGTGCAGGAGCGCACGGCCGCGCTCGCCGCCGGGGGTGCCCCCGTCGGTGAAGAGACCCTCGAGCTCGTAGACGCGCGGGTAGACCAGCATCTGATCGGCGCGGCTCATCGGGATCCGGGCCTCGGCGAGGCCGAACGGGTCGGCGATGACGAGCTCGGCGCCGTCGAGCAGGTAGCGCCCCCGCGGCGCCCGCGTGATCTCATACCGGCCGCGCAGCACCCGTCCGCGCTTGACGAGCTCCGTCGTGACCGCCTGGGTGCTCCCGAGCCGGTCGACCATGATCGCCCGGCCGGGAATGGGGCCGCCGGTGTCGGGCCGCACCTCGAGGCCCACGTCGACGCTCTGTCCCTCGGTCAGCTCGAGATGGCCGGTGCGGCGGCGGAGAAGCATCGGCCGGTTGAGCACCTTGACCCACCCGAGCGCCACCAGGGGTGCGAGCGCGAGTCCGACCGCCACCGGGAACATGACCGCGGTACCGAACCCCCACGAGACGAGGTAGAGGCCGGCGGCGAGCAGGAGCAGGCGGCGGCCGCGCGTCGTCATATCGGAATGGCCGTGCGCTCGAGCGCTTCGCGGATGGAGTCGGAGGCGTCAACCCCCGCGGTGCGCGCCTCGGGGGCGAGGATCACGCGGTGCGAGAGCACGTCCTCGGCCACCGCCTTGACATCACCCGGCGAGACGTAGTCGCGCCCCTCGACGACCGCATGCGCCTTGGCGACGCGCAGCAGCGAGATGCCCGCGCGCGGGCTGGCGCCGAGCGAGAGCCGGGTGTCGCTGCGGGTGTGGGTGAGAATGGCCACCACGTAGCGGTGCAGCGACTCCTCGACGAACACCGCCTTGACCGCGGCGATCGCCGCCTCGATCTCGGCCGCCGTCGTCACCGACCGGAGCGCGTCGAGCGGCTCGCCGGCCGCGTGCTCGGACAGCATGCGCGCCTCCTGGCGGGCGTCCGGGTAGCCGAGGGTGAGCCGCATCGTGAACCGGTCGAGCTGCGCCTCGGGCAGCGGGAACGTGCCCTCGTACTCGATCGGGTTCTGGGTGGCGATGACCATGAACGGGCGCGCCAGCGGGTGGGTGACACCGTCGACCGTCACCTGCACCTCCTGCATGCACTCGAGCAGGGCCGACTGCGTCTTCGGGGAGGCGCGGTTGATCTCGTCGACCAGCACCAGGTTGGCGAACACGGGGCCCGGCTTGAACTCGAACTCGTTGCCCGTCATGTTGAAGACGCTGACGCCCGTGACGTCGGACGGCAGCAGGTCGGGCGTGGCCTGGACGCGCGCGAACTCGCAGTCGAGCGAGCGCGCGATCGACTTGGCGAGCATCGTCTTGCCGACTCCGGGGAAGTCCTCCAGGATCACGTGCCCCTCGCACAGGATGCCCATCACGCAGCGCGCGATCAGGCTCCGCGGGGCGTGGATGACCCGCGACACGTTCTCGATCACGCGCTGAGCAACATCGCAAGCGGCGGCGACATCGGCTGCCGGGGCTTGCCCTCCGAGGTCATGTGCTTCCACCTGATGTCCTTCCTGGTTAATTGCTCGCGATCATCCGCCGGCCGGTGCCGATGCGGTCGGGGCGGGTACCTCGACGGCGTCCCACAGGGCGGCGGCGCACGCGCGCTTCGAGCGCCTGGTGACCGTGTGCTCTGCGTGCGCCGTCACCAGCACCAACTCGTTGTCGGGGGAGTCGAATCCGATATCCGTGCGGCTGATGTCGTTCATGACGATCATGTCCAGCTTTTTGCGCTCGAGCTTGGCTCGGGCACGCTCGATCCCCCCGGGGCCATGCTCGGCGGCAAAACCGATGAGTACCTGCTCCGTCGTGCTCCTCGACCCCAGCTCCTTGAGGATATCGGTGGTCGGCTCCAGTGTCACGTGCCACGGCTCACCGGTCTTCGGGCGCTTGCCGGTGTAGGTGGCATCCGGCGTGTAGTCGGAGACGGCGGCGGCCATCACGACGACGTCGGCCGCCGCGGCCTCGGCGAGGGTCGCGCGCTCGAGCTCGGCGGCGGACTCGGCCCGGAGGATGCGCATGGGTGCCGACGGCTCGACGGCCGCCGCTGCCAGGATCAGGGTGACATCCGCCCCGCGTCGGGACGCCTCGTCGGCGACCGCGACGCCCATGCGGCCGCTGGAGCGGTTGCCGATGTAGCGGACGGCGTCCAGGGGCTCGCGGGTGCCGCCCGCGGTCACGAGGACTCGCACGCCGGCCAGGCTCCGGTTCGTCTGCAGACGGGCGAGGATCGCGGCGAAGATCTCGGCCGGCTCGGCCATCCGCCCCACCCCGACCTCGCCCTCGGCGGTGTCGCCGCTGGCCGGGCCCACCAGCTCGACGCCGCGGGCGGCCAGCAGCTGGAGGTTCTCGACGGTGGCCGGCGCGTCCCACATGCGCGGATTCATGGCCGGGGCTGCGACGACCGGGCCGGTGAAGGCAAGCGCGGTCGCCGTCAGCACGTTGGCCGCCTCGCCGTGGCTGATCCGCGAAAGCGTGGTGGCCGAGAGCGGAGCGATGCAGAGGAGCTCCGCATGGGCGGAAGCGTCCAGGTGCGGGAACACCTCCGGGCCGCCGTCGACCATGACCGGCCGGCGGGACAGCGCCGCGAAGGTGGTCGGCCCGACGAACCGTTCCGAGTCGGGCGTCTGCACGACCTGCACGTCATGGCCCGCACGGACGAGCATGCGCACGAGCTCGCACGTCTTGTACGCCGCGATCCCCCCGCACACGCCGATCAAGATCATGCCCGTAGTGTCGCCGCGACGGTGGGCGGGCCGCAACCCTTCCGTGGTGACCGGGCCGGGATCGAGCAGCGGTGGAGGCTCGCGATGGCGGCGGTCGGCCGCGCCGTTCTGCCTGAGACGGCCAATTCGACAATTCGACGCAGCGCCAATTGGGATCCCTCGCTCCGGTCACACGCCGTGACCCACCCCGGCACTGAGGACGGCCATCAGGCAGGCCCGCCGGCCGGCGCTCCGGGTGAGAGCCAATTGACAATTCGACGCAGCGTCAATTGGAATCCCCACGCTCTCGTCACATCCCGCGCACCACCCGTCACCGCTCCGCTGCCACACTCATCGCATGGCTGCTCCAACGCTCTACAAGGCACGCGGGATGTCGGTGAAGCGGCCGGTGTGCGCGATCTGCGTGGACAGGACGCGGGGGTTGACGGTCTCGGTGCGGCTGACCCACGGCGTGACGGTGTGGCTGTGCGCGGCGCATGCCTCGCCGGAGTTCCGGGCACGGAGGAGCGGGCGCGACTTCGTGCTGACGCTGCAGCGGCTATGGACTGCGCATGGGTGCCTGACCGCGGCGCGCAGCCGGGCGCTCACGGCGCAGCTGGCGCATGCGGTGGGGCGGCCGCCGACGCTACGGCCGGGGTCGTACTCCTGGCCAGCGCTGCGCCGGCTGGCGGAGGACGAGTTCGCCGAGGGCGGCCCGCCGCTTGCGACGATCACCAGGCTGCGGGGCCTCTACTCGGGAGGAGCGGCGGCGCCGCCGAGCGTGCGGACGATGCGCCGGTGGCATCGCGAGCGCCGCTGGCTCGACGCAGAAGCCTAGGCCGCCTTGGTCTCCTTCTCCTTCTTCCACGGCGTCACCTTGAGCTGACCCTGGGCGATCTCCTCGAGCGCCATGGTCAAAAAGTTCTTCGAGCGCGACTCGACCAGGGGCGGCGCGAAGCTCTCGAAGCTCCCCTCGCCCAGCTGGTGGTGGTAGTCGTTGATCTGGCGCGTGCGCCGCGCCGCGGCGATCACGAGCGCGTATTTGCTCGGCACCTTTTCCAGCAGGTCGTCGATCTTGGGATAAATCATGTGGGCTCCTCAGCTGTCATCGCCGCTCGCATCACCTCGGCCAGTTCGGCGGCCGCACGCTCGGCGTCGTCGTTCACGATCACATGGTCGAACTCGGGCTGTGCCTCCATCTCGGCGGCCGCGATCCGCAGCCGGTCTGCAACTTCCGCCTCGGTGTTCTGCCGGCGCCCCCGCAGCCGCGCCTCGAGCTCGGCCATCGTCGGAGGAGCGACAAACACCAGCACCGCGTCCGGCATCTGACGCCTGATCTCGCGAGCCCCGGCGACCTCGATCTCCAACACCACACTGCCGCCGTCCCGGAGCCGCTGCTCGACCTCACCGCGCAGCGTGCCGTACCGCTTCCCAGCATAGGATACATGCTCGAGGAACTCGCCCTCCGCGACGCGACGGTCGAACTCCTGCTCGGACAGGAAGTGGTATTCGCGGCCGTCGCGCTCGTCGGAGCGGCGCGGCCGGGTCGTGGCGGATGTCGCCACCGCCAGCTCCGGTATCGACCGCAGCGCCCGGGCGATCAGCGTCCCCTTGCCGACGCCCGAAGGCCCGGCGACGACGAACAGGCGGCCGCTCACGGCCGGCCCCGGCGACTCAGGTGCGGAAGAGGTCGAGCAGCTCGCCGCGCTGGCGATCGGAGAGGCCGCCCACGGTCTTGCTCTGGCTGATCCGGCATTGCGTCAGGAGCCGGGTCGCCTTCACGCGGCCCAGCCTGGGCACGGACACGAGCATGTCGTACACCTTGGCCGTCAGCACCTCGTCCGGCGGCTCGGCGATGAGGTCGCCGATGCGGACGCGCCCCGCCTTGAGGTCGCGCTTGAGCTGCGCCCTCCGCACCCGGATGTGGTTCGCTCGGTTGAGTGCTTCCATGCGCTGGTCGAGCGACCGGGAGGGTGTCTGGGAGAGGGTGCTCGTTGTCATCGTAGGGGGCGATTATACCCGCGGGCGAGCGGTGTGCAACCAGGAGAAAACGGGATGAAAAGGCGAAATTCCGAGCCACAACGCTCAAGCTCGAGTTGAGCTTGACACCGGTGGGTGGGCAGCACCGACGAGTTCGCCGATGCCTCCCGCCCCATGCCTCCGGAGCAGTCGCGGGAGCTCGTGCAGCACGCGCCGGGGTATGTCCGGATCCGCGAACAGGGACGTGCCAATTCCTACCATGGTTGCACCGGCCGCAACGAACTCGATGCAATCCTGCGCCGTGGCGATGCCGCCCATGCCGACGATGGGAAGCCCGGTGGCCGCCCTGGCGTGGTAGACGGCGTGCAGTGCGACGGGCTTGATCGCGGGGCCCGAGAGGCCCCCGCCACCCCCTCCCAGCAGCGGCCGCAGGTGGTCGCGGTCGATCGCGATCCCGCGGACCGTGTTGATCAGGACGAGGCCGTGGGCGCCGCCTTCGGCGGCGGCTGTCGCGATGGCGGCGATATCCGACACGCTCGGGCTCAGCTTCGCGAGCACCGGCAGGTCGGTCTCGGCGCGGCAGCGCTCGACCAGCGACCGTGTCTCGAGCGGGTCGGTGCCGATCGAGATGCAGCCGGTCTCGACGTTGGGGCAGGACACGTTCAGCTCGATCGCCACGACGCACGGGTGCGCCCCGACCCGAGCGACCGCGGTGGCGTACTCGGCCGGCGACCAGCCGCCCACGCTGACGATCACCGGCACACCGAGATCGGCCAGCCGGGGGAGGTGGTCGGAGCAGAAGCGGTCGAGGCCCGGGTTCGCGAGTCCGATCGAGTTGACCATGCCCGCCGGCGTCTCGGCGATCCGCGGCGGCGGGTTGCCCTCGCGCGGGTGCAGCGTGACCGTCTTGGTCACGAAGCCGGCCAGGCCGAGCGTTCCGGCACTCAGCGCGTCGAGCGTGCCCGACCCGTTGACGAGCGGGTGCTCGAACGCGATCCCGCAGAACTCGGTGCGAAGCTCAGGAGAGGGCACGGGCCGCCTCCACCACCGGACCCTCGATGCACAGGCGCTTCCACTCGCCGTCGATGCGCACGGCGCATCCGTAGCACGCGCCGAAGCCACACGCCATCGCGGCCTCCATCGCGAGCTGGCAGGGCACGTCGTGCTCCGCGCAGAGCGCCGCCACGGCCTGCAGCATCGGATCCGGCCCGCAGGCATACACGGTCGCGGCGGCGGGGAGCAGCCGCGCCAGCGGTTCGGTCACGAGCACCGGGTCGAGCACAACCGTGGCGTCGGGATCGACCAGTCCGGCGCAGACGGCGTGGCCGGGCGTGCGGAAGCCGAGCACGGTGCGCACGTCGCCCGCCGGCGCGAGCCGCTGCCGCAGCCAGGGCAGGATGGCGGCGCCGATGCCGCCGCCGACCAGGATCGACGCGCCCGGTGCGAGCCGGAAGCCCTGGCCGAGCGGCCCGAGCACCGAGACGGTGGCGGCCGTGGCGAGGGCGCGGGTGCCCGCCCCGCGCACGTCGAGCAGGAACGCGAGCTCGCCGTCTCCGGCCCAGGCTGCCGACACCGCGCGCGGCAGGTACGCGTCGTCGGGGGTGGGCTCGGCGCGGAGCATGAAGAACTGGCCCGGCACCCCCGGGTCGGCGCCGTCCGAGTGCAGGCGCAGGAGCGAGTACTCGCCGACCGCCTCGACCGCGGCCACGGGCAGGCTACGCGGGCGCGGCGGCACCGGCGTCCTCGTACACGTGCAGGTCCTGCAAGGCCACCGGCTCCACCGCCTGGGCCTGCGCGATCGACTGCACCGCGGCGGCCGCTCCGGCCATCGTGGTGATGCAGGGGACGCGGTGGGCGATCGCGGCCGCCCGGATCTCGTAGCCGTCGACGCGGGTGCCCCTGCCGCCCGGGGTGTTGATGACGAGCTGGATGCCGCCGCCGCGGAGCAGGTCGACGACGTTCGGGGAGCCCTCGCCGACCTTGCCCACCGACCGCACGGGGATGCCGATCCGGCGCAGCGCCCGTGCGGTGCCGGCGGTCGCCACCAGCTCGAACCCGAGCGATTGCAGGAGCGCGGCGAGCATGGTCGCGGCGGGCTTGTCGCGGTCGCGCACCGACAGGAACGCGGTGCCTCCGCGCGGCAGGGGCCGGCCCGCGGCCCGCTCGGCCTTGCCGAACGCCGTCGGGAAGTCCGGCCCGATGCCCATGACCTCGCCGGTCGAGCGCATCTCGGGGCCGAGGGTCGAGTCCGCGCCCGCGAAGCGCTGGAACGGGAGCACCGCCGCCTTCACGCTCGTGTGCTCCATCTCCTCCTCCGAGGGCAGGTCGATCGCGAGCCCGAGCGCCGCCCGGCAGGCGGCCTCGACCAGATCGCGCCCGGTCGCCTTGGACACGAACGGCACGGTGCGCGAGGCGCGCGGGTTGGCCTCGAGCACGTTGATCTCGGAGCCCTGCACGGCGAACTGGACGTTGATCAGTCCGCGCACGCCGAGGGCCTCGGCGATGGCCGCGGTCTGGCTGCGGATGTCGTCCTCGACCTGCTGGCCGAGTGACATCGCGGGGATGACACAGGTGGAGTCACCCGAGTGCACGCCCGCCTCCTCGACGTGTTGCATGATCGCGCCGATCACGGTTCGCTTGCCGTCGCAGATCGCGTCGACGTCGACCTCGACGGCGTCGTCGACGAAGCGGTCGACCAGCGACCCGGCCTGGACGGGTGCCGAGCGCAGGGACTCCTCGTCGTCACAGATGCGCATCGCCCGGCCACCGAGGACGTAGCTCGGCCGCACGAGCACGGGGTAGCCGATCCGGTCGGCGATTGCGACCGCCTCGTCGGCATCGGCGGCGATCCCCCACGCCGGCGCCCGCAGGCCCAGCTGCGCGAGCACCCGGCCGAACCGCTCACGGTCCTCGGCAATGTCGATGGCCGAAAACGGCGTTCCCAGGATGGGCACCCCCGCCTGCTCCAGCCGCCGCGCCAGCCGCAGCGGCGTCTGGCCGCCGAACTGGATGACGACGCCCAGCGGCCGCTCGCGCTCGACCACCTCGAGCACGTCCTCGATGGTCAGCGGCTCGAAGTAGAGCCGGTTGGAGCAGTCGGCGTCGGTCGAGACCGTCTCGGGATTGCAGTTGACCATGACCGCGTCGTATCCGAGCTTCCGGAAGGTCTCGGCGGCCCGCACGCAGCAGTAGTCGAACTCGATCCCCTGCCCGATCCGGTTCGGCCCGGCACCGAGGATGACGACGCTCTGGCGGTCGGACGGCTCGAGCTCGTCCTCCTCCTCGTAGGTGGAGTAGAAGTACGGCGCCTCGGCCTCGACCTCGGCGGCGCAGCTGTCGACGGCCTTGAACACCGGCCGGACGCCGTGGCCGAGGCGCAGCCTGCGCACCGCCTCCTCGTCGCGTCCCGCCAGCTCGGCGATGCGGGCGTCGGCCAGGCCGAGCGCCTTCAGCCGGCGCCAGTCGGTCTCGACCAGATCGTCCAGGGGCGTGCGCTGGAGCATGCGCTCGGAGTGGGCGATCCGCTCCCACTCGTCCAGGAACCACGGGTGCACGGACGACTCCTCCGCCAGCGCGGCCGGGTCGTCGCCGGCGGTGAGCCGGCCCTGGATCGCGTCGAACCGGTCCCACTCCGCCTCGGCCACCGAGCCGGATGTGCGCGGCGGCCCGTCGAGCTCGCGCGAGCGCATCGCCTTCCCCCACGCCTCGGCGAACGTGCGACCGATGCCCATCACCTCGCCCACCGATTTCATCTGCGTCGTGAGGCCGGTGTCGGCGCCCGGGAACTTCTCGAACGCGAACCGCGGCAGCTTGACCACCACGTAGTCGAGCGTCGGCTCGAACGCGGCCGGGGTCGTGCGGGTGATGTCGTTGGGGATCTCGTCGAGCGTGTAGCCGATGGCGAGCTTGGTGGCCACCTTCGCGATCGGATACCCGGTGGCCTTCGACGCCAGCGCTGAGGAGCGCGACACGCGCGGGTTCATCTCGATCACGACCAGATCGCCGCGGGTGCGCTCGAGCGCGAACTGCACGTTCGAGCCGCCCGTCTCGACGCCGACGGCCCGGATCACGTCGGCCGCGGCGTTTCGCAGGCGCTGGTACTCGCGGTCGGACAGCGTCTGGGCCGGGGCGACCGTGGCGGAGTCGCCGGTGTGCACGCCCATCGGGTCGACGTTCTCGATTGAGCACACCACCACGACGTTGTCGTTCTTGTCGCGGATCACCTCGAGCTCGAACTCGCCCCACCCGGCCACCGACTCCTCCAGCAGCACCTGGCTGATGGGGCTCTCGCGCAGTCCGCGGGCGACGGTGGCCTCGAACTCGGCTGGCGTGCGGGCGAAGCCGCCGCCGTGCCCACCGAGGGTGAAGGCGGGCCGGATGACCAGGGGCAGCTGCAACGCCTTGGTGGCGAGCGCCGCCGCGGCCTCGGACATGCTCGTGGCGATCACGCTCGTGGGAACGCGCAGGCCGACCTCGGCGACGGTGGCGGCGAAGAGCTCGCGATCCTCGGCCCGCTGGATGGCCCCGTAGGAGGCGCCGATCAGCTCGATGCCGAGCTCGTCCAGCACGCCGGCGGCGTACAGGTCTGAGGCCAGGTTGAGCGCGGTCTGCCCGCCGAGCGTCGGCAGCAGGGCGTCGGGCCGCTCCTTGCGCAGCACCGCGGTTGCGCCCTCGAGGTCGAGCGGCTCGAGGTAGGTGCGGTCGGCCCACCAGCCGTCCGTCATGATCGTGGCCGGGTTGGAGTTGATCAGCACCGTCCGCATGCCCTCGGCCCGCAGGACGCGCAGCGCCTGGCTCCCCGAGTAGTCAAACTCGCACGCCTGGCCGATGACGATCGGCCCCGACCCGATGAGCGCCACGCTACGGATGTCGGTGCGCCTAGGCAACGGCCCTCGGTGCGGCCGGCGCCGCCGAAGCCAGCTCGGCGACAAACCCGGTCAGCGTGGCGCGGGCATCGTGCGGGCCGGGGCTGGCCTCGGGGTGGAACTGGACAGACGACACCCGCAGATCGGTCAGTCGCAGCCCCTCGACGGTGCCGTCGTAGAGCGACGTGTGGGTGATCCGGCCGGGGCCGAAGCTGGTGTCGAAGTCGCGGCCCGCGGCGGGCGGGCGCACCGCGAAGCCATGGTTCTGCGCCGTCACCAGCACGCGGCCGGTGTCGAGCTCGAGCACGGGGTGGTTGGCGCCGCGATGGCCGAAGCGGAGCTTGAACGTCTCCAGTCCGAGCGCCTGGCCGAGCAGCTGGTGTCCGAGGCAGATCCCGAGCAGCGGCACGTCGCCCACCAGGTCGCGCACGACCTCGATGCAGCGCGGCAGCGCGGCCGGGTCGCCAGGGCCGTTTGCGAGCACGATCCCGTCGGGGGCGCTCGCCAGCACCTGGCCTGCCTCGGCGTCCCACGGAAACACGGTCACCTGCGCCCCCGCCTCGCGCAGGAGGCGCACGATCGAGCCCTTCACGCCATAGTCGAGCACCGCCACGTGCGCGCGCAGCGGCGCGAGCGCCGGCAGGGTCTCGGCCTCGGCGCGCGAGACCTCGGCGACCAGCGCTCGGCCGAGCATCGCCGGCTCGCTGCGCACGAGCGCGAGCACGTCCGCGATCGGCGAGGTGCCGGTCGAGACCGCGGCCCGCACCGATCCGCCGTCGCGCAGCCGGCGGGTGATCGCGCGGGTGTCGACCCCCTGGAGGCCGACGACGCCTCGCGCGGCCAGCCAGTCGGAGAATCCCTCGCGCCCGTTGGGCGTGGAGTTGCGGCCCTCGCGGACGATCACCGCGCGGGCCGCGGGGACGGGTGACTCCGAGGCGTCCGCCTCGACGCCGTAGTTGCCGATCATCGGCTGCGTGAAGGTGACCAGCTGGCCGGCGAACGACGGGTCCGTGACGACCTCCTGGTACCCGGTCATCGACGTCGTGAACACCACCTCGCCCACGGCCAGGCCGTGCGCGCCGTACGGGCGCCCGCGGTGGACGGTGCCGTCCTCGAGCACGAGGAACGCGGACATCAGCCCCGCCCCCTCACGCCACCGCCTCGATCAGCCGGTGGGCGATGCGGCCGCCGGCCACGGTCAGGCGGCACACGCCGCGGAGCGTCTGGCCGGCGAACGCGCAGTTCGCCGAGCGCGAGGCGTACGGCGGCTCGACGAGGCGCGTCGCTCCCAGATCCCACAGCGCCAGATCGGCGGAACGGCCCACCTGGAGCATGGGCACGGGCAGGCCGAATGCCGTCGCCGGCCCCGACGACATCCGCTCGATCACCGTCTGCAGCGGCACGAGGCCCGGCTCGACCAGGTGGGTGTAGACCGCGGCGAAGGCGGTCTCGAGGCCGATCACCCCGAACGGCGCCTCCTCGAAGGGAGCGTCCTTCTCGTGGTCGTGGTGGGGGGCGTGGTCGGTCGCGATGCAGTCGAGCGTGCCGTCCGCCAGCGCCTCGATCAGCACGGCCCGATCGGCCGCGGATCCCAGCGGCGGGTTCATCTTGGAGGTGGCCGGGTCGAGTGCGCGCACCGACTCGTCGGTCAGGCACAGATGGTGGGGCGTGACCTCGGCCGAGACCTGCGCACCCCGCTCGCGCGCCCGCCGGATCTCGGCGACCGAGTCGGCGACCGACACGTGGCAGATGTGCAGCGGCGCGCCCTCGTGACGGGCGAGGCCGAGGTCGCGGGCGATCATCGTGCTCTCCGCGATCCCGGGCCAGCCGCGCAGCCCGAGCTCGGCCGAGACGGCGCCCTCGTGCATCTGGCCGCCGGCCGAGAGCGAGGTGTCCTCCTCGTGCAGCGCCAGCTTGAGGCCGGTGATCGAGCAGTACTGCAGCGCCCGCCGCAGGATGCCGGCGTCGGCCACGGGCCGCCCGTCGTCGGAGAAGGCGGCGGCGCCGGCGCCCGCGAGCTCGCCCATCTCGGTCAGCCTGCGGCCGAGCTGGCCGGCCGTGATCGCGCACATGAATCCCGTTGCGACCACCGCCTGGGTGCGGGCGGTGTCGATCAGGCCGGTCAGCACGGCGGCCGAGTCGACGACCGGAGACGTGTTCGGCATCGCCAGGATGGCGACGAACCCACCCGCTGCGGCCGCGCGCGTACCCGAGGCGATGTCCTCCTCCTCCTCGTCCCCGGGAGTGCGCAGGTGCACGTGCGGATCGACCAGGCCGGGCGTGACCGTCAGCCCGGAGGCGTCGATCGTCTCGGCGTCCGGATGCTGCAGGTCGCGCCCGATCTCGGCGATGCGGCCGTCTTCGATGCGCACGTCCACGGCCTCTCCGTGGAAGCCGGCGGCGGGGTCGACCAGCCGGCCGCCCGCGATCACCACGTTCGCGGGGGCCGCGTCCGCCTGGAAGAGGCGCTCGGTCATCACGCCACCTCCTGGCCCGCGCCGACGCCGGCCGCGACCGGCACCGGCCGCAGCGCGGCGCTCGCGTCGGCCGGCCCGGGGCCTGCGAGCAGGTCGTAGAGGACCGCCATCCGCACCACCAGCCCGGCGCGCACCTGGTCGATCACGTGCGAGCTCGGGCCGTCGGCGACATCGCTCGAGATCTCGACGCCCCGGTTCATGGGGCCGGGATGCATCACGAGCTGGCCCGGCCGGACACGCTCGCTGGTCACGCCCCACAGGGCGGAGTACTCGCGCAGCGACGGGATGTACGCCTCGCCTTCGGACATGCGCTCGTGCTGCATCCGCAGCACGTAGATGACGTCGGCGTCGGCGATGGCGGAGATGTCGTGGCTGACGTCGACTCCCAGGCTCGCCATGTCGCGCGGGATCAGCGTCGGCGGCCCGACCAGCGTCACCCGGGCGCCGAGCATCAGCAGCCCCTGGATGTTCGAGCGCGCCACCCGCGAGTGGGTGACGTCGCCCACGATGGCTACGTGCAGCGAATCGAGCGTCCCGCGCACCGCGCGGATCGTGTACAGGTCGAGCAGGCACTGGGTGGGATGCTGGTGGCAGCCGTCGCCGGCGTTGACCACGTGGGCGGCGGTCGCCCTGGTGACCCGGGCGGCCGCACCGACGGCGGCGTGGCGGATGACGATCACGTCGGGGTCGTAGGCCGAAAGCGTCTGGACGGTGTCGCGCAGCGACTCGCCCTTGTCGACGCTCGAACCGGCCGCCTTGAGGCTGACCACGTCGGCCGAGAGCCGTTTTGCCGCCAGCTCGAACGACGAGCTGGTGCGGGTCGACGACTCGAAGAAGACCGTCATGACCGTGCGCCCGCGCAGGGTCGGCACCTTCTTGAGGTCGCGGTGCATCACGGCTTCGAAGCTTTCGGCGGTCGACAGGATCCGCTCGACGTCGTCGCGATTGAGATCCGACACCGAGATCAGGTGGCGGCGGCCCTGCGGCTGGCTGGGGGGAAAGAGCTCCACAATGCTCCTACTCGGGATGGATGAGCACGACGCGGTCGAGCTCGTCGACCTCGATCAGCTCCACGTTGACCCGCTCGGCGCGGGCGGTGGGCAGGTTCTTGCCGACGTAGTCTGGGCGGATCGGCAGCTCGCGGTGGCCGCGGTCGACCAGCACGGCCAGTTGCACCCGCTGCGGGACGCCCGTAGTCGAACAGGGCCTCGATCGCCGCCCTGATGGTGCGGCCGGTGTAGAGGACGTCGTCGACCACGACCACCGACTTGCCCTCGAGCGGGAAGTCCAGCCGGGTCGCCTTCACGACCGGCTGGGGATGGGCGCGCTGCTCGCCCGCGCGGACGGTGACGTCGTCGCGATAGAAGGTGATGTCGAGCGCACCCGTGGCGGGGGCGATGCCCGTGAACTCCTCGATCAGCGTCGCGCAGGCGCTGGGCGATGGTGACGCCGCGGGTGTAGATGCCGACCAGCACCAGGGCCGAGATGTCGGGATGGCCCTCGACGATCTCATGGGCGATGCGGCGCAGGGTGCGCTGGAGGTCGTCCCCATCCAGCAGTACGCGCTCGGCCTCGGTGGCGGACATGCACTTCTCCTTCCCGGCCTCACAGGGCGCGGACTTAAAGGTGGCTCTCTGCCGTGTCGGCGGCTCTCGCCTCTGACGCACCGCAGGATACCAGCCTGGTCGGACGGGTGGGCGTGGAAAGCTTCGGCGATGGATGCCCTCCTGGCCGACCTCTCCTGGGCGCGCATCGGCGCCACCTTCAACCAGTATGCCGAGCAGGGGCCCGACGACGTCGCCGGCGGCGCGGCGATCCGGATCGCCAACCTGCGGGCGTATCTCGAGGAGCGCTCGGGCGCGGACGTGGTCGCACTCGGTGAGGCCGCCGGCTACCAGGGCATGCGCTGGTCGGGCATCGCGTTCACCTCCGAGCGCGACCTGCAGCGCTGGGGCGACCCGTACCGGGCGAGTTGCGGCGTGCGGCGCTGGAGCGAGCCCTCGGGGACGATCGTGCACCGCGTGCTCGACGAGCTCGCGGCCGAGCGGCGGGTGATCCTCTGGAACGCGGTGCCCACACATCCCCACCGGCCGGGAGAGCCGCTCTCGAACCGGCGCCCCACGAGCGCGGAGGTCGCGGCCGGGGCAGAGTTCGCGCAGCGCCTGATCGCCCTCGTGCGGCCCGCGACCGTCGTGGCGGTCGGGCGCATCGCCGAGTCGGTGCTCGGCCCCGCTGCAACCTACGTTCGCCACCCCGCCAACGGCGGCGCGACGGCGTTCGCCGTCGGGATGCGGGCTATCCTCGCCGAGCCGTGAGAAGCGCCCACTCGAGGCTGTAGGTGAAGGCCCCAAGTCCGGCCTGAACCTCGGCTTCGAGGCGGGCGAGGCCGGCGGCGTAGTCGTCCGGTTCGAGCAGGTGAAGCGTCGAGATGTAACGGCCGCGCACCCGCTCGAGCACGTCGCTCGCATCCGCCCGGATGGGCTGGCTGATGCGCTCGATATGGGCGTCGGCGAACCCGGCCGCGGTCACATCGCCGGCCAGCGCGGCCGGGTCGGGGAACCGCGCCCGGTCGATCGCCGCCAGCCTCGGGAAGTACGGGTTCAGGAAGAACCGGTCGAAGTGCTCCGGGGCGAAGGTGGCGATCGCGAGCCGGCCCTCGCGCCCGAGCACGCGCGCGACCTCGGCCAGGGCGGCGCCGCGGTCGGTGAGCGTGTGCACGACCAGGTGCATGTGGGCGGCGTCGAACCACCCGTCCTGGAACGGCAGCCGCTCGGCGACGCCCTGCTTCCAGCCGATGCCGCGCGCGTCCGCCCGTGACCGCGCCTGGCGCAGCATCTCCGCGGACGGGTCGACGCCCCACACCCGCGCTCTCAGCGCAGCCCGGGCGAAGACCGCGAACCGGCCGGTGCCGCAGCCGACGTCGACCAGCCGGCGGCAGCCGGTCATGCCCGCGAGGGTGCGCTCGGCCAGCTGCTCCCACGCGTCTCCCGCCGGGCGGAGCCGGTCGTAGTTGGCCGCGAGTGGGTCGAAGTCCAACGTCACCCGGCGGGAACCGGCGCGGGCTCGGCGGCCGGCTGGGCAGGGCGCTCGTCGCGGCCCACGAGCTGCGGAAGGCTGCGCTCGGGCAGGGGCAGCTCGATGGTGTCGAAGTCCCGCGGGACGACGGCGCCGGCGAACTCGGCCACCGCCTCGGCCGCGATCTCACGGCCCACGTAGCGGGTGGAGATGTGCGTGAGCGCCAGCATTCGCACGCCGGCGTCGCGGGCGATCTGGCCCGCCTGGAGGGCGGTCGTGTGACCGGTCTCGGCGGCGCGGTCGCGCTCCTCGTCGAGAAAGGTGGCCTCGTGCACCAGGAGGTCGGCGGCCATGGCCGCGTCGAAGAGCGTCCGGCATGGGCGCGTATCGCCCGAGAAGACCATTCGCCTGCCCGGCCTCGCCGGCCCCACGACCTCGGCCGCAGACACCGTCGCGCCCGATTCCAGCGCCACCGTCTCGCCGTGCTGGAGGCGGCCGAAGAGCGGGCCCTCGGGCACGCCGAGCCCGCGGGCGGCCGCAACGTCGAACTGCCCGGGACGCTCGTCCTCGACCAGCGCATAGCCGACGCTCGGGACGCTGTGGTCGGTCGCAAACGGGACGATCCGGTAGCCGTCACGGCCGAGCTCGTCGCCCGGCCGCACCTCGGTCAGCTCGAGCTCATAGGGCAGGCGTCCGAACACCGCCCCCAGGGTCGTCGTGAGCGCGCGCAGCCCGGCGGGCCCGTACAGGCGTAGCGGCGCCTCGCGGCCGCGCAGCCCGAATGTCTTCAGCATCCCCGGGAGGCCGAGGAAGTGGTCGGCGTGGCAGTGGGTGATCAGGATCTCGTCGACGTCGACGAGTCCCACACCGGACCGCAGCAGCTGGCGCTGGGTGCCCTCGCCGCAGTCGATCAGGATGCGGTCGCCCCCCCGGCGGACGAGGTATGCCGGCAGGCCCCGGCGGGCGGTCGGCGCTGAGGCCGCCGTCCCCAGGAAGAGCACGCTGCAGTCCATCACCAGATTGTACGGGGCCGGCTCTGCCGCACCCCACGCCCACGCCCACGCCCACGCCAAAACCCTACGCCGGCTCGGCGTCCGAGTACGGATGCACGTACTCGGACTCGTGCGGCTCGGCCATGACGGCACGCGCCCGGCGCAGGAACACCTCGAGGCGAAACGGCGGCGGCGAGTCGTCGCCGCCCACCAGCCGCAACGCGGGTGGGGCAACGCCCGCCGGTGCCCGCCGGGCCGCGCGCCATTCCTCGAGCGAGATGACCCGGGCGCCGGGAGGCGGCGCGAGCGTGATCTGGCGGGCGGTGTTCACGGCAGCACCAGCACCTGGCCGGCGGCGATGTCGGAGTTGTGCATGTCGTTGGCCTGCTCGATCCGGTACACCGCATCGCGGGGATCCGAGGCCGGGTACGCGCTCTCGGCGATCGACCAGAGCGTCTCCCCCACGCGCACGTCGTGCCGGCGGGGATGGGACGCGCCGCTGCTGCTGGGCGCGGCGTAGCTCATCAGCAGGGCCAGGGCGCATGCGCTGGCGGCGATGAGGGTCAGTGCGCGGCGGATGTCGACCGTGGCGAACATGTGTTCGGTGACAATAGCGAACAGGTGTTCGGTTGTCAAGCGGTGCGCGAAACCATCTAGGCTTGGCCGCCCGTGATGCTGCGCTTCGCCCACCGCTCCCTGGCGCTGGACGGCCCACCGTGCATGATGGGCATCGTCAACGTCACCCCGGACTCGTTCTACGATCGCGGGCAGACGGCGACGCCCGACCGGGCGGTCGCCCGCGGCCTGCAGCTGGCCGAGGCGGGCGCGGGCATCATCGACATCGGGGGGATGACCGCCCAGCCGGGCCGGCTCCTCTCAGAGGCCGACGAGATCGCGCGGGTTGAGCCCGTCGTGCTCGGGCTGCGCCGGCAACTCGACCTGGTCATCTCGATCGACACCTATCGCGCCGCCGTCGCCGACGCCGCGCTGCGGGCCGGCGCCGACCTCGTGAACGACCACACGGGCCTGTCCGACCCCGGCATGGCAGCGACCATCGCTGGCCACGGGGCCGGCCTGGTGGTGACCCACCTCGGCCTGCCGCCGAAGCAGGTGCAGGCGGGCCGCCACGCCGTTTCGGTAGACGAGATCGCGCGCTTCCTGGCAGAGCGTGCCGACGCCGCCCGGTCGGCCGGGATCGGCGCCGACGCGATCCTCGTCGATCCGGGGCTCGGCTTCGGCAAGGACACCGGCACCGACCTGCGCACGCTGCGCGACCTACCGCGGCTGGCGGGCCTCGGCTACCCCCTGCTGCTGGCGCCGTCGCACAAGGAGGTGACGGCGGAGCCCCTGGGTCTGGACGAGTCGAGCCTTGAGGGCACCGCGGCGGTGGTCGCGATTGCCGCGTACCTCGGCGCGGCGGTGCTGCGTGTCCACGACCTGCCGTTCATGCGCCATGTCGCCACCATGGGCTGGCTGATCGCCCAGGCCTGACCCCAGGCGTTACGCGGCGGGGGCGTGCAGGTCGCCCGCGAAGAACGACGGCAGGAAGGCGCCGTCGCGATAGATGGGCTCGCCGTCGGCGTGGATCTCGCCGCCCGAGCGCAGGTCACACACCATGTCCCAGTGCAGCCCCGAGCGGTTCACGCTGCCGCTGTCCGGATAGCCGGCGCCGAGCGCCATGTGACACGTGCCGCCGATCTTCTCGTCGAACAGGATCTGCTTGGTGAACTCGGTGACCATGTAGTTCGTGCCGATCGCGAACTCGCCCAGCACCGACGCGCCGTCGTCCATGCTCAGCATCTGCACGAGGTACTTGTGGCCGGCGGCGGCCTCCGACGCGACCACCCGGCCGTTCTCGAAGCGCAGGCGCACGTCCTGCACCTCGCGCCCGCCCATGACCGCTGGGAACGAGAAGCGCACGTCGCCAGAGGTCTCCGACTCGACCGGCCCGGTGAACACCTCGCCGTCGGGGAAGTTGCGCTCGCCGCGCGAGGCGATCCAGGAACGGCCGCCGACGCCGACGGTCAGGTCGGTGTCCTCGGCCAGCACCCGCAGCGTGCGCACCTGCGCGAGCTGTTGGGCGAGACCCGCCAGCGTGGTCGCGTAGGCGCGCCACGCCGCAGCGGGGTCATCCAGGTGGAGCCACCCCGCCCGGTAAATGAAGTCCGCGTAGGCGTCGAGCGACATGTCCGCGTCCTGGGCGAAGGCGTCGCACGGGTACGCGGTCACGCACCAGCGCAGGTCGCCGCCGGCGGAGCGCTCCATGAAGCGAGACATGAGCGGCTGGGTGGCGGCCGACCGGCGGGCGAGCTTGCCCGGGTCGATGCCCGAGAGCTCGCGGGTGTTCCAGGCTGCGTGGACGGCGATGCGAGCGTCGATCGCGTCCATCTCCTCCAGCGTGTAGGCGGGGAGATGATCGAGCTGGGAATCGCTCGCGGCGGCCAGGTACGCCTCGTCGGCCCCCTGGATCGACGGGCGCACGTGCGGGATCGCGCCGGCGGCGAGCGCCGCGCGCACGAGCTCCACGATCAGCGGCTCCGCGATCGCGGGCCCCTCGATCAGGACGAGGTCGCCCTCGCCGAGCTCGAGCGAGTAGTTGGTCAGCACCCCCGCGAGCCGGCGCAGGCGCGGGTCGATCACAGGAACCGCCCGTCGCGGTAGATCACGTCGCCGTCGCCGCGCACCTCGCCGCCCGTGCGCAGGTCGCACACCATGTCCCAGTGGAGGCCGGACAGGTTGCTGCCGCCGGCCTCGGGGAAGGCCATCCCCAGGGCGACATGACAGGTGCCGCCGATCTTCTCGTCGAAGAGCGTGTCGCGCGTCCCGGCGCGGATGTCGTCGTTCATGCCGAAGGCGACCTCGCCCAGATAGCGCGCGCCGGCGTCCATGTCGAGCATCTGGCTCAGGAACGGCCCGCCCTTCACCGCCTCCTCGCGCACGACCCGGCCCTGCTCGAACCACAGCCGGACGCCGGCGACGTCGTTGCCGTTGTAGGGCGCGTCGAGGCTGAACGAGATATGGCCGCGCGTGGCGGTCTCGACCGGGCTCGTGAACACCTCGCCGTCGGGGAAGTTCTGGTGCCCGTCGGCATTGACCCACGTGCGTCCCGAGACGTCGAGGGTGAGGTCGGTGTCCTCGCCCAGGATGCGCAGCTCGCCGACGCCCTGCAACTGTTCGACGACCCGCTCCTGGCGCGCCGACTGCTCGCGCCAGAAGGCGATCGGGTCGGGATCGCCCAGGTGCCCGGCCGAGTACACGAAGTCCTCCCACTCGGTCAGGGACATGCCCGCGTCCTGGGCGGCGGCGTCGCACGGGTAGGCGGTGCCGCACCAGTGCACCTCGCCCAGCCGCTCGCGCTCGAAGAAGCGCTCGAAGAGCGGCCGCATCGCCGCCGAGCGGATGGCCTGGCGGTTGGGGTCGATCCCGCTCGCGAAGCGGTTGTTGCGCTGCGCCCAGATGCTGAGCGCGCGCGTGGGCGCCTCGACCTCGATCTCGTCGAGCCGCGTCACCGCCCGCAGCTGGTCGTCGCTCGCCTCGGCCAGAAACGCCGCCTGGGCTCGTTCGAGCCGCGTGCGCACCATTGGATGCGCGCCGAGCTCGGTGACCTTGCGCACCATCTCGACGATGAGGGGCTGGGCGAGGGGGGGCCCGTCCACGAGGACGGTGTCCCCCTCCCCCACCTGGAGGGAGTAGCGGCACAGGAGATCGGCCAGCGTGGTGATTCGGGGGTCGCGCACCGGTCGCGAATGTTACCCGCGGCTCATCGGGCGGAGAGCACCGCGTCGAGGATCCGCCCGGCGCCGAAGCGCACCGGGTCGTCGGCCACGAGGCCGGTCTCGCGCTCGGTGCGGGCAATCGCCTCCCTGGCGGCGTCCGCATCGATCCGGTTCGTCTTCAGTGCCACCGCGACGACGGGCGCCGGTCGGACGTGCCGCGCCATCCGCACCTGATCGTCGATCAGCTCCGGCAGTTTGCCGATCGGGTAGCGCGGATCGCCGTCGATCAGCGCGCGCCCCGGCTCGTGCACGAACACCATCGCGTGCGGCGCCGAGCCGTGCAGGAGGCCGAGCGTGACTCCCGAGTAGTAGGGATGGTTGAGCGAGCCCTGGCCCTCGATCCACAGGATCGCGCCGTCCCCGCCCCGGGCGTGGCCCTCGATCACGAGCCGCTCGGAGGCGCCGGCGACGTAGTCGGAGATGACCTGGTCGACGGCGATCCCCCACCCGGCGATGGCGATGCCGGTCTGTCCCGTGGGCACGAAGACGGATGCGAGGTCGCGGCGGCGGGCCTCGCGGTGAAGCTCGAGGCAGACGGTCATCTTCCCGAGCGCGCAGTCGGATCCGACGGTGAGCACCGTGTGGGTGGCCACGGTCAGGTTTGCGCCGGTGGGGACATCCAGGTCCGCGGGGACGCTGCGCAGGTCGCGCAGTTCGACCCCGGCCCGCGCGGCGGCGGCAGCGATCTCGGCATCGTCGGCCAGGAACTCGTGCAGGCCGCTCTCGACGTCGAGCCCGCGCTCGATCGCCTGCAGGATGCTGTGGCGGAAGGCCGGCGGGAGCTTGCCCCCGGCCGGCGCCACGCCGACCAGGAGCGTGGTCGGCGCGTACTGCATCGCCGCCTCGAGGTCGGCCACGACCGGAACGTCGGTCACGAGGCCCGGGACGTGGTCGCCCGCGACGGTGCCCGCTCGGGTCGAGTCGATCACCGCGACGGTGGGTGAGTCGGCGTAGCGCATGACGCCGGTGGCCGTCTTCGCGTCCTCGTCGAAGCTGGCCTCGGCCAGCACGACGTAGCGCCGATCGACCGTCACGGCCACGGCTCCAGCGGCGTCACTCCCAGCCCGGGGCCGTCGCCGGGCAGGACGCGCCCGTCGCCGAAGCCAAGCCCGGTATGGCTGTCGTTCTTGTTGAGCAGATGGCCGTCGAGATCGACCACGTCCACGAGCGGTGAGATCTGGGCCGCCTGGGCGATCCCGAGCGTCGTCTCGTTCATGCAGCCGAGCATCACCTTCAGGTCGAGCGCGCGGGCGGCATGGATCATGCGCACCGCCTCGCGGATCCCGCCCGACTTCGTCAGCTTGATGTTGACGCCGTCGGCGATCCCGGCCGCGGCGGCGACGTCCGGGAGGGTGTGGCAGCTCTCGTCGAGGACGATCGGGATCGGGAGCGAGCTGTCGTGCAGGCGGGTGTAGCCGGCGATATCGCCCGCGGGCAGCGGCTGCTCGATCAGCTCGACGCCGAGGGCCTGCAGCTCGGGCACGAGCTCGATGGTCGAGTGCACGGTCCACGCCTCGTTGGCATCGACCCGGATCAGGGCGTCCGGCGCCTGCTCCCGCACCGCGCGGACGCGTTCGAGGTCGGACGCGCCGCCCACCTTGATCTTGAGCGCGTGGTAGGACGCCGCGGCGGCGGCGCGGCGGGCGGTGCCCTCGACCGTGTCGATCGAGATGGTGTAGCTCGTCGGCGGCGGCGTGCGGTCGAGCCCGAGGATGCGCCAGAGCGGCTGGCCGCAGATCTTGCCCAGCAGATCGTGCAGCGCGCCGTCGACCGCGCACTTGGCTGCCATCTCGCCGGGGATCGCCCCGATCCGGCCGAGCACGGCACCGATCGCGAGCGGATCGTCGCCGAGCAGCGGCGGCACCTGCTCGAGAAACGCGACGGCGCTTGCGATCGACTCGTGGTAGTGCTCGTCCGGCGCGCTCTCCCCGTATCCGACGAGATCGCCATGGCGGATCGCGACCTGGACGACCTGCGAATGCGTGTCGGCGCTGCGCGAGATGACGAACGGCTCGTTGTACTCGAGCTCGAAGACGCGCACGTGGAGGTCCATCGGCGCCACATTATCCGACCCGCACGGACGCCGGATCGGGCACGGGTAGAATCACCTCCCCGCGCCTGTAGCTCAGGGGATAGAGCGTGCGCCTCCGGAGCGCAAGGTCGTAGGTTCGATTCCTACCAGGCGCATCAAGCCCGCGTCCCCTGCACGATGTCCGCTGATTTCGTGGAACGGAGGAGGATCCAGATGACTGGCGACGCATCCGTTCTGGGAAGTCTCCATTCAGTCGATGGCGAGGGCGTCGTGCGCATGGCAGATCGCCTCGACACGGGGATCGATGACCTCTGGGGAGCACTCACCGATCCCGATCGGCTCGCCCACTGGTTCGGCGAGGTGGAGGGCGAGCTTTTCCAGGGGGGCGAGTTCCGTGTGCGCATCGCCCTCTCGGGAGAGCGGACAGGGCAGGTGATCACGTGCGAGCCTCCGCAGCGCCTGCGGTTGACGATGCGCGATCCCGATCCTCAGCCCGGCCAGCCGGAGCAGACGGTGATCGAGGCCCAGCTGATTGCCGAGGGTGCTCAGACCAGGCTGGTCTGGGAAGAGCGGGGCATGCCCGTCAACCTGCTCCCAGCCTACGGCGCGGGCATCCAGATTCACGTCGAGCATCTGGCCGACTACCTCAGCGGTCGCGAGCTCCGCAACGTCGACGACCGCTGGAACGAGCTCTTCCCAGCCTACGAAGCACTGGGCGTCATGTAGCCCGCTGTGGTCGGGGGAAGGCCGGCGAGTAGCGTGCCGGAGTGGTGACGGCCCGGGCGCTTGCATGGGACGGCTGCAGCAACGTCCGCGATCTCGGCGGGCTGCGCCTGCGCGCAGGCGGGCGGACGCGCCCGGGTGTTGTTGTGCGCTCGGATTCGCTGACCAGGCTCACGCCCGCCGGGCGCACTCAGGCCCTCGCGTACGGCGTCACGCGCGTGATCGACCTGCGCGCCGACGACGAGAAGGGGCAGGGCGATCGCTGGCCCGATGGCGTGCAGGTGGTCCCCAACCCGATCCCGCCCGGCAGCCCAGACGATCCTCTATGGCCCGAGTTTGCGGCGATCTTCGATGCCGCGCCGGACGCCGAGCATGGGCTGCGCGACGTCTACTTGGCGTTTCTCGACCGCTGGCCGCGGGAGTTCGCGTCCGCGGTTGCCGCGACGGCAGGCGCGGGAGATGGGGCGGTCGTCGTGCACTGCAACGCCGGCCGGGACCGGGCCGGGCTGGTCGCGGCGCTCCTGTTGGACGCAGTTGGCGTCTACCGTGACGAGATAGCCGCCGACTTCGCCTCGACGCCGCTGATCGAGGGTCATCCGGGCGCGTCGGCGGTGGGTGATGCTCGCGGTGCTCGAGACGCTCGACCGGTCGGCGGGCGGGAGCCGCGGGTATCTGGCCGCCGCGGGGCTGGACTCGGCCGCCCTGGAAACGATGCGGCTGGCCTGAGTCGCTCCAGCTTACGCGCCGACCCCACTCGCTCGCGACTGCCACCGCTGCCATGCGACGAAGGCGAGCGCGAGCGCCCCCAGCACGGCGATCAGCAGGTGCCCGTTGCCGAACGCCCAGTTGACGAGCGAAATCACTCCCAGCACCATCAGGATCACATCGCGGAAATTGCGGCGCGTCACGTGTGTACTCGCTTCTCCGCTTCTGGAGGGTGTGCGTCCGAGCGGAGGGAGAAGCGGTGAGGCGACCTGGCGGACGTTCGCGCGGTGGAAGCGTACCCGGACGCCGCGATTGATCACAGCCGGCGGTACATGATGTGCAGGCCGACGTAGCCCTCCACCGGGTGGCAGAAGCCCTCGGGAATCGTCGCCAGAACCTCGAAGCCCAGCGAGCGCCACAGGTGGACTGCTCGGGCATTCGTCTCGACCACGGCGTTGAACTGCATCGCGCGGTAGCCGTCGGCGCGCGCCTGCTGCAGCACACGCTCGCCGAGCCCGCGCCCGATGCCCTGCCCCGAGCAGGCGGGATCGACCATGAATCCCGCCGTTGCGACATGTGCGGCGGGCCCGCCGTGGTTGGGCCCCATCTCGGCGGTGCCGAGCACGGCCGCGTTGTCACCAACGGCCACGAATGTCCTGCCGGGCGGAGCGTTCATCCACGCGGTCCGTGCGTCCGCCTCGGTGATGTCCCGGTCCCATGAGAACGTCTCGCCGGCGGCCACGATCGTGCGCATGAAGCGCCAGATCGCCGGCCAGTCCTCGGGAGTCGCCTCGCGGATCACCACGGCCTCAGTATCTCGGGCGCGGTCGGTCACGGCTCGACGTTCACGAGCCGCAGGCCGCGCGCGCGGATGCCGCGGATGATGCGCGGCAGCGCCTGGATCGTGGCGGTGCGGCTGCCGCCCCCGTCGTGCATGATCACGATCGACCCGGGCTCGACGTGGCTCAGCACGTTGTGGGTGATGCTCTTTGCTGTGGCGCCGGGTGCCCAGTCGCGCGGATCGACCGACCAGAGCACGAGCCGCACGTGCAGACTGGAGGCGATCGCGACCACGCGGTCTGACCAGCCGCCGCCCGGCGGCCGGAACAGCGTCGCGTGCACGTGCTCGGTTGTGAGCGTCTGGAGGGTGCGGTCGATCTGGAAGCGGACGATGCGGGGGCGCTGCTCGCCGAAGGGCGGCACCAGCGGGTGCGTCCAGGAGTGGTCCTCGACCAGGATCCCGGGCTGGCTGCGCTCCGCGGCGATCAGGCGGGGAAAGTGCTCGGCCAGGATCCCGACCACGAAGAAGGTCGCGGGCGCGTGCAGCCGCCGCAGGACGGCGAGCACGCGCCGGGTCTGCACGCGCCAGGGACCGTCATCGAACGTGAGCGCAACCGCGCGCGGCACCTGCGCAGGGCCGGTCGGCTCAAACGCGACCGACGCGACCTTGTGCGAGATCTGGCCCTGGACGATCACGTCGACGCCCGGCCTGGAGCCCAGCGTGTACTCGGGATCGGCGGGGAGGCCGCCCGGGACGGGCACACGCCGGGTGGTCACCGGTTCGGTGCGGTCGGGTCCGGGGCGCAGCGCCAGTCGCGCGCCATTGCGCAGCCGCCGCGCCGGCGGCACGGCCGATCCGTTCACGAGCACCGTGCCCGGATAGATGCCCCTGCGCAGCGTGACGCCCGAGACATCCACCATGTCCCCCGGTCGCGGTCGCAGCCGCAGGTCCGACACGGCGTCGGCCAGCGTCGAGCGGGCGACGACCAGTCGGCCGGCGCCGTCGACCGTCAGGTGCAGCGGCGGCGGCTCGTCGGCAACCGCGGGTGCCAGCCAACCCGTGCCGAGGAGCACCGCGACCACCGCCGCGACGGGCGGCCCGATCCGCGCGATCTGGGGTGTCCATGCCATCCCTGCATGGTGCCTTACACCGGTGGGAGGGGCACGCGTCCCGGTTCAGGCCGCGCCGGCCGCGCGCAGCGTGCGGAATCGCCCCGTGACGGCCTCGGTCAGGTGCTCGGGACTCGAATCGACAGTGTGGACGCCGCGCAGGCGGATCCGTGCCAGGGCGGCGTCGCGGTCTGCGATCACCTGCGTGGCGACGCCGCGCTCGTACAGGCCGCCGGCGTCCACCACCGGCTGTGACGCGAGCTCGGTCAGCTCGGCGTCGCGGATCGACGCGAAGACGACCGCGTGCCTGCGTGCAAGCGTCCCGAGGAGCGCCGCCAGGCGGTCGTCGGTCTGCGCGTAGAGGGCGTCGGAGAACACGACAACCACCGCCCGCCGGCGTGACATCCGCATGACCCCGCCCAGGCAGGTGCGCCAGTCGGGCTCGACCAGCTCGGGCTCGAGCGGCGCGACGGTGTCGACGACACGCCGCAGCTGGCCCGGCCGGGACGACGGCGCCAGGGTCGCGAGGGGCCGGTGCGAGAACGCCACCAGCCCCACCGAGTCGCCGTACTCGCGCGCGACCGCGGTCAGCATCACCGCGGCGTTGACCGCCCGGTCGATCTTGCCCAGCCCGTCGCCGCCGGCGCCGTACATCAGCCGCCCGGCCTCGATCGCGAGCAGGAGCGTCTGGCCGCGCTCTGGCTGGTGCATCACCACCACCGGCCGCCCGCGCCGGGCGGTCGCCTTCCACGCGATGCGGCGGTACTCGTCGCCGCGCACGTAGTCGCGCAGGCTCTCGAACTCGCGCGCCGCGGCCTCGCCGCGGACCGTGCGCTCTCCCTGTGGCCGCCGCCCCGGGGGCAGGAGGCTGGCGTCTCGCAGCTGCAGCACGTCGGGCCAGGCGACCGCCGCGACCGCCGTCGCTGGATAACTGCGCTGCCGGAATGCGACGCCCAGCGGGCCGCGCACGCGCACCGCCGCCGCGCCGAAGGTGATCGGGCCGCGGTGGGTGGGAACGGCGACCGTCTCGACGATCAGCTCCTCGCCCGGGCCGAGCTCGACCCCGAGCCGCTCCGGGTCGAGCCCGACCCCCTGGGGGGCGGTGTCGGCGATCGTCATCTCCCGGCTCGCCCCGCCCCGGTTGCGGACCAGCAGCGGCACGGGGTTTGCGCGGCCGATCGAAAGTGGCGACGGCGGCTCGCGCTCGAGCTCGATGGCGCCTGGGTCGGTCGCAAGCCAGTCGGCCAAGACGATCCCGGCCGCCAGCGCATTTGCGGCCACGAAGCCGAGCACGGCCTGACCCGCGGCGGCGGCAACGAGCGTCACGACCGCCGCGGCGGCGAACAACCCGAACCCGCGCCGCGTCAGCATCAGGGCGCTACCTCGGCACCGGCACGGCCGCCAGCGCCGCGGCGACGACGTCGTCGGGATCGCGTCCGCTGAGCTCAGCATCGGCGCTGAGGACGATCCGGTGCCGCAGCACCGCCGGCGCCAGGGTCTGGAGGTCGTCCGGGGTGACGAACTCGGCCGAGCGGGCCGCCGCCATCACCTTGGCCGTGAGGACGAGGGCGATCGAGCCGCGCGGGCTGGGGCCGACGATCACGTCGGGCGATGCCCGCAGCCACGCCGCCAGCTGGGCGACGTAGGCCAGCACGTCCTCGTGCACCGCGATGTCGGCGGCCTCCTGCTGCATCACGAGCGCCTCCTCCGCCGTCACGATCGGCTCCACCGTCCCCAGGGCGCGGTCGAGCTCGCGCGGCCGGAAGCCGGCCTGGTAGCGCCGCAGGATCTCGACCTCGGCGTCGAGACCGGGATACCCCAGGAGCAGCTTCAGCAGGAAGCGGTCGAGCTGGGCCTCGGGCAGCTGGTAGGTGCCCTCGAACTCGATCGGGTTGGAGGTGGCGCAGACCACGAACGGACGCGGCAGGTCGAGCGTCTGGCCCTCGATCGTGACCCGGCCCTCCTCCATCGCCTCGAGCAGCGCCGCCTGCGTCTTGGGCGGGGTGCGGTTGATCTCGTCGGCCAGGATCAGCGCCGCGAACACCGGCCCGCGCCGCAGCTCGAACGTGCCGTCGGCCGGGAGGTAGACCATCGTCCCGATGAGGTCGGACGGCATCAGGTCGGGCGTGAACTGGATACGGGCGAAGTCGAGGCCGGCGATCCGTGCCAGCGTCCGCGCCAGGAGCGTCTTGGCGGTGCCCGGAGGGCCCTCCAGCAGCACATGCCCCTCCAGCACGAGCGCGGTCAGCAGGCCGTCGATGGTCTCGTCGTTGCCCACCACCACGCGGTGAAGCGCCTCCCGGCCACGCCCGAAGAAGTCAGCGATCGCCACCCGTCACCCTCCTCGTGATTTCCTCGATGCGGACGCATGCTCGCACGGCCGTCGCGGGTGAGGCGGCGTACTCGAGTTCGTGCAGCGCCCCCTCGGCCGGCTGGGCGAGCCCTCCCAGGCGTGCTCTGTAGGCGTGCACGAGCGGGCGCGTGACCGCCTGCAGCCGTCCGGCCGAGCGGTGCATCGAGGCGAGGGAGCGCACCATCTCGGCCGTGCTCCGGGTCGGCTCGGTCGCACCGGGGGTCACCGGCCCCAGCCGGCGGGCGACGGTCGCAGCCGCCAGGATGGCGATCGCCGCGATCTCCAGGATCTCGAGCTGCACCCACCGCGGCAGGTAGGCGAGGGAGCCCAGGGTCGGCGAGGCGCCCTGGTGGAACGCGTCCACCGCGACCGTGCCTCCGCCGGCGCGCTGGGCCAGCGGCAGCGCCACCGCGAGTCCGTCACCGGCGACGCCGGCGTTGGTGAGCACCCGTGGCTGCGTGAGCACCCAGACGCTGCCGCGTCCGACGGGCACCACCACCATGGCCGCCGCCGTACGGGTGCCGATGAGCACCCCGGCGTGCGTCGGGATGCGGGCGAAGGTGGTGGCGGCGGGGACGGGGCTTCGCGCAAGGCCGGGGAATGCTGCGAGGCCGGCCGCCGTGGGTCGCGCCTCGCCGGGGAAGCCGAACCGGAGGCCGAGCGCCTGGGTCAGCGGGTCGGGCTCGTCGGTCGCGAGCAGGACAACCGCGCCGGCGCGGATCGACCGCAGCCACGCGCTCGCCTCGTCGTGGCTGATCGCGACCGGCTCGACCGAGACCGTCAGCCCGTGGTCGGGAATCGTGGGCGTCAGGCTCGAGCGCACGCCGAAGCCGGCCGTCCGCAGCCCCGCACCGAGCCCCGAGAGCCCCAGTCGGCCGCGGCCCTCGAGCCGGAACGGCGGCCCCGCGGTGTTGGGCGAGTGCACGAGCAGGCCGATGCCGGCTGCGGCGACCGCGAGCATCACCGCCCCGATCCAGATGTCACGGGACGCCCTCACCGCAGCATCGCCTCGGCCAGCCCGTCGGCCCGGCGCACGTCTGAGGGGGCGACGGGAGCGTCGCCGTAGACGGCCCGCTCGAAGAGCTGCGTGCACTCGGCCAGTGCGGCCGCCTCGGGAGTCGTGCCGCCCAGCGCGCGCACGAAGCCCCAGTTCGTGCGTCCCGGCCGCGGGCGCCAGCCCCGGCGGCGGCTGAGCTCCGTCAGGGCGGCCGCGTACAGCATGCGCAGCGCCTCGCGCGGATCCTGGTCGGCCAGCCGCAGCGCCGCCGACCGGGCGGTGTCATACGCCGTCTGCCGCGGCGCGCGTTCCGGCGCTTCGGCGGCCGGCCGCCGCCGCCGTGGCACCAGGCGGGCCGCCAGCACGATCGCGCCGATGATGAGCGCAGCCAGAACGCCCAGCTGCAGCAGATGGCTGAACGAGAACGACCCGAGCGAGAGCAGCCGCGCGAGATCGTCGAAAAGGCTGCGCACCAGACGTTCCAGCAGGCTCGAACCGCCTCCCGGAGAGGGATGGAAGAACGTGTCCCTGGCGGCGGCGCGGGCGGGCTCCAGGTGCCGGTCGACCCGGGCCGCGGCCACGCCGGTGCGAACGAGTTCCTGCGCGACGGTCAGAGCGCCGCCCCGTCGGCGACCGGGAGTGCGTCCAGCATGCGGGCGATATCCCCACCATCGCGGCGCAGGCGCAGGTCGAAGTAGAGCAGCGCCATCAGGAGCGCCTGCACCGGGGCCACGAGCACGCGCGAGACGATCCCGATCGCGTCGGCGATGGCCCTGGTCGCGGCCAGGTGCAGGCCGAACTGCGTCGCGGCCGCGGCGGGCGCCGCCGCCAGCACGCCGGACACGACGCCGGTGATCGTCGCCGCCAGGATGGCGTAGCCGGCCACGCGCCAGTACGACCCCTGCACCAGGTCACGGCTGCGCCCCATTGCGGAGAAGAACCGGTGGTGCTCGATGACGACGACCTGGCCCACGAACTGGAACCACACGATCAGGATCAGGAACGGCACGATCAGAAGCACGAACGACAGGCCCGCGACGATCAGGGCGAGGGCCACCGTCAGCACCAGCCCCGCCAGGATCGGAGCCAGGCGGCGCCACACCGTGGCCGCGGTCGGCTCGACACCGGCACGCACGTCGAGGATCACCAGGGTGGCCACGCCCGGCGTGACCCCGCCCAGCACCACGGTCTGCAGGAACGTCCCAACGAGCCCCCACGGGCTCGGTGCCAGGGTCAGGAGCGCCAGCGGCACCACCGCCACGGCCATTGCGGCGACGATGGCGAGGAAGTGGCGCCGGTAGATGGCGATCGCGGCGTCGAGTGCGCCGCCGATGTCGAGCGGGCGCTGGCCGGCGATCGCGCTCATCCGCGCGCCTGCCCGGGCAGCGTCCGGGTGGCCGCGCGGATGACGTACTCCTCCTCGTCCATGCCGTCCGGACGCAACCAGTAGGGCTCGATCCGGGCGGCGATCCGGCTCGCCAGCTCGGCCCGCGGGCCCGGATCGATCTGGCGCATGCGGCGGCGATATGCGATCGCGATCGCCATCAGCTCCGGCGGGATCGGCTCGCGTTCGGCATCGGCGGCAGCGGCCGCGAAGGTGCCGGCGAACGCGGCCGTCGCGCGCTGGTCGTCGACGCGGACGACGACGGTATTCGCGGCCATGTCGCCGAGCCGGCGGCCCTCCTTCGAGATGATGGCGCAGATCCCGCCCAGGATGTAGGCGAACGGCAGGAAGTCGATGATCCGAAGAACGTTGCGAACGGCGGAGTCGGACAGGCCGAGCGGCTCTCCGGTCGCGCACACGACCCGCAGGTGGAGCGCGGCCTTCCCTGGCGTCGAGCCGTGCCGGAGCCATTCCACGATCAGGAAGAACGCGACCGGAGTCAGGGTGACGCCGCCGATCGCAACCGCGAGCGCGAGCGACCCGTGAATCGTGCCGGCGGCGACGAGGATCCCCGCCACGATGGCGATCACGATCAGCGCGTCGATCACCTGAGCCAGCATGCGGCTGCCCACGCCCGCCAGTTCGTAGGCGACGGTGACGCGCTCGGGTGTCGAGATCTCGATCCGGTCGTCCAGCATGGCCGCGTGCGTCCGATACCCTCGGGTGACAATGGGCTCAAACCCGAGGACGATGATATCGGGCGATTCCGAGCGCACCTGGAGCGCGGCCCGCGCGCCGCTTTGGGACGAGCTCCAGGCGCTCGTCGACCGGGCGGGCCGCAACCAGCGCGGCCTCGACGCCGACGAGGTCGCACTGCTCGTGCTCCGCTACCAGCAGGCGGCGGCCGATCTGGCCCGGCTCCAGGCCAGTCAGCCGGGCTCGCCGCTCCTGCCGCGGCTGAACGACCTGGTCGCGCGGGCGCACGCCATCGTCTACCGCCCAGCGCGGACGCCGATCCGGTCGCTCGGCCGGTTTCTGTGGACGGGCTACCCGCGGGCGGTGTGGGACCTGCGCCGGCTCGTGCTGGCCGCGGCGGTATTCCAGGTGGTGATCGTCGTTGGCGGCTTCATCTGGGGTGTCACCGACCCGGCCACGGCTGGCAGCTTCCTACCGCCCGCGCTGCGCGACGCCGGCCACCGCGCCCATCACGCGATCCCGGCCGGCGTGATGGCGCCGACATCGGTGGCGATCTGGTCGCACAACATCATCGTGAGCTTCTACGACTATGCCGGCGGCATCCTGTTCGGCCTCGGCACGATCTACAGCCTCTACTTCAACTCGATGCTGCTGGGCGTGCTCTCGGGCGTCGAGAACCAGCACGGCCCCAACGGCCTCTACTGGTCGCTCATCATCCCCCACGGAGTGATCGAGCTGACCGCCTTCACGATCGCGGCGGCCGCAGGGCTGTCGCTGGCCGACGCGCTCATCCGCGCCCAGCCGCAGCCGCGCTCGCAGGTGCTCGCCGAGCGCGGGCGCCGCTCGATCGCCGTCGTTCTTGGCACCGTGCCGCTGCTCATCATCGCGGGGACGATCGAGGGGTTCGTGACACCGTCCTCCCTGCCGATCCCGGTCAAGCTGGCGGTCGCGCCCATTACGGCGGTGCTGCTCGGCGCGTACCTGCTGCGCGGCCGCCCGGCGGCGGACACCCGATCGGCGCACTAGAATGCGGGGTGTGGATGCCCTGCCCGCGAAGGTGAGTTGCGATGCCGAACCTGCCCCGGATCCCGAGGACAGTACGCCGGCGCGACCGCACGCCGCCGCATCAGGCGGAGCGTTCCGAGCCGCAGGTCGCTGAGATTGCGGCCGCCGGCCTGCGCTGGCTGAACATCGAGGCGCCGACCGCTGCCGAGACGGCCTGGCTCGCGCACCACTTCGACTTCCACGAGCTCGACCTCGAGGACGTGCTCTCCACCCGGCAGCGGCCGAAGATCGACGAGTACGAGGACTACCTGTTCATCGTGCTGCACGTCCCCCACTTCAACAAGCTCCGGGGTCGCCTGGACGCGGCCGAGCTGAACGTGTTCATCGGCCAGGGGTTCGTCGTAACGCTGCCCAACGTGCGGCTGAAGCCGATCGGGCGGCTGTTCGCACAACTCGAGGCCAACCAGGAGCGGCGCGAGGAGTACTTCTCGAAGGGCTCGGGCTACGTGCTCTACGAGATCCTGTCCGAGCTCTTCGACTACTGCTTCCCGATCCTCGACAAGATCGGCTTCAAGCTCGACCGCCTGACCGAGGCGATCTTCACCGAGCGCCGCTCCGAGGACGTGGTGCGCGACATCTCGGACGTGAAGCAGGAGATCGTCGCCTACCGCAAGGTGATCAAGCCTGAGCGCTCGACGCTGCGGCTGCTCGAGCGCTCGCGCACGCGCTACCTGCCGGAGGACCTCGAGGTCTACTTCGACGATGTCGTCGACAAGGCCGAGCGGATCTGGGATCAGCTCGACAACTACAAGGAGGTGGTCGAGTCGCTCGAGACCACCAACGAGTCGGTGATCGTGCACAAGCAGAACGACATCCTGCGCATCCTCACCATCTTCTCGGTCATCCTGCTCCCGCTCACGCTGCTGACGGGGATCTTCGGCATGAACTTCCAGCACATTCCGTTCAGCACCGACTACGACGGGTTCGTGGTGACCGTGATGGTCATGCTGGTCGTCGCGGCGTCGCTTCTGGGCTTTTTCCGCTACAAGCGGTGGATATGACCGAGCAGCTGTGGGCGCCCTGGCGCCTGGAGTACGTGCAGACCGGTGCGGCCGCCGGCGGGTGTGTGCTCTGCGACGCGGTGGCCGGCGACGATCCGGCCGGCCTGATCGTGCACCGCGGCGAGCGCGCCTACGTGCTCATGAATCTGTACCCCTACTCGAACGGCCACGTGATGATCGCGCCCTACCGGCACGTCGCCGAGCCCGGCGACCTGGACGAGGCGGAGCGATCCGAGACGTGGTCGCTGTTCGATCGCGCCGTACGCGCGCTCACCGCGGCGATGTCCCCCCAGGGGTTCAACGCCGGCGTCAACCTCGGCCGGGTTGCCGGGGCCGGGGTCGAGGATCACCTGCACCTGCACGTGGTGCCGCGCTGGAGCGGCGACACGAACTTCATGCCGGTCCTGGCCGACGTCAAGGTCATGCCGGAGCATGTGACCCGCACGGCGGCCAAGCTGCGTGCCGTCTGGCCGGCCGCATAACCGGGGACTGTCCCCGGGATGGTTCAGTCGGTCGTGCGCGCGAACAGCAGGTGGTCGCGCCAGGCGCCCGCGATGTACAGGTAGCGAGGCGAGAGCCCGATCTCGGTGAAGCCGTTTCGGCGCAGGACCGCCTGCGAGCCGAGGTTGTCGACGAGCGTTGCGGCCTCGAGCCGGTGCAGCCCGGCCTCCCCGAACCCCCACTCCGCGATCAGCCCCACCGCGGCGGTTGCGATCCCGCGGCCGTTCAGCTCCTGCACCACCCAGTACCCGAGACCCGCGTTCTGGAACGGCCCGCGGGTGATGCGCGAGACCGAGATCGCTCCGGCCGGGACGCCGTCGGCCTCGATCAGGAACCGGTACAGGCGGTCATGGTCGCGCTCGCGGCCGAGCAGCTCGAGCTCGGCCCGCTGGCCCCGGAGCGTGTAGAACGACTCCGGCCGGGGGGGATCGAACGGCGTCAGAAAGTCCCGCTCGCCGGCGTAGAGCCGGGTCATCAGCTCGGCGTCGCGGACGGCGAGCGGGCGCAGCGAGACGTCCATCCGCCCAGTATTGCCCACGTATTGCCCACGGACGCCGGTAGACTCCGCGGCCGATGCTCTCGCCCGCGGTGTTCAAGGCCTACGACGTGCGCGGCATCGTCCCCGATCAGCTGGACGCCGACGGTGCCTACGCGCTCGCCCGCGGATACGTGGACGCGTTCGAGCCGCGGGTGATGGCGATCGGCCGCGACATGCGCCTGTCGTCGCCCGAGCTGGCCGCCGCCGCCGTGCGCGGCGCCGCGGATGCGGGCGCCGACGTCGTCGACCTCGGACAGATCGGCACCGAGATGCTCTATTTCGCGGTCGGCGAGTACGGCTACGAGGGCGGCCTGCAGGTGACGGCCTCACACAATCCGGCCGCCTACAACGGGATGAAGATCGTGCGCCGGGGCGCGCTTCCGGTGGGATCCGACACCGGGCTCGACCGGATCAAGGAGCGGGCGCTCGGGCCGCAGTCACCGCCGTCCGGCTCGCCCGGGGCGGTGTCGGAGCGCGACGTCTACGCCGGGTTTCACGACCGCGTCGCCGGGTTCATCGATGCCTCGGCGATCCGGCCGCTGCGGGTCGTGCTGGACGGCTGCAACGGCATGGTCGGGCCGATGATCGGGCCGGTGCTCGACCGGCTCGCGGTGCGGACGTCCGCCCACAACTTCGAGCCCGACGGGCACTTCCCCAACCACGAGCCCAACCCGCTGCTCGAGGAGAACCGCCGCTTCATCATCGAGGAGGTCAAGCGCGAGGGCGCCGACCTGGGCATCGCCTGGGACGGCGACGCCGACCGCTGCTTCTTCATCGACGACACGGGTGAGTTCGTCCCCGGCGACCTGATCACCGCCCTGATCGCCCGCCTGATGCTCGAGCGCCACCCCGGAGCCACCGTCGTCTATGACCTGCGCGCCTCGTGGGCCGTGCGCGATGTGGTGCACGCCGCCGGGGGCACCGCGCTCGAAAACCGCGTCGGCCACGCGTTCATCAAGACCAGGATCCGCAAGGAGGACGCCGTGTTCGCGGGCGAGGTCTCGGGTCACTACTACTTCCGCGACTTCTACTACTGCGACACCGGGGTCGTCCCGGCGCTCGTGATGCTCGAGCTCGTGTCGCGCGCCGGGGTGCCGCTGTCGGAGCTCCTGCGCCCGTTCCGTGAGCGCTACTTCATCTCGGGCGAGATCAACTCGACCGTGTCCGACGTTCCCGTCAAGCTGCAGCAGCTGAAGGAGCGCTACAGCCCGAAGGCCGAGCGCGTCTCGCACCTGGACGGGATCTCGTTCGAGTTCACAGACTGGCACTTCAACGTCCGCCCCTCGAACACCGAGCCGCTTCTGCGCCTGAACCTGGAGGCGCTTGACCCCGACACCATGCAGCGGCGCCGCGACGAGGTGCTGGAGCTGATCCAGAGCTGACGCGATGACGGCCACCGACCGCCGCCCACCGTTCCACTTCGCCCACCGCACCCGCGTCGGGTTCGACGAGACCGATGCCCAGGGGATCGTGTACTACGGCCGCTACATGCCGTACTTCGATCGCGCCCGCGTCGAGTACCTGCGCCTGCTCGGCGTGCTCGCGTCCGCCCCGGGAGAGCCCGACTTCGTCATGCGCGCGCAGCATGTCGAGTACCACGCGCCCGCCCGTTTCGACGACGAGCTCGAGGTGTTCGCGCGGGTCGCCGAGATCGGCGAATCCAGCATCACCTGGGCGTTCGATGCCCACAATGTCGCGACCGACGAGCACCTGGCGAGCGCGACCCAGACGCTGGTCGCAGTCGACCCGGCCGCCCGCCGCCCGGTGCCGGTGACCACCCGCCTGCGCGCGGCGGTGACCGAGTTCGAGCAGAAGGCGCCGGCGTGAGCCCGGGCCCGGACGACTACCGCAGCGCCCTCGAGACGATCGAGGCGAGCGTCGCCCGCGAGGAGGACTCCGACGAGATCGTTCGGCTGGCCGTCGAGGTGCTGCACGACCGGCTGGAGACCTATTCGTGGGTCGGGATCTACTTCGTGGAGGGTGACGAGCTGGCGCTCGGACCGTGGAAGGGGCCACATGCGACCGACCACGTGCGCATCCCGATCGGTCAGGGCGTCTGCGGCGCCGCGGCCTCGAGCGGCGTGACCGAGATCGTGGCCGACGTCGCCGCCGACCCGCGCTATCTGGCCTGCTTCCCCTCGACGCGCTCCGAGATCGTGGTGCCGGTGCACTACGACGGCACCGTCGTCGCCGAGATCGACGTCGACTCCGACGCGCCGGCGGCATTCGGCCCGGCCGACCGGGAGTTCCTCGAGCGCGTGGCCGCGGTCATCTCGCCCTACTGCCTGGTGGGCTGGGACACCGGCGGCCTCGACTGGGACGCCCCCGAGAACTGGACGTAACGTTCCCGCTTGAGAGCCGTCCGTTGACCGTGGTACAACTGCGCCATCAGCGCGGGCAGTCAGCTGACCGCGCGCTCACCGGGGGGATGTGAAGATGGCCGATATGGCCGAATCGGGTTCCGGCAAGCGCCTGTTCGTCCGCCAGTCGTCGGGCCTCGTGCGCGACGTGAGCGTCACCAATGCGCTCTTCTTCAACGTGGCTGCCTTCGTCGGCGTCGGCCTGACGCTGTATCCGGCCTTCTATTCGCTCGCGTTCGTGCCCGTGTGGAAGTTCGGCCCCTTCTCGGAGTACGGCTGGGCCGCCATCATCACCGGGATCTTCTGCGTCATCCTGGCCCTGATCTTCGCCTCGCTGACGTCGGTCATGCCCCGCTCGGGCGGCGACTACGTCTTCACCACCCGCATCATCGGGCCGTTCCTCGGCTGGCTCGAGTCGTGGACGCTCGTGATCGCCTCCATCGCGATCATGGCGTTCGAGGTGCCGCTCGTGCTGCGAAACATCCAGATCACCGGCCGGATCATCGGCATCGGCGCCGGCGGCCACTTCTTCAGGAACGCCAACAACTGGTTCACGAACTCGTCCGGGTCGATCACCGGCTGGCCGGGCTTCATCTGGTCGCTGGTGATCCTGGCGATCATCGCCGGAATCGTGCTGCTCCCGACCCGCCGCTTCCACAAGGTGGTCACCGGCCTCGCCATCTTCGGCGTCACCGCCTTCGTGCTCATGTTCATCTTCGGCCTGCTCGCGACCAACCGCCACGACTTCCAGCGCAACCTGCCGCTGTACACGCACGGGGTCTCTTCTGCCCGGATCGCCGCATCCGGCCATGCGATCCTGCCCGGGCACACGAACAACTTCCTCGGCGACATCTTCTCGACGACGGTGTTCCCGTTCATGCTCGGGATCGTGTTCCTGCAGTTCATCGGCTTCCAGTATTCGGCGTACATCTCCGGCGAGGTGCGCGGCAACGTCAAGCGCGGCGTCATGATGGCCCTGCTCGGCGCGCTCGCGATCGGCGTGGTCGCCAACTCGGTGTACGTCGATGCGTTCTCGGATCACATCGGCTTCAACGCCAGCGTCAGCTGGGGCTACAACTACTGGGGCGGCGTGACCAACATCGCCCTGCCGCTCGGCCAGCCGCCGTCGATGCCGCTCCTGGCCGTGATCGCCAACAAATCGCTGTGGCCGCTGTGGGCGCTGATCAGCTTCGGAGGCGCCATCTTCCCGCTGCTCCTGTGCCCGGTGTACATCAACTTCATCAGCCGCATGGGACTCGCGTGGAGCCTCGACCGGCAGCTGCCGGAGTGGTTCGGCGAGGTGAACGAGCGCATGGCGGCGCCGCTGAACGCGATCCTGGCCACGCTCGGCCTGACCGCGCTCTTCCTGCTCCTGCAGAACTTCGCTCTCCTGCCCCACTCCATCGCGCCGCCGGACGGCAAGCTGAACCTCGTGGCCACCCTCTGGTTCTCGATCTTCATGGCCGCCCTGACGTGGATCATGCCGGGGGTGAACGCGGTCCTGATCCGCTTCCGCCGGCCGGATCTGGTCAGAAACGCGCCCTACAGCCGCGCGCTGCCGTGGCTCGGAATCGCGTGGCTCGTGTTCCCGATCTGGATCTACTGGTTCGCCGGCATCAAGCCGATCTGGGACAACCTCACGAACAGCGGCAGCGGCCGTCTCGATTACCTCAACAACAGCGGAATCACGGGCACAATCGTCTTTGTCATCATCGGGCTCGTGATCTACGTGGCGATGAAGCTCGTGCAGCGCAGCAAGGGCATCGATACCTCGATGCTGTTCGCCGAGATTCCGCCGGATTAGCGGCGGCGTGTCGGACACCACCCGCATCTACATCGCGAGCGACTTCCACGCCGCCGAGAAGGCGTGGCGGAAGTTCCTGAACGCGATCAAGCTGAACGTGTACAAGGCCGACGTCGCGCTGGTGGCCGGTGATTTCACCGGCAAGGCGATCGTGCCCATCGTCGACACCGACGGTGCGTACGAGGCCGAGCTGTTCGGCGTTCACCGGAGGGCCGGCTCCCCCGAGGAGCTGGCCACCCTCGAGCGCGACATCGCTGACGTCGGCTACTACTCGAAGACGATGAGCTCCGCCGAGGCCGACCGGCTCTCGACAGATCCCGAAGCCCGCGACGAGCTGCTCCACGGGCTGATGAACGACCGGATGGAGAAGTGGCTCGAGCTCGCGACCGAGCGGCTGGCCGACGGCGGCGTGCCCCTGTTCGTGATCCCGGGCAACGACGACGACTTCGGGATCGACCCCATCCTCGACCGGGACGACTTCTTCCCCCAGAACGCCGACGGCCGGGTGCTCGACATGCCCGGCGGGCTGCAGCTCCTGGCCTACGGCTGGTCGAACAACACTCCCTGGGACACCCCGAGGGAGGTGTCCGAGGACGAGCTGTACGAGCGTCTGGACGCGCTGGCGGCCCAGGTGCGCGACCCGCGCCGGGCGGTCTTCATGATCCATGTCCCGCCCCACGACTCCGGCCTCGACACGGCGCCGATCCTGAACGAGAACCTGCGCCCGACGGTCTCGGCGGGGGACGTGCTGCGCGGCCCGGTGGGGTCGACGGCGGTGCGCCGCGTGATCGAGAAGTACCAGCCCCTGCTCAGCGTTCACGGTCACATCCACGAGTCCGGCGGCGAGCGCCACATCGGCGAGACTGTGGCTCTGAACCCCGGCAGCGAGGCCAATCACGGCATCCTGCGCGGCTACCTCGTCGATATCGACCCGAAGGGCGTGAAGCGCACGCTGCGCGTCGAGGGCTGACTCAAAAGCCGAACGCCGAGCGCATCCCCTTCGTGCTCGCGTCGCCGGCGCGGCCGAGGAACGTCGGCACTCCCACCAGCCGCTCGGTCGTCTGCAGCAGCGAGTAGTGGCTGAAGAGCTCCGAGCTGCGCAGGCCGCGGCTCACGTACGGCGAGATCACGAGCGCGGCGACATGGCAGCTGGGATCGCTCAGATGGGCCGCCGAAACGCAGTCCTCGCCGTCGAAGCCGCTGCCATCCGTGCCCTCGTCCCACGTGATGAAGATCGCCGTGTGACCCGTCCGATAGCCGCGGGAGGCCAGGAGCTTCGGCACCCACGTCTCGAGCCAGGTGTCACCGGTGGTGATCGCGTTCGTGCCAGGGGTGCAGGCGATCTCCATGTCCTTGCACTGATCGGGCGCGATGAACGCGTAGCGCGGCAGACCGCCGGTTGAGATGTCGTGCTGCAGGCCGTTCAGGTTCGTGTCCCACCGCGGGCACTCGCCCGCAAGCCCCGTATAGGCGACCGCCGGATTGTGCTGCGGTTTGTAGGGGAAGGCGGCGTGCCGCTGGCAGTTCTGTGCCATCGAGCCCTGATAGACGCGCCATGTCCCGCCGGCCCGTTGCACCTGGCTGAAGATGCTCGGGGCGTTCACGCTGTTCGACGCCGTGTCGACGCCGCCGGTGATGGCCATGTAGTTGGGGTGGCTGGGGTGGGTCGCGCTGCGGTAGTTGGTCGCAAGGCCGCACTCTGCGGCGAGCGTGTTCAGGTACGGCGCTGCCCGCCTGGCCGCCGAGCCGGCGCCGCCGATGACGTTGCTCAGGCTCCTGTTCTCGTCCATGATCACGATCACGTGCCGGTAGGTGGCGGGAGCGGGGCCGGTGCGAGTGCCGCAGGGGCCGGTTGCCGCCGCAGGCGTGGACGCGGCGGTGCCCGGCATGCCGGCGATCGCGATGGCCGCCAGCACCATGGCGGCCGCGATCCGAGGTGTCCAGCCGCTTCCCGTCACGCCCAGGCAGCCTCGCGCACGTCGGCGGGCGCCTTGAGCCAGTAGCTCTCGCGCATCCACTCGAGGGCCGCATCGAGGCCGTGCTCGTCCTCGATGCGGGCCGTGACCCAGCCGTAGCGGCCGACGTACTTCGCCTCCGAGACGAACGGCAGGGTCAGCGCGATCTCGCGCTCCTCCTTCGTCAGCTTGAGCGTGACCGAAACCGGCGGGCCGTCGCTCAGGATCACGAACATCGTGCTCCCGCCACCGACCTTGAAGACGTGCGACTCGGGCCCGAACGGGTGGTCCTCTCGGCTCTGCGGGAAGCTCAATGCAAACTCGCGGACGCTGTCGGCGGCGCTAGACATCGCCGCTCTCGGTGGCCGGGCGCGCAGCCTGCTCGCGGATCGACTCGCCGTAGAAGCGATCGGCGGAGCGCACCATCGCGCTCGGGTCGTCGACACCGTGGAAGGTGAAATCCGCCTCGGCACCGTCGGTGCCGGCCGTGTCCCACTCGACGTCGCCGATGCCCAGCAGGCGCTGGAAGATCGACTGGTGCAGGTTCACGTTCTGGACGCGGTCGACATGGGTCGTGCGCTCATGGCGGGTGGCGATGCCGGTGCGGATCTGGATGCGGCGGTCGGTAACCAGGTAGCGCGTCGTCCGGCGCCTGACCCACCCGATCACGTACGTGAGTATCAGTGCGACCACGGTCGCCCCGGCGAACCAGGCGGTCGGGATGACGTGGGGATGGCCGAGGGCTCCCAGAATCACCCGCGCGGCGGCGGGGACGAGCGAGAGCAGCGTCCACTTGATGTAGAAGAGCAGCATCGACCGCCAGCTGGGATTGCCCTGCCAGACCGTCGTTTCGCCCTCGTAGCCGCTCACAGGGCGAGTCTAGCGATGGCTACCCGGCGGGTGTGACGCGGTATGCGTCGAAGACGGCGTCGATATTGCGCAGCGCCGAGAGCAGGCTGCGCAGCTCGCGCACGTCGCCCACCTCGACGGTGTACCAGTTGCGGGCCATCTGGTCGGCGACGTGGCCGCCGTACTCGACGATGTTCGCGCCGTGCTCTGCGAACGTGCGGGCGACGTCCTCGAGCAGCCTCTGGCGATCCCAGGATTGCAGCGCGATCGTGACCCGGAACGAGCTCGTCGCAGTCTCGGAGTCGTCCCAGTGCACGGGCGTGAACCGCTCCGGGGTGCGCCGCAGCGCCCGGACGTTCGGGCAGTCGTCGCGATGGATGGTGATGCCGCGGCCGAGCGAGATGTAGCCGCAGATGTCGTCGCCGGGGACCGGCGTGCAGCACTTCGCCATCCGCACGAGCACGTCCGGATCGGCCTCGTCGACCACGATGCCGTATGCGGAGCTCGCGATCGGGCGCTTCTGCGGCCGCCGCTGCGGCATCGTCTGCTGCTCGGGCGAGACGACCTCGACGGTCTTCAGCCGCCCGATCAGCTTGCTCACGACCTGGCCGACCTGCACCTTGCCGCCGCCGATAGCGACGTAGAAGTCGTCGGCCTTCTTGAAGCCCATCTCGCGGATGATCCCGGCCAGGAGCGGCGAGGACGTCACCTTCTGGTGCGGCAGGCCGTTCGACTTCAGCGCCTGCTGCAGCGACTCGCGGCCGCGGTGCTCGAGGTCCTCGCGCGCCTGCTGGGTGAACCACTGCCGGATCTTGTTGCGCGCCCGCGACGACTTGACCAGATTCAGCCAGTCCCGCGACGGCCCCCGCTCCTGCTTGGACGTCAGCACCTCGACGAACTCGCCCGACTGCAGCCGGTAGTGCAGCGGCACGATGCGGCCGTTGACCTTGGCGCCGACACAGCGGTGGCCGACGTCGGTGTGCACCGCGTAGGCGAAGTCGAGCGGGGTCGCGCCCATCGGCAGGCTCTTGACCTCGCCCTTGGGCGTGAACACGTACACCTCGTCCGAGAACAGGTCGACCCGGAGGGTGTCCATGAACTCCTTGGGGTCGCGCGCGTCGCCCTGCCAGTCGGCCAGCTGGGCGACCCACGCGTTGGCCGAGCTCTTGCCGGCGGCCGACGGCTCCTTGTAGAGCCAGTGGGCCGCGATGCCGTACTCGGCGGTCTGGTGCATCTCGTGGGTGCGCACCTGGATCTCGAGTGGCTTGCCCTGG
The DNA here is from genome assembly GCA_963703275.1 of uncultured Actinomycetes bacterium. Classification (GTDB taxonomy): domain Bacteria; phylum Actinomycetota; class Thermoleophilia; order Gaiellales; family JAICJC01; genus JAICJC01. Next base: position 1,543,814 of record OY969804.1, on the reverse strand, counting down.
TTCCCGATCACCGTCGTGTGCAGCGACTGGTACATGTTGAACTTGGGCATCGCGACGTAGTCCTTGAACCGCCCCGGCATCGGCTTCCACAGCGAATGGATGACGCCGATCGCGCCGTAGCAGTCCTTGATCGAGTCGACCTGCACCCGGATCGCGGTCAGGTCGTAGATCTCGTTGAACTCCTTGCCGCCCTGCGCCATCTTCACGTAGATCGAGTACAGGTGCTTCGCCCGGCCGGCAATGTCCGCCGTGATGCCGGTCTCCTCGAGCTCGTGGCGCAGAATGGTGCCGGCCTCGTCGGCGAACCGCTCGCGCTCGGCCCGGGTCTGGCTGACCATCGACCCGATCTCGGCATACCGGCGCGGATGCAGGGTGGCGAACGCGAGGTCCTCGAGCTCCCACTTGATCGAGTTGATCCCCAGCCGGTGGGCCAGCGGCGCGTAGATCTCGAGCGTCTCGCGCGCGGTCTGCACCTGCTTCTGCTTGCCGAGTGACGAGATGGTGCGCATGTTGTGCAGCCGGTCGGCGAGCTTGATCAGCACCACCCGCAGGTCGTGCGCCATCGCGACGATCATCTTGCGGTAGTTCTCGACCTGGGCCTGCTCGCGGCTGGCGAAGCTGATGCGCGTCAGCTTGGTGACGCCGTCCACCAGCAGCGCCACGTCGTCACCGAAGCGCGTGCGCACGTCCTCGAGCTCGGCCTCGGTGTCCTCGACGGTGTCGTGCAGCAGCGCGGCGGTGATCGTGGCCGAGTCGAGCTTGAGCTCGGCGCAGATCTCGGCCACCGCGCACGGGTGGTGAATGAACGGCTCACCGCTCTTGCGCAGCTGCCCGGCGTGATGATCGCAGGCATAGTCGAACGCGGCTCTGATCTGATCCGCGTCGAGATTGGGGTTGTACGCCGCTATCCGGCCGAGCAGCCCGGCCAGCAGGTGGTCGTGCCGTTCGGCCTCGGCGCTGCGGGGCACCGTTGCCATACTCGTATGGTAGTTCACCCCCTCGGAGAAGCCGTCACCCTGCCTGGGATTGAAGGAACCGCAGCGAGTCCGAGACCCGCTCCAGTGCCGCCCGGTAGGTGGGCGACGCGTTCAGGTCGATCCGCTCCGCGCCGTTCTTGGCCGCGGGATCGAGCCCGACCTCGGCGAGCACCGTGCGGCAGCGCGCGACCGTGTCGGCGGCGAGCGGGATCCGCTCGTCGCCCGAGCGCAGTGCCTGCCACACCACGACCAGTGCCGGCCGCAGCGGCTCGCGCGACTCGAGCACGCGGCGGGCGAACTCGACCTCGGCCGCGCCCCACACCAGGTGGACACACATGCGCGATCCCAGCTCGGCGAGCAGTTCGCCGCCGGCGCGGTCGGAGGGCGGGTCGAGCGCGACGACCGCGCCGAAGCGGTGCTCCGGATCGGCGATCCCGGCCGCCTCGGCATAGTCGGCCAGCGCCACGCTGCCGGTTCCCAGCCTCGTCGGCTCGAGCGGGCCGCCCAGCATGCCTCTGCGCCGCTCCGGGTCGGCGACCAGCACCAGCACCCGCTCGCCGGCCGCGATGATGCGGGCGATCGTCGCCACCTGGACTCCCCGGCCGCGCATGTCCACGACTCTCGCGCTGCCCCCGGGGCCGTCCGCGGGCACCGCGGCCGGATCGAGCGCCGCCGCCGGCATGCCCTCGGGCACCGATCCCACCGCGCGCACGAGCATCTGCACCGATGCGGCCCCGTTCCACTCGTTGCGGGCGAGCCGGTAGGCGACATCCATGCGCCCGGCCGCGCGCAGATCGTCGGCCGAGCCGCCGTGCCCGAACCAGACCGCCCGGCAGCGGAAGCCGCCGAGTGCGACCGACATGCGCAGGTGGCGGCCGTCACCCATCCGCTCGACCCCGTCCACCGAGGCCGCGGGAGCAAGCAGCGTCACGCCGGGATTGCCCAGCCCGAACGGCTCCAGGCGCGCCAGCTCGTCGGCCAGCTCGAGCGAGGCCTCGGCCGGCGCCAGCACGGCGTCGATGCGCTGGCGCGGCTGCAGGTCGGACTCGGCCAGGGCGTCGGCGGCGTGGGCGGCCAGGGCGTCGGCGAATGCCTCGATGTCGCTCGTGGCCATGGTCAGCCCCGCGGCGACGCGGTGGCCGCCGAACCGCTGCAGGTGGTCCCGGCACGCCGTCAGGCCCGAGTGCAGATCGTAGGCGGGGATGCTGCGACCGGACCCCTTTGCCTCGTCGTCGCGCACAGCGATCAGGACGACCGCCCGGCCGCAGCGCTCCACGAGCCGCGAGGCCACGATCCCCACCACGCCCTCGTGCCACTCGGGCGATGCCAGCACGTATGCCCTGCGCTCCCGCCACTCGGCGCCCCGCGCCTCGAGCTGGTCGAGCGCGTCGCGCAGGATCGCGTCCTCGACCATCTGGCGCTCGCGGTTGAGCGTCTCCAGGCGGGTCGCCAGCGCACGCGCCCGCGACTCGTCGCCGGTCAGCAGCAGCTCGAGCGCCTCGCCAGGATGGCACAGGCGGCCGGCGGCGTTGATCCGCGGTGCGAGCCGGAAGCCGACGTCGGATGCGCTCACCCGCGAGCGGTCGACGCGGGACGTGGCCATCAGCGCCCGCAGGCCGGGACGGGTCGTGCGCGCGAGCCGGCGCAGGCCGGCGGTGACCAGCCCGCGGTTCTCGTCCCGAAGCGGCACGACATCGGCGATCGTCGCCAGGGCGACCAGGTCGAGGTGGTGGTCGAGCGCCGCGGGATCGCGGCCGGCCTGGGCGTACAGCGCCTGGGCGAGCTTGAAGACGACTCCGGTGCCGCACAGTTCCGGAAACGGGTAGTCCGACGGGCGCGTGCACACGAGCGGGCAGTCGGGCAGCGTGTCGCCCGGCCGGTGATGGTCGGTGACGATGACGTCCATCCCCAGGGCGGCTGCGCGGGCCACCTGGTCGGCGGCGGTGATGCCGCAGTCGACCGTGATCAGCAGCGAGACGCCGTCGCCGGCCAGCCGCTCGACCGTCTCGGCGGCGAGGCCGTAGCCCTCGTCGAAGCGGCTGGGCACGTGCCATTCGGCCTTCGCGCCGAGCTCGCACAGCACGGTGACCGCAAGCGCGGTGGCGCAGATGCCGTCGGCGTCGTAGTCGCCGTGCACGCAGATCCGCTCGCCGGCGGCGATGGCGCGCCCGATCCGCGCGCACGCCGCGGCCATGTCCCCGAGCAGCATGGGATCGTGCTGCGGGCCGTCAAGATCGAGGAACTCGCGCGCGGCCTGCGGCGTTGCGTGCCCGCGGCGAACGAGCACCTCGGCGGTGGTGCGCTGGACCCCGAGCGCCTCGGCGAGGTCGTCGGCGAGCCCGGGTGGGCACGGGTCGATGAGCCAGCGGGGATTGACCTCCATCCCGCCATGCTACGGAGAGGTGCGGACGTGGTTGAATCCGGCCATGTCCGACCTGCACATCTCGGTCTCCGGGTCGGGCCCGCCCGCGCTCCTCGTGCACGGCAGCATGGGCTTCGGTGCGCTCGCGTTCGCGGAGCAGCGACCGCTCACGGCCGAGTTCGAGCTCCACATCGTCGACCGGCGCGGGTTCGGCCACAGCCCCGAGGGCGCCGGGCCGGTCGACTTCGAGATCGAGGCCGCCGAGATCGCGGGCCTGCTCGACCGCCCCGCGCATCTGCTCGGGCACTCCTACGGCGGGATCGTGTGCATGCTGGCCGCGGCGCTGCGGCCGGCGGCGGTGCGCTCGCTGACGGTGATCGAGCCCCCGGCGTTCGGGCTTGCGATGGACGACCCGGCGGTGGCACTTCTGGATGAGCGCATCCGCCTCCACGTCGGTCGCGCCGACGGCATGACCGAGGAGGAGTACCTGCGGGGATTCCTCGGCTCGTGGGGCTTCGATCTCGGCCCCGGCCCGACGCTCACAGCCGTTGCCCGCCGGTCGGTGCGACGGTCGGTGGGCGAGCGACCGCCGGCCGAGGCGGAGATCCCGCTCGCCGAGCTCGCGGCGGCGCCGTTTCCGGTGCTGGTGGCGCGGGGCGGCTGGGACGCCGTGTCGGCGCCGGTGCGCGAGCTGGCCGGGCAGGCCTTCATCGCGGTCTGCGACGTGCTGGTCGCGCGGCTCGGGGCCGAGCTGGCGGTGTTCCCGGGAGCGGCGCACCAGCCCCAGCTGCTGGGCGAGCCGTTCAACCACCGCATCGCCGCGTTCTGGCACAGCGCTCCCAACCGGGGACAGTCCCCGGTTGGGGGCGGTGCGTAAAACGTGACGGAGTTGTGACCTTGGCCTGTTTCTACAGGCCGTTGCTGCGGACGATCGAGAGCACCAGCACGACCCCGAGGCCGAAGGCGGAGACGAACCCGAGCAGGGCGAGGATCTGGACCCCCAGCACGTGCCAGCCGCCGGTGGCAGAGAGCCCGATCAGCGATGAGCCGATCAGCATTGCCGCCATCACGATCGCGACGACCAGCCGGTTTACGACCACGTCGAACTGACGGACGAGATCGTCGAGGCCCTGATGCCGGAACCCGACCTCGACCTCGCCGTCGCGGAGCTGCTCGAGGGTGTCGTGGATCTGGTACGGCAGCTCCATCAAAAGGCCGCCGTAGCTCTCGAGCTCCTCCCGTGAGCGCTCGAGCACGTGCCTGGGCGAGTAGCGCCGCGCGACCAGCTCGGCGGCGTACGGCTCGGCCACCTCGAACACATTGAAATCGGGGTAGAGCTCGGTGCCGACGGCCCCGAGCGTGGCGAGCGACTTGTCGAGCAACGCGAACCGGGTGGGCAGGCGCAGGTGCATCTGGGACACGAGCACGAACGACTCCCGGATCACCTGCAGCGGGTCGATCTGGCCCATGGACGAGCCGTAGTAGCGGTAGTAGACCTCGCGCAGCTCGACCCGCAGCTCCTCCTCCTGCTCCCGGTTGAAGCGCACGCCGAGGTCGTACAGACGCCGCGGCAGCGCGTCCACGTTCTCGTGCACCGCATCGAGCAGGAGCCGCGTCAGGCGGCGCATGTCGGCCTCGCTGAGCGACCCGGTCAGGCCGAAGTCGACCAGGCCCAGGCGGCCGTCCTCGAGCACCATGATGTTGGCCGGGTGCGGGTCGCCGTGGAACACGCCGTGGCGGAAGATCATCTCGAGCCACGTCTCGGCGATCAGGTTCGCGAGCCGGCGGCGCTCCTCCATCGGCGTCGCCTCGAGGTCGAGGTCGCCGAGCTGGATGCCCTCGAGCCGCTCCAGCGTCAGCACCCGCTCGCTGGAGTAGGTGGCGTACACGCGCGGGATCGCGATCCTGGGCTCCTCGGCGAAATTGCGCCGGAAGATCTCGGCGTTTCGGGCCTCGATGCGGTAGTCGAGTTCGCGCCGGATCGAGCGCGCGAACTCGTCCACCACCGCCACCGGATCGATGAACGACAGCCGGTCGACCCGGCGCTTCACGATCCGCGCGACCTGATACAGCAAGCTGAGGTCGGACTCGACCTGACGGGCGGCGTTGGGCCGCTGCACCTTGACCGCGACCCGGCGCCCGTTGGCGAGCTCCGCGAGGTGCACCTGGCCGATCGACGCCGCCGCGACCGGCACGGGGTCGAAGGCGACGAACAGGCGGTCGATCGGCGACTTCAGCTCGGTCTCGACCACCCGCTCGACATCCGCGTACGGGACCGGCGAGACCGAGTCCTGGAGCAGGCGCAGCTCGGCCAGGATCTCGGGCGGGACGATGTCGGGCCGGGTCGAGAGCAGCTGTCCGAACTTGACGAACGTTGGCCCGAGCTCGTCCAGCATCTCGCGCAGGTGGCGGCCGAGGGCCGGCAGGTTCTGGGTCTCGATCGCCGTCGAGCGCCGGAAGGTGTGCCGCTCGAAGACGAAGCCGAACCCGTGCTTGGTGGCGATCTGGGCGATCTCGCGCACGCGGCTCATGGTGCGGCGGCGATCCGTCAGCGTGGCCATGCCGCAGATGTTAGGCGGTGTGCTACCCCGACACGGGCTGACCCGGATTCGCGAGTGCCCTGCGCACCCGCTCGCCGTGATCGACGTGCCATTCGATCGCCGGGTCGGCGGGATCGCGCCAGGCGAGCTCGAGCGATTCGTGGCTCGGGCGCAGCTCTCCGTGAAGGACGCTGCACACGTACACGAGCCCGACCTGTCCGTGTGGCGCCGCGGGCAGCGATGCTGGCCGCCAGCCGACCATGCCCAGCCGCACCACCTCGACGGCCAGGCCGGTCTCTTCGAGCACCTCCCGGATCACCCCCGCCTCGGGCGACTCGTTCGGAGCGAGCCATCCGCCGGGCAGGCCCCAGCAGCCGTCGTCGGCGCGCCGGTCGAGCAGCACGAGGCCGCCCTCGCCCGGGATCACGGCTGTCGCGCCCACCTTGGGCGTGGGCGTGCCGAGGTCGGCGGCGAACCGCTCCCCCACCTCGGCCGCCGGCAGGCCGGCCAGCTCGGCGTAGAACCCGTCCACGATCTCGCACATGCGCCGGTAGCGCTCCTGGTCGTAGGCGCGGTCGGCGTAGGCGCGGCCCTCGTACGCGAGCACGCGCAGCTCGTCCAGCAGCGCCGCGGCGTCGATCGGTGGCGTCAGACCAGGCTCCGGCCCTGCATGTCGCCCGGGACCGGCAGGCCGAGCGCCGTCAGAACCGTCGGTGCGATGTCGAACAGGCGGGCGTCGGGCGGCACCGCGGCGGGCATCCCCGGTCCGGCGAAGACCACGATCCCGTACTTGGCGTGGTTGGCGTCGTCGGGGCCGGTGTCGTTCTCGCGCACCTGCACGCGGCCGTCGCCGACCGACCCGATCGAGCGCCAGCCGAGGTTGCCGAAGTAGGCGATCAGATCGGGTGCGACCCCGTTCACCGCCTTGTACAGGTCCTCGGGCCGGTACACCCGCGTGCCGATCGAGTCGCCGCGCTCGTCACCGAGGGCCTCGAGCTTTGCGATCAGCTCGTCGCGGAGCGGCTCGTAGTCACGGGGCTCGATCGTCCCCTGGGGCTCGCGGCCCTTCACGTTCAGGAAGATGCGCGAGTAGTAGCCGCCGTCGGCCCACACGCGCGTGTGCGGCCAGTCGATGGTGCAGCGGCCGATCGGCGTGGGCCCGGTGGGCGGGTCGGTCAGCGTCAGGTAGCCGTTCTGCATCAGCCACTCGTTGATCTGGATGCCGCCGTACATGGCCTGGGCGCCGTGGTCGGAGACCACGATCACCGCAGTGTCGTCGCCGAGGCCCTCGATCAGCGACCCGACCTCGGAGTCGAGGTAGCGGTAGTAGTCGCGGAAGGCCTGCTCGAGCGGCGTCCCCGGCACGTAGTCGGGATGGTTGGGGTCGTAGAAGCGCCACAGGGCATGGTGCAGCCGGTCGGGGCCCATCTCGACCAGCATGAAGAAGTCCCACGGCCGCGTGTCGCGCAGGTGCCGCGCGAGCTTGAAGCGGCGCCGGGTCATCTCGTTGATGTCGCGCACGACCCGCTCGCGGTCGTCGGTGCGGTAGTCGGGCACGTCCACCATGTACTCGCCGACCACGTCGCGGATCTCGTCGCGCAGCGCGTCGGGATAGGTGTACCGCGACTCGATCGAGGGCGTCAGGAAGCAGCTCACCATCTCGCCGTTGACCTCCCGGGGCGGGTAGGTCTGCGGCACTCCCAGCGCCACCACGTGCTTGCCGGCGCGCCCCAGAATGTCCCACAGCCGGTCGTCGCGCACCTTCTCGGAGGTGGCAAACGCCATCCCGTCGTAGGAGTGGTCCTTGCGGTTGCGGAACCCGTAGAAGCCCAGGGTGCCCGGGTCCTTGGACGACATCATGCACGACCAGGCCGGCACCGTGATCGGCGGGTCGCACGACTGGAGCCGGCCCCACGCGCCCCGCTCCATCAGGCTTGAGAGCACGGGCAACTCGTGGCGCATGTCGTCGAAGACGATCTCGGGCGGCACGCAGTCGAGGCCCACGATCATGAGTCGCTTGGGAGCTGCCACGGGCTACGGGGTGCGGTGGCTGAACACGAGCATCTTCTGGTTGCGCGGGTTGTTCCAGCCGCCCAGGTACTCGACCTGAAGGCCCGTGCCCTCGCACAGCCACTCGAACGTCGAGAGGTGGTAGTAGAAGAAGTCGCGGTCGAGATGGGTCAGAAGGCCGGGCTTCTGCTCGATGTCGTCGATCTCGCGCGGGTCGCCCTCGTTCTCGTAGAACGTGGCGAAGAACTTGCCGCCCGGCTCGAGCGCCCGGTCCATCTGCACCAGGCAGCGCATGATCTCGTTGACGGTGAGATGCGTGAACACCGACTGGGCGAGCGCGTAGTCGAACGTGCGGTGCAGCGTGTCGAACTCGAAATGGTGCAGCTCGCGCAGCACGGGGCGCTTCGATACGAGGCCGCGCGGCCGCAGCTCGAAGTCACGGCCGGCCTCGGTCAGGTCCCAGCGCCGGTCGATGCCGTAGTAGTGGCCCGGCTCGAGGTACTCGATGAACCGCCAGCCGCCGCGCAGCGCGCCGCAGCCCACGTCGAGCAGGTGGTGCTGGGGCTCGAGGCCGTGATCGACGAGGTACCGGAACTGGAGCTGGCCCAGCTCGTCCCAGAGACCGCCGATCCCGCGCCGGTGCCAGCCCGGGTCGAGGTACTTGTACGCCGACCGCGGTATGGCCTTGCGCACCCGCCGCTTGACCTCGACGGGGACGTGCGGCTCGATCGCGCCGAACGTGCGCTGGAGCACCTTCTGCGTGGCGAGCCGGGCCTCGTGAGGGATCCCGGTTTGGGTGTCTGTCGCAGGCATCGGCGCAGAGTAGCGCCTCGCAGCGGGCGGCCGCGCCCGGTGTGCCAGACTGCGGCATCGTGAGCTCGACGGTCCTCGTCACCGCCGCCGGCGCGCCCGGCTGTCCCCGTCTGATCCGCGCCCTGCGCGAGGCCGGGCACGCGGTGGTGGGCAGCGACGCCAACCCGGAGTCGGTCGGCTCGCAGCTCTGCGACCGGTTCGCCGTCGTCCCCCGGGGCGATGACCCGGCCTTCATCCCGGCCATGAGCGCCGCGGTGCGCGATCTCGGCGCCGAGGTCGTCTTCCCCACGTCGTCGGCCGAGATCCTGGCCTGGGCGCGCGCGCGCCCGACCTTTGGCGTGCCGGTGCTGGCCGGGCCGGCGGTTGGGGTCGAGGCGGCGTCGGACAAGGCCGAGACGTTCCGGCTGGCCAAGCTCGCCGACGTGCCGCACCCGCAGACGATCGAGGTAGCCGACCCGGAGACGTTCGCCGCGGCGGTGCGCGAGCTGGGCTATCCGGACCGGCGGGTGGTGATGAAGCCCACGCAGGCGAAGGGCTCGCGCGGGATGCGGATCCTCGACCCCACGGCCGACCGGCGCCGGTGGCTGCTCTCGTCGCGGCCGGGCGAGGCCGCGCCCGAGCGGCTCGAGGACGTGCTGGCGCTGCTCGGCGACGGGCCGTTTCCGGCCTACATCGTGCAGGAGTACCTGGACGGGCCCGAGGAGACGGTCGATGCGGTCTGCCTCGGCGGCGAGTTGCTCCTGCCGATGACCCGCACCCGCAAGGCGCTGCGGGCCGGTCTCGCGATGGATTTCACGCTCATCGACCGCCCCCGTGAGGAGGAGTACTCCGCCCGCCTGGCCGCCGCCCTCGAGATGGACTACTTCCTGTCGGTGCAGTTCAAGGGCGGAAAGCTGATGGAGATCAACCCGCGCGTCTCGACCATCGTCTACACGCCCGAGATCAACCCGCCGGCGCTGGCCGTGGGGCTCGCGCTGGGCACGACCGACCCCGGCGAGCTGCGCCGCCTGCGCCCGCTGGTGCCGATCGGGCGGCGGGCGATCCGGTACTTCGACCAGGTCGAGTACGACTAGGCGGCACGAGTCGCGCGGATAGAATCGCCCCGCTCGTGTCTGCATCGACATCACATGATCCGACCGCGGTTGTGGTCGAGGTCGGATGGGTCAACGGCCTGGCCGCGATCCGTTCGCTCGGCCGGCGCGGCGTGCGCGTGCTGGCGGTCGACAACCGGCCGTGGGCGATCGGATTCCGCTCGCGGTATGCGACGCCGGTGAATGCCCCCGACCCCGTCATCGACGAGGATGGCTTCGTCGCCGCGCTCGCCCGCCTGGGCGAGACCCTCACGGGGCCGGTGCCGCTGTTTGCGACCCACGACGAGCACGTGAACGTCATCGCCCGCCGCCAGGCAGATCTCGGCGCGGCCTACCGTCCGTGCTCGCCGGCATGGGCAACGCTCGAGCGGCTGCAGAGCAAGCGCCACCAGCTCGAGGCCGCCGTCGCCTGCGGCGTCCCCACGCCGGAGACGCGGCATCCGCGGTCGGCGGCCGAGGCGCTCGCGGCGGCGGACGAGCTGGGCTATCCGGTGATGGTCAAGCCGTCCGACCCGATCGGCTTCAAACGGCTCCACAACCGGCAGGGGTTCCGGTGCGAGACGGCGGCCGAGCTCGCGACCGCGTTCGCTCAGACCGAGCCGTTCGAGCCAATGGTGCAGGAGTACGTGCCGGGCGGCGACGACCATCTCTACAGCCTCGGCAGCTATGTGGCCGCCGACGGCGAGGCACTCGGGGTCTTCACCGGCCGCAAGCTGCGCCAGACGCGCCAGCACATGGGCGTGTGCCGGGTGGCCGAGGCGGTATGGGTGCCGGCGATCGTCGACCATGGGCTGCGGCTGCTCCAGGAGCTCCGGTTCAACGGCATCTCGCAGGTCGAGTTCAAGCTCGACCCGCGCACGGGCACCTACAAGCTGATCGAGGTGAACCCGCGCCTGTGGCAGTGGCACGGCCTGGCCGCGGCCTGCGGCGTCGACCTGCCCCACATCGCCTATCTGGATCTCGTCGGCCGGCGCCGCCCGGCGCCGCGGATGACGCGCGCGGGGCGGCGGTGGGCGATCTCGTTCATGGCCGACGCCCCCCATGCCGTGCAGCGGCCGCCGTACACCGACGCGCTGTTCGCGTGCGACGACCCGCGCCCGGCGCTGACGCAGCTCGGGCGCGTCGTCCAGGGCCGGATCCGCCACTCTCCCCGCGGCGCGGCATCGAGCGCCGCCGTCGGCCGCATCGCCCGCCGGGTGCAGCGGCATGTCTGAGCAGAACGGCGGCCGCCCGCTGCGGGTGCTCGGGGTCGGCGACGGGCACTCGCTGATCTTCCTGCGCTGGGCGTGGCGCGTGGCCGAGCTCGGCCACGACGTGCACATCGTCTCCGACCGGTTGAGCGTGCGCCCGGGCGAGCTCGACGGCATCACCGCCCACAAGATCCAGGACCTCGAGCTGCGCACGCGGATCAAGGGGCTGCGCAAGACCCGCTTTGCCCCCGCGATCCGCAACCTGGCGGAACGGCTCGACGTCGACGTGGTGCATGCGCACTACCTGCTGCCCTACGGCTACTGGGCGGCCGAGGCGGGCGTCCATCCGCTCGTCATGAGCCCCTGGAACACGGACATCTTCACGTATGGGCGCGACACCCCGCAGGGCGTGGCCCGGGTGGCCGCGGCGGTCGCGGGCGGCGACGACTACGTCGTGAGCTCGATCGGGAACGCCGCCGAGACCGTCCGCCTCGGGGCCGATCCCGAGCGGGTGCACAGGATCGTCTGGTACGTCGATCTGCGCCCCTTCGGCCCGGAGCACCGGGTGCCGGGCCTGGCGTCGCGGTTCGGCTGGCCTGACCACTCGATCGTGATCCTGTCGCTGCGAAACTACCGTCCCAACACCAACCTGGACGTGCTGCTGCGGGCATTCGACCGCGTCTCGCGCGAGGAGCCGCGCGCGCGGCTGATCATGGCGGCCCGCGGTGGCTGGACGAAGGCAGAGACCGACGCGCTGCTGGACGAGCTCGGGCTGCGCGACCGCGTCTCGCAGCATTTTGCGCCGCCGGACGAGTTGCCCGAGCTGTGCGCGTCGGCCGACATCGGCATCTCGATAGCCTCCACCGACGCCACCCCGGCCTCGATGATCGAGTCGATGGCGTCGGGGCTGCCGATGGTGATGGGCGATGCGATCACCATCGACGAGTGGATCACCCAGGGCGAAGGCGGAGAGCTGGTGGACTGCCGCGACGAGGACGCGGTCACCGCAGCGCTGCTGCGGCTGATCCGCGATCCCGAGCTGCGGGCGCGCTACGGCGAGCGCAACGCGCGCGTGACGCACGAGCGCCTGCCACCGCCGGGGCCGGCACTGGTCGAGCTCTACCGCGACATGCTCGCACGCGCATGAGGGTGCTCTGCCTGGGCATGGACGGGGCCGACCCCGAGCTGGTCGACCGGCTGCTCGGCGAAGGCCGCCTGCCCACGCTGGCCGGCCTCGTCCGCGACGGGGCGTACGGGCGGCTGCGCTCGACCCTGCCGGCGGCGACGCCCACGGCGTGGTCCACGTTCCTCACCGGGCTCAACCCCGCCCGCCACGGCATCTTCAACTTCTCGACCAACGCCAACCGCGCCCCGTCGCGTGTTGAGAGCGCGCGCAGCCGGGCCGGAACACCGCTCTGGCGGACGCTCGGCGCGGCCGGGATCCGGTCGGCGTTCGTGACCGTCCCGTTCACCTATCCCGCCGAGGAGATGGCCGGCATCGTCGTCTCGGGCTACGGCGGCCCGGCCGAGCCGCAGATCGTCCCGGCGGCCGCCGCCACGGCCATCCGCGCCCGCCATCCCGGCCTGGTGACCGCCCACCACCCGATGCGCGAGCGCTGGTGGGAGGACTTCGACCGCTACGCCCGCCTCCTGATCGAGCACGTCGATCAGGTCGCCTCGGTGTGCGAGCAGTGCTTCGAGCTCGAGCCCGACCTGGGCGTGCTGGTGGTCGACTTCATGAGCACCGACTTCGCCGGGCACCTGGGCTACGCGCGCCTCGACCCCGACCATCCCGCCCATGACCCCGCCCATGCGGGCGACGAGCTGGTGCAGGTGTACGAGGCCGTGGACGCGGCCTGCGGGCGCCTGATCGAGTCGGCCCGGCAGCGGTTCGGCGAGGAGCCGACGGTGCTGATCATGTCCGACCACGGCATGAAGCCGATCTACCGGGTGTTTCACGTGAATCGCTGGCTCGAGGAGCACGGTCACCTGCGCTACCGGCGCTGCTCGCTGCAGAGCCTCCGCGGCACCCGGCTGGACGCGCTCATGCGCGTCGACCGCCGGTTGGGCCGCACGGCGGGCTGGTACACCGCCCTGCTCGACCACCTGCCCGGAGTGCCCGGAGTACCGGCCGACCGCGCCTTCGCCGACATCGACTTCCCCCGCACCCGCGCCTATGCGTTTGCGACCGGCGGCCAGATCTACCTGGGCGAGTCGAGCGGCGCTGTCAACGACCCGGCCTACGCCGAGCGGCTTGCGCAGGAGCTCGAGGCGGTGCGCCACCCCGACACCGGCGAGCCGCTCCTGCACGTCCTGCGCAAGCGCGACATCTACCACGGGCCCTATCTCGACCGGGCTCCCGACCTGATCATCCTCGCGGTGGACGAGCGCGTCCACATCGACTCGCTGCGGCGCCGAGGCACGGCCGCGTTCGAGGTGCATGACCGGCTCGACCCCGAGAACGCCTACGGCTATTCCGGCCATCACGGCGTCGACGGCATCCTGGGCGCGCGCGGGCCGGGCATCCGCCCCGGGCACGTGCCCGACGGCAGCGGCATCGTCCAGATGGCGGCCACGATCCTGCGGCTGCACGGCATCGGCTCCGAGGGGCTCGACGGCGAGCCGATCGGTGCCATCCTGCAGGAGGGCGACGATGCCGTCCAGGTGGCGGCCGAGGGGGCCGCTGCGAGCGAGCAGGGCGTCTACAGCGCCGACGAGGAAGCCGGGATTCTCGAGCGCCTGCGCGACCTCGGCTACGAGTGAGCGCTCCGCGGATCGAGGTCGACGCTCCCGCCGGCTTCGCGGCCAAGGCGCGGTGGACACTCGAGACGCTGCTTTCGGCCTGCGCCGCGCCGGCCGCCGAGACGGTGCGCTACGGCGGCGCCGGCCTGGAGGCGTCCGAGCAGGCGTGGCGGTACTTCGAGTCCGGAGCGAGCGCCGCGCCGATGCTGGGCGAGGGCGGCATGGTCGACTTCGGCGAGGGCGGGCACGATCTGGTCGCAAGCGCGTTCTGGCATCTCTCGCGGTGGGAGGAGCGGGCCGGCTCTGCGCGTGACGAGCACGGCCGCTTCCCCGCCTCGGCGGCGCTTGCCGACCAGGAGCGGCCCCCCGTCGACAGCCTGCTGCGCCAGTTCCGGGCGCTGGTCGGCGACACCGGGCAGACGCCGTTTCGGGTCGCGCTGACGCACGACGTCGACATCCCGTGGCGCTGGAGCCGGCCGCGCGCGCTCGTCGGCGCCGCCGCTCGCGCCCGGGGCGCCGTGCGCGCCCACCGCCCGCGGGATGCCGCCGCCGAGGGGCTCGGTCTCGCGGCCGCCCCGGTGCGTCACCTGCGCGGCACCGACCCCAACTGGTCGTACGAGCGCATCGCCGCGATCGAGCGTGCCCACGGCGGCCGCTCGACGTATTTCGTCATGGCCGGGCACCACCACCCGGCCGACGGGCCCGATCCGGCCGCATACGACCGGGTGCGCCCCGCCATCGTGGCCCAGATCGCCGCACAGGGCGACGAGGTCGGCCTGCACCCGAGCTACACGTCGTCGCAGCACACCGAGCGGGTGGCCGAGGAGCGGGCCCGGCTCGAGCAGCTGACCGGCGCCGCCGTGGCGGGTGTCCGGTTCCACTACCTGCGCCACACCACGCACGAGACGCTGCCCGAGCTCGATCGCCTCGGCTTCAGCTACGACTCGAGCCAGGGTTACGGCGACGCCATCGGCCTTCGGGCCGGGTTCTCGTTCCCGTTCCGCCCCTACCACCTGGCCGAGGACCGGCCGCTCGATCTGGTCGAGCTGCCGCTGGCCGTGATGGATGCGACCCTGGCCGAGCCCCGCTATCTGGGCCTCTCGCCCGGCGCCGGCCTCGAGCGCACACTGCGGCTGCTCGAGCGGGTGGCCGATGTGGGCGGCACGGTCGCGGTGCTGTGGCACACCGACCGCTTCAGCCGCGAATACGCCCGTGGCTGGGACCGGGTGTACGAGTCGGTGCTCGAGTGGGTCGCGGCTCGCGGCGGGCGGTTGGTCACCGCCGCCGAGGCCGTCGCGCCTGACTAGCGGGTGCGGCCGTGCGCGCGCCGGCGGCGGCGACTCGAGGCCGGCGTTGGCGGAGCCGGTGCCGACGAGGGACCGTCGGTGGCCGGTGTGGCCGTCGGCACGGGCGCGGCCGACCTGCGTTTCGGCGTCTCGATCTCGCCCGACTTCTCGAGGTCGTGGCGGCGCTTGACGAATCCGGGCTCGCGCTCCATGAACATCGCCAGCAGCGGCGCGGCGATGAAGATCGACGAATACGCGCCCGACGTGATCCCGACCATGAGCGCGAAGGCGAAGTCCTTCAGCGTGCCCGTGCCGACGATGTAGAGGAGCACGATCGGGATCAGCGTGACGAGCGACGTGTTCAGCGAGCGGGTGATCGTCTCGGCGAGCGACTCGTTCACGATCTGGCTGGCCGTCATCCGCCGCAGGATCGGGATGTTCTCGCGCACGCGGTCGAAGACGATCACGGTGTCGTACATCGAGTACCCGAGCACGGTCAGGATCGCCGCCACCGTGTCGGCTGTCACCACCCTCCCGGCGAGCGCGTAGATCCCGATCGTCAGCAGGATGTCGTGCGCGAGCGCGACCATCACCGGCACGGCGAACTTCCACTCGAACCGGAACGAGACGTAGATGAAGATGATGATCAGCGAGAAGATGACGGCCAGGTAGGCCGAGTTGAGCACCGACTGGCCGAACGATGAGCTCACGTTCTGCGAGTCGGTGACCCTGGTCGCGGCGCCGAAGTGGGTCTTGAGCTCGGTCAGGAGCTTGTTCTGGGTGGTCTGAGTGAGGAAGTGCGACTCGATCTGGAACTGGGTGTAGCCGCTGGATGAACTCCCTCTCGTCGACGTGACGCCCTGCACCTGCGGGTCGGACAGGCCGGCGCTGGAGACCGCGTTCGTGGCGGCGCCCACGGACTCCGGCCTGGGCGTCACGAACGTGATCTTGCTGCCGCCCGTGAAGTCGATGCCACGGTTGAGGCCGGTCGTGACCAGGCTGATCAGGCCGATCGCGATGATGACTCCCGAGATCGCAAACCAGATGCGCTTGCGGCCGATGAAGTCGAACCCCTTCCAGCGGTCGCCCGTGCCGATGGATCCGAGCACCCAGCGGCTGGTCATGAACGGCAGGCCGCTCAGCGCCCCCAGCATCGCCCGCGTGGCCACGACGGCGGTGAAGATCGATGTCACGACGCCGATCAGGAGCATCAGCGCGAAGCCCTTGACGCTCGAGGTGGCGGCGGCGTACAGCACCCCGGCCGTGATCAGCGTGACGACGTTCGCGTCGATGATCGTGTGGAAGCCGCGCCGGTAGCCGGTGGCGATGGCGGCGCGCATCGATTTACCCGCGCGCACCTCCTCCTTCACACGCTCGAAGATCACGATGTTCGCGTCGGCGGCGATGCCGATCGTGAGGATTGTGCCGGCGATCCCCGGGAGCGTCATCGTGACCGGCAGGGCGGACACGATCCCCGCCAGCAGCAGGCCGTAGATCACGAGCGCGATGTCGGCGATCACGCCGAGGAAGCCGTAGAAGAGGATCAGGAACAGCATCACGAACAGCAGGCCGGCCGCCCCCGCGATCAGGCCGTTTCGCAGCGAGTCCTTGCCCAGGGTGGCCGACACGAGCTGCTCGGAGTACGGCGAGAACTTGACGGGCAGCGTGCCCGACTGGATCTCGAGTGCGATCCGGTTGGCCTCCGACGTCGAGACGCCGTTGATCTCGCTGCCGTTCACGCTGGCATCGATGCCGCCCGTGAAGGACGTTGCGACGGTCGGGGTCGCGACGAGTTGGTTGTCGACGATAATCGCCTCGGGCAGCGCCCGGCCGGCGGTCAGGCCCTGTTGTGCGAGCTGGGCGGTGATGTTCTGGAAGTCGGCGGCGCCGCCGTTCTTGTAGCTCAGCGCGACGATCGGGGCGCCGTTCTGGTCGGTCGTCGACTGGGCGTTGGAAATCTGTGCCCCGGTGACGATCTCGCTGGGGTCGGTCGGGATGTGGAACAGGTACCAGACGATCGGGAGCGTCGCGGTGGCCACGTCGGGGCAGCCGTTCTTGATGTCGCAGCTGACGGCGGCGTCACCGTGCGGCACCGCGAGCCACACGGTTCCCGGTGGCTGCGCGTGCGGGCCTAGGTGGATGTCGTTCAGCACCTGGGCCTTCTGCGGCTCGATGCGCGACCGGATTCCGCCCCGCTCCACCAGGTTGTGCGTCTTCTTGTTGAACAGCGCCCAGCCCGCCGGCGTCTGGCCAGGCTTCACCAGCGGCTGGGCGGCGGTCAGCATCGAATACAGCGAGCGCGGGTTCGCCGCGAAGGCGGACACACGCGAGGGCGGCGCGAGGTACTGGTAGAAGTTGAAGCTCTGGAGCTCGCCGGCGACCAGCAGGTTTGCGACCGCGTTTGGATCCTTCACGCCCGGGATCGAGATGTCGATCGTGTTGTCGGCCGTGGACGTGCGGATCTCGGGCTGCAGGATCCCGTTCGGGTCGATGCGGCGGCGCATGACGTTGGCCGCGTCGGTGAGCTCCTGCGACGTGATGCTGTTGCCGTGGATCGGCCGCGCTTTCAGCACGACCTCGAGCCCTCCGCGCAGGTCAAGACCGAGGGTGAACCCGCGCACCGCGACCGTCACGCCGGCAGCCACCATCAGCGCGACGACGAGCGCCAGAATCGACAGGTTGCGGCGCTTCTCGCTCAAGGGTTCGGAAGTTTAGACAAAGCGGTCCCGGCAACCGTCATCGGCGCCACCCTGCCCGAGCTGTAGGGTTCGGCCGACATGTCGGATCCCCAGCCGAGGTGGACGTTCCAAAACAGGCTCGAGGCGGAGATGGCGCAGGGCATGCTCGAGTCGGCGGGCCTGCACTCGTGGCTCGTCACCGACGACACCGGCGGTGCGAACCCGCTCCAGTTCTCGGGCGCTGCGCACGTGATGGTCGATGAGGCCGACCGGGCCGCCGCCGAGCAGCTGCTCCAGCGGCCGCCGGGTTAGCACCCGACCTCGCGGCGGAACTCGGCGAAACGGCCGGCGGTGACGGCGGCGCGGGCCCGCGCCATCAGGTCGAGCAGGTGATGGAGGTTGTGGATGGTCAGCAGGCGCAGGCCGGTGATCTCCGACTGCGTGATCAGGTGGCGGATGTAGGCGCGCGAGAACCGGGTGCAGGCGGGACAGGTGCAGCCCTCGACGAGCGGGCGCGGATCGGCGGCGAACCCGGCATTGCGCAGATTGATCCGCCCGCCGGGCACGAGCGCGGCACCGGTGCGTCCGAGCCGGGTCGGAAGCACGCAGTCGAACATGTCCACGCCGAGGCCGATGCCCTCCACGAGCCCCTGCGGATCGCCCACTCCCATCAGGTACCGCGGCCGGTCTGCCGGCAGCATCTCGACCGTGGCCGCGAGCGTCTCGAACATCGGGCCGCGCTCCTCGCCGACCGAGAGCCCGCCGACCGCATGGCCGTCGAACCCCGCCGCCAGGATGTCATCCGCGCTGCGGCGGCGCAGCTCGAGGTCGGTGCCGCCCTGGACGATGCCGAATCCGAGCTGGCCCTCGGCTCGTGGCTGGTCGCGGCTGCGCTGCGCCCACAGGCCGGTGCGGCGCACCGCCGCCTCCAGGCGGCCGCGGTCGACGCCGGCGGGCGGGCACTCGTCGAAGGCCATCGCGATGTCCGAGCCGAGCAGGCGCTGCACCCGCATGGCCAGCTCGGGTGTGAAGTGTTGCTCGGAGCCGTCGTAGATCGACCGGAAGCGCACCCCCTCGTCGTCGATGCGCGCCGCGGTGTGCCGCAGCGAAAACACCTGGAAACCGCCGGAATCGGTGAGGATGGGCCCGTCCCACCCGCTGAACCGGTGCAGGCCTCCGAGGTCGGCGATCCGCTCCGCGCCCGGGCGGAAATGCAGGTGATAGGCGTTTGCGAGCACGATCCGCGCGCCCAGGTCGTACACCTCCGTGGGCAGCATCGCCTTGACGCTGGCCCTCGTGCCCACGGGCATGAAGACCGGGGTCTGCACGGGGCCGTGCGCCGTTTCGAGCACGCCCGTGCGGGCGCCGCCGTCGGTCGCGGTGACACGGAAGTGGCCGGTCATGTGAGCAGCATGGCGTCGCCGAAGCTGTAGAAGCGGTAGCGCTCCTCCACCGCCGTGCGGTACAGCGAGCGCACTGGCTCGACCCCGGCGAAGGCCATCACCATGGCGAGCAGCGTCGAGCGGGGCAGGTGGAAGTTGGTCACCAGCGCCCCCGTGACCGCGAACGGCCGCCCCGGGGTGATGAAGAGGCGTGTGCGCCCCTGCAGCGGTCCCCGCTCGGGGCCGCCCCACACGGTCTCGAGCACGCGCACCGTGGTCGTCCCGACGGCGACGATACGGCGGCCGGCCGCACGGGCGGCGTCCACGGCCGCCGCCGCGTCCTCGGAGACCGCGTACGGCTCGCTGTGGAGCGGGTGGTCGGCCAGGTCGGTCACGGTCACGGGCCGGAAGGTATCGAGTCCGACGCCGAGGGTGATCTGCACCACCTCGTGGCCGGCGCGCATGCGCTCGAGCAGGGCCGGGGTGAAGTGGAGCCCCGCGGTCGGTGCGGCGGCCGACCCGGGGTGGCGGGCGTACACCGTCTGGTAGCGCTCGGGATCGTCCGGCGGCCGGCGGATGTACGGCGGCAGCGGCATCTCCCCCACCTGCTCGAGCGCACCCAAAACCGTCACGCCCCCCGTGACGGTGCCAGGCACGCGCACATCGACCAGCACACGGCCGTCACGCTCGCGTTGCAGGATCGTGATCGCGAGATCGCCGGCGGTCAGGGTTTCCCCATCCCGCAGTCGCCGCATGGGCCGGGCGAGCGCCTGCCAGCGGCCTTCGCCTGCGGGCTCGAGCAGGAGCACCTCGACCGCGCCGCCGCTCGCCCGGCGCGCACGCACCCGCACCGGTAGCACCCGGGTGTCGTTCAGGACGACGAGGTCGTCGCCGCGGAGCTCATCCAGGAGGTCGGCGAAGCGACGGTGCCGGACCGCCCCCGTCGCACGGTCGTACACCATGAGCCGCGCGCTGTCGCGCGGCTCGGCGGGCGTCTGTGCGATCAGGGCCGGGGGAAGGTCGTAGTCGAGTTCGTCGGTGCGCACCGGAGGGTGTAGAGCCGCTTGGCGGGGCCGGGAACGAGGTTCAGGTCGTCGGGATCGATGATGAACGGCGCCCGCACCCCGGAGACGAAGAGCTCCGCCGGCCCCGTCAGGTGCCACGTCCGGTGGCGCTCGATGGCGCGGATGTGGATGTGGCCGCTGCGCCACGAGCCGGTGGCGCTGAAGTCGAGCCGGGCGGTGCCGGTGCCGTCGGCGTTCTGCACCACCGGGCCCTGGACGGTGAACCCGAACCCGGTGACGACGCCCAGCTCCTGGCGGACGGTCGCGTTCAGGCGCACGCACGCCGCCGAGACGCGAAACGCCGGGCCCTTCGAGGCGCGCTCGATCGCGGTCAGGCCGATGGCGGCCGAGGCGCCCAGGGCGATCGCGGCGGCGGCGACCAGCGGAATCCAGGGACGCGCACGCCGATAGGCCGCACGGAGACGCTGCATGACCCCTATTACAGCATCCGCAGCGTCAGAACAGGCGCGGGTCGCGCGCCGGCGCCGGCAGGCCCAGGTGCGCGTATCCGCCCGGGGTGACCACGCGGCCGCGTGGCGTTCGCTGCAGCATCCCCAGCTGGAGCAGGTACGGCTCGTAGACGTCCTCGAGCGTGTCGGGCTCCTCGCCGATGGCGACGGCCAGGGTCGAGAGCCCCACGGGGCCGCCGGCGAATCGCTCGGCGATCGCCCGCAGGATGGCGCGGTCGATCCGCTCGAGACCGGCGCTGTCGACCTCGAAGAGCTCGAGTGCCTCTACCGCCACCGCGTGGGTGATCTCGCCCTGGTGGCGTACCTGGGCGAAGTCGCGCACCCGGCGCAGGATCCGGTTTGCCACCCGCGGGGTGCCGCGGGAGCGCCGCGACACCTCGTCGCAACCGCCCTCGTCGATGCGGACGCCCAGCAGCCGGGCCGAGCGCTGCACGATGCGCCCGATCTCGGCCGGCTCGTAGTAGTCGAGCCGGTGGGTGATTCCGAACCGGTCGCGCAGCGGTGTCGTCAGAAGGCCGGTGCGGGTGGTCGCCCCCACCAGCGTGAACGGTTTCAGCTCGAGCCGGATCGAGTGTGCGCCGGGCCCCTGGCCGATGACGATGTCGATGCAGCCGTCCTCCATCGCCGGGTAGAGCAGTTCCTCGATCGAGCGGTTCAGGCGGTGGATCTCGTCGATGAAGAGCACATCGTCGGCCTCGAGTGCGGTCAGGATCGCCGCCATGTCGGCCTTGCGATCGATCGCCGGCCCCGACATCACCCGCAGCGACGACTGCATCTCGGTCGCGATGATGGCTGCGAGCGACGTCTTGCCCAGTCCCGGCGGGCCGGCCAGGAGCACGTGCTCGCACGGCTCTCCCCGGTTGCGTGCCGCCTCGAGAAAGATCGAGAGCTGCTCCTTGATCTGCTCCTGGCCCACGAACTCGGACAGGTTGCGGGGCCGCAGCGAGCGGTCGAACTCCTCCTCGCCCGGCGCGACGAAGGCGTCGGGGAGGCGCGGGTCGGCCGAGGTGGTCATCCGCCCGCTCCGGCCGGGACTGCGCCGGAGAGCGCGAGGCGCACGCGTTCCTCGACCGGGAGCTCGGCATCCAGCGGCCGCAAAGCCGCTTCGGCCTCGGACACCGACATGCCGAGGCCGACCAGCGCATCGCGCGCGGCGGTGTGACCGTCGGTGCTCGCGGCCGCAGCGGAGTCGGCGGCGACCGGAGCCATCGCCCCCACCTTGTCCTTGAGGTCGATCACGACCCGCTCGGCGGTGCGGCGGCCGATGCCGGGGATGCTGGTGAAAAGCGCATAGTCGCTGGTGGCGACCGCCCGCCGGATCTGGTCGGGCGCGTACCCCGAGACGATGGCGAGCGCCGCCTTGGGGCCGATCCCGGACACGCCCAGGAGCAGCTCGAAGAGCGTCCGCTCGGCTTCCGCAGCGAACCCGAACAGGGCCATCGTGTCCTCGCGCACGTGCAGGTGTGTGAGCAGGGTGACCTCGCCGCTTCCGGCGCCCGCGGCCAGCCGGGCGGCCGAAGCCGTGGTGGCCAGCCGGTAGCCGACGCCGCCGACGTCGATCACTGTGGTGCCCGCGCCGTTTGCGACCACGCGGCCGCGCAGCGAGGCGATCACGAGGCCGCCGCCCGGACGGCGTTGCCGCGCGAGGAATGGGCGTGGCAGACGGCGACCGCCAGCGCATCGGCCGCGTGGTCGGATGCCGGCGGCCGGTCGAGCCGAAGCGACGCCACCACCATCCGCTGCACCTGCGCCTTGTCGGCGCGGCCGAACCCGCACACCGTCATCTTCACCGCGGCTGGCGGGTACCCGGTGGCCGTCACGCCGGCCCGTCCGCAGGCGGTGAGCACCGCGCCGCGCGCATGGCCGACCGAGAGGATGGTGCGCGGGTTGCCGCCGACGAAGAGATCCTCGAGCGCGACCGAATCGGGCTCGTGCCGGGCGATCAGGCTGGATACCTCGGCGAAGATGTGGGTCAGGCGCAGCTCCAGCGGCACGCCGGCCGCCGTGGTGATGACACCATGGTCGACGGCGCGCAAGCTACTGCCCTGCACCGTGATGACGCCGTACCCCGTCTCGGCGGTGCCGGGATCGATGCCCAGCAGGATCATGCACCCACTCTACTGTGAAGCGCGGACGGAGGTCGAACGCCTGTTCGGCTGAATATTTGGTGCCTGGCACCGTGTATTCATCAGCCCGCGACGGCCTCCAGCACGGCCTCGGGGATGTCGAAGTTGGCGTAGACCTCCTGGACGTCGTCCAGGTCCTCGAGCGACTCGATCAGGCGCAGCAGCCTGCGGGCGCCGTCGGCGTCGAGCTCGACGGTCGTCTTGGGCACCATGGTCAGCTCGGCCGAGGTGATCGGGATGCCCGCCGCCTCGAGCGCGTCGCGCACCGTTGCCAGGTCGGTCGGCGCCGTGGTGACCTCCCAGGTCGACTCGTCCTGCGCCACGTCCTCGGCGCCCGCGTCGGCGGCGCCGAGGACGATGTCGTCCTCGGACACCTCGCCCGCGGGCACCTGGATGAGGCCCTTGCGCTCGAACTGCCACGCCACCGAATGTGGCGCGCCGAGGCTCGAATTGGCACGCGTGAACATGGCGCGGACGTCGGCTGCGGTGCGGTTGCGGTTGTCGGTGAGGGCCTCGACGATGATCGCCACCCCCTCGGGCCCGTAGCCCTCGTAGCTGACCGCCTCGAAGGCGTCGGAGTCCTCGCCGCCGCCGGTTGCCCGCGCGATCGCACGCTCGATGTTGTCTTTAGGCATTGAGTACGCGCGGGCCTTGGCGATGGCCGTCGCGAGGGTCGTGTTGGAATCGGGGTCGGGCCCGCCCTCCTTGGCCGCCACGATGATCGCGCGCGACAGCTTCGTGAAGAGCTGCCCGCGGCGCTTGTCCTCGGCGCCCTTCTTGTGCTTGATCGTCGACCACTTGGAGTGACCGCTCATGCCACGGCCTCCTCGCGCCCGGCCAGCATGCCCGCGAACCGGCGGTGCAGACGCCGGTCGTCGGTCAGCTCGGGGTGAAACGCCGTCACGAGCACCTGGCCCTGGCGGGCGGCGACCGGCCGGCCGTCGTGCTCGGCGACGACGTCGACGCCCTCCCCCACCCGCTCGATCTGCGGCGCCCGGATGAACACGCCCGGCAGCGGCAGATCCTCGCCGGTCAGGTGCAGCGGGGCCTCGAAGCTGGCGAGCTGGCGGCCGTACGCGTTGCGGCGCACGTCGATGTCGATCAGGCCCAGGAAGCGCTGGTCGGGCCGGGCATCGGTGCCGGCGGCGGCGAGCACGATCATGCCCGC
The DNA here is from genome assembly GCA_963703275.1 of uncultured Actinomycetes bacterium. Classification (GTDB taxonomy): domain Bacteria; phylum Actinomycetota; class Thermoleophilia; order Gaiellales; family JAICJC01; genus JAICJC01. Next base: position 1,519,915 of record OY969804.1, on the reverse strand, counting down.
GCAGGTGCCCAGAAGCGCGCCTCCGCGTGCGTGCAGGTCGCGGATCGGCTGCTCGAGCGCATACGCCTCGATGAGCTTGGACATCGTGGACGACTCCCCGCCGGGGATGACCAGGCCGGCGATGTCCTGGAGATCGGCGGGCAATCGCACCTCGACGGCCTCCACGCCCACATCGCCGAGGGCCGCGACGTGCTCGCGGAACGCCCCCTGGAGCGCGAGAACGCCGACCCTACCAGCCACGTGTCTGCAGCAGATCCTCGCCCAGTGCCGAGATCTCGGTGCCGTGCATGGCGTCTCCCAGACCGAACGACACCTCGGCGACGATCGCCGGATCGGCGTGATAGGTGGTCGCGCGGACGATCGCGTTGGCCATGGCGGCCGGGTCGGAGCTCTTGAAGATGCCCGAGCCGACGAACACGCCGTCGGCGCCGAGCTGCATCATCAGCGCCGCATCCGCCGGCGTGGCGATGCCGCCGGCCGTGAACGTGACCACCGGCAGGCGGCCGTTCTCGGCGCAGAACTTGACCAGCTCGTACGGCGCCTGGTGCTGTTTTGCGACCCCGTAGAGCTCGTCCTCGTCCATCGCGGTCAGGCGCTTGATCTCACCCAGGATGGAGCGCATGTGGCGCACGGCCTCGACGACGTTCCCGGTGCCGGCCTCGCCCTTGGAGCGGATCATCGCCGCACCCTCGCTGATGCGGCGAAGCGCCTCGCCCAGGTTGGTCGCGCCGCACACGAACGGGACGGTGAACTTCCACTTGTTGATGTGGTTGGCCTCGTCGGCGGGCGTCAGCACCTCGGACTCGTCGATGTAGTCGACCTCGAGCGCCTCGAGCACCTGGGCCTCGGTGAAGTGCCCGATGCGGGCCTTCGCCATCACCGGCACCTTGACGACCTCCTGGATCTCGCGGATCTTGCTCGGGTCGGCCATGCGGGCCACCCCGCCGTCGCGGCGGATGTCCGCCGGAACGCGTTCGAGCGCCATCACGGCGCATGCGCCCGCATCCTCGGCGATGCGTGCCTGCTCGGCGTTGGTGACGTCCATGATCACGCCGCCCTTGAGCATCTCGGCGAGCCCGCTCTTGACTCGCATGGTTCCGGTGTCGGTCACAGCCAGCGTCCCTTTCGGTGCGAGAAATCTCCCGCCCGATAGTCTAGTCGCCCGCCTGGCCGGGAGCCGCCGGGGTGGCTATCCGGCGCTGCGAAGACGCTCGAGGCCGTCCGCGTCGAGCACCCACACCAGCCGCTCACGGACGTCGATGAAGCCGCTCTCGCGCAGCTCGTTCATCACCTTGGTGAGCGTCTCGCGGCTGGTGCCGATCATCTCGGCGAGCTGGACGTGCGTGAACCGCTCGTCGATGCGGATCCCGGTGCGCGTGACCCGGCCGTAGCGGTCCATCAGCTGCAGGAGCTGCGCCGCCAGGCGGGCGGGGACGCCGCGGAAGGCGAGGCTTTCGAGCTGGTCCTCCGTCGTCCGCAGCCGTTCGGTCAGCGAGCGCAGGAGGTTGATCGCCATCTGGGGATGGTTGGCCGTCACCCGCTCGAGGTCGGCGTTCGAGAGCACATGCACCACCGCGTCCGTCATCGCCTCGGCGTAGGCGTCGTGCAGGGAGTCGCCCTCGGGGGACACGCAGCCGAACACCTCGCCCTCGTCGAGCATCGCGAGGGTGAGCTGGCGCCCGTCGTGGGCGCTCCGGTACAAGCGCACGCGGCCGGACTGGACGATGTACATGGCGTCCGCCCGGTCGAAGGGCGAGTAGATGAGCTCGCCCTTGCCGAAGCGGGCCGCTCCGAACCGTCCCCCCAGATCTGCCAGAACCTGGTCGGGAAGGCCCTCCAAAACGTCGCTCTCAAAGGTGTGGTCTGCGGTCTGGGTCACGGATCCTCGGCGTCTCCCCTGCTAGTACGCAGACCGAGGCGGACCGGTTCTCACCGACCTGCACGGGGTAGCATTGTCCGGCCCGGGGGTGTAGCTCAGCCGGTCAGAGCAGCGGACTCATAATCCGTTCGTCGCTGGTTCGAATCCAGCCGCCCCCATCTCAGGAACCGGCCTGGTTGAGCCAAGTGATGACAGATGCATTTGGATAGCCGTGCCGTATGCGTAAGGGTGACAACGATAGTGATAACAGGGCTGCACAGCGCCTCGGCGGCGCATGGCGGGCAAGCGGTTGACAACTGGCGCGGACCGGATAATGTTGCGCGCTCGAAGCCGTGACGAACTGGACGATCGACTGCGGTGGCAACGGTGCGCCAGGCCCGTGGTGTGCGCGCGGCTTCGCCGCGACCGTGCTGATGTCGACGGAGGAGCTGCTCGCGGTGCTCCGAGATGGGGCGCCGGAGGCTGCGCCCGCGCGAGCGATCGAACCGCAGAGGGTGCGCCTCATGGCGCCGCCCGAGGCTCCGGAGCCGCCGGCGCGCATCACGCCCCCAACCTCGCCATCGGCCAGCCCACCACCGCGTGAGAACCCGGCGTTATGGCGGCCGTCGCCGCCGCAGGCGCCACGGCCCAGTCTTGGCGCCCGACTGCACTGCGCACGCCACGGCCACGATCCGCGCCCACACCGGCCGAGGTCGAACGACGACATCGTCTACCGCTGCCTGCACTGCGGCACGCCGACGCCCCCACCGCCTCGGTACTTCGGCACCTCCGCGATGCGCTCGTAGAGGTCCTGGGTGTCCAGGGGAGTTCGATCGCCTGGTCACGAGCCATTTCTACGGCCACCTCCTACCGCCCGAGCGCGCCCGGTTCGCGCGGGAGGCATGGCGGGTCAGCCCGGAGCTCGTCGTCGCCGACGCGGCCAGGCGTGACGACGTCGCCTCGGAGGAGTGGCAGGACCGCGAGTTGAACGACTGGTTCGTGGTCGTCTCGGCCGCGCGGCCGGGCGCCTGAGGTCAGGCGGCGCTCGAGAGGTGACCGCCGAAGAGGCCGGCCGTGTTCAGCGGCGTCGCACCCTTGGGAGCGACGACCGAGAACGACTTGTTCCAGTCGCTGAACCTGACATCGAGGTTGAGCGCGATGCTCTTGATGCCGCTCGCAGACCTCGACAGGGACGGCGGGATCGTCATCGCGAACTGCATCTGATCGTTCGTCGGCAGGTGCGTCGCGCTTGAGAACGAGAGCGAGCCGTGCGCCTTCGTGACCGCCTTCTCGAGCTGGGCGATCATTCCCTGGGCCTTCGCCGGGATCGCGCCCTGGCCCTTCTCGACCTTCGCGATGGCCGCGAACACGGCCGCGACGTCGACGTCAGCCGAGATCGTGTCCTGCCCGTCTGCGGTGGTCATGGTCAGGTTCTTCAGGAGCTTGCTGGGGTCGAGCCCCTCCGCCTTGAGCGTGGCCAGGCCGCCGCTCGTGCCGGGGCCCGGCGATCCCGTGTGCGTGACGCCCTTGAGCGACAGCGACTTCCAGCCGGGGCCCATGAGCGCCGGGAGCTGCAGGTACAGCACCTTGCCGTTGGGGGAGAGAGCGCGTCCGGTGAACGATCCGCCCAGATAGTTGAACGCGAAGGTGATGTCGAACTTCGACTTGTCGGCGCCCGCCAGGCCGGCGTGACCCTTGAACTCGAACTTCAGCGGGCCCTTGAGGATTGCCGCACCCATGCCTGCGCCCTTCAGGTTGCCACCGACCTTGACGCCGAGCGTGGCGTCGAACGCGACGGCAGTCGCGTGCTTCGCGGACGCTCGGGCGGCGGCCAGAACGGCGGCCGCGGAGGTGGCGCTGACCGTCGATCCCGCGGACGTGGAGCCGGAGCCCTGACCCGCGCCCGCGGCGCTTCCACAGCCGGCGACCACAGCGGCGACAGAGATCAGGAGGACGATGGCGCGTTTCATGGCAGAGGGATCCCTTTCCGGATACTCCTCACACAGTAGGTGATGCACGGCCGTCTGTCTCCCCCGCGTGCGTCACGCGGGCACGACTCAGCGGCGGACGGCCACGGCGACCCCGTCGCCCACCGGCAGCACCGTCGCCTCGAGCGCCGGGTCGGTCGTCAGCCGGAGGTTGAACTCGCGCATCCGCGCGACGTGCGCATCGGTCCAGTGACCCTCTCCACGCCCTGTCGCCACGGTGCCGGACAGCAACACGTTGTCGACGGCGACCAGGCCGCCCGCGCGGACGTGCGGGAGCGTGAGCTCCAGGTGGCTCGGATAATCGTCCTTGAGGCCGTCGAGAAAGGCCATGTCGACGCTGCCCTCGAGCTCGCGCAGGCCTTCGGCAGCGTCCTGCAGGTGCAGGTCGGTGCGGTCGATCACTCCGGCCCGGGTCAGGTACTCGCGGGCGGCGGCGTGTCTGGCCGGATCGATCTCGAATGAGGTGACGAGGCCACCGTCGCCGACCGCGCGGGCGAGGTGAAGCGTCGAGACGCCGATCGCGGTGCCGACCTCGACCACCCGGCGGGCGCCGACGGCGCGGGCCAGCACGGCAAGCAGGATCCCGGTCTCGGCGGCGACGATGGGGATGCCGTCGCGCTCGCCGTGGGCGCGCATCTCGGCCAGTACCGGGTCGGCGCTGGGCACCAGTCCGGCCAGGTATGCCTCAACAGGTGGAGCCAGAATGGTCGCCATGCCGGCGCAACATAGCGGACGCCGCCGCGAAACTCCGTTGGAGGTGGATGTGGAACGGCGGGGGCGGGATTCGCGCCCATTGCCGGCCCGCGGTACCGTGGTGGTGTGTCGCTGCGCCGGTTCAGATACCAGTTGCGCTGCGCGGCCAAGGGCCACGACACCCGCCCCTACCTCGTCGGGGGGTCGGTGGTCGAGCACCGGTGCCTGCGCTGCGGAGCGCTGGTCGGTGACTCGGAGCCGGCGGCGGGTGGTGACGGCCCCGCGGCGCCGATGCCGGACGACTCCCTCCCGCACGCGGGCCTCCCCGAGCCAATCTCGGCAAACGGCGCCATGGCGCACGCGGACGACAACGGCAACGACGACGGCGAGGAGCCGGGCAACACCGCTCTGGCAGCCCTGCGCGAGCTGGGCGACCTGCACGCCTCCGGAGTGGTGACCGACGAAGAGTTCGCCGCCAAGAAGGCCGAGCTGCTGCGCCGGGTGTGATCAGCCGGTCTTGGACGTCCGGCGGGTGCGTTCCGCCTCGAGCTGGCGCTCGGCGTCGTCGAGCGCGGCCGACACATCCCGCGACGAGACGACGTATCCCCACGGCTTTCCGCCGTCGCGAAGGATGAAATGTCCCGTGTTCGCGTAGAACACGAACCGCAGGCCGAGCCCCTCCGCCCTCGTCTCGATACGGCGGACGCGCTGTTCCTCAGTTTCGGTTGATGCCACTGTGACCCACGTCAAGGGTAGCCGATCCGGGCAGAGGGATTGCGGCCGACGGTTGCGCTAGTGCCCGGGGTGGGCGCCCGAGCGGACGGTGTGCCAGCTGTCCCAGGTGATCTTGAGAATCACGAGCGTGATCGCGAGTCCGATCAGCGGGTCGGCGATCTTGACGCCGAGGCTCACGACCGCGGCGCTGGCGACGACGCCCAGCGACACGAAGCCGTCGACGCGGGCGTGGTTGCCGTCGGCGACGAGCGCCGGGCTGTCCAGGCGGCGGCCCGCGCGCGAGCGGACGCGCGCGGCGATCTCGTTGCCGGCGAAGCCCACGATCCCGGCGGCTGCGAGCACCCACAGATGCGTGAGATGTTGCGGATGCATGAGTCGATCGACCGACTGCCAGAGCGCAACACAGGCGCTCGCGAAGATCGTCGCGACCACGAACAGCCCCGCCCTGCGCTCGCCCACGGCGCTGCCGAGGAAGAACGCGATCCCAAGCGGGATTGCGGTGGACGCGTCACCGAAGTTGTGGATGAGATCCGCGAGCAGCGCGACCGACCCGGTGGCGGAGAAGATCGCGAGCTGGCAGAGCGCCGCGACGAGCAGCACCGCCAGGCTGATCGAGACGGCCTTGACCCCCTCACGCGACCGGACGATCGAGCGGTCGACCAGACCATGCGAATGCCCGTGAGAATGGCCGGCTTCGGCGCGATCGTGCGCGTGTTCGCCGTCCAGATGACAGGTCGCCGTGTGGGACACGATCAGATCGTACCGAGCGCCCGTGACGATCATTGATGACTCCGCCCGGGGCGCCCGCCTGATCCGGCGCGGCCTGCGCCTGGAGTACGCGACGCTGGCCTGGAACGTCGTGGGTGCGGTGGTCGTGCTGGCCGCGGCGGTCTCGGCCCGGTCGGTCGCCCTGGCCGGGTTCGGGCTCGATTCCCTGATCGAGATCCTCGCGTCGATCGTCGTCGTGTGGCAGCTGCATGGAATCGGGGAGGGCCGAGAGCGGCGGGCGATGCGGATCATCGGTTGCGCGTTCATCGCACTCGCGGCCTACATCGCCGCCCAGTCGGCATACGTCCTGGTGGCCGCCGCCCATCCGCACCACTCGCCGGCCGGGATCACGTGGCTGGCGCTGACCGCTGTCGCGATGTTTGCCCTGGCGGCCGGCAAGGCCCGCACGGGCGAGGCGCTGGGCAACCCGGTGCTGCGCACCGAGGCGCGCGTCACGCTGATCGACGGCTGCCTCGCCGTGGCGGTGCTCGCGGGCCTCGTTGCGAACGCCGCCCTGGGGTGGTGGTGGGCGGATCCGCTGGCGGGACTCGTGATCGTCGTCTATGGGATCCGGGAGGGGCGCGCGGCTCTCGCCCAGAGGTAGACGGCGGCGGGGTGATGACTCAATGGTCACCACCCCGTCGCCGTGCGGCAACCCCCCCACTGGATAATGACCACCGCGGCGCCAAAACTCAAACTTGTCGGCCGGATCCGGCCCGGGCGCCCGTCAGCGATCGCGCGTGGTGTTGACCGGGCCAAGCCCGATCGCGGGATCAACCCGGGTGCGGGCATCGACGATGCTGTCGCCGAACATCCTCGGGGTACCGTCCGCATCGCCCGGTTCGTCCGGCCGGCCAGCATCGGACCACCGCACGAGGGCGTACCCGATGAGCACGGCAGCGAGCACGGCGAGCGCGATGCGGACATAGTCGATCGTGCCGATGGGCTGTGCGACGACCCGCACATGATGTCCGACCTGCTCGCGCGTCGCCGGGGTGCCGTGGAGGATGAGCGCGTCGACGATGACGATCGCCGCAGCCACAAAAAGCAGGACTACGGAACTGCGTGGGACTCGATGAAGACGGGGTCGGCGCATGGCGTTGTCGAAACTCCGCGGGTAGGACTCGAACCTACAACCCTCCGGTTAACAGCCGGATGCTCTGCCATTGAGCTACCGCGGATCGGGATGAGATCCTAGCGCTAGTCGATCAGGAGCCTCAACTCGGCGTTTTCGCCGGCCGCTGCGAGCCGCCGCAGCGTCCGGGTCTCGATCTGGCGCACGCGCTCCCGGGTGACCCCGAACCGGCGGCCGACCTCCTCGAGCGTGTGCGGTGCATTGCCCTCCAGGCCGTAGCGCAGCTCGAGGATGAGCCGCTCGCGGTAGGGAAGCTGGCTGACGAGGTCCGAGATGTGCTGGTCGCGCTGGCGCGCGGCCATGTCCGAGCCGAGGCCGCGCTGGTGCTGGTCCTCGATCATCTCGCCGAGCTCGGTGGCGTCCTCGCCCACCGGGGATGCCAGCGACACCGGCTCCTGGGAGACGCGCTTGAGCTCCTCCACCTTGCCGGGCTTGAGGCCCATCTCCTCGGCGAGCTCGTCATGCGTCGGAACGCGGTTGTGCTTCTGGGTCAGCTGGCGCTCCACCCGGGCCATCCGGTTGATCGTGTCGACCACCTGGGCCGGCACCCGGATCGTGCGGCCCTGGTCGGCGAGCGCGCGCGTCACCGCCTGGCGGATCCACCATGTCGCATACGTCGAAAACCTGTGCCCGAGCCGCCAGTCGTAGCGCTCGACGGCCTTCATGAGCCCGACGTTGCCCTCCTGGATCAGGTCGAGGAAGCTGAGGCCCCGGCCGGAATACCGCCGCGCGATCGAGACGACCAGACGCAGGTTCGACTCGATCAGGCGCCTGCGTGCCCGCAGGTCGCCGCGCTCGAACGCCTTGGCCAGCGAGACCTCCTCCGCGGCGGTCAGCAGCGGCACCCGCGAGATCTCGCGCAGGTACATGCCGACCGTGTCCTCGGTCAGTCCGGGAGTGGGGTCGGGCTCGAGGTCGAGTTCCTCGTGCGAATCGAAGCCCGCCTGGTCGCCCAGGGGGTCGGGGGCATTCTGGGGCATAACTACGGGACCTACTAACGGTCTGGCGCTTGCGCGCGGATGGCGTCCAGCCTCGCCAGCACCGATAAGCGCAGTTCCTCCAAGCTCTGCAGCTCGCGTTGCCGACTCAGGTCCAAGTCGGCGTTTTCGCGCATTGTCTTTAGCCCGTCCTCGGCCCGGTATAGATGCAGCTTCCAATACAGCTCCTCCAATGCCCACTCAGAGGCAGCCTCACGGGCAGCGAGTGCGTTCAGCTCTCCAATCAGCGGTGCCCACCGTGCGGATGCCTCCAAAACGTCGTCATCCGCCAGCATGCGGCGGATGTGCGTCGCGGCCTCCCAGTGCGACGCATCTCCGAAGTGTGCCACGTCGAGGTCGCCGAGTAAAATCCGGCCGCGGTCCGGCAGGGCCAGGCACATGGCCAGGAACAGGCGCTCGGTGTACGCACGGGGCGACGGCGGCAGCGGCCGTACGGCCGCCGCGGGCGCTCTGGGAGCGGGATTCTGGGACTGGGCTCCGGAGCGCGACAGGGCCGCGGCGAGGTCGTCCGGGAGGTCGAGCCGGTCGACCACGAGCCGCACCTGCTCCGCCCGTTCCACCGACTGGGGAGCCTCGCGGAGGACGGCGGCGACCTTCCGGTAGCGCTGATCGCGCGAGCCGGGAGCCGTCAGAATGCGGCCGATCCGGAAGGCGAGCACACCGACGGACGTCTCGAGCGCAGCCCTGAAGGCATCGGGGTCGGCGACGGCCACATCGGCGGGATCGCGGCCGTCGGGCAGCTGCACCACCCGCACCTCCATGCCCGTGGCCTGCGCCAGCTGCATGCCCCGCACCGCGGCCTCCTGGCCGGCGGCATCGGCGTCGAAGGCCAGATGGAGGGTGCCGGTGCCGATCAGCCGGGCGAGCTCGCGCACCTGCTGCTCGGTCAGGGCGGTGCCCATCGAGGCGACGCTCTCGATCAGCCCCGCCTGGTGCAGGGCGAGCACGTCGGTGTAGCCCTCCACCACCACCGCCCGGCTCTCGGCGGCGATCGCGGAGCGAGCGCGGTCGAGGGCGTACACCATCTCGGACTTGCGAAAGAGCGAGCCCTCGGGAGAGTTCAGATACTTGGGCGGCTCGCCGCCGGGCATCTGCCGGGCGCCGAAGCCGCGCACGCGGCCGCGCGCGTCGGCCAGCGGGAACATCAGCCGCCCCCGGAAGCGGTCGACCGGGCCGCGGCGGCCGCGGCTCGAGAGTCCGGCCCGCTCGAGCTCGTTCGCCGAGAAACCCTTGGAGCGGGCCGCCGCGCACACCCTGTCCCAGGCCGACGGGGCGAACCCGAGCCGGAAGTCCTTCGCGGTCTGCTCACTGAGTCCGCGCTCGGCCAGGTAGGCGCGGGCCGGCTCGGCCTCGGCGGCGTCCCACAGGTAGCGGGAGTAGAACCCCGCGGCGTCCTCCAGGAGCGCCTCGAGCCGCTTGCGCTCGGCCCGGCGGCGCTCCTCCTGGGGCGAGCTCTCCTCGTGCGCCAGCTCCACCCCGTAGCGGTCGGCCAGCCACTCGACCGCGTGGACGAAGTCGAGGTTCTCGGTTTCCTGAACGAACTGGATGGCGTCGCCACCCTTGCCGCAGCCGAAGCAGTGGTAGGTCTTCTTCACCGGGTCGACCGAGAACGACGGCGTGCGCTCCTCGTGGAATGGGCAGCGGCCGGTGTAGCGGCCCCGCCCCTTGCGCAGCGGCGTGCGGCCCTCGACCAGATTGACCATGTCGACGGCCGTCTTGACCGCCTCCATCGACTGATCGCTGATCCGGCTCACGCCGGCGCGTGCTCTGCCGCAGCCAGCTCCGCATATGCGCGCAGGGCGTAGCCGTCGGTCATCCCCGCCACCCAGTCGGTGGCCGACTGTGCGTCACCGCCGGCCAGGTGGTGCGAGAAGAGCGCCTCGACCATCGCCCCGGCGCGCGCGCTCTGGGCCTTCGCCGGCGGGCCCAGGTACACGTGCTCGAACATGTATGCCCGCAGGTCGAGCAGCGCGGTGCTGTACGGCGGCGACTGCTCGATGTCCCCCGCCCGCTCCGAGGTCTCCACCAGATCGTGCACGAGCGCGTCGATGCGCTGCGACGAGGTCTGGCCCAGCAGCGCCAGGGGCTCGAGCGGCAGGTCGGCCGGATCGAGGATGCCCGCCCGGGCGGCGTCGTCGATGTCGTGGTTGACGTAGGCGAACCGGTCGACCAGGCGCACGATCCGGCCCTCGAGGCTGGCCGGCATGTGCTCGCCGGTGTGGTTGAGGATCCCGTCGCGCACCTCTGCGGTCAGGTTCAGGCCGGCGCCGTCGCGCTCGAGCACGTCCACCGTGCGCAGCGAGTGCTCGTTGTGCCGGAATCCCGACCCGAGCCGCTTCAGGCAGCGGTCGAGCGCCTCCTCGCCGGTGTGGCCGAAGGGCGGATGGCCGAGGTCGTGCCCGAGTGCCACCGCCTCGGTGAGATCCTCGTTCAGGCGCAGGGCGCGGGCGACGCTGCGCGAGATGCCGGATACCTCGAGCGTATGGGTCATGCGGGTGCGGAAGTGGTCGCCCTGGGGAGCGATGAAGACCTGGGTCTTGCCCTTCAGGCGCCGGAAGGTCTTTGAGTGCACGATCCGGTCGCGATCGCGCTGGAACGGGGTGCGCAGCGAGCACTCATCCGGCTCGGGGCGCAGCCTGCCGGCCGTCGCGTAGGAGTGCACGGCGAGGTCGGACAGCGAGCTCTGCTCGAGCCGGCGGATGCGATCGGGGAAGGCGTCGGCGACGGGTCCGGAGGGGTGCGGCATTTGACTCCGAGTGTACCTTTGGCGATCCGCGTCAGATGATCACGGCCACCGTGCCGCCGTCGACACTCCAGGCGGCACCGGTGACATAGGACGCGCGCGGTGAGGCCAGAAACGCGATGACCGCCGCAACCTCCTCGGCGGTGGCCATCCGGCCGATCGGCCTGCCGGAGCCGACCGCGTTCAGCACCTCCTCGCGGCTGCGGTCGGAGTCGGCCGCCGTCTGGTCGGCCAGACCGCCGATCCCGGTCCACGCGGGCGTGAGCGTCGGGCCCGGGCAGACCGCGTTGCATCGGATCCCGGCCGCGGCGTAGGTCTCGGCGACGAGCCGCGAGAGCGACAGCACCGCCGCCTTGGTCACCGAGTAGTGGGGCATCCCCCGGCTCGGGCGCTTGCCGGACGTGGACGCGACGTTGACGATGGCGGCGCGGCTCGACTCCTTCAGGGCCGGGAGGGCGGAGCGGATGCAGCGCACGTGGCTCATCACGTTCAGATCCCACGCGTTCTGCCAGTCGTCCTCGGTCAGCGCCTCGAACGTCGCGATCCGCGAGCTGCCGACGTTGTTCACCAGCACGTCGAGGCCGCCGAGCGCCTCCACCGCCCCGGCGACGGCGCGCTCGCCGCCCTCGGGCGTCGAGAGGTCGACGGCCACGGGGGCGGCGTCGATCTGCCGCGCCGCAGCTTCCGGGTTGCGCGAGGCGATCGCGACGGCCGCCCCCTCGGCCCGGAGCATCCGCGCGGCCTCCAGTCCGATGCCGTCGCTCGCCCCCGTGACGAGAGCGCGCATGCCGGTCAGGTCGAAGTCCATGTGACCCCGGATCTTATGATCTTCAGCGATGACGAGGATTCTGCTGGCACGCCACGGCGAGACCGACTGGAATCGCGACGGTCGCTGGCAGGGGCACACCGACATGCCGCTGAACGATGTCGGCCTCCGCCAGGCCCGGGCGCTCGCCGAGCATCTGGCCGGCCAGGGGGTGGACGCGCTCTACTCGAGCGACCTCGCCCGCGCCCGCCAGACCGCGGCCGCGATCGAGCGCGCGACCGGCCTCTCGGCCATCGTCGACGCCGACCTGCGCGAGGTGGACGTGGGCGAGTGGGCCGGCTGCAACCGGGCCGAGGCCGCCGCCCGCGACCCCGCGTGGTACCGGGAGTGGCAGACCGGCGCCGTCGAGGGCTATCGCGGCGGCGAGACCTACCGGCAGCTGCACGAGCGCTCCGTGCGCGCGTTCGAGCGCGTCCTTGCCGCCGAGGACGGGCGCACCGCCGTGATCGTCTGCCACGGAGGCAACATCCGCGCGATCGTGTCGGAGGTCGTGGGGCTCGGGGCGGATCAGCGCTGGCGGGTGGCGAGCGCTGCCAACTGCAGCCTGACGGCGATCGAGCGCCGCCACGACCGCGTCACCCTGGCCACGTTCAACGAATCCGTCCATACCGGCTAAATCGCCGGTTCATCTACACTGGACGCCGATGGAGGACTACACGGCCAGGTACAAGGGCGAGGCCGTCGAGATCGCCCTCTTCGGCGGGGAGTATCAGGACGGCATCCTGACCGCCTACTGCCTCATCGAGGACGTCGCCCACGTGGAGCTGAACGGGCACATCCTGGTGCCGCTCCAGAACGTCGCCAGCCTGCACTGCACCAGCCGCTGCGACGCGCAGGACGACTGGCCGCCGCGCGGGCTGTTCGATGACGAGCGCGAGGAGCCCGAGGACGACGGGTCGGGGTAGCGCGGCCGCGCGTCAGGTGGAGCTCGCGGCCGCGAAGATCACGCAGCACACGAGCAGCAACGCTGCGATGAGGAGCACCAGCCGCGGAACCCATGCTTGTCGTAACACTCGGTTCTCCTAGACGAAGTCGAAACGCTCGGTGTTGAGCCGGCTCGGCGGCACGCCCATCGAGACCAGCAGGGTCTCGATCGCATCCAGCATGGCCGGCGCCCCGCACGCGAAGTATTCGTAGCGCGCGAGTTGCCGCTCGGGCACATGCCGGGCGACGATCCCGGCGTCGATCCAGCCGCTCTCGCCCGTCCAGCCCTCGGGCGCCTCCTCGAGCACGTGCATGACGCTCAGGTTGGGCATCGTCGCGGCGAGCTCCTCGAGCTCCTCGCGGAAGATGATGTCCTCCCAGCTGCGGCTGGCGTAGAGCAGGATCACCGGTCGCACGTCCTCGCGCTCCCGCATGGTCAGGAGCATGCTGTAGAGCGGGGTGATGCCGACACCCCCGGCGATGAAGACGTACCCGGGCGCCTGCTGCAGATCCATCGAGAACACCCCGTGCGGCCCGTCCATGTACACCCTGGTGCCGACGGCGAACGACGGGACGGTGCTCGTGAAGTCACCGTTGGCCTTGATCGTCAGAGCCACGGTCCCGCCCCTCGCGACGTCCCCCGCGGAGGAGAACGAAAAGGGGTGGTGCACGAGGGCGAACGCCGAGCGGCCGACGATGACCCAGCCGAACTGTCCCGGCTGGAAGTCGAAGCCGGAGTGGTTCACGGGCTCGATCACCATCGTCGCCGCATCGCCGCGCTCGGGATGGATCGCCGCAATCCGCCACGGACGCCGGAGCCGGAGCAGGGGTCTGGCGATGCGGATCCAGACGAGGATCGTCACGAGGCCGCCGGCCATGAGCCAGAACAGCACCCGCTTGACGCTGCCCGAGACGTAGTAGCCGACGCCCTCGATGTGGGCGAGCGCCAGCACCACGACCGCGACCGCGAGCACTCCATGGGTCACCTGCCACCACTCGTACGACAGCCGCAGGCGCCTCCGCCCCAGGGACAGGCCCATGAGCACGAGCAGCAGGATCGTCGAGCTGACCGCAAAGCGGGCCCGCCAGGGAGCCGTGAACACGTTCAGCAGCGGGAGGTACTTGGGCGAGTTCTGGATGAAGAGCAGGATCGGATGGCCCAGGATGAAGACAAGCGCGACGTAGGAGACCTCCTTGTGGAAGCGGGTCAGGGCGTCGATCCCAAACGGCGCGGCCACCGGCTTGAAGCGTGCGACCAGCGCAAACTGCAGACCCATCAGGGCCAGGCCGACGAATCCGAACGCCACCGAGAGCTCAACCAGAAACGGGCGCCCCGCGGGCGGATGGGCGAGCGCCACGAGGGCCAGCGGCGTCAGCGCGAGAACGACATAGATCGCCACCCATAGGATCCCTGTCAGCGCGCTCTTCACTGCCTGCGCCCGATGATCGCGCCGGTCGCAGCGGCCCTCTTCATCCGCTTGGGATGATGAGGCTCCCACGTCGCCGTGCGACCTTGGCGGCTATGCGCGCGATGGCGGTGGTGGCGGGTCAGGGCGGCACGGCGGGCGTCGTGGATGTGCCCGACCCGGCGGACGAGGACGGCGGCCTTCTCGTGGCCGGCGACCTCGTCGGCGTCTGCGGCACCGATCGCGAGATCGCCCAGGGCGCATACGGCGAGCCGCCGCCGGGGCGGGAGCATCTCGTTCTCGGCCACGAGGGTCTCGGCCGGGTGCTGGAGGCGCCCGCGGGATCGGGATTCGCGGTCGGCGAGCTCGTGGCCGGCATCGTGCGCCGGCCCGATCCGGTGCCGTGTCCCGCGTGTGCCGCCGGGGAGTGGGACATGTGCAGCAACGATCGGTTCACCGAGCGCGGGATTCTCCGCCGCGACGGGTACGGAAGCGAGCGCTGGCGCGTCGAGCCCGAGTTCGCCGTGGCCATCCCGGCCGGGCTGGGCGACCTGGGGGTGCTGCTCGAGCCCGCGTCGGTGCTGGCCAAGGCGTGGGAGCAGGTCGACCGGATCTCGCAGCGCGCGTTCTTCGCCGGCGGCCGGGCGCTCGTCACGGGCGCCGGCCCGATTGGACTCCTGGCCTGTCTCCTCGGCGCACAGCGCGGCCTGGAGATGCATGTCGTCGACCTCGCGACCGGCGGCCCGAAGCGAGATCTGGCCGAGGGTCTGGGGGCGCGGTACCACGCCGGCGACGCGGCGGACGTCGATGTGGACGTCGACGTGGTCGTCGAGTGCACCGGGATCGGCGCCGTCGTCAAGTCCGCGGCCCGGCGGCTGGGAAGCGGCGGGATCATGTGCCTGACCGGCATCATGGACTCGAAGTCGACGCTCGACGTCGACGCGACCGCCATGAACCGGGAACTGGTGCTGCGAAACCAGGTCATCTTCGGCACCGTGAATGCCGGCCGGCGCCACTGGGACCAGGCTGCCGCGGCGCTTGCGATTGCCGACCCGGCGTGGCTGGGCGGGATGATCACCCGCCGGATTCCGCTCGCGCGCTGGCCGGACGCCCTGAGCAAGGAACCGCAGGACATCAAGGTCGTCATCGAGCTCGCCGCATGAGCGCCCCCGTCGTCACGGCATGGTCGGACGTGCCGGGGCTCCTGAGCGAGGGCCCGCGGTGGCACGAGGAGCGCCAGGAGCTCTTGTGGGTCGACATCCTGGGCCGCCAGGTGCACCGCGGCAAGATCGGGGCTGACGGCGGCTTGAAGGAGCTCGAGACGATCACGATCGATCGCCACGTCGGTGCGGTCGCCCCGGCGGCCGGCGGAGGCTACGTCCTCGCCGCCGGTCCCGGCTTCCTGTTCATCGCCGAGGACGGATCGATCAGCGAGCTGGCCCAGCCGGCCGCGGGCCGCACCGACGTGCGCATGAACGACGGGGCCTGCGACCCGCAGGGCCGGTTCTGGGCGGGGACGATGGCCTACGACGAGACGGAGGGGGCGGGCTCGCTCTATCGCCTCGAGCTCGACGGGAGCTGCACGACCATGCTCACCGGACTGACGATCTCAAACGGCATCGGCTGGAGTCCCGACGAAACCGCGATGTATCTCAACGACAGCGGAACCGGATCCCTCGACGTGTTCGCCTTCGACGGCCCAACCGGGGGGATCAGCGACCGGCGCACGCTGGTGCACATCGACGAGCCCGGCGTCGTGCCCGACGGCCTGACGGTGGACGAGGAGGGTGGGATCTGGGTAGCGCTCTGGAACGGAGGCGCCGTGCACCGGTACGCGCCCGACGGATCCCTCCTGACCGCCGTGGAGCTCCCGATCGACCGGCCGACGTCGTGCGCGTTCGGGGGGCGCGAACGGACGACGCTGTTTGTGACCAGCGCCCGCGTCGACCTCGACGACGCCGCGCTCGCCCGGCAGCCGCACGCCGGTCGCGTGCTCGCGATCGACGGTCTGGGCGTGCGCGGGCTGCCGGCGCTGTCGTATCGCGGGCGAACGACGCTCTAACGACGAAGGGCCGCCCGGCGGGGCGGCCCTTCCTATTAATCCCGGCGGCGACCTACTCTCCCAGGCGCTTGCGCACCAAGTACCATCGGCGCTGAGGGGCTTAACTTCTCTGTTCGGAATGGGAAAAGGTGTTTCCCCCTCGCCATAACCACCGGAAACCTTGTGGACTTGTGAAGTCGCCGGCGCACGGGCGCGCGACCCTCAAAACTCCATAGCGGCGTGGTGTTCTCAAATCAAGTCCTCGGATAATTAGTACTGGTCAGCTGCACGCATTGCTGCGCTTCCACCTCCCGCCTATCAACCTGGTGGTCTTCCAGGGGTCTTACTACCTGAGGGGATGGGAAATCTCATCTTGAGGGGGGCTTCACGCTTAGATGCTTTCAGCGCTTATCCCGTCCGCACGTAGCTACCCAGCGATGCCCCTGGCGGAACAACTGGTACACCAGCGGTACGTCCATCCCGGTCCTCTCGTACTAAGGACAGCTCCTCTCAAATTTCCTACGCCCACGACAGATAGGGACCGAACTGTCTCACGACGTTCTGAACCCAGCTCGCGTACCGCTTTAATGGGCGAACAGCCCAACCCTTGGGACCTACTTCAGCCCCAGGATGCGATGAGCCGACATCGAGGTGCCAAACCTCCCCGTCGATGTGGACTCTTGGGGGAGATAAGCCTGTTATCCCCGGGGTAGCTTTTATCCGTTGAGCGATGGCCCTTCCATTCGGTAACCACCGGATCACTAAGCCCGACTTTCGTCCCTGCTCGACTTGTAGGTCTCGCAGTCAAGCTCCCTTATGCCTTTACACTCTACGAATGATTTCCAACCATTCTGAGGGAACCTTTGGGCGCCTCCGTTACATTTTAGGAGGCGACCGCCCCAGTCAAACTGCCCACCTGACACTGTCCCCGTACCGGATCACGGATCGAGGTTAGAAGCCCAGATACGACCAGGGTGGTATCCCAACGGCGCCTCCACCGAAGCTGGCGCTCCTGCTTCAAAGGCTCCCACCTATCCTGTACAAGATCGTCCCAAACTCCAATATCAAGCTGCAGTAAAGCTCCACGGGGTCTTTCCGTCTTGTCGCGGGTAACCTGCATCTTCACAGGTACTACAATTTCACCGAATCTCTCGTTGAGACAGCGCCCAAGTCGTTACGCCATTCGTGCGGGTCAGAACTTACCTGACAAGGAATTTCGCTACCTTAGGACCGTTATAGTTACGGCCGCCGTTTACTGGGGCTTCAGATTCAAAGCTTCGCCTGAAGGCTAACCTCTCCT